>NZ_JABAOB010000002.1 GCF_012726295.1 Chitinophaga sp. Ak27 | reverse complement strand
TTGCCCCATTGACATTAAGCAAAAATGTTGTCCAGCCATGTTTATGTAGAGTTAAAGAAAAATCAATGTTATCATCCATGTAAGTCAGTCATTTAATCTCAAATATAAATATTCTCCAATAACAAAACCGCTATCAAAAACTACGAAGCTCGGTATAGCCAGCTATGTTTTGGTAATACCCACATAAACCTATCATGCTGCTGCATTCATAAAAACCAATTTAGGGCCAACACTATGCGGCTTTTTTCTTTTCACTGGCACCCTGATCTCCCCTCTAATCTCCGCTGCATTCTCCCTTTTGTGACCATCGGGAACAAAAGGCAAGCGGTTTTTGCGTAGCAAAAACACCGCTTGCTAACGGAGCGAAGCCCGTTCCGATTCCGCGAACAGGATGCCGAAGGCGGCCTGTTCAATCTTCGTGGGTAAGGGGCCTGCGTAGAGCAGCCCCTACCCGATCTCCTTGTATAGGTGGCAATGTCACCTATACGATCTGGCGTGACGGTAATCGCACCAAATACAAATGTCTTTGCCGGTGAAAAGAAAAAACAACCGCGAAAATAAAAGCGCCTTACAAACAAATGTTTTTCCATGAAGCCTGGTAGTGATCTACCGTTGAAAAAACATTTGTTTATAAGGCGCAAGCCCGCGGCAGCGATAGCCACTAAAGTATTCACTGTCACATATTTAAATTTATTCAAATACGCATAAGACTCACAATACAATTAAAAATTATCTTGGCTTTTCATTGCATGTATCAACGCAACTATATACCGATTGATTAAGGCATTAATGTCAGGAGATAACTTTTCTGCCCTTTTTTTGTTGAACAACATCTGTTCATAATTAAAGTCAGGAACGCGAAGATCTGAACTTGGCTTAACGAAATCAGTAATCTCGTACCTAAACTTCCCATCTTTAACTTGTATATTGGTATTCGCGTAAAACTCTTGGTAAGTCTTGATAAGATTGCCTCCTTTAGCATCGGTTCGAAAAATTCCCCGAACCGTTATCTTTCCTAAATCTTTATCATCGAGCTTAACAACATCTTTAAAATTAGGGAAAGCTGTTGAAAGGAAGGCTTTAGCTCTTAGATAGAGTTCATCTTTACTAACCCCTGAAATACTGTCAATTCCCGTGTAATTAATCCTGCCATTTCTTATTGGCAGTTCGCCGAGATAAGAATCGGGAGAATTGCTTTGCCCAAAAGCAGCAAACGGTAAAAAGAAAAAAAACAAAATGAACTTCTTCATAAGTATGTCTATTTAATTTGAGGTTGAATAAAATGGCTACTTTCGATTAGCAGAACATATTGAGCAAATATAAAAGAATAAAGCATCTATAAGCAAGTGATATAGAAATTTTAAAAAGAAAAAGCTGGATGATTGACATTCACAGAATCATCCAGCTGAGATATAAGCAAATATTTTACGCTAAAAATAATATATCGAACGCTACCCGCGGCAGCGATACCTGGTTAAACGGTCACCTGCAACTTCGGTTTATCAACTGCCAGGCGTTCACGTAACGCCCGCATGTTATTGCTAACCTTCTGCTGCGTGATCTTCGCATAAATCTGCGTTGTACGGATACATTTATGCCCTAACATCTGGCTCACCGTTTCAATCGGCACATCATTTTCAAGCGTCACTGTAGTAGCAAAAGTATGCCTCGCCGTATGCGTCGTTAAATGCTTTTTAATATCGCATAACGTGGCGATTTCCTGTAGATAGGCATTATACCGCTGGTTACTATTAACGGGCAATAAGCGGTGGTATAACAGGCAATACGGAGAGTCTTTGTACCGGTTTACTATCTCCAACGGAATAGGCAATAGCGGCACCCGTTCCGCTGTTTGTGTTTTCTCTCTATTCTTCACTATCCATTTTTCACCATCAATGCCAATCACTAGGTTATCTGGTGTAAGATGCAGTACATCTGTGTAGGCGTAGCCGGTGAAGCAACAGAATAGATAAATATCGCGTACCTCTGCTAATCGTGGGATAAGCTGCTTGTTATACAAGGCCATAATTTCATCCATAGTAAGCCGCTCCCGCTGCGGATCTTCATAGGTACATTTAAAACCTGCCAACGGACTAACTACCAACCAACCCTGATCCACGGCCAATTTAAGCATCTGCTTTAAAATCTTCACGTACTTCATAGCAGTGTTAGCGCCTATTCCCTGCACCGTGGTAAGGAAATGCTCAAAATCCGGGGCAAAAGAAAAACGAATTTCAGATAATGGTCTATCTGATACATGGTACTGGGCTTTCAGGAAGGCGATCACCTTCTCTTTAGTGATCTCAAAGCGCTTCAGTGTGCGCCCGGACGTCATTCCGGCTTTTACCTTCTCCGCAAACCGGCGGTTATGGAAGTCTATCACTTCGCATAAAGTCCGGGAATGTTCTGTGATTCCAGTGAAAGAATTTTTAACAGCAGCAGCGGTTACCGGTTCGCCCGATGTAACTAAAAGGCTGTAATGTTTGTGTAGATTGGCTTTCAGGGTGAGTAACTGTCGGTTAATCGCCTGTGCTTCTTCGGAGTTTCCTTTAACACATTGGGCGGAGGCATTCCATAACGCCGGGGTTACATACTGATACGTGGAAAGTTCTGCACGTTTGCCGTCTACGCTGAGACGTAGATAAATAGCGGGCTTATTGTTTTTAGAACGGCTTTTATTAAGCCAGAAAAGAACAGAAAAACTGGTCATACACCATTTGTTTTAAGTTAACCAAAATTGTTTCAACTTCACTTATCCTGACATCACTTAACATTGGTCAAACGCAACACGGTGCAGCATTTGGGATACATGTCGGTTAGCACAATTTAATAATTATAATGCTAACCGCAACGCTCACTTTTCTACCCTTACTTATCTTTTCACAACTTTACCACTAAAAGCAAAAAAACCTTGTAGAATCAGCTTCTACAAGGTTTTAATTACGTCAGAGTATTTACTTTTACTCCTGATGGTGATCCCCTTGGGACTCGAACCCAAGACCCATACATTAAAAGTGTATTGCTCTACCAACTGAGCTAGGGAATCCGCTACCACCTTGATTATTAAGGGGATGCAAAAATAAGAATTATCCCATCACCACCAAATTTTTTTTCAAGAAAAAATAAAAATAACTTCTGTGACTATATGAAAAAATACCTTTACCTCGCCACTCTAGCATTGACCCTATATGCTCGCAGCTTCGAAAAAAGATACGCATATACTTACTTCCACCGGGCCGAAGGCGCGGACAGGATGTTACCGGTAAATTTATTTTTACCTACAACCGCGCTGACTCTTCTTTTCAGCTATATCTGGAAACTGAATTAATTAATGTTCGTAATGCAGTAAGATCCGGATCACTACGTTGGGGTAATACCAGCGTATATACCATGTTGCCCGCAATCTGGCTGACAGCTTTATACTGCATGAAATGAACAAAGGTGGAAAAAAGAAATCCCTCCTGCATCTGCAGCGTGCTGACTTCAAATAGCGCCAGGTCGGTGGTGAGCCCCGTTTTTAACACCTTGGAAAGCGCTTCCCGGGCGCTCCAAAGCAACAACCCACTTTCATAGTATGTAAACGGCAGAGATGCGATCAAGCCCGCTTCCCGCGCTGCCAGCGCAGGCAGTTCATGGTCTGGCCGGATCTCTTCTATGTCTACGGCCATCGGGTGCCACTCAGGATATACCACGGCAATGGCCTGCGGACCACTATGTGAAATGCTTACCTGTACATTGTTGTGGCCGGGACAGTCCAGCACTGGCTGTCCGAATACACCGGGACGGATACGTATCAATGGCGCAGCCACGCCTGTAAAATGAGAAGCCGCCAGCTTTGCAGCATGGCGGCCCAATAAATATTGACGCCGGGCAACACCGGCTAATGTAGTATGTTCATCGGCATGGAGAAAATAATCCTGCCCTGCCTCCAGCTCCTGCGGCGCTACCGCGGATATGGCCACCGATACCGGGAAAGACTGCCCCTTGCGGGTCACTATCACGGGCAGGCAGCTACTATTCGTCCATTCCTTCATGGCGTTGGTCTCCTTTGTCGGTTTTACTGCTGTTAGCCACCATCGCATTGATCGTATTGATCTCCTCTTTGGTGAAATAACGCCATTTGCCTGGCGCAAGGTCTTTAACCGTGAAGTTCATGATACGGATACGTTTCAGCGTTACCACTTCATATCCCAGCACTTCACACATCCGGCGTATCTGGCGATTGAGCCCCTGCGTTAAAATGATACGGAAACGGTTGGCCCCCTCCTGCTGTACAAAGCACTTCTGCGTTACTACCCCCAGTATCTTCACCCCGCTACGCATGGCTTTCACAAACTCCAGGTCGATAGGTTTATCTACCGTTACGATATACTCCTTTTCATGCTGGTTGCCCGCTCTCAGTATTTTGTTGACAATATCTCCGTCGTTTGTCAGGAAAATCAGCCCTTCGGAACGCTTGTCCAGCCGCCCTATCGGGAAAATCCGCGACGGGTAGTTGACATAGTCGATGATATTGGTCTTATCCTTCAGATCTGTGGTACAGGTGATGCCCTTAGGCTTGTTGAGCGCAATATACACGGTAGATTTCTTCTTCTTCAACGGCTCCCCGTCTACTTCTACCACATCCCCATCTTTCACGCGGTTGCCTTTTGACGCAATGTTATCATTGATCGTCACCCTACCCTGTTCTATATATTTATCAGCCTCTCTCCGGCTGCAAAAGCCGGTTTCGCTGATATATTTATTTACGCTGATATCCATAATACCCTTAAAATCTCCTGCAAATTACTTAAAACCACGCAAAATGCCTTAGTTCATACTCAGCTGTTGCAGGATGGTAGGATCCTGGATGTCGGCGTCCCTTGCCAGCAACAGTACTTTGGATATGAGCTCGGCCGATTTAGGATCGTCGTCTATAAATGGCAGGAATATCCGGCCACGGTGCTGGGAATGTACCGGCAATACCGACAGGTACCTACCTGGTAACTGGTGCGCTACCGCACTGCCCAAATGCACGCTGTACTCGCCATGATGCCCCTTGATACGCGCGTGATTGCCGGCAATCGTTACGTTATCTACTTTGAATAAACGCAGCGTTTCCGTCAGCAATACCCGCCTCATTTCAACGGAAGAATGACTGGCCTCCGGATCTACCCCGCCCACATGCGCCACACTGACTACCAGGTCGATATCCCGCATTACTTCACTGAATATTAATGGGGAGATGTGCTCAAAAGCTATTGCCTTACCGGTTTTCAGGTCATGAAAGACGATGGTTTCCAACGTTGGGCTCTCCACTTCCGCAGGCGAAAACCAATCTGCCATGGCGTATATCTTCGCTACAAATCCTTCTTTATGGAATACTTTCTGCAGGCCCTCTTCATAATCTACTTTCCAATGCCGCGATTTCAGCAAGGCTACGGTCTGACTCGGCTGTACCTGGTGCCCGGCATAACGACGGGATACCGACTTCTCCGCCAGCTCATCAGCCACCGGTACATACAGTTCCCGGAAGATCTGCCGGAAGGGCTGCTGCAGCTCCTTCTCAAAAGCATACCGCTGATAATTACTCCATACTCCCAGCTTGTACAAGTCAACACAATGCGCAATGCGTACCTCGTCGCCATCAGCCAGGGAAAATTCCTGCCCTTCCGGCGAACGTAAGATTCCATTATGATAGAACCCATGACTTTCGCCCGAAACGAATACCAGCTTTTCCAGGTGCCTGCTGATTACCGGGTGCCCAAAGAGATTAGCCAGCTCGGGAGCTAAGAAAGCATCGCCACGCACCATGGCGTCTTCCAGGGATTTCCGCGAACGGCTGAACTGCTCTTTCAATATCTTACGATATTCTAACAACTCTTCTACCTTCTTATCTTTTTTATATTTAGGTGGAATAGCCTTCAGGGGCTTATCCCCTTTAAAGGCTACCACATCGGCTACACCTGCATCATCTATCACCAGCCCGATGGCTACGTCATCATATTGCACTTGTGTTTCGCGGGATAAGATCTGCTGCACCTGCCTGGTTTCCATGGCCCAAGTCAATCGCAGCGGATCTGCATACCCGGCGTTGCGGGCCAGGTTTTCCATAGCAATGCGGATAGCCAGCGCTTCGCTGCTTTGCTTCTGCGCGCCAAACTGCCTGCTCTCCTTTCTAAACTGTTGCAAGTATTCGTAACGGCTCAATACATCTTTCGCCGCATTAGCCTTACTCAACGGAACCAGGCCATACATGCGCAGGTAATCCTGGTCACGCTTTTCCTTTATCTTCTGGGTTACTTCCTTAATCTTGATATCGCCGGTGATAACGTCAGCGTATAAACGTGCACGCCGGTGTTCATTCCCTTCACTGATATATTTGGCCGCGTCATATACTACCTGCCAGCGCTCCTTCCCTATTTCCTTATAGGCTTTCAGGAACCATTCTTTATCTACTGCGCCCGCTTTGAAATCAGCCAGGTCTACTGCCGAATAACGGGCAATTTCACTCTCGGCTTCTGCATTCTGTTCCGCCGCGCCCGACGACTTTGTATGCGCATGCATCCACCAGATGGCGGCATCTAATCCTTTCCAGTTGAGGTATTGGCTCACAAATCGCTGCCACTGCGGCGCATACACCGCCGCTTCAATCAACTGTTTTTCACTCGCTTTGATCTGTTTTACAGCCACATTAAAATCTTCCTGCGTATCTGTTGGCAGCGGAAAGCATTTCTTTAACAATGAGCTGAACTGCTGCTGCTTGTTCAGGGAATTATTATAAGAATAAATATAACCTCTTGACAAGGCAGTTTTACCGAGACCGGTTAATATCTCTGCCAAACGCTGAATACCATATACCACTTTCAATTCCTGCACAAACGGTGTCACCGGCGTAGCAGAATCGCCCCGCTTCAGCTCTATGTCCAGGAAATGCTCCCGCAGCCGCTCAAATAAAGGTGGCAGGAAGGCGAATGTGGTCATATAATCAAACACATCCCGGTTTGGCCTAACAGCGGATAAGTGGCGGATATTCTCCTGGCTGATCATCCCGCGGTATAACTCGCTCTCGGTGATGAGGCCCTGCTGGTAAGCGTAACAGAAGATAGTAAGCGGAGGCAGGCTACCGGGTATACTTTCCGGCAAACCGCTAAATTGCCGCCAATGATATAATGCCCAGCAGGTATGAATTTCCTCGGGGGTACAACGTTTAAAACTGACACCCTGCAACAATTTATTCAATACCCCCACGGTTTGCCATCCACCACGGGTATAGGGGTATATTTTCCCGTCAGAATAATATTGCAACACCTCCGGGGTAAACGAGGCAAACAACCGGCTACACGCCCCCAGCACGAAAGCATTCCTCTGCTCAAATGGATGGATCAGCGTCAGCGCGGCGATGATACGGGATACCGGGTTGCTCCACCGGTAGCGATGCTTCCCGCGCAATTCTTCCGAAAACATCCGCTCCATGGTAGGATAATACGGCCTGGCCAGTGCCAGCCAATCCTGCATATGCTCGCCGTTGTCCAACATCACATCATTTAAGAGAAACAGATCTACCGGCTCCAGCTGATGATCCTGGTACCACTGCTTCCATACTTCCGGCAAAGGGTACGCAGCGTACTCCGCTTCCGGTGTTTCAAATTTATAAGTGTAAGGCTTGTTTTTATTCACCCCGTTTATCAGCAATACTCTCTCCCGGCTGTTATCATACTGCTCTACCTCATACTCATAATCCCCATGCGCTTTAAATCGTCCATACAGATCATCCAGGGCGGCACAGATGGCATCTACCGGCTTCGAGAAGCCATATTCATTTTTACGCAGGCATTGTGCGTAATAGTCCTCTTCCGCTACTACCGGCGCCACCACTGGCGTAATAGCTGCCGGGTCGTATAATCCGTAACCATTTTGAACATCGTATGACAGCGTGTCTTCGTCGGCGGATAGCTGTGCCAGGAGCACCTCTTCCTTAGGCGCAATATTCTTCCGTTCTCTAAATGCAGCTTTCCATTGATCGATGGCTGCCTTCAGCCGGCCTGCCTTTTTTAGCTGCACGGCAATATCCAGCCCTCCCAAACGCTGCTCGGCATCACCCTGCAACAACGCCGTCGCTGTAGCTATCACCGCTTCATCGCTTTGCCGCAATATCAACTCAATGGCCTTGCCCCGGGCAGTGGCGCCTTTTCGCTTCAACAATTCTACAAATACAGGCATCTCTGTTACGCTGAACTGCTCGCTGGTCAATGCCCTGAAGGCCACATTTACCACGTATTCGCCCCGGTCCCTTACCAGGCGTATGGCCAGGTCGCGTTGAAACGGCGTCAATGCGGGGATCTCCGTTGTATCTTTCCAGTAATAGGAAGCATGTTCGGGGAATACCAGCCGCGTTAGTTGTTCCCGCAACGACACGTCCATGTCATCGAAGTACTGTAGCACAATATCCAGCCGGTCCTGTTTATCCAGCACCAGCCGGATCATAGATTCCAGTGCATCATTCGGATTGAATTTAATATTCATCCAGGAAAATACCTTGCCGGTAAATACCTGTTCTTTTTTGCTGCCACTGCGTTGTACAACCGCATGCAGCCGGTCAAACAACCCGGGAAAATGTTCATTGTAACGTTTTGCGCTGCTAAACAACATACTATTGATTGCTGTTAAAGCTATCCCCAATACCGCTTCTTCCTTATCTTCCAGCGCCTGGTAAAACAGTGGCATATCTATGTTATAGTACTTCGTTTCCCCGGCAAACTTCAGCGCGAGGCAACGCTTCTCTATATCCCCTTCTTCGAAAAGCCGCTTCAGCAAAGGTGTTACACCGGCAATATCATATACGCCCTGTGCCCATAACGCCGTATATACCTCCATGTTATTTTTGCTTGCTACAGCCGTAGGTATCTGCGCAGGCGTTTCCAGGTACTGGTGTGCTTTTTCGAGAAACTGCTTTACGGTAGTTTCTTTTTCAGACTCCCAGCCCAAACCGGCCCACACATCTATCGCTCTTACTACGGAAGAAAAACGGGCCATTTTATTGTCCAGCAACACTTTTATCATGTATCGCAAGGCAGGCAAACTGGTTTCGTCCAACGCTTCGAGAATAGTTTGCCTTAGCCCTTCCTGGCGCTGTGCTGCGATCAACAGCTTCTCCACCAACGCCCAGGCTTCTTTCTTTTCACTAAGCAACAAGGCTTTGATAACAGGCCGTGTTACTTTGCCTATACGATCTTTATTGAAAATAATATCTTCCATGAGAGGCAGTAACCCTTCCTGATCTTTATCAATCGCCGCGGCCCATAGCCTGAACAGTCCAGGATTCTGCAATAGCTGGTCGTACCGCACCTGTTCAATAATGCTTAGATCGTAACAGGTAGTAACGGCTTTGGGTGTATATACCATCTGGTAAGCCTGTGGCAAGGTTGTTACCAGGAAGTTGAACTGGTTCACCAGGTACATTTCCCGGTCATGTGGCGCCGTAAATGATCTTCTGCCACTGGATGTCTGGTACATCTGGAAAGGTATTTTCTCCCATGCATATTTTACATACACTGCCTTCTCTTCTCCAAATATATATACCAATAAATTCCATGCCTGTGGCGTGTTCTAGTCGCCCGCCCCCAATAACTCTGCAATGCGGTTATAACGTTGACTCTTATACGTAACTGGCTTGCGGTACGCAAAATTGTTGGGCTGTTGCTCCTGGGGAGATTCATGAATAAACAGCAGCCCTAATTCTGCCATTTCTTTGGTTAACAAAGGATGAGCGGCGCCATGAGCATACACGGCATCCAGTTCCGCTGTCATCTTCTTCAAATAATCAGGGAGTTCCCGGCTTTCCAGGAATTGTTTAGCATCCATAATAAAAGGTCTTTGCTATGAGTGATGGGTTAAAATAATGCTTCTCTACCAGATGCTGCCAGCGAGAAAGGTTAACCGGACAAAGGTAATAACTGTATGGCTATTTAGCGAAAAATGATCCGTTATTTTTTTTATTTCTTCGTCATCGATAAATACGGCAAAAAGCCCGTCGGCAAACGCCTGCAGCGCTGTTTCCTGTGCTTTTTCCCTGTCGGCCTTATGCTCGTTATAGATACTGCCAAAACCGGCTTTACCAGTAGTCACCAGATCGGCTACCTCTCCGCTTGAAAGAAATGGTAAAAGATTTTTCTCCAGGGGTTTACTATTGTAATCAGCTACCTGTTGGGCTACTACGGCAAGCAACAGCTCACGGAGAGATGGATGATCCGGTAAATCTGCTATTTCCAGCATTTGCCTGTCTATCAACGCATGCTTTCTCCCGGGTTGTTTTACACTAATCGTTATTTGCATATCAACGTCACTTTGGGTCCCGGCAAATCTAACGGAAAAACTAATGTATCCCAAGCCATTACTTTGATCTTAACAGGGAAGTAATTAACTTGTTTATCGCAATTGCCCGTCCACCATATGAAACAAACGCTCACCCTTGCCTTACTACTTTTACTGGCAGGCAGCTTTCAGCTGTCGGGACAAATACAGCTGCCTTATATCCTGAACGGCGCTGCCACCCAGCGTACGTGCAACTGCTACATACTAACACCCGATCAGCAAACAACCAGCGGCACGGTATGGAATAAAAATAAAATCAATCTCCGTCAGTCTTTCAACTATGTATTTGATGTAAACCTGGGCTGCAAAGATGATAACGGCGCCGATGGCATCGGGTTTATCCTGCAAACCAAAGGCACCAACCTGGGCGCTACCGGCCAGGGTATTGGTTTCAAAGGCATCTCTCCCTCTCTGGGCGTGATCATCGACACTTACCAGAATAACGATGAGAATGATCCGCCCTTCGATCACCTGGCCATACAGATGGATGGCGTTACCGATCATCACAGTAGTAATAATCTCGCAGGACCGGTTACCGCGCTGGAAAGCAGCAACAATATTGAAGATTGCCAGTGGCACCTGTTCCGCATTCAATGGGATGCGGTACGGCAACAGATGGACGTGAGCATGGATAACGTATTACGGCTTACGCTCAACAAAGACCTGGTGAATGATATCTTTGGCGGTGACGCGGAAGTATACTGGGGCTTCGCCGGTTCTACCGGGGGCTACTCCAACCTGCAGCAGTTTTGCGCTGCCCTGCGGCCTGCATTTAATTTCGATGCGGGGCAGATATTCTGCGACGGCACGCCTATCCAGTTCAAAGACTACTCCAGCTCCTTCGGCGCTATCACCCATTGGTGGTGGGACTTGGGGGACGGAACCTTTTCTGCGGCCCCTCAACCACCGGCACACCTGTACCCCTCGGCGGGGCATTACCAGGTAAAATTGGTAATTGCCGACAACAGCGGCTGTATCTCCGATACCCTGAAAGCGCCTTTTATCGTAGGGGCATACCCGGTAGCCAACTTTGCTCCGGATGTGCTGTGCCTCGGTGGTCGCATGACCATGAGCGATCAAACTTCCATCGCCATAGGCACCCTGAAAAAATGGGAATGGGATTGGGGAGATGGAACTACCAGCAACAGCCAAAACCCTTTGGCGCCCTATGCCACGACCGGCGCCCGTAACATCAGGCTTACCGTTACTTCGGAACAGGGATGCGCAAACGCTGTCGAAAAATCCGTGCTCGTAAGCCAAACACCCACGATCAACGGCAACGGGGAAAATGTATGCCTGGGCAGCAGCACGCATTTCGAAGGGGTTAATCTCACTCCCGCCACACCTATTAACTCCTGGCATTGGGATACGGGCAACCAGGCTACCCTCACAGGCATACAGCCCACTTACCAGTACCCTGACACAGGTCACTACCTGGTACGCCTATACGCTGTGAGCAACGATGGTTGTCCCTCCCCGGAAATTAATATGCCCGTTACCGTTACCGCAGTATATGCCCGCGCCGGCAGAGATACTATCGTGGCCAGCGGGCAACCCCTTCAACTCCAGGCACAATGGGGCGATGACCGCCTGCAATATACCTGGTCGCCCGCCACAGGGCTGAATAATCCCTACATCCCCAACCCGGTGGCCTTACTGCATACAGACCAGACCTATCGCCTTACCCTCGTTTCCCCGGAAGGTTGTCGCGATGAAGACCAGATCAATGTAAAGGTGTATAAAGGTCCGGAGTTTTATGTGCCTAACGCTTTCACGCCTAACAACGATGGGCGCAACGATGTTTTCCGGGTGATTGCTGCCGGCGTGCCGCAACTCGACTTCTTTGTGGTATGGGACCGCTGGGGCCAGGAAGTTTTTCGCAGCAGTAGCCTGACCGGCGACTGGGATGGTACCTGCCAGGGGCATACGGCTCCGGCAGGTACCTATGTATGGATGGTACAGGGCGTAGACTATACAGGCCGGCGATTCAGCAGGAAAGGAACAGTAACGCTAATACGTTAATTGACGCCTACTACCTCATAGCCATATTGACCATTGTTGGAAAACGGCATATAGTAGGTGCCGTTATACACCACATATTGCCGGCCGCTGATGATCACTTCCTGGGCGCCGGCAGGCAGTTCGTATACTATAGCACCCGATGGCGGCGCTACCACCTCGAAAGAGCCGTTGCCATTATCGATATAAAATACGCCACCGTAGTAATAGTAGTTATACCCGCCTACCGATACAGTCGTGTATCCCGACGGCAACGAATAAACGACAGCGCCTACCGGGGCCGGCACTACGGCATAGCCGCCGCCCGATACTGCCGGTGCATAATATACGCCCTGGTCGTAGTAGTACTGGCGTTCCTGGAAACTGATAATAGCCGCGGTAGTTGCCAGTGCTGCTGCCCAAAAGCCTATAGGGTACCAGCTGGGCCCCCAGTAATATGGGCGGTAAGGATGATAGTAATAGGTATAGCGGCCTGGATAAATTCTTCTGGGTGGCTGGTTGATGATCGTTACCCGCCCGCTCCTGTCGCGGTAACGGTTCACCGTGATATATTGCTGGTTAACCTGCACATTTTTATAGTAATACCGGTTAATCTGGGTATTGTTGACGGTCACGCGACCGCTACCGCCTGATTGATGAATCGCAGGTCTGGCTGGCGGAGGCTTCACCCCTGCTCCATTTCCGGGCCTGCCAGATGTCCCTTCTCCGGGGCGTGTAACCGGTACAGTAGGTTTGCCGGGTTGTGATGGTCTTGCTGGCCTGTTCCCGGCAGGTGGATTACCGCCGGGTGTTGCAGGATTTGCTGGCTGCGAAGGTCGTACCGGCCGGTTTTGCGCTGGTGGATTCGCTGGCCGGGTAACTGGCTGTGGTGGCCGTGCCGGGTTATTATGCACCGGTGGATTCGCCGGCCGGGTAACTGGTTGCGAAGGACGAGCGGGCTGTGGAAGCGGTGCAGGCCGCGCCGGGCGGTTCTGCGGTACCGGCTGTGGCGGCCTGACGGCTGGCTGTGCTGGTGTAGCAGCGGGGCGTTGAGGCCTCGCTTGTGGAGGTGGCGACACAGGCCGCGCCGGAGGTGGAGCCGGACGCGGCGACGGTGTGGCCGGACGCGGCTGCTGCGGATCTACTCTTTGTGCATAGCTGTTAATACTGCATATACCTAGCGACAAGAACAGTAACACGGTAACAGAAAATCTGTCAATGGTCAATTGCATAGTTCAGGTTTTACAGATGAGCGCTTTCTATCTATCTAACAACTGCTACGCCTGATTGTTGCAGTCACCCCGTTGCTGCGCCGGCTACAGCTGATCAAATACCTCTTTCAGTATTTCGTAGGAATGCAAACGGGCTTGCTGATCGTAAATATGGGCGGTCGATATCACTTCATCTACCTGGGTATCTGCCAGGAATTGCTGTAAGCCCTGTTGTACAGTGGCTCCGCTGCCGATAAAGGAACAGGAAAGCATTTGCTGCGCGTGTGCGGCCTCATATTCCGTCCATATTCCTTCCATACTATCGATCGGAGGACCCATGCGGCGCAGCTTTCCACGTATGATACCGAGGAAAAGCTGGTAGAAGGAAGTCGCCAGGCGGTTGGCTGCCGCATCGGTATCTGCGGCGATCACATTCACACAAGCCATGGTGTAGGGCTCCTGCAGGTATTCTGAAGGACGGAACCGTTCCCGGTAAATTTTAAGGGCGGCATGCAGCTGTGCCGGTGCAAAATGGCTGGCAAATGCATAAGGCAAGCCCATAGCGGCTGCCAGGTGAGCGCTGTCGGTACTGGAGCCCAATATCCAAATTGGGATGTCCAGACCCTCGCCGGGAATAGCCCTGACGGCGCTGGTATGATTATCGAAAGAAAGGTATTGTTGTAATTCCTCCACCTGCTCAGGGAAATCGTGTCCCGCGCCAAGCCTGTCGCGGCGCAATGCGCGGGCCGTCACCTGGTCGGTGCCCGGCGCCCTGCCCAATCCGAGGTCTATGCGTCCGGGATAAAGGGAAGCCAGCGTACCAAATTGCTCTGCTACAACCAACGGCGCATGATTGGGCAGCATAATACCGCCGGAACCTACCCGGATGGTGCTGGTTCCACCGGCAATATAACCCAGTAAAACAACCGTAGCAGAACTGGCTACACTCACCATGTTATGGTGTTCTGCCATCCAGAATCGTTTATATCCTAATTTTTCAACGTGCTTAGCCAGGCGCATACTATTCTGAAAAGCATCGCTGGGCGTTTGTCCTTCCAATACCGGCGCCAGGTCTAATACCGACAACGGACGTTTTATTCCTTGCTTACTCATACTACAAACTATTTGTTGATTCGTTGTGCTAATTTACAACAATGCCCCTGCCCGAAGGCAGGTTGATAACCTGTAGGTAAGCGAGCAGCCCCGGATAAATGGAGCAGTGGCCTTTTTTAATAAATCAATACAGCCAGCAGGATAATATAGATCACCAGTTTAATGATCCGCCACCGATTGGTACGAAAATGCCGGGGACGCGTGAAATCAATATTAATGCGCTTCATGAAATATTGCAGTTGCCCTCTTTGCAATAATGTCTTTAGCTGCCCCCATTCATTACTGCACCGGATCAACGTCATATAATATCCTACGCTCAGGTCCTTGTAACCCATACCAGCCGCACGGATATAGTTGATCACCATATCGATCAACGGGATAGCCACTAATAATATCAGCCATTTCTGCCAGCTGAGATAAATAAAAAATAACGGAGCACTCAACAAAGCCAGCAGCATCCCTTCTATGGGATTGGGAAATGCGTACCAGCTGAACTGCTTAAAGCGGGACAGCAACAAAGCCATACCGGCCCCGTAGCGCATAAAGCGATCGTAATGCGGCCGGGCATGATTCCACCAGGGATGCGTTACCCGCGCTTCCTTCACACAGGTAAACTGGCTGTGATGCTGCATACTTAGCCTGGCGCCCAGGTCCACATCTTCTCCCCCGCCAATCGCCGATAACTCCGGCGAAAAGCGTAAGTCACTCAACGCACTGCGCCTATACATAATGTTGGCAGTTACGCCCCACATAAACTGATCTTTCTTGTTAGCGATGGTAAATATGCTGGTAAGACCCGCCACCGTTAATGCGCGTGTAAACGAATTTTCCGGCGCCGGAAAATCTGTTAATCCAATAAAACCGATGGCCTCTCTTTTTTCGTTGATTACTTTTACATATTGGAAAAGTAAATCTTCATCTGCTACAATATCATCATCCAGGAATAGTATCCAGCTGCCGTTTCCAGCGTCTATCCCTTTATTGCGGGTTTCACCCGGACCGATATTCTTTGTATTAATAATAAGCTGTATCACACCTTCCTGCGCCATTTGCAGGAGTGTTGCCCCTGGCTTTACACCAGGATTATCTGCCACGATATAATAGTTCACCCGCCATCCGCCCGGTTTCGGCAAGCGAATCAACGGCAATAAAAACTGCTCATCCAATCGGAAGGAAGGGATGATAATATCAATGGAATCAGTACTTGTGAACATAGTGCGCGAAGATAAATAACATTTTTTTCCGTTCCTTAAATGAAAAAAAATATATATTTGCGCCCGAATATTTGTTAACCAGATTAATTATTTAACCCCAATGGAACGAAAACTCGCGTCCGTAGTCGTCGTCGACGACATTGCTTCCATACCAGGCGCAGACATGATAGAAGTAGCCACCGTAAAAGGATGGAAACTGGTTATCAGAAAAGGTGAATTCAAGCCAGGCGATCATGCCGTATATTGCGAAATAGATTCTTTCTTGCCCGTTACACCGGCCTTTGAATTTCTAAGGAAAAGCTCTTACCGGAAAATGGGGGCAACAGCAGGCTTTCGCCTCAAGACAATGAAACTACGTGGACAGATATCCCAGGGCCTTTTGTTGCCTATCAATGTACTCAACACCAATAAGTATGAGCTGGGAGAAGATGTAGCTGCACAGTTGCAGATCGTTAAGTATGAGGCGCCCATACCCGCTGCCCTGGCCGGTATTATGAAAGGCGGATTTCCTTCTTTTATTCCCAAAACGGATGAAGAAAGAATCCAGAACCTGAGTGTCTTTTATGATACCTACCTGTCACATACCTGCTTTGTAACAGAAAAGCTGGATGGCTCTTCTGTTACCTATTATCACCACAACGGGGAATTTGGCGTATGCTCCCGTAACCTGGAGCTGACCGATACCCCGGAGAATACGCTCTGGAAGATGGCAAGAAAGCTGGATATAGCCGGAAAACTGGCAGCAATCGGAAAGAATATCGCCTTGCAGGGAGAAATGATTGGGGAAGGCATTCAGGGTAATCCGTATGCTTTGCATGGACAGGCCGTTTACTTCTTCAATGCATTCAACATCGACACGCAGGAATACCTGTCTATGCCCGATTTCCTGGCGCTTATCAACGACAGCGGCTTACAGCATGTACCGCTACTGGATAGCGCTTTCCAGCTGCCAGCAACAATTGATGCGCTGCTCGCCCAGGCCGAAGGCTCTTCCGTGCTGAGCTCCGATCATCACAAAGTAGAACGCGAAGGACTGGTCATCCGTTCAGCCGACCGGCGTGTATCTTTCAAAGTGATATCCAATAAATTCTTGTTGGAAGAAAGATAGTTGCAAAAGCAGCGTCCATAAAAAAAGGGGTGGTAAGAATACCTCCCCTTTAATATTTTAAACTATCCTATGAAAACCTGATGTAAAGATATACCCATTACCGGTAGTTTAAACAGGAATTTGGTGAACGCCTTATTATTGTCGGTGAATGCGCTAAAAAGACATGCGTTAACCAACACTTAACAATTGTACACTACTACTAAAATGAAGGGGAGAAAATACCGGTGATATCATCACGAAATTTGGGACATGAAAAAGGGGGTGGCAAGACTACCTCCCCCTTAATATTTTAACCTATCCTATGAAAACCTGTTATAAAGATACACTCATCTGTAATACGTACTAATGTGAACTTCGTGAATGCATCATTATTTCAAGGGAATGTATCAAATAGACCTGCCTTAACCAATGATTAACACAAAGCATCATAAGCTTCCGCCATTTCACAGTTCGCCAAAACCCTGTAACCGCGAGCATTCCAGGGCATAAAAAAAGGGATGGTAAGAATACCTCCCCTTTTATATTTTAACCATATCCTATGAAAAACCTGATACAAAGATAACGACCCACATCATTGCTAAATAGTCTTTTCCGTGAAAGCATTATTATAACTCGTGAATGCATGATATCGGTCAGCATTAACCGGTAATTAACTTAAGATTTGAAATTCAACGGTGATAAAGATGCTTGCAACAGAAATTATCATTCTGATAGAACATAGACGTATAGGGAATTTCAGGGCATAAAAAAAGAGGTGATAAGAATATCTCCTCTTTAATTTTTTAACCATATCCTATGAAAAACCTGATACAAAGATAGACGCATACCTCATAGTGAATTTACTTTTTCCGTGAACGCATCATTATAACTCGTAAACGTACGATATCTGCATGCATCAATAAATATTCGCAAAATGACAGGTGAAAGAAAACGTTTAAACAACACTTGCAAAAGAAAGTAGCATCCAGTACAACACTTTACCACACTACATTTCAGGGCATAAAAAAAGGAGTGGCAAGACTACCTCTCCTTTAATATTTTAACCATATCCTATGAAAAACCTGATACAAAGATAATCACATGCATCACAGGGCAATTACTTTTTCCGTGAACGCTTCATTATAATTCGTAAACGTTCCATATTCGCAAACATGCATGATCTCCATGTGTAAGTATCGTAGAGAAGGCGTTAAAGCAACGCTTTAAAAAACAGCTCTCTGGCTATCTTTCAGGGCATAAAAAAAGAGGTGGTAAGAATACCTCCCCTTTAATATTTTTAACCATATCCTATGAAAAACCGATGCAAAGATATATTCATAGACGTTAGCTATACGCTTAATTTGGCAAACGCTTTATTATTGTCCGTGAACGTCGCAGATTAGTTGATGTTAACCAATCATTAACAAAAACAGCCACTAGTTGCCAAGGGTTTTCAATGCCAGGTAAGACATCAGGCCTGCGCCGGTTTCCAGCGATTGTTCATCGGCGTCGAAAGTAGCGGTGTGTAAGCCCGATACAATGCCCCTGGCCTCATTACGTACCCCTAAGCGGTAAAAACAGGCATCGGCTACCTGCGAATAGGACGCAAAGTCTTCCGCCGCCATCCAGATGTCGAGGTCAGTGACCCGTTCGGCTCCCAGGAAATCGACTGCATGCGCCCTGCTGGCAGCCGTCAGCTTGTCTTCATTGATCAACACAGGATATCCGCGTTCAATTTTAATATCGCAACTCCCTTCCATGCTTTCTGCAATGGATATGGCCATTTTTTTAATCTTTTCATGTGCCGCCTTACGCCAGTTTTCATCCAGCGAACGGAAAGTGCCTTCCAGTCTCACCTCATCCGGGATCACGTTACTGGCGCCATTGGCAATCATCTTACCGAAAGACAATACCGAAGGTGATAAAGGATTGGCGCGGCGACTGACAATCTGCTGCAGTGCAATTACCATATGACTGGCAATCAGCACCGGGTCTATACCCAGGTGAGGCATGGCGCCATGGCCCCCTTTTCCTTTTACGGTGATGGTAATTTCGTCGTTGCTGGCCATGTAACAGCCCGCGCGAAATCCCACCATCCCTACCGGTAGCTCCGGCATTACATGCTGCCCCAGTACATGGTGTGGCCGTGGATTTTCCAGCACGCCCGCCTTAATCAGCAAGCTGGCTCCGCCAGGGATGACTTCTTCTGCCGGCTGAAAGATAAATTTCACCGTACCGGAAAACTCCGGCCTCATCCGACTGAGGATGCCTGCTACCCCCAGCAGGGAAGCGGTATGAACATCATGGCCACAGGCATGCATCACCCCGTTGTTCCGTGAGCGATACGACACCTCATTCAACTCATAAATGGGTAAGGCATCAATGTCTGCCCGCAAAGCCACCACCCGGTCAGATGGCGCCGCAGTGCCCTCCAATAAAGCAACGATGCCGGTATCAGCCATCCTTTCAAAAGGAATCTGAAGCGCCTGCAGTTTTTCTTCAATAAAAACCGCCGTCTGGTATTCCCGGTAGGAAAGTTCTGGATGCGTATGCAGGTGGCGCCGGTTGGCAGTGGCCTCCCCCAGCAAACTGCTGGCTAATTCCCGGATTCGTTCTTTAAGCATGTGACAATAATTTTTTTATGCTGTCTTGTGATAAAAATTCTTTGATAAAGCTATCATCTGTCAGATGCGGGTAGGCCGCAGTTACCCGGTCGATCTCCGCTGCCTGCCCGGGAGATAGTACTTCGTGATCTTCCAGGCACCAGGTACCCTCCAGCAATCCCTGTCTCCTTAATACTTCATGTATCCCGGCGATAGAGCCCCTGAAAGCATGGGAAGGATCAAAAATGGCAGCATTCATATCTGTTACCGCCGTCCCCTCCTTCAACAACACCCCCGCATCTTTATAATCCTCAATGATACAATTTTTTATCTGCCCAAACAGGCCGGCCACTTTTTGCGTCCATACTGACCAATGTCCCAGCAGGCCGCCGGCAAATCCCTTCTCTACCACTTTCCCGTTTACCTGGAAACGGTAAATGGTAAGCAGGTCAGCCACGATATTATCGTCGTTGCCGGTGTACAAAGCAATTTCGCCGGGGCGGGACGAACAGGCTACGGCCCTCACTACATCCAGGGTCTGATAGCGGTTAAAAGGAGCTGTTTTAATGGCTTTCACCCCTGGGATCTCTACCAGTTGTTCCCAAAAGGAATAACTTAAAATACGACCGCCTACAGATGGTTGCAGGTAAAATCCAAACACGGGAATTACGGCTGCCACCTCCCGCACATGGGCCAGCAGTTCGGCTTCTGAATGCTGCTGTAATCCACCTAAACTCAATAAGCCAATATGATAACCGTACTTCAGGGCCAGCCTGGCTTCTGCAACCGCCTGGGGTGTGGGCCCGCAAATACCCGCTACTTTGATAAAGGGCCGGTCGAGCCCGGCAGCGGCAATTTCCTCCGCCGCGAACCTCAATACCGGCTCCAGGAGGTTTATATCCGGCCGGCGAATGGCAAATTGGGTAGTATGCACCCCCACGGCCACCCCACCCACGCCACTGGCGATATAATAGCGCGTGAGCAGGCGTTGTCTTTGTTCATTTAACTGGCGTTGCTCCGTCAATGCCAGCGGATGGGCGGGAATAATGGTCCCGCTATGTAATAATTGTTCAACTGCAGCTTCCATTGTAATTCTTTTAGTGAATGCACTTAATACTGGCCCTCTCTTTCCTGAAAATGTGTTTCCTTCTGTATCGTGCGACCACCTTGTTCCAGCCAGGCCGCTGTTAAACCGATCATTTGTTTCAGCGACACCTTGGGGTAGCCGAACAAACGGAAGCTTTCTGCAGCATTGCTCAGCAAAGCCGTAGGCTGTTCCTCCCCGGTGAATTGCGGCGTTTTGCCGAATAACTTTCCGAACTCCCGGGCAATCCACTTCACCGGCGCGGTTTCCGGCCCGGTGATATTTAATAATTTAGCCGGTGCAGCGCAATGCAACAAACCTCTCAACGCCATTTCATTGGCATCACCCTGCCAGATCACGTTCACATGCCCCATGCGGATATCGATGGGCCGCTCCTCCCTGACCGCCTTGGCTATTTCCAGTAATACGCCGTAGTGCAGGTCGTTGGCATAGTTGAGCCGGTATACCAGCAACGGTGTCTGGTATTTCCCCGAGAAATGCTGGAAGATACGTTCCCGGCCCAGGCAGGACTGTCCATATTCACCCAGGGGCGATGCCGCGGTACTTTCGTCAGCCCCGCCGCCAGCTACCGGTGTAAAGGGATATACATTGCCGGTAGAATATACCACGATGCGGGAATGCCTATACTTTTCGGCCACCCTGCCCGGCAGGTACGTATTCATGGCCCAGGTAAAGGCTTCTTTGCCGGTAGTCCCGAACTTGGTTCCCGCCAGGTACAATACATTCTCCACGTCTGGCAAGGCCTGCAGGTCGGCATCATTCATCAGGTCGGCCGCAATGGCTTCAATGCCATCCTGTTCCAGTTGTTCTTTCAGCCCCGGCTCCGTGAGCCGGGATACGCCAATAACGCGCTTCTTCACGCCTGCACGGTCAATGGCCTGCCTGGCCAGCTTAGCCAGGCTGGGGCCAATTTTCCCGCCTACGCCCAAAATCAGGATATCTCCTTCCAACGCGGCCATATCTGCCACCAATGCAGCAGAGGGTTGCAGCAGGCTGTCAACCAAAGTTTCCAATTGTTTCATGTTATATTTATTTTCCGGAAGATGTGATACAGTGTTACGACCGGTTCCAGTATCTCAACCGGTAACCATAAAAGGCGTAAAACACCAGGTACAAATAGCAGGGAAATATATGCCCCAGCAATCTTACTTCACCATGGAGACAGTATCGCGTTGACCCAGGTAACGAAGCCGAAAACAAAGAACGGTAAGCCTACTATCAATATCGAAATAACGGTCTCCCGATGGCTGAGCGATCCCGCCGCTACGGTAGCAGTATGTTGTGTCATGGCAATTATTTTTACAGCAACCAGTTATAACGTAGGCTCCCATCCTGGCTGATACTCCCGCTGCCACAGCTTTTGCGCCGCCGCATCGTTGAGTATATGCCCATTGGTGGCATCAATATGCAGTGTATTACCGCTGCGCAGCGCAATATTACCCAGCTGGCAGAGCAAGGTGCTCTGGTATCCGCTGAGGATATCGGCATTTAAAGCTGTACCCTTGCGGATGCCGTCAAAGAAATTATGAATATGTAACGCGTCCAGCGTTTCCGCAGGATTGGTGCGGTTGCGCGGATCAATTACCACATCGTTGTTCACCGTCTTTACGATCTTATTATCGAGATCATAAATCGTATAGGCATTACCGTCTATCACGAGTGATCCTTTTTCCCCATAAAAGATAACACCTACGGAATTACCTTCTATGTTACGCCCGTTGCAACTGCGGCCCTCCCAGGTCATAAGGGTATTGTTAGGAAATTCCAGCGTGATCACCTGGGTATCCGGTGTTTCCCAATCATCTTTATATCGGTAACGGCCCCCCGAAGAAGTAACACGGTTGGGATAATCTACACCCAGTCCCCAACGCATAAGATCGATCATATGCGTGCCGTTGTTCAGCGCTTCGCCGGTGCCCCAGTTCCAGAACCAATGCCAGTTGTAATGCACCAGGTTGTCTTTGAATGCGCGGCGGGGTGCGGGCCCCTGCCATAGGTCGTAGTTCAGCCACTCCGGTACCGGCGCTTCCTTTCCAAAGCCAATCGACTCCCGGTTATTGGTATACCAGCCTTTGGCAAAATAAGCCCTGCCAATCGTGCCGTCTTTCACTTCCTTGATGGCCGCCATCACATTGGGCCAGGACCTGCGCTGGTTACCCATTTGTATGACGGTTTTATACTTTTGAGATACCTTTACCAGGAGCTCTCCTTCATGGGGATTATGACTGCATGGCTTTTCCAGGTATACATGTTTTCCGGCTTTGGCAGCAAGAATAGCGGCAGGTGCATGCCAGTGATCAGGCGCTGCTATCACCAGCGCATCCATGTGCGGATTCTCCAGCGCCTTCCTGAAATCGGGTACCGCTGCAGGTTTCAGCTGGGAAATTTTATACACGCTGTCAATACACCTGGCCGCTGCCCGGCTATCTACATCTGATACAGCTACAATTTCACAATTGGCTTGTTTGGCATAGTTACCCGCCAACGCCAGGCCGCGGGAGTTAACGCCCATCATGCCAATGCGGATACGGTCGTTGGCGCCCATTATCCGGGCATAGCTCTTTGCGCTCAACCCAGGAATCAAACCGCTCAATGTGATGGCGGCCGTTCCTTGGGCCGTTTTCTTAATGAAGTCTCTACGGGATGCTGACATACTCAGTGATTTTGGTAGTGGAATTGACTATTATTTCTTGTCTCTTTTAGCTTTCCGGTATATTTCTTCCAGTTGTACCGGCGCACCGTTTCTGCGCTTGCTTTCCTCAGCCGCCTCCATAAAGGCCAGTATCTCCAGCGTTTCTTCCGGCTTCACAGGCGAAACGCCTGTCCGGAAAAAGGTGGCTATCTGCTGCAACAGCAGGTCATATCCCTTGAAGGGCCCCAGCAACATACTTCCCTTTTCACCAAATACACGCCCGCCGAAATCATCTGGACCACTACGGGTACCCCGGAAAGTCCCGATACGATCGTCGCCCCAGACGCCTACCACCACATCGGTGTCCCCCGTATGAAAGCGGGTCACGGTCTTGCAACCAGTTCCCATCACGGTATAAAGCGTTTCTATACCGTGAATGCCATACCAGTATAAATCGGGATGTGTTTTTTCAATGGCGGCGGGACTGTAAGTATCGGCACCCAACACTTTGCCAATAGCGCCTTCTTTAGCTACCTTTTGCGCGCTCTCCATGAAACGCAGTGACGACGCGGAAAACACAGGAGCATGGTATTTTTCTGCGGCGGTAAAGATGGCCATACCATCTGCCAGCGAGGCTGCCAGCGGTTTATCGATAAATATTTTCTTCCCTGCCTGCAGTACCGGCAATGCCTGGGTCAGGTGTGGTCTTCCATCGTTGGACTCAAGCAATACCACGTCTGCTTTCTCTAACAACGCAGCAATGGAGTCCACGATCTCTACTCCCATCTTTTTCACGTCTTCTATGAATCCGGGTAAGCGCTTCTGATTCAACGCAATATCCGGACTCGTTTGCGGGAACGCCACTACCACCTTCATGCCTTCCAGTCCGGGTACCGGTGTACTGCTATTAAATGCTTTTGTAAAGGCAATAGCGTGTGTGGTATCCAATCCAATAATACCAATACGGATAACGGGATCTATTGGTGTTCGTCCATACAGGGAATACCAGCTACCCAGTAAGCCCGCTCCTACTCCAGCGATAGCGGCATTGCGGATAAACTTCCGGCGATTAAAGTCTGTTATCATGGTACCCTATTTTATTCTCTTTGCGATGGCTAATGCCTGCGTGGTAGTGTAATACTTGGCCAGCATCCCGGGTACTTCCCAGGCAGGCATATGGCCCGACCGGATGTATTGCAGAAATTGCTGCATTACCTGCGCAAACAGCGACTCATGCTGAGTGGCATACTGTTGTGGAATCACTACCTCCCAGGCCTCTCCCGCCGATTTTAGCGCAATACCGGGGTACTGCCGTTCCACTCGCTGAAACGCCGCTTTCATTTGCTGCGTGTAAGCGGTATCCGTCGATACCGGTACGATGTATAAAACCGGCTTATAATTTTGTTCTTTGTCCTGGCGGATTACCAGGGAAGCTTTACTCCCACGGATCTGTGAGTAGTGCGTATCCCCTGTGCCTGCCGGCGCCTCATAATCCCATTGTACGGCAATGCGGGCATGTACGCCGCAAATGGTATAATCAAAAGCACCATTGGCATATACGTTTAATAAGCTATCCTTATCAACAGCCGCCTGCAGGGTAGGTGTAAACTGCCGTTCTCCTGTTACATCGCTATATTGCTGCAAGGTCATCACAGTAGGCCAGGTGGTAGCACTATTTACCTGGATATCTTTTTGATAGTCCAGCACTTTTTCGGGAAAACAGGTCCATTGCACCAGGTCTACCAGGTGCGTGGTTACATCTGTAATACCTTCTCCCTGCTGCTTTACATCCATATACCAGGAAGGGCGAACCAGGGTTTTACCGGCAACTGTTTTCTTGAAATGATGTACGCTCTTCTTGATCACCGCCGGCTCCCCGGCGGTGCCTTTCTCCAGTGTACCAAATAACGCAGGCAACTGGGATAGCGCCCTTTGCAATACATTATGAATGTCATAGCGCTCCGTCATCACATCCATCAACTGCAAGTGGTTGGCAGCAGCTTCTGTAAAGGCAGCACGCAGGGAGTCAAACCCGGCGGCATCAATAGCCATGGGCTTATCGGCAAATACATGCATGCCAGCGTGAACGGCGCGGCGTATGTACAGTGGCTTCAGGCGGTTATTACCAGCCAGCACCACGATATTTCCCCGAGGGCATAACAACATTTTCTCCAGGTAGTCGGCGCCGGTGTGCACCTGGGTGGTCCAGTGGACAGCCGGGCTATCAGGCCGGTTATAGGCCGCCACTTGTTGCAGGTATTGCTGTACTCCCGGGCCTTCCGGGGCAAATACACGTATAATGGAATCTACATCCGGATACATTTGCTGTTGTACCATGGACGCGTGGAAATGACCTGGATCAAGGGCTATCAGTTGCATGGGCATTTGCTTCTTTTGCTGATGAGTGCAAGACAACAGCGATAATGCTGCGATACCAATAAAGATAATGCTTTGCTTCATCGGGTTATTTTTTTTCATTGAGAACGTTACCGGCCCCGCGTGCTCTTGTTTGCGCTACTACGGAAACGGCTATACTATCCTGGTGGTTGCCCCAACTGGTACGGATATACGACAACACTGCCGCAATATCTTCATCGGCTAAAAATCCAAATGCAGGCATTTGTTCACCGTAGCGGCTGTTCTTTGCTTTATCCGCCCCCGTACGGTCTTTGATCACCGTTTGTATTAACGGCGCAGCGGCGCCGTTTACAAACGGGTTTTGGTCCAGTGCCGGGAAAGATCCGGGCACGCCTTTACCGTCTGGCTTATGACAGGCTTCACAGTAACTTTTATACACCACAGCGCCTTTCGATGCAACGGCAACTACCGGCATGGTGGCCTTTTCTACCGGGATATTAGCCGGCAGGTGCTCTCCCGCTTCCAACGCATGCAGGCGGATAATCCGGTCGTCATGCGGTAAGGGAAAGCCCTTTCCCGGGTTCCAGTCCCGGTTACTGGTAGCTATGTATATATCCCCTTCCGGCGACACGCAGATATCACGTATCCTTCCAAACTTCCCGGAGAAATAAATTGTTTCCCGGGTAATTGTACCGGCTGCATGATTAAGCTTCAATACCCGCAGGCTGGCTGCTTTCAAGGTACCCAGTAAAATACTGTTTTGCCATTCCGGTATCCGGGCGGATCCATAGTAGTCAATGCCCGCGGGTGCTATGGTGGGCGTCCACGCTTTAAGCGGAGGTGTAAACGGGAAAGAATCGGCATAAGCTTTTTCGCCGGCCCGGTCTGCGTATCCTTCAACTCCCGGCCATCCATAGAATGCCTTTTTCCGGATGAGATTCACTTCATCGTCGGTGGCATCGCCGTGTTCGGAGGCAAATAAATGGCCTTGTGGCGTGTATACCAGTCCCTGTATATTCCGGTGTCCTCTCGACCATACCGGGCTGCCTGGGTACGGATTATCGGCCGGGATACTGCCATCAAAATTCAGTCGCAGTGTTTTTCCATTAATGGAAGCGGTATCCGGCGCATTAAGGCCATTGGCGGCGTCGCCAGTAGACAATATTACTTTTCCATCGGGAGATATGGCTACGCGTGAGCCGTTATGCCCCGTATTGCCGGGCAATTCCAGCAATACCAGCGGGTCTTTCAGCGTATCGGCGGTGTAGGTATATCTCACCAACCGTGATACAATCGACGAATCCTTATTGAGATGGGTATAGTCCACGAACACATAAGGCTGCGCTTTATCGGCTGATACCGCCATCCCCAACAGGCCCAGGGTACGCTGCCGGTATACTTCCGGGATGGTGAGCAATAGCTTTTTCCGCCCCGTATGCAGATCTACTTTGCTGATGGTACCACCCTGCTCCGTAAACCATATCTGGCTATCAGGCCCCCAGGCTATTTCCCAGGGAACATTTAAGTCGGAAATGATCGTACTGATACCTACTTTGGTGGAATCCAGCTGTAGTATCCCTTCCAGCGGCTGCTCAAATGCTGCCCCACGGTGGCAGCTGGCCAGCATTCCCGCTCCTGCTGCGAGCAGGAGCATCCATCCGTTTGTGATAAGCTGTTTCATATCTCTCTTAAAAGAATAAAGTGATGGCATTGCTGATGGCTAATCCCAGCATCACGAGCAAACCTATGCTCCCTGCGATATTTACAAATAGGTTGTTTTTCAGCGGACCCATTATTGCAACATCATTGGCCACCAGGAACAGTGCAATACCGATGAAAGGCACAATGAAGATGGTGACCGCCTGCGCCAGCACAATTAGTTCCAGTGGCAGTTTACCAAATATGATGGCTACGCTGGCGCCTATCAGCATGATAACGGCAATGAATAAACGTACCATCTTTGAATTGAGCTGTCCCCCAAATCCCAATGCATCGCCCAGCAGCGTACCACCTAGGGCGGCATTACCCAGCAGGGAAGAAAAAGAAGCGCCAAAGAGTCCCACGAGAAACATGCCTGCGGCAGCATTGCCGAAAACGGGTTCCAGCGCTTTAGCCATATCAGTGGCAGTTGTAATTTTAATGTTGGCAGGATGCAGTACCGTGGCGGCGCAAATCATGACGGTTGCGCTCATAAACCCCAGTATCAGCATACCAGGTAAGGTTTCTCTTCCTGTTTGCATTACCTCCGGGCGTACCCGTTTTCTTTCCTGTACCAGGTATGACTGGTAGATAGCCCCTACGATAGAAAAGCAAGAGGCCATAAAGGCGATGATCAGTTGCTGTGATCCAGCGGGTACTTGTGGTACGAAACCTGTCGCCACAGCGGATACCGCCGGCTTAGCCAGTGTCATGGTTACGATAAAAGCCACCAGCATCATGATTATCAGCGTGATCATAATCTTCTCCAGTTTCTTATAAAACCCGCGGAAAAACAGGATACCGATGCCGAGTACATTACATACCACGATCCAAATTTCTTTGGAAGTATGAGTGGCCTCTGCCAACGTAATGCCGGCACCAATGGAGTTACCTGCCTGGAAAGAGGCCGTCACCAGGAAAACACCCACGCCAATGCCTATACGCGCTGGCATCCCCCATTTGCTGCTGATGGTACTGAGCAGCGATTGCTGCGTGGCAATCCCTACCCTGGCCGCCATCATCGTAAAAATGATCATAAAGAAGATGGCTACGGCTACGATCCACAACAGGGAAAATCCGTAATTGGCGCCCATGATAGAGGCAATGGTCACCTTACTGGGACCAAATACCAGCGCAGCGGTAATTAATCCCGGCCCGAGCGACTGCCACCAGCCTTTTGTTTGCTGCCTAACCGTAGGACTACCGGGTATTTGCGTTTGTGTTACTGACATAGCTGACTATTTTCCTCTTGGTTGACAAATTTTATGGTCGTGGTATCACTTATGCAAAGCGGATATAAAAGAATAAAACGATAGCGGTGATAATGGCCCACCAGACGGTGGGATTCCGCCACCCTTGCTGCAGGGCTTTTTGCTCCGGTGGCAGCGAAAGACTGGCTTTATTCCATATGAGGCCAGCCAGTTCGGCTTCCGGCTTACGCCTGGTAAAGAGGCTTACCACTACGCAAAGCGCCATACAACTCCAGAACACGATGCCTGTTCTGTTAAAAAAAGGCATGGATGGGTATACCATCTCCATTAGAATCGACAAAGGGATGGTGAGCATACCCGCTGCCAGCGCGCCCGCATGTGTAGCACCTTTCCAGAGGATGCCCAACAGGAACATGGCCGCAATGCCAGGTGTAAACAACCCATATGCATTCATCAGGTAAAGAAATACCGGCTTATTGGAATGCGTCAGAAACAGGCTCGTACAAAGTATCCCCAATACGATAATAACGGCGCCGGCTATACGGCCAAAGCGTACCGCCTGTGCTTCCGTAGCTTGCCTACGGATATAAGGCAGGTAGATATCTACCGTCAGAATGGTCGTACAGGAATTGATGGCGCCGGAAAGATGCGACATCACGGCGGCAATCAGCCCTGCCATGACCAGTCCCACCAGGCCGGAAGGCAATAGTTTTTCTACCAGCGTAGGAAACAGCAGGTCAGGCTTTTCCAGGTGGGGAAAGAGTTTAGGCGCTACCAGCGCTGGCACGGTGATGATAATAGGCACCAGGAATTTCAGGTAGTCACCAAACACTACGCCCATGCGGGCATGCCATTCATTTTTGGAAGCCATTACCCGCTGTACAATAAACTGGTTGGTGGCGCAGTAGAAAACGCTGATGCAAAGTACGCCACCCAGGTACATGGTCCAGGGGAAATCGGGATCGTTGGCAGGCAGGATCAGGTCCCAGTCTTTCATGGTATCCGTGATTGCCGAAACACCGCCAGCGGCTCTCACAGTAGCGATGGTGAGGGCCAGGCCTCCCAATACCAATACCACCAGCTGTAGCATCTCCGTCCAGATAACGGCGCGTAAACCGCCGGCAATCGTATAGATCCCGGTAATCACGGCCAGTATGATCACGCTGGTCATCACAGAAATTCCCAGCAGGGAGTGCAGCGATAAGGCCCCCAGGTAAAGTACGGCGCTGATTTCCACCAGTACATAGGTGAGCAGGATCAGGCCGGCGTAGGTAGCCCTGGCGGCAGTGCCATACCGCCGTTCCAAAAACTCAGGCACGGTATAAAATCCATTGCGGATATAAAAAGGTAAAAAGATCCAAAGCAGTGCATTAAAGCCCATCAGTATGGCGCCCCATTCCATAGCGATGGCTACAAAGCCGCGGCTATAAGCCACGCCCATAGCGCCAACCAGGTGGTGGCTGCTGATATTGGCGGCAATAATGCTACCACCGATCATCCACCAGGGCAGCTTGTCTCCTGCCAGGAAGTAATCGCGTTTGGTTTGCAGGCCCCTGCGGGATGCATATAGCCCCAGGCCAATTACACCCAATATGTAAATACCAAAGATAACAGCATCTAAAGCCGTAAGATTCAGGTTCATGCAGATAAGATCAATCGTTGGGAAATAGCTGTGGCAGACGTTATCAGCCGTTCTAATGCACCGGGTGCAAAGGGAGTTTGCCATACGGTATAACTCTCCTGGCTATACGAACCTTCCGGGGGAAGGTAACCGGCATAGCCATTTACAATATTCATCACCACCACGGCGGCGGGTTGCAATGCCTTACGCAGTTCCTGCTGAAAAGTGGAATAAGCTTCATTGGGTTGACCTACCAGGATGGTATCGCCCAATCGCCATACCCACAACGGCATGCTGGCAGTAGCGCCATCGCCGATGGTTTTGCGGATGCCGCGTTGCCGCCATAAGCGTTCTTTCACCACATGATCTTCGCATACCTCCCAGGCTGCTTCAATATCGGCCAGCGAGGGTAAGTCCTTCAATGGCAGGTTCACCACCGACAGTTCGCTCTGCAAGGCTGTTGCAGGCTGGTGAACGGTTTGCTGCCACATGGCCAGCGATGCACCCGACTCCACAACACCCGTAAAGGCCAGTGCTTTTCCCGGTGGCAACATTGCTTCCAGGGCCGACAGCACGGCAAAACCCAATTGGCGGCCGTAATGATCAGCCAGTTGCACATCGCCGCTGTATTGCTCTGCCGGCGCCAGCTCGCCTGAGGCGCCCTGCAAAAAGGCGCAGGGGGCGCCGGTGTGGGCTTCCACTACAACACGCATAGCGCCCGGATAGTCGGGCGACAACAATGTATTGGCCGCTCCCAGCGTAGTAGGATGACAGGCGTAGTTGACAATCGTTCCTAGTATTTGTTCGTCAGCACCCGTTATTCTTCCTACCAGCAGCGTATCATCCGCAGCTAGAGCAGGATTTAAACCGGTGATGATGCGGCTACTACCAGGCTCGGGCAACTCGCGGTTGGCAGCCAGATCACATTTGCCGTAATGCCAGGTGAGGGTGGCTTCCACAGCAGTTTGCAGCGCATGTGTTGCCGCCGCGATAGCGGCCTGTTGTACCTTTTCCAGGTAAGGTGCAATGAAATGCCCGCCGGGCTTATGGCTATCTTCTGTAAAAGTACTCGGACCTGCATGTGTATGCGTTAAACAAAACATTAGCTGGTAAGGCTGTAACGCCAGTGCTTCCAGGATACCTTCCCGCAACCTGCGTTCATCCGCTACGCTTTTCCACCAGCCCAAATCCGCCGATATTAACAATAGGGGCGGTTGTTCCGGCCCTTGCCGGAAGCTGATGGCGGTAAGGGTGAAAGGTAAATGTATTCCCGCCGCTACCTCGTGGGTGGCGGCTCCCCAGTTCCGGGCATAAATCCCTGTGGGCGGAGTAATATCTTCTCTGCCTATTCCTATCCATCCTTTGAAGGAGGGCTGGGTGACAGGCATCAGTGTTTGCTGCGTCATAACCGAAATGCTTTAATACTACCTCAACAAAGAAAGACCGCCATCCATCAGGAGAATACTGCCGGTGATATGTTTATTGCCGGGGTCACAGAGCCGCAGCACCTGCTGCGCCACTTCCTCCGGCGTGATCAACGCCTTTACCGGTACTTTTTTACGGGCTTCGTCCCGCTGCGCAGGCGCCTGTTCCCATACCTGGCGACTTACCCCCGCATCTACATAGCCGGGAGCAATTTCATTGACCATGATACCATGGGGCGCCAGCTCCAACGCCATACACTGGCACAGCATACGCATACCGGCTTTGGAAACGGCGTAGGCAGGAATATTCGGATGTACTGCCTCCGCCGCCCAACTGCCGACAAACACCACGCTGCCGGTCATCTGCGACGACAACAAGTGGCTGGTGACTGCACGGGAAACATAAAATGCGCCATCCAGGTTGATGCGCAACTCTTTTGTCCACTGTTCCGCCGTGATATGATATAACCCGGCAATGGTAACTGTAGCCGCATTGGCTACTACCATATGAATAAGTCCCAGCTGCGCGGTGGCTTCCGCTACCCAGGCGTCTACTGCAGCGGCATCAGCCACATCTACACAGGTATAATGCCCCTGTACACCCAGCTCTGAAAGCTCCTGTAATAGCGGCTGGGCCTGTGCCGCCGGCTGTATATCGCCGATAGCCACCTGAGCGCCCTGCGCGGCAAATGCCAGGGCCGTAGCCCGGCCAATGTCGCCCAGTCCCCCGCTGATCAGCACCGTTTTCTGTTCAAATAATTTCTTCATAGCCGGTATGTTTTTTTTACCAATCGCCTACGCTCCCATCTTTATAAAATGTGCGTTGCAGCACTTCCTGTTGGAACGGATGTTTCTTCACCTCCGCTTCATTGATCTCTATTCCTAATCCTGGCCTATGATTTGGCCGTACAATACGTCCTTTCTTTTCCACGGTAAAGCCTTCGCTGACTACCTCCGCTCTCCAGGGCACATCGTTATGCACGCTTTCACAAATAGCATAAGAAGGGGTGGCAAAGCCAAGTTCTATGGATGCCGCCGTGCTTACGGGCCCCTGCGGATTATGCGGCGCTACTGCTACACGGTAGGCATCGGCCAGGGTGGCGATGCGACGCGCCTCACTCAGTCCACCGCAATGGGTGATATCTGGCTGTATCACGCTGACGGCGCGCTTTTCCAACAAGTCGCGGAAAGCATGAATGCCCACCAGTCGCTCGCCACTGGCAATCGGTGTTTTTACGGCCCGCTGTATCAGGGCAATATCTTCCATGGTTTCGGGCCAGCAGGGCTCTTCAAAAAAGTAGAGGCCATAGGGCTCCAGGGCTTTGGCAAACTGCATTCCCATCAACGGACTGGGACGGGCATGACAGTCTACCATAATATCGATATCCTCGCCTACGGCATCACGCATGGCCTTTACACAAGCTTCTGCATAGCGGATTGGCTTTAATCCTTCCAAAGGCATGGTTTCCGGTACTGCCATTGATTTAAAGGCTGTAAACCCATCTTCCACGGCACGTTGCGCCAGCTCTCCAAAACGGGCGGCATCGTCCGGGCGGGTTTCATAGAAGTCTTCCATCTTACCGCCGCCCAGGTGGCAATACAAGCGGATATAGTCTCTTACCCTTCCTCCCCACAGCTCGTGACAGGGGACGTTATGGATTTTTCCCAGGATATCCCAGAGCGCGATGTCAATGCCACTGATGGCCGTACCCCGCACAATGCCGTTGCCATGCCAGAAATGCTGGCGATACATCATCTGCCACAGGTACTCAATACGCCGCGGATCTTCGCCTACCAATAGTTGTGAAATATCTTCCACCGCGCCCACCACCGCCCGGGTATGCCATTCCAGGGTGGCTTCTCCCCAACCCCATAATCCCGGTTGATCCGTTACTACTTTAATAAAGATCCAGTTGCGCATGCGGGCATGGCATACCTGTGTTTCTATCGCGGTAATTTTCATAAACGTGCTATGATGGTGTTGGTTTTGTCTAATGTTTCTTCAATGTCTTTCACCGTGTGTGCGAAAGATATGCTTCCTTGTTTAATTGGCAATGGGAAATTAAAGATGCCCTGCTCAATCAATTTTAACCGGAACTGTTTGTCAAAAGCAAAATCATGGTGACTCGCAATATCGTGGTAATCTACCGGCGCATGATCCATAAAATACACACAAAAAGCAGATCCCTGGCGGGCTATATGGAAAGCACGGCCGGTAGCCGCAAAAATGTCCTTCAACCCGTCTTCCAGCATTTGTCCCAGCTTGTTGACATGCTCATATACCCCTCCGGCCGACAGTTTATGGAGTGTAGCGATGGCCGCCGCCGTAGTTAAGGGATGGGCATTGAATGTGCCGGCAATCAGCACCCGCTTCTCCCGCTCAGGATGTACAAAATAGTCGAGGTATTCTTTCTTCCCGGCTATCACGCCCATTGGATAACCATTGGCTACCGCCTTGCCAAAGGTGCTCAGATCGGGGCGCACGCTACAGATTTCCTGGTAGCCTCCCAGCGCATGACGGAAGCCTGTTTTCACTTCATCGAAGATGAGCAGGAAACCATGTTGATCCGCCAGTTTGCGCAAGGTTTGCAGGTAGCCCGGCAAAGGTTGCACAATACCCACGTTTTGCAGGATAGGTTCCAGCAGGATACCTGCTACCGGGTAACGCCGGAGGATATATTCTATGGAGGCAATGTCATTGAAGTTAACGATATGCACAAGTGATTTATGCGGAGCTGGAATGCCGGCCGACAGGGAGTCGTACGGATATTCACCGGGACTTACCCTTTCACCTACATCCGACAGCTGGCTGATTACATTGCAGGCCACATCATTGTGCCAGCCGTTGTAACCACCCTGCATCACGATAACGTGATCTTTGCCGGTAACGGCACGGGCTATACGAAGTGCATGGTAGGTAGCTTCGGACCCGGTAGTGGTAATTTGTACGCTGTCTGCCGTAGGCACACACTGGCAAAACAACCGGGCAAACTCCCCCTCCAGGTTGGTAGGGCCAGCCCCCATAAGCAAGGTGGCATCCTCCAGCGTTTGCTTTACCGCCTCGTTTACATCGGGGTCGTTGTGTCCCAGGAAAGCAGCCGCAAATCCCGCCTGGTAATCGATATACTCATTGCCTTCCAGGTCATACACATGGCTTCCCAAGCCTTTCTCAAAACAAATATTGGGGTCTGACTTCCGGTTAAGCGATACAACGCCACCGGGTATCCACTGTTCGTTGTTCTTCAACAGCGCTGATGATTTGGGCCATGCATTCATAATACGATACTGTTAAAATGTTTGTTAGATGAAAATATTCATCAGCGTTTGTACGCTGCTATTCTATATTGGTAACTTTAATATCTGTGAACAGGCTATGCTTTATTACGGCGTCCTGCGCCTGTAATAAAAGATTGCCGGAAATGTTTTTATGTTGAATATCCACGTCCTGAATCGTTAGTGTATCGATTTCCGTATGCTCATCAAATACAAACTGCGGATTAGGGTAACGGGTTTCTGTGCGTTGAACATGGCGAAAAGACAGGTGATCTATCCGCGACTGTTTTACGCCAATCACGCCATACATCATGGGAAACGCAGGATGCGATGACCTGGAATAAATATTGCCGCCGCGGATGCGGGACACCTTTACCTGGGAAAAGCTACCTGTTTTGCCAAACAGGCTGTAAAACAATACCAACCCATTAGCGGTGTTTCCTTGTACGTGGTCGATGGTAATACGGGATACCTGCTTTCCTTCGAACGTGTAAAAAGATACAGCTCTCAACGCGGGGATAGAATCAAATGCCGGCTGCGGGAAAATATTTCTTACCGTAACATCCCGGTAGTCATGTGCCGCAAAAGGCGCCATCTTTCCCTGGAAACAGGCGCCACCAGCGGCAAATGCCACCAGGTCATCGTTGGTAAAGCCGGAAATATTTTCAATGAGCACATGGTTACCGCCACCGGTAACGCCATCGCCGTTATTCATGAGTGCACTGGTATGGGCAGCATCCCGGAAAGGATTTTGCTGGAAGTGAATGTCATGAATATGCACGCTGTCGCATTCCATATAGGCAATTCCCCAGCTGCGGGTGCTGTCTATCTGTAAAGAGGCGACCTCCAGTTTTTTCACTTTATAAAAGAAGAAACCAAAGCAGAAAGCAGAATTGGCTATGGTACTGCCCACGGTTCTTGTTTGCGTATACCCGTTGCCGTTCCACTTCCCTCCGGTGACCGTAATCTGTTCGTTCCCATTTTCAGGATCATCGTTTACCACCAGGTATTGGTTCGATCCTGGTTGCAAACTGATGTATGCATCTTTGCTGGCAGTAAGCGTAAAGTTTGAAGGCAGGCGGATAGCCCTGGAAATGAGGTAATGCCCTGCCGGTATAAACGTGTGATGGCTGCCTTGTTTTTTTGCTTTGTTAACTGCTGCCTGTATGGCGCGGCTATCGTCGGTTTTGCCATCTGCTTTTGCTCCAAATGATTTTACATTGGTGCCGGTCATATGTTGAGCCCGGGATGTTATACAACTACCCATTATTGCTATGCAGACTATCATTTTATATAACATTCCGGACCTTTTCAACATCATGCTTATTTGTTTTTCATACTCAAAAAATCAGTAGCCGTCGTTTTGTTTTAATACGCCCGGCGTATACAGATCTATCTGGCGTTTAGGAATTGGAAACAGTGCCATGTAAGATTTAGGCGTTAAAATAGCCGTCAATGGCTGGTTGGTGACGTTGTTATACAGCCTTTCTTCTTTTGTCATCACGGTAATAAAGCGGCCAGTCCGTACCAGGTCCATCCAGCGCTCATTTTCGTAGGCTAGCTCCAGTTGTCTTTCCAGCAACAGTTTGTCAAGAAAAGCATCGGCGCTGGCAATATCCGTCGCCGTGTAATCGTGGGAGTTATCACCAAAAGCTCTTTCCCTTACTTTGTTGAGTTGTATCAAAGCATTTGCTTTATCGCCCAGGTTGTATAACGTTTCTGCATACAACAGTACCACATCTCCAAAACGTAATACCGGGAGATCTAACCCTGAAGAACCTACGGAGTGTTTCACCGCGTACTTGTTTACGTAGGGGTACCAGATAGCGCTACCGCCGGTAGCGGGAACATACATATCGGAAATGGTATTGGCCTTGCGGGTATCGCCGGTAACATACAGTTTATCGAGGCTCCAGGATGGCAGGGCAATTTCATTGCCACGGTCTACCAGTCCAAACAATCCGCCATTGGGCGTATAGGCAGTGGACAGCGTTTGCCCGGCGGAGTTTTCGATGTACTTCATGGAAAAGATCACCTCGCGGTTATCTTCTGTGGCCAGGCTCCAGAGGGTCGCAAAACTGGGCTCCAGCTGGTAGGTATAGTCGCTGTTGAGCTTTTCGAAACAAGCTTTGGCATTGGCGTAGTCTTTCCGGTATACATATACTTTCCCCAACATGCCCAGTGCGGCGGCCTTGGAAGCGCGGCCCTTCGCAATGGCAGAAGGAGCGGGTAGTTTATCGGCCGCGTCTTTCAGGTCGCTGACAATAAGGTCATAAATATCGCTCGCGGCAGCGCGGGGCATGTTCCTGGCATCTGCGATAGATAATGTGGCAATTACCTTGGGCACGCCCCCAAACAAACGTACCAGGTCGAAATAGAACAGGGCCCGCATAAATTTAGCTTCGCCGGTATACTGGTCCTTCATGCCAGCAGCGTAATCTTTCGGGTTGTCGATATTTTGCAGCAAAGCATTAGCCCTGCCTATCCCTACATAAGTGGCTTCCCAGAAATCGCCTACGATGTTATTGTCCTGGTTAACGGTGAGGTAGTCCATATCATTGGCGCCGGCCACCGAAGTGTTGTTCGACATGTACAGGTTATCGGAGGGCACTTCCATGATCAGGTAGTCGTTTTGCTTCCGCTGCTGCAGGCTGTTGTAGATCCCCAGGGCAGCCTGGTTCATATCGTTCGACGTTTTATAGAAATTGCCGGTGGTCAATGTATCATCCGGCTTCAGGTTCAGGAGCTTATCCGTGCAGCCGGAAACACCCAGCAATAATGCGATCTGTGCAACTATGAGCGTTTTTTTCATCTGTGTTTCTTTTTGCGGATTAAAAATTAAAATTGAATCCTAAAGCATATACACGGTTAATAGGCTCGGAACCGGTATTATACCCCGGCTTGCTATTGATACCGCTGATCTCTCCATTCGTATACCCTTCGGGGTTATACCCGTGGAATCCTTTCTTTGTCAGCATCAGCACGTTGCTGGCAGAAAAGTACACCCGGCAGTTGTTGACGCGCAGCTTCCTGGTAAGCGATTCGGGTAGGGTGTATCCCAGGTTTACGTTACGGATCGACAGGAAGGAAGCATCTTCAATATATACATCGGAACCCGCCTGGTAGCTCAGCGTACTCAAAGCGCTGGCCGGCATTTTACCATCACCGGGATCGGTGGGCGACCACCATTGGGTGGCTACTAATGAGCGGCGCATAGCACCTACCAGCGCGCCCTGGTAATATTCGTTTTCGAAATTGTATATCCTGGCACCCAGCGATGCCTGCATGGCTACGCTCAGGTCGAAGCCGTTCCAGGAAAAATTGTTCACCATTCCAAATATGGACTTGGGCTGGAAGTTACCCAGGATCATTTTATCTTTTGCATCAATCGTCTTACTCCCATCAACATCCAGGTATTTGGGATTGCCTGGTTTAGAACCTGCCAGCACAGCCGAATTGGCTACATCACTCGCATCTTTCAGCACCCCGATTGTTTTGTACCCGTAGTAGGAAAACATGGGCTCTCCCACTCTCAGTATCCAGCTCATACCAAACTGGTCGTTGGTAGTTCTTTCGTTTACACCTCCAAGGTCTTCTACCCTGTTTTTGTTTTTGGAGAAGTTGAACGAGGTAGTCCAGTTAAATTTCCCGACAATATTCCTCGAAGTCAGTTCCAGCTCAATTCCTTTATTGCTCACCTGCCCGATATTGGTTAAGCCGCTGGCAAAGCCGGTAGTGATGGGCACCGACACTTCATACAGCAGGTTGTTGGTACGTTTGTTATAGTAATCGAATACGAAACTGAGGCGATTATCAAGTACACTCAATTCTGCACCGAGATCGATACCGCTTGTTTTCTCCCAGCCCAGGTCCGGGTTACCGTAGTTGGCTTGTGCCTGTCCTTTGGCAATGGTGTTGTTAGGTGCGTAAATAGCATCTTTCATTTTGCCCAGGTAGGCGAAGTCGCCGATATTGAAGTTACCGGTCACCCCATAACTGGCGCGCAATTTCAGGTCGGTAATGGCATTGATCTCTTTCATAAAATCTTCCTGTTTCACTCTCCAGGCCACAGAGGCGGAAGGGAAGTACCCCCATTTGCTGTTGGGGCCGAAGCGGGAGCTACCATCTGTCCTGATGGACGCCGACAACAGGTATTTGTCTTTATAGGCATAGTTAACCCGGCTGAAGTAAGATACCAGTCCCCAGCTGGATTTGGAGATCACCGTGGCGGCGGGATTGATCAATGCATTGTTGAGGGTATGAATAATGTCGTTATTATAGGACCCGGGCATAGCGGAATAGCTGGAAGATTCTCCGTCGTTGCGTTGGAACGACATGCCGGCGATGGCCGACAAGTCGTGGCCCCCCTTGAAAGTAGTGGTATAGCTTAATACGTTTTCGTTGAGTATATTGATCGTGGAAGACTTGTCCTGGCCGCCGTTACTTTGCCCGCCGCCATTGGCCCAGGAAGCCTGGAAGCGGTCTGTTTGATTGAAGGCAATATTAGTTCCTACGGAAGACCTTAACGATAATCCTTTCGCAAGGTTCAGTTTCAGGTACATGTCGCTGAGGTTACCGAAGGTAGCCCCATAATATTCTGTGCCATCCAGTGTAGCCATGGGGTTTAGTTGTCCGCTTACTACGGCGCCCCAGTAATCACGGGCTTTAGGATAGGTACCATCTGAGCGGCGTACCTGTACGAAGCTGGGATACTTGGCAAAGTTGGCGATATCTACGGAATTGAAGCGGCGTTTGGAGTAAGAGGGGCTGAGCATGAAACCGAGACTTACCACCTTGCTGGCTTTCACATCTACATTGGCTCTTACGCCATAGGTTTTAAACCAGGTATTGTGCAGGGTTCCTTTTTCGTCTTTGTAAGTGCCGGAAACATAGTAGGATACTTTATCGGTACCTCCGCTGGCCGAAAGGTTATAACTCTGTATGGGCGCGGTTTGCAGCACCGCGTCCTGCCAGTTGACCGGATTTCCTTTACGGATGGTATCACTTACCTGGTAAGCGACAGGTCTCCTCGGATCGCCCCATACCGGTATGGATACATCGCCGCCGGCCCAGGCGAATTCGCGGTTCTGGTATTTTACGGCATAGTCGTAATATTCCTGTCCGCTGAGCCAGTCGTGGTGCACGATCGCTTTCGATAATCCGGCGTAACCGTTGAAGTTAAATTTCGCTTTACCAGCCAATCCTTTTTTCATGGTTACCAGGATTACGCCGCCAGCAGCACGGGAGCCATAGATCGCTGCAGAGGAGGCGTCTTTCAGCACTTCGATCGATTGTACATCATTCATGTTGACGCTGCCGAGGTTACCACCAGGGATACCATCGATGACGATGAGGGGATCATTTCCCGCGCTGATAGAGCCGGCGCCACGGATACGGATCAACGGAGCCGACCCGGCGGTGCCGCGGGTCTGGGAAATATTAACTCCTGCCAAACGACCTACCAGTGCGGCTTCTGGCCGCCCGGCGGGCATCTGGTCAAGATTAGTATTTTCTACTTTGGATACTGAAGCCGTCACGGAGGTCTTTTTTACTACCCCGTAGCCGATTACGACAGTTTCATTCAACGTAGTTTTTGAAGGTTGTAAGAAGATATTAAGATGCCCTGTGCTGCCTGCGGCCTGTTCTATTTTATCATAGCCGATGAAGGAAAAAACGAGTATATCCTTGGCCGCAGCATGAATAGTAAACTGGCCTTTGGCATCGGTAGAAGCGCCGGTGGTACTGCCTTTCACCATAACGGTTACACCGGGAAGGGCGGCTTTGTTTTGACCATCGAGTACCGTTCCTTTAATTTCATGCGCTGTTTGCGCAAAGAGCAGCTGTGGACTACAGAGCGGGACAGCTATCATGAATAGCCAGGTGAATAAATAAAAATGCTTCCCTTTCATAATGCGTTGGTTAGATAAAATGGTTTGATAAAGTATTTTCGAATCCAGGTTGATACCAGCTTCAGCACATGCTTTCAGCTATTTAGTTTTTTCATGTTGCGTAATAGACCGCTTGGTCTGTTCACGGTTTTTCTACGTGTAGCGACCAGGCACCTACAGCCTATCACCTTTATTTTGTTTACATTTTACTTTATCGATCGGAGAGTAAATCAATGGGCATTGGGAAAGCCAGGTATGATAACACACAGGAAGGACGTTCAGCTGTTCAGACAGCTGCTAGCGACTGGTGATATCAGAAAACCATTGTTATAAGCCGGCACTCACATGACGGGTACCTATACCCGTTACTTTATATCAATTCTCTGCACATTGATTATGTTTACAAATATAGCTTTCTTTTGTAAACAAAAAAATGTTTTTAATAATTGGCCAAAAAAATATGTCTTTGAGGGATGTATGAGAGAATAGGGGTTATTCTACTTCCAGGCTGGTCAGCTCTCCACGCACCAAATGCTTTACCAGGGCCTCTTCTGCCAGTTTCAGGTCTTTCTTTTTCAGGGCAGCCACAATCTGCCGGTGCTCGGCATCGGTGAGGGAATAGTCGTCCATCTGCAGGTTACCCAGCTTCATGTGAAACAGGGGGATATTACTAAATTGGTATAACTCCATTAGCTTGGCGTTGCAGGCACTGGCAATAAGGGTTTCGTGGAATTTCATATCGGCCTCGCAGGCGCCGCCCAGGTAGCCTTTTTCTACCATCCCGGTAAAGTCGTCACAGATTTTTTCCAGCAGCTGAATATGTTCATTGTCGGTACGCTGTATAGCCAGCCGCAGGGCTCCCAGCTCCAGCAATTCCCGTAACTGACGGATCTGCCGGATATCGTCTACATTCATAGACTTTACAAAGTATCCTCCCTTTTCACCGAACACCACCAGGTTTTCACCCAGCAGGCGGGTCAGGGCTTCCCTCACGGCCATCCGGCTTACTTCCATCTTCTTGGCCCACATGTCTTCCTTGAGTCGCATTCCCGGTACCAGCTGGTTGGAAAGTATCTTCCGGCGGAGCTCTACGTATACCTTATTTGCTAAAGAGTCTGTTTTCATAGTAAAAAATGTAAACGAAATTTTCATCAAAAGTAAACATTTTTTAGAGATCCCGCCATATCCTACCATTTTGGGGGCGTTTTTCCAGGTTACCCGGAAGGTATTCTATTACTACCTGATTTATTAGGTACCAAAGAGGTGCCCGAACAATACTCCTTTTGTATATTTATTTCCTTGTAAAAAAGTGGGGAAACGTATATATTTAATCCCGCTTTACGACAAGGAACGCAGTTTTCAAGCGTTTTCGCAAACACGAGCTATTAAAACATGAAAAATTCCCGTTCTATTACACTAAAATTATTTCCATGGCAGTGAACAGAAGATCTGCAATTAAACAGCTGCTATATGTTTCAGCCGGTATGGCTTTGTTGCCCGCCTGTTTACAACATACCAGCAGGGCGTCGTTGACATTAAAGAACATTTCAGTAGACGGAGACCAGGAGAAGATGCTGGCCGAACTGGCAGATACCATTATCCCCCCCACTACCACTCCCGGCGCCAAAGCGCTATCCACCCATTTGTTTACCCTCATTATGATGGACGACTGCTACAAAAAAGAAGAGCAGCAACAATGGATGAATGGACTGAAAGCATTTGAACAGGCGAGTAAAAAACTCAACGGTCGCAGCTTCCTCGAAAGTACTGCGCCACAGCGGGAAGCACTGCTCACCTCCCTGGAAGCGGCTAAAGACAGTAAAGACGAGCTTTCATTTTTTTACCGTACCACCAAACGCCTCACTATCCAGGCTTATACGCAATCCAAATACTTTATGACCAACGTGGATATCTATGAACTGGTACCCGCCCGTTATAAAGGTTGTGTACCATTTAAACCCTCGGCCAGGAAGACCGCCTAACTACTAAATAACATGAGTAATAACAATACCAGCCTGCAAAACCGCACATTCGACGCCATCGTCATCGGATCTGGCATCAGTGGCGGATGGGCAGCAAAAGAATTTACCGAAAAAGGATTAAAGACACTGGTGCTCGAAAGAGGGCGGGATGTTAAACATTTAAAAGACTACCCTACTACCAGCCAGTTTCCCTGGGAGTTTCCACACCGTGGACAGATACCGGCCGTTATCAAAGAGGCCAACCCGTCGATCAGCCGCTGCTACGCCTATAAAGAAGATGCCATGCACTTCTTTGTAAAAGACAACGACCACCCCTATGGACAACCCAAACCATTCGACTGGATCCGCGGTTACCAGGTAGGCGGGAAATCGCTCATGTGGGCACGGCAAACCCAGCGTTGGAGCGACTTTGACTTCGAAGGCCCTGCGCGCGACGGCTTTGCTACGGACTGGCCTATACGTTATAAAGACATTGCCCCCTGGTACAGCTATGTAGAAAAGTTTGTAGGCATCTCCGGCAATAAAGATGGTCTCCCTCACCTGCCCGACGGAGAATTTCTGCCACCTATGGAACTTAGCTGCGTAGAAAACTATTTCAAGGATTTTGTAAAAGACAACTATAAAGACCGGCAGGTGATTTACGCACGTTGTGCGCATCTGACCCAGCCTCAACAGATACACCTGGACCAGGGCAGAGGACAATGCCAGAAACGGGACCTTTGCCAGCGCGGATGCCCGTTTGGAGGATATTTCAGCAGCAACTCCTCCACCATTCCCTGGGCGCAGAAAACCGGCAACCTCACCCTTCGCCCGTTTTCAGTAGTGCATTCCATTATTTACGACGAGCAAAAAGGAAAAGCCACCGGCGTTCGGGTAATTGATACCAACACCAAAGAGATGATGGAATATTACGCCAACGTGATCTTCGTGAACGCGGCGGCCGTAAACACCAACCTGATCCTGCTAAACTCTACCTCTCACCGCTTTCCTAACGGTTTGGGCAACGACAGCGGCACTCTCGGTAAATACTTTGCTTTCCATAACTACCGCGGACATATCTCCGCGCAATATGAAGGTTTCAAAGACTCCACCACCGATGGCCGGCGCCCTACCAGCGCCTACATCCCACGGTTCCGTAATGTACACAAACAGGAAACAGACTTCTTGCGGGGATATGCTGCTGGTTTTAACACCGGCCGCGGACAGCATACCAATACCGATGGATTTGGCAAAAGCCTGAAAGAACAACTGTTCAATCCTGAAACAGGTCCCTGGTATGTAGGCTCTCACATGATGGGAGAAACCATTCCGAAAGAAAAAAGTACCGTGACGCTGGACGCTAATAAAAAAGACGAATGGGGCATTCCTCAAATCAATATCGACGTAGACTACGACGATAACGACGAAAAAATGCTGAAGGACTTCTTCGAGCAAATGACGGAAATGTATACCAAAGCAGGGTTTACCAATATCAAGACTGGCGATTCCAAACAGGCGCCCGGACTGGATATACATGAAATGGGCGGCGCCCGTATGGGGCTGGATCCTAAAACATCGATCCTCAACAAATGGAATCAAATGCATGCCTGTAAAAATGTGTTTGTGACAGACGGCGCCTGTATGACCTCCACTTCCACTCAAAATCCATCACTTACTTATATGGCACTCACAGCCCGGGCGGTGGATTATGCCGTACAACAGCTGAAGAAGGGAGAAATATAAACATACCTGGTATTTTTGGGATGACACAATGGTCTGTCTCCTGCAAAAAATTAAAATAGATAGCTCACCACGGTGGGCTATCTATTTTTAGTAAATATCCATATCCGCAGGCCGTTATTATAATTGGATACGGTACGTTAGGGCTGGCCGCAGTGCAGAATTTTTACTACTTTAGCAGGAATACCACCAGCCATATATCATTAGTCCAGTAGCCTGCGAGTATAATGTACGATAATATCTATATTGACAAAGCATTGTTTCAACGCATCTCTGAGGGCGATGAAACAGCGTTTGGTGTCCTGTTTAATACATCCCTGCAGTCGTTGGAACCGTTTATCCAGAAGATGGTGAAGTCGCCCGAAAGCGCCAAGGAAGTAATACAGGCCACTTTCCTGCGGGTATGGCTTAGCCGCGATAAGCTGGCGGAAATAGATCATCCCAAAGCATGGCTGTATAAGGTGGCCGCCAATGAATGTTATACCTATCTCCGCAAAGAAGCCACAGAGTACCGTTTACGTGAAGCTATTGCCGTTACCGGCAATGAAGCGGATACCGTTACCCGCCAGCTAAGCCTGAAAGAATTGCAGGCGATCATTGAGGAGGCCGTGCAGCTGTTATCGCCGCAACGCCGCCGCATTTTCCAGATGAGCCGTAACCAGGGCATGAAGATCCCGGAAATAGCCACTGCCCTGGACCTGTCTCCCCATTCCGTAAAAAATGCGCTGGTAATTTCACTGAAAGCCATCAGGGAACACCTGCGGCGCTATGGTCACACTATCCCGCTGATTTACCTGGTCTTCCTCTGTAAATAAATTTTTTTTCAAACAGATAGGTCCTTTATGTCATCTGCTCATTCTTATTAATGGGTATACTGTTAAATATATTCCTATCAGCATGCAGGAGCAAAGGATTATTTTTTTATTACAACAGCGGCTTTCCGGTAAGGAAACGGTAGCAGAACAGGAGGAACTGTACGATTTGCTGAAAGACGACAGCAACATGGAACTGTTTATGGCCGCACTGACCGACCTGATGTGGCAGGCGCCCGCTGAAGAGCAAACAAACACCGCTGCCCGCAACGAATTGCTGAAAAGCATTACCGCGTCGGATATTACCCTGCCATTTGTGGGTACGTCAAAGGCGCCATTGACGGCGCGTTGGTGGTGGGCTGCGGCGGCTGCCGTTACGGGTATAATACTGGTCACCGCCGGCTGGTGGCTGATGAAGCCTGCCCCCGCCGCGAAGTCCCTGCCCGCTGTAGCTATACGGTATAAAAATGATGTGCCACCCGGTAGTAATAAAGCCATCCTCATCCTATCGGATGGCTCCTCCATCACGCTGGATGATGCCAAGAATGATACGCTGGGTAAACAGGGCAGCACCAGCATTATTAAACTGCAAAACGGACAGGTATTGTACAAAGCCGCGGCTGCGGCGGCGACAGTGACTTATAATACCCTCACCACGCCCCGGGGCGGGCAGTACCAGCTTACACTGCCCGATGGTAGCAAAGTGTGGCTGAATGCGGCCAGCTCCCTGCATTTCCCTACTGCTTTTACCGGCCATAACCGGTTGGTGGAACTTACGGGAGAAGGGTATTTTGAAGTAGCATCCATGCCCGGGAAACCATTCCTCGTGAAAGTGAACGGAACGGAGATCGCTGTACTGGGCACACATTTCAATGTGATGGCGTACACCAACGAACAAGCCATGGCAGTGACGCTGCTCGAAGGCGCAGTAAACGTGAGCAGGAACGGGGTGGTAAAAAAACTGCAACCAGGGCAACAGGCCCGTATTCCGGCCGATAACAATATCACCGTTACCAACGTGGATATATCCGAAGCGGTGGCCTGGAAAAATGGCTTCTTCATTTTTGAGCGCGCAGATATTACCACCGTTATGCGACAACTGGAACGGTGGTACGATATTGAAGTAGTATATGAAGGCGCACCACCCGCTATGCGCTTTGGGGGCGGTATGCAGCGCAGCCTGCCCTTGTCGCGCGTACTGAATATCCTGGAGAAAAACCAGGTAGCATTTAAGATAGAAGGAAGAAAAATAACCGTTTTACGATAGCATCAACACCCGATTTTTTAACACATTAAATCAACCAATTATTGAATTGAGAAAGTACTGCTAAAAACCAATGCCATTAAAAAACCAGTGATGGGCAAACATCACTGGTTACAGGCAATAAATTATTCGTGTAAACTCATTTTTATCACCGAAATCAAATGTATGATTTTAACTGCTTTGTTCCAAAACAGAGAAGGGAACCTTTGTGCGCCACAGCGCAAACCTGGTCATCAGCACATCAATACATCAGAACCGCACCACCAATGCAGATCTTACTTACCGGCACATGCCGGTTCAATGAAAAAAAACTATCAGCCAACCAAAATTTGGAGGATCATGAGGTTATCTGCTTTATTACTAATGGCTGGCGCACTGCAAATCAGCGCCAAAGGCGTGGCTCAAAGAGTGAGTATGTCCTTGAAAAACACACCGCTGTCAACGGTATTTACCAACATCAACCGGCAAACCGGTTACATCGTATTTTATAATTACGATGCGCTGCAAAGTACCAGGCCCGTGACCCTGGAACTGAAAAATGTAACCATCCAGGAACTACTGCATGTATCCCTGATGGGACAAGGACTGGAATATGCTATCGACGACAAAACCATCACGGTAACGAGAGCAGTTGCCGGGGTGCCGGCAACACCCGTTCTACCGGCGCAAATAGTGATTTCCGGCCGCATTACAGATGAAAACGGAATTCCCCTCGCCGGTGTTTCGGTAGTGGTAAAAGGCACCACCAAAGGCACACAAACCAATAACAACGGGGAGTATACGGTAGTGGTAAAAGATGAAAATACCGTGCTGTCATTTACCTATATCGGCTTCGAAAAACAGGAAGTGGTAGTAGGAAAAAGTGGTGTTATCAGTTTACAACTAAAAGCCTCCAACAACAAACTCACCGGCGTGGATGTGGTGAATACCGGCTACCAGATGATTTCCCGGGAAAGGGCCACCGGCTCATTTTCCACGATCGATCCTTATCGTCTCCGTGCTAAATTAAAACCGGATGTAAAATCAGCCCTCGAAGGACAAGCCACCGGCGTAGTGCTCACTAAAGAAGGCAACCTCGAAATACGTGGTGTATCCACCCTGCTGGGTACCGCCGCCAGTGCCCCCCTGCTCGTAGTAGATGGCTATCCCACTTCCGCCGGACTGGAATCACTGAACATCGATAATATAGAATCTATCACCGTATTAAAGGATGCTGTAGCCGCTTCTATTTACGGCGCCCGCTCCTCCAACGGTGTAATCGTTATTACCACCCGGCAGGGAAGAAAAGGCGCTCTACAGGTAGAATATAAAGGCTCTACCGGCATCACGCTCAAACCCGAACTAAAGTACCTCAACAGGGCCTCTTCAGCCGATTTTGTAGATGCCGAAATTGAACTCTATAACCAGGACCCCAATGACGTACTGACCACTTATAACAATTATGGCACCCTTTCGCGCGTAAACTATCTACTCCTGGCTAAATCACAGGGATGGCTAACCGACAAAGATGCCGACGCACAGCTGGAAGCGCTGAAGCATAACGACGGACTCGGACAGATGGAAAAGTATTACTTCCGGAACCAGTTCACCCAGCAGCACAACATCTCCATGTCGGGCGGCAGCGAGAAAAGCATGCTCAATGCCGCAGTAAAATATATTTCCAATCAAAACAATACCGTTGCCAACTCCGACAATCGCCTGATCTTTGACATGAAAAACGACTGGCGCCCCGGCAAGCGTGTGGGAATAAGATTATTCACCAACGTAAACTATGCCACTTCTTCTGCGCCGGTAAGAGGCTGGCAGGACATGCTGGCATTTACCAACACCTCGCTAATACAGCCTTACGACCTGATCGCGGACCCTGCCACCGGCGATCCGCAAACCATAGCATTCAAGAATCAGAAAAAAGCAGACCGCTACGCCGCCATGTCGGGCATGAAACCACTATACTATAACCCGCTGGAAGACCTGGGCCTGGAAACAACGACCAACAAAACCCTTCAAATCCGTTTAGGCGGCAGTGTTAATATAAAACTACTGGAAGGACTAAACGTAGAAGCCGGCGGTTCCTGGAGTCGCGGCGATCTGCTGGGCAGAACCCTGTATGATAAAAGCGCTTACCGGGTACGGCTCTGGTACGACGACAATACCTCCATTACCAACCCTTCCAAGCACTATATCCCGGATGGAGCCGTGGTGAATGAAAGCCGCAACTTCAACCAGAGTTATATGTTCCGCACCCAACTGAATTTCAATAAGCTGGTCGCTTCCCGCCACCGCATTTCCGCGATCGCCGGTAATGAAATCAGCAGGAATACGGCAGACAATAACAACCTGCCTACCCGCTTTGGGTATAACGACCAGGCAGGTACGTTTTCTACTTTTAACTATGCCGATTATAATGCTGGTAACTACACGGCAGATAAACTGGGCACCAGCAGCCCCTCCGCCAGCATAGGCAGCTACAGCTTCCAGGATAATCGTTTTGTTTCCTGGTATGCCAACGGCTCGTATGAGTACGACAACCGCTTCATTTTAAGCGGTAGCATCCGGCTCGATCAAACCAATTTCTTTGGTACCGATCCCCGTTACCGCTACAAACCTTTGTGGTCTGCAGGTGGTACCTATAAACTCGCGGAAGAGAAATTCTTCCACGTGCCGCTGATCGACCGGCTCGACCTGCGCGCATCCTATGGTATCAACGGGAATATTTCACTGAACTCAGGACCATTCCTCATCATCGCACCGGGATCTTACTCCAATTATACGGGAGACGTATCTTATGGTATTTCTTCTCCCCCTAACAACTCCCTTCGCTGGGAAAAAACCAAAAGTACCAACTTTGGCGTAGATCTTTCCTTGCTGAACAGGCGTATCAATTTAACGGCCGACTATTACCTCCGTAACAGCAGCGACCTGCTTGCCGCAGATGCCATCGATCCTACCAAAGGCTTTAGTTCGCTCACCAAAAATATCGGGGAAGTGAGAAACACTGGCTATGAAATATCCATCGATGCAGATGTGATCCGCAGGAAAGGATTGATATGGAACACCTTCATCAATTTCAGTTACAATAACAATAAAGTACTTACCTATAATGTCACTTACCAGTATGCATCTTCCATTACCAATGGCGCCATCAAAAAAGCCGGCGACCCGTTGGATGCGCTCTACAGCTACCGTTACGCAGGATTAGATAACAACGGTGTATCACAGTTCTATACTGCCAAAGGAGAAAAAAGCGGCGGCGGCAATGTGGCCGTAGGCGATTTGTTTTACAGCGGCACCCTGCGCCCGAAATATGCGATCAGCATGACCAACTCCTTCCGCATCAGCAATTTTGACCTGTCGTTTATGTTCATCGCCAAGCTGGGCAACGTGTTGAGAAGAGATGCTTTCAGCGGATCCAATATCCTTAACAAACATGTGTCTGAAAGATGGAGACAACCGGGCGATGAAGCAAAAACAATTTATCCCAAACTCAGCGACTGGAATATGGATATGTTTTATTTCCCTTATTCAGACATACTGGTTGAAAGCGCCAGCTATATGAAGCTGCGGGATATTACCCTCACTTATGACATCAATCCCAGCCTGCTGAAACGGATTGGTTTTACCAGCACGCGGATCTACCTGCAGAGCAGGAACTTGTTTATGATCACGGCCAACAGTGATCATCGGGATCCGGAAACTTCTGAGCTGAATCTCACCGGCGGCACCGGCGCATTTACAGAACAGGGTTTCAGCTCTCTGCCTTTGAGGCCGGAGTTTTACGTAGGGTTATCATTCAGTCTTTAACATTTAATTGCAGCGATCATGAAACAGTCGATACTCATTCTATTCACCTTCATCACAGGCAGCCTCGCCTCCTGCAGCAAATTCCTGGACGTAAAACCCAAAGGGAAACTGATCCCTGCGGAAGTGGCGGATTTTGACCACCTGCTGGATAATTCAAATATTGCCCAATGGGTTTTTCTCGATAATAACACCGGTTGCAACCTGGGATATTTAACAGATAACCTGTCGCTTTCCGACGGGATCGGTAACATCAGCTACAAGGCCAACAACCATCCCAACATCGATCGTTACTGGGCCTATGTATACCGGCAACCGTATAAAAACCCGTCAACCTCCGACTATTTCTGGGATTGGGGTACTTATCGCTCCATGGCCTATTTCAACAATGTGATAGATGGCGTTCGTGGTATTCCCAATCTCACGGCAGAAAACCAGCAGTATGCCAAACGGGTAGTGGCGCAGGCGTTGGTTAACCGGGCATGGTCTTATTTTATTACCACCCTGGTATATGGCCCGGTATATAAACCGGGCTCGCCTAACGATACCAAAACGATTCCCTATGTCACCAGTTCCGATGTAGGCGCTGCATTACCGGATTTATCTACACAAGAACAGGCATTTGCCCTTGTTTCGAAAGATGTACATGCGGCATTAGGCCATATCCCGGAGGTAACCAACTGGCCGTCGCGCCCTACCAAAGTAGCTGCACAGGCGCTGCTGGCATACTATCACCTGTTTACCCAAAAATATGACAGCGTGGTATACTATGCCAACCTAGCCTGGACCGCTGCCAGCGCAGGCGGCACAGATAAGTTGATATACGATTACAACGGCTTCTCATGGACAGATCCTACCAATGTGATCAACAGCACCATTAAGGCGCAGGATAATTTCCTGACAGCCGCCAACAGCCGCGAAAATCTATTCTATCGCAACATCGACGCGGGAGCGGGAAGGTCCTCTTCCTCCTACCCTTCAGAAGAAGTGATTGCCTTGTATGACCAGGCCAATGACCTTCGCTTTAAATATTTCTTTTTAACAGCACCCGGTTATAAAACCACGTACAACGGCGTTGTTTACGACGACGGCAACCGCATTCAATACTATCGCGGCTCCAAATCAACGATGACAGCAGGGTTCTCCTATCCAGAACTACTACTGATGCGCGCCGAAGGATATGCCCGCACCAATCGTTTATCTGCCGCCATCGACGACCTCAATACCCTGCGCCGCTACCGTTATAAAACGGGTACGCCACCGCTGACCGTAGGCTCACAGGCAGAAGTGATACAACAGGTACTGGATGAAAGAAGAAGAGAACTACCACTGGGCTCTTTCAAACGTTTCCTCGACCTGAAAAGACTGTGCCTCGAAACAGGTAAGCCCTGGAGTAAACAAACCATACAACATAAGCTGGGAACAGCAACATTTACCGGAACGGTAGATTCAAAAGACTTTATACTCACAATATCAAACGTGGTACTAAAATTCAATCCACAATGGAACATCCCGTTAGATGGAAGACCCTTTTAATCAAAAACAAATCCAATATGAAACACATCTTTGTAGCTATGCTGGCCGTATTGCCTGCTTCGCTTTTCGCCCAGGAAGGCAACTTTATATTGAAAGGAAAAATAGGCACGCTGAATGAACCCGCTAAATTGTTTCTTACCTACCGTGCCAACGGAGAAACAGTCAGGGATTCTGCCACCTTAACCCAGGGCGCTTTTGAATTCAAAGGCAAAGTGACCGATCCGGTAAAAGCCACGCTGGTGCTGCGCCATACGGCTCCCACCAGGATGATGTCGTACAAATCAGATTTGCTGGCAGTATACCTTGAGAAAGGCACCATTACGCTGAGCGCTAAAGACTCCGTATACAACGCAGTAGTGAAAGGCTCCCGCCTGAACGACGATCAGCAACGTTTACAAGCAAAGCTGAAAAGCGCTACCGAACAAAGGGACCAGCTCATGACCGACTACCTTGCCGCCAGCGATGAAACCCGCAAATCAGAAGCCTTCAAAAAATCTTATGATGAAAAAGGTAAGGCCATCCGTGCAGCTGAAAGGAACATCTACAAAACCTTCATCACCGGCAACCCCAAATCGCCTGTGAGCCTGGATGCATTGCAGAGTTTCGCCGGCTCCGTCCCGGAAGATATAGATGAAATAGCCACCGCTTTTAATAGTCTGTCTCCGGCAGTAAAAGACAGCAAAAAAGGAAAAGAAGTAGCCAGTATTATCAATAGCTGGAAACAAACCGCTGTCGGCGCTATCGCACCGGCATTTACCCAAAACGATACCCTGGGCAAGCCCATCAGCCTGGCCGACTTCCGCGGCAAATACGTACTGGTGGATTTCTGGGCCAGCTGGTGTGGCCCCTGCCGCGCAGAAAATCCGCATGTAGTAGCCGCCTTCAACAAATACAAGGACAAACAATTCACCATCCTGGGTGTATCGCTCGATCAACCAAACGGACGTGACGCCTGGCTGAAAGCCATCCACGCCGACCAGCTTACCTGGACGCATGTGTCCGACCTCAAATTCTGGGATAACGAAGTAGCGAAGTTATACGGCGTACGCGCCGTTCCGCAAAACTTCCTGCTGGACCCCACCGGTAAAATTGTAGCGAGGAACCTGCGCGGCGACGCATTGGACAAGAAGCTGGAGGAGCTGGGATTGTGATTGGTGATTAACAAAAAAACTATAAAAATAAATTTTAAGGCTGGTCTTTTTAGACCGGCCTTTTTATTATTTCCCTATTAAAAGATCGTCTGCTTAAATCCCACTTCCGGTTTTTATTTAACTTGCAACCATGAGAACGCTGAATGAATTGATTAATACGAAAGAACCTGGCTGGGACCTGGTGCAGGAATGGATTAACGCAGGTAGCAATCCTATTGACATTCTTCCGAAGGAACAGGCCCGCGCCGAACAGGCTTTATATCAAACGCAGGTAACTACCCGCTCACCAATGGGCGCTATTATTTATGAAACCGGGGGACTACTCGTTGATCATGGCTGGATAAGGGTATTGGGCTCCGGCCATGCAAAACTGGACCGCACCCTGCCAGGGTGGAATGAAGGCAAATCATTTACCCAAAGCGGTGAGCAACCAGGCTTCCTGCTGATTGCCGATGATGTAATCGGGGGATTCTTTGCGATTAACAACGGTACATTGGCGCCACAGGAAGGCATTGGCAGCGTTTTCTACTTTGCCCCTGATACGCTGGAATGGGAAAATATGGAAATCAGCTACAGCGACTTTATCAGCTTCTGCTGCACCGGCGATATTGCAGGCTTCTATGAGGCATTCCGCTGGCAGGGCTGGGAAAATGACGTAGCAAAAATAAACGGCACGCAGGCTTTCAGCAGCTATCCCTTCCTGTTTTCCAAAGAAGGAAAAGATATCAATGCTGTCAGCAGAAAAGCAGTCCCCGTGGAAGAGCTATGGCAACTACAAATGAACCTGAAGCAACAAATGGGACATTAACCCCACCCTTCTCACAAAATGTTAAAATTTGTGGCGCCACGATACCTGCAAGTATAATTAGGCTACATTTAAACCCTGTAGTAATTATATCTCGTACACTAAAATCTGGTCATGTCCCACAATTTATTAAAAGGTAAAAAAGGAATTATTTTCGGCGCCCTGGATGAAAAATCCATTGCCTGGAAAACAGCTCTTCGCTGCGTGGCAGAAGGTGCGGAAATCGTGTTAACCAATGCACCGGTGGCCGTCCGCATGGGGGAAATCAATGCACTGGCGCAACAATGCAATGCCCCCGTAATTCCCGCGGATGTTACCAACATGGACGATCTCGACAATCTATTTACCAAAACCAAAGAACACTTTGGCGGTGGCGTAGATTTCATCCTGCACTCCATCGGGATGAGCGTAAACGTTCGTAAGGGCAACGATTATACGAACCTGAACTATGACTACATGCATAAGTCGGTGGATATTTCAGGGATGAGCCTCCACCGGATCCTGCAAACTGCTATGAAGCACGACGCCATCAATGAGTGGGGATCGGTGGTGGCGCTGACTTTTATCGCCGCACACCTGGCATTTCCCAACTACAATGAAATGGCGGATATCAAAGCGATGCTGGAAAGCATTACCCGCAGCTTTGGCTACCAATATGGCATGAAGAAAAAAGTACGCATTAATACCATCTCACAGTCCCCCACCATGACGACTGCCGGACAAGGCATTGGCGGATTTGACGGCTTTGTGGCGTATTCAGAAAAGATGTCGCCACTGGGTAATGCCAGCGCCGACCAGTGTGCGGAATTTGCTGTGAGCTTATTTTCAGACTACACGCGCATGGTCACCATGCAAAACCTGTTTCACGACGGAGGCTTCTCCAGTACCGGGGTTACAGAAGCTGTGATTGCACAGATGTCCAAATAAAAATATAGCAAAAAGAGAGGCGGATCAAATTGATCCGCCTCTTTTGCATTTTACCGGAAGCACCAATATAGTATAGCCATCACCGATAGTAACAGTACCGACTGTACGCGGTAATCTGCCAACCCGGGCCATCCTTTCAATTGCAGCGGCTCCAACGGGCTTTTCCAATACAGGCGTTCGCTTCCGGCCGTCTCCTGCACAGGGAACAGGAATGATAGCGCTACCTGGCAAACCGCACAGGCTATAAAAAGATAAAACGCCATCATCAGCGGCGGCACCTGGCTGATAAATCCACCCGGCACTAATTTACCCACGGCATATACGCCTGCTCCCAGGGCAGATCCGATCCACAAGGTATATTGCGCGGACTTCGCCGAAGCCTTGCGCCAGAAGATACCGAGCAAAAATACGCAAGTGATGGGCGGCGCAATATGTGAAATCACATCATTGATACCATGAAAAAGGCTCTCATACCTGTTGAGCAGCGGTAGCAATGCCAACGATAACGCCAGCGCTATTGCTGCCGCCCAGCGGCCTATTTTCACCAGTTGCTTATCGGCCGCCTCGGGGCGATACCGTTTATACAAATCATAACTTACCAACGTTGCAATAGAATTAAGCGCGCCGGAAATCTGGCTCATCAGTCCCGATAACAGCGCCGCCACCAGCACACCTACCAATCCTGGTGGCACCAGTTGCGTAATCATCAGCGAATAAATCCCCTTCGTATGCATCACCCCATCTGCTGCCCTCAGGGCGCTCAGATCCAGTTGTCCCTGCCGGTATAATACATAGGCCAGCAGTCCGGGAAGGATAAAAATAAATACCGGCAACATTTTGATAAACCCGCAGAACAAAGCGCCTGCCTTTGCATGATTTTCATCCCTGGCCCCCAGTACCCGTTGTACAATGGTTTGATCTGCACACCAATACCAGATGCCAATCACCGGGTATCCCAGGAAGATGGCATACCAGGGGAGACCACTGGGATCGTTACTACCATGCAGCATCGATAACTTTCCCATACCGTCGTCTTGTTGCAATACCTGTAGTACGGGCTGCCAGCCTCCTACCTTCCACCACGACAGTACCGTAATAATCACTGCGCCTGACAGCAATACTATGGTTTGTACCGACTCCGTGACCACTACTGCCCTTAGCCCGCCCATAATTGTATAGGCGCCGGTAATAATAGCAATCACGATAATGCTGGTAAACATGTTGATACCGAACAATGTTTCCAGCACAATACCACCGGCCAGGAACGAAAAAGCAATGTGAATAACCACTGCCGATACCACCGACACGATAGCCAGCCAATCGCGGCAGGCCCGGTTATAGCGGCGCTCCAGGAAATCAGGCAATGTAGCAATACCGGAACGTATATAAAAAGGAATAAAAAACAGCGCCAACAGGATCAGCGTAAAGGCCGACATCCATTCATAGTTGCCCGTTATCAGGCCGGTATCAAACCCGCTCTGGGCCAGGCTAACCAGGTGCAGGCAGGAAATATTGGTGGCAAAGAGCGCCATGCCAATCACCGGCCAGCGTAACGATTTGCCCGCCAGAAAGTACTCTCCTGCTGCATTGCCGCCCTGCTTCCCTGCCATTCCCGCCCGGAAGCCCAGCCATACGATAAAGGCAATGTAGCCAATAGTGATAATGGTATCTAAAGTGGTAATCATCCGGCAAACGTATTAAGTGCCAACAGATCACAGCTGCTACCCGGCCTTTCTGGCGTGTGGTAAAACCCGCCGGTGATGTTGGCCGGTTCTGCGAAATGTGCCCGCAAATGTGGAATATGCTCCAGGAACAATGCTTCATGCCCCATGGCAATATGATTGAACAATACCAGGTGCTGATGCAGCTGCCCCATATCACCTACGTGCGGCACTACCGGCACACCATACTTCTTGCAGAGGAGGCTGACCGTAATAAACTCACTCACGCCCCCTACCCGCACGGCATCTACCTGTATAAAGCCGGCGCACCCTGTTTGCAGGTAATTTTTAAATATCACCTTATTGGGTACATGCTCTCCCAATGCCAGCTTCAATGGCTGCAAGGCCGCGGCCAGCGTTTGATGGGCCAGCACATCATCGGGATGCGTAGGTTCTTCTATCCAATAGGGATTTATATCCGCCAGCCGCTTGCCAATGGCAATGGCCTGCGGAAGATTCCATTGCTGGTTGGCATCTACCATTACCTTGATATCCGCGCCCACTGTATTTCTTACGATATGGGCTCTTCGTATATCCGTGTCCGGATTTTTAGCGCCTACCTTTAACTTCAGCGCTTTAAAGCCGTTGTCTAGCGCGCGCCGGCAATTGGCTTCCAGCTGGTCATCGGAATAATTAAACCAGCCGGCCGAGGTATCGTAGGCCGGGTAACCTGTACGCAAAATCCTTTCCCGTTCCTGCCGTGAAGCCTGCATGTCCGTGAGCAGCGTCAACGCTTCTTCACGGGGCAATACCTCTTCCAGATAGGAAAGATCCAGGGTGTTAACCACCTGCTCAGGGCTCAGATCCAACAGCAACTTCCATAAAGGCACCTGCTGCTGCCGTGCCCATAAATCGTAACAGGCATTGGTAACCGCTGCCAGCGCCAGGTGTACTACTCCCTTGTGTGGCCCCAGCCACCGGAACTGCTGTTCATCTGCCCGTTGCTTAAACCAGTCGCCGAAGGTGGCCATCACTTCGTTTAGTTCCTTACCAATTAACTGTTCTCCGTAGAACCTGGCTGCTGCGCATACCAGCTCATTCCCTGCCCCCAGCGTGAAGGCCAGCCCAGTGCCGCAGTTACCTTTATCATCGTATATACAGGCCACCGTGTAAGAATATACGGGCTGCTGGTGCACAGCATCGCTGCCAGCTCCATTCGTTAGCGGGAACCGGGCGTCTTTAACAACTATTTTTCGAATCATGTGTTCACTATATTTTTATCGGGGCAATACTCATCGAAGGTTTATCTGTTTCTAATACAATCACGGTATCATTGGTATCCGGTAAGGTCGCCGGCAAGGTCAGCGTAATATACTGGGCGGACTGCTGTATGGCTACCGCAGCCCCTTTCATGATGTAGGCTTTGGTAATTTTCACATCCGGCAAAGCAGGCAGGTTGAGGGTTTGCCCTGGCGCCTCCAGCACATGTACATAGATTTTATTGCCGCTACGGGTGGCTGCAAAATGCTGGTTGGGATACCAGGGACCGCCATGGGTATTGTAAATGGCAGCACCATATTGACGCAGCCAGCTGCCCATTTCCTTCAAACGCGCTACCTGTTCCGGCTCCATCAAACCATCGGGACGGGGGCCTACATTGAACAACAGGTTACCATTGCCTCCGGCCACCTTCGCCAGGGTATGGATACAGGTAGCCAATGATTTCATTTTATCGTTGGGTTTCCAGGCCCATTGTTCGCAGATAGTCATACAGGTTTCCCACGGCGTGTGCATGTTCAGATCGCCGATACGTTGTTCCGGGGTATCATAATCCCCCAGGAAATGCGGCGTACCATCTGCCCCGGTTCCGGAAAAAGCTTTACCTAAGCGGTTGTTGATAATAATATCTTTTTTCTGTGTTTTGAGATAGGCGTACATATCGAGCGCCATTGCTGGTGTCCAGGGCTTTTCCCAGGGACCATCGAACCACAGCATATACGGATCATATTTTTTAATCAGCTCTGCCAGCTGGTTTTTCATATAGGCCACATACTTTTCCATATGGGCGTTTTTGCGGATACCGTTCACCGTATCATTTGGATTATCGATTGGATAATCGGGGTGATGCCAATCCAGCACAGAGTAGTAAATACAGAATTTGATATGATATTTCTTACAGGCTTTGGCCAGCAATCCTACTACATCTTTCTTAAAGGGGGTAGCCATGATGTTATAGTTGGTATAGGCAGACGGCCACAGGCAAAATCCATCGTGATGTTTTGCGGTGATGGTCAGGTATTTCATACCCGCATCACTGGCGGTTTTCACCCATTCATCGGCGTTAAATTCAGTAGGATTAAATGCCCGGTATAAGGTATCGTAATCAGCTGCCGGTACCTGGACGTGCCTGGACCAGCCTATTTCAGTGCCGCGCAGGCTTACCGGTCCCCAGTGGATAAACATACCGAAACGCAGACTCATGAATTGGTCCATCACCGCTTTGGTGGTCAGTACTTTCGGGTCCAGTTGTGCATTGGTTTGCGCGTGGCCAGCGGCCGCCCATAGCAGCAAACATAACGTGATTACTTTCTTCATTATTGAAAAGATATTTTATAGTGAGTGCTTATAACCTAGTTCTGCGCCGCCACTTACCGGCATAATGGCGCCGGTAATAAAGCACGCGTTGTCAGATAACAGGAACGCACATACGTCGGCGATAACCGGTGCTTCCGGGCAATAGCCGAGTGCATGTATGTTATTGAGATACCGTTCTATGTCGCCTGGATTGGCTTGTTCCTGGCTCCATTGCCGCAGCATAGGAGTCCATACGCCGGCGGGCGCCACCGCGTTTACCCGAACCCCGTCTTTAGCATAATCTAGTGCCATGGCTTTGGTCAGGGCATTCACCGCTCCTTTGCTGCCGGCGTAGGCGGCATGATTTTCCTGCCCTATTTCGCCCACCATACTGCTGGTGTTGAGCATGCAGCCCCTGGAGGCTTTCAGTGCTTCAATACCATAGCGGGTGGTATAATAAATGCCTCTTACATTCACATTCATCACCTGCTCCCACTCTGCATCTGTGGTTTCATGCAGGGGTTTCGACGGGCTTGCAATACCGGCATTGTTGTGGATGGCGTCGATGCGGCCATACGTTTGCAGGATAGTAGTGATGGCCTGCTGAATAGCGCTGCCTTCGTTTAGGTTGGCCAGCAGGAAAAGATGGGGTGCCGGCAGCGTAGCCGGTGTTTTGTCGATCACCGCCACGGTAGCTCCTTCCCGGATATAGGCCTGTACACAGGCTTCGCCGATACCCGCCGTACCGCCGGTGATCACAATTATTTTATTCTTCAGTATCATAACTCCGATTATAGCAGTGGAAAATACAGGCACTAAATATACGCCGCCGGATGATTCAAAATTAGCGTGTGAAACGGCAACTTGTCCCGGCCTAATTGACTTAAATAAACACTATTTTGACTTTATTATCTAAATTATCTATTTTTACATGACAATATGAAGCCAGTTTTTGCTATACCGGGCGATAAAGCCCTTGCACAGAAAGTATTTCTGATCAAAGAAATTACGCAGCCATACTTTTCTACCGAGTTCCATTTTCACCAGGAATGCCAGCTGGTATATGTGGTGGAGAGTGCGGGACGCCGTATTATTGGCGACAACGTCGAATATTTTGATAGCGGGGAAATGATTTTTGTCGGTTCAGGAACACCGCATGTATGGCATAACGAACAAAAATATTTTGAAGGAACAGATAAATTGCAGGCAAGGTCGCTGGCGCTCTATATTTCGCCGGATCAGCTCCTCGAGCACCTGGCGCCTTTTATGAACGTTACGGCCGTTAAAAACTGGCTAAAAAAGGCCCAACGGGGCATCCAGTTCCAGGGCAGGGCCAAAGCGGAAATACTGGCCCTGATGCAAAATATGCTGCAGGAAGGCGAGCTTCAAAAAACCATCTCCTTTATGACCCTGCTGCAAAAAATGATGGATACCAAATCATACCGGTTACTGGCTGGCAGCAACTATGTAAACCTGTACAACGACAAAGACCAGTCCCGCATGAATGATGTATTCCAGTACATTTTCCGTCATTTCAGGAGAGATATACCCCTGTCGGAAATAGCGGCGGTAGCGGGCATCAACGTACACTCCTTTTGCCGGTTTTTCAAAAGTCGCACCCAAAAATCATTTACCCATTTTGTGAATGAGCTGCGAATTGGTTATGCCTGCCGGCTATTACAGGAGAAAGAAATATCGATGGCCGAACTATCGGACAAATGCGGGTATCGCAATATCACCCATTTTAATCGCTTCTTCAAAAGGCTAAAAGGGAAAACACCCAGGGATTATAAAAAAGAAATCCAGGCGGAGGGTTACTAGCGTACCCTCCTATCTATTGACCAGGAAATGTACAATCCTGGTTACTTCCGCCGCATCGCCCGTTACGATCTTCAATACGTGTTTGCCAGCCTTCAGATCATCTCCCAGGATGAGGAACCAGGGCAGGTAAAGGCTTTTGCTCCATTGGGTGCGCAGATCTTTCTGCTGTACCGGACCTCCGTCGATGCTGTAACTGATAGTGCCGGCACCAGGCCCCGAAACAATCCCAATTCCCACGGTACGGCCGGTGAAAGGAAATTCCACCGATGCATGAGCACCGGAAGATACCAGCATAGGCACTTTCACAAAACCTTCGCGGGTACCTACTTTGTCGGACGGTTCCCAGGACTCATTGATCGTAAACCCATTCTTATTGGTGGCGACATGAATATCCACGTATCCGCCGCGCTCATAATTGAGCGGATCGGCGGCTTTGGGCATCACAGCGCTGGTCAACCGTTTTGGAACAGGACGGCTAAAAGCGGTATCCAGCATGCGCTTGATCGTATTAAAATAGAGCGTTTGTCCAAATGGCGATGGGTGCAGGTCTTTAAAGTCTTCTTTCCAGGTAAACTCGTGCGCGTCGATACGGTCTGTAACTTCTTTGGCCAGGTTGATAAATGGCAGGTGATACCGCTTAGCCAGGTCCTCGTGTACCTGCACTTCCACCGGCACTTTCCCCGCGTGGTAATCGGCCATTTTATCTTCGTCCACAAAGGCCATCAGTACGATATTCATTTGCGGATTGGCTGCCAGCGCATGGCGGATAATGCCTTCCATAGCGCGGCGCTGCGTAAGTTCATTAGTCCCGTTTACGCGGTCGTTAACGGCTGCTTCTATAAAAAGCAGGTCAGTAGTGCCTTTTTTCAGCACATCATCTTCGAAGCGAAAAGCATGAGGCAGGCTACCCAGGGAAGGGATACCTGCATTAATAAAACGAAAAGCGGTGCTGGGATAAGCAGCGCCCAGGTAATCGCATACCTTAGAGCGCCAGCCGTTCATATTGGTGATAGAGCCGCCCAGGAAAGTAACGGTGGCTTTCTTACCGGGTTGGATATGGTACCAGGCATTATTGAGTGAGCCATAAAATGTAACGTACTTATCCTGCGCCTGTGCAGTAACGGTAACGGCTATACTCAGCAACAGCCATACAAACTTTCTGATCATAACTTATGTGGATTAAATCTATTTGCTTCTGGCCAGGCTTCTCACTTTGAGGCAGGTAGGCATGGTTACCAGGTATCCGTTGCCGGTAATGAAAGTAAATACGAACCCGGTCATTTTCTTACCGCGGTTGACCCAGGGATGGCTGCCAAAAGCGCCTGGGCTGCTGTTTTCTATCAGTACATCTCCAGGGCCGGTTACATCGCGCCAGTTGCCGATGCCGTAAATATTTCTGGTATTGATGATGGAGGCCGGGTAAGGCGAATATGCTACGGTCACATTACTTGTCTGGCTCTGCTCCATGGCGTCTATAGCGGCTTCACTGAGTATCCGTGTACCCGTGGCCGTTACACCCTTGTTCATCAGCATGTCGAGGAAGCGCATATAGTCGTCGGGCGTGCTGCGGGCGCCACCAGCAATCTGTGGGTTGGCCGTAAGTCCGAAGTCGGTATTGGTCATGCCACAGGGCGTAAATATTTTGTTGGCTGCCAGCGTTTTCCAGTCCATACCGGAAGCCACTTCACAGATACGGCCGGCTACCTGCATGCTTACACCGCCATAATAAAAGGTGGTGCCGGGAGGATTGAGCAAGTCCACATTTTTGGCGATCAGGTCGGCCGCTTGCGTGAGCGTGATCAGCACATTCGATTCGTAACCCTGTGTGGAGTTGCCCGGGAAACCGGAAGTATGGGAAAACAGTTGGGCAATGGTAATATTTCCTTTGTGATAGGTAGTGAATATCGGCAGGAATTTGCCTACGGTATCTGTCAGCTTAATTTTCCCTTCATCTACCAGGCTCATTAACACGGCTGCCGACAACCATTTGGAGCAGGAGGCGATCAGTTGGCGGGTTCCCCCGTCGTATCCGCCAAATCCCCTGGCATATACTGTTTTACCATCCACATGAATGGCTACATATGCCTTTCCGCCAAATACGGCCGGCACGGAATCCATCAATACTTTATCGATATCTCCATACCCTTGTGCGACCATGGTTTGAGATTCGCTTTTGGTGCAGCTGGCCAGCAATAGGGCGATTAAACAGCCATAAAGACAGATAGTAATGCTTTTCATGTAACAGTGTATAACAGTGTAAGTGTGAAACTAATAAATAAATAGTAGCTTTTCCAACGTGCGATGGGCAAATATTATTGTTCCAGGGGTGAAAACAGCTATCTTTACCGGCCATTGACAGATAATAAAGCATATATGCCGAATCCAGTAGTAAGTATTATAGTTCCAGTATATAACGTGGCGCCCTACCTGCTGCGCTGCGTGGAGTCGCTTATACATCAAACCTATACCTTTACTGAACTAATATTTGTTAATGACGGCTCAACAGATAATTCCCTGGCTGTACTTCAATCTTTGCAACAACAATACCCTGTAATAAAAATTCTTTCGCAGGAAAATGCCGGGCCTGGTCCTGCACGGAATAACGGGCTGGATCATGCCAACGGCGATTATGTGCTTTTTGTAGATGGTGATGACTGGATAGACCCGGAAACGGTAGCCAGTTGTGTCAACGAGGCCCAAACACATGCGGCGGATATTGTTTGTTTCGGCTTCCGAAATGTTTACCAGCAGGGCGATTCCCTCGTGGAAGCGGAGTCCTGGACCTATGAGCCGGCGAGTTTTACCAACAGTGATTTTATTACCAGCTTCTTCAGTGAGGCCATGCACCGGAAAGACAAACTCAATACCGCTGCCTGGGGGAAATTATATCGCCGGTCATTAATCGAAGATCATTTCATTCGTTTCAGACAATCTATTTTTGAAGATTCACCTTTCGTGCTGGAAGCGGTATATGCTTCCCGCAACATCAGATTCCTGGCGGATACTTTTTATGCTTATTTCATCCGGGAAAAACAAGTGTCCCAGCATTCCGTCACTTCACAGCGTGTGAATGGAGAAAAGATTTCCAGCTTTTACAGTGCTGACCTATTAATGAAGGAATTTCTTCTCTCAAAAAATATCTTTGAAAAATACCGGCGCTATTATTACGCCTATCATAACACCCGTATACTGCAATATGGTGGCTATATGGAAATATACGTCGCAGGAAATGGACAACACCAGGAGGCCTGGCCCATATTTTTTGCGCTGCTGAAGGAGCATCGACACGATCTTACCATGGACAGGAAGGGATTGTACCGGGCATATCGCAAGAGAATTGTTGCTTTAAACATCGGTGCTATGCTCAGCCCCTGGCTGGCGCATCGCTTTTTCCGGTGGTACGAAAAAACAATGGCCGCAAAATAGTATCGAGCTTTTCAAAATAGCGATCTATACCAAATTCCTGCATTACTTGCCTATGTAATATTTCCGGTTGGTTTGTTTTTTCAAACGCAGCGAGTATTTCATCGAAATAGGCTAACGTACCAGCATCAGTGACCGACATATCCGGCAACAGGTGAACACCCTGAAATCCCCGGTCTTTCAATTCCCCGATAGCGCCTACGTGGTTACCCACCACAGGTATACCGACGGACAACGCTTCAAGTGTTACCAGTTCAAATCCCTCAAACTTAGAAGGCAATATCAGCAAATCGCCTAACGCGTAGGCTTCCCTTGCAATGTTGTCTATCAGCAGACCTTCTTTCACGGTGGTTTTGGTAAAACTGTTAAATAAGGCACTGTTGGGCGATTTATTACAGGCAATCAATAACTGCCAGTGTTGCGATTGTTCAATTACCGGCGCCAGTTTTAATAATACATCCATTCCCTTTGCGCTTTCCATCCGGCCTACATATAAGAGTGTACGCACAGCCGTTTGCCGCTTTTCAAAAGGATGGAACCTGCTGGTATCCACACAATTATTGACTACCGTAATTTTATCAGCGGCAGTTTCGTAGTACTGTACCAGGTCTGCTTTTACCTTGGCAGATACGGCCAGTATCTGTCTGGCTATCTTACAAGCCCTTTGCTGTAAGGCGGCCATACGGCTCAGTCCTGGTGCGGTTCTCCCGTACGCTACCTCCATGCAGTGGTAACTCCCGTGTATAAAGGCCACATCGGCTGGAAAAAAAGGCACCGACTCCCCCTGGGAAATCACTACTCTTCCGCGTTGCCGCGTTAACCAAAGAAAGGCTGATGTATACCGCGCGAGGTAAATAGCCTTGCGCTTTTTGAAATGCCGGTATTTGAACAACCCGTTAAACAACCGGCCAAACAAAGTGTGGTTAATGAGGTAATCTTCATCGATCAGTTTTGTTTCGATACCCCGGCTATGCAAATATTCATCGAGGTAGTAAACCACCCGCTCTACGCCACCGGCATAAGATTTACCATTGAACGATATTAACCAGGCTTTCTTTGGCTTCATGTTGTTGCTTTTAGCGATCAATACCCATGGCTTTGTCGAGCTTCTGATACCCGCTTTCTATAGAAAAGTGCTGTTGGAAATAAGCCTGTCCCTGGCAGCTCAACTGTTCATATAATGCTTTATCTGATAATACCCGCTGTATATTCGCCGCAAATGTTTGCGGATCGTTGGCAGAGAGGCAACCATTGCTGGTTTTATCGGGGAGACCATCCAGGCCACGTTCCGAACAGATCACCGGTAACCCGTGCGACATGGCCTCTACCACTTTTACTTTTACACCAGTTCCCGTGAGCATAGGGCACAGCGCCACCCGTGCACGACGATAATATTCATCCAGGTCATCAACAAAGGGAATCAGTGTAACGTTGGGATAATCTTTACTGATATGCGCAGTAATCACCCCTATCGCACATATCCTGATATTGGTAGACAGCAACGGGTATACTTCTTTAAAGAACCAGGCGGCCGAACGGAGGTTATGCGGATTATCCGACGCCACATAAATCAGGTCAAAATCCTTTTCCACTGTTTCTTTCACGGGCGTCGGCACAGTCATAATCATTGGGATATACTTCACTTTTTCCTTGAGAAACTGGCTGAAGAAATAAGTTTCCTCAGGTGAAATAGCCCATACCTGGTTAAACTGTGCCAGTCTGCGTAATTCGTCGCCCAGGGCTGCGCCTTTATCAAAACCGGTGTCGTTCTGATGCTGGGAAGCCAACAGGTCATGCGTATCGATAATGGTAACGGCATTCCCTACCAAGGGGTTATCGCGGATAAAATCTGCCCAGTAAGCATAGCTGATAATGATATAATCGTATTGCTGGCGACGCAGAATGGCATCGAACTGTCGCCGCAGGTTCAGGGTAGTATGATTGGGAAAAGATCCGGGTACCAGCTTCAGTTTTCTTTCATATAAGATATGCCATAGCTTATAAGTGAAGAAATATTTTACAGGGTTGCCTTTTACCGGTTTACGGTCCAGCACCCATATATGTTCTGCCAAACCGCTGTCTTCAAAGGCTTTCACCGTTTCGGGGGTATATTGTCCCCAAACAGATTTCGTAATAAAATCTACCTTCATGCCCCTTGCTTTAAAATATTTTAGCAGGTGCAGGGCACGGGTTTGACTTCCCCCTTTTTTCTCAACGGGATTCAACGGAAAAAAATAGAGTATCCTTTTCAAGTGTTGTGATCGTTTTTTAAATAAGGCTGTAAAACTAAGTCATTTTCCCTTAAAAGCGGGCAGTGACTAGCGGTACAACCGCAGCTGCAAAGACGAAGGATTGGGCAGGGAAACGGTGGTACCTGTTGCTGTGAGCAATCCTGTTTGCTGATCTCTTTTAAACACCACAATGTTATTGGACCGTTGATTGGCCACCAACACAAAATTACCAGTCGGATCGATGGCAAAGTTACGTGGGTGTATGCCACCACTGGATATTTTACCTACCTGTTTCAGTTGACCAGTCTGCTGGTTAACCCGGTAAATGAAAATCGTGTTGGCTGCCTCGCGGGTAGATGCATAGAGAAATAATCCATCGGGGGAAATATGAATATCAGCGGCATTATAGTCCTCCGCCTTATCGTCCAGGTGGGCGCTCACCCGTTGTACGCGATCCAGTTTCCCTTCGTGGTAGCGGTATACAGATACCATCCCTCCCATTTCCTCGATGCAGTAAGCAAAAGGCAGGCGTTGATGAAAAACGATATGCCGGGGCCCACTGCCAGGGACCGTAGCCGTATATGCGGGCGTAGCTGGCTGTAATACCGGCGACGCGTTTGGTTTCAGCTGGTAGGTCCTGATTTTATCGGCGCCCAGGTCGGGAAAGAATGCATATTTCCCGTCTGGCGAAAATACGGCGGCGTGTATGTGGGAGGATGTTTGCCGTTTGGTGACGCTGCTGTCTTTAAAGGGAATAATTTGCGCAGCCGGTGCAATGCGGCCATTTTCGTTCAGCGGAAAAATGCCCAGGCTTCCACCACTGTAGTTGGCACAAACCAGCCATTTGCCCTTTGGATCTACGCCTACATAGGCAGGGTTATCGCCCCCGCTATCTTGCCGGCTCAGCAAAGTAAGTACGCCGCTGGTGCTATCGAACGCCAGGCTGGTAACGCCGCCTACATTGGGCGTTTGCGCTTCCGAGCAGGTGTAGATATATTGACCTCCAGGGGCAACCGTCAGGAACGAAGGATTGAGGATACCAGCCAGGGCCGATACCCGGTCCAAGGCCCCGGTTTTTTCATTGAACCGGAATACATATACGCCTTCTTTGGCTCTGTCGCGGTTATAACTGCCCACAAACAGGTAGTATTGTTGGGCGTTGGCAATAAAACTGCTGAATATAGTGCTGATAACGAGAATAAATAACTTACGTACCAATGGTAAATGTTTTAGACATGAAGGTGGACCACAAGATACTCATCTCTCTAAAAAATAATAATAGACAAATTTGTCTATTATTATTTTTGTCTTTATCTTTGTGTTGTTATGGCAAGGCCAGGTAATCCAAAAGAGAAGATTTTAGCCACTGCGGCGCGCTTGTTTTACGAGCAGGGGTACAATGCTACCGGCATTAACCAGGTACTGGAAGAAGCAGGGGTGGCTAAAGCGAGTCTATACAGCCACTTTGGCTCGAAAGACGAGCTGGGATTGGCTTATCTGAAGGCTGCGCGGCAAGACTGGTTCCAGGCCGTAACAGCAGTGGTAGATGCAAAAACAGCGCCATTGGAAAGGCTGCTGGCCCCATTCGATTTCCTGGAAACACAGTTGCCCCGGCAGGACTTTCGCGGATGCCGCTTCATCAATATGCTGGCAGAAATCGGGAATAGTCATAAAGAGATGCAACAGCAGGTAGCCGAACATAAACGGAAACTGCGCCGGTATCTGCATCAATTACTGCTGGCTATTCCAGGAGTGGAAGGACATCCGGCTGCAGATACCTGGGCGGATACCATTTACCTGCTGTTTGAAGGAGCGATTGTAGAAACCAAGGTTTTCCGCGACATATGGCCTGTAAAAGCAGCTAAAAAAACGATTAAACATTTATTGAGTAAACAATAACAGCTACCACCCTGCAAAGGGTTATTTTTTTCACTAATAATAGACAAATTGGTCTATAATAAAAAAGCAAATACTATGAGTACCATCACCGCGCTTCCACTGAGTGAAGCCAGCCACGAAGCCACCCGGGTATTAGAACAGGTAAACCGTCAACTGGGCCGTATTCCAAATATGTATAGTGTTATGGCGCACTCCCCTGCTGTACTGGAGGCCTATACCCAATTCAGTAATTCCCTGCGCAAAGGCAGCCTGGGCGCCCCTATGGCGGAAAGAATTGCTATTGCCTCAGCAGAAAAAAATGGTTGTACCTATTGCCTGTCGGCCCACAGCTTCACCGGCGCCAAAGCAGGCTTGTCAGAAGCCGATATCCGGGAAGCCCGGGCACTGACAGCTACCGATCCTAAAGTAGCTGCCGGCATGGCATTTACCAAAAAGCTATTGGCCAACCCCGGCGATTTATCTACCGCCGATGTAACACCGCTGCGCAATGCCGGCTATACCGATGGCGAAATACTGGAAATCATTGCCAACGTAATACGTAATATTTTCACCAACTACCTCAACGTAGTAGCCGGTACAGAAGTAGACTGGCCTTTAGTTACTCCTGCCAATACCAACAGCCATGAAAACAGATAAAATCAACACCATCATCGACCAGCCATTTGAGCAGGTATTAACTGCCGCCAGGAAAGCCATTGTTAATAATGGCTTCTTGCTCCTGCAGGAAATCAATCCACAGGCGATATTAGCCAGTCACCAGATCGTCATTGGCCCTATCCGGCAACTGCTCTTTTTCCACCCGGCTTATATGCAGCAGCTGCTGCAGGCCGATCCGGACGCTGTCATAGAAGTGCCCCTTAAACTGGTACTGCGGGAAGTAGACGGCCACACTACGGCGGTGACCTACAGCGACCCTGTACTGCAGCTGCAGGACTATAGCGGCCTGGAAGCGCTGGGCAGCGAATTATCGCAACGGGTAACAGCCTTGCTGAAAGAACTGCTGTAAGGATTTTTCATTTATTGCGTCTAATAAGCAAGCGATGGATAAATCGCCCTACCGCCGCTCAAATAAGGAGATAAAGCGGTAAATTTGTATCATCATATTTGTTCACGTGTAGTTTATAACAGCGATGAAAACATTATTTCTGCTCACACTGATCCTGGCCAGCCAGATTGCCTGCCATAGCCAAAACGAGAGCAAACAGCCCGCCGCTCCCAATCCTTTTTATTCACGGACAGACACCCGGAAACTGCATGTCACCAATGCAGAATGGAAGAAAATACTTTCACCGGAATTATACGCTGTGGCAAGAGAGGCTGCTACCGAGCGCGCCTTTACCGGGAAATACTGGGATAGCGATGTGAAAGGCTCGTATTATTGTGCCGTATGTGGTAATCCTCTATTCCGGTCAGATGCAAAGTTTGCCAGCTCCTGCGGCTGGCCAAGCTTCTTCGAGCCACTGAGAGCCAATAGCGTCATTTACAAGGCCGACAATTCCTATGGCATGCAGCGAACAGAAGTAATTTGCGAACGTTGTGGCTCACACCTGGGACATATCTTCGATGACGGACCACCGCCCACCCATAAACGATTTTGCATGAACTCCATCTCGCTCGATTTTGAGCCGGACCCGGGAGCGCATTAATATTTCATTTTCACGCCAGGAACACAAGGTGCCCTGGCGTGAAATATACTCCCTGTTTTAATCCAGGAAAAGGTCCAGGAACGCCTTTGCAAAGCCGGACGCAGATATATGCCGGTTTAGATTATTCCGGAACGGATTAAACATCGTTAGCATCGGCATCGGGCTAACAATATGATAAAATGGCCGGCTCAGGTCCTGCGAATTAGCCAGCACAATGAAAGCCAGGTCTTTCTCCGGCACTTTCACAAACAATGCCGAATAACCTGTCCACCAGCCGGTATGCCATACCACCTTTACCCCTTTGTACTTCCCTATAAACCATCCCAGTCCATATTGTATCTTTTTACCCCTTGGTGTAACATACCGTGTAAATGCCATCCGCCAGGTACTGTCTCCCAGGAACTTTCCCTGGTCAATAGCAGTAGAATAAACTGCCAGATCGGCTACGGTGCTCATCAAACCAGCCGCCGGCCCGAAGCCATAATTGAAGGTAACCGGCACCAACTGCCCTTGCTTCCAATCATAAGGCCGGGCTACGCTATGCAGGAAGCTGTCTTTATCATAGCCTGTCAGGGCAAAGCTGGCGCTATCATCTGTGCTGGGTACCGTATTCTTTAAACCCAGCGGTGTGATCACCTGTTGCATCAACAGTTCCCCAAAGGTATGCCCTGATGCTTTTTCAATGGGTTTCTGCAGCTGGTTATACCACGCGCCGTTGTAACGGAATACATAGCCGGGCTTAAAACTATTGAGCGTATTACCCATGGCCGTATGCGTAAGCAGGTGTTTCAGCTTGATGTGGGGATCGCTTCCCCAGCGAGCTCCCAGGTTAATACCATACTTACTGATAGGATCATCCAAGCTTATCTTGCCGGCTTCCACCTGTTGCAGGAGGATAATGGAGCCAAATGTTTTAGTGACGGACGCCACCTGGTAAACCGTATTTTCATCGGGCACTGATTTCGTAGTTACGTCGGCGTATCCGAGTCCCGTCTTCCATGCCAGCTGCCCGGCATTGACAATGCCCAGGGAAAGGCCGGGAATATGGTAACGCTGCCGCAAGGTTTCCATCCGCTCAGCAAAAGCAGCCATCCGGATGCTATTCCATATGGTGTCGGCGGCGGTAATTTTTTTTGGGGCAATACCGGTCTTTGATGTGCGACAGGCAAACAAACAAATAGCCATCATCCCTAAAAGCGGAACGATTTTTCCCCGGAGGGTATCAGAACAAGTAATCATACGGATCATTCGTTTTCCGGTAAAAGTCCCTGTTTATGGGCTGTTCACCTACTCATATCCGGATTTGAGCAAAGGATTTAAGAAATTTCCAGCGACTTTTTTCGAAACTCGGAGGGCGACATCCCCGTGAGCTGCTTAAATACCCGTTGGAAAGTAGCGGGAGAAGAAAAGCCACAGTCGTATGCGATGCCCGCAAAAGTAAGTTGGGCGGCGTCCTCCTGTAATATCTTTTCTTTAAACAAGGCCACGCGATACCCGTTTATGTACTCGTTAAAATTTTTATGGAGGTGTTGGTTCAGTACCGCCGATATGGTTTTAGGTGGAATCCCCATATGCTGGGACATTATCTGTAAGGTCAATTCGGGGTTTAGGTACAGGCGGTCGTCTTCCATGGCTTTGTTGAGCTGTACCAGCGCCATGTCGATGGTAGCCACCGGCAGCGGCGTGTCATTTTTCGGGGCGGTGCCTTGTTGCTGATAGGAAATAATATATCCCTTTATACCCAGCCAGTAAATCAATATGGTCAGTGGAATATAAACAGGATACCAGTCCAACTTTTCGAGTACCAGGTCGGTATAGCGCGGTATTACATAAGGCACCAGGTACAGCAGCCACATACCTTCAAATATGGCCATGGCCCATAGCAACTGCCGCAGCCATCCCGTGCCGGTTACCGGTTTATTGACGGCGAGCCACCGGAATGATAACGCTGTATAAAATGCCAGGGAAGCCCAGCGTGGAATATCGGCATACACATTATAGGTATCAATGAAAATACCCCAGGGGCCGGGATTGTTTTTAATAGTGCCTGTCAGCACGCCTGTTACAAAGATAACGCTGGTCAGCGATGGCACTATGTCGATCAGCATGGGCAGGAATTGTAACCGTTCCAGGCGTCCCATCTTAAATACCGGATCAGTAAAGGCTTTTACATAAAAATAAAGCAACGGACCAAACCCCATCCCCGTGATCAGCGGAAGAAAATTGGCGATGAAAGCCAGCCAGCGGGAGCCAAACCAATTCGTTTCCCAGGCATACAGGGCAAAACTAGCTATGGCCATCAAAAAAATAAAGGCCGACAGCAACCGGTTGGCCGTACGCCGTTTGTCCGTGAAAAATAATATTCCACTAACGATAAAGCCTTGTATTGCTCCTAATAAAATGATGGTATGGAATAATCCCTTCATATAACCAAAATAAAACAAAATATGGTTTTATGCAGGGGACGGACACTTAAAAAAACTTCTCCACCGTGAGCCCGTATGTCATCAGCAGGTTTTCACGGTCGGTACGGTTCAGTTTATTATACACCATGGCGGCGGTAATGCTTAGCCAGGAACGGAGCTTCACAGACAGGCCATTGTTACACTTGAGTATATAGTCGTTGCCGTTAGTCAGTGAGTTTTGTACATAGTTAGCGCCTTCCAGCACCACCATATTCCAGATGGTCCATTTGTAGGATACCCGCAGGGAATTGCGGACAGTTTGATATACGTCGCGGATGGTATCCTGTAAAAACAGGTCGCTGGCTTCAAACATTATCCCTTCGCTGATATTGAGGGTGGCATTGGGGCGATGGATCACATCGTAGGCGGCGCCGCCGCCGGCCTGCAAACGGTTGTTGATCTTCAGAGAATAACTCCTGTCGTAGTTGGCCAATCCCCAGTAGTAAAACTTCTTTTCTCCCCGGTATACGCTGAAATCGGTGGCGGCAGACACATCGTTGTTGGTCTGGTTATGGTTTTGTTTGCCGTATACATAGCTGGCAGCGGTATTCAGCACAATTTTCTTTTTACTGATTTTAAAGCCCAGATTGTTATTGAGCAGGTAAGCATTTCCATCCTGGGTGCTATTTACCGACCCGGTAGAGGCATACTTGATATAATAATGCACGGAGTCGCTGAACTGGGCCATGGTAATGCCATAGCTCAAAAGCGCCATCAGGAGTAAAACTAATCTCTTCATATTCTTCGCTTGGGCGTTATATAACTGCGATGCCCCCGGCCGCAATTAACGTGCCTGAACCTATCTTGCCCGGCTATCCCGAAAAAAGGTATTGAGCATGAAAAAATAAAAAATTTTAGAGATCTTAGGCAATCTGTAATCCTTTTGCTGAAACCACGTAACAACCAATTTTATGTCGACAAGAAGAAATTTTCTTTTACAAACAGCCCTGGGCATGGCCGCTACCACCATGGGGCCGCTGACAGCCACGGCGGCGGTTTCTGGCCGCCGGGACAAAGCAACACTCCCTGTGGGCATGGCCGGATATACTTTTGCCAAATTCAACCTCGACCAGGCGATTGCCATCATGAACCGGGTGAATATCAAAAATATTTCGGTGAAAGATATTCACCTGCCGCTCAACAGCAGCGAGGAAAAAATCAAAGAAGTGTTGGGGAAATTTTCCGCTGCCGGCATCAACGTATATGCTGTAGGTGTTATTTACATGAAAACGAAGCAGGCGGTAGATGAGGCCTTCGAATATGCCAAACGGGTGGGCGTTCCACTGATCGTAGGCGTACCTACCCCTGATTTACTGGATTATACAGAAGAGAAAATCAAAGCTTATAATATCCGGCTAGCCGTACACAACCACGGACCTGAAGATGCGCTGTATCCGGGACCTAAAAACGCGTACGACCTCATCAAAAACCGGGATCCTCGCCTGGGCCTGTGCCTGGACATTGGCCATGCCACCCGGGCTGGTGAAGCGCCCGACAAAGCCGTACTGGCGTATAAAAGCAGGATCTTCGACCTCCATATCAAAGATGTGAGCGCTGCCGCCAAAGATGGGAAAGCTATTGAACTCGGCAGAGGCGTGATCGATTTTAAAAAGCTGGTGGGCGCATTGGATAAAATCAATTACCAGGGCGTATGCAGTATCGAATATGAAAAAGATATGAGTGATCCGCTGCCGGGCATCGCCGAATCGGCGGGCTATTTCCGGGGCGTGATCCATACGCTCAATAGTTAAACAAAAGGGACCGCCTGTATAAACAGGCAGTCCCTGCATTCATCACTATTTACTATTTCAATTGTATGTTAGCTACGGCGCTGTCTCTCACCTCTTCGCCGGCAGTGGTAATCAGCGTATCTCCTTCTTTCAGGTCACCGAATACTTCAGTTTTACCACTCTCGCTGCGGCCTGTGGTAACGGGTACCCACTTTGTTTTGTTGTTTTCTACCCGGATCACATACACCCCTTTTGATGAATTAAGTACCGCACTGGAAGGCACCAGGAAGTTGTTGCCATTACCGGTAAGCGGGATAGCTACTTCTGCCACCATGCCGGGCAACAGGGCTTTGTCGTTGTTCGCTACATCTATTTCGATGTGTTGTGAGCGGAGCTTGCGATCCAGGGCGCCGGCCAGGCGGATCACCTTCCCGGTAAACTGTTTACCCGCCAGCGATTTTACGGTAAATTTCACTTCGCTCTGGTTATCCAGGTAGCTGGTGTAGGCTTCGGGTACGCTTACTACCAATCTCAGCTTCTTTTGTTCCTGCAAGGTGAAGATGGGCATTTCAGAACCTTTCCCGGATGGACCAACATAGGCGCCGGCGCTTACATTACGTGCGGTGATCACACCACTGAAGGGAGCGCGGATTTCCAGGTAATTGCGGTTATCGCCTACTTCGCGGTGAGCAGCCCGGGCGGCCTCGAGCTGCGCCAGGTCTGACTTCTGGCGGGCAAAAGCCAGGTCCAGGTCGTTCTGCGACACGGTACCAGGTGTTTTGCTGGTTTCCAGCAGGCGATCGTATGTAGCTTTGCTCGACAGGTAAATCGCTTCCTGCGATTTTAAGCGCGACTCAGCACCGGAGAGCTGTGAATTGATTTCAGGCGCTTCCATGGTTACCAGCAGTTGGCCGGCGCTCACTTCTGTACCGACATCGGCATATAGTTTTTTGATAAAGCTATTTACTTTGGCGTACAGGTCCACCTGCTGGAAAGCCACCAGCTCACCTGGGATACGTATAGAAGAAGAAATGGCTCCTTTTTCCAGGGAAAAAGCGGACAATGCAGGCGCCGGCGCCACTGCAGCCGCGCCGGATTTTTCGTCTTTGGCCCCGGATTCACTGCAGCTGTACAATGCCACGGCAATACTTGTCAGCAACAGGAAAGAAATCGAGATACGGAAACCGCTGTTCATAAATTATATTTTAATAGCAATTAGATGAATGATGATTGATTGATTGATTATGCCTTATCGTCTTCTGATGGAATGTAGTGAATACTTTCTTCATCTCTCGGATGCAGCGATACGCTTTGTGTAGTAGCCTTTCCTTGTCCCCAGGCAAATGCCAGCGGCAATATAAACAAAGCAGCAAAGGTAGAAGCTACTAGTCCACCGATAACAGCTCTTCCCAGGGGAGACGACTGATCGCCAGCTTCTCCCATACCACTCGCCATGGGTATCATACCCACCACCATGGCCAGGGCGGTCATTACAATAGGACGTAAACGCAGCGCGGCAGCTTCTGTGGCAGATAACAAGGCATCGCCATTGTGTTTTCTCAACTGCTCTGCATTGGTGATCAGCAGCACCGCATTGGAAATAGACACCCCTACCGACATAATCATGCCCATATAGGATTGCAGGTTGAGGGTAGACCGGCACAGCATCAGCAATGCGAGAGAACCCAGTAATACAGCAGGTACGGTGGCCAACACAATACCGGATACTTTAAACGACTGGAAATTAGCGGCCAGCATCAGGAAGATCACTACGATGGCTACGATCAATCCGCCCTGTAAACTATCGAGCGTATCGCCGAGGGTGGTGCTGAGTCCAATCATTTCTACGTTCAGTCCCCGCGGTAATGGGCCCAGGGCCGCTATAGCCTGTTTTACGCCGGCGGCGGCCGCGCCCAGATCTTTATTATTCAGGTTGGCGGTGACCGTCATCATCGGCATAGCACCCAGGTTATCTACTTCGCCATACGTGGTGTCGACCGACAACGTGGCTACGTCGCTTAGCACGGGCCTGGAGGCATTCTTCAATACAGGAATCTCCCCTATCTCCTCTTTGCTGTTCATCTTATTTTCTGGTACCTGTACCTGAACGTTATAGCTCAGTCCAGCTTTTTCATCTACCCAGATATTTTTTTCCGTTAAACGGGAAGAAGAGGTAGACGCAATCAGGGAGCGGGTTACATCGCTTACATCCACCCCCAGCTGGGCTGCCCGGATACGATCGATATTTACGTTGATAGAAGGATATTTAATAGACTGACCAAATTGCACATCGCGGAGGTAAGACAGCTGTTTCATGCGGTCGACCAGCTTCTGCGCATACTGCTCTCCTAACTTACGGTCGCGGCCCGAAAACCTTACCTCTATAGGTGTGGGCGATCCCTGGCTGAGGATTTTGTCGGTGAGTTCTATCGGTTCAAACGACAGCATCATCTGCGGATCAATAGCCCTGGCCTTTTCACGGATCTTATCTTTCAGTTGCTCCAGGTTGGTTTTATAATGCTCGTTCAATGACACCTGCAATACCGCTTCGTGCGGACCGGCCATCCACAGGAAGATGGGCGCCGTGGAAAACAGCTGCGGGTGCATACCTATATATGCCGACGTGATAGATACATTTTCTTTCCCGACGATGTTGTTGATACCATCGAGTAATTTCAGGGTTTGTTCTTCCGTGCGCTCAATACGCGTGCCATCCGGCACCCGCATTCTCACCTGGAACTGGCTGCCGTTCACTTTAGGCAATACATCCCGTCCTATGCCCGACAGGAGTAATGCAACTGCGCCGCATACGATCACCAGGTAGCCGATCACAATAGGTTTGCGATAGGGCATCATCCGGCCAATGAAGCGCAGGTAGCGGTTGCGCAGGCGCTCAAAGCGGCTGATCTTTCCGTCATGGTTGCTGTCTGCTCTTTCTACCAATACCTTCTTTTGTTCCCAGGTATCTTTTTCCCCGGATAACCCTGCGGCGGCAAACTCTTCCGCATCGGTCATTTCCCGGCCATCTGCTTTTTTATGATGTTTCACCTTCATGATCCAGTTGGCCATGATAGGTACAAAGGTCTGTGCCAGGAAGTAAGAAATGATCATACTGAAGCCGATGGCCAGCGCCAGCGGCAGGAACAGGGAGCCTGGAATGCCGCCCATGGTAAATGCCGGCGCAAACACTGCCAATATACAAAACAGGATCAGCAACTTAGGGAACGCAATTTCCTGGCAGGCATCCCAGATAGCCAGGGCCTTAGGTTTCCCCATATCAAGATGCTGGTGAATATTTTCTATCGTTACCGTACTTTCATCTACCAGGATACCGATGGCCAGCGCCAGCCCGCTGAGGGTCATAATATTGATGGTTTGCCCGGTGAGATTGAGGAACAATACCGACGAAATAATGGAAGTAGGAATAGTGAGGATCACAATCAGCGCGCCTCTTGGATCGCCCAGGAACAGCAGCACCATCAAACCGGTAAGAATAGCGCCTATCGTACCTTCTGTGAGCAGGCTCTTTACAGAGTTGATCACGTAGGTGGACTGGTCGAATTCATAGCTCAGGTTCACATCTTCGGGCAGTTGCGCCTTCATTTTAGGCAAAGCCTTTTTGAGTCGCTGTACCACTTCCCAGGTAGAGGCATCGGCACTTTTGGCAATACTCAGGTATACTGAGCGACGGCCATTGACCAAGGCATAGCCCGCAGTAACGTCGGCGCCATCTTCTACGGTAGCCACATCGCGCAGGTAGAGATTAGACACATCTCCTTTAAACAAAGGTATATTTTCAAAGTCCTTTACATTACGGATAGTGGTATTGGCGGGTGTGATATAGTTATTGTTGCCGATGCGCACATTCCCGGAGGGGGCAGTTTGGTTGTTGAGCCGCAGCGCTTCCACCAGCTGATCGGGCGTCATGTTGTGCTGGCGGAGCAGCTCAGGATCGGCTTTGATCACCACGGTACGCATGTTACCGCCAAAAGGCGTAGAGCCGATCAAACCGGGGATAGACGTAAAGGAAGAACGTACGTATACGTTGGCCAGGTCGAGCAGTTCGTTGTTGCTGCGCTTATCGCTGCTGAGTACGAGCTGTCCTACCGGCAAAGTAGAGGCATCGAAGCGGATGATGAATGGCGGGTTGGAACCCGGTGGAAAGATGGCCTGAATCCTGTTGGAAAACGCGCTCACCTCCGCTGCCGCCTGGGCCATGTTGGTACCGGGATAGAAGTTGATCTTCATCAGGGTAAGCCCCTGGATGTTTTTTGTTTCGATACTTTTCACCCCGTTTACAAACAGGAATATATTGATGTACTGTTTAGCAAAGAAAGACTCCATCTGCTTGGGAGTGTAGCCTCCGAAAGGGTGGGATACATAGATCACCGGCATGTCCAGCTTTGGGAAGATGTCGATCTTAATCGTATTCACCGCTTTTATCCCAAAGAAGAACAGGCCGGCTACCAGCACCAGGATAGTAATAGGTTTTTTTAATGCAAAACTGATTAAGTTCATGATAATGATAAGTTGATAAATAAAGCCCTCAAGGGCGTCCGTTTAACGAAAGCGTCAATTCTCAAATATGCTAAAATCACCCGCAGCAGCGGCTTTCAGCAGTAATGCCTGCCATACGTTGCTATAGGCAATGTCTTTATCTGTTTCCGCCCTGATGAGCACATACAAAGCCTGGGTAACGTCCACCAGGTTAGTTAACCCATTTTTATACAACACCGATTTCTGGAGATAGGCATCAGAAGCGGCTTTCACCTGTACCGGTACTTCGCGGTAGTTGTCGAGCGCATTCTTTATTTTCTTATCTGACAGATCGAGTTGCGCGTGAATTTGCTGATTGGCCAATTCATATTCGTATTGTAATCCTTTACTGATCTGCTGTTGCGACCTTACCTGCCGCGAAATGCGGAAAGGCTGGGTAATGTTCCAGGTAACGCCCAATCCCAGGAGGTAGTTGGTGCGGGTAGGATTCACTCCATCCCAGTATCCATGCGAATAATCATTTTGATTGGCGATATATCCTGCACCAAAACCAGAGCCCCTGGTCTGTAATACGCCCACCAGTGTAAACGCAGGGTAGTAAAAGGTTTTAGCGTATTTCGATTGTTCATCGCTCAGTGCAATACGGCTTTTATACCATTGCAATACCGGGTGATTGTCCAGGCTAAAGGTGTCTGAAGGAATAGCCGGGATACGCGACATATAAGTGGTGTCCACTGTAAATTCCTGTGGTGGTATGCCCAGGAGTTGCGCCAGCTCATTGCTTTGGGTTTGTTCAAAATCCTTTGCTTTTGTGAGGGCAATTTTCGCGCTGGAATATTCAGCATTGGCCTGCGATGAGTCTACTCCTGCAATGAGGCCATTGAGTACCCGGGTGCGTACTACGCGGCGAATGGTATCGGCCCTGTCGAGATTTTCCTGGTAAGAGCGCGTGAGCTGCTGCGCTGCCACCAGGTTTAAATAAGTGGCCGCTACTTTTACTTTGTGCTTAAATATCTCCTGTTGCCAATCTTTATCGTTCTGCGTAGCGGCCGCTAATGCTGTTTTTACTTTTTCTTTGGCTCTGCCGAAGGCAAAGAAGTCCCAGTTAATATTAGTAAGGTATAATGCGCCGAATGCGGCATTCCAATTCTGATGATCCAGTGCCGGACCTGCGGAAGCCACCGCGAGGCCGCCAAATCCATACATAGGGCCATTTTGCCCGTTGATGGTACCATAATCCTGTTGGGCTGATAGGTTCAGGTTGGGCAGGTAATCGCGGCGGGCCTGGGATACCTGTTCCCGGGAAGCCGCTGTATAGCTGGCTTTGGCTTTGATAGTACCGTAGTTGGCAATAGCGGTATCGATGGCCTGTTTAAGGGTAAAGACCTGTTGAGCATAGGTACGATACCCTGAAGATACCAGCACTGCTGCCAACAGCAAATGTTTCTTACTCCACATGAATGATTAGATTTTACAGTTGAAACATCCTGAGGGATATCCAACCACAAAATGACTGCATCATTTTGAAGTAAACTTGAAGGAAAATATAAAATTCAGTTTTTTTTGTGAGAAAGGAGATTACACAGCCACTGCATCTGCCCCGGATAAGGCGCCCTGGCCATTTACCGACAACGCTTCCTTATCATCAAAACTTACCCGGATACTATGCCAGCCATCGGCGTAGTCGTACACTACACTGTAGTTGTTGACTTCGCAGATCTGTTTTACGATGGCCAGTCCCAGCCCTATGCTGTCTGCGCTCTGGTTACTTTTCTTGAAACGCTGAAACAGCTCGCAGGTGGGTATCTGCGGAGGAAGCCCGGTATTGCTGATGCATAATTCGCTGGCAGTAAGCAATACATTTATTTGCCCCCCGTCGCGGTTATGGCGGATGGCATTACTCAGCAGGTTGCTGATCAGCATTTCCGCGAGGGCAGGGTGGATACTGAGTGGTATATTCTTATCCAGGCTGGAGGTGAGTTTAATTTCCCGCATGGTGATCCAGTCTTCGTAAGTGGCCATCACGTCTTTCGCCACGCGGCAGAACTTAATGCTCTCAGACACTTTGAATTCCTGGTTTTCCAGCTTGGTGAGCAGGATGAGGGAGCGGTTAATATGCGATAATTTTTCAATGGCGTTCTGCATATCACCGATCAATGCTGCCTGTACGCTGTCGATGTTGGTTTCCGACAGCAGCTCAATTTTGCTGCGGATCACTGCCAGCGGCGTTTGCAGCTCATGCGACGCATTTTCACTGAACTCTTTTACGGCGGCGTAGTCTTCCACGGCCTTGTCGGTCATCTTAGTGAGGAAGGCATTGAGCTCTTTGAATTCGGTGGTATTGGTTTCCGGCAGCTGCAGCTTCTTTTTCTTTTTGAGGTCGAAGCGGTGAATAGCTTTCATGGTGTGGCGTAGCGGGGAAAATATTTTCCGTGACAGCAGCCTGGCCGTGATCGACACGGTGAGTATCATCAGCAGCATTTTCCATACTACGGCGCCCAGCATCCCACGGAAGATCTCTTCTGAGCGGATCACGTAATTGTAAGAAGATATTTTATAATACTGGTTACCTACCTGGTACCAGGAGTTGACTGTAATGCGGCATTCTTTCTGCCCCAGGTCTTCCGCCACAGCGTAGTCTTTTTTGGTTTCCACCTTTCCTTCCGGAATGGGGCCGGGAACGGCCGCTATTTCAATGGGCCGGCCATGGGTATAGCGGTCGGGCTTCTCCCCTGCCCGCAGTTGCTGGGCCACGCGGTCGTTCACCGCTTTCATGCGCTCTATTTCCGCCTGGTCCAGGTGTTTTTTGATATTATTACGGGAGATGACCATGGTAATGGGCGTTACCAAGAACACGATACCGATAAACCAGAGCGTTATTTTATTCAGTAATTTCATGTCTTCGACGTATTAAACTTATAGCCTAAGCCATAAACCGTTTCAATGTAATCTATTCCTTCTGCGGCACTGATCTTCTTTCTCAGGTTTTTTACATGTTGATATACAAAGTCGAAATTAGCCAAGTTATCCGTATAATCGCCCCACAGATGTGCAGCAATAGATTGCCTTGAAAGTACGCGGTTTTTATTGACCACAAAGTACAACAACAGATCGAATTCCTTGCGGGTAACGTCCAGCAGGGTGTTGTTGATCATGGCTTCCACCGTATCTGTATTCAGCACTATTTCATTGAAAACTACCAAGTTATTGCCTTCCAGCTTCTTTCTCCGGTAGATGGCCCGGAGCCGGGCATGGAGTTCCGGTAAATGGAAGGGCTTGGTAACATAGTCATCGGCGCCGCCTTCCAGGCCATTTACCTTGTCGTCCAGGGCATCTTTGGCTGAAATAATGAGTACGCCGCTGCCGATATTTTCCTGGCGGATAAATTTCAGCAGTTCCAGGCCATTGCCGTCTGGCAGCATGATATCCAGCAGGATACAGTCGTATGTAAAAAGGGAAAGCTTTTCCCGGGCCGCCTCAAAGTTATAGGCCAGCTCACAGATATACTTTTCTCCGTTGAGATAATCGTATATACCGCTGGCCAGTTCCTTGTTGTCTTCTACAATCAATACTTTCATAAAAACATACCTGTGTGCAAGGTGCGAGGTAAATTTAAAGCAATTTTGAAGTTTTTGGTACGCAAAGGAAAGCCCCCACAGCATACCGCTGCAGAGGCCTTATCTTAATCTATCATTCTGCTATTTTATTTCCTGCAACATTTCCTTCACGGCAGCTTCCAGCTGGGCATCTTTACCCTGCAGGAACTCCTCGTAGCGCAGCGGTACCCGGATATCGGGTTCTATCTGCAGGTTTTCAGTTGGCCGTCCTTCCTTACCGATAGTGCCTACCATCGGGATACCGAATACCATGGTAGGATCTATCTGGGTTTCCCACCATACGGCGGTACCGGTGCCGGGTACCGGCATACCGATCAACTTCCCGATGTTGCCTTGTTTATATACATAAGGGAAGATAAATGCATCACTATAGTTGCCTTCGCTCATCAGCACGCAGCTGGGCGCCTGCCACTGGCCGGAGGGCTCGCCACCCTTCAGGCGATCGCCCTGGGGGGCAAACTCCAGGTATTTTTTACCACTGAGGAAGTTGTACAGGTCATCGTGCAGCCATCCGCCGCCATTGAAGCGGGTATCTACAATCAACGCCTTTTTACCTCGGTTCTGCCCCATTACTTCGTCATATACTGAGCGGTAGCTGGCATCGTTCATGCCCTGTACGTGCACATAGCCTACCTGCCCGTTACTGAGCCTATCGACCATGGCGCGCATGGCGGCTACCCAACGTTTATACATCAACGTATTTTCTTCGCCACCAGAGATCGGCTTCACGGTTTCATCCCAGCGCACTTTGGTGTTGGGGTTGTAGATGCTCACCAGGATATTGTTTCCGGCTTTGCGGTTCAGCAACGCAGCCCAGTCGCTCTTATCATTGATAGCCGCGCCATCAATTTTTTCGATGATATCGCCCTTTCTCAGCTTGCTCGCCGCTTTGTCGAAAGGACCGCCTGCAATCACGGCGTCGACCTGCAGCCCGTCGGCGCGACTGGTTTCATCGTACAAGAGTCCTAAAGAAGCAGTGTTATCGCCGTTGACAGGCTGTGGTGAATAACGGCCACCGGTATGGGAACCATTCAGTTCTCCCAGCAGCTCGCTCAACAGCTCTTCAAAATCGTAGTTGTTGCTGATATATGGCAGGAAGCGGGCGTAATTGTCGCCATACATTTTCCAGTCCATATTCCGGAGGGTAGGATCGTAAAACTTCTCCTTTACTTGTTTCCAGGCATGCCAGAAAATATATTTACGTTCTTCTTCCTGGTTCAGCGACAATTCCGTATTGATGCTTACCGGCGTGATTTTACCGCTGCTGGCATCTACTTTCACCACGCTACCGCGGTTGCTGACAAACAGGGAGTTGCCATCTTTGCTCAGCTCAATACTACCGGGGGTACCGCCCATTTTAGCGAGGATCTTTGTTTCGCCGGTCCGGGGTTCCGTTACCCACAGGTCGTACCCTTTTTCAAAGGCGGCCATGTAGTAAAGTTTAGAGGCGTCTTTATTCAGCACATAATCGCCGATAGATGCGCTGTTGATGGTGAGCTTTAACTTCCTGTTTTCAAGGTTAGTGAAATCGGGCGTGAAAGTCTTTTTGCTGGTCGTATCTTTTGTTTTTGCAGTAGAATCCTTTGTCGTTTTGGACTCCGCAGCCTCTTTGTCTTTCAGTAAATTAAATTCATCTTTCGACAGCTTGAACTTATCGTACGTAGGCTGATCGAAGAAAACGGCGTACACATCTACTTCCCTGCTGCCTTGTTTGGCGAGGGACTTACGTCCTTCGCGGCTGCTGGTCCAGGTGAGGATCTTTCCATCGTCTGACCATTTGCAGTTTCCTTCGCCAAAGCCGCTGTTTACGGGGTAAAACGGCTTGCCTTTACCATCCACAGGGATCAGTGCGGCATTGTTCATAAAGAAATACCCTTGCGAGTCGTCTGTTACTATCCATTTACCATCCGGGCTCCAGGCAAAGCTCCAGTCGCCGTCGGAATAAGAGTGGTTATGTCCTTCGGGCAGGATCGTGCGACTTTTACCAGCCGCGATGTTGAATACTTTCAGCACATTCCGGTTTTCCACGTAGGCAATCTCTTTGCCGTCGGGAGAAAATACCGGCTGGAATTCTTCTGCATCGGTAGCGATAACTGGTTCTTCTTTCAGCAAGGTGGCTGTAAAGAAATAAGGTTCTTCCTTACGCACTTTGGTGGTTTGGTAGATATCCCAATTACCGTTGCGTTCTGCGGCGTATACGAGTTTCTTGCCATCGGGCGACCAGGCCACCATGCGTTCCTGCTGGGGCGTGTTGGTAATACGTTTGGTGAAGTTGCCATCTACGCTGGTTACAAACACCTCTCCCCTGGCGATGAATGCCATTTCTTTCCCGTCGGGGCTCATGGCAAATTCGGTGATGTTGCCGCTTACCGGCACATTTTTCACAGTAGCTGCGCGGCCGTCGTTGAAAACATTCACTTCCAGCTTACGGGGCTGTTCACCGTCTTTCAGCGTATATATTTCCCCGTTATAGGTAAAACAGAAGGTGTTGTTATCAGACTTAGAAAGGTTGCGCACCGGGTGTTTGGTGAAGCGGGTGAGCTGCTGCAGGCTATTTTTATCGGACAGCGAGCCTTTAAACAGGTTCTGGGAAACTCCCCCTTTTTCAGACAGGTAGTAGATATCGTTGCCATTGCCAAATACCGGTTCCCGGTCTTCCCCTTCGAAGGCAGACACTTTTTCATAGCTGCCTTTGGCCACATCCATTACCCAGATGTCGCGGGTAACGGACGATACGTGGTGTTTACGCATCGGGTCTTCATACCCCTTCCTGTCCTGGAAGATGATCTTATCGCCTGTTTTGCTATAGTGGGCTACATCGGCGCCGGCGGCGCTGACCAAGGTAGCGCGGCCACCGGTAACGGGCACGGTATACATATTCCGGAACAGGCGGTACGGGAAGCGGATGCTGGATGCTGGCGCATTCCGGGCGCTGCCGAAAAGTACCTGTTTATTATCGGCGGTAAAATCGTAGGGAAAATCGCCGGCGCTGTTGCTGGTGAGCCGCACAGGCGTGCCGCCGGTAGCGGGCATTACAAACACATCGAAGTTACCGTACCGGTCGCTCGCGAAGGCAATATATTTGCCATCATGGCTCCATACCGGCATCATATCATGGGCTTCATGGATGGTGAGTGGCACGGCTACGCCGCCATTCGCATCTACCCGGTAAATATCTCCTTTATACCCGAAGGCAATCGTTTTGCCGTCGGGGGAAATGGATGGATTTCTTAACCACAGGGCATTTTCCTGGGCATGGGACATGGCTGCCAACAGCAGGGCAGCACAACTGGATAATAATCTCTTCATAAGCGCCGAATAGACTTTTGTTGTTTGGGTGCAGCTATAAAAGCTGGTTTGCCCAAGATAGGAAAGGTAGGGCTTTCTTCAAAGACGATAATGACAAGTGGCGGCAAGCGAAGCGCAAAACGCCACCACGGCGGATATTTCCTGTACCCGCAGTGCTACTGATGGTGTGATCAGTGGAGAATAAGGCGGATAAATCGCGGACGGTAAAGATGGGGAGCTGCCGGCAGCTCATGGAGGAAATCAAATGAGTTGACATTATAACTGATCAGCAGTTCCCCTGGCCGGGATAAATGCGGATGTGCCTTGGCGTTATACACGAAAAAGTGTTTGTTTTCTTTTACCTCCGGGCACTCCCAAATATTAATAACGGGGCCGAATGGGCCGGAGGGACTGGCCCCCAGGCGAAGCCCTACGGCCGTTCCGATACCATCTACCTGGAAGATGAGGGCATAGCGTCCGTCTTTCAGCGGGGTGACGCTTAATTCATTGGAAGCGCGGGTAGTAATGGTGGCCGTGTGGCCGATATCGGGTACCCATTGTTGCCCATCCCAAAAGCGCCATCTTCCGAAATTTTCAAAATCGGCGGGCAATACCCTGGCTACCATCACGGCTTTCTGTGTCCCTTTCACCCCGTATACATATACATAGCCATCCGGATGAGGCGCGCCGGCTGCCTGGGTGTTCACGAAAATACCGGCGCCGAAAGAACCGCTGCCAGTGGTGCTGTCGGCCGCCAGGAAAAAGGGCGTATCCAGCTGCCGTTGTGCCGTATATGGCGGACGGCTATTCGCCGGTAATACCAGCAAGGCATTCCCCACTTCTTCAAAGCCAAAATCTTTATCACTGACGTTGCGGATCCGGTAGGCGAAGATATAAATGTTGTTGTGCAAGGCCGTGTTCACAAAGCCATCGCCCAGCCAGTAATAGTCGGTCTTTCCGGCTGCAGGCGTATGTGGCTCAAACAGCGTTGCCGGCGCATGATGGTTATCGGTGTTCCAGTAGAAACGGATGTTTTCTTTTAGCGGCTCCTTTCCCTTCAGCACCGCCACCGAATTATGAATCATGGAAAACCCCGGTTGCAACTGACCATCGCGGATATCGCCCGCCATAGTATCACTGAACACCATCAGCGTACTATCGCCCTCGTGGGGTGCGTCTACGCCATTGAAAGCAATCGTGAAAATACCATCTCCTCCAAACCAGCCACTGTTACGGACAAAAAGGCTATCCCAGTCGGGCGCCCGTTCTACTCTATAATTTAGCTGGGTTAACGATGGAGTACTGTCGTTAGTCATGGGCGAACACCAGCTGCAGCAAAGTAAGGTGAGGAAGGTGAGCATACAGCTGGTAAGATAGAAAATATTTTTGGTGCATGCATTATGAATGAAACATCGTTCCGAACACGCGATCCCACAGCGTAGAGCTGACACCAAAGCCCAGGGCATCGTCTTTGTAATGATGCAGGTGGTGGTTGCGCCACAGGGGCTTCAGCCATTTAAACGGCGGCGCCCAGGCGTGAATGGCATAGTGCATACTGCCATACGCCAGGTAGCCCGATATAAATCCAGGAAAAAACACAAAGGCATTACTCCCCATCAACAAGTAAAAGACAGCAAAAAGAAAAGACGAGATGATGACGCTGGGCACCGGCGGCATAAACAAGCGCTGTTTATCGCGGGGGTATTCGTGGTGATTACCATGCAGGGTGTAGGTGATCTTTCTTGCACGCGGGTTTTCGCTCACCCAGTGAAAAATAAAACGGTGGGCGATGTACTCGAAAAGCGACCAGGCTACAATGGCGATTGAGTAAATTAATATAATGCGCAAGAGAGAGTATTGTAAGCTGGTATAGCTATAGTAGAGCATATACCCGATTACGGGCAGATACATACCGAAAATAACGATGGGATGGGTTTTCGTTAATAACTCCAGGTAGCGGTTGGCAAAAATCTGTGCCTGTCCTTTGTTATGCACTTTTTCGAACTTCATGCGAATGGGTATTAGTTCGCAAAATTGGAAGAATGGCAGGAAATTGCCATAGAAATTGGCATGAACCAGCGAAAAAGAGGGTTGAGTTGAGAGAAAGAGGGGGTTAGTTGTGTGGGCACGGGCATACTCTATACACGGCTTTGACACGCTTTAACCCCGCCTTTGATTGCTTTTTGTTTGGGCTGTTTACACCTCCTCGCAGAATATATACATATCATTAGAAATCATAGGAAGACATTGTCTTAGATAACCTTCGAACATCTATTGGCCGACAGTACTTCTTCCTTTTTAAAACATTCTTTTTATTGTCTGAAATATTGGGAAAATCGTACGTAACTCTATTCCTGTACCTTTTAACTGTGTCTAAACATTAAAAAAAATTCGTTTTAAGTCATTCATCTTGTATCTTGCGCTCCCAAAGCAATTCGAATATCTATATCTAAAAACTGTAGGTCATGTCAAATTTTTTCAAACGTCTTTTTAAAGGAAAAGACAAAAAGAAAGACCCCAACCGTGTCTTGTCCAGAGCGGAAATGTACGATGTATACACTGAAGAGATTATAAAAAGAGTGTGTAACCCAAATAGTAATTGCCTTGATATCGGAGCACATGCCGGCGAGATTTTAGATATCATATTGCGACATGCCCCTAAGGGAACCCATTATGGATTTGAGCCTATACCTACATTCTTCGAAAACCTGGTTAAAAAGTACAGGAAGAAGAAAAACTGCCGATTTTTTGACCTGGCATTAAGCGACCAGAAAGGCACTGCTACATTTAACTACGTAGTCACCAATCCCGCCTACAGTGGTCTCAATAAAAGATCATACCCCAGCGAAAATGAAAACATTAATCTCATTGAGGTAAAAACAGACCTCCTCGACAATGTACTGCCACCTGATTACCGGGTAGATATAATAAAAATCGATGTAGAAGGCGGAGAACTCGCTGTACTTAAAGGTGCGGTAAAGACACTTAAAAAGTACAAGCCTGTTATTGTTTTTGAGCATGGCCTGGGCGCCGCTGAATTCTATGGCACCACCCCTGAAATGGTGTATGAACTCCTTGAAAATTGTGGACTAAAGCTTTTCACACTACAGGGTTGGCTAAATGGGGGCTCCGCATTATCGCAGGAAGAACACAGGCGCATTTTCAATACAAATGAAGAATATTATTTTGTAGCGGCTGTTAATAATGGAAGTAGTTGGCCGGAGAAGAACTAGTGATATCGGTGTACCGCCTTTATAACTATCTCATAAACTGTGTAAATACTAAAAATCGGGGTGTTTCGCCTCGATTTTTTAATTTTAAATAACTAGTGGTGGTTATTACAAAAAAGTATGTCATGTTGGTTAAAGATTCAGTTCCGATCGAATATTTTACATGTTATTTGGAAATCAAAGGAGGACATTGCCTTAGATAACCTCGAACAAGTCGACGTCTTCCGGAAATTTGGCGGTATTAATGAGTAAATTCTATCAGAGATTGCTTGCTATCAAAGATAGTAAACTCAATGTCTGTATAAAGTTGCTGCACCGTAACAATATACTCCCTGGCTATTAAAATGTTATCAAATACCCGGTATACTTCATCCCCGCCGGCGTTCAGGTACCTTTTCCGGTGGATATCCAGAACGATGCCAGTGCTTTTTTCGGTCTGGAGAACGGCGACTTGGTTGTTAGATAGTTTTGGGAATATCATTTACATGTTTATGTTTTTTTTTAACCCTCCTTATTATACGAATATTCTTCCTTGAATCACGATTCACCGCACTGCCACTGCTACTTCCAGCGCGGCTGCTAACTGTCAGATTAGCGGTAACCGTAAAGCCGTTGATGTTATCGCTACCTGATATCCAGCCGCCGTCAGTAGCCCTGCCTCCTCTGCCCACCGGCAAGGAGCCTAATGGATAGTATTCCTGGGCAGTACTGAGAATGGGGTTAGTACCGTCGACAGAAACTTGGCGTTTGCGGTCGGAAAAAGTGGCGAGTACGTTACCTAAGTGATTACTAAATTTTAAGACCTTATTACCGCGGTTAAAGATAGTATTTATTCCATGACGTAATCCTGCCATGGGCGTCTTATCCGGTTCGGCAACGTGTTGTACGTTTACCCGTTGATTGAGGTGGTACACAGAAGTATCGCGTTGAAAAATCCCTCTTTTACGGGATAGGGCAACAGCGAATTATGCTGTACCTTAAAGTATACATGTTTCTCACACCATAAACTGAAAAGCCATGAAAAAGAAAATACCTTTGCAAAAACTCGTTTTGAGTAAAAAAATTGTTGCACGACTGAGCACATCACAAGCCGGTAATATGGGTGGCCGCTTGATTTCTGACCCTCTGACAGAAAATCCCTGCGATCCAGTCCGCAGCATGGTAATTTGTACCAGGACTTGCTAAGAAAAGTAACTTATTGATCTTATTTAAAGCAAAGCAGTAAAGAAACAAACGTTTTGTTTCTTTACTGCTTTGCTTTTTTCATGCGCATTTTGAGTTGAATACACCTATTTTTTGAGCACGACAATTTAAGCGTAAAACATTTTCGCTAATTTTTGAGCAGTTAGCGATTCAATTCCGCTTTCGAATAAGGGGTAGTATTACAAATGAAAGCTACCCCTTAAAACGTAACGGTTAAAAAATATCGAATATCGTTAAATTTAAAAAGTACGAAAAAATCAAAATTTACAGAAAGCCAGATTATAGGGATACTAAATGGCCAGGAATCAGGTAAACCAGTAGCCGAGATTTGTCGTGATCATGGTATAAGCCAGACAACCTTTTATCAGTGGAAGTCCAAATATTCAGGACTTGAGGTTAACCAGTTAAAGAAACTGAAGGACCTTGAATCGGAGCTGGCTCAGTACAAAAAAATAGTAACAGAGCAAGCCTTTCAAATCACCGTAATGAAAGATGTTATCGAAAAAAAAGCTCTGACGCCTGCTGATAAGCGTGAGTTGGTCGATTATGCCCGGGATCCCAAGCGGAGTTGGCAAGGCAAATAACCTCCCATCATTTTATTATCGGCAAGTATGAATGCGATGAAGTGAAGCCTACTATCGATGTCGTTAAAAAACTCGCTGATGTCCTGGAGACAACTGTGGGGTATTTATCAGGAGAGTCTGAAGACCGGGGACTTTTAAAAGACCCTTCTATGCTTAAACTTTTGAATGATATTTCTAAATTTCCTGGCCAGGATAAAAAAATGTATCCTGTATGCACTCGATGCAATGATAAATAATGTAAAGTTCAAGGCCATCCAATAAACAATAAAACCCAGATGGCATCTGGGTTTTATTGTTTATTGGAACTAAAAATTAGAAGTTCGATAATACATCCCTTGAAAAATTCGACATCAAACTCTGTTATGTTTATTTCTCAAATACTTTTTTATTATGCGAATATTTTTCCGTGAATCGCAAGCCTTTTCTGAATATGAGCAAGGATAAACGTAAAACTTGTTATTCTTCTTAAAAGCAAATAGTAAGTAGGTTTCATTAGAATCAAAAACAAATGTACAATTACCATTATCTATAGAGTCAAATTCCAGTTCTTGCCCCGGAAACATCTTTCCCTTAAGCACTTCGGCCACTTCAACAGTCGCCCTATATCCTTTATAATAGCTAACCTCTTCCTTATGTACCTGTTTTACTTTTACGATAAAAATAAACTCTGAGGTAGGAATATATGAAGTAACTGGATACATAATACAATCACATGCAATTACCTTTTGGCAGAATAAACCTAAAATTACTACAAGACAAAGCCTTAGTATTTGTGTTTTAAATATCATTAGCGTTCTATTTTTGTTAATTGTGGTGAAGGTAAGCTCGCTACATTAACAGGAGATATGTTGGGCTTTTGTGCTGGAACTATATCATTCCTTGAGCGCATTTGTTTATACGGTATATTTCTAATAAAGTCCCCAATATTACTTTTTGTCATACCAGCTGTATTTTTTATCACTCCTCCATCCGCATCTACTTGCTTATATTGAAAAATCCCGCCTCTTGCATCATGTTTCATATGTGTATCTGGTTGAAGAGGAGATCCCAATAATAAAAAGTGGCCTAATTCATGTGATTCCGTGTGTTCCTTATTATCAGCGGATGAATTAATGGTAATAGAATTGAGATTAGTTGCCCCTTGCCCGGGTGTTCCCGCAGGAGTAACACTTATATCCATCACTGCTGCTGTAACACTTCTCCTATTAATTGGGCCATTATCTGACATAAACTCTATACTTCCTGATTCAACCATACTTGATCTAGTTAGCTCTCTTGCCTTATCATTTGCATTAATAGCATCTCCATCAAAAGACTTTACATTAAACTTAAATTCAACAGGAGTGCCTTCAAAAGTAAATCCCTGATTATACTCCGCATTGAGACCTGCAGATATTCTAGCTACATCAGCATCTTTATACCGATGTGGATTTGCAGCACTTACAGCCACATAAATATCCGCTTCAACTACAAGTTTAAACTTAGTTTGGCCACTTTCCTCATATTGCTCATAATGTTTAAGCCCCTCTAAGCCATCAAGGTCAATAGCCTGTATTGGGGTATTAGACGCGAACTGATAAGGTGTCAGCATCGGATAGGATTTCGTTATAGGATCTACACTTAGGAACTTCCCTATCCTCGGATCATAAATCCTCATCCCATAATCCTGCTGATTCCCCTCTCCCTTAATTTCGTTATCATTCTCCTTCCCGTTAAACCCATACCTATAAGAACTTCCATTCATCTTCCTACCTACCAGCTGCATTCCAAACGGCGCATAATCCACGGCACTGGTAATCGTTGCATCGTACAAACCGCCAGTAGCTACTTTATTATCACTCACCGTCGTCAGCACATTCCCAAGGTGATTGGTAATCTCATAGTCCCGGTTATTAACGGCCAGCCACAGGGCGTCTTTGGTACCGGTGCCGGCCAGTTTCATGTTAGGTTTCCAGGATCCCAGACGGCTACTTCCGTAAAGATACTGTTCTTTCCACGTAATATTAGCATCTCCTGTTTTTTGTTCATAGGTAGCCAATACGTTACCCTGGGCGTCGCGCTCATAGATGGTGTAGGTGGTGATGCCGGAGGCGGTCACCAGTTTCATGCTGCGGTTGCCGGTGGCGTCGTAATAATATTCGATGACAACACCCGGTTTGGTAATTTTGGTGATCTTGCCAAACACGTTCCATTGGATATCGGATACGCCTCCGGTGACGTCTTTCACCATGTTTCCAATTTCATCGTATTGGTAGTAGTCGTCCGTTACGTTACCCGTTTCGCTAGGCACGTAGGCGCCTGGATGTTGATCATAGACATCAATATTCGGATATACCTGCGCGGCAACGCCATCTTTAAAGTATCGCAGACGGTTGTTGGTAAGCTGCCCTTTTGTATCGCGCGGATACAGGTAGCTCAGTTGATCCATCAGCGTAGTACCAGTACCATTCCTGTTATAGGTTAATATGTTACCATTACCGTCGTAGGTGATATCTTCCGCGTAGGCATCCACTTTCTGGGCCATTCCCCAGGTGGTGGAGGTGTTGGCAAGGGCATGCTGACGCATGGTTCTCAATCGGTTCAGCTGATCATAGCGATAGCTGTAACCCACCGGTGTACCGCTGTTGATGCCTTTCAGGGATAATACTGAATGTGAAATGTTTCCATTATACAGGTTTTGCCCAGACAGGTCGCCACTTTGAGGATTCCACTGAAGAGCAAAAGGATTGGCCGTGCCGGTTACACCGATAGGCTTATAGTCGCCCACGAAGTAATCCAGGCTAAAACCAGCTACGTCTTTGGCGAAGTTGGCGGTAGGGCTTCCGGTGTTACCATCTTTACCCATTTCGGTACCTGGCAACAGGAAGTTGCCATTAACGCCTTTCAACCAACCTTGCAGGGTATAAGCGTAATCTAGTCCCTGGATGGAGTTGCGACCCAACTCGGTACGGGCCAGTGGTCCATGTCTATAGTAACGGTAGGCAGCATCCGTCATAGGGTTTGCGATGGTCCAGCCATCAGCAGAACCACTGGCAATACCAGATTTGGCAGCAATGAGCCTGTTTTCCGCATCGTAGTCATATCCATAGTAGAACTCGTCATCCGCGTAAGGGTGGTACCAAACAGTATTTACCTTCCCACTCACCAGGTCATAGTTATAATTTGTTTTGACATACTGCATCTTCAGGTTATTATGCCAGGTAGATTTTACATTGCCTAACAAATCATAACTATACAGGCGGTCGTCTGTTACCAACGATCCTTGTGCATTATAGCTATAGTGAGTAGAACGTGCTACCCGGTTGCGCAGGAAGTCCTGGGCACCATATTGCAAGGGCAGGGTTCTTTCATCATATACCGTTTCTACATAGTCTGGTTTACCGTAGTTGAGGTTCAGGAAATTGTTATATACCAGGTCCCCTATAAACCCTGGTGCAGGAAGTGCACTTTGGGGTAATACTTCTCCTACCTGGATAATACGTCCCAAGGGGTCGTAGGAGGTGTAGCTATACCGGGTGCTCTTCGCTTGTTTGGCATTTTGTGATGCCACCATTCTGCCCAGGTAGTCGAACCAGAAGTTGCTGGTGCCGGCATCGGGGCTTTTTTGCGATACTACCTGGTTCAGGGACGTATAGGCATAGTCGGTAGTCAGCCTGTGCACAGGCGCAACCGGCATTGGCCTGACTTCTACATTGGAATTAGGGCCACCCACGGTGCCAGGGGAACCATTTGCAGGTGTATTAAATCTTGCCCACATGGTTAATGCTGGTTGTCCGGCAGCCACGTTCATACAAGGATCCTGGGAGTTGGCATATATCTGCTCGGCTGTTAACTCTGTACTATAGGTTCTCAGGTGTTTCAGATCTGCCACATCCTGGGTGATGGCAACGCTGGATGAACCAGCCGTCATATCCCAATCGCAGGGCGACGCAGGTGCCTGCGTATCATTCGACATCAATTCCCCATTCACATAGAGGTTCAACGAGTTGCTGCCAAAGTCGCCCTGCAATGCCAGGTGCGTCCAGCTGCCGGCAGGGAATGCGCTGATAGGCACGGCAACATCATTGGTATTCACTATTGCCACCTCTGATGCGGTTGAGCTCAACTTATGTATTGCTACATAACAGTGGGTAGTACCTAAACAGGTAGTGATGAAATATTTATTGCCGGTAGTGGCGGTAATAACACGGGAAGCACCACTGGCCCTCCCTTTGATCCACATTTCAATAGTGGAGGTATTTTTCGTATCCAGCGTTGTGTTCAGCGAAGACAGGCTGTTGGCCAGGTCTGAGTTCTGCAGCGGCCCGGTGTAATTACAGGTGAAGTCAGGTGGTACAGTGGTCGACGTGCTATTCAACCGTGCACTGTCCAGTACATCTACGCCTTCAGGCGGCACCGTTCTTACCAGGTTACCTGCCTGATCATAATAGTAAAGCGTGAAATGATACTGCTGCTGCATCGCCTTCAGGTTCACGATTGTTTTAGCTCCGCTACAGGTGGTTACATAACGGGCGCGGAAATCCTGCCTTACAGAATCAATATATTCGGCGTACCGGCGCCTTCCGCTCACCACTGCCCCATCGAGCATACCCAGCATACAGCTGAACGGATCTACGTCCACCGACTTATAAGCCGGGATATTACACAATATGGCCGTGTTACCCTGTGTAGCTACCTTCTGGCGGAAAGCTACGTAGTCGCCATATCCCAGGGCAAATCCCCAGCGGTGGTTCAGGTAAGTGGCAACGATCTTTTCATAATTAACATGATTGGTATCTAGTCCTCCGCTCCATGGTTCCTGCGACAAAGCCGTCATAGCGGCATTGAACTCAGTACCGGTAATACAGCCTTTGGCTTGTGTATCGCCATCCAGGAACACAGGCAGCGATATAGAAGACGCCATCAGGTAACGGCAATTGCTGCAGCTCTTCAACAGCTGATCCAGCTCACCTTGCGTCAATGTCATGGCATCGCCGTACTTGCCTGCCAGGTATTGCAGGAATGTTTTGCCAGCGCCCAAGTTATTATACTCTGTTTGTAGTGCCGACAGCCGGGCGCAGATTTTAGGGTTGCTGGCATCAATCACCTGCTCTGTTGCCTGTACCTTCACATCGTATGGATATGGGCCATTCAGTATCCAGGGATTACGATCCATCTTCAGCGTCCCTGCACCAAATACTCCCAGGAATGCATCTTTAAAGGATCGGTATCCTTCTGCCGTAGCTACTGGGGTAGCTGCGCTGGCGCCACTGATATGCGCTGTGTCTCCTCCATTTTTGCAGACGGCTATCAACTTGGAACGCAGGGTGGTCCATGGTGATTGTGCAGGATCGCCTCCCAGCTGGCGAATCCAGCTATCGGCGTTGTTTTCGCAGTTATCAGCAATCATGGCCCTTACCTTCAAATCGGCATCATATCGCAGGGAGTCCGCATTGCCAGGGAAAGGCTGACTGTAATCTATTCGTTCTAATCTTGATACTTTGTTTTTATAAAGTGGGGAACAAGGCTTAGTGGTAATACACCTGATAGCCTTCATTGTTACAGTAGGAGGATTGCCTGTACCCAAGTAGTTAATCTCCGTGGTACTTGTCAGGTCGGGATACTGTATAACAATTGTTTGCTGGTAAGTATTGCCATCTGCGGTAATGGTCACATCAAATTCTGTACGGGAATTCGGCGCCATGCTATTCTGTAACGTTATAATGAGGTCGGCCCATGGATGGGGAAAAACCAGGTGTGGTACTACCTGCATGGTATAAGTGGGATTACAACTGGTTGTGTCATATTGTGATCCGCTTGGATAACTGGGAGATACGGAAACCCCGCATGGCTCTCCTACCACCATCGTCGTAATACCGGTCGGGCAAGCCGTTCCACAAGAAACCATATCTATCCCAACCAGGTTCAGTGCAATTCCAGACGGCAAACATACATTCTGCTGGTTTTCTCCTGGCTGGAAAGTCACCTCTGTTGTGGCCCGGCTACTCCCATTAGGATACCCCAATACCACACGGGTAGCCAGTCGTACCGGCTGTCCTTCATTCATTATTTTTACGGACTGCAGAGAGCTTCCACAGGTAGTGTTGCCGGCAACAATCGTGAAATCTGTAGCGGCAGGGCATTTATTGGTCAATATTTCTATAGGTCGTCCTATCTTACACATCGTCCCACATCTCTGGTTCGCTATCTGCTGGTAATATTTTTCTTTCAGCTGGAAATAGTACCCCGCATATAAAGCCCATTCCCGGTCTACCACCCGGCATTGGGTTTGTGGCGTACAGTTATTCCAACGACTGATCATTCCTGTATTGGCGCCGGTGCTGATATTGGAAAGACTGTCGCTGCAATACAACAGGTAATCCACGTACTTACCGAGATTCTTAACCGTCAATGCGGCGTCTTTAAAAGGAGTTTCCCGTGCCGAATAGTTGGTCAGATCACTGAGCAGGTTACCGGCCATCGCGCTGTTTTGGTTATCTGTAACAAATGGGTCTACGGATGACAACCAGAATGCATTGGTAGGATCATATGTCTTCGTGGTAAACTTCGGCAAGTCGGCCGCAGTGGCGCACAAGTTCTGTATTTTGCTATCCCATTTCTTATAGGTGGCCAGCGATTCACAGGTTTGCAGCTGGCAATACTCGGGATGATACGGCACAAACCTATCTGCCCATTCAGGCTGCCAGTTGTCTACCAGGTCTTTCAGCGTAAATTGCGGATCGCATGGTGAAGTTTGCGTACCGTCGCTTTTCTGGAACAGGGTACTTTTATAGAGGTTATCAGTCGGGGAGCTCGGAGGGAAAACGATTCTGAAATATAATGACAACACATTAATTTCTGCTTCCAGCGCCGCGCCGTAAGAATCAAAGAGCGCATATTGCCCTCCCGGACTTACATCCTGCTGCATTGTTTTCCTCAATTCATCACAGGGACCACTGCCGCAGTTGGTTTGTTTGGTTTTACAATTGGCCAGCAAAGCATCATACAGGCCACTGCTCCAATTATTTAATTCAGTAGCATTTTTAGTAACCTCTACGTTATTGTCTGTTAACCGTTGGTTTACCTTCTGCTGGAATACAGCCTTAGTACCCAGATTGGTTTCACAATTGCGGCAATCACTGAAGCAGCCGGAGAAATCGGTCTTCCTGAGCTGCGCCATGATATAAAAGAACTCGACCCGCAGATTTGTATTCCTTTTGATAAAGTCGTCGGTATAAGCTGTAATGATATCCGGATTGAGTGCCAATTCGAAAGTAACGGTATACTCACCGGCCTTCTGCAGGTCTACGGTAAATGAATTCTCAGCAATACCTTCGTCACTGCAGTTCGAGGTGGAACTACCAATCTTAATAGCGGTGGTATTGGCATCTATCTTATTATTACAATCATCAAAGACGTTTATCTTTAGTTCGTAATAACAGTTACTACATATATCTACATTATTCTCCCGGTAGCGTTTGATCAATTTCTCAATACGGTATTTAATACTGGCATTATGATCCGGCACCGCACAGAGATAAGTGGTGGTCCCTTTTATTTTCATTTCCTGCGGATCAAACACAAAAGACTCCGGTTCCAGTATACGCATATCCGTAGTAGATGCCAAACCTTTGGAACTCAGCGGCAGTACATTAGCCGGCGCGTCCCCGCTAAGGGCGGTAGCAACAGGTTTACCGCTACTGTTCACATAACTGATACTGATTTGCCCATTGGGATCTATCGTCATGTTTTTCAGGTAGTGAGATGCATTTCCCGCATCTGGTCCAAAAAGACGATCTAATTCCCATTGTACTGGTTTACCATAAAAATATTTGGTAGCGTGATTCAGGCTTTCATTCTGGTTGGGTTGCATCATATCTCCCACTCCTCCCTGTACACGTACGCGCCCTGTATTATCGTTAGTATACGCCGTTACCGAAAGGGGATATCCACCCGCATCCGGTACGTATTGGGTAAACGGATCTTTACCGAGGAAAGGATTCCGATTGGAATAATATTTGGAAGCTCCGGCGCTGGTATCCATCGGTGCTGGTTTCACTGCACAGGTGCCCGTAGTATTATTGTAGATGTCTTTATACGTATAAACACCTTTACTACTGTTCAGATTCTGATAAGGATAATACTTAAAGATGTCAGCATCTATCGGTGTTGGTAAAACATTAGCGGCTACACGACCAAATTCGTCATACACACTTTCCTGCAGCACTACTTTTTTATCCGTATTATTGATCGTAACCGTTTGACGGTTACGCAGGGTGCCATCGAAATAATTTACTACTTCTTTCTTTTTACCCTCTTCTGCATAACTGGCGCTAAACTGCCAGTTGAAGGCAGGTAAATGCGCTGAGAGGTCTACTACCCTGGCAAGGTCACCTCCTGCCAGCTTTACCTGGTAAGTCCAGGGATGTTCTTCCCTGAACCCGTTTACGTAAAGCACATAGCGTACGCGAAGCAACAGGAACTTGCTGCTGTGCAACAGGGTAATATCATAACTATGCTGTGGGGTGGTAATACGGGTAGCATTGTTACGGAACATGGCTTCCAGCTGCGCATCGGTGATGGTAGCACGATTGGCCGTAATGAACCGGCCGTTGTCGGACTCCTCATCGATGTATGTCCATTCCAGGTCATACTCCTGTCCGGATACTATTTCGTTCCAGTTGACAGTCACCCTATCCGACAGGGGCGCAGCAGGGGTGGTCATAGGCGTAGCCAAACCACGCATTTGGCTACTGCTTTCCGGCGCCGGGTCAGATACATTAAAAAATGCGGACATCGTCAGTTCCTCTTCTTTTTTAGAAGTATACTGCCGGTCTACAATCACCTGTCCTTTCAGCATAAAAATAGGTGGTAACTCTTCTCCCAGCTCTTTACTGGTGATATTATTGACCGTCAGCTTTACTTTATGGGCATTTTTGAAAGTATACAGCTGTTCGGCCTGATACGGAGCGGTGGCTGCCGTATCATAGTCTATTATCAATTTGGCGTGATCTATCGTAATAGGGTCTTCCTGGTCAGGCTGACTCCAGTACTCGATTTTAAGATCCAGCTCGCACTTAAACGGCTTCTCCGGACGATACACGGAATCTTTATACATCCCAAAAGTAATGATGTCGCTGACGCGCTTATTGGTAATCGTACTCCAATCGTAGGCATCATTCTTAAACTTCTCATCTTTGATGATCAGCGTATCTCCTTTTTTGAAGGTACCATGCAGCTGCTGCTGATAGGACTCCACCTGCGCCGTTGCGACGAGGGTGGTGCAGAACATCAGCAATACACCCAGTACGGCGCGGATACAAAAGATATTAATTTTTCTACAACCCATAGGTAGGGGCATTAATGGTGAATATAGGTTAACACCTTACAGTGTTGAAATCAATTTATATTGGCTGTAAGCGCCGGCTGGCCGCCAGCTGCCTGCATCCTTCTTCAGGTACCTGGATAAAGTGAAATAGTTGTCATTGACCTTTCCCTCTTCCCATCGGTTAAGCGTAATGTCTATGACCTTATCTGACGCCTTATTGAAAGGATCTGAAAGATTGGTCAACCTCATGTAAACATTATTCATTTTCCCGGAGGTGCGGTTATAGGTAATCTTCAGCTCTTTGCAGGACACATGTCGCTCACATACAAAAGAAACGGTTACCTGCTGGTCTATTTCCTGGGTATTGATCGCATAGCGCTCATCTTCCCAGAGCGCTATGATAGTGTCTATCGGCAAATGGGGCACCGTAATAATGGTTTGGGGAGGGGTTACAAACATCCTGTTAACAGATTTATTGGTAGAAATATTTACCTCTTGCAACTGTACCATTTCGCTTTCTCCCAGCTGATAATATAACATACTATCCTTTCGCTGGAAGTTAAAGTCGGCATGCAGGTCATCGGAGGGATTAGCCGGATCAGTGGCCACAATTCTCCCACCCATTTCCAGCACAGGTAAACTATCCATACGCCGGTACACCGCTATTAACTCTTTCAATATGCCCGCCTCTTTTTCTCCATACCGGCTTTTTCTATCTTCTACAACTACCTTTGCCGGCTGAGGTTTCCACCAGGATTGTATGAGCGGTATTCCTGCAAAGGCAACTGCCCCCAGCATCACCGCCAACAATAACATAATCAGCTTTCCGGATCTCAGATATTTATTCATCTTACAATGTTGAATCTGTTAGTTTTTAAAACGGTAGGATGAGCGATTCTCTTTGATCGTCATAATACCTCTGTCTGTTTCCTTCTTTAACCTGATTAAAGTGCCCTCATCGTCGTACTCATATAGGGTGGCCAGGTTATTCTCATCCATTTCGGCCATTAGTCTCTGGCTCTTCGGATCATAGGCAAATGTTTTCATCGTTGCTTTTACCGGGAAAATACGGATATCATCTACTCGGGTAGCGCTGCTTCCGGCACTTAACTGCCATTGTAATTTACCGGCGCCAACAGAAAAGGAGGCTACTACTAGTTTCCATCCCTCAACAGAGGCGATCACGGTCAGATTGTAGTTAGTGCCATTGATTCCCAGCTTAAAATCGGAAGTAGTGGCAGCAGGTTGCCCATCTTTCACCCAGGCAGAGAAAATATACGTTGAATTGGGCTTGGGACTAAATCCGTTAGGATAAAGTGTCGGAGAGAAAATACGCTGATATTCTCCGTCCGTACTAAAGTCCAGATAAGGTTGCGTATGATGTATATTGTCGTGCACATAGGTATACAACATCAGCGGCGATGGCAATTTCAAACTCGATTTACCGGTATGCGATACCTGGTTGTCAATCCAGTTAGCATACTGCCCTACCTCTTGTATCCTGTTAAAGATATTACTGCTATCTCTTGGACAAGTTGTGGACATCGCATCGCTGCTGCGATAGTCATAATCCTCGAAACTATCGTAAAACAGTTCACGTTGCATAGCATTTCCGGCTACAGCAGCAGGCATAGCATTATTGAAAGAATAGAGCGCGCTCTTATAAATGCCCAACGCATCTTTCGATTCAAGTCCATTTCCCTGTGCATCAAACAGGCTGGTTGTACCAGTGCTGACCCATCTGGAACTATTGTTGCTGGTGGGCACCCAACCGCCGGCGACGGCAGAGAAATACCAATAAGGTGTAAAATTCTGGTAAGCCCCATTTTTACGTATAGCCGGCGCCGATAGTTGCTGACCAGTTCTGTTTACAAGGAAGGCCTTTCCTTCCTGCGGATGCCAGTTGCCCAAGAAGCCTAGTTGGTACGGGTTAATGCGGTAATCTATTGGCGTTGAATACCGCTCAAATCTCACGGTATCCCATCCGTTAACACTTTCCACTACATTAGCAGGATAAGTAAACCAATCGGTGGTAGAATATACAATATTGGATGCAGCAGAGGACATTTGAGCTATATGATCTATTGTGAGATTATAGATTTCCATAGCAAATGCCCTGTTAGGCTGGGTAAGATTGCGGGTCTTTACTCTTAATTTATGTTTCCCTGGCTGGGCATTCAAGGACACTACCTGCCATTGTTCGTGATTGCTAGGGGTATTTCCCAATAAACTACCAACCCCTACGTCATCCAGGAAAACCTCAATTTCATCATCTGCGCTGTATCCAATAGAATAGCCTTCTGCGGGAGGTAAAGTAATAGTAGTTTCGTAAATATAATAATTGTAGTTATTATCTGCATACTGCGGCCAGGCGCCTATGTTCCTTAACCGGCCATACCAAAAAGGATCCGTCCTGTGTATAATCAACTGTCCACTTGTGTTAAAGAAAACAGCGCCATCATTTCCATGCTCAGATGGGTCATTGGGTGCTTTAGCAGGGAAAAGCTTATCCGTTAAAGGATTGGCTTTACGGATGTAAGCATCCCGGTCTGGCCGTTCATAATCATATCCCGGAGGGATACTCATGCAAGGAAGCCTGGCGCCCCATGTTTGATCATACAAGGTCGCTTTAGCCTCCAATACATTCATAGACGCCAGCTCCTCATCGGTTTTGAAACGGAATACACCATTTTCCACTGGATTCCTCAAGCTTACAAAAGATGCTCCCGGAGCGGTCAGCAGGTTGCGATAACCTGAACGGCATAGCTTCATCTGAACACTCCCAAGCTTTGCAATAGCGCCTCCTTTATTAATCAGCTTAAGCGATGGAGCGCTCTCACCTTTTGCTTTTGTCTGAACCACCCAATAGTGATTATTCGCTGAAGCCAGATCAACTAGTTCATCACCAGGCAACAGGATACTGCTCATGGTTGAATTAATGGCATTATACGTACCAGTGGAAACCGTCAGCATCAAATTGTTGTTACGATATGCACCACCCATTCCAGCATATATCCAATACGCAGGAATATTTACCTGGTAAACCGGGTCGTCAAACTCATTATTGGTAGTGGTCACCACCGCATCGCCGGTCACCGCGTCGAACAACAGGTTTTTAGTGGTAACAGTAGATCCATTAATAGTTTTCACCACTCTGTCCAACACGCCGGAATATTGCACAGTTTTTAACACCGCCGCTGACCGGAATAACCTATATTCATTATTATGACTCATAGGCCAGTGCGGAACAGGCCAAATAGGCGGTATTGGTACAGGCGAGGGTATTACATCCCCGCCAAGTTGAATGGTTTTACCGATATTGGCCGTTTCCTGCTCCCGCATATCTGTCGTCATCTCAATCTCGCGGCCAATGATCTGATCTTTCGTAATATTTCCCTTCTCATCCACTACGTCCACCTTATTAACAAGGCATTGTGTGCCTGCATCGAGATTTTTCGCGTTGAAATAGTATAGTGTGCTCGCGATTTCCGCACCGGATTGGTTGAATACACGCTCAGCCTTAGGCTTACCATGCATATCGTTCAGCTTAATCACATATCCCTGCGACAATGCCTGTTCGTGTACAATATCTGCTCCTAGCAAACTAAACCAGCCTTTGGAATCATAGTTATAATTCTCCGGGCTATGGTCATAATCCACCTGTACCGGGAAATCCCTCGCCGTATAGAATTCATGTTGTACCCAACCCGTTTTAGGAGCGGCATCTGCCGTACCGGTAGCTGGGTTGATATCTTTTACCAACACCTTGCTATACCCCACTATAGGGGCCGGATACAGCGATTCTCCAAATGGTCTTTCCAGGTAAAAGTAATTATCCAGTCCTCCCCTCACCGGTTCGGAATAACGTAGTGGTAAATGCAGCGGATTCTCATCTCCCCCAACATGCGGTTCATAACTGGCTACTCCACTGCTGATTGTCTTACCGTTCCAGGTGGTCGTATACGTATATTCCTGCCCGTAGGTGGCGCCTGTATTAGGTATGCCGGTGATCGTATTCCAGGCATCCGATATGGTTACCCGTTTTACCCTGGCGCTGCCTCCCAGTTTGAACCCATCGGCCTTGGCGATACGGCAGAAACTCTTATTGAAATCCACTGTCCAGGAGAAATGCTTCCGCTTGGCTCTTGCGTAGAAGTTTTCTGTGATTTCCCGCAGGTTGCCAAGGGAATTCACAATAGCGCTAAGTGCTGCCGTAATCGGCATATCATCAGGAACCCGGTTCTTATAACCCGGATAAGCATACATCGGGTATTCCGTTCGCATCTTCTGCCAGGCGGAAAAGATAAAAGGATTCGAGCTTACGTTTCCATTCTGCATGGTCTTCAGGATGACACAGACCTGCCCCCCTCCCCGGTCAATTACTTTCACCACCTCTCCATAACAGGAAACAAAATCGTAGTTGGCATCTGTTGGGTTAGTCGTGTTATCACTTACATTAACATATAGCCTGGCGTAGAAATTATTGGTGCCATTGAGATAGTTGGTAATAAAATCAGTTAGCTTTTCGGCATCAGAGCTACCTCGCAGACTCCTGTCGAGCTGAACTACCAAGCCTTCCGCATCAAATAAATTATTTACACGTACGCCGTTATCATCTACATATTCATTTACCAACTTGACCATCTGCATCGCCGGCTGGTCCTGCACATATGCATAATCGCCCGACTCATACTTTATATTAATATCTCCTCCCGTAGGCAAATTGATATTGGTCAGGTTCCAGGAGGCCGCGGCACTATCCGCATCAGATTTTTTCTGGGTAGTATAAGGAAACTCATCATTACGCAAGGCTCCCAGCCCAGCATTGTTATTCGCATTGGGCAGTTTATAATTTCCCCATCTGTCGGTAGCCAGGTAAGCATAGCCAGGGTTTCCACCACTGTATCTGAAGGTATAAGGATAATGCGTCCCTTTAGTGGAAGAGCCATACTTAAATGACAATGCTGTCAGTGTGAGCTTACCTCGCGGCACTGTTGAATCATAATTAGGTACCCCATTGCATAGCAGGTAGTCATAGTCAAATACCGCTGTTTTAATAGGCGTAGAAAGGTCTTTTTTGGAATATAAACGCACCTCTTTTAACAATCTTTGCTTATTTCCGGCAGATTTATCCACCGCTCCGGTAGGTCCTGTTACTCCCAGGCCATCTTTACGGTCGTCCGTGATGAAAAACATGATTTTGTTTTTCGTTTCTATGGAACTCAGGTACCACAGCTCTTTCTCACCATATACAATGCTGCATTTATCATCGTCGGGATCGGCATTCAGTCCCCTATTATACAGCGCTTTATTTGCTTCGCTGGGCGTACGCCATTTATAAGAACTGGTAGTCCTCGTATAATTGAATTTTACAGCAGTTCCCAGGTCATCATCAGTAATCCCATTGTCTGTCAGATCCACATAGTCGGGCGACAACACCGCCGACAATAAAAAGGAAGTGGCATAAGCAGGTTGCTTCTCGCGGTGGAAATACTTATCTACGGCATTAGGGTAATTATGTTTAAAGCTACCATCACTTTCGAGATTAAATCCAATGAGATTACGGTTGATATCTGCAGTGACAGCCTTTTTGGCCGGATCCACAGCAAAAGAATATTCTTCCTGGAAATTATTGTAAACAGGCACTCCATATACCATGCGCTTGCCATCATCCCCGGTAACAGTAATTTCCGATAAATGATTAGCACGTGTGCCTGTTGCCCTGCTGATTTTTGTTATCTTATCAGGTGTAGGGACCGCTGGAGTGAAGCTGCTCACTTTATTGTCAGGATAGCTTTCTACCGACCTGGTCAATGCTGCTTTGGCGCCTTCACTCCCCGTGAGGTAGGATATAGCCGTGCGGCGTACCTGCCTTCCCTGTTTCGCCAGCGGAGCAGCAACCGATGTGATCTCATTATTCTTGCTCTTCAGCTCACTCCGTGCCTGAAGGGCATTGAGACTTACGTGTACAACACCTTCGCCGCCTATGGATGCCTCATAAACCGGATTACCTACGTTTTTTTCATCCATTTGCTTAAAATAAGCTGGCTCCTCTCCGATGGTATTCGCACTCTTATAGTCTCCATTTGCCAGGAAAGTATTGTCGCCTTTCCATTTATTGGTTTTGTTACTTACTTCCTGCTTAAAAAAAGTAACCCCACCATGAAAGTAAGTGCCAAATCCCAGATCCAGTCCTGCTGTACCGGTATTTGTTACATCATTCACTGCCGGATCAAACACTACCCCATTACCGCCACGATACAACCTGAACTGTCCTCCCCCCAGCTGACTGGAATAGGAAAATACATCTGGTGTTGCAATAGGCATGGCAATATTTGGCATATTGCGCACAACCGGATTATCTTTTTCCCGCATAAAGTCCATCATCGCTTTGGGAACATTCGTGCCTTTATTGGCATATAAAAATCCAAAGGCCGGGTTCTTGTTCGTCCGACTCAGTATCTCTCTTTTATATTTATACCCGCTTAATCCACCACCAGTAAAAATCAGGAAATTTACGCCTCCCAGGTCTACGCTATAGGTACGGTTTGTCGTTTTAAACGGAATACCGATCTGCGGATAAAACGCAGGGGTATTAAAACTGAATCCGATTCCTCCCACGTCGAAACTGGTAGAGCCAGACTTAGTAGGATCTGCAACATCAGTGGTGGTAAAGCCAAAGGATTGCGTGAGCGTCAGGTTCTTTAAACCCTGGCGGGTATTATAACCCAGGCCAAGAGATAACCCAATACTCTTGTTAACCATGTCTTCCGACTTGGCATTAAAAAGCGATAGGTTAAGGCTGGGGCTAAGATTCACTCCATCGCTGGTATTTGAATTAACACCCAATCCAAGGGTTAACGTTCCACTACTGGCTTCTGTAAGGGAGAGGCCGGCGTTAGCCCCTACTTCAGCTCCCATCCCTGTATAACTATCGCTAAATACTCCCAGCGAAAGGGAGCCTGTTAATTTGCCAATGGCCCAGCCACTAAACTCACCTTTCACAGTACCTTTGCCTCCCACTGTTACTTTGGGCGCCACGTAATGTTCTGTGGTCACCTCATCACCCAGCAGGTCGTCGGGTAATCCTCTTAATCCGCGATTAATAGCGCCCACATTCAGGTTCCAGCCAAGACCCACCCAGCTGGCCTCATCATCCATGCCTACACCGGAACTGTAATTCAAATTGATGGGATACCCATCTATGTCCATAACAGGAATATTGTACTTAAATCCTCCCGTAAAAAGATCCACCATGTCGCTGGTACCAGCGGTGGCAAACTGTTTTGTTTCCGGTTGAACGGGGCCCGACGTCAACGCACTTGCTGCTGTTGGCAATAACAGCTGTGTCGTCAGCAAACTCAGGAAAAAAATTGCAATGGACTTTCTGAATATAATATTACCAAATATCATAGCCTGTTACTTATAGAGTCAATATTTTCAATACGGGTTACATCAAAAGGGAACTCCATCCGGTGGCTGGTATAAATCCAGTCTTTAAAAACCAGTCGCATTACCGCTCCGCTTTCAGGCAATGCTCTTTTAAAAGTGACCAGGTACTCCGGCGCCGCAGGGTTACCGTTGGAGATCTGCTGCGCCATTAAAGGCAACAGGGTATCTTTTCCGGTAATCAGCCCAAACAATGTGTCTACATTAATGATGGAAACACCTGTTCTTTGCTTGTAATCCGCCGTTTTAGGTAGGTGGATGTTTAACCTGAAACTTATTTCACCGGCCGCATCCGGGTTATTTCGTCCCAATGCCCGCTCCCATTGAATGGGTAAATAGGTGGTCTGCATCGTTACATCACCGGCACGCTGTTCCTGTATCAATGATCTATTCTGTTTGTTGTAGAGTGTCTTTGCTACTTTGTCCTGGTGATTGCAGGAAACTAGTATACCGCAAATCATTCCTGATAATAATAGTGGCTTCATCTCCTATTCTGTTTCACTTTTAAAGAGGAACCGTAAGCGTTTTTCAACGCCATTAGGCAATTTTATTTCGAGCAGGTAGTAGTATCCATCTACAAATGATTTGTTGTCATGCAGCGGTATAAGTATGTTATTGCTACCCCATTTCAACTTTACCGTTGGTAATTTTTTAACCTGCTGCTCCGGGTTGGAGATACAACGAATAGAATAGTCGAGCTTTGTGTCGGCATAGGTATTTTGTACGGCAAATCGTATACTTCCTTTGGCCAGGTAGAAGTTACCTTGGGTCAGATCATCAATATCCCGGTAACTTTCCGGTACAATTTTCACATTGTTGTCTTCACATTCCACGGTAAACTCCCATACTTCAGAATTCACCAGCATCATATCATTCTTGTAGGCAGTTACCTGCCAGGCATACCTCTTACCTTCCACCAGGTCTTTTGCCAGGGGTGGGTAGTACAACATAGGCATGGCAATATTGAATTGGTTAATCACCGGCAGGTTGTAATTCAATGCTTCTACCTTTGCCTGCCCCTGCTTTACTTCAGTTAGTATCATCCGGTACTGTACGCCTGGAATAGACGGCAACAAGGGCTGCCAGAAAAAAGGCGGCCGTTTATTACAGATCTTATCGTCTTCCGCGGGATTGATCAGGATAAGTGGCGTAAATGGCTGCAGGTAATAGTCAAAGCATTGCTCCCCGATCGTTTCACCCTGGTGGGAGGCATCAGCCGGATTGAGTTCAAAACAGTACTCATAGTCACCTTCCGTAAAATACCCAGACTGCCGGCACACTGTAGCAATTTTGTTGTTGCTGAAACGTATCGCCGCCCTGGAAAACAAGCCCGCAGGCAAAGTATTTGTACCCGGCATCAGCTGGAAAGCAGCTGATTTAATAGCTACTACTTCGCCGGCATTCGCAGCGGATACCCTTACCGTAAGCGTCACCATTTGCGACTGGCCGGCAGGATTGGCCACCTTCACCTGCATCAGCCCATCCAGGGTACGCCCCTGCATTTCAGGTATAAAAACAAAGGATACCTGAGCATAGGAAATTCCGGTAAAAAATAGCAGGAAGAGGAATATCACTCCAGAATATAACTTCAACATAAAACTCAATTCAATAGGTAAGAGAAAGCCACCTCGCTTCTGAAATTGCCAAACAGATAGTTTTGTGGGGTGTTTAACAAATTTTTCCGGCAATCAATAAACATACTCATGTTCAGTTTCGGCAGGATGTTGGTGCCAACTGTTTGCCTGATCCCGACTTGCTGCACCACGGCCTTGTTATCCAGGTAAGTAAATCCGCTGGAACAATTCAACTTGCGCAACAGCAGGTAGGTCCACCCGGATTCCAGCGTGAGCAGGTTGGCATATACCGCCTCGCCTTTAATATCCTTATTGTAAAAGAGATTAAGGGAAAGTACATGGGTATCTATTATGAAGTTGTGATTCAGGTTCAGGTTTAACATCGTACTGTGCTGGGGTAAAACATCTACCTGCTGATACCCCAATATTACATTGCTGTTGAAAGGCAACGACCATAAAGCCCCATTCACCTGCGATCCAACAGATAACTGGCGGGTGAGGTATTGCAATTGGCTCGGCTTATCTCCGCCGGTGCTCTTCATAGCCGACTGGTTAAAGTGGGCGTCGAACGACAACTTACGGTTCAATTTCCAACGACCGTCAATGGCAAATTGCCGGTTTCTCCATTTACTATTGGTTAACGCCGAGGCGCTAATATCCTGGAAATCCGACCGCACGCCTACCGAAATCTTATTTTTATACCAGCTGCGCTTCAACCGCAAACCATATCGAATGGTACCTCTTCCTGCCCCCGGAGAAGCAGGGTTATTATATCCCAGGCCAGAATAGCTGACGTACGCACGTTGGGTCAGTTTCCATTCATCCACTTTGCCGTTATAATCGAGCCCCACAGACAAAGTTTCCCAAAAGTCGTTGAACATCCCCAGTACGGCGGCTTTCGAAGCTACCATAGGATCATTCCCTGTGGCGGAATTTCTGAAACTATTGTTGGATTTGGACAGCTGTGCTGCAATACGTCCGTATTTACCTACACTTACATCTTCAGAAAATGCTCCTACAAATGTATTCCGGGGCAGGTTCATTGTGGAATATTGCCGGCGGTTATCACTTTTGGTATTGGCATTTACTACGCCTACATGGCTGTGAGGCGCACTGATATCTCCTTTACCTGTTTGCAAAAACTGCATACTGTAAGCACCCGGATCCAGCGAAGCATTGAATGGCTGATCCTTTACCATCCCGCCATCCATCCGCTTACCGGCGCCCAGCATTAAAAATTTATCCTTATCCAGGAAGGAAGTTTGTATACCTGACATAAATAAATCCTGGACACCTCCCTTGCTTCCGCTGGCTGCAATGTTTCCGATGTCTACCTGTTTGGCGCTCAGCAGTAACTTCTGCAGCATACCCAGTGGCAACAAATCCTTTATGTTCCGCACCTTGCTGGCCTCCTGCTCCATTTCACTGCTGATACGTTTCCCCGTAGTGCGCTGATCCGCAATAACAGCCTTGGCCTGTAGTCCTTCTCCCACATCTTTTTTCAATTGGTATACTTTCTCCAAGTAACTTCTGGCTGCGCTGGCAGTACGTAAATGTTCCAATTGCCCGGTTAACAGACTATCTTTTCCTCCCACATGCCGCATTAAACTATCCTGCAGCTTAGCTACCTGAGGATCGAGATCTGCTTCCGTAAGTGAAAGCGCAGGGTTATGCAACAACTCATTTTTTATCTGCAGGGAATCCAGCTGGATAATATGATCACTGCTTAACAACGCCTTAAATGCGGCGGCCTGTGGTGCGCCTACATCTGGAATAGTTTGCTGTATGGATGCCAAACGGTCATTTACAAATGACTTCACCGCGCCGGCAATATCTATATCATCCAGGAAGTATTTTTTAAGGTTGTATTTTTCCTCTACAATACCGTTCAAGCGCTTCACGTAAGCCTCTTTATCAAAAGAAAACTTAAACAGCGACTGGTTAATCATGTCATTGTCCCAAACACCGCGCCCCGAAATATTGGAATACCCTATATTAATGGGTATATTCTTTATCATCACCTGGTCATCCAGCCGGGCATTGATGCCCGCGACACCTGAGTTTCCGGGATTGTTATCAATAAATCCTCCCAGGGTAAGTCCCTTCAGATCATTCTTATAAGCGCCTTTGGCGAGTAACTGATCAATACCTGCATCATTTCTTAACGCGTAAAAACCCCTCAACTTTCCATTGATATATTGTTTAATACGATTAGAATCTTTCGCCAGGTCCATTCCCTGTTGCAACTGTGCCAGTTGCTGTTTTCCAAAGGAATTACTGATATAGGCGGAAAACTGCTGCCTTACCGGCATTTGCAGGTATTGAGCAGCACCAACACCCGGCACCGCGGAACTGAGTTGCTTTGTCGCAGAGGAATAAATACCGGAAGCATTCCGCTTATTCAATGAGTCTGCCATCAGCTTCTGCAGCATATCATTTTCCATGGGAGAAGTGATTCTGACTGCACCACCGGTCGCCTTGTTTACAGAAGATATTTTATTAGTGATTTGAGCATGTACGGACGCGGAAATCAACATCCACGCAAACAACGCCCCTATAGCTTTTGCCATACAGTTATAAATTGGGGAATACAAATGCTGAGAAATAAACACAAATGGTTACCTCTGCCAACGGTTAATAAGATGCCATGACTATCGAAACATCAGTTACCAATAAAAACAGAGAGGAATATGCATAGACAGCACATTTTGGGCATTTACCAATATCTTACTCCGGACTTATGAAAGACCCGGATGTTATTAAACACTGATCTGGAAAAGTTAACGGTTTGCCACAGTAATAGCTTACAACAAAATATTTCATGATATAGGATTTAAAACGACATAACACTAAATATGCTTAACAAACATGCGTGCGAGAACTCTACAAATCGAAATTAGAAGAATTGCGAGGTAACGAACAATTGCAAATCTAGAATTTATTTTAAAGAACCAAAACTATTTATAAAATAAATTTATGCACACCCCCGCCACCCCGGCGGGGCTTCATCTTCATCAATAAAATTAACAAACCCGTAAACTGGTATATTGAACATATCCGCTCCCTGGTTGTTTATCCTATATACATTACCGTCTGTTTATTCACCAGAAAATCAACCGGTTTATGAAAACAATGCTGATACTCACCGACTTTTCAGAGAACGCTTTCCGGGCTGCCGAATACGGTGCCCAGATAGCGGCTCCTTTACATATCCAGCGAATCATTCTATACAACGCTTACCAGACCGTAGTGATGGGCACAGAGTTGCCGATAAGCAGCACCAAGGAAAGCCAGCAGATATACCTGGAAAGCATGGAAAACCTGGCACTGGTGCAGGACCGGATTAAACCCATGGTGCCTCATATTCCCATTGAACTGATGGCCGAGGATATCTCCCTACCGGCACATATAAAAGATTTTTGTAAACATCAGGGTATAGATATCCTGGTGATGGGCGTATCGGGCAGGTCGGGACTGGAACGGCTGTTGCTGGGCAGTACTTCTTCGCTGATGATGACGGAAGCCAAGGTCCCTGTTTTGGTAGTTCCTAAAGATACTCCTTTGGCGAAGCCGATGACCTCTATCGTTTTTGCTACCGATCTGAAAGACCACAGCACCGTCCCGGTACATCAGCTATACGAATTCCTGGATGCTTTCCCGGTAGATGTACAGGTGCTTAATATCGGCAAGGAAAAGAAGGAAAAATATGACGTGGAAACGAAGGAGGCGATTACCAACCTGCACAATATTTTTGAAAAGTACAATGCTACTTTTGATTATGTCAAGGAAGATGATATCGTAGAAGGTATACTCGACTATTCCAATCGTCACCACGCGTCCCTGTTGATGGTAGTACCTCAGGAGCGCGGTTTTATAGCGTCTTTATTTCATAACAGTATCTCTAAAAAACTGGCATATAACGCTAATATCCCTTTGCTGTCTTTACCGCCGGGAGCAACGGCTTAGGCTAAGCGTCAACTCCGGCATATACCGGAGTTGACTGCTTCCGGCTTATAATAACACCTTGTTATCTACGGCACATTTAATCAGCATGGCTGTATTACGTGCATTAAACTTCCCCAACAGGTTACGGCGGTGGCTGTCTACCGTATCGGAGCTGATAAACAATTGCTCTGCTATTTCATGATTGGTATGTCCACTGGCAATGAGCCGCAGTACTTCTTTTTCCCTTTTGGTAATGTGCAGATGATGCGCGCACTCGTCTTTGAGGGCCTGTTTTAGTTCGGCCGACAGGTATGTATGTCCCGAGTATACATCATGAATAGCTTTGAGTAATTCTTCTTTATCAGCATTCTTCATCAGGCATCCGCTGGCGCCGCTGTCGAGCAACCCAGCAATACTCCGGTCATTTTTATGATAGCTCAATCCCAACACGGCCACGGTGGGATATCGTTTTTTTATGCTGGCACAAAGTTCTGCCCCGCTGATATCCGGTAGGGACGTATCCAGCAACACCACATCGGCGGGATGCTGGTCCAGGAAGCGGAGACAGGATGTGCCTGTGCGGGTTTCTCCTGCCAGTTGTATATCAGTTTCCCTGCCAAGCAAGGATCTCAAGCCCTCAAGGATCAATGGATGATCATCAACAAAATATAAACGGATCATGGTTCTTCAATTTGCTGTAACGTGTATAAGCTGTGGCATTCTGAGCTGGGTAAACAAGTGAGCTCATTTACTATAGTATTGTAAGATAATGAAAAAAATCAGGGATTCCTTCTCACGACAAGTTTAAAATATCAACAGGCTTTCCTGCCAGGCAGGCTTAATACTGGTATCGGCAAAACTGATCAGCGATAAGCCAATACCGGCAATGCCTTCCAGCATATTGTGACTACTTATAAAGTCGGGATGGTGATAAAACTTGAAGCCCGCCGGACCGTCGGTCCAGGTATTCATTTCCAGGGTCGTTTTCCACCAGTATTGCGAAGCTGATAGCAGCTGTTCATCTCCGTAATACAGGCCTGCCTGTTGCAGGATATGTGCAATCCCTGCACTACCATGGCACATGCAGGCATCGTGTACCGCCCCGTTCTTTACATTGCGCTCACGCGCCACCTGCCGGAATATCTGCAAAGCATGGTGCTGGTAGTCGCCCCGCTGTAACCGATGCCCCGCTCCCAACAGCGTAGCCGCAATGCCCAGATCGCCATAGCACCAGCCCAGGCGGCTATGTGCTGCGCCAACTACGGCGCCTGAAGCGTTCACCAGGGTAGGGAACAGCGACTGACCTATCGGACTGGCCAGGTTCCTGGTTTGCTGCAGCCAGGAAATACTGCCGCTCAATAAGGGAAGCACCCGGTGGCGGGCGATGTTCTTTTCATAACAGCGGGCCAACACAGATATGATGGCGGGCACCCCATGTGCCAATCCCAGGTTAAAAAGGTCCTGGTCTTTATTTGCTTCGCTGGTGCTGGAAAAATTATCCTTCCAGGCAATGCCTCCTGTCAATGTCAGCGCCGTATCTTCCAGGTGCTGTATCAGTCCCTCCAATGACGCCGCTGCTGCTGTTGCGGGCCAGCGCTCCAGGAAATACAATGCGCCGCCCAGCCCCTGGTGCAGAAAATCATTCCGCCCTGCCGCCAGTTCAGCTGCCATAAAATCTGCCACGCCCGCATCAATTTCAGCAAAGGCATCAGTGGTGTCGGCCGTATCCAGCAACCCAATGGCGCCCAGGTGCTGCAAGCACCAGGCGATACCCGCCATCCCACTGCAATGCGAGCCATCCATGGGTGTATCTGATAAGGCCGACAAACATCTTTCCACTACGGCAACTGCTTTATCCAGGTGCTGTTCCTCGCCGGTAAGCTGAAAATAATACGCATAAAATAATGCTGCGCCGGTATAGCCGCCCAACAGCCCCGCATGCGCATCGGTGGTGATAAACTGGTCCAGTTCCCCGCAAATCTTTCGCAGCAGCAACATGGCTGCTTCTCTTTGATCCATATAATTGATTGCCGTTATTAAATATATAATGGCAAAACATGTATTGCTTGCGCGCACATGTTTTGCCATACAGTTCAGTTGGTAAGATATAAACCCAGACGTATACACCGGTAATAACCTATACGTATACACGCCGGAAAATATACCCGGCAGGCGGCATACCTATGCCCTGCCGGCGTATAAAAGCAGCCGTTAAAAACGGCAGGAATCCACGCTGCAGATAGGAGCTCCCTGGCTCATGTTATCTGTGCATACCCGGAAAGAAATGACGCAAAGTACGCCAGTAGCAGCCATTTGCGGCGCATTTGACTGCGCATTTGACTGCGATGACAACGCAGCAACTTTTATTTTACCCAGATTAAGTTTTTTCGCGGTGACTTTTTTCATAAACTGATTTTTTAAACAGTACAGTTAATTGTTGAAGAAAAACGGTATTACTCCTGGCTGTTTACTTAGAAACAAGTATCCTTTGAAATAGGAGGAGGACATTTTGCAAATAAACTGCAACCAGTATAAGTAGGCGCTTTTACATCAGCAGATTCGCGGAGACTTAATTTGGCTACTTTCAACTTACCCAACGTAAGTTTCTTAATTGGTGTTTTTCTCATAATGCAAATTTATGTGGTGAAAAATAAAGACAATAAAGCGGGCAGGTTTAATCAGGTTTACAGGTTTAATTAAATAGGGTGACTAATACGGGCTTACAGGATTTGCTATAAAAATAGGGAGAAACTCAGATACGCCAGCTCACGGAAAAACGTGATTTTTAAATATTGTTATTAAAATTTACCTGTTTTACGTGATGGTCTGCCATAGCCGGAATCGGTACCTTCAGCAACTAATGTTGACCTTGCGCCATGATCAGAGCTGAAAATTTCTATGTGGTAAGAACGCCACTCTTACCTGTTAATACTATCCAGCAGTTAAGCCATATTAATAATACCACACTTACCACTGTCATCAAAGATATCTTCCAGGATGCCTCCCTGCAGGAAGCTATTTATATCGCCTCCCCGGAGCTATACCAGGAATGGCAAAAATGGCAACATGATACCGGCATCAGTGAAAAAGACCAATTTAAACTGGCGCTTACCCTTTACCGTTACCTGCTCAGGATGAGCACCCGCTGTACACCCTATGGTCTCTTTGCCGGCTGCGCTACCGGTGAAACCGCCGATCATACCAGCATACAGCTGCAGGCGAAAACAGCCCATAAAAAACATTGCCGCCTGGATATGAACTACGTAGCAGAACTGGCCGCCGCCATTACTGCCACACCTGCTATCCGGGAACAACTACGCTATTATCCCAACAACTCACTGTACGCCACCGGCGCGCATTACCGCTATGCCGCCTACAGTATCAAAAATAAAGTCCGCACTTACTTTCTCACGGCTGTCAACAAAAGCCCCTACCTCGAACAAATGCTGGCTACCGCCGCCACCGGCGCCCGGCTGAGCCAAATCCGGGACAGCATTACCAACGCTGACATCAGTGCAGAAGAAGCCGCCGAATTTACAGACGAACTACTCGAACATCAGCTGCTGGTGAGTGAACTGGAACCGACAGTGACCGGGGAAGAATTTTTTGTGCAACTGGTAAACCGCCTGGCCACCCTCCCGCAAGCGGAAACATGGGTCAACCCCTTGTCTCAACTGCAAGAAAAACTACGGACACAGGACATCGGCGTTGAAAAATATATGGCTGCCCATGCATTGGTAAAATCACTACTCCCCGATACCAGCAATAAAGACCTGGTGCAAACCGACCTGTTCCTGGCCACCAACAGCAACCAATTGAGCCACACCGTTGTGAATGAACTCTCTGCTCAAATGGGGCAACTATGGAAACTGGCCACTCAACACCAAAACACCGACCTCCAACAGTTCTGCCAGGCATTCCGTCAGCGCTATGAAGAACAGGAAATTCCACTTAGCCTCGCACTCGATACCGAAGCAGGCATCGGGTATGGCTCCTACTCCGGCAGTGGATCTGATCATACACCACTGGTAGACGATGTGCATATTGTAAAACAAACGCCGGCGAATAACCAGCCCCATAGCAACATGCAGGACTTCCAGCTGCAGCTGCTGCTGGCCTGCCTGCAACAACGGAAACAAACCATTACTCTCACCCGGGAACATCTGGATGCATTAAAAGATACAGATACCAGCCCCATACTACCGCACAGCATGTACCTGATGGGCAGCATACTGGCCGGCAGCGCTGCTGACATCGATCACGGACACTACCAGTTTGATATGAGCGGCTGCTCCGGCCCCTCCGCCGCCAACCTGCTCGGCAGATTTTGCCATGGCGACGAAAAACTACTGACCCACGTGCAAACATGCCTGCAGGAGGAAGAAGCCGCCGACCCGGAAAAAATCTATGCAGAAGTAGTACACCTCCCTGAATCCAGAACTGGCAATATATTAATGCGCCCGCGACTCAGGAAATATGAAATCGTATACCTGGCCAACAGCGCTACACCGGATGATTGTCAACTACCACTCTCCGACCTGATGGTAAGTGTGCAAAATAACAAAGTCGTACTGCGATCTAAAAAACTGGACAAGATCATCGTTCCCAGGCTTAGCACCGCACACAACTACCACCAGGGACTCCCCGTATACAAATTCCTGTGCGATCTGCAACACCAGGACTATCATACCGGCATTATGTGGCGCTGGCAAATTCCAGGCGAGATATCCTTTCTTCCACGTGTACAATACGGTAATATTATTCTCAGCAAAAGCACCTGGGTGCTGCATAAAAAAAACTACCCTACGCTCAATGGCGCCGCGCCAGGAGACTACATGACCCTCTTCCGGGAAATCAGTGCACAACTGGAACTACCACGGTATGTGGTCATCAAGGAAGGCGACAATGAACTGCCGGCAGATCTGCACAACGAAGTAGCCGTGCACCTGCTGATAACGCAACTGCTAAAAAAAGAACAGGTCACCCTGCAGGAATACCTCCATACACCAGACAACTGCTGGATAACAGGAACAGACGGGAAACATACCAATGAGCTGATCATACCACTAAAGAATATCTCTTCCGAAAAAAATAAAAAAACTACCGGTATTTACCCCGCATCAACTGCCGGTACTTTTCCCACCAGGAAATTTGCCACCGGCAGTGAATGGCTGTATGTAAAATTGTACACCGGCACCCGCAATGCCGAATCCCTGCTGAAATCGGTAGTGCGCCCTCTTGCACTGTCCATGCAGGAAGAAAAACTTATCGACAAATGGTTCTTCATCCGTTATACCGATCCTGATCATCACCTGCGGGTCAGGTTCCATCACGCCACCGATACAGGGTTCTGGAAAACAGTGATAGAAAAATTACACCAGCACCTCATACCTCATATCGGTGATGGGCAACTGTATCGCATGCAAACGGATACTTATGAACGGGAAATTGAACGCTACGGCATCCATACCATAACATTCAGCGAGGATATTTTCCATTACGACAGCGAATGTGTTACAGGTATTATCGACCTGCTGGAAGAGGAAGAAGGAGAAGCATATCGCTGGAAGCTCGCACTGCGGGGGATAGATAGGCTGTTGGACGATTTTGGCTATCGCCTTCCCCATAAAGCAGCGCTGCTGAAAAAACTGCAATCCGGGTTCTTAGAAGAATTTGGCGGAGGAAAGCCGCTGTTATTACAGCTCAATGATAAATACCGTACGGAAATGCGCCCTGTCAGCAGCTTTCTCGACCCCGCGCAAGACAACGATAACGACATCGAAGCCGCCATCGCTTTCTTTAACGCCCGCTCCGAAAAAATAAAACACCTGTTGCAGGAAACCGGTGTCAAAGGGAACGATGACCTGCTGTCAAGTTACATTCACATGTTCCTCAACCGGATGCTGTTATCCAACCAGCGTAAACATGAACTGGTGCTTTATCATTTCCTGCACCGGTATTATGAATCCCGACTGGCTATTGCGCAGAAACAACAATCAACAAAGCCTCTATTAATCACTAAATAAAAATTTGAGTATGAAAAAGCAACAAGCAAAAAAAATGACCCTGGGCGCTGTAAAGGTGGCCAAATTAAACGGTAATGCACAAGGACAGAAAAGTCCTACCACTACCGTCTTTACTACTACCACTCATTACACCTTCGATTGCTAACAAAAAAATACCGGGCAATGGCATTGTTTACTCCTACAAACAATGCCGCTACCCGGTATTATTATCGCGTATGCCTCTGCTTATTCAGGGTCCAAACGACTGCACGCGACATTTACTACCCTGAATTGAGGAGACATCTCTTGCCAGGCGGATTTAATTACTAAGTAAATTAGCATCCATATAAAATAAAGAAGCCCTGTTTACCTCTACAGCAGGGCACCCAGGACTTCCTTACATTATTCAATTTGCTTTCGCTACAAAAATACTAATTTATTTAGTATTTCATAATTTATTTTTTCACTTCGCTCATTCAAGCATTCAGGTCGTGCTTTGTCCAGATAAATGCGTTAGTATCATAACCCAATGACGCAGCTTTTTCCAGGAATCGTTGTTTGATATCGGCGGGAATGCTGGTATGGCGGGATAGTATCCAGATATGATGCAGGTTGTTACCTACCACGAGCGCATGTTTGTAATGTTCATCAACATCTATCACGTTGTAACCTGCATAGAATGGCCCAAAGAAAGACACTTTGAGGCGGGCCAACTCCGGAGGACCTATAAATTTTGCCTTACCAGTGCTCTCCTTCCATGCTTGTTTATCAGGGTTAAATCCTTTGTTGCTTACTTTGATATCGTTGCCGCCATTCATCGCGTAGGTGGCGGTTACATTGGTTAGATGGCGCTCGTATTTGTAGTCGAGCCGTGCGATCTCATACCAGGTGCCCAGGTACTTCCTTACATCAAAAGGATAGATCGGCTGTGCCCCCTTGGGAATAGAAACTTTAAACGTATTATATATTAAAATGGCAGCTACAGCTGAGACACCCGCTGTAACGGCAATGGCCAACAATTTTTTATCCTTCTTCATAGCCATAATTTTATATCGGGAGAGCTACCACAAATATGTTGCCTTTATGACGGGCTCGCCACACGCGGGGTTGCCGTAAGCGTACTGTTGCTTTTTTGCTACAGTTAGTGGAAGGATGGAAGAGCAAGCTATACCATTATTACCGGTAGCCACAAAAAAATAGCGTATGACGGGCGGCCGGTGGTGCCAGCCCTGTCATACGCCTTCCTTAATGATCCTTTATTTTTCTATTCCAAACTCTACTTCGTTGGCCCAATGGGTTTTCCAATCAGGATGAAAGGCCCTTGCATTCAGCTTGGATACGCTCCGCTCTTTCGCCAGTTCCATACAACTACCGGGCGCACCATTGTCGTTTACCCGGAACGATAACTTAATCTGCCGCCCTTTATCCAGCGCCTGTTTTATATCCGGCAATTCAGCCCAGGGAATAGCACATTCGGTGATCACCGTGTTGCCTTCCCGGCGTATGACCAGTTGTCCGTTCTTTACGGGTCCCTCCCCTTCAGATTTAGGCTGACGAGGGAAGAAATGCTTGCGGTTTAAGCCCGGCGTCAACAGCCGCCATATTTCAGCGCCGCCGCCGTATTCCGGCGCTACAGGGTTCATGGCATATTCGTAGTCGGTACACTTATAGCCGGTATATCGCGGCATCGTTCCCGGTGGATTGGCCAGCATGCCGTCTTTCCCATCGGGAATTACATTAAAGGCCAGCAACACGTTATCGAATGAATAACCTAAACCGGAGTTATCGGGTGTCACAGGGTTTTTACGGTAGGTATAATGCCGTACCCCGGCTGGCCAAACGAGCGGGTATTTCAGCTCTTCATGCGGCAGGGAAAGCGTAACGCCGACAGGCAAGGCCGATGGCTGTCCTACAAGATAATAGCCGCGCTTGCCATACACGCCTTTCCAATGGCCCCGGGTATCAAAATCTTCCCTGGCCGTATCGGTAGCGGCAGCATCGTCGAACAGTACGGCTCCCAGTTTCACGCTGTACCACCAGTCCCTGCTACGCAATACGATCCGTACTTTGCCGGAAAGCGGCAACAACTCCCAGGTGCCGTTCCACAAATCTTTGATGTAGCGTTGGAGCAAACGCTGGTTGCCTTTATATACTTCCACCATGATCCCCGGCACCCGGAGGTTAGGGAGATAAAGGCCTACCTGCGTAAGCCTGTCTTCCGGTAATTGCAGGTCGATGCCGAAGGCGTTAGTATTATCGGCACTCTCCAGGTACTGCATCGTATAACCATTGCCGTTGGGCAGTTGCAGACCGCTCAATGTATCTGCGGGTACGCTGCCTGTTTTACTGATCAGCGCACGCCGCATATCCATGACGTACGCCGTATCTGGGTAAAAGAATTCATCGTCGGGACAATGCTCAAAGCGGTAAGTTCCCGGATGCGGCGTACTATCGGCTACTTTGGAAGCAAAGTAAAAGTACTGGTCGTCATAGGCGAAGTAGCCGTTTGCATAACCGTTGGCGTTGGTATCAAAATTCTTAAACGGATACCAGGCGGCTTCCGTTACGCTGACGGTTGCCGCGCCACTACTGCTCACGGTTTGCGGCAGCGCCGTTTTCCAGTCATCCAGTTTGCCATCTACGTGTATTCCTAACCGTGATATCACGTTCACATGCATATCTTCCTGGTGTGAGGCGACGCCATCGGCGCCGGCGTCGAAACGTACGCGCAGCGGGTAGGTATTATTCACTGCCGCCGTGCCGCCGGTGATTTTTACCGGGATAATACGGGTTTCATGCGGGGCCAGCTGAACGGTGTCGGGTATACGAAGCGGCAGTCCTCCCAATGTTACCTGGAGGTTGCCGGTCACCGGCCTGTTAAGGATATTGGTCAGCTGCAGCGGCATAACAGGCCGTTGCTCGATGCGTGCGGTCATATCGTGGGCAATAATTTCCACCGGCTCATAACCTTCTATCCGGGCGGTTTTCAGGGTTTGCAGCAGGCGGACAAAAGAGCCTTTGCCGCCGTTGGTACGCAGGAAATATCCCTGGCTGTTCAGCGGCACCACCAGCTTGCTGCCTACCGGCGCGATGTTGTTACCATAGAAATCGTATAGCTGTACACCCGCAGCGGGTAGCGTCATGCTACCACCCTGCAAAGGTTCATATGCGCCTTTGCTGGATAGTCCGCGTACGCCGCGAAAGAGGACATGCTCGGGACCAAAGGCCTCGCCTATATCGCCGCATACCACAACAGTGCCGTCGTCGGGTTGTTTCGGCGTCCCGTCAAATACCATTACCCAGGGCAGCCCGTTGGTGAAAAGCAATTGTTTAAAATCGCGCTCCCCTACCAGGTGCTGTACGGCCCCCAGGGCTGCTGCCTGCGACCAGGTATCCGGAATGCGGGTCATTTCCTTCATACCTGCCGGTGTGTGTATCTGTTGGGTGAATCGTTCACTGCCGCGACCGCCGGTATACATATACCCGGCGTAAATGCCCATGGACCGGTCATATCCGGCTGAACGGCAGGTGGCTACGGTAAGGCCTATACGATCATCGGTATTCCCTACCCAGCTTTCTGTATCCCATATTTTAACGCGACCATGCGGGGATTTCCTGTTGACCCAATCGGGATAAATAGCAGGCGATTCGATACCCTGGTAGTGTATAGAACAAAAATCGAAAATAGGCAGAAAGGTCATTTTCCCGTCTGCAAACAGCTTGTCCCAGGCATTGGAATTGGAGTCCCCCCCACCTACCAATACATCTGCTCCCCTTTTTCGGGCTTCCAGCACTGCCTGGGCCATCACTGTATATATCTCGCGATAACGTGGAATATCCGACTGCCAGCCGGAAATGGAAGCGCCCTCCCACGGTTCGTTCCATAACGACACCGCGGTGACCGGGCCTTTGGGCCATCCATACTTCACGCATAACCGGTGTACAAACTCCTGGAAATCGTGGTCGGACGATGGCGCCCATACAAAGTCCTGTTTTGTTTTTTTCATGACACCCGCCGAATCCAGGAAAGAACGGGGCCTCCCCAGGGGCAGAGGGGCGGTTCCCGCGCCAAACATCAGCAATACGGTGATATTTTTCTCTTTATATTCTTCCAGCTTACGATTCAGCGCCGCCATCTTTTCCGTATAGTCGTTGGCGGTAGTAGGCGTATAATCTACACCCATGCGGATGGCCTGTACACCTACCCGCTGGAGGAAATCTGCGCCCATATCATCGAGCGACTGCTTAGGATACTGGATCCGCTGTGGATTGGCTTTAAATGTACGTACCAAACTGGTGATAAATCGGCGTCCATACTTTCCCAGGTCCAGCACCAGTGCATATCCGCCGAAGCGGTTGGGGATTTGCGGTGCGTGTTCCAGGTTTACATATCCCCTGGCGTCTATCTTTACTTTTACCGGCGTGCTGCTTATCATAGCATGCCGCTCCATTTCCGGCAGCCATATATCACCCGGACGCCCCTTCGTGGCATAGCTAATCAATTCTATCTTCCCATCGGCTACCAACGGTTCATTCAATTCATTTACCACCTGTATTGTATACGACGGCTGTTCTCCCGGCCACAATACGTTGGAGGGAATAGCCGCGCGTGTCAGCATCACGCTGTAATCATAATGCCGCTGACGGTTTTTGACACCCATCACCGATTCGTAGTTTACCCATTCTTCCGGTGCTTTCATCTGGGCCATGCTGTTTACCACACTGATCAGTGCCAGTGCAGTCATCCATATATATTTCATCTGTTATTGCTTTATAAACTTTCGCCGGCCTATCGCGGTACCGGTAGCGGCATCTGTGATCACCAGGATGTAAGCACTGGATGGCAGGTTGCTTACATCTATGTTTACGGCTTCGCTTGTTTTTACCAGGGTGTTTTTAATGAGTTTTCCGGAGATGTCGTACACGCGGATGACACAGCCCTTCGCTTTTGTTGACGGTAAATCGATATGCAACGTGTTCACTACCGGGTTCGGATATACGGACAAGCCATTTTCATTTACCACCTTCATATGCATCAGTGCAGCAGCCGGCGCGGGGGCTGAATCCGGAGCCGGCGTCCAGCGGTACAGCACTACCTTGTTGGCATTGTAATCGTCTTTCGTAATATAATATTCGCCGTTGGAACGGTGATACGCTTTGATACCATATTGCGAATCCACATCGTTGCCCACATATACCGCCGGGTTGCTGCTGTTCATCGTTAATACCAGGGCGGCTGTTCTCAGGTCAAATACATCGATATCGGGAATCGCATAATAGCCTACAAAGAGGTAGTTGCCGGCGGCCGACATAGACTTGGCCTGGGCCCTGCTCAGCGTAATAACGGTATCGGGGGTACGATTTCCGGCTACCCATCCCCGGTACACTTCTACCCGGTTGCCAATCAGTGTCCAGTCGGTATTGCCGCCGGCCAGCACCATTATATCGCTGGCAGGTATATATTCCAGGCGGTTTAACCGGGCAATGGAGGCAGGTGTAGGCGTAGAAATAACCGGGCCCCATATCGGCTTTCCATTGCTGGCAAAACCGGTTAATGGATAATGCTGTATTGCATTGGTTTTATCCTGCGAAATCCAGATATCTCCCACGGAGTCCAGGCAAAAACCATTTCTTACTTTGCTGATGGTATCTCCCGGAATGGCGATATATCCATCGGTAGCGGGATTAAAATAGTAAGTGTAAAAGATATCAGCATTTTGGTTATTGGCTACCAGGATACGATGTCCGCCTACATTGGCGAGGTGGCCAAAGTGTTCGCCCCTGCTATGATCACTCATTTGTATACGGGCATCCTGCGGATAGCGGTAAGGATCTACGGTGTTGGCCACATACGAGCCTCCGTCTGTACCTGTATAGGAATAAATAAGATTGCCGCTGTACAATAGCTCCCCATCCGTTCCTGCATCGGCGGCAGCATTCCCTTCAAAATTCAGGGCCTGCAAGGTCCATTGCAACGTACCGGCATTATTGTAACAGTGAATGTCTGTAGCGCCATTTCTCCCTAAGTCCCAGGTACCTCCCCAGGGATTATTCAACACATATAAGTTCCCCGCCGTATCGCGGCCTATCCCCACTACCCGCGTAAAACGCTTATCACCGGTGGCACCGCGGGTACCGGACGTTTCGTTGAGATAACCGCCTGTTACGCCAAAAGTGCTTGTTAATACAGGCGTTCCCGTTAGGTTTGCGTATACCTTGATATTCATATCGGGTCCCTGATCGCCTATGAGCAGCTGCCCGCGGGCACTGTCGGCATAGAGGGCAGAAGGGCGCGCGGTGGCGCCCACATTTAATACGAGTCCTGCCACGCCGGTAGAATCAAAACGTTGTACCGTACCCGTGCCCAGCAGTACCACCCACACGGCCCCGGCGCTGTCTACCGCGATAGCTCCCGGGTGCGTAACCGCCCATTCCCGGATTTTTACGCCTGCCGTGGTAAATACTTCCACGCGGCTACCAGTGGAGTCGCTCACAAATACCCGCTCACCGGAAACAGCAATGCCCTGTATGGCATCGCCCGTACCTGTGCTGGCAGTAAATAGCAGGTCCCGGATCTTGGTAGCCCGGTTATAGCGGCCTACCTTCCCGGCATTGGGCGCCTGCTGCGCGGTGAAGATATAGGTAGCGTTGCCGCCAATAGCGCTGCCCTGCGACTCTTTGTTACCGCCCATAGATCCAAGGGTAGCGCCCTGCTGATAAATACCAATATTACGTCCCTTTTCATCCCACATGGAGGCGGTATATACCACCCCTTCCGGCGACACCCACATAGAGCGGGCACAATTACCTACGTGATTGGCTACATCAGAAAAATTGTTGCCTACCCAGGTGGTAGTGTACTGGCCGTATACAAGGTTGGCGGACAGCAACAGGATAGTAGTAATAATGTTTTTCATCTTTATTATTTTTTGAGGGATTAATAACCATTATTCTGCACCAGCCGTGGGTTACGGCCAATTTCCCGCAGCGGGATGGGCCATAGGGTTTGATCGGCGGTGATGCCCAGCACGGCGGTTGCCCTGCCGGTGCGTACCAGGTCATAAAAGCGGTGTCCTTCAAAGGCCAGTTCTTTAAACCGCTCGTTTTCGATGGCCAGCGCCAGGTCTGTTTCTCCCGCCTGCGGGTAATCGTGGGCAGAAGGTTGATCTGTCGGTAACCCGAAGGCACGGCGGCGAATAATATTCAGGGCAGCTACTGCATCGGCCGTTTGCCCCAGGTTGTTCAACGCTTCTGCCCTCACCAGTATGATATCTGCCAAACGCAGGGCAATAATATCAGGTTCTGTACCATTGGTTAAGCGGGTATACTTGTTGACATAAGGCAAAGCCGGCGTAGCATTGTTGAAGCCCAATGCCGCAGTTTTACGGATATCGCCATCTTCATATGCATTAATAATTTTGGTAGTAGGCGCAATCTGGTAGCCGCCGGTTTGAAGCCCGGCCGGGATCCCATTGGCTGGAATATAATAGCTGTACAAACCATTGCTCTGTGCAGAAGCACTGACATATTGGATTTCAAAGATTGCTTCCGTGCTGTTTTTACCGCTGGTAGAAAACATACCGCTATAGGCCGCACTGCCGGATACCAGGCTATACACCGGGCTGTTCATCACTTCCAGAGCTTTGGAGGCAGCAGCATTATAATCCTTTATGCTCAGGTATGCCTTGGCCAGCAAGGCTTTGGCCCCACCCTGACTGGCGCGTCCCCGGGTGGTAACGGCAGCGGCAAAAGTAGGCGGCAGACTTGCCTCTGCAATTTTCAGGTCGGCAATAATCTGTTTGAAAATGCTGTCTACTGAAGTACGGGGCACCGTAAAATCAGCATTAAAGGAAGTATAAGGCTCCAGCACTAAAGGCACGGCTCCATAGGCTTTTACGAGGTTAAAATAAAAATAGGCCCGCAGAAAATGTGCTTCTCCCAACAGCTGTTCTTTGCGGCCGGGAGCAAACAAACTATCTTTCATGGGTGGTACATGCTTCAGCAAATCGTTGGCGCGGCCAATACCGGTATAGTTATTCTGCCAGTAAGCAGCTACGATCAGGTTATCTACCGGGATGCCATGGGTAGAAAAAGGGCTGTAGTTGATCAGCAAAGCGGTAGTGGCATCAGAGCCGGCATCAAAGGCCAGCGGAAACTGCGCCGCCATGCTCTGTATGGCCGGGTAAATGCCTACAGCGGCAGATTCGGCATCATTACCGGTTTGCCAGAAGTTCTCGTCCGCGATCGTATACTCCGGTACCTGGTCCAGCACTTTGGTACAGGACGCAAAAAGAAGAAGGATATATATTAGTCGTAAATTTTTCATAACGGCTGCTTTTAAAAGTTCACATTTAATCCTACCAGGAACGTGCGTGCCTGCGGCTGTACGGCCCAGTCGATGCCCAGCTGCGAATTTTTTACCGACTGGTTCTGCGATTCCGGATCTAAACCGGAATAGTTGGTAATGAGAAAGAGATTCTGTGCGCTCACATATACGCGGGCACTGCTGATGCGTACTTTTTTCAAGGTAGCAGAAGGGATGGTATACCCCAGCGTAATATTCTTCATCCTGATAAACGAACCATCTTCAACAAAGCGTTGCGACACTTCTCCGTTGGTTAAACTACCTGGCACCGTAGGATCGTTGAATACGGCGCGTGGCACGTCGGTAATGGTGTTCTGCGGCGTCCAGCGGTTCAGCGTTTTAGCGTCGCCGTTGTTATAGCTGCTCATTCTTTCCAGCATACTGCGGGTTTGATTGTATACTTTATTGCCGTACGACCAGTAAAAGAAAAAGCTCAGATCTACTCCTTTGTAGCCAAAGGTATTGGTAAGGCCACCTGTAAAATCCGGTTGCGCGGTACCCAGGATGACGCGGTCGGCCGCAGTTATTTTCCCGTCTTTATTAATATCATCATAGATCATGTTGCCGGTAGCCGGATCTACGCCTTTATTGCGGTAGCCGAAAAATGAACCAACAGGCTCGCCTACACGAAATATGCTGGTAGGCTGGCTGGTATAAAATGACCCTGGCAGGCTTTCTGTGAAATCAGAGCTGGATGGGTCTCCCACCACGGTTTCAGGCAGACTGGTAATCTTATTGCGGTTGAAATACAGGTTGAAATTGGTGCTCCAGGTAAAAGCGCCCCGGATGTTGTCGGTATTCACAGAAATTTCCAGTCCTTTATTGAGCAGCTGGCCTATGTTAGCGCCGTTGGTGCGGGCGAAGCCCGAAGTGTAGGGCAGGTCCAGTTTAAAGATCAGGCGGTTGGTGAGTTTGCGGTAAGCATCAATAGTGACGTTAATGCGGCTGTCCAGGAAAGATACATCCAGTCCCAGGTTGGTAGCAGTGGTAGCTTCCCAGCTGAGGTCAACATTCGACAGGGAGGTAGCCGCAATTCCCGCCTCGGTGCCATAGTTATACCCGGTAGAATAAGTAGCCAGGGAAGGAAAATCTGAGCCAAGGCCCTCGTTATTCCCGGTAACGCCTATACTGGCACGAATCTTCAGGTCATTGAAAAAGCGTTGCTGCTTCATGAAATTTTCATTGATAATGCGCCAGCCGGCAGAAATGGACGGGAAGAACCCATATTTCTTGTTGGCTCCAAAACGGGAAGATCCGTCTGTACGGGCCACGCCTTCCAGCAGGTAGCGGTCGTCGTAGTTGTAACTGATCCTGCCGAAATAGGATACCAGTCCCCATTGCGAGCGATAGTCTATTGGCGACGACAGGGAGGTAAACCCTGTTACCGCCTGTATAATATCGGTGGAGTTGGTATTGCCGGAAACGCCTATACGCCGTACGTTGGCTTCTTGTGTACTCTGTCCGAGCATGGCAGTTAATTTATGCCGGCCTTTGAAGACAGGCGTATACGAGAGGGTATTTTCATTGACCCATAAAAACTGTGTAAACACGGATACAAAGCCACTGGCGGCCGAGCCATTGTTAACCAGCTTGGACTGGTACCGGTCGTCGGTGACCTGCTGGTTATCAAAACCGAAGCTGGTTTTGAACTTCAGACCGGGCAAAATGCTGTATTCGCCGAATACGTTGCCGATATAGCTGTTTACGATCGACTGGAAACGCAGGTTATTGGCGATCATTACGGGGTTAGTCCAGTGGCGGCCCGGGTCGGTATAATAAGTACCATTGGGATTGTAAATAGGATCGTTGGGATTTTCTATCAGGGCCAGCGCCAGTACAGACTGACCGGAAAAGCTGTTATCCATGCGGTTGTTGATAGAACGTACCCCGGTAAGGTTGACTCCTATTTTTAATTTATCTGTAGCGGCGAAGTCGAAATTCACCCGCCCGTTATAGCGCTTAAAATGCTGTAATCCCACAATGGTACCAGTTTGATCGAGGTAGCCAAGGGAAACATAGTGGGATGTTTTTCCGGAACCGCCGGAGATAGACAGGTTATAGTTGGATACCGGCGCCGATCTGAAGATGGCGTCCTGCCAGTTGGTATTTCGGCCTGTGTTTACAATAGCCGGATCGTCGGGCATCCCGGCGTTGGCCCTTGATTCTTTAAACAGCGTTACAAATTGTTCGCCGTTTAACACAGGCAGCCGCTTCGGAATATCGGCAACGCCGGTATACATGCTGAAATTAAACCTTGACTTTCCCTCTGCGCCTCTTTTGGTGGTAATGAGGATGACGCCGTTGGCGCCCCGGGAACCGTAGATGGCAGCGGCGGCAGCGTCTTTCAGGATTTCAACCGATTGTATGTCGTTGGGATTAATATTATTGGTAGTGGCGATCCGCTGTCCATCGCCGGAAATGCCGTATTGGGCGGCAGGCAGGTTGCTCATGGGTACACCATCGATTACGTACAGGGGCCTGTTTTCGCCAAACAGGGAGCCGTTACCACGGATACGGATATACGTTTCATCGCCCGGAGCGCCGGAGTTCTGTACTACCTGTATACCTGCGGCTTTGCCCTGCAGGGCGCCATCAAGGCTGGTAACTGCTATGCCCGTCAGCTCACTGCCTTTTACAGAGGAGATGGATGAGGTAACGTTCTTTTTCTGTTGCGTGCCATATCCCACTACCACCAGGTCGTTGAGAGAGGCACTCTGCAACTTCAGGGTGATATGTAGTGTTTGTTGACCGGCTACCATCACTTCTCTCTGCTCAAAGCCCACATAGGAACATATGAGCACACTGTTTTCCCCGGGAACATTAATGGAGAAACGTCCCTGCGCGTCGGTGGTAGCGCCGGAAGCAGTTCCCTTTACCCGGATCGTTACGCCTGGCAACGTTCCCCCTTTTTCATCGCTGATTTGCCCGGTGATGGTCATCGGCGGCTGCTCTTTTCCGGTAGTAGCCGGCGTTTCCTTTTTGGTGATCACTACAATCTTATCTGTTATTTCATATTGCAGCGAAAGGCGGTCCAGCAGCGTGCCCAGCACCTTTGTAAACGATTCGTTGGCGCATTCCAGTGATACCTTATTCATGGCCGGTGTGGTTTGTCCGCGCCAGATAAAGGAGTAGCCGGTCTGTTGTTTCAGCACGGCAAATACTTTTTCGAGCGGCACATTTTTTACGGATACGGTTACATTTTGCGCGGCAGCGCAAACCGGCAGCAGTGCAACTATCAGCAGTATCCATAGTAATTTGGCAGGCCCTCTTTTGGTGACAGAGAGTAAGCCCGAGGCAAGGAACTTCATATTTTTCATTCGTGGATTTAAACGTTAGCAATCATAAAACGTGGAAGGTTATGCTTACGTACCGCACATGCTGTTCCGCGCCGAGGGCCCTCAGCAACTGGTTCCAGCAGGCATACGTATCGTATCCGTGCAGCAATCAGGTCATGACATGTTCATTTAAAAAGATGATTTAATTGGCTGCCTGGTAAGGCATCACGGTAATAGTTCTTCCCTGTATCTTAAAATGTACGATTTTGGTCAGCTCCAGTGCTTTCAACAGCTGTGTAATACCAGCTGTACGGGCTACAATACCGGACAGCGTTACGTTGGTCAGGTCTCCTTCATATTTCACTTCCACATCATACCAACGGGCCACTTCCTGCATAATGCTGCGGATATTGGTTTCCCGGAAATAAAACTCTCCATTTTTCCAACCCAGCGTTTCTTCCATATTGGGTTTGTTCACCAACAGTTGCCCCGTATGGTGATGCAGCACCGCCTGCTCACCGGGGTGTAATACCATCTGGTTATTCACTTTTACGGCACCCTGTACCAGGGTAGTTTTAATTGTTTCCTCTTCCGTATAGGCCTTCACGTTAAAGGCGGTCCCCAGTACCCGTATGTCCATGCCTTTGGTGGCTACGATAAAAGGTTTCCGGGCATCGGTGGCAATATCGAAATAGGCTTCTCCCGTTACCTCCACTCGCCTGTTACTATCTGCAAATGTAGCCGGGTAGCGGATAGCGGAAGCCGCATTGAGCCACACCCGTGAGCCATCCGGTAAAGTGAGCTGATACTGGGAACCATTGGGCGTTTGCATGGTGTTAAAAATCAACTCTCCAGTTTTAGCGCCTGATGATTGATAAGCCAGTTCTCCATTGGTCAGTTTTACTACCTGTGCGGCGCCCTGCCTGGCGATAGTACCATTCCCTGCGCTGTCGAGCGAAATACGTGAACCATCGCCCAGGATCAGGATGGGATGAGCTGCTTTGCCTGCAGGCAATTCCAGCCTCGCCATCATTTTACCTGCCTGGTAGCGGTGTGTGTGCCATTTCCAGCTAATGCCCAGCAGCAGTAAAAAGATAGCGGCAGCAGCGGCATATTTAAACCAGGAACGGGAAATCAATGGCGTATATACCTTATGTACCACGTTCATAGCGGCATCCTGCATGCGGGCCTGCATCATGATATCGGAGGCCATCTCTTCCGCGTTATAGTCGGCATTTTCGATATACGCCGGGTCGGTAAACGCCTGTTGAAGCAGCTGGTCCAGCAATGCCTTGTTCTCCGGTTGCCGCGCCATGGTGCGAAACTGCCGGAGCTCTTCTGCATTGAGTGTACCACTCATGTATTTTTGAAATAATGCTTCAAAGGTCATATACGGATGTAGCTTTAATGATATCAGTAATACCCGTTCCTGTGGTAAGGACGGAAAACAAATCTGGGGTAAGACAGTAAAAATAAAATTTCATGAAAAAAAGTTGGAAAACACCAGCAACAGTATCAACACCTGCTCCGAATGGCGGCTCAGGTATTCCCGGATGCTCCGCAGCGCCCTCACCACATAGGTTTGGGAGCTGACTATTGATATATTCAGTTTGCGGGATATCTGCGCATGGCTTAGCCCGCTGAAGCGATGTAATACAAATACTTCTCTCAACTTTTCAGGAAGGAGCTCAATGGCTTTTGTCAGCGACTGCTCCAGCTCCTTATATTCCAGGGAAGACTGGGCATTACCTGCCTGGGAGGCTGTCAGGTAATCGGCCAGCAGGTCAATATTATCGGTATGCAGCACTTTCTTCCGCAGATGGTCCATTATGAGGTGGCGGGCGCATACATAAATAAAAGTGGCTGGATTGGTTACCCCCGGAAGCCGCTCCCGGTTATTCCATAGCTTAATGAAGATGTCTTGCGACAGGTCTTTGGCCTGCTCGGGAGAGCGGGTCAGGCGCAGAGCCGTACCATATACCTGCGGCCAGTATTTTGTGACAAGAACCTGGAAGCTCCGCTCATCTCCGCTGGCAACAGAGAGCAATAATTCCTGTTCGTTTTCGTGGATCAAGGTCGGTATCAGTTATTCATACACGTAGTGATGCATGAAAATAATACAACCCGCGCTAATTTACAAAACTACTCTATGGATGGCGTGGTTCCATGCAGCAGAGCAAAGCAGCAAAGAGCTTTGCGTCTTGGCTCCTTTGCTGCTTTGTGTGGGTATTTACTGGTTCATCTTTTCCTGGAAAAGCTCCAGGTACTGGCCTACGTGATAACCATCCATCAGGGCATGGTGTACGTGCACGGATACCGGCATACGTTTCCGGCCATGTATATCTGTCATTTTTCCAAAGGCGATCTTAGGGCAACTGTCTTTAAAAGAAAAACTACGGGCATGGGAAACAGCGGTAAAGTTGATCCAGGGTAAGGATGAATAATGAATCACATTTTCGCCGGATATCGCTGGAACCAGTCCTGTACTGTTTCTCACCCGATAGGCTTCCTGCTGTCCGGCGGCTTCAAAGGTGTGGAAATCGGCGTGATAATCCATATAAGCGAAACCAAAGGTCCCATCGGGCCTGTTGATGGTAGGCGAGGCATGTACCTGGTCGTATATCCATACCTGTCCTTCGCTGATACGGTAACGGAAAGGGGCTATGGCATTCGCGGCCGCCAACGAACGGTGCAGGTACCAGAGGAAGAAGGAATGTCCCCCCGCTTTGGCCTGTTCATAGGCCCTGGTGCAGTCGATCTCTGTACAAACCCCGAAAAAAGGTTCTTCAAAGCGGCTGAAGAATTCAAAATGATCTTTTCTTACCCAGGTATCGAGTGACAGTAATTGTTTCATGATATTAAATGCGGTAGTATGTCTGCCATACTGTTAAATTGATAAAAATGCGGATCTTCAATGGTAACGTCTACATGCTCATGCTGCCAGGTGGTATGATAAGGTATATGCACGGCATAGCAGCCGAGTCCCAGCACCGGCAATATATCCGACTTGAGGGAATTACCGATCATGACAAAGTTTTCGGGGGAGCAGTCCAGGTGCTGGAGCAATTTCTGGTAGTCGCTTTCTTTCTTGTCGCTCATAATTTCAATATGATGGAAATAATGCGCCAGCCCGGATTTTTTCAATTTACGCTCCTGGTCCAGCAGATCGCCTTTGGTAGCCACTACCAGCCGGTATTTACCGGAGAGCGCTTTCAGCACATCTTCTACCCCATCCAACATTTCAATGGGCTTGTTTAACATCTGCTGTCCGCACTCAATCACCTTATGCAGGATGGCGGGAGAAGCGGTATTTTCCGTTACCCGCAGCACCGTTTCTATCATGCAAAGCATAAAAGCTTTAATCCCGTAGCCATACAGCGGCAGGTTGGCCATCTCTGTTTTAAACAGCTCCTGCGACACCGTATGACGAGGCAGGTAATCTTCCAGCAGGCTGCAAAATTGTTGTTCTACTTCCTGGAAATAAGGTTCGTTTACCCAAAGGGTATCATCTGCATCAAATGCGATGACTTTAATATGATCCACCATTGTGTTATTTTTGTATTTTACCGGCTGCAAAAATAAAACCAGGCGCTGAATTAAACGGGACATTTGTCCCACTCCCAGGATATGTTACGAACCAACACCGCTTTTCTGCAGTTCGTAGAACAGCTTTTCGAGGATAAGCAGGCAGGAAACGCCATACAGCTGAAATCATTTGCCGCCGGCGCCCACCTGATCCGGCAGGGCTCCATCATCTCCCAGGTATACATTATCCGGGAAGGTATCACCAAATGTTATATTGCAGAAGATAACGGGAAAGACTATATTTTCGAATTCTTAGGTACCGGCGAAATCACCGGGGAACTGGAAGCTATTAACAAGGGCGCCTGTTTATCCAATATTACCGCCCTCACCCCGGTGACGGTTTTTACTATTCCGCATAACCGGTTTATGGCACTGCTACGCAGTTACCCGGAATTCAATGAACTGCTGCTGAAAGTTTTGGCTGCCCGGATCTATCAAACCTGTATCCGGACCTCCTACCAGCAACTGTACCCGGTAGAATATGCGCTGTTGCGGTTGCTGTCGCTGGAAGCCAGCCAGCAAACTTTCTTCTCCAAAAAAGATATGGCCGCTTACCTGGGTATTTCTGTCAGAAGCTTTAACAGGACGTTGAAAGATTTGAGGGAGAAAAATATCCTGGATAAAGAAGGGTTGAATATCGACCTGAGTAAGGAACAGTTGGAGCAGATGATTAAGCGATTTGAGGACGCATAAAAAGGGACCGGATGATCCGGTCCCTGATTCGCCTGTTTATTTTTCTTTAGCTCTTCTATTTCCTTCCACTGCCGCGCATTTTCCTTCTTAAGGTCGATGATGTATAGCGTCAGCTCTTCTATTTTCTGCAATAGTTTCTTGTTCATTTCTCCCAGGTCCAGTCCTTCTTTTTCTACTTCCTTTTCCGCCGGATATCGGGAAGATGCTTGTTTTCTTTGATTCTTCCAGCAAAACATAGGTAAACAATTTAAGTAAGGTGTTTTAAAACCGGGATAACAAGATGTTGGGTAAACTTATCTGGTAAAGGGTTATACAGCCAGTCATCATAGGTATCGCTAATATCAGGGCGAAGATAATAAAAAAACACTACCGGGATTTTCCCCGGGTACCGTAAATTAATTTTGCCACGTCGCAAAAATGAACTTATTTTAACGCACTCAAAATGACTTCCATGAAACACCCTGACTTATCCTAAGTGCGGCGCTTGCCGTTTCTTTTCACCACTCCTAATAACCATGTAAACTCGCCACAGTTATGCAAAGTAACTACCTCCGTTTTCTTGGTCCCGTCTTCAAAAGAGCACAAATAGAAGATCGCCGGGCCGAAATCATGCGACAATCTGCCCTTATCGGCGGAAAGGAAGGAATCCAAACTTTCACCACAGAATCCTTTACAGAGGAAGATCAGCAACAGATACTGATACCTCCTGAATTCAATGGGAAAGATTACGTGACCTTCCTGCTGCACATCGATGCGGAAATTGAGCATGGGCTGATGCTACAATACCTCTATGCCGCTTATAGCCTGGGCGGGCCACAGGTACCGGATCAATACCGGGACCAGATCAGCTCCTGGCAGGAGGTGATCCTGGGTATTGCCAAAGAGGAAATGGGACACTTTGTATCGGTACAAAACGTACTGAAACTGATTGGCGCGCCTTTACATTTCGAGCGGCAGGACTATCCCTGGGATACTCCCTTTTACCCGTTCCCCTTTAAACTGGAACCGCTTACCCTCAACTCGCTTGCAAAATATGTATATGCAGAAGCGCCCGTCGATTTCATTAACAGCGATGACCCGTGGGCTAAAGAGATCAAAGACCGTGTAGCGGCAGAAGTGCCCAAAGCCAACACGGTAGGCGCTTTGTTCCATGTGCTCCTGCACCTGATACAGGACCCCAAGGTTATTAGCGACGATATATTCCAGGCAGACACCTACCCTTACCAGGCCAAGTTTGATGAATGGGGCCGGGGTTATACCGGCGGACAACGGGGCAATACCAAGCAGGGAAGTCCCCCCGGTAGCCCGGATGTATTGGTAATGCCGCTGGCCAGCAGAGATGATGCCTTCAACGCCCTTAACGCCATTGCGGAACAGGGAGAAGACAATACCGGCGCGAGCGCCGACCCATCCCACTTCGAGCGGTTTCTCAACATTTACAAGCAGATGAGCGCCGTAGTGAAAGAAGCCGGCAGCAGCTGGGCGCCCGCCAGGAACGTAGCGGTAAACCCCTACATCCCTGAAGACGTGGAAGATGGCAGCAGCGATCCCTCCGAGGGACAAACCGCCGACGAGGAAAGAGATCAGATTACCAACCCCGATGCACAAAACTGGGGACATCTCTTTAACCTCCGCTACCGGCTACTCCTCAATTTCCTTACGCATAGCTTTGTGCTGGAAGATGGATTAAACAGCGCCGGCGCCATAACCCCACGGGGCCTGATCATCAACTCCACCTTCGGAGAGATGTACAACCTGCGCAGCATTGCCACCGCTATGGTTCAGATGCCGCTGACCGTGGGTACGGGCAATAAAACAGCAGGCCCGCCCTTCCTCACACCTTATACGCTGTCGTTACCAGCAGGTGAACACAACAGGTGGCGCGTACACGCCGATCTATTACAGGCATCTGCCACGATGATCGACACCCTGCTGAAAACTACGGCTGCCCAGCATCACCGCTACCTGTATGCCCTCCAGGAAGCCGACAGCAAACTGCTGCAGATTATCAGCGATATGGTAGCCGTACCTGCTTAACATCACCGCTTAAAACTATTGCTATGAAAATTACCGAAATACGTATACTTCCCCCCTTTGCCGTGGCGAGACTGGGATCTTCTGTTCTGCCGGTGGCCGCCTACGACCTGGAAATACCGGCCGATAAGCCGCTGGGGTTCCGCAAAATCGTTCCTCAGCCTACCTTTTATGTAGACCCCGCTACACACGAGCTAAGCGTTGACACACCGGAAGAAATTATATTTAAAGATGCCAGCAGTACCACGGATACGTCTGGCACCATCCGCCCGGTGGCGCCTTTCCTGGAAATATTTGCTATCACGGAAGATAATCCCGGCACCCTGGTTCCCCTTACCACCGATCTGCTCACAAAGGCAGGTTACCAGCTCTCGGATATCTCCTGGGTAATCTCCCTGGGTAATTCGAAAATTATGCGCAGAACAGGCCAGCCAGCGGATAACATCACGGCCAATGTGGTGATTGAAAAGGGCAATTTTGCGCCGCAGGCGGTATTGGCTTCGTGCGACAACTTCATAACGGGAAGAAAACTGCCGCTGGGATTTGTGCAATTCATCAAACCCAATAAAGATTTCCCGGAAATCAGGCTACGCTATACGCCCGGACCAGGCGCTGTATACGGCTGCTCCCGAAACAGTATCAAAGCCGAAGGCCAAGCGCCTACGCACGACTACAATATCAAAAGTGATGCATATGTGATATACGATCCTACCAAGCCATGGGCCAAATACAGCGAATCACCCAACTTCAATCCCACCTACACTATGCCCGCCCAGATTTTCGCCGGCTATTCCGATGCCGACGGCAATCAGCATAGCTGGGGATATATCGACGATGAATGCGATGGTACGGTAGTCATCAACATCGGAACGGACGGCCAGGCTCCATTGACCGCCTCCGCGCACATCTGCGCAGGCCCTCCCGCCTTTGCACCGGATATCCTACCCATCCGCGCCATTTCAGATGAACTGGAACAAATACTCCATGGCACCGACCGTGACGGAGAAGTAGGTATTGAAGAAGCGGAAGAAATTGTGCGCCGCGCCTTTGAATCCATCACACTGATGAATACCACCGTGATGAACGGGAATCCTATCAATGGCCGGTGGAATGTAGCCAGTACCATGGTGCGGCAGGATACCAACGACTTTGGCCGGCTGTATGAACCTATTATGGCCGGTTCTATTGTAGACAACCTGGCTCTGCGCACCCTTCATGAAAGGGTATTCAATGGCCTCAGCACCGGCATGGCCGCCTGGTTTGCAGATGCCCTGCGCCGGCCGAATAAAATAGGCGACCTGTCCGACAAAGAACGCCGTAAAATGCCAGGACTGATGCGCGGCGCCGATGGACGCGGTTTAACCCTCACCTATCGCATGATCAACACAGTGATAAAAGCCGCCGCTTCTGCCATGTTCCGGGATAACGCCGACGCCAGTACGACAAAAATATATCCGTCCGGTTCCATCAAAGCGTCAGATCTCGACGCGCAACTCCATTACCGGGGGCAGGGCAACCCTTACAGCGTACTGTCAAGAGCCGCCATCTCCAACTGCTTCCCCGGCCTGGAGTCTGACTTCAGGAACCTGTGGCGGCATATTTTCATCGGCATCACCATCAGTGAAAATGATAATTACGTATTGGAAGATACCACCAGTAACAACCTGGCCGGACGCCGGATCGTGGGCATCAACGGTAAGCCTACGATGGTGGCCGGAGAAGGCCCCGTTTTTCCCGGAGGTGATAACGTAGCGCTGCGTACCCAGGACAACCCTAATGGCGCAGCCTTCATGGAGTGGTCTAACTTCATCGCTTCCCTGAAAATCAAAGGTGGCGATCAGGTTACCCTGCAATTTACCCCCGAAGCAGCTACTCTTCCCGTACTGGTAACCGAAGATCAATTGAAGACAAGCGCATTCCCTGCCCTTACTTTTACGGTGCGCGAAATCTTCGATACCAACAACGCCTCCATCTCAACACAGATACTGCGCCCGGGAGAACTTACCCAGGGTCTTTGCGCACCCTGGCAAAACGACTACCGGGAATGCGCCTGTTACTACTGGGCCGCTACCCGCCCCGATTATGTCAATGTAGAACCGGGAGAAAACGGGCTCAGTAAAGGCGATATGTGGCTGGCAAAAAGACGTACCGGGGAGTACGTACCCGACAACCGGGTAGATTCCAGGCTGTTTTCTTACAACGACCTGTTTCAAAACTGGGAAGGTGAACTAAACTTCATCATCAACGGCCGCGATGCCCTCAGCAGTGGGAAACAGGCAACGGGCGCAACGGATGATCGCTTCCCCGAATGGGATGGGAAAATGGACTTTGTAGAGGAGCCCAGCCAAACCAAAAAGAAAGCGGAAAGTACGTCCCCCAACCACGACAAAAATAAATCATGACACCTTCTTTTCCCTCAGACATAGCCAGGCAGTCCATCCACCTTGTGGCCAGTCGACTGGCATCGGAAGTAGCCAAGCAATCTTTGCTTGGCTCTTCTCAAATACACCTGGTTCCCGGCGCAGATCACACCCGGCTCTTTGTGAGCAATGGCAGCCGCTATTACAAGATTGCCGATACAACGGCTGCACATCTGCAGCAACTCATACAGCTGGGTGATGAATCTGCCATTCATCGTGAACTGGTAGCCATGGGACTCCATATGCCGCCGGCGATCGACGACACGCCTTTGCAGGATCCCCCTGTACACGCCTTGTCGCTGGCCATTGCACAGAAATGCAACATGGGCTGTACCTACTGTTACGCCGACCAGGGCGACTTTGGCGGGCCCGCTAAAAACATGCAGCTGGATACTGCTAAAAAATCGATCGACCTACTGTTAAACAATGCGGAACCCGGCCGGAAAGTGCAGGTAACCTTCCTGGGAGGCGAACCGCTCATCAACCGCCCCGCACTTCGGGAGGCCACCATCTATGCAGCGGAAGCGGGCGCTCGCAAAAACATACCGGTTCATTTTTCTATTACCACCAACGGCACTTTAGTGAAACCTGACGACGCCACCTTCTTTGAAACCTATGGCTTTGCAGTAACGGTGAGTCTCGATGGCATCGGCGTCCAACACGACCGGCAACGTCCCTTTAAAAACGGCGCCGGTACCTATCAGCACATCATTGAAAAAATACAGCCCTTGCTCCGTATCCAGCAACAAATGCAGGTATCGGCCCGGGTAACGGTAACGCCGGGGCAAAACGACCTGGGTGACACCTTACTGGAATTTGTCAATATGGGCTTTCACAGCGTAGGCTTCTCTCCCCTGCTGCGCGCAGCTAACGGCCGCGACGAAATGACGAAGGAAGACCTGAAAATGATGCTGGAAAACATGATTGCCTGCGGCCTCCTGTTTGAACAACACGTGCTGCAGGGCAAGCGGTTTCCGTTTCTCAACATGATTAATGCCCTGAAGGAAATTGGTAAAAATACCCACCGGCCATACCCTTGCGGAGCAGGCGCAGGATATATGGGCGTATCTGCCGACGGTGGATTATTTGCCTGTCACCGCTTCGTGAATGAACCTGCCGGCAGCATGGGAAATATCTACGACGGCGTAGACAGCACCCTGCAAAACAACTGGCTGGCATCCCGGCATGTACACCAGCAAACGCCCTGCAGCAGCTGCTGGGCGCAATACCTATGTGGAGGCGGATGCCACCACGAGGTACTTGAAAAGGGACGGCATGCCTGTGATTATATCCGTGGATGGCTACACTACACCTTACAGGCACATGAACGCCTGAGCCGCCTTGCCCCGGATTGGTTTATGTAAACAACCGCACAAATGGATAGCTTCGATATTCTTATCCTGGGCGCCGGACCGGCGGGCACCTGTGCCGCACTGCGGCTGCTGGCGCTGGGATATCGTGTAGCCCTGATTGAGAGCGCCGCTTTTCCCCGTCACCAGGTGGGGGAATCGCTATCGCCGGGTATTCACAACCTTTTCGATTACCTCGACGCTACGCATCTATTGCAACAACCCCATTGTCAACATCAGCTGCCCGCCCAGGTCATCTGGGAATCCACCACACCTTTTCAACTAACGCCTCAGCTCCGGGGACATGGCGTAATGGTAAACCGGGGACTGTTCGACAAAGACCTGCTGGAACTGGCCGTGGCGCGCGGCCTGCACTTGTTGCAACCGGCACGTTATGAAAAAAGTATTCGCCATGCGCAGCATTGGGAAATACAAGTCCGACTCCCCGAACGCCGCATAACAGTACATAGCCGGCTTGTGCTCGATGCCCGTGGCAGACAAGGCATTACCCAATCTGAAAAATTAATAACGGCGCCGCCCATGGTAGCGTTATGGGCGCACATCGACGCCAGTCAAATGCCAGCCGCCACCTGCGTAGAGGCCATTGCCAGGGGTTGGTTATGGGGCGCGCCAACGGGCGATAATCAATACCGGGTAATGGCATTTGTAGACCCGGATAGCCTGCAACAACAACCGGCCGCGATAGTATATCAACAGCTGCTTCGCCAAACAAAATTATTTCAGGCGCCTGCATCGCCGGAGCGCCCGCAATCCTGCCCCGTTACTGCTTATGCACATATACAGCCCTGGCGAAACGATTGGTTACAACTGGGCGAGGCAGCTTTCGCGATAGACCCCTTATCATCTACCGGTGTAGAAAAAGCCATGCGTTTTTCCCTACAGGCAGCGATTGCCATTAACACGGTACTGAAAGGCGGTGACGCAGCCATGGCACAACAATTTTACGAGGAAAAGTTACTGGAATCAGTAGTACATCATACCCAATGGACCCGGCAGTATTATGCAAAGGGCTGGCCCGGCGTGATGCACGCTTTCTGGAAAGACCGGTCCGTTCCCTATCTCCCCGAAAAAATTACAACAACCCCCTTTTCACAACAACTGTCAGATGCCCTGCAACAAACCACTGCCCCGTCGCCGTCCCCGGCGGAAGGAGACAACCCACCTCCAAACCTGCTAAAATTATGGCCGGGAAGCATTCAGCTCTCCCCGGCCATAAAATATGTTACCACGTCTTGTGTGGTAAATGATTGCCTGCAATTAAAAACCGCTATCCGCCATCCTAACCTGCAAAGAGATATTGCCTTCCTCGACGCAGTAGAAATTTACCCGCTATTACTAATGGTACCCGGCATGTCGTCTTTTGGCATGCTGGTAACCACGTGGAGTAAACAGCTCCCTTTCTCGCTGGCCGCTAAAATGGCGGTGTTCCTATGGGATAAGGAAATCCTGTGCCCGCAGTGATCACTGATTGTCCATTCCCATATACACCCCGCGATCGGCCACAATTCCTGTTTCCTGTAAAAATGCAGCCATGTTAAACCCACTGGCCTGGTAGCTGGCCTGTACACTGGTTTTCGCTTGTGCCAATGCTTCACGGCTTTCCCATTGCGCTACGGTCACACAAATCAAATTGCCCTTGTCATCCGTATACTCGTACGCTGCATCGCTGATAAATCCAGGCAGGGTTTTAATCATGCGCCGGTTAATACCGGTTCTTTCCCGGAAGGCGGCAATGGCCGCAGCCGGTACCAGGAATTTATCGATAAATGCTACCTGTTGGGGATGCGGTGGCGACGGCAGCACGGGCGGTAATACCTGCAACGCCTGCAGGAAGCCCAGGCGATCTGTTAATATTTCCGCATGGCTGACTTTGCCGTTACGCAGCTGGTAAATAGCCATGCCGTCGTTGGTGACTACCTTTCCGGTGGGTGCCAGGTGCAGGTAGGTACCCGTATGTGTACCAGTCCATTTCCAACGGACCATTACTTTATCACCCTCTGCCAGCAAGTCTTCCAGCTGGTAATGTATATCCGGAAAAGCTGCCCGCAGTATCGCGATGGGTGTCTGAAATCCGGCCGCACCTGTCCCTCCACGCACACCTGTATAATCATCGGAGATATAGGAGGGTAACAACTGCGTTTGTTGCTGATTCAATGCTTTTTCATACAATTCTTTGATCACTTGCTTATTTGCTTCCATGATAGTCGTGTTTACCTGTTTTGTGAAATGTTTTTTACGAATGGTTTGCGCATTGGAGATACCTGTGAAGAGCAAACATGCTGACAGCAGGTATACCCGGGCTGGTACTGGTATCATGCGATTTATTTTCACAAAAGTACTTTCCCCGCCAGGCGGGGAATTGTAAAAAATCATTGATTTCGGTAAACGATGGCTGGTTTTCTTATCAAGCAGCTCCCTTTCATCCGCTATGACTTAAACTCATATTTTTACCCGGATATTGCCATATTAGAATAATAATTCAGGAAGTTTTAAATGAATATTATTTCCTGCAATTTTCAGTAAGTCAGATTGTTTTGCAATGGCAACAGATGTAACTGGAACACCAAGATTCTTATTGATCTTATCAGTTTTCGCCATTATAATAACTGTTTTGTCAGGAGTTACCCAACCATAGAAAATGTTACCATAGGCTTTTCCCAATGAAGATTGGGCAGTAGTATGTTCATTGCCAAATATCTGTTTTAGTAATGCCAGTGCATTATTCTTACTATCATCAATGAACAGCGTCAGTCGCTTAATCTGACCGTCCGCGTCAGTTTGAGCAAAAATGTACTTAATATCAAGTACAGTGTCTTTACTAATGGGAAGGCCTATATTATAAAATTCATCAGGAGTCTCCACACTAAATAAATTCTGGTCCTGGAATTTTTGAAATGGAGTGACATCCATATATTCATAAATATTGCTATTTAATTTTATGGAATCAAATCCCTGGGAGGTGATTTGTGCGTGACCTGTCATAAAATAAAGAAGTAGTGATAATAATACTATTTGAAATTTCGACATAATACTGCAAATATGATAAGAAAACTAAAAGGGCAGCCGAATTACTGCCCTTATCATTATTACTTACAACCGTAATATTTTGCAACAGTAGGTGTCATTGTCGGTAAGCCTCCTATGCCCGGAGTTAAGGTTGCTCTTCCCCCATACTTTTCCGCTTCTGTATTCAAAGTCTTTCTGTATTGAGCATTCAACCCTTCAAAGTCAACCGGCACACCACTATGATAATAATCCATAAGCGTCTGTATTGCCTTTTCATCAATGTCGTGAGCAATTTCCGCAGCGCGTTCTTTTGAATAAAATTCTCCATTTTTTCTTACAATCGGAAGCCCAAAATAAATAATCGGCCCAGGCGAAATTAACATTGCTTCACCTCTGGTATCCAGCAAAGTTATATGTAATCCTGCCACAGCAGCAATTTGCCACCCTCCAAAACCTTTTTCATCCAATGCCACGGCTTTTGTAAAGTTAAATGACTGTGGACAGATATCCATTGGTCCAACAGGCTCTGCGGGTACCCTTACAGGTCTGTCACCCGTACCGCCAGTTCCCGGAATGACTGATCCATCCGGTCCTATTCTACCACTACCTGTTGAAGGCACTCCTCCTCCCGGATCGCCGGAGGAAGGAACGCCGTTGCCATCATCAATTTGAATACAGTGAGTTGTGGTGTTCCGGTAATCGCAGTATTCCTGGGAGTTTCCGACTGTAACACAGACGTACCAATCTGTCGTTTCACAAACAGTAGTCATTTTGGCAAGAGATGACTTTTCGCCTATCTCAATGGACATGGGCGTTACTTTCCCACTAGAATGCCGGTAACCTCTTAGTATTGTACCATCCCACTGTTCGATAATTGATGTCCCACTAAAACTATTAGGTTTGCTCAAAGCATCCGGTATCGTATACATGACCTCGGATGTAAGCTGATTATTTCTTTTGGGATCCCGGTATACTAAAAGGTAGGAAAGCCTACCTAATGGATTTCTACTATCAGCATTGATCGTGTTTACTGTGAGTGCAGTGTCTAAATAGCTAATTGGAACAACTACTGTGTTTATGGAATTGAGTTTCTCTACGGTAGCACGGTCCCAATCTGGTGCTTTCTGAATATAGTGATGTTTGCTACCCGTCATAGCTGCCCCCTTAGCCTCGGTAATTGAGACATCAAAAATGTAATAATTCTTTGCTTCTGAAATCAGGTCTTTTTCAGGGATGTCTGATCCGGAACCATTGTGTTTCAGACAGGAGGCAATTAGCAGTACAATACCTAATAGTATTGCTGGGATTACTTTTCTTTTCATGGAGAAAAAATTTAGGGTCATTATTGGAGTTTAAATAATACTACATACAATACATAACAAACTTAATAGGGCCAATACACGGGTGACAAACTTGGCGCTAAGTTAATAGAATCAATAGCGCACCAACACATATATAATAACTATATTTATATAGGTCTACATATAAAGACTGGGTTTTCAAATGACGAGATGCAATCATATAGATCATCCGGTAAATTACGGGAGCTTGAAATTTGAACACCGTTAACAGATAGCTACGGACTAGCTAAGTCAATCAAAATCGTTTATGCGTTAAATTTTCTTGACTTAAAAAACACCTATTCTTACCTGACAACAATGATTTTATTTATTATCTTGACCTGTCGTACATCAACTAAATAATAAACTTTATAATATTTGAAAAGCTCTTTTTTATTGCTGCTGTTAACCTTTCTGTATGGCAGCAGCAGCGCTCAAACGCTAACAGGAACAATATACAGTGAACAACATACGCCCATTCCATCTGTGACTCTTACACTACAATCTACTGGCGCTTCACGGCAACAGGTGACCATGACTGACAGCATCGGGTATTTCCGCTTTAGCGGCCTTCGCGCAGGGAGCTGGCAGCTATCTGCAGCGATGATGGGTTATACTCCACTCGTATTGGAACTGCCTATCTATAAAGACACCAGCATTGTTCTACAGTTGAAAACAGACCGCGTTCAATTGGGCGAAGTGGCCGTCAACGCGGCCAGGCCGGCTATCAACGACCAGGCAGATAAACTGGTATATAACATATCTTCCAACATTACCGCCACCGGCGCCGATATACTTACTACCATTGGCAAAATTCCGGGAGTACGCGTAAATGATAACGAGATCAGCCTGGCGGGAAAAGGCGCCGTAAAAGTAATGGTCAACGGACGCCTGCTCCAGTTGTCGGGATTAGACCTCATGCGCTACCTGAAATCACTGTCGGCCAACCAGGTCACTAAAATTGAATTGCTGAAAAACCCCGGGGCCAATTATGAGGCAGACGGAAACGCCGGGTTGATCAACATCTCCACGAAACAAAGTAAACAACAGGGATACTCCGGTAATATACAGGCCAACGCTAAACGCTGGTTTCATAGCCCGGCAGCAGCCTTTGGTACCAGCAATTATGAAGCATTAAATGCCAGCGCAGTACTGAACTATAATACCACCCGGTGGTCGGCATATGGCAGCATCAACATAGACCAGGACCATCACCTGGAAGGCTTCGAAACCACTATTGATTATCCCAAACAAAAATGGCAACAGGCCGATACCGGCAACTACACCTACAACAACATAAACGTAGTAGCAGGTGTGGATTATAAGCTGGGCCATCAATCCAGCATCGGTATCAACTACCAGGGAGGCAAAAATATTTATGACGGCTCCGATCATGTATATAATCCCGTGTATAACAAGCGTACGGGCAAACTGGATTCGCTGATGCAAACATATGCTACCTACCATCCGGTAGCGCTGAGCAATGCTATCAACCTGCATTCGGTAATACACTTTGATTCTACTGGCCGCAAGCTGTTGCTGAATGCTGACTACTTCAATTACTATCGTACCGACAGATCAAATTTCGAAACGAATAATTACCTGGGAGATGACCTCGAACATGCTGTGGGCACCACCCGCTACTATGACGACAATAAGCAAAATATTAATATTTACACCTTCAAAGCAGATGTAGAAATGCCTACCACCTTTGCCAGGATAGGGTTCGGCGCCAAACTGAGCTTCATCGACAACTACAGTAACGCATTTTACTACAGGAAAAATATGGCAGATGAAAAAATCTATGACCCTAACCTGAGCAACGAATTCGATTATCGTGAAAATACCCAGGCAGCCTACGTTAACGCGAACAAAGAAATTGATAAGTGGAAATTTGAAGCGGGATTGAGAGGAGAGTTAACGCAAACCAACGGATATTCTTATACCATACAACAAACCACACTCCATCACTATTTTCGCCTGTTTCCATCTGTGCTGGCCTCGTACCAGGCCAATGCCGACAACAGCTTTTCATTTACTTTCGGCAAACGGGTAAACAGGCCTTCCTTCTGGAACCTGAATCCATTTAAATCGTTGTATACCGCTTACAGTTATGGTGAAGGTAACCCCTACCTGAATCCAGAGTACAGCAGCAATTTTGAGCTGTCGCACTCCTATAAAAGTATGTTCTCCACTTCGGTCTTTTTTAACATCACCAACAATGGTTTCAATAATGTAACCATGGCCAGTGCAGACACCAATCTCGTATATACGATACCGTTAAACTTTATCCGTACCCATCGCGTTGGGATTACAGAGAGTATTGCGCTGTCGCCGCTTTCCTGGTGGGATAACAACAACCAGGTAACGCTCTATCATACCGATGCGCATTCCCTGTTACCTGCCATCAGCAGCATTAGTACATTCAGCGCTTACCTGTCGACCAGTAATAATATTTATTTAAACAAAGACAAGACCTTTGCTGCTGCCGTGAACTGCTGGTACCAGTTCCCTGAAATAGACCATATTGGTAAAACAAATGCCTACTATAAACTGGACCTGGGCGTACGGGCTTCGCTGTTAAAAAAACAGTTAGACCTGGCGCTGACGATGAACGATCTTTTCCGCAGCAGTGCTGTCGCCATGCGATCTACCATTAACGGTATTCCACAACAGTTTACCAATTTTCAGCTAAACAGGTTCCTGCTGCTCAGTGTCAGCTATAAATTTGGCCGCAGCGAACACAAAGTTACTACCGGCAATACCGGTAACGAAGACGAAAGATCGCGCGTTCATTAACGATGCAATCCTTGCTGGCGCAGGTAGGCCAATAATCTTTCAGGATAATCTGTTTGCAGTACATTGGCAAAGCGGGCATCTTTTCGCAGTTGATCAAAGCCGCTATTGGCCTGCCTTCCCTCCATCTTATCGTATTTTCCCAGGGAATTGATCCAGATGCGCGTACCATTACCGGTGATGCGCTGTACTAAGGTATCTGAGTAGAAAGAATCATCGATATGGATGACGGGGAACTTTCCCAATTGGGTAGACATCCGTTCGATATCATTTATTTCAGTTATGTTATGTGCGCGGGGCATAATGGGCAGACGGGCGTTGAAACTGCGCAGCTGCGTAGCAAAAGGTGGCTCATAGATAAAGAACAGTACCTGGTCTTCCATCTGGTGGGCAGCTACCATGTCGATGGTTTGTTTTGCAAATTCAATGCTGTCTTCCTTAAAGTCGATGTCTACTATAATCTTGCCTTTTGTGAGCTGCAACACTTCTTCAAAGGTGGGGATCTTTTCTGTGGTGGGTTGCCCGTTAAACAGCAATGGAAATTGCAGTAATTCCTGGTAGGTGTAATCTGCAATCTTTCCTTTTTTGCCGGTGGCACGGGTAATGTTATCATCGTGCATAATCACCAGCACTTTGTCTTTCGTAGCATGTACATCTATTTCTGCGATGTCGATTCCTTGTGCAATCGCCTCCCTGATAGCTGCCAGCGAGTTTTCCGGATGCTTTGTATGAGCGGCCCTGTGAGCGGCCACCATGACGTGTTCGGGGTGATGATAAAATTCATCCAATATAGCATCAACAGGTCTTGTTTGTTGTGCATAGAGTTGCAAAGACACGCTGCATACGAACAGTAACAATAAATATTTCATCTGTAATTAGATATTTAGACAGTGGTGGTATAGGCTAGATTAAAAAAGGAAAATTTCTGCTCAGTGAAGGCAACAATTGATCTTCCATATTAAAATAGTTTTCGAATACTTAAAAATAGTATATTAAACATCTTTGCAAAATATTAATATGTTAATTTTTTTTGTGTTTTAAAAAAAAGCTTAACCTTTGCATAAGATTGTGAAAATTATCAGCCAAAAGGATTTAGATGAATGCACTGTTCAGAGAGTAAGCTAACCACCAATTTTGTCTTTCGCATATTTTGACTATATCCCCTGAGCCTTCTTATTTTAACCTCATTTATGGATTCCACAATAATCATGTGATCAGGCGATGACACGTGCGGTTATACTGTGTTTGACAAGCAGTACAACAACATACATCGTGGCCTTTTCCCTGGTAAGCACGAGTAGATATCTACCCGCGAAATAACCTTTTTTGTTCACGGCAAAATCTGTGTTTATGAACGCAATGGATTTACCCCGCTATTCCCAAAATGTATCGTCTTTTCATTCCAAACTCCTGCCTGTTCTACTATTATTGTTTTTCCTTACTGCAGCTGTGTTAAAGGGCAACGCCCAATCAGCTAATTTGGACCAGGGAGGCAATGGTAGTTCCACAGCCCCCACCTCCCCGGTCGACTGGGTGAATGGTAACCTGAACAACAACCAGGCGCACTTCCTGGAAGGATATTCGGTGCCTTACCGGGCAGTATTGACTAACCTGGTGGCCAATAAAACGTACACCCTCGTTATCGGGTTAGATATCACGGCCAGCGGGAAACATGCGCTGGACTACATTACGCAGTTCCAGCGACTCGAACCTCATGGCATTTTCCTGCATACAGCGGAAACGGTAGATCCGTTGTTAAACATTACCGGTTTTCCGAAAAGCTATTTTACATCTACCAGTACGCTGCCCATCCCGGCGCCATCCAGCGCGGGATCGCCTGTTACAGGGCAGCCCACCACCAGCTTCAATGCATTACCAGCATCGGAACGGGTGATGACAGGTTACAATGCCACCCTCAACAGCGTGGTATATGCCTCCGAAGGCAGTCTTACGGGGTCTAATTCTGAAACGGTAATTAACATCACTTTCACCGCGTTAAAGGAAACCGCAGTATTGGCGTGGGGTGGGCATATCGCCAGTGTGCTTGACTGGGGAAAAGATGCCAGCGGTCAAACCAATTCCGCTTCCAGCATTAACGGATCGCCTTATCATATGCGGTTAAAAAACTGGATCATCGATGGTAATGTAGTCAGCATTGGTAACCAGGACAGGTCCCTGAAAACCAATGCGGTGTATATTCCTCCTGAAGGCTCTATCAGTGGGCCTTCCGCAGGTTGTATAGAAACCACCTCGTTGAATTACACCTCCACGGTAGATGATCCTACAGGGCTCACCTACCTGTGGAGTATCATTGGCAGCAATACCGCCAATGCCAAAATTGTAAATAATACCCTTGCCAATATACAGGTGGTGCCCATTGGTACTACCTTCACTGCAGGGTCTTTCAGTCTTCAGCTGATCGTTACCCGCAACGGGCTTGCTGATACCAGCTACCTGGGGTCTGACGTTTATCCCGGCCAGGTGATCACGCTCTCAAAAGTAACGGTCAATGCCGGCGCCGATCAGAGCATCACCAATCTCGATACCGCCTACCTGAGCGCATCCGCCAGCGGAGGCGTTGCCCCATATACATTCAGTTGGAGCCCTGTAACAGGACTTTCCAATCCTAATATCTTTAATCCACAATTTATACCAACAGGTACCGGAACATTCCAGTTTGTGGTTACCGCTACAGACAGTGCCGGTTGCGTAGGAAAGGATACCGTAGTGATAACGGTTACCCAACACCCGGCGCCACCCTGCATCATTAATGGGCCTACCCCTGTGTGTCCTGGTTCTTCCAACGTGTATATGGGACCATTGCCTTCCCAGGTGGGTTCTTATAGCTGGAGCATTACCGGCGATGGCAGCATAACAGGCGCCATGAGTAATGACACGGTAACCGTAATGGCGGGCAACACCTGCGGTTCCTACACGTTGCAACTGATTACCACTACCCCCGATGGCAAGGTAAAAGATACCTGTTCATTGGTAGTAAATGTTAAAGACACCATTGCACCTGTACTGTCCGGAACAGCGCCAGATGCCACTATCACCTGTGCAAAAGACGTTCCTGCAGCACCAGTCATTACCGCTACTGATAACTGTATAGGTAATGTACAAGTGCAGATGAGCCAACAGACCATTGACAGTACCTGCGTGAACAAATTCAAGCTGGTACGCAAGTGGTGGGCAGTAGATGCCTGTGGCAATACTTCTGATACGCTCAAGCAAACCATCACCGTGAACGACAACGTGAAACCGGTGATCACTGCTGACTTCCCGAAAGATGTGAAAGTACAGTGCGTAGGCGACATACCTGCACCACCTGCTCCAACCGCTACCGATAACTGCGACGCCCTCGTTACACCGGTATACGATGAAATGGGCAGTGGTACTGCCTGCGACTCTACACTTGTCCGTACCTGGATATTTGCAGATGCCTGCGGTAACAGCGACTCTGTTAAACAAACCATCCACATCAAAGACAGCATTGCACCTGTACTTTCCGGTACAGCACCAGATGCGTCTATCAGCTGTGCGAAAGATATCCCGGCCGCACCGGTCATTACCGCTTCCGACAATTGCACCGATAATGTGACTGTGCAGATGAGCCAGATGACCACAGACAGTACCTGTGTGAATAAATTCAAACTGGTACGTAAGTGGTGGGCTGTTGATGCCTGTGGTAATACCTCTGATACCCTTACACAAACCATCACTGTAAATGACAACGTGAAGCCGGTGATCACCGCCGACTTCCCGAAAGATGTGAAAGTACAGTGTGTGAAAGACATCCCTGCAGCGCCAACGCCAACCGCTACCGACAACTGTGATGCCAGCGTTGTTCCGGCATATAGTGAAATGGGCAGTGGTACTGCATGCGACTCTACAATTGTTCGTACCTGGATATTTGCAGATGCCTGCGGTAACAGTGATTCCGTGAAACAGACCATTCACATCAAGGATAGCATTGCACCTGTACTTTCCGGTACAGCACCAGATGCGTCTATCAGCTGTGCGAAAGATATCCCGGCCGCACCGGTCATTACCGCTTCCGACAATTGCACCGATAATGTGACTGTGCAGATGAGCCAGATGACCACAGACAGTACCTGTGTGAATAAATTCAAACTGGTACGTAAGTGGTGGGCTGTTGATGCCTGTGGTAATACCTCTGACACCCTTACACAAACCATCACTGTAAATGACAACGTGAAGCCGGTGATCACCGCCGACTTCCCGAAAGATGTGAAAGTACAGTGTGTGAAAGACATCCCTGCAGCGCCAACGCCAACCGCTACCGACAACTGTGATGCCAGCGTTGTTCCGGCATATAGTGAAATGGGCAGTGGTAGCGCATGCGACTCTACAATTGTTCGTACCTGGATATTTGCAGATGCCTGCGGTAACAGTGATTCCGTGAAACAGACCATTCACATCAAGGATAGCATCGCCCCTGTACTTTCCGGTACAGCACCGGATGCTGCTATTACATGCGCCAAAGACATCCCGGCGCCACCTGTGATTACGGCTTCCGATAACTGTACCGCCAACGTGGCCGTACAAATGAACCAGATGACCACTGACAGTACCTGTGTGAATAAATTCAAACTGGTACGTAAGTGGTGGGCAATAGATGCCTGTGGCAACAGTTCGGATACAATTACACAAACCATCACTGTGAACGACAACGTGAAACCAGTGATCACCGCCAACTTTACTGATGTAAACATACAGTGTATAAAAGACATCCCGCCGGTGCCTACACCAACAGCCACCGATAACTGCGATGCCTCCGTTACACCAGTATACAGTCAGGTTGGTAGTGGTACCTCCTGCGATTCTACGATCGTTCGTACCTGGATATTTGCAGATGTTTGCGGTAACAGCGACTCTGTTAAACAAACCATCCACATTAAAAACAATGTTGTGCCTGTACTTTCCGGTACAGCATCCGACCTGGTCGTAGCCTGTGCTAAAGACGTACCAGCGCCGCCAACCATCACCGCCAACGGCAGTTGCAGTGGAGCCACCGTATACTTCTCTGCTGTAACCACAGACAGCACCTGTGTAAACAAATTCACAATAGTACGTAAATGGTGGGCTGTAGATGGCTGCGGCAACAAGTCAGATACCATCAAACAAACTATTATCGTAAAAGACAGTATTGCCCCGGTAGTAGCAACCGCACAGGGAAGCGATAAGCTGATCAGCTGCAGCGCTCCGCTCGTGTATGATGCGCCAACATTTACAGATAACTGTAATGGTAAAGTCACTGTAACCACCAGCGACAGGAAAGAAGGAACCGTTTGTCCGTTTAAATACATCAGGCGCTGGACAGCCACCGACGAATGCGGCAACTCCATCTATGTAGAACAGGCTATTACTGTAAGCTGCTGCGTAAGTTACTGTACTTATACCCAGGGCTTCTATGGCAACAAGGGTGGCGTAGGATGTACTCCTGGCGGCGGTAGTCTCAAAGCTCAGCAAATGATGTCGCAGGTAGTAGACGCTCAACCAGGCGACTCCGCTATCTTTGGATTGAAATCAACAGGTAAGTTCTTTACCTTATTCCTGAACGACATTACCAATGGCACCATCTTTAATATGTTGCCTGGCGGAGGTACTCCAGCTGCGCTGAAAGGATATGCTACCTACAGCAAATCAGCCACCTGGCCTAATGTGCCAATATCCACCGCATCAACAACGTTCGGTAAGATTAACGATGTACTCTTGTCTCAAACAATGACCTTGTTCTTTAATATGGGCATCACCCCAACTTTGTCAGCACTGACCATCGGCGGCGACTCCCTATTTACCGCCAAGCTGACCACCTGCGGCAGCAGCACACCGGTATCCCGGATAGACGCGTATAAGCTGCCGGTTAATGTTGTGGCTTACTTGTCATCTACCGGACAGGCCACCGTACAAGGCTTGTTTATGCTGGCCAATAAATACCTCGGAGGACAGACCGTCAGCGGTGTAAGCGCTTCTGATGTAAATGCGGCCGTAGATGCGATCAATAATGGATTTAATAACTGCGCCGTACTGGTAAGGTGGGCGAAGACCGTTAGCACCATCAGTAATATTTCAAGCGTATCATACGACAATTCCGGCCAGGCGAACTACACCAAGGAAGTAGCACCTGCGAATCTGTCAGTGACCGTATTCCCGAATCCATATACAGAAACTATATTCTTCCGTTATGTAGCACCGGAAACCGGTAAAGCGCAACTGGAATTGTATAATCTGCAGGGAAGCCGGGTAGCGGTTATCTACAGCGGAGAAGTAACCAAGGGTAGTTTGCAGCTCATAGAATACCATGTGCCTGAGACTTCCAGGATACTATTTATCTATAGATTAAGTGTAGGGCATTTTAACGCCACCGGAAAAATTGTACCTGCCCAATAGTATACTTTAGCGTGATCGATAAAACAAAGAAGGCCCGGCTTGTTAGCCGGGTTTTCTTTTGTAATTACATTTGTCATATTCACTATGAGACCTTAATTTGTGGCAACAATCTCCATAAAATACGGTTAACCTTATTTATCAACTATATTGCTGCCATTTACTTTCAGAAAATTCGCTTATATTTTAGCTGCTTAGCTCCTTTGCGCCTTTGCGTGACTATTTTTCAAAAAAAGTTTCATTTTTTCGGGTAAATTAGGCACTGACTTATGGTTGCTAATTAAACAGAACAGATGAACAAACTTATCGCGGCCCTGGCATTGTCTGTCGCAGCAATGACCAGCGTAGGCCAATCTTCCACGCATGACCTGCAATTCAGCCAACTGGCTTCCCGTTGGGATGAAGCCGTACCATTGGGCAACGGCCTGTTGGGCGCCCTGATCTGGCAGAACGGCGATCACCTCCGGTTTTCGCTCGACCGGGCCGACCTATGGGATCTTCGCCCCATGAAAGGATTACACCGCAAGGAATTTAGCTACCAATGGGTAATAGACCAGGTACATAAAAAGGACTATCAACCGGTACAACAATATCTTGACGCGCCTTATGATGCCGAAGCAGCACCCTCCAAAATTCCCGGCGGGGCATTGGAATTTGATACCAGGAACTGGGGACCGGTACAATCGGTACATCTGAGCCTGCAAAATGCCCTTTGCGAGGTAAAATGGCGTAATGGCGCCTCGCTGCAAACCTTCGTAGATGCGGTAAAACCCGTGGGGTGGTTCCGTTTTGAAAACATTCCTGCACAGCTAATACCTCAACTGGTAGCACCACAATACCAGGGCGCGGTAAAGAACAGTGGCGATCCGGTAGGCGGCGACGACCTGTCGCGGTTGGGCTATAAACAAGGCGACATCCATCAAACCGGCAATAGTATTACCTATCACCAGGAAGGCTGGAATGGGTTTACCTATGATATCAATGTACGGTGGAAACAAACAGCCGCTCATACCATTGAAGGCGTATGGAGTATTTCCTCACAATATCCGAAACAGCCCGTGCAGGAGTTGGCAGAAAAGGTAACTGCCCGTAGCACAGCACAAACTTTCAATAAAGCGCTGACTGCGCATAGCAGCTGGTGGCGCCAATTTTGGAGCAAGTCAGCTATTCATGTGCCCGATACCCTGCTGGAAAAACAATGGTACCTGGAACAATATAAATTTGGCGCAGCTGCCCGGAAGGATGCTCCGCCTATTTCCCTGCAGGCAGTGTGGACAGCCGACAATGGCCGCATTGCACCCTGGAAAGGCGATTATCACCACGACCTGAATACGCAGCTCAGTTACTGGCCTGCTTATAGCAGCAATCACCTGGAAGAAGCCACAGGATATCTCCGTCACCTGGAAAACAATAAAGCTAACTACCTGCGCTATACGAAAATGTATTTTGGCGTACCAGGACTCGCCGTACCGGGCGTAACTACCCTCGACGGTACCGAAATGGGTGGATGGATCCAATATTCGTTGTCGCCCACCGTATCTTCCTGGCTGGCCCAACACTACTATCTCCAATGGCGCTACAGTATGGATAAAAATTTCCTGAAAGAAAAAGCTTATCCCTGGTTTAAAAGCACGGCCACCTTCCTGGAAAACATTACGGTAAAAGATGAAAATGGGCATCGTAAGCTGAAAATCAGCTCCAGTCCAGAGATCAACGACAATAGCCTGGAGGCCTGGTTTCCACAAAACACCAACTACGACCTGGCGCTGATGAAGTTTACCTTCAGCAAAGCCGCAGAACTTGCCACAGTGCTTGGATTGAGCAGTGAAGCTGCTCATTGGAAAAAGATACTGGCGGAATACAGTGATTTTGCACTCAGCCCTCAACACGAGCTGATGTTTGCCCCCAGTATGGCGTATAACCAATCGCACCGCCACTTTTCGCATATGATGGCTATTCATCCCCTGGGGCTTATCAAATGGGAAGACGGTGAAGCCGCCCAAACCATTATCCGCAATTCTATACATCTCACCGATAGTATGGGACCGGCATATTGGTGCGGCTACTCCTATTCCTGGATGGCCAACCTGAAAGCCAGGGCTAAAGACGGCGCAGGCGCAGCCAAAGATTTACAAATCTTTGCAAAAGCCTTCTGCTCTATCAACAGCTTCCACCTGAATGGAGACCAAACCAAATCCGGTTTGTCCCAGTTCACCTACCGCCCGTTCACCCTGGAAGGAAACTTCGCCTTTGCAGCCGGACTACAGGAAATGCTATTGCAGAGTTATGCCGGCTTTATCAATATTATGCCCGCTATTCCGGCCTACTGGGACAACGTGGCTTTCGAAAATTTGCGTACCGAAGGCGCTTTCCTGGTAAGCGCGAAGAAAGAGGGGGCACAGGTGGCAGAAGTGAAAATAGTATCTGAAAAAGGTGGTAATACCCGCTTGAAACTACCGTTCAAAACATTTTATGCGGCCAGCAACAAAGGATTTGTGATAAAAAATACCGGGGATGGTTTTCTTCTGTTGAACAGTCAACCAGGTAGTGTGTTGGTACTGAAAAATGGATATGAGTAAAGCGGAAAGCTTAAAGCTTTCCGCTCTACCGACTACCCGTGTAAAATCTTCCGCAGTCACGAATGTATTTATAGTACTGGTATTCTGTTTCAAAGCTTAGCAGCAGCTCATAGCTGGGCCGGTATTCTTTCATAAATGCTTCCAGCGCGGGCGATTGTAATCCGGTAATTTTCTTAACCAACACGGCATTAAAGCGGTAGTCAATATATTTTTCGCGTTCATCCCTCTCCAGGAAACGCCGGAAAGCTTCCATCCGCTTAATTTTCCGGATACTGAGCAGGGCGTCCAGGTTAACACCGGCTCCTACGCCATTGCCACCGCTGGTCAGGTAGTCTGGCGAATAATCGAATACTTTCCGGTATTCATTACGTCGCTCCAGGGAGTCAAATTTATACCCCCGCATCTTTTCAGTGACCACTACGGTAGGCAGGGTCATTACGCTCACATGTAAGCTCATATCAAACGGGCGATTGAATGGAATTTCCCTGACGGCAAATTTCATCGTAGGTTTTCCCTGGTAAGAAAAGCTGATAGAATCCGTTACCGGTACAATGATGCTGTAGTGTCCTAAAGAATCGGTGACAGCACCCGCGCCGGAGTTACTCCTGACGCTCACACCTGCCATGCGCACCAATTGCGTACGGTCGTAAACGGTGCCGCTTACCCGTACCTGGCCATTGGATACGATGCCTGCCAACATCAGTACTGCTAATAATGCTACTTTTTGTAAGTGTGTAGAAATGCCCATTTCGGCCCCAATCTAAGACAGGTGGCAAACATATACAAGAATATCACAAATATTAACAATTCATTGAGGCGCCCGGCAGCGCTAAAAACTTTTCTTATTTTCACATGAATATTTACTGCCAAGGCCATGCAAGCTCCATTATACGATCCATCACTGAACGATTTTTTTGATGTCATGAAATCTTTCATCACCCTTTCTGCCGATAGCAAATTGGCGATGGCAGCTATTCTTGACAAGAAGGAGCTGCCCAAAGGTTATCAACTGGTGAGTGCGGGAACGGTGTGCCGGCATGTATATTTTATTGAGAAAGGCCTTACCAGGACGTTTTACAGCAAAGACGGAAAAGATGTGACCGACTGGATCAGCGTAGAAAAAACCTTCGCCACCTCTATTGTCAGCTTTATTACCGGCCTGCCTGATGTCCGCAGCATTGAACTGCTGGAGCCATCAGTGTTGTGGGCTATTGGTCACGACGATTTGCAGCAACTCTACGATGCCAACCATGAGATAGAGCGTTTTGGCCGCTTGCTGGTAAGCTATGGCCTGGTACAAATGCAGCAACGGTTCGACGACCTGCATTTTGCCACGGCCCGCGAGCGTTACCAAAAGCTGATGGAGCAACATCCCAGCATTATTCAGCGGGTGCCGCTGGGCATGGTAGCCTCCTACCTGGGCATTACCCCCGAAACACTGAGCCGTATCCGCGCCGGCTACAGTAATTGATAAATGTCAAAGGAAAAAAAATGGGATGTATCCACCTTTGTGGTATAAAACTACAAGGTTATGAACACGCTATTATGGATTGCCCAGTGCCTGCTGGCCGCCGTTTTCATGTATTCCGGCATCATGAAATCTTCTCAGAAAAGAGAAAAACTGGTGGAGGTCGGGCAAACGGGTGTAGCCAACTTATCTTATCCTATGATCCGGTTTATTGGTATGATTGAAATATTGGGTGCAGTGGGTATGATAGCCCCCTGGGCCACCGGAATTTTGCCATGGCTGACTCCCTTTGCTGCATTGGGTTTCGCCGTAATTATGATGATGGCGGCGCCTATACATTATAAACGCGGCGAATATGTTGCCGTAGCCTTTAATATTTTCCTCCTGCTGACAGCTTTAGCCGTAATGGTCCTGCGATATACCTGACAGCACTTACCACTACCGCTTCCTGGCTATTTTTTCCTGTAAGACAGCAATCTGGTTGAGGCTTTCTTCGAGTCGCCCGTAACAGGCGCTGCCATCAATAGCCAGGTCTCTTTTGCTGATATCATTGCCGGCTAAGAAAGCGTCCAGGTTAGATAGGTAGCGTACCTGCTGTCCGTATAAAATATCATAAATCTGGTCATTGAGCTTATCGCCCTCGATCTTCAACGGATCGCTGACATAATCGGTAACATTGCGCATTTGTTCCATCACGAGGTTCATGCTGGATTTGAGGGCTTCCAGGTGCGCCTCGTCTTTTTTACCCGGCGTGATGTTGTTACGGAATAAGCTGTCTGACAGCGATTTCCGTAACTTCATATAAATCTTCAGTTCCCGCTTCAGATCTTCGAGATGCTGGTTTAGGTCGGCAGCCTTCTCCCGGGAAAAATATTTATCAATATCATTATTCAGATGCCGGGTCCAGGTCACCAGGTCGAAAGTAATATCCGTTACGGCGGCTTTGGGTGACTGTGCCCGTGCCTGGGTAGAAAATAACAGCAAAAAGAGCAGGGCTGTTCCGGGGAATACTTTGCTAAACATCATATTGTACTCATTAAGCGATTGCACAGCGGCACATTGAAAATAAACAATTTATAAGAGTGCAGCAAAATATAATGTTCCTAACGCCAACGCCTATATCCTTTTTTATCGCTCGCAGCCGGCAGATGTTGCTATATGCCAATTATGTCGTAAATTATTGGCTACAAACCTGCTTTATCGTATGAAAATAGCCACCTATAACGTAAATGGCGTTAACGGACATCTCCAGGTATTACTTCGCTGGCTGCAAGAAACCACTCCCGATGTGGTGTGTTTACAGGAACTCAAAGCTCCGCAGGAAAAATTCCCTGAGCAGGCTATCCTGGACGCCGGTTACCAGGCGATCTGGCATGGTCAGAAAAGCTGGAATGGAGTGGCTGTCTTATCCCGCAACCTACCCATGAAAGAAATAAGGCGTACGCTCCCCGGCGATCCGGATGACGTGCACAGCCGGTATATAGAAGTAGATATCAACGGCCTGCTCATTGGAGGCCTATACTTACCCAATGGCAACCCCGCCCCCGGCCCTAAATTCGATTATAAGCTCAGCTGGTTTAAACGGTTGACCGACCATGCCAAAAGCCTGCTGGACCAGGGCATACCGGTGGTACTCACCGGCGATTTCAATGTAATGCCTACCGAAAAAGATGTATATAAGCCCGAGCGTTGGGTTGACGATGCCCTATTCCGGCCGGAAACGCGGGCGGCCTTTAAAAACCTGGTAGACCAGGGCTGGACAGATGCCATCCGCAAGCTATATCCCGAAGAAACCATTTATACATTCTGGGATTACTTCCGTAATGCCTATGGCCGTAATGCCGGTTTGCGCATCGACCATTTCCTGCTTAGTCCGCAGGTGAGCAAACGCCTCCAGGCAGCCGGGGTAGACCGCGAGGTACGCGGCTGGGAAAAAACCAGCGACCATGCGCCGGTATGGATACAGCTGGCCAACAAATAGGGCCACTCCGCCATTGAACAATTCCTGTTATTCTCCGTTTAAATACTGTTCCCTACACGCTTCCAACACAGGGAGCCCAGGCAGGCTATACCTGTTAGCCGGCGTGAGGCCTTATTTCATCACTCAAAACATGTTGCTTATGTCTATCGTAAAAGTCATTGAAGTTATTTCGTCGTCCGACAAAAGCATTGAAGATGCTTTACAAAATGCAGTAGCGGAGGTGTCTAAAACCATTCACAATATCGACTCTGTATTTGTAAAAGATATCAAGGCCCATGTAAAAGATGGGAAGATAAGCACCTACGGGCTTATCTGTAAGGTATCATTCCGGGTGGATAGCTAACGGCAACAGAAAGCTATTGAAGCAGCTGGTTACTTCAATAGCTTTCTATATTATTTTATATAGTACGCCTGATAGGGAGATCATGATCAGGATAGTGACTATTCCACCGGCAATACAAATCCCCATAGCTTCCCGTCCGGTCGTGTATATTTCGGAATAAGACAGGTTAACCCCCTCCCTATTTTATCCAGACAATAGTTATCTTTCCGGATATTTCAGACATGGCTAAAAAACTACCGCTATCTTTTTACCGGCAGAACGATGTGACCAGCATTGCCCGGCAACTACTGGGTAAAGTATTGGTTACTGCTATAGATGGTGTACGTACTGCGGGCATTATCGTGGAAACAGAGGCCTATGCCGGCATTCGTGACCGGGCCTCTCATGCATGGAATGATCGTCGTACCCAACGCACCGAAGTGATGTATCAACCCGGGGGACTGGTATACGTATACCTCTGCTACGGCCTGCACTATCTTTTCAACGTAGTTACCAATGTAAAAGAGGTACCCGAGGCGGTACTGGTAAGAGCGCTGGAACCACTGGACGGCATCGATGCCATGCAGCAACGTTACCCGCATAAAAATACGGTAAAGATGACAGCCGGTCCGGGTAGCCTTTGTAAAGCCCTGGGCATCGATGCTGCACTCAACGGTGAAAAATTAACCGGTAGCAGCATTTGGATAGAAGATGCCCCTCACGTTCCCGATGCACAAATCCTGGCTGGCACCCGCGTGGGTGTGCAGTATGCCGGCGAAGACGCGCTACTGCCCTATCGCTTCTCCATAAAAGATAATAGATGGGTGAGTAAAGGGAAAGGATTGTAACAGATCGCGACCTCTCGTTGAAAATGTTTCTCTACATTTGGAGCCTAATATTTCTTTCATCATGCGTTATACGCTGTTATTACTGACGCTACTCTGCTACAGCCTTTCTACATCTGCCCAATCGCTTTATATTAAAACATTCGGAAAGCCTGGCAGTACTCCCCTCATCTTCATTCACGGCGGCCCTGCCGGCAGTGCCGTACATTTCGAAGCCACCACCGCGCAAAAGCTGGCAGCCAAAGGGTTTTATGTCATTGTATACGACCGCCGGGGAGAATGCAGATCAGCAGATGCCAACGCAACACTGACCTACGAAGAAGCATTTACCGATTTGAACAACATCTACCGGCAATATAAGCTGACAAAAGCCAACCTGATAGGTTTCAGTTTTGGGGGACTGGTAACAACACTTTTTGCAGAGAAATATCCTGAAAAGGTGCAGGCGATTGTATTGTGCAGCGCCCTGTTTGCGCAACAGGCCACCTACAACCATATACTGGATACGGTAACACGCATTTACCGGCAAAAATCAGATACGGCTAAACTGAGGGAAGTGGCCCTGGTAGAACAACTAGATAAAAAATCGGCACGCTACCGAAGCGAATGTTTCCGATTAGCCAGCGAAAATGGTTTTTTCCGGGTAGCCCATCCGGATCACGAGGCACAGGAAATTTCCCGGGCTTATGACAGCAGTGCCTTAAAACAAACCGATATCCGTAATAAAAATGCGCCCGAGCGCTTTTATAAAAACGAAACGCGTGTGAACATTTATGTACAACCCGTATTGGCCTCCCTCATCCGGGAAAAACATATACCAATTTATGGGATATACGGTAAGTTGGATGGGATATTTTCTACTAACATGCTTCGTCACCTGGAGCAGTTACTCGGAACAAAAAATTTCAGGTACGTGGATAACAGCTCGCATTACCTTTATGCCGATCAACAATCAGTATTCCTGGAAAGTGTAACTCGCTGGTTGAAATAAGTATAGCATTATAAAAAATCCCTCTTCCGCAAAAAACGGAAGAGGGAACCCTTAGTATCACGTATATTTTTATTGGATCATTGGCTTATAGCGTTCCCTGCTGTCATAGATTACCCAAAGGTTGATCAGCAGCATCGGTAATGCAATTGTTAACCCCGAAGGAATGTAGGTAAGGTTGGTTAACACCACGCCTACCATTACCGGCAGGATGATGATAGCGCCCAGTGCCCTTGTTTTAGGAATGATAAAAAGCAAACCTCCTATTATTTCAATGGTGCCTACCAGCGGCATCAGCCAGGATATTTCCATAAACGCGCCCATAGCTTTCATCATGGCAGGTGGCATATCTTTGGGTGGCGGCATGTAGTTAAGGAATTTATTCAGCCCTGCGTTTATAAACATGAGACCAAACAGCAGGCTCAATACAAATAGAATCTTGTTCTTCATAGTGGTAGTTTTGAACAAAGATATTTAATCCCTTAATAAAATATTCAGGGGGCTCTTGCCATCCCAATTTTTTTGCGTGACCACTTTTCCTCTATTCGCCACCGTTACCTTTAGTTGTTTGCCTGCGCGCTTAACCGCGATATCCATGTCGGCCCCAAATGCCCGGATATGGCGCAATGCCATGTTGTTCCAAGCGGCGGGTAAACGCGGGCATATCTCAAAACTCCGTAGCCCTGTTGGCACGATGCCAAAAAGTCCTTCAGTGATCACCCGGCAGTACAGTGCGCTTTCGGCCGAGAGGTGGCGCTGGTCGCCTTCCGGCCAGGCTTCTACCGGGTAAGGTACGTGCTCGCCGAGCAAACGTTGACGGGTATAGTAAGCCAGGTATTTCAGGGTTGTATCGGTAGCGCCGGCGAAGAAGAGTCCACGAAAAGCATAGAGTGTAGACCGGTCCCAAAAGGTATGATCGCCGGCAGCGGTGAGGATACCGTTGTGTGTCCACAGGTAGGGCGACAGTAATGCTTTCATTGTAGCATCTTTCCGTTCATTGATACCCATGACCAGCGGCAAACAGATCCACGAGCGCAGTACCGTATTTTCTTCGTAGTAACGATAGGTATCGAAGCCCTGTACCGTGTGACCAAAAAATTGTTCAATGGCTTTACTCAGCTGTTGTGCCCGTTGATGATATAGCCTGGCGGTATCCTTGCTGCCTAAAGCAGTGGCCAGATAAGCCGCGCTCTCGTAGGCACCGTAAGCCAGCGCATTGGTAGAGAGATTGGCTTTCCCGGCGGGAAACCGGCCTTCGAGTTCGTCAGCATCCGAGGTAATAATGCCATCTGCCCTTTTATGCCGCTCCAGGTACTCCAGGCACCAGTTAATGAGCGGGTATAGCTGTTTCGCCAAGGCGGTATCGCCGAAGGCCAGTGCGAACCGGGAAGCGCCATAGGCAATCATGGCCTGATCGCCACGGTCGCCGGCGCCATTCCAGTATCCATCTCCTTCAGCAATAATAGAACTGGGTATGGGTTTATATGCTTCGTTCATGTACCCGGCAAAGAGGCGAAAGCTATTCACGGCTGATTCATTGCCATTCAAATTACCTAGGAAGGGAAAGAAAGGATTGGCATATTCTGCCTGGTCGTTGGCCCAGATGGCCGCATAATAAGCGCCGCCACCGGGGCCATGCATCAATCCTCCACGGGTGTCATAAATGCTTTCGGTAGCCCGTATTTTGGCGAAAGCAAACCCGCGGTTAAGCGTATCGTTGGGCGTTTCCAGCACGAGCGATTGTGTAAGCTGATGGATGAAAGCCGTGCGCTTTGCCAATTCATATTCCGGGGAAATATAGCGGGGCGGTTCAGTTACCTTGCGGGCGGTGTAAATCACCGCCAGGCGATGCTTCTCCCCTGGCGCCAGTATGAAGCTGCCATGGCCGGTTACGCGGGATTCGATGATATACTCGCCATAAACGCCTTTATCTGCGGCCGTGTGGCAGGTGGTCTGTAAACTGTCGATTACGATGCCACAGGGACGGTTGCCGCCGTTAGTCAGCTCCCTCAACTGTATAAACCCCGCTTTATCGGTGGATGGAAATAGTATATCCGTTACTGTTATAGGTGTGTTGGTACGGGAATGTACCTGCAGTAGCCCTTTCAGGTAGCAATCTGCCGGCATCATTTTCATCGGCACACCATCTGCCTTCACGGGTGGCAGTTCGCTGCCGTCGAAATCCGTTTTCAGGCTGGCGTGTGTGTTATTGGGAATGGTACGCAGCATGGGGAATACCAGCTGCTTCTTCAGCAACAATTCCTGTTGTTCATTTTGGCCGTAGGTAATGATGGCGGAGAGCTGCAGCCCGCTCATTTCAAGATGGTCGGTATGGGTAGGCCCTTGCTTTACCATCCAGCGGATGCCGCCATCTGGCGCCAGCTCCCAGCGGGGCGTTTGTGCCAGGGAAAATTGGGCGGAGGCCAGCCAGCAGCCTATCGCCAGGCATCGTTTCAATATATTCATATATCAACAGTTTTTCACCGTAAAAACCGATCATCATCATCCCTTTCTCCTGGTACCGGGCGCGAGTTGTCGGTAAAATGTGATAGCATCCGGCAACGGGAATTCAACGTGGCAGATTACTTTTTTTTCTTGTTCTATAACACCGTTCACAGCTAATTATCAGGTAGCGCGGTGGCGAAATTAGCAGATAGAAAAATAAAAAACTTGCAGATATTACCTTCTTCTCCAAAGATTTTGACTGTTAGCGGTCAAAATAAGCCTATTCTTTTAAGGTTGTTTATGGGTGGAGTCTTTTTGCACCGATATCCGGTAATCGTTGGGCGTAATGCCTTTTACGCCCCTGGGCTTTTTGTGGGTGGGTAATAGATAGATAGAATCAAAAACCCGTTCCTGCGGCCGGTTATCCTTTGCTTCAGGCGAATCTACCCGGATAGCCGGTACCAGTTGTACCTGGATGGAATCTACCGGCGGTTGTTGGGGCAATTTATCGATCACGGATATACTATCTTTTTTCATTACCGGGGGAAGCGGCAGTGCAGTTCCTTTCCGCGGCAGTGGGTACAGAGAAGAACTATCGGCCGGGGCAATGGGTACCGGGGCTGTTTTTTCCGGTACAGGTGTTGGGGTCACTGTTTTATTTGCTGCTGACTGGCTGTGTATATACCACCATATGGCCCCGATGAGCAGGGCAATGCCGGCGATGATGAACCAGCCTTTTGTATTTATTTTAAATGGGTGAACAGGATTTTCTTTAGGCGTATCCACTACGGCATCCAATTGCATGTCAATACTGGCCCAGATGCTGTCTGCCATATCTGGCACAGGCATCTCTTCCAGCTTTGCTGCTATTAATTTCTCGTATGGTGTGATGTTATTCACTAATTTTTAATCGCTGTTATTTTCTGTTGAAGAATTTTTCTTGCCTCACTCAGGTGCCATTTGCTGGTGCCTTCACTAATTCCGAGCTGCCCGCCAATTTCTTTATGCGTGTAGCCGTCGATGGCGTATAGCACAAATACAGCGTGGGTAGCAGGCGGCAGCTGCCTTACCAGCTCCAGGATAGCCGCCGCATCTGTTTTCTCAATGATGTCATTATTCACCACCGGTTCTTCTACCGTGTCCAGTTCCAGGCTGGAAAACCGGCTCCGCTGCTTGATATGGTCCAGCGATTCGTTGATGATGATCCGCTTTAGCCAGCCATGGAAATTCCCTTTGGTATCATCGAATGTATGAATGCTCCGGAACATCTTTACAAATGCCTGCGTCAGGATATCTGCCGCCTCGTGGGTATCGGCGGCATAGCGTATGGCAATAGCCATTGCAAAGCCATAGAGCTGCCGGTATAGCTGCTCCTGCGCTCTCCTGTTGCCACTGCGGCATTCGATGATGATATGATGTAACTCTTGTTCCAGGAACTATCGAATCGTTTAATACTGATACCTCACTTTTCCGGGCTGATGGTTATTACCATTTTGCGTCGTGGACTTTCCGTGCAAACATAGCCGTGGCGATGGCGCTGATATTTAATTTTTCCATCGGCTCCAGCTCATTGTAAAACCAGACGTTGCGGTCGATCATATCTACAATAGCCACTACGCCATCGCTGTTGCTAAGCTCGTAACCGGATAGCAGTTTAAAAGGCAGCTTGCCGGTTTTGCCATTACTCAACTCGGTTTTCCGGATGCTCAACGGGTTAATATAAATTGTATCCCTTCCATTGGTGGCCAGCCCGTTGTCTTCCTGCTTTGCGTACGCGAATGGGTTGGGGTCGTGTTCTGCTTCCCGGTCGTATATATTCGTCATCATCAACTCCCAGTTGTTACGCCCTGGCATATTGCCGGTACCGATAATGGCTGAGAAAATGTATTGATAATGCTGTAATTGCTCAAAACTACTGAAGTAACCGGTTTCTTTGATTAACTGGTACTCCAGTTTCTTGGTCACCTGCTTCTCGTTGGCATATACTTCGAGGGTATTCTTCCCGTCTGTTATGGTGTATCGGAACCTGGCTTTCTCCTTCTCTACGGTTTCATTTTTCTGTATACCATATTTATTCAATATCAGGTTTTGCAGGAAGAAGGCACGGCCGCCCCAGCCGGGGTAGCTTACATGCACCCCTCTTGTAATTTCCGACGTGCTGATATTGGCGAACGACATCTTATTCCCTCTTGCGCCATCTACATGTTGCATAGTAGCCTGCTGTTTAAAGGCATCAGGAACGGCTAATTTCATAGAAGTGCCACATCCCATCAGGCAGGCGATTCCCATCATTAATACTGCATTTCTCATTTTACTTTGAATATCATCGGTTATTTATGCATTGTTTCCTGGAGATCGAATGTATTCACATTATTGATAATCATCAAATAAGAGTCCTATACCCACCTCCCTCACCACTAATACCTCTATTCTTAGGCAAAGGTTGGGTAACGGGCAAAAAAATATTTTTTATTTTTTCCCAACCATTTGATTCCTGGAGGAGGTACTACTATCAAACAATAGTTTTTCACCTACTTAAGCAATATGTATGACAACAATTACAACGAAATGGGCCTTAATGGTATTAGTAGCAGGCAGTTTACTTTTTTCCTGTAAAAAGGAAAAAAGCAGTGCCCCCACCCCCACCTGCAGCGTGAATATGGTAAACATTTCCGGTACCTATAAGCTCACCTCCCTACAGTATAAATCGAGTACCAGCACCACACCGGTAGAAGAAACAGACTCCTGGGAACCTTGTGAAAAAGATGATATCATTATCCTGAAAAGCGACGGCATCTATGATTTTAAAGACCAGGGTACGGTTTGCAATCCTTCCGGTAATGAACATGGCACCTGGGCTTTAAAAGGAAATACTTTGACGAGTAATGGGATATTAAAAGGTACAATAACGAGCTTCGATTGCAAAACGATGGTATATGTAACGGAGAATGTGTTGGTACAGGGGGATAAATATACGTTTACGATGGTAAAACAGTAATTTTAAAAGGCCTTTCTGCCATAGCAGAGAGGCCTTTCTTAGGCATCTTATATAAAAAAGCAGCCCACCAGGGGCTGCTGCTTTATCGAAAATAAAAACGAATTAATACAAAGTAAACTCCACCCGTCTGTTTTGCTGACGGCCAGCCGCTGTTTTGTTGGAAGCAATTGGCTGCGTAGAACCGTAACCGGTAGCTTCGATCCTTGAAGCGTTAGCGCCTTTAGATACCAGGTAGGCCTTGATAGCCTCGGCACGTTCTTTAGATAAACGCATGTTGGTAGTAGCAGAACCGGTATTATCGGTATGACCTGCGAGTTTCAGGCTGAAGTTTTTCTCTACCAGTAAGCTGGCTACCCTATCCAGGCTAGCATAAGAAGTAGGTCTGATGGTGGCTTTGCCCAGGTCAAATTCCAGGTTATCGATCGCATCTTTCACTACTTTCCTATCGGCTTCCGTTACGATGATCTTCTCTTTTACCACCTGTACGGGAGTGGGCAGCGGGCAACCGGCGCCATCTACCTTAGTACCGGCAGGCGTATTCGGGCATTTATCCAGGAAATCAGGTACGCCATCGCCATCGGAGTCTGTTTTCATATCAGCAATTTCCTGTTTCAGTCCTGCGATAGCAGCTTTGTTCTGTGCATCGCTTGCTTCCAGTGAGCTTTTCAGGGCTGCATTCTTATCCCATAAATCCATCGCTACCTGCGCAGCCGGATTTACTACTGCTAATTGTGGTTTCTTTTTGCTGCCAAGGGCAAATTCCACCCCTAAACGCGCGGTTGAAAATTTATCTTTATTACCGCTGTTTACACCGTCAAATACTTTACTGTTGACAAAATTTACGTTGTAACCCAGATCTATATTTACGCCACGAGCCACATTAAACTTAGCACCTACGCCTACCGGGATATATAATTCGCGATGTGTTTTGCTACCATCGGAATTTAATACGGCGATTTGTGTACCATCGGTAGCAACAGCCGTTGGTTTAAAGGCGATAGCACCCGCACCGGCTGACACATATGGTATGATATAGCTCTGTTTATTGATCCAGTTGATACTGCCCAGGCTAAACACGCCACTCACGGAAGCAGCCCAGTCGATATCCGTCTTAAATTCGTTGATACCTCCTGTTGCCATAGGTGTACCGACAATATTAGTTAATGCCTGGGAACCTTTGGTAGTACCTTTCACCTGCCCTTTCAGGAAGTCGGCCTGCAGGCCGAAGTTGTGAAAGATTTGCTTTTTAACATAAGCGCCGTACACCAAACCAGTATTCTTTAAGTCAAAGTTGTTGAAGTAGTAGGGACCACCAAACGGACCGAATGCTCCCGAGCCGCCACCCCAAGCACCTACAGACCAGGTGCGGTAATCTTTTACACCATTAAACGGGGTTACACGGTCAACTTTATGGGTGCTATCCTGTGCAAATGCTGTTCCTGTCAATGCTAAAGCCGAAGAAGCCATCAAAAGCGACTTCCTGAATTTTGTAAACGTCGTCATAATAAAATGAATCGGGTTAAATAATAAATCAATTTCGCACTACGGCATATAATAGTGGGTTCAACATAACATCGGGTACCTGAGTTAGAACATGGGGCACTTTGCAAACGCTGTGCCAACGTATTATACAAACGTAATAAAACGGCTGTGTTTTACAGCCTTACAATTCTATATAACCCTTTACAGTATTGACATACGAGACAATTCTTTTTTTATTTCATATAGCCGTTTCATTTAAGTGTGATGACTACCCTTTCATGGATTCACAAGTCATATATTGAATTAAACAAACAAAGAAGATTCACACAAAACATGAGTTTTTTTATTCTATTAAGAGAAAATTCCAATTGTTAGATTTACCAACTCCCCATAAAAAGACAGGGGCGCACATGAGGCGCCCCTGTCTTTACTGTAACGGTCAAATCACATTAACGACTATTTATTGCATAGGATCGAAATCGCCTCCCCAGTTGTTATTTTGTTTAAACAGGGGATTACGGTCTAAAATAGTTTTAGGAATACCGTAAATATAATACTGATCTTTAATAGCAATGTCTACTGCATCCGTGGCGATGACAGTGGAAGTAAACCTGTTCCATACGGTATTGATATCTGACAGCGGCGTAACATCTGGCTGACCAGCCTTCAGCAATACGGCAATACCGTGGCGCTGCGGAAGTGCTCTTAAGTAATCAAACATCTTCCAGCGGCGTAAATCGTTCATGCGTTTATTTTCAAAGCAGAATTCTACGAAACGTTCTTTCTGCATCAATTTACGGATATCTGGCTGGGTGGCAGCTGTAATGCCATAATTGCCCAACGTACCGGGCAAAACGCCTGCACGGGACCTGATTTGCTTTAATACATCCAATGCGACTGCGGTATTGCCTACTTCATTGGCGCATTCGCCATAGTTCATCAACACTTCTGCATAACGGATTTCAATCCAGTCAACCGCAGCATTGTATACCGTGCCTTTATCAATGGTTTTATCAATGGCCTTGATACGGTAAAAGCTGGAATTAGACCATAACGGGTCCTGGGTAACGGAGTTGTGTACCCCTTCCAGTCCGGTGGCGCCGCTGTAAGCCGTGATGCTGGTAAAATACGTCCACAGGTAAGTCTTATCATCGCGCATCCCTTTTAAATATTGATTAGGCGCGCCATTGTAGTAGATATTGGCATAGAAACGGTCGTCCCTGTTGGCAAACAAGGTATCGTAGCTTCTTGTCTGTGCTTCCCAGGCGGAGCCGTCTTTCATCGGGAAAGCATTGACTAATTCCAATGATGGCCGGTCATATCCTACGTCATCCTTAGACCAGTTCAACGGCATCAGGCCGCCTTGAAAATAAGTTGCCTGCGGATAATTGAAGCGGTGTACCATTACCACCTCCTTATTCAACTCATCGTCCCATATTTTGCTGTAGGGGGCGTATAGTCCTTTTCCGCGTGCATCCAGGAACTCTTTAGCAGCTTTGTTGGCTTCGAACGCCTTTTGCCAGGAAGCAATTCCACCTAAGCCATTAAATAAGGGGCTGGCATAAAACAACAGCACTCTTCCCTTAAAGGCCATGGCTACTCCTTTATCTACCCGACCCATATCATCGCCGGTAAAAGCATCGGGCAATAATGCAATCGCATCATCGAGATCTTTTAAAATCTGCGTTACACACTCGGAGGTTTTGCTCCGCGGGCGTTGCAGCGCAGTCAAATCAGAGGTAGGCGGCTGCGCTTCCAGGATCAGGGGTACCCCACCATAGCTGCTTACCAGGTCATGATACGCCCAGGCTCTCCAAAACAGCGCCTGCCCTTTAATTTTATCTTTATCTGCCTGGCTGAAAGCCGCTTTATCAATATTACCGAGCAAAATATTGATGGTTCTTATCGGCGTGTATCTCGAAAAGATATTTCTGGAATCGAAGGTAGCAGTGCCTCTGAACCAATCGTTGGTTTGCTTTTGATAAGGTACGCCCTCATCTGTTCCGTTACCGCTGCCAGACGTATTTCCCGGCATCAGGTTGGAATAAATCTGGTTTAAATAAGCGGTGGCCATATTTACATCCGACCATACCTGGTCAGGACCAACCGCAGACAGGTTGGTTTTATCAAGCACCTTGCTGCAGCCGGCTAATAAAAACGGCGTCAGGACGGCGAGTATCGCGGTATTTATTTTGTTCTTCATTTTTTCTAATCTTTTAATGTAAACACACATTTCTACAACCGGATGTCAATTCCTGCGGTAAAGGTCTTCGTAGTTGGATAGCTCATAAACTGGGCTATCTCAGGATCATACAACTTAAATTTGGTGATGTTAAACAGGTTAGATCCTGCCAAAAATATCCTGACATCTTTCATCTTCACTTTACTTAAGATAGCATTAGGCAGGCTATAATTGATGTTCAGGTATTTCATCCGTAAAAATCCACCGTTGTATACGTTGAAATTGGATGTCCAGGTATAACCATATGAATGAGGATCGCCCCATGGATATATTTTAGGCGTAGTACCATTTGGATTATCTGTGGTCCAGGAATCGGCATGGTATGCAGGTACTTTCCCCCCGCCGCCGAAATTCCGGCCCCAGGCATCATTGTAAGAGATCTTATAGCCGGTGAGCCCGGAGAACAACGCTTCAATTGCAAAGCCTTTGTATGATAAGGAAACATTCAGTCCATAGCTGATAGGTGCATGATCTGCCCCGAAATAGTTACCTAACACAACCTGGTCGTAACTGTCCACCTTATTATCAGGTTTGCCATTGGGACCGCTGATATCTGCAAATAACATATCTCCCAATGCGGGTGCTACACCATTGATCGTGTAACCTGCTGGTAAATTGTCGAGATCTTTTTGTGTACGAAGAATACCCAATGCCTGGTAGCCGGTTCCATAATTCAGAGGTTTGCCGTTAGGATTGGCGTAGTCCTGGGTATTGGCTGCTACATCTTTCCGGATTACTTTATTGGCGGCATAGGTAAACATACCTTTCACATTGTAGCTAAAATTGCGGCCAATAGTATTATTGTATCCCAACTCTATTTCAATACCGTGGGAACTTACCTTACCGTAGTTTTCCGGAGGCAGGGTAGTTCCAAATTCGTTGGGAACGGCCAGTATCCTGGATCCTAAGATGTCATAAGACTGACGTTTCCAATAATCAAAGCTGAACCTGATGTTCTTATACAGGGTAGCGTCTATGCCAAAGCCGGCAGAATTTGATTTTTCCCAGGTGAGGTTACTGTTGGGTAAACCACCATATGCCAAAAGTGGCGCAGGGGTACCATTAGCGCCCAGGAAATAAGTGTTGCCCTGGATAATATACTGCTCCATCCATCTCCAACGGCTGTTAGGATCATCTTTATCCAGGATGTCGTTACCGGTAGTAGCATAGGATGCGCGCAGCTTTAAGAAATCAACGGCACGGCCTACCGCTGATGAGTTAAAAAAGTCTTCTCTTGAAATTACCCAGCCACCAGATACTGATGGGAACCACCCCCATCTTTTGGCAGGTGCAAAGTTGGTAGAACCATCTCTGCGAACAGAGGCACTGAACAGGTATTTGGCATCGTAATCATAATTGACTCTTCCGATATAGGATAATCTTCCGATCTCTTTTTCACCACCGCCTGTTGACCAATCTGCATTGTTAGCACTGGTGTATAAAAACTGGTCAGACGCTACCAGTGGGAAATTATATCGTGTTACGCCAAACGCATTATTGAATCCTTCAAATTGCTCATACACAAACAAAGCGCCTATCGTATGCTTTCCAAAAGTATTGTCGTAATTCACCTGCGTATTGAACTGGTAGTTGTTATCCCTTGTATATGCATTTGACAAGTACGGGGTTCCCGGATCGCCACTCATGGTAGTACCGGTCAGTGTGTCGCTATATATCAGGCCATTAGGACCAGTTTTCTTGAAATTATACAACAATTGTTTTTTAGCAAAAGACTTTATATAGTTATTGTCAAAGTTTTTGCTATAAGTACCCTTTACACTCAGCCCTTTTACAAACGGTATTTTGTATTCGGCGGTAACGAGCGCGTCTATCTGTTGATTGCTGTTATGCCAGTATCCACCATTTCTCATCATCTCTATAGGATTTCCTAACCAACCAGGATTATTGGGCTTACCATTGATGTAAGGACTAGCGAATACATCCCAGTACAGGAGCTTACCCCAGAGATTATTCAGGTCATCGGAGCCATAGTCGTACGTAAAGTTGAAGCGGCTACGGGTACCATAGCTGGTGCTCAGGTTTAAACCGAGGGTAAGATTTTTCACCAGGTTGGCCTCCAGGTTACCGCGCAGGTTATACTTTTTATAGTTTACCTGTGGCAGGAAGCCATTTTCGCTTACATAGGATCCACCTATATATCCCCTGATTTTCTCGTTGCCACCGGAAGCGCTCAACGCATAGTGCTGGCTGTTAGGATTGGTATATGCTTCCTTGTAATAGTTATCGCCATTGGGATTATTTTTTAGCACCCAGGCAATTTCCTCATCACTCAAACCGCCATTCACTGATTTCGATAAATTTAAGCCGTCCTTTACCGGCATGTACTTAGGCAATGCACCCACCCGTTGCGTATTATAGGTAGCATTAAAATTGATAACGGCTGCCCCGCTTTTACCTGTTTTAGTCGTAACCAGGATAGCGCCATTGGAAGAACGGGAACCGTAGATAGCTGCAGAAGCAGCATCTTTCAATACGGTGATATCGGCCACTTCGTTCGGATCCAACGCATCGAAGCTGGTCTTATCCCGTACTACTCCGTCAATTACATACAGTGGTTCCACGGCGCTATTACTAAAGGAAGAAGCCGATCTTACTTTTACCGTTGAACCAATACCGGGGGTACCGGTAGGTGAACTGACAAAGACTCCCGATAAACGACCCGCCAGTGTGTTAGAGAGGTTAGTAGCAGGAATGAGCGCAATGTCCTTTCCGCTCATAGAGGAAACGGCGGATGTCATTTTAGCGCGCTTCTGCGTACCATACCCTACTACCACCACATCTGTTAATTCGGTAGTAGCAGCACTCAACCTGATGGTAAGCGGAGATGTACCGGCTACCGCATAAGTGGTACGAAATCCAGTCATCGTAACCCTGATGCGGGCGCCGCTGGAAGTAGTAATTTCAAATTTACCATCCTGTTTGGTAATTGTTCCGTTTTTTGCATTTCCGTCTTCGCTGACTGTTGCACCTGGTAGCGGCATTCCCAGGGAGTCGGTAACGGTGCCCTTAACGTTAATTTTGTTCTGTGCATACACCCGCGTAGCACACAGGAAGACCAGGCATAGGAGTGCCATGGCTCCTAGGAGCGATTTAGTTTGGTTCATAAAATAATTAGGTAGTTAATCTGTGGAATTACTAGTTCATTGTCCGACCAATAATAATTCTAATCAAGGTTAAAGATCTTATCTTGACAGACGGAATACCACTCTTAATTTGACCATTACAAATGCTATTTTTGCAGTCTGTTAATCACTCGTTACAAGTGCGCTATGAAGGGAATACAAAGAGGAAGCAATAAGAAATACCGGGCAACATTCCGTGCAAGTTAGATGGCGGCTACCTGCCATCGTTGGCTATCATAATATATTTTTACCCAAAACCGGATCAATTTTATCAAAACCTTCCTGTTACTGGTATCACTGGCTATTTTAAGTCAACTATATGCGAGCGTTATGGAAAATAATCTATTGCAATCCAAACAGCATTTTGACGTGCTGGATGGTTTGAGAGGGTTAGCAGCCCTCTCCATTGTTGTATTTCACCTATATGAATTTATTTCGCCCGATTACACCAAAAGCCCGATTGGACATGGTTTCCTGGCAGTGGATTTTTTCTTCTGTCTGTCGGGTTTTGTGATAGGGTATGCCTACGACGAGCGGGCGCCCAAGCTGGGGTTACGGGCATTTTTCAGAAATCGCCTGGTGCGCCTGCATCCCATGGTGATATGGGGAAGTGTAATTGGCTTGCTGGGATATATTTTTGATCCTTATATCGGCGCAGCTTCGGTAGCAGAAGCAGGTACCGGTAAAATACTGGCGGCCTTCGTATGTTCATTGTTGTTATTACCTTTTCCCTGGTTGCCGGGAAGGTTCAGTGGCCTGTTTCCTTATAATACACCGGCCTGGTCGCTGTTCATGGAATACCTCATCAATGTCGTATATGCGTTTGTGTTATTACGTATTTCCAAACGATGGCAGCTGTTGCTACTGGTAATATCAGCGGCCTGGATAATAGCAGTGGCACGGCACCGCGGCTGGATCATCACCGGCTGGGATGCGCCTACGTTCCTGGATGGATTTGCACGGGTAAGCTTTTCATTTTTAGCAGGACTTACTATTTTCCGCTTCAACCTTATCATCAAAAACCGGCTCAACTTCCTGTGGCTGGCGGCGTTACTAATAGGCATCCTGCTGTTTCCCCACTATGAAAAAGACTGGATTACTGAAATGGTACTGGTAATCGTTGCCTTTCCGCTATTATTGTCATTGGGAGCAGGAGCACAGGTGAGTGGTTGGTTGCGCAGCTGCTGTGTATTTACAGGCCGTCTCTCCTATCCGCTGTATATGACGCATATATGGGCCGTATGGCTCTTTGGTAATTACCTTACCAAAATGAAGCCTGCCCCAGGGGATATGTACCTTGCAGCCCTTGCCGTATTGGCAGGAACCGTGCTGCTAGGCTACCTGGCGTTAAGATACTATGATGAACCGGTGAGAAAATGGCTGACGCAGCGAAGCGTACAAAAGCAAGAGCAACGGAAAGTGGCAGCGCAAACTACCGCATAATAAGTGTAGCCGGAAGGTCTGTGCCTTGCACAGACCTTCTTTACAAATGCAGCTGTATATAACCGTCAAACAGATCGTTTATCATACTCATCATGACGGCGCCACCAAACGCCGTTTGCTTCATTGCGGCCTTTAGGCGCCCGGTCCAGCCATTGGTAAACGTTCCACAGGCTGTCGAGTCCGCGGGCGTAGGCAGAATAGGTATGATAAATAACCCCGTCTTCCATAGCGAAGGTGCTCATACCAGGCCGGTCGCGATGAAACGTAGGGACATCTGTTCCGCACATCTCGGCAAACTTTGCCTCAGCGGATTGCCCTCCATTCTCCTGCTCCGGACGCCATTCGAAGGCACTTTCCTTCCGGTAGTTGTATTCCACCGCTCCTGCCCTTTGCTCATCTTCTGTAAACCACACATTGAAATCATGATTGAAATCGCCCGGGTGAGATGACGCCCAGGGGAAAGTCCAGCCCATACGCTCTTTATATGCCTGTAATTTCGGTAATGGCGCGCGGGAAACTGCCCAAAACATCACATCATGATTGGCCAGGTGAACGTCGATCCCGTTAAAGCCATCGGCAATCATAGAGCAGGAAGGACAGCCGGCGGCATAGTCCGGTCCAAACATAAAGTGATAAATCATGAGCTGCGACCTTCCCTGGAACAAATCTGCAAGGGATACCCTGCCGGCACCGGTATCGAAATAATAGGCTTTATCCACCCGGATCCAGGGAAGCTCCTGGCGCCGTAGTGCCAGTTCATCGCTACGCCTGGTAAGTTCCTTCTCCTCCCGGAGTAAGGCGATCCTGGCTGCCAGCCATTCTTTCCGTGTAGCCGCTTTCGGATGCTGATATTGGTTTTCCATGATGTTGAAATTTGAGGTATACGATAGTATAAAATTAAGGGCTTCTCAGTAAGATACACGGGGGGAAATAAGACTTTGCCAGGGGGGTATCAGGCCATATGGAGGGCTATTACTTTTAATAGGAGATAATGCCACGATAGATCAGGCCCGGCCGTTAATCAATAAATCAAACATAGAAGTAAGTTTATAGTAATCTTCATGGAGCTTATTACTGTAACGCTAGTGAAGGTAGCGATTTATGCTCACTGAATAGACGAAATAAAAGTAAAAAATAACACCAAACCGATGATGATAGCTATAAAGGCGGGAATCATCAGCAACTTCTTCCTTCCTGAAATAAGCGTTGTTTTCACAAGTCCAATTAATCCAACAACAGGCATGAAAATAATTAACAGGGTAAGCGTTCTCGGATTATTATACCAGGGCGTATAATTTAGTGGCCTGATTTTCATATAGGGATATTTGAACGAATATATTAAAAATTCCTCAACCCGCCCATGCTGTTTGCAAATCTACGGATGGTTATCCAACGCAAAATCATAGAAAGTCCCACAATAAATAACGCTTCAACTCTTCAACAACTCCGAAGGCGCTTGTCCAAACTGTTTCCTGAAAGCAAAAGAAAAATGCGACAAATCTTCAAAGCCCAGGTCGAGGTAAATATCATTGGGGCGTTGCCTTTTTTGGGTAATCAGGAAATAGGCCTCCTGCAAACGCCGTTGCTGCAGCCAGCTGCGGGGCGAAGTCTGAAATATCTTCTGAAAGTCCCGCTTAAAGGTGGCCAGGCTCCGCCCAGTCAGATAGGCAAAACGCTCCAGCCTCACATTGAAGTGGTAGTTCTGCTGCATAAATTCTTCCAGGTTGATTTTATATGGATCTGAAAAATCAAATAATACCTTTTTCAGGTTTTTATCGTACGCAAACAATAACATCAGGGCTTCCTGTTGTTTCAGTTCCAGCAGTTCCGGGGCTTTATTTTCAAGTAGATCCTTGTATTGCAATAGCGACTCCATGAAATAAAACAAGTGGGGCGCTGTCGACAAATCAATAAATGAGGGCGTAGTGAGTTTTTCCTCCAGCTGAAAAGCCTCCCGGGCGCTGGCTTGCCGAAGTAACTCCTCTCCAAACCGGATGGACAAAGACTTAAACTCCTCTTTCTCCGTTGGATTTTTAATAAACTTCAACAACTGGTTCTTCCTGGCAAGATAGATATCGCCTTTCCTGAATATTTTCCGTTCGGTACCATCATTTAGTTCCATCTCTCCTGAAATTATCATTGCCAGGCTATGGTGGGTAACAAACTGCTCTCCTTCCCGGAATACGGTAAAGTGACAGGAATAATTAATATTGCTCGTATTATCAGGCATTTTATTTATCGGTCTGTATATAAACATGGCCCGGTACATGCCCGGGCGATGTTCATAAATATAAAACATTTTGATTTGCAGTCTATAACAGGATGGATTTAGGTTCCAGGTACTCTTCCAATCCATATACGCCAAATTCGCGTCCAAGGCCGGATTGCTTAAAGCCTCCAAAAGGCGCCATGGGATCATGTTTGAATCCATTGATACATACCCTGCCGGCGTCAATCCTGGAGGCCACTTTCAGCGCTTTGTCTTCGTCGGCAGCCGTTACATAGGCCGCTAGTCCATACACGGTATCATTGGCAATGGCAATCGCCTCTTCTTCATTTTCATAGGGAATGATGGATAGTACCGGGCCAAAAATTTCTTCCTGGGCAATACGCATATCGTTTCGGACATTCGTAAAAATGGTAGCTTTTACAAAATTCCCTTCTTCCAGGCCGGCCGGCTTACCCGGCCCTCCTGCTAGCAGGGTAGCGCCTTCATCCAGTCCCACCTGGATGTAATGCTGTACGCGCTCGAATTGTTTTTCGGATACCATTGGTCCCACATTGGTAGCATCGTTAGCCGGATTACCCACTACCACGCGTGCTGCTGCCGCTTTAGCGATCTGGTTAACCGTTTCCAGTTTGGCCCTGGGTACCAATAACCGGGTAGGCGCAATACAGGCTTGTCCACTGTTCATATATGCCCCAAATACCGCCTGGGGAATGGCCTGCTCAAAGTCGGCGTCTTCCAGAATAATATTCGGCGACTTACCTCCCAGCTCCAGGGTCACCCGTTTAACTGTATCCACGGCCGACCGGGCAATTTGTTTGCCAGTAACAGTTGATCCGGTAAATGATATCTTGGCAATATCCGGGTGGTTGGTGATAGCGCTTCCTACGATATTTCCCAGTCCGTTCACCATGTTATAAACGCCTTTGGGCAATCCTGCTTCATGGAAACATTCTGTGAGCAACTGCGTTTGCAACGCGCTCATTTCACTGGGTTTTACCACCACGGTACAACCAGCTGCTATAGCGGTGGCCAGCTTGCTGCAAATGAAGCTGTTGCTGGAGTTCCAAGGGGTGATGATACCTACTACTCCTACGGGTGTAAGCTGGATAAATGTATTGCCGGATTTCCGTTGAAACTCAAAATGACGCAGCGTGGCTATCATATTGTCGAAAGACCCAATGGCATTTTGCAGGCTCATGGTACAGAACTGCCGGGTGCCGCCGTATTCCAGGATCATCACTTCTATGAGGTCCTTTTCTCGTTTACTCACCGCCTGTTTTAAACTTTCCAGCAGCTCAATACGGGTAGCTATGCTTGTTTGAGAGAATGAGGTAAAAGCCGCTTTAGCCGCAGCAATAGCCCGCTGTACATCTTCTTCATCGCCCAGGGTCACCTGGCCCACTAGCTGGTGATTGGTGGGATTGATCAAATTAAAAACCTGTGTTCCATGGAGTGTTACAAACTCCCCATTGATATAACCTTTTGTGATGTTTTTCATGTGTTTTGTTTTTACATCACAAAGGTCCGGGAAGCGGGGAATATCTGCTTTGTTGTATAGCTCAAATATGCTTTGTTGAATGGCTCAGGACTATGAGATTCAGAGCAACAATTTGATAGTAAGAAAAATCCCCTGCCTATTCTTTTTAAGCAAGGGATTCAAATATCAAGCAGTAGTTATATTAGAGGTGAGCAGCCACAAATGCACTGGAATAATCTTTAATCAACTGTCTTACCACCCTGAACTGCTGCATAATTTCTTCTTCGGTACCAACAGCTTTAGCTGGGTCCGGGAAATTTTCATGAAATTTTCGCGCAGTGGTGGGAAAGAAAGGACACCTTTCTTTAGCATTGTCACAAACGGTAATGACGTAGTCGAATGGAATATCACTGTACTCCACCACGTTGTTGGAGGTGTGTGCGGAAATATCAATACCATCTTCCGCCATGGTAGTGATGGCCCTGGGATTGACGCCATGGGTTTCTACGCCAGCGCTATAAATTTCCGCCTTATCACCGGCAAAATGTCTGAGATAGCCTTCTGCTATCTGGCTGCGGCAGCTGTTGCCGGTACAAAGCACCAATATTTTTTTCATTTGATGTAAGGTATATAGTTTTTAAAGGTATTTACGCTTTAATAGTGGAGACAGGAGTATCGTACCATTTCTTCCTCAGCCAGAAGGCAACGTTTACCAGGGCAATCAATGCGGGCACTTCTACCAGGGGCCCGATTACACCCACAAAAGCCTGACCGGAGTTGATACCAAATACGCCGATAGCGACGGCAATAGCCAGCTCAAAGTTGTTGCCCGCCGCAGTAAAAGCAATAGAAGCATTACGGGAATAATCGGCGCCCATCGCTTTGCCTAACAGGAAACTTACCAGGAACATTATGCAAAAGTATATCACCAATGGAATAGCGATCCTAACAACGTCGAATGGTATTTGTACAATCAATTCTCCTTTAAGACTAAACATCACCACAATGGTAAACAACAGGGCGATTAAAGTAACCGGTGAAATGAAAGGAACATATTTCTCCTGGAACCACTTCTCCCCTTTCCAGGCAATGAGGCTGTAGCGGCTGATGACGCCGGCTGCAAACGGAATACCCAGGTAGATACCCACGCTTCTCGCGATTTCTGCAATGGATATGGGCACTGTAATCCCCTTCATGCCGAAAACGGTGGGCAACCAGGTGATGAAAATATAGGCATAAACGCTGTACAACAATACCTGGAAGATGCTGTTTAAGGCCACCAGACCGGCTGCATATTCGCGGTTGCCTTCCGCCAGTTCGTTCCATACGATGACCATGGCAATACAACGGGCCAGGCCAATCAGGATGAGACCTGTCATATATTCAGGATAACCATGCAGAAATAGCACCGCAAGGATAAACATGAGGATTGGTCCGATTACCCAGTTAAGTACCAAAGAAACAGTCAACACCTTTGTATTACGGAACACCTCTCCCATGTTCTCGTATTTTACTTTAGCCAATGGTGGGTACATCATCAAAATCAGCCCTATAGCCAGGGGAATATTAGTGGTACCTGATGAAAAGGAATGGATAAACGTTGAAGATGACGGTATAAAGTACCCGATCGCTACGCCGCCAGCCATTGCGAGGAAAATCCATAAGGTAAGGTAACGATCCAGGAAGCCCAGCTGCTTACGTTGGGCCGGATGAGAGTTTTGCATGGTAATGTTGTCTATGTAATAAAATATATAACGGCGTTGATCAGCAACAACCCGGCGCACAACAAGCAGCATCAGCTGGCTTTTCGGCATATACGGTGATGCTGTATATACCTGTATTACCTGCACGAAATGCTGCTATTTCCTCCGTGCTCAAATAATTAGCCAGGATATCATCCGGAATGGTAATGGACTTTTCTTTCTGAATAGTGATGTTTTTGAAGCCATTGTTTTCAATCATGTCCAGGTACGCCTGTTTTTGTATAGCGCCGGATACACAGCCTGCATACATTTCAGCGGCCCGTTGAATGGTAGCGGGCAACTCGCCCTCCAACACGATATCGGAAATGCTGAAGTGTCCACCGGGTTTCAGTACGCGGTATATTTCTTTGATAACCCCATCTTTATTGGGCACCAGGTTCAATACGCAATTGCTGACAATCACATCGGCTACATTGGCGGTGACCGGCATTTTCTCGATATCCCCCTGGCGGAACTCTACGTTATTGAAATGTAGCTTCTCTGCGTTTGCCCGGGCTTTTTCAATCATGGCAGGCGTAAAATCGATGCCTATTACTTTTCCTGTTTCACCTGTTTCCTGCCGGGCAATAAAACAGTCGTTGCCCGCGCCGGAACCCAGATCAATCACCGTATCCCCTTGCCTGATTTTGGCAAACTGGGTAGGCAGTCCGCAGCCCAACCCCAGGTCAGCGTCAGGCTGATAGCCTTCTAACGTTGTATAGTCATCACTCATAATGTTGTATACTTCTGTAGAGCAACAACCGGAACCGCAGCAGGAGGCAGCGTTGGTAGCCTTGTCTTGTAAAGCGATTTCACTATATTTCTGTTTTACGATCTCCTTCATTTGTTCATCAGTAGTCATAGCGTTTTATTTATTGTATTATTGCAATATTGCGATAAATGCAGGTAAAAAAATATCAGCAGCAGGTTTGCTGTAGGTCTACCTCTTTAAAGAAGACATTAAACAGTTCCTTGTACTGCTTCCATACTTTGGGATTGATACAATAGCATACGCTCACGCCTTCAATAGTTCCCTGTATAATGCCTGCTGTTTTCAGCTCTTTCAGATGTTGGGAAGTGGTGGCCTGTGCCAGCCCTAATTCGTCTACCAGGTCGCCGCATACGCAGGCATTCTTTTTCACCAGGTATTGCAGGATGGCGATACGGGCAGGATGTGCCAATGCCTTGGCCATAGCGGCTATTTCATTCTGCTCTTTGGTGAATAAATCTGTCTTCGTGGCGCCCATAAACCTATGCTTATTACATCGCAATATTACGATGTATTTTTAATCCAACAAATTTTTTTCGAGGGCCTTGCGCTGTTCAGCAATAAAAAAAGGCCGGAAGTGGTTTGCTTCCAGCCTTTTAGCAAATGGATATGGGTAATTAAATCTTTGCCAATGCAGTATTAATAAATCGCAGCTCTTCTGCGGTCAAATCTATTTCCATTGCTTTGGCATTGGCAATGGCCTGATCCGCATTTCTCGCGCCCGCCAATACCACTGTGATAGCGGGTTGCAGGCTGGTCCAGCGTAACACTAATTGAGATAACGTCGCATTTTTAGCGGCGGCAATCGGACGGATCGTGTCCAGGAATAGTTTCACTTTTTCCAGGTCGAATTGCTGGAAATAACCATTGCGGTGATCATTGTCTTTTAGTTGGCCGGCTTCGAAATATTTGCCGGTCAGCAATCCCCTTTCCATAGGACTGTACACGATAATGCCCAGGTTATGCTCCCCGGCATAAGGCACCAGGTCTTTTTCTATCCCGCGATTCAGCATACTGTATCCTACCTGGTTGCTGGCAATGTTGATACTTCGTTGCGCTTCGGCTACCTGCGGCACGGCATAATTGCTCACGCCGGCAGCGCGGATTTTCCCTTGTTGTATTAATAGTTCCAGCGCCTCCATGGTTTCTGTGATGGGCGTGGTACTGTCGGGCCAGTGGATCTGTAGCAAGTCGATGTAGTCAGTTTGCAGGCGTTGCAGGCTCTCTTCCACTTCCTTGACCACGTTAGCCCGGGATGCGTATTTATAAATGGGTATTTTTTTCCCTGCCTCTTCAGCATCGAAGAAAAATTCTCCTTTGCCCTGATTGCTGCCATCCCATACGAGACCAAATTTGCTCAACAATTGAATCTTACTCCGGTCGTATCCTTTAATGGCTTCACCTATCATTTGTTCACTGAGTCCGAAACCGTAAAACGGCGCCGTGTCCAGCGTGGTAACACCATGGTCAATAGATGCTTTTACCGACGCGATAGAATCTTTCTGTTCGTTACCACCCCACATGTTACCGCCGATAGCAAATGCACCGTAAGTAATAGCGGATAATTCCAGGCTGGTGTTACCTAATTTTCTATATTCCATTGCTTATATTTTCTTAGTGAGATAAATGGCCGGAGGCTCCTGTAATTTGTCTTCTGCCAAACGGCCGAATTCAACAATATAAGGCTGCTGCCCATGGAGGTCAAGCCCTTCCTGACTTTGCCATATTTCGTAGAAAACAAATACGTTTTCATCTGCAGCGCCCTGGTGAAGATCATATTGCAGACAGGCTGCTTCTTTCCTTGTTTCTTTCACCATATGCTGTAATACTGCTGTCACCTCCTCGCGGTGTGCAGGTTTTGCTTTAACAATAGCGGTCAAATAAATGCTCATGATAATTGTTTTTCAAAGGTGATAGAAGCTTCCAGGTGCTGAAGGTAATCGTGGCGGTAATTGGCCAATCGCTCCGGGGTGGCATTCTTTTCCAGGTCGTGGAAATGGAATCCCGGTACCTGGTCCATGCCAACGAACTGGTTCATTTTATGAAAGCCAAATAATACGCCCTGATCTACCGAATGCTGTTCGAAAAATTCACCGGGCAGCGTAAAAGCTGTTTCCGGCGCGTTCCAGCTGGTGGTGACCATATATTTCTTTCCCTGCATCAGTCCACCAGTACCATAATTAATAGCGGGATTCTTCCGGCTCCTGCCATCACTGGCATACATGCCGTTCTGATGACCGGCCGTAAACACGTCATCAATATATTTCTTTAGGCGGTTGGGTACCTGGAACCACCAAATAGGAGAATGATAGATGACGAGGTCTGCCCATTTAAAACGTTCAACTTCCGCCATTGGGTCGAAGTCATCGTTGATATTTATCACCTGATAGTCCATTCCTTTCCGGTCCAGGAACTCTACGGTCCAGCTTGTTAATGTATTATTAAACAGCCCACCAGAATGGGCAAAGACCTGACCTGCGTTGATAACGAATACCTTCATGTCTATAATTTTAATTATTGATACTGCAAATTTCTATCACTTTTATATATCACACAAATAACTTAAATTGTACCTTTGTATCATAAAAATTATAGTTATGCGATGGAACCTCGAATGGCTCAGGACATTCAACGCCATATATGAAACCGGAACATTGTCTGCCGCCGCACAGGAACTCAATATTTCCCAGCCGGGAGTAAGCCTCCATTTAAACTCGCTGGAAGCTTTCACCGGGTATAAACTATTTGACCGCTCTGCCAGAAGAATGGTACCCACAGAAAAGGGAAAGATCCTGTACAACTATATATTGGACCCTTTGAAGAAGTTAGAAACAGGTGAACAACACTTTCATAAACGTTCCCAGAATGAACGTGTAACCATCAGCGTAGGCATGTGCTTTGAAACGTTTCAATACACTCTGGAAGAGCATGTGGCCAGCCTCCCCTTCAATCTCATCATCAAATTCGGGGAATATCCCCAGATGCAACACGACCTGGATAATGGATTGCTGGACCTCATCATCACGCCACAAAAAGGGAATCAGCCTAACCTGCAGTACAGGCCCTTCTCCAAAGAAAGGATTGTGCTCATTGCCGGCAGCAAAACCGATACTACCGAACTGGAAGAGCTGTTGCACCAGGATAACATGAAAGCAGCCACCCAACTATTAAAACAGCAACTCTGGTACAGCACCGCCGCTGATATGGACCACCTGAAGAACTTCTGGCAGCGGCATTTTGGAGAACACCCAGATTTTAGCCCCAATTACATCGTGCCCAATATCAGCTCTATTATTCGCTGCCTGAGCGACAACATGGGCTTTTCCATTGTACCGGATTTCTTATGCGTAGAAGCGATCAACAGCGGAAAAATTAAAATCGTATGGGAAGGTAGTCAGCCATTGGAAAATACACTTCACTTCGGCACCAGGAAGAAAACCATGTATGAGAAAGAAATTGCGCAGCTGGAACAGCTGCTGGAAGAGAAATGGGAAACGGTAGCACCATAATAATGTGATGGCGGCCACATTCAGGGTAACTATAGTCTGGCCGTTTACTTCAACAACCCTCCCGGCGTGGTACCAAACTTCTTTTTAAAGGCGCGGTGAAAATGTTGTGGATGCGTATATCCTAGTCCGTAGGCAATCTCGGAAATATTATGATCGCCCTGCAGTATTTGCTGCCTGGCTGCTTCCAGTCTTTCATTATTGACGAAGGCGAACACACTTTGGTTAAACAACAACCGGAAGCCTTTCTTCAGCTTAAACTCATTGAGGCCACAAATCCGGGACAGCTCTCCCAGGGTGGGCGGAAAAGCCAGGTGTTCGAGCAGGTATTGGCGTGCCTGCTGCAACCGTTCTTTGTCGGCCGTACGCAAAGCTTCACCTGGATGAGGCGTGCGGGAAGGCAACAGGGCCTCGCATTGCAGGTAGAAAAGTTGCAGTATCTGCGTTTCAAAATGCAAACGCCGGAGGCCTTGCGGAACAGGACTTTCCCATAATTGTCCGAGCGCCTGCCGCAACCTTGGACTGAAATGGGGTGTGGGGGCATGCATCACAAAAGGTATCTCCTTTTCTATTTTGGTTACCAGGTGTTGCAATTCCGGCGCATAGTTGTTGATCAGCCCTATCATCTTTTCCTGGCTGATATAAATACCCAGGTTACGAAACCCCAGCTCACCGGTCAGCTCATTCTTTTCCCAGGACCGGGGATTAAACAACAAGTTGGAATAACCCTGCCTAAACAACTGACGGTCAATCAGTCCCTCATGTGTTTGACATAGCTGCCCCGCTATGACAAAATTAAGCTCCACAAAAGCTTGTTCGTTGTAATGCTGCCAGGAGAAAGCCGGCGGTCCGGCGGTTACTTTCCCATCGGCAATGGCCATGTCATCGCAGCGTACGAACTTACCGGCGCCGTCTATACCCGGCATTGGTAAACTATACTCATGCACTTCTCCCTGTGGAATCAGGAAGATATCATTGAAGGCAACGCTATGCGCAGTAGAGGATTCCATGATTACAAATGTAGCCGGAAACGACTATAAGATGGTAGTTATTTTTTTGCGCTTACCCCATTAATAGGAAATAAAAAATTATTTATAAATAATTGAATACTAATAAAATAAAACTTTGATCGCACTTTATCCGCAGTTTGTCTTCACTTTTTCGGCGTTTCTGTTTGCCCCAACCCATCTCTTGCCAATAGATTTGAATCTGCCTGGTAAGCCAGCTCAAAATTGACAATTCCACTTAAGTATTCCACATATGAAAAAAACAAAAAAGCACGTACCCTACCTGCTGGGATTTTTTGTCCTGCACACTTTATTGCTAAGTTCCTGTTATAAAGAATGGCACGCTATCGGCGCCGGATGGCCTCATAGCCATACCGGCCCGGTAGTTACCACTACCCGGTATTATGTAGATACCAACGGGGCTGATACTGCCGATGGCCTGTCACCTGCCACTGCCTGGAAAACGCTCAGCAAAGTAAACTCGGTCATCTTTCAGCCTGGCGACTCCATCCTGTTTAAAAGAGGCGGGGCCTGGACAGGCACGCTGGTGATTAAAAGCTCCGGCACGGCCGATGCTAAAATTACTTTCGGCGCCTATGGTTCGGGCGATAAGCCACGGATAACCGGCAACAACGCCACCTTGTCGGCCGTACTGATCCAGGATGCCAGGTACCTTACATTTGAAAACTTTGACATCAGTCACCCAAGGGCGGTGCGTCCACCAGATATGGCGCTGTGCGGCATTTATGTAGCCCTCGCCACCAATGGCAGCTACCCGGGCATCACGATCAAAAACAATCATATTCACGATGTAGAAGGCATGCCTATTACCAACCGGCATATGCAGGGCGGCATCTTTATCCGCTCCAACGCTGCACAGGCTTACTTCGATAGCCTGCTGGTAGAAGGCAATAATCTTGAACGCTGCTCCTCCCGGGGCATCCTGCTGGGCGATGGCAGCAACAAGGATACCACGTTCTACAACAACCATGTTATCATCCGCAAAAATGTGATCGACAACACCGCCCTGGAAGGCATCATCGTATATACTGCGAAGAATGTGCTGATAGAACATAACCGCGTGCTGAACGCAGGCGCCTATACCCTTGGCGTAAATATGAATATTGTGCTCGCCGGCTTATGGGGCCGGGGCAAAGACATGACCATTCAATATAACGAGGTAGCCTATACGCGGCTTACTAACCCCGTTCCCTATTCCTCGATGGATTCAGAAGCATTTGATATCGATCTGAGTAGTCCCGGCTATACGATTATTCAATACAACTACTCACACGACAATGCAGGCGGGTTCTTCTTACACATGGGCGATCCCGGGCCTAATTTTACCCAGGGCATTGTTCGTTACAATATCAGTCAAAATGATGGCAATGGCTTCGGAGGCAGGACTTTCGAATTACACGGGCATCCCAATGGTAAAATAGTGCCTATCCATTTCTATAATAATACTTTTTACAACGACACACTGGTGGGCGTGATGGACAGGGCCGGCGGAACAGGTATCCACCCGGGACTGGAATTCCGGAATAATATCTTCTATGCGCCTGCGCTTCAATTCGACGATCAGGCCAACATCGTGTACGATCACAATCTTTATTATTCCGGGAGCAAAGCGGCGAGCGACAGCAACGCCATCGTGGCCATTCCCCTCCTGTCAGCTCCGGGCACAGGCGGCAGCGGTATGAATACCGTCAACGGGTATAAACTGTTGCCCGGCTCCCCGGCTGTTAAAGCGGGCATTTTCATCAATGGCAATGGGGGCAAAGACTTCTTTGGCATTCCCGTTTCCAACACCAAACCACCCACTATCGGCGCGGCCGAAAAAGATTACTAATCCCTATGCCTGTTTACCATTTATGCCAATTTCTAAAAACTAAAACGATGCAATTTATATGAGAATGCAGCAGTTACTAAGCATGATATGCCTGCTATTGGCTTTTGTTGCCGGTACCACCGGGGTACAGGCGCAAAGCATAACAATAAGAGGCGTGGTGGTGTCCACACAAAACACGCCACTGCCGGGTGTTACCGTAGCCGAACAGGGAACGTCGAACATGACCAGCACCGATACCACCGGGCGATTTACCCTCTCCCTGAAAAAGACACCGACCGCACTGGCATTCAGCAGTATTGGATTTGTGACCAAAACAGTAGCCGTAACGGGCCAGCAGCGCACCCTGGAGATTGTGCTTGCCGATGACGCCAAACAGCTCGGAGATATCGTAGTAATTGGATATGGTACGCAGAAAAAAGCCAACCTGACCGGCGCCGTCTCCTCCATCAAAACAAAAGATATCTCCAAGATGGCCGTTACTGGCATCGCTACCCTGATCCAGGGCCGCGCCGCCGGCGTACAGGTCACCAACTCCAGCGGAGATCCAAGAGCCAATGGCACCGTGGTTATTCGCGGTGTGGGCAACATCCGGGGCATGTCGCCCCTGTATGTGATCGATGGCGTACCCGCCATCGGCAACACCGGATTTAATATCAACCCGAGAGACATTGAAGACATACAGATCCTTCGCGACGCCTCTTCTTCCGCCATTTATGGCTCCCGGGCAGCTGGTGGTGTTATCCTGATCACTACTAAAAAAGGATCCCGTAATGAAAAAACAACGGTCGACATCTCCCTAAGCCAAGGCTACAGCAATGGTACTTTTCTCCCCAGGTTATTAGGCACACCGGATTACAAAAGAGCCTGGAGCGCTATCAATCCAGCCGCTGCCAACTGGGATGAATCGGTAAATACCAACTGGGTAGATTATTTATACCGTACCGGGAAAGAACAGAACTATAACGCCGCCGTTAGCGGTGGTAATCAGAAACAGAACTATTACCTATCCGCCGGCTACCGGCGCGCAGATGGTATCGTGAATAATTCCTGGTCCGAACGCTACAGCGTACGTATCAACAGTGACCTGAACGTAGGAAAGAAAGTGAAGATCGGCGAAAGGCTAAATCTTTACTCCTACCGCGAAAACCCGCCCGTGATCACTGGTACCCAGGCCAACGCCTATGCGTTGCCATTCCGCTCTACGCCCATGATGCGGCCCAAGAACAACGACGACTCCTGGGGCGGACTTCCTGCCTCCGGCAATTACAACGGCGGCAACTGGGCAGCCTATGTGAATACCACCGACAGAAGATACAATTCCCTTGAAGCGGAAGGCAATATGTATATCGATTATGAACCCATAAAGGATCTGCATATCCGCGCTACCGGCGCGGCCGACTGGACTACCAGCATGGCCCGGCAGTTTGAAGCTAAATGGTATGTATCCGGCCAGTCTAATCAGCCACAGGATAACCTGAAAAAACAAAGCGTTTTATCCATCGCTTACCTGGGCAACCTGGTGGCTTCCTATGATAAAAAAATCGGTTCTCATGAATTCAAGATACTGGCGGGAACCGAAGGCCGGCAAACTTCTACCGATAACCTGGCCGGGTCCATCTATGCAGTAAATTCGGCGTACTCCGTTCCGGTGATTGCCGACGCATTCCCGGTTGGCTTTGCGGAATCGTCCGATCTGAGTAATGTACCCGCCAATACCAGCGGCCGCTCTACCGATATCAATTACGGTATTACCCGTATGCTGAGTTATTTCGGAAGAATCAATTACTCCTATAAAGACAAATACCTGTTTGAAGCCAACCTGCGCCAGGATATCAGCGACCGGTTTGCACCTGCCTACCGGGCAGGCACCTTCCCTTCTGCCGCCCTTGGCTGGAGATTGATAGAAGAAAATTTCATCAAAGACAAGATCCCTGCATTGTCCGATCTTAAACTGCGGCTTACCTATGGAAGCCTCGGCAACGACGGTGTGGGCAGCTACGCGTACATTCCTTCGCTGGCCAACTACGATAAAACACAGTTCAACGAACTGCCCGGCACCGGCCCGGTAAACGGCTGGGGAATTGGCCGCGTAGCCAATAATAACATTCGCTGGGAAACGGTCGTGACCTCCAACATAGGACTGGACATCGGCTTTTTTCAAAATCGCCTGAACCTCACAGTAGATTATTATATCCGCGACACTAAAAACATGTTGTATCAGCGCAATCTTCCACTCAGTTCAGGTATGGGCGCTGGTCACTCTTCTGCAGATACTTATGCCATGGATATGAACCTGGGTAAGATGCGGAACAAGGGATTAGAGGTAACCCTCAACTACCACGAAACATTCGGTAAACTGGGCGTTGACTTTGGATTTAATGCCGCCTTCAACCGCAACAGGATCCTGTCGTTCGGCGGCGAAAAGCTGCCGATCAGCGCGGGTACTGCCGGAGAATACTGGTCAGGTTCCGTTACCCGTACCGATCTGAATGGTCCTATCTCCCAATTCTATGGTTTTAAAACTAAAGGGTTAATCCCAGATCAGAAAACCATCGATGACCTGAATGCGAAAGCACAGGCAGCTGGCAAAGCGTTCTACTATGCCGCAGGAACAGGTCCCGGCGATATCTGGTATGAAGACCTGAACGGCGATAATACGATCGACGACAAGGACCGCACCATCATCGGGAACCCGCTTCCCAAAATGACCTATGGTTTCAACATTGGATTAACCTATCGCAATTTTGATCTCGCGGCATTCTTTAACGGTGTAATGGGCAATGATGTATACAACGGCGTGAATGGCTACTACCAAAGTATTTACAACGACTTCAACACCACCTCCCAGGTATTCAACAGCTCTTTCATGTATGGCAATGGCCTAACCGGCCAGCCCAGGTGGGGATATCTAAATGGCACCGCCTTCCAGTATGATCCTAATGGCAACTATAAAAGGATCTCCGATTTTCATATAGAGAAGGGCTCCTTCCTACGCCTGCAGAATTTACAGGTAGGTTATAACCTGCCTAAAAAGCTGCTGGACCGCATCCATCTATCGAACCTGAGGATTTATTACAGCGGACAGAATTTATTTGTGATCACCAAAGTGAAAAATGTAGATCCGGAAGTAGGTTATGCCGGCGCCAATTCCACCGCCCTGGCACAAGGGATCATTTCTGCCGAAGTGTATCCCAAAACAAGGCTGCATGCATTTGGCATTGAACTCAAGTTCTAATGGTCCCTTTAAACAAAAAAATTACCATTCATGAAACGCAACAGTATCACATTACTATTTATACTCAGCCTGTGGCTGGTTGGATGTACGCGGGATTTTGTAGATGACTCCAAGCCGTACAATGTGCTGAACCCGGATATATTTCCAGAAAGCATGGCCCAGGTAGATTATTTCCTGAATTCACCTTATGCCAACACACATTGTGTTGAATTATTCGGTTTCTCCGGGTTAGGAAGATTCTTCTATAACCTCGACCACACCGGCGATCTGGCCTGGCTGGGCACCAGCGAGTGGAACGAATTGCAGGTACTTCGCATCAACGCCGCAAATAGTTATTCTGGCGCTCCCTGGAGAGGACTATACCGCGGCGTGCAACAGGCACGTACATTTATCGATCAAATCGTTCCCAACTACAAGACCAGGAAAGGCAATAGCCTGTCGGCCACCGACACGCTGGCACTTCGATATAAACTTGGAGAAGCATATTACCTGCGGGCCTGGCACTATTTCTTCCTAATGAACTTATATGCCCAGGAAGTAGTTGTAAAAGGCAATGGTAACAATACCACACCTGGCGTAATTCTTTTTACATCCGACGTCAAGATCGGCGACCGCCAGGATGAAATGCGGCCCCGCAGCACGGTAAAGCAATGTTGGGACTATGTGATCGCAGATCTGAAAGCTGCCATGGCACAACTAACTGATCCGAATAACGGTGTCAAAAAAACCTGGGCAGGTGCAGATAAAGGACGTATCGATTATTATGCCGCAGAAGCTTTACTGGGTCGTGCGCTGATGTATGAAGAACGGTGGACAGAAGCCCGGGATGCTTTCCTGGATATCGTTCAAAATGCGGGCAAGTCATTAATGTCGTTCGATGACTATTACAATATGTGGAATGGTAATCCCAGGTATTCCGCTACAGAAAATAATAATACCGAAGCCCTGCACCAGATCAGCATCGCGAGATCCGGTGACAATGCCATGGCCGGAGGTTCTACTGCATCGGCGGTGAGCCTGCTCATCACGCCTTTCTACGATAATGGCGTACCGGGCGGCGCTACGCCCGGTTATGGCAACATGTTTATGCATGACCGGAACCTGGGCAGGTTCGGATTTCCACAGCAATATTATCCTGTGATGAAAGACCTGGGCACGCCCGGCCGCACCGTACAAACGTCTTATATCGACTCCTGCCGCAACATGAAAACGCTGAAGCGTTATGGCGTAGACCCCGATCCGCGTTTATGGGTATGCGCCTATCAACCCTGGGTAGATTCCGTGATAAACAACACCGCGAAAGTAGCTATACTGCCTTATGGTGGCGGCCCCGAAACAGAATACCAGTTGAACCAGGCGCAGAACAGCAGTATTATTAAACACGGCTGGAGCCTTCGTAAGTTCAATTTATACGATATGCAGGCCAGCCAGAATCCACGTATGCACGGCGCTGATTTTTACTTTACCCGCCTGCCGGAAATATACCTGAATCTGGCAGAATGTTATTGGAAGATCAGCGGCAACAATACCGATGCCGATGCGCTGAACTACATCAACAAGGTACACCGCAGGGCATGGAACCTGCCAGACAACAGCAACCAGCCAATTGACTATACCGCCGTAACATCAGGCACCCAAATTACCAAAGCCAATCTCCATCCCAACAGGGCAGATGCCGGCTTCCAGGACCAATTGGCGTTAAATGCACTCTATTATGAAACCTGGGCAGAAACGTTCGGCGAAGCAAAATGGTGGTTCAATGTGAGAAGATGGAACCTCGGTCCCAACGAGGCGAAGGTATACGAAACCACCCGGGCAGGCGCTATCACCTGGAGCTCCAATAACCAGTACGCCCTGCCCATCATTCAAACGGAGCTGGACAGGAATGTCAATTGTATACAAAACCAGGGATATTAAATACTACCATGGGGATGCGGAACGTGTCCCCATGGTATTGAACAGCCGGTATGAAAAACCTGGCCAAAAGCAAAAAATAATGGAGATATGAAGATGATCATCAGGAGAGGCGCTGCTATAGGCGTATTGGCGTTACTACTGGCATGGACCGCCGGGGCGCAGCAGCCGGTAGATAAAATAAAAAAGATTGGTGATAAACTGATCCGGGAAACGCCCTTCGCTTACCGGCTGATATTACCGGGGCGTAATCCCTGGTTCAACAACCTGCACTTTGTTGATTTCGGTCGCACGTTCGGCAAAGGAAAAGCTGCGGTGGCTTATGCGTATACACAACTCACGTTTCCCCGGGATACCGTTATCACATTAGAAGCAGCGCACAACGATGCCTGCAAGATCTGGTGTAATGGCAGCCTGGTATACGCGAAAAAAGGGAACCAGGATATCGAAATAAAAAGAGATGAACGCAGCATGACGATGCCGGGAGCGTTCACCCTGCATTTAAAAAAAGGCAGCAATGATCTCTTAATTAAATCAGCTACTTCAGGGAAAGAATGGTGCGTATTCCTGCAACCACCCAGCGAAAAAGACGCCGTGGCAGCTGGTCCCAGGGCTTACCCGGAGATTGGGTTAAAGGAAGTGAAACAGGTTGATAAAAGTGTATCTCAATTAGCAGATTGGCTGGTAATTGGCCCCTTTGCGCCTGGTATTGATACAGCCAGAATGCCGGAAAAAGAGATCCGCTTTGGCACCATGTATCCGGGCCTGGCAACTGCCGTTACCTGGACCATCCCAAAAACCGAAGTGTTGGGAGATGTGATCGGCGCTAAAGAATGGGGCACCACCTACCAATGGAACTATCATAACGGTGGCGTAGCCTGGGCTATGCAACAACTGGGCGAATTGACCGGCGAAAAGCAATACAACCAATGGGCGGCCAACTTCTGCGATTTTCAAATGGAAGGAATGCCCTTTGTCGACTACCAGGTAAATGGACTCAGGGCCTACAATTCAGCAAATGCCATGGTTATTAATTCCCGTTTGCTCGATTTTACCCTGGCTCCTTCCCTTCCGCTTATCTATAGGCTTCGCAAAGAGAATGGATTTAAAAATGAAAATCTCTATAAAACATACATTGGCAAAATGATGCACTATGCGCAAACCGGCCAGATCAGGAGTGAAGGTTATACCAACTACACCCGCACTACGCCCGAAGAATATACCGTATGGGTGGATGATATGTTTATGGGTATTCCGTTTCTGGTGCAGGCAGGATTGTATGCCGCTGACCCGGCACAAAAGAAAGCGTTCTTCAATGATGCCGCCAGCCAGGTACTCGATTTCAGTAAACATGTATGGGACAAGGGGGCACAGCTTTATATGCATGCCAACTACTCGCAGCGCCCGCAGGTAAAACTGCCTTATTGGTCGCGGGCCAATGGCTGGGCCATCTGGGCAATGACAGAAGTGTTGATGGCTTTGCCCAAAGATCATCCTAAATACAAAGACATCCTGGCCCTCTATCGAACCTTTTCCAACTCACTGATCCGTTACCAGGCCCCGGAAGGATTCTGGCATAATGTGATTAACCGCAACGACTCTCCCGTGGAAGTTTCGGGCACGGCTATATTCACCATGGCTATGGCAAGAGGCGTTCGCCTGGGGTGGCTGGACCGGAAAAGGTTTACACCCGTAGTTGAAAAAGGATGGAAAGCTGTGGCATCAGAAATTGAGGAAGATGGCACCGTGCATAAAATATGTATCGGCACGATGTGTTCTACCGACGTGGACTATTACCTGCACCGTCCTTTTTTCGACAACGATACGCATGGCTCCTTTGCCGTTATCTTTGCCGGTATGGAAGTACAGAAAATGATGGACGCCAGGTAACCGGCTATGGCAGCGGTTCATTGAAATCCTGCTGGTAAACAACCTGGCCATCGAGTTTGCTCAGCTTTACATAGTCTACCGCACCACATCCTTTGAAGCGCAATATGATTTCATTGGCCTCGCCTATCGGTTTGTTATAGTCTATATTCCAAATCCGCTTTCCATCGAGGTAGAAAGCGGATTTTTTATTTTCTACCCGGATGCCCATAACATGCCATTCAGAAGCGTTGAAGTTGAGGCCACTCAGGTTATATTCATCTCCCATAATGGTCTTTTCTCCGCTGATGAATTTAATATAGGCATAGCCGGCTTCATTGAGGGCAAAACCATGCCGCCCGCTATCCGACAGGATATAGAGCATTACATCCGAACGGGGGATAGCATTTTCCAGAGCGGAATTACGCACCCTGGCTTCCAGCATAAAATTATCACCATTTACCAGTTGTTCTTTATAAAATACATAGCTCACAAAAAGATGATTCAGACGCGCTTCCGGCACTACGCTGTCGAGGGGCATACTTACATACCCGTCTTTATGGTAAGCCTGGCGTATGGGCGCCGTTCTGAAAATGCTTTTTCGTTCATTCCTCGTAAACACCGACCAACCTGGTTTGCGGATCTCGATCCCAATGGTCTTAAATGTTTTTCCTTTATACTGCAGGTGACAGAATCCATCTCCCTCAAAAATATAAGTAGCGTTTACCTGGCCCACAGGCCTGGAAAGCTTTTTACTCAGGGTATCGCCATTAGGTTCCTCAAAAATCAACTGGATATCATCTAATAGTCCGGACGGAATATCGTAGGAGAAGGTGACCGTGAGGGGATTCATGCCTTTGGTGTCCGAGGCGGCGAACGCTATTTTTGAGAGTTGGTATTTTGTATAGCTATCACTGATCTTTAGCGTATACAGCAAGGCGCCACCAATGAGCAGCAGCGCTATTAAGAAATAAATGAGCCGGCGGCTTTTAGGTTTCACTGGCGCTGCCGGCGTTTCCTGTGGGGCTTGTACAGTCTCCGGAAGAAGAATGGGCTTATCCGCGATATCTGTAGACGCAGCCTGAGGCTCCTCTTTCTGCGTCTTTTTCATTACAAAATCGATATAACCAGTATAGCCCAACAAGCGGCATAACACGTCCCTTGTGGCCAACTGTGGGTTGCCGGTGCGTTGCTGAAAGAATCTTTTGAGTGTATTGGCACTGACCATGGTGTTGGTCAGCTCGAATATCATATTTTCCAGTGTCTTAAACTGATCCAGGTCCCAGGAATCCGATGGCCCCCAGGAGGCGAAGCGTGCATTATACTCCCTGATAATTTCTTTAATATATCTTCTGTCCTTTATTTCATCCATGATTTTCCCCGTAGACGTTTGGTTGATTATCGCAGGTCCGGTGCCAGCCTGACAGTTAGTGCGTCAAATATCTATTTTTCGGCGGAAAAAATTGCATTTATTTCCCCTGCCTCCGGGGGCGCGTTTCAAAAATGGTACTTATTTATCCGTTTTGTGCACTTCTCCGCCTTGCTTAAACAGGATTTTTGTTTAAACATTTTATTCATGACAACATCCACGCAACAGCATGTACCGGTATTGATTGCCGGTGGTGGGATAACAGGTCTTTCCGCCGCTTTATTTCTTTTACAACAGGGTATCCAGCCTTTGCTGATAGAACGCCATCGCGGCACTTCCATCCATCCCAGGGCGCGGGGATTTGATATTCGTACCATGGAGTTATTCCGGGAGCTGGGCCTGAGCGAAAGTTTGCGTGAGGCAGGCAAAGCATTAGGGCCAGCCTGGGGCGTACTGCGCGCCAATACCCTGGCTGCAGCACTGGCGCCTATACAGCCAAGGGAAGACGGACAGATCACTTATCCCAGTCAGCTGAAAGGATTGGAAAGCCTGGCGGTGCTCAGTCCTGAAACAGGCGCCCGCTGCACGCAGGACCTCGCAGAACCTATACTGCGGGCAGCGGCAGAAGAACGGGGCGCCGACCTGCGGTTTTATACCGAAATGATGTCCTTTTCACAGAAAGGAGACGTGGTAACGGCCGTGTTGCTCAACCGGGAAACCGGCGCCACCACTACCGTTACAGCTGACTATCTCATAGGAGCCGACGGCGCCAATAGCCCTATCCGGCAGCAACTGCAGTTGCCCACTACCGGCCCCGGCGTATTGGCGCACTTTCTCAATATCTACTTTGAAGCTGACATGGCGGAGCTGGTGCGCAACCGGGAATTCAGTCTCTGTATCATTGATACACCCGGCTTAACAGGTTTTGTATCTGCCATCAATAACAGCGATCGCTGGGCATATCAACTGCGCTACTATCCTGATAAAGGCGAAAAAGCAGCTGATTACACCCCGACGCGACTACTGGACCTATTGCACGCTGCTTTAGGTATGCCGGAACTCCCCATACAAATTATCAGTGTGTTGCCCTGGGAGATGACCGCCCGCGTGACCGACACGATGCAATGCGGCCGCATTTTCCTGGCAGGCGATGCCGCCCATGTGATGACGCCCTATGGCGGCAAAGGCGCCAATACCGGCATTCAGGACGCGCAAAACCTTGCCTGGAAGATGGCCGCTGTGTTAAAAGGGCATGCCACCCCTTCCCTGTTGGCATCATATACCACCGAAAGACAACCCATAGGATTATTCAACACCCTCCGTTCAGCTACCCTGGCCGATGAGCAGGGAATACTAAAAGACCAGGAAATCATGCTACGGCAACCGGCAGGACTGCTGAAAACTTCAAAAGCAACAACCTCCGAAGCACAGAAAGGTATGGAGGTTACCCAAAATGTTAGAACGTTGATCGGTATTCCCGACTATCAATATCCTGTGAAAGTGATTTCCGAATGCCCCCTCCTTCCGCCAGATAAAGTTTTCTATGGCCTTCCCGGTACCCGGGTACCACACCTGTGGGTGGATGCTGCCCGCACCATATCTACTCTCGACTTGCTAAAGGGTCAATTCACATTGTTTGTGCATGGCGATGCTACACCCTGGCAGGCGGCATTAGATGAGCATGATCTTTTCGTGCAGGTGTACCCGTTAGCCGGTGATTTGATACCACAATGGGAAGCAACTACCGGCACCGTGCCCGGTGATGCCCTGCTGGTGAGGCCGGATGGGTTTGTTGCCTGGAGGGGAAATCCGGAAAAATCCCTCCCGATAGCCGCTTTACTGTCGTAAACCAAGGTATGGGTTAGTAAAAAGGTCGGCAGCCGGGACTGTCGACCTTTTATGATGCGCCGGAGATAGTGTTCCTGTCAGGTCCTGATTTCTCTGCGCATAAACAAATAATATGCGGCCGCAAAACAAACGGTAGATGCCGCCACAAGGCCAGTCACCTGTGGCCATACGATCATCAGGCTTTCTTTAAAAGGTAAAGGAGTAGGAATGGCTCCCGCCATTTGCTCCATCGTTAAAGGCCCCAGGCTTCTTACAGATGGCATCAGCAACGTGGTGGCCGCATCTGTATACAGCTGGCTCGGCGCCACCCGTAGCAATGATAATAGCAGGTTATTGTAAGCAATTACCTGCTCCGTTTGTAATGATGCCGGGTCGGGCAATATTGCCCTGACTATCATATTGACAATGATCTGGTAGAAGACCGTGAAAAACAACCATATGCCAATAGCAGTAATAGCAGAAGTAGCAGCATGCCGGAAAGCGACAGACAGGCAGATAGAGAGGCTTAACCAGAAGCCTACGTATACAACACTCAACACCACAAAGGTGAGTATACGATAGAGTTCCGTTGCCTCCATGGGAACGCCGGTAAGGATTAGCCCTGCGCCGATCATGAGCAATACCAGGCTTAAGAAAAGTGTTCCTACGATGAGCAGGGCTGCATAAAATTTCGCCAGCAAAAGGCTATCGCGGTAAACCGGTTGCGCCAGCAGGCGAACTAACGTGCCATTATTCTTCTCCGCATTGATGGCATCGAAGCCCAGCGCTATTCCCAGCAAGGGGCCCAGGAAGCTGATAAAGATATGAAAGGTGGGCAACGAATTATCTGAAGTGGTTAGTAATTTCAGGTAGATAAAATCGTGATCAGGATCATTGTAATTACGCGCCACCTGCCCCAGATTGCTCAGGGATACATACATTGTTCCCGCAAACGTAAAGAGGATGAGCAGGAGCATCACAATAAACCGCCAGCTGCGGATATGGTCTCCCACTTCCTTGCGTACCATTACCCCGAAGGAACTTAACGCGGGTTGCTTTGACAAAAAATTATTGAAGTAAGCTAGTGAACCTGCCATTGAAAGCTTTCTTTTTTAACGTTATGCTCAAAAAAACGATGATAGATTTCATCCAATCCATATTCTTTTTTGTGTACTCCGGTTACATCCAACCCATTTTGTACAAAGAGCCGTACAATATCGGGGGTAATGTCGGTGTGGCACGACAACGCCACGGTAGTAGCGTTTATCCCGACGCCGGTAACGCCGCTCAGTTGTAGCAGTTGTTGCTCCAGTTCTTCCGCGGCCGGTAAAGATTCCCTGACGGTAATCTCCACCGCGAAGGAGTCCTTCCCAAACAAGCTGCGTGATAAGGTTTCCATGTTTCCTTCCGCCAGCAACCGGCCTTCTACGAATATGCCTACACGATCGCAGATTTGCTGCATCTGGTGTAGGTGATGCGACGACAGGATCACGGTCAATTCTTCTTGCCGGCTGAGCTGCCGTATCAAGTGGAGGAAATCCCTTATCCCGCTGGGATCTATACCCAGGGTAGGTTCATCCAGTATCATCACCGCTGGTTTCCGGATCAAGAGGTCAGCCAAACCGAGCCGCTGTTTCATACCACGGGAATAGGCTCCTGCCTTTTTGTGCATTTCCCCTCCCAGTCCGACCATTTCCATGGTGCTCCTGGCGCGTGATACAATTTCCTTTTCCGGGATGCCGTTGAGACGACCAATGTACATCAGGTTATCAAGAGCAGACATATTATCATAGAACCCTGCACTATCAGGCAGGTACCCGACTTTACGCCTGACGCCAATCGGGTTTCGGGTAGCATTAATGCCACAAACCACGGCCTGCCCGTCCGACGGTTCTGCCAGGCCCAACATCATCAGTATGGTGGTGGTTTTTCCGGCGCCGTTGGGTCCCAGCAATCCAAATATTTCCCCCTTACCAATTTTCAGCGAAAGGTTGTCTACCGCTTTTACAGTACCGTAGTATTTTGTCAATCCATGCAGTTCAATAATGGGATTTTCCATAACACGTTATCTCCTTCCATATTTACGAATCAGGTAATACACGATTCCGAGCGACAACAGGATCACCGCGATACCTATCCAGCCCGCCAGTGGAGACGTTTTCACCGTCATCCGGAAAGTGGCGTTACTGTTCACATTATTATTCTTAACGGTGAAATTGGTCACATAGTCACCCGCAATTGTTTTATCAGGCACCTGCAGCCTTGCCGTAACATTTTGTTCTTTTCCCGGCTCCAACCTGTCTATTTTGGCGGGTTCAAAGGTGGCGCTCCACATAGTGGGCGCCTGTGCCGACAGCTCCAGTCCTTCCAGTGGTAAGGTGCCGGTATTCCTGACGGTTAATTGAATCTGTTTGTTGCGGCCTTCCGTGATATCGTCGCTCAGCCGGCCGGACGGCGTGGTTAATTCAACCCCATAGCTGCCGGTTACCACGGCTTCCAGGTCAACGTGCAGGGTATCTCCTGCTGTAACTGCTGCCACCGGGATGGTATATTTTCCTGGCTTCACTGCTGGTGCAGCAGCAATTTCGATGGAAATATCCTGCGTTCTGCCGGAATCCATTCTCAGCCCGGCTATCTGGCTGCCTTCCGTACGGAATAAGGCCGTCCAGCCTTCCGGAGCAGCTGCCACTAATTCATAAATCTGCGTATGTCCGCTACCGTTATACAGGCTACCATTGTACCGGAACGGCTCTTTAGCGGTAGATGCGATGTTGATCAACCTAACCGTAAACGCGGATTTCGCTTTACCAGCAGGCCTCTGGGCATGAGCCGGCGCCATAAATGCGAAGAAAGAAAAACAACAAAAAGCAATAGCATAAACTCTCAGATCATTAAATAACACTGACATAGTGAAAAGTTGACAATTAAAATATTTAGGTGGTGAAAAATAAAATGCCGTAAACTGCTCCCGCGCTGAGGGAATAGCCATATCATATACCAGGTTGCTTCAGCAATGCTAAAACAACGATATCGGAATATTAGGTGCAGGAAGTTAGCTAAACAGACGGCCCGTCCTTTTGAGAGAGGAAGGCATGCAGCGATTGTACTTTAATCGTGTTGGGAATTGTTCTGGTAAGAAAGGTGGCCTTGATGCCTGTTGACTTTTGTACGACTGTCTTTTTGCTTTTAAAGATGCTCATCATGCTAAATGAAATTGAATTGATTAAAAACAAGATCAAATAGAAAAATACCTTGCTGTGTATGGTGGTGTTCTTACGGATGTTTTTCAACACCAAAATTTTCTGACAACAGCGATAAGCGAAAGTTAAATGTTCAATTGTTATAATAATGTTAAAACCACACAGCTCTTGATGGCAGGGCGGTACGCCGCGTTGCTATTCTTTACAGTCACTTGTACGAGGTGTCAGACATAATAACAACATTACAATGGCGGCCACGATAACCAGCGATATTAATGCAAAATCGCGCGCTAAATGTCCTGCATCGGAGGAACGTCCCAGGAAATCGGTGATCACTGCTCCGGAAAATACGCCTCCCATGTTCATGAGCCCATAGGCGGTGGCCCTGCTCTTGGGAGGCACAAACTGGCAGAGGATGGGCATATTGTTGGCGTCGAACATGCCAAAGCCAACGCCGAAACAAAAGGCTGCGGCGACCAGGAAAACCGGGGCATTGCCCAGGCCGAGGAACAGCAACGCCGGCACAGTAAGGCTCAAACCTATAGCACTGGTATAAATGCGGCCCTTCAGGTTGTGCTGCACCCAGCGGTCCGACAATGGCCCGCCTATTACCACACCGATAAAACAGGAAATCGCAGTAGAAATAGTGGCCAGTGGCCCGGCTTCACTCATGGGCACCTCTAATGATCCGGAGAATAGTGTGGGCAGCCAATTTTTAATGGCCCATCCCGGGATGCTTGGAATGGAAAAATACAGGAAGATAATCCAGAAAGGCAGGAGCGACAATACGCCTTTTATACCACGGAAGAACGGCGTTTTTTGGCCGGGCGTTTCAGGGTCCGCTGCTGGCCGGTGTTCGCGGAGGAACAGGATCAGCACCAGTGAATAGGCGATGCCGATCAGGCCAAACCAATGGAATGTTTGCTGCCAGGAAAATGCGGCGGCAATAGTAGCCCCAAAGCCTCCCAACGCCTGCCCCATATATAGTCCGGTCATATGAATACCCACCGCCAGCGACCGTGTCCGCGTACTGTGATAGTCAGCAATCAGTGAAAGTCCGGCGGGAATATATAGCGCCTCGCTGATTCCCATGACGGCCCTCAGCCAATACAGCTGGTCGAAACTGGTAGCATATCCCATCATCAAAGTAACGGCTGACCATACGAACAAACTGCCTACAATGAGGAATTTCCTGTTGACCCTGTCGGCAATGATACCTGACACGGGCGACATCAATCCGTAGATCCACAGGAAGATCGCCATCAGCCTACCGAAGTTGGTAGCGCTTTCCAGCGCTGGCAGCTGCTGCTGGATGGCCGGCCGCATAGTGGCCAGCATCTGTCTGTCGAGATAATTCAGTAATGCTACAAACCACAATAATGCCACTACAATCCATGGATAATACTTACCGTTCTTCATAACCTTTGATTGTTTGTTGACTTATATCAGCGTAATATTTTGGTAGCTGTTAACACGTGTGGTGTCCTGGTGCCTGGCCTTACCTCTCCTCCCGGCAATACCAGCATGCCATTCCAGTCGACCAGCGTAGTTGTAACCGGCGCCCAGTAGCTGCCATTAGGATTTGCCGGCGCGTCGGCATTATGCTGCGTAGCCATGCGGCCCTGTGGTTCCCAATGATCTCTCCCGGTATTATAAGACAAGATCTTATCAGAAAAACCGGGATGCTGTTCCCGCAACGCTGCCGCCTGGGCGGCATGCTTACCATCATCCCCTCCCAAAATGGTGAGTTGATGAACCGCTGTTTTCCAGGCGGGCGTGGGCGCTGCCACCACGGGTGCAGGCAAGTCGCTCACCCGCTTCCACCCTGCGTCTGGCTGATAACGATACGCATCGCTCAGGTAGTTTCGGTTACCATTTTCCAGTGCAGTACCGCTAAACAGGTAAAAATCGGGGCCGTCGGTTCCCGCCACTGCCAGCATGCGCGCCGGGCCGGGCCAGGACGGTAATTGCTGCCAGCGGGAAAGCGTATCTGACCCAGAAAGATCCAGCATATAAAAATCATTCGCCGCAACCTGGTCAGCAGGAGCATGCAGGCCACCGGCAACGTATATACGATTTTCGGCTATGGCTCCGCAAGTATTAGCCAGTGGCACTGGCAGCCCCGGTAAAGTATCTGTTACGATCTTCCCGTTCTGCCAGCGGAGCCGGAATACATCGGGATAATGTCCATCAGCATTACTGCCACCGATACAGATCAGGCCTTTCCCATCGGAAATGGAAACCCCATAGCCCAGTGGCTGTGGCAGTTTACCAGCCAGCCGCCATTTTCCACCAGGCTTATCCAATATAAAGATATGATCATACCAAGTTTTCTTTCCACCATTCCAGGGCGTCCCACCATGGGGGAAATTGCTACCGCCGGCCACTATCAGCGCGCCATTCGATGTGCCGGCAAATGACCCTGCAAATCCTGTAGAGTCGGGAATCGGCGGCAGGGTATCCCAATGTAGCGGGAGCACCATTGCTCCCGCCCCTGGGTTGCTACAGTTTTCGTTCATCAAAAAAGATAAAGCCATTATGATAAAAAAATATTTGTGCATGCTTTCTGCTTATGCCGTGGTTACATTTTCCAACACTTTAGCAAAATCAATTTGCTGGAGATAGCTGTCAACTTCCTCCACCTGTGTGCTACCAAGTGCCTGCAATGGCAGGCGACAAGGCCCCAGGTCTGTGCCCAGCAGTTTCATAATGGCCTTTTGTGCAGGGATGGGCGAATGCCATCCCAGGCATTGAATCATTTTTACCGCCTGGTACTGCAGCTCCCTCGCCCCAGCGATATCGCCTTTATTAAAAAGCTCCATGACCCGCAGGTATAAAGGCGCCGCAAAGGTGTAAGTACTGCCAATCGCTCCCTTTGCCCCTACCGACAACGCCGGCAGTAGCAGTTCATCATAACCAAAAAGGATATCGAACTTACCGTCTTTATAGTTTAAGCAGGCCTGGTACTCATGCAGTGTAGCGGCTGTATACTTAATACCGGCCAGGTTGGGTATCCGCGATTCTCCCAACTGCAGGAACTCTAACGGATTTACCGCCACCCCGGTGATGGCAGGAATATGATAGTAATAAAATGGCAGCGATGGTGCAGCCGCTGCAATTTCCGCCATACAATCTACCATGATACGGGCCGATCCTGGCTTAAAGTAAAATGCAGATACGGCCGAAACAGCATCGGCGCCGGCCAGTTGCGCATGCGCCGCCAGCCTGCGCGCCTCCGCAATGGACGCATGTCCCACATGTACCATTACCAGGCAGCGTTTATTTACGGCCTTCACATAGGCGTCAACGGTAGCCATACGTTCTTCCGTAGTCAGATTCGGACCTTCCCCGTTGGTACCGCAGATAAATACACCTTTGATACCCTGGTTAACCAGGGTATCGACAAGTGCTGGTACCAGCGAAAGGTTAAGGGAACCGTCGTCATTAAATGTGCTGAACGTAGCAGCGATCAATCCTTGTACTCTCATGGGTTATACTTATTTTTTGCTTGTTTGCTGCAGCCACTTCGTATTGAATTTCTTTAATACCAGGCTATAGTTGAATCCTTTATTCTGTTGAGTATTCGTTTCATAAAGACAGTAAATCGTACCATCCGGACCAGCAGCCATATCACTATAGCCGGCAGGACCACTGTCCAATACCTCGTGCATGTTCCAGGTATTACCATCATCAAAAGATACGCTGGCGGTAAGGTTGGCGCGCGGATGTTTTTCGATATCCCGGGTGTCGGGATTAACAAAAACCAGTGCCGGCTTACCTTCCGGACGCCAATCCTTTACATGCACGATGCTGGCCATGCAGGTGGGGTCAAACAACGCTGACTCGTACCGCACGGGGCTCCAGCCGGTGATACCATCTTTGCTCTCGCTGAATGCGCGGCGTTTCACCGGAGCAGGATTACGCATACTTAACAGTACACGGTGATCGGACAATTCCACCGGTTGGCTTTCACTGGGATTGGGCATGCGGGCAGAAGAATCAGCCACAATAGCACCGCTGTGCCAGGTTTTCCCGTGATCATCACTATAGATAGTGGCCACACAGGAAGGGCCATGACTTCTCCTTGGTGTGAGCTTGCGGGAATTGGCCAACCAAACAGCTGCCAGTAAACGGCCGGAGCTCAACTGTATACCATGACCAGGACCAGGCGCCAACACATTCCAGCTGTATGCCGGTTTAAACTGATCGTATACAGCGGTGATATTTTCCGGCTGCGACCAGCTTTTCCCATCATCTTCCGACCGGATGTACCACGCGTCTTTGTAATCTTTCTGGTACAGCAGGTGCACTACGCCCTTGTCATCTACAATCGGCGTGGGATTTCCTGCCGGCCCTGTGCGACAGGTATCAATTATATGGATTTCACTCCAGGTCTTTCCGCCGTCGGTACTGCGACGCATCACCAGGTTCATATTTGCCCAATCACTGGCAGTCCCTATCCGTGCCTCACAAAAGGCCAGTAGGGTTTGCTTCTGCGTTAGCACAAGGGCAGGAATCCTCATGGACGCGTATTGGTCGTCCGGCTCAAATACAACGTGCGACTCATTAATGATATGGGCCGAAGCGGTGCGGGTACTGCGGCAGCCGCCTGCCACAGCAATGGCGGCGATCATCAAAAGGCAGCACCTGGTCTTTACTATTTTCATCTTAGCGTGATTAGTATTATTTATAACCATCTGTTTGTGTCATCTCCGGGTTGTTAGCTAATACGGTGGTATTCACCGGCCAGAACAACGGCGTGGTTTTACCCTTCAGATTGGGCACGTAGTTGTATACATCAATAATGCCTGCCTTATGAAAGCGTACGAGGTCAAACCAACGTTTGTTCTCAAAGAACAGCTCGCGGCCACGCTCATTCAGGATCTCTTTCTCCAACGCTGTCTTCGTCATATCGCCTGCATAGACATCCACACCGGCCCTTAATTTCACATTATCCAGGTATTTTTTACTGTTGTTTACATCCTCCAGCGCCGCATAGGCTTCCGCCTTCAGTAAGTACAGATCCGCCAGGCGATAGATGATCAGGTCGTTGTCGGCATACCGGTCATCTGCATATACGGTTCCCGGGTACTTGGTGATCCAGCTGATTTTCGGACCCGAAGCGTACATATCAGCGATCCAGGTATATGGGATACGTTTGTCGGCCGGGTTGGTAAACAACGATTTCGACAAGGGACTGATCTGGTATGCACCCTGACCATTGGTCGAATTTTTAACATATGGAATCTGTTCCTTGTTGATAGCCCCTTCCAGTACGTCTTTAAAAGGTAAGGCATTCTTCGCATAGTTGCCACCGGGTGTTTCATCTTTATTGTAATAGGCAGCCATCAATACTTCGTTGTTAGCAGCAGCCCGCACACCGGTTACTTTGGCAAAATCTGGCTGGAGTGATACCCCGGTACTTTCTGCTTCCGTGATCGCTGCCACTGCAGCCTGCAAGTCTGCTGGCCCGCCACCGGCCACGCTGGCCTTCCATAACAAAGCATCAGCTTTCATGGCCATCACACTGCCATAGGCAAACCGGTATTTAGAAGGATAGTTTGTTTTCGAAAAATCAGTCATCGCCGTAAACTGTGCGGTAGCGGCATCAAGGTCGCTCAGCACCTGCGCCATCACTTCTGATGCGCTGGCTCGTTTATGCAGGATCACATTTTCATCTGTGATGGCTTCCAGCACAATGGGCACGCTACCAAATACACGCAACAGGTGAAAATAAAAATAAGCGCGCAGGGCCAGCGTTTCGCCCACTATCTTCTTTTTCAGGTTGGGATTGGCCGCGAAAGCAAAGCCCTGGATCTTCTCCAGCAGGAGATTACAGTGACCAATACCCCTATACCACTCAGAATAATTAACTGCTCCGGAGGATGGCGATAGTGTTTGCGACCAGGCCACCGTGAAGCGGGAATTGGTAGCAGAAATCAGCTCCTCGCTTCTTTCGGTACCATAGGTAACGTTGTTGGCTATACTACGCATCACTGTATAGATGCCTACTACATTCGGTTCAAAATCCCCTTCATTGCGGAAGAACACCTGGTCGGTAATCTGCGATTGTGGCTTTACTTCCAGCAGTTTGTCGCAGCTGCTAAGCAGCAATGCCAGGAAAATTATATAACAGCTCGTCTTTTTCATACGTCAAGTTTTTAGATGATAGAAACAGCATCAGAACCGGAGGTTGGCGCCCAGCGAAAATTGTCTCGGCCTCGGATAACCGCCCGGATCAAATCCGCTGTAGATCTCTGGATTCAGTCCTTTATAAGCAGTCAGGTATCCTACGTTATAGATGCTTCCGGAAATATTGAGTCCGGATACGCGGATGCGTTTGAGGAGAGCGCCGGGCAGCTCATAGGAAAGCGTGATCTCACGTAGTGCCAGGAAATCTCCTTTTTCATACATCACGGATACATCTGAGTTATAACTACTGTTATTTCCGAGGGTGGCATTGCGGAGGTAGTTCCGTTGACCGTAATCATAGTCAGCAAAAGAGAAGCGGGCATACTTTTTACCTTTATCCCCTTGCTGCTTCCATACATCGTCTGCCAGTGCCTGCGCCGGAGCGCCTTCGTTGAAAGCGCGGCCTTGTCCCATAGAACGGGCCAATGCACCATTGCTGATCATATGTCCCAGGGCATAGTCCATGTTAATACGCAAGGAAATGCCCTTATAGGTAAAAGTATTCTGGAGACCGCCCATTTTATCGGGGTTACGGTAACCGATAAATACCTGGTCCTTTGTATCAATTACGCCATCGTTGTTAACGTCTTCGAAGATAAAGTCACCTCCGCGCTTACCTACCTTTATACCCTGCGGAGAAGCCAGGTTGTCCTTTATTTTGGCATTCCAGGCGGCTGCTTCTTCATCGGTTGCAAATACGCCCAGCACATGGTAACCATAGATGGCATAAGGGCGTTCCCCTACTGCGAGGCCACCGGCTTCCACTTCTTTACCCGCGGCTTTGTCGTAGATGATATCGCCGCCCTGGCGGTTTTTAGCGCGACCATTATCCGGTAGATCTGTGATGATCGTTTTGTTGAATGCGAAGGTAAAATTGGCGTTCCAGCTGAACGACTTTGTTTTGATGACAGTACCGCCCACGGCTACCTCGATCCCCCGGTTGCGCAGGGAGCCGTTATTATAAGTGATATCGGGGAACGGCGCCTCCGAAGGCAACGGTTTGGTGGTCAGCCTGTCTTTCGTAAGCTTGCTGTAATAGTCCAGCGAGAGGTTCAGGCGATTATTAAAAAATCCTGCATCGAGCGCAATATCGGTGGTGACGGTAGATTCCCAGCGGAGCCTGGGATTGGAAAGGCCTGCACGGACAATGCCTGAGTTGAGCGCATAGCTGGCCGGGTTGTAATCGCCATAAGTATCGGCGATGCTAAGACCGCTTAATCCCGCTGCGCCCCAGCTACCGCGCAACTTCAGGCTACTTACCTTACGGCTATGCCAGAAGCGTTCCTGGTCTATGTTCCAACCGGCAGAAACAGATGGAAAGAACGCATATTTATTGCCAGGTGCAAAGTTGGAAAACCCGTCATAACGCAGGGAGCCTCCCAGCAGGTAACGCATTTTATAATCGTAGCTAAACTGCCCGAAAAGGCTGGCTGAGCGGCTTTCCCCCAATCCAGTGCGGAAGTCGACCACGTTGCTGACCACCTGGCCGTTTATGATGGTGGTGGGGTCTTCTTCTATCGTATATACGTAATCGTTAGCCGCCCGCTGGGAACCCATATCTTTTTCGTGGTTGGTATTGCGGGTGAAGTTCATCCCGGCCAGCGCGGAGAAGTGGTGATCACTATGTATGTTGAAATCGTATTGCAGCACCTGGTCCAGCATCAGCTGCCGGGAGGCGTTGGTATAGTCGTCTTTCCAGCGCAGCATAGACGGCTGGATTTCATCGGACGGCGTGGCCTTGCGCATGAATAGCTCTGTGTAATCTTCTAGCATATAGGAAAGAGACGGGCGCCAGTGTAATCCTTTTATGATGGTAAGGTCAGCACCTACCCGGCTCACCAGTCGTTCGGTGTTGGTGCGCGTATCGTCGTATTTCAGCGTATGAAAGCGATTACGCACGGTATAAAGCTCCCCTGGGGCAGGATTGCCGTCATCTTTATAAATACGGATCAATGGCGTGATACGGATAGCGCGTACCAGGTCGTTCTGATAAGCATCCACGTAATTGGGTATCACGTTCTGATAGTTGATCATGAATTCGAGGCGGAGGTTGTCCGATGCACGGTAGCCGAAGTTGCCGAGTGCATTATAGCGTTGGTACCGAGTGCCTACCAACACGCCTTTCTGGTTGGTATAACCCATAGAAAAATTATAATCGGCTTTATCGGTACCGCCACTGAGCGTTACGTTATCGGTGTTGCTGATACCGGTGTTCCAGAGCATGTCCTGGTAGTGGTTATCTGCAAACAGGAGTTTGGTTCCCGGGTTAATAGGATCGTCCATCGTTTGCCAACCGTGTGCCAGGAGGTTATCTACATAGGCCTGCCCTTCTACCTGTACAATATTGTCGTAGAGCGCAGTGAGATAGGTGCTCTTGCCATACTGGCCTTTTTGGGTAAATTTTTTTGTGCCGGCAGAGAAGCCGCCATTATACAACAGGTTGTTCTTGTCGAGTGCATCGCTGGTAGCGGCAACAGTGGTACGTGCCAGGCGCAGATAGTCGGCTGCACTGAGGTAATCGTAATCCCTGGCTTGTGTTTCCCAGGTGGTGCGGTGATTGAGCGTAACGGTGGATTTAGTATTCAGTTTTCCCCGTTTAGTTTTTATCACGATAACGCCGTTGGCGCCCCGGGCGCCATAGATAGCGGTGGAAGCCGCATCTTTCATTACCTGCAGGGATTCGATATCATCGGGGTTGACGTCGTTGATAGTACGGAAAACATCATCTATTACCACGAGTGGATTGGTGCCTTCTACACTTCCCAGCTGGGCGCCGTTGTTGTTGCCGAGGCCGGCACCATACACATTGGGCTTGGTACCACCACGAATAATAATGTTGGCTGCGCCGATGCCTGGTTGTCCCTGGTTGATAGGTATAGATACCCCTGCCACCTTGCCCTGCATGGCCTGCACGGGATTCGGATTGGGGTTGTTCTTCAGTTCGGCTACATCCATTTTAGCAATGGCTGCGGTATTCTTTTTCACTGATTGTTCCGTATAACCTACAATCAGTACTTCTCCTAATTGGGAGGAAGATGTGGCCAGTGTAATGTCGATGGACAGCCGGTTGTTGACCGGTACCACCCTGGCGGAATAGTTCATCATCCGGAACAACAGGGTGTCGTTACCGGAAGGTAACCGTAGTGTAAAGTGGCCATCGGCGCCGGTAGCGGTCCCTGTACCTGTTTTTCCTTTTACCGCTATGCTTACTCCTATAAGCGGTTCGTGCGTGGTAGCATCTTTTACGGATCCTGTAACAGTAAATCCGCCATTCTGGCCAAAGCTTTCCTTTACCCCCGATAATAACAGGAGGCAGCAACAAAGTTTTAATAACCTCATTTGCGCGAGTTTAAATGTGATGTATAGGTCCTTTTTTCACCACAGGAACAGATATGCGCAGACGCGCATTATTCCTGAACGTGGAATCCCAGTTAATTCATAACGTAAAAATAGTATTAGTAGTTATGTTCTACATAATAAATGTAGGAATTGTTTTTTGATTTCAAAATATTTCGGGAGAAATTTTCGGAGCAAAAAAAAGCGGCGCTTCTTGCGCCGCTGTCAATATCGTTTATAGCACGAGAACTCAGCGTTTGCTTTTCTGCTGTTGCAACCGGTCGAGGTGCGGCTGCAGGTGCGCCTGCATTCCTTCCTTGAAGTCCTTCACGGTGCCTTTGCGTAGTATTTTAACCAGGTCCTGGTGAGAAACCTTGCCCGAAACGCCTTTCCTATTTTCCAATTTCATCACGTAGCCGAAAACCGGCAACAGAAGATTCTGAAAACGTTTCATCGTTTCATTCCCTGTCATTTCATATAACTTACCATGGAAGGCAATTTCATTGCCGATACGGAAGTTCTTGTCCTTCACTTCCCGTGCCACGATCTCATCCAGTTCATCCAGGTCGGCCGGTGTTTTACGGAGAAACAGTAAATCGGCAATACCCATTTCCAGCACCAGCCGTAATTCAAACAGGTCCTGTAACGTAGATTCGTCCATGATCTCGGGTGTCAGCACCTTTTCAAAAGTGCCCACGATATCCGGATTTGAGATGACCATGCCGGTCTTTTTCTTTGTTTCAATGATTCCCAGCATTTTAAACCGGCTGAGCGCCTCCCGTACCACATTCCGGCTAACGCCCAGCGCTGCAGCCAATTCCAGCTCCGTTGGCAGGGGATCGCCCGGCTTAAAATTTTCCTTTGCAAAATATTCACGCAGACTGGCTTCTACCCTTTCCGCCATGGATCTGGAAGCGATCGGCTTAATACCGTTGACCATTGATTTCATTTTTGTACTACAATTGAACAAATTTACATAATTGGGGAGATTTTCAAAAGCAGGCCGTTTTAAATAAAATAAAGAAGCTTCCGGTAAAGGGCGGGATAAAATGTATTTAAACGAAATACCCTGACACGGAGATCAGGGTATTGGTTAGTCGAATTATAAATCGTTCATGCCTGCAATGATGGGGATGCCCTTCGCAAGGAAAGGTCCTTCTTTAGATCATTATTCCCTCAAAGGCGCTAAACGGGCGTTAAAATATCCAGGCTGCTCCTGCTCGAGCATATATAATTTCCGGAAAACCACCGTATGCAAAAATAAAATGGTAGCCGGCGCAAAAGCCGGAAACCAAACAAACGGGAAGATGGTCATTTCCCGGAGGTTGCCATTGGCCCCAATCAAAACAGCCACTGTCAGGAGGTTGACGATATCCAGTATACCAAAAATATTCCAGGCATATACAGCAGCCTTCCGCCAGGGATGTTTATTGGCCACCATCCTGGCCACCGGCAAGGCTAAGATAGCCGTAATGAGATCCCCTAGGTCGGCCGAAAAAGCAAATTTCGGCGGCAGCAGGTGATACCCGTATAGCATAATAAAGAAGATACCAAGGACCCGGAATACATGAACTGCAATGAGCGATTCCAGGGTAATGGCGCGAAGCAATATTTTAAATAACCGGGTATTGCCAATAAAACCAAACAGGATGGCCATCAGCGGAAAACCTGCCCACACCATTACTTTAAGCGGTATGGCATCCACATCAAACACGCCCAGTAGGGCGAATACCGACACATAACTAAGATAGGCTACATAGAAGATAATAATACCGAGCTGGATATTTTTTGCTTTTCGCGGCGTCATACCGGCATTCAGCGCCGCCTGTTTCACCGGTTTGCTAATAAAGATAATGGAGTAGAGAAAACCTGCAATAAATAGTACTATGGCCCAAAGCGGCATGGCCGATACATAAGTTTCCATTTGACATCGTTTTAATGATAAGACAAAGGAAAATCAAATATCCCGGCTTCTACTTCGCAAATGTCAAGAAATCAGGCGGTCGTTATTTTTTGGCAAACTCCTTTCTTATCCGGCTCAATGAAGTATCCGCGATGCCTAGATAAGAGGCGATATATTTTAAAGGCACCTCCTGAAAGATTTCCGGGTTCGAGCTGATCAAATGGCTATAGCGCTGCTCCGCCGTTTCCTGTAGCATCGACAACATTCTTTCCTTTAACTGGCTGTACTGTTCCACGATGTTCAGCCGGCCGTACTCACGGAACTCAGGGATATTGTGGAAGTTGGCCTGCATATCTTCATAGGTCAGGTACCAGGTTTCACAGTCGGTGACTGCCTGGATATACTCCTTTGCAGGATTCCTTTTAAAGAAGGAAAGCAGGTCGGCCGCAAAAGTATGTTTCAAATAAAATGCGGTGGTCACCTCATTACCGTCAAGGTCGTACGTATAAGCCCTGAGTGTACCACTCTCTATAAAATGTGTTTCGCTGCATACCTTGCCTGCTTTTAGCAGATACTCGCTCCTGCCGATTTTCATCGGCTGGAACTTTTCCACCAACTGCTCGGCTTTGTCCCGGCTCATGGGTAAGATTTTCCGGACAAACTGCATTAAATTATCCTTATCCATTTTTGGGTGTGTGTTAGCTGTCGACCAGGATTCAATTGATAGATAAAAGATACTGAATTTACGGCAAGTAAGGCTGCACCAGATATCCCGCTATAATTTCAATTTCAACCCGCCGTTGACCACAAGTCCATCCAGCGGGGCGTAAATATCCCTGAACACCGGATGTGTTACAGTACCGGTATAGATAGTATCAAAACGGGTTTGCCGGGTATCGAGATAATTTTCAAAGTTCACGAACAGGGAAAATTTCTCCCAAAGTTTTTCTGCCATAAATCCACATATCCAGTAAGGTTTACCGGTGTTGCCATCGGTAAGCGACTGCTTGCTGTAGTAGTAGGCTTCCAGCCCTACTTTCCACTTTTCTTCCTTTTCATACATCAGTACATTATTCAGCCGGTGACGCGCCGTAAGCGGATTGTCGCGGATGATGCCATTATCATTCAACCGGGCATCGGTGAAAGTATAGCCGATAAACAGTTTAAAGTCGCCATACCCCAATTTGACATTCGTTTCCCAGCCTTTGCTATCAATAAATCCTTCCACATTCTCCAACCGATAGAGATTTCCGGGCGCTACCCTGAGCAATAGCGGGCGATTGATACGGGTATAAAAGAATAGCTGGTTAATACTGAAACTCACTTTATCATCAAACAGGGATGTCTTGTAGTTCAGGTCGAAATTGACGCCATAAGACCGCTCCAGCTTATTGACACCAGCATCAACAGGCAGTACGGATTTATACTGTATACGTTCCGTTTCTTCCGTAAATATAGTAGGCGTTTTATAACCCAGCCCCCCACCTATCCGGGAAGACCATTCCGGGGAGATCTTAAACAGGGCAGAAATACGGGGAAGCAACACCAGGCCGTAGTCGATTACATAATCGCCACGCAGGCCTGTTTCCACCTGCAGCCAATCGCTGGCCTTCCAGGTATTTTGCACAAAAGCGCCCAACGTACTTTGCTGGTAATTGCGCTGGGGCAGTGTATCCGTCGGCCGTTCTTTAAAATTATCGGTATATGCGTTAATGCCGGCTATCCAATCCATGTTCTCCTGTTGCCGATGATAGTTGGCTTCTGTGTAAGTAGACCATTGCTGTCCATCAAATGTATAACCCGGAATGGAGATGGTTCGTTTGAAGTTGCTGACGGAATTTTTAACGGTGATGCTACTGCCCTGTCTGAAATCATGATTGAATGAGAATTGAGTGGAGAAGCGGTCGCTTTTATTTTTCTCATAGTAACTGTGCGTACTATCGCCGCGGCCTTTAATATACAGGATATCGCCGCCGGTCCTGTCTTCCGTAACGTAGTTAACACCCAGGCTCATCTGTGTTTTCGGACTGAAATAGACAAACAGCTTCGGGTTGAATACATACCGTTCAAATTTTGGTATGGCAGTAAACCCGGTGCGGGATGGATCATAAGCTCTATTGCTATTGCGCGATGCTAAAACGGTCAAGCCCACTTTGCTGAACCGCTGGCCATAAAACCCGTTGAGGTCCAGTCCTCCAGCAGAGGTTCCATTGATAAGCAACCGCAGGTCCCGCTCTTCGGTGGGAACTTTTGATACCAGGTTCACCAGGCCCGCAATGGCGCCACCACCGTACAAAGTAGACGCAGCGCCCTTGATCACCTCCACTTGTTTCAGATCCAGCGGAGGTGTTTGCAGTAGTCCCAGGCCGCCGGAAAAGCCTGCATACAGGGGAAACCCATCTTTAAGGAGTTGTGTATACCGGCCATCGAGGCCCTGGATACGGATACTGGAATTAGCCGATGTGGCAGATACCTGTTGCGTTTGAATACCCGTGCTTTCGTTGAGCATCATACGTATATCGCCCGGCTTCATGTTCCCCTTCTCTTCCAGTTCCTCTCCGGCTATAAATTCAACGCGGGTAGGTATATCCCGGATACTCCGATTACTGCGGGTAGAGGAGATGACCACTTCCTCCATTTCTTCCCCGGCACGTTCCAGGTAAATGGTGATGGTATCGGAAGATAATGGGAAAGAAAAAGTATCGGTTCTCTCCTGGTATCCGATATAGCTGCAGGTAATCACCTGCCTGCCATTGGGAATACCCGTAATCGTAACAACCCCATTATGGTCTGCCTTAGCACCTTTGCCGGTACCTGCAAGCAGGGCGGTAGCTCCTGGCAGGGGCGCTTTGTTATCAGCTTCTTTTATAAAAGCGGTGAACTTATTTTGTGCCAGGCATACCTGGACCAGGCTTAATAATAATATCGTGCTGAGTGTCTTAAACATGGTGCTGTTGATGTAAACCAGTTATGGGTGTATAAGCAGCGCCGACGGCGCAGCATATCAGTGGGAGCAAATATAGGGATGATCTATTTGCCAGGCAATATCACGCAACAGTTCCGATTCAATCCTCATCAGATCAAATCGGAACTATTACAACAGCATTACTGATCCACTAATACCCTTGGTTCTGTTCCAGCACGGCGCCGGTATTTTGTGTTATTTCGGTAGATGGGATAGGCCACAGATTATGAAATGCTTCAATCGTGAGCCCCGACTTCGGATTGTACTTTTTATCCCGTTCATATAGTTTACCCAGGCGGGTAAGGGTTACTGCCCTGAACTCTTCCATATACAATTCCCGCAGGCGCTCATCCAGGATATAGTCCAGGTTCATTTCCGCTGCAGTGGCCGGCGTTGTTTGCGCCCTGCTGCGTATAACATTCACATCATCGGTTGCCTGTTGCACTGCCCCTTTTCCCAGATAGGCTTCTGCTCTTAACAGGTAGGTTTCTGCGACTCGTGCCACATACTTCTGCATAAATAGCCGGGAGGCGCCATTTAACAAAAATCCTCCAAATGGATTGGTAACGTTGGTAAGGATTGCTGGACCCGCTACCGAAACAAAGTCGCCTGCAGAGGGAGAAGTTTTCCGGATCACGGGGTAGAAATTACGAATGGTGTCGCGGAAATCGGCCGGTTTTACTTTGTCTTTATAACCATCTTTCACATACCATTTTCCATAATCGGGTGAATTGGCCGGTACGCCGGAGATCCGGATATCCCGGATGATGTTATAGGAAGAGTTGCGGATATCACCCGGCGTCCATATCTCATAAAAGAAATGAGACGTAGGGCGAATCCAGCCAATACCATTGGAAGAAACACTGTCTACAAACTTGGAATTGAACAGTATTGGAATTTTGGTATTGGTAGTTGATTCAACAATTCTTACGCCTGTTAAGCTAGGTACCACGGCCCATGCGGTTTGATCGCCTACGGAGGAAGAATTATTCAGGGTAGATTGTATCACCAGCAACCCTTCATGATTCCCGGTACTATAGTTCTGGTTGTTGTACTCAAACAAATCCCTGTAAACGTCTCCGGGTAAGTTGGCTCTTCTTCCAAACCGGTTGGTCATTAATGACAGTCCTGAAAAATTAATTACTTCGGAGGCGCTTGCAATAGCGCCGTCATAGTCTTTTAACGAAATCAGCACTTCTGCCAGCATGTGTTGGGCGATTTGTTTATTTATAGCTCCATCCGGTACCTTGTTGATGTCGGACAGTAACCCGATGGCCTGTTGCAGGTCTGTTTTACATTGCTGGTATACGGAGTCGCGGCTTGCGCGTACATAATCGTAACGAGGTGCAGCCAGCTGATTCAGCTCTATAGGCACGCCTCCATATAAATTGGCCAGCACCTTGTAGGCATAAGCCCTGAAGAATAATGCCTGACCAAGAAAGCTGCTTTTATCGGCATCGGCTAGTTGCGTGGATTTAGTCGCCTGGTTGATGATCAGGTTAGCATTGGTAATGATTTTATAGTATGCCGTCCAGATGGTTTGTGGAATAAAATAAGTGGGCACCATGGTAGCCTTATAGGCATTCAACTTTGCAGCAGGATCATAATCGGTACCGTTAAATGCGAAGTCGGTAGCATAGTACAATCCAAAATAGGAATCCAGGTTCATATTTCCCATATAGATATTCCTAAGTCCATTGTACAGGTTGTTGGTGGCCTGCTGAAACTGGGTAGCCGTCTGGAGTGAATTATCGGGAGTATAGATCGACAGCGGCTCTTCATCCAGGAAGTGCTTACTGCAGGAAGAGAACAGGGCGCTGAGGCAAAGCAGGTATATAATAGTTATTGGTTTCATCATTGAAAGTTTAGGATGGAAAACATCAAAATGTTACGTTAACACCGAGGGAATAATTTTTCATCACGGGATACCCGTTTTGATCAAGGCCTAAACCTCCGGGTATTCTTAATCCAAGCGATGACCGCTGACTGGCCGGTGGATTGGATTCCGGATCCCATCCATCCCATTTAGTGATGGTCAGCAGGTTCTGCGCATTCAAATAGATGCTAGCCGCTTTAACTACTTTTAACCGACTCAGTATACCTTTTGGCAGGCTATAGGTAAGCGTTACATCCTGTAGCCGGATAAAGCTCCTGGATAGATAAGGTCCGAAGTTTTCACCGAGTGTAGCCACATATGCGGCTATACTTCTGTACCGGGCATTGGGATTGTTGGGTGTCCAGTAGTCGTAAACAAACCCGTTGTTATTCCGGATATTGTCCGGATTTTGCAGCATGATGCCCGGCGCTCCCAGGTAACCGTTTTTGCCGCCCTGGATGGTGTTGATAAAGAGTTTTAACTGAAAGGATTTGTATTGAAAATTGTTGGAAATACCCAGGCTATAGGAAGGATCTAATCTGCCCAATATTTGTTTGTCTGCTGTGGTAATCTGCCCATCGCCATTCACGTCCTCTATTTTGTACTGACCTGCTTTGAAACCCTGGGCAGCGAGACTGGTAGGAATTACTTCGCCGAGCTGGTACATGCCGGTGATTTTATAGTCATATACGACGCCATAAGGTTGACCAATGAAGTAACTTAATATGGGGTCTCCACCGTTGATCAGGTTAGCTTTTGTGCCGTCGATATCGAGTACTTTGTTCCGGTTTCTGAAGAAGTTAGCCGTTACCTCCCATTTGAAGTTCTTTGTAGTTACCGGCACGCCTGTAATATTTAATTCCTGTCCCCTGTTCTGTATTTTCCCGATATTGATCAGGAAGCTGTTGAAGCCGGTGATGGTGGGCGTAGCCCTGGTATTCAACAGGTTTTCTGAGTTGGAGAAATACAGGTCCAACGAACCAAATAACCGGTTATTGAATAGTGTAAAATCTACCCCGGTATTAAAGGAATGGGTAGTTTCCCATTTCAGGTTGGTATTAGGTAGCTGGCTCAGGTAGGAACCGAGTTGCGCGCCACCGGAGGTGCCGTATAAATAGCCATTCGATAACCCTACGTTCATTTGGGAGAGTGTTTGATAACGGCCAACAGTTCTGTTACCGGTTGAACCGTATGATAGCCGTAGTTTCAAATCGTTCACAGCATCTACTGATTTAAGGAAGCTTTCTTCCTTTAAACGCCAGGCGAAGGCCAGCGATGGAAAAACGGCCCATTTGTTGGTGGCAGAGAAACCAGAAAATCCATCTCTTCTTACGGTACCGGTCAGGATATATTTTTTATCAAATGAATAGGAAAGCCGTGCCATCTGATAGAGTGCCTGTTCCTGCCAGGGTAGGATAGATCCGTCGTTGGATACTGTTAGCCTTGAAGGATCTCCCACATCCAGCCTGTTGTAATATAATACGCCATTAGTGATGCCGCCGGCTGATGTGCTGGTACCATCATGTTTGTTCTTTTCCGCACCATACAACAGGGTAAGATCTACGCCGTGTTTTCCGAAATCTCTTTTGTAGGTGAGAATATTATCTATCGTCAGAAAATAATCTGTCATGTATGTCTTATAGGCAGTGGCTTCCACATTGGGGGCATCATAGTTAAACCTATTGCTATAGATGTAATTGTTCCCGAAGTTAATGCGGTAATTCAGTCCTTTTACATAGGGAATATCCACGCTCACGAAAAAGTTCCCGATCATGTTCAGGTTCCGTTCCAGGTCTTTTGATCTCCGGAGTATTTCCAGTGCCGTAGGGGTAGTGGTTTGAGCGTAAAACTCCAGCATTTTGCCGGTCTTGGGGTCGAAGGGTAAGGTGTAAGGCTTCAGGAACATGATATCAGAGAAGTTAGGCGAAACGCCGCTGTAATCATTGATAGAAAGTCCTGTTTGGGCGCCTACGGTGAGCCAGTCTGCCGGTTTGGCTTCGAGGTTAATGCGTATGCTGTTTCTCCGGTAATTATCATTTTTGATGAGGTTCACCTGGTCGAAGTACCCGTAGCCCAGGTAAAATCGGATCTTTTTTGATCTTCCACTCAGTCCGATGTTGTGGTTCTGGATTCTGGGCCGGGGATTGGTCATTAAATCCCACCAGTTGGCCTCATAGCCGTTTTTATAGTTATCTGCTTCCACGCTGCCGAGTTTGGTGGTAGGATCCCAACTGGGATTCATTTTAGTCATGTCGTTGGGATCCCTGCTTTCTGAGAGGTACCAGTCGCCCAGCTTCTGAATATATTGGGCACCGGATGCCGGCCGCATATCTTTTTGGGTCATTTCCTGTATGGAATAAGAGCCGCTGTAATCTACGCTGATCTTGTCTACTCCGCCGGCGCCGCTTTTGGTGGTAATCAGCACTACCCCATTGGAAGCCTGGGAGCCATATACTGCGGCGGCGCTGGCATCTTTTAACAGGTCGATACTGGCAATATCAGATGGACTGATGGAGGTGATAGGTCCTCTGTATATCAATCCGTCTACCACAATAAGCGGGGATGTGGTGCCGGAGATAGAGTTCCTTCCCCGTACCATCAATACAGGATCGCTGCCGGCTTTTGTCACCTGCCCTACTGTGAGTCCCGGAACGGTGCCTCTCAAAGAAGACATTACATTCGCGTTGGGTGATTGTTTTTGTACCTGTAAATCTGCTTTGGCGATGGCGCCCGTAACATCCTGTCTTTTCCTGGTACCGTATCCAATTACTACTACGCTGCTTAGCTCACTGACTGTGGAGGACAGTGCAAAAGAGATATCAGGATTTTGGCCGGAGGCGATCTTATACCCGGTAAATGATTTGGTATCATAACCAATCATGCTCAATTTGAAAGTATAGTTGCCAACGGGTAAGTTGGTAAAGACAAATTTTCCCGCGCCGTCGGAGATCGCAACTTTCACGCGATTGCCGTTGGATACAGCTTCAATAGATGCACCGGGTAGTGGCGCTCCTCCGGGTTCCTTTACTGTACCGCTAACATTGCCGGTATTTTGCTGCCCATAGGATAGCGTAAGTGCAGAACAAATGGCGAGCATTGTCGCAATCGTAAATTTTACAATTCCTCCCATAAAACGTGTTTTATTAGTGATAGATGTTGGTTGTAAACAAGCGCATACGGATGATGCTTTCCTTGTTTTTTTATAGGTGCTAAAGTTTTTCTTAACGTGTGTTTGTATCAGGTTGATGTGGAAGCTTGCTACGCTTATTAATAATGCAATGGATTGCATTAATCTTAAAAGTGTTATTTTGATGCTATACTTCTTTTCATACGATTTGTTTTAAGATGAAAAAATGCGTGGTTATAGGTAATACGTATCCGCTCCCGGTTATGGCTAGTCTTCATAGATCCGGAAATTCCTGTTAGTATGTAAGGTTCGTTTCGTTACTACGTCGTCATATCATGCAAACGTTTGCATTTATATTCAAAAAAAACGTCCATACCCTCTCTCTATTTTTTATTAATAACGAAAATAGTGTCTGCGCACGCGCAGCAAATAAAAACATGATCATCTGGGAATATTTTCTACACATGGAATTATTTGGTTGATTAGAGCGTTCACCTATAGTTTTAAAAGGGCAATAGAAATTTAGATAAAAAATAGTATCGGTGGTGGTAAATTCCGGCTATCGGTAAAATAGTACTAGTAATTGATCGATAAGTATTTATTGCGGCCATTTTCTGATACTATTCCGAGGCTTCCGGATTTATACTAAAGCCCTGGGTTCATTTAAACCCAGGGCCTGCGTTGGGTTACAGACTTGCTACCGTTGGATATTGGAAGACGATGTAATGGTTACATCAGCAAATTGCCAGGCTTCGTCAAATGCCTCCTTCACCTGTTGTGCTTCGCCATTTTTTTTCTGGGAGACCAGCGAATGATACAGTCCTATTAATGTCCATCCATTCTTTTTCCAGCTTTGCAGGTCCTCACGGTATACCTGCTCTGCATCCCTGTATTTTCCCGCATCCAGCAGTACGGCCCCCAGGTAATGTCTGACAGAAAAGAACCAGTCGGGCGGTTCGTTATAATTCAGATTGTCCTCTATCGCCACTGCTGCACGGAGCAAAGCAATGGAGGTATCCGCCTGATGTTGTTTGGCCGTTACCTCAGCAGATAGTATTTTTACGGGTATCTGCACCAGGTCTGCCGTAGTATTAATATTCCAGATAGTGAGGTGTTGGAGAGACGTGTCGCGCGCCAGCATTTCCAGGCGGCTCAATTCCTGCCCTGCCTCCCTCATTTTGTTCTTTCCCAGAAATGCCATACCCCGCGCATAATGCCAGATGGTTTGCGGATACACCAGGTCCTCCCCGGGGGCAGGAATGGCAAGGATGGTATCCCACATCCCGAACTTTACAGCTACGTAATACGGTATTGTGTAGTAATGTTGCAGTGTACCCCATTCGGGCAAACGCATAATATCTGTTGCCGTATGTTCCTGCAGCTTTTTAGCCGCTTTCCATGCCAGCACCCTGTTGCCTTCCAGCGTAGCCGTAGCCGCCAGGAAATGGTAATTGTGCGGATAATAGCCAAGTGGATATGCCCCCTGTGCATGGCAAGCAACCGTGTACATGCTGTCGACTTCCACAGCATGTACATTGGACAGAGATCCGGCATGATAATCACCTGTATTAATGTAGATGTGCGAAGGCATATGTGTCAAATGTCCCGATCCGGGCACCAGGGTATCCAACAGCTGTGCGCTGGCCAATGCTTTTTCGGGAGTAGCCGATGCCTCCATCGCATGAATATAGAAATGATGCGCCCCCGGATGCAGGGGATTGGTTTTCATCAGGTGCTCCAGCACCGCCAGCAACTCCGGCGTCCAGGCGCGGGGTAGCTTCGTTCTCTTGTCATATAAATCCCAGGGGTGAAGATCCATCAACGCCTCGGCATACAAGGCCCCAATATCCGCATCGGCCGGATACTGGTCATATACTTTCTTCATCGCTGCGGCATAGGCAATATCCAGGGGCTTTCGATCGGCAGGCGCCGGCATTTGATACCGGGTCACCAACGCATTGATCAATGCCTTTTCTTTCGGCGTACAACGTCCCGTCAGCCCCCTGGCTTTAACTACCGCCTCATAAGCCCGCTGGAAATGATCTTCTTCCATACCCGCATTGTAATTAGGGCCTAATACATAGGCAAAGCCCCAATAGGCCATGGCACAAGTTGAATCAAGTCGCCTAGCCTCGTAAAAAGACCGCGCCGCTTCTGCATGGTTAAAGCCATATGCCAACATCATTCCCTGGTTGAAGTAATCCTGTGCAGCGGTACTGTTTGTAGTGATTCTGAAATCAATGCCTTTCAAGCCTTCCAGCCTGGGCGCTTTTTTGCCAGAAGCATACCAGGCCTTGTCTGTTGTCCTTGAGGTATAACAGGCGATATCAGGTACCTTTTTACCCGTTGCCGGCTTAGTGCCATTATTGCACGCAACGGCGCATGAAATGGAGATAATTGTTAGATAGTTAAGTTTCATCAGGCGCTTATTTGGTGATTAACTACTTGGTAAGCCCTGCATTACTTTTTTGAACAGAAAAGGTATCGTGTATTAGCCTGTACTAAAATACAAAAGAAATATTAAATTCTCATCGCCAGCTGCTGCACAGCTACAGGCGATGAGAATAGTGCGGTCCTTATTTGCTGGTTTTACTCCCGGTAAACGATAAATTTTTCGAAAAGAATTGCAGCATTTTTTCCTCAATCCGTTTTCCTACCCGGTTGATATGGTCGCCGTCATAAATTTCGAATGAATGCGCAATGCCATATTTGTTTAGTTCGCCATCCAGCTTTTCGATACTCTCCGCAATACCTTTATCCTTATCACCTGCATCGAAGGCCACTGCCTTTAATTTCCGGATATTGTAGATGTATTGATCCAGATTGTTTAATGGGCGATTAGCATCCCACTTATGTAATACTTCTGGCTGTAAGTTCCCATCTTTCATTGGAAGATCCACGTAAAACGGCGGATTTACCGGATTGGGCGACCATGCGGCCGCCGAGGCAAAGAGTGCCTTGGTGAAAAAATCAGCCTTTTTAAACTCATCAATAGTTTTAATGCTATCAGCACGAAGGAACTGTGAAGTCATCGCCGTTGCAGGCCCATCAGCAGAATTCAGGCAACAAGGACTCAGCAGGTAAACCGCTGAAAACACATCCGGGTTCTTTTCACTAATCCGGAACGCGCCATAACCGCCCATAGAATGACCGCAGATGCCCCTGCTTTCCTTTTCCGCAAGCGTGCGGTAATGACGGTCGATATAACTTACCAGTTCCCGGGCAACAAAGTCCTCCCAATTTCCTGTGGTAACAGAATTGGAATACATACTACCTTGAAAAAGCGTATAGGCGTCAGGGGTAACAACAATCATTTCATGAGCCGGATCTTTGGCAAATGCGCTATCCAGGATAACAGGCAGCGTCATCCAATGCTGCTGGAATCCAAATACCTTAGCGTCATTGTCCGTATAGCCATGCAGGAAGTAAACAACCGGATAGCTTTTCTTACTTTCGGATTGATAACTGGCAGGTAAATAAATGGATACATAACGGTCGGCACTGTCACCACTTAAATTTCCTTCCAGCAGTTTACTGTGAATTTTTATCCGTTGTACCGTACCGTGCGCGTTTTCTTTCTTTTGCGCAAAACCAGGTATGGTAGATAACAACACCAGGCAGAAGATAGCCAAATTAAGGATAGTCTTGTTTTTGATCATAATAGCTGCAATTACGGGATTTATTCCACTTGGGTAATATCCCAATTTAATAACCCTGAATATAAATATTAAACGTCATCTATACAATAATAACTACTACTTTTTCTATTCTTCTTCAAACTGAACCTGCACAAATTCTTCCTATTTTATACCTTCATGTTATATCTGCATATTTACTTTATGAGAGATTTACACCTTACCACGCTACTCAGTACCGCCGGCACCCTTCGTAATGCCATCAGCAAAAAGCTGCTTACTGGAGAGGCATTGGGCTTGGATGAGTATCCTTGCATCGGGCCTTTGGACGATGGTGAAAAAAGAATCCAATATTTGCGTGGACTCATTTTTGACAATGGTAACGCTAACCTTTACTCCTACCGCAACGATGCTTTTGAAGTCTGGCGTCAACTACAACGGCGTTTACAGGACCACCCGGTGGATCGTGTAGTAATCTGGGCCGGAGGTGATGGCAATGATTATGTATTTGTACGCATGGCTTGCTGGTGGTTAAAAGACATGATAAAGAGTTTTTAGAACACTGCCACCCAACACGATGGAGATCGGCCGTGCGGATTGTTGGGCAAACAATAGGACTTAGCAATCCTCGCAACCCAGTGAACGAAGTTTTTGCGAGTGGAAGGATTAAGGCGCTTGTAGAGGCGGGAAAATTAAAAGGAAGAGGAGATATTACTTCGATGAGGGCGTTTGAAGTAAAGCGCTCCGGCACCTGAGACAGAAACTACAGTCTCACCAATAACATCAACGGCTATACAACATCCCCCGACAGCACTGCAGACTGCTCTCCTTTCTCCGGTTTAATATAAAGAGGCCGCAGCCGATAGCCGCCTTTGACATGCGGGTATTATATAAAAGATCTAAGGACTCGAAAAAATAGATGTAGCAATGCGTATCAATACCTTGACAATTTAAAACATTATTTTTAATTTACCTGAAACTCAACAGTAACCATTATAATTTCTTTACCATGTCCAAAACCCTTTCAGAAGAACAGTTCTATGCAGGAATGCAACACTTGCCCAAACCCACGTACCCCTTTCCAGATTTCATGCACCCGGATTTTCAACAACAGCGGGAGGAATATTACAATTGGATTGACAAAGAATACACGTTTCACAGCCAGGGTGCCCGTGAAAAACATAAACAACATCATCTAACAGATATTGCTGCACGCGGATGCCCATTTTTAAAAACACTGGCAGAATTACGCCCACTCGCTAACTTTACCGCCAATGGCGCTATGATGGATGATTATTGGGATCATTGCTCCCGCAACGAAATGTATGAAATAGCGAATCGTATAACCGCTATTTTAACCGGAGCAGATACCGCTGAGCCTACTGACAATGGCATTTTCCACCTGTTTTGAGTCCTTCGGCAAGATGCCATTAAATGTGAAATGCCTCAGCGATTATATGATAAATATATTGCGTCTATACATAATTTACTCATTGGCTACGCTGAAGAAAAAGTATACTACAGGGCTAATACGCCGCCGCCACTTCCCGTTTACCTGATTATCAGGCAGGAAACAAGCGGGGGACTTCCATTCTGCAAATATGTGGCGATGCAAAAAAACTACCGGGAGTTGCCGGATGACGTACTTGAGCATCCTCACATTCTACGTATTCACAGCCTTTGCGCATGGATGATAGGTATGCATAATGACTTTATCTCCCTTCCTAAAGAACTGCATAGAGAGGGAGATACCATGAATCTCATTAAAGTAATACAACACGAACGAAAAATACCTGTCAGTGAAGCCTACATGGAGGCGCTAAAAACCCATGACAGCTACCTGGATGAATTCATGCTGTTACACCAGCACCTGCCTCCTTTCGGAAAACTCCAAAGCACTGTATACGACTACGTGCAGGACCTTGGTATTATGGTGGCTGGCGTATACGCATGGCATACACATGATGTATCGCGCTATGTGAATGGTGGATATGTAGAAGGAGAATATATTAGCCAGAAACATTAGCATTTCCATGTATTGAACCACGGATCAACCCTATCAATCCCTCATTTTCAATAATGGTCATTCGATAGCTAATTATTGTGTTGTTAAAATTTAATTTATCATTTAAATTTATAAAAGTATACAGGCGGGAAACAGGGCACTGCATATAGTAGTACAAATAATTCAAATCATGAATGCCTGCAAATAATATACATACCAGTACAGCTAAGCCCGGAAGAAAGGTAAGGCTTTCATACTGGGTATGGACTGTTATTTTCATTGTATTTGCCGTAATACTTATTACCCATTATCTTCCCGAGATAAAAAAAGAAGTATTACTGCTTGAAAAGGTGAAGGTATATTGGTTGGTGATAGCTGTATGCTTCCAGTTATTAACCTATTTATTTGCAGCTCTCGTTTATGGTATTTTGTTGAGGGCCTACAAATTACAGCACCAACCGTCGTTGTGGGAACTTATTAAAGCGGCAGTCATTGCCCTTTTCTTTAATCAAACCGTGCCTTCTGGCGGCATTAGCGGCAACGCTTATATTTTCAGATTTCTGCAAAAAAATAACCTATCGGCGGCGAACAGCGTCACCCTGATTGTCACAGAAATGGTTTGTTATTATGCTGCCATTGAGGTTTTGATCATCCCACTCCTACTCTTTTGTTTACTATTTTATAAGTCGCCCCATGTTATAAAGATTGTCCTTTTTGCAGGCATCGTCATCTTCCTATTTTTGAGCGCGCTTATATTGCTCGCTGGCAAGCAAAAAATTCTTGTACGCATTTACAAAAAAATAAAGAAAATAAAATTTATAGGCAAGAAGTTATCGCTTGATTTCTCACAAGGCAGGCAGTCGCAAACCCAATTCCTGAAAAAGGAACCCAGGAAAGTAGTTAACGCGGTAATATTTCAACTCCTTGTGCTGGCAGTGGATAGTTTAACGGTATGCTCACTATTCTGGGGTATGGGCGTTCAAATATCTCCCCTGGTTATTTTCCTGGCTTTTATGTGTACGAGGATCCTTTCCATCTTACCCATCTCGCCCGGGTCACTTGTCGTTTATGAAAGCGGCATGGTTTATTTCCTGGTGAGCCTGGGTGCGCCGGTAGGCACTTCTATTGTGGTGACGCTACTTTACAGGCTCCTTTCCTTTTGGTTACCGATGCCGGTGGGGTTGATATTGTATAGAAGGGAAATGCATAAAAGTAATTTGAATCAAAACAACTGATGTAATAGCGCCCCAAAAACCGGCAGGCTTTGCTAAATCCGGTATACCAGTTGTGGTATTGCGTTGGCAAACAGTGATGATTATGATACAGCCTTTCACTATCAATATCAGCCAGGACCTGTTAAATGACCTCCATCAACGCCTGGCAGCCACCCGCTGGATCGATGAGTTTGACAATGCCGGTTGGAAAGCGGGCACCAGCAAAGCTTACCTGCAGTCGCTTTGCGATTACTGGCAACACGGCTTCGATTGGGCACAGCAACAGCAATACCTGAATGGTTTTCATCAGTACACTACCACCATAGATAATAATACACTGCATTTTATCCTGGAACGCGGGCGAGGCGCCTCACCGTTGCCGCTTTTGCTGACTCATGGCTACCCCGATAGCTTTGTCCGTTTCCTGAAGCTAATTCCGCTGCTGACACAACCGGATGAAGACGGCTTTTCCTTTGATGTGGTTGTACCTTCCATGCCCGGCTATGGTTTTTCCAGCATACCCACCGCTCCGGGTATGGACCCGGGCAAGATTGCGGGAGTGTTTGCCCGCCTGATGAAAGAGGACCTGGGTTATGAAAAGTTTGCGGCGCATGGTGGCGACTGGGGCAGCACCATTACGGAGATGTTGGCTAGAAGTAACCCCGACACAGTACTCGCCATTCATTTAACCGACATACCTTTTATTCATCTCTTCGAAATCCCGGCAGGTGAATTATCCCCCGAAGAAAAGGCATACCTCGATAAGGGCAAACAATGGCAGCAGCAAGAGGGCGCTTATGCCATGATCCAAAGCACAAAACCACAAACGCTGGGATATGGCCTCAACGATTCGCCGGTAGGACTTGCGGCATGGATCATTGAAAAATTTTATCGCTGGAGCGATCACCAGGGCGATCTTGAAACCGTCTTCACCAGAGATGAATTACTTACTAACCTGACCATTTACTGGGCCACCGGCACCATTCATTCTGCCAACCGGCTTTATTACGAAAATGCCCAGTCGATGTTTGCAGCAAAAACAGCACAAAGAACGCCGCGGCTGCAAACCCCCACCGGCGTAGCCATCTTCCCAAAGGATCTGATACCCGCCCCGAGGGCTTACGCAGATCGTTTTTTCAACATCCGGCAATGGACAGCCTTTAACGAAGGCGGTCATTTTGCGGCGATGGAAAAACCGGAACTGCTGGCAGCAGATATACGGTCTTTCTTAAAAAAGGTAGCTTAACCTCGTACAAAACGGATTATCAGACTTTCTTTCCTTCTACAATACTTACTTCTGAAATCGAAAGATCGATTACTCTGGTTAACCTGAGACCGGACCGGAGAAAGATACTTTCAAATTCTGCAGCTGTTCTTTCACGTCCCCCTGTGAGTGCAAGCATATTCATATCCATCAGCTTGGAAGCATGCGGCGCATTGCCTTCCGGCACCACGCCATCGATCACTAGTATCTTGCTGTCTTTCTTCATAGCACGACTGCAATTGCTCAATATCCTTATTGCATCTTCATCGCTCCAGTCGTGGAGAATATATTTTATCACATATGCATCAGCGCCTGCCGGCACCTCCACGAAAAAATTACCGCCCGCGGTAGCGCAACGGTCTTTCACTTTCGGGTCTGCGGCTATCAGATGGGCTGTTTCTTTCACCACATAAGGTTCATCAAATACAATACCCCTTGCCTCCGGCGTTCTTTTCAGGATCGCCATCAGCAGCGCCCCATTGCCGCCTCCCACATCTGTAATAGTACTGAACGCAGAGAAGTCATACCGTTCGAGGATAGCGCCTTCGGAAAATTGCGTGAGATTAGTCATCGCTTTCATGAAATTAAGCCCTTCCGCCTGATGCGTTTTATAAAAATCCCACAGGTTGCCCCCATAATATTCATCAAATGCCGTTTTGCCGGTCCTGATGCTATCCACTAAATTGCCCCAGGGCAGGTAGAACTCTCCCAGTTCGGCCAGTACAAATTCCTTCATACCGCCTTTTATATCGCTGATAAGCGCGGTGGATGCAGCCGTATTATCAAAAATCTCCGGCGATATTTCTTCAAAAAGATCGTTGGCAGCCAGTAGCCTCAATAGCCGGTAAAGGGAAGGCGGATGCGTTGCGGTTGCCCCGGCAAGACTGGTGATACTTTGCGGGCCTGTAGCAAGTAAATCGGCGATATTCAGTTTAGCGGCAGCATATACGCAACATGAAACCCAGTGGTTAGTAATATGCTGAAGTATACGTGCTGATTGTTCATGTGTGGCAATGTCACCGGGCAATAATGTTACATTCATAATTGGTTAAATTGAGAGAGTGAATAATATAACCTATTCTGATATACAAGTCTGGTTTAATACGGTCATCATTTACCTGGAGGCAGGTATTACTCAGCCGGGCATACGCTGTGGTTCGCCTACTACCTGTTCAAACCTGGCCTGGAAAAAGCGCATATATTTTGGTTCAAATACCATTTCGAGCCCCGGTACGTCGTACCTTTTTTCAAAGACATTTATTGCCGTTTCCGCCACCACATCCAGGTGTGATAATGTGTACACTCTTCTTGGAATAGCAAGGCGCACAAGTTCCAGCGACGGATAGTGATGATCTCCCGTTTCCTTGTTACGTCCTGCCGATACGATACCCCGCTCTACCGAACGGACGCCCCCTTCCTCATAAAGTGCTACGGTCAATGCCTGCGCGGGAAATTTAACCTGCGGGATATGCGGAAGAAAGGCGGCTGCATTGATATATACCCCGTGTGTACCGACCGGGTTTACGATAGGAATACCGGCCTCCCTAAGCTGTGCTCCCAGGTAATGCACCTGGTGTACACGGGATGAAATATGAGCTTCATCTACAGATTCTGCTATGCCAATGGCCATGGCTTCCATATCGCGCCCTGCCATACCACCATAGGTATGCATGCCTTCATATACAACTACCAGGTTCTTGGCTTCTTCATACAATCCCTGGTCGTTGATGGCCATCATACCACCTATATTTACCAAAGCATCTTTCTTGCCGCTCATCACGGCCCCGTCGGTAAGCGAACAGATTTCCTTCGTAATGGCTGCCACGGTTTTATCTGCATAACCAGGCTCCAGTTGCTGTATCATATAGGCATTTTCCGCTACGCGGGCCATATCATGTATGATCCGGATATTATGTTGCTCCGTCAGCTTCCTCACCTGTTTCATATTCTCCAGCGATATGGGCTGTCCCCCGGCCATATTAACGGTAGTGGCTAAACTGAGATAAGCAATGTTCGCGGCGCCTACTTTATTAATCAGATTTTCCAGCTTTTGAAGGTCTACATTTCCCTTGAACGGGAAGGTGGAATCCGGATCATGTGCTTCATCTATAATCACATCCTCAAACACCCCGCCTGCCAACTCCTGGTGAAGCCTGGTTGACGTGAAGTACATGTTCCCCGGCACATACATACCAGGCTTGATCAATAAACGCGCAATCAAATGCTCGGCTCCTCTTCCCTGGTGGGTGGGCACCATATACTTGTATCCATAATACTGATGCACGGCTGCTTCCAGATGGTAGAAATTCCGGCTTCCTGAATAAGATTCATCGCCCATCATAAGGCCGGCCCACTGCCGGTCGCTCATGGCGCCGGTACCACTATCAGTCAGCAAATCGATGTAAACATCTTCCGCCTTTACCTGGAAAGTATTATATCCTGCCAGTTTAACCAGCCTTTCCCGTTCGCGCCGGGAAATATTTCTCAACGGTTCTACCATTTTAATTTTGTAGGGCTCTGCATAGGTAGTTCTTTTCATACTAAAAATGTTTAAGGTGATACATTGTGGATGTTATACTGTAAACTGTTTTTTTATAATTGTCATTATTTCTTCCGGATAATCCCTCCAGAAGTGATGTTTACCATTGAAGGGCACTATCGACACGCGATGGTTGGTTTCCCGCTGCCAGGCGGCCATTTCATCTGCTGTCACCCTATCTTCCGTCCCGGTGAATACGGTAACCGGAATATCAAATGGCGCCTGCTCCCGGTAATGATATTGTTTAAATAAAACCAGGTCTTGCCGTATAAGGGGTTCATATATGATCCTAAATACTTCATTGTCCAGCATATCGGTAGGGATTCCCATTACCTCCTCCAAGCTACTTTCCCACTCCTTACCCTGCAGCATTCTTCTGCGGGAAGCAGTCATCACCACAGCTGGTGCTGCACACCCGGATACGAACAAATGGAGCGGCATAGAAAGCTCCTTTTCCTCTAGTTTTCTTGCAAACAGGTAGCTAAGAAGCGCTCCCATACTATGCCCGAAGACCGCGAAAGGCGAGTGCAACTTTCCTTCCAGCTGCCGGAAACAATCATCGACCATCTCATCAATACTGCCGGATATCGGTTCCCGATAACGTTCGCCTCTTCCTGGCAATTCAAGGGGTACTACTTTCAGATGGTTATCAGCAAAGGCTTCCAGGGGAGCATAAGCCTTTCCATCGGCACCTGCGTAAGGAAAGCAAAACAATGTGATCATGCGTGAGCTTTTTTACTAACTGAAACCTCTTTTACAAAGTCCCGCAAGACAGGATGATTGAAAACTGTCCGGATATCAAAGTCGGGACACTCCTGCTTCATCAGGGAATTAAGAGAGATGACATGAATAGAAGAAGCACCCAACCTGAAGAAATGGCTGTCCATACTAACGGATGGGATATGGAGGACCTGCTGCCAAATGCTTTGAATACGCCGTTCTTCCTCATTAAGCGGCGGTAAATAGATATTATCTTCCTCCAGTAGCGGTATCAATTTAGACTTGTCTATTTTTCCGCTACTGTTTATCGGTATACTATCAATAATTATAATCCTTGCAGGAATCATATAATCCGGTAGCTGTGACCGGAGATATGCCCTGATGGCATATTCCTCCAATCTTCTCCCGCTCATTGGTTCTACAAAGGCAGCCAGTAAGCGTTCTTCCGGCAGATCAACCATTATCACCGCACTCCGGGCTATGGGCTCGTGCTGTTCCAGCATTATCCTGATTTCTTCCGGCTCCACCCTGATCCCGTCAATTTTGATGAGATCATCGTTCCGGCCTATAAATTCCATGTTTCCGTCTGGCAGCCACCGTGCCAGGTCTCCACTATCGTACATTTGCTCGCCGGGACGAATCCAGTGGGGAAGAAATTTTTCTTTTGAAAGCAATGGTTGATTAAGATAACCGGGCGACAAACCAATACCACTAATGAAAAGTCTCCCGGTTACGCCCACAGGCATCGGGCGCAACGCCTTATCCAGTACAAACACCTGGCTGCCGGAAACGGGTTTTCCTATGGGCAGCCTTTTCAATCCTGCATCAGCAGGTGAGGCGCGGTAAATAGTTGTACAAACGGAATTCTCTGTGGGTCCGTAGGCATTGTAGTATTCAAGAAACCGGCTGTAATGGGAAGCGGCTTTCGGATCTGCCGGCTCTCCGGCTGTGATCAACACCCGGAGAAAGCGAAGATCCTCCGGCTGAAGGATACGCAGGTAAGCCGGCGGCAATGTTGCTACTGTTACCTGTTGCTTTTGCATAGTAGTCAGCAGCAGACCCGTATGCTTTACTACCTTTTCATCTATTATCACAAGGATTGCACCTGCTAACAAAGCCATCAGGTATTCTGAGATGGAAGCGTCGAAAGATACGGCAGCAAAAGCTATCACACGGTCAATATCCCGGATGCCAAACTTAGCGATTTGATCTGCGGCCATATTTGCTACCCCGTGATGCTTTACCATTACTCCTTTTGGCCGGCCGGTTGTCCCCGAAGTATAGATGATATAAGCCAGATCTGTCGGCTCAATTTCCATATCCGGATTATGATCAGGTAAATGCTCTTCCAGCGGCGTGAAAGCTGTTTCCAGGCAGATAATCCGCTCAGCAGGAAATGGTTGTTCCCGGGTGGCGGATTCAACAAGCAGCAGTTTCATGCCAGCATCGTTGAACACAAATGCCCTCCTGCTTTCAGGCGCCTCTGTATACACAGGTACATATACCGCTCCCGCTTTCATGATAGCCAGCATGGCAATCAGTTGCCAGGGTGACCGCTCCAGACACATACCAACATACTCTCCCCGCCTGAGCTCATAAACGTTCTGCAGTAAATGCGACAAGCGGTTCGCCTTCCTGTTAAGCTCCCCATAGGTGAGTGTACTGTCGTTGTGTATAACTGCAATGAGGTCGCTGAATCTGAGCACTGCTTCTTCAAACTGCCTGTGAATTGTCGTTGCTGGCACACTGATGCCGCTGCCGGTATTGAAACTCCGAAGTTTCTCCTCCTCTTCACTGTTTAATATCGTGATATCTGCCAGCGGCGCAGCCGGTATACTAAAGTATGACAGGAAGCAGACCAGATGCGCCACGAAGCGCTTTATAAACCAGCGTGGGAAGCGGGCCTCCTGCCATGTTGCATGAAGGGTGATATCCGTTTGATTGTTGACAACATGCAACACGAGGTCGTAAGATCCGGGTGGAGGCTGATACGACAAGGGGCTGTGGAAGCCTTCCAGGCTCAGAAATATGTTACTCTGAAGATATGCAGGCTTTCTTCCACGTACCAGTGACAACGGAAAATTCTGATACCGGTATGCTGTTTGGATGGCCAGGCGGCAATCTTCCAGATACTCCGTCAATGTACGACGCTCGTTGACCCGTACTCTTACAGGTACCCTATTTTCGTATATTGTTGATTCAAAGCTATGCTGCAAGGGAGTATGCAGTATTATCTCTTCCTGTTCTGTGTACCTGTGCAATAAAAATGAAATGGCAGCCACAAACTGTGTCAGCAGGGCGCTGCTCTTGCCGGGAACTAATTTTAGCATAACCGCAGCTATTTCTCCTGGTAATACAAAAGACTCCCGGCCAGTCTCTTCTCTTAACTCCTCTTTACCAGGTGACAGCTCAAAAGAAAAATTCAACGCCGATCCTTCCTTTACACGCCAATAGTCAAAATACGATGCATAGCTGGTATGAGTGAATCGTAAGGGGTTTATTACTTCCATGATCGCGTTTATTTGAATGAATAGTTAAAGTCATCAACATGCGCAGCTATTGACTTGTGGCGATTTATAAATAAGGACTTCAGTTGAGTATAGGTTTCGCTTATATCCGCCGGGGGCGTATCGGGTGAGAAAAGGTGTTTCGTGTTCCAGGAGGAAATGTCTAGCGTAATGGCCCAGGCATTGAGCCAGGGTTTCCGGGACACAAGGTCTGTCATCTCCGGATATACATCTTCCAAAGCTATCCAAAAAAGACACTGAACAAAAATTTCTATATCCACCAGGTTCTGCTCATTTGCTGCTTTCAGCTGTTCTGTGGATTTTCCCTTCTTTACATTTCTGTCATATATTTTTCTGAGGAAAGGAATAGATAGATAGTCGATGAAACTGAATGTATAATTGTTAGGAGTAAGTTGTTTCCATTCATTGAAGAAGTCTTCTACATTATAGGCCATACTAAAGAAACGAAGTGTTACTTCTTTCATGTCTGTGGTTGCTTCCCGGGTGAGATAGATACTATTAAACATTCTCGGGCATATAAAAGACCATCCTGCGGCAACATCCCAGATAAAGCTTAAAGCGATTACAATATCCAGGTGAAAGTAAGTATAGGAAGACTGAATGGACCTGGTCAGCCATTTGTTCATATTGATAATAAAGTCGTTGTATTCCGCCACCCTGGGCTTCCAGTCCTCCTCCCCGTTAATATCATCAGTAATCATCCTGGTAATCATGCTGTTTTCAAAAGCAATGAAGTTGGAGCCTGGGGAATAATATGGATCTGTAAAGAGTCCTGCCTCTCCGGTACATGCCCAGCGATCGGTGGAAAACACCTGCTTGCTTCCGTAACTATAATTCTTCATCTTCAAAAAATCTACGATCTCGAACTGTTGCATGTGCGTATACAATACAGGTTCATGTATATTGAGCCATTTCATAGATTTTTCATAGGTATTATAAGTATCAAACGGGTGTATGGCCTCTGTCGTTACAATCCCGACGCTTGTATGCCCGGATGCCAGCGGTATCAGCCAAACCCAATAGCCTTTATTCATCAGGTGTGTGGTGGAATAAAATCTCGACCTGTTCGCAACGCGCATAAAATAGTCGTCATATGTGTGCTCCCGCGGCACCAGGTCATCCACATCCAGCCGGCCTTTTACGCGCCACCATGTGGCATTGCATGCTGTTTCGGGCGCCTCCTGCAGTCCCAGCGAACGTTGTATAAGGCACCTCCTTCCGCTTGCATCAACTACCCATCGGCCTTGCGCTTCATACATAGTTTTACCATCATCTTCCTGATAAGTGATCGTATGTAGTCCCCCTGAATCAGACAACGCTACTGATTTAACGGACGCACCACTTATAATGGTAACATTTGCAAGGAGGTTCATAAAATAAAGATCGCTTTCAAAAACGCCCCTGTCTATCTGGAAAGAATCATAGGGCGCATACGAGGAAAGGCCGATCTCTGGTCTACTGGCAGGAAGCCCCGTACTGTCCCCGATAAAATATCTGAAACCAAATTTCTTGTAATGGTTATTCTTAAAATAATCTTGCAGCTGCAATACTTCGCTAAAATAAAAAGCGGAGATTTCAACAGTAGATTCCCCTACTTTAAAGTCATTCCATGCCAGTGGCATTTCAGATTTAATAATCATAAGAATAGACAGCATGGGGTTATTTAACTTTAGCTGCCTGGCAAGCGTTTGTCCGGCGAGGCCTCCTCCACAAATGACTACGTCATAATTTCCTCCTGGGGTTACGGGGTGTTGTGTTGGCATAAACAATAGGGTTTGGGTTAATTAATATTAGGATAGCAGAGCATCATATGGATATGGCACTATTAAAATTAATTCAGGCTGCTTACAACGAATATAAAAATTGTGAACGCGACACTAATTCAGTTGCCAAACTAATTTTATTAATATCAAAATTTTCAGCCGCAGATGCCCTGGTGGAATATGAAGTATATTTAATGAAGGAGGAGGGCATGGGAGAATGACTGCACTTCCGGAAATTTAAGCGGAGAGACCTACCTCTCCGCTTAAACAGCTAATTCGTATACTTCTCTTTCAGGATCGCCCGCTCCTTTTCACCAATACCCAGCTCTTTCTCAAAGAAATTTTCTACCGTACCATATTTGCCTTTGATTGCACCGAAAAAGCTATGCAATAGTTCCGGTTTCAGTTCTAATGCCTTGCGGATGGCTTCCTCATCGAGACCAGTATTTTGCTGCAGCCCCTGGAACATCCGTTTATTCATCGGCAGGAGGTATACATTGCTGGCAGTAAAGTCGGCCTCAATGGTTTGCTGTGGTACGCCCAATGCGTAAAGGAACAAAGCGGTAGCCATACCCGTTCTGTCGCGGCCACCGGTGCAATGATACATGATGGACTCATTGGCAGGGAGCACCAGCAGTTTTTGGAACAAGGGTTTATAACGATCGCCCAGGTATTGGGTATTGCCGTAAAACTTCTCCAGGAAATCACCTTTCTTAATAACTGCTGCCATTTGTGCCACACCCGGAAGGCTATCACTTCCTGCGGGACATAAGCGATAATCTGTTTCGGGTAACAAATGATCCGGCGCTGCAGCAGCTTCTTTTATGCCACGGAAATCAATTACCGTATGAATATGTTTTTGCTCCAGTACCCGGAGGTCCTGGTCTGTTAAATGGCTAACATCAGCAGAGCGGAATACCTTTCCCCATGCTACTTTTCTACCATCGTTTGTTACATATCCTCCTACATCGCGGAAGTTCACCGTTCCCTGCATATGTACTACCCGTTGGGCGCTATCGGCTAACTGGGCAAAAGTTGCTCCCGGTATGGCCATCGCCAGTACCCACATCATTCTTTTCATATTATTTTTTATTTTTTTTGTGAGATGATTTTATTTGATGATATCCCAGCGGATACCTGCCTGACCGCGACTGCCATACCACTCTTCTGACGCAATACGGCGTTTATCGCCCATATAAGTTTTCAGAGGCTCATTGGTAATGTTATTCAGCTCCGCAAACACCCGTATTTTGGAGGTGATGTTTACCGTAGCAGCAGCATCTACGGTAAAATTCTTATCCGTCCAGATATAGAAATCCTTACCCAGCTGCTGGTTAATGGTTTCTACCGAAGCGCCCCGGTAGTTGCCGGCAATGCGGATCATAACACCCTTACGTTCGTAAAACAGGATACTGTTGAAGAGGTGGCGCGATTGGTTAGGGAGGCTGGTTTTATCTGTGATCTTATTTCCGCTTACCGTCCTGGGTACTTCCACCGTTGAACTGATATAGGTATAGTTCAGCTCTGCCCCTAAGCCACTGAGGATGCCCGGCAGAAAATCGAATCGTTTGTTGATGCCCGCTTCCAGGCCCACGAGAGAAGCATTATTGAGATTTTTCGACTGTGCTACTACATAGTTTACTCCATTCTCCGTATAGTATTGCTTATCCGCAAAAATCACGTTGCTGATCTGTTTATAAAAAACCCCTCCCGAGATAAGGCCGATATTTTTGAAATAGTATTCACCCATGAGGTCGAAGTTATTAGAGAAAGTGGGCTGCAGGTCGGGATTTCCTTTGGTAATGGTTACATTGGAGCCTGTATTGTCTACCGATTCTCCCGGGGTAAGATCTGTGAAATTAGGGCGGATGAAGGTACGGGTATAAGCGGCGCGCAGATTTGCCTGGTCGTTGATGCTATATTTGAGATGCAGCATCGGCAACAGGGCATTGTAGTTGTTCTTTACAGTAGCCGGCGTAATAGTGGTTTGCTTTGGTGTTCCTTCCGCGGTGGCTTTTGAGCCATGCAAGGTGAAGGTGGTATACTCATTTCTTACCCCGGCAATCATTTTCAGCTTATCCGTAACATCCACTTCGGCCATCGCATAGGCTGCTGCTACATTTTCTGTACCCGTGTAAATATTGGTAGCATTGGATTTCGAGGTATAATCTGCGAAACCGTTTCTGCGCAACGTGGCCGTATCATATAAATCAAATAATTGTTGTTTGGTAAGCGGGCTGACCATGAACTGGTCATAATTACCTTTCAGCTCTTTGAAGAAGCCGCCCCGCACGGGGAAGTTGGTGGTTTGCAAACTGCTCAGCGGTAACAGGGCCGGTGAATTCGGAATGCCCAGTGCTGCTCCCGGCAGGTATACGATGTTGGAGCCATACATACCGGCGCGGTCTTTATGGCGGTATTTAGCGCCGAACTTCAGGTTTACCCTGGAAGATGCGTTTACCTTAAAGTTCAGCTGGGCAGTTTTATCTTGTTCCTTTGTATCCAGTTGCGCGATGACCAGTTGTTGTAACGTGAGCTTTGAAGGATCCATTACTTCCCCGTTATTTTTGATGCCGGCATCAAAGTGCAACGGATCGCCCCCGGCGCCATTGGGCGAATCGAAGCCCCAATAGCGTTTTCCATCTGCAGAGAGATTATTAAACCCTCCGGTTATTTTCTGACGGAAAGTGGCAATCGGTAACCCTTTGTTATTATTGGTAGGTGGAGTTTCGAGGAAATATTTCGTATAGTAGTTGCTGATAGTCCAGTCCATTTTAACTTTGGGCGACAGCTGATGTTCTCCCCCCAGCTCCCCGCCGTTGAGCACTGTCTGGTAATAAGAGTAGCGGTAATTATACTGATAGCGGCTGTTGTTATAATCTACATAGGATTCGTATACCGGGCGTATATCATTGAATTTATCCATGAGGCCACGAAAGAATAGCTTATTGGCAGCGTTGAACTTATATTCGAGTCCCGCGTTGGCCCCATAAGTCTGGCGCTTTCCCATATAGCGTTTGAGCATAGTGGTGCTGATGGATTTCTGCTGAGCGGGGTCCGGCAAAGCAGTATTATAAGCCACTTCAAAGGCATCCGTACCCCATTGACGGTCCCAGATAGCCCCGGCAATCATTACGCCCAGCTTATCTTTGAAGAAGCGGTCGCCATACACCAGTGAGGCGTTATAGGTAGCATCTTTCGAGAAGGTATTATACCCACCGGCAGCGCTTACATTCAGGGTTCTTTTAGCAGGGGCCGTGCGGGTAATAAAGTTAATGGAGCCTCCGATAGCATCGCCCTCCATATCGGGTGTGATGGCTTTGGCTACCTGTACATACTGGATAATTTCCGAAGGTACTGCATCGAGTACCGAGTTACGGTTGCCTAGTACGTTAGCGCTGGGCAGGCGGCTGCCATTGAAGAGGGTCGACGTCCAGGCGAAAGGCGTGCCTCTTACCGTGGCGGCATCGGCCTCCCCATGGTAGCGGGCTACCGCCACGCCCTGTACGCGCTGTACCGCTTCTGCTGCATTGCGGTCTGGCAATTTCCCGATGGCATCGGCGGCGATCACGTCCATGATAGCGAGCGAGTTCTTTTTAATACTCAAAGCTTTTACGGTGGAAGGCGCCATGGTTCCTTTTACCAGTACTTCTCCCAGCTTACCGCCCGCAGGTACCAATGCGATATTGCCTGCATCATTAATACCGGGTTGTATATTCAGTTCCAGCGTTTGTGTTTCGTGCCCTATATAGGATACCAGCAATCTAACCTTGCCTGTGGCGTGTACATTTAATGTGAAGGCGCCATTCAGATCGGTTGCTGTGCCTTGCCTGCTGCCGGCGGCTTGTACAGATGCGCCGGGCAGGTGTCCTTCTCTTCCATTGACAATTCCTTTAATGGTTTGTGCCTTTACTATTACTGCCATCACCAACAAGAGTAACAATGTGCAGCAACAGTGACGTTTTAATGGTATAAAAATGTGATCCATATGATGGTATTTTTCAGCAAAAGTGAACATTGCTGACGATGCACTCGACCACGTCCAACTACCGCTACGTGTATACGTATTTTCCGGTTTAAACGTACTTACTTTTATTGAAAATCAACATCTTAACATGTATTACGAAATCATTACCAAATGGAGAGAAGACGGGTAGAAACGGCCATTTAACATTGCGTTAATATTGGTTTTATACTTTCGGGGGCATATCTGCGCACATGATTTATGTTATTGCCATCGGAGCATTTCAGGCGTTAACCGCTGTAGCTTTACTAAGTAGCAGTAAACTGCGTAGCAAGGCAGACTACCTGTTGATCTTATTGTTGTGCTGTATAGCAACACATCTTGCTATTAAATTCTGTATCTTTTCTTTTGTGAATGACCCGGAAGTGCGTACACAGATGAATACCTTTATTGGTTTCTGTTACGGACCACTACTCTACCTGTATGCCCGCCAGCGGCGGGATACCGCATTTATACCAGCCTCCCGGTGGTATGTTTTCCTGCCATTTATATTTGGTGCGGTAGGATATCTTACGGTGATATGCGTACTATTATGGTCTGCGGGCGCAGGTCATGCGGTGTTGTATTATTATAATGAATCTACTACATGGACCATGATGCTGCTGGGTTTCCTTTTCCCCGGGCTATCGTTCCGCATTGCGAAGAGCTTACCGGATATGCCACAGGAAAAGAAACTGATCAACTATATCAGTTACCTGTTGGGCATGATCAGTATTATATCGATAGGATTTAAAACGACTCAATCTCTTCACCTGCTGCATAGTTCTTATAATATCGTTTGCCGGGATATCGTATACTCTCTGTTGTTGCTCATATGCCTGGTGATCATCCGCTACAAATATGTGGGCATTATAGGATCACAGCCGGCGAAAGCAGACGCGCGCCCCATAACAGCGGAGATAGCTCCTTTCCGCAAAATGCTGCTCAGCATCGAAGAACAAAAGCAGGTACTGCAATTGCTGGAAGCACATCTCCATAAAACAAAAATATATACAGATACAGAGCTTAATCTCGATAAACTGGCACAGGGAACAGGCATCAGCAAATATCATATTTCAGAAACCCTGAACAGCTATGCCGGCAAATCGTTCTACCAATACATTAACGAGTGGCGTATCCGGCGGGCCATGGAACAGATACGTTTCATGAATGAAAAGGCCCTGCCGGTGAATGTGCTGACATTGGCGTATGATTGCGGCTTTAAGGCGAAATCATCTTTTAACCAATATTTTAAAAAGATCACGGGGCTTACACCCACGGAATATATTAAGTCGTTGGTGACGCCTGGCGTGACGGTACATGAGTAGCGCGTCCGGGCAGTGATAATGCTACAGCGATTTAGCGAGATCTCCAAAATATTAGCTGCTACCAGTTTCTTGATAAATCTTTCTGCACTACCTTTTTACCTATAGAAAGATCGGGGACGCGGTCAACAAACCAGGGTTAATGACAAAAACCCTTTATTATCCTTTTATGGATACGCTCATGTATGCTTTTCCTCCTACTTTCAAAGATGTTCCGGCCAATGAGGGCACCGTTGTATCAATGATTATCACAACTGATATCGGAGGCCGATGGAATATCATCAGAGATGTACATAACTGGACATTAGATAAACAGCCCGATATCAGGGCAGATGCCTCCATCACCCTTGATCCTGTTACTGCCTGGAAACTATTCTCCAAAAGCTGGCATCTTGCAGATGTTACAGATAAAGTAACTATTAATGGTAATGTGCAGCTGGGAGAGCAAGCATTAAAAATGGTATCGGTGATGGCGTAATATTTTTTCACTGCGGTTATATTTCAGTGGGGCAACTTAACTTGCCCATCGTTCGAACATGATAAGCTCAATAACCATTTATTTCGTTACACTTTCCTGTTCTTGTATGTGCTGGAAAACCTGAAACCTTTTTTTTCATCTATAAACTATCCACCTATCCGTTATTAAGTGAACACCTTTTTTGCTCATCTTTCATACCACAATGATTCATGTGAATCTATTTTGCTCATCTTTTAAACCACACTATCTGACGACACTTACCACGTATTTTTTCTGAAAATCCTTTTTTAAACCCTCAATTTAAACCGTAATCCTATGGACCACGCGATCCACCACAACGCCTACGGGCAACAGCAACCTATTGCTGTTACCCAGGACAATCAGCATTTGGCTGAATTACTGTCACATACCCCCTGGGAAGACTACAATTCCCGGGAAACACTGGTATCCTTGTTTTATAAGCAGGCCGCCAGTACACCCGGTAACCTGGCCGTATCTTTCAAGAACCATTCTCTCACCTACCGGGAGTTGGATGAAAAAAGCAACCAGCTGGCACATTACCTGCTGGCACAAGGCGTTTCTACCGGCAGTTATGTACCGGTGTACCTGGAACGCAGCGCCGAATGGGCTATCGCCGTGCTGGGTATCCTGAAAACCGGCGCCGCCTACATCCCGGTAGACGCCATCTATCCCGGTAAAAGAGTGGCCTTTATCCTGGAAGAAGTGGAAGCCAAAGTGATCATCACACAGCTATCGCTGGGTTCACGATTGTTCCAGGTACATCACACCACGGTGGTTTACCTCGACAACCTTGCGGTTCTCCAGGATCAGCCGGTTACGGCACCAGACTGTTTACCAGCGCCAACAGACCTGGCGTACATCATCTACACCTCCGGATCTACCGGTGAACCAAAGGGAGTGATGATCACCCACCTGTCCATTCAGCACCTGATCTGCTGGCACAAGCAGCAGTATGCTGTCAACAGCAACAGCCGGCTATCGCTCGTAGCCGGCCTCGCATTCGACATCTCCATATGGGAATGCTGGTCTGCTCTCCTGTCCGGAGCCGCTCTCTTTATCGCCGATAATGATGAAAGAACCCATGCAGGACTGCTGATGGAGTTCTACCGGAGCAACCAGCTCACCCATGCTTTCACGCCGCCCGTGCTGGTACCAGAGTTGCTGGCCCTAAGCCGGCAAACACCCGGGCTGATGCTGCAGTACCTTTTCTCCGCCGGTGAACAAATGAAACCCGTATTAACCACCGGATTACCGTATCACTTGATTGACTATTATGGTCCTACCGAGTATACCGTGTATGCCACACACCACCCTGTAGTAGATGTAGACGGACAATATTTCCCTACTATCGGTCGTCCCATTGCCAACACACAGGCTTTTATCCTGGACCGCGAACTACAATTACTGGCGCCCGGCGCCGTTGGCGAACTATGCCTCAGCGGCATCGGTATTGCGCAAGGGTACTTTAAGAACCCCGCACTTACCGCCAGCAAGTTTGTGCCGCATCCTTTTATGCCTGGTCAGCGTCTATACCGCACCGGTGACCTGGCCCGCCGCCTGCCCGACGGTAATATCCAGTTTCTCGGCCGCATCGACAACCAGGTCAAGATCCGGGGCTTCCGCGTAGAGCCGGGCGAAATAGAAGCAGCCCTGTTACAGGTATCACATGTGAAAAGCGCCGCACTCATTGCGGTAGACAACAACCGCCAGCAGAAACAACTGGTAGCATTTATTGTGCAGGACCATCCCAATGAACAACAAGGCATTGCACTTGCCCGGCAACAACTCAAACAGGACCTGCCCGGCTATATGGTGCCCGCCCGTTTTATTACCGTCCGTGAACTACCGGTAAATGCCAACGGCAAAGTAGATAAAGCCGCCCTGGCAGCCTTGTCCGAGGTCGCAGGCACCTACCAGGAAGCAGATGAACCTTTCAGCGAAACAGAGCGCGTCATTGCGGACGTGTGGTCCGATATACTGGAAAGGCCGTATATCCACCACGGTGATAACTTCTTCGACATCGGCGGCGACTCTCTCCTGGTAGCCACTGTTGTGACCAAACTGAAAGACCGCTTCGGCATTAAAATGTATCTCCGCGACCTATACCAGTACCCAGAACTACGGGTACTGGCCACAATGATCGACAATCGCGTAAAGACCGGAGACACCGGTATCCCCGAGGAAGACGTGGAACCTTATGTATCCCTGCAACAGGATGCCTGGCTGCTGCCCGATGGCGACTACCGGCAACCGTTTGATGCCAGTGTGCTGGAACGCCAATCGGCGGTACTGCTTACCGGTGCTACAGGTTTTGTGGGCATCCACCTGCTGCAGGAGCTGCTGGATAATACTGCTGCCACCGTATACTGCCTCGTTCGCGCCCGTGATGAACATCATGCACTTGATAAAATCTACCAGGCGTTTGCTACCTATCATATCCCGGTACAAGAAAATACCCGGCATCGCATTGTAGCCGTAGTAGGCGATTTTGCACAGTCATCGCTGGGCATCGCTGAAGAAGCCTACCGGGCGCTGGCTGCTAAAGTAGAAGTGATCTATCACTCCGGTAGTTCGGTGAACTTCATTGAGCCTTACTCTTTCATGAAAAAGCCAAATGTAGACGGCATCCGGGAGATTATCCGCTTTGCCGCTACCGGCAAAATGAAGTGCCTGTCGCTGCTGTCCACCATCTCCGTGTATAGCTGGGGACATGTATTTACGCATAAAACCATCATGAAAGAAACCGATGACATCTCCCAAAACCTGCTGGCGGTAAGCAAAGATATTGGTTATGTCAGAAGCAAATGGGTGATGGAAGCCGTAGCCGATCTGGCCGCTGCTGCGGGCGTACCCGTCATCACTTTCCGCCTGGGATATGCGATGTGTCACAGCCAGTCCGGCGCCAGCGCTCCCTACCAGTGGTGGGCCAGCTTGGTAAAAAACTGTGTACAATACTCCTCCTATCCTGCCCTTCGTGAATTACGTGAAGGCCTTATCACAGTAGACTATATGGTGAAAGCGATTGTACACGTCACCAAAAACAAAGAGGCTATCGGGCAGAAGTTTAACCTGATCTGTTCTCCGGAGACGAACCTTACGCTGGAACAATTTTTCCAACACCTGATAGCGACATATGGCTTTAACCTGAAGCCGCTGCCATACCATGACTGGCGCAAACAATGGGAAGATGACAGCACCAACCGTCTCTACCCCCTTACCAGCCTTTTCAGGGATAACATGCATGAAGGGCTTTCCACGGTGGAACTGTACCAGGACACCTATGTATGGTACCGCGACAACGTGGATAAATTCATGCAGGGGTCGGGCATTCCGGAACCTGTGTTTGATAAAGCTGTACTGGATCGATATCTTCAGTATTTGGGTATTGCGGTAGCATAATATCAGCACGCCGCATGAAGCGCTTCATGCGGCGTTTTTTTCTCCCCAGGGTCATATTCTTTGAAAAAAGTATATCGTGTTATGGCTTGAAGACTTTTTGTTTCTAAATTCACGTTCATGAACGACTTCTGGGAAAAAGTAACGATGTACCATCCCCTATCGGATGAAAGCCGGCAGGCATGGGGGAATATTATTACCAGCCGCACCTACAAACGTCATGAAACGCTGGTGGCAGAGGGCCAGGTGCCGCGGCTGGTGGCCTATGTAGTAAAGGGGTTATTCTCCCAATACTATACAGCGCCGAATGGAGATGTGGTCATCAAACGTTTTTTCCCCGAAACCTTTCTGGCAGCGTCGGTAAGTGCAATGCTGACCCAAAGTCCCAGCCAGTTTACGATTAAAGCACTGGAAAATACCACGGTATTAGCTTACCATTTCGATGAATTTAAAAAGTTGACAACGACTTATCCTGATATAGCAGCATTGTATATCCGTTACCTGGAAATACACTGGGTAGTGGAAAAAGAGCCACAGGAAATATCACTGCGCTATGATACCGCCAAAAGCCGCTACGCTGCCTTCTTACAACAATTCCCTGTGCTGGAGCACCGCCTGAAACAGCACGAAATCGCTTCCTATCTGGGTATTACACCTACTCAACTGAGTCGTATACGCGCGGAGTTATAGCTTTTTTCCAGAAACATCAACATTTGTAAATGTTTTAGAGGTGGGTATTCCTGAATTTTGTCTTCATAAAAATAAAATTTATGAAAAAGACAGACTATCTGGAAGACCAGCTCGCCAATAACGCCACCATACATCACCCTGGCCAGGGAGAACGGCTGGAAATGGGAGGTGTTTCCTTCGTATTTAAAGTGACCAGTGAAATGTCGAACAGTCACCTTGGCGCATACGAGATCACATTACCCCCACATACTATCGGCGCCAGGTTGCACTACCACCGTTTTATGGATGAAACATTTATTGTAAACAAAGGCGTACTTACCGTATACGCCGGTGAAGATACGCACCACCTCCAACCCGGGTCAGTGGCGTATGTACCACGTTTCACGCCGCATGGTTTTGCCAATGATACGGATGAACAGGTGGTACTCACCCTTATTTTCAACCCCGCAGAAAAAAGAGAAGGCTTCTTCCGCGGGCTGGTGGATATCCTCAGCGAACAACCCATTGACCCAGCCAAATACCTGAAGTTGTATAATAAGTACGATAGTTTCCCGGTGGATGTCAATAATATGTTACCAGTAAAAGACCTTCCATTATAACGCTATTTTCCGGCAAACAGGCTGGCAACGTAGCCAATTACTCTGCCACGTTCAGCAAAAAAAAGCGCCTGCCAGATGTTTTTCAACATGGCAGGCGCCCCGGGCAATTATTTACAAGAGAGATATTAAACTTCAGCCGTTGCAGTAATTAATGGCTGCTTTATCGGCTGCAGATCTACGCCTAAATACTTGGCGTAGTTAAAGAGCTGGTGCTGGAATCCAACCTGGCCATGCCAATCGTCGATAGTATTCTTTTGCCACCTGGAGTCAAGTTTAGCTTCGAAATATTCATAGTTATTCTTAGGCTGTTGATAGCCAAACAAGAGCAGGATATCCGCCATTTTCTTGTAGAAATCATGCACTGTCATTGTACTTGGTCCACTCTTGGATGGAACCTGGATAACGGTAGCATCAGGCGTTTTAGGTTTGTAAAAATCGCTGACAAGCAGCAGCCTTCCGGCAACGGGGAAATTTGGAACAACGTCATGGATGTTATGCAAATGCCATGCGTTGGTAATTTTAGCATCCAGGTCATTGGCAAAATCTGCATTACCTGATGCAGGTGCCGCAAAAGTGATGAGCGACACGTTGTCTGCCGTTTTTGAGAACTGCCTTTTAAGACATTCGGCAAAATAAGAAGCATAAACATTAGCTAGGTTTCCGCCAAGGCTATGCCCTGTAATGATCAGTTTTTTATCACCATTTTTTGTTAAGATCATCAGTGCCTGTTGAAGTGTCAACAGCGGCAGGAGTCCCAGGTTATTCCTAGTCAACAGCATTTCTGTAAAACCAGTATAGGCGCCAGCGCTAATACAGGGCATCTTATCTGAACCGGCAGCAACGTCCTGGCTCGTAAAAGGCCAGTATGCCAGGGCTGCATCCAGGTCTTCCAATCCCCAGTCTACAAAAACGTCCAGATCACTGCTGAACCCGTCATCCTTGCTAACAGAACCTCTGATCGCCAGCGCGTAAACGTCTTTGGATTCATGCTCTGCTATAAAAAAGTAATTAGGGGACGTAACCTTGCCACTGCTCCAGGCTATCCGCCAGCCGGGCATAGGCGTTTTAATGTCATTATCCGGGTCTGCATGACCGGCCACATCGCAAAGTTGTACGGCAATTTTCTTAAGTCCATCAGGATTGAGATTAATTTTGGATTCCATAGTAATGGTATTTTGAGTGTGAAAAAATAACCAGGGTTAAGATGATTATTGTGCATGACTAATATATCTGTATTGAGGGAACTATTAATATTAAGATAGTAAAATTATTCGGATTCCAAATAATAATATCAAAGAAAAATCCGACATCACTAAAAAAGTACCACAACGATGTATGGCACATTATAGTGCTATTATAAATTCTCAATATCCGTGGCAACATGCTCCTATAGCGCGTTTGTTATTTTTTTCTACTGCAAACGATTGTTATAAAAGTATTTTTTTTTCGTTTCCCATTAGTTCCTATTTTCGGGTTCATTAAAAAACACGGTGTTTTTTGTCATGTAATTGCTGTCGAAAGGCGTTATGATTTTGCCCCAAAATTTCTGTTACCATTATCGTCAGGCAGGTTAAGTTATTCTATGAATGCTGTTATCGTTGACACCCCAAATTCCTTCATTTACCACTGTTGATATGTTGTCATAGCATCAGAGGCCCTACTATCCATTTACACAATAAGTATTCTTTCTATTACTCACCTCAAAAAAAGACCATTTTATGTCGAACCTGAAAATCACAGATCTCGTTGCTGATCTTGCAAAAAGCCCTAACCGATGGCAGGCAAGAGAAACATCCGTTTCCCAACTGCCCGAAGATCAACAAAAAGCCCTGTTGGGCGTTATTGTGAACACTGCGGAACTGGCAGCTGTAATGAAACCCACCGCAGGCGCTGCACCTGTAGCCAATTACGCTCCTGAGGTAGACTGGCGCAATCACAATGGTAACCATATTACCCCTGTAAAAGATCAGGGAGGATGTGGTTCCTGTGTTTCTTTCTGTACCACTTCCGTTACAGAAGCCATGGCCTCTATAGAACATGGCCAGTTATTAGACCTTTCGGAAGCAGATCTGCATTTTTGCTCCAATCATGGCGCTAATTGCGGTGGCTGGTGGCCTACAGACGCTTTCAGTCAAATAAAAACCCGTGGTATCCCCGATGAATCCTGCTTCCCTTATGCTACTGCATTCCCAGACAACAATATCTGGAAGCAGCCCCCTCACTGCACAATAGGACCTAACAGGGATGCCCGTGCGGTAAAAATCACGAATTCAACAACCCTCGCAAATGTAATTGACCGAAAAAACTATCTCTCTAGCCATGGCCCCTGCTCCGCTGTCATGCATGTTTTCGAAGATTTCTTTTCTTATGCAGACGGCGTATATACCCATGTAAGCGGCGTGGACAAAGGATTACACTGTGTTACCGTTATCGGGTACTCCGAAGCAGAACAATGTTGGATCTGCAAAAACTCCTGGGGTCTTGGATGGGGTAAAGGTGGATTCTTTAAAATCGGCTATGGACAGGCCGGAATAGATACAGAATTTCCATTCTGGACTGCGAGTGGTGTAGTCCTCCCTGCTCCAAAAACCGGATGGCATGGTTATGAAAACCTCGGTGGTTTGCTCACTTCCCGGCCTAATGCCGTTTCATGGGCAGCAAACAGGATCGATGTAGTGGTACGGGGCCTGGATTCCGCAGTATATCACAAATGGTGGAATGGCGCCTCCTGGCAGGGCTGGGAATCACTGGGTGGACAAATACAGGGGGCTCCTGCTATCTGCTCCTGGACAGCTGGCCGGTTAGACATCTTTGCAGTAGGACTAAATCATCACCTCTGGCACAGGTACTACCAGGGCGGATGGAGCCAATGGGAAGACCTGGGAGGAACCCTTTCTTCCGAGCCAACCTGCGTTAGCTGGGGCCCTAACAGAATCGACATATTTGCCCGTGGCATGAATTCTTCCATGTGGCATTTATGGTTTGACGGCACCTGGCATGGCTGGGAAGACCTCGGAGGCATTATTACTTCTGCACCAGCAGTTTCTTCCTGGGCACCCGGCAGATTAGACTGTTTCGCCCGCGGTCAGGATAATAAACTCTGGCACAAATGGTTTGATAAAGGCTGGAGTGGCTGGGAAAACCTGCAGTCTAACATGTTTGATAGCCCTGGAGCTGTATCATGGGGACCTAACAGAATAGATGTATTCTTCCCCGGGCAGAACTATAACATGATGCACAAATGGTGGGATGGTAAAGCCTGGAGCGGAGACGAAAACCTGGGCGGTATCTTATCCTCAGCTGTGGGTGTATCATCCTGGCAGGCGGGCCGGCTCGACTGTTTTGTAGAAGGTACTGATTCAGCCATGTACCATAAATGGTTTGTGTAAGCAATAAATTACGAATTACGGATTACGGACTACCAATCGGCTCCAATATGGCGGCGATAGCGTGAAGCAGCCTGATTTAAAATAGCGCTTCCCTTCTGTAATCCGTAATTCGTAACTTCGTAAAAACTGATATATGGAAATCACACCCAAAGAATTGAAAACAGGAGGCGATCTTCCTATCATCTTGCCAGGCTTAGGTACAGCAGGCTTTCAATGGTTCTTTAAAGTTGAAAATGACCATTGCGTTGAAGTAAAGCCCTATGACTATACAGTAGATTCCATGCGCCGTGACGTCGGCACCAGCAACGATGAAGTATTTTTGATCACCGGCATTGCGCCGGGCCGTACAACTGTTACATTTGAACAAAGAAGAGTATGGGAAAAAGATGGTCAGGCGATCAATACAAAAGTATTTGATATCACCGTTATTGAGTAACGCAATATAACAGCCCGTCGCTCTATTAGCATTAATATCCCTTTTGAGAAAGGGTTAACCACCATAATTTTCCGACATAAACTTCTATTTCAGCATTCCTGCATTAGCAAGTCCTTTCTGCAGGTCTTCCGCATTCATAACGGGACTAAACTCAACTTTGGCATTGAGCGACATAAAGAGAGGCTCTGCTATACCTGGTATATCAGATGGATCTTTCAAATCAAAGATGAACATCGCCGATCTGCATCCATCCGATGCAAAAAAATAACTTGCTTCCGGCTTTATTTTTTCTGCTGTTGACTTCATGATTTTGGCGAGGGTTCCATCTGCCACGGCTTTGTTTGATGCTTCTACCTGGCAGATAACTCTTAATAGTGTACGCATTTCAGTAGTTTTTAAGGGGTACTTAAAATTTTCTGAGGGAATTACAGGGACGTTGTTTCATCGATCATTTGCTATTATAGCAAAACCGGTCTTTTAGTGTAATAATCATTAAACAAATAAAACAGCGAAGTGGTTGGGGCGGCGGGTCGTCCTTTGTTGTTAAAAAGTTGTTATTCCCACATTGGAGAGCTTACTACCAGATCTGCCTGTTGTAAGGATATCCGAAAGCCCGTTCCAATTGCTCATTACCATGTTTTCTGACCGACCTGTAAAATGGCCATAAAAAATTACGAGTGGTTGAGTAACTATACTCCATCCAAGTTGATATGATAACAAAATCTCAGAACGAATTTATTATAATCAGATTTTTTTCTTTTAGTTTGCATCGTCAGCCAACCAAGACACTACATAATATTGTCTGAGAAAACATTACATAACGAGAGAGAGCTCCTGAGCGAAACGGCAAAAGGTAATGAGGTCGCCTTCGCCGCACTATTGGACCTTTACAGAAATAAATTATATTCACATGCCCTTAGCTATCTCAAATCCTGCCAGGAGGCTGAGGAACTGGTACAGGATGTATTCCTGAAAATATGGGATAACCGCCACCGGTTGCCTGAAATAGAGAACTTTAAGAATTATCTCTTTATATTATCCCGCAACCAGCTTGTTTCCGCCGTAAGGAAACGGCTAAAATCCGTTGCGACTGCCGGGAGCGATGATCTGAACGAAGGATGGCTTCCCGACCGGCAACTGGAATGGAAAGAAACCTACCAGAAAATACAGCAAGCCATCGACCGGCTCTCCCCTCAACAAAAAGCCGTATTTACTTTGAGCAGGTTCGAAAATTTCACCTACCAGCAGATTGCTGTACAGCTGCAGATTTCCCCTGCTACGGTTAAATTTCATATGGTGGCTGCTCTTAATGCGTTGAGGGAAGCCTTGCATTATAATGCCTATATGCTACTCATTTTACCCGGCCTCAATTTTTTTTTCAAATAACCTACCCGGTCTCTCTCCATATTGCGTCTTTATATTTAGCTGGGAAATAGCTTCAAACAAAATGTATGAATAACAGTGAATTTTATTCATTATTGGACCGGTATTTAACAGGCGATCTCTCTGTCGAAGAAAAGGAGCGATTTACAGTGCTGCTGAACGACGATCATTACCGCGCATTACTGGAAGCATCCATGGAAGAAACATTCATGGAAGATACGTTTACGGGCGATGAATCAGAGGACCGCCGCGAACGGCTCAATTCATTCATACTGGGCCGCATACAACACCAGGTAAGAACAACCAGGATACGGCGCCTCCTGGCATATGCTGCTGCTGCTGTATTACTAATCGGTACCAGTATATTTTACCTGCTGAAAAACCGGCTTGATCACCTCCCCTCCACTCACCTGCCTGTAGCACAAAATGACGTGGCTCCGGGAGGCAGTGGGGCTGTCCTTACCCTGGCAGATGGTAGCCAGATACAGCTGGACAGTACGGGAAATGGCGTGGTAGCCAATCAGACCGGCGCCCGCGTGGTGTTACAAAAAGGACAGTTGGTATATGATGCAGCGCCAGGAGCCGGTGAAATTGTTTACAACAGTGTATCAACTCCAAACGGCCGGCAATTCCGTTTGAAACTACCCGATGGTACCACGGTATGGCTGAATGCAGCCAGCGCTATCAGGTACCCGGTTGCATTTAAAGGAAAAGAACGCCTGGTAGAAATAACGGGGGAAGCCTATTTCGAAGTAGCACAGCATACCAATATGCCTTTTAAGGTTAAAATAAATGAAACCAGCACCGTAGAAGTATTAGGCACCCATTTTAACATCAATGCTTACAAAGATGAACCAGGTGTGGCCACTACGTTGCTGGAGGGGGCGGTGCGGGTGAGATACGCAGACGAAACTGCTACCCTAAAACCAGGCGAGCAGGCGCTTATGACAGGAGGACCAATAAAAATAACTACAGCAGTGAATATTGACAAAGTAATGGCCTGGAAAAACGGGTTATTCAATTTTGATGGCGCCAGTCTGCAACAGGTAATGAAACAACTGGAGCGTTGGTATAACATCGAAGTGGTATATGAAAAAGGAGTGCCAGACTTACGCTTTGGCGGAGAGCTGAGCCGCAATTTAAAACTCTCTGAAATATTAAATACACTGGAAGATGTACATGTTCATTTCAGGATCGAGAATGACAGGAAATTGATTGTAATGCCTTAGGAACACCATAGACTAATACCAAACTTATTGCGTGAACAATGAAACATTTGGCTTCTAATGGCCAGAAGGGGCTTTATTGGCTAAACCAAACAGTTAAATATCAAAACCAACCAATAACCATCCTTCAGGAACAAAATGCCGGAAGTGATTAGAGCCGCTTCCGGCAACAGTTCCGATTGATGCAAACTTCAATTCGGACAAAATTTCAATTTTATCAACCGTAACCGATGCAATTTATGCAAAAAAAGAATCATTGCCACCGGCTAACCTGGCTAAGGGGCTGGCGTAAAACCAACATCCTGCTACAGATGAAGCTGACCTCTCTGCTGTTAACGGGCGCTCTCTGTACTATTTATGCTACCGCAACCTCACAAACAATTACCTTATCAGTTAAGAAACTGGAATTAAAGGAAGTGTTTACTGCCGTGAAGCAGCAAACCGGTTATGTAGTTTTTTATAACCAGGGCGACCTGGCTGAAAGCAAACCGGTGTCCGTAACTGCATCGGCTCTCCCATTAGCAGATTTCCTGAAGCTGGTGCTAAAAGATCAACCGCTGGAATTCCGTATCAGGGGAAATTCCATTATTCTTTCCCGGAAGGTGCCTGTTCCTGCACCTGTAACTGTATCCCCGCTCCCTAACTGGCCTGTCACCATTGTGGTGTTATCATCGGACGGTATACCATTGGTAGGCGCCACCATCCGGGTGAAGAATTCCTCGCAGTCTGCCGCCACCGGACCAGATGGTAGCTGTACGCTGCATGTATCGGCAGGCGATGTACTGGTGGCAAGTTATGTAGGTTTCGACTCCGGTGAGATCACTATAAAGACAGCATCCGCTGCACGGCAGTTTACCATTGCATTAAACACCGCTATCAGCAAGCTGGATGCCACCGTAGTGGTAGCATATAATACCTCTACGCAACGAAGAAGCACGGGGGCCGTATCTGTTGTAAAAGGGGAAACCATTGCAGCATTACCTAACCGCTCATTCGACAGAAGCCTACAGGGTACGGTGCCCGGATTGCTCGTTACCGGCGGCAATGGGCAACCAGGCGGAGGCACCAGCAACATGTTGATACGGGGAATCGCTACAGCCATCAGCGGCAGTGCCAGGCTCCCTTTGTTCGTTATCGACGGCGTGCCGGTAACACAAGATATGACCCAACGTTCCTATAACCTGGGAACCACTGCTGTTACCAATCCACTCGCCCAGATCAATCCCGGTGATGTAGAGTCCTATACCGTGTTGAAAGATGCCGCTGCTATTGCACTATACGGATCCAAGGCAAGCAATGGCGTAATACTGATCACAACAAAAAAAGGTCATGCGGGAAAAACAAATGTGAAATTCCATCAACAAGTGGATGTGGCATCCCTCATCCGCAGCAGAGAACCCGATGTATTGAATAAAGACGAATATTTAACACTGTTGAGAGAAGCCTACAAAAATGCTAACCCTATCCTATGGACAGATGCCGCGATAGATGACGACCTGAAGAAGAAGTTCCCCTATTTTACCAAGGCCTCCGGCGATTCAGCATTGTATGAGCCTTCCAACTGGAGAGGGTTAATCTATAACAATGCCGCTATTACCACCAATACAGAACTCAGCTTATCCGGCGGCAATGATAAAACATTATTTTACCTGAACCTGGGCTATCTTGACCAGAAAGGAATTGCAAAGGCGAGTGGTTATAAAAGAGCTTCCATTCGCTATAATTTTTCTACCCGGCCGGCCAGCTGGATCAATTTGGGCCTGAATACTTCCTTTAGTTTCAACCGGCAGGAAACGCCTTCCCAGAGTGAGAATCCCACTGACGTTTTTGGCTTCCCCTATACAGCCCCGCCGGTATATCCTGCCTATTTGCAAAACGGCGCCTATTACCTGCCATCTGTTACAGGTACCTATTACAATTTATCCAACCCTGCTGCTGCACTACAGTGGAACGTGAACAGGAGTGTTTATTACCGGGCAATAGGAACCTTATTTGCAGAAACGTATTTCCTGAAGCACTTTAAATTCAGGACAGATCTGGGCGGTGACTTTATGCTATCGCAGGATAAAACCAAAACGGACCTGCGGCTTCCCATCAGCACCATCCAGGGATTAGGCGAAGTATCGGCATTTGACAGAGTAGGTACCCGTATTATTTCTACCAATGTATTACAGTATAATAATATTTTCCTGCAAAAACACTCATTGCAGGTATTACTGGGCCAAGAGGCGCAAACCATTTACGCCAATAGCATAGGAGCCACTTCCAGGGGATTCAGTGCCCCTTACTTTGAAGAAGTGGCGGCCGGCAGCATGGTTGTATATGGCTCATTAGGCACTACAGGAAACAGCTCTAAAGAAACACAGAACTCGTTCTTCTCGCAGGCCAACTATAACTATGACAACAAATACCTGCTATCAGGCAGTGTAAGAAGAGATGGTTCATCAAAATTCGGCGCCAACAACCGTTATGGTAACTACTGGTCGCTGGGAGCCGGATGGGTAATCAGCAATGAACCTTTCATGCAAAAGACTGCCCACTGGCTCAGCTATCTTAAACTAAGAGGAAGTGTTGGTACGGCAGGCAACTCAAGCTCCTTGACCGCTACTACCCGTTATTCAATACTTTCACTGGGCGGGAACTATGACGGCGCGGCAACAGCGATGCTTTCCGTTTCTCCCGGCAACCCTGACATCAAATGGGAAAGGCAGTTCAGCAAAGACCTGGGACTGGAATTCAACCTGTTTAAAAACCGCTTTGGCGCAGGGATTGATCTGTATCACCGGCTTACCTCCGATCTGATATACCTGGTAACCCTTCCCGGTAGCAGCGGGTATTCCTTCGGATTCGACAATGTAGGGAATATGATGAATAAGGGAATAGAAATTTCGGTGAATGCAGCCATCATACACAACAAAGAGTTTCAATGGAGTGTAGACGCTAACTGGAGCACCAACCAAAATAAATTGGTAAAAGCCTATCAGAAGGAAAGTGTCAGCGGTTACCAGTTAAGAAGAGAAGGCGAACCCTTCAACGCCGTTTACATGGTTCGCTGGGCCGGTGTAAACCCACAGGACGGTAAGCCACAATGGTATGATATTAATGGTAAGATAACCAGTAATTATTCCTTGAATAACCGGGTAATTGTGGGACAAATACAGCCTAAAGGGTTTGGAGGTATCACTAATACGTTTTCATACCATGCCATACAATTGTCGGCATTCCTTTACTACCAGTGCGGGAATATGTTGTACGATAATAATACCGCCGCATTACAGAATGATGGAACCCTTCCCTATCTGAATCAGTCGAAAGCCGCCCTGGACAGGTGGCAGCACCCGGGCGACCAGGCTAAGAATCCCAGGAGGGTATTGAATAATCCCGATGGAGGTACCAATACTTCTACCCGGTACTTATCTCCCGGCGATTTTATCCGCCTGAAAAATGTAATGCTTTCTTACAACCTGCCTGCCCTGGCTCGTAGCGCACATATGAGCAATATCCGCATTTATGCACAGGGCAATAACCTGGCACTCTGGACGAAATACACGGGAATAGATCCTGAAAACGTAACGGCAGATGGCAACACCGCGTTTCCCTATCCTCAGACCAAAACATACTCACTGGGTGTGGATGTTTCTTTTTAACCTTCTAAAGTGCATTATTATGAAAATAACAGTATCGGCTATCCTATTTGTGATGCTTTTTACAACAGCCGGATGTAACAAGGATTTTTTTGAAACACCGCCCACTACCAGTGCAGAGCTAGGTCAGTTTGCAACCAACCTGTCGTCCTGCGAACAACTACTGAACGGGTCATACAGAACGATGCTCGATGGTTTTTACTGGGGATTGAGTTTTATATATGCCGACCTGATTGCAGACGATGTAAAGCCCATTCCCGGAAGCCCTCTCTTTACTGCTCAATACAACTGGAAACAAGTGGCTTCTGATGCCGGAGGAGATGCTAATCAGAATAACTATTGGAATGCCTACTACAAAACCATCCGCAGCGTGGCCCTGGTGCTGGAGAATATAGACCGTTTCAGGAACGAAGATCCCGTAAAGGCAAACAATATAAAAGGGCAGGCATTGGCGCTGCGTGCCTGGATGCACTTCGAACTGGTGAACAGGTTCGCGCAGCCCTATAAATTTACAGCAGATGCATCTCACCCGGGAGTACCCTATATCGTGACTTCCAATTATAGTGAAAAACTTAACCGGGAATCTGTTAAAACAGTTTATGAAAACATTATCCGGGACTTCAGGGAATCGCTGTTACTACTGCCTGCGAATACATCTGCCAAAAACTATATCGGCGCCAACGCTGTAAAAGCGCTGCTGGCAAGAGTATACCTTTACAAAGGGGATTACTCCTCTGCAAAGGATCAGGCAGTGGCCGTAATCCAGGCCATACCTTTTATGACAACGGGATATCCTCAAAACCTGTTTACTGATAAAGAAACAGAAGCCATTTTCCAACTGGCGCCTCCCACCACCAGCCTCTATAATAATTTTTCGGGCACTTACTTCAGAGGCGTATTCCCCTACTTCCTGCCAACACTGGATATAGTAAACGTACTACAGGAAAGCGCTACAGATATACGTAATAACTGGTTGTTCCAGCAAGCAGGTACCTGGAAGATTTCCAAATATCCAAAAGGGATCGTACCAGGCATCTTTGATCCCTATGGCGCTCACTATCAAACACTGATCCGCTCGTCGGAAATGTATCTTACCGCAGCAGAATGCTATGCTGAATTGAATCGCACCGACAGCGCCGTTTATTATCTCGATCAGATACGGATGCGCGCAGATACGGCCGCATTGCCTACTACCGCCACCGGCACAGCATTAACGGAACTGGTACTGAAAGAAAGACGAAAAGAGCTTGCCTTTGAAGGCCAGCGCATCTTTGACCTGGTACGACGAGGAAAGGATGTAGTGCGAACCGATGCCCCTTCTGCGGATGCAAAGGTGCTGCCATATAAAAGCCCCAGGTCAATAGCACCGCTACCCGGACTGGAAGTTACCGTCAACGGTCTTAAACAAAATGAATCATATTAAACAATCAAAAACTATAATCCATGAAGAGATTATTAACAGGAGTGATAGCGGTAGTCGCAGCCACCCAGGCCAACGCACAAGAAGCTTATACTATCAGGGGGAAGCTCACCGCAGTAAAAGACGCTAAGATCATGCTCGATTACAGAATAGGGAAAAAACACATCATCGATTCTACTGAGATCAGAAATGGCATTTTTACCCTGAAAGGGAATGTAACGCAACCTATGAAGGCTAGTCTCACTGTAAAGGATCTGAATGACGACGGCACAATGAACCTGGAAAAAATATGGGATAGGGATACCCGTGACCTCTACCTCGAAAATGGACAGATAATAGTGGAAGGAACTAATCTGAAAGAAGCGGTGGTAACCGGCGGAAAAGCGCAGGCCGACCTGAATCAGCTGAATAAAGAGCTGGAACCGTACATGCGGCAACTGAAACCTTTAACCGGCGAATTGAAGAAATATTTTGTTGCAAAGGATGAACAGGGAGCAAAGCCCACTATGGAAAAGATAAGGCCCATCCGCAAACAGATGAATGAAGTGGAGGATGCCTTCAGAAAAGCACATCCCTCTTCCTATGTAACCTGGGATATGGTAAAGCAGAGAAGCAGCATTATTGATCCCGCTACTTTTGAGCCTATGTTTATGGCTGTAGACCAAAAATTTCGCGATAGTGAAGAGGGCAAAGATATCGCCCGCAGGCTGGATATTACCAAAAAATCCGCTATAGGACTGCAGGTAATGGACTTCACCCAACAGGATGTAAACGACAAACCGGTGACGCTCAGTTCTCTAAAGGGCAAATATGTATTGCTCGATTTCTGGGCGAGCTGGTGTGGCCCCTGCCGCGCGGAAAACCCGAATGTCAGGAAAGCCTATGAACAGTTCAAAGACAAAAACTTTGAAATCATGTCTGTTTCCCTGGATGATAATAAAGCCAAATGGCTGGAGGCAATTGAGAAAGATGGGTTGCCATGGATTCATGTAAGTGACCTGAAAGGCTGGAACAACGCTGTAGCGAAACAATTTGGCATCATGGCGATACCACAAAATATTCTTATCGACCCCAATGGCATTATCATCGCGAAAGACCTTCGCGGAGAAAAACTGGCAGAGAAATTGAAGGAGGTTATAAAGTAAGATTGAAGGTTGTACTCCGGCAGAAGCTATTACCCCAGCGGGTTTTATCAAATTTCTAAGGGGTGGCGGCAGCCTCCCCTTTAGCTTTTCTTTCCAATTCGTCTAAGGGCGAATACCCTCCTCTATCCGCAAACTTTCCTTATGGATGGCATTGAGTAATTCTGTAACAAATTCGGCCGACAAGCCTTCCTTCTTACCAGCCTCGATGCCTCTTTCCAATACCTTCTGAAAGCGGGCAGCCTGTAGCGGAGCGATATGATGCTGGGCTTTATAGACACCTATTTCCCGGACAACCCGCTCCCTGGCGCCCAGTACCTCGAAAAGCTGCTTATCGAGGGAGTCGATGACCTTTCGTTTGCTCTCCAGGGTAGTATCAATAGGATTTTTGGATGGACTTTGTCCTGCTGCGTTGTGGGCAATGGCGGTGGCAGCCAAAGCGATTATGAGGAAGATAAATTTATTTTTCATAGCCGGAACTCCACCATTATAATGCCACTTTTTAAATATGATGCCTATTTACCGCTTTCGGAACTGATATATCCTTTTTTTATTCCAAGCTTTTTCATCTTTGATGTTAAAGTGGTTGGCGGGAGGTTTAGTATTTCTGCCGCGCCGCCATTCCCCCATATCCTGCCATTACATTTTCTCAGGACGGCAACGATATAGTCCCGCTCATTTTCGTGGATGGTTTTCATACGCTTTTCCTCCACGGCAGGCGCTTCCTGCGCACTCAGATGTATTGGCAAAACAACATCTTCGATCGTTGGTCCTTTTTCCAATAACACCTGTCTTTCCACGAGGTTTTCCAGTTCACGGATATTACCCGGCCAGTCATACATCATCATTTTCCTCAAGGCACTATCCGAGAAACCGTTGATCTTTTTGCCGGCCTTATGGTTATACCGGTTCATAAAATGATAGGCTAATGCAGGTATATCCTCTTTCCGTTCCCTAAGCGCGGGAATGTGAATAGGAAAAACATTTAAGCGATAATACAGGTCGAGGCGAAAGCGGCCTTCCGCCACCTCCTTTTCCAGGTTTTTATTCGTTGCGGCAATCACCCGTACATCAATTTTGATCACATCGTTCCCTCCCACCCTTTCGATCTCCCTTTCCTGCAGGACACGCAGGAGTTTGACCTGTAACTCTACCGGCATTTCGCCTATCTCATCCAGGAAGATGGTTCCTTTGTTCGCCTTTTCAAATTTACCGATCCGTTTTTCCAATGCTCCCGTAAAGGCCCCTTTTTCATGCCCGAACAATTCAGATTCGATCAAAGAAGAGGGCAATGTTGCACAGTTTAGTTTTATGAAAGGACCATCCTTCCTGTTGGAAGAACGGTGAATGCAATCGGCAATTTTTTCCTTTCCGGTTCCGCTCTCTCCCAGTATCAATACGGAAGTATCCATAAGGGCTACCTGACCCACCATATCGAGTGAGTTTAATAACAGGTGGCTTTTCCCTATGATGCCTTCGAAAGCAACCGCCCGTTCAGCAGCTGCATGGCCGGATAATGCAGATGACGCATGATGAATTTTATTGTCTTCTCTTCCACTTTGCAATATACTTTCAAAACAAGCGGTTAACTGTATTTGTATCTGCTCTGACAGTTCTATATGTGCTGCATTATAAGCGCCGGACCGGCGGCTATATAGCCGGAAGCCGAATGAGCTGCCTCCCTGGGTATTTATAGGGATGCAGAGACAGGACCGCAAATGAAAGCTATCTGCCAATAATTTGTCCAGGGAAAGTTGCCTGCATACATTATCAAATGCCTCATCATTATAAAATACCGCATTCTTTACGCTTATATCATTTGCCTGCAGGCGAGATAATTCATCTGGTGTTTTTCCTGTAATCGTTGATAGCGCTGTGAGTCCAATAGCCTGATATTGGTTAAACCCGACCCTTAAAAAGGATATGCTTTTGACATCTGGCTGAAGCATATAGTCAAATCCGGCCGTAATAAAATCAAATGGCATATGCGGCTGAATAGCTGTGATTATTTTCAAGAATTTATGTTCCCATTCCAGGGGTTCAATAGCAATATTGTTTAATGTTGTCTTTAACTGTGCCGCCTTCCTGTATTTGGCTTCCAGGCTGTGCTGGTGATGATACCTGGCAATTTCAAGTGTAACGAGTAAATCCTTTTCTCTAAAAGGCTTTACAAGAAAGCCATATGGCTGCGTCGCTTTTGCCTCATTCAAGACATCTTCGCTTGAATTAGCGGACAGGTAAATAAATGGAATACCCTGCTCCTGGAGCTCCCGGGCAAGATCGATACCCGTTTGCTTCCCTTTCAGGAATATATCAAGGAGCACAAAATCTGGCCTTTGCGCTTGTATAAACGCCAATGCCTGGTTCACAGAACGGGCAATATCTATGACGCGGTAGCCGGCACGTGTAAGCATCAGCCGAAGATAGTCGGCTTCCACAAACTGATCTTCCACTATCAGGATTTCTTCTTTCATCAGATTTGGTTGTTGTTTTTGCATGGTCGTCTAATTAGCCCTCTCCGGGTCATATATAAATCTAATCATAATCTCAGTGCCTCCATTGCTGTTGATGGTTAGCACGCCGTCGATATCTTCACTGAGGCCTTTCATCAGCTTTAAACCTAATGACCCCAGCCTGCTGATATCAAAGGATGATGGCAAACCTACACCGTTGTCCCTGATGACCAGGAGCAGTTCATTGCCGGTTATTCTTTTAAAAAGGATGGTAATTTCGCCCCGGGTATTTTTCGGAAATGCATATTTGATAGCATTGGTTATTGCCTCATTTAACAGCAGTCCCACAGGAATACAGTAATTGAGATTAAGCTCAATGGGTTCTATTTGCAACTTAAACAATACTGACTGCCGGATATCGAAGCTGTCCCGGAGATAATCTACCAGGTCGTGAATATAATGGACCATATTGATGGCAGACAGGTTATCGGACTGGTATAGTTTATGATGAATAAGCGACATAGCCTGGATGCGGTGTTGGCTCTCTGTCATAGCCTTAATAGCTTCATTTGTTTCCAGGTATTCGGATTGGCTGCCGAGCAGGCCCATGACCATTTGGAAATTGTTTTTTACTCTATGGTGAATTTCTCTGACCAACCACTCTTTCTCTTTCACCAAATGCTGGAGCGCGTAATTATTCTCTTCGATTTCGGTCCGCTGCTCCTGCAGCTTTTTATTAGTTCGCTGCTTTAACCGCGAATTATAAATAAGTAACCCCGAAATAATCACAAAAAGAATCGCTACACCAGTTAACCAATTGCGCGTTTGGTGGGCATATACGAGCGCTGTGTGCTGCAATTTGCTTTCTTTTTCAAGGAGCCGGATATTCTGGTCTTTTTTCTCCGTTTGATATTGTATCAGTAATTCTTCTATCTGCTGGTTCTTCGTTACTGTAAAAATTGAATCACTGAGAGCTTTGGACTTTTGCTGGTGCTGAATAGCGGCTGTAAAATTGCCTTCCGCAGAATCCACTTTGAACAGCAGCAAATGCAGGTCCATTTCTCTTGATGCCGTTGTAAACCTGCTTAATGCTGCAGCCTTTTCGAGGTAAGGTTTTGCTCTTTTATAATACTGCCTGGTGGCAAAGAACTTCCCTATATCATAGTTGGCTATCATGAGTATTTCACCATTCTTATCGCCCTTATCATATTGCTTAAGCATGTCTAAAAAGTACATTTCAGCTTTATCGTAGTTACGCGTTGCATTGTAGCAGTGCGCAAGGCTTTGGCTGAGACTTCCTTTCTCATCGACATGCACGGGCGGATAGCTGCTGCTGAGTTTCCGCAATAGATCAAAGGCTTGTTTAGTTTGATTTGCCTTGATCATTTGAAGTGTAGTGAGATAGGCAGTCCAATAAGTAAAGCGATCTGTCGGGATTCCGGCTCTGACATCCAGGCACTTTTTGTACCAGTATACGCTGGACTCAGGTTGATCCAGCTCCTGGTAAACAAGGGCCAACTCTCCATAGCTTCCGACAAGGATGCCGCTATCTCCATCAGATTTCAAGCTTTTTACTGATTCGAAAGCATATTTCAGTGCCTTATTGAAATTACCTTCATACCGGCTTGCTGTTGATAGCAGGCAATAAATCTCCGGCACCCGGTAAAAACTATTTTTTGCAGTATCCTTTAGCGCAAGTTGTAAATCATCCTCTGCTAAAAAAAATTTATTGTTTTGAATATAAAAATTGGCCAGCTCCAATTCCACATCAATTTTCTTTTTTGCTCTTCCACACACTGTATAAAGTAAAAAGGCACTTTTAAAATTTTGTTCCACTATATCGGGGTATACATCAAAATAAGAAAGGCAACTCGCTTCACTCATTCGTGTATCTGCTTCTTTTTCCTTATCCCCTTTTCTTCTATAGCCATTAACTACCTGGTCGAAAACTTTTATGCCGCTCCCAAACTCCTTGTTGCGTATATAGGCCATACCGAGAAGCGCTAAGCCCTGGTAAGTGATTTCATTATTGGCCATATTGCTGGAGTCGGCCAGGTACACTGCTTTTCTCAGAAAAAAGAATGCACTGTCGATAACCTCACTTTTCCTGAACGCTTCATCAATATATGCCCCACCTAATTGGTTATAATAGCGCTGGCGCGTGCTGTCCGGCAAAACTTTTTTTATCTCTTTTAATAGTTGTTCTTTCGACAGGCCGGAAGTGACCTGGGCTGAACAAACGTTCACCAGGGCAATAAGGGACACTGCAAGCATTATTCGCAATAGCATATGTTTGGCTTTAACCGGGGGCGCGATCACACCATCTCTTCTCCCTATAAATGTACGATGTATCAGGAATGTAGTCGCCGTTAAATTTCCCTTTGCCTGCATCAGAAAAATAAACCACGGTATTTCGTGGCCGCTCGTTGAAAACCACGACATATCGCGCGGGTAATGCGCCGGAAGATGTCCTAAGCCGTTGATTTCTAGCCAAATGCTCTATTGGCATCCCGGTTGGATATGCCGGATGTAAATATCCAACACTATGAATCTTCCTTCCAAAAGAACGATCGTATTTCTTACAGGCGCGTTTGTCCATCATAGTTGCTGGGATGACTGGCGCAGCTATTTTGAAAGTAAGGGCTATACGACGATAGCTCCTCCCTGGCCGCATAAAGATGCCTCTCCTGAAGAACTTCGCAATAGTCAGCCTAACAGGCAAATTGCTGCTAACCGGTTACCCGACCTGACCAGGTACTATGAAGAAAAAGTAAGGGCGCTTCCGGAGAAACCCATCCTGATCGGGCATTCCATTGGCGGCCTGATAGTTCAGCTGTTATTACAGCAGGGCCTTGGCTATGCAGGAGTTGCCATTCATTCCGTACCTCCCCAGGGCATTATGACCTTTAAATGGTCATTCCTGAAAGCTGGCTGGGGGCCACTTGGCTTTTTTACTTCCACGAAGCAATCATTCCTGATGTCCTTTGACCAGTGGAAATATGCGTTCACCAACGGTATGAATGACGACGCACAGAAAGACGCCTATTATAAGCAGGCCATCCCGGAGTCAAAACTTATTGTACGGGATACTATTACCAGGGCGGCGCGGGTAAATTTCAGCAACCCGCATGCGCCCCTGTTGCTTACGTCGGGCAGCACCGACCATACCATACCCGCTTCCCTGAATTACTCCAACTATAAAAAATACCGGAAGAGCAATTCGGTAACAGATTACAAAGCATTTGAAGGAAGAAATCATTTTGTGCTGGGGCAACCCACCTGGAAAGAGGATGCCGGTTTTATCCTCGATTGGTTGAACAGGCAAGGCGCCTGACTTCCGCCGATTACTATCGTTTATTCCTGATTAACTCATCACTAAAATTCTGGGCTATGATAAAAAAGATATTTGCGTTTTCCATTATTGCGCTGTCACTTGCTTGTAAGCAGCCAGCAACACAAAAGCAAGCGGCGGCGAGCAACGGCGCCACCGCAGCACAAGCTGCCGCACCGGCGGCTCCCCCGGCAGGTTTTAAACATGCGTATGCACTGGTAAATGGTGTAAACATCCACTATGTGATCGGTGGCCAGGGAGAGCCCCTGCTGCTTATTCATGGGTTTGGCCAGAACTGGTATATGTGGAACCGGCTGCTGCCCGAGCTTTCCAAACATTTTACGGTAATCGCTCCTGATCTGCGGGGTGTTGGTGAAAGCGACAAACCTGCCGCCGGATATGACAAAAAAACGATGGCTGCAGACATGCATGCGCTCATGAAAAAACTGGGCTACAACACTATTAATCTTGCAGGACATGACATCGGGTTGATGGTGGCATACGCCTATGCAGCCCAATTTGGCAGCGAAGTTAAGAAGCTCGCCTTACTCGATGCATTACTACCCGGCATAGAGCCGGTATGGAGCCAGGTAAAAGGCGGTGCGTGGTGGTTTGGCTTCTTTGCATGGCCGGCTTCCGGAGAGATGGTTGCAGGAAAGGAGCAATTGTTCCTGACCAATTTCTGGCCAGTAGTGGGCTACGTAAAAGATCCTTTTACGAAAGAGGAAGTGACAGAATTTGTGCGGGCCTATTCAGTGAAAGGTGCTACAACCGGGGCTTTCCAGTGGTTTGGCGCATTTAACCAGGATGCAACAGACAATCTTCAGTTCATGAAACACAAATTGAAGATGCCCTTGCTCGCCATGGGTGGAGAACATTTTGGAGCAGCTTTCCTCGTTGACCACTGCAAGCTTGTTGCAGAAAATGTAACAGGCTCCAATATTAAAGGTTCCGGGCACTGGCTCGTACAGGAGAATACAGCACAGGTACAAAAAGACCTGTTGGCCTTTTTCCTGGGTAAATGACCACTTCTTTCCTCATCATTTAAAATAAACGTTTATGTTAAGCATACGTACTCTTCTTCTGTCAGCTCTTTTGTTTAGCGTAGGTACTATCCATGCCCAGATTTCCAATAACGGGCAGTTTCGCCTGAACCTCCAGGAAGTCAAAGCCCTCAAAAGTAACAGTGGGGCGAATGCGCCCGGATCGTCCAATTATTCTGCCGTCAAGGAAATTGTAGTCATGGGAGATCCTTCCCAACAAGGTATCTATACCATCCTGCTTAAGATTGCACCCAATACCAAAATTGCTGCCCACCTGCATCCTGATCAACGGGCGGCCACGGTATTGTCTGGTACCTGGTACTTTGGTTATGGCGATAAATTTGATGAAACACAACTCAAAAAGTTGCCTGCAGGAAGTATCTATTCAGAGGTGGCCGGGCAAAACCATTTTGCCATGACCGGCAAAGAACCTGTTATTGTTGAAATTACTGGCTTCGGCCCGTCCGGAGTAACCTATGTGAATGTACAAGACGACCCCTCTCATAAATAACAAAACTTCTTAGCAGGATGTGCCCGGACAACGGGCTACTTTACTTCCCGGATAATCATTACGAAGATTACAGCGGCTGCCGGTGTGCAGCCGCTGTAATGCTTAAGCCCGTACTTTTAGAAGTATTGATTAGGCGACAAACCTACTTCAAAAAACACATTATATTTTTATATAATTAAAAATAATACTGATCCATTAGTTTCAATTAAATAATCTTATCCATGAAGTAATTTGACATAAATAGCTTATTTTCAATTAATTATTAAAATATTTTTCAAAAAAGTAAATTATATTATATTTAATAATATATATTAATAAAATCAACTATTGGCGTGAATTTATAACGTTTTGGCAAAAATTTTATGAATTAAGTAAATTAATCTTATACTTTTATACTTAAGTACACTGATCGATCAACCAAAAAAGTACTTAAGTACATTATTCAATTATTAATTACTTCTTTTATGAAATTTTCAGCCACATGTATCTTCCTGTTTGCCACTGCTCCCTTTATTGTGAAAGCCGAAAACAACGATCCCCCCAGAAAGAAAAAGAGAGGCAGTTACTTAATTGAATTACCAGCATCCCTCAATACCAGCACCGACAGCGCCAGGAACATTACTCTTTTCCAGTCGTCGGAACTACCCTTTAAACCATCTATCCAGGTAGGCGCCATTGTACATATGTTTGCCTCCGGGGAGCAAACGGGATTTAGTGCTCCCAGTAACGACAAAACGGCGAAAGACTGGAACAAGGGCTTTTCTGTTTACCGTGCCAGGGTGCTGGTGGGCGGCCAGCTTACTAAAAAAGCCAGCTTCTTCATGGAAACAGAGATCCCCTCACCGATTGGGGTTCAATCCAACGGAGAGAAGAATGTAAAAGTTGCTCCTATCATCCTCGACGCACAACTGGAATACACCTTTAATCCTGCATTTCAGCTTATAGCAGGTATGCAGCTGGTATCCAATAACCGCAACGGGTTGCAGGGCGCTGCAGGGTTAATGGCCAACGATTTTACCTTCTTCCAGTATCCGTATAACCTGTTTGCGAATAGTCCGTTGCAAGGCAACTTCGGACGTGATCTGGGCATTAATGCCCGTGGATTTCTTGCCAACGACAAACTGGAATACCGCCTGGGAGTATTCACCGGCCGCAATGTGGATGGAGGCGCACCCCTTCGCACCGTAGGCCGCGTGGCCTATAACTTCCTGGATGCTGAAAAAGATTACTACTATGCCGGCACCAAATTGGGAAATGGTAAAACGCTGGCCTGGGCAGCCGGTGTAGACGCACAAGCGAACTATTACAACCTCAGCACCGATGTATTCTTTGACCACCCACTTGGCAATGCAGGCTCCATTACGCTCAACGCTGCTTACCAGTACATGACCGGCGGCACACAAACAGACTCCAAATACTCCTTCGCCACACTCATTCCCAAACAAAACGTCCAATTCCTGGAACTCGGCTACTATTTCAAAAAATCGAAACTCCAGCCATGGATACGCTACGAAAACCAGGACGTTAACGCAGATGCCGCCCAAACAGGCGCCGTTAAACCGGCGAACTTTGATAAGCTCAAGTCCAGCACCGTCATGGGAGGTGGCCTCAATTACTTTTTCAATGGCACCGGCACTAACCTCCGCCTCTCCTACACCGCCCGTACTTACAACGTAGCCACTGCTATACCGGATGACTATACGAAAAAGACATTCGGCCAAGTATGGCTTCAGGCTCAATTCTTCATTTTCTGATTATCAAACATTCAATCATCTCTTTATAAAATATAAGTCAACATGAGAAACGCTTTCCTTAATCAACTATCTATTCTCCTGCTGGGCGCCACCGCACTCTTTTCCTCCTGTAACAGCGGCGTCGGAAAAACCAGCAGCAGCGATTCCTCCGCCACAAAAGGAACGGTAAAAATAGGCGTACTCCACTCGCTCAGCGGCACGATGGCTATCTCTGAAGTTTCCTTAAAAGATGCAGTGCAGATGGCCGTAGATGAAATCAATGCCAAAGGCGGGGTACTCGGTAAACAAATAGAACCGGTGATCGTAGACCCGGCATCAGATTGGGACCTGTTCGCCGAAAAAGCGAAGGAACTGCTGATCGATAAAAAAGTATCTGCTGTATTTGGCTGCTGGACTTCCGTATCCCGTAAATCAGTACTCCCTGTTTTTGAGCAGAACAATGGCCTGCTCTTCTACCCAGTACAATATGAAGGAGAAGAATGCTCCAACAGCGTGATCTACACCGGCGCAACGCCCAATCAGCAACTGATTCCTGCGGCCGAGTATCTCATGAGTGAAAAAGGCGGAGGCTACAAAAAGTTTTACCTGCTGGGTACAGATTATGTATTTCCCCGCACCGCCAATAAAATACTCAAAGCCTACCTCCTCTCTAAAGGCATTCCCAAAGAAAACATCATCGAAGAATATACGCCGTTCCACCACCAGGATTACCAAACCATCATCTCTAAGGTAAAACGCTTTGCTGCAGATGGTAAAGCCTGTATACTCTCCACTATCAACGGTGATTCCAATGTGCCTTTCTATAAGGAGTTTGCCAACCAGGGCCTCTCTTCCGCCACCTGTCCGATCATGGCATTTTCTGTGGCAGAAGATGAGCTCAGATCAATGGATACCGAATTCCTGGTAGGCCATCTCGCTGCATGGAACTACTTCCAGTCGAACGACCTGCCGGAGAATAAAAAATTTGTAGCCGATTTCAAAGCCTTCTGCGCGAAAAAAGGTTTACCCGGCGGCGACAAAAGAGTAACCGATGACCCTATCTGCTGGGCTTACACCGGCGTATACCTGTGGGCAAAAGCTGCTGAAAAAGCAGGTTCCTTTGATGTTTCAAAAGTACGCAACGCTTTATACAGCCTCGGTTTCGATTCGCCTGACGGACCTGTAAAAATGGACCCGCGCAATCATCACCTGGCAAAACCGGTAGTGATCGGCGAAATCAAACCCGACGGACAATTTGATATCATCTGGAAATCCGGGGGACTGGTAGACCCGCAGCCATGGTCGCCATTGACCTCTCCTGATAAAGATTGCGACTGGGTTAACCACAATGGCACCTACGCTAAAAAATAAACGGGCTTTATCCAAAAAAGACAGGCTATTTCCAACTTATCAAAAAATGATGCGATGAATACTTCCTTACTACGGATGCTGATGTGCTGCTTACTGCTGCTGCCACTGTTTTCGGCCGGCCAGGACAGCGCCTCCATTTACACCGCACAGCTCCTGCAACCACCAGCCGACTCCGTGCGCACACAGGCTATTGGCAGGCTGGCCGCTCTCCGTATACCGGCCACCTTTCCTTTGCTGATGGCGATTAACGATAAAAAGCTGTACCTGCTGGACCAACAAGCGGTTACAATAGACAGCCATCCTTCCGGTGAAGGAACCTACCGGCTTTATACTCTTTATCCCGATAACACTCTTCTTACCAACAGCAGCGGGCAACCGCTGCTGTTGCCATTGTCTGCCCTCAAAACGGTGGACATCCCGCGGGCCGACCGCCTTCAGCTGGCAGGAATTGCCCCGCTGCTCAACCTGTTCAGTAACGATCCGCAGAAACGCTCTCTCGCCTACTCACAGCTCAAACACACGAGCGATAGCGCTACCCTTCGTATCCTGAAAGCTGCACTGGCAAAGGAAAGTAATGCCGATGCACTCCGCACCGGGAAAGACGCCCTATACGCTATACAGCTATACAATGCCTCCACTACCACCATCGCCAAAGCCAATATCGATAGCATAGCCGACAACTGGAGCGACAATGCGCCTGTATTGCTGAGAGACTATGCCAAATCAGGCTTCCTGAACCAGGAAACAGCCCAATATGCTGCGGCAAAAGCCGTGGGCCTGGAAAAACGGTATGATAACCTCCAACGTGTACAGCACTTCTTCAGTGGCTTGAGCCTTGGCAGTATACTCGTGCTCATTGCACTGGGACTTTCCATTGTATATGGCCTGGCCGGTATTATCAACATGGCGCATGGCGAGTTTATGATGATCGGCGCTTATACCACCTACTGCACACAGATCATATTTACCAAAGCACTGGGAGTTCCGCAGACAGATCTCTTCTTCTTCTTTGCACTACCATTCTCCTTCCTGGTGGCAGGTTCATTGGGATGGGTCCTAGAGCGGCTGGTAATCCGTCACCTGTATGCCAAACCACTGGAGAGCCTCCTGGCCACCTGGGGAGTAAGCCTGATACTGATCCAGACCGCCCGCCTGTTATTCGGCGACCTTACGGCTGTTAAAACGCCACAACTACTGGCAGGTGGATGGCAGGTTTCGCCACACCTGACTTTACCTTACAACCGCCTTTTCATCATTGCGCTGTCAATGCTCATGGTCCTGTTTACCTACCTGATGCTATATCGCACCAGGCTTGGTTTACAGATCAGGTCAGTAACGCAGAACCGGCAGATGAGCGCCTGCCTCGGTATAGAAACCCGGCGCGTGGCATCCATCACATTTTTTATCGGCTCTGGCCTCGCCGGACTGGCCGGTTGCGCCATTACGCTGATAGGAAACGTGGTGCCTGATATGGGCCAGACTTATATCGTAGACTCCTTTCTCGTGGTAGTTACTGGCGGTGTTGGGAAGCTGGCAGGAACTATACTTTCCGGCCTGGGTATTGGCTTCTTTACAAAAATATCCGAGTCCTTCTTCCAGGCGGTATACGGCAAAGTATTTATCCTGGTGTTCATCATGCTGTTCATGCAGTATAAACCGAAAGGACTGTTTCCGGACAAAGGCCGCATTGCTGAAGATTAAAAAAACGGAACATGAAAACGAAAAACAACACACTGCTATATATACTATTCGTCGCTTTCTTTGCGATCCTGCTGCCGGCAGGTTACCTGGCCGGCCTCCTTTCCGTGAACACTATCTCTGTGTGGGGGCGGTACTTCTGCTTTGCAATAGCTGCATTGGGCATCGACCTTATCTGGGGATATACCGGTATCCTGTCTATGTGCCAGGCGTTCTTCTTCTGCCTGGGCAGCTACGGCATTGCCATGCACCTGCTGTTGAAGAAAACGGTAGCATCCGGGGCAACCCTGCCCGACTTCATGGCCTGGAACAAAATAGACACATTACCCTTCTTCTGGCAACCATTTCATTCTTTTGGATGGTCGGTAGTACTATGTCTACTGATCCCCGCGGCATTTGCTTTTATTATTGGCCTGGTATTATTCCGAAGCCGGATCAAAGGCGTGTACATGGCCATCATTACACAGGCGCTGACGCTGGCCATGTGGTTAATATTTCTCCGGAATGAAACCAACCTGGGCGGCACCAACGGTCTCACGGACTTTAATAGCATACTGGGTTACTCGCTGTCCTCTTCTTCCGTAAAGCTGGCACTGTACCTGGTTTCGCTTACCGTACTTTGCTCCGCTTACTACTGCTGCTACCGGATAACGCACTCCAAGTTTGGGAAAGTTCTGCAGGCTATCCGCGACAGCGAATCCAGGGTCAGCTACACCGCCTACAAAGTGGAAGACTACAAGCTGGCCGTTTTCGTAGTGGCGGCACTGTTAGCCGCCGTTGGCGGAATGCTGTATCTTCCCCAAACAGGCATTATAACGCCCGGGCGTATGGATGTAAAAGCATCGGTTGAAATGGTGATGTGGGTAGCACTTGGCGGCAGGGGCAACCTAAAAGGCGCGGTGATAGGCGCTTTGCTGGTAAACTTCCTCTACAGCATCTGCACCAGTTTATTTCCGGATTCATGGCTATTCATCCTGGGCTTCCTGTTTGTAATTACGGTATTATATTTCGATAAAGGATTTATGGGACTGGGAGATATCATCCGGCAGAAATTCTCCGCCACCCGGCTCAAGACATCGCAAACCCATTGATATGCTGCTCAACGTAAATAATCTGTCCGTATCATTTGGCGGCGTACACGCACTGAACCTCGATCATTTCAGCCTGCGCGACAAAGAACTGCGGGTCATCATTGGCCCTAATGGCGCCGGCAAGTCCACCTTCCTCGATATCATCTGCGGGAAAACAAAAGCCGACAAAGGAGACATTACCTTCAACGGCAAATCCATACTTGGCAAATCGGAAGTAAAGATAGCGGAGGCCGGCATTGGCCGGAAATTCCAGAAGCCATCCGTATTCCCGGGGCTCACCGTGTATGACAACCTGTTGCTGGCCGCAAAAATGAAGAAAGATATCTTCACCTCCCTTTTCTTCAAATCTACGCCCGCGCTGGAAGAGAAGATACACCAGGTGGCCGTGAAGCTGTCGCTCACCAACGTGATGTATAAACCAGCGGGCGACCTGTCGCACGGACAAAAGCAATGGCTGGAGATAGCCATCGTAGTGCTGCAGGACCCAACGCTGATGCTCATCGATGAACCCGCAGCAGGCATGAGTGACGAAGAAACAGAGAAAACAGGGGCCCTGCTCCTCGAACTGTCGAAATCCCACAGCATTATTGTGATAGAACACGATATGAAATTCGTAGAACAGATAGCCAACGAACTGGTAACAGTACTGGTTCGCGGAAAAAGACTAACGGAAGGCACCTTTGCTGAAGTGAAGAACGATCAGCGGGTAATAGATTGTTATTTGGGACGTACTAACGCACAACTTGAAACATTATGAGTAACACACCGGTATTAACAGTTAACAATATCTCCGCCGCTTACGGGCAGAGTATCATTTTGCGTGGCACCAGCCTTGCCGTAAAAAAAGGAGCTATCACTACTGTAATGGGGCGCAATGGCGTAGGGAAAACCACCCTGCTAAAAACCATTATGGGCCTGCTTCCGGCGCAGGAAGGCAATATTACTTTTAATGATGAAAACATTACTTCCCTGCCGCCGTATAAAAAAGCAAAAGCCGGTATTGCTTACGTACCGCAGGGCCGGGAAATTATCCCAAAGCTTTCGGTGTATGAAAACCTCCTACTGGGGCTGGAGGCTCATCCCAACCGCAAAGCGAAGGTCCCGGAAGAAGAGATCTACCGGCTGTTTCCCATACTGAAAGACTTCCGCAAACGCGCCGGCGGAAACCTCAGCGGCGGACAACAACAGCAGCTTTCTATTGCACGGGCGCTGGTAAGCGCCCCCTCCCTCCTGTTGCTCGACGAGCCTACAGAAGGCATACAACCTTCCATTGCCCAGGAGATTGGCGGCATTCTGAAACAACTGGTGCAGGAGAAAGGGTTATCGGTTTTACTGGTGGAACAGAAAATTGATTTTGCCAACCAGGTAACAGATCATTACTATTTTATGGACCGTGGCCGGATGGTGCTGGATGGTACCGCTGAAGCGTTGAAACACACCGAACTGGAAAAACATATTGCCGTATAGCTAAGACGCGCGTGGGTTTTGTTTATCTTTATCACTATGCATCCAGTATCCGAAGACAGAAGTATTTTTAAGATCTTCACCATCCTTTATGCGGTGGCACTTACCACTATTGCGTTGTTGTCGGTATTCAGCCAGATAAAGATCCAGCAGGCGCTGAGCCACCAGATGAACGACGCGCATGTGATCAACTTTGCAGCCAGGCTGCGCACCTATAGCCAAACGCTCAGTAAGCTGGCGCTGCTGCTGGAGTCGGGCCGCGATATAGAAGACAACCGGAAAGAGTTTATAAATACACTGAAGCAGTGGCAGAAATCGCACGAAGGCTTACAGTCTGGCAGCAATTTCCTTAACCTGCCGGCAAATGACCAGGATGAACTGAAACAGATGTTTGAAATCATCCGTAACCCGCACCAGGAAATATGGAACGCCGCCAGCAACATGATCGTCGTACTGAATGAGGATACCGCTTTTAACACATCGCGTATACGCCCTTATGTACAAACCATCCTGGCATACGAGAAATCCTACCTGCTGGGCATGGAGCTGATTGTATTCGATTATGACCGTTTTTCGAAGGAACGTATCCGCAACCTGAAAGAAATTGAATATATCGTACTTGGCCTGGTGCTGTTTACCCTGATGCTGGAAGCAGGCCTGATCTTTTACCCGTTATCTACCCGTATCCGCAAAATTATCCGGGGTTTGGTAGATGCACAGGAACGGGCGCGAAAGCTAACCGAAGAAGTACAGCTGGCTAACCAGGAGAAATTGCTGCGCCAGGAAATGGAACAGCGCATCCGGTCCTACTCTATTATAAACGGACAGGAAAAAGAGCGCAAACGGATTGCCGCAGAAATACATGATGGCATCGGGCAGATGCTGACCAGCCTCCGGATGAAGCTGGAACAGATAGAAGACCGCAGCATGCAGCATGATCCTGAAATTGCCCTGGTCAATACCATGATGTATAGTATTATCAACGAAACCAAACGCATCTGCGCCGACCTGTTGCCCAGCGTGCTGGAGGACTTCGGGCTGCGGGCCGCTATCGATGAGCTGCTCAGGCTATGCCGGCAAACCGCACCAGGCATTGATTTCCGGCTGGAAGAAACTCTATCAGCCGCAACATTGCCGAAAGAAGTTAAAATAGGCGTTTATCGTATCTTGCAGGAATCATTAAACAATGCTATTAAGCATGCGCATGCAAACATCATTGAAATAGACATTGACGGCGCCGCCAACTTCCTGCAGCTCACCGTAAGAGACAATGGCCAGGGCTTTCACTTCGACAGCCACCAACTCTACTCTAACGAACAGGCCAGGAAAGTAAATGGTATCCGTAATATGAAAGAAAGGGCGGAATTGCTCGGAGGAACACTCCTGATTGATTCACAGCCCGGCACCGGAACAATTATACAGTTAGCACTAACATTTTAGCAATGAAAAAGATAGGCGTTTTTTTAGTAGATGATCATGAAATATTCCGGAATGGCTTAAAACAACTGATCAACAGTGAAGCCGATATGGAAGTAACCGGCGAAGCCAGCAGCGGGGAAGATGCGATACAGCAGCTGGCAGAGATACAGCCGGATGTTATTATTATGGACATCCGCATGCCTGGAATGAACGGCCTGGAAACCAGTATCCAACTGCTGGAAAGAAATCCCCGTGTAAGAATTCTGTTCTTCAGTCTCTTTGACGAACCCGACTATGTAGCCGCCGCCCTGGAAATGGGCGCCAGCGGCTATATCCTGAAAGATACCAGCAACAAAATATTCCTTAGCGCCATCCGCACCATTCACCAGGGCAGGTATTACTTCATCGGTGAAGTAAGCGACGTGCTCGTAAAGAAATACCTGGATGCCCGGCAAGCCGCCGGAAACGGTGGTACACCCGAGATCTCCCTCTCCCGCCGCGAAGAACAAATTATGCGCATGATCAGCCAGGGGCACAACAACAAAGACATCGCAGAGTCGCTGAACATCAGTATCCGCACGATAGAAGCGCACCGAATGAACATCCTGCGTAAATTCCAGGTGAACAGCATAGAGGAAGCGGTGGAATATAGCAGGAATAACCGGCTGTTGAAAGAGGACTAACCAGGCATTTCCCACTGTAACTTGAAGGATCTCATACCACCTTCCCTCCTTTGTACTTGAGCACCGTATCTACCGTAATATCAATTGAAAAGGCAAACAGGAAATAAACGAGTAACTCGTTAAAGGTGCCGATAAAGCCCGGGCCATAAGTATTATAGGCAATGGCGCATAGTATAACAGCCAAAATAATGGTTTGCAGGAGCCCATAAAATATGAGCTTTTTCCTGGCAACAGTAGTTTCAGCGCTGATCTTTTGCCAGAGTGGACTCTTGCTATCAAATATATCAGCCGCCGGGGACACTGGTTGCTGCTTGCCGGTATCTGCAACAGTATAACTGTAGGATTTAGGGCTTACCCGCTCTGAGCCAAATGCCGGATCTTCTATCTTCAGCACCTCTGCCCACTGCTGTTCTATTTGCTGTACAAAAGCAGCATCCAGATAGGTAGCCGCATCCGGAGAGCCAGCTGCATTGGCGGCAATATCTGAAAGCTTTGTTTTCCATGCTGCAAGGGTCTGTTCAAATTTCACTACAGCCGGATTAGCCTTATTGGCCGGCAGTTTATATGCTTTGTCCAGGCTCTCTTTATAGAAATTTATCAGGTCAGTAAGCTTGCCCGACATCTTTCGCAAAACGGTAACGTTGGCGGTTAACAGCAGGAGATCGTTTGGATCATCCTTTAATTCGGTCAGGCTTCCCATTATCGTACCCATCGTGGTTTTGATGGTGGTTTTCAGTTGCTGGGGTATACTGGCCGGATAGCTTTCGTCTCTTGAAAGCAGTTGCTGAACAGATAGCAAATAGCTTTTAATATCTCCTATAGCTTCTGCAATACCAGCAATAGTTTTTTCCAGGGAGGGCTCCGCGGCAGTGGGATCAAAGCCCTCCATTCTATCCAACACAAATTTATAGGAAAGCCCGGCGGTAGCCAGCTTCCCTGCCACCAAAGAGCTGGGAGCATCATTTTCAAAGCAGCCCGCTATTTTCTTAAGTTTGCCATCCAGATCTTTTAGCCTTTGCTCCAGGGCGGCCTTTAGCGCGTTGTAGGCCGTAGTTACTTCCTGTATTTTCGTGGCAATATCAGGATCGGCAATACCGGTGAAATAGGCGGCCCCTCCCGCCTTTTCGAGCAATGCATTTAGTCCCAGTAAGAGTTGCGCTACCGCATCGCGATAGGGCTTATCCTGTATCCGGGCTACCTCCTTTTGGATATTTTCAATACAGATGAATCCATTCATCCGCTGCTGCTCCCATTGCTTTTTGTCTGCCAGGTAGTGCCTTACCACAAGGCCGGTAATAAGTCCAAGTACGATTGCTACGACTATCCACCAGGAGCTGCGCTTATTGATAATCTCAAAAGGAATAACCAGGGGCGTCTGCAGATTAGGTGAAGTAACCTGGGCAAATCCTACGCTTTTGCCAAGAGGTAGTTTGTTGATACTGGTGTTATTGAGGCGATAAATAAACTCCAGCGTAGTACCGGCAGAAAGATTAACAGGGCGCTTATCTATAGCTACCAACGTGCTGTCGTTGCAAATATTAAAATAAGGCGGGTGCACCACGAGCCCACTAATATTGGCAAGCTTGCTCGTTTCTTTCAATACGAGCGCTGTACTGAAAGTAGTCGTGCAGCCATCTATGATAACCCTGGGGGTGCTAATGGTGTCGAGCACAGGGGCTGGACGCACCAGTGTTACGGTGACAGGCTCCAGCGTGGAATCAGTTTTCTTAAACATCACCGCCAATTCGTAAGTCCCCGCCTTTGCCAGTACCCGCATATCTACGATAATCCCTATAGTTGGAAACCCTTTCTCATCCAGGTAAATATTAAATGCCCGGCTATACGGCTCTCCCTGCAAGTTACCTCCTGATTTAACCGTATAAGGCCTGGAAGAAGCAAGCGACAGTTTCGGGGGATGACCGTTTTCCAGTGGCAGAGGAATCGACACCGTATCTATATTAACCGTGCCATTCAGTTCTGCTGAAAGGGGACCCGGAACCTGGCTACTTACCGCTACCGGCATTACAAAGCAGCCTGCCAGTATTACAAAAAAAGTAAAGAACTTATTCATGGGGTTATTTATTTGACAAGTTTGAGATTACTGTTGCCAAAACAAGTAAAGATAAATGCCACCGGGGCGCCTAACGCAAACATCCCCTTGTTAAATGCCTGGATAGCTTCTCCCAGTTCCATTTCCCTCAAATAGAGATCTTCCAGCACCTGCTTTAGAAACCGGGTACCGATGCTGGCATGTATGGTACCCTCTGTACCGATGATAGCTGCTGCGCCGGCGGTATGAAATGCCTTGGAGATAGAATCCAGGCTATTAAAATTCATGGCCATACTACTGCAATTGATTAAAAACACCATGGGAAGAGGATCTCCTTCCCAGGCATCATCGCGCATAATCTTATTTTGCAGTAGTTGCTGATAGATCCATTTCTCCGCCGGAATAGGGCCACGGCCCGCAGGCCATAAAGCTTTCGGGAACGTAATAATCCTGGAGCAATCCGGCTCGCCATTGATAGGATTTGTTTCCAGGTGCCCGATCACGGCGAGCACCAACGGCCTCGTTTTACTATCCCACAACAGCGAGAGCAGATCTTTATCATAGGTTATCTCTGTCAATTGCGCCGGAAGTGACTGCAAATCGCTGCTTAACTGGGTAGTGGCCTGGTCGGTAGAATTCTTGGAGAAAATAATACGGTGGTTGACGCTAGCGTCCAATGTAAGTACCGAATCAGTGGCAGCATCTGTAGTTAACAGCTGTTCTATACGATGACGAATACCCCAGAAACCTGATGTACAATAACATTTATAATGAGGGTTATGCGGGCATCCCTGCCAGGATGCATCATAAAAATCCTTGTACTGACCCGGGTCAAAAGGCTCACCGGTGCAGACAGGATGCGGAGCACTACCCTCTATGTCTGGAGGCATCGGGTAGTCGTAAATAGCTGCCCAGGGAAAGGCAAAATCCATTTGGTGCCTGGCGATGGTGATCTGCTGGTCAGCAAGCGCCCTGATCTCCTTTAACTTCTTGCCCAGGGGTGTTTTGGAAGGCTCAAAAAATAAATTATACCTGCCGGAGCCGAATCTGGCCAACTTGCGTACATCTTCATAAAAAGACTCGCTGAATGGTCGCCCTTCCAGCTCCTTCAGGTTATATCTTGGCGCCTCCTGTCCGCCATAAATATCCCTGATCAGCTCACAAAACTGGGTTTGCGCCGCTTCAATATCGGCCTGATTGATCCCGGTAATTTCCTCGGCCACCTCCTCTTTCTTGAAGAAAATCGAATGTGTTCCATTTTGATTCCCGTTCACGCCAATAAACAAGCTCCGTTCCTTTAGCTCACCGAGATTATCAAACTTCCCGGAGTTGGCAACGTCTAACCTTACACTGATAGCCGGATATAAAGAGAAACTGATCCAGCCTGCCATCCTGGCCTCCAGGATAAATGACTGCAGTAACACATTGCGGTGAAAAACACCTATCCTCAAGCTGGCTATTTTCCCCTCTTTAGGCGCTACCAGGTCGAAGGTGGACACCTTCGATTCACCTGCCAGCGGTAAAAAAATTGTTTGCAGCGATGCTGACCTCAGCGTAAAATCCTTTGGGAATACCACAATATCGACCTCATGTCCCTTCTCCCCTGCGGGATCAGGCAACAGCGGATCTATCGCAGGAACCTTCCCTTGCATCAGGCTATGCGGCCCTGTTTGACCTATTTTGATGTGCAGGCGATAAAAAGCACCGCGTTTTACCGGCGAATACCTACTTAACCACTTCCCATGGCTATCGCCTTGCTCAACGGCCACATCTACTTTACGATCGTTCACTTTAATAATCTCAGCTGGACTTAGACTCACTGCCGCGTTATGATCATCGGCCAGTATCCATTTGTCCTTTGAGCTTCCTGCCGGGTAACTGGGAGCGCTTTCGGTTCTCCATACATCCTCCTCCTTATGGGGGCCGTTCCCGACCGGGCTGGATATCACCATTGGGGACGCGTCGTATTTATAGTCGCTGCGGACAAAATCCAGTGCTTCCGGTAATGAGAAGCGGCCGGCCAGTCTCGCAACTAACTTCGATATAAATCGCAATTGGTCCCTGGAGGATGTAAGAATAATACTATTAACGGGCAGCAATTTCAGATTGCGGTAAAGAAAAACCAATAATTCATCTGGCATTTCTTTATCGTCATCTGCTGTTATAATAACCAGCTGGTTAGCGGCACTCAAGCCGCCCCGCTCTAAAATATTTACAATATCCCGGTATCCCAGGATCAAGATGCTGCACCAATGCCAGTTTTCGAAAAAACGATATTTTTCGTATATCGGTTCCCTGGAAATTTCTTCCTGAAGTAAAAGATGAAGCTGATGATAAAATGAGTGATTATTCTCTCCAAAACCAACAGTAACCGGATAGCTGACCGCCTGTTTTGAAAAAATGTGCTCGTTAAAATAATACAGCTGAAAACCGACCTCCCAGGGAATAATGGTGAGCAATAATACGCGGATTAACGAGTCTTTCTTGAGTAATGGCTGGTCAGGCCAAAGGGAAATCTTTTCTATTTCAACGTAAACGGGAAGGGATAAGCGCGCCTGTTGCAACGCTGAAAATAAACCTTCGCCTAAAATATAATCCCTTACAGCCGGATCAATAAACAGCGGCTCCGGCCAGCCCTCCATTTCAAGCATTTGAAACGCTTCGCGGGCAATGATTTCTGCCCCGGAACTATCTTGATAGTTCAACGTCAACATACCTTCGTGGATACGAACAAATTCCAGCTTAATCCATTTCACGGCATTGGGCATACTCATAAGGATTAATGTTTGGGGTAGACGGCGCTGGGTCGTCTATAGTAAGTTCGGACTTATTTTTGAAAAAATCAAGCCCCAAAATCTATCCAATTACTTTGTTATTTAACTGGACCCTGCCCCTTTTTATATTTATGAATCCTCCTTTGATCGGTTCCTATAATTTACTTCTTACCCGGGCAACTCAGATAAAATATCCGTTGTATCCTACAGTCTGACATGAAATAATTTATTGCTCTTCCTGTTGGCTAAGTGAATTGTGTATATTTGGAAATAGGGAAACAGCATCAAAGCATCCAAAAATGAACATAATATATGAGAAAAGCATTAAACCTAATTTCAATTTCAATTATTGGACTTGCCTCACTATATGCACTGGTTTATTATATGAAGCTGGATAGTCTTACTTTCGCATGGGCGCTGAATTTCCTTTTGATGCTATGTGTGCTTGCGTTTACTGAAACACTGAAAAGCCCACTTACTTCATCTTACTATAATGAAAAGCGATGGGAACGGGGAGGAAGAATATACGAAACACTCGGAATAAATTTCTACAGGAAATTATTAGTTTGGATTGGATGGGAAAAACTGAATAAAAAATCAAAGCCAGTAGAAAAAAACATCAAATCTTTGATGAATTTGCTTTATCAAACTAAAAAATCTGAACTAGGTCACATAATTATCTTGCTCATAGTATTTGGGCTTAATGTTTTCACGGCATTTAAATTTGGAGTTCTCAAATCTCTGTGGCTGCTCGGATTAAATATCGCATTAAACCTATATCCAATTTTCCTTCAACGATATAATCGCCCACGAATAGCAAGAGCTATAAATTTAGGTACTACAGGCTCCCGGCATACGGCTCCTATAGCTTCCCAACCTGTTTCCCGGTAAGGACACTTAAACTACGCCAGTGCATGGCTGTAAAAAATATCCGACACAAGGCGCCAGACGTTTTCCAACGGGAAAATCAGGCGCATACATACCGACTGGAATTGAAAGCAAATGAAGCCCACCCTCCTATTCTTTGATTTTCACAATTATCCGTTTGATAACACCAACCGGCAAAACAGCGCACACCCTTAGCTTTGCCTCATCAAAACAAAAATGGTATATCACATGAAAACTCAAGCAAACAAAATTGGCGCAGAAACCGAAAAGCATTTGATCCTGCTTACGCTGAATGATTATCTTCAGGGACGCCCGGTAAAAGACATCGAAAGACTCCGGGTGGCGTTTCACCCCGATGCATACATCAGGACCATCATAGCAGGGAAGTTGGTGCAATGGACATTGCCACAATACCTGGACCTGGTTGCCCAGGCAACATTGCAGGAATGTCAACCGGAACTACTGTCATATACCTGGGATGGAGATACCGGGTCTGCTCACGTACAATTGACTTTTGACACCTTCCGCTTCATTGACCGGTTTAATCTCGTAAAGTTAAACGGGAAATGGTTGATCGTAGATAAGATCTCCTATCGGGAAGAACTGCAGTGAGAGTTATAAACGTACAGGCCACAAAACCCGCCGTAACGGATGATTCTGTGGCTTTGTAACCTCCGCTGGAATTACGTTTATAAATCTCTACTCATTAATAAACTCTTCGACTGTGAGATGTTCACCAAAGTGATGAACGACCTCGCGTATAACATAGTCTTGCTGCATACGGTTGAACGCAGCCGTTCCGTCTGAAATCAGGAAAGTATTGTAGCCTTTTTCGTGGGCATCACGTAATGTGCTCTCTACGCAAACATGGGTAGCATATCCGACCAAATACAGGTTTTCAATTTTGTTGTTACGCAGGTACACGTCTAAATTAGACCCTGTAAATCCGCTTGCGCCGACACGTCCGGTTACGATAAACTCGCCGTCAATCGGCTTTACTGTTTTATAGAACTGTGAACCAAATTCGTTAATCGGGAATGTTCCGGCATTCGGGATGGCTTTGCGCAAACCGCTCTTTCCGTTGGCTAATTCGGGATAGCCTTTTTCAAAGCGCAACCCTACGTGTATAACTTCGATATTGTTTTTCCTTGCATAGTCCAGTGCTTTTTCAATGTTAGTGATTGAATGATGCATCATTTCCCTATCTTCAACTAACGCCTTGTATAATTTACCGTCTTTGTGCATCCATTCGTTTTGTGTTTCAATGAGGATTAAGGCTGATTTGGTTTGCTCCTGTGCGTTTATTGTTGCAGTCATTGTTATATAGTTAAGATTAAAAAGAGTATCCCTATTTTATTTTTCTTGTTTTTTTCTAATTACGTTCTACTGTATATGCGGCTACTAGTTGCTTCACCTCATTTATTGCTCTTAATTTTCAAAAATTGTAAATAATCTACAATTGCAAAATAAAGGCATTAATTCTATATTTGCAACATAAATTGTAAATAATTTACAAAATGACCAAAAGTAAATCAGAAAATGACCTGTCGTTCGACTTCGACTTTTTGGATAAGCTGGTAGTAGGCATAGGCGAAGTTTCGCAAATCACAGGCATTGCCACACGCCAGATACGGTATTGGGAAGAGAAAGGAATTATCACCAGCCTAACCGAAGAAGAAGGTAAAAACAGGCGGTATGATTACAAAAACATAAAAAAAATGCTGCTCGTCAAGGAACTTATGGACGATGGCTACACACTGGACGCCTCGGCTGAAAAGGTAAAAAAGCGTATGGAAATGATTGAAGAAACGCTTACCAAATTAAAAAAAGGTAAAAGTTAACCGGGGAGAATAATCATCTGTGGAAGGTTAAATATGTACTGATATAGCATGACAGCAAAAGGCTGGCTAAAAAACATATACCGGGTATATGCTTTTTAGTCAGCCTTAAGTTTTGGATATGGGTGTGTGTTATTGCTCTGGTACCGTAATGGTTGGATCCCATTGGAAATAGCCATATATGGTTTGATTATTTCCGGAATCATCCAACGTGTATAGCGCAAAATTTACCATAAATGCTTCGGTTCCAGGTTGACCTACCGTTGCTTTATGGGAATAAAAGGTGACTGATTTCTGTTTCGGAGGCAACCCATTCGATTTTTTGTCTGGATTTGCTACTACTGCACCTGTTCTTGTTACAGGGGTATATTGAAATGTGTCAAATACGTCGTCATTAGGTGATACATTCGGATTCTTAATAATACCATACAAAATCACTGCATTATCCTGATTATCAGAAGCAGATACTGCGCGGAAAGAAACGGTATCCTCCACATGTGCTTTGAAATTTAAATCGGCGGTGCCCTGACCACTGATGATTCCACGTGATCCGGTACAAACCATGTATTCGCTATTATGGTCTATCGGATATGGATTATCTTGTGTGTACTTGGTAAGATCAATCTTGTGATCTTCACAATATTTAATTACATAGTTTGTATCGATCACTATTGTGATTTCAATGTCAGCTGGTTCATACTGGTCTGTGTGAATACCTTTTACTGGTTTTGTTCTTGTGGTTGTCATAAAATAGGATTTTTAAGTTTATACCTACTCTGTTATGGCTTTTCGGTATCCGCCATTTATTAAAGGAATAGCTATTGGAAACGAAGAAACAATCATGAACAGGGCATAGTATCCCCCTCTGCATTAAACACCCATGAACGAAACGGCTGCAAAGTACTGGCAGTAAAAACTAGCCGTTCACATTACAGATGAATGTTTATGCCCGTAAATGTTTTTGTTGTAACATTTCCAATCTTTTCGTGCAGCAATCTAGGGTAGGGTATAACGCCTTAGATCATGGTTATTTTGAGTTAATGATAAAAAATTGCTGACTTACTAACAAGAGCAGATGTCATTTTGTTTGACGGGAATATTTTTTTCTATAAAAAAGTTATTCTTTACCGGCCAAATTTTCCTTTTGATTGATAATTAGCAATCCGAACAGTATATAATTAACTACAACTGACGCACTTATATTTATCGAAGATATGAAAAGAAAAAATGAAAAGGTTCTTCTATCCTACTATGTATTGATTAGCGAAGGGAAGCAGTTTGTTACCGACCATAGTGTTTATTAGAAACGCCATCGATGGAGCCCGCTTTAATGGATTAGCCCTGAAAAGCATAATGGGGATGGCCGGTAAAAGACATCATGACACCTTCCTGTTCATCGACCGGTTTAACCTGATAAAGTTATACGGAAGACATTTGATCGCAGATAAGGTTTCCTATCGAAAAAAGTTGCAGTGAGGATCCTATAATGCATAAGTCACAAAACCTTCCGAGTACGCTCAAATATTAACTTCGTTTAAACCAGATATAGCGATCTGTTTTCTTCAGAAGAAAAAAAATAAAATCGCCAGTACAGGAACGCCATTTGTCAATATTCTATCTATTATTTCTTATCTAGTTATATGTCAGCCATAACGTAAAAGTACGTCCATCAAAGCTTTCCGTACAAGATGGATATGAGAAAAAAAAATTTTGTTGGAAAAGAAAAATTGTTTCTATTTGTACGACTAACGGAAAATAATCCTATTGTAACATACAATTGACCCAATAGCAAATAACCCATGACGATCGGAATAACCAAAGAGACAATTAACCTGTAATACTTATACTTATACTTAACTAAAGATTAATGGTAACCCGTGATACTAACCTGTGATACTTGGAATGATTTAGCGTAGCATGATAATAACCCGTGACAACAACCAAAAGGATCTGGACTAATTAAACATGCCAAGGCACTAGTGTCAATCACACATTTAACTTTACACGTGCTATAAAAAAACAGGAATCAACATTCCTTGTTTCAGTGCTTCTTTTCTAACAATGTCGAATTGTTATATGCTTAACTACAGGAAACTACCTATAGCGTTAACCTTTATGTTTATGCCATTGCTTTTCTCAAATATCGCTTCTGCCCAATGCCTCATAAGAGGTTTACTGTGTGACGATAGCAAACGCCCAATAGCATATGCAGGAATAACACTGCTAAAAGATTCATCCATTGTAACAAGCACAATTTCAGACAGCACCGGGCACTATACAATAGCCAATCTCGATCCTGGTCATTACAAGCTTATAATAAGCAATATTAACACATATGATTCCATCATTCCCCTGCATTTGACGGGCGACACAACCGCTAATATCAAACTGGCACTGCGATCTGATTTATTGAAAACGGTGACTGTGTATGGTTATAAAACATTCGAACGAAAATCTGATCGATTCGTTTACACTCCTGATAAACGTATCATGGAAGGAAGTGATGCTGTAGAACTTATGAGGCATATACCGTTTGTCAAACAGGATGAAAAAAATAACACCTTTTCAATTATTGGCAAGTCAGGAACCGTAGTCTATATTAACAACAAGAAAACTGCTATACCCAGGGAAATGCTTATTGAGCTATTGAAAGCGACTCCTGCGGGAAATATCAAAAGCGTAGAACTGATCACCAACCCCGGAAGCGAATACCCTGCTAATACAAGTGGAGGTATCATCAATATCAACATGAAGCATCAGCTGAATGAGGGCTGGCTGGGCACAGTTTCCCTTTTAACACAACAGGGGCCTTATAATAAATCCATTCTCTCTGGTCTGATTGACTATAGAAAAAATAAAATTAGTCTTCAGCTCATTCCGTTTTTCAACCGGGACTTCAATTACTACACTGCTGATCAACATTTTGCCTACGCCGACAAAACCAATAATGACCTACAGACAAGAAACTTCAGGCGTTACTGGGTTTTTGGAAACGGATTAAAAGTGGATTATGACATTAATAAAAGCAGCTCACTTAGCTACAATGGATGGTTTTCCGGGGTGACCGGAAAATCAAATACACAAACCAGCACACTATTCTCAAAATACGATCAAAGCAGGCCGGATTCTTTACAAAAACTCAACAACACCGGTAGCGACACTTATATATACAACTTCGGCAATATCAACTATCACCTGAAAATTGATTCTGCCGGCCAAAACTATCTGGATGCTAACGTTGATTATAACCACTTCTTCCAACGACAGAAAAACGAGTGGAGTACAAATGACACAGATAGCCTGCAAAACGACCTCCATCAATATCAAAGCGATCTGCCCCAGGCCTTCTTTAACATTTCCGGACGCCTGGAGTATGGAAGAAAAATCGCAAACCAATTTTTCCTTACAACAGGCATTCAAATAAGCTCCACCACCATTAGCAATAACCAGCATTATTACATCCAGAGACATCCAAACGGCTATCAACCGGACAGTTTGAGGAGTGTTTACTATAAATATAATGAGTGGTACTATGCTGTATTTGCCAGCGTCTCAAGACGTTTCAATGAAAAATGGGATGGTAAAATAGGAATGCGGGCGGAGGTGACAAAATATAGGACACAGGAAAAAAACATTGGAATATCGGTAGATAGCAGTTACATTAATTTTTTCCCAAACGCGGCGTTAAGTTACAGCTTGAACTCAACGAATCAGTTTGCATTAAGTTATTCGAGAAAGATAAACCGTCCGACTGTAGAGCTCCTCTACCCTGGGAGAACATATATCTCTCAACATTACTTCTCGCAAAACAATCCATATCTACAACCGTCTCTGGCAAACATCCTGGAGTTTACTTATACACTAAAAAGCGATTACGTTCTCTCCCTCACATATACCAATAACACCAATGCCAACGCAAGCTTTATTGTGCCAGTCAGTGATAACGGCGAATATAGTTTCAAGAAGACCTACCTAAACTATGGGGTTGCAAACGAATTGAAACTCATCATCAATTTACATCAATCTCTTTTCAAGGGAGTCTGGGAAATCTACCTCACGCCCTCTTACAGTTATAGTAGCTATCTCGGAAAGGCGCCTGCTGTTCCCCTTAACATAACCAATCATAGCCTCGATTTTATACTCGACAACTATGTATACATTTCCAAAAGAACAAAATGGGCTGCCTTTGTAACATTTAACTACAACGGACCAGTATCTGCTATCAGCGGTAAGCGGCTAAATAGTACTTCATCTCTCGACATACAAATCAGAAAAACAATTCACGACTTTTCTTTCAACCTGATATTTACTGATATATACAACGGGTCATCTGTTTTGAACGATAACTTATATACCAATAACCTGTTGTCGGCCAATCGCTACAGCATCAACAACTACAATAGGGCAGTAACATTTAAAGTCAGATATAACTTTGGGAATACGAAACTACAAAAAGTAAAAACCAGGGAAACTGCTAACGAAGAAATCCGGAAAAGACTGAACTAAATATTTTATGCATAAAAGAGGCGCACCCCGAAAAGCCTGTGTTAAATAGAGTAGGGATATTAAAAACAGTTTTTATGAAAGAAAACAAAAAACTTAATCTCGAAAGGTTTGAATCTCTTTCTGAAGATGCAGAAGGTAAACTGGTAAGCGGATTCTCCGAAGCTTTTGATGGAGAAGACCTGGCTCAAATCGGAGCTAACAACTGCTATGGCGGTAACTGCGCAGCTGGATGCAGCCAGAAGCCTCCTACACAGGCACAAAAGAGTCTATAATACAAAGGGGGCAATGATCGCTTAGCTATGAGGCAGATCATTGCCCTCCATTTCCAACCGGGCAAAACAGGAATATATGAAATTCAGCCAATTCAATTCAATTATCCCGTATTCAGGAAAATTTGCTTTGTATAACGCTTTCGCTCAGAAGGTGATATTCCTGGACACTGATTTGAAAGATATATTGCAGGCCGCTATCCACGAGGGTGTAGATGAATTGCAGCACGTACACCCCTCATTTTATGAGTACCTGGTAAAAAAAGCATTTCTTGTTGACAATGATGTAGATGAAATAGAAAAGGTAAAACAGCTATCCAAATCAATTGATGAAAACCCTGATAGCTTTATCTTAACGATTAATCCCAGTATGAACTGCAACTTTAAATGCTGGTATTGCTATGAAACTCATGTAAAGAACTCCCGCCTCACCCCTGAAATGATTGACAGGATTAATGCCTTCATTACCCAAACTGCCAACCAGGAGGGCATGAATTACTTTCAGCTTGCTTTCTTCGGAGGAGAGCCACTATTATACTTTCAGAAAGAAGTTGTTCCTCTTATTGATACCTACATCCGGGAATGCAGAAAAAACAACCTGCAAACCGGCATTTCTTTTACCACCAATGGCTATCTAATCAACCAGGAGTTTATAGACTATTTTAACAATAATAATATTTCCTGTACCCTTCAGATAACACTGGATGGGTATAAAGAAAAGCATGACCTGGTAAGATTCGTGAGCGCCAACAAAGGATCTTATGACAAGATAATCGAAAACGTTAAGCTGCTTATCTCGAATAAATTCTTTGTTCGCTTGCGGATAAACTATACAGACATGAATATTGAAGGATCACATCTGATTGCACAGGAATTTGACAGCATCCCTTATGAGCTACGGCAGCAATTCCTGATGATGGACTATCATCGTGTATGGCAAAACGACGCGATTGACAATACTTTCCTGGTATTGGATAATAATGTGGGTAAAATACAGGAAATGGGTGTAAAGGTTTCAAGTAAATACTCTCCCAATAGCGTGAGGGAATCTTGTTATGCAGATAAACGTAACAGCGCCGTAATCAACTATAATGGAGATCTTTTTAAATGTACCGCCAGAGATTTCACAACCGCCAAAAGAGCGGGATACCTGGATTCCGACGGTACACTTGTATGGGAAAATGACTACCTGGAAAGAAGAATGAATATAAAGTTCAAGAATAAGCCCTGCCTAAGCTGCAAAATTATGCCATTATGTAATGGAGGTTGTTCTCAGCATGCAATGGAACATTTTGAATCAGGGTCAGAATACTGTGTGCATTCCGGGGATGAAAATGAAAAAATGCGTATCATAAAAACCAAGGTTGATGAAATTGTTAACAGGGTATCAGCGGAGAAAGTTTAAGTTCATTTCGCAATTAGATAGCTCTGACTGCGGACCGGCCTGCCTGGCAATGGTATGCGCCTACTATAAGCGTAAATATTCAGTCAAGGATATAAAACAGGTATGCTCTGTCACCCGGATGGGTGTGTCTGTTCAGGACATGTTGAAAGGGTCAAGGATAATTGGTTTTGAAGCTAATGGTGTTAAATTAACACCTGAAGAATTAGCAGAAGCACCATTACCATTAATTCTATTCTGGCGACAGAGCCACTTCGTTGTACTTTATGATGTTGCTGCATCTAAAAACGGTAGCATTAAATATTTCCTGGCAGATCCCAGCTATGGAAAAATACAGCTGGATAAGGAAACCATTTCCAAAGCCTGGATGGGTGCCAATAATAAGGGAATAGCCATCCTGTTACAACCTTCTTCCGATAATAATGTTGAATATCAGCCTTCTAAAAGAATAAAAGTCTATAAAGAGGAATTTATCAGATTTATCCGCAGTTTTATCCTTAACAATAAGCGGCAATATATCTTTTCCTTGCTCATGATGATAATTGGATTAGTAGCCAACTGGGCGATTCCGATTATCTTTCAGCAAACAATAGACAAGGGCATTGTTTCAAAGTCGCTATCCATTGTGTGGGCATTATTGCTGGCACAGCTGGCGCTTTTCCTGGGAAATTTTGTATCACAGATATTCAGCGACCTGATTCTCACCAAGCTGAACTTTGAGCTTAGCGTATTACTGAAAGAGAAGTTTCTGCATAAATTAATGAAGCTTCCTATAAAATACTTTGACACCAGAATGAACACCGATACCCTACAGCGTTTAGGGGATCAAAACAAAATCCAGACATTCGTTACCTGGAGAGGCATTGAGATATTCTTAAGCCTTATGAATATTATGGCGTTCAGCATCATCCTGTTCAACATCAATAAATATATCTTCTGTGTCTTTTTTGGATTAAGCATTATTTCAGTCACATGGGTTCATTTTTTCCTGAAAATCAGAAAGGTGCTGGAATATTCTATTTTGCTGCGGCAAACGGAAAACACCAATAGCCTCTATGAGTTCATTATGAATATGCCCGAAATCAAAATAAATAATGCGCAACACACGATGATCTCAAAGCTTTCGGACATTCAGAAAAAATTAAATGACCTGCAGCTACGATCATTCTTCCTGAACATCTATCAGAATATCGGCGTATCTTTCTTTTCAAAACTAAAAGAGCTGATCGCCATCGCATTTTGTGCCTTCCTGATTATAAAAGGACAGCTGACTATCGGCGCATTATTAAGTATATCCTACATTTTAGGACAATTAGCCTATCCGGTTTCCAACCTTGTTAACTATCTCCGAGAAGCACAGGATGCAGATATAGCTCAGAAAAGAATTAATGACGTTTATTTAGAAAAAAATGAGAATGAAGATCTTACGGAACCTATATATACTACTGATATAAAAAGTATATCGGTTAACAATGTTACGTTTAAATACCCCGGTTCCTTCAGTCCATTTGTATTAAAGGACATTTCGTTCTCCATCCCCAGGAATAAAATCACAGCCATTGTAGGCGCCAGCGGCAGTGGGAAAACGACTCTTTTAAAACTACTGCTTTCTTACTATGCGCCTCATACTGGTTCTATACTGGTCAATGACAACGATCTTTCCGCCATTGACAGTGAAGACTGGCGGCAAAAGTGTGGTATTGTACTTCAGGACGGGCATATTTTCGCCGGTACCATTGCCGAAAATATTGCCATTGCCGATGCTGATATCGATCGTGAAAGAGTGATGCACGCTGCAAAAATTGCGTGCATCCATGAGTTCATCTCCGACCTGCCGATGAGATACAATACCAAAGTTGGCTCCGTGGGTATCCAGTTAAGCGGAGGTCAAAAACAGCGATTGTTAATAGCCCGGGCTGTATACAAGGATCCTGCATTCCTTTTATTTGATGAGGCCACCAGTAGCCTGGACGCCAACAATGAAAAGCAGATCATGGAAAACCTAAACAGTTTTTTTGAAGGAAAAACGGTGCTAATTATAGCCCACCGCTTAAGTACGGTAAAAAATGCGGATCAAATCATCGTATTAAACAAAGGGGTTATTGTAGAGCAGGGAAGTCATGACCGTTTGGTTAATGCAAAAGGAGACTATTTTAACCTGGTTAAGAATCAATTGGAGTTGGGCGTCTGAATATCCTGGAGCAATTGTCCTCTTCAACAGGGATGAAAATCTTGCAGACCATATTGTCGCCAAGCTGCAATAATACTAAATCAAACTGCTGCAAAAAACAGGATGATTGAGACGGACGAAATTACCTCTTGCATAGCTTATATGTTGCCTTAAATAATGTACCTTTGCGTCCGCCAATCGCCGCCCATTTTCATGGCCGGGCAGAAGATGCGACCAATGTGAATATGACCGATACCAGAGATGAATGCCCCCAAACCTTGCCAGCGCCAGGTAATGCCTTCTGCAGGTTTGAGGATCAGGATGCCGCCCAATTCATGGCGAAAGCGCTCACCTTTCACCCGGATGATGTGCTCCATCCACTTTGCGAAATTGCCGTGACCGCATTGCAACAACACCTTGCCGGGCAACATGAATGGAAACACAACTTCGGGTTAGACAGCAATGGCGCCGGCGCCGTTATTGGCAAAATGTTCGGCATATTGGTAGTACGGGCCAACGACGGCACACTGGGATACCTGTCGGCATTTTCAGGTAAGCTGGCCAATGGAAATCATCATGACAAATTTGTAAGCCCCGTTTTCGACGGACTTAAAGCCGGCAGCTTTTTGAACACTGGCATGATCCGTTTATCAGCCATCAATGGTAAAATTGCCGCGCTAGTGCAAGAAGATGCCATTTTCCACCAGGCAGCGATCACACAGTTGAAGGAATTACGTAAAACACATTCCATCGCGTTGCAAAAAAAACTCCACAAGCAATATAACTTCCGCAATAAGGCTGGCCGCGTAAAAAATATGGTAGATATTTTCACCACCCACGGCTACAGACAGCCACCCGCCGGAGCCGGAGAATGTGCAGGCCCCAAACTACTCCAGTATGCCTTTCATCACCAAATGGAACCATTGGCTTTAGCCGAATTCTGGTGGGGCTTGTCACCCAAATCTAACACCTGGAAACACGGCGCCTACTATAAGCCATGCAAAGAGAAATGTGCGCCGATTTTTGATTATATGTTGAGTGAGTAACAAAATCCAAAGTTCTCGGGAATTCCCATTCTACCTGGAATGCAGTTGATATTTATACTGAGGCACTATTGTTACCTTTTGTATCGATGGTGCACTTTTCGTAATGTTCGCTACCCTTTTAGCCAGCACGCCGGTTATATTATCTGTCCATGGTTTCACATTTAATGTGGCTGTCCTTTGGCCAAGAAACTGTTTCAATCCAATCTGCCAGCTGCCATCGCCGTTAAATAAATTATCTGTAGCCACCTTCCCGTTAATCAATAATTCGCATGCACCGCCCGCATAATCTACATTGGCGATCAGGTCACTGGTTACAGGATTTAAGGATTCTGGTAAAGTAATCACTGAATTCCCACGGGCTTCAGCTGTTACCTGGATACCTGGATCAACTGTTTTCGCAGTAAACTCATAACGTTCGAATATTCCACTCCTTGATGTGTTTCCTGTAAAAGCAGCGGTAGGAAATACGTCCACTTTAAAATGCGTGTTACCCAGTTGCCGGAGCTCTGTATTGTTTTCCGTATTCAGCATGTCCGCAGCTGTGATGGCCAGGTATTCAGTTCCATGAAGCGAGAAACGCCAGCTATTTTCCGCATCTTCCCGGGACAGGCAAACCAGTTGTACAACATGCCCATCCGACTTTTTCAAGATGGCCGTTTTACCAGAACCAGTCTTTAATATCATCAAGCGTCGATTCTTATCCCTATGCCAGCCGACGGCACTGACATTATCATCGCCTGAAAATGCCAGCTCTGCTTTGACCCCAGGGAGCTCCTGGAAGAACACAGTGGTCGTATCTTTCCCATCAATTTTGGCAAAAGGTTGTGCAGTGGCATATCTTAAATTCACGCCTGCAATATTCAGGTTAAACGGAAGAATCGGGGCGGTCTGGCCTTTGATCAGGATTTCCGGGAACTCAATAATTCCATCAGCTGTTTTGACGCGGAGTTTTACCCGCTTGTCGGGCATATGCACTCTTACCTGCGTATTGCACAGGAAGAGGAATCCACCGTTATTTTTCACTCGGGCTGCATACCTCAGCCGAGTAGTATCACGCTCATTTGTTACCGGATCTTCAGGCAGAATCACCTGCATAGCTGCGAGGTCACTACCAAAGTCCCGTATGAAATTGTGGAGAATTTTCAAATACCGGTATGAGGGGCGCAATAACCCAAATTCGGAGATGGGCGCCTGAAAATCATAACTACGTGGATATCCCGGCTCTTCAAGGCCGGCTGTTTGGGTGCCGCCTCTAAACATGTAGTAACCGATCATATTCATGCCGCGGCCTATTTGATTTTGGAGGTGCGCTTCGACCACCCAGGGTTCTACCACAAACCGGTTGTTATCGGTCATTTGACTACCACATCCTTGTTCGCACAACCCTTTTGGATATTTATTGATGTTGTAGTAAACTTTTCCAAATGCACCGGTCATAATCCACTGATCATCGCCATAGAGGAAATCCTTTGTAGGTCCTCCACCAGCTCTTTCCCAGCCACGATATGGGTAGGAACCTTGCAAAGGAATTACCTCCGTTTTGGTTTCATCTATTAGTGAATTGGAGGTCACTGACCAGAATACGGGATGAATACCTGATTCAACGGCCATTTTCTTCAATGCTGATATGTGCTGTTGTTGCCCGGTGGCATATTCATTTTCCAGCTGTATTCCGATAACAGGTCCCCCGTCGGAATAATACAAGGCCTTCGTTTGATCGGCAATCTGGTCATACAGGACCTTTGCCTTTGCCAGGTACGCTGGTGCGTTGCTCCTTTTCTCTTTCATTTTTTCAATCCACTCCGGGAATCCGCCGTATAGTTGCTCCCCATGGCTCCATGGGCCGATGCGCAACCATACATACATACCGTGCTTAGCACAGAGCTGAATAAAATGCCGCAGGTTGCGACCGTATTGCCAATTCCATTTACCAGGCTCCGTTTCGTGCTCATTCCAAAAAACATACGTGGCAATAATAGAAAGATTAGCGGCCTTCATTTTCAAGATTTCTTCTTCCCAGTTTTCCGGCGGCACCCTATTATAGTGCATTTCGCCCATCAAAGGATACCAAGGTTCTCCATTCCTGGTGAAATATTTATTATTTGCGCCAATAACAATTCCTTTATTGTCCGCCCCATTCATTTCAATGTCAATTGGTGTTTCAATTTTAACATTACTTGCATCCAAGGTGTACGTTGGTACCTGTGCAAAAGCAGATTGAGTAACAAATCCTCCGGTCAGTATGATCGCCCAAATTCTTATATTCACTGTATGCTGTTTTAAAACTATAAATAGCGGAACACCTTCCTGGTAGCCCACATTGGCAATAGTAGCCAGTTTCTAATTAAGGATTCATAAAGGAAGTTACAGTAGCTACTGTGGAAATAATGTAATACATCCATCAATTTGATTGTTCTACCTTGGCTTTAAAGTTATAGACAAAGACGCATTATTTTCTGCGGGTAAGGGGACCAGATCAAAAAAATACCAGGAAAAGGCAAAAAACGAATAATTGTTTATCGTTGACGCGGATGTGTAAGCCTACCGACTTCCGGCATTTTTTCAATGGCCATTAGTACCTGGTCATGCAGTGCTTATAGGTGAATACGAGCTTAGGTTTGAAATGGCTATCAAATTCCACTTAAATCCTTTGCTGACAGTATCAAGCACAATCATGGCTTAAAGGACCTAAACTGAGAGGGTTGAGTAAAGTAACTATCGAAATAGGATTGTTGGCAATGGTACACAATTTTAGAAAGAAAACAGCATAAAACCCTTTTAAACCTTCTTCTTTAAAAACGAAAATAACAGAATCATTATAAAAATGAAAAAGAAGCCGTCCCCGTTTTTTCAGATCGCTTCTTTGTAGTAGCATGGAAAAAATTTGATTTTTGGATTTTTTTAAATACATTAGATAATCATTATTCAGAACTATCCGCCCTGTTTAATAAGACTCAACAGTACGTTACCCGTTACAACATTTAATTTAATCCTCAGATAACCTTTAACCTCAGTACTTGATACGTGCTCATATTACCTATTTTTTTTGTCCTGACTAAGCCAGAAAGCATTGTACTTTCTGCCTGATTTGTCATTTCATTTCTTCAACAGAAAATGTTTATTCTATCCATTTATCAAACACTTCAGCTTATGAAAAAAGCACTCCTCATTATTACCGCCGGTATTGCAGCAGGGGCATCCCTGATCGTTTTTTTTAAGCAGTCGCCCACCAGGGCTGCGGCAGTGCATGGAAAAGTGGACCAGTTTAGTTTCAATATAACATTCGACTCAACCGTTCCCAATACGCTGAGTCAATACGCTGATTCTGCCGCTTTATGCAGCTTTGCGTGGAATGAGTTTTTTGCGCTGAATTGGAAATCAAGTTATAAGAAAAATACGCACGTATATAGAGGATATGCGGATCCGCAATGGACATATAGCGACCAAAGCGCTTATCCGATGAATGATCCTGTGGTATGGGAAACCTATGCTCATCGTGTTGAGCTGAGACCTAATCATGGGAATACGCTCCCTTTCGATAAGGTTCCCAGGTATGATTATGAAAAATATATTCCCCGCAAGGATAATAGTGTTGATACCACTTTATTCAATAACCTGGACGAGAACAATGAAATTGGCTCCTGTGACCTGTATGCAAAAGTAAACCAGTACAATACTCAATATCAGGTATTGTATGAAGCAAAAGTGAACCGGGATGAATATGATTATAAGCGTAAGAATTATCCTGATGAGGCATCTTTAATAGCTGCGGTAAATAGAACTGCCAGCAATATCGCAAAGGATTCAGCATATTATAATCCAAAAGATTATCCAGGTGGTAAGTATACAGGCGGCAATTGTAATTGCCCTCCGGGTATATTCTGCCTGCCGTGTGGAAACGCTAAGGATCCTGATACACGTTTTGGTAAATATACCGGGGCGCTGGAGGTAAAGAGCGCCTGGAGAGAGATGACCAATGACGCAGAAGAAAATACACATTTTACCCGGAAAGTAATTGTCTATGAAAAGGATCCACAAACAGGTAAAACGGTTTCCGTAAACAAAACATACGGGCTAATAGGCATTCATATCATCCATAAACTGGCTAACTACCCTGCTTTCACCTTTGCTACCTTTGAACATGTAGATGTTAAAAAGGATAGCATGGGTTACATAGAGTTGCCCAAAAAAGGCAACCCTACACCACAGCGGTACGATCGTTTTCATCCAATATCAGTTGTGGCAGATGCTTCCACCAAATATGTACAGGATCAACTAAGGAAAAAAAATCCAAAATCCATCTGGTTAAATTACCGCCTGGTAGGTGTGCAGGGCATGCCTACTAATGACAGCACTTCATTCAGCTTCTACCTGGCTAACTATGTCATAGAATCAGATCGAACACTGGGAGATTTCAGAGGAAGCGGCTTCAAACACCCTCATGATGGACGTCATAATGTTTTCATAAATGGAAAACATTACAGTATGGGAGGCTGTCAGGGCTGCCATGGTGCTGCCCAGGGAATAGGGGCTGATTTCTCTTTCCTGATGGATGCGACTTCTAATCAGCCGGATAAAGTACCAGATATCGATAGAACAGACGATAAATTGAAAGCGTATATAGCTTCATTTGAAAAGCTGGAGAAAGCAGGAAAGAAAAAATGAATACGTTGATATTTAGAGATCTAATTATTCAGTGACGTGGATATTTAGCATGCAGCAGAGATGATGTTCTGTTCTAAAATATCTACGTCACCAAAATAATTAAATCTCTCAAATTTTCTCAAACATACACCTCATCTTTATCTTCAGCGCCTACCACCAGGTACATAATAACAGTTAGCATAACTCACTATTTTTAAAAAAAATTTGAAGATTAATTATTTTTTAATAGCTTCGGCTATCACCGATCGTCAAAAATCTATCAGCCTTATTTTAATGACCCAATGTAAGTATTTAATCATAGCATTCTTGTATGACACTTTAAACCTCATATAACCAAAACCCACAGCCCTTTTCATTATAAACACCCATGTGTTAATGCCAGTTTTTTGCATTGTTGCAATTATCTGAATTTATTGTCCTGGCTAAACCGACATGCACAGCTTGTCTTTGGCGAAGCCATGCTGCTGCCTTTCCCGTTCTCTGATTTCTTACAGTGCATGAGTATACTGGCTGTATTATCCATAAATGTTGTCTTATGAAAAATGGTGTCTCCTATTTCTTTTACAGTAACTATTGCAGAGATGGCCCTATTGCGTCTTTGAACCCCTCGTCCGTGGCTGGGCTACGTAGGAATATCTTTCGGCCTTCCCTCTTACAATATCAATATAGGCTATGGAAAATTTAAATGAATGCAACACTTGTAATTGCCATGCCAGGCATTCCGATGAGCAGCAATCCTCGGGGACGATACCCTCAAAAACCGCCAGGAGTGTACCTTCGGTTATATTGAGCATCCTGATTGCTTTTTTTCCGAAATGTCCTATGTGCTGGGCTGTTTATATGAGTATGTTCGGCAGCCTGGGATTGGCTAAGCTACCTTATATGAAATGGCTGCTGCCCGTAATGATGATCTTCCTGGCGATACATCTTTTCTTTTTGTATAAGCGGATAAGAGTGGCAGGATACCTGCCTTTCATTATCAGCATGCTGGGTGCGGTTTTTATTATGAGCAGCCGAGCATTCTTCCCTGGCACGCAATGGTCGCTGGTTGCGGGCGTTGGCATGATCCTGACAGGATCTTTACTGAATAATTTCCCCCATGTATCCTTGAAACTTATTCACAAGAAACACAAAATTGCTTAACTATGACAAGAAATGGCATAGGCGTTCGCCGCTCTATAATTGAAATTCAGAATGATTATGATGCAGGCACCAATAATGATCTGGAAAAACTGATGACAGCATGGGCTTATATTAAAGCATTACCACCTACTGACCCTAACTCTTTTTTCGTGATAGGTGGGTATCACGGAGAACCATTTGCCGGGGAAGGCGCTACAAACCCGGAATGGTGGGGTGGCTACTGTAATCACCAGAATGTGCTTTTCCCCACCTGGCACAGGGTATATGTATACAAGCTGGAAAAAGCCCTGCAGACCACTCCTGGTTGTGAGGATGTAATGCAACCCTATTGGGATGAGACAGATTCCTATTCAACCACATATGGTATACCGCGTGCGCTTACAGCTCCGAAGTTTACATTTAAGGGAGCGTTCCCGCAGTGTTTGCGTGATAAGGGAATTGTACCTGATGATAATAATGCCATCGATAATCCACTGGCCTCATTTACCTTCCCTAAAAAAATAACAGACCTGGTGAACAATGACGACTCCGTTTATAGCAAACCACAAGGTTACCAAACAGTAAGATACCCGCTGTCGGGCCTTGTGGGCACGCCGCAGGCCCAAGCCACTACTTACGAGTATAATGCTAATTTCTTTGATCCAAACGCCAATATTGCCTTGCTGAATGCGAATGTATTACAATGGCTTAATAATGTGACTTACTACATACCCGGATGTGGCCCAGGAGACGGGACAACACGACCGGCAGGTATAGCAAAGGCATTCAGTGACTGTCTTGACGCTCCTATTTATACGATATTCTCCAATACGCAATCTGCTGCTTATTATGGTAAAGGGTACACTGCACTGGAGCATCCGCACAACGATATTCATTTGGCAGTTGGTGGTTTTAATCTTCCTAAGGGCATAAATAATGGAGGCTATGATTTATCGCAGCTACCGGATGCAAATGGTGATATGGGTGAGAATGATACCGCAGGACTGGATCCTATCTTCTTTTTTCACCACTGTAATATAGATCGTGTGTTTTGGTTATGGCAGCAAAAGCAGGGTTTTACAGAACGTTTTGACATCATCGAAGACCCCGCAGATCTGGGTACCTCAAATGGTTTCAATGACGGTGCCGGACAAGGCCCTGCCAACGGGCAAACGGAGAATGAAACACTAACTATGACAACTGCGCTAAAACCGTTTATAAAAACAGATACGACCTATTTCACATCAGAAGATTGCATAAATATTGAATCACAGCTGAATTACACCTACAGCGATGGCTCATTATCGGAAAACGACGTTGTTGCAGCTGCAAGAGCTGCCAAGGTTGTTGATTCAAAGAGAAGCGATCTGCATCTCTATATTTCAGGGCTTAGCAGAGGAGGTATCAAAGGCTCCTTTATTGTTGGTGTATATGCCACCAAAGGGGATGATACAAGATATCTTGTCGGTTATCAGTCTGTGCTGAGCCGCTGGGATGTTGGTGGTTGTGCTAATTGCCAGGCGCATCTGGGAATATCAGGAGCTGTTAGTCTGAACCAGTACACGGAGGAAGAGGTCAGCGGCATGAAATTTCACCTGGAAATTTTTGGCAGAGAGAAACAGAATACAGAACGTTTTAAACAGTTCAGAACATTGGTTGCATTGGATACTCCGCCCTATAAGCTAGAGGTAAGGTAAGATTCCTGGTGATAATAGTAAAGAGGGTGTCTCAAATGGCACCCTCTTTTTATGAAGTACCGAACCTAATGTTGATAGCACTGCTTTTACTATGGTCATAATGTTCCGTCTGAAAGGCGAATTGATGGTACAAATCCCTTTCGAGGCTGTACGGATAGCTTTGGCGTTGGCTATTTACTTCGCCAGCATGTTTTTAGTTTGAAGGTCACCCGAACCGAAGTAATTTTCGTAGCTGATAAAAGAAACGTTCTATCAACCGTAGGTCTTGTGTAACAATCTCTGCATTGCCTTTCAGTTCTTTATCGAAGGCAAGTGTTTTGTGAAAAGAGGTTTTCAGGCCATCTGGGAGAATTACATTCACGTAGTAGTTACCATCTTTATCGGGGGTATTAGCGATGCTTTTTACCTTTCCCTGTACCGAGCCGAATTCCTGGTAAGGATAGTTGTCCAGTTTCAGCAGTACCTTCTGTCCTTCTTTCACCTTGCCGGAGTTAGTGGCTGGTACCTGCAGGCGGCCAATCAGCATATTTTTATCTTCCGGCATAACGGCAAGAAGTATATCACCTGACTTTACAAATTGGTTCTTACCCAGGAACTGCTGAAAGCCTACCACGCCATCTATGGAAGAGGTGAACAGGTAGTTTTGCTCCCAGGATTTAACAGACCGCCGCAATTGCTCAAACAGCTGGGCTGTCTGTGAGCTCAGGTTGATCTGGTCTTTTTGCGCGTTGATAGCCACACCGCTTCTCGTTTTTTCTATACCCAGTATACTCTCCTGCAACTGGGAAATCGTAACATTAAGATTTTCAATATTCTGTTCTGCCTGCAGGAATTTGATTTTCTCCTGGCCCATCTCCGCCGCAGACACCACTTTTTCTTTAAACAGTTCCTGGTACCTGTCGAACTCCCGTTTGGAGACTTCATACTTTTTTTGCTCCAGCTCTTTCTGCTGTTGCAGGGTGCGGATGCGGCTACGTGACTCCGTGAGGCTCTTCTCTGTCGCAGCGAAGTCCGGAGAATAGGGCTGCAAACGGGTATATAGCTGTTCATCCATGAGCGCTTTGGCAAAAGCATTATAGTCAGCCTGTACCTCCCCGAGCTTAAACCGGGCTACTTCCACCAAGGGGAAATGGGGCAATGCCTTACTATCCAGTGAATCCATGATATTACGCAGGCGGATCACGTCCCGGTAGTCTGCGGTGGACTGCAACACCAGCAAGAGCTGGTTCTTCGTTACCTTTTGGTGGTCTTCCACAAAGATTTCTTCCACCTTGCTGTTGGTGCGTGCTTCCAGCTTCTCCGGCGGATTGCTGGAAGAGATGATCACCTTGGAAGGTACAAACTCGGGGTATTTGATCACATAGCTCATCAGTAAAATGAGCAGCAGGATTACCATAATAACGGTGTTACCCCAGCGTATCATCCAGTGCGGAGGCAGCGTCAGAATGTCCTGCACCCCTTCCGAATGCAGCTGCACGGTGTCCAGTATATCTTTTTTAGTTTCCAAGTTCCAATTGATTTTTTACTAGCCTGTAATATTCTTTTTTGAGTGACACCAGTTCGTCGTGACTCCCCTCTTCTACTACCCTTCCTTTATCCAGTACGATGATTTTATCTGCATTTTTCACGGTTGACAAGCGGTGAGCGATAATCACCGCTGTTTTCCCTTTGAGAAACTGTTCCAGGTTGCCCATGATAGCCTTTTCCGTGTTGGCATCCAGCGCGCTGGTAGCTTCATCGAAGAAGATGTACTCCGGCGCTTTATAGACAGCCCGGGCAATAAAAAGGCGTTGTTTCTGGCCACCGCTGATGCCGATACCTTCGTTGCCGATTTTTGAATTGTAATTCAGGGGCAGGCTCTCAATAAAATCCCTGATGCACGCCACCTCAACTGCTTTGCGCAACTGTGGCCGGTCAATATCATCAATGCCGACGGCTATATTTTTAGCGATGGTATCATTGAACACATACCCTTCCTGCATCACCACACCGCATTGATCACGCCAGTAGCGCGGCGAAACATGTTTCAGGGGCGCATGGCCAATCTTTATTTCTCCCTCCACCGGATCATAAAACTTCATGAGCAACTTCAGCAATGTAGTTTTACCACTACCGCTAGCGCCGACAATGGCAGTAGTTTTACGATGCGGAATACGCAGGCTCAGGTTTTCAAATACAGGGGAACCAGCGCCTACATAACGGAAAGAAACATTATCCAATATAATATCCTGTTCCGGTATATCCATCACCGTTTGTATATCACTGCGTTCTTCGTCTTCCTTTTCGTGGATCTCGCTCAACCTTTCCAGGGATATCTTAGCATCCTGTACCTGCTTTACGAAATCCATCAGCTGTACCAGCGGGCCATTCAACTGACCGATGATATACTGTACTGCCAGCATCATACCCAGTGTCAGGTTACCGTCGAGTACCAGTTTGGCTGCCAGGAAACTGACAAAGATGTCTTTCATCTGGTTGATGAAATTGGAACCAACGGTTTGCCATTGCTCCAGGGACAAGGAACTGATATGGATCTTAAACAGTTTTACCTGCATAAATTCCCAGCCCCAGCGCATCTGTCTTTCAGCATTGTATATCTTGATTTCCTGCATCCCATTCACCAGCTCCATCACCTTGCTTTGTTCCTCCGATACCTGGGAGAAACGTTTATAGTCCAGGTCTCTTCTTTTTTTGAGGAAGAAAGAAATCCATGCAATAGACAACACCCCGCCCAGCAAATAGATCAGGAAAAGCCGGTAATCATACAACAGCAATACAATACTGAAGATCACCAGGTTCACCATGGAGAAAAGCGTATTCAGCGACGAATTGGTCATCAGCTGTTCTATGCGCTGGTGGTCATTAATACGCTGCATGATGTCCCCCGTCATGCGGGTATCAAAATAACTGATGGGCAATTTCATCAGCTTAATAAAAAAATTCGATACAATGGAGATATTGATCCTGCTGGACAGATGTAACAATATCCAGCTGCGTATCACTTCTATTCCGGTTCTTCCCACAAACAACATCACCTGTGCCAGTAGTACCAGGTAGATAAAATTCAGGTCATGGTTCTGTATGCCGATGTCTACAATACTCTGGGTGAGAAAGGGGAAGATCAGTGACAGCACGCTACCGGCCAGCAGGCCGAGGGTGAGCTGGGTAATCAGTTTTTTGTACCGGAAAAAATAGCTGAAGAGGAAGGAAATATCCTTCCTCTTAGCAGGTGTATCAGTTTCTGATTCATAAAATTCGGGCGTAGTTTCCAGCAGCAGGGCAATTCCTTCTTCATCATTTCCTTTTTTTCCCTTGCCCATCCAACCATCAATGAATTCCTGCTGGGTGTAGGTGATCAGCCCGTAGGCCGGATCGGACACGTGAACGAGGGTACGTCCACCTGATTTTTTGATGTTATAAACGACAACAAAATGTTGTTGTCCCCAGTGGCAAATACAAGGCAGTGGTGCCTCTTCCACCAGCGTGGAAAAATCTATTTTCACCGCCAGTGACTTAAACCCCAATCCTTCCGCAGCCGCAGACAATCCCGCTAAAGAGCTGCCCTCCCGCGTTGTTTCCGCGAGGGTACGGATAGCCTGTATATCTGTCAGCCTGCCATAATGCTTGCTGATGATTTTGATACAGGTAGGACCACAATCCTTCCCGTCAGGCTGTTTGTAAAAAGGAAATTTCTTCAGCTTCATATCATTTGATTATCTCTGCCATTCCATACCACCCGATAGCGGCTTGTTTCATCGGATGTTGCGTCCATTCTTCCCAGTTGTTGGTGTATGGATTGTACCCGCATTTCAGGGGTTTTGAATAGATGTCCTGTGGATTTTCTATATAAGCCCGGCAGTCAGTACATACATGCCGGAATTCACAGTCCTTACAAACAGCGATATCATCTTTGCGGATATGATTATAGCGGCTAAACGTTTTGTTGTCCAGCACCGCCTGTAGGGAGGTATCTGCCACATGGCCATAATTCTCCCGCATAGAAGGGCAATTTTTGATATATCCCTGCTGATCTATGCTCAGCTTACGATTCAGGCAGCTATTAAAACGCAGGCTTTCGGTGAACAGTTCCGTGTTCACCGTAAAGTGGTTGGCACGTATTTCGCCGCAGGCCATGCAGGAGTTGATTTCTCCGGTGAAATAGTATACTGGTACAGAATTCGAGAATATTTTCTCCAGCTTTTCCTCCGGGGAACTATGTATTAACAGGGATTTTACCCGTTGGTGTTTTTTCACCAGTTCGTCCAGTGTGGCTATATTCAGGCTTTTCTCGTAGTGCAGTACCAGTTTGATATGCCGCAACGTGGAATCGCTGAACAATGCCAGTAATTCCTTCAGTTCAGGCAGCGCCACCGGTTGATAAAACCTGATCTCCAGCCCTTCCAGGTGCTGGTCCAGCAGCTCCCGGAAAAATGGTCCGGTATAGTCGATGGTTTCCTGGTATTCAATAACAACATTGGTAATATCCGCAAAGCGGTCCCAGGTGAGCTCCATTGCGGTAAGCTCCGGCAGGATACGGTCGTCGATGAATCCCAGCTCACGGCTGACGAAGAAGTCCACATAACCGGTGATAGCTTCCCGGTTATCTTCCCCATAATGCGCAATACATTCGTCGATGGAATATTGTTGCAGGAACAACAATACTTCAGCAGTATCATTCGGCAGGTGATAAAACCGGCGCATTTGCAGATCGCAGAGCAGCGACATATTGGCGCCCTTTACCAGTTGACAGTTTGCGTATATATTTAGATATTCCATAACAGAAAATCAGAATTTGGAGATCGGTTTATAGAAATTATACAGTTCGAATCCTTCCGCGTTAACCCTCGAGGCTTTCTCAAACTTCGTGATGGGCAGGGAGGCAACGGATTCACTCTGCTTCAGAAAATACAGTGGCAGGGGCAGCATTTTCTTTGTTTTCAGGTTGCTGATGTATTTCTTTTTCATGGAGAACAGATTGATGAAGTAACCGTGCGAATTTTTTTTCCAGGTAATAGTTGCAGGGATGGGACACCATGCCGAACTGACCTTCCGGGTTGATTTCGAGGAAATGATAGTTCCCCTGCATGTCCACCATCAGGTCGATGGATCCCGTGCGGAAGCGCAGTATTTTCATGAGCTGGTCCAGTTTATGTTCCAGGTCAGCGGGTAATTTATAAGGTACGGTCCTGTTGGGCCGATGATTATCATAATTCCGGAAATCATCTGTTGTTTTCCGGTTGTTTTGGGAGAAGATGGCCATGGAATAACATACACCATCCAGGTAAAAGGTCCTGATCTCAAATTTTTTGACAATCCTTTCCTGTACCAGAGAGGGGAAAAATGTTTCCGGTACTGCGCCCAAGCTCTTTTGATCGATGGTGCTGGTCAGCATTTTGTAAGCCCGGCGCTCGGTATCCTCCAGTAAAATACATTCGCTGAGGGGCTTTACGATCAATGCGGGGTAGTGTTCCAGCAAAGCCATAATTTTTGTTTTGGTAGTGACCACCTCCGTAAAAGGCGTGGGGATGTTTAACCGGCGGGCCAATTGTAATACCTGCAGTTTATTTAGGTTTTTCTCTGACAGGGGATCGTTCAGCCATTTTTGGGCGTCAATGGAATGAAACAGAAAAGAATGCAGGCCGTTGAATTCATCTACCAGAAAACGTTTCAGGGTGTACTGGCTGTTAATGTCCGGTTGCTTCAGGCTAAACTCTGCGGGAAAGTGAGCGATTTTCCTGCGGTACCAAACCACAGCGGTTTCTGTATTATCCGGCAGATCACTAAGCTGTTGAAACCGGAAGAAGTCTTCACCATTCAACCGCCGGTAAGGTATTTTCAAATAGTCCATCCATTGGCAAACCTGGTCTGTAGTACTTTCCAGGTAGGACTGACTTAATATGAGTATCTTTTTAGACATGACCGGATATGATTTTTTGCGGGAAAAGAACTGCCAGCTATTGCTGGCAGTTCCTTGATTTCCTTCATCATGATGCGGAAGGAGAAATGATTGATTAGTTGTCTTGTTTGTGATCGCAGAAGTACTGATCACCTCTCTGCGTAGCAGAGTGAGTAGTAACACCGCCGTCCATTTCCATGCTAGCCAGTGCCATCAGGCCACCTTTAATTACTTCAGGGGCTTCAACTTTTTTTGCACTCAGTTTGGATAATTTCTTTTTCATATTGTTTTTAATTTATCAGGTTAACTGCTTTTTTTGGGGGGTACTTAGTCCGCTTTGGTATCAGTAACATAATGTCTGCCATTCCAGGAAGCGCTGTTGCTGGTGGTTTTGTCGTCGCTTTCCAGGCATTGCAGCTGCATTAAGCCGCCTTTCAGTGTTTCAGGCGATGTTACCGCTTTTGGAACCAGTTTTTCTAACTTTTTCATGTATTGTAATATTGAATGAATGAATAAATGAAGGTTGATTAGTTGTCTTGTTTGTGATCGCAGAAGTATTGATCACCTCTTTGGGTAGCAGAGTGGGTAGTAACACCTCCATCCATTTCCATGCTAGCCAGCGCCATCAGGCCGCCTTTAACTGCTTCGGAGTTCTCTACTTTTTTTGCATTCAGTTTTGACAGTTTCTTGTCCATGGTTTTTAATTTAAAGGTTAAACGGTTTTTTTCCGGGTAATCAATTAACAATCTGTTTTGTGATCGCAGGAGAACTGGTCCCCTCTTTGGGTGCAAAAGGCGGTGGTGAAGTAACAGTCGCCGCCTGAAGTATCGGAGACCATTTGTAACAGGCCTCCTTTAATGGCTGCAGGTGCTTCCACCTTCTTTGCATTCAGTTTTGACAATTTCTTTTTCATCGTTTTTCTAATTTAACAGGTTAACACTTTTCCGGAGTACGATTAATTTCCGGGGTCCTGATTTACGTCAGTAACATAGTGTCTGCCATTCCAGGAGGCGGTGTTGTAGGTAGTTTTGTCACCACCGTCGGTGAAAGCTTCCAACTGCATTAATCTGCCACCTTTCAGAGTTTCAGGGGATGTTACCTCTTTGGCAACCAGTTTTTGTAACTTTTTCATGTGATGTAGTTTTTAATGATGACGTAAAAATAGCCGAAGGAATTACACCGTTGGGGCGAGATGAATATTTGAGTGAGGGCGATCGATATTTGCGGTGTCCGGGGGAATGTTTGCTGCGCACCTGTATTCTTTCACCATCTACCAACCCGGGTATGGTCACTTCCAGTTCAGTGGCCTCTATGGCCAGTAGTGCAGTCACCTCTTTACCCGCTATGCCCCAGACATTTGAAGAAGGATGTGCCCTCCGCCGGAAGTAAATGAGAACCCGGGTAAGCGGCGCAGATGCCAGCCTGCCGGCACCCTCCCGGATACAATTCCATATTAAAATGAGCTAATCTGAATGGAAATTTCTTTGAACAAAAAAACCGGTTTAGGTTTGGAATGGTTACCAATAAAACTATTACATCCTGCGCAGATGTGCTGCCGGTGCGGAGATTGATTTCGAAGTGGAAACGTTCGTGAATGGCAATACTACCAGCGCTGAACTGCCCATCGACGCCACTCCTACTGCTGTTATGGCCTTGACGGTGAATGTAACCGCGAACAGCACCAAACCGCTGTTCCTGGCACACTGGGTGTTGAGTTTTACCGGGACTATGTATGGCCTTAAAAATGGCACTTACGTAAGCAAAAAAGCTGGTCACAAACAGACCTGGCTGTTGAGAGTAATGTATCCAGAGAGATTATAGGCAAATATGAGTGCGGGGATGCTACGCCATCTATCGATTTCGCAAAACCGATTGCCGACGCGCTAGGCGTATCACTGGATTACCTGGTGGGCGAAGGTGGCCACCATACCCGCGCTAGGCGTGGCTTCCACAGGAACAAAAAAGGGACAGGATTCCAAAACTGGAATCCTGTCTGAAGAGATGAACCAAACAGGACGTTTTTCAAACCACTTTATGGTGGATTTGGGATGGATCGCTGAATTAAGTGCCTGATTTTGTTATTTTCGGGCGGAGCCGCTAGGTAGCCGCTTCTTCAAAAGGCGCTCGATTGATGAAAGCAAAATCTTCACTAAAGTCATTCTCCTCGCCGTTTGCTATCTTCGATAAAGTCCGTCAGGTCGAATGCCGGACGGATTTCCCAACTATTGCCGCCGCGCCCCAGCCGGAGAGACGGATGCTTAGACAGCAGGCGGATGGCATGATTAAGATCGGTAGCTTCAAGTATCATGATCCCGCCGATTTGCTCCTTGGATTCGGCGAAAGGGCCGTCGGTCACGGAAACCTTGCCGCTGCGCCATCTCAATGTGGCAGCATTTCGGGCTTCCTGCAGGCCCTCTCCGCCTGCATAGTGACCATTCTGCCGAAGCTCGGCATCGTAGCCAAAACACTCGTCCATAAAGGTTTGCCGTTCGCTTTCGGAAAGTGTTTCCCAAACTTCTTCATTCATGTATCCAAGACAAATGTATTTCATAATGATTTTTTATTGTGCTGAAGAATGACATGTGTGACCTTCTCCGATGCCTCGAATCGGACACATTCGTAACCCAATTTACGCAAGTTAACGTTATCGAATAGTCTTTCACCACTACCTAATATCGTAGGTGTGATGGCAATATGTAGCTCATCGATCAGTCCTTCGCGGAGGTACTGTTGTATAATATTCGCCCCGCCTCCAATTCGGATATCCTTTCCATTGGCAGCTTCCCGGGCCTTGGCAAGCGCATCATGAATGCCATCGGTAATAAAGTAAAAAGTCGTTCCCCCCTCCATCTCCAAAGGTGGTCTTGCGTAATGTGTTAGCACATAAACCGGAACGTGATAAGGAGGATTGTTTCCCCACCAACCCTTCCAATTCATATCTGGCCATGGGCCTCGAACCGGCCCGAACATGTTCCTGCCAATAATCCAGGCGCCGAGATTTTCTGATCCACGCTTCAGAAAATCGTTATCGATCCCTTCTGTGCCGCCTTCCTGTCCGACAATCTGACTCCACCAGCGGGTGGAAAATACCCATTCATGAACGACTTTACCATCTATGCCCATCGGATTATCAAGGCTTTGATCCGCGGCCGCCCCGTAGCCGTCAAGTGAGATCGAGAAACTAGCCACCCGGACCCTCGTCTTTTTTTCAGTCATGATCCATAATTGTTTTTTGTGAGGTAATGTTTGTTTTCATTAGGTAGTCGAATGGACAATGACGAAATCGACAAACAGTTTGATTTTTTTTTTGCACCTTCCGGAATTACGATCCCAATTCGCTAAGCTTTCGTTGGATAAACCGCCGTTCCGGGTCTTGTTGTGCCAGCGTGAGGGCACGTTCCCATGATGCCCTTGCCTGGTTTGTACGACCCAATTTCCGGCAAAGTTCCGCCCGCGCGGAGTGTGCCAAATGATAGTCGTTCAAGTCCCCACGATCCAGGATCGCATCTATCTGCTGCAAGCCAGCTTCGGGTCCCTTGTGCATGGCAATGGCGATGGCACGGTTTAATTCAATAATTGGAGAGGAATTTATGCGCAGCAACCGGCTATATAGCATGGTAATCTGGGCCCAGTCCGTAGCTTCGGGATGAGTGGCCTCGGCGTGTAGGGCCGCGATGGCTGCCTGTAGCGTGTAGGGTCCTGGCGGTTTGGATGAAAATGCCCGTTTTACCAGCGTCAATCCCTCCTCAATCATATCGCAATCCCAAAGCGATCGATCCTGATCTTCCAAAAGAATAATATTTCCTTTTGACGAAGTGCGCGCCGGTCGGCGGGATTCGTGCAGCAGCATGAGGCCAAGCAATCCTGTAACCTCAGCATCAGGTAGCAAAACGTGCAGCAGACGCCCAAGCCGGATAGCTTCGCTTGAAAGGTCAACACGGGTTACCGATTCGCCAGATGAAGCATAATAGCCCTCGTTGAATACCAGGTAGATCACCTGGAGTACAGCCCCGAGCCGGTCTGGCAATTCATGTTCCATCGGCACTTCAAACGGTATTTTTGCCTCACGAATTTTGGCCTTGGCGCGGACTATTCGTTGGGCCATAGTAGAGGGTGTAACAAGAAATGCGCTTGCGATCGCTTCGGTGGTCAGATCGCAAACCTCACGCATGGTCATGGCCGTACGTGCATCAAGCGACAACGCAGGGTGACAGCAGGTGAAGATCAGCCGGAGCATATCATCTTCTATCGCTTTGCCAATTAACCCGGAAGGATCGGGGGACGTAGCTTCCGTTTGCCAGATCTGCTGTTCCTCCAAGGAGTCGAATTTTGATTCGCGCCGGATGCGATCAATTGCTTTAAACCGGCCGGCGGAAACAAGCCACGCTAGCGGATTCGAAGGAATGCCTTTTTCACCCCATTGTTCAAGTGCGGCCTTAAAAGCATCGTGCATGGCGTCTTCGGCAAGATCAAAGTCTTTAAGCAAACGTATCAGGGTGGCAAACACCTGGCGCGACCTGGTACGATAAATCTCGCCTACAAGTTGAGGAATATGTTCCGAAGTATTGGGCATGGACAATTGTTCGACTCTTATAAAGGTAATTAATATACGCCTATTCAATCAATTGCATTCCAGGCATGTCAGCGCGACCACCTGGGCGCTCTCGTGATGCTATACTTTCGGAGCATACCGATCAACGAAAAAGCCACTAAATTATTAGAGGCTTTTGTAAATCTTATGGTTATATTCCATCAATGAGGTAGCAGTTGTAGAAATAAACAACCCCCGGGAGGGCAGTTCAACAAAACCCAGCGATCAAAAGTGTAGCGGGATGTGTTCAACAAATTGATGATGGTACTTACACCCAAACCGCCAAAACCGAAAATAGCGAAATACAAACGCAGGTCGCACGTGTCGGGGGCGAAGTTTACCTTCCATACCGGGGTTATTTACAATCGGATTTAATTGAAAAAAAAATCCGGATGACACAGGCATTCAGAGCAATTGCGTTTTTCTGGCCATTATTACCTTGCTTTTATCAGCGTCAGGTTTGTTTGCACAAATTTCTCTGAACATTGATAAGCGATCTACCTGGCTTTTACTAATAGTACAAGGCTCGCCAGGAATGCAATGGCATTTAATATACTGAACCAATCACCCCACTTATTATACAGTGTAGCATGATGCTGTATATCCATGTTGCCTGATAACAATGCGGGCGTGCCTTTGTCGCTATTGACCTCATACAAAACCCTACCGCAATAGTCATTGATAGTCAGCCTACCCTTCCTGGCATTTCTTACCATTCCAAAACCGCCTTCCACGCATCTCATCATCGCCATCCGGCTATGCAGCCAGCCATCTCGCTCAAAGTCCCAGGCTGGTACATATAAAACATTACAATCCGCGCTGCCATACCTGCTGATGTACTGCTGAAAATCCATGTCCTTACAAATGGCCACGCCTTCTGTAGTACCATTTCTGAGAAACAAACCGGGTTCTTTTCCTGGTTTCAGGCTATCCAGCAATTCTCCTGCAAACAAATGTACTTTCTGATAATCTGCCAGCAGTGCCCCATCCTTCCCGATCACCCAAGCCCTGTTTTCATAGTAGTCTCCTTTTTGCTGGGTCACGCATGCAACGATGCATACGTGATGCACCATTGCTGTGTCTTTAAACTGCTGAATAAAACCCGGACGGCGGTTATCTCTTACGGTAAACATTTTTTCAGGAAACACAATGATCTCTGCCCCCTGCTTTGCCAATTCCCCTACCTGGCGCAGGTAAAGGTTGGCCAGGTACAAATCCCTGTCTTCTCCTTTTGTATTCTCATTGTGATATGCCCGTTTATCAATGGCGACCATACCCACCTGTAATGATTTAGTAGCAGAAGACGTTTGATTCAAACGCACAACACCCCAAACCATTGCAGCCACAAGAACGCCAATGGTTACGAAGGAAAGTGTTCGGATTGATTGTTTTCGCTGATACCGATAGATGATGAGCGCTATAGCCACAGGGAAAAAAGTAACCAGGAAGGTAATCCCCTGTATGCCTGTCAAAGAAGCGATTTGCACAACCGGTAAAAAATCGCATTGCGTATAGGCAATGCTGCCTGCCGTTCCATCCGGGGCGGTGAGGAAGCCGAGATACTCCATCGTAGTAACCCAAACAGGGAATACAAATACAGTGGACCAATGGCTATAAGTGAGCATTAGCTTTCTCGCAGCTATCACTTGTAACGCAAAAATCAGGGGGAATAGCAGTGTAAACAAAAACACCAGTGGCGAAGGTAAAACACTTAGTAAATAAGGTACCCAGCTAAGCCTTCCTATTAAGTACCCCGCAAAAGCTATCAAAAATGTCCATTTACCTGTCAATCGTAAAGAAAAATACAGTATCGGGACTGGCGCCACCCATAATGGCCACCAAATGTGTGATGATAGGCTAAAGGACAAATACCAGCAAATACCCGCAAAAAGCAGCCCTGCGGCTAAAAGTTCTTTGGAAACCGGTTTTAAATCCGACATATTATAAGTTTAGTATAATTGTCAAAGCTATGCGGTTTTTCCGGCGCAGAATTGTATATTTTAGACAGACTGATATTTTATGAGAAAATCCGCTATTTTATTATCCTCCTTTTTAAATTGACTGGGGGTGGTACCCGTAAACAACCGGAAATCGCGAATAAAATGCGCCTGGTCAAAGTAATTGCATACATGACAGACATCAGTTAGGGTATTGGTGGTCCGCATATACCTGACCGCCTTATTAAAACGAAGTATTTTATGGTAATGCTTGGGGGTATAGCCGACATTTTTCAGAAAAATCCGCTCCAGCTTTTTATAGTACCAACCTGTTTGCTGGCAGATGGTGTCAATAGATATATCATCACGGCTGTTACGAAGCATATCAATGGTTTGGTTAACCACTAACAGGTCGACTGGTGTATTTTTTAATTCGGTCTTAAGTATAGCATCCAGTAATTGTATCTGCTTATCATCATCCGAATAATCTGACAACCGCATCTCCAGGCTTTTTACTGCTTTTCCTAACAGCTGTTCTGCCGGCAATAGCATATTTAATAAATCAGAAATAGGTAGGTTGGTAAATGATGCCAGGCCACCTGGCTTAAAACGTATGCCCAGCATCCTAATTTTACCGGTACTTTTCACATAAAAAATCTGGTTGCGCTGCCCCATAATCACTGGCTCACTCACACGGGTGCCGTGAGGATTATCAGCTGTAATCAACCAATCCGCCGGGTCGCCAAAATTAAAGATCAGTTCCACACGACCGCCAGGTATTAAGCGGTCAGGTACATCCATAAAGCTGTTTGGAGCACGTAATACCCAATAGCATTCTATAATGTCTGCCAGTTGAATGGACGGATAATATTGCCGGTAATAGAACATGTATTGATTAAAATCAGATTATCCTTCTTCCCTTTCCTCATTTTGACTCAGTCCGATCCCTGATCCAATATACAATATTCATAAAATTAACTGCGATAGAATATTTTGCCTGAACACCTATTGACGTCCGGCCAACATGTGTGCGAAGCTGGTGATGCGTGGTTGAGCGTTTTTGACATTCAACGTTTTTTTTCCAGGAGAATTTAAGAGCCAATATCAACTTAAATATAAGGGGACCAATATGCAGACCCGGTCAAGCATTATCTTTCCAAAACTCCGGCAAAACCACTTTGCCCCTCAACGCTGTTAACACGGAACTGGTATAATGCAGTGGTGTGGTTTCATCTGTATCTTGTTGTGTAAGCACAAAAGCATCATTATTGGGTAATATCGAACAAATTTTAGCGGTTTAAAATCATTTAATTTGACCGTTGATTTACGATTGGCTGGCAACCCGAGAGACTGGCTACAGGTTTAGTCATTACCGGAGGGCCGCCATCTTCTATAAAACCAGAACCACACGCACTTTAAACATCAAAATGATAAATAAAACATTTCAAATTTTTTACTCCATAAAATTCAAATGTGTATTGTATTTGAGTTTGGCAATTTTATGTTCAATCCCTTCCTATGCGCAGGAAAAAGAAAAGTCCTGGGAAGAATTGAAACAAAACTATGAGTTTCCTGCATGGTACACCGAAGCCCGTTTTGGGATTTGGCTGCATTGGGGAGGCCAGTCTCAACCCGATAATGGCGGCGGCTGGTATGCTCGTCATATGTATATGCAGGATGTGGGTGATGAAACCTTCGGAAAAGATGCTTATCCTAATCAATTAAGACAATATGGGCATCCATCCAAATTCGGGTACAAAGAAGTGCTGCAATCCTGGAAGGCTGAAAAGCTAGATCCTGATGCTTTGATGAAATATTTCAAAGAAATGGGGGCTAAATATTTTATGATTTTGGCCGTTCATCATGATCATTTTGACAATTTCAATTCGACCTATCAAAAATGGAATTCTGTAAATGTTGGTCCCAAACGGGACATTGTAGGAGACTTTAGAAAATCGGCACGAAAATACCAGATGCCCTTTGCCGTAAGTTCACACGATGACCGTTATTTGAATTGGTGGCTTCCAGCCTTTGGTTCGGATAAATCAGGACCATTGAAAGGGGTTCCCTATGATGGAAATCTGACTAAAGAAGATGGGAAAGGTTTATGGTGGGAGGGGCTTGATCCCGCTGATTTGTATGGACTTCCACCTGCCAAAAGAACACCTGAATGGATTGCAAACATGAAAAGAACATGGGTATTGCGCCATAAAGAATTAGTCACAAAATACGATGTGGATATGATTTGGTACGATGGTTATGGTTTTCCATATGGTGAACCGGGAAAAGAGGTTTGCCGTACTTTATTTGAAAACAGCTTAAAGAAGAACGGTAAAATTATGGCCGTTGCAGCAGGTAAAATTTCTGATGATGATGCCATTGTAAAGGATATTGAATGCGGCACCTCGAACGAAATCAATCCAAAACCCTGGCAAGGTATTATTACAACCAGTAGTGGATGGTTCTATAAAAAGGATCGGGAAATGGTCCATAATGCCCGAACAATTATCGAAATGATGGCAGATGTGAACAGTAAAAATGGAAATTTATTGCTCAACGTAGAGCTCTTGCCTAATGGAAGTCTTTCTCCCGATGAGAAAGCAATTCTTGACGAAGTTGGAGCCTGGGTGAATAAAAACAGTGCAGCAATTTATGCAAGTAAGCCATGGAAAGTGTATGGAGATAATCTAAATTCTGTTTTAAAACGTGCCACTAATATTGCCAATGCCGATTTGGAAGCATTAAAAAAACAAGCAGAATCCGAGCAGTTTAATCAGCGGACCATTAAAAGCCCACCATATGGAAATGACGAGGTTAGATTTACAACTAAAGGTGACATCTTGTATGCTTTTGTGTTGAACCCAACCGAAGGTGAGATCGCGCTTCCAACATTAGGTTTCAAATCAAAACAGTCTCCAAAGAAGATCAGGTCAATAAAAATGATGGATGGTAAAAAAGTAACATTCCGGCAAACAGACGAAAAATTGACGTTCCTGGTTCCTGCTCATCGTCCTTCAAAATATGCTGCTGTTTTTGAAATAAAAGGAGCATTGTAATAGTGGGATCTCTATTAGTGCCTATTTCCTATAACTATATAAATTAAATCACTCTCCAAATAGTTCTTGAACTTGGATGCGTATCTTAAAAACTATTTAACAGCAATAAAGAATTGGTTTAAGAGAGACTTGTCGAAATACAACTTTTTTCTCATGCCAATGTCTTTTTTTTCATGAACATGGTACTACAAAAAGCTTTTCAACAAGAAGCACTTCTGCGTGCGTTTAACTGCTTCCAACTCATGTAGTTTGTCCATAGCTTAACTTTTTTTGTATCGCTATTTTGCATTAGAAATGCGGTTCAATAAAGAGAGGCGAAATTTTCTCGAACAGCCATGAAAATACATTTATTTTCTAACCAAGCAATAAATATAATGCAATCCATAATAAGATTTCAAACCGAGAATACTTCCCCTCTCTCGGAAACCAAGGAAAATGTTAAGACATATGTGATAAACAGCCCCCACTTGCAACATCTGACGTTTTTCCTGCCTATTGGATGGGATTAAGTTTATAGATCAGTCTTCTAGAAACGACAATATATAGTGCCTTTTGCCATGTACAGGGTCTTGCCGGCCACACTGATCGCTTCGGTTTATTATTTGCAGAATGGCGGTTTTCGCCGATCGCCCTGTTCGGAAAATCCTCCCTTTATGGTAGCAAACATTAAAAAAACAGTCATTTTACATTGGCAAATCGCCACTTTATAGTAAAACTCCGAAAAAATAATCATTTCACCCCTCCACATTAACGTTGTATGAGCATATACAATAAATGTCTATATGACACATTACATACGCTATATCTTTACCAGATAATAGAAACCAGTTAATATCCGGGAACAATTTATCAATATCCACCCAAATTTTTTAATTATATAGAAATACTTTTGAGCTTGTAGCAATTAACCCTCAATGAAGAAATCTCTTATTCTGTTGTGTGCTGTTCTAATGTTTTGTTATCCTCGTGCTTTTGCGCAAAAAATGCCTGATTTCGGAGAAGGCATCGTAAAAATTGCACATTACTTTGTACCATCAAAGAATGTACTTGCGCCAGATACGGCTGGCAGACTGTTTACAAATTATACTTATTACGTAAAAGGCTCCAAAGTTCTAAAGCGAGAAGGCGGCCCATCGTCCTTTTTAGGTAGTGACAAGAGAATAACTAAGCAAGATGATCACTTATTTAAAAGTGCGCTTAGCGCCAGGCTGATAACACCGGAATACTTATTAGATTTCCAGCAAGACAAAGCCTACACCTTTTACACAAAGAAAGGCCAGCTGATGGTAGCTGTAAGCCAGATAAGAGGCCAGCGATCTGACCTATTTTTTAGGGCTCTTTTATCCAATGGCAGAAATAATAATTGCATCCTGGAAGCTACCGCCAATCAGGAAGATTCCTGCACTACCAGCTATGGTTATGGATTGGTGGGCAAAGATTCCGCATTCTTTCAGTTTAGCCCCAGACGTTACCCTGTTGAATCGCCACTCTCCTTCTTTTTTCCAGCAGGCACCAGTCCTTTTATTACTTTGTTATGGCTGCCCTCACCCGGGACAGGGAAAGACGGCAAAACATTCGTGGGCTATTCGGTGCTTGCTATTACAGAGGTTATCGATGCAAAGCTACCTGATTCCCTATTTACTATTCCGGCAGACGCCATTTTGAAAGAAAATGTTTCTATGCAAGAAATGTATGGTCCTAATATGCCCTAACTACCGAAAACATCTTCATTCTTCAACACTTTAAAACCCAAATTGATGAGAACATTCACTCAAACAACGTTAGTATACGTACTGTTATCCTTAATCTTTTCTTGTAAGAAAGATAATGCCCTTTCCCCGAAGCAACAGGATGAATCCTATTACAGGAGAAAATTAACAGAAATGATACATCTAAGCCCTGTTACCAGCGCTCAATCCACCGCCAGAACCGCCGAAAGAAAAGATCCGCTTAGATTTGACAATTACCAGCAGGCCTATGAATTCTTCCATAAATTGTTAAGCAGCAAAGACAGCATCAGCATCCAAATGCACGGTATTGATTCCGTACCGGCAGTGAAAACTTCAGATGCTGCGTTTTCAAGCACCGGCACCCAGTACCAGACTTTTACTGGAATAGCGAATAATACGGTAGTTTCCCAAAATTCCTGGGGATCTTCAAAAATCAACGCTATCTATAAAGCTACCACATCTGTTGCCTATACATATACCGAAAGTAATGGTATCAGGACTTATACAGGTAAGCAGCCCGTAAACAGTACGGTCACCGACATAGCCGTCGTTTATTCCGGCGTTGGCGCCATAGAATCGCAGAACTTTATTATTAACGCATTGGCTGGTGGCGGTACTATCGTCGGAAACATGCAGGGTGTTGTCCATATTGGAGACACAGAACTGTCTTTTTACATTACCTGGACAGCTACATATGGCTTCACTATTCCAGCACTGCCAACAGGGATGAGCGTATTGAACTCTACGCTGACATCCAGCGCACACTAACTCTTACTTTTACCGGATAGTGTTTTTGAACTGAAGGGGAGTAAACAACTATTGGGCTTCAGGCCCTAAACGGTTTAAAGCCTGAAGCCAAACAAACTTCATTCTCCTGCATGAGAGATTAACCTGCCATTGTATGAATTTTAACCTGAAGGCCGCTAATGGACAGGTTATTGGCACCAACGAAATGTACGAAAGCGCCGCCGGCCGTGACGGAGGCATTGCTTCTGTGAAGACCCATGCTCCATCGGCCACCATCGATGACAAAACTGTATACGACATCTTTATACATAGCCGACCCCTTCGTCCGGCTATGTATTCTACCTATCGACTACTTTAGAAACTCCTGGATACTTCTCTCCTCTAGTCCAGCGTAGCGGCAAAACTCCGTCACCGTAACAAAAGCACTCTTCCTTTTCCCATTTACTACTCGGATCTGCTGCAAGATCTTCCTAGCTGTGCGGACCCTCCTACCGGTAATGTTCATCACATCTTTTGCATAAATCACTATTCGGTTTGGTACTATTTTCTGCGAAAATGGCATAATCGGAATGGAAATTTTCCTAGGTTAAAATACCTGCTTAGGTTTGGAGCAAGACAAAGTGGGATTATTCCCCTGAAAGGAACCATCGGCAACATCACGTTTTACAAGACGAAATCCGGACACCTGGCACGTGAAAAAACCAGCGTGAACGCCAACAGGATTGCCACCGATCAGGCGTTTATCCGCACCCGTGAAAACGGAGCAGAATTTGGCCGGGCTGGTAAAGCGAGTAAAGTGTTACGGACCGCCTTCCGGGCCATGCTACTGAACATCGGAGACAGCTATATGGCGTCGCGCCTGACCCGTGAAATGGTGAAGGTGATCCAGGCAGATGCCACCAACGCCAGAGGCCTTCGCAATGTGATTGACGGAGAGGCTGAGTTACTCAAAGGTTTTGAGTTTAACAATAACAGCCGGCTGACCGGGGCTTTGTACGCTCCATTCACCACCGCCATTGATCGCGTTGCAGGCACCCTGAAGGTGGACATTCCGCCGTTCGTTCCCGTGAACATGGTGGCCGCTCCTATGGGTGCTACCCATTTCAAGGTGCAGGCTGCCGGTGCGGAGATTGATTTCGAAGCGGAAACGTTCGTGAATGGCAATACTGCCAGCGCTGAACTGCCCATCGACGCTACTCCTACTGCTGTTATGGCCTTGACGGTGAATGTGACCGCGAACAGCACCAAACCGCTGTTCCTGGCACTGGGTGTTGAGTTTTACCAGCACGTTAACGGGACGATGTATGGCCTTAAAAATGGCACTTACAATGCCCTTGCACTGGTGGACATTTCCGGTATGTAATCACCGGCCTCTATGGACCGGCATTTCTTAACGCTAAATTGTGTATATGAAACTTGCACAACGACTCACTGCATCCACCCCACCTTTTTTCAGTAAGGTGCGCAATATAGGTTTGATCCTGACGGCGATCAGTGGTGCGCTGATGGGTATCCCTGCGATCCCCGCTATCATCATAAAAATTGCCGGCTATATTGCTGTTGCCGGTACGGTGATGAGTGGTGTTAGCCAGGCGGCGGTGACGGAAGAAGGCGGTTAGGCCGCTGTTGAATCAGATTCCCATTAAATCGTGGGGAATTGCTTGAAGTGGAGGCGCCCGTTTGTAACGGGCGCCTTTTGTGTTTTATAATGGATTGAATTTTCGGTTTTGCCCTAAAAGCATCAACTAATAATGGATACTCACTTCTCCTCAGCTCTTTAGAGTCAGGCTACAATCCAAGATCCTTCTGTGGATTACCTCCACTCATTAGAAATTTATTTTTAAGTTTAGGAGAATTACACTCAAAATAAAATGTTGAATCCTTATTTGAAATTGTAAAAAATGAACCAGCATTTATTCTATATCTATATTGATTTCTATCAATCTCTACTAGCCCCTTCACTTCGCAGGGCAAAACATAATAGAGATAATGAAAATCATGCATGCTTATTGGTTTCCCATGCCTTAAAATAGCAACAATAGATTCATTCGAAAGTCTCCACCCTTTACATTTAGAAGACATTACATCGTCAGGTTTTAATTCATGTGATTCCCAATCGGCAGATACTACCTTAACAATAGAATTAGATTTAATCTCAATTTTATCAGGGATTGGCCTGACAGCGCTGTTAGCAGCTACTTTAGGCACAGAATCATTTAGAGTTGTTTTCAGATGTTCTTCTTTAGAGAAACCAGGCTTAACCTTGCAAGAAACATATGTACACAAGAAGAAACCTAATATGGCAAAAATAAAAGCTCTCATAAATTGACTATTACGGTTATGAATGGTATTAGCCAGGCAGCAGTGTCAGAAGAAGGCAGTTAGGCCGCCTCCTCCAATAAGGTGTTTTATTTAATGTGGAGAGGCTGTATCATAAACAAATGATGCAGCCACATGGTATTCTTACTGTGTAATAGGTTGCAGATACCTATAGTCATTCTGTTTAATGATATTGCCCTCCTGATCACGTATTGTTTGCAAACGCATCAGATTGTCGTATTGATAATAAACTGTCTTATTGCCAGCATCCGTTTCACTAGTAATGCCTACTGCTGGAAGATAGGTGTATGTTTTCATTTGAGCTCCTACGGGATATAGCCTCAGTTCATCGATCGTGCCTACTCCAGTTAGACTAATGGACGAAACTCCAGTTAATTTATGTTCATATAGTGTCCATCCATTCCTGGTGGCTATAGTGGTACCCGTTGTACTATTTATATTAAATGAGCCGGATTTCGACCAATAAGTTACCATATAGTCGCCGGTAGCCAATGCTGATTTAGTTATCGTATACCCGCTGGCGAGGTTCATGCTCCGCTCACCAGTTGCAGCGGTAACGGTATTTATGGTACCACCAGTTAAAGTCCAGTTGCCCATGGCCGCTGTTTCAAAGCTTGTATAGGCAATATTAGATTGATCCGCATTTGTTGCTTCGGCTATCGGATACACACCTGAATAATCCCATACATAAGAATGCATGACATCGTTAATCTTATGCTGCTGAAGTAAATTTCCGATTCCATCATAAGCATCGAAACCGACAGCCAGCTTATACCTGCTATCTATAACGGCAGCACCTGATCCGATCGCTGCAAGGCTATAATCTGTAATTGGTGTAGAAATTTCCAGTGAATAGATTCCATCGGGCAATGGTGGACTGGTTTTATACTTTGTGAATATACCATTGATGGTTCCGATACTTGTTCCATCCGGATTTACAAGCTGCGTATACGTTTCTACAGGACTTAATATATTGAGGTCTTGCTGCTTCTTTACGCCCAAGGCAATAGGGTCAGTGCTATTGGAAGCAATATTAAAATCATAGACATACCTGGAATTTGTTGTAATCCGCCTTCTTTTAGCATCGGTCTTACTCGTTGTAGCTGGAAGCTGGTAACCATCCTTATATGTATATACAGTGGTATCTGTCAGGACTATCCCATTATCATCTATCGTTGTAACTATGGCAGAATCCAATGTCTGGTACGGTGAATACAAATTATACGGTGTATATTTAAAGATATCATAGGAACCTGTGACTCCTCCCGAGGGACAGCCTGCCATATAGGGGGCTGTTGAATGTAAATAATATGCCGGCACATAAGCTTCCGTGGTATCTGTTATCTTTGTTAAAGAATATCTATTCTCTTCTCTCTTTACAAGTGCATATCCACCAGCTCCATTATTCTTGTAATGCTCAGTCATCAATAATTTCCCCCTGGACCATTCATTGCTGAATGATGGAGCAAAAGGATAAAGACCGCTCTGATCAAAAGTGGTTCCGCCACCCGTAATAGCGTTTATTATTTCAGGTGACTGAAACTTCTCATCGCCATCTGTTGTATAATTGTATACAATATATCCATTGTCATTACCGTTACTGTCCTGGTTTTTCTCCACGACCCTGGAATACCCTACCTGTGCGCCATGCGTCATTCTTAATGGATAATTTGTATTGGAATTCAAAGCAAGTACGGGGTGCATGGGCTCTACATAGTAAAAAGTTCCATCAAACGTTGTTTTATCTCTCGCCGTGACATAAGTGTTGCTAAAAGGTGCGTATAGGAGATCACAAATTGTTCCGCTGGAAGCAGTAACCCCATTGGCAGTTTTAACATACTCAAATTTTTTAATAGTACTAACGTTCCCTATTGGATCTGTGTTTATCACCTGTTTGACCCTTAACCCGCCTACTGGCTTTTCGTTTTGGGCACTCACAGTTTCCATTTGCTGTTCGTTTCGGCCTGGCATCGTCAGCGTGTAGGTACATGGCGGCCCGGTAGTTGAAAATGATGTTATTGCATAGGCACCGTTGGAAAGGTAAAATTTGGTGCCCGTAACCACATGGCCACCCGACTGGCTGATAATCGACTGACTGGTTACATAAGTGGTACCTGACCTCGTAATATTAAAACCATATGGCAGATTGGTACTTGGGCTCATGGCATCTGTAAAATTACAGCCGCTTATCTGAAATGCTACGCTGTCCCCGCCCTTGCAACTATTAACAGTAAATGTACCAACTTGTTGTCCGCCAACATTGGCCGTTAGGGAATAGGTTTTCGTTGCGATCGCTATAACAGTACCACAACCGGTATACCCCTCCTGCCTCACAGAATTTAACTCATAAGTAAAACTGGAACTTCCTCCAGTTGGGTAAGTGATTTGTTTGAGCATTCCTTGCACAGCATATTGAAAATTCGGATCACGGTTTGTGATATTAGGTACATTGATGCCCTGAATATAAGAGGTTGTTTGTTGAAGCGATTGTAACAACGAATGCTGTTGATTACCGTTGAAATATCCCCAAAAATCCTGTTGACTGGAAAATCTTGAAGGCAGATACCCCGACCCAATGGCATTTTCATATGTCATAGTATAACTTGCCGCTACCTGGCTTGATGCAGGATCGGCTTCATCAACTCCTACTAACATGAGTCGCCGCGTCAACTCCGGCCTGTTTACATCTACAGCCGCCAAAAGAGGAGCGCCCTCCGCGCTACAATCCACGGAGCTAAGTTCTTGTAAAGCACCATTCACCAGGTATTTGTATCGCAGTTGCACTTTTTTCACCATTTTCCCTGCGCTGTTTATTACCTGAATCTCCGACAGATAACGATCTCCGTAAACGTCGCACCTGTTGCCTCCCGTCACGAATTTTACAGTCCCATTCCTGCTATTGATTTGTTTGATCCTCCAACCGGTAACATGCTGTAGTTCATAATTCGTTATACTGGGGAGGTCATTGGTTAATACCCCGGGAGCTTGATAATACTGACTCTCACCAATGAAATTTACCACCTGGCTAACATAGTTTTCATAATCTATTGTTACTGTATCTCCATCGGGAGAAATCAAATGAGTTAAGTGCCAACTATAGGAACTGACGCTGTACATATTCGGTGGGCCGGGAACAACATTTCCTCCGTCGTTCATTCCATTACTGTTATTAATGACCTGGCTTGTTGAAACCACAGATTCTGATTTAGAATAGATATATACCATTCCATTGGTATTGGTAATGCGCCATGCAGCGCCTCCCCCCTGAAAAGTAGGTAAAATCTCTATTTTGGCATTGGAATAAGGAATTTGACGAAACTGGTAATTATCATTGATATAAAAAGAACCACTCAGACCCGGAGCAATAAATTGAAACATGTCAGGCTGACTGTCATAATTCCCAGCTATGATGGAAGCAAGCAAACATCTGTCAATCAGTGTTTTCTTATTATAACGTGTCCCACTGGTAGCGGTAGGTACATCTGGCTTTCCACTTATACCCTGGGAAACCACTCCTCCAGCATCCAGTGCCCAGCTGAGCCCAACCCATGAAGCATTTTCAGTGACCTTTACACCACCTGAATGATACTTTAAAGTGATTGGGATTTCAATATTACCCTGCTTAACAGTATATATTGGGATATCCACTCCCGCAGTTCCTGTGTATAGGGAAATAGGTTGATCTTTAAACTTAAATAGGCTGGCGACGTTGGGAGAAGGGCCGATTACAGCTTGTAAATCCTTATCCTGAGCGGATAACTTCGCAGTTAAGAACAGCAAAATAATCAATATCGAACTTAATTTTAACCCTCTTGGGGTTTTCTGGGGCATAATGCTGAATAAGGTCACTGAATTGCTCTGTGAGCATAAATAGCGGTTAATAAACATATTCATAGATAGAAATAAACAGGATTAAAAAACTTTCTGTTAAGGCACCAATTCGTCTTGTAAGGTATTCCCTGGTTTTCAGATGGCAATGCTCTTTGAAGGTGCTATTTAATGATTAACTGCGAAAACCTAATGTTAGGCACTGCTATTGGAGCACATACCCTTCCAATACCTCAAGGCCCGTAAGTAAATAATCGACTATTTAAGGTGAATGAAAGATGTATCCGATTTGATTTCGTTAAATTGTTCTCCTTTCCAAAATCTGACATCGTCCATGTTATACATTGGTTCATGATTGTTCCAAGGTCGATCTGTAGCTCGCCTGCCAAAACAATATTCAAAAAGAGCATCCTTAGCTTTCTCGTAATTGTTAAAGTTGATAAAACGAATTGCCCCATAATCAAATAATTTGATATTATTTGAGATGCTATCTTTCAAACCGAATAGATAATTGGCGCTATAAAAATACCTCGTAGTATCATCTCCGTAATATTCAATCTTTTCTTTATCAGTTTTTGTAATAAAAAGGATCACCATTCCTTTCTTGTCAGGAGCATACAGTATGGAATCTAGATAAATAGATGTAGCCTTAATGTTATAGGCTTTTTTGGCACTAAAAGGTCCAACGTTCTGCTCCAATATCTTATTTAATACACCTACTATATAAATACTATCCTCCGTATAGTCATTGGATGAAAAATACCTGTTGATATATTTATACTTTTCAGGAGTAGGCTTTGTATAACTATTACAAGACATACTTAAGAAGCATAACATAAAAAAACGCAAAACTGATGTATCTTTAACTACGATATTTTTCATTGTTTTACCCATTGACCATTAATTAATTTATAAGTTCCTTCTTCTAAATTTTGAATATTGTTAAAAAAGGTAAAAATGCTATGTTGTGTTTGAGTGGGATCTTCGACATAGGTGTTATTATCTCCATTTTCTCTATTCCAATCACTGTTTGGCGTAACTCCCTTCTGCTTTTGATCTGCAATTCTATCAAAGTCCCAAAATTTCCACCAAGGACTATGCTTCTTTCCATTATGTGTATATTGTTCTGTATGCACCTTAGGTTCTGCAGTTAAATCTCCTCCTTGATATGGATCAAAATCAAACTCGCTAATTCGCAATCCATTTGAAATTTCCGGATGTGCTTTTGCATACTCAACTATTGCCTTTACAAAACCTTTAGCATATGCTCCTCCCATACTATGGCTTACAATCTTTAAACTCTCATCGATTACACCTCCTGTCCTATGCAGGCTTAAAAGAATATTTCTTGCGTCTATCGCTCCCTGTTCATGACCAGCACTCATCCTATCACTTGCTAATCCATTATCATCCATAAAGAAGCCTGTGAATGGATTATAGTTATTCTGTATTGTATTACCCCAACCACCTAATGAACCATCATAATATCTAGCCGGTGAATTATCATTAAAGTGTTTTTGAACAGCAACATCAAATCTTTTTCCATTCGCGGGATTAGTCCAATACTTTGAAGAGCCCCCGTCAGATAAATTTTGGCCATTTATAAATATTACTAAATGTCCGTTTGGATCTATCGCATTTATTGGCGTATTAGCGGCATAAACATATGGTGCTGTATTAAAGTACAATTCTGCTTTGCCATCCTGCACATGCCACCTACCAATCTGGGCATCATACATCCTTGCCCCGAAATCATACCACTCAAGCCCTGAACCATCACTAAACTCTTTGCTCTGTAGCTCCTTCCCATTATATTTTAACCTATTTTCCGTATAGTTAGTTCCCTTCAATGCATTTGAACTTATCCCTGCCAGAGTCAGCCCAAATGGATAATAGTGTGTTTCCTCTAACAACGGTCCGGAATTAACCCCCAAAATGATGTTATCAAAGAACACGGGCTCTGCACTCTCATTACTGGTATATGCATACAAGAACCCCGTCTTTTTTATCACCATCTTATCCTGGCCCAGTGTCTGCAACTCATCTGGCGTTGCTTTCACCTGCTTTACCCCACTATTCTCTTCTACTAATTTAAACTCATCGTCGAAAAGTACAAAATTAAGATACGCTTTAGGACGATCTGTATTGGGTTGGTCTGGTTCCTTCTCTTTCAAACGACGATAGTCGTTGTTATAGAAATTACTGTTGAAGGGCGTCAATTGGTCTGATGCAGCCTCGCCGTGTGCGCCGTTATTCTGCCCCGTATTCCCACCGAACGCCTGCACCAGGTCCGCTACCATGTTTTCTGTAGAGGCTACGGCTGATTTACCTTCTTTAGGGCCATTCGACTTGTAAAACGCTTTGGCGCTCAGCTGAATGGTATCACCTGCCATTACGCGTAATACAATGGAAGGTCCGATTTTTTTACCAGTACCCGTGGCTGTAAGTTTTGCTACGGAGGCATTCTGTCCGGCACTTTCATCTGCCGGGTAACCTACTGGTTTATCGGTACGGGTATTATCAATATTGCTGAACAAAGCAGTTTCTGTAGCTGCTGCCGGGGCCTCCATGGTGGCGGCATACATGGTAAAGTCGGTTTGGTCCGTTAATACCATGCGCACATTACCTAAATGATCTTTTACGAAGTAATCGAAGGGGTATTGGGTAGCCTGTCCTGTTTTAAATATAGGCCGTATCCTGCCTTCTTCATGTGCCAGGAATTGCAGGGTGTCATTCTGGTAGGCAAAACCACCTATATAGTCAGTGACGGTCACTTTATCCGTGCTGGTAGTTTTATCCGTTACTATCTTTCTCCATTTTACGCCCGCAGCATCGTAGAGATATTTAATCCTTCCCTTGCCGGTGATTACGATGCTATCTGGCAGGTTCAGGTGGTTGTAGGTGATAGACGTGATGTTTTTGTTGAGGTCTTTGATCAGGTTACCATTGGCGTCATAATCATAATCATCGCCGCTATTGATACCGTTGATAAAATCTCCCAGTTTGGCGCTGGCAGTATTAGCCGTATCGGCTACGGCTGCCAGTTTGTTACTGGTGGTCCGGTAAGCATAAGTAAGACGGTCAATCATCGTCTTACCGGTACCCACCATCCCCATCTGGTTCATCGCCAGAATATTACCATTGGCATCATACCCCAAGTTACTCACAGAAAAATCTTTCTGATCAGCCGTCCAGTTGGTGCTGCCGCTATTCTGTTGAGAGAAGGGAGCCGACACCAGGCGATTTACCTTATCATAGTTATAGCCATAAGCACGCGCGATACCATCACTTTTGCTCTTCCAGGTACTTCCTGCAATATTACCACTGTATTGCAATGCAGTGAAACCAGAATCATACGCCAGCGTTTGACCGAACCAGTTAGCCGCACTTCCGGCGGTACTTGCATAAGCTTTATTGATACCAGTCAGCCAACCTCGAATATTATAATCGTAAGTCAGCGTTTCGAGCTGCGAACTAGCGGCAATGCCCAAACGCTTTGTTTTCAGCTGCCCCAACTCATCGTAGGTATTCACCGCAACGGTTTTATCCAGGGTAGAACTGGCATCATTAAGCCGTTTTTTAACACTGGTAAGCCTACCGGCAGCATCGTAGTGCAGCATCGTTAATACCGTGGTTTGCGGAGAAAGGCTACTACGGAGGTTTTTATGCCGCAGGTAAGTGCTGAGCACCTTCCCGTTAAAATCATACAGGCTGGTCACGATATCTAATCCACCATTAATGTTCTCTGCCAATACCTGGATCACCCGCCCCTTATCGTTATAACAATTGGTGGTAGTTAACCACTGCTGGGTACCTAATATTCTTACTTTGGTGCCGGTTACCAATCCCTTCGTCATGTTGCTGCGGGTAGCTGGCAGTGCTTCTGCATTAAGGCTACCATCTGCCTGCGGCTTAGCATTATCACTGCTCGCATAACTCTGTGCGCCAGAGAAGGTATAATCGTCATAGTAAGTATAAGTCAATGGCGTCAGCGAATCCGTTGGAATAGCCGATAACGTGCTGCTGGCAGCAACATTACCGCTACCGCTGGTAGCTGCCGGGTTAATCACCATATCAGTAGTGGCGCCTGCACCCGTATCAAATCCGTCCACTACGGCAATGCTGTTACTTGCCTGGTACAAAGGCTTCAAATCGAAGCTATCCAGGATCAGATCTGCCGGCACAGGGAAGCTATAAGCAATAGTCTGACTGCTGCTGCCGCTAACCCCATTCAAGGTAGTTTGTAAAGACTCACGGGTAGCGGTGGCATTTTTATATAAGGCAGTCATTATTGGCCGGTTTAACCCATCGTAAAAAGTAGCCAGCCAGTTTTTTCCTTTCATATTACCATCCCGGCTAAACGCCAACCTATCACGTACATCATATACCATTTCGGTAGAATCAGCGCCGGGTACTTTCTTTACCATCATGCGGTTGCGGCCATCATAGCGGTATATAAAACAAAGCTCTCCGGCTACAGCCGCACTGATCACCCAACTGCTGGCAAGAGCCGCCTCTACGGCTTTGGGAGGAATCACAAAACGAAGATTGCCCAGGTCATCATAGGCATAATAAGTACATAACCATCCCATATGCCCGGTACCCGGCGTGGCGGATAGCTGCACTTTCTTGAGCACCACCCGGTTTTCTTTGTCTTTGTACTCTACTACTTGATTGCCAGCTTCATCGATAGTTACATTCTTATATAACTGCCCTACTGCATATACGCGACCGGCAGCACTGGTAGGTATCACCTGTCCATTAGCGAAGTCCCATATTCTTACAGAGTCGCTGGCAGTATTCACGAGATACTGATTCTCTACATACTTATTTCCACCCCGTTCCACGCCAGCGGGGTTATTCTTCGCCCAACTGGCGCCAGGAGCATACGTTTTCAGCACCCGGTTTAAAGGTGAGGCCTCGAAATCAATATTGCCGTAATGCACTTTTTCACCCGGTGTTTGGGATAAGTAAAAGGCGTTTTGTGCATTAAATGGATCAGTTTTAAATTTTCCATCAGCGGTTCCGGGAGCTGCATAAGGCAAGTACTTCTGTTGCTCCCTTCCAAAAGCATCATATATAACCGGCACCACCAGGTCTTTACCTACCGGACTAACGGCTTTGGATACTGTTTGCAGCGGTCTTCCCAACCCATCAAAATATTGGGTGGTTTGGCGCACCTGGTCTACCGTCCGAGCAGCAGCTGCCACATACGCTGTATCAGAGGTAGCAACTGCGGGCTCCCAAGTACGTATATAATTAATAGAGGTATTCTTATAGGCCCCGGGCGTAGTAACCGGAGTTGCCAATGGACGAGATGTTGCGACTGGCGTTTGGGCTATTAGACGGCCACCTTGCAGCAGCACAAGTGTCAGTATATAGCTATTTATAAGTAGAATGCTTCTTTTCATAGATTTAATTTCAGGGTAACGGTAGTGAGCGAGGGGCCACAGCTATTTATTAACAAGGATATTCTATACCTTATAACGACAACCTTGCAAATGAATAAATGATAGCTTAACTAGGTTAAATAAATCAGCTGCCGCCTTTGCAGTATATAACTGGTAACATGACGTAATCAGATCTAAAGGGAACTAACGACAGGGTATTTCTTTTCATAAATATAGAGTAGTTCTAAAGGGTTAAAGGCAAAATGTAGCAGAATATAATTGTTCAATTACAGAAACGAATATACATACTATTTATCAAAAATTGAAGTCTCTAAGCCAAGCAAACATATTCCCATCAACAACCCGCCGGAGCCACATACTTATCTAGAAGAGTTTAGTGCGCGGTCTTCTTCTAGCCAATCAGGGATTGCAATTTCGCTTTTGTACTAAAAGCCTCAATGACCGCAATTACATGCGCTTTATCTTCCGGCAGCAAACCGTCAAATTGTTTTAATGCCAGAGGAACTTCACTTAAGTCAATCGCATCTTTGGGCGATCCATCAATAAGATGGTCTAACGAAACATTCAATGCTTTGGCCATCTTGGAGGCAACATCTATTGATGGGGTTATAGTCCCCCGTTCATACTTGCTCACGATATCGCCGCTCGTACCTATAAGCTCCCCGAGTTCTGTTTGTTTTAGCTTCCGATGCTTACGCAAAATGGTTACGCGTTCTCCAAAAGTCATAGCCTTTTATTGAATTATTAATAATAGCATTTTTTCTACTTTAAATCTATGAATAAGAAATATCAAAACAATTAGATTAAATATTTATATAATATAAAAATAGAAGAATAGCTCTAATTTCTGATTCAATTCTTGACAATAAAAGGACAAATAATGCCAATAAACGACTTATAAAACTTGTTTAAAACTAGAATTATGATTATATTTATGGAATAATAATTCCAATATGAAAAATACTAACAGAACTAGACATTTAACCGTACACTACATTCACCAGGAACGTACTTATGATTCAAAACGCGTTTCCTGTATTTCATTAACAGGCGTTTGGCTGGAGCATGCCGGCTTTATAGTTGGCGACAAAATAGCGGTGCACGTGGAAGATGACCGCATTATAATAAGTAAACTAAAACAAGATAGCCCCGTAATACCAGCAGAAACGCCAAATGAGAAAGCAACTATCCGCGAGATAGTACAACAATTTCGATAAGTAGTTAAACCCCTCTTTTATTGTTAACCCTAACAACCGGACGCCTGCGGGCGGGCCGAATCTATGATCTTTCCGCCCGCGGGGATCGGGTTGTTAACCAAACCATACTTTAATGAAAAAACTCCGCACTAATGAACAGAAAATGTTCGCTGAAAATCTTGTAAAATTATTTCCTCCGATGCCTTTATCAGATAATGAATTGCATGATACTTATACCAGGCTATGCAATTTCCCATTATACATCAAAGAGCATTTGCGCCGAGAACTTGGCTGGACAGAGTCTCTATTTTCACAACTAGTACTGCCAAACCTTGGTGGCAGAAATATGAAACCTACAGAAGAAGAAATGCAGAAGGCCCGTATAATTATTAAAACACAACTCTCCTACTTGGTGCAATACCTTGATATCTCACCGGGGCTTGTTTGCTCACTAAATAAAGGTGTTAGTAGTGGCGTATAGCCCTTCAGCCAGCCTGCCAAGTTTTTAACCCCTTCCCTTCATTTTTCAATTGTTATTCATGTTGAGTGTTTATACTGACACCTCCGTTATTGGAGGCTGTTTCGATATTGAATTCAAGGAATTCAGCCATGCATTGTTTGAGGAATTTAAAGTAGGAATAAAGTATCTTGTCATATCAGATCTGGTCATCTTAGAGCTGAAAGAGGCCCGCGAGGAAGTAACCCTAAAACTCGATGAAATACCGGAAAGATTTAAAACAGAGCATAAAAACACGCCGGAGGCCGTAGCATTGGCTGAAGCGTATATTGCTGGAGGAGCACTGAGCAATAAAAGTTTTAATGACGCCCTACATATTGCTATTGCTACACTAAGCAAAGCAGAAGTATTAGCAAGCTGGAATTTCAAGCATATTGTTAATTTAAACCGTATAAAATTGTATAATTCCATTAACTTACAGATGGGTTATCCAATCATTGAAATCAGAACACCACGAGAAATTTTAAAGGCTAACGACCATGAAAAAAGCTAAAAAATATGACGCAGTGGCTGAGGTCCGCAAGATTCGGGAAAAGTTAAGCGTAAAATACTGGAAACACCCGGATTTACTATTTCGTGACCTAAAAGCGGCCAGTGATAGCTATCATAGTGAGGCTAAAGCCCGCGCTGCTCACGGATAACATTTCTTACGGGCATAATATTGCCTGATAATCAACTATTCATTTTTATACTCTTTTTATCAATGCTACCTGCCTGCTCTGACGGGCAGGTAGTGTATTAATGGCTATTTGGGGTTGTTATTTGGAGGCAACGAGGCGTGAACGAAGCATTTTCCAATGTCGGATAAAAAGAAGGCCCGGGATGAACCCGGGCCTTCTTTTACGGCATTATTTGTATACATTTTACAGCTGCAAAGTACACCGTGCTGACCTGCTGACAGGCCAACTCCGGAAATTCCTGGGCAACTGGTTCCTGCTCATGTGAGGTAAGCAAACGGTTAGCACCATTGGTGCAATTGTAAATGGCCCAACAGGTAACAAACTTTTTGATGCAATACATAAAACGTAGGTTTTAAAATATGGTAAACAAACGGCCGCCGGGTGGCAGCTTTTAAAAGAAAAAAGGGAAAAAAAGAAAGCCCTCTCCGCACCCAGCGCTGGTGGATATACCAAAAGGAAACGGAATAAATGCGTGGGTGATATGGCCCGATGGCTTGATGACGCTGGTGCAGGATCTGGTGTTGAGCATATGTTATGAAGCTTTATGCCGTAGTCTTTTGGTATATCCACCTGGTGCTGGGTATTTTGCTTTCTTCTTTTTCGCTTTTTTCATTTAAATGCTGTCCCATTATGATCTCCGCCTTATTCTCCTCGTTCAACTCCCAGCTGTTGATCAGGGTACAAACGTTGGGCAGCTATAATCTCCCGCTAAATAGGATTACTGTCGCCCCGCCCCCGCCGCCCTTCCACCCCCGGCCGCTGCGGCGGCAGCCAGAGCGCAGGCCCTGGAGCGCAGCGGAAGGGCCAAGCGAGGGCGAGCCGCAGCTGGCCGCGCCTTCGACCTATGTCTGGCCGGGAGCGCCAGCGGACGGCAAAATCAAAAATGAAAGGCCGGGGGTGGCGGGCGGGGGGCGGACAAAATGGGCAGCGGAGGGATGGCGGGCATAAAGGCCTCCAATTGGAAAAACAGCCCTTAGCCAGACCGGGAGCTGCCCGAACGAAGGCGGAGGGAGCGCGAAAAGGGTGACAGGACGGAGCGCAGCCCCTGTAGCGCAGCGGAAGGGGCAAGCGAGGGCCTGGCGCCCTTTTTGCCGACTGACGCCGCAGTGAGACCTTTTAACCCATATTAAGCCGATCTCTAAAAGCTATACCCTATAAATAATAATATTCGTATTGATCAACGCAAGTTTATTTAATACTTACCTCCTTATATCACCTTCATACAGACGGTATTAAACTCAAAAAGTATTTCAGTATGATTATTTTTTTCTATATTGAGTATCTAATCCCTAAAAGCAACCAAAATTCCCTTTATGAGTATACTCAAAGAACTTCCTTATAAATTTCCCTCTCGGGATAGTATAAATACCCTACCTCAAGTAGTCATTCTAAAACTTTTACCATTAAAATAAAATTTGAATGTGGCTAAAAATTGTATTTGACGAAGAAGAATTTTCAAAATGGCCTAAAAACAATGTATATCCCAATGTTTCCATCAGCTTCGAGAAGACAGCACCAATATCCAATGACAACAAAACTTTCAGGATTAGTCCACTTTTTCCATTAGCAAAAGAAATAAATATCACTTCTATTGGTAATACATCTATACACTTTTTTGAATTTCAAAATAGCTATCGCATATTAGGTTTAATTGAGAAAAGAGGCACCAAAGAATTGATAAGCAGTACTTATTTTTCTATAGGATTAGCATCTGTAATCTTAATCACTGATGACACGAAAATTATCTCTGAATTCGAAGATATCATAAGCAATAAGGCAATCGGCAGTGAGATTTGGAAAATAGAAAATGGGAAGATCCAATCAATAGCCTATCCAATAGATAAAGGAGAACTGCCCACAGGAGAAATTAATAATTTCCCAAATTACGATTGCTTACAACTTACTGAACGTGCGATTATCGACGAGTTTATTGTTACAATTAATTTACTTAACGCTAAACTTCAACGTCAAATGCCATCAGAAGTTGATAAAATCAACAAGCTAATTCAAAATGTAGTTATTTTAATTAGTGAATTGGTTTACATTACAGAATTGACTGGTTCCATCCCACCCAGCCTTAGTGAATATTCCCAAGCTCACCTTCAGGACAAACGGCTAAATCTATTAATAAGGCATCAAAACCTAGACCGAATCATTCAAATCAACTCGGCATTATCTTATGTGTCTACCCAAGCATTTTCCGGATCAATCCCAATATTAGAAAGAAGGAGCCTAATTCGTCGAAATAGTTTATTAGGCATAGGTAGTGCTATTTTAGCTTTAAATAACATTGCCCGATTCATAGAGCACTGCTTCTCCCGCGTAGAGTTTAGCGACGTGATAATTAATCTAATGAAAATTGCACCGGGGCTAAGTGGGACAGAGGACTTACCTAACTACGATTCAAATCAATGGATAAAAAGCTCCATTACAGCGTTGGCAAATTCTCAAAAAAATGAAGAACCATATTTCAAACTGCCATATTTCAGCGGCAGACTTGGATTCAGAGAAACAGAATATTCTATTGCAGCAGCTATACAATCTATAACGAGTGGAGCAAGTCTAGAATGGAGCTTAATGACAGTAACTCATGAAATGCTACACGGTCACGTAAGGAAACTAATTTCAGCAATTTTCTATGGGGATGACAGTAGAAACGTAGATCAGCTTCGCATTGACTTCTTCAATCGTTTTATCAACAAATATAATAAACGTCTCAGTGACGAAAAGCTAATTGATTCGATAAGAGCAGTAATTTTTATATATTGCTGTAGAACCCTTACCCATGGTTCACTATCAGCGAAGGTAGACGAAAAATCGAACAAGCTTGCTTTAAAAATACCTAAAGACTCCAATGAGCTTTGGAATATACTCGAAAATGAAAACAGAAATATAAATGAGATTTTTGTTCACATTTTGGATCTAAACTACTTTTATGCAAGTCGACTATCAGTTTACATTCCTCTAATTTGGTGCTCTTGGGTTGCTGTCCCTCACATAAACAGCGACCTAAGACAATATATACTAAGAAGCCTATTGACAATAGCATCAACAATGAAAGGAGAGTGCTATCCACGCTTCTATCAATCAGTAGACAAATTGAAAGAATTGTTAAACCAATACACCGATACAAAATTAAATAGTCCGGTAATAATTTCTGTACTAAAGATCCTCGATGATGAAACTATACTAAAAACTCAGTATTTTCATTCATTCAATGCCTCATTAATTATTGTAGACCTAGTTACACAAATATTTATATCAAATGGGGTTAGAAGTGCAATATTCAATGATGAATTCGTTAAATGGGAAGAAATAGACAACCAAGAAGAAGCCTCAGAAAAAACATTTAAATACAATATTCCAGAAGGATTTAATGATGAAAAAATATTATCGCCTGTTTCCTATCTTCTTGACAAGATGATTAAAGAGTTAACAGGAGGAACCACTTTGGATGATCTAGAAAGAGAAACATCTTTACAATTTTTGGCTCTAAATTCAAACACATAGTTTATGGAAAATAAGTCGGTTTACTTTGATCTTATTTCTGGCCAACGCTACTTTCATCTTATTGCATTGAAAGTAGAGTCCGATTATTCTCCTGACCTCTTCTGGAAGGATTCAGGCTTCTCCAGCAAAAGGAAAAAGATTCGCTCTCACGACTTCAACGAGTTTACTGTTGATCAAAGTCGAATAATAACAGAAACCTCATATTATAACGGAGAAATTGATTATTCAATAAATAAAAACGGTGAACCACCTTTTCAATACGATCTGTTTGTAATCCAACTTAAAAAGTCTGGCATCCTGGTAATAGGTTTTCCATTTAAGCAATTGGCTAAGTTCATAGTTAAAAATTTGTTTGAATCCTCAATCATAAAATCAAAAGGTAGTTTTGCAAAAGCGACTATTAATAAATTGATTAAAATAAACCACGAAAATGACTTTGTTTATAAGTTATATTCTAGTCATTTCTCATCAATAGACTTAACATTAACTGGAGAAACAAATATTACTTCAATCAATTTAGATGGAGAACAACCTCTAGAGTCATGGCTATATAAAAAGACATTTAAAGACCTGATAGAACGTGACGAATGCAAACTCGAAAAATGTGCTCTAAGATTCACAACATATAATGCAGATAACTCAGAAATACCTAAAACGAAGTCAATAATCCATGTAGATCACTATGGAAACTATAAGCTCTATATTCATGGAAATGGTAATAACATTTTTACAATACCTCACATGTTTAACCTGTTGAAAAAGCAACGCTGTCTTGACTACACATTCACTAATCCAATTGGGAATATAAATGAAAAGTAACCACTTTACAGAACTACTCGATAAAGACAACTCTATTGATTTCTTAGCCCACAAACTTAAGGAAGGAGAATTAGTTCTGTTTCTGGGATCAGGTACATCTATGGGGTTTGGTTTACCAAATTGGTTAACTCTAGTTAATTTGCTACGTGAGGAAGTTAACCTTCCACCTCTTGATAAAAATAGTACTGCAGACATGATGCAAACTGCTGTGGATGAAGTCGAAGAGGTACTGGAACAAACTGAATTAATCCGTTTAATTCAGAAATACTTATATATGAACTTTGATTCATTGTCCCTCGATAAAGTGTTGAACAACCATCTATTAGTAGCAGTTTCTGCCTTGTTAATGGGAAGCAAGAGAGGACACGTGACAAGAGTCGTGACTCTAAACTATGACAATATGTTAGAGTGGTTTTTAAGTCTTTTTGGATTTGTTGTTAAAACCGTATACAAACTACCGCAACTAGAAGGTTCTGAGGACGTACGAATTTACCATCCTCACGGCTTTATCCCTAATCCACTCTCTAGCGAAAGTAGTAGCGACTTTGTAATACTGAGCATGGATTCTGTAGACTCAAGATTAGGGGATGAGAACAATGCCTGGTTCGAAATGACTAGACATATGTTAAGCACGGGGATTTGCTTATTTATTGGAATGTCGGCTAATACATTATCTGATAGAGCCCTATCACCTTTGCTTGTCAATGTGGGCAAGAAAACATGGACCGAGCGCCCTCTAGGTATATGGATCATAAAAGATCCAATAATAGACAGTAAAAAACAAGAATTTTTAAGAAAAAATATAATCCCACAATGCATTGAAAATGAAGAACAAATAGTTGATTATATTTTGAAAATATCACAAAGAGCATCTCAAGTATAATTTTTTTCAATTTTTTATTTATTTTTAATTAAATTTGCTGCCCCTAATACATTATATTATAATAATCATGGACTCCTCTAGCATCACAAGAAAATTTGAAAGGCTTCTCTTTAAAGGTGTGCCTGAACAACCTGAGTCTACTTGGGAACGCAATGGGTATGATAATGTATTCATGAGACAAAGCGGTAAATCTCATACACCCTCTATTTCAACTACAGAAGACAATGTTGATATCGTGGGATATTTTATTTATAATGATGAGAATCAAACTGAAATATTCCAAAGGTGTGATTTATCCAAGTAATTATGTCTATTCAAATTTATCAAGATAACTAAAAAAGCTGGAAGACATTTTCCGGCTTTTTTTATATTAAAATTCATAACTGGACTCATTGTTACCCGGAATAAAACTACTCACAAACCTAGTCCAGACTCATACCAGAATAGTAGTTTAAGTCCGCGCTATTAAACCTAATCAAACATTTAAAAATTAAGGTTGGGTAAAGGCCAAGGAACAGTCCTATAACCCTCTATTGTCTCAAACAAAGTGGTCATATAACCATGATAAACTACCGGTATCTTGGGAAGCTTTTCTAATACATAAGATAGCTCAATATTCGACAATATCACATTCGCTTTTTCCGGCTCATACAACAGAGGATCTCGTTCACTAAGGTATATCCAATGAAGCGCCAACGTCTCACTAAAAATCGTTGATAACATCTGCAGTCGCTCCATTGCAGCAACCCCACTCGAATCCTCAAGAGAAGTATTCGTAACCAGTAGCGTCATTAGATGGGTCGCTATCGACCTTGCTGCATACTTTGACTGAAATGCACCATAGAAATAACAACGACACTCAAAGCACAGTGTTTTGAATACGCTGAATAGCCTTTTCCAATTTCCTTCGTCAGCGGCCAAAATCGAAAGCTGCAACATCTGTAATGTTACATGAACACCCGAGTCATAGATCTCTCTAAACCATATAGCATATACATCTTTAGTTTTGTTTAAGTAGTGAGGTAAAGACACAATGATGTTCTGTAGGTAGTCCGTCAACAGTACACAGAGCGCATTGCAAGTTGCACTATTAACTGATAACAACGGTGCCATACCTGAATATCTCCATAACCAACTTCCGATTGCTGGTAGTTCGGTGGTAAATGACTTTACAGACTTAACTATTTCATTATCTTGTCCCTCAGTTGTAAACTGCGGTCCAATATACTGATCAAACACCGACAACAAAACAGGTAGAAATCCCCCCATAATCCTACTCCTATGATTGGGAATATGGATCTGCATAAATAAATACTTACCAATGTCCATCCATCGTTTTTGTATAAACAATTCAAATACTCTACGAGTATACCAATCTACCTCAAGTGCCTGGGGTTTCATCATTACAACTTCCCAAAATATAGCCTCCTGTGGAAACTTCTCTAAAAAGGCGACAAATGATGACTCAGACATCATGACATCAATGGGAAACTCAAATACGCCCACACGCACATCAGGTGACATGCATGAAACCAATGACAAAGTAGGAATTGACTCTTTCCACCAGCGTAACAATCGGGATAGCATTCTTGTGGGATTCTCGTGCTGATCCACGTACTGTATATAACGAAATAGATTTTCATATTCCTTATAACCGTAGATTTCAACATCTCTAGATTTACCAAAGTGATAATACTTGTTTAGCAGATCTATTAAAATGCTACACATTTTCACACGTCTTTCTGTTGGAATCAAATCGGCGAGAGTCCGCTGATAATTAAAGATACTATCATTAGATACAAAGTCAATCGTCTGAAGAAAATACAAAATTGATAACATGCCGCCATCCTCATACTCGTTCTTGGCAATAATATTTGAAAGTAAGCGCTGTAGTAGCTTATAACTCTCCATATTATCGTCATTCTCATTTATAACATAGAAATTGCCAATCTCCATTGGATTTGGTCGATAAGGATCTCTCCAACTTTCCTTAACTATCCAGCCGCCAGGCAAAAGTCCATCTGCAAATGCACTTTTCGGCCACTCCAGATCAATTGTCTCCGACTTAATCACAGATTCAATAAGGTTGGTAAAACCATCATGTAGTAAAACTATTTCCGCCATTCTTTATTTGTTATACAAGCTTCCCAAATATTATTAAAAGCCTCATGGGCCGCACGAGCAGCATCTTCTGTATAAATAGTCACCGAAACATCCTTATCTCGAATATCAGCCAAGCTGGGACCTATATGCACCCCTTTAAACTTTCCTTCATAGCAATGTACAATAAAACGATCATGTAGCCCCATAGAGCAATACTTTGTATCAATATATTTGCATACCTGGATATTGGGATTTCCTGGCAAATTATTACTGGTCAGTGAATACGGTGGGAATGCTGATTTTTTGATAATTCCATCAACAGGCATCCTAGTTATAATCTGAAAATTTGTGCCAGGAGTACACAGGTCAGCCATCAGCCAGCTCCAAATACTTGCCTCAATTTCTGACTTAACTAAAGGCTCTTGTATGGAAGCCACAACGTCTAAATAAGGATCCATAATATAATATGCATCGCCGCCTGTCGGAAAAAGTTCTAATGCAATGAAGTCCTTCACATCTTCCATCTTATCAGCCGCGGGGCCACGGAAATAATAATGTGAATGATCGAAGTATTTACCCATCAAATTAATTTTGTGCGTGGCAGATCTTTTATCCGATTTTCGATTTTTGAAATTTGTTTATATGCCTCAATCTCCTCAAGCCGCTTTATGGAAAACTCTTTTTGCTCAAAGCTACCATTAACACTATTAGAAACATGATAACAACGTCTATTGGCTTCCAATAGCCCAAATCAATAGCGATCATGAAATGAGCCCTTTGTAAAAACCATTTCGAACCGATCCAATTGTTTGTCGGGCCAGCTTTTGAATGTACCTTGAATAAGTGCAGCTAGCATCTGATAACGTCGCTCGAAATCCGTCTGACTACCTTCTACATAACTATTTGCCCTTCCCCAATTTCCCACTAGAGTAATCTCTCGTAAAACACCTTTACCAATAGCCGTAATCAATGCATTAAAGAACAGCCTCTGACCAGTAGAAGCGAACGTCCATTTTTTGTCAACTTCTTTCAAATCTCCTAGAAAATATGGATCACTTATAACAATAGATCTACCCAACGACAACAATACGGATGCTATTTTATCACTCAACTCGATCTCTGCCTGCGTTGCATCAGGATACAGTGTATAATCCCAATTTAAGGCATCCACAGGCGGACTAGTTTCGCCACTCCCATTTTCCAACAGTATGATTTGTCGACCAAACAAGTCGGTGAGTATAGTTCTCGCCACATGGTCAGAAAAAGTCATATTTTGAATTATAAAGTAGTTTTCACCAAAAGTTGGTCGCCCGGTCTTCCTGTTAATAACCAGATACCTCCCCTTTCCATAAGTTTCCTCAACGGAAATCTCCCACCTTCCAGTTACAGGGTCAATATCCGCCTTTCCAATACTCTCGCTGCCGTCCTTAAATTGAATATTGACATAATGATCTGTACGAAATACCTTGTCAGATTGGATAAATCCTGTAATTTTTTTATCCAAAGCTGTGTTCTTTGATTCCGCCATTTGAAAGAAAATCTCTTTGGGCTCATAAACAGCTATGATTTTTTCCTTCAGATATTCGTATAACTTATTTTCCCCTAACAAACCTGACGGATATATAGGTTTAATATCTTGATGATATTCTGTACCATCAATAAACCGACAGTTAGTATGTTCATCCACTAAAAATGAAATTGACGGATCAAAGTCCGTCTGATAATACAATACAGCGGGGGGGGTGGATGGATTCACTCCAGGAATTCGCGCCAGTAATTCGTCGTCCGATTGGGACACTCGGTTGTATTGATTTATTTGAAAGGTTACAGATGTTCCTTTTAACGTAACCATAGTCCAGCTTTGGTCACACATTAGCTGATCGAAAACAATTTTAATTTCAGGGCTCTTGCCAATTGCCAGCCATTGACGTATTTTCCTCTCGGTCCACAACTGTTGCGCCTTTCCATCTTCACCCCGCCCTTTGTACCAGTGTATTGCTTCCGGGGGCTTCTCATGGATCTCTTTGACATACATAAAGAAGATATGTTCGATACCTTCTACCTCAATTGATAGTATTGACAATAATGACGAGTTCACATCCATTCTATAGACAATTTTTGAACTTTCTATGATGTACAGGTTGGCACCCATTGCCTCCTAATCACATCAAGCTAAAGCGTGTAAATGAAGATGGCAAATTTTTGCCTAACTAACGCACAGCTTTAATAAATAGGTGACTATTTCCATGTCAACGCATGAATAAACAAAACATTAAAGCTTTAACACAATATAAATATTTCCCATCAATACCGACAATCTCCATCAATACAATTTTAGTTTATCATTTGGCTTGTTGCAATTCCCCAATACGATATAGGGTCAGAGATTTTCGATAATCGGGTACCTTACGCATTAAGGGCTGATAATGCCATAAACAATTGCATGCAATTAGATTATCATCTTTTATCAGTAGTGTTGGAAGCAAATGCAATAAGGTTAAACATCGCTCTCATCCTGCTCCTCAACCTATTCCCATACACCTCCTCTAGCTCTTGGCTGTTCAAATTCGTTGTCAAGTGAGTGAGCATCTTATTGGAGATAAACAAGTCATACCGTGACAGCAGTATCTCCCCCATCACATTACAGTTGTTTCCCCAGTAGTTCACTGTCTGCTCAACTCCCAGGTCATCAAAGCAATGCACCCGCGGCACATTGGTATACGGGAAAAAGGCATTGGTACTATACCGGCTGATAACATCGTAACCAATTCTGCTGAACTCAAAGCTGATCTGCCGGCAGGAAACCATATGCGGCCGGTATGACTCCGGCGCCAGGGCTCTCATAAGCGTCATAAGGGAGGTTTTACCGCATCCAATCTTACCGGTAAGGAGTATCCCTTTCTGCAAGTCGATCCCTTCGGCAGCGGCTATTGCTTCATCCTGCAGGAAGTAGGCCAGTAGCTTGACCACCACCGGCCGGTCCAGATCATCGAGCCAGAACCGGGGACCGTAGATATTCTTTCCATGTTCCTCCAGCTGTTGGAAGAGCTGATAGTAATCATAGGGGCTCTGAGTAGCTTTTGTCTTCATTGGTGTGGAGCCTTCCTGCCCCGGTTGATGGTCTGATATGTTTGTCATGATGTTTGGGTTTGGGTGGGTGAATGTTGAGTATCCATTTGTGGGTGGCGGCCTGCCAGTCGGTGATCAGCGTTTTGCCGCCTTGTAGCCAGCCGTTGGCCTGGTAGTGGTGGAAGAATTTGCCGGCTTCCACCTCCGGGTACCGGCAGGCGGCAAAGAATTCCTGCACCTCGGGCAGCGAAGGAAGAATCCGCGCGGCGCCGGCTGAATTTTCCGCGCTGGGTGCATCCGGATCGTGCGGGAGGTTTTCAGTTTCATTTTTATTTTTTTTTGTTGGGGGCGAGAGCCTGTTTTCTCCCCCACGTTTACTATTGTTTATATGTTTATTAAAGTGGCCCACTTTTGGGCCTGTATGTGGCCCAGTTTTAGGCCATGTGTCAGGCCCATTATTGGGCCTCATGTGTGGCCCAGTTTTGAGCAGGTCATGTGGCTCACTTTGGGGCCTCATGGGGGCGGCCTTTTTATCCTGAAACAGAAACAGCTGTTCAGGGTGAGGATCGGCGATAAAATCGGCCAGGGGAATGATGGACACGTAGCTGGCGGCGTAAGCCTGCCGCGCCTGCGCGTAGATAATGTAACGGCAATGGTCCAGGTGCTTCAGGCACCGTACATAGGTGCTCCGGGAGCCGATGCAGGAAAGGCTCATGATTTCTTCGCGCAGGATGGGAAAGGGATTCTGGAAACGGTGATGATTCCAGACCTGAAACAATGCCAGGTACAGGCTTACATGATTGGCCTGTAAGCGGGTTTCTTTCCGCACCTGTGCGAAGAAAGCATTGAGATGTTTGATGTAGTTGGTATGAGCTGCTGGCGCCGGCATCAGGAACGCTTAACGGTTTTCCGGGTACCTTCCATCAGCTGGAGAATGTCGTCGTAGTCGTAGAAGATTAAGCCGCCGATTTTGGTGAAGGACAGCGTACCGTTTATACGCATGTTTTGAAGGGTGCCGGGAGAGATGCCCAGCATGTCGCGGACTTCGTAAGTTTTAAGCCATTTTTTGGGTTGGAGGGCCGGGGCGCTGACGAGCTCCCGTAGTTCCCGGAACAATTCTGTTTTGAAGATCGCCAGATCTTCGCGTGTGAGGATTTCTGCTGCCATATGGTTTGGGTTTGTTTGTTATGGCAGCAAAAGAAAAATTATTACTCACGCAAGAATAGTTACAGGGGTTTTACAACCCCTTGTAACTATTTGATTATCAAAGGAAATAATTTGATATAATTATTTTCGCAATATTAGAATCGGTGCATGATAGGTAAAATCAGAACTGTTGCAGGAAACAATCCGCTATCAGGCAGGCGACTACATTTAAGCCTTTATGCGATTGATTGACCAACTTCATGAGGAGATCGCGTACAGACTTTGACACGGCGGCATTGTCGTTGTAGAAATTGTTTCGGAGGCTGCTGGAAGAAATACTATCCTGCTTAACGGAGGTGAAGAAATAGGAAAAGAAGTCCAGGACTTCCGCCCTATTCTTGTTTACATAAATACCGCTATCCAGCAACAACTTTAGAATATGGCCGATTTGCGGGACCGAAAAATTGGTTTGCACTTTAAAGTCCTTCCAGCGGCTTAACTCCTCCGGCAAGTGCGCTCCACCTGATGTGGCGTTGATTTCCTTGTGGTAAACAATTTCTTCTGCCAGCCACGATTGCATTTTATGTTGCAGCGGAGGACGTTGGGAATTGAATACAAACGCAGGTTTCTGGGTGGCCTGGCTAATCTTCTTCTGGAGAAACATCAGCCTTTCCAGCTTTTCCCGGAAGGTGGGAAATGTTGTTAGGTCTTCGGTGATCATAATACACCAGTATTCAAAATAGTGTACGTTGTTGAAATTAATAAACAGTAACAGCTCGTGCAGCTTTTGCGGAAATACTGCCTGCTCTCCACTGACATCGAGTAACTGAAATAACCGTTTGTTCATTTCTGTTAGATAGTGCAGCTGCTGGTAAGTGATTGGGGAACTGGTATGGATGCTCTTTGTTAGTTGCAGAAAGGGCATGAATACAACATTTTGCAACTGCTCGTCTACGCCGGAGGATAGGAAGCCAGCTTTCAGCAGCTCTACATCTTCCCGGAATTTCGCCTGGGCTTTTAACAAGTAGGATGGTGGAACCTTACAGTTAATGTCGAGGTACCGTTCAAATTTTTGTTCAAGGTGTGTCAGTAGTTCAGCCAGATGGAGGTAGAGAATTTTGTAAAGGTTTGACCAGGTATTTTTTACTGCGGGCTTGGCGTCATCGACAAGACTTTCTGCCGGCAGGCTTTTGGCTACGCTGGTCATCAGTGTGACCAGCTGTCGCTGGCTTTGTTGTATGAACCATTCTATCTGCTTCTCCTTTCGGAGGTCGTACAAATGGTTGCCGGTGCATTCCAGGATCTTGTTTTTTTCGTTGATGATGTCCTTAATGGCTTGTGTGTAGAACGGTTCGTCAGGGTGTTTTTGTTCGGTTGATGCTTGTTGCAGGTCAACGTGAATAAATTTTTCAAAAAAGGATAATGGGTAATACTGCTGCATATTATTGGTTTTAAAATGTGCGCGAGTATGGATTTGGTTGCGTAATGGTCATTCATAAATCACATGATCGGGGTCTGGGGTTGTGATACACTAAGTATCAACAGGGTTTGCAATAAAACATATTGGGTAAGAACAAGATGTTAACGAGTTGTTAATCAGATATTTACCAAAACAGACGGGCCTTTCAGCCTATCTGCCTTGATAAGTTAGATTCACGCTATAGCCTTGCTCAGCATGGATTCCGGCAATTTGAGATTAAACCGGTGCTTCAATATCTGCATGTCTTCACTAACCTTATCAGCTACTATCATAGCATATGATCTACGTGGTGCGTATGGATTTATGCCCCAACATGCCTCTTAAGAATATCATTTGTCCTGTTTAATATTTAGGGGTGTTTTATTGATCGATTCTGGCAGTATTCTAATAGTCAACTGTTGCAGTTCAGTTAATATTTGAAGAAAGGTTGAAATAATAGCAATAGGATCTTCCTTTTTAAAGTCTGCCACCGTTGAATAATAATCAACGAAATTTGTATGAATATGACCTGCAATTTTATTTCGAACTGAAGCTAATCTTGAAGAATAGTTGGTTTTGAACTTTTTAAACCCATTTGTAAAATTCTTAAAATCTACAATTAAAAGTGGATGATCTTCTGTAATTAGTTTATTCAACAATTTGTTATATTCTTTGTCATAGTGCGTAATTGTTTCGTATATGGTGAGATACCCCTGTTTAACATAGAATATCTTTAACCAATCAATATTTGCTGCACTATTTATCCCCCTACAAACTGTCATTAAATCTAGTATCGATATCGTTGTAAGCGCACTAATTTGGTATAGAAGATTTATTTCGTCACGAAGGGTATGTCTTTGTGATGCGTTTCTTTTAGAAATAGGACCAGAAAAATCTACATCGCTCGTTACCATTAAGTGAAGCTTGTCCAGCATATCTGTAAAAAACATAATCCCTTCTTCAGTTTCTTTATTTAACCATTGTGAACTTTTGTTTTCCAATCTTTTTAAATTTTAACCCAATTTAATAAATTAAGTTTTTAATCAGATACTTACCAAAGCAGACGGGCCTTCCAGCCTGTCTGCTTTGATAAGTCAGATTCACGCTACAGCCTTGCTCAGCATGGATTCCGGCAATTTGAGGCTAAACCGGTGCTTTAATACCTGCATATCTTCACTAACCTTACTAGCCACTATCTTAGCATAGATCTGTGTGGTGCGTATGGATTTATGCCCCAGCATTGCGCTGACTGTTTCCAGCGGTACGCCGTTGGCCAGCGTTACGGTGGTGGCAAATGTATGCCGCGCCGTGTGAGTGGTGAGGTTCTTCCGAATGCCACAGAGGTCAGATATTTCTTTGAGGTACCCGTTAAAACGTTGATTGCTTTTGATGGGCAACAGTACATTGTTGGCTACACAATGCGGATGCTCACGGTACTTCCGCAGGATCTCTTTAGCTAACGGTAACAGGGGAACGTTTTCGCGACACCAGGTCTTTTCTCTATTCTTCACGATCCAGTCTTCGCCATCGAAGTATTTAGCGATACTGTCGGGAGTAAGTAGCTGTGCATCTTTATAGGCATAGCCGGTGAGCGTCATGAACACATAGGCGTCTTTTGCTTCCTGCAGGCGGGGAATGGAAAATTCTTTGTGATACAGTGTACTAAGTTCTGCAACGGTAAGTATATCCCGCTCCGGGTTGATATAGGAACATACATAATCCTGCAAGGGGTTACACTGTAACCATTTCCGCTGGACCGCCAGTTTTAACAGCTGCTTGGTATTCTTCAGGTATTTCATGGCGGTGTTGTCCTGGATACCTTCTCTCAATGTAAGATAGTCGAAGAAATCTTCAGCGAAGGAAAACTCAATTCTTTCAAGCGGGATATCTTTCATTTTGAGAACACCGGAAAGAAAAGCTGTGATCTTATCCTTTGTGGTGAGCCATTTTTTGTAGGTGCTATTTTCCCGCTTTCCCTTATCTACCTTTTCTTTGAACTTCCCGTTGTGAAAATCTACGACCTGCAGCAAGGTTTGTTTTTCCTGATGAACGCCCAGGTAAGCGTTTTTGATCATGGTGGGTGTAACGGTTGATCCCTGCTTCTTCAACAGGTTGTAGTGCCTGAGCAGCTCACCTCTAACGTGCTGAATTTGGTTGTTGATTTCAATAACCTCCGCAGATCTGCCAATTACAGCACTGCTTCTTTTATCAAATTTGGAAGGGTCAACCTGATAGCCGATAGAAAAGCCATCTTTAGGTAATCCGGTAACAGTCATACGAACGCAGATGGTTGCTTTGCCGCTGGGGTTCATGGTGTCGTACCGGAGATAAAAGAGGATTGATAAATCTTGACTTACTTTCATAGTCTACTAAGTTTTGGTTACCGATTTTTGGTGTTGTTTGGTGATTTTTAGTTTGGTTTGCAAGTCGTCAAACCCTTTGCCGGTAAGCATCTCAGAAAAATTCGTCTACAGTAAATTAAAAAATTTTACTGTAGACGAATTTGTAGACTCTCAAAATCGTTTGATATGATTTATCTTTTTATCCTAAAAACAGAAAAGCCGCATAAATCCTACGATTTAAGCGGCTTTAATTTCCTTTGATGATTTAGTAGTGATCCCGCTGGGACTCGAACCCAGGACCCATACATTAAAAGTGTATTGCTCTACCAACTGAGCTACGGAATCCTTTGCTGTTAAGCGGTTGCAAAAATAGGAATATTTTTATTCCTGCCAAATTTTTATTCAAAATTATTCGTGAACCCGCTGCTACGGATTATTATAACGCATAACCACCCAAAATAGTTCAGTACATTTCTGTAAATGCCTTATAATAAATTGATGTTACTCACCTATTTTTGTGTCGCTAAATTATACCCATGAATACGTACTTTCAGAATAAGACGGTAGTCATTACCGGCGGATCTTCAGGAATTGGTAAGGCACTGGTCGTTGACCTGCTGGCACAGGGCGCTACCGTGGCGGTATGTGGCCGCAAGCAGGCGGCGTTGGATGCATTGCAACAGGAACTAGGCAGCCAACAGCTGTTTACCTTTGTGGCAGATGTGAGTGTGGAGGCGGATTGTAAAGCGTTTATTGATGCCACGCTGATGAAGTATGGGAAGATAGATGTGTTGATTAACAACGCGGGGATTTCTATGCGGGCGTTGTTCCGTGACCTGGATATCAAGGTGCTGAAATCGTTGATGGATATTAACTTCTGGGGTACGGTATATTGTACCAAGTTTGCGTTTCCTTCTATTTTGGCGAACAAAGGTACCATTGTGGGTGTGTCTTCCATTGCGGGCTACCGGGGTTTACCGGGACGCACTGGCTACTCGGCTTCCAAGTTTGCGATGCAGGGTTTCCTCGAGGCGCTGCGCACAGAAAATTTACATACAGGCGTTAACGTGATGTGGGTATGTCCTGGATTTACCGCGTCGAACATACGTAATACGGCGTTGAATCCGGAGGGCAATGCACAGAGTGAAACGCCGTTGGATGAAGGGAAGCTGATGAGTGCCGAGGCTGTAGCGGCAGAAATTACGAAAGCCATTGCTAAGCGCAAACGTACGCTGGTGCTTACCGGCCAGGGAAAGCTCACCGTGTTCCTGAGTAAGATATTGCCGGGCGTATTGGATGGATTAGTTTTTAATCACTTTAAAAAGGAGCCAGGTTCTCCGTTACAGTAGCAGACAGCCGTTGACGTTAGTGGGAAAAAATTCCGTTCAAAATACGATCGCCTCGGGTTTTTTATCGTTATTTGCACTAAGTTCAGGTCACGTAACCCCCATGGCATCTTTTTTGGAAGGAAAGCGCACATTTAAACTTGCCATTCTGAAATGAACAAAGGTGAGAACGGGTTTTTGAACATAGGGATTTGGATTTAGATTTTCGGGCATGTCCATCATAACATTAACATCAGACATAGGGATGCAGGATTACCTGGTAGGTGCCATCAAAGGGCAGCTCTGGCAATACTGCCCGGAATGTCATGTTACCGACATCACCCATCATATCAGTCCTTTTAACTTACCACAGGCCACTTACATCTGTAAAAGTGCCTTCGCCTATTTCCCGCTGGGTACCTTTCACTTTGTATTAATCAACTTATTTGATAAAAGGCCCGATCATGTGCTGGTAGCAGAACATAATGGGCAGTACATCGGCTGTGCCGATAATGGCCTGCTCACCATGATTGCGGGAGGTATGCCGGAGAAGGTGATCAAATTGCCCCTTCCGCCCGATGCGCCTAAAAATACGTTTACCATTTTGCAGCTGCTGGCATCTGCTGCCAGGGAGCTAAGCCGGGGCAAGGCCCTCGGCGAACTGGGACCGCTCACCCAGCAGATCCAGGTAAAGAACAACCTGCAGCCACTGGTGGGGGAAGACTTTATAGAAGGCCAGATCATTCATATCGACAGCTTCGAAAATGTGGTGGTCAACATCACCCGGCAGCAGTTCGATATGCAGTGCAAAGGCCGCAAGTTCCGCATCTTCTTCCGCCGCGATGAGGTGATCAGCCAGATCAGCGAAACCTACGCCGATGTGCCGGAAGGTACCAAGCTAGCCATTTTCAATGCCGCCGGCTATCTCGAAATCGCTATCAATAAAGGTAATGCCGCCGGCCTCTTTGGCCTCCAGGGCTTCCGGAGGGAACAGCTGACCCAGCCCGCCGGCTACCAGCAACTGTCATACTACCAAACTGTAAGAATAATTTTTCAATGATCAACCGTATCGTTAAAATGGAATTTGACCCGGGAAAAGTAGCTACCTTCCGGGCCCTCTTCACCCAACAACAGCAACAGATCCGGAATTTCCCCGGCTGCCTGCACCTGGAGCTATGGGAACATGGCGCCTCCGGGAACACCTTTTTTACCTTCAGCCAATGGGAATCGGAAGCCGCACTTGAAAACTACCGGCAGTCCCCCCTCTTCCGGGAAACCTGGGCCGCCACCAAGCCGCTTTTTAATGCCAAACCCGCTGCCTGGACCGTTACACCCGCCGCTAGCCTGTAATTCGGGGCAGAAGCCACCTGAGTTCTAATGGTTTTTTAATATCCCCCGCTAACGCAAAACAGGATGCTGAAAACCAGTAGCCAAAGGCTCCCAATTAAAAAGATATTTACAAAAAGTTAAAACTGTTCACCAGATTAGCATAATTTGCTGTTTTTTATATTTTTGTCGGACCTTAAAACAACCTTATGAATTTCAAAAGGACCAACAACATGGTCGGCTGGGTCATTTGCATCATTGCCTGCTTTGTTTACATTAAAACGATGGAAGCTACAGGCAGCTTGTGGGACTGCGGCGAGTTTATTTCAAGTGCTTATAAAGTACAGATCCCCCACCCGCCCGGAGCACCATTGTTCGTGTTGCTTGGAAGATTGTTTAGTATGTTCCTGAAACCCTCCCAGGCTGCATTGGGCGTAAACACCATGACTGCACTGGCCAGTGGTTTCACTATCCTGTTCCTCTTCTGGACCATCACCCACTTCGCACGCCGCCTCATGGTGAAAGCCGGGGAAGAAATTTCCCGCGAGAAAATGATCGCCATCATGGGCGCCGGCATCGTTGGTGCCTTGGCTTATACCTTTTCTGATTCATTCTGGTTTTCCGCTGTGGAAGGTGAAGTATATGGTATGTCCTCTTTCTTCACCGCCATCGTATTCTGGGCTATCCTGAAATGGGAGCATGAAGCAGATGAACCCTACTCCGATCGCTGGATCGTATTGATAGGATACCTGCTCGGTCTGTCTATCGGTGTGCACCTGCTCAACCTCCTCACCATCCCTGCCATGGTAATGGTGTACTACTTCAGACGCTATAAAGTAACTGGCTGGGGTACCTTCTGGGCTTTTGTAATTGGTTGCGGCCTTACCGGCATCGTACAGAAATACCTGATCCAGGACACGGTGAAAGCATCCGGTTATATGGATGTATTCTTCGTAAATAGCCTGGGAATGGGTTATTTCTCCGGTTTTATCTTCTACTTCGCTTTAATCACCGCTATATTGATCATCGGTTACCGTAAGCCGAAATTCGCGCTTTATGCCCCCTTGATCGTTATCGCTACCATTATATTGGTGCCCGCTTTCAACGACGTGAGCGGCGGTACTATCTTCTTTAAAATAGTACTGGCTGCCCTGTTCGTGGCCATCCCTTACCTCCTCAAAATGGTAGGTGTAAAGCTGGACTTTATCAGAACTACCCACGCCAGCCGCCTGTCGATCCTGTTTGTGCTGTTTATGCTGCTGGGTTATTCTACCTACGTAACTACCATGGTACGTTCTACCGCCAATCCGTCTGTAGATATGTACAACGTAGATAATCCCATCTCCCTGGTAGGCTACCTGGGTCGTGAACAATATGGCGATTTCCCGCTGGTATATGGCCAGGTGTTCACCGCACGTCCTACGGAATACAAGGAAGGCGGTAACATTTACGCCCGTGGCGCTAAGAAGTATGAAGTATCCGGTAAAAAAATGGACCCGGTGTATGCTCCGGATGATATGATGCTGTTCCCACGTGTATGGGATGCCAGCAACGACCAGGGCCATGCCGATTACTACAGAACCTGGCTGGGACTGCAGCAAGGCGAAAAACCAGGCTTCGGCGATAACATCAAGTTCTTCCTCCAATACCAGGTGAACTTCATGTACTTCCGATACTTCATGTGGAACTTTGCCGGAAAACAAAACGATACCCAGGGATATGGTAACGTAAGAGATGGTAACTGGATCTCCGGTATTCCATTTATTGATAACCTGATTTACGGCGATCAGTCCATGATACCAGACAGCCTGAAAGATAACAAGGCGCACAACACCCTGTTCTTCCTGCCGTTTATCCTGGGTCTGCTCGGATTCTTCTACCAATATAACAACCACCGCAAAGATACCCTGATCGTATCCCTGCTGTTCTTCTTTACCGGTTTAGCGATCGTTATTTACCTGAACCAGGCCGGTAACCAGCCACGTGAACGTGACTACGCCTATGTAGGTTCTTTCTACGCGTTTGCTATCTGGATAGGACTAGGAGTACTGTCTGTATATAATTTCCTGAAGAAGAAAACCAAAAGCGCCCTCTCTCCTGCCCTGGCTACCGCTGTGTGCCTGCTGGCAGTACCAGTGCTGATGGCCTTCCAGGAATGGGATGACCACGACCGTTCTACCAAATACGTAGCAAGAGATGTGGCCAAAGATTACCTCGAATCCTGCCAGCCCAATGCCATCCTGTTTACCGTAGGGGATAACGATACTTACCCGCTCTGGTATGCACAGGAAGTAGAAGGCATCCGTCCGGATATCCGGGTAATTAACCTCAGCCTCCTCGGGGTTGACTGGTACATTGACCAGATGCGCAGAGCCGTAAACCAAAGCCCTGCCGTGGAGATGTCGTGGACACCGGATAAATACAAAGGTGAAAACCGCAACTACATCCGCTTCTTCGATCCGGGAAATATTCCGGCCGATAAGTCCTTTAACCTGAAAGAAATCATGACCTTCATGGGAAGTGATGATGTAAACAGTAAAGTGACTACCCAAGATGGCGGCTCTGAAAACTTCCTGCCTACCCGTCAGCTGTATGTGCCGGTAGATAAACAAGCCGTACTGGCCAACCACGTGGTAGCAGCGAAAGACAGTGCGAAGATCCTGCCTTCCATGCCGTTTAAGATCAGCAAAAACTTCCTGTTGAAGAATGACCTTGCGGTATACGATATCATTGCTACCAACAACTGGAAACGTCCGATCTACTTCACCAGCCCAACAGACCTGGGCCTGAACGAATACCTGCAAACAGATGGTCTTACCTATCACCTGGTGCCATTGCCTAAGCAAACCGCACAAGACCCGCTGGGTATGGACATCAACGCTAACGTAGGGGTAATGTATGATAACCTGATGCATAAATTCGAATTCGGTGGCGCACAAATCCGCGGTACCTACTTCGATGAGCCTAACAGGAAAATGATCATGTACCTCCGCCAGGCGTTTACTAAACTGTCGGTAGCCATGACACAGGAAGGCAAGTCTAAAGACAGCGCCCTCAACGTGCTCCGTTACATGGATAAAAACATCATGGAAACCAACTTCCCTTATGCGATGACTACGCCAGGTAACATGCACAACTACACTTCCATCCAAACCATCTATGCTTACTACATGGCCGGTGATGCGAAGAGAGCAGAAGAGCTGTCGGCGCAAGTGGTGAAGGATTGCGAACAGCAGTTACGCTACTACGCTTCCCTCCCTGCCAGCAAAATGACCAACGACTTACAACGCGATGGCCAGAATGCCCAGCAGTTCATCACCTGGTTAGGCCAGATGAAATCCGATTTCGGTGTAAATGGTACTAAGAGAAATAAAGAAGGATTAATCCAGGTAAATTCCCAGGAAGATTCCAACGGTACCAAGGCGCCTGATTCTGCCAAGTAATCATTTTATATAAAAAGAGGAAGGCCTCACGCTACAGCGTGAGGCCTTCCTCTTTTTATATAAGGGCTATTTTTCCCACAATGCCTCACTCAGCTCATAGCTGGCACTCCGCCCTCCTCCTGTTGCTTTAATCAAAATAGACAGATCCAGCAATTGCTGAATGTCCCGAAGCGCCGTATCCTGAGAACACTTCGCAATCTTTGCCCATTTGGAAGAAGTAAGCTTTCCTTCAAACCCGTCCAGTAGCCTGTTCAGCAGGAGTATTTGCCGCTTATTGAGCGCTTGTGTAACCGGATTTTTCCAGAAGTGAGCCTTTCTGATAACGGTAATTAATATTTGATCAGTCGATGCTAATGCACGATCCAGGCATTGCAGGAACCAGGTCAGCCAATCTGTTATATCCAGCGTTCCCTGCTGCGTACTTTCCAGGATATCATAATAGCTGTTTCTTTCTATTCTTATTTGAGCCGACATGCTGTAAAACCGTCGCGCACTTTCATCAGCACGGGCCAGCTGCATATCTGTTATCGCTCTGGCGATCCTTCCGTTACCATCGTCAAAAGGATGAATCGTTACAAACCATAAGTGCGCGATGGCTGCCTTGACCACCGGGTCTTCTGCTGCTGGTGCATTAAACCATGCTAAAAACCGGGTCATCTCAACATCGAGCTTATCTGCATCAGGCGCCTGGAAATGCACTTTCTCTTTTCCCATCCCGCCTGAAACCACCCGCATGGGATCTTCTTTAGTATTATTTCTCCAACCGCCTATGTAGATTTTATACATGCCGCTATAGCCTGTTGGAAACATGGCAGCATGCCATCCGTATAACCGGTCGGCAGTTAATGGCGTGTCATAATGTTGGGTGGCATCCAGCGTCATTTCCACTACGCCGTCTACGTGGCGATCGGCAGGCACCATGCCTGCTATCTCTATTCCCAGTTGCCTGGCTATGGATGAGCGCACCTGGTCGGAATTAAGTACTTCCCCTTCTATTTCACTGGACTTTACCACGTCCAGTGTCAGATTTGTGAGGGTAGCTTCTGACTGCAAGTCGAAACCTAATGCCTCCATATAACCCAATAATCGCCCCTGCCGGTGGCGGACCCCTGCCAGCAACTGGCTGATTTCTTCTCTATTCCACTGAAAGTGAGGCCAATCCCCTAACTGATGTATGTAACGTGCCATACCCAAATGTACTATTTATTCTCCGCAAAACATGCGGAGAATAGCCCACCTAATCTCCGCATTACCTATCTAAAACAAAAAATCCGGAAGCCATGGTACTACCCATGACCTCCGGACAATATCTTCGCGGAGCGTTAGGAACTACAGGTTGCTCACCATCGTTCTCCAGAAAGCAGCGCTGGCTTTCACTTCTGGCACGTTGTTATCCCAGTTGTACTCGTACTCTGCGGAAAACAGTCCTTTAAACTTCTGGTTTTTCAGTGTTTCCAGCACTTTAGGCATCTGGCTTACACCGTTACCCCAAACTACGTCGTGAGATTCAGGTGATTTGTTATCCAGGTCTTTGAAGTGCAGGCTTATGATATGACCGTCCAGTTTCTTGATGCACTCTACCGGATCCAGGCCGGAACGTACCCAGTGACCGATATCAGCACAAGCACCCATCAGCTTGCTTCTGCCTTTGATAGCCGCCAGCACGATGTCGGGGTTCCAGTAATGACTGGGTTTTGGGTGATCGTGGATCGCCAGTTTGATCTGGTATTGGTCGCACAGGGAAGAAATCAGGTCCAGGTCTTCTTCTTTAGGTTCAGAAGTAATGCTCTGGATACCCATCCTGTTGGCAAAATCGAACAGCATACGCCATTCTGCCGCAGAAGTAGGTACTACCACGCCAAAAGCCATTAATACCTTGTGTTTCTTTTTAAACAGGGCTTTTACCTGCTCCTGTTTGTCGGGCGACATATGGTAGTCGAATTTACCTTCAATACCGCCACCGATGGTTTGTCCGGGAAAAGCTTCCACATACTGGATACCGCAGCTATCCATCTTATCCAGCGCTTCCGCCAGGGTAAAATGATTAAATGTCCATGCCTGCGCTCCCAGCTTCCAGCCCAATGCATCTGCCCTGCTTTGCGCAGCCGCGGACTTTGCAAATAATGCAACAGCCAGGCCGCCTGCCAGCATTAATGCATTTCTCAGTTTTTTCATATAGTTATTTTTTTGATGATTGAAAGTAATTGCTTTCAGGGTAAAATGCAAGTTTTCGGAGAAGAAATTACCCCGTGGCCTATATCGCCGGCAATTGTTACCATGTGGTCACTTTTCTCTCCCCCCTTTCTTCATTCCCGTAAAAGTGGTAAATTTAATCCAGAAGACGTGCTATGAGAGGAATACAATTTACCAGGTTCAACCCGGACGATAACAAGAAAACACCCTTCCAGAAACTACTGGACCTTTTCACCCAACTTCTTACCTACACCAGCGGGGATGTGACAGAAGCACTGCAATGGCTCACCGAGCTCGATAACCAGTACCAACTCACCAACCAGGAATATGGTATAGGCGACTTTATTGAGGAGCTGAAAAACAAAGGGTATATCCGCGAAAACGAAGAAAGCGGCGAAATAGAAATCACTTCCAAGGCAGAACAAACCATCCGTAAAAATGCCCTGGAAGAAATTTTCGGTAAACTCAAAAAATCGGCTACCGGCAACCATAATATCCGCAAATCGGGCATGGGCGATGAGCTCAATGCCGAAACCCGCCCGTTTGAATTCGGCGACGGGGTAGATCAGCTGGATATTACTGCTTCCATCCGGAATGCCCAGATCAATCACGGTATCGACAGCTTTTCGATCCAGCAGGACGACCTGGAAGTGAAGGAAACCGATTTCAAAACCCAGACGTCTACCGCCCTCATGATCGATATCTCCCACTCCATGATCTTATATGGAGAGGACAGGATCACCCCGGCCAAAAAGGTGGCCATGGCGCTGGCAGAACTGATCACCACCCGGTACCCCAAAGATACCCTCGATATCATTGTTTTTGGGAACGACGCCTGGCAGATCGAAATCAAAGACCTGCCCTACCTGCAGGTGGGCCCCTTCCATACCAATACGGTAGCCGGACTGGAACTGGCCATGGACTTGCTGCGCCGCCGGCGTAATCCCAACAAACAGATCTTCATGATCACAGATGGTAAACCCACCTGTTTGAAGATTGGGTCGCAATATTATAAGAACAGCTTTGGCCTCGACAGGAAAATACTGAACCGTACCCTGAACCTGGCCGCACAATGCAAAAAATTAAAGATTCCTATCACTACGTTCATGGTGGCCACCGACCCTTGGCTGCAGCAGTTTGTACAGGAATTTACAGAAACCAATAACGGTAAAGCCTTCTTTTCCGGGACCGATAAACTGGGACAATTCCTTTTCCGGGACTTCGAAAACGGGAAAAGAAAGTTCTATTAAACATATATCACTCGTAAATATCTCAGATGAATACCAGCATAAAAACATTAGGCGAGCTCAAAAAAAGTGGCTATAAACCAATTTCCGTAAAAGAAGAGATCAGACGTAACCTGATTAAAAAATTACAAAATAAGGAAAGCACCTTCCCCGGTATCGTAGGCTATGAAGATACCGTGATCCCTGATACTGAAAGGGCCCTGTTATCCAGGCACAACATACTTTTCCTCGGTTTACGCGGACAGGCGAAAACCAGGATGGCCCGGCAAATGACCGACCTGCTCGACGAATACATTCCCATCGTGGAAGGCTCAGAAGTAAACGATGATCCGTTTCATCCGCTATCGCGTTACGCAATCGATCTGATTGCGGAACAAGGCGATAAAACACCTATTACCTGGGTACACAGCAGCGCACGGTACGGCGAAAAACTGGCTACACCAGACGTTTCCGTGGCCGACCTGGTTGGCGATATCGACCCGATCAAAGCCGCCAACCTGAAACTCAGCTACGCCGACGAGCGCGTGATCCACTTCGGCATCATTCCCCGCTCTAACCGCGGTATCTTCGTGATCAACGAATTACCCGATCTGCAGGCCCGTATACAGGTATCGCTCTTTAATATTTTACAGGAAGGTGATATCCAGATTAGGGGCTTTAAAGTGAGAATGCCGCTGGATATCCTGTTCGTATTTACCGCTAACCCGGAAGACTATACGAATCGCGGCTCTATCGTTACGCCGCTGAAAGACAGGATAGAGAGCCAGATCATTACCCACTACCCTAAAACCATCGAAAACGCCCTGCTGATCACCGAACAGGAAGCCGATATACACGACGACCAACAGGCCAAAGTGCAGATTGCCGATATGGTGAAACGCCTCATAGAACAAGTATCTTTTGAAGCGCGCACCAGCGAATACGTAGACAAGAAAAGCGGGGTATCTGCCCGCCTCACCATTGCCGCTTATGAAAACGCGGTGAGCGCCGGGGAACGCCGCGCCATTATTAATAAGGAAAAGGAAACGCAGGTACGCATTGCGGATCTCCAGGCCATTATCCCGGCTATCACCGGTAAAATAGAACTGGTATATGAAGGCGAACAGGAAGGGCCGCTACAGGTAGCTCACAACCTGCTGGATAAATCGATCCGTACCCTCTTTGCCACTTATTTTCCCAATCCCGACTCCTTTAAGAAAAAGAAGCAAAGCGCTCCCGCAGAAAATCCCTACCGCAGCGTGATACAGTGGTTCGACAAAGGTAACGCAGTACAGCTGCTCCAGGATATCAGCGACAAACAATACGAAGCCACCCTCTCCCGGGTAGAAGGACTTAAGGAGCTGGTGAAGGCCCGCTTTCCCAAAGCCAATAATAAGGAAGCACTGCTGCTCATGGAATTTGTGCTCCATGGCTTGTCGTCGTACTCCCTTATCAGCAAAAAAGTGGTGGAAAATGAAACCCGCTTCAGCGACCTGCTCGGCACCATGATGAATTTCGCGCTGGGCGGCGATGGCGACGGGGAAGAACCGGAAGAATAAATAAATATTTTAAACGAGGGAAGTCCTCACGGACTTCTCTCGTTTTTTGTAATGATGCCCCATGCCACCGTCCTTCACAAAATCATCGTGAAAAATAAATATCCTCACATTTTTTCCTATTTTGTATTATTAATTGTCAATTTAACAATTCCACAAAACGTTTTATTACATGAACAATTCCCGTAGACACTTTATTAAGTCCGCCTCCACGTTGATAGCAGGCGCCGGGCTGGTATCTGCCCTTCCATCTACCCTGAAAGCGGCAGTAGCGCCGAGCGACCGGCTCAACGTGGCCGCAATAGGCATTAATGGCATGGGCTGGGCCGACCTTACTTCCATGCTGAAAAATCCGGCGGCGCAATGTGTGGCCCTTTGCGATGTAGACCAAAACGTGCTGGACAAACGCGTAGCCGAACTGGCGCAAAAAGGCATCAAAGTAAAAGCGTATACCGACTACCGCAAGCTGCTGGAAGACAAAAACATTGACGCAGTAGTCATTGGTACTCCCGACCACTGGCATTGCCTGCAAATGACCGATGCCTGTGCTGCCGGTAAAGATGTATATGTAGAGAAGCCCATGGGCAACTCCATTATTGAGTGCCGCTCTATGGTAGCTGCCCAACAGAAATATAACCGCGCCGTACAGGTAGGGCAATGGCAGCGTAGTCAGCAGCACTTTAAAGATGCCATTGAGTTTGTGCATTCCGGCAAGCTGGGTCAGATACGCCTGGTGAAAGCCTGGGCCTATATGGGCTGGATGAAGTCTATCCCTGTAAAGCCCGATGGTACGCCACCTCCAGGTGTAGATTACAAAGCCTGGCTGGGCCCCGCTACTACCCGCCCCTTCAATGAAAACCGCTTCCACTTTAACTTCCGCTGGTACTGGGATTATGCAGGTGGCCTGATGACCGACTGGGGCGTGCACCTCCTGGATTATGCCCTGCTGGGCATGCAATCGGCCGCACCCAGATCTATTATGGCCGCTGGCGGTAAATTTGCTTATCCTGATGATGCCGCAGAAACACCGGATACCCTCACTACCGTATATGAGTTCGATGGCTACAACATCCAGTGGGAGCAGGCTATCGGCATTGATGGCGGCCCTTATGGACGTGATCATGGTATCGCCTTCATCGGTAACAACGGTACGCTGGTATTAGACCGGGGTGGTTGGGAAGTAATTCCGGAGAAAGGAAAAATGGAAGCCGTGCCCAGGCAAAAATCTGTGGACAATGGCCTCGATATGCATACCACCAATTTCATAGAAGTGATAAAATCACGCAACTTTGCGGACCTGCATGCCCCGGTACAGGTAGGTGCGCTGGTAGCCACCACGGCGCAAATGGGTAATATCGCCTATCGCACCGGCAAGAAAGTATACTGGGATGCCGCCGACGGTAAATTTACCGACCGCGATGCCAACAAACTGCTGGCAGCTGCTTACCACAACGGGTACAAACTACCTAACATAAAAGCATAAACGAAAATAACCTTACCTGATCATCTCTCTAAAAAAATAAAAGCATCATATGCGCACCTTATTATTTGCCGCCTGCACCCTGCTATCGGCAACCGCCCTGGCACAAAACAACGGGCAGATGAAACCTGAAGAAACAGAAGTATGGGAGCCTGTTCCAAAGGTAATTACCCCTGGTAATGAAACCCTGACGCCGCCTTCCGACGCCATTATCCTGTTTAATGGCAAAAATCTCGATAACTGGGAAGCCGAAAAAGGAGGCCCTGCCCCATGGGAGGTGAAAAATGATATCATGACGGTAGTAAAAGGCTCCGGTGTGATCAAAACCAAACAACAGTTTGAAGATTTCCAATTGCATATCGAATGGCGTACCCCGGCAGAAGTAAAGGGAGAAAGCCAGGGCCGCGGCAACAGCGGTATTTTTATGCAGGAATATTATGAACTGCAGGTATTGGATAACTATAACAACCGCACCTACTCCAATGGACAAGCGGGCAGCTTCTATAAACAAAGGATTCCGCTGGTAAATGCCTGTAAAAAGCCGGGAGAATGGCAAACGTACGATGTGATCTGGACCGCTCCCCGGTTCAATGAAGATGGCTCAGTGAAATCGCGCGCCAGGGCTACCGTATTGCAAAACGGCGTATTGGTGCAGAATAATGTGGAACTGGATGGCCAAACGCAGTATATTGGCAAGCCTTCTTATGTAAAGCATGGCCCTAAGTCCATTGCCTTGCAGGATCATGGCAACCCGGTAAGCTACCGTAATATCTGGATCAGACCATTATAAGAATAAAAAAACCAGCTTTTGGCAGAGACGTTTATCTGCCAAAAGCTGGTTTCGTATGGCTCAATGCGTTACGGGCTCTATATTGAGCGATAAATATACCGCATCACTGATAGGATTATCGTAATAGGCCGCTATCGGTTCAAATCCGAGAGAAGTATATAAATCAATGGCCGGGCGCATATGTGCCAAGGTATCCAGCAAAATACGCTTGTAGCCTAACTTCCGGCTTTCTTCGATGGCTGCACTGGCCAGCAGTTTACCTACGCCATGTCCTTTATAGGCATCTTTTACAAACAGACGTTTCATTTCTGCAATACTGTTATCAAACGGCCGCACAGCCACACAGCCCGCCAGTTGTCCATCTACCAACGCAAGAAACAATGCCCCATGGGGCGCTACATACACTCCTGGCAAACCAGCCAGTTCTTCTTCAAATCGCTGAAAACTAAGGTCAACATTTAACCAATTGGCATATTCGCGGAAAAGTAGCTTCACCTGGGCCAGGTGCTGGGTATCTTCGGCGGTTACTTTAATAATCTCTGTCATAACCCCTTCTTTTTAATGGTACATAAAACGCAAGAAGCCTTCTGCATGCAGAAGGCTTCTTGCTTGTATTGTTCATGGGAAACTTTCTTTTTAGTAGAAGTATTCCCTATATCATCTTATGATCAATTACGCGGTGTAATGTAATTTATTAATCATGGATAAATATCATGCCTTCTGTAATCATCGTCCCTCAATGCGGGGGATGCAATATAACCTTTTACATCGACATTTGCATCACTCTTGAAATAAATCTTTATTAATACTGAAACCAGCTAGCAGTAAGGAGTTGAAAGAGCGAGCAGGGGCTCGCAAAGAGAATAAGGGGTAAAGCAGCAACGGCTTGTTGTTAAAATATGAGCGCTTCTGGAGCTTATGACTTTCTGAAGTTTTGCTCCTTTACGTGACCTTTTTGCGCAAAAAAAAAGAGCTGCAGTGATGCAGCTCTTTCAGATTCGAGGTTCGAAGCGGATTCGAACCGCTGTACGAGGTTTTGCAGACCTCTGCCTAGCCACTCGGCCACCGAACCATCTTATCAAAATGTTCGCCGTAAGTCCCCCACTGGCGTACATCTCATTCGTTTTGTGGGATTGCAAAAGTAGTGAATTTCTGATAACTGCCAAATATTATTTAAAAAATATCTAAAAAATATTTTGATAATAAAGGAGAACGGTGGAATATTGAGGCGAAAAACCTGGAAACTTGACTTATGCAAAAATAAAAAATTAGTACCATGGACAATCAACGTATCGCTGAATCAGAACTGATCATCAACAACCGCGGAGCCATATACCACCTCGATGTAAGACCGGATGAACTGGCTGACACCATCATCACCGTTGGCGACCCGGATCGGGTGGGATCTGTCAGCAAACACTTCGATAAAATAGAAGGCAAATTTCAACACCGTGAATTCGTGACCCATACCGGGTACATAGGTCATAAACGTATCTCTGTAGTATCTACCGGTATCGGTACTGATAATATCGACATTGTACTCAATGAACTGGACGCTTTAGTCAATATTGATTTTAATACCCGGCTGGTAAAACCAGATCTTACTTCCCTCAAGATCATACGCCTGGGCACTTCCGGCGCACTGCAGGAAGGCATCCCGGTAGACAGCTTCGTGGTTTCTTCCCATGGATTAGGCCTGGATAACCTTATGCCTTATTACGCCTTTGAAAATACTACAGCAGAAAAACAACTGCTGGAAGCCTTCCGCGGCCAGGTATTCCTGCAGCCCGGCGGCGCCAGCCCCTGCCTCTTTGAAGCATCGGCTGAACTGCACAATCATTTCAGGGATGGTTTTCATACAGGCATCACCGTTACCTGCCCGGGGTTTTATGCACCACAAGGCCGTGCTTTAAGAGGTACGCTCGCTAATCCAAACCTGATCGACAACCTCACCGGATTCTCGTACGAATCGCACCGCATCACCAACTTCGAAATGGAAACCTCCGGTATTTACGGTATGGGACGCGTACTGGGCCACCAATGCCTGTCGATCAGCGCTATTGTAGCCAACCGTATCCGCAGGGAGTTCAGCAAAGACGGAGGCGCCGCTGTAGCCGCACTGATCGAAAAAGGACTGGGTATTATCGCCACCCTCTAAGAGGGCACATGCATCGCTTATTTTTTTATCTTTGTTCCATGAACAATATCCACTTCTATAAATACCAGGGAACCGGCAATGATTTCGTAATCATGGATAACCGGAACGGACAGTACGACTGGCTTACAGACGAACAGGTGAATGAACTCTGCGACCGCCGCTTCGGCATCGGTGCAGATGGATTAATGCTGCTCAACAAAAGTGAAGACTACGACTTTGCCATGAAATACTACAATGCCGACGGCCGTGAAAGCAGCATGTGCGGCAATGGGGGCCGCTGCCTCGTAGCCTTCGCGCATAAAATGGGCGTTGGCGATGGTAACCTCTACTTCATTGCAGTAGACGGCGAACACGAAGCCACCATGGATGGCGATAACTGGGTAAACCTGAAAATGCAAAACGTGGATGATGTAGAACATGGCCCGCTTTACTATTATCTTAATACCGGCTCCCCACACTTTGTAAAATTTGTGGAAGACGTACAAGCCGTTGATGTATTTAACGAAGGGCGCGCCATCCGGTACAACGACCGCTTTGCAGCAGTGGGTACCAACGTCAACTTCGTACAGCCATTCGAATCCGGCATTTTTGTACGCACTTATGAAAGAGGCGTGGAAGATGAAACCTACTCCTGCGGCACCGGCGTAACCGCCGCCGCACTCACTTTTGCAGGTAAAGAAGAAAAAGAATACGTGGTGCCCGTACAAACATTGGGCGGTCAACTGGAAGTACGCTTCACCAAAACCGGCGAACGTACTTTCGATAACATCTGGCTCTGTGGCCCCGCTACACTGGTGTTTGAAGGCGATATCACCGTAAAATAAATCACTATCCAACCGTTTTTGCTCCCACCAGGTAGCGTGGGAGCAAAACGGCTACTCTCCCACTACCCGGACGCTGTTTACACCAGGCACCTATCCAAAGACTATAAACCAGGCAGCATGAATTACCATATAATGGCCGATGACAAATTCATCAATGATTTTATCAGGGATGCAGAAGCTGTGGCCCCCGGCAACAATACCTATATCATCAATACTACTAAAGCCAAAGCCACCTTTATCAAATCCGACCAGGTAACTTATCTGCCTTTTTATACACCGGCCTTTAAAGCGCTGCTGAAGAAAATTACTGCGCAGGACCGCCTTTTTATTCACTGGGCCTCCGAAGAAGCCATAGAGGCGGCTTTATCCCTCCCTGCAGACATAACCATCGGTATGTTCTTTTGGGGTGGCGATATCGTGGAAATACCGGCTTTCCGCTTTAAACACAGCGTGTACGGACCTATGAGCCTCCGGTACTTTGAGCAATTTGAAGAACGCCCCAAGCTAAAGCTGAATCCCATGCGGCCTAAAAGGGCACTTACTTCCTTTGCCCAGCGCTTCTTTAACTATAAAGCGCCCGACCGGAAAGTAGCCCGCACACGCGACCAGTTCTTTAAACGGCTCAACCTCTTCCTGCACTGGAATCCCATCGATTTTGAATGGGTACAGCGGCATTATACTACCCATGCCACATACAAGTACTTCTTTTACGATGTAAATCCGCATCCGGGCGAAGAAGAGCTGGCCATTATGAACACCCCTAAGGAGGAAAAGGTAACTACCATCCTGCTGGGCAACTCAGATACCTCCACCAACAACCACCTCGAGGCGCTGCACGCCCTGGCCAGGTATAAAGACGAGCCCATTAAGCTGGTGATCCCGCTCAGCTACGGCTATCAGCAATATGGCGATGTAATTGAAAAAGAAGCTATCCGGCTATTTGGACACCATAAAGTACAAGCCCTTCGCACCTTCCTCAACCGGGAACAATACTTCAAAATGCTGGCCCAGGTAGATATTGCCGTGATGTACCATTTCCGCACCCAGGCAGCCGGCAATGTGATTGCCTTGCTGCACCGGGGTAAAAAGGTGTTCATTCACAGCAACAGCACCCTGTATCAACTGCTGCAACAAAATCATGCCGCCGTTTTTGATGCCAAAGCCATTGACCACTTGGATTTTAAAGACTTTAGTACCCTGCTCGATAAAAGCGATGTACAGGAGAACATCCGCATTACAGAGGCACTCTTCAACAAACCAAAGAAATTTGGGGTGCTGGCGGAAGTATTGGGATAACGTTCAGCTTTATTGCTTCCTTCTCAGCTTATGAATCGTTTCGTTCACCGTGCTATTCACGTCGTCGGATACACGGAGTACCAGTGTAAGCCCTATAAATATCGCCGCAAACAAAGCGCCTTTAACGGCTATATCAATAATGGGGTGGATGATAAACGGTATCCAGGTGACGCCAAAATAGGCCACCAATGATACTCCTATCGCTTTTACACTATTGACCGTAAAAGGTTGTAATCCAAATCTTGCCCAGATAAAAGCATAACGGATCAGGTTAAATACCGCCATTGAAATGAGCGTGGCAAATCCGGAGCCTATCAATCCGTAATGGTTAATCAGGTAGAAGTTGAGCGGTAGTGATAACGCCAGCAACACGGCGGAGCTATATAAATCGTACCGCCATAGCCTGGAGGTAGCCAACAGCTGGCTATTCAGCCCCGTGCCCATATCTATTACCCTGGAAATTCCGTAGCAGAGCACCACGTATTTGGCGCTCGCATATTCAGGAGGCAACAATTTGAAAAAACTGTCGATGTTCAGCCAGATGGCCAGGAAAATGAACAAGGCGTAAATCAGTTGCAATAGAGAAGATTTCACATATACCTCTTCTATCTTATTCATATTCTTTTCTTTCCAGGCCTGCGCCAGCACCGGCAGCCCGATAGCAGAAATACTGCGCTGCGGGATCAGTATCAGCATCGACATGTAAGTAGCAATTGTCTGATAGGCCACATCATCCAACCCTTTCGTGCTTCCCAGGATCAATGGCGCCACATTGTTGGCCAACAGGTTAAACAGGATAGCCCCCAGCAGGGAAAATGCGTAGATGGACATTTTGGGTAGCAAACGGCGGCTTACTGTACTTACCCGGAACGTAAAATGCAGGAAATGATGCCGGTAAAGATATACCAGCAGCGCCACCAGCAATACCCCATATAGCAAGGAAAACAACCACAGGAAAGTGGTAATATCTATCAACTTGAAATAGTAGAGGAAGATCAGCAAGGTAGTCAGGAGCCGCATTACCAGCTCTTTCAGGAAGTTGGGAAATACTGTCAGGTGCCTCGCCCCGCTGTAACTTTCCACTACGGCAAAAAAGGCAAATAAGAATACGTTGGGATAAACGAGATAGAAATAGTCGACAAAAAGCGGCGATTTCTCAATAAAAGCATCAATGATCTGCTGCCGGAAGAATAGCGTAGCCAGGGTAAATAACCCGCACCCCGCCAGGGTGGCCAGCATCGCCCAGGTTAACATATCATTATCTTTATCCTTCAGGCGACTCGAATAATAGGGAAAAAACCGGCTGATGGTAGGCACGGTGCTCAAGGTGCAAACAGGCACCAGCATCATGGCAATTTCGGGCAAAAGCCGCGTCAATGCGAACTCTTCATTGGAAAAGAAATGGGGAAACAGGAAAACGATATTGATGCCACCAATGGCAAACCCAATATAAATCAATAAGGTGGACCTGATACTCTGCTGCTTGATTACTCCCATTTATATAAATATATTTATCTTTTTCCCTGATGTGCAATATTACGCCAATTGCTAACAGGATTCAACATTTTAACTACCTTTGCGCCCGATGATCCAGTATTTCACAAATATAGACTCCAAAACCGTTGAAATAAAACAGCCCGAAAACGGGGCCTGGGTAAATATAACCCCTCCCCTCAAACAGGCTGAATTTGAACAGCTGTCCGAGGAACTGGATATCCCGCTCGACTTCCTCACGGACTCCCTGGATATCGACGAAAAGTCGAGGTATGAACTGGAAGACAATGTAAAGCTCATTGTACTGAAAACGCCTACCGAAAACAATTCGATTAATGAAAGTGACGCCTTTTATATCACCATTCCTATCGTGATCATATTGACGCACCACCAGATCATTACCGTGAATTCATTCGACAATACCGCCATCAAGAAGTTCCTGAATACCTTCCATAACCGCTCCCCGGAGAAAAGGAATATGATGGTGCTGAAAATATTCGAAAAGGTGGTTATCAATTTCCTCGACTACCTGAAGGAAATCAACCAGCGGAGGAATATGCTGGAAGCCAAACTCTACGACTCCAACCGGAATGAAGAACTGCTGGGTATTATGCGTATCCAGAAAAGCCTGGTATACTTCGTAACTGCCCTGCGCAGTAATGAGTTGCTGCTGATGAAGCTGGAACGTACCAACTTCCTGGGGCTCAACGAAGATGAGAAGGAATTCCTGCAAGACCTGATCGTAGATACTTCCCAGGCGTTGGAAATGGCCAACGTATATACCAATATCCTCAGCAGTACGATGGATGCCTTTGCCAGTATCATCTCCAACAACCTCAACGTGGTGATGAAACGGCTTACCTCCATCACCATCATTCTCACCTTCCCTATGCTGGTAGCCAGCATCTACGGGATGAATGTAGATATCCCCTATCAGCATACCATGCATGCCTTCTATATCCCGGTCATTTTGTCGATCGCTATTTCGGTGGTGATCAGCTGGTATTTTATGAAGAAGAAATGGTTTTAGCCTAATTTATACAACAACATGCAAACAGGATTTAACGTAAGAGTATATGGTATCATGATCAATGATCAGCGCCAGGTATTAGTGAGTGATGAATATATCCGTGGCGGTTATTATACCAAATTCCCAGGCGGGGGCCTCGAATTCGGTGAAGGTACCCTGGAGTGCATTGTGCGGGAATGGCAGGAAGAACTAAACCAGGAGGTGAAAGTGGTAGAACATATTTATACCACGGACTTCTTCCAGATTTCTGCCTTCGACAATGAAACACAGATCATCTCTATTTATTACCTGGTAACTCCTACCTCGGCTTTTACCGCCAGCGTAGGCAGTACGCCCTTCGACTTCACCGTGCCGGAAGGCGTATCAGAAGTAGAACGCGCCCGCTGGATCGACTGGGACGAGTTTTCTTCGGCGGCCGTAACCCTGCCCATTGATAAGGTAGTGGCAGATATGGTAAAAGCAAGATACTAGTCTATTCGCTCACCACCGGATCAACAAAAGGATGTTCCTTCCCCATCGCTGCCGCCTTCATTTGTTTGGCAACATCATGCCCCAGGAAACGTTCTATCCGGTGTTCCAGTAAATAGATCAGCGGCGTGAGCACGATGGCTACCACAAATTTATAGCTGTAGTTCACCATACAAATCGCCAGCACCCGCTGCCAGCTCCAGTTATTACCGAGCTTAAAGGCAATATACAATACAATGAAGCTGTCTACCAGCTGCGATACGATGGTAGAACCGGTGGCCCTTAACCATACGTGCTTATCGCCTGTCCGTTTCTTAATACGATGAAATACTGTTACATCTACGATCTGGCTCACCAGGAAGGCAGTTAAGCTACCGAGTATAATCCACATGCCCTGCCCGAAGATACCCACAAAGGCCGATTGCATATTAGGCACTCCATCTGCGGCCTTGCTGCCCAGCCACCAGCCATCGGCCGGTACGCTCATGGCCACGAAAAACATGATAAAGGCATAGGAAATGAGTCCCACGGCGATATAGGAGATCCTGCGCACGGCTTTGGGCCCGAAGTACTCGTTCACAATATCCGTCATCACAAATTCAAATGGCCATAACAACACCCCTGCCGTAAGCGTATATGACAGGCCGCTCTCACCAAAGAGCGTAAAGGTATGTACAGGCAGTCCCAATAACTTCTCCAGGGAAAATAATTTTCCCCCAATACATTCCGCAATAAGCGCATTGGCCACAAAAAAGCTGGTAAATATGACAAAAAGCTTGGTAGGCTTGTCGTTTAATAGGTTCCGGATCATTTAATAATTAACTATGAGTTGAAATATAAAGATGGCAATGTTGCACAAATATACCCACGGAGGCAATGTCTTCCATTGTATTTTTTTTAACAATAATAACACCGCGGTGAGTATACATAAGATGCCATTCAGCGGGAAAGCGATGCCTACACCTAATATAAGCACATGATTCACCAAAGTATCCAGCGAATGGCTATACGTAGTGATACGCAGGATTTCACTGATCAGAAAGCACAGATTGCATATAAAAGCAAATTTTAAAAGGAACCGTATCCAGCGCATATTGAAATTTCGGATAAATTACAGTTATTTTTGTTTCTTTAAAACTAAATCCAAAATATCCGATGAAGCAAAACTGGCTAAAAGCCGTTCTCCCGCATCTCGCGGCAATAGGGATCTTCCTGTTGCTGGCCATGGCATATTGCGCTCCTGCCCTGGAGGGCAAAGTAGTAAACCAGGCCGACATGAAGAATGTAGAGGGAATGGCGAAAGAGGCAAAGGACTACTATGAAGCAACCGGTGATCGGCCGCTGTGGACGAACAGCATGTTTTCTGGCATGCCTTCCTATGTGATCTATACTGGTCCGGGTACCAACAGAATGGGGTACATGAACTGGATTATCACCCTGAAGACGCCCTTCCCTATCAACATGCTGTTCCTCGCCATGCTGAGCATGTACCTGCTGCTCTGTGTGCTGGACCTCAAGTACTGGATCCGCGTCATGGGCGCCATTGCTTTTGCGTTTTGCTCCTACAACGTGATTATCATTGACGTAGGCCATATCACCAAAATGTTCGACATTGCCCTGATGCCTGCTGTACTGGCGGGTGTTATCCTCGCCTACCGGGGCCGCCTGCTCACTGGCGCCGCATTAACCGCACTCGCTACCGGTATGCTGATCTATAATAACCACCTGCAGATTATCTATTATACCCTGATCATGGTAGCCTGCCTGGCTGTTGGTGCATTTGTACATGCCTTTAAAACCCAGCAGCTGCCACAGTTTTTCAAAGCTTCCGGACTGCTGGCCATCGCCGGCGCACTGGCTATTCTTACTTCTATGGATAGCCTGATGATCCTGCGGGAATATACCGACTATACCATGCGCGGTAGCAAGTCAGAGCTTACGCTGGACAAGGACGATGCCGCACAGAAAAAGTCTACCGGCCTGGATATCGACTACGCCTACGACTGGAGCTATGGTAAAGCCGAAACCGGCACTTTCCTTATCCCTGGTTATGTAGGTAACTCCTCTGCCCAAAAACTCAGTCCCAGCTCCCACTTTGGCGAGCAAATGGTGAGCCTGGGCGTACCTGCCGCACAGGTAGACCAGTTCCTGTCTCAACAAAAATTACCGATGTATTACGGGGCCCAAAGTAAAGGCACGTCCGGACCGGTATACGTGGGTGCCATTATCTGCTTCCTGTTCGTATTATCATTACTGTTAGTAGACAGCTGGCATAAATGGTGGCTCATTGCCGTTACCGCCATCGGCTTTATACTGGCCTGGGGTAAAAACCTGGCCTTTATCAACGACTTCCTGTTTTATCATCTTCCCCTGTACAATAAATTCCGTGCTCCCGCACAAGCGCTGGTACTGCCTTCACTCACATTTGTAGTATTAGGCTGCTGGGGATTACAGGAAGTGGCTGCCGGGAAATATACCAAAACAGTGCTGCTGCAAAAACTGAAACAGGCTTTGCTGATCACCGGTGGATTCCTGCTGGGCTTTGTGCTAATCACCAACTTCTTCACCGGCTTCAGCAGTGCCAGCGATGCCAGCATGCTGCAATATTTTGCACAGATGATGGGGGGCGAAGAAAATGCGAAGCTCCTGATCCGCGCCCTGGAAAAAGACCGCAGCAGCCTGCTCTTACAGGATGCCTTCCGCTCCGCAATCTTCATCCTGATTGCCGCCGGCGCCATCTGGGCTTATCTGAAAGATAAGATGACCTGGAAAGTTTCGGCCATCGTTATTACCGCTGCCGTAACTATCGACCTGTTGCAGGTAGACCGGAACTATCTTAACAGCGACAGCTTCGTGGATGATCTGAGCTTTATGCAGGCGCTGCAACCGTCGCCCGCAGACCAGCAGATCAAGCAGGATCCTGATCCTTACTACCGCGTGTTGAATGTTACCACGGCGCCTTTCGATGATGCATCGCCGTCGTACTTCCACAAGAATATTGGCGGTTATAGCCCGGCCAAATTGTGGCTCTACCAGGATCTGATCACACACCAGATTTCGAAAAACAATATGCATGTAATGAACATGCTCAACACCAAGTACTTTATTGTACCCGATCAGAAAACAGGGCAACCCGTCGCACAGCGTAATCCCGATGCATACGGTAATGCCTGGTTTGTAAAAGATATCATCTGGGCGCCTGATGCCAACACCGAAATGAAAACGCTGGATTACCTGAATACCCGCGACTCTGCGGTAATCGACAAGCGCTTCCAGGCACAGGTAGGTAACTTCAAACCGGGAGCCGACAGCAGCGCCGCTATTAAGCTCACCAAGTACGGACCTAACCAGCTCGAATATACGTCGCACAACGCCCAGGATGGCTTCGGCGTATTCTCTGAAATCTACTACCCTGCCGGATGGGAAGCATTTATTGATGGCAAGCCCGTAGATATTATCCGCACCGACTATGCCCTGCGTGGATTTAAAATCCCTGCCGGCGATCATAAAATCGAGATGAAGTTTGCGCCTAAAACATTTTTCACCGGTCTTAAAATTGCCGGTACCTCCTCTATCCTGCTGCTTGTATTGGTAGTATTGATATTTGGATGGGAGTTTTACCAGCAAATGAAAAGAGAAACGGTGCCGGTACCTGAAAAGAAAAAATAAACATATTATTCATATGAAAAAGGCCTGAGCGAAATATTCCGCTCAGGCCTTTTTATGATATAAAATACCGCTAGTATCGCTTTGAAAAAATATACCGCATCCCAATAAACAGGTGATGCGCAAAGTTGGGAATATGCCCGTAATACCGGCTCAATATCTTATACCGCTCCTTCCAGGCCAGCTGCTGATGCTGCTTGGAAGTACCTCCCACCCGGAAGCGCGCTACCACCTGGTGGGTATTACATATTTTTTGAGATGCCTTCAGCGTACGGATCATCCAGTCGATATCAGCGCATACCCTATACTGCAAATCGTACAACGGGCTTAAACTGCGACGGATAACATAGGCCTGGTGCGACACCACCATGCCATGTTTCAGGCTTTTCCAGGTGAGCTGATCCGGTACTTTATGCGGCGTTTGTTCAGAGCGTAAACCAATGTCTACCCCATTTTCATCCATAAACATGGCTTCTCCGTAATATACATCGGCATGGGCACAGGCCGCAAATAGATTGGCGATTACGTCGTTATCGGCCAATACATCATCGGCATTAAGAAACAACAGGTAATCGCCGGTAGCCAGCTGCATGCCTTTGTTCATAGCATCGTACAGTCCTTTATCCTTTTCTGAAAGCACCGTGGCAATACGGGAACGGTATTTTTCAATCACGCCCATGGTATTGTCGTGGGAGGCGCCATCCACAATGATGTATTCGATATGCGGATAGGTTTGCGACAGCACGCTTTGGATGGTACTTTCAATAAATTTTTCCGCGTTAAAACATACGGTGATAATACTCAACACCGGGGAAGCTGCACTCATGTATTAGTTATTTGCGGCGATGTTATCACCGATTCAAACAAATGATAATATTGTTCGGCTACTACCGGCATACTGAAATGCTGTTCGGTATGTACCCTGGCTGCCCGGCCAAATTGCCGGCAGGTAGCCGGATCACGCAGCAATGCCAGGGTGTTAGCGGCAAACTGTTCATGCTCTCCCGGCGGTATTACGTAGCCCGTGCGGCCATCGATCACTATTTCCCGGCAACCGCCTACGTCGAAGGTAATACAGGCCGTTTCACAGCTGCTGGCTTCTATCAGTACATTGGGCAGGTTGTCGGCCTTTGTCGGGTAAAAGAAGATATCGCTGGCACTGTAGCACTGCATCATTTTGATAGTATCCTTCACATAGCCGGTATACACACATTGCAGCTGTTTGAAGGTACCGGGCAAACGGTCATTTCCTATCATCAGCAGGTATACCGGGCTGTCCAGCTGCTCATCCAGCAGGTGCAGGATCTTAAGCAGCTCTGCCCCTCCCTTAAACTCGCTGGCAAATAAACGTTCGGATACAAAGGTGATCACGGGCGCATCGGCAGGTAATCCCAGTAACTGCCGGGAAGCGGCCCTGTCCTGCGGCCGGAAATAGGCGGTATCGATCGGGTTGGGAATATGATATAAGGGTTTTTCCCGCGTTAGCGGGCTTTCCCGCGTCATATCGTACAGCCAGCGGGAAGGCGATACGATGTGCAGGTTGCTGGCGGCATACAGCCGCTGCTTTCTTTTAATGAGATAGTTACCATTGGCTAATCCCATATAAGGCGCATGCTTATGTTCATTTTTCCCCGCCTTGCCTGCTTTCCAGGAGGTATCGCCGAAGCTATGGGCGGCGCTCCCGGTGAGCGCCCACATATCGTGCAGCGTCCACACTACCGGCGCGATGGCCGATAAACGGGGCAGTATCGAGGCATCGAAATAGCCTCCGTGAATATTGTGCAAACTGATAACATCCGGCTTAAAGGCAGCGGTATATCCCAGGATAGCCGGGGTAGAAAAAGGGAAGTATAAATATTGCAGGCCTACGCGGTTGGTCAGTACATTAATGCCCCGCTCTATCACGTTGCGCACCGTTCCCGGGCGCGTTACCGTAACCTTTGAAGATGAAGTGCGATGGGTGCCTACCAGGAAGTGATTATCAGTATGATAATATTCTTCCAGGCCGGTGGCGATGCGTTGCGCTGCTATGGCCGCCCCTCCGCTGTTTTCATATTTATTGATAAAAAGTACTTTCACGGGCTAATATTTAAAGAACTGTCGCATATGCGCCTGGAATACCTCCAGCGGCCAATCCCTCACTAATATACGGGGCAGGGCATATGGATTACTCCAGCTATGTACCTGTCCGTGGTAGTTGGCTGTTACCAGCTGTAACCCCAGTGCCTTACAGGCTTTGATGCTATCTGCATTATAATAGCGTTTGGTGCCCAGGAACTTGCGGCCGCCGAAAGGATAGGAAAAGTGTACTTGGGGGGTGCCCAGCACGCCTTCCAGTATTTCTTTAGACATGCCTATTTCGGTGTATTGTTCTTCGTAGCTGAGCATGCCCACGGCGGGATGCCGGTGGGTATGGCAACCAATAGCGGCATAATCCGCGCTTCCCATAGCTCTCACCTCCTCCCAGGTCATTAACCGGTGCGAAGGACGCCCGGTGGCTGACTTGCCCGACCAATCGTACAGCTGCTGCATAACGGACTCTATGACCGCAGGTTTACAAAAACGTAGTACCTGTTGCAGTGCATAGTATGTTTCGCGTATAGCCGTGAGCGTGCCGGTATTATATTCCCATTTCTTTCCGTCAATATTTACCGTTAATGCCAGCGGCAGTTGATCGCTGGTCAATAAAATACGCTCCAGGTCATCCCACCATAATTCAAAGCTGGTATTGATTTTAGACGTAGTGATATAGAACAGCGCCGGTACCTGCTCTTGTTGCAGTAAGGGCAGGGCTTCGTGGTAGTTATCGGCATAGCCGTCGTCGAAGGTGATAAACACCGAGCGTTCGGGGAATGCTTTTTTATTTTTTACGTGATAAAGAAACTGATCTGCATCCAATACATTGTAATCTGCCGCCAGGTGCGCCAGGTGTGCCCGGAAGTTGGCAGGGGTCACCGCCAGTTCCTGTGGGTCCTGCTCCAGGGTAGTGACCCGGTGGTATAACAGGATGACGGCCGGGCGCTGCACTTTGTTGGCTACATAGTGTGCGACAGCAAATATTTTTTGGCTCAGGTTTCCCATCAATGATATAACTTTTATGGTGTTATGCCTTCCTCGCTCTCACGGCAATGATAATTGGATATACGGGGTCCTGGTAGTCCAGTTCTTCCCGGGTAAGTTCTTCTGCTGCCAGGCCTTGCAAAATAGCTGTACAGGTGAGCACGTTGCCATAAGCGGAGACTTCCACATTTTCTTTTCCAAAAATTTCTCCAAATACCTTTTCAGCCGATTGTGAAGTAAACCGCCAGTAGTCGCCCCAGCGTGCGGCGTCGTAGGCCGATACCTGGGTAGCGCCACCCAGGGTAGCCAGCAATACCCCGCCGGGCTTTAGCAGATGCCAGGCGCCGGCAATGGCTGTTTTAAAATCGTAGATAAAGTTAAAGGTCTGTGTGCAGATGAAACAATCTATCTGGTTGGCAGGCAATGAGCTGGTATTGGTCAGATCACCCACAATAGTAACGTTTGCGCCGGGCTGTACATGCAGTACTTCAAAACTGGTGACCTGGCTGCCAAATTGTTTGGAATAACTGCTCTCCGCTATCTCCAGTACATGACCGTGAATATCGGCGCGGTGGGCTTCCAGGAAAGCGGCAATATAGTGGCGGTCTACCGGGGTGCCGCGATCGAATCCAAATTTGGTGGACATCGGCTGCAATCTCCTCAGATTATCCCACTGTACCGGCGATACTACGTCCCGCTTTAATTTCCTGAATATATTCCGAACTGTTTTAAGCATGCCCCGTTATTTTTTTCCAGTATTTTTTAAGTCTGTTTTTAATCTTCGCGGAAATGGTCATACCCGCATGATATCTCAGGAAGCGGGCAAACATTTTTTCCATCGCAAGGTTATTTTCTACCGGGATATCTGTTACCGGGATCTCATCCTGGTAGATTTCCGTATACAACCAGTCTTCTTCCTTGTAGTGATGTGTAGCCGAGGCTACATTACCATCGTGCCGTACCAGTGATTTTACCGGGTAAAGCGTTAGCATATCATGCAGATAGGCCGCGCCTCTCCAGCGGATAGCCCAGGAACTTACTTTTCCATGCTTATGCTGGTGCAACATGCGGAAAAAAGGATAAGCGCCCCAAAAGTCAAAAGCCCGTTTCAATCCTTTTTCCCTGATCCCGGCAATTACTTTGTCGGTATCTCTTTCAAACTTATCCCAGGCCCTGGACCAGGTACCCCAGCCTAAACTTCCCGGATCGTGCACCAGGAAGGTGCTGTGGGGATAGTTGGCCGGCATGTTAAACGGGTACAGGTAACCGTGTACCGCCAACAGCTTTTCATCCTTTTCGTATTTGGTCAACGCATCGTTCATGTATTTCAAGAAACAGGGCGATACGGTCAGGTCGTCTTCCAGGACAATGATCTTGCCATGTTTGGCAATTACTTCTGTGACCCCGTCAATTACGGCGGTGGCCAGTCCTTTGTTCTTTTCAGCTTCGTATACTACTACTTTACCGCACCAGGGCTGGCTATGCACAATGTCTCTTACTTCCTGTATCAGCTGTCGCTGTTCGGGACTGGCGCCGGCTTTGGCCCCATCGCAATAAACATACAGTGTACTCTCTGCCGCTTCTTTATTCTGTTGCAGGTGCTGCAGGGTATTGCGTGTGAGTGCTGGCCGGTTGTAGACAAATAATACGATGGGAGCAAATTCCATAATGCCAAAGGTACTGCACAGGGCAGCAGATTAAGTTTAAACGGTAAAAATCGTATAAAATTAACAATAAAACAAATGTGTTGAAGTGGCTACAGTCGTCCGCCGCCGGCAAAATACTTCTTCCAGTAAGGCTCTTTCAGATCGCTGATCATCACACCATTGCTGGTAGAGGCATGTACAAATTTATCGTTCTCCAGGTAGATCCCTACGTGAGAAATGCGTTTATGATGGATTTTGAAGAATACCAGGTCGCCTTCATGCAGGTCATGTACCGGCAATCGTTTTACCTGTGTATAAAGATTAGTGGAGTTACCAGTCAACCCCATTTGAAAGACAGTATTCATGAGGGTATTTACAAAGCCGGAGCAGTCAATACCATCTTTGGTTTTCCCGCCTAACCGGTAGGGTGTTCCCCACCAGTCTTCGATAAAATTGTACAATTTGTAGTTCAACACATCTTCCACCGGTACATCCAGCAGCTGTGCATATTTAAATTGCCAGCTCTGTGCATTTTCCAGGTTGGCACTGCCCCTGGTAATGTTTTTGCTGATGCTGATATCCCTGTTGTTATAGTTGCTGGTGTTGCGCGTATGGCGATTGGTAGCAATGCCGTCGATAAACTCAACACGTCGGTTGTTATTGGCAGAAGCGTTTGTGGTAGTGGTTTTCCGGGTGGTACTCTTTTTTAGTGAAGCGCAGGAGGTAAGTGACAATGCACAAATCGATACCTTCACAATAAGATGTCCCTTTACTCTGATCATAAGCTCTGGCTAAATTTTCGCTAAAATGCAAAGAAAGCCTTTTTTCCCGTATTTTTGTCGCTTGACGAAAAAGACTAGCAGATGATTTTTTCCCACTTACACGTTCATACCCAATTCTCATTACTGGATGGTGCCGCAGATATCAAGTCACTGTATAAAAAGGCCATGGCTTCCAATCAGCCGGCATTGGCCATTACAGACCACGGTAATATGTTTGGCGCATTTCAGTTTGTGGCAGAAGCATATAACAATAAGTTAAACCCGGCCGATCCCAAAGATAAAAGACTGAAAGTAAAACCAATTGTAGGGTGCGAATTTTATGTGGTAGATAACCGTCATAAACGCTCTTTTACGAGAGAGGAAAAAGATATACGTTATCACCAGGTATTGCTGGCCAAAGATGATGAAGGCTATCGTAACCTGATCAAGCTTTGCTCGCTGGGTTATATGGAAGGGCTGTACGGTAAATATCCCCGTATCGATAAGGAGCTGATCTTACAATATCACAAGGGACTGATTGCTACTACCTGCTGCCTGGGCGCCTCGGTTCCCAAAACCATTATGCGTCATGGCGAAGAGGCGGGTGAAAAAGAATTCCGCTGGTGGCTGGATATTTTTGGAGATGATTTCTATATAGAAATGCAGCGCCATGGTATTCCGGAACAGGACCAGGTGAATGCTGTATTATTGCGTTTTGCGGAGAAGTACAATGTAAAAATCATTGCTTCTAATGACTCCCATTACGTAGACCAGGCCGATGCCAACGCACACGACATCCTGCTTTGTATCAACACCGGTGAGAAGAAAAGTACGCCTACCAATAAAGAATTTTCGGATGACGAATCCGCGGTAAAAAACCGCCGCTTCGCTTTTTATAACGACCAGTTCTATTTCAAGACCACGGAAGAAATGACCAAGTTGTTTCATGATCTTCCCCAGGCCATTGATAATACCAACGAAATCGTGGACAAGGTACAGCTGCTGGATCTTAAACGAGATATCCTGCTGCCCAACTTCCCTATCCCCAAAGAATTTATTACCCAGGACCAATACCTGCGCCACATTACATTTGAGGGCGCCCGCAGCCGGTACCTGGAAATGACCGCCGATATTGAAGAACGTATCAACTTTGAGCTGCAGGTGATCGAAAACATGGGTTTTGCCGGTTACTTCCTCATCGTGGCTGACTTCATCAAAGCCGGGCGCGAACTGGGTGTATTCATAGGCCCGGGACGTGGCTCTGCTGCCGGTTCGGCAGTAGCCTACTGTATAGGTATCACCAACATAGATCCCATCAAATATAACCTGCTGTTTGAGCGTTTCCTCAACCCGGAACGTAAGAGCATGCCCGATATTGATACGGACTTCGATGATGAAGGCCGTCAGAAAGTAATTGACTACGTAGTACAGAAATATGGCCGTAACCAGGTAGCGCAGATCATCACCTACGGTACCATGGCGGCCAAAATGAGTATCAAGGACGTAGCCCGTGTAATGGACCTCCCCCTCGTGGAATCCAATACCCTGGCCAAGCTGGTACCCGATAAGCCCGGTATACAGCTGGACCGTATCTTCAATGCACCCCTGGAAGGAGAAAAAAGCCTGGCCGACAAGGAAGGCCTCGCGGGGGAAGATATCGAAAACGTGAAAAAGCTCCGGGAGCTGATCAAAGGAGAGGATTTACAGGGAGAAGTGCTCCGCGAAGCCTGTGTACTGGAAGGATCAGTACGAAATACCGGTATCCACGCAGCGGGTATCATCATTGCCCCGCAAGATCTGTACGACCTGATCCCGGTGTCGACTGCGAAAGACTCCGACCTGCTCGTTACCCAGTTTGAAGGTAGTATTATTGAATCTGCCGGCGTAATCAAGATGGACTTCCTGGGGCTGAAAACCCTCACCATCATTAAGGGCGCCCTGGAAATGATCCGTCAAAACCATGGTATCAGCATCGAAATAGACAACATCCCGCTGGACGACGCCAAAACCTATGAACTGTATCAGAAAGGCGAAACCAACGCCACGTTCCAGTTCGAGTCGCCCGGCATGCAGAAATACCTCCGTGAGCTGAAGCCCGATAGATTCGACGACCTCATCGCTATGAACGCCTTGTACCGGCCGGGACCGCTGGAGTATATCCCTTCCTTTATCCGCCGTAAACATGGCCTGGAGCCCGTACAATACGATATTGCGGAAATGGAGGAATACCTGAGCGATACTTACGGTATTACGGTATACCAGGAGCAGGTGATGCTGCTGAGCCAGAAGCTGGCTAACTTCTCCAAAGGCGACGCGGACGTACTCCGTAAAGCCATGGGTAAAAAGCAGATTGCCGTACTGAACAAAATGAAGGCGCAATTTATGGAAGGGTGCGCTAAAAATGGCCACGATCCAAAGGTTTGCGAAAAAGTATGGACCGACTGGGAAGCCTTCGCTTCCTACGCGTTCAACAAGTCGCACTCCACTTGCTACGCCTTCGTAGCCTACCAAACAGCTTACCTAAAGGCCCACTACCCTTCCGAATATATGGCTGCGGTGCTCAACTGTGCCAGCAATATTGAAAAGATCACCTTCTTCATGGAAGAATCCAAACGCATGGGCATCGACGTATTACCGCCCGATGTGAACGAGTCTTTCAAAGGCTTTGCGGTAAACAAACAGGGACAGGTACGTTTCGGTTTGGGCGGTTTGAAGGGTGTGGGTGAAGCGGCTATTGAAAACCTGCTGGAAGAGCGTAAAAAAGAGGGGCCGTTTAAAAATATATTCGACTTCATCAAGCGTGTGAATCAACGCGCTGTAAATAAAAAATCATTGGAAGCCCTGGTGATGTCCGGCGCTTTCGACAGCTTCCCGGAACTGCACCGTGCCCAGTATTTCCACAAACCGGATGGCGATAACCTTACCGGCCTCGACAAAATCGTGAAGTTCGGACAGCAGGTAACTGCCGGCTCATCCAATATAGGCAGCCTCTTTGGCGCCGACGAGCTCCCGGATGTAGAACCACCTAAAATTCCGAACTGCGACCCATGGCCGCTGATCATGAAGCTGAACAACGAACGGGATATCACCGGTATATATATTTCCGGCCACCCGCTCGACGATTACCGCTTTGAACTGAAACACTACCATATGAATACTGTGCAGGAACTGGTAGAATATCAAACGGAGATTGCACAGCCCGGCGGTACCGGTGGGCGTTCCCGGGAACGCAACTTCCGCCTGGCGGTATATATTACCGGCGCCCAGGAAAGGATTTCCCGTAATAACCGTCAGTTTGGAGTAATGACCATTGAAGATTATACCGGTAAATTTGAGTTCGCCCTCTGGAGTGAAGACTTTATTCGCTTCGCTCCTTATCTCAAACCGGGCCTCTGCCTCTTTATCAACGGTGGCTTCAAATCCAAGCGCTTCAATGATAATGAATACGAGTTTAAAGTAGGAAGCATACAACTGTTGCAGGAAGTAAAGAAAACGCATACCAAACAGGTATACCTGAATACGATGCCTCAATTCCTCAACAAGCCTACGGTCGACTTCCTGGTAGACAATGTGAACCGCTTCCCGGGCAACAGCGTACTGCATGTGCACCTGACTGATCGTGATGATAATACACACGCCAAACTGCATACCTTTAACCGGAATATAGAAATGAATGATGAACTGGCGGTATTCCTGAATAAACAACCGGATATAGACGTGTATATAGAGATCGTGAACAAATAAGTATGGATAATTCCTATTTATAATAGCAGCGGCAGGATGCCCTCCTGCCGCTTTTGTTTGCCCCTTATAGCGCTTATAATACCCGTCCAATAAGGTAAAATATACCCTTTATCCCCGCTGGCGCCGGATCTATTATACGTTAAACCGGGAAATAAGAACTTTCCCTGTTTTATTTTGATAATTGACCAAAATATTTTTTCTACGTTAAAAACGTGTTTTAATTTTAATTCAGAAAGAATACACTACAATAAGTATCTCTGTTTTACGTTAGCTGGCAACGTTGATAGAGCATAACTAACCGAATACTTTAAACTACTCCTCGATACCTGCTGATAGTTGAATCATTCTTATCGCATATTTTAACCACCCCTAGCAAGACCATTTTAATGGCGAGTCGTATCACCTCGTAACCAGCGCATGGCGCCTTAAAGGATATGCATCTCTCCATCTTGTCCATTCAAGTAAAATCCAGTTTTAGAATTAGGTCGTATTACCTATTAACCGCAGCACATTGATCCTTAAATTAACTACGCATCAGCAAATGATGCTAGCACCCCTCATTGTCTACGGCAATAAGTAATCCCTCCTTTTCCAGTACCAAAAAGCATACATCATATTTTCTTTCCAGCATGGTTGCATGACCAATAAGTTGGCTATTTACTGAACTATAGTATTCGATTCGACGACAGGGTGCCTTCAGGCGTCCAGGTAACAGCTGTTTGCGCTTCTCAATCATTTTATCAATTACTATCAAAACAAAAGTCATGAAGTTTAGAATTTTTACGGTGATCTTGTTCTTATTAAGTACCTCCGCAGCGTTTGCGCAGTTAAAGGTAGGTTCTAATCCCAGCCAGATCAACAAATCCTCCATACTGGAACTGGAAAGCACCCGTCAGGGTCTTTTACTGCCGAGGATACCAGGCGCTAATCTCACCGCCGCGCCACTTAATGCTGCTCCAGATGGTATGATCATTTATGTAACAGATTCTTCCAGTCTCTTTATCCGGAAGAATGGCCTATGGCAGAAAATGTCGGTAGACAGTGTGGCCAACAATGGCAACTGGAATACCATTGGTAATGCCGGTTTGGACTCCAATAAAAATTTCATCGGAACCACCGATCAGCAGGCATTGGTATTTAAAACCGGGAATGCAGAAAGAATGCGTTTGTCTGCCAATGGAAATATTAAAGTGGCTGCAGGTACGATCCCTACTGGTACCAACCAGTTACAGGTAATGGTGATAGATCCTGCCACCGGTACCCTCCTGCAACGTACCATGGCTGCTTCTGCCTTCAATAACGCCATTGTATCATTAAACGGGTTAAGAGATACGGTACAGACATTTGCGGTCGACAGCACTGCGGCAAAAGATTTCTCCATTACTTCTACAAATGGGGTACATACTTTCAACATCCCCAGTCAAAGTGGTACTGGCGCTACTTCCCGCGGTTTATTATCTTACAACGACTGGCTACGGTTTGATTCATCTGCGAGGTTCCAGATACTGCACACTTTATTTTCTACTGCACCAGACCCCAATGGTATTAGTGTGAATAATGGAACGCTTACACTGCATGCCGCCGATGCCACTAATCCTGGCGCAGTTTCAGCAGGCGACCAGACCTTTGGCGGTAATAAAACCTTCCAGAACAATGTGCATGTCGTTCAAAATGCCACTATTGATGGTAATGTTGTACTCACCAATATCAATAACGCCGCTCCTACTGACAGCAGCAATGTATTGATCCGGCGAACAGATGGCACTGTCGTAAAGAGACTGCTGAATGATAATGCCTTTAAAACACTGGTCATCGGCAAGAGCCCTGGTACAGCAAATGATATTAATATCGATAGCAGCTCAGCTACACAAACAGTTATCAACGTACCGGATGCTTCCACTACTGTAAGAGGAGTCATCAATCTCCTGAGCGGCCAAACTTTTGCCGGCTACAAAAGCTTCCGTGATTCACTGGCAGTAGGCGTTGCAGAAGGAACCAAAGCTAATTCCAGCTTCCAGGTAGTAGGCTCCGTAGCTACTAATCTTACCAAAGTAACCAGCAGCTATGCTGCCACCGCAGGCGACAATACCATCTTGGCAGATGCCACCGGCGGCGCGCTTACTATCACTTTGCCCAGCCCCAGTACTATTGCCGGCCGTATCTATACCATCAAAAAAGTAGGCAGCGGCGGCATTGATAAAGAAGTAACTATAGCTACCAGTGGAGGTACTATAGACGGCTCCAGTAACTACATCATTTATAACGACTGGACCTTTGTTACCATACAAACAGATGGAACAGACTGGTATGTGATCAAGAAGTAGCGGTTTTCTCCCACTTCTCTCCTCATTCAACTAGTTGCTATGAAAAGCATATTTCATTTCCCCCTGCTGGCGGCGTCAATATTGTTATTTCCTTTGTTTTCAGTTGCGCAACAACTGAAACTGGGTAACAACCCCAGCGCCATCAATAAGGCTTCCGTATTGGAACTGGAAAGTCAAAACCAGGGATTACTACTTACCAGGATCCCAGATACAACAGTAGCTACTTTGACTACTGCGCAAGACGGTACCATTCTCTTTTACAAAGGCGACAACAGCCTGAGGGTACGTAGTGCAGGCTCCTGGAAAAAAGCATTGTTTGCGGTTGATACGATTGATATAGCCAACTTCAGCGTGAAAGTGAGGAGCCTGTTCTCCGGAACGGCTCCTATCACTTACAACAATGGCGTAATCGGTATCAGCCAGGCTTCCACCAGTACTAATGGTTATTTAAGCAGTGCGGATTGGAATACTTTCAACAACAAACTGTCTTCTGTCGATACCACCAACATTGCGAATTTTAGCGGGAAAGTGAGGAGCCTGTTCTCCGGAACAGCTCCTATCACTTACAACAACGGTGTAATCGGCATCAGCCAGGCTTCCACCAGTACTAATGGTTATTTAAGCAGTGCGGATTGGAATACTTTCAACAACAAACTGTCTTCCGTCGATACCACCAACATTGCGAATTTTAGCGGGAAAGTGAGGAGCCTGTTCTCCGGAACAGCTCCTATCACTTACAACAACGGTGTAATCGGCATCAGCCAGGCTTCTGCCACTACTAACGGTTATCTGAGCAGCACCGATTGGAATACTTTCAACAACAAACTGTCTTCTGTCGATACCACCAACATTGCGAATTTTAGCGGGAAAGTGAGGAGCCTGTTCTCCGGAACAGCTCCTATCACTTACAACAACGGTGTGATTGGTATCAGCCAGGCTTCTGCCACTACTAACGGTTATCTGAGCAGCACCGATTGGAATACTTTCAATAACAAACTGTCTTCCATCGATACCACCAACATTGCGAATTTTAGCGGGAAAGTGAGGAGCCTGTTCTCCGGAACAGCTCCTATCACTTACAACAACGGTGTAATCGGCATCAGCCAGGCTTCTGCCACTACTAATGGTTATCTGAGCAGCACCGATTGGAATACTTTCAATAACAAACTGTCTTCCATCGATACCACCAACATTGCGAATTTTAGCGGGAAAGTGAGGAGCCTGTTCTCCGGAACAGCTCCTATCACTTACGCCAACGGTGTAATCGGTATCAGCCAGGCTTCTGCTACTACTAATGGTTATTTGAGCAGCACCGATTGGAATACTTTCAATAACAAACTGTCTTCCATCGATACCACCAACATTGCGAATTTTAGCGGGAAAGTGAGGAGCCTGTTCTCCGGAACAGCTCCTATCACTTACAACAACGGTGTAATCGGTATCAGCCAGGCTTCTGCCACTACTAATGGTTATTTGAGCAGCACCGATTGGAATACTTTCAACAATAAACTCTCCACCATAGACACTACCAATATTGCTAATTTTTACTTAAAAGTGCGCTCTTTGTTCAGCGCAGGTAGCGGTATTACTTATGACAAGGTTAACGGTACCATCTCATTTTCAGGCTCCGTAGGTGGCTGGCTGTTAGGAGGTAACGGAGTAACTGCGGTACAAAACCTGGGTACCACTACCAATTTTGATCTGCCGTTTATTACCAACAATACCGAAAGAATGCGCATAAACGCCACCGGCAGCGTAGGTATTGGCAGTAATGCATTTAATGCAACCAACCCCGAACGCCTGCTGGTAGATGGCGGCACCTCTACCTCCACTAACCTAATCCGCGGACAAGGCTTCGTAAACGGTAGCCTGCAAATGAGCCTTACAAACACTCACGGCGGCCCGAATGCGAGCTCCGATATTGTTGCCTATGCCAATAACGGTGGTGGTAGCAATTTCATTGATATGGGTATCACCTCCGCAGGAAATGGTAATGGAACTGTTATAGGCGGCGGCAATACCGCTTACCTGTATGCGACCGGCAACAACTTCGTGATCGGTAACGCAGCCTCCGGCAAAAACCTGATGTTCATCACCGGCGGTACCGCCAGTACCAACGAAGCCATGCGGATAGATGGAACCGGCAATGTGGGTATCGCCAATACCACTCCCGCCGCCAAACTGGATGTAGGAGGTAACTTTAAACTGGGCGCCAGCGGCACTGTGGTAAGCGCTATGATTAAGTCAAACTTCAGCTTATCAGATGGTACTACCAATATCACTACTACTTCCAGTCTCACCAAAACTGCTACTGTTACAGGCGCCAATCTGAATGCTTCCGTGATTGTAAATCCCCGTACCGCGCTGCCGCAGGGATTGGCCATAGCTTATTCCTTTATCAGTGCAGCCAACACTATTACCATCAACTTTATCAATACCGGCGCGGGTAGCGGCGGTAACCAGAAACTTGGCTCTGTAACTTTTGATGTAACTGTTATCAATCCCTGATGCGCTGGTTTACACTCTATATGATCACCTGCCTCTTAACCGGAACACAGCTATGCCTGGCACAAACCGGCGTATATGTTCCTCCCGGAGGAAATATCAGCGTTCATTCGCATGATACGGTAGCCATTTTCAGTGATGTAAAAAACGAGGGCCGGTTTGGTTCCCTAAAAGGAAGTGTCATCAATTTTTACGGCAGCAAATGGGAAAATAGCAATGATGCTGCCTTACCGGATGAAAATGATTACAACAATACTCACCAATCAAACATGGGCGGCACTTTTCGCTTCCTGCAGGTAAAAGGTATTAACATAGGTGTCCAGCATATATACGGAGGCTATAGCGCCAGTGGGAGCACTGGCGCCAGCTTCCCTAACCTGAGCATCGGCAACAGTAATAATATTCACCTCGACGATTTAAGTGATCTGAAAGTACGCTACAACCTCAATTTTGAAACCGGCCGACTCCTGTTGAATGGCTGGAACCTGGTGGTGGGCAACGGCGATCCCGGTACTATCACCGGCTACTCCAACAAAGCCTTTGTGGTAACTGGCAGTCAACCTGCCGGCGGTTTCCTTTTCAGAGAACAGGTTACTCCTGCCAATGATATGGTAGTATACCCCGTTGGCAGTACCACCGACAGCTACTCTCCTATGGCGGTAAAAAGCAATAGCAACGCCCCGAAAACTATTCAGGCCAGGGTGTTTGACAACGTTTACCAATATGGTCTTTCAGGAGATATGAACACTTCAGGTTACACACTAAAAACCTGGCATGTAAAACAGGACTCCGGCGCATTGAACAATGTCACCGTACTGTTACAGCATCCAGAGGAAAGTGAAACGCCTGCGTTTTCCATTAACCGCGACAGCAGCTATGTTACCCGCCTCGCTGGTGGCACAGCATGGGATACTGTGGCCCCTTCAGGAATTGCCAGTCCGGGTACACTTACCAGAGGCGCCACCATACGCAACACCTATATCAACAGCAGGACCTTTGGCGATGGCGGGGAAGTGAACACCTTCCTGTCGCTAGCCTCTTTCAATAAAGTAACTTCCGATGTAGCCCTTTTCTTTGAAGCTTATCGCGAAACCATCCGGTGGGTAGGCACCCATTGGCGTACCACCAAAGAACTCAACCTGGATCATTATGAATTACAGCGCCACCGCGAAAATGAAGACAGCTTTTACACCGTGGCCAAGATCGCCCCACATAGCCTGAACGGTACCAGCATTGGCGCGCTCGACTATAACTACCGCGATGACGATGAGTATGATAACTGGACTTACTACCGCTTAAAAATATATGGCCGGGATGGTAAAATCTTCTACAGTGCCGTTAAAAAAGTACCTTGGCTGATTGAAATCACCATCAGTCCCAACCCCAACAATGGAAACTTCACCGTAAACCTGGTGGGTATTCATCATAAACTGCGCATGGTTACACACGATGTACTCGGTAGAGAACGGGATAACCGGCTGCTCACCAGTAACCATACTTTTGTTTCCAAATCAGATCTGCCGGCTGGATTGTATATCCTGACATTCTATGATACGGAAGATTCCGACCGGGTAGTGATGACGGCTAAAATGGTGGTGGTGCATTGATGTAAATTCACACTTCATCAGAACGGAGTAACGACAGGAGGCTTCCTGCCGTTACTGTATTCCCGCCTACTATATTGTATGAAAAATCTTACCAAGAAGCAGCATTAAAGGTATAGCGCCAAGTGTGCTTCCTATTAAATAGACCAGCACATAAATTTTGCCTCTCCTGCTTTCTTCGGGGCTTTCATCTTTGAACTCTTTCTCATAACTAGCCCATCTTTCTTTATTGTAAAAAAGAAAATAGTGAGCGATTAACAATAGAAACATGAAGCCAACAATATACTCAGGCCCGATTCTCGGGAAATGAACACTGGACCGCAGACTCAGTCCCACAATTAGAAGTACTATTCCCAATTGCATATAATGTACAAACGCAAGCGTTATAAGTACATTGAGAATAGGTGTACTGTTACTAGGCCCATTCTTAGCCCAGGTATAAAGCCGGTAAATGATATATTTATAAAACTGTCGCATCATCTAAAATTTATTATTCCTTATATTCGGGTTGTCCCCAGTCTTTTTCCCACCAACCAAGGGCATCACCCACAAAAATAAACAGTACCTATCGTCCAACCAACAGGCCCCCCATACAGAAACGGCACCTATTGTCACATCTAGAGCTGCCTTAGCAGCGACTCCTGTAGCGTTGGGGTCACCGGTCTTCATATCCGTACGGAGTTTCTTCACATCAAAGCACCGAGAAAAACAAATAAGGGAATAGAAACTCCAGGATGAAAGCCAGATACAATAATGTTCGTCTGAAATTCAGCTATCTGCCTTACTATTGCCGGAATGGCACCTATGACATGACGATTCGTCTCACCATATTTATTAGGATCATTACTGCTATATCGTTTTTGATCAAACAAACTCATACTTATTTGTTAGAATTGCCGTAAAAATCACTAATAATCACAAATTCACTACTTTTACATCTGCGCAATTGATATGTGTATAGAGATAATCAATAAGTACCGTGTCAAAAATGCAGTAATTTGCGTTCGGATCAGGATTTGATGACTATTATACAAATTTGAAAATCAAAACAATCATTAATATACCTTTTTAAAACTTTTGAATATGGCTTTAGAAATCACAGACGCGAACTTTGAAACAGAAGTTCTGAATTCCGATAAATTAACTGTTATCGACTTTTGGGCAGAATGGTGTGGTCCTTGTCGCGCGATTGGTCCGGTTATCGAAGAATTGTCTAAAGATTACGCAGGTAAAGTAAACATCGGTAAAGTGAACGTGGATCAGAACCCACAGTTGTCTATCAATTACGGTATCACCAGCATCCCGGCTATCCTTTTCGTAAAAGGTGGCCAGGTAGTTGACAAACAGGTAGGCGCAGTGCCTAAATCTGTGCTGGATAAGAAAATTCAGGCCAATATGTAATTTTTATAAAAACTGAGTGAAAAAGCGTCCCGGTGTATACCGGGACGCTTTTTTTTTCCGTATTCCTTTTTTGACGACATATTACATTCGCAAATTCTTTCTCGTATCTTCATTCCCAAAACTTACCTTTTTGCGTTATCTCTTTATTATCCTGTTTACCTCTTTCTATGGCCTGACAGCGGTGGCGCAGCGGAAATGCGGCACGGCGGAAGTCATACAACAACGCGTAAACGAAAACCCGCGATTGCTGCAGATTGTACAGCAAAATGAACGTCAGATGCTGTTGGGGCAAGCCCAGCGCGCCAAAGTAGAGGCTATCCCCCAAACCGTGTCTATCCCCGTGGTGGTGCATATTGTACTCGATGATACCAGCGCGGTTACCTACAACCAGGTGCTTTCCCAGATAGATGTATTAAACCGTGATTATAATGCTGCCAATACCGATATCAGCCAGGTGCCGGCGGTATGGCAACCGCTCATTGGCAATACCCGTATTAACTTCTGCCTTGCCCAGCGTACACCGGATGGAGAACCTACCAGCGGCATCGTAAAGGTAAAGACCGCCGCCGGTCAAAGCTTTTCGATCAATGGCGCCGCCGCCGATGCCAAGTACAACAGTACCGGTGGCTCTGATGCCTGGGACCATTCCAAATACCTTAACATATGGGTTACCCGCCTTTCCGGCAACTACCTCGGTGTGGCTGCTCCCCCGGGAACCGGCTTCCCGGAAGAACAGGAGGGCGTAGTAATACACTATACCGCTTTCGGTACCACCGGCAGTGTAGGCCGGGTATATGACCTGGGCCGCACCTGTACCCATGAAATCGGCCACTACTTTGGTTTAAAGCATATTTGGGGAGATGATAACGGCGGTTGTACCATTGATGATGGGATTACCGATACGCCCCTGCAAGGAGATAATACCTACGGCTGCCCCACTTTCCCTAAACTGGATAACTGCACCACAGTAGCGCCCGGCGTCATGTTCATGAACTATATGGACTATACCGACGATGCCTGTATGCACCTTTTCACCGCCGGACAGGTAGACCGTATGCGCTATGTGCTGGAAAATATTACTACTACCCTGATGACCTCCGATGGTTGTGTGCCACCTATCCTGGTGGCCAACGATGCCTCGCTGGTGAGTATTGATGCGCCTTCCGGCAAAATATGCGATCCCCGTATTAACCCGGTGGTAACCATCCGCAACCGCGGCAGCCGCCCGCTTACCTCGGCTACCATCTGGTACCAGCTGAACAACGGCCCCCTTACCTCCTATCAATGGACCGGTAACCTGAACCCACTGCAGCAGGCCACCGCTACCTTGCCACCGGCCAGTGTGGCCATTGGCAGCTATAACCTGAAAGCCTATACGCAATTGCCCAATGGCGTAGCCGATGAAAATGTGAGCAACGATACCGCAAATATCCGCTTCCGCTACGATGCCGAAGCGCGCCTCCCTTTCGAGCAGGGCTTTGAAGACGACAGCTTCCCTCCTCCCGGATGGGACCTGTATAACCCCGACCGCAGCTTTACCTGGGAACGCAGTCGCGACGTAGGCAGGAATAGTAACGCCTCCGCGCTCATGCGTAACCTGGGCTATAATACCAACGGCCAGGTAGACGACCTCATTACGCCGGTGCTGGACCCGCAAAACAGCGACTCCGTATTCCTGTTTTTCGACGTAGCCGCCGCGGTATATACCGATCCGGCCACAGCATCTCCTTCCAATCCCTGGGATACGTTGCAGGTGCTGGTGACTACCGATTGCCGCCAAACCGGTCAACTCCTCTATTCAAAATGGGGCGCTAACCTCATTACGCGGCAAAAAGCGGTTCAAACTGAATTTGTACCCACCACTACCGAATGGCGCCGTGATTCTGTGGATCTGACTGCTGTGGTGCATCAATCAAAATTTCAAGTAGCCTTCAGAAATATCTCAAATTCAGAGAATAACATTTATATTGATAATATAAGGATTGTCACCAAGGATGTGAACCCTACCTTAAGGGAAAAGGGCGTTTTAGTGAACCCTAACCCGACTACCGGGGTGGTTTGGGTCACCTTTTACCAGGTGCCGGAAGACCTGGTACAGGTATCTATTTACAATGCCGCCGGACAGTTTATTATGAGCAGAATAGCTAAGGAGATAGGCATAGGGAACCGGCTGACCTTTAATTTGGTAAATGAGCCAAATGGTGTTTATTTTGTAAAATTAATTTACAGGAACAGGGCCAATACCATTAAATTAATGAAAGTAAGATGACGACGAGAAAAGATAATCCGGCAGTTCAAGCGCTCCTGCAGCAAGCCAACATAGATGCAGATATCAAACGCATTGCAGAGAAGATACTCCAGGCAGAAAGAATTACACCCGCAGAAGGGCTGATCTTATTCCAGAAAGGCGATGTAGGCCTGTTGGGCGCCTTAGCCAACCAGGTACGAGAGCGGATGCATGGCGATAAAACTTATTTCAACCGCAACTTTCATATAGAACCTACCAACGTTTGCGTTTTCACCTGCCACTTCTGTTCTTATTCCCGCCTATATAAAAACCGGGAAGATGGATGGGAACTCAGCATAGACCAGATGATGGATATCGTGAAAAAATACGATAACCAGCCGGTAACAGAAGTGCATATCGTAGGCGGCGTACATCCTAAAATGCAGCTCGACTTCTTCGTGGAACTGATCCAGAAGATCAGGGCACATCGTCCGGATCTGCATATCAAAGGATTTACGGCGGTAGAACTGGATTACATGTTCCGCAAAGCGAAAGTAAGCATTGAAGAAGGGATGCGCATCCTCAACGAAGCCGGCCTGCAATCCATGCCTGGCGGAGGCGCCGAAATCTTTGCTCCCGAAGTACGTGCGAAAATCTGTCACGATAAAGTAGATGCCGACGGATGGCTGGCCATTCACAAAGCCGCCCATCAGCGTGGCATGCATACCAATGCCACCATGCTTTATGGCCATATCGAATCTTATGCAGACCGTATCGACCATATGGAGCGCCTGCGTCAACTGCAGGATGAAACCGGCGGCTTCAATACTTTCATTCCACTGAAATTCCGTAATAAAGGCAATGATATGGCCCATATCCCGGAAAGCTCTATCGTGGAAGACCTGAAACTATACGCTGTAGCCCGTTTGTACATGGATAACTTCCCACACCTGAAAGCCTACTGGCCGATGCTGGGAAGAAATACCGCTCAACTCACCTTGTCTTTCGGTGTAAATGACCTCGACGGCACTATCGACGATACCACTAAGATATACTCGATGGCAGGCGCGGAAGAACAAAACCCATCGATGAACACCGCCCAGCTGGCTACCTTGATCAAACAAGCTGGCAGACGCCCGGTAGAAAGAGACACGGTTTACAACGAAATAATGGATTATACCGAAGTAGTTTTTTCTGATGAAGAACTGCTCACCAAATAGCATTTCTATCTTATGCAACTACACCTTAAATGTATACTGATAGCCAGCTTATACGCTGCGGGTTGTCACCAGCAGGGAAGTAACAACAGCAGCAACAATACCGCTACTACGGAAAACGGCGCTGCTACTACTACCACTCCTGACGTGGCCGGCGAAACCTCCAATGGGATTGCTTTCAAGAAACAGGGCGCCCTGGCTTTCATCGCAAAATCAGGTGCAGATACCCTGCGTAAAATAGATATACAGCTGGCACAAACCGATGAGCAACGCGCCGATGGACTAATGTACCGCAAATCGATGACAGACGACCAGGGCATGTTATTCATTTTTCCTGATATGGAAGAAAGGGCCTTCTGGATGAAAAACACTTACATCTCCCTCGACATTATCTATATCGCAGATAACATGGAAATCGTGTCTATTCAAAAATATGCTACGCCTCTGTCGGAGGAAAGCCTTCCTTCTTACAAAAAAGCGAAGTATGTACTGGAAGTAAACGGTGGCTTCTGTGATAAATACCATATCGGTTATGGCGATAAAATCAGCTACAAATAAATAATAACGACTTTTTTATAAAAGGAAGCCCCCGCACGAAGCGGGGGCTTTTTTTGCTCTATTGATACATATTTGATCGCTAACACTAATAGCTTCTTTAAACTGCTGCTGCAGGCGTATTTACCACCTCCAGGATATGCAGCTGCGTTTTGCCCGCAGGCACTTCCCAGTCTATCACGTCACCGGCGCTATAGCCCAACAAGGCCGTACCTATCGGTGAGAGAATGGATAATTTGCCCAGCTGTATGTTGCTGGCAGCCGGCAATACCAGCTGAACGCTTCTTACGGCGCCACTGCGCGCATCTCTGAACTGCAGGGTGGAGTTTACCTGTACTACGTCATCCGGTACCTTACCTTTTTTTATCACCGCTCTGTCGAGCTCCTCTCTCAGCTTGTCGGAACCCGGTGCATGGTAGCACAGGGTTTTCAGGATGTCGTAATCATGTAGGGACACAATGATCTGTTTCTTTTTCATGATGACCGGTTTTTATCAGTTGTTTACAGATGGCCCCGGATAGAGCGCCGCTCCCGCTTTGCTGTTATAATCCGGAGCATATATTTCTTCATAAGAGCGTACATCCGTTCGGGTGATACGCCGGTAAAGTGCGGCAGGACTTACTTTGTCGGGAGCAGCAAAGCCACAGGCCCCCATCAGTTCTGCCAATGCATAAATGGTATTGCGGTGAAAGTTGGCCACCCTTACTTTTTTGTCGGCTACATTAACACCCTGGTACAGCGTTGGGTCCTGGGTAGCTACGCCTACCGGGCAACTGCCGCTATCGCATTGCAAAGCCTGGATACAACCCAAGGCCAGCATCATTCCGCGGGCACTATAGCAGGCATCCGCCCCCATAGCCAGGACCTTCATAATATCGAAGCCGGTAATAATCTTACCGCTGGCCAGGATACGTACATGCTTCTTTAACCCGTAGTGCTTCAGCATATTCACCACCAATGCCAGGGCATCGTATAGCGGCATGCCAATAGAATCCGTAAACTCCAGCGGGGCCGCCCCGGTACCGCCTTCTGCACCATCTACTGTAATAAAGTCTGGATAAATGCCGGTATTAACCATAGCGGTGCAAATACGCTCAAACTCATCTGCACGGCCTACACACAGCTTAAACCCTACCGGCTTGCCCCCGGAAAGTTTACGCAATTGTTGCAGGAAGGCCAGCATCTCATACTCATTACTGAAGGCGGTATGGCCGGCTGGCGACAATACGCTTACCCCTGGCGTTACCTTACGGATGGCCGCAATTTCAGGGGTGTTTTTAGCTGCAGGCAGTACGCCTCCTTTACCGGGTTTAGCGCCCTGGCTCAGTTTCAGCTCTATCATTTTAACAGCACCTTCCGCTGCTGCTTTTGTAAATTCTTCCGGCGAGAAATGTCCCTGCTCATCCCGGCAACCAAAGTAACCGGTGCCAATCTGCCAGATCAATGCCCCACCATTTTGCAGGTGATAGGGACTGATACCTCCCTCGCCCGTATTATGCGCAAAGCCGCCCAATTGTGCACCCCCATTCAGCGAGGCAATGGCGGTCTTACTCAATGCACCATAGCTCATGGCGCTGATATTTAACAGGCTGGCATTATAAGGCTGCGCACATTGCTCATTGCCAATGGTTACCCTTAAATCCTCCGGCTTCACCTTGGTAGGAAAAGCAGTATGGGCGGCCCATTCATAGCCCGGTTCATACATGTTGTCCAACGCACCAAAGGCAACGGTTTGCTTTACGTCTTTTGCGCGCTGGTATACTACGGCTCGCTGACGCCGGCTGAAAGGCCTTCCGTCGGTGTCTGATTCAAAAAAATACTGCCGCATCTCCGGCCGGATTTGTTCCAGCAGGTAGCGCAAACGCCCGAGCAACGGGTAGTTACGCAATAAGGCATGCTTTCCCTGCAGCCGGTCGTAAATCGTTAACAGGCTCAATCCCACTGCCACCGGCAACAGGAACCAACCACTTAAATATCCACGGTAAAGGCTTGCGGCGACGCTCACATCCAGCAACAGGCAGAAAAAATAAATCGCCCATCGTGCTATCCGATGATTCATAAAACTGATTTTATAAGATTGTTTTGGAAAAAATACTTGATGGAATAACACTACGCAGCTACAGATGCAGTGATTCCCCCGGGTACAACATTTTACAAGTTAAAAGTTGCCCGGGATTACGTGTTGAAGTCTTTGGGGCAGGATAAGAACGGCAAAAGAAATCCGCCTATGCATTTACATGCACAGGGAGTATATGAAAGGAGTAATATGTTATTTGCCGGATGCAATGATTCATCAATTGTACCCGGCAAATATAGGACTTTTATTAAAAGAAACACATCATTTCGGTAATTCACCGGCAGTGAAAGGCTTCTGACGGCCCTGGTTTTGCTTTCTCACCTGCTGTACATCCGCCGCAGTAATTTTACCCGCCTTGTTGTTCCAGGCACTGCGCAGGAACGTGAGTACCTCCGCAATATCTGCATCGTTAAACTCATCGCTGGCGCCAATACCCGGCATATCGCCGTTGATCTCCGGCGCTTTGTACACTTTGCCGTGCACTTCTACCGGGCCGGTTAAACCAAATAATACAATAGAGATGAACGCATTTTTATTGCCATTCACCCAATTGCTTTCATTCAGCGGCGGCGCCATGGAGGCAATGCCCTCCCCGTTTTTACCGTGACAGGTTTGGCAAACGGTATTGAAGATCTTATATCCTCTCGGAAGTGATGTACGCAACGCTTCCATCTTCTTTGCATTGGCTTTATTGTCCAGGTTCTTCAACACTGCCAGCAGTTGCTTACGCAACACCAGCGTGGTGTCAGGGTTCCAGGCAGTGACTTGTTTTAACAAGGCAGCTTCGCGATTCACCGCATTATTTACCAGCGCAGCAGCCACATAACGGTTAGGGGCATACGCTTTTATCATTTTGTCTTCCAGCCGCGTGGCAGCAGCTTTATCTGCTTTGCTGACTGCCGGTAAAACATACGCCACTACCGGCGCCAGGTAACTATTATCCGATAAGGTATCCAGCGGCGCCACTGCAGCTTTTACATTACCGCTGTTTAACACCGAAGGCAACGCGGCCAGGCCTTGTACTTTCAGAGAAGCATCGGGCTGTTGCCATACAAAGGTGAGATCTTCTGGGGAGAGTTGATGCAATCCTTCCAGGGTCCATAACGCATGACGTTGTGTGATGGGATGCCGGCTGTCTTTCAGCAGCTCTCTTAAACGGGGCGCCTGGCTTACCTCTTGATGATCGATCAACAGTTGTTGGGCTTTATCACGCAGGGCGCCGTTATTGCTGAGCAGCAGGTTGCACAGCGAATCAGGAGGCAGCACTACATTTGCCGGGTGGCTGCCTGCCGGGATGATCCGGTAAATACGGCCACAGTTGAGCGGCAGCGTGAGCTTCCGCATCTTTATTTCATTTTTTAAATATTCAGTGAGATAAGTTTTGTGTTGGAGTATCCCGCGGTACATGTCTGCGATGTAGATAGCGCCATCGGGGCCGGTCACTAAGTCCACCGGGCGGAAACGCTCGTCATCGCTGGCCAGGAACTCCTTGCCCTGGTAGGCTTGTACGCCCTTTGCAACAAAGCTGCTATCGGACAGGATGTTTCTTTTAATAAGATTAGCCGAAGGCTCTGCTACAAAGGCATTGCCGGCATAGGTGGCCGGCAGCAGGCCACCACGGTAAATTAATGGACCGCAGGCGGCGGTAAAGTTGACCAGCCGGAGACTATCATCTAGCGTGCCTTTCTGGTACCCGCGGTTTACGCCCGGTGTGGGATGAAGCGGATAGGTGCGGTTATCCGGTACAATTTTTTCGTCGAAGCCGGCGGCCCGCTGCTGCAGCGGGTTGTTGCCACCCAGTCCTGGCGGGAAATAATCGCCCAGTAAGTTCTCGGAGTTATTATTATAGTACAGGCGGCCCTGGTCGTCTTGCGTGATGCCCCATTGTCCGCGGAAATGGGTATCCTCTTTCAGCCATTTGTTGCCTACTTTCCGGTAACGTTTATCTGATTTGGCATTATAGATCCAATTGTCCATGGCGCGCAACAGCCCATTTGGCTGGTGCTCTACGTTGCCGCCGGCAGCATACTGGTCATCCACCAGGGTTCTTTTGCCGGGTTTATCATGGTCATTTTCTATAAACCACAATTGCGGAGGTGTGGCTACCAGCACCCCGTTTTCCACCAGGCATACTGCCCTGGGCAATACCAGGGAGTCGAGGAATACCGTACGTTTATCCATGACCCCGTCGCGGTTAGTATCTTCCAGGATCACAATTTTCCCATCGGGTTTATCTTCTCCGGTACCGGTGGTATCGGGCATAAATCCGGTCATTTCCACTACCCACATACGACCGGCTTCATCGAAAGTCATGGCCACCGGGGCAACCACCAATGGTTCGGCGGCTACCAGCTGTACATCCAGTCCTTTGTCGAACACCATGTGGTTGATGGCCGTTTTTCCATCTAATACAGGCGAGTTGGCATACTGCTGCCGCATGGCAATAGAGTCTTCTTCGTGTTTGCTTTTTTTATCTTGTTGCTTTCCCTGGTGACAAGCGCCCAATAAGGAAATCGCTAACGTGGAAAGGAGAAAATAATGATTGCGCTGCATGTTTTTAATTCGATTGCAAAAGATAAAAATACATTTCTACCTATATTTTTTCTGAAAAATTATATGAGATAACAGTTTAGTATTTCCAAAGGCAAAAAAACCTATCTTCGTCGCTTCATTGCATACATTTTACGATTTATTTGCATTTATGGAACGCTTTCAGGGCATTTTTGGCATTGTCCTCATCCTGGGTATTGCCTTTTTATTTTCCAACAACAGGAGTAAAATAAACTACCGGCTCGTTATTACTGGTATAGGATTACAACTACTGATTGGCCTTTTGGTATTCAAGGTGCCGCCTATTACCTGGTTCTTTAAGAAAGTAGGTGATGCTATGGGTAAGCTGGAAGCATTTGCCGCCAAGGGAGCATCATTCGTATATGGTGGTATCGGCGTATCGCAGCGGGATGGCAGCATCAAGGACTTTGCCGGCGGTGGATTTGTATTTGCCTTCAACGTAACGGCCACAATCATCCTGGTATGTGTGCTGGTAGCGGTATTATATCACTATGGTATTATGCAGCGCGTGGTAGCGGTTATTGCCCGGGCGATGAACTTTGTGATGCGGGTAAGCGGTGCGGAAGCGTTGAGCAATGTGGCCAGCGCTTTTGTAGGCCAGGTAGAAGCCCAGGTAATGATACGTCCGTACCTGTCGAGTATGACGAAAAGTGAAATCCTCGCTTCCATGAGTGGAAGCCTGGCTTGTATAGCGGGTGGTATCCTGGTGGTGTATGCCAACATGGGCTTCCAGGCAGGAATGGATATTGCACCTTTCCTGATTACTGCCAGCCTGATGGCCGCGCCGGGTGCGCTGGTAATTTCCAAGATTGTATTCCCGGAAACAGAGGAGAGCGTGACCATGGGCCGTGTTAAAATGGAAGTAAAGAGCAACTACACCAACGTGATTGATGCCATTTCCCATGGCGCCGGCGATGGTTTTAAGATAGCCATGAACGTTATTGCCATGCTGATCGGCTTTATTGCACTGATTGCACTGGTAGACTGGTGCCTGATCAATATCGGGCATCTGTTTAACCCGAACTTCGACCTGAGCCTGGACTGGATTTTCGGTAAGTTGTTTATGCCGATGGCCTGGGCCATGGGCGTACCTAAAGAAGATGTACAAAGCGTGGCTACGCTGCTGGGGCAAAAGCTGACCATCAATGAGTTTGTTGCGTTTAAAAGCCTGACCAGTCATAATGTACCGGTGATATCTGCCAAAGGAGTTGCTATTGTTACCATTGCCATTGCGGGCTTTGCCAACTTCAGCAGCGTAGGTATGCAGATCGGCGGTATTGGGGAACTGGCGCCAGACCGGAGAACAGACCTGGCTAAACTGGGATTAAAAGCGTTGTTATGTGGTACGTTGGCCTCTTATATGTCGGCCACCATTGCAGGTATGCTGATCTAACAGCGCACATCTATCATATGCTGAAAGCTGGTCAATTTGATCAGCTTTTTTTATGCTGTCAGCAGGCATATATCTCCATAAAAAAACAGTGGATAGCACGTAGCCAGCCACTGTTTTAAGATATTTATCGGAAAAATATTTCAAAAAAAAGGGTAGACGAAGCCCGGGTAAAGCAATTGCCCACCTTCGTTTGCCTGTATCCGGTTCCGGGATCAGACTACTCGAGTCTTTTCACCAGGTCGGCCTGTACAGCTGTCCATGCAGGACCCTGGCCAGATTCCTCCCAGAAGTTCTTCATCTCAGAACCGGCAACAATCTTATTTACCACAGCAATGGCCTGATTCCGGAGCGCGCGGGTAGCAATCAGATTTAAGACGTCCAGCTTTTCCAGCGGGTCTTCGGGAAAGTCTTCACTGGGACGGCTCACCAGTGCCGCCACTGTTTCTGCTGCTGCCAACGCCTCTTCACAATCCGGTATCTCCAGTGTTTCGATGTTGTTCATGATACGTATTAACGTATCCGTCACCAATCCACCGTCTTTGTTGTCTATCAGGTCAAATATCCAATCCTGTGATCCTTCATTTTCAAAATTCCTGGTGCCCCATGCGCCCATAGTGTTTACGTTTTTTTATTTTTTATAGAATAAAGAATAAAGTTGTCGGATTCTTTTACAACAATTAAACCAGTCAGCTAGTTCAGGCTCCTGAAATCTACCGGTACCAGCTTACTTACCCCCGGTTCCTGCATGGTAACACCGTAAATCACGTCTACAGCGGCCATGGTTTGCTTGTTGTGTGTTACAATAATAAATTGTGAATTATCGGAAAACTTCCTGATCATGTTAGTGAACTTGCCCACATTGGCATCATCCAGTGGCGCATCCACCTCATCGAGGATACAGAAGGGCGCAGGTTTGATCAGGTAAATGGCAAACAGCAGCGCGGTAGCGGTCAGGGTTTTCTCCCCTCCCGACAGCTGTGTAATAGCCGCGGGGCGTTTACCTTTTGGTTTCGCGATAATTTCAATACCGGTATCGGCCAGGTTTTCCGGATCGCTCAGGATCATATCGCACTGGTCTTCTTCGGTAAACAAGGCCTTAAATACACGGATAAAGTTTTCCTTTACCTGGTTAAAAGTATCGAGGAACTTCTGGTTGGCGGTTGACTCTACCTCCTGGATAGTAGCCAGGAGAGAGTCTTTTGCATTTACCAGGTCGGTCTTTTGTTCCAGGATAAATTCATATCTCTTTTTCATTTCCTGGTAAGCTTCGATGGCGGTAGGGTTAATTTCACCCATATTCTCCATGCGCTTTTTGAGTCGCTCGGCACTGGCCTGCAGCTCTTCCACCGGCAGTTCGGAACTCCGCTGTTCATCAATGATTTCATCGAGGTTCACTTTAAACTCCACGCTGAGCCTTTCCTTCATGGTGGTCAGTTGCAGTTTCAGCTCATTCACTTTATCCTTGATGGTGTTGAGTTGTTGTTCCAGTTGCTCTTTGGCCCGTTGTTTTGTTCTCAGCGTGCTTTCCAGCTCCTGCAGGTGGTTACGGAAATTATAATATTCCTGGTCTTTTTCGTTGAGGGCTTTTTCGTCTTCCTCCCGCTGGCGGAATAGCTCTACCAGTCCATCATCTGCGTGGCTCAATTTTTCCACGACGATAGCAATATTGGCGACCGCATCTTCCAGCTGTGTTTTATTGCTGGTGATTTGGGTGTGGAGGTCGGTCAGTTGTTTGCGTTTAAATTCCAGTTCCTGCTTGAGGGCCTGTACCTTGCTCTGCTGGCGGGTATGTTGCAGGTTTTGGTTATTAAACTGTACGGTGGCCATGTTAAACTGTTGTTCCGCCTCCTGGGCCATCCGGTCGGCATCTGCGATGCTGTCCTGCAGTTCGGCTACTCTTTCATTCAGGCTATCGAGTTCGTCTTTTACACCGGAAATACTTTCCTGGTTGGTTTCCAGGGATTGCTGCATTTCTTCGAGGCGTTTATCGCCGGCTTCGATGAGGTGATGAAAATTTTCAATCCGGTTCTGAAGGCCAAAGAGCTGATTGCTCAGTTGGTTTACCTTTTCCCGGGCGGCATTAAGGTTACTTTCGTTTAACTGGCTGTTATATCCGAGTACTTCGTTGTGTTTGTCTTGCAAAGCCACTCTCAGCCGGCCTACTACCGCTTCGAGGTCTTTGATTTCTACTTCCAGCTTTTCCAGGTTCTTGGCCCTTCCCAGCTTTTTGCCTTCAAAGAGTCCTACGGAACCGCCGCTGATATTATATTTACCGCGATGCATGCGGCCGGATTTCTCTACCAACAGCATTCTTTCGTCGGCCAGCTGGCTGAATTCCAGGCGGGTAAGGTCTTCCCCGATAAATACTTTACCGAGCAGGTGCTGCCCCAGGCCTTTATATTTTTCTTCTATTTCCACCACGTCCAGCGCAGGGATGGTGCCGGGAGGCGCCAGCAGCGGCGTGGAGTCGGTCCGGAACTGATCCAGGATAAAGAAGTTGGCTTTCCCTTTTTTGTTACTGTCGAGCAACTGGATGGCCTGTACCGCCTCGTGCACATTATTGACTACGTAGTAGCTCAGGTAAGGCTCGAGGAGATTTTCCACGCAGGTACGGTATTCTTCCTTACAGAAAAATATATCGCTGAGGATGGGGGCATTATTATTCCAGTCGGGATTCTTTTTCAGGAACTTGATACTTTCGGGATAGCCTTCCAGGCTGTCTACCAGCGATTTGAGGAGGTCGTATTCGTTCTTTTTGGAATCGAGGCTACGGTTTTCATCCACCAGCTTATCGCGGAGGCCTTCAATATCGGATTGGGTAGCGAGGATCTTGCTTTTGGTTTCTTCCTGGAAGCGGACCATATTATCCAGCTCTGTTTTGCTGGTATCCAGCGTTGTTTGCAGGGCTGTTTTCTCTGTTTCCAGTTGCGCAATTTGTTGCAGGCGATTGGCTTTTTCTTCCTGGAGCTGCTGCATACTCCGTTGCAGGTTCATCACGGAAGTATCGGCTACGGCTACTTTCTTTTCGGCTTCGAACTGTTGGCGCTGCCAGCGTTGCTGGTCGTTGCGCAGGGTTTCGAGGGCCTGCTTCTTTTGATGGAAGCGTTCTTTCTTTTCCTCCACCATGTCGCGCAATGTTTCCAGTTCGTCGGTCATGGTTTCGAACACTTCGTTCTCTTCTACCACCTGTTTCTCTGTAAACTCAATAGAGGTGGTGAGTCCCTGTAATTGTCCTTCCGCACTGTTGAGGAAGTCGTTGATATTTTTTTCCCGTTCCCGCAGGTAGGTCAGTTGCTGCGTGGCGAGGTTTTTATCGTTTTCTTTTGTTCGGATGGTGGATACTAGCTCATTAAAAGATTTCTGCATGGATTGCAGTTCTCTTTCTTTGGCTACGAAATGGAGCTTATCCTGTTCCACGGCCGCTTCAGCGGTGAGAATTTCCGTTTCCAGGGCCAGTTTACGGTCGCTTTCCGCCTGTTGGGTGTCCGATAGTTCCTTGAAGGTGATGTTAAATCCTTCCAGGGCGGCTTTGGCCAATTCTATGCTGATATCGCGGTATTCCTTTTTCACCTCGTAGAAGCGTTCGGCTTTGCGGGCCTGGCTTTCCAGGGTTTTGAGGTTGTTGTTGATCTCGAACAGGAGGTCTTCAATGCGGTTCAGATCCCCTTCGGTGGCATCCAGCTTGGATTTGGCTTCCTTTTTACGGGTTTTATAGATGGATATACCGGCGGCCTGTTCCAGCATCCGGCGACGGCTGTTTTCCTTATCCTTGATAATATCGTCTACCATTCCCAGTTCGATGATGGCATAGGAGTCGGTGCTCACGCCGGTGTCCATGAACAGGTTATGGATATCTTTCAGGCGGCAGGCAACGTCGTTAAGACGGTATTCGCTATCGCCATTTTTGTAAAATTTCCGTGTAATCGTCACCGTGGTAAACTCGGTGGGGAGTACATTTTTGGTATTCTCGAAAGTGAGGCTCACTTCTGCCATTCCGCTGGCGGAACGGCTTTTGGACCCATTGAATACCAGGCCAGCCTGGTTATCAGATCTGAGGTTGCTGATTTTATGTTCGCCGATTACCCAGCGAATGGAGTCGATGATATTACTTTTGCCACAACCGTTTGGCCCAATCACACCGGTGATGCCTTCGTCAAACTGCAAAACGGTTTTATCTGCAAAACTTTTAAAGCCTTTAATTTCTAGTGTTTTTAAGCGCACGTCGTACTCCGAGGTTTTTTAAGGCGTCAAAGATATAATTTTAAATCAAAAAGTAATTTAAGTGAGAAGCCATAATATACCGTAATTATTTATACACAATTGCCGGCCAATAGCCTCTGTCCGCAGTATGCCGCGACCACCTAAGAGTCTGATTATAAATATAGTAAAAAGAACAATTACAATTAAATTTGGTGTTGGAAAAAACCGAAAAGCTTTTCCCTATCTTTGGCCATCAAAAACCCGTATACGTTTGCATACAGAACAGCGAATCAATAACATTAAAAACTTCCTTTATAGTTATCATTTCAGCAACGGTATGCGTACCACCATCAGTGTGGTTGTACCTTCGCTGGTATTTGCGTATTTCGATGAGCTGGGACTGGGCATCGCCATGTCGATGGGGGCACTGTGTACCGCCCTTAGTGATGTACCGGGCACTATTATCCATAAACGGAATGGGCTGATCATCAGTACCATTCTCATTTTCTTTACTGCGTTGGGTACCGGCCTGCTGATACCTTACCCGATCCCGATGGCCATCTGGATAATTGTTTGTTGCTTTGTTTTTGCCATGATGCTGGTATACGGGAACCGGGGCGGCAATATAGGCACCGGCTGTTTACTCGTGATGGTATCCATACTGGGCGAAACCCAGCTCACGCCGCAACTCACACTCCTGCATGCTTCTATGGTATTGCTGGGCAGCATCTGGTATGCCGCACTGGCGCTGGTGTTATGGCAGATACGCCCCTATCTCAACGTACAGCAGGCCTTGGGCGATTGTATCACCCAAACTGCCCGCTACCTGGAGCAACGGGCCAATTTTTATACGCCGGGCGTCAATGTGATCGACAACTATAAGGCGGTGCTGGCGCAACAGGTGATCGTCAACGAAAAACAAGAGAATGTACGGGAGCTGCTGCTGAAAAGGCGTTCTGCCCAACAAGGAACCACTAGCATCAACAAAAGCATGGTGCTTATTTTTCTGGATATGGTAGACCTCCAAGAACAGATCATGGCCTCGCAAACAGACTACAACGCCCTGCAGGCCGATTTTAAAGACCTGGATATCCTGGAAAAATTCCATACCCTCATCCTGGCTTTTGTGCAGGAGCTGCGTAATATCGGTATAGCCGTAGCTGCCGGCCAGCGCTCCTTACCTAAAAACAACCTGAAGGCAGAAATGGAAAAGGTAAAGCAAGCCATTGCCGACATTACCCTGCAACTCCCCACCCTCAAGGAAAGAACCCGCACCATCCCGCTCACCAACATCCTGCAAAACCTGCAGGATATGGCGCAGCGCATTTATAACCTGCATCGCCTCACCCGGTTGGAGCGATTGAAAGACGAGTCGATAGATCCAAAGTTGGAGCTGTCGAAATTTACCACCCGCCAGAAATATGACTTTGAAACATTCCGGGATAACCTTACGTTCAAGTCGCATATCTTCCGGCATGCCATCCGCGTAAGCCTGGCTACCGTGGCGGGTTATGGGCTGGGAATCGCCCTGCACCTGGACCGGGTATACTGGATTTTGCTGACTGTAGTAGTGATCCTGAAGCCAGGTTTCGGGCTTACCAAATCGCGGAGCATCCAACGCCTGATAGGCACCGTTACCGGCGCCCTATTTGCCGCGGGGCTGCTGTACGTTACCCACAACAATACCGTGATCTTTATCATGATGCTGCTCTGTATCCTGGGCGCTTATAGCTTCATGACCATCCAGTATACGTTGAGTGTATTTTTCACTACGCCCTTTGTCATTTTCCTGTTGCATTTCCTGCATCCGTCAGACCTGTACAACCTTACCCAGCGGGTGCTGGACACCTTTATCGGCGGTGGCCTGGCCTTTTTCGCCAACATGCTGCTATGGCCCACCTGGGAGCATAACTTCCTGCCGGATTATATGAAGAAGATGATGAGTGCCAGCAGCAAGTATTTTGAGCTGGTAATGCGGGCCTATTCCAACGAAAAGGTAGCTGTTGTCGATTTTAAGCTGGCCAGGAAAGATACCTATGTGGCCTCTGCCAATATGATGGCGGCCTTCCAGCGAATGCTGTCAGAACCCAAGAGCAAGCAAAAGAATCCGTCGGAAGTATATCACTACGTGGTACTGAATCATACCCTTACCTCTCATACCGCTACGCTGGCGGCTTACAGCATGCATCATGGCGTACAGTTTCCCCGCCCGGAATACCGCGAAATCACGGATTACTTGTTGCATTACATGGATCAGCTCCAACTGATGATGGACCCGGCTACCAGCGCCAATGCGCAGCCATCTCCCATTGTACACGCCTTTGACCGGCTCGATGCGCACCTGGAAAGCCTGGTGCACCAGCGCCAGCAGGAAATTAATGAAGGCAAAGGAGCTACTCCGGTGAGAGATGAGATGCTGGAAACAAAACAGGTGCATGATCAACTGGTTGCCATCCTGTCGCTGATGAAGGATATGAGTAAAGCGCTGGGGCAGATAAAATTTTGAAAATTTTATTGCGGCATATCGTTATAAGTAATTAATAATGAGATATTTAAAACAAGCGCCGGTAAGCATATTACCGGCGCTTGTTTTTTTATTAAGTTATCTCCTTTAATCTTCTCCTAAAATCGTAAACTGGTCGGTTACGGGCGTTAACGCAGCCAGTATCCTGTCGAAGAAGGCAGGGCCTTCCTGGGCAAACCAAGGCATAAAGTTTTCCTTACGTTCCTGGAGGGAGCCGGCAGGGAACCACCTGTTTTTAACGCCCCTGATCTGGTCAGTTTGCCAGGCAAACTTTTTCTTTTCTGCCCGCAGGAATTTATGTTCCAGTTTACCGATGGCTTTGAGCGCCCGCTTCCTTTCTGTAGCGGTAGTAGCCACCAGGGTTACATCAATATTACGCGCCTTGGCTTCCAGGGCATCGAATAAGTGTTCCACCGCGGTATATTCATCCTTCAATACCAGCGATGTGTTAGTATGTTGTTTCACATAGTCGTTCACGATATCTTCCGTTGGCTTGAACAACATGGTAGCGTTGAGTCCCAGTTTATGCATACGCTGCATAGACGGCTGGTCGGTGAGCAGCAGGGAATTGCGCAGCAGCAGCACCGGGTAAGGCACGCCGTAGTGGGCAAACAGCTGTTTCAGTTCCAGCCAGTAGGCAATTTCGCCGCCACCGCCAATAAACGCGATGTTGGGCAGGATCGTTTCCTGGAACATGCCGCGTAAAATAACATTGGGACTAAATCTTTCGGGGTGTGCTTCCAGTTCTGCTTCGAGAGAGCTGGCGGTGAAAGTCAACGAGGTGTGTAATACTTTCCACTCCCCGCCTTCCTGCACAATACGTTCCCGGCTGCCGTCCTGCAGGTAGAACAGGTTTATTTCCCTGGGATTGGCCTGTACTTTATAATGTGTCGACAATTTTTCCATGGTCTCATTTACGATTGCATGGGAGGCCTGGTGGAAGAGTTCATCCTTCATAACGGGAATGTACAAACGCTTCAGGGCAGCATTATCGGGAACCAGCACTACCAGGCCAAAGCGGCCAAAGAGCGCGTGTACCAGGTATAAAGTGGCCTCCTGGATATTGCGGTGTTCGAGGTAGGCTTTCTGGAGCAGTTCCATCAGCCCGGCGCCGTGGGGGGCATAGCCCAGCGATTGCTTTACTTCGGTGAGCAGCGCTTCCAGTCCGCCCGGATGCATACGTCCTACAGCGCCCTGCTGGCCGGTATTCCAGGTAAGGGTTTTACCATCGAGGTAGATGCTGCCCAGTTCTTCCAGGTCGGCATCTTCACTACCCATATAATATACCGGTACAAAGTGGTGCTGCGGATATTGTTGTTTCAGCTCCTGGCAAAGCTTAATCGTTTGCAGGATCTTATAGGCGAAATAAAGGTACCCAGTGAAGATGTTGGGTTGATGGGCGGTACACACCGTAAAGGTAGTGGGTTGCAGCAGCGCCGTAACATTATCCTGTACGGCTTTTGCCGGTTCGAGTGAAGCATACTGTTGTTCCAAAGCCTTTACCAGTTCGGCTCGCGGTGTATTAAACCCTTGCCTGGCCTGGATGGCCGCTCCAAAGTCCGGATGTACGGGAGAATAGGTATAAAACGGTCTGATCTGCGAATGCTCGGCTAAAAAATCTGTTACCAGCTGGTTGAAATAACCAGTTTTCCCATAAGGAATATACTCCAGCATATTGAGTTGTGAATTACAAATGATCAATTATAGAACGATGCGTGCCAATACATCGAAATTTTTGAATGTACGAAGTTAGTTAAATAGTTAGAACGTGATCCAAAATTAATTTTTCGGTTCGCCATCCGTGATTTATTTATATATTCAATTTTAGTAGTATATTCAATTTAGCACTAAATGCATTCATTATGATTTGGACTCTGATAATTGGCGGCATTGCAGGATGGTTGGCCGGTAAAATTATGCGTGGAGAAGGATTTGGGATTATTATAGACATCGTTGTGGGTGTTATTGGCGGCTGGTTTGGCGGCTGGATATTTGGCCGGCTGGGCATACACATGGGCAGCAGCCTTATTGGCTCACTGCTCACCGCTTTAGTCGGATCTATTATCCTGATCTGGCTGATCAGGCTTATTAAACGGGGCTAAGTAATTACTCCATTATTACCGTCACATGCAACACCTTTTCCCGGAGAGGTGTTGCATATTTATTTTCCGTCGCTGACGACCGTATTGCTTTGGCCCCTGATTTGACGGATCTCTCCCCAAAAACACCCCATCCATGAAAATAGCTATACTGGCGCCGGTAGCCTGGCGTACGCCTCCCCGGCATTATGGTCCCTGGGAACAAATGGCCAGCAACCTGGCAGAAGGACTGGTAGCCCGGGGCGTTGATGTAACCCTCTTTGCTACGGGCGATTCACATACCAGCGGACATCTGGCGGCCATCTGTCCCCAAGGGTATGAAGAAGACCGGGACGCCGATGCCAAAGTAACCGAGTGTATGCATATCAGTTATTTCATGGAACAGGCGGGGAATTTTGATATCCTGCACAGCCATTTCGATTTCTTACCCCTTACCTATTCACGGTTGGTGAAAACGCCGATGGTGACCACCATCCACGGCTTTTCTTCTCCCAAAATAATCCCGGTATACCAGCGGTATAACGATGTAGGCCGGTATGTATCTATCAGTAATGCCGACCGCCATCCGGCGCTGCAATATGCGGCTACTATTTACAACGGGATCAATACTGCTGATTTTCCTTACGAACCTGAGGCAGATAAGTACTTACTGTATTACGGGCGTATCCACCCGGATAAGGGCGCGCACGAAGCCATCCAGGTGGCGCGGCATACCGGGTTACAGCTCGTGATAGCAGGTATTATACAAGATGAGCGGTACTACCGGGAAAGAGTACTGCCGTTTGTTGACCAGGAGCAGATCAAGTTTTTGGGACCCGTTGGCGGCGCCCAGCGTAGCGCCTTGCTGGGTAAGGCTTTAGCGTTACTGCACCTGATTCGTTTCGAGGAACCGTTTGGGCTGAGTGTAGCGGAGGCCATGCTTTGTGGCACTCCCGTGATCGCCTTCAACCGCGGAGCGATGCCGGAGCTGATCATAGACGGACAAACCGGCTTCCTGGTCAACAGCCTCCCCGAGGCCATAGCGCGCGTGGCCGCCTTACAGTCCATCAGCCGGGAGCAATGTCATGTACATGCCCGGGAAAATTTCAGTATGGAAAAAATGGTGGCGCAATACCTGGCATTGTATGCCCGTATGTAGTTTTCGGGGGAGATTTAGACACCATCGGCTTTTATCTGGGAGAGCAATTTCTCGAGGTTTACGGCGGCAAATCCCGACGCGTAGTCAGATAAACCATAAGGGATAATGAGTTCGTCGTTATGTACCATGGAGCCGCAGGAGTACAACACGTTGGGTACGTATCCTTCCCGCTCATCTTTATTGGGCATGAGCAGGGGCTCTCGCAGGCGGCCTATCTCCCGGCCCGGATCGTTGAGGTCGAGCAAACTGGCTCCTATGCAGTAAGTACGCATAGAGCCAACGCCATGGGTAATCACCAGCCATCCTTCGGGTGTTTCTATCGGCGAGCCGCAATTTCCTACCTGTACAAATTCCCACGCATATTTAGGGCGGTGTAACAGTCGTGGATTTTCCCAGATATTGATCTTATCGGAATACATGATGTAGCCGTTGATACCGTCAATACGGGAAATCATGACGTATTTACCGTTTATCTTGCGGGGAAACAGCGCCAGGTTCTTGTTCTGTGCGCCTTCTCCGTAAAGCGGCATGATGTTGAAATTATAGAAGTCTTTTGTTTGCAGCAGTTTGGGCTGAATGGTAATCCCATCGTACGCCGTGTAGGTGGCATAATAGGTTACATTACCATTTTCGCTGGTATACTTCACGAAGCGGGCATCTTCTATCCCCCTGCTTTCCGCTTCTGAATAGGGAAAAATAACCCGGTCGGACAAGTCGGTATCGAGTGAAAAATTCAGCTCATAGTAGGAGTCTGCCAACCATAGCATTCTTTCCAGGCCTTTCTTCAGGAGGTGGTCTACCTGGAATCGCTGCTGCATTTCCCGGATTACTTTTTTGAGGGACAGGTACTCGAACTCATCGGGCAGGCTGTTTTGTATTTCCTGCATAACGGAGTCCGGCAAGCGGATAGATACGGCGTTTTGAAAGAAAGTGTGTTTCTGGTACCTGGAATTGCGGATAATTTCTGCCTCATCCACATAGTTGCCGGGCGATACCAGGGAGATTTCGTTATTTTTATTGATGACACCGGAGCGAAAGGCAATGGAAGAAACGTGTCCTTCTCCCACGGCCCGGAAGCTCATGATCACGCGTTTTTCGCCTTCTTCCAGTCCGCTCTGGTCTATATCTTCGATGAGGGAGGGATTGAAAAAGGCGGCAGATTCGATTGAATATTCGTTGGTGAAATAAGAGCCTGTCAACAACTTTCGTTTGTGTGACAGGCTATCATAATTCAGGTTGAGGCTGGGAAAGAGGTGGCGGAGCCGGTCGGCATGCCGTTCAAAAATGCGTGTAATATTTCTATGGCGACGGGAGAACTCTCTTAGTATAGGCATAATAGTTATGTCTACTTCCGCATCGCTCATGGCGGCTACCAATTGAATGATGGATTTAGCCCTGGCTTCTCCGTTGAAGAAAAATCTTGCTACCACCCGTTTCAGATCGGGGTAAATCTTGGTAGATTTCCGCTCTATTGACAGTCGCATGTTACTGATTTTGTTAAATACTGAATCCGTCTTCCAGGATTACTCCTTTTTTAACAACTACAATGCCGTCTTTCACTGTATACTTTTCAAAATCGCCGTCGGCCAGATGCTTACCTCCGTTGATATGTACGCCGTTTCCGATGGCGCAATTTTTATCGACGATGGCATTGTTGATCACGCAGTTTTCACCGATGCCCATAAATGGCCGGCCCTGGGCTTTGGCTTTTTCAATTTCATCGAGGGTTTGATAGTAATCGCTTCCCATAATATAGGCATTGCTGATTTCGGTGCCTTTACCGATGCGGGTGCGTATGCCTACCACGACCCTTTCGAGCCGGTTTGCCATTATAATACAACCATCGGCGATCATTGTTTTCTCCATGGTACCGGAAATTTTTGAGGGGGGCAACATCCGGGCCCTGGAGTAGATGGTTTGAGATTCATTGAAGAGGTTAAACAGCGGGATTTCATCTGTGAGGCCGATATTGGCTTCAAAGTATGACTGGATATTCCCGATATCGGTCCAGTAGCCTTCATACTGGTAGCTGAAAATGCGGCGTTGGGCTTCTATGGCCTGCGGGATAACCTGCTTACCGAAGTCGGTAGCATCGGGCTTATCATTGAGTATGTCGAACAACACCTGCCGGCTGAAAATATAGATACCCATACTGGCCAGGTAGATACGTCCTTCCTTCTGCATTTCTTCGCTTACTTCCGACGCCCATGGCGGCAGGACTGCCTGGGATGGTTTTTCCGTAAATGACACGATAGCGCCTTCTTCATTCTGCTTTAAAATACCGAAATCAGAAGCATCCCTGGCGCTCACCGGGATGGTGGCGATGGAAATTTCCGCGCCGGTATCGATATGATGGCGGATCATCTTTTTAAAATCCATCTGGTACAGCTGGTCACCGGAGAGGATGAGTACATATTCGAACTCAAAGTTTTCCATGTGGTGAAGACACTGTCGCACCGCATCGGCCGTACCCTGGTACCAGGTAGGGTTATCAGGGGTTTGTTCCGCCGCGAGGATGTCCACAAATCCCTTGTCGAAATTGCTGAAGTGGTACGTGTTTTTGATGTGTTTGTTCAGGGAGGCCGAGTTGAACTGCGTCAGTACAAAGATGCGGTTCAGTTCAGCATTCAAACAATTGGAGATGGGAATATCCACCAATCTGTATTTACCGGCCAGGGGCACCGCGGGCTTTGAACGGCGGCGGGTAAGCGGATATAGGCGGGTGCCGGCCCCACCTCCGAGAATAATGGATATTACATCATTTGTCATAAATGGAATTGGTTTTAGAAGATCATCGTTCAAAATTTAATATGCAATGTCATATTACTTCATGCTGCTGTACATGCTGAGGTAACGCTGTGCGGAGCTTCCCCAGGAATGGTCCCGCTTCATCCCTCTCAGACGGACTTCTTCGAGGTGTGCAGGATCGTGATACAGTTCAATAGCCCGTTTTACGGAATAACAAACGTCCCAGACTCCTGCCTGGTTAAATCGTATACCTACTCCATCGTTGTCTCCAAAGTCGATTACCGTGTCTTTTAATCCTCCGGTACTACGTACCATGGGTATGGTGCCATAGCGGAGCGCATACATCTGGTTAAGCCCGCAGGGCTCTACCCGGGAAGGCATTAACAGGAAGTCGGCGCCGGCATAGATCAGGTGCGATAAGGATTCGTCGTATCCTATATGTACATTAAAACCATAGCTAACCGCTTGCCGGGTTTGCTGCAGGGCCCACTCAATATGCGGGTCGCCACTTCCTAGCACCAGGAAATTCACTTCCCCAGGAAGCTCATGCAAGGAACGGCTGATAATTTCGGGCAGCAGATCGGCGCCCTTATCGCCTACCAGCCGGCCTATAAAGGCGATCAGTGGCAGAGAGGCATCCAATCCGAACCGTTCACAGAGTTGTTCCTTATTTTGGTGCTTACCATCGTCCATAGTGTCAATATCATAATTGGCGGGCAACATATGATCAGCTTCCGGGTCCCATACCGCCGTATCAATCCCGTTCAAAATCCCTACCATCTTATCTTTTTCCTGGCTGATGAGGCTTTCCAGGCCGTTGGCGTTATAAAACAACTCGTCCAGGTAACCCGGCGATACGGTGGTTACCCGCCAGGCGCATTTAATCGCTGCTCCCAGTGGGTTAATGGCCCCGCCCCAGTCGAGCAGGCCCGACTTCCACAGATCAAATGAAGGAATGAGGTACAGCTTATCCCAACCAAACTGGCCCTGGTATTGGGCATTATGAATGGTGAGCACGGAAGGAATATCTTTCAAACGGCCATACTTATATCCATAGTACATCAGGAACGGGATAAGCCCGGTATGATGATCATGGATGTGAATCACATCCGGCTGATGTTGCCATTCGTTGATCCAGTCCAGCACAGCAATCTGGAAAGCCAGGAAGCGTTCTGTATCATTTGGATAACCGTACACGCCCGGCGTATCAAGCAAACCGGGGATATCTACCAGATACAGGTCGAATCCCAGTTCGTTACTTCTCTCTTTTAATACATTAAAGTGGTACCAGTCGTGCCCCAGCCACATACCGGCCTGGTGTACCACATCAAATTCATGTGTATCATAATACTTCGTCCGGTAAGCGGGTACCACTACTTTGGCAAAATTTCCCAACTGGTGCTGATATTTGGGTAATGCCCCCACCACATCACCTAGCCCGCCTACTTTGGCTACCGGGTAACATTCCGCGCTGATGTGTAAAATTTCCATGCTAATTAATTGATAATCTTTATTAAGTTAAACTGTAAAAACAAGAAAACAAAGGAGCTGTAAAAAAATATTATTTTTTCACAAAAAGCACCAGGTACAAAGTAAACAGCTAATTGACGCGAATAATCTTTGGAGATATTTAAAACGGTATTACCATTCGTTATCATCGCTTGTGGCTATCAGCTGTCTGCTTTATGCTTTCCCCTATCTTTGTATCGTCATGTGATTTCCTGCTCACCCTTAAATTCCCCTTTATGGATTTTGGTCGCGTTCCAGAAGCTATGTTATCAGATATTGATTTTAAACTACCTGCCGAACCGGTGTTCAATAAACAAGTGCTAAAAGGCCGTCCGGTAGCGCATCCGCTTACTTACCTGGGCTGCGCCAAGTGGGGAAGAAAAGAGTGGATTGGGAAAATATATCCGCAGGGTACCAAGGAAGCCAATTTCCTGGATGAATATGTAAAGCACTTCAACAGTATTGAGCTCAATGCCACGCATTACCAGATCTATGGCCCGGCTACCATTGCCAAATGGGACGCTAAAGCGGCAGGCATGGATTTTAAGTTTTGTCCTAAAGTACCGCAAAGCATCAGCCATTTCAGTACGCTGATCAATGCCGGCGACAAAACCACGGCTTTCCTGGAGGGCGTACTGGCCTTTGGGGAGCACCTGGGGCCAATTTTCCTGCAATTGAGTGATAAGTTTGGCCCTGCGAAACGCGATAATTTATACCAGTACCTGGCTTCCCTGCCGAAGGATCTCCAGTTTTTCGTGGAGTTGCGTCACCCGCAATGGTTTGAAGACGAGGCCGTGCGGATGGAACTCTTCAATAAGCTACGGGAACTCAATGTAGGCGCTATTATTACCGATACCGCCGGCCGCAGAGATATTGCCCATATGCACTTAACCGTTCCGAAGATATTCATCCGGTTTGTGGGCAATAGCCTGCATCCAACAGATTATACCCGCATCGACGACTGGGCCAACCGTATCAAATACTGGCTGGATAAGGGTTTGGAAGAAGTATATTTTTTCATGCACATGCATGATGAGGCCACTTCACCGGAATTGGCGTTGTATATGACAGAAAAGTTCGAGGCGGTATGCGGGATCACCGTAAAGAAGCCAGTTTTTGTTACCAGGGACGCGGCGGTGAAGGCGCCGGCAAAGACTGCGAAGACGGCCGCGAAGACGCAAAGCAGCAAAGCAGTCAAGAGCGAAACTGCGAAAGCGCCTGCAAAAGCTGCGAAAGCGCCCGCGAAGCCGCAAAGCAGCAAAGCCGCCAAAAGCGAAACTGTAAAAGCGCCCGCCAAAGTAAAAAGCAGCAAAGCGGCAAAAAAATAACATCCTTACGTCTTGCCTCCTTTGCTCCTTTGCGTTAGAAAAAACCGAAAAAAAGCCGGACTGAAGTATTAATTTCGCCCTCTCAAAACCGGTATATACCATGATGCGCGACAAGCTAGAGCAATTGGCCCAGAAACTGGAAGGCACGCTTTATACAGACGATACCATGCGGACACTCTATGCCACCGATGCGTCGGCATACCGTGAAATGCCGCTGGCAGTAGCTATTCCGCAGCATATCGATGATCTGAAGACACTGATCCGTTTTGCGCGTGAAAATAAGACCTCCCTGATCCCCCGTACCGCCGGTACCTCGCTGGCCGGCCAGGTGGTGGGCAATGGTATCATTACCGACGTATCCCGCAATTTTACCAAAATACTGGAACTGAATAAAGAAGAAGGCTGGGTACGTGTGCAGCCGGGCGTTATCCGCGATGAGCTGAACATGTTCCTGAAGCCGCATGGCTTTTATTTTGGCCCGGAAACCTCCACGGCCAACCGCGCCATGATTGGTGGTATGGTGGGCAACAACTCCTGTGGCTCCAACTCCGTAGTATATGGCAGTACCCGCGAACACCTGCTGGAAGTGAAAGCCCTGCTCAGCAACGGCGAGGAAGTGGTGTTCGGCAGCATGGATGCGGAAACCTTCCACCAGAAATGTGAAGGTCCGGATACGCTGGAAACCGCCATCTACAAGCAAATCCGCACCAGCCTGAGTAATCATACCTTCCAGGATGAAATCCGGAGAGAATTTCCAAAGAAAAGCATTCCCCGCCGCAATACCGGCTACGCCGTAGATATGCTGCTGGATACCAACCCGTTTACCGCCGGTACAGAAGACTTCAACTTCTGTAAGCTGATTGCCGGATCGGAAGGTACGCTGGCTTTCCTGACCGAAATAAAACTGCATATAGATCCGCTTCCTCCCAAGGAAACGGGCCTGCTCTGCATACATTTCAATACCATCGATGAATCGCTACGCGCCAATATCCTGGTGATGAAGTACAAGCCCAGCGCCAGTGAGCTGATCGACCACTATATCCTGGAATGCACCAAAGACAATATCGAACAACGTAAAAACCGTTTCTTCGTACAGGGCGATCCCGGCGCTATCCTGGTGGTAGAGTTTTGCCGCAATACGCGGGAGGAGATCACTGAAATCACCGGCAAGCTGGAAGCTACGCTCCGCGCGGCAGGACTGGGCTATCACTTCCCCCTGCTCTTTGGAGAGGATACCAAGAAAATATGGGGTCTCCGCAAAGCCGGCCTGGGCCTGCTCAGCAACCTGCCCGGCGATGAAAAAGCAGTGCCGGTAATTGAAGATACCGCCGTAGCGGTGGAAGACCTCCCCGATTTTATCCGCGACTTCAACGATATCCTGCATCAATACAACCTACACGCCGTACACTACGCGCACGCCGGTAGCGGTGAAATACACCTTCGTCCTATCATCAACCTGAAAACGGAAGAAGGCAACCACCTGTTCCGCAAGATAGCCGAGGAAATTGCCACCCTGGTGAAGAAATACCATGGCTCCCTCAGTGGAGAACATGGCGACGGCCGCCTCAGGGGCGAGTTTATCAAACAGATGGTGGGCAGCAAGAACTATGAACTGCTTCGCCAGATCAAGTATACCTGGGACCCAGAGAATATCTTCAATCCCCATAAGATCGTAGACACGCCATCTATGAACAGTATGCTCCGGTACGAACCAGGACAAAAAGCACCGGATATCAAAACGATCTTCCACTTTCCGGATCAAACCATGCTGCAACATGCGGAGCAGTGTAATGGCTCCGGCGACTGCCGCAAAACGCAGTTGAGCGGTGGTACCATGTGCCCCAGCTATATGGCCACCCGGAATGAAAAAGATACTACCCGCGCCAGGGCTAATATCCTGCGTGAATTCCTCACCCATAGCACCAAAGAAAACCGTTTCGACCATAAAGAAATTTACGAAGTGCTGGACCTCTGCCTGGCTTGCAAGGGTTGTAAGTCCGAATGCCCATCCAACGTGGATATGGCCAAACTGAAAATGGAATTCCTGCAGCACTACTACGATGCCAATGGGGTGCCATTGCGTGCGCGGATGATCGGTAACTATTCGAAGTTATCGGCGCTGGCAGCTATTGCTCCCGGCATGTACAATGCGGTGATCAACAATTCCTTTACCGGTGGCATCATCCGGAAGTTTTCCGGCTTTGCGGCCAAACGTTCCCTGCCCGGCTTACACACGACGACGCTGCGGAAATGGTTCAAAGAAAAATGGCCGCTCGAAAAACAGGGAGCTGCGGCCGGTCAACGGAAAGTGTATCTTTTTTGCGACGAATTCACCAACTATAACGATACCACTATTGGTATCAAAGCCGTAGCGCTCCTGCACCGGCTGGGTTACGACGTACAAATGATTGAGCACCCGGAAAGTGCCCGCGCCTATATGTCGAAGGGATTGTTACGCCAGGCCCGCGAGTATGCCGAAAAGAATGTTCGTATATTCAGCGACGTTATCAATGAAAACGTCCCGCTATTGGGAATAGAACCCTCTGCCATCCTGAGCTTCCGGGATGAGTACCCCGACCTGGTAAGAGAAGAGCTGCGCGCCACCGCAAAAACATTAGCCAAACACGTATTCCTGGTAGATGAATTCCTGGCGGCCGAAGCAGAGAAAGGGCATATCAGTGCGGATCAGTTTACCGATGCCCCTCAACATATCAAATTACACGGACATTGCCAGCAGAAAGCGTTGTCATCTGCCCTGCATAGCAAGAAGATGTTGTCGCTGCCGAAAAACTACACCGTAGAAGTGATCCCTTCCGGTTGCTGCGGTATGGCAGGATCTTTCGGATATGAAACCGAACATTATGACCTGAGCATGCAGATTGGCGAGATGGTATTGTTCCCCGCGGTACGCAATGCCGCCGCAGGTACGCTGATTGCGGCGCCAGGCACCAGCTGCCGCCACCAGGTAAAAGATGGTACCGGCGTTAAAGCGCTGCACCCGGTAGAGATATTGTATAACAGTCTCAAGTAATTATCGATATAATATAAAAAGCAAGCAGGGGAATAACGTGTTATTCCCCTGCTTGCTTTTTATATATTTCCTGTTTATTTCTTCAAAATTCTTCCCCAATACAACTTCGTTTCATAGTGAAACTTCACCATACCCTGTTCCTGGTATTTCCAGAAAATATCTTCCAGGTCCTTCATCATAGCGGGATAGGAAGGGTGATCTTTTTCCGGAACGTAGGAAGAGGAAAGCATACGTCCTTTCAGCGCGGCAAAATCGAAGATCTGCGCATTCTGGAATGACGTTTCATGAATAGCAGCGGGCGCAAAAAAGGAGGCTAACTGCGACGCACCTACGTTCCTGTGCTGCAATTCCTTATAATCAGTTCCATATTGGTGTAGCAGCTTTTCGTAGCTTTTCTCAAAGGGAAGTTCAGATTGCCGTACATTCCACATTAGCACAATGACCGCATTATCTTTGCCGATGCGCTGGAATTCGGCCGCTGTGGCGGATTGATCAAACCAGTGAAAGGCCGTACCTGCCAGGATAAGCTCTATTGAGTTGTCGGGCAGCGTGGTATACTCTGCGCTGCCGGCTACTGACTGGAAACCCGGATACCGGTGCAGGAGTTTTTCCGCCATTTCCCGCATTTCTGTATTGGGCTCCACGGCATATACCTTGTTACCATTATCCAGGAAAGGCTGTGCGGAAATGCCGGTACCGGCGCCAATATCTGCCACTACGGTGTCGCGGGTCAATCCTGCTTCCTTAGCCAGGTAAGGAATGATAGCCGCCGGGTAATGCGGCCGGTATTTGACATAGTTTTCTACGCGGGTACTGAAACGTTCTGTATTTTTCATCCTGTTACGGTTATTCGCCTAAACCTTTAGGTTTTTTCTCTTCATTACCATGTGCTTCCAGCTCGGCCAGTTTTTTCTTACCGTAGGCCAGCTTGGTGATCAGTACATATAATACCGGTACGGTGAAGATCCCCAGCAATGTTGCTGCCAGCATCCCTCCTACTACGGTGAAGCCTATATTAACACGGGACGCGGCACCAGCGCCTTTAGCCAGGCACAAGGGCAATACGCCGAGGATGAATGCGAAGGAAGTCATCAGGATGGGGCGTAACCGCAGTTTCACCGCTTCCAGTGTGGCTTCCAGCAAGGGCATTCCCCTATCCACACGTTCCTTACAGAACTCCACGATCAGGATGGCATTTTTAGCAGCCAAACCTATCAGGGTAATCAGGCCTATCTGCGAATATACGCTATTAGCCTGTTTGGTAAGCGACAATGCCACGATAGATCCGAACAGGGCTACCGGCACTGCCAGCAGTACAGAAAATGGCACCGACCAGCTTTCATACAGGGCTGTGAGCAACAGGAATACAAAGAGAATAGATAGGCCAAAGATCAGCAGGCTACTATTACCTGCTTCAATTTCCTGCAGGGATACGTTGGCCCATTCGTAGCTGAAGTTTTCAGGTAATACAGAAGCGGCTACTTCCTTTAGTGCGTTGATGGCGTCGCCACTACTGTAGCCGGTTTTACTATCCCCATCGATTTCCACAGACCGGTACAGGTTAAAGTGGTTGATTACCGGGGCACCGGCAGATTTTTTAGTGGTGATCAATGCGCTGAGCGGCACCATTTGCCCGTTATTATTCCTTACATAATAAGTATTCAGGTTATTGATACTGGTGCGGTACAACGAATCGGCTTGCAGCACTACGCGGAAGCTGCGACTGAATTTAGTGAAATCGTTGACGTAAAGTCCCCCGAGGAATGTTTGCAACGCATTGAAAACATCACTCACGGCTACGCCGAGCTGCTTGCATTTATCACGGTCTACTTCCACGTTGAACTGTGGTGTGTTAGCACTGAAGAAAGCATACGCCCGCGCAATTTCCGGCCGTTGATTGGCGGCCATCAGGAACTGGCCCATCACCTGGAGGAATTGATTGATATCCGGGTTGCTACGTTGTTCGAGGATGAAGGAGAAACCGCCGGAAGTACCCAATCCACGCAGGGTGGGCGCCGGGATACAGATGACGTTGGCCCCAATAATGCGGCCGGCAGCGCCCTGTATACGTCCTAATACGGTATTGATATTGTCGCCGTGGGCATATCGTTCGTCCCAGGGTTTGAGGCTCACGAAAAAGGTACCGGAGTTAGGTTTGGTAGCGTTGGCCACAAAGTTGATACCGGTGATCCCAAAAAAATGACTTACGGCACTGTCTTTTGTGAGGATATTGCTGATTTCTGCTACCACCTCTTTGGTGCGTTCTGTAGAGGAGGCTTCCGGCAATTCCAATGCGATGAACAGGGCGCCCATATCTTCCTGGGGTACGAAGGTGGTCGGCGTTTTCTTAAACAGGAAAGCGGCGATAGCAAACAATACTCCCAGGATGATCAGCACCGCGGGCGTAAAGCGGATGGAATGTTTTACGCCATTCCCATAACGATTGGTAAACCGGCCAAACCATTCGTTGAATTTAAAGAAGAGTTTATTGAGTCCGTGCGATTGTTTGGTGAGGTGTGCGGGCCTGAGCAAAATGGCTGTCAGTGCCGGCGTGAGCGTCAGCGCCAGGAAGGCCGACAATAATACTGAGAAGGCGATGGTTAACGCAAACTGTTGGTACAGCCTTCCGCTTACGCCCGGGATAAAGGCCACTGGTACGAACACTGCCGCCAGGATCAGCGCGATGGCGATTACCGGGGCGCTCACTTCTGCCATGGCTTTGAAGGTGGCCTCGCGGGGCGACATGAGGTCGGCATCGATATGGTGCTGCACCGCCTCCACCACTACAATGGCATCATCCACCACAATACCGATGGCCAGCACAAACCCGAAGAGGGTGAGTGTATTGATAGAGAAGCCCAGCAGCTGGAAAAAGATAAAGGTACCAATCAAAGAGATGGGGATTACCAGGATGGGAATCAGGGTGGCCCGCCAGTTCTGCAGGAACACAAACACCACAATGACCACGAGCACGAGGGCTTCTATAAATGTTTGTATTACTTCATCGATCGATATTTTTACGAAGGAGGTTGTTTCAAAGGGGATGAGCCAGTTTACGTCGTCGGGGAAGCTTTTGGCCATATCCTTCATTTTGGCGATCACCCGGTCGTTTACGTCGAGGGCGTTGGCACCGGGCGACAGGTAGATGGCCATCCCGCTACCGGTTTTACCGTCGGCTTTGGCTTCAATGGCGTAGGTAAAGGAGCCCAGGTCGATACGCGCCACGTCGCGGAGGCGTACCAGGCCGCCATTGGGGCTGGTAGCTACCACTACATTACCGAATTCTTCCGAAGTGGCCAGGCGTCCTTTCACGCTCACGGTGTATTCAAATGCCTGTGACCTGCCCATGGGTGGGGCGCCCACACTACCGGCCGGTACCTGTTGGTTTTGTTCGGTGATAGCGCGGGAAATATCGCCGGCGGTGAGACCCAGGGCGGCCATCTTATCCGGGTTGAGCCAGATACGCATACTATAGTCCTGGGAGAAGGCATTTACGTCGCCCACTCCACTGATACGGGCCAGTTCCGGTTTCAGGTAAATATTCAGGTAGTTATCGAGGAATTCGCGGCTGTGCTTTCCTTTGGGAGAGTTGAGCGCGATTACCATCAACATATCATTGGAGCGCTTTTTAACGGTAACGCCCACACGCCTTACTTCATCGGGCGTACTGGGCAAAGCCAGGCTCACCCTGTTTTGTACGTCGAGGGTGGAGATATCGGGGTTGGTGCCCAGTTTAAAGGTGACCGTGATACTCATAGATCCATCGTTAGCGCTTACCGACTGGATATACATGGCGCCGGGAGTACCGTTTACCTGGTTTTCTATGGGGGTGGTCACTGTTTCCTCTACCGTGGTGGAGTTGGCTCCTACATAGTTGGCCCGTACATCCGTTACCGGTGGTGCAATATCCGGCAGCTGGGCGATGGGCAGGTTAAACATGCAGATGAGTCCTACAATCACAATGATGATGGCAATGACGATCGTAGTATTCTTGCGCTCTATAAATGTTTTTGAGATCATACCCTGAGAGTGATTTAGGATTAATGTTTACCTGCCCCGGGAGCTGTGCCAGGTGCGGCGCCGGGTCCGGCAATATTCACGGTATCTCCGGGTTTTACCCGTTGTAACCCTTCCACTACTATCCTATCGCCGGCATTTAACCCGCTGGTAACCAGCAGCATGGTATCGGTAACGGGGCCAGGTATAATATCCCTCGCGGCAACCACATTATCTTTGCTGAGCGTATACACGCTGGTTTCAGAAAGATTCTGGATAATCGCTTTGGCAGGAATAGCCAGCTGGGTACCCGGTGTGCCATACTGCATCACGGCTACGATGCTCATTCCTGATTTCAGCATGCCATCGCTATTCTGGAATACGAGCCGCACCCGGACAGTACCGGTTTGAGGATCTACAATATTATTGATGGTCAGTATTTTTCCTTCTTCCCCATAGCGGGTACCGTCGCCAAACTGGATAAAGAATTTATGGTCGCCCTGTCCTTTCTGCATCCGCTGGAATTCCGGCAGGCGGGACTGTGGAATATCCATATCGGCAAACATCGGGTGTTCGTTGACGATGGTATTGATGAGTGTTTGACCGGCGTTGACGATATCGCCGACTTTAATTTGGGCGATGCCTATTTTCCCGGTCACGGGTGCTTTTACCACCGCATGGCTTACGTCTGTACCGGCTTTTGCCACGGCAGCTTTGGCGGCGGTAAGGTTGGCTTTGGCGGTGAGCATGGCTGTGTTGGCCTGGTCTACCGTTTGTTTGGAGATAGCATCATGTTCGAGCAGCGATTTATATCTTTCATAATCCCTCGTTTTCTGCGCCAGGTCGGCTTCGGCCTGTTCCTGGGAGGCCGCTACCTGGCCATAGGCCGCGGCATAGCGGCTTCTGTCAATATCATACAGGGGCTGGCCCTTGGTTACACTACTGCCGTCTGGCACACGGATCGCTTCCAGGTAGCCGGTAACATCGGGGCGAAGGGATACCACGTCGTGGGCCACCAGGGTGGCGGGAAATTTTTCGGCGACGGTGTAGGAAGCAGGCGTTACTTCCACGGCTACTACCGTAGGTTTCATCTTCCCCATCATAGCGGCCTGCTGTTGTTGTTGCTTTTTGCTGTTACCACAGGCCACACAGAGCATCATTCCTGCCACATAAAATGTCCGCTTGTAATTGACTGGATACATATGAGAAATTAATTGCGAATTACGAATAATAGCTTATTTGATCTTGCCCATGGCTTTGTCCAGGTCTGTTTTACTGGTCAGTGTATTCAGCAGCGCCTGCACATAATTCACCTGCGCCTGTTTCAGGTCATTTTCTGCTGAGGTAACATCCAGGCTGGTAGCCACTCCCTGTTCAAACTTGAGCACAATACGGTCGTATATGCCCTGGGTTAAGTCCATATTGGTTTTCTGTGTTACATACCTTGATTTGTTATTCTGGTACTGGGTATTGGCATTGGCCACATCCAGCTGTATTTGTTCACCGATGTATTGTAGTGTATTTCTCGACTTCTCCAGCGTAATCCTGTTTTCCTGGATCTGGTGATACCGTTCTGTTCCTGCAAAAATGGGCCATTTCAGGGTGAGCCCCAGTGCAGAGGCGCCGTAGCCGGTTTTATACAGGTCGCTGAACTTAGTAGAGAAATAGTTATATCCATAATTCACATAGGCATTCAGTTGGGGGAGGATGCCCAGTTTTTTACTTTTCAGGCTCAGCTCATCCAGCGTTACCTGGGTAGTTTGCATGCTGTATTCAATGCGGTCTTGCACCTGGTAATCGACTGTATCTGCGATAAAAACATCTGCATTGAGGTCCTGTACCGTTTCGGTGAGGGTCAATTTGTTCTCCTGCGGCATGCCCATCTGGAATTTCAATAACTGCATCGCATATACGAGATCCCTGATCTGGGTTTCAATATCCGTCACAATATTATTATAAGACACCTGGATACGGTCTACATCTACCCTTTCGGCTACGCCCACGTCGTACCGGGCTTTGGTATCTGCCAGTGTTTTGGAGAGTTGGGTCATGTTAGACTTTGCCAGCCGGATATTTTCTTCTGCGGCGAGGGCGGCATAGTAGGCTTTGGTAATGGCTACCCGGGTATCTATTTCCGTACGTTTGAGCGTCTTTTTAGAGAGATCTCCATACACCCGGGAAGCTTTAAGGCCCAGGAAGTAATCGCTGTTGAATATCACCTGGTCCACCTGTCCTGTGGCGGCAGACGCCCATTTGGTGCCGAATTGCACCGGTATTTTCTTATCGTAGTTCCCGTTGGCAATGTCGGGAATTAAGGAGGTCTGGAGTTTGAGGTTGTCAGTAATACTAGCGTTCACATTTACGTGGGGCAAAAATTTCCCTGTGTATTCTTTAATCTGTTCCTGGGAAAAGTTTACATCCAGCCTGGCATTAACTACATCGTTCTGATGTGCGAGGCCGTATTGTATGCAATTGGCCAGGTTAAAGTCATAATTACCAGACCGTGAGGTATCCACCTGCCCGTAAGCGATAGTTGTTTGGGTCCATAAAAGTAGGGTGAATAGAATATAACGACAACGCATACTTATTACTTTGAAAGTATATGATGATTGATAGATACTTAACAATAAACATGTAAAAAGGTTGTGCGGGGATAAAAGGGATTATCCGGGCAGGTGGAAAGCACGATTACAGGCTGCTAAAAGCTATTTTCGTATCTTTCGGAAAAGTATATTGTTAACTATGTCTATGTCTGTTATCAAAGAACCCAAACCTTTACATCGTGTGTTTGAGCTGGAGCGACTTATTTTTTTCTGTGATATGGTGTTTGCCGTTGCTATTGCGTTACTGGTCATCGAAATCAAACTGCCCGCTCTTCCGGTTAAAATGCCTGTCGATCGTGACTATTGGGAGTTAATGCGGCCTACAGCCTTTGAATTACTAGCTTTTGCAGTAAGTTTTATATTTATTGGTAATTTTTGGGTACGGCACCTGCAACTATGCCGGTTGCTCCAAAATTACAACGAAGGATTGATACACCGGCATCTTTTCTTTTTGTTTTTTATTGTGTTATTTCCGTTTTCTACCTCCGCGCTCCTGCATACCAGCAGTCATTTTATGCTGCCTTTCTTTATTTACCTGTGTAACCTCACAGGATGCCTGGCGGCGTTGTTCTGGATCAGTTACTTTATTTTCCAGAAAAACCCGGATTTAGCGACAGAGGGACATCATACAGAGAAAACACTGCTATACCAGCGCTTAAAATACGGTTTTCTTACCATGGCAACGGGTTTCACGGTGATTGCCATGACCTATTTCCTGTACCCCGACAATACTGCGTACCAACGTATCAGTTATATGGCTATTCCGGCGCTGGCTTTGTTTAACCATTTCCGTTTAAAGATAAAAAAACGTAATACGCTTCGATTGGTACATAAAATAGGACCACACAGCTGAAAATATCGCCTATGTTAACACTAGATAAGCGGGAAGCCCAGGTACTGCAGCGGGCCATCCATCAATGGGAGCAGGAACAGCTGCTCACCACCGAGCAGGCCAGCCGGTTGCGGCAAAGTTATAAGGTGGTGAGTACCGACTGGCAAACGCTTACCCTGTATATTTTTATTGCCGCCGTATCCTGTGCATTGATGGCCTTCGGTTCGCTCGTGTTGGATGAGAAATGGATAGAGATTATCCGGAAGAAATTTTCCATGACCGATGGGGTCATTGCCGTGCTGTTTGCTGCCGTCAGTATTTTCCTTTGTTACGAGGGGTGGCGGCGTAACCGGCACCAGCCGTTGTTTTCCTTTAACCGGGAGCTTTTCTGGCTCCTGCCTGTACTCAGTATAGGCGTAAGCGTGGTATACCTGGGAAAGAGCCTGCAATACCTGGAAGGCAATTATGGGGTTTTCTGGTTGCTGGCTACCGTTTGTTATGGCGTGCTGGGCATTGCCCTGCGTTCACGGCTGATGTGGATAGCCACATTATTATGCCTGGTGCCGGCTTATGTAAAGCTCACTTACTATCTGACCGGCGACGCGGCTTTTTTCCTGGGTATGAACCTTCCCTGCCGCATGGCTTTACTAGGGGTTTTGCTGATAGGGATGGCCTGGGGATTGCGCCAACTCCAGGTATATGCGCCTATCAAGAATATCAGCTGGACCGGCGGATGGTTGTTGTTCATTATTTCCGGTTGGTTGATTTCTATCTTTGGTAATTGCGGCACCTGGGAAGAATGGCAACAGTTACGGCAGATCCACCTGTTGCAATGGGTGATTGTGTACAGTCTTCAATGTGTGGGCATGATATTACTAGGCATCAGAGTAAAAGATGATTTGTTGCGCGACCTGGGCGTGATCTTTCTCCTGTTGGACCTGTATACCCGTTATTTCGAATATCTCTGGGACCATACCAATAAGGGTCTTTTCTTTGGTATCCTGGCGCTTTCGTTCTGGTGGGTGGGGCGGTTGATCGAAAAGCGGATAAAGCGTAGTTAAAAATGGCCCCCGGGAAGTTTGGTGGAAAATGCCGGGGGCCGTTGACTTATGCGGCGACTATGGCTTGTTGTTCCAGTCCATACCTACCGGTATCTTTCACACTCCAGTCGAAGTTGCCTACCATCCACGAGCGTAGTACTGCTACATACCGGAGCAATTCATAATCTGTTTCATCGCCTTTCAGGGGCAACAGTTTTTCCAGGGCCACGAATATGGCTACTTCTTCATTGTGCATGCGGGCGGCCTGGTTAACGGCTTCCTGCAGGGAAATCTGCCGCTGGTGTTGCAGTACCAGCACGAGATTGTGCACGTCGCCCTGGCGGGATTCCTTAGTACAGGAGAAAAGGTCGTTCGACCAGCATACGACGTTATTACAGGCCTGGATCATACGTTGCAACAGGGCTTGTTCCACTACCGGGCGTGGGAGATAGATTTTTTCGATGATTTCTATTGCTTCTATGTCCGCCAGGAGGGCGCCTGTGTACGGGCGCATATGGATATAGTCTTCTACAGAGGGGACCCGACCGGCTTCCCGGTTTTCCGCCTCCCAGATACAGGACATAAAGTAATCCTGCATACTGCGGATAAACCGCAAACGCCAGGCGGGTGAGCTGATAGCGCGCATACGGTCCCATATGCTGCTAAGACCGGCAGCCAGCGGGCCGCCGCTGGCCAGTGTAACGGTCTGGTTGGTTTGCAAGATATCCATCAGGCCGGCCATCACGCTTTTGAGGTAGTCGGCTTTGCGGCCAACGGCAGCCTCATCGCATTGATCATCTAAAATAAAGAGCCAGGTGTTAAAATCGGCGATAATGCATAATTCATGCAGCGCCGCATCGGGGAAGGCTCTTCCTGCCAGCCATGCGAAACGGGCTTTCTCAAAGCGTTTCAGGGCCGTGGCGGAAGTAATAAGCCCGTGGGTTTGCACCCAGTTGGTAATGTGTTGCTGGGCTTCATTTACATGGTGGTTTACGCCCGAAGTAAAGGGATAACTGATTGTTGGCATTTGAATGGTTGTCATGAGAATTGCGTTTAAATAGTGAATTAATAGAGGGTTGAAAATGAGATAGGGATAGCCATATGGGTATATGGCATAATATAGTTGTGACAGGCACGCCAAAGCAGGCCACATGAAGCGGCTAAATCAGGTAGGTGCGGTAATTTATTTCCTTAAAGCAATCCGGTTAACAGCAAATTGGCATAGCTAAATAAAATTTTATCCAACGCTCGGGATCTTCATATGTTCCAATACAATAGGCAGTGCCTTATGGAACCAGATAGTAAAGGTGTCGGGCTCGTTCTTTATTAATTCGAGGATCTGACCTGTGGGCAGGTAACGGTAATCACATACTTCTGCCGCGTTGGGAGATATGTTACCATTATAAACGCCCAGCAATACGTGGTCGAATTCATGTTCGGTTAACCCATTATCAAATTCCGATTTATACGTAAAGGCAAAGATTTCATGCAATTCGCAGTCGAATCCCATTTCTTCCTGCAAACGGCGGTGCGCTGCTGCGGCGGTAGTTTCACCGGGAAACTGGTGACTGCAACAGGCGTTGGTCCATAACCCTGCAGAATGGTACTTTTCCAGCGCCCTGCGCTGCAATAGCAGCTCTCCGGCATCATTTATAATAAATACAGAAAATGCACGGTGCAACACCCCTTTCTGGTGTGCTTCCATCTTTTCCATAGTACCAATAGCCTCATCTTTTTCGTTCACTAAAATTACGTCCGGTGATTTCATAGCATTGACAAAGATATTTTAATTAAGCTTCCGGCAGACGGAAAATAGGATGAACTGGCAAAAAACAATGCTTCATACAAATTTTACCGGTTGAATGGTTAACAATAAATACTTTAACGGTTATTCAGCTAATATAATATAAAATTTCCGGATTTTTGCGCTATTAACAGCAATGATTATGGCAGAAGACTTACATGTTGTACAGGGAAACAAAGAAGAACAATATCGCTCCCTGATCCCGCAAATCAAGGGGCTATTGGACGGAGAGCCAGACCTGGTGGCCAACCTGGCCAATGTAGCAGCAGCTTTGAAAGAGCAATTCGGCTGGTTTTGGGTAGGATTTTATCTCGTTAAGGGAGAAGAATTAGTATTAGGCCCCTTTCAGGGACCAATAGCGTGTACACGTATCCGTAAGAACAAAGGCGTATGTGGTACCAGCTGGGCACAGGCTACTACACTAATTGTACCTGATGTGGAAGCCTTCCCGGGACATATCGCCTGCAGCAGCCTATCCAAATCAGAGATCGTGGTCCCACTGATCCGCAACAACGAGGTAAAAGCTGTGTTGGACGTAGATAGCGAATCCTTATCTCATTTTGATGAAACAGATCAGCGGTACCTGGAAGAAATTGTGGCACTGATTGTGATATAGGAGAGCGAAAAATTACTTCATCGCCTTAAAGACAAGTATGCTTTTTTTCCGTAAACGAAATACCGATCAGGCAGTGCCGGCACAGCTGCTGGCCTTCATGGGCACAGATATACATTCGCATCTCATTCCTGGTATTGACGACGGAGTGCCGGATGTAGCTACAGCAATGGCGTTTATAGAGCAGCTACAACATATGGGGATCCAGAAAATTGTGACCACTCCACATATTATGATGGACCGTTATCCCAACTCCGCCGCTACTATTGCAGCACCCTACCAGGAAGTGGTGGAAGCGCTTGCCCGGAAAAACAATACGATTCCATTTCATTATGCAGCTGAGTATTATATGGACGAACAGTTTGAAACACTGCTCCAACAGCCCCTGCTGACACTGTCGGGCAATAAGGTACTGGTGGAAATTTCTTTCATCTCGCCTCCTTTGCAGCTGGCGCAGTGGTTATTTGATATACAGGCCGCCGGGTATCAGCCTGTACTCGCGCATCCGGAAAGATATGCCTATTATCATGCAGACATCGTCAAATATGAACAACTGAAAAAACAAGGCTGCCTGCTTCAGCTTAACCTGCTGTCGCTGACCGGGTATTATGGCAAGCATGTGCAACAAGCGGCGGAAAAGCTGATGGCAGCCGGTTTACCTGATCTTATTGGTACTGATCTGCACCACGAAAAACATCTTCAAGCTATTACCGGCATCGCTAAAAACAACAAGCTGCGGAAACTGCTGGATACGTATCCTTTCGGTAACGCTACTTTATAAGCGTTACCGTGCCGGTTTGTTTACGTGCCTGTTGCTTACTATCGGTATACAACAACATCCATACATAACTTCCTCCCGGTAATGGATTTCCTTTAAACGTGCCATCCCACACACCTTCCGGATCATTAGTGCTAAATACCGTTTGTCCCCAGCGGGTGTATACTTCCAAATGGTAATCGTGTACGTCATCGTGTACCTTTGCGCGGAACAGGTCATTTAACCCGTCGCCATTGGGCGTAAACGCAGTGGGTACAAACACGGCACACTCGCGGTTATTGCGGATAATGTCTGCCTGCCCATCTGTTTCACAGTCATGTGCGTCTTTGATCCTGAAATGGAAGTTGCCGGCATCTAGTCCTCCCCAGCTGCTATCCGGCTGCCAAAGCCCGTTATCGAGACTATATGTATAAGGCTGTGTACCGCCGGTAACATTCAACGCAATCTTCCCATCGAAAGTGGTAGCGCAGCTGATATCTTTTTTGCGTATGCCAGCAATCGCCAGGGGGGCAGGTTCCACTACGGAAATATTGTCAATCTGCTCTGCGCAGTTTTCTTCATCTTTTATCCGGATACTGTAATTTCCGGGAGATAATTTTTCGAAAGAAGCCGTATAAGTACCGGTGGTGCTACCATTGAAATAATACCGGTAAGGTGGAGTACCGCCTGTGGTTTCCAGTGCAATGGTGCTGTTGTGCTGCCCGTAACAGCGGGATGGCGTCACCGTGATCTTGCTTTTTACTTCCCAGCCTATAATGGTGAAGTGTTGCGTAACGCTTACGCCATTGGGATGTGTTACTGTAACATCGTAATCGCCGGGCTCCAAACCTGTGATGCGCGACGTGGTTTCTCCTGCACGGCTCCAGCGGATAGCACAGGTGGCAGATACGCCCGTAACAGTAACGGTAGCCTCCCCGGTATGTTCTCCCTTACAGGTATTTTTCAGCGACAGCGTGAGCTGGGGTGTTTCCAGCAATGCAGCCGACAGGTTGTCCATCAACACAGCGGAACCATAAATACTTTTATCGCAGGGAATCGTGGCATCGGCCATGAAGGTGATAAACTTATAACTGCGGGAAGGATGGAAAGTAAAGGAGTAGCGCTTCCAGCTCGTATGTGTAAATGCGCCGGAGCTCCATAGCCTTTCTGCTGTATCAGTGGGCGTATTGCCGCCATATACCGTAAGATTACCATAACAGGTGAGCGAAGAATATTTAGTAGCATAAGCCAGGTCCAGTGCTATTGTATAGGTTTTGCCACCGATCAGTGATACCTCCTGGCTAATGGCTTCCAGGTAGGCAGGACCACTATGCATACCTACATAGGTGGCGCCGTTGGAAGGTGGCAGATTAATATCGAATGTGCCGGGTTGTACATCCGGGGTGTTTCTTGGTTTCCATAAATCGGGTACTTTATCTTTTCCCGGTGTTCCTTCCAGGGAAGGGTTTTTCAGCAAAATATCCTGTGCGGTAACGGGATGCAAGGCACTTATGATAAAAAACAATACTGCTGCAAGGTGTTTAGATACACCGGACAAAGCATCGGAATATTTCAACAGCAGTGGTGTCATCGTTGATCGGGTTTATAGGGTGGGATAACAGGAGAAGGCTACACTTATTTTCTTTTCAGGCAAGAAAATAAAATAAGCGTAACCTCTGGTATCCATTTAGTCTTGTGACTGATACGTACGGGAAGCATTTACTTTTGCGGCGGCAAACAATCCCCTGATTACGTCCGTAACGCGCCAAAGGTCTGCCGGCGTGAGATTGGATCCACTTGGCAGACATAATCCGTTGTCAAACAGTTTTTCGGAAACACCGTTTACATAGGCCGGCATTTTCTCAAAAACGGGCTGCATATGCATGGGTTTCCAAAGTGGTCTGGATTCAATGTTCTCTCTATCCAGCGCCAGGCGTATAGTTTCACGGGTAATACCATTGCTCTGCGCCGGGTTTACCAGGATAGTGGAGAGCCAGCGGTTGCTAAAGAAACCTACGGGCTCTGATACAAAAGTAACGCCTGGCAAATCAGATAACTGTGCCACGTAATGCCGGTAGTTTGCCCTGCGTTGTGCTGCCCTTTCTTCCAGCACCAGCATTTGTCCACGGCCAATACCCGCGCAAACATTGCTCATACGGTAGTTATAGCCGATATGGCTATGCTGGTAGTGGGGAGCAGCATCACGTGCCTGTGTGGCCAGGAAGCGGGAGTGACTGATAAGCGCTTCCTCATTACTTATTAATGCACCTCCTCCACTGGTAGTAATGATCTTGTTACCGTTGAAACTGAGTATACCTAGTTTACCGATGCTACCACAGGCTTGCTCCCGGTACCAGGAGCCCAACGCCTCGGCTGCATCTTCAATAACGGGAATCTCATAACGGTTGGCGATTGCCATGATCTCATTCATTTGTGCCGGCATGCCGTACAAATGAACAGGAATGATTGCCTTGGGCTTTTTGCCATTTTCGATTCGATCTATTATTGCCTGTTCCAGCAATGCAGGGTCCATGTTCCAGGTGGACGTTTCACTGTCTACAAAAACAGGTGTAGCGCCCAGGTAGGCTATTGGATTGGCGGAAGCAGAGAAGGTCATGCTCTGGCAGATGACTTCATCACCCGGCGCTACTCCCACTGTAATCAATGCCAGGTGCAGGGCTGCCGTTCCCGACGACAATGCCGCCACATGAGCAGCACCGGTATATGTTGACAAATCTCTTTCAAAACCATCCACATGAGGCCCTAATGGTGCAATCCAGTTAGTATCAAATGCGTCTTTTATAAATTCTAACTCCTTTGTTCCCATATGAGGGGAGGATAACCATATTTTCTTATTCATCATGGTAATTTTTTAGGTTTATCTTTTACGTGCAGGGTTTCCTACTGCTACGCTATGATCAGGAATATCTTTAGTAACAACGGCTCCTGCGCCAATAACGGCCCATTTGCCAATAGTGATACCGGGAATCACCACTGCACCCGCACCGATGTGCGCGCCTTCTCCTACTTTTACATTACCACATAGTGCGGCATTAGGAGATATGTGCACAAAATCTTCCAACACACAGTCGTGGTCGACCGAAGCATTGGTGTTAATAATGCAATGTTTACCCACTAATACATCTGCATTTACCGTAGCTCCCGCCATGATCACGGTTCCTTCTGCTATCATCGCAGAGGGAGAGATATTAGCTCTTTCATGCAGCGCAGTGCCGAAAGGAATGGATAATTGTTCCGCGATATTTTTCCGGACAGCGTTCTTTCCAATCGCTATAATAATTGCTGCAACCGGCATTTCAGGTGAATAAGCTATTACCGGATATTGCCAAACCTGCTTCAGGTCGGGATTGCCGTCAAATAGCCCCTCCACTGGAACCTTCCCGGATTGCAGTATTTCGATAATCACTTTTGCATGCCCACCGGCGCCAAATAAATACATACTTTATTATTTAATGCAGTCATCCATTTCCCATAAAACGCTCCATGGTAGCAACGCCTGCCGCATTGATCCCCTCTGACTTAATCACTTTTTGTAGCGTCATCCGGATTATTTTGAGATCCAGGGCAAAGCTGATATTGTTTACGTACCATACGTCATATGCAAACTTCTGTTCCCAGCTGATGGCATTACGGCCATTCACCTGTGCCCAGCCCGTAATCCCCGGCCGCACTTCATGACGGCGATGCTGCGTATCGTTGTACAACGGGAGATAATCTACCAGTAAAGGACGGGGACCTACCAGGCTCATATCTCCTTTTAACACATTGATCAGCTGGGGAATTTCATCCAGTGATGTTTTCCGGACGAACTTTCCCACCGGTGTCAGCCTCACTTCATCGGGCAGTAGCCGGCCATTTGCGTCTTTCCGGTCGTTCATTGTTTTGAACTTAATAACACGGAATATCCGTCCGTTTTTACCCGGACGAGGTTGCAAAAAGAAAGGGCGGCCATTGTTAGCGATGGCCAATAGCAACACCAGTATCAACATCACGGGCGACAATATCACCAATGCCAACAGTGCTGCTGTGATATCCATCAGCGGTTTAAACAGGTTCCTGTACCAGTGCATTGTTTGCTTTTATTTCTTTAGTGATTTTTTTCCTGATAAAATCCAGGTATCGGGATGCCAATACCTGGCGGTCGAAATTCTGCTTCGCATAACGGAAGCCGCTATCGCCTTCCGTTTGCAGGCGCTGCGGATCTTTCAGGTACTGCCGGATAATCGTGTTGTAAGCGGCTGTATTCTCAGGCTCCACGTAACAACCTGCTCCTGCTGTTTCCACCAGCTCTCTCGACACCCCGTCGATCGCCATAAGGATAGGCTTACGGCAAGCCATGTAGTCGAATGTTTTATTGGAGTACACCGTTTTAAAGGTGTCTACTTTCTTCAGTATAGAAGCGCCCATTTCAGAAGCCAGGATATATTTAAATACATCTGCCTTGGGAACAGCATCCAGGAAGCGTACATTCTTCACGCCTTTTTCTGCCGCGAGCTGCTGTAACCGGGGCTTTTCCATCCCCTGCCCGATCAACAGGAATAACACAGGTGTATCTTCCAATGCTTTGCCGGCATCCAGCACTTGCTCCAGGTGATTGGCCACGCCATGTGCTCCCACATAGGTAATCACGAATTTGTCGCTCAACTGGTGCTCACGGCGGAAGCTGTCCCGGTCGAACGACTCCAGCAGGTGATCCGACAAGGAGAAATCTGCCGCATTGGGAATAAAGATGAGTTTTTGCTCCGGTACGTTCTTTTTGTCGCGCAGGGTATTATAGAAAGCCGGCGTCAATACATTGATCATGGCTGCCTTCCGATAAATAAAATCCTCTACCCAATAAGCCAGTTTGATCACGAGTTTATTCTTCAGTACGCCCGTGTCGATGGCCGACTCCGGCCAGAGGTCACGTACTTCAAATACCAATGGCATTCTCTTTAGCCTGGACAACAGGTATCCTGAAAAGCCTACGAATAATGGCGGAGAAGTAACTACTACTACATCAAACTTACCTTTTACCTTAAAGAGGCCTGCCCAGAGGGAAGAAAACATGAACGAGAAATATCCCCACAACCTGCCGAGAAAATTAGCGTTGTAAGATTCCGACACATGACAGCGCCATACGGTGATGGCGCCCTGTTGCTTCTTCACAAAGTATTTCCCCTTGTACTCTTCTCTTTTAGCGGAGCCGTTGTAGTGCATCATGCCGCCTAACACCGTTACTTCGGCGCCTTGCTCTGTCCAGGATTTGGTGATCTCATTCCATCGGGAACCTCCGGGATCATCTTCTTCCAAAAAGTATTGGTGTACTAATAAAATTTTCATGGATAATTATATTATGATCTCAGTAATAATAGTATCAGCAGTGGTCGTAAAAACGATGCTGCTGTTCTTTTCTTTTACCCCATACAGAGATGAATACATGCCTGGCTGACAACTAGGCTGCAAAATGGCGCCACTGCTATCTTCCGACCTGGTATTCAATTTTTCCGGTGTACAGGTGTGCCACAACTGCCGCATAGACAGGTGGCCAGGTTTATGTTGGATATGGTCTTTTATTATCCACTCCGCCGCATTCTTCTTCTTCCGCACCTGGCGGATATGAACAATGTCGGCGCCCACTTGTTGAAAGGCACTGATAGCGCCTTCCCAGATATATTCATCCGGCGTTTCGTATAACCTTGCCCGTGAGCACTGCGTCCAGTTATACCAGATAAAACGGGGGCCTTTCAGCATCTGGTCGTAATGACCCAGCATCACGGTGTTGTGGGAAGCGGTACCCATGAAATAACGCAGGGTGGTTTCATCGGTATTATACTTATAGCTACCTGCATCCATCAGCAGGTTTTCACCTTTATGCCAGATATCGAGGTGCAGGTTATCTGCCTGGGAGGGCCTGTCTTTATGATTGCCACAACGGAGGAAAGTCAGCGTTTCCTTCTCTCTGCAAACAAAATATCCGCCCTCCGGGAATGAATACAGTACTTTATCTTTCTCCAATACGGTGTCATTGCCAGCCGCCGGCCGCAATCCATACCAGTAAAGGTCTTCGTTGGTTTCCGGGAATCCGGCGCCCATTTGCAACAACACTGCCAGCGCCTCTAATTGCGGCCGGTAATCGCGGTAATGCTGGTCGTTGAGGCGGAAGAATAAGGCGCCGTCGTTAGCGCCATAGTTCGGCAGCCAACCGTTGCTATCATTCATGCATACCCGCAGGAAACGCAATGATTTAACTGCTTTCTCCTTCACCTGCCGCGCAAACGATTCGCCGTTGAGCTCCGATAACCGTAATGCCCAGGTAAACAGCTGGATCACCACCCGGTGGTAGTTCATGGAAAACTGCAAAAAGGTGCCATCGTCGTATACCTGGTAAGCAATTTCTTCTTCAAACCATTTCTTACCCAGCTCTTTCCAGGCAGCAGCGCCTGGCAGGGACGGGAACAGGAGTCCGCCGAGATATAATGCCAGCGTTTCCGTGATGGCATGATTATTACGTACGGCGATACGGGAAAAATTGATATTATGAAATACATGGTGCAGCTGCCAGTAAATAGCATACTGTACCTGGTCAAAAATTTCTGCTGTCAGCGCCGGTGAATGCCGGTAAAAGTACAGGGCAAACGTCCAGTTGAGCACCCGCAGGCTGATCTCCTGGCTGCATTTGTAGTGTGGCCCGCTGTTTACCTTGTTAGCGCTGATCCAGGAAAGGATGTCATTAAACACCAGTGCGGCATTATCCTTTTCAAAGTGATGGTCATAGCGGATAATGTCATACAGGTAGGCAAAACGTGCTTTCTCCCATACAAATTTAATATCGCCTGCCTCCAGTGAATAGTCGTTTACTTCGGTCCAGTGCTGTTCTCCATTATATAAAAATCCTGAATCCGGATTTTTCATCCAGGAAAAGTCTTTGCCGAGCGATAAAGAAGCGCCATTGAAGAAGGTGAGTTTTCCTTCTTTGAGCTGTTTAAACCGCGCGGCCAGCGCAGGCGTAGGCTTGCGCGCGGCAGTTACTTCTTCGCGGCTTTGGAAGAAAAACACTACTGATTGTTGCTTCCACTCATCCAATGACAAGTAACGTTGAAACGCAGGCGCCTGTGGAAAACGCTTTTTAAGGCGTCCCGTCCTGCGGTTCAACTCATGAACAGAACGGAATGCCACATACCGCCAACCCATGTTCCGCACTACTTTCAGTCCATTTATTACTGTATTCAAGCTACTCATACTACTGCTGTCTCCTGCTGTTTTACAGCAAATATTTTTGTCAGGTGTTCTACAATTCTTTCTGATGTTTTGCCATCCCATAGCGCGGGGACAGCTCCTTTTTTCCACTGCCCGGCAAATAATTTCTGCATAGCGGGCGCCAATGCTTTGGGATCGGTGCCCAGTAATTCGTTGGTGCCGGTAATACATGTTTCGGGACGTTCGGTAGAATCCCGCAGTGTCATGCAGGGTACTCCCATGACGGTAGTTTCTTCAGTAATGCCACCGGAGTCGGTGATCACCGCTTTTGCATTTTCTACCAGGTAGTTGAATTCCAGGTAACCCAGTGGCTCTACCAGGTGTAGACGGGGATGCGCCACTGCTATTTTTTCCAGGTTCTTGGCCGTACGCGGGTGTACCGGGAAAATGACCGGCAATTGCTGGCTATTGTTCATAATTTCATTGATCAGCAAGGACAGGTTATCTTCTTCATCTACGTTCGCGGGGCGATGAAGCGTCATTACCAGGTATTGCTGGGGTTGCAGGCCGGCTTTTTCCCATATGGGTGGCGGCGTAAAACGACTCCGTTGTTTCAGGAGCGTATCAATCATAGTATTGCCTACAAAGAGAATCTGTTCAGCAGTTTTTCCTTCCTTTTGCAGGTTGGTATTGGCAATTACAGAGGTGGTAAAGAAATAGTCGGTGATGGCATCGGTTACCAGGCGGTTAATTTCTTCCGGCATGGTAATATCACCGGAGCGGATGCCTGCTTCTACGTGTGCTACCTTGATCTTCATTTTCTTGGCTACAATGGCGCAGGCCAATGTAGAAGTCACATCTCCCACCACCAGCAACAAATCGCAGGGATGCGCCGTCAGTTCCTTTTCAAAGCGGACCATAATATTGGCTGTTTGTTCCGCCTGTGTACCACCGCCTGATTCCAGGTTAGCATCTGGCTCGGGTATTCCCAGCTGTTCAAAAAATGATTGGCTCATGTTTTTGTCGTAATGCTGGCCGGTATGCACCAGTCTGTAACTGATATTGTATCCCTCCCGGCGTTTTTCCTGGACGGCGGCAATGATAGGAGCTATTTTCATGAAATTAGGGCGCGCTCCCGCGATGATGGTTAACTTCATATCGATATGGTTTTTAAATATGATTAATGGTGTTTCGGCTATGGCTATTGCTACATGGTTCTTCACATATATACTACAGACGAATCTATACTACTGCTATGGATCTCTCTTCCGCTTTCTCCGTGCGGGTTTTCGCGGCAGCGCCTATAGGCTCTACAGCTACCCACCTCCCTTGCTTCAGGCTATCAATTGCGGCGAAGCTGGCCAGGGTGGTATTGATGATTTCATCAAAAGGAATGAGTGCCGCGCCGCCATTTTTGATACGCTCTGTCAGCAGGCCGAATTGGGCCTTATGCCCTTTATCAATGCTGGTTTTCAATTTGGTGAACCCTTTAAACCCGTATCCTTCGGTGACCCGGTAATTATCGATGACCGCTGTCCGTTCCTGTGAATACACTTCTATCCTTTCCTTTGCGTATGTTTTGGATCCATTGGAGAAATAGTTGATTACGCCGGTGGAACCGTTTTCATATTGCAGTAAAATGGAGGCGTTGTCTGTATTTTCTGCCGGGTTGGTGCCCATGGCATTCATGCAAACGGCCTTCACCTTGCTACCGGTCAGATAGGTGATCAGGTCTATAAAGTGGCAGGCTTCTCCGATGATACGGCCGCCGCCTACTTTCATGTCGTGCACCCAAACGTTGGCCGGGATAGCGCCCGCATTCATCGTGGCGATGATATTCATGGGCGTGTTGCCTACCAGTTGTTTTACTTTTTGCACATGCGGCGAAAAACGGCGGTTAAATCCTACGGTGAGTGTTACAGATCCGTTGTACGCCGCCACAATTCTTTCCAGTTCTTCCCGGTTGAGTGCCAGCGGCTTTTCAACGAACACGTGTTTACCAGCTTGCAGGGCTTTTGTTACCATACCTGCGTGCGCGTTATGACGGGTGGTGATTAGCACGGCGTCAGTATCTGCATCCTGCAGCAGTTCCTGGTAATCGGTGGTGCTGTAGGCGATCTTATGCTTTTTGGCCAGGGCAGTACCGGTAACGCCGCCGGCGCTGGCTATGTATTTAATATTGGCGCCTACCTTTTCCAGGGCTGGCAGCATGGTCATCTTGGTAAAATTACCCGCACCCACGATGCCAAAAACGCCTTTGGAGCCTTTGAAGGAAGCGCCCGGAATCACCTGTACTACCCGCTCCGCCGTGGCCTGTTCCGGGTATACCAGGATGGAGGCAATAGCATTGCTATGCCCTATGTCTCCGTATATTTTCTGGTATTCTGCCAATGGCACCCGCTCGGTGATCAAAGAAGCTACATCCAGCTTCCCGGCACTGATGGCCTGGAGTATGGCTTCGAAATTTCTTTTTTCCGTCCATCTCACAAAAGGCAATGGATAATCCTGGCCACGTTGCTCATAATTTTCGTCATAACGGCCAGGCCCATACGAACAGGATACCTGGAAGGTGAGCTCTTTTTCATAAAACTCTGCCCGGCTGATGTTGAGTCCGATTACGCCTACCAGCACAATCCTACCACGCTTGCGGCTCATCTGGGCAGCCTGGGAAATGATATCATCTGTTTTGGCGGAGGCGGTGATAATAACACCGTCGGAGCCAATGCCACCAGTGAGGTCCATCACGGCTTTTACCACGTCTGTTCCTTCCCGGGGATTAATACCGATAATACCTTTTTCACGCGCCAGTGCTATTTTCTTTGCATCGAGATCTACGCCTATGACCCGGCAGCCATTGGCTGCCAGCAAGCCTGCGGTCATTAAACCGATCAGGCCGAGGCCGATTACCACCACTGTTTCACCGAGGGTAGGATTGCACAACCGGATACCCTGCAGCCCGATAGAACCAATCACGGTAAACGCCGCTTCTTCATCCGATACGTTATCGGGAACGGCTGCCACCAGGTTTTGTGGTACGCATACAAATTCCGCATGCTGCCCGTTGGAGGCCACGCGGTCGCCTATTTTAAAGTCACGTACGTCTTCTCCTACGGCAATTACCTTTCCCACATTACAATATCCTAAAGGAAGTGGTTGTCCCAGTTTATTAAATACAGCTTCCAGGGTAGGCATTAAACCTTCCGTTTTCACTTTATCCAATACCTGCTTTACCTTGTCAGGCTGCTGACGCGCTTTCTGGATCAGGTTGGCTTTCCCGAACTCCACGAGCATACGCTCTGTTCCCAGCGACACCAGGCTACGGGTAGTTTGGATCAGTACACAACCCCGGCTGATACCCGGCGCTGGCACATCCTCCAATATGGTTTCTCCTGTTTTGAAAGACTGGATCAATTGTTTCATTGCTTCAATAGTTTATTAGTTTGTTATTTCAGCATGGTTCACCAACAGGTTTACCTTTCCTGAAACGGTTTTAATAGGACGATCAATTAACTTAAACTCAAATCGTATATCTACATTACTGCTATCAAATAATTTTTCCGGGTGTTGTAATTCGGAGATACTGTCAGACAGTACATACAGAATCGTCGCCTCTCCCGGCTGCCGTTGAGCAATCTGGAGATGCGAGCACATATCGAACAACCGGTGATGACGCCCAAAAATGAGCCCTGTCAAAGGAATCCTTTTGTTTTTTGCATCCAGCACAAACTCGCCGGCCCTTCCCCCTGCGATGGAAAATGACTGCAATACCCCATGGGTTGACTTTGCATCGTTGATTTCATCGTAGGTATCATACCTGATTAAGGGAGAAGCCATATTATAGAACCCTGTACCTACCAGGTTTTGTGTACCGTTGCCGGCGTTATTATCTAACGCCTCGGTATATCCGTAGGTCTGAAAAGGCGTATATACAAACTTCTCCGTTTCGTAGGCCAATACGCATCTTTCTGTATGCCCGTACCAGGAAATAGTAGGTATGCCAAATACCTTCTCCAGTGTATCCCTGAATAAGGGCATCGGGTATTCCGAGCTCAGGAAAGCCCCTTTCAGGTTCTTTTTCAGGAGCCCGATCAATTCATGGTCATGATCCCGGCAGTACAAACTGAATTCATACAGCGCACTGGGGTAACCATGCAGGTATTCAATCCGCTGCCTTTTCAGAATTTTCTTCAGCTCTGCCGCGCACAATTTCAGGTCTTCATAAATATTTACCCCGTAGCTATGACGCAAGGCATCATATTCCACGCAGTTTTTCTTAAACTCACTTCTGCCCGCAAAGGTCAATTTCAGGCTGCTTGGTTTATATCCCAGCCGTTCCCAGATATGATGCATATGCGCCCATTCGTTGGCAATCATTTTCGAGGATACATAAAACGAAAGCGGGTTACCGGAAGATCCACCGGTATTAGCGATGTACTTATCTTTTATGTCGGCCGTTCTTTCTTCCACAGCATATCGCTTCAGTATCTCTTTATTGATCACGGGTACCCGTTGTATATCGTCAAAAGATTGTACTTCCTTCGGAGAAAATCCTTTTTGATCGTAGTAGGATTTATAAAACGGTACCTGCTCATAAGCATAGTTTAATATGTTACGAAAGCGCTGAAATATAAATGCCCGCTTTCCTTCTATATCCAGGGCCTCATAGCTCTCAATATCCGACCGCCTGCGCTGGTACACACTTCCCACGCCGGGTCTGCTTTCAAAGGGGATCAGCGACAAAGCCTTCCCGATCAAAGGACTATTTATATTCAGATTCTTTTTAACAAAAACGATTAAACTCATACAGCTAATTGATTACTTCCTGGTACAGCTCCAATAATTCGGCGGCTGCATTCTTTAAATGAACTCCTGGTATATTATTATCTCCTTTTTTAAGTTGACGGATCGCCTGTTCTATGGCTTGTTCGTTGAGCGGTACCAGCTGCACGCCGGCAGGGCGGTTTACCACATCTGTTGCCAGCACCTGTTTCTTCAGGTACAGTGCTTCTTTCACCGACAAAGAATCACCATCCGTGGTGGTGATCCGTAAAAACACATCCGACATTTTCAGCACTTCGAAAAAACTATGCGGCTGGTCAATGAGTATGATATTATCCGACAGGTGTTCTCCTGTTTCGGCAAAATATCTTTTATAGCTGCCCGACGGGTCGGAAATGATCAGACACGCTTCCGGCCATGTGTTGAATATTTTTACCAGCAACGATACCTGGTAGATTTCCCGTCCCTGCTTATCCCTCGAAACGCTGGATGCATTGGTAGCGCAAACCAGGCGGGCGTGTTGTTGCAATACCACCTCCTTTACAGCTGCCGGCAGCGCTTCCTCCTTCCCTGGCGGTATAAATGCCGGGATAAACCGGGTACGTTTATTCATCCTGCTGCCCAGCTCCATGCTCCTCTGGTTCAGTACAATTGGCTGATAAGCCAGGCGGAACGACCAGTTGTCGGCCAGGTTTTTCATGGCATTATATTGTCCCACATTTCCATGGTAAGTAAATACCACTTTCTTGCCCAGCAAGGTACTGACTGTTACCAGTGCGCATCTCAACAGGGGATTGGACACATGAAAATGAACAAACCGGTGCTGCCAGATACTTTTCAAGGTGTCGGCAGGTTTGGTTCTCCTGATATCTGAAAACGTATAATCGTAACCGTTACCATCCAGGAACTGCCGCAGCCGCTTGATGTGCATCGTGATTCCGCCAATGGGAGGCGGCATGGTAGCCAATATCAATAGTGCCGGTTTTCTCATCTTTTATTCATCTTAATTTCCCAGTGTTTTAATCATTTTCTTCCTGGCATCCTCTGCTGCCTGGGCCTGGCCTTCGTTGGCCAGCACATTGCGGCACAAGTCCATCGCCGCCTGCTGCCCCGCTTTCCGGGCGTAGGCCGATAACAGCATATAATCTTCCACACCTGCCTTAAAAGCTTCCCATCTCCTGCTGGATAATACCTTATTGCCGTCATCGTAGATCACCGCAAAATCGGCCGACTTACCATCAAAATCATCCCATACGGAGGTGGCATTAGCTTCATGCCCTACATCGGCATATTGCCAGAAGCCGATCCCGGTAATACCCGAGGCATATGCCTTCCAGGCCATTAACCGGTAATAGCCGTAGGGAGACAGCGACTTGGTAGGTTTCTTAATATCGTATAGCCAGTTTTTACCACGGGGTGCATAGTTTTGCTGCTTCTCCCGTAGGATATTAGGGCTGCAAAACAGCTGGCAGATATCCAGGTTGTTGCCTATCGACTTTAAAGTACCGGCATTGGAAATAGTGGCAAAAATGCGGGCGTCTTTCCGGGCAGATTTAATCCAGTCGGCAAACTGCTGGAAAGTATTGAGCTGCGCGGGTTTCACTTCATCAAACGGGTACAGGTATACGTTATCTGCGGATATACCGGCACTCATAATAGCTTTCATCAACGCATCGTACCAGGTAAGGAAAGATTGCTTCCAGGCATCAGATAGGAAGCCGGACTTCGCATTCACAGAGAAATCGAGGTAAAGTAATACCTTATCAAATCCTTTTATGTATTGGAGGTAAGCCTGTAATTTCTGGTTGCTGGCAACCGGCACATTGGGCAGCAATATGCCTGGCGGAATCACGAAGGTATTTACATAGTGATTCAGCAAATCCTGCCTTGCGCTAGCTTCGCGGCCCTGGAGCAGTGGATCGCTAAAATAGGCCCATACGTTTACGTCGGGGCGAAGGTTCATATAGCCCGATAAAGAGGCATTGCCCACACTAACCGGCAGCTCGCTGCTGGCTGTATGGCGCGGGTCTTTTATGCTCAGTGTTACCTTGCCATTCCCCGCGCTTCTAGCCTGGGTTTTCATTAAGATAAGGCGGTTTTCCTTCGGCGCGAGTTCAACGGAGGCGCCGCTTTGCAGTTCCATCAGGGCATCGGGGATCACTTTAAAATCGCGGCTTTTCACCGGTTTGGCCCAATACACGTTTACGCCCAGATCTGCGGCGCTGCTGGTGTATGACAACGTAACGGTGGCGCTTTGGCTGCCAGGGTTGGAGATCAGCCATCCGCTGTAGGACGACAGTCCCTTAAACGTTTCTATTGGAACAGGGCTATTTACCGCCTGCAGGTCCGGCGAAAACGGCGACGCCAGCGGTACCAGGGTAACACCCGACTGACCGGAAGTGGTAGCCGACATCACCGACAGTGGCGCGCTTTTGGCTACCGCTGCACTGCTCGCCTCATTTGAAAAGCGCTTGCCGATAGCTGCATCCCGGCAGGTCTTAATAAAACCCGGCAGGTCGTTATCGCTTACAGTTTTATAGGCGCCGGCTTTCCCGGCATTATCTTTACCGGCTATTATTTGTATTTCGTCTGTAAAAAAGTAGCTGCCATTCGGAATAGCCAGTACTCTCACATACTTGCCGCTGGCCTGAAGTCCCTTCAAAGACAGCGGGATAATTTTATAATACTCATCTTTGGCGCCAGATTGCTCCGTCATATCGCCCAGGAACTGCCACTGCTGCTGATCGTTACTGATAAATACCAGCACGCTGAGTGGCATACTCACTTCTGCTTTCTGCCCCGTTACAGTATTCAGGTTAACGCGGGATACCTGTACCGGTTTATCAAAAGAGAAGTCGATGGTCACCTGCTTCACATTCTGCCAACCCAGTGCCGCGGGATCCTTCCAAAAGGAAAGTACGCTGGCGTATCGGCCATCTGTCAGCATTTCTTTCTGGCTCTTGTCTTTCGTCAATGTATAGTTCGGCGCCGGCGTAACAGCAATCGCCGCCTTGTCTGCAATATTTTGGGAAAACGTGTCTGCACAGGAAGTCATCAGGCAACCCGCGATGATGATACACATCTTCGCGTATCGGGTTCCGCCGGAGCATATTATGTTAAGAATTTTGCGCATCATCGTTCTTTATTTTATTAAGGCGTAAGCAAAAATCAGGGTGAAATAAAACAACAATCCCCGGGCAACGAGTTGCTTTCGTCTTGCTTTAGCCAGTGATAAAATGCCCCCCGAAAAAATGACAAAGACAACGGGGTATACCGACATAATTCTTCGTGTATCTGCATTTGCGCTGGCACCCAGGATCAAGAGGATGGCAATCGCAAATAAAATATTCAATTCTTTAAACTGGAATAACGGGTTCCTCGGCTTTACCAGGCTGGTGTAAATAATCACTACCCACACCACAAACCAGAATACCGCGGCAACAGACCAGGGTATGAAAAAGAGATTTTCTTCCCAAACCGAATAGAACGGGAAGGGAAGCGTTTGAGAAAACAGGCCCACCGCAATATGTCTCACCCCAAAAGGCAGGCGAAGCAACATGCTGCCAAAGGAGCCCAGCCCCGCGCTGGAGGAGGAGAAATCACGATAGCTGTCGCTCGTATTCTGTATCGTATTGAGCCCTTCCTGCAGCACCGCAATCTGTGTGAGTGCCGGTAATGCCAGCATAATCAGGATGGGAATCTTAAATTTATTGGCCGTTACATTATTCTTATCTGTTACCAGCAAATAAATATAGGCGAACAGAAAAGACACAGAAAAATAACCGTGTTCAGGCCGGAAGAAAAAGATCACAACGGTAAGCAAAAGGCCGTAAAAGATGCCTGCAAACCCTTTCCGGAAAACGATCAACAGGAAATAAAGCCCGAAGAACAAGCCTATGTGCACATCCCGCAGGTAAATGGCAGAATAAAAGAAGTTATAGGAAAGGAAGCCGTATATAACGGTCATCCGCACACTGTATTCGTCCGTGATATAATTGGCCAGCAGGTTATAGAGGATAACCAGTATGGCGCTGGAACAGGCCACAATCTGTAACTTCTGTAGCAGTAAGGAGTTGATGTCTATACCTTTTGCAATGAAGGCTACCACAGTAGAAAAATAGGCAAATCCTTTCCAGTCGTTCGCAAAGAAGTCGTTACGATAGTAAGTTCCGATTTCGCCGATGCTGCCCGCACCTGATACTTTGTCGACGTACGTATAGAAGGTTACCGAATCCTTTGCATAGAAGATATCCTTGAATGGGTCCTGTACAAAGAGCTGGTTGGTAATCATCATATAAGTACCGTACACCAGGAAAAAAGACAGGAAGATCGTATAGGATGATTGTCGTTTTACTGCGTCTTTAGCCATCAGGTGAATGCAGCCCATTCCAAACAGCACCAACAATACGTTAAACAGGAAAGTAGCCAGGCTAACAGATACGATGCCGGCTATTCCTGCAAAAACGAAGTTCAGCAGGCATAAAATATTAATATGGGCGCTTCGGTTCCTTATCATCCGATCAAAAATTTATTATCCGCTCCGCCATGCGCATATTTGAAAATTCGGCGGTCGCTCTTTTCAGGGCGTTGGTTTGTAAACGTTCTCTCAGCGGCTTATTTTGTAATACGTTGATCACCTTGTCGGCAATCGCTTCTCTCGACAATGGATCTACCAGGTACCCGGTTACATCGTCTACCACCGCTTCATTGGTGCCTCCCCGGTTGCCTGCAATAGCTGCTTTACCGCAAGCCGCGGCCTCCAGGTATACCAATCCGAATGACTCATAATACTGGCTGGGCAAAATAAACAGGTCGCAAACAGCGAGGTAGGTAGACAATATATCCCTGGACACGCCACCTGCGAAAACCACATGGTTTTGCAATCCACGTGCAGCCACCATCTGCTGCAGTTGCGGCAAATGATCACCATTGCCTACAATCACAAAAAGTAAATCTGGCACCGACTGCAATATTTTATCCAGGCTTTCCAGCACCACTTCCTGTCCTTTTTCTTTTACGATCCTGGACGCGCTGAGCAGTACGGGTCTTTCTTTATCAATACCCAGCTGGGCTTTCAGCACCGTTACTTCTGCCGTTGTTCTGGGTTGGAAGATATCAGTGTCAATACCGTGCCTGATTAAGTGCAATTGGTTTTTCAGCGGTGTTTGCTGCCATATGCTGAGCTCTGCCTCACTCACCACAATGATCTTCTTTTGTTGCAGGAAAAAATTCAGCATTCTTTTCTGCATGCCAAACAATCTCAGTGCCAGGGAAGGCTTTTCGAAGAAACTATTTTTCTCGTTGCCGTGAAGAATAGAAACCGACCGTCCCAGGATACCTTTTAGCGAAGACTGAAACAGGGCTCCCATCTTCTTTGAGCGGCCATCGCTAAAGATGATGGTATCGAATGATGCCTGTTTCAGTATCTCCTTAAATTTTAGGTAAAGCAGGTAAAAGTGAATAATTTTTCTGGCGGGTATCGTATAACAAGCCACCTGGTATTTTTTCCCAAAATCGGCCAGGAACTGCCGGTTATTGGGGGTGCTGTAGGTCAGCAGGCTCACCTTATGCCCATTTTTCACCAGCCCTATTGCCAGGTCGTGCGCATATACGCCCGCCCCACCAATGATGGGTGGAAATTCATAAGATATGATTAATACATTTTTCATCATCTGCATTCATTCAAAATATAACCTTCTACGCCTTTACCTGGTGAAACCACACCCGGATTGCCCATTACCAGCGAGCCGGCAGGCACATCCATGGTTACATAAGCACCAGGCGCAATCAGTGCTTCATCTCCTATCGTAATATTTCCCACAATCACTGCATTGGAACCTATCCATACTCTATTGCCTATTGTAGGTACTCCTTTTAGCCGCCCCCTGCTCACCTGCCCGATAATCACCCCTGGTGAAATATTTACATTATCACCAATGCTGGCATTTCCGTTGATCACCACCGTACCAAAATGCCCGATATAAAAACCTTTTCCTATGCGGGTAGTGTGTGGTATCTGGAATCCATACTTATAAGCATAATGCCGGAGAAACAGGCGCCACCAAAGCCGCAGCAACCCTTTACTGCCAGCACATAACCGGAAAAAAAACATATACCGGAATCCCTCTATCAGGAAAAATCCTTTCAGTAAATCTTTTCCACCGGTTCTTCCATGATATCGGTACAAATCTGACTTTATCAGCTTCCAGGCGCTCATGCTATCCTATAGTTTAATATTATCAATCATCAGGTCGTTGAATGTGCCCCGGATCTTCTTGCTATATTCAATTGTTTGCGTGCCGGAAGAAATATACTCCTCGTTAAAGGATTTCAGTTTCTGTGAAATCAGGTAGGCCTTTACCTTGCACTGGTGTTTCATGGCCAGTATCAGGGCGTGCATTCTCCCGGAATACACGTCTGATGCTGACTTATATAGCTGTTTCAAATCCTCGATAGAGGCCAGTTTAGCGACGGGAATTTCTACATTGTATTTACTGCGTATATAATCCCGGAAGGCAATGGTTTCTGCCGCGTCAGTAATGGTGGTATAAAACAGTTCCACCGTTAGCCCCTGGCGCAGGTAGTTATTTATTTCCGCATACCACTCTTCGTAATAGGCTTCGCTCGACTTTGCCAGTTTGTTATACTTAGAAAAAACTTCTTTGTAGTTGGTAATACCGATCAGTGCTTTCCGGTTGGGATTTGCTTCCTCCATCCTGTTTTTGCCGCTGTAGAAGGCAATATCCGGTGTCACGATGGCTTTATGACCAAATTGTTCCTGCAGGCGTACTTTGGAAAACTGATCCCGCACCCATATCAGGTCTACCTGGGATAAGGCTTTGGCAAACAGGCTTTTTTCTTTGGCATTGAACGTTGTGCCAACGCCAACCCCGATAATATAGATCTTAGCCTGGCTGAACTTTTTAATCAGATATGTCCACCAGTATAAAGCAATAGAAAACCTGCTGGGATAGTCTTTACCAGATGACTCTATCAACTGTCCACCTCCTATAACGATCACATCATATGCCCCTTCTGATAATTTCTTCCGGATAGCGTTATAGTTGATGCCGATCCAATAGTAGAAAGCCAATTTCAATCTTACTTTACTGCTGAGCGACATAGGCGCTATTACATTGCCGGTAGCCGCGGCGCCCAGGTAATCATATTCGGGCAATCGCGCCAACCGCGGATTAGTAAAATAGGCGAACTCCGTACTAAAGTCACTATCCCGCAATAAGCTGGTCATACTTTCCCTGATAGCCTGGTCGCCCAGGTTATTAGAAAATCCCTCATTAATTATCAGTGCCTTCTTCATTACCTTCTCCTTATAAGTTTTTCAATTAATAATCGCTGGTCTTTATTCAATGTTACAAACCAGGCGAAGGGTATGCTTGCCAGTCCAATCAGTGCACATGATACACACATCGCCGCCCAGGAACCGGGTACCAGGAAATGCCTGCAACCCCACGACATGAGCAATACCCATAGAAATAATGCCATTCCCCGGCCTATGCTGGGATAATAAAACCAAAAACGTTGTTCTAATATCTTAGCAGCATAAGTAGGGGAAAAGATCAGGTTCTTTAAAGTAAGCAGGATAGCGGATGCTATGGCTACACTGTAAATACCCAAATCAAAATATTTGATGATCAATATGCCAAGTACCAGGTTAAGCCCTCCACAAAAAAAAGAGGTGAGTCCTGGTATTTTTACTTTGTTGTATACCGCATTGATCGATAGTATCGGCAGCACCGACAGGTTAAATATCAAATGGCCTGTCAGCAGGATCATCAACGGGTAAAAATGAACAAACCGCTCACCAATCCAAAGTTTCAGTATCACATCCGAATAGGCTACAATAATGCCGATAGGAATTGCGAGCACTACTCCCATGGCCACCACAGAATACCTCGAGAATTTCAGCAGGTTATTAAAATCCTTCTCTGCGTAATACTTGTATACCACCGGCGTAAAGATGGCCACAAACACCCCCGCGAAAGAGCGCAACAGGGTATGCCATTGCGCTACTGTACTGAATTCCCCGGTAGCTGTAGGTCCATAATAATGATTCAGTAAGATGATATCAATATTAATAAAGAGCAATGTACCGATCTGGTTAATGACCAACCAAAAGCTCATAGATCCTACGTACTTCACGATCTGTTTATCAAAGCTGGAAGCCCGCAGTTTCAGGAACGGGAACTTCCGGATAATCCAGATCAAAGCGGCCACAAATGATACCAGCGATGCCAGGAAAAAGGCTATCCCTATCAGGCTTAGCTGGGCTGAAGCATTGAGTAATAAATATACCAGCGCCGTTCTGACCACTATTTCCAGGATGGCAATAATGCGTTGAATGTATATTTTATTCGATGCAAAAGCCGGTACCAGGAATAACCCGCGGATAAAGGTGAGTACGAAGGAGGTAATGATAGCGACAAACACCCACCTCATTTCGTTCACGGTATGTCCGTGATAGCTCACCAGGCTGTCTATTTTATACAGGAACCAACCGATCAACGGTAAGATGGCAACAATCAACAGCAAAGCTGAGATAATAGAGGATGAATAGATAGCGTTGGAAGACGCATGATCATCCTTTCTCATTGCCAGCGTAAAGTTCCTGCCTACCGATGCGTCGATAGCAATCGTTATAATAGACAGGTATGAACTGAAAGAAGTAGCCAACGCTATAATACCATAGCCATCTACACCAATCTTAGCTATATAGAACGGTACAACTACCAGTCCTAATAGAATATTTAAAACCAAAGCTAAAAAGTTAGTCCCCAGGTTCAGCGACATCTCATAGCTCACTCCTTTCATTGACATCAACTATCAATTTACAATTTACTTATACCTATATGTTGGTTACCGGTTCTACAGCCTGGCATCCACCAGGCTTCTGTCTACACAAGATTTGGTATCAAAAATGACCCCGTTGTTACGCCTGTATTTCAGGTAATCAAAGGTTAAAAACTCTTTATGGGCAACCGCCACAACAATGGCATCATATACCGCTGCTTTATCTATAGCATTTAATATTTTTACGCCGTATTCTTCTTCTACCTCTGCCGGATCAGCCCAGGGATCATAGATATCTACATTCAGCCCAAACTGCTGCAGTTCGTGGTAGATGTCTACGACGCGGGTATTACGTACATCCGGGCAATTTTCCTTGAAGGTAATGCCCATAATAAGCGCCCTGGATCCTTTGATCTTATGATCTTTATCGATCATCAGTTTCACTACTTTATTGGCTACAAAGTGGCCGATATGATCATTTACCCGGCGGCCGGAAAGGATTACCTGCGGATGGTAGCCTACCGATTCTGCTTTATGTGCGAGGTAATAAGGATCTACGCCAATGCAATGACCGCCTACCAATCCTGGCTTATACTTTAGAAAATTCCATTTGGTACCGGCAGCATCAATAACATCATTGGTATCGATACCTATTTTATCGAAGATCAGCGCCAGTTCATTCACAAATGAAATGTTTACATCGCGCTGTGCATTTTCAATCGCTTTGGAAGCTTCGGCCACTTTCAGGCTGGGCGCCTTGTGGGTACCTGCTTCAATGATAGAACCATACAGGGCATCTACTTTATCGGCAATTTCCGGGGTAGAGCCGCTGGTTACTTTCCGGATCTTTGTGAGGGTATTTATTTTGTCGCCCGGATTAATCCTTTCCGGGGAATAGCCTACAAAAAAATCGGTGTTGTATTTCAGTCCCGATACTTTTTCCAGTACCGGTACGCAATCTTCTTCTGTGCAACCGGGGTATACGGTTGACTCATAAATAACCAGGTCTCCTTTTTTAAGTATACCTCCCAACATTTCGGAGGCTTTGATCAGCGGCCCCAGGTCTGGCGCCTTAAACTCATCTATCGGTGTAGGCACGGTAACGATAAAGGTGTTGTATTTTTTCAGCTCAGCAATGCTGGAAGAAAAAGAGAGCCCGATATCAGATTTCTTATCGGCTTTGAGGGCCATTACCGCAGTCAGGTCTTCCATATTGGCTTCCCTGGTACGATCGCTGCCTGCAGCCAATTCCTGAACTCTTTCCTTGTTGATATCAAATCCTAATACATCGTATTTTTTGCCAAATTCTATTGCTAACGGCAAACCAACATAGCCAAGGCCAATAACGGCCAGGTGGATATTCTCAACGCTGTTGTTAATCTTCACCATAAAATATTTATTCCTCTTTTATTTTTTTAGGTCTTGTGATACTGTTTTATTTACTTTCCATCCAGCACCGCTTTCTTTTTCCGTCTTCCGAGGATGCCCTTGCGTTGGCTTTCTTCTCCATATCCGTAGCCGTAGCCATATCCATAACCATATCCGTAGGCACTGTTATTTTTCACGTCGTTGATCACGATGTTGAGCCTTGGCAGCTTACGCTGCAGGTAAAGATCTTTGGAGATCTGCAGCTGTTGCTTGAAAGTAAAGCCATGACGTACCAGGTACAGTGTGGCATCTGCATAGCGGCCCAGGATCTGCGCGTCGGTAACCAGTCCTATCGGAGCGGAGTCGATGATGATATAATCGAAGCGTTCGTTCAGTTCTTTAAACAACTCTTCCGTTCTGGCCTGCAGGAACAATTCGGTAGGATTGGGCGGAATAGGCCCGGAACTGATTATCCAACAGTTATCGTGAATACCCGATGGTTTGATCAGCGCATCGATAGAAGTTTTGCCGATGGCGTAGGTGCTAAAGCCCTCATGGTTAGGCAATCCCAGTCGTTCTGCAATCCGGGGCTTGCGTAAATCCATTTCCATCAGCACTACTTTTTTACCCGAAATGGCCAACACGGCTGCCAGGTTGGTAGATACGAAAGATTTCCCCTCCCCTCCCATACTGGAGGTAACAATCACTGATTTATTACTGATATCAGACAACACAAACTGGAGGTTGGTCCTTAATGCGCGGAATTGTTCTGCTACCGGCGAACGGGAATCCGTTTTGGTAATAATCATATTGTTAGGGCTGTGACCAATTTCTGCCAATACAGGAACAGGCGTATTGCTGATCACATCCTGTTTATTCTTCACTCTCCTGCTCAGGAGTTCCTTCATGTAGAGATAGGCCGCAGGCAGCGCTAAGCCAAGCACCACTCCTACCAGGAGCATGAGGAGGCGTTTGGGCTTATAAGGCAGCGGATCGCTTTTGGCATCGTCGATAATGCGGGCGATGGCGAGGTTAGATGTTTTGGAAATCGCTGACTCCTCTCTCTTTTTCAGGAGAAAGAGGTACAGTTCCTGTTTGATAGACTGTTGGCGGGAGATATCCAGGAATATTCTTTCCTTGGCCGGCACCTGACGGATCTTTTGATCGAGGGCGCCAGCATTCTTTTGTTGCTCGGCGATGCCTACCTCAATTCCTTTCTTCAGGGAAGCCAGGTTGCTCAGCAGGTCTGCCCGGATACCGGCCAACTGCTGATCCATTGTCACAATTACCGGGTTGGTAGGCGTGCTGGACATCAGTTGCCGCTCCCTGTCCAGCTGCAGGGTATTGTACCGCTGTACCAGTCCAACGAAGGTAGGGTCTTGCACAATCAGGGAAGAGGGCACTACCCTTTTACTATTTTCCGTATCGCGCATATATTCTTCCAGCGATTCTACTACGTTCAGCTGTACCTGTTGATCGAGCAGTTGTTTGCGGGCATCGCCGGTACCTTGTACCAGTAATTTCGACTGGGCTTCGATATCGGCCAGTTCATTGGCTTGTTTAAACTGTTGGATATTTTTTTCCACGCCCGACAGCTCCTGGGTAACGATCACCAGGCGGTTATCGATAAAGGCGATAGTACTGTCGGCAATACGGTTTTTATCTTCCACGCTGGCTTTCAGGTAAGTTGTCAGCAGTTCATTCAGCACTTTCTCTCCTTTTTCAGGGACCCTGGCATTGAGGGTCAGGTCGATGGTGCTTACCTGTTTATTCGGAATACGTACATCCAGCAGGAGCTGATAGTTCGCCGTCGTTTCATCTACAGATGCTACTTTCACAGTATATGCATATCTTGTAAAGGGTATCCCGGTAAGCACAAACTTGGCGACGCCCTCACGGAGATGAAGGGTATCATTCCAGGAGGCGGTACGGGTGCCTTTTTCGCCAGACAGTTCAAACTTGTCTTTTCCTATCGGCGATACCACATAGGAGGTTTTCATAATGGTATCTTTGAGGGAAAGCCATTGCAGTGCAAAAGGGAGGTTACCGTATTGTTCGGTTTCCTTTACCCTTCCTTCTACAAAGTAGGAAGTATTTAGTTGCAGGTTGTTGACCACTTTCTGCATGAGTGTACGTGATGTCAATATCTCTACTTCATTGTCGACACTGCTCTTATTAGAAAACACTTCCAGTTGCTGGAGTATTTCCTGGCCGGGGATGTCACCACCTTTCTGGTCATCTTTCACCAATACTTTGGCGCTGATCTTATAGCCTGGGGTGGCATAGCGGAGATACAGCCATGCGGCGCCTACTCCAATGATCACAAAGATGACAAACAGGTACCAATGCCGCATAAGGGTATCGAGTATATAACGGGGACTGATACCATTGTCTTTCTCTGGCTCCCTGGCCTCGTGCCCATTTAAATGGGCGCCCTGATTTTTAAAGATGTGCTCTGGCATGTTTTCCATTTAAAAATTTAAAATTTGACTCTCGACACCACTACGATCAACAGTGATAGAACAGATGCCATGATAGAAATGCGCTTTACCTGCGCCAAGTCTGTGCTGGATACTTTGGCCTTATTGGGCTCTACATATATTACATCTCCCTGTCTCAGGAAAAAGTAAGGAGAGGAAAAGATATTGCTCTGGTTCAGGTTCATCCTGATAAATTCTTTCTTGCCGTTGTTATCCCTGATCAGCAGCACATTTTCTCTTTTTCCGTAGATGGTCAGATCGCCTGCGGCGCCCAGTGCATCCAGTAAGGTTACCTTCTCATTGGGCATCACGTAGGTAGATGGCCTGTTTACCTCTCCTAATACCGTTATTTTAAAATTGGCAAAGCGTACGTTCACTACCGGGTCTTTATAATAGGTAGCGGCTACCGCTTTGATATTTTCTCTTACGCTGTCGGTGGTTTTACCCTGTACCATTATTTTCCCTATCAGGGGCAATACGATATACCCGTCTTTATCTACCAGGTAACCACTTATAGCAGCGGGTGCAGCTGCAGAAGAAGTAGTATTGCCACTTACCGGTATGGGGGCGCTGGCTTGATTCAGCATTGCCGTAGCGGTAGGGTCCAATGTCTGGATGGTCACCTGTAAGATATCATCCACCTGGATCAGGGGCGTTGAATAAGCCGCCTGTTGAATTTCATGTTGCCTGACAGTGTCCGGTACGTCCTTGAAATAAGTTATATTTTTAGGCGCTGAACAGGAGCTGACCAATAAAGTGATGACTCCTGATAATAAAACAATAATTCCTTTGAAATCTCTGATAGATCGCTCACACATATTATAAATACTCTAGTTGCTGGTTTAGTAATGAATAAGGGGGCGTGATTAGATAATCATTTTTCCCTTATCAAGTTCTTCGTAGGCAGAGTTTTTACTGATAAACTCTGGTACCAGCTGCTTCATCCTGGCCACTGTTGGCGTGAGATAATGCTTCCTGGCAGATTCTATCAATTGGTTCACCTGCTCGTTCACTTCTGTAAAATCAGATGCTCTTACTTTGGCGATCATAATTTTTTCGTGGTATGTAGGCAATGTATTTTCTGCATTATTCAGCAGCTCTTCATAGAGCTTCTCTCCCGGGCGCAGGCCGGTATAAATGATCTGGACGTCTCTTCCGGGTTCTTTACCGGTCATCCGTATCATTTTACGGGCCAGCTCTGCAATCTTCATGGGTTGGCCCATGTCAAAAACGAATATCTCTCCCCCTTGTCCCATAGAACCTGCTTCCAGTACCAGCTGGCAGGCTTCAGGGATGGTCATGAAATAGCGGGTGATTTCCGGGTGCGTAACGGTTAAAGGGCCGCCTTTTTCCAACTGTTGTTTAAACCGGGGAATTACTGAACCATTTGAGCCCAGTACGTTTCCGAAGCGGGTGGTGATAAAACGGGTAGGAGGTGCGCCGTAAATAGGGCCCATCTTCTGGTATTTTTCACTGAGATAGTTACTGAAAGATTGCGTGAAGATTTCCGCGATGCGTTTGGAGGCGCCCATCACGTTGGTGGGATTTACCGCCTTGTCGGTGGATACCATTACAAATTTTTCCACCCCATAATCGACCGACAATTCCGCTACGATCTTCGTCCCGAGCACATTGTTCATCACCGCAATAGATGGGTTTTTCTCCATCATCGGAACATGTTTGTATGCAGCAGCATGGTACACCACGGCAGGCGCATAGATATCGAACAGCTGCTGCATCCTGATCCGGTCGCATACATTACCAATATATGGAATCACCTGTATGCCACCTGATTTCTCTGCAATTTCCAGCTCCAGTTCATGCAGGGGTGATTCGGCTTTATCGCATAGGACAATAACGGATGGTTTATAATTCAACAGCTGCCGTACTATTTCGCTGCCTATAGAGCCTGCAGCGCCGGTTACCAATATGCTCTTCCCTTTGAGGTCTTTATTCAGCTGTTCATTCTTAATGTTGATAACAGACCTTTCGAGCAGGTCTTCAATATTAATGTCTTTCAGCTCTATGCTGTTGCTGGCACCTTCTGTCCACTGGCTCACGGGAATAATTTTTTGCACCCGGATGTTTAATGCCATGCACTCTTCTACCAGTTCATTCAGGTGAGCTGGATCCAGGTGATCGTTAGGAATAAGCAGTAAGGAGATGTTTCCTTCCTTTACCATTTTAAAGAGTTGCCCCTTCCGGGAAGCATATACCGGAAGCCCTTCTATGGATTTGCCGGCATGTGAGTTGGTATCTGCCAGGAATGCGGTGATCCGGATATCGGCCGCCGGGTCATCACTGATGGCTTTACGCAACATCATACTGGAATGCCCGGTATAATAAATAGCTGCGCGGGTACGGTTGCGCCGCAGAATTTTTTTATAATACCGGAATATCCATTTTGCCAGTAGCCGGTAAGACAATAACAGGAAGGAACTAACAAAGAAATTAATCAGGATAACGGATATAGGGAAGACATTCATTTCCGCATCCGGTAAGCGGCTGTAACCTATCGTAAACAATATCAGGCAACTGGTAATATTCAGTCCGGCAATACGGCCAATATCCGCCAGGCTCGTATATCTTACAATGCCGCGATAAGTCCGCAACAAGAGCGACAAGCACAGGTTTACACCCAACACAATCGCGGCGGTTTTTACCGTTGCATATGCCATTAAAGCCTCAAGATCAAAATTAAGCCGGAGGAGGAATGCGATATTAATTGCGATAACGGAACACCCGAGGTCTAACAAAAGAATTAGCCATGACGGGGTAATCCACGATGAACTACGCACCATAGGTTCAATAATAAGATATGGTTATTAAATATAAATATGCTCGGCTGACTAACTACATTCGCGCAGGTTTTTCAAGGTTTTCATAAGGGCGCTTTCAGTTAATGTCAGAACGAAAATAAATGATTATAAACTATCGGTTTTCAAAGTTATCACAAAGTAACTACTAAATTTGATAACTTCTGTTATCAAAAAGTAAAGTGTGAAAAAAAATTTTCAACAGCTCTATCTTTTGATAAAACGACAGTGCATAAGGAATCCGAACCGGCTTTGACAAGCGATTATGACAACACCGTATCGGAAGGATTATTCGTTCAAACGCTACCTGTACGCACAATACAGAAATAACCCTGACGTATACACGAATACAGATCAGATCAGCAACATCTGCTATTCATATGACCTATAACTACAGAAATTTTACCTGATTTGCTACCCTGGTGACGGAGTAGCTGCTGCTTATTTGATAATTTGCTTCTCTTTGACAGCTCTAAAGTGTTTGCTAAGTGATGATACATGGTCTTTCAATTTTCTGGTTAACGCAGTTACTAAAAAATATGGCTATACGATATGGTCAAAAAAATCTGCGTCAATGACTACTTTACAATGCCCGCACAAGGAACAAACACCATACCAACTTTGACAATTTATTTATTTTTATGATCTAAAGTTAACGAACTATTTAAACAAATAATGCTGTCTTTAAAAATTTACTAAAATATTTATATTATACATCTATCAGGACACCTGACTAACAGCACGGCCCCACCGTTTAACCGGTGAGGCCGTTCTATACCTGCTAACGCAGCAGTATATACGTAATTTATATGATCATGCACCTAACGGGTAGCACCTACGTAATTTATCCGATGACAAATACCACCAGGCTTTTAGCCCCGTGTGCTCCCAGCACAAGGGATTGTTCTATATCAGCGGTTTTGGAAGGTCCGGCAATAAAGACGCCGAAACCGGACTGAGGGGCTCCAATCTGTTCGTAGGCCTCGTGCATAGTAGGCAATAACCGTTCACGTGGTAATACAATAGCCAAGTGCTGACAAATAAAGGGCAATACCCGCGCATGTATATCCTGTTCGGTAACCCAGATGGCGCCATTTTCTGCCACTCCCCATTGTCCCGGCACAATCGCCATATCCACATCCTCCAGGAGATGAGGATCTTCGTTGGCCCACACCCGTTGTATATCGCTGGCAGTGATTACCCGCTGTAAACCAGGGTACTGTTGCGCCAGTATAGCGGGTATTTCGCTTTCGGCTTTTATTTCGAACAGCACACCGCCTAATCCTTCCAGCACTTTACGGTAAGCCTCCAGTGTACCGGGCATATCACCGGATAAACCGGTCAGCGAAGGAAGAGCGGACGCTTCCGGCTGATGTTGTTTTATGGCGGCTAATATTTTTTCCCTGCTGCTCATGTTGACTTTTTATTTTTCTTATACCATTCAGAAAATGATTGTGCCGGCGGCGCTGGCATTTCCCGTTGTTTATACCAGGGATTCATCCGGTTGTTCACCATCCCTGGAAATGCACGCATTACCCAGCGGCCCATTTTACCAGCAGTTTTATAGACTCCGGGAGCCGATAATACACCCGTCATCACTTTCATGCCAGCGGTCTTAGCCGGGCTGGTATAGCCTTCTTTTACCAATACCTGCCGCCACTTGTACAACTGTTGGTGAATATCTATTTTCACAGGGCATACATTGGAACAGGATCCGCAGAGCGTTGACGCAAAAGGCAGGTCGGCATAATCCTTCATATCCAGGTTAGGCGCCAGGATAGCGCCAATAGGACCCGCTACGGCATTGTGATAGCTATGTCCTCCACTACGCCGGTATACGGGGCAGGTATTCATGCAGGCGCCGCAACGGATACATTTAAGTGAATTGCGGAAGTCTTCCCGTCCCAATTGCCGGGAACGGCCATTATCTACCAGCACAATATGCAGCTCCTGCCCTTCGCGGGGCTTCCGGAAATGACTGGAGTAGGTGGTAATGGGTTGCCCGGTGGCGCTGCGTGCCAGGAGGCGCAGGAAAACACCCAGGTGCTTACGCTGCGGGATTATTTTTTCTATGCCCATACAGGCGATATGTACATTAGCCAGGTGTGCTCCCATGTCGGCATTACCTTCATTGGTGCATACCACCATCTCTCCTGTTTCGGCTACGGCGAAATTTACACCAGTAATAGCGGCATCGGCCTGGAGAAACTCTTTGCGGAGATGCAGGCGGGCGGCCGCTGTGAGGAATTGCGGATCGGCATTGCCGGCGGGAGTACCCAGGTGTTCATGAAACAACTCGCCGATTTCTTCTTTCTTTTTATGAATACAGGGTAATACGATATGGCTGGGCGGCTCTTTGGCCAACTGCACAATCCTTTCGCCCAGGTCTGTATCAATCACTTCAATACCGTTGGCTTCCAGGTGCGGATTCAGGTGGCATTCCTCTGTGAGCATGGATTTACTCTTCACCATACGCTTCACCCCATGCTTTTGGAGGATGTCCGTCACGATACGGTTATGTTCTGCCGCATCCGCCGCCCAGTGTACAATGGCGCCGTTCTGCTGAGCCTGTTGTTCAAACTGCAGCAGGTAATCATGCAGGTTGCCCAGCGCATTGAGCTTGATACGGGAAGCAGTATCTCTCAACTGCTCCCATTCCGGGATGGTCCATGCCATGCGATCGCGCTTGGCGCGCACCCACCACAGGGTCTGGTCATGCCAGTTTACCCGGGGTTCGTTCTCATTGAACTTGTCGGCCAGTGTGGCGTGATCAGCTGTTTGCCTGTTCATCTGTGTATTGATTGAGTATTTCAGCAATATGCATCACTTTCACGCCGGCCTGCTGCCGGCGTAAAATACCTTCCATGTGCATGAGACAACTAACATCCGTTCCGGTAATGACTTCTGCGCCATGTTTAACGTGGTCGGCTACACGGTCTTTTCCCATTTTTACTGACACAGCTTCTTCGGCTACGCAAAAAGTACCGCCAAAGCCGCAGCATTCATCTGTTCTGTCCAGCGGTACCAGCTCTACTCCTGCTACCATACGCAGTAACTGCTCCGGTTTGGAGAAAGGCGCGGCCACCAGCTCGCTCATCTGCGCCAGGCCAAGGCCACGCTGTCCATGGCAGCTCTGGTGCAGTCCTACTTTACAGGGAAACCTGGCCGGCAACGAGGTTACCTTCAGCACATCGGTCAGGAATTCGGTGAGTTCGTATATGCGTTGGCGTATTTTCTCTGCCTGCGGTTCCGCCACCGGATCATGCAGGTGATCCTTGATATGGAGCACACAGCTGCCCGAAGGGCCTACAATATAATCGTAGTCAGCAAAGTTTTTGATGAACAGGCTATTGCACTGGTGCGTCAGGTGCTCATATCCTGAATTAGCCATGGGTTGCCCGCAGCAGGTTTGCCCCTGCGGGAAGTCCACTTCACATCCCAGTTTCTGTAACAGCTGCAGGGTGGCAATACCTACCTGCGGGTAGAACTGGTCAATATAACATGGTATAAATAATCCTACTTTCACGGGTAAAGTAATTTAAATGATCATTGCTGACCCTGCAAATTTAGCGGGCAACGTAATAGTAATCCTACCTCTTTTTTACCGGTTACTGACTTATTTTTCACTGGTACAAAATAAAGAACCGGATTGGTGTTGCCAACCCGGTCCATCCTGCTGTAGAGCGGAAGGCCTAAAGCAGAAAGCAAAAAGCTATTGTAGCGAGTAACAACCTGGGCGAATATTACCCTCATCAGTCATCCGCTACAATAGCTTTTTGCTTTCTACTTTATGCTTTCTGCTTACCCATTCATTATTTGCTCCTCTTGTTTCTTCTTGAGATACCACTGTACCACGCGTATTTCCGCGAAGCTGGCGGCATCTCCCACCCGTTCCTTGATAGGGCCGGCGGCGGTAGCGCCCAGCTCTCCGATATGTTTCAGGATAAGGCGCATCGTTTTCTCGGATACGAAGCGGCCGATTTCCATTTCTCCTGCTTCGATACATTGGGCCAGGTGGCTTTCGATGGTGCCGATGGCCAACTGCCGGGCAGTGGCAATATCTGCGATCGACTTGCCAGCCAGGTAGAGTTCCAGCGTGCCCCTGCGGCTGCTTCCTTTCTCTACCTTACCTTTAGCGGCCTTTTCTTTGGCAGCAGTGATGGGCGCCGCAGCTGCGGCGGCCTCCGCGTCGCGCAGGCGGGTATAATCTTTTAATCCGGTGGTAAATACCAGGTCGGCATAAGACACTTCCCAGACATGGCGCAGTTTATTCCAGAAATCAGCTTCCAGGGCCATCAGTTGCAGCAGGTATTTCTTGGATTTCGCCTTTTTAACGGCGGTGATATGCGCCTGTAGCGGCGCTATCAGGTCTTCATAAATGCTCTGGGTAAAATACCCGATGGCTTTGTTGACCCGTTGCTGCAGCTGTTCCATTTCCCCTGTTTGTACAGCGGTATCCAGCAGCTGGTGTAGTTGCAAAACGAATTTGGCGGCTACTTCCTGTTGCTGATCCACTTTAGTGGACAGCTGCCGGCTCAGGGTAAGAGCGGCATCGAAGTCGGGGACCTTCTTATCCTGGATCCATACGGCATGGGTGCGTACCGTTGCCTGCATGCGATACCAGTCAAATAGCTGTAACAGGGAGGTAGCCTGGAATTTCTTGCGCTCCATTTCCAGCAGTACCACCAGTTCATTAGGCTCGTTTTCCTTTTCAGCAAACTCGATCACCTGGCGGTCTGTTTTGATGCTACCATGACCAATACGGGAATGTAGTACCAGTCCCTCCAGCGAGGTACAGCGGCTCAGGGCCACATATACCTGTCCGGGTGCGAAGGCGTAGCCTGCGTCGATAATGGCCCGTTCAAAGGTAAGCCCCTGGCTTTTATGGATGGTAATAGCCCAGGCCAGGCGAATAGGAAACTGGGTGAAGCTGCCTATCTCTTCTTCTTCGATGCTATTTTCTTCCGCATTGTAGGAATAGCGGATATTTCTCCAGGTTTCTTTGCCCAGTTTAAGTTCTTCATGGGAGCCTGCCAGCACCAGTACTATTTCATCATCGTCGATTTCCTTTACCGTGGCTATCTTGCCATTGTAGTAGCGGCGGGGCTGGGCGAGGTCGTTTTTCAGGAACATTACCTGGGCGCCTACTTTTAGTTGCAGCAATAGCTCGGTGGGCAGGGCTTTATCACTGAAATCGCCTTCTATTTTGCCTTCGAAGCGATATACTTTTCCCGGCATGTCGGCCAGGCGGCGGGCATTGATTTCATCGGCCTTCCTGTTATGGGTGGTGAGTACGATGTATTCTTCATCTTCTCCCGTAAAATGAGGCTGATAGCGTTCATTCAGCAGCTGCAGGTCTTCATGTAATACTTCGTTATTACGTACCCGGTTGAGCACATCGATAAAGAGTTGTTCATTTTGCCGGTATATTTTTTTCAGTTCTATGTAAAGCGGCGGCGCCTGTTCAATTACCTTGGAAGCAAAGAAGAAGGTGCTGTTATAATATTCCGAGAGAAGCCGCCACTCCGCATCGGGTACCACCGGGGGCAGCTGATACAGGTCGCCAATAAACAATACCTGTACGCCGCCGAAGGGCAACAGGGGTTTATTGCGGAAATGGCGGAGTATCACATCTATGGCATCCAGCATATCGCAGCGTACCATACTCACCTCGTCGATGATGAGCAATTCCATTTCCTGCAGCAGTACCTTTTTATCGTTGGTGAAACGGATATTGCGAAACAGGCTATGTTTGTCGGTGCTGCTGATTTCATCCATGCCAAATCCTCTTTTTGTGCCGGGGATGAATGGTCCGAAAGGCAGCTGGAAAAAGGAGTGCATGGTAACGCCGCCGGCATTGATGGCAGCCACTCCTGTGGGCGCCACAACTACTGTATTCTTGCGGGTATGTTCTCTAATATACTTGAGAAACGTAGTTTTCCCTGTTCCGGCTTTACCGGTCAGGAAGATATGGCGGTGAGTATGATTTATGAAATCTGCCGCCAGGTGAAAGATGGTATTTGTATGATCCGGTTGGGGCATTTCTGTTTAAATTGAAAAGGCAAATGTACAGAAAATCCGGCGAAAAGCGCGTTAAATGAACGGTGTGGGCAGGGTCGCTCATTTCGTCAACGGGTAGTAACGGCAACGAATAAACGAAAATTAGATTGAAGCGCATAAAAAAACCGTCCTGGCAAAGCCAGGACGGTCGACAAAAACTATTATAAAATAAATTATGCCAGTCTTACGTTAACAGCATTCGGGCCTTTTCTGCCTTCTTCCACGTCGAATACTACGCGGTCATTTTCGCCGATGCTTTCTTTGATACCAGATACGTGAACAAAAATTTCTTGTCCTGAACCTTCGATTTTAATGAATCCAAAACCTTTAGCTTCATTAAAAAATTTTACTACACCTGTTTGCATTATATTTAATATTTAATTGTGAACGTGTTCTCGCCATTTACTTTACAGCAGGCGGCTACCTGGGCGACTAGAAGAAAAACTGTAAAAAAAAGCTGAATGTGAGAGGTGATCTACCAACAGAATTGAAATACATTATCTTTAAGAAGCGGAACGAAGATAGGTGTTTTATTGAATACAACCCTAATTTATTTTAAACTTTTTGTTCTTACAAGGGCTGCCGGCGCAGATTCCACATTAAAGTATATTTTTGCCTCATATATGAAACATCCTGACGCTTGGCGCATAAAAGCCATCTTAACCGGGTCGGCGGGCAACTTGGTAGAATGGTACGACTGGTACATTTACGCCACTTTTTCCCTTTATTTTGCGCCTGTTTTCTTTCCTAAGGGCAGTTACACAGCCCAGTTGCTGAATACGGCGGCTATTTTCGCAGTAGGCTTCCTGATGCGCCCTATAGGCGGCTGGCTATTTGGCCGGATTGCCGATAAAAGCGGGCGGAAGGCGTCTATGACGCTATCGGTGCTGATGATGTCACTGGGTTCCCTGCTCATCGCATTTACGCCTTCCTACCGCGCCATTGGCCTGGCTGCGCCAGCATTGCTGCTGGTAGCACGGTTACTGCAAGGATTGAGCGTAGGAGGCGAATATGGCACCTCTGCCACTTATTTAAGTGAAGTAGCCACGCCGGAGTTGCGTGGCTTTTATTCCAGTTTTCAGTATGTGACCCTGATCGGGGGACAATTAATAGCCCTGGGCGTGCAAATGTTGCTGCAAAAGGTATTTTTGACACCGGCACAGCTGCAGGAATGGGGATGGCGTATCCCTTTTGCAATTGGGGCAGCCCTCGCTTTTTTCGCGCTTTACCTGCGCCGGCATATGCAGGAATCTTCTTCTTTTGAAAAAATCAGGAATGAAAAGGATAAAGGTTCCCTGAAACGCCTATTTACAGAGCATCCCAGGGCAGTGCTCACCGTGGTAGGTCTCACTATGGGCGGTACACTGGCGTTTTACACTTATACCACCTACATGCAGAAATTCCTTGTAAACACGGTGCACCTGAGCATAGAAAAAGCCACCACCATCACTTTCTTCCTGATGTTGATATTTGCCTGTTTACAACCTGTATTTGGCTGGATTTCAGACATCTACGGCCGGAAACCGCTGCTAATGGGCTTTGGCCTGCTCGGCACGCTGTTTACGGTGCCTATCCTCACAGCCATCAGCCAAACCAGCTCCGAATGGGCCGCTTTCTGGCTGATCCTGGCCGCATTGGTGATTGTGACCGGCTATACTTCCATCAATGCCGTGGTAAAAGCAGAGATGTTCCCCGCAGAAATCCGGGCCCTTGGAGTTGGATTTCCCTACGCGCTGACGGTAGCGCTTTTTGGGGGCACAGCAGAATCCATCGCCCTATACTTTAAAAAAGAGGGGCATGAATCGATGTACTACTGGTACGTGACCGCCTGTGTCTTTATTTCGTTACTGGTATATATTACGTCCCGCGATACTAAAAAGACGTCTTTGCTGGATAAGGATGCGTAATTTCCCTGACACTGCCATCTGCTGCACCTATAACCAGGCGGGTGGCGTAGTGCAGGAATAAGCCATTTTCCACTACGCCTGGCACATTGTTCAGCTGAGCCTGCAAGGCTGCTGCGTTATGGATTTTCTGGTAATGGCAATCCAGTATGTAGTTCCCATTGTCGGTCAGGAAACGCTGGTTATCTTTCATCCGCAGCACCGGGTGAGCACCCATCGCCACCAGCTGCCGGAAAGTAAGTTCCCACGCGAAGGTGGCCACTTCTACCGGCAATGGAAATTTTCCCAGGTGCTTCACCAGTTTTTGCTCGTCTATTACGACTACCATCTCTTTTGATGCGGCCGCAATAATCTTTTCCCGGAGCAATGCCCCTCCTCCCCCTTTGATCAGCTGCAGCTGTGCATCGGCTTCGTCGGCCCCGTCGATATCTATATCAATACCGTCTACCTGGTCAAAATCAACTAAAGGAATACCCTGCTCCCGGGCTAATTCCTCTGATTGCGCAGACGTTGCCACTGCTTTTATATCCAGGCCCTCTCTTACGAGTTCGCCTATACGAAGAATAGTATAATAGGCAGTACTGCCTGTGCCCAAACCAACGGTCATCCCAGGTTTGATATACCCGGCGGCCTTTTCGCCGGCTGCTTTTTTACCAATGTTCGTTTGCATGACTCAAAGATAACTTAAAGCAGAAAGCAAAAAGCAAAAAGCTATTGCAGCGGATGACCAATGCGGATAATTACCCGCTATAATCACTCGCTGCAATAGCTTTTTGCTTTTTGCTTTCCGCTCCTCAGCTCCATCTCGCCGGCGAGAAGGCAGCCAGGTCAATACTGGTGCTTTCGTTATTGGCCAGTTCTGCTATCAGCTTGCCTGTGGCGGGGCCCAGGCTTAAGCCCATCATGGCATGGCCGGTGCCCAGCAACAGGTTGCTATACTGAGGTGCATAGCCAATGTAGGGCAGTCCATCCGGTGAACAGGGCCTGCAACCGCTCCATACGCTGCTTTTTTCGGGCATACTAATGGGGAGATTGGAAAAATAATGTTGAACGGAGTCAACGATACCTGCCACGCGATTCATGTTTACCTGGTCGTTTACCGGCGCCACTTCCATGGTGCCGCCGTAGCGTAAACGGTTGCCCATAGGCGTTAACGCTACCCGGGCTTCACAGAGAATGGCCGGGATATTCAGATTTACCGAAGGAGCATTCAGGGTAACGGAATACCCCTTACCTGGCATCATGGCTACTTTTACGCCAGCCATCCGGGCCACTGCGGGCGACCAGGAGCCGGTAGCCAGTACAAACAAATCGGCCGTGTGAGTATCTTGTCCGGTTTGTACTGAGGTTATTTTTTTTCCGGAAGATTTGATGGCAGTGACTTCACTATTTGTCAAAAACCGCACCCCACGTTGTTTCAGGTAGGTAATCAGCTGCTGCATCAGGTCATTGGGATATAGATGTCCATCGCAGCGGTAATGCACGCCTCCCAGCACATCCAGCTGTACCTGGGGTTCCAGCGCCTGAAGCGCCGCTTTATCCAGCACTGCTGCATCCAGGCCCATATTGTTGGCCTGCTTTGCCAGGTGTGCTTCTTCTTCCGCTACGGCGTCCGTTTTATAATACATGATAATCCCTTTCCGCTCCAGCCCGAAATTAAATCCGTCTTGCTGCGCCAGGGTACTGTATAAAGAACGGCTGAAAAGGTTGATATCCCGCAAGGGTAAAGCGGACTCCGTTACATGCCTGGCATTGGCGCTTTTCATGAACTTAAGCCCCCAGCTGATCAGCTGCTGGCTCAAAGAAGGTTTTACATAAAAAGGGCTTTTGCTGTTAAACATCCAGCGGATACCCTGTGATACAATGCCCGGCGCCGCCAGCGGCACAAAGTGACTGGGCACGATCATTCCCATGTTGCCATAGGAGCAGTTATCACTAAAATCTCCTTTATCCAATATCGTAACCTCCCAGCCGCTTTCCTCCAAATAGTAAGCGCTGCAAAGGCCAATAATACCGCCACCAATGACGATTGCTTTCATATGCTTAAAAATATTAGATCACCTGGAAACCGTGTACGTACGGGTCATCGTCGTCCAGGATAATAGTGTTATAGCCTGTTACCTTGGCCCAGCCTTCAATACCAGGTACGATGGCCGGCAAGCCGGCCATGGTGGTTTCATCTTCAATAGTACCGATGAACTGGGAACCGATAATGCTTTCATGAATAAAGCGATCGCCTTTCTTCAACTTTCCTTTGGCGTGCCACTGGGCCATCCTCGCGGAGGTACCCGTACCACAGGGAGAGCGGTCAATGGCTTTATCGCCGTAAAACACCGCATTACGCGCCGTGGCTTCCGGGCTGATGGTAGCGCCGGTCCACAGCAAATGGCTTAACCCTTTGATGTGTTCATTTTCCGGGTGTACAAAGCGGTAATTTTCGTTTAACCTTTGCCGTAATACCCGGCTCCAGGAAATAAGCTGATCGGCGGTGTAGTTTTCCAGTCCCCGGAAATTTTCCTGCGGATCTACGATGGCATAGAAGTTACCGCCGTAGGCCACATCTACCCGTAACATGCCCAAGTCAGGACACAGTACTTCCAGGTTTTCTGCGGCGAGGAAAGACTTTACGTTGGTGAGCTTTACGGATTTCACTTTAGCGCCCTCCTGTATGTAGCTGACCAATACCAGTCCTGCTGGCGTTTCCAGGCGGAGCTGACCCGGAACTTTAGGGGTAATGAGCCCCTGTTCGATGGCGATAGTGACCGTACCAATGGTGCCATGCCCGCACATGGGCAGGCAGCCGCTGGTTTCGATATACAACACGCCGATATCGTTGGCGGCATCGGTGGGCGGATACAGGATGCTTCCGCTCATCATGTCATGACCCCTGGGTTCAAACATCAGTCCCTTACGAATCCAGTCGAATTCTTCCAAAAAATGGAGACGTTTCTCCATCATGTTGTTCCCTTTCAATAAGGGCCCGCCTCCGGCAACCAGTCTTACCGGGTTGCCGCAGGTGTGTGCATCTATACAAAAAAATGTTTTGGCTGACATAAATTCTCCTGGTTATGATCTAACAGCATCTTTCGTTAATTGTCCCTCTATGCGACGCCAGATACCTAAAGGGTTGTTATCTTTCAGGGCATCGGGCAGCAGCGACTGCGGGCAGTCCTGCAAGCATAACGGGCGGGCAAAACGCAGGATCGCCGATGCGCCCACCGAGGTACTTTTTACATCGGTAGTAGCGGGAAACGGTCCTCCGTGTTGCATGGCATAGCCCACTTCCACACCGGTAGGTACATTATTAAAAATGATCCTGCCTACCTTTTCCTGCAAGATAGCAATTGCCGGTGCAAAAGACTGCAAATCTTCTGCAGTAGCCATCACCGTGCCGGTGAGTTGCCCGTGCAGTGATTGCAGCAGTGCTGACAATTCCGTGGCATCATCGCATATCACCAATAAAGATGACGGCCCAAATACTTCCTGCTGCAATTGCGGATCATTGATAAAATCGCGGGCACTTACCTGGTACAGTGCTGGCGCACCTTTTGTTTGCGCCGTTTCAGCCGGGCCGGCAAAAAGCGTTTGTACGCCTTTCCTGCCTGCCAGCTGGTCCCTGGTTTCGTAATAATGATGACAGATACCGGGGTTCAGCATGGTGCCTGCAGCAGTGGTGCTCAGCTCCTGCTGCAGGGTAGCCGTAAATTGCGCTGTAGCAGCGCCGGCCAGCGCAATGAGTAAGCCGGGATTGGTGCAGAACTGACCTGTTCCCAGTGTGATAGACCGGGCATACAGAACAGCCACGTCGCTGGCCGCCGCTTCCAGCTTAGCGGGCAGCAGCAGTACTGGATTGATACTTCCCATTTCCGCATATACCGGGATGGGCACTGGTCTTTTATTGGCTGCCTCAAAAATAGCCATGCCGGCTTTAAATGAGCCGGTAAAGCCGATGGCTTTGATGCCGGGATGTTTTACGAGTTGTTGTCCTACCGTAGCGCCGGGGCCGCTGATACTGGAAAATACGCCATCTGGCATACCGCATTGCTGTGCAGCTTTCTGTATGGCCAGGGCTACCAGTTCGTTGGTGCCGGGATGCGATTCATGGGCCTTTACGATGACAGGATTACCTGCGGCCAGGGCCGAGGCGGTGTCGCCTCCTGCGGTAGAAAATGCCAGCGGAAAATTGCTGGCAGGAAATACCAGCACCGGGCCCAGGGGCACCAGCATTTTTCGTATATCCGGTCGCGGTAGCGGGGTACGGTCTGGCAGCGCCACATCGATAGTAGCATCTACCCAGGAGCCTTCCCGTAACACGGCGGCGAAGAGGCGGAGTTGGGACACGGTGCGCATGCGCTCACCGGAGATCCGGGCCAGTGGCAGTCCGGATTCTGCCACTGTTCTTTCCAGGAGCGGATCGCCGATAGCCAGTATTTCGGTGGCAATCGCCTCCAGGAATACCGCCCGTGCTTCCGGGGAAGTCTGGCGGTAGATTTGAAAAGCGTTGGTCGCTTTGTCTACTGCCAGCGCTATTTCCGCGTTGGTAGCCACCATGAATGCTTCCGGCATGGTAGCATTACTAACGGGGCTGTATGCACGAAGTACGTCGGCCCCGGCGGCGACAGTGTCAAAACCAATTATATTTTTTCCACTAATCATGCAGGGAGTTTTAAATAGTCGGGCAGTGCAGGGCGGTTAGCCAATGCGGTGGCAATCACATTTTCCGCATATGCTTTTTCAGCGCCCTGTGGCAGCAGGCGTGGCGCCCTTACATGGGTGGTGCCAATACCGGTAGCTGCAGCGGCCATTTTGATGTATTGTACCAGCTTTGGAACAATATCCAGTTCCAGCAGCGGCATAAACCAGCGGTAAATAGCCAGCGCTTCTGCGATACGTCCGGCTTTAGCAAGTCGGTAGATAGCTACTGTTTCACGGGGGAAAGCATCCACCAGTCCGGCTACCCAGCCATTGGCCCCGATCAGCATACATTCCAGCGCCAGGGTATCTACGCCGCAGAGGATACTGAAGCGGTCGCCAAAACGGTTGATCATACGGGTTACATTGGTAGTATCCCTGGTAGATTCTTTTACTGCCTGGATGTTGGGTGCTTTTGCCAATTGCTCAAACATGTCGAGCGTCACCATAATCTTATAATCGATCGGATTATTGTAGATCATAATGGGTAAATGTGTGCTATTGGCTACTGCCAGAAAATATGCAACGGTTTCGTTGTCATCTGCCTTATAGCGCATAGGCGGTAGCAACATCAAACCAGCAGCACCGGCTTCTTCGGCTGCCTTAGCGCAAGCAACCGCCGCTGTGGTGGTTTGCTCTGCAATATTCATGATCACAGGTATTTTTCCAGCGAGAAAAGCGACGGCATGTCTTACCAGCGCATACTTTTCGTCGTTCTGCAAACTACTGGCTTCTCCCAGTGAGCCGCCCAGAATAATACCATTTACGCCTGCATCTACCTGAGCTTGCAGGTTTTTGTCGAACATATCATAGTCAATATGATCATCAGCAGTGAAGGGGGTGAGCAATGCGGGAAATACGCCTTGCCAGTTAACTTGTGCCATTTTCCTATCTGTTTTTTTATGTCAACAAAAATAGAAGGTGCTACCCGACAGTATGCTACTGTAATTAATCAATTATGCGCAAATTTTAACCTAAAAAAACAACCTTTACTTCCTATTTAATAAAAATCCGCGTATTTTCTATTTGAAAAATTTTCGGCCGCACTTCGGAAAAATTGTCCTAATTTCTCATGTTACCCGTTGTGTAATCCATCTCTATGCTGTATTTGAAAACTATTGCTTTTTGTCTGCTTTTCTGCGCCCTTGCTGCAACAGCGAGCGGACAAGCCTGCACGGAAATTGGTCAAACGCCCACTTCTGCTTTCCCGGTTTGTGGCACCAAAATATTCAAACAAGATAAAGTACCGGTATGTGGCATCAATAGTATTCCTGGCCCGGTTTGTAATAACCCGGATGATGGAAATCATATGGACATGAACCCCTACTGGTATAAATTTACCTGTTATACAGCGGGGACACTGGGATTTACCATTACGCCCAATCAACTGAGTGACGATTATGACTGGCAGGTTTTCGATATCACCGGCCGCAATCCGAATGATGTATTTACCGATATCAACTTATTCGTGACCATGAATTGGTCGGGTGAATCGGGTGTCACAGGGGCTTCTTCCGCCGGCACCTCGCTTTCTGTATGTGGTGGCATGAACCAACCGTTATTCAGCAAAATGGCCAACATACAGGCAGGGCATGAATACCTGTTGCTCATCAGCCATTTTTCCGGCAGTTCGCAAAGCGGTTACCAGTTGGCATTTGGCGGTGGTACGGCGGTGATCACCGATCCAACTATTCCTGAGTTGAAGCTGTCCGGTTATAACTGTGGCCCCTATACGATAGGACTGAAGCTCACCAAAAAAGTTAACTGTGGCAGTATTGCTGTCGATGGCAGCGATTTTGCCTTTACCGCTGCGAGCCCAAAAATCGTCAGCGCTACCGGCGTAGGCTGTAGCAGCGGGTTTGATACTGACTCTATTTTATTGCAACTGGATAAGCCCCTGGTCCCAGGCGTTTATACCATTGTTTCCCGGGTCGGAAAAGATGGCAACACGGTGTTGGATGCCTGTGGCAATGCTATGCTCGTAGGCGATCAGACCAGATTTGACGTGTTGGCCTCTCCCCCCGTGCCCATGGGCAGTATTAAGATACCTGCCTGCGGGCCCGATCAGCTGCAACTTCAATTCAGCGCGCCTATCCGCTGTGCCTCTATATCGCCCGATGGAAAAGATTTTGTGCTGAGTGGCCCTTCGGCCGTGAAGATCACCGGCGCCAGCGGCAATTGCAGCGCTGATGGACTTACTACCGTCATTACCCTTCAACTGGACAAACACATTACACAGGAAGGCAATTATACCGTAACACTGACCACCGGCCCCGATGGCAACACCATCGAAAACGAATGTCACGTACCTACTCCACCCGGTGGCACTGCGAAGTTTAATATTCCCCATGAGCCCTTTGTGCCGCTGGGTCCTGTAACACCACCGGCCTGCGGCCCAAACACGATACAGCTGGTGCTGGCGGCCCCTGTTCGTTGCAGCTCCGTAGCAGGCGATGGCAGCGATTTCACGATCACCGGTCCTGCTACAGTAGTAATCACCGGCGCCGGCAGCAGCTGTGACGCCAGCGGCATGACGAAAGTAATTACCTTACAACTGAAAGACCGTATATTAAAAGACGGCAACTACCAGGTAGTATTGAAAACGGGAAAAGACGGTAATACCCTGCTGAGCGAGTGCTGGCAGGAAACACCGGCGGGATCGCAACAACCCTTTACCATTGCACCGCAACCAGCCGTGGTACTGGGAGCTATAGCGCCCATCGCCTGCAGTCCGCAGTCCGTGAAAGTGGGATTGTCGGTTCCTGTGCAATGCAACACGATTGCGCCCGATGGCAGCGACTTTACCCTCACCGGCCCTGGCGGCATCCAGATCATAAAAGCCACGGGCGTTTGCAACAGCAGTAACCTGGCGGATTCCATTATACTGCAACTCTCCGCTCCTATTCTAAAAGCAGGCGACTACCAGGTAACCCTCAAAACCGGTACAGACGGTAACACCCTGCTGAGCGAATGCTGGCAGCCCGCCGCTATCAACCAGGTAAGCAATTTTCGCACAGCCGATACCGTTAATGCCGGCTTCAGCTACACCATTCAGCAGGACTGCCGTGTATCCACCCTACACCTACAGCATGATGGTCAGCATGCCGTCAACAAGTGGACGTGGTCATTCGACGATGGAGATACGTATACCACGCAAAATGTAACAAAAACATATACTTCGTTGGGCATGAAGCACCTGCAACTGACCGTGAGCAATGGCATTTGCACCGATACCAAAAGCTTAGATACCTTACTCAGAAGTGAAGTCACCGCTCTCTTCGATGTGAGTCCCGGCCCCTATTGCCCTATGGACCTGGTACTGCCGGAGAATAAAAGTCTCGGTAAAATACAGGCCTGGACCTGGTACTACGGCAACGGCGCTGTCACCACCGGTCCGCAAGCCACCCGGATGCAATATTTCCCCACCCAAAAAGAGCAACAATACCTGATCCGGCTCATTGTGAAAAATGATGCCAATTGCCTGGATACCGCCGATCATTATATTACCGTGGTATCCAGCTGTTATATAGACGTACCTACCGCCTTCTCTCCCAATAACGATGGGCAGAACGACTATCTCTATCCACTCAATGCCTATAAGGCCGTAGACCTTCATTTTGCCGTATATAACCGGGTAGGCAATCTTTTATTTGAAACCACTGACTGGACCCGCAAATGGGATGGTACCGTGAAAGGACAACCTGCCGACCTGGGCACTTACGTATGGATGCTGGAGTATACCGAGAAAGAAAGCGGGAAACGGGTATTCCGGAAAGGGACCACGGTACTGGTTCGCTAGCCATTTTTGGAATTGTTGCCGAACTCCGCTAAATTTTGCCCGGAAAAAACTTGTAATACTTTGAAGGGACCGATTATTCTCGCTATGGCAGGCGCTTTGCTGGGATCAGCCGCTAATGCGCAGGATTCAGCCGCCATCCAGGCTATCAATGCCAACATTTTAGCGCAACATATAAAAGTACTCGCCTCGGATGCCTTTGAAGGGCGTAAACCATTTACACGCGGCGAAGACAGCACCATCCGATACCTGGCGGACCAGTTCCGGCAGCTGGGGTTACAACCCGGTAATGGCAACAGCTATTTCCAGGAAGTACCCATGGTGTCGATCAGCTCCCACCCGGCTGACCACCTGGTGATTGAAGGCGCCGGCGGCGCAGTAACGCTGTCGTACCTCGACGATTTCGTAGCCGCCACCCGCCGTATACAGGAGCAGGTAAGCATTTCACATTCGGAATTAGTGTTTGCCGGTTACGGCATTGTAGCCCCGGAATACGGATGGAATGACTATAAAGAGCTGGATGTAAAGGGCAAAACAGTGATCGTGATGATCAATGATCCGGGATTTGCCGACAGCAGCTTGTTTAAAGGACGTAATATGAGTTACTATGGCCGCTGGACTTATAAATTTGAAGAGGCTTCGCGGCAAGGCGCCACGGGGGTGATCATCATCCATGAAACTGCTGCTGCCAGCTATCCCTGGAAAGTGGTACGCAGCGGCTGGTCTAACTCCAAACTGCACCTGCAAACGGCCGATAACAACCAGCATCGCACCGCGCTGGAGGGGTGGATTACAATGGATGCTGCCAAAAAGATCTTCCAGCTGGCCGGTGTTTCGCCCGATATTATGCAAAAAGCCCTGGTAAAAGGTTTCAAGCCGGTAGACCTCCATTTACACACTTCTCTCGTAATCAACAATACCATTAAAAAATCGACCTCGCATAATGTGCTGGCGGTATTGCCGGGCGCCAAAAGGCCGCAGGAATGCGTTGTATATTCCGCTCACTGGGATCATTTTGGGATAGGCGAGCCCGTTAAAGGTGACTCTATTTACAACGGTGCAGTAGACAATGCTACCGGTACTGCGGGATTGCTGGCACTGGCTACTGCCTTCACCCGGTTGGCCCAAAAGCCGGAGCGCTCCGTGTTGTTCCTGTCTGTTACCGGGGAAGAGCAAGGTTTGCTGGGTTCCGAGTATTATGTAGCCCACCCCAGCTTTGCGTTGAACAAAACCGTGGCAGATATCAATCTCGATGTGCTGAATACTTTTGGGCGCACCCGCGATGTTACGGTGATAGGCTACGGACAATCCATGCTGGACGAATACGCCCGAGGCGCCGCTGCCCTGCAAGGCAGGGTGATTGTTCCGGAAGCCAATCCTGAAGGGGGCTGGTTTTTCCGCTCCGATCACTTCAACTTTGCCAAGAAGGGCGTGCCCGGGTTGTATATCGGTCCGGGTACCGACGCCATAGGCCACGAACACGGCTGGGGCACAGCACAGATAGCAGCGTATAACCGTTTACGTTACCACTCCCCCACCGATGAATTTAACCCGGCCACCTGGGTCATGGATGGCATGGTAGCAGATGTACGCCTGTTGTTTGACGTAGGCTATCATCTCAGCAATGAAAGCAGCTACCCTGCCTGGAAACAAGGATCAGAATTTAGCGCATACAGAAAATAGTGTTAAGATGGTTTTATTTGGATTGATAATGATAGGATTGATCCTGTTCCTGTACTTCAAAAATATGTACAGTCGCAGGCAGCTGAAGAAAAGTGCGGTGCCAATAGACTACCAGGCGTTGCTACAGGAACATGTACGCTATTACCAGCAGTTACCGCCAGCAGAAAAAACTCGGTTTGAAGCCATGGTGCAACGTTTTCTCAGAAGAACGCATATCGAAGGCGTAGGCGTTATAGTAGAACCGCTGGACCGCGTATTAGTGGCCGCCAGCGCCATCATCCCTATTTTTGGATTTAAAGACTGGGAGTATTTTAATCTCACTAACGTAATCCTCTACCCCGACACCTTCGACTCCACCTACCAGTACGAAGGCAATAACCGCAATATCTTAGGCATGGTAGGCACCGGTCCATTAAACGGACAGATGATCTTGTCGCGCTCCGCGCTGCGGGAAGGTTTCGCTAATATGACAGATAAAAACAATACCGCCATCCATGAATTCGTGCACTTGCTGGACAAAACAGACGGCCTTATTGATGGAATGCCTACCAAACTGATGGAGCACAGCTACAGCATTCCCTGGATGAAGCTAGTGCATCAGACCATACAGGAAATTTCCGAAGGGCATACCGATATTAATCCATATGCAGCCTTCAATGAAGCAGAGTTTTTTGCGGTGATATCAGAGTACTTTTTTGAGCGGCCGGATTTGCTGGCGGAGAAACACCCGGAGTTGTATGAGATGCTGACGAAGATATTCCGGCAGGATCCGGGGAAGATGGAAACGGAACAATGATTTGTAATAACGGCCACCAGAGCTTTACTGGTGACCGTTATTGTTATTTCTTACCAGCCATTTGTTGTTCTAATTTGCGGGTTCGTTCTAAAGAAGCTTCCAACTTTTTATTCAGCTCTATGATATAGAGCATCTGTTCTTCTACCTTCTGCAATAACAATTTCTCCATTTCTCCTATATCAAGACCATTGGTGTTAATCTCTTTTTCAGAAGGAATGGTTGGCAGGTGTTTATTGTTTTTTACAAAATGCTCTACTTCCTGTAAGGAGGGTAGTTGGTAGGTGTCGTGAAATACAAAATCCGGCCAGCCGGCTTGGGTGACCTTCACGCGCTTGGCGAAGAGGTCGCCGTTAACGGCTAACTTAGCCTGGGGTAAGGTGGTACCGATTCCTACATTGCCATCGTTTCTTACATACAGCAAGGGATTAGCCCCTCCCGTGGCAGAGCTTCCATCTGTATTCGCATTCCCCAGCACAGCCAGCGCATACTGAGCCGCCGATTTAGATAATGTTCCAATAGCGAGCCCGTAATTTTCGCCCCAGAGGTAAGCAGCCGCTTTGTTTGTATTTCCGCGGGAGACCAGGTGTAAAGGGTAATTGGGGCTGGTTCCAATGCCTACACTACCCGGCACTGTCATATTTCCTTTTACATCTGTTGACGGCAACAAGTAAAATTGATTGTTGTCGAAATCGCATTTGATGCCTGATGTGCCGGTGCTCGCGACAAATCCAACCGGCGCGGTTACCGTTTGGCCGAAAGGAGCTGCATTTAATGGAATTGCTCCATAATCAGCAACCGGGCGGTAATACACGTTACCCCATTGATAATTAGAGCGCAGCCATAGCGCATTATTAAAGACATAAAAAGTAGCCGCAGCGGGATTACCGGAAATACATCTCACTTCCAACCCGTCAAATCGGCCAGTAGTTCCTTCATATTTGTCTACCCTAATCTGGTAAGTACCCTGACGCTCGAAATAATTAGCATCTCCCTGGATACTCACTTCGTAAATACTGGCATAACGGTGGGCATCGCTATTTACCTGGAGTAGTTTAAAGTACTGTAATCCCCACGGCGAGCTTGGTTCGTTAGTGGCGCCGAGAAGGACCCAATCGCCTATTCCTGCCGGTTTTGCAGCGTAGAGGTGGGGTAGGTTAAACAGGAAAATTACGGTAAAGAGTAAAGGTTTGAGAAGAAAACGCATAGAGATAAGGTGTTTAAGTTAACAAAGGTGTGTTGAATTAATTGGTCTATTTTCAGTATTGTACATTTCTTTTAAATATATTTCCGAATCCAGTTACTTTCTCGCAGCAAATCCGAAATAAAATCATCGGCAATAAGAAGAATACTACACTCATGACCGCCCAGAATTTCCGTTTCCATTTAGGTAACTGTTCGAACGCATCAAGCAGCATAACAATTCTCTTCTCAGAGTAATAGTTATACATGATTAGCATCCAGCCAACCATAATCGGCACCGCAATTAATTTGTTTGGTATATATCTTGAAAAATCCCATACCGAAAACTTCTTTAACAAGATCAAAATAAAAATGGTAGTGATAAATTGGCTGATCGTAACTACGGCAGCAGCGCTAAATCTGGGCGTTTCATTTTTGAATTTTGAATAGTATTTGTAGGTGCTTACAAAAATCCAGTTATACATTTGATAGCATTGGCGTTGTGCTACTCGGGCAGCATACATAATAGATTATGCTCCCCATTCCGAACATTAAGCTCGCAAAAAGTATATAGAAGGCCGGAACTACGGTTTCCGATGGAAACATAATGAAAGATACTCCATCAATATATTTCATTTCCACATACTCTCCCTCCCAATGTTTATCACAGAAGGAGCCACCGACTTGTTTTACATACTTTTTTTTCATAGATAAATTTAGCATGATGTTTCACCTTGGTTCCAATGCAACTACCAGGCATTTTTAATATCTGCATTCTTACTTGGTACCATCACGCTCTGCCAAATATTGTCGATAATTCCCAAGAGTCATCATTAAACAAGCTAAGACCGTTATAATTCCTTCCCATAAATATATCTTCATCCTGCTTGTTTATAGCCCTGTATGCAAGTGCAAAGCGTATTAACGCTTTGTTTAGCCGACCAAAAATATAGTCATATCAGTCATTTCGCTTTTCTTCAATTTTCAACACCTTAAGCACACAACGATATACAAAGCTGCCAAAGTTCAAATAAACCCAATTTAAAACACTAAAAATAAGTCCGAAAAAAGGTATAGTTAAAACGGCTATTAGAAAACCTGTTACCCCATAATAAGGACGTTCATTAAAATGTACCGGTAAAATATGCACTAAAGAAAGAATCGCAGCAAGCAATCCAAAGGGCATATATCCAAATAGGTAAGCTAGAAAAAGTCTCTTGAAACTGTAATGAGTTCTTTCCATAATATTCATTGTGCCTTAAAAAAGGTGAATACCATTTCTAATGAACCCACGTGATACACTCGTATAATAAGCCGTAGGCACTACCTACGGCCTATTATACTGCTAAGCTAAAAGTTAACACATCGCTATATTTCAACCCCTTCGGCGAGTATTTTTATTTCACTGCCAGTAGAGGAAGTCTTAATTATATAGCAATTCAATTTAACACTATCAAAAGCACCTTTCCATTTTTTATAAAAAGACAGCAAATCTGGGTCATCTGCAGGACCTATATAGCCTATATCTATTGCTTCTTTAACATGAATACCTGAATTCATGGTTGCTTTAAATAAACAAACTCCTTTGAAAATTATTTTTGACCTTGGTATGTCATACCAGTCAACAATAATCTCAATAATATCATTATTCCCTAAATCTTTTCTGTCAAGGAAGATACTTTCTAAAATAGAATCATGCCAATAGCAATCATCAAAATCGAATTCCATCATGGTATACTTCAAAGTCAAATACCCTTCTTTGCAGGCGGTGTTCCAGCATCTATCCCACTTCCCCTCATGTATCCAGGCTTTTTGTCTGTATGAATTTCTGCCGTCGCCAACTCAAATAGATAGTAACGCGTTTCTTCTAAAATTAATTCTATCAATGTCTATTCAGGCAACTCCTCCCACTCGGCTCCTTTTATTTTCCAATCTTTATTTTCCTTGATTAAAATCAAAGAAATTCTCTGGTTTTCATCAGATAAAGTTGTGTTCCAGAGCACTTCAATTTCGGCTTCATTTTCATCTAAATATTTAATAGAATTGATTTTAAACATCCGGAATAAATTTTCATCTCTTTTAGCAATGAGCGAGTCCATCCGCATCTTAAGTGGACTAAAAACAAAAAAGAAAGGAAAAAATAGTTCTTGCCTGCTTAGGGACTCCCCCGGATGCCTACGCTTTAGATAAACAAACAATTTATCTCCATCTATGACTTTGTTAAATACTAAGGTGTCTTTAGTTGAAATTGCTCTAACAAATAAATTACTGCTTAGATAAACTCCGGTCGTGTCAATATTTTCTTTTTTCCTTTTAGAATTGGAGTTTATACAACCCAAATTTAATCCGATTAGGAAACCGATAAGAGAAATTAAAAAAATTCGCATATTTTAAATTTATTTTCCAGGTGTTTTGTCAGATGCGTATTGTCTCGTAACAGCATTTATAAAATCATTTCCTGCTTTTTTAGTATCTGTTTTTAAGACTTTTCCAAGTCCCGTGGTATTTACAAACTTCGAAGCCCCGTTAAATAAAAAATTGGGCGTTACAGAATTTATATTCACGGCCGGAATTCTCAACCAACGATTCCCGTCTGTGTTTATATTCTCAGTCCCAAATCCAGGTTTGAAGCTATATAACAAATTCAATCCATTCAAAGCAAAATTCGAACAGTTATGAGTAGCCCCATTATATTGAACATTATCTAACTTTTGATCTTCATACTGCTTTTCTATGCCTTTATAAACACTTGTCGTAGCTGCGGCATCCGCTGTAAATTGTACTACACCGCCAGCAGACCGCTTCTCTCCTATACCAATATCCGTATTAAGAAGCTGGTCAAGAGTAACATTCTTTTTCCTTTGTATAATACCACCCTGGTCACTATCAAAATTCTTCTTCCCTGCTCCATCCTCGCCTGGCCAAAAATCAAAATAAGTGACTGTTCCATCCCTTATCATCCGCTCCTTCTCCACCTCTCTCGTTTGCTTCTTGCCATTTTCGTCGCGATATCTTTCCTTCTGTTTATATTTTTCTACTCGATAATTGTCTGTTGCAATACCTGCATGCCCTATTTCCCCATTATCTGTATACCATATAACTAAATAAACATCCTCCCCATTCGGATCTATATATTTGATAGGGTTATTTAAACAATAGTTATATGGACTTAGCGAACTATATATATCGACTTTGGGATCGGTACCTCCCCATCTTCCTATCTGCGCGTCATACATCCTCGCACCATAGTCATACCACTCCAACCCACTCCCATCTGCAAACTCCTTATTCTGCAGTTCCTTACCATTATACTTGAGTCTATTCTCCGCATAGTTTGTACCTTTCAGTGCATTCGAGGATATCCCCGCCATCGTCAACCCAAATGGATAATAATGCGTTTCTTCTAACAAAGGTCCAGAATTAACACCCAGTATGATATTATCAAAAAACACCGGCTCTGCACTTTCATTACTGGTATAAGCATATAAGAACCCTGTCTTTTTAATCACCATCTTATCCTGGCCGAGCGTCTGCAACTCATCTGGTGTTGCTTTCACTTGTTTTACTCCACTATTTTCTTCTACTAATTTAAACTCATCATCGAAAAGTACAAAATTAAGATAGGCTTTGGGGCGATCGCTATTGAGTTGATCCGGTTCTTTCTCTTTCAAGCGGCGGTAGTCGTTGTTATAGAAATTACTGTTAAAGGGTGTCAATTGGTCTGATGCGGCCTCGCCGTGTGCGCCATTATTCTGCCCGGCATTTCCGCCGAATGCCTCCATCAGGTCGGTCACCATATTTTCTGCGGTGACCATAGCGGATTTACCATCCTTGGGGCCATTCGACTTGTAAAACGCTTTGGCGCTCAGCTGAATAGTATCACCGGCCATTACGCGTAATACGATGGAAGGGCCGATTTTTTTACCCGCGCCCGTGGCAGTGAGTTTGGCTACGGAGGCATTCTGCCCGGCGCTTTCATCTGCCGGGTAGCCTACCGGTTTATCGGTACGGGTATTGTCAATATTGCTGAATAAAGCCGTTTCAGTAGCTGCTGCCGGGGCCTCCATGGTAGCGGCATACATGGTAAAGTCGGTTTGGTCCGTCAGCACCATCCGCACGTTACCCAAGTGATCTTTTACAAAGTAATCGAAAGGATATTGGGTAGCTTGTCCTGTTTTAAATATAGGCCGTATCCTGCCTTCTTCATGTGCCAGGAATTGCAAGGTGTCATTCTGGTAAGCAAAACCACCTATATAGTCGGTAACGGTCACTTTATCTGTACTGGTGGTTTTATCCGTTACTATCTTTCTCCACTTTACGCCCGCAGCATCGTACAGGTATTTGATCCTTCCCTTGCCGGTGATTACAATGCTATCCGGCAGGTTCAGGTGATTATAGGTTATGGACGTAATATTCTTATTGAGATCTTTGATCAGGTTACCATTAGTGTCATAATCATAGTCATCTCCACTGTTGGTGCCGTTGTTGAAATCGCCCAGCTTAGCAGTAGCGGTGTTAACACCATCTACCACTGCACCTAACTTATTACTGGTCGGCCGGTAGGTATAGGTGAGTTGATCGAGTGGAATTTTGGTCGTACCAGACATCCCCATCTGGTTCATAGCCAGAATATTACCATTGGCATCATACCCCAGATTGCTGACAGAAAAGTCTTTCTGATCAGCCGTCCAGTTGGTGCTGCCGCTATTCTGCTGAGAGAAGGGAGCCGACACCAGGCGATTTACCTTATCATAGCTATAGCCATAGGCACGCGCGATACCATCACTTTTACTTTTCCAGGTACTTCCTGCAATGTTTCCATTATACTGCAAAGCGGTGAAACCTGAATCATACGCCAGTGTTTGCCCGAACCAGTTGGCCGCGCTTCCGGCGGTATTCGCATAAGCCTTATTGATACCAGTCAGCCAACCGCGGATATTATAATCGTAAGTCAGCGTTTCCAGCTGCGAACTACCCACAATGCCCAAACGCTTTGTTTTCAGTTGCCCTAACTCATCGTAGGTATTCACCGCAATGGTTTTATCCAGGGTAGAACTGGCGTCATTAAGCCGTTTCTTAACACTGGTGAGCCTACCGGCAGCATCGTAGTGCAGCATCGTTAATACCGTGGTTTGCGGAGAAAGGCTGCTACGGAGGTTTTTATGCCGCAGGTAAGTACTAAGCACCTTTCCGTTAAAATCATACAGACTGGTCATGATATCCAATCCACCATTAATATTCTCCGTTAATACCTGGATCACCCGTCCCTTATCGTTATAACAATTGGTGGTAGTTAACCACTGCTGGGTACCTAATATTCTTACTTTGGTGCCAGTTACCAATCCCTTCGTCATGTTGCTGCGGGTAGCTGGCAGTGCTTCCGCATTAAGGCCACCATCTGCCTGCGGCTTAGCATTATCACTGCTCGCATAACTCTGCGCGCCAGGGAAGGTATAATCGTCATAGTAAGTATAGGTCAATGGCGTCAGGGAATCCGTTGGAATAGCCAATAACGTGCTGCTGGCAGCAACATTACCGCTACCGCTGGTAGCTGTCGGGTTAATCACCATATCAGTAGTGGCGCCTGCACCCGTATCAAATCCGTCCACTACGGCAATGCTGTTACTTGCCTGGTACAAAGGCTTCAAATCAAAGCTATCCAGGATCAGATCTGTCGGCACAGGGAAGCTATAAGCAATAGTCTGACTGCTGCTGCCATTAACTCCATTCAATGTGGTTTGTAGAGATTCACGGGTAGCGCTGGCATTTTTATATAAAGCAGTCATTATCGGCCGGTTTAGCCCATCGTAAAAAGTAGCCAGCCAATTCTTCCCTTTCATATTACCATCCCGGCTAAATGCCAACCTATCCCGCACATCATACACCATTTCAGTAGAATCTGCCCCCGGTACTTTCTTTACCATCATGCGATTACGGCCATCATAGCGGTATATAAAACAGAGCTCCCCTGCCACAGTAGTACTGATCACCCAACTGCTGCCAAGAGCTGCCTCCACCGCCTTGGGAGGAATTACAAAACGAAGATTACCTAAGTCATCGTAGGCATAGTAAGTACAAAGCCACCCCATATGCCCGGTACCCGGCGTGGCAGATAATTGCACTTTTTTAAGCACCACCCGACCCTCTTTGTCTTTATACTCCAACACCTGACCTCCAGCTTCATCGATAGTTACATTCTTATATAACTGGCCGGCAGTGTATATACGCCCAGCTGCACTGGTAGGAATGACTAGGCCATTTATAAAATCCCATATTCTTACAGAATCCGCTGTAGTATTAACCAGGTATTGATTCTCTACCGGCCGATTCCCTCCCCTCTCCACTCCTGACAGATCATTTTTGGCCCAACTATTTCCCGGAGCGTACGTTTTTACAACACGGTTAAGTGGCGATGTTTCGAAGTCAATCCGGCTATAGTAAACGCTTTCACGGGGCGTTTGTGTTAAATAAAATGATTTCTGATTTGTAAAGGGATCTGTTTTAAATTTCCCATCACTGACAGAAGCAGGATAAGGTAAGTATTTAGTTTGTTCTCTCCCGAAAGCATCGTACACTATTGGTGTAACCATATCTTTTCCAGCAGGACTTATCGCCTTTGCTACTATTTGAAGTGGCCTTCCTAAGCCATCTACATATTGAGTTGTCTGTCGGACTTCTGTTATCAGTCTGGCTGGATTCGCTACAAAGGAAGTGTCCGTGGTAGCAACTACCGGCTCCCAGGTACGAACAAAATTTATTACAGCATTGGTATAGGCAGCTGGCAATGGTACAGGGCTAGCACCAGGGTACGCAGGTCCTCCGGGAGTTTGAGCACTGACTGACAACCCGCTAATCAATAGTGCTACTACCAGGCCAGTTCGAAACATATTTAGAACCATATTATAAATATTTTATCCACGTTTGTGGTTTTACTGATTTTCTTAAATAGCGTTTATCGGGTTACTGGTACCTGGAACTGGTAATCGTACTGCTTAAGAATCTTTCCATTCTGATCCTTAACAACCTTCAGGCGATTGAGACCATCATACTCATAAAAACTAATATTTCCCGTAGGATCAGTAACACTTGTAACGCCTACCTCCGGAACATAGGTCATTGTTGTTACTAAAGCCGGAGTGCTGGCTAGCCCCGTCCTGATTTTATTTAGTTCAGTTCTAACTTGCTGTGGATCTGCAGATGACAGTAGCGCCGGCAAAGTAACATAAGAGGAGGCTAATGTATAATTGCATCCGACTATCTCTGCAACAGGATAGTTGCTATTATATCCCCATATGAAGGAATGTATAACACCATCCTTTGCCGTATACTCCAGGAGATTACCTCTGTTGTCGTATTTGCTGAAACTAATTTCTGTTTCAACCCCATTGTTGTATATAGCCCGGTCTATACTTGCCGGCAACAGGATATCATCCACGGTTGGCAAATAATTATTACGCTTAAACAACAACTTTCTTGAATCACGATAGGAAGTTTCAGTAATGACTGGGTCAACAATATTACGGGCCACCATCTTATCGTAAACAGCCGTTCCTTTATAGTCGCTGGAGTAACTGTTTAATATCCGTATAGTTTCATTTTTACTGGTGATAGTTTTTACCTCCGTTGGCCTTAAACTCAAGCCATTTTTGTAATCATAAGCAGTAGTAGTTATAAATGGAGTAGCCTGATTATCTCCATATTGCTTCACAATGGTAGAATCAAGGTGTAACCAGGCAGAAATATAATGATAGTCATTGAAAATAAATTGATAAGGATAAACGTTCAGCCCTATATTCATCTCCGGCAACTCCGTATATACTGTAATTCCAATTCCTTTCAAATATGAGGGTGGCTCAGGAATATTAAACATCGGCTTCCAGAATACTGAGTCCGGTCCAATTCCATAAACATTTTCAGTGGATTGAATCAACTTATATTTTCCATTCGTCTCTTTCCTATAGTCCTCCTGTTTAATCAACGAGCCACAATACCACTCGTTATTTGCGGAAGGAACAAAAGGATAACCATAATATCCTCCAGCACTAGGCAGATAAGAGTAATTGTAGATACTTTTTCCGTTTTCTCCATTCTCACCATTATAAACAGTCACTACCGGATAAAAGATATGACCATGATCTCCCCACAAGGGTAATACACTGTTGGCACTCTGCACAACAACCAGGCAGTTCTGTAATTCAACAGTAGGTGGCTCCGATTGTGGGTCGTCAATCGGGCCACTAAATACTTTGCGTACTGCCAGCGTTCTAAAGTATTCATATTGTGGATTTTCTACCGGTAAAACACCTGACGAATGCCCGGGTGTTGTGTCACTCTGATCATAAACATATTTATAGACCTTACTAGCGCCCGGGTTATAAGCATCGTTATAGACTAGCTTTTTAACTCTCCATCCACCCACAATTTTACTCCCTGTATAATAACTGGTGTCATTCTGATCGTAATGGACTTCAAAAAAGCCATTCATATTATCACCAAAAGTATTTACGGTAACTGTATAGTCTCCAGGCACCCAGTTAACAGGGTCTCCATTGGGGTTGCTATTCTTCGTGGAGTAATCCAATGTTTGTCCTCCGGGTGTCTTCACAGTAATAGCACAAGTTGGATCATCCGCGGTAGGGTCTTCTATCCCTGTACCTCCGCTCGGAGGAGTAGCATATGTGTTATAAAATATCCTAAATGAACTAGCACTGGCAGGAATGCTAATCACCCGTTGTGCCACTGTATAGGATGTTCCATACACCCCTTCAATTGGAAAACTACGGTCGATGGTCCGCTCATTCTCCACCCATATATCATTGGGTTCATAGGTAAACTCGGTGGTGCCTCCTGTTGGATATTGAATGCGTGTCAACAGACCAGCGTTAGACACGCTGGTATCCGGACGTCTGTCCGCAGCTCTAGCGTCACCCGGCCAATATTCATCGTTTTTCGGAAGTCGGCTATTTGAGCCACGACCATTATAATATCCCCAGTGATCCTGGCCGTTATTCAGTCGGTCTGGCAGTACTTTCGAATTATACGTAAATACATACGGCGCAGCCTTCAGTCCTCCAGCTCCCTCCTCATACAATTGAGATAACCACAGCCGGCATTTGTCCGGCGATGAAATATTTCCCCGATATTCCTGCTGAAGTACTACCTTCTTTATGAAGTTTGTTTTGTAAAATACAGAAATGTCGGCAAGGCTATTAGTCCCTGGTAAATCCTTACGTGCTGCGATAGCATAATTAAAATTCACATTAACGCCGTTGGTACAATTAATCGACTTGATTCTCCAGCCAATTACTTTTATACTATCATACATAACTCTGCTGTTGACCATATCCCCAGCCTGAGCCATTAAGTCGACGCTATGGTATCCGGACAAAAACTTAACCCGGGATTCACCAAAATAGTTTTTATAAGCATAGTTAACCGGCTCATAGTTAAAATCAACGGTGTCTTTTGAGGGGGTAATAATTTTAAACAGGTAGTAATTAATATTCTCTGATCCTGACGAAGTCGAATAACTCATTTCCTGCGGACCAAACAAATAAATAACGCCTTTGCTATTCACTATCTTCAGCCCCTGGGTAGTAGGTTCAATCTTCAGGGGCATTACCGGAGAAGTATGTATCTCTCCCTTCAGCCCAAAGAAAAATTTACCACTTATTTCCGGTGCGCTAAAATTAAACATGTCCGGTTCCGGGTCAGTTGTTCCATTAACGGCCTCAATCCCCCACCGATATGATACCCCACCTTCAGGTGCATTTAGGTCATATATTCCATGGCCGGCATAAACCTCTGGTGTAATAGGACTGTTCAACGGGTATCCTCCCATTAAATCACTTTTCCCCCTTATCATGACATTAATACTTCCCCCGGCTGTAAGACTCCAATTCATCCCCACACTGGAGGCTACTTCATCTACCTTTACTCCACCTGTATGATATTGAAGCCTGACTGGGATGGTGATATCCTTCAATTTCAAATCATAAACCGGAACATCTACCTGTGGCAGCCCGGTGTAATTATTCACGGGTACCTCACTGAATTTAAACAACGACGCTACATCAGGGGAAGGTGGTATAGGCCTCGGAGGAACAATTTTGGTATCCACTTGGGAAAAGGTTACAGCACATCCAAAACTAAAAGGTAATAACAAACAAAACACTTTGGCAAATCTTGTGTTCATGGAAATTGAGAATTAGATATATAGGTTAATACATAAAAATATTCAGCGTCTATTGACGCTATTGCAAGGCTAACAACCATTAAAAATTATACCCAAACCTCACCTTCACCGGGTCCGTCCTGGGCACATGCGAATTATATAAAAAATCAAACAACACCATCATATTCCCTTTCAGCTTACTATTGATCTTATATTTCTTACTAATCCCTACCAGCCCGCTCTGTGTCCACGGCTGCCCTACTCCATCAGGTACCCCCACATAGCTGGGCTGATAGTTTTGCTCATAGCCGCCATTCAAAAAGAAAGTACCTTTCAGTTTCCAGTCTACAAAGGAGCGGATGCTCATACCCTGCCCGGAGAAATGAATATCGTTGAAGCCCGTCCCCATGCCGAGTTTATACGACAACCCCACTCCCGCGCTACCATTTTTATGAAATTTATACGCTACCTGCCCTGCGAGGTCGCTGGTAGTGGGAAAGAACTGCGTGCTTCGCTGGAACTGTATATTGCTGCCAAACTCAAGCCGTTGCAGGAAGCTTTTGGTCTTCATTTCTTTGGGTTTGAAGTCCGGCATTTCCGCGGCATTGTCCAGGTCGGGGAATTTACTTTTCAGTTCATTGAGCCGGCTGCGGGCTTCTGCCATCTGTTGACTCACTGCTGCGCCGGCGTTAGGACCCCCTCCCAGGCGTTGCTGGATCAGTTGTTCCACCTGGTTGCGGGTTTGCAAGCCCTCGAGGCTTTGGGCAGAAGCAGTGGCACCCTGGATGTTGAACAAACTGGCCAACTGCGAGTGTTTAGACATGAAATCATTGAAGGCAGGCAATTTCTTAATCATTTCCATCGCCTTTTGCTCCGCTTTCTTCTTGTCTTTAAACACTTCTTTATATTCTTTTAGCTGTTGCGCATAGTAGTAGGCTTCCTTATTCATCTTCTGCAGGTCTTTGGTAAAGCCGGTATACTGGCTCAACTGTTCCTTCAGCAATTGTTTACGCTCGCGGATATATGCCTTGATCTGCTCCGCCTGGGCCAGTTTGTCTTTCAGGTTATCGACCGATTTTAATGAACCATTCAGCTTATCGGTAATGCCCTTGGATTGTTCCAGTAGACCTTTTGATTCCTTTAGGAAGCCCAGGGAATTACTAAGGCTATCGAGATAAGGGCCGCCCGATTGCGACAATGCGCCGGAATATTTCCCGAGCTTACCTTTTACACGCGATTTTAAACTGCCCAGGGAATCGATGGAGTGGGTAAACAGGTTGTTAGCTTTCAGGGAGTCGATACGCGCCAGGCGGCGTTTCAGTTTCTCTTCTTGTTTCATGAAGCGGGCCAGCGCTACCTCGCTGCGCTTAGTCACCAGCCGCTCCATTTTATCTGATTTTTGCTTTACCTGGGAAAGATATTTTCCAGGTATAGGGGTAACTTTCTTCAGCAGGCTATCCGGCTTCTTTGCCAGGTTGCCCTGGGCATAAGCACCCAGGACACCTATATGAAAGAACAATGCGAGGCAACAAATAAATTTCATAGCGAACACTAGATAAGGTGACAAATTATTGCGCAATCTTTCTTTTCAACTCCTGTACTTCCTGCGTCAAGGAAATTATTTTCTTATTCATCTCTATCATATAGAGCATCTGCTCTTCTACTTTCTTCAGTAACTGCTGATTCATTTCTCCCAGGTCTAGTCCCTTCTCTGCCACTTCAGCCGCAGATGGAATTTCCGGTAAATGCTTATGGGTACGAACATAAGCTTCCATTTCTCCTAAGGAGGGAAGCTGATAATCATGCTCAAAAACGAAATCAGGCCAGTTGTTATAAGCTTTTACTACTACTCTTGTAAAAACGCCACTGCCGTTAACTGCCAGTTTATAGCCTTTGGTATCGGTGGTACCAATGCCTACACTACCATCTCCCTTTACCTGCATCAGGTTCACTCCGGCACTATTAACCGCCAGTACATTATTGGTGGTTAAACGGGTGCTGGTTTTGGTCCTGCCATCGAGGATTACAGCTGCCACTGACGCATCTGATGCCGGTAGTACATCTTCTGCTTCACCGGTAACATAGATACCGAAGGATCTTCCAGGGATGCTGGATCTTCCAATCAGGTTAGGAATAAAAACCCCTGTGGCACTGGTGGCATTTCTAACTGATAAAGACGCATCCGTAGCAGCCACATTACGTTGTGTAAATTTCACAACATAGGTCCCGGAATCTCCGGATACCGTCAACCTTGCATCAGGAGAACGTTCTCCAATACCCACAAAGCCGTTATTAAAGATTCTCATTGCTTCCATCAAGCTATCCCGCCCTTTAATGCTAAATTTCATGACACTCTGCCTGTTGGAAGCTATAGTTCTTTCTACTTCCAGTTTGCCAACCTCCGTACCGGCCATATTGAATTTAAGCGCTCCTACATTCCCGAGCACGTCATATTGATGGGTGAGCTGAATGTTAGATAATCCATCTGAAAATATTTCCAGTTTGGTAGCAGGGGTAATAGTTCCAATACCAGCATTCCCGGTTGGTTCAAGTTTATTCTGTGCCATTACATGCAAACAAAACAGCGACGACAGCGCCAGCGATACAATACATTTCATAGATCAGGGGGTATAATTAAAAGTTTAAAATGCTTTTGAGTATAAAATAAAGTGAGATAGTTTTAATATTTCATGGGTTAAATATGCTACTGTCAATTAACCGCAATATTAACACAAATCGGCTAATTTATAATGCTTTATAATAAAAAAAGACGCCCCTCCCCCGCTATCCGGTATCAGTCAACATAAAAATTTTTACCTTCCCTGAAAAATGCCGTCCCTCCACCTACTCGTTATTAAAACCCTCCAACCTACCGCACTGGCGGCCTTCTACACCATTCTTGGATTCGAATTCGATCACATCAACACGGCAAAGGCCCTTTTCACTACGCCAGCAGGGGAACGCCCGTAACGCTGGAAATCTATCCTTTACCGAAAGGAGTCACCATAGCCGATAGCACAACCAGGTTAGGCTTTATGGTAGATGATATTGACAACCTGGTCCTGAAACTACCAGCCGGAAACATCGTGACGATGCCTGCTTCTACGCAATGGGGCTACGCAGCTGTTATTCAGGACCCCGACGGCCGTAAAATAGAACTCGTACAGGCATAAAAAAGACCGTCTCTACTGAGTAGAAACGGCCTATTCTCATGATAACTTTTTCCTACAGCGTCTTCACTCTCATATGCCGGAAACGCACGGTAGATCCATGTCCCAGGAAACCGATATGACCAGTTTCATTCTTCAGCCCCGGGTGATCTTTATGATCCAGCGTACCATTTTTTCGGGCATCGGCAATATCACCATCCAGGATCACGGTACCATTCAGGATTACCTTGATATGTGTACCATCCACAATCGCTTCTTCCACGTTCCACTCTCCTACTGGTTTCAGGAAACCGCGCTTAGCAGGAATAACACCGTAAACAGAACCATGATATTGATATACGTTCAGGTTTTTATATACATCTGCTTCGTTGTCGAGGATCTGTAATTCCATACCTACATAGGCAGCATCGCCTTCCAGCGGTGCACGTACGCCTAAACCATTGTTAGCGCCGGGGGTAAGCTGGAACTCGAAACGGAAAGAGAAGTTTTTATATTCATCTTTTGTATACAGGTTACCATGACCTCCGTTGGAAGGATCGATCACCAGGTTACCGTCCTGTATCACATAGTCTTTCGTGTTACCCACCCATTCGTGCATGTTGGTACCATCGAACAACAGTTTATATCCTGCTTTCTTTTCTTCATCGCTCAACACGTAAGGCTTAGGACGAGGCAGTTCTTTGATGTACAGATCGCGGTAAGCTACATACGTACCATGTGCCTGCAGCTCTATCTGCTCTTCGGGGAAGATCGGTAAACCGCGGTCCCAGTAATTTTCCAGGATTGTATTATCTGTTACCAGCTGACCATTGAGGTATACCGTTACCCGATCGCCCTTCATGATGATACGGAAGTGATTCCATTCACCGATAGCGTTATCTGCCAGTACCAATGGTTTACTTTCATGCTGCTGATTGTTGTACAGTCCACCGGAACCTACCTGCGCGCCTACATCTACGCGGGAGGTATCCCAGATCTGCACCTGTGGAGAGCCGCGGAGATAAATACCGGCATCACCCTGTGCAGTGATCTTCCAGTCTACCAGCATTTCAAAATCGCCGTATTTCTTATCGGTACAAAGGTTATCACCATGACCGTTGAACACCAACAGTCCGTCTTTCACCGACCAGCCTTTACGCATATTATCGTCGGCTTTGTCTTGTGCTTTGGCCAGGGTTTTAGCGTCCATTTTACCACGGGCAATCGGGTTTTCTACCAATCCTTTCCAGCCGCTCAGGTCTTTCCCATTGAAGAGAGGAACGAAGCCTTCGCCGGCTGGCATTTCTGCCAGGTATTTGCGGATCGACTGCCGCTGATAGTCAGCATCCTGCCCTTTCAGCACCTGGGATGTTTTTTCCAGCAAGCTGCGTACGGTAGCACCGTTGTAGCTCTTATCTGCCAGGGCAATATTCATTACGGCATTGGCGGCCGACTGTTGTAATGAAGCGTTATCGAGGTAGTTGCCGGCAAACAGTAAAGCAGGCAGTGTTTTGCACTGTTCTATACCTTCCAGTACTTTCTGTTGTAAAGCAGGCGTGGTAGCCAGCTCCATGGCATTGCGATACATCAGCAAACGTTGATCTGCCGGAAAACCGGATCTGCGGGTGAGTGCAATGTAACCTGCTACGGCGTCGTCGCGGTAAGCCGTATTATCGCGCGCAATCTGCAATAAGGCAGGTGCAGCAGCCGCATTCTTCCAGGAAGACAATGCTGCTACGGCTGCTTTTTTCGTGTTGGCGTCGCCGTTATTAAAGGCATTTAATACAGTAGATAAAGCGCTGGTTTCGCCAATGCCTGCCAGTACCGGCAGATAAAGTGCCTGCTGTGCTGCGCTGCCTTGTTTCATTTGTGCCTGTATCGCTGCACTGCCTGCACCGGTGTTGATGATGGCGGCCTGGAGATTACTGATATCCGCAGCGTTGCCGGCATTATTCAACAGGGAAAACAGTGCAGGTAAATTCGCCTGGGTGGCAACGTCCTTCAAGGCGCCGATGGCAGCGCTGCGGGTGCCCGCATCATTGCTGCTGGTCAGCGGCAATACATCGCCTACGCGGCTGTCGGCTTTACGTGCAGCCAGTACTGCAAGCAAAGCGGTTTGCGCACCTGCCGGCATGGTGGAAAGTGCGGCGCCTGACTGGGCAGCTACTTCATCACCAGGGATGGTGAGCAACACATTCTTCACTGCTTCTACGGTAGTGGCATCTCCTGTTTTCATAGCAGCGAGCAGGGCTGGTAATGCGCTGCTGCCGCCGATTTTACCGGCAGCGGTGATGGCCGCCAGCTTTACGCCCTGGTCTTTGCTACCCAGCAATGACTGGATAGCGGTTAGGGCGCCGGTTACTTTATTATCTCCCAACATACCTACTACCGCTGCTTTATCGGCGTTATCGGCGCCGGCAAATTTTTTCAGCCAAAGTGGATTACCAGCCAGGCCGTATTGACCTGCAAATTTCAGGGCAGCATCGCGGTAAGCGCGGTTTTTATCATTGGCAGCTGCCAGCAGCAGCGGCAGGCTCTTATCGCCACGGATGGCGGTGAGCAGCTTCAGCGCAGCTGTACGTGTAGGTACCTGTGCATCTGTTTTTGCCTGTTTAAAGATATTTTCTGCAATCTTTTCTGCCACTGATTTGTCTGTCAGCGTAGCTGCGTAATACAGGTAAGAAGCAGTAGCATCTGTTACATCATATCCATATCCAGCCTTTGCCGCTGCTGCAGCCAATACAGGTGCGGAAGCCGGAGCGCCGATCTGGGCCAGTGCATACAAAGCAACTTTAGCGAGGCGTTTGTCGCTATCAGTAGCCAACGGCGCAATAGCGGCGGCGGCGCCGGTATAACGGCTATCACCCAACGCTTCGGTGAGTGTAATACGGCGATCGCCGGAAGCGCTCTTTAGTGCCTGCAATAACGCCTGTTGCGCATCGGCAGTGTTGATCTTTACCAGCGCGCGTGCAGCAGGATCACAAAGCCGTTCATCGGCCAGGTAACCTTGCAGGGTGCTCACGGCATCATTATCTCCTACTGTTTGCAACTGGGTAAGGAGAAACATTTTATTTTCCGGATCCTGCGCTTTGCCCAGTGACTTACAAAGCGCTGCTGCTGCCTGTTTACGGGCAGTTTCTTTTCCGGGCTGGGTTACGTAGTAACAGTAACCGGAAATGGCATATTCCAGCTGCGTGTTATCGCCTTTTCCCGGCGCTGCCAGCATACCGGCAATGGTGCTCAGTCCCTCTTCTCCCAGGGCTGCAATCGCTTCCATATTGGCATTAAACTGCGCCCGGCCCGGCGACGGCATCAACGCCAGTACATCGGCCACCTTGGTGTGAAAAGCACGCTGATCTGATGGTCCCTGTGCGGATACCAGGCTACTCCCGCCAACCAGTAATGCAATGAGTAAGTGTAATATCTTTTTCATAATTGTTTACTTGTTTGTGCTGATTCCGGCTATTTTAGATGGTCCATGGTCCACGCATAGGCTGATAGATGAGGGCATTAGCGCCGGCATCATCAATAAATTCCTGTTTTACCGGGTCAAATTTCAATGAGCGGTTGAGGCGCAAGGCAATCTTACCCATGTTGACCAGGGTAGCGGAACGGTGGCCATTTTCCTCGTTCAAAGCAAATTTGCGGCGTCTTTTTACGGCGTCTACAAAGTCTATTTGCTGAGGAGCCGGATCAGGGAAGGCAGCCAGTTTCTTTTCCAGGTCAGGTATATCTGAACGGAAACCAGGGTACAGCTTTCCTTTGGGGCCTTCTATATAAGCTGCCTTTTCATCGGCGCCATCACCATCCAGGATGATCTGGCAGCCGTCGGCGTAAGTGTACGTAATTCTTCTCCAGGTACCTACCGCATCAGGATGCTGTTGTGGTGCATCTACTTCTACACTCACTGGGCTGGTATCATCTTTCCCCAGGAAGTATTGGATAGGATCCAGGTAATGCTGCCCCATATCTCCCAAACCACCACCATCATAATCCCAGTACCCACGGAAGGTCTGGTGTACCCGATGCGGGTTGTAAGGACGATAAGGCGCAGGGCCCAGCCACATGTCATAGTTCAGTTCTTTAGGCACCGGCATGGCTTCCAGGTTGGTTTTACCAATCCAGTAAAACTTCCAGTCAAAGCCGGTATGCTTACTCACGGTCACTTTCAATGGCCATCCGAGTAAACCACTGTCCACCAGTTTTTTGATGGGTTTTACAGTAGTACCCATTCCATAAAATCTGTCTTCAAAGCGGAACCAGGTGTTCAGGCGGAAAATTCTGCCGTGCTGCTGCACCGCTTCCACCAGGCGTTTTCCTTCTCCAATAGTGGCCGTCATAGGTTTTTCGCACCAGATATCTTTTCCGGCACGGGCAGCATCTGCTGCAATGATACCATGCCAGTGCGGTGGCGTGGCTACGTGCACAATATCTACTTCCGGCAGGGTAATCACTTCACGATAATCAGAAAAAGTTTTCACCCCTTTTCCTTTTTCGCCCAGCTGGTCTACCGCCAGTTTCAAATGACTGCTATCTACATCACAAAGGGCTACCACACGTGTACCGGCATAGCCAAAGTGGCCGCGTCCCATGCTACCGGTGCCTATCACGGCTTTAGTCAGCTGGTCGCTCGGCGCCAGGTAACCACGACCCAGCACATGCCTGGGTACAATTGTAAATGCAGCAAGCGCTCCCAGGGAATTTTTGAGAAATGCCCGCCTTGAGTCACTGTTTTGTTTCGCCATATTTCAGTTTGATTGAATGCTGTATGCTTCTATTAAAGTTATCACGTTACTATAGCTGTTCACTGTATTTTCACACCGTATGATAATATTTTCACTATCAAGGCAGATCTTGGTCTCTCTGACAGGTAAGATATAATCCAACGGTGTGAAAAGCAAGTGTTCCTCCCGGAAAAAATGATAAACGGTAAAAATCCACGCATCATTAATAGCCCGGATTCTGTACCATCTCGGGGTTAGACAAAGTCTCTTTCTCCGGTATCGGCCACAGGTAATCGCGATCAGTATATGCACGATCCTGCACCTTTACCTGTACGCCGGTCTGTGGATTGGTAGCACCAAATACCTGTCCGTTCATCAACGTTTTTACAATGCCCCAGCGACGGATATCAAAATAGCGCTGTCCTTCAAAAGCCAACTCCGACTGCCGCTCCCGGCGCACCAACTGCCGCAGCAACTCCTGGCTGTTGTACCGCTGCATATCCACCGGCGGCATCCCTGCCCGGTTACGGATGTCATTGAGGTAAAGCGCAACCGCCGGGTTCTTCCAGTCGCCCAGTTCTATCAACGCTTCTACATACGATAACAATACTTCGCTATACCGGATAATCATAAAATCGAGCGATCCTGTTCTGCTCTGCCGGTCACGGGCATCCAGGTACTTCCGTATCCAATAACCGGTGGCAGTAGATTTCTGTACGCCAATTTTATCGGTATTATTAGTGGAATTATCAAAGGGTTGCAGGATATAACCCGCATCTATAAACGATTCTCCGGGATATAATACCGAAGCCACCAACCGTGGGTCCCGGTTATTGTTATAGTTGGGATTTTTACGGTAAACAGCCAGGGAGTCGGCTCCCAGCTCCGCCGGGGTTTTACCCTGTTTGGTTTCAAAATTGTCTACCACCAATGAAGTAGGCGATACATAGGTTTCGCCACCAATGCCGTAAGGCGCAAAGGTAGTCCAGGCATTATTACAACCACCCTGCGTAAAAAAGATCCTTTCTTTATTCAGCTTACCCGTATAGCTAAACAGCTCCGCGTAATTGTTCACATTCGGTTTTTCACTGCGATACAACTGGTAAACGCCCGTACCTATTATTTTGGCAGCTGCATCACGGGCTATATCGTAGTGATGGAAGAACAATGCCAGGCGCACGATCATGGCATTGCAGGCCCCGGCTGAAATACGCCAGGTTTCATCACTGTCGTATTCCTTGGGCAGGTTTTCGGCACACGCCTGCAGCTCGCTTAAAATAAAAGCATATACTTTATCTACCGGGTCCCTTTTTAGGTGGTTGGTAGCCGGTGTCAGCGACTGTGTCACAATAGGAATATCCCCGAAGAAAAGCATGATCTCCATATGATAATAGGCGCGTAAGGCCCGGGCCTCATACTTCATGCGGGTACGCAGCTGGTCATCCATGAAACACTTGTCTACGTTCTCCAGGAAACGACAGGCCCGGCGGATATCTATATAATCGTCTCTCCAGATCCACTCTGCTACATCCCAGGTAGGATTTTGCAAACCCCTCGTATAAATATCGTAGTTACCGCGGAAGTCGCCACGGCACACCGCTTCATCGCTCAGGCCCGACCAGAACATTACATTACGGCCGGTTGATCCTGCAGGTACACCGGCATAAATAGATCCGAGCGCACTGTAGGCATGGCCTTCTGTTTTCCACCATACGGCATCGGTTACGCCAGAGGGACTATCATGCGTCAAAAATTTTTTACAGCCCGGGAAAGATAACAATGCCAGGCTCATTATAAAAAGAATGCTATATCTGGATTTCATGGTGTAATATTTTAATCATTAAAGTTGGATACTTACCCCTGCTGTATACATTTTCATGATACCATAGGTCCACTGGTTACCCTGGCTTTCCGGGTCTACCAGTTTCATAGACGTAAATACAAATGGGTTCTGGGCGTTTACATATATCCGGGCGCCATTAATGCCTACACGTTTTAAACGTTCACTGCTGAAGTTGTATCCCAGCTGTATATACTTTATGCGGGCGTAAGCGCCATTCTGTATCCAGAAATCAGAGTTTAATTTATTGATACTGGGAGAAGTTGTTAATCTTGGGAAACGTGCGTCGGTACGTTGTGGCGTCCAGTAGTTATCAGCATAGTAACGGGTAGGCACCCCACCGTCAAACGACATATCCAATGGATAGGCCAGCATACCGGCTAAGATGGCATCGTCTTTACTCACGCCCTGCAATAACATTTCCAGTTCCCATTTCTTATATGTCAGGCGGATGTTGGCGAAGTAATCTACTTTGGGAGTAGGGTTGCCTATTACGGTTTGGTCTTTTCCATCAATAACATTATCGCCGTTCACATCTACATAGTGGATGTCGCCGGGTTTCTCGTTGGCAATAATAGGCACCAGCGGCGTACCATCTGCTTTAAAATCGCTCGCCTGTAGTAATCCATTGGTTTTATATCCATATAGGCTTCCCAGGGCGTACCCTTCTTTATGGATAGTACCTCCGCTGATATATGGTCCGCCACGTAAAGACAGCAACTCGTTGTTGTTATAGGAAAAACCGGGTCTTACCGACAGGGTTATATTTTTCCCAATGTTGCTATTGTAATTGAGCGACAACTCAACGCCTTTGTTCCGCAGCTTTCCGGCATTAATAGGAGTAGTACCCATTCCACCTACATAAGATACTGGTGGATTAAGGATGATGCCATTGGTTCTTTTATCATAATAATCGAAGGTAAGTTCGAGCTTACCTTTAAACAGGCTCATATCTACACCCAGGTCCAGCATGTCTACTGTTTCCCAGGTGATATCGGGGTTTCCAAATACCGACTCTACCCCATCATTGGCACTGATCATGTTTTGATACTGATACAGCTCGATATTCTCATTTCCCAACCGTCCGTAGGAAGCGCGCAATTTCAGGCTGTTAATGGCCCGCAGCGATTGCATAAAATTCTCCTTGTGTACATTCCACCCCAATGCCACTGACGGGAAAGTACCGAACTTATGTCCCGGTCCGAAGCGGGACGAGCCATCGGTACGGATAGCGCCTTCCAGCAGGTATTTATCTTTATAGGAATAATTCAGCTTACCATAAAAAGACAAGAGTGATCTTACCTCCCAGTAGCTGCTGTTATTTTCTTCCTGTGAGTAGCCACCCATCACATAAAAGTGATGATCTTTCAAATCGTAGGTATAATCTGCTGTAACGCCAGCGTAGTAATACGTGGTTCTATCGAAGCTGGCAGACCGGCTTACGCCCCAGGTTTGCACCAGCTGTCCGCTGAAATAATCGAAGAAATAGTAGTTATCCCTGGTATTGCGGGTCACGTCGCTGTTTAAACGAAAACTAAATTGCCCCCGCAAATTCAGTCCCGGTAATACTTCCCACTTCGGTTGCAGGTTGATACTGGACTGTCCGTATTCATTGGTACTTTTTCCTCCATGCTCTGCATAAGCCACAGGGTTTACGATATCAACATAGCGGCCATACATGGTAGGCGCGCCGTCTTTTTCCGGATACTTGGGCAAAATAGTGGGCGGTACCCGGAAAATATCTTCCAGGATACGGTTACCACTGTTGCCATTGGGGCGGTTAGGATAGAACGTATTTCGCTTAATAGCCAGCATGTCCATGTACACCAGGAACTTCTTGCTGAGGGTGATAGAGGTATTGGCGCGTACATTATACTTGTTGGAATGATTCAGTGGAATCATGCCATCCTGGAACTGGTAATTGGCGGTAAGCGCGAAACGCGCCAGGCTATTACCACCGCTGATCCCCAGCGAATGACTGGTGATGGCGGCTGCCGGGTTAATAATTTCCTTTTGCCAGTCGGTGTTGGGATATTTGATAGGGTCATCACCGGCTTCCGTGTGTTTAATATCATCATCGGAATAAAACGGCTGATTGCCGGCATTTACCTGTGCTTCGTTAAACATGCGCATATACTCCGGCGCTTCTACCAGCTTGGGCATGGTAGATGGCGTTTGTACGCCGTAGTAACCATCATAGGTGACAGCTACCCTGCCTGCCACGCCACGCTTGGTGGTCACTAATATTACGCCGTTGGCAGCACGGGCGCCATATACTGCTGCTGCGGCGGCGTCTTTCAATATGGTGACGCTTTCCACCGTAACGGGGTCGATATAGTTCATGTCCATCGGTATTCCGTCGACCAGCACGAGGGGATTAGCGCGATCGGCAGTGAGCGTACTAAGTCCCCGTATTTTAATAACGGCGGCATCCCCGCCAGGCAGGCCGGAACTCTGGGTTACCTGTAACCCGGTAACACCTCCCTGCAACGCCTGTGACAACGCCGTAATGGGTTTGCCATTGGTTTGCTGGGCAATATTCACGGAGCTGATGGAGCTGGCGATATGTTTTTTCTGTTGCTCGGAAAGCCCTACTACCACGACTTCATCCAGTGCTGCTACTTTTTCTTTCAGGGAGATATTGAGCGCATTGTGGCTGCGGATTACCGTATGCTCTTCGGGAAGGTATCCCATTTGTGTAAAAACGATCACCGCATTTTTCTTAGCCCTTAGAGTAAAGTAGCCGTCTACGTCTGAGGTGGTGCCGATGTTGTTATTGTCTTTTACGCGGATGGTTACCCCTGGCAATGCCTGTGGTGGTTCGTGGTTATCGTATACACGGCCACGTATAAGGTAGGTGCTGTCTTCTTCTGCGGAGATGCCGTTGATTTTTTCTGTGCGCTTTCTTTCCCGGGGAATGATGGCCACCTGGTTGCGTACAATCCGGTAGCTGAGGGCGGTATTAGCCAATGCCTGGTCCAGCACTTCTGTTAATTTTTTGTCGCGCAATTCAAGGGTGATGGGTTGTTCCTTATTCACCAGTTCATCTTTGTAAAAAATGCGCCAGGTGCTTTGAGACTGGATCTGGCTAAACAATTGCGGCAGGGTGCCCTGGCTTAAGCGGATAGTAAGATGGTTGTCCTGCGACCTCCCGGTAGCGGCAATTCCCATCATGGCGGTGAATAACAGGAGTGCGGTTAGTTTCATTGTTTTCACTAGTTTGGTGGCAAAAGTACTGCCTGGCGGGACACGCCATTGCGCATAGATTTTTTTCATAACTTCACGTTAGTTTTTTTGGTTAATAAAAAGACATACGCTACCCTACCCCCGTAGGGTGGCGACGCCGGGAGATGTTCCACCATCTTCCGGTTTTTTTTGGTCATATTTTGGTTTTCTACTCTTTCTCTGTTAATACAATGCGCTGTCCATATCGCTCATAGCGCAGGGAGTTGGTGGCGCAGATTACTTCTAGCACGTTATCAAGGTTATCTTCCAGGTCCAGGTCGCCGGAACAGGTTTCCAATCCAGGTTTTGTGGAGGCCAGGTCAAGCGGTATGTTATAGTATCGCGTTAATTTTTTCAGGATATCTTTCAAAGGCGTATTGAAAAAGAGCAGGCGGCCATCCTTCCAGGCGGTGTAGGCGGCTACGTTTACGCGGCTCATCTGCAAGCCCCCGTCTTTGGCATCAACAGTAGCCATATCGGCTGGTTGCAGCAGTTGCGAACGCTCCCGGGAAAAGCCATGCCCGGGCACGTGCAGGCGCACACTTCCCGAGGCCAGTACAAGGCTTCGCCGGATATCGTCGGGATAGGCGCTGATATTAAAAGTAGTGCCCAGCACTTCTGTAACTAAACCTGACGCATATACGAAAAACGGCGACTGTGAATTGGGCGCGATATCAAAGAAGGCCTCTCCTTCCAGGTACACTTCTCTTTTTCCATTTTTAAAGGCGGCGGGGTATACCAGGCGGGAGCCGGCATTCAGCTGCACCACGCTGCCGTCTTCCAGCTGCACCCGGGCACGGCGGCCATAGGGCACCATCAGGGTATTGTAAGTGGCGGCGGCAATGCTTAGCGTGTCTTTATTAATGGTAATACCAGTACCTCCGCCGGCATATACCAGGGCGGCATTCTTTCCTTTCACGACTACGGCCTGGTGCTGCCCTACCAGGAGCCGGGTATCGGTGAGGGGTTGGTCATGAGGCAGCTGCCGGGCAAAGCGCAATAAATCGTTCTGCCGGGGCAGGAAATACCAGAGCCCGGCCACCAGCAGTACCAGTATGGCAGCGGCCACTTTGAGATATAGGTACCGGTAGCGGACCGGTTGAGGCGCCAATCCCGGCGCAATCTCATCCCAGAGCGCAGCCTTGTCGGCAGAATCCCATGTTTCATTCCCCGCATTCCGGATCACCTGTTCCACCGATCCGGCCAAAGCCCGTAATACAGGGTCTTCCGGTGTACGATCATTTCCCAGTATATCTTCCAGGGTCGGATACTTTTTTCCGCGCTTCATGCAACATCTTTCCAATAAAGAGTGATCAACAGATCAGGTATAGACTCCTGAACACAACTTTTTTTAATTATTTTTCTGAGATAGCCAGGACATCAGTAAAATTAAGAGCGGCAGCACCGGTACTTTCTCCATACTGGACCGCAGTTGCCGGAAAGCGCGATAGGCCAGGGTGCGGCAGGTAGGTACACTGATTTTCATGATGCCGGCTACTTCTTCATAAGATAGCTCGCAGTTAAATTTAAGGAACAACACCTCTTTTTGCCGGGCGGGAAGATCGTTGAGCTCCCGCGTAAGGATACGCAGCATTTCCTGCTGCTGTTCGGCCGCAATGCGTTGCTGCTCTACATCCGGCTCATAGGTAATGGAGAAATAATCAGCTGTTTCCAGCTGGTCGGCGATAGCATATTTCTTTACCGCCAGGTGAATTTTACGGCGGAAAGACCGTAATAGGTAAAAGCGGATATTTACTTTGGGAGAAAGATTACGCCGGTAGTGGTACAAGTCCAGGAAGAGATCCTGGATACAGTCTTTGATCAGCGCGGTGTCCTGTACGTAGCGTAATCCGTACCGGAAAAGCATATCCGCAGATGTATCATACAATTCTCTGTAGGCTTCCTGATCGCCCAGTATGATATTATCCCACAAAACATTATCTGTTTCCATTACGCGGTCTTTCAAACAGTTGCTATTTAGACGTCACCCAAGATAGAGTAAAAAGCTTAAAGCAGAAAGCAAAAAGCTATTGTGGAAGATGACCTGTGCGATTTTTATTATTCGCTAAGATGATCCTCCACAATAGCTTTTTTGCTTTGTGTTTTTTCTTTGTGTCTTATGCTTTCTCCAGCTCATGCCATAGGCTGGCAGCACCAATCAGTGCAGCTGCTTCGCCCAGCGTAGCTTTTACAACAGGGATGGTAATCTGTTGCTGTTGCAGTTGTGTTTTCAGGAGAGGGAAGAAAAGATCGGATGCGTTGGCGATGTTGCCGCCAATAACAATCACTTCCGGTTGTTCGTCTCTCACAAAATCGGTGAGTACGACAGCCAGGTTGACGGCAAACTCATTGAACAGCTCCTGGATCCTCCTATCGGCAGGCATACGTGCTACCAGTGCTTTTACGTCGGCTACGGTTTCACCACTGATTTCCTGGTAGCGTTTTACAAACCAGCGGGTCGACAGGTAATCCTCCGCTATGCCGTCTTTAAAGGGTGTACACCAGCGGTTGGCGTCTTTAGCCACCCCATCGTGGTACCAAGCAGAGCCCAGGCCGGTGCCGAGCGTCAGGCCGATGCCCCGTTGATAGTTCCTGCCCGCGCCGCTGAATACTTCACCCTGTAAAAAGCAGCCTGCATCGTTGATAAAACGGATTTGTTCCGGCAGGATATCCAGTTGCGCAGCCAGCAGCTGCTTTATATTGAGCTGATACAACGCGTCAAATTTATCCTGCCCTTTCATCAGGCTGATACCCTGCTCATAGTCGAAAGGGCCTGGGATACCAATCCCGATATGCTTTACTCCTGCAGGAGCATGACTGAATACTTCATTGATCACTGCGGCCCATGCTGCGATTATATCTGCTGCTTCCCCATGTGAATTAACGCGGGTGCGGTTCCACGAACCTTCTATGATAGATCGTGTTTCCAGATCTACTAATGCTGCGGTAATATGAGAGCCGCCAATATCAATTCCTAACGCCGTGGAATGCTTCATAAAAGTTGTAAGATAGAGTGGTTGCTAAATCGTTTAAGCTAAACAAATATAAAATATATTTTGGTTGATTTGCTCAGAAAAATCGTTTTAGCAAGATGAAAAATGGTTAAACTGGCTCTAAATATAGGGCGTTTTTCCAGAAATCAAAAAAACGCAGCCGCTTTTCAAAAGAAATCTGTTGTAAAATATTTTGACAGATGAAAAATTATTATCACTTTTACATCGTAATTCATTTCACAATGGAATCTGATCATTGCTTCGGCAGTAATATGTTAACAGCCTACATCGCTACTAACTTTAACACTTCTCCCCCAGCCTTATAATTCAAACATGCCCGGTTTCACCTTTGAACTGACACGTCTGTCAGCCACGTGCCTGTGCGGATAATTATCACTATATCTCATCAACATTTATTAATAACACCCAACACAATGGAAAATCCAATTCTCAGATGGGCATTGCTCATCGGCCTGCCCCTGTTATGCCTGTTACTGTACAAGATCATTCTTCGTATATGCTTTGGCGTAGTAATCGTACCGGAAGACCGTATCGGCCTGGTCACCAAAAAATTTGTGCTCATGGGTAAACAGGAGCTGCCTGAAGGCCGTATCCTCGCGACCAACGGAGAAGCCGGTTTCCAGGCGCAAACCCTGGCTCCTGGCGTATACTTCGGCAAATGGGCCTGGCAGTACAGTGTTGCCTTCCAGCCCTTTACCATCATCCCCACCGGCAAAATAGGACTGGTGCTGGCGAAAGACGGCGCAGAACTCGAAACAGGCGCCATCCTGGCCCGCAAGGTGGCCTGCGACGCATTCCAGGATGCTGAAGCCTTCCTGCGCAATGGCGGCCGGAAAGGCCGGCAAACGGCGATCATCACGCCTGGTTCTTATCGTATCAACACCCTCCTGTTCGACATTGAAATCACCGACATGTCCACCATCCCCGATAATGCAGTAGGTATCGTTACCACCCTGGAAGGTAAAGCCATCGAAACCGGCTCCATCGCCGGTAAAACGATCGACAACCACAACAACTTCCAGGATGTGGATGCATTCCTCGACAAAGGCGGCTATAAAGGTCTCCAGGAACAGGTTATCCTGGCCGGCTCCTACTTTATCAATCCCTGGTTTGCGAAACTGGAAATGGTGAAGATGACGGAAATCGCTATCGGGCACGTAGGCGTGGTCATCTCCTTCGTGGGTAATGATGGCGTGGACATCAGCGGCGCCGAATTCAAACATGGCAACATCGTCGCCAAAGGCAGCAAAGGCGTATGGGCCGAACCATTAGGCCCTGGTAAATATCCTATTAATCCCTATATCATGAAAGTAGAGCTGGTACCTACCACCAACCTGGTACTCAACTGGGCCTCCGCCAGAAGCGAAGCGCACCAGCTGGATAAGAACCTCTCTACCATTACGGTAAGAAGCCGCGATGGTTTTACCTTTAACCTCGACGTATCACAGATCATCCACATCCCTACTACCGAGGCGCCTAAAGTAATTGCCCGCTTCGGTAATATGAGCAACCTGGTTACCCAGGTACTGGAACCTACTATCGGTAACTATTTCCGTAACTCTGCCCAGGGCTCCGATGTGATCAGCTTCCTAACCAGCCGTAAAGAAAGGCAGACAGCCGCCAAAGAACATATTGGCCAGGTATTGGATCAATATAATGTGTTTGGCGTAGACACCCTCATCGGGGACATTGTGCCACCGGAAACCCTGATGAAAACACTTACCGACCGTAAAATTGCAGAGGAACAAAAGATCACCTACGATACGGAACGCCTGGCACAGGAAACCCGTCAAAAACTGGAAAAAGAAACGGCCATCGCCGAAATGCAGAAGGAAATCGTAAAAGCCGACCAGGGCGTATGGATTGCAGAAAGGACAGCCGACGCCTCTGTGAAGAAGGCCACCGGTGACGCCAACAGCGTACGTTTGCAAGCCAACGCCGAAAGTGACCGCATGAAATTACTCGCCGCCGGTGAAGCGGAAAAAGTAAGACTGCTCGCCAAAGCAGAAGCAGAACGTACCGAATGGATTGCCAAAGCCGATGCAGAAAAAATTGCCCTCACCGGTAAAGCTGAAGCAGAAAAAATCCTGGCCATCGGTCAGTCCAGCGCCGAATCCTATAAGCTGGCCGTAGAAGCCATGGGTGGCAACAACTTTACCCAGTTGAAAGTAATGGAAGCTATCGGTGCACAACAAATCCGTATCATGCCAGATGTACTCATCGGCGGCGGCGATGGCGCTAATGGTCCTATCAGTGGACTCCTTGGCCTAAAGCTGCTGGAAGATATCGGAAAAAAGAAAGAAGAAGATAAGAAGGCCAATTAACCCATTGTACTGTAGCAACCTCAGAAAACACCCCCATAAGTAAGATACTTTGGGGGTGTTTATATAGTTTTGGCTGCGTATCGATTTGGATAGCCAGCCAAAACTATGTATTTTTACCCTGTTTTGGCTGCGTATCTATTTGGATAGCCAGCCAAAACTATACTTTCAAAATTACAGCAATGGAAAAACTAATCGGCAGGCAACATGAAAAAAAAATATTGCTGGAAACGCTTTCCTCTTCTGAAGCTGAGCTGGTAGCCGTATATGGGCGGAGACGAGTTGGTAAAACATTCTTGGTGCGACAGGTATACCAGGATCATATGGCATATGAATTCTCCGGCGTACATGGCTCCCCGGCAAAGCAACAGCTAGAAAATTTTCGCAACGCTATCGCATTAACATTAAATACACCTGTTCTCCCTGCTATACCACACAACTGGACAGAAGCATTTTTGTTGCTGATTCAACTACTTTCTCCGCAACTTAAAAAAAAGAAGATGGTTATCTTCTTTGACGAATTTCCATGGTTAAGTGCGGCTAAATCCGGCTTTCTGCCTGCCTTTGAATATTTCTGGAATTCCTGGGGCTCCAAACAGGCCAATCTTGTGGTGACTATCTGTGGTTCTGCCGCTTCCTGGATGATCCAGCGAGTGGTAAACAACAAAGGAGGATTACACAACCGGATCACCCGGAAAATACGCCTGCTTCCTTTCGACTTACAGGAAACAGCCGCCTATTTGAAGAGCCGGTCTGTAAACCTGGACCATTACCAAACACTCCAGGTTTATATGGCACTTGGCGGCATCCCTCACTATTTAAAGGAAATCAGGAAAGGAGAAAGTGCTACCCGGGCGATCGATCGCTTGTGCTTTACAAAGGATGGTCTGCTTGTAGGCGAATTTTCCAACCTGTATAATTCTCTCTTCGAAATGGCAGATCGCCATATCGCTGTGGTAAAAGCGCTTGCCGCCAAACCATCTGGACTCACCCGCAATGAAATCATACACGAAGCAGGTTTGCAGAGCGGTGGAACTACCACCAAATTGCTGGAAGAACTTGTCCAATCGGGATTCACAGCTGCTTATCTCCCTTTTGGCAAAAATGCCAAGGATCTAATCTATAAACTGGCCGATGAATATAGCCTGTTCTACCTCAAATTTGTTGAACATTCCCGGGCAACAGGACCTGGCACCTGGATCAGGCGGGCTTCCTCTCCTTCCTGGAAAAGCTGGAGCGGTATGGCTTTTGAAAATATTTGCCTGAAACACACCCCTCAAATTAAGCAGGCATTAGGTATTGCCAGTGTTTACACAGAAGAATCGGCCTGGCGATCTAAAACAGCACAGATAGACCTGTTACTCGACCGCCAGGATGGCTGCATTAATATTTGCGAGATGAAATTCTCAAACACCACATTTACCATCGAGAAATCATATGCCACCGAGTTACAGCGCAAACTCGCTAACTTCCAGGACGAAACCGGAACAAGAAAAACGTTGTTTTTAACAATGATTACCTCCTATGGTGTAAAGGATAACCAGTATAAGAACATGTTGATTCATCATGAAATAACAATGGAGGAGCTATTTAAGTAGAATACACCTCCTTTACGGCATTAACACCCCCTTTGCGCTATACTTCTTTTCGCCAATGGTATACACCATCTTCGCTCCTTTACCGTCGATGTCATAAGATGCAGCACTAAAAGGTACGATCACCTCGTTCTTTGTATTAATCAATCCTGCCTCCGTATCGCCATCCACCTTTTTGGTGACCAAGGCAATACCCTCGTTAAATGGCCGTGCGGTGGCATACATACAGGGAATCACGGTCTGTCCGCTGGTACTAATATAGCCAAAATCAAAGTGCGCATTTCTTACCTTGGCTAAACCACCTGCAAATGGCTCCACGTCCTGGTACTCCTTCAGATCAATGACCTTCTTTCCCTTATTATCCAGGAAATAATGATGACTGTTTTTATCATACACCAACAATAGGCCGTCGCTATAAGTATTACCATTGGTATAATAAGGCGTAGATGTCAACAGCTGCCCCTGGTAATCATATAAAGAACAGATGCCCTGCAAGGGGCCGTCCGGCTCTGATTTATTGGCATATAACACCGGTTCCTTTTCATCTTTCATGATATCATCATAAACCATCGGGATCACCATTTTCCCATTGCCATCCATTAATCCTTTCAACCCGCCTTCTTCGTTCTTCATTACCAGGACCAGCTGTGGCGAAAACTCCTTTGCTACCAGGTCCAGTTTTACCAGCTGACGGGCTGCAGTATCCAGGCGGTAATAATAGTACCCGTTATAGTCTGAACTGGAAAAAAAGAAAGGATTGATGGCGGTCATTTCTTTGTAGACGGGCTGTATTACAAATTTACCACCGGCATCCATAAAGCCATACTGATCGCTCTTCGTATCTTTTACTAAATAGAGGCCGGCATAATTAGGAGAAAGATTTTTCAGCATCAGCTTCTTTTTCACTTCTACCCGGGCTTCTGCCATATATACCCTCACCCCGGCTACTTTGCCTTTATAATACCCTTGTGTATATCCTCCCCTGCCGGCGTCAAAAGGTGTGCCACCGGACATTTCATCCAGCATGGCTTCCTGCAGTGCATGAATATCCTTAAAACGTCTGTTGTCTATTTTCTTCACCAGTTGCTGTAAGATATCTTTGTAGGTTTTCAATAACTTGTTCATATCGTCAGGATTATGCCCACTGCCGTTGTTCCTGCTGATATAATCCAACGGTTTGCCGTCCTGGTTAAATGCTTCTATATAGAGGTAGTTTTTGTAAGCGCTGTCTCCCATCAGTAACCTTAACTGGTTATCCTTCATCTTATCGATTTTAATGGCAGACCCTTTGAAAGTAGCCGTGGAATTGGATTTATCCAGCTTAAGCACCGTCATCTTAACAGGGTAGCTGTAACTAACCGTGGCCAGTACGCTGTCGATAGTTTTGGAAGATGGTATAGGCGTAGAACCATCCAGTGCATAAGATTTAGCCTCGGTAGTACCATCCGCAAAAAATATTCTCTCGGATATAAAATCGGGGGATTCCAGGTCGTAGTTATCATTGTCATGCACGGCGTTATTGGCTTCCAGTACACTGTTAGGATACTTTACTTCCTGGGTTAACCCTATATTCTCCAGGTAAGTGGCATACCCTGATGTAAAAACATCCACCGGTTTTAACTGGTAGGGAGCTACCGTGTCTTCTTTTCCCGTGTAGTCATTTTCTTTGTCCTCCGCCATACGCGACAGGAACTTAATAAAGTGATCTATTCTTTCACTTTCTTTTTGTAGTTCGTCTTTGGCAGCCGCCAGCGTTTTCCCGTCAAACTGTTTTACAAATGCCTTCAGTTCTTCAGAAGGTTCCGTTTTCATCTTACAGGCGGCCAACAGCGCCACCGCCAGGGCTATACAACTAATGCGCTTCATATATTGCATAAAAATCCGTTGATCAGTGATTTATTCTATTACAAAATGGGGCTCGTTATTTTTATCGATACTCACATAATAATCCAGTGGATACACCTTGTTGGCATCTTCTATATAGCAGGCCGGATCGTCTTTACCGTCTATGATCAATTTGGCAAAACGACCGTCGGGCGTAACATACAGGCTGGTATTTTCAGCCAGTGTAACCGTATCCGTTATATGTGCCAGGTCTATGATACTTTTCCATTGGGCTTGTCCATCGGTAGGCTTATACAGGTGCCAGGCCATGGCCTTGTTTTGTTCCAGCGGAAACAACAGGTTGGCCAGTTGCTGGGTATCTTTACTTTGGTACGCTGCCTGCAACTTCCGGTAGTGTGCCACCACACGATCTTTAGCATCCGGTACTTTACGGATGTCGGTAGCAGTGGCATAAGCCGGCAAATCAAAGGGCTGTATGGTGGTTTCAAAGGTTTGGTTAATAGTGGCGGAAAGTTGTCCTGAAAACCGCGATGCCCGGATGGCTTTATAGTAATGCGGTTCCAGCTGGATCATCGTATCGGCATTGGGAGTCTTGAACTGCAATATTACCGGTAAAAAGCAGGACTGGTCGCTCCATTTATGCACAGCTACCGTTACCACCGACTCCTGGTGCAGACGGCTTCGGGGATACCCATCAAAATCAACGCCTGGCAATAGTTCTACCATCAGTGTTTGTTTACTCCCTTTCTGCAGGTAGGAATTAATATCGGCTGTTACGCCCAGGGTATTTGCCCTCAGGTGTGTAAGCGCCAAAAAGCCGTTTACATACACGCGGTATCCGCACTCACTGTTATCTACCTCCAGCCGGTAGTTGTCGCTGGCGCCGGTGGCAGGAACAGTAGTGTAGGCGTTGGTAACTTTGTTGTTTGCCGGTTGATTAAAATACAGGGTGATGTACGATTTTTCTTTGTTGCTAAGGGTAAGCAGGTTACCCTTATAATCGGTAACGGTAAAAATGATATTCTTTTCCACAGTTTTCCAGGTTAGATCGGGGCCGGAGCCCTCTTTCAACCCGGTGCCGAATGCCGATTCCAGGCCATTGAGCACTTCCAGGGCGCCTTTCTCTGTTTGAAAGGAAATACGGGCGATCGCTTCCTCTTTCAATTCAACCTGCAGTTCTTTTACTGGCTGGCCATAGTAGGTAAAGTCGCCCTTCAGGTGCATTACCAGTACACGAACGGGCACAGAGTCTACCTGTACCTGGCTTTTTGATAATGTGGCTATGAGGGAGTCGAGCTGCTGCCGGTGATGGATATTTTCGATCGCCGTCAGGGAGGAATGGCCACAGCTGGCCATCAACAGGGCATACAACAAAACAATGCCAAGGTATAATTTATTCATGGTGAGGAGGTGCTTAGGGTTGAATAAAGGAGATACGGAAGGTAGGGGCTTCAGCAATTTCAGTAACCGTATTAATATTTTTAGGGAGAGACAGGCCCATTAATTGTTGCTGATTCTTCCAGACCAACAGGTCGTTCTCTTCATTGGCATAAAATTCCCCGGTAGAATCGGCGCCGGGCTTGCCATATAAGGCAGTGAGCTTTTCTTTGAGATTAACAGCATCCTGTTTATTCTTAAATAACGCTACGGATACGCGCTTTAGGTGTAACTTATCTTCATCTATGGCAATAGTCATCCCTGCCACCGGCATCCCCAACAATTGTATATATCGCTCATCGTTAAATTCATATCCACTGATTCCATTCCGGACAAAATGGAGAACGGGGTAATCTGCCAGCAAGTCACTGTCACGTGTGATAGCATCTATTTGAATGATGTCGGATGGCTTTTTGGGTGTGGGCCGGTTACAAGCCCACAAAGTACTTAATAACAAACAGTACAACAGGCAACTTTTCATGTTCGTAGTGTGATCGGATTATAAAAGCCTGAAAGTAAAGAAAAATAACCGATCCGGCTCCGCCGGTAGCGTATATGCGGGTTATAGGTTTATATATGCGGGTGGAAAACAAACATTCGCGTGAAGAGCTGAAGGCGTAAAGCAGAAAGCAAAAAGCTATTGTAGCGAATAGCCTATACGATTTTCAAATATTCGCAACGGTTATCCTCCACAATAGCTTTTTGCTTTTTGCTTTCTGCTTTACACTTTCTGCTTATCCAGGCTATAAGGTCCTGGTCCGAAATAAGCCAGCAACAAGGCGCCGCCCAGTATCGCCATATTTTTCATAAACATAGCCATCTGCATTTGCTTTTGCATCGGATCGGTAACAGACCAGAAGTTATGTAAGGCAATACTTACCGGCACCAGGAAAATAACGACCAGCCAGGCGCCATATTTTACCTTGTAGCCCAGCAGTATGCTGAGTCCCCCCAATAAAGCGAGCAAACCAGCAAAAGGCACCATAATGCGGGCAGCAGGCACCCCGGCCGCCGCCGCATAATCGGCGCCGGCTCCCATTACATGGTTAAGCCCGGACATAACAAAAATGAGGGCAAACAGTATGCGGCCCAGCAACGGAACTATTTTCATAGTAAATAAATTTTAATAATACAACAAACCTAGCGGTATTCTGGTTGCCGGGAAAGAGACTTACCCGAAGGATAGTGGTTTCCTATACTATAGCAGGGCTTTCCGTATCTTTACCAATGGAAAGAAAAATGATTGTATGCGAAAAGAAAACTCTTCCAATGCTATCAATGGAAGGCAGTTACGGGGCGATTGTGGCACGGCCTATACCCTTTCGCTCATCGGCGGACGGTGGAAGCCCACCATACTCTGGCGGTTGCTCGACGGCAAAATGCGTTATAATGAACTAAAGAAATCAATATCCGGTATTTCAGAACGGGTGCTCGTACTACAGCTACGAGAGCTGGAAAATGACGACCTGGTAAAACGGATTATATATCCGGAAGTGCCTCCCCGCGTGGAGTATGAGCTAACCCCGCTGGGATGGAGTATGGAAGCACTGTTACAACATATGTCTGACTGGGGCGTAGCGCATAAAAAGGCCACCACAACCCACAAGACAGAAACGCAGGTTATGGTGGATAAAGGTTAATATGTCAGGCCGGCATCGTCCAGCGCTCCCATGGCCAACGACGTCCAGTCTGCATCATGCACATCTTTTGCCATTATGGTGGTGAGCCTCGACTGCACCAACTGCGCCATTGGCATCGGCGTATATGAGCGTCGCGCCGTTTGCAAAACCAGGTCCATATCTTTCAAACCCAGGGCGGCGCCGAACGAAGGACTACCGGTGAATTTCCGGTCAATTATCATGGCACCATAATTACGAAATACGGGGCTGGCAAATAAGGTAGTGGTCAGCATTTCATAAGCCACCTTCGCATCCACCTTATTTTTTTCTGCCAGTGCAAACGCTTCCGCCATTAGCTCAATAGAGGCGGCAATCATAAAGTTGCCAATCAGCTTCAACACATTGGCACTACCTGCATCTTCTCCCAAATCAAAAATATTTTTAGCAAATCCTGCCAGCAACAGCGGTTTTATCCGCTCCTTTGCTGCTGCCGGACCTGAAATCACAGCATTACCTACTTTGGCTGCCGCCGCATCCGGACGGGCAAAAACAGGCGCTGTGACAAATTGTACGCCCTGCGCCTGGTGACGTAAGGACAACGCGGTAGAAGTATCGGGCGACACCGTACTCATTGACACGTGAATGCCCCCGGGGCCCAGTGCTTCCAGCAAGGCGTCTGTAGATATCGCTTCCAACGCCGCATCATCTGCTACCAGGCTCAATACCACGCCTCCTTTCTCCGCTGCAGCTGCCGCTGTATCTACCAGCACCGCGCCCAGCTGCTCCAGTGGCAATGCCTTTTCGCGGGTACGATTATAAATTTTCACTTTGTATCCTGCTTTCACCAGGTTTTCTGCAATGGGGTAGCCTAAATTACCAGTTCCTATAAATCCAATGGTTTCCATATAAATCCAATTAAAAAGTTTACTGCTCAAATCTAGTGTTTCGGGCGAACTTATGGAAAACACATTTGTCCAATACTTTCTTGGCAACAAAACATACCTGTTCTTATCTTGACCAGTGGCCACATCCCCTTTTTTTCACTAAATTCCGGGTATAATCCTGATGCCTTGAAAAGAAGCCTTTTTCTGTTATGCTGTTTGTATTCCTTGCTATTGCATGCCCAACAGCCATTGACCCGGAGCACTACCCGCAGTACACATGCATACGTATATCAGTTAAGCGACCAGGAAGCCAGGGAAATATTTCAATGGCGGCATAAAAAACGTACCTGGGCACAGGAAAAATATTTACATACCCTGCAAACGTCCTATCCGCAGGACAACCCATTTCCAGCTACCATACCTCCGGGCAACTACCTGGTGGTAAGCGCTAATAAAAATGACCTGGCATATGCCTTTCAGCAGGTACATAACCTCCGTTTCAAGCTGGTATCCAACGATCACGATCTCGCTATATTACTGCACGACAACCAGGGCGCCATTATATCCAATGCAGAGGTGCAGGTCGGTGGCCATCACATTCCCTGGGATGAAACTACTCATACCTACCGTCTGCCCAGATTCCGCAGCACCGGTACGGTAACCGTGCGCTACAATCAGGTGCTGAACCTGTTTCAACTAGCCAATAACCGGCAGCCCCGTAAAACATCCTGGTGGAAAAGGCTCCTGCCACATCACAATCAGCGCACCTACCGCACCCGCCCGGAAGACGCCGACTTCTACGTGACCACGCCCTCAGAAACACATTATAAAGGTTTCATGGCATTCAGCAAACCCAAATACAAGCCAAATGATACAGTACGTCTCAAAGCTTTTATTACCCGGAAAGATGGACGGCTAGTAAATACGCCCTTACTGCTCCGGCTCTCCTGCCGAACCACCCTGGATACCATCCTCACCGTGATCCATCCTTACCGGGCCGGTGGGTATGACTACGAATTTGTACTGAACGACAGCCTCGATCTCGACCTGGATGACAGATACCTCATCACCCTGGAAACACTGGCCAGTCGGAAATATGCGCTCGACAACAATGAAACAGACCTGGACGATGAAGCCTATGCTGCCAAAAGAACGGTGCTGATACGCGGCACTTTCGAATATGAAGAATACGACCTGAAAAGCATCCACTTCAGCACCCGAACCGATCACGAGGAACATACCCGCGGCATGCCCCTGTCGCTCTACCTAAAGGCCACCGATGAAAATGGCCTCCCCGTTATGGATGGCCGGGTAACTATTACCGTTACCCCAAATACAGTCCGCCAATATCATGCACCGTTTGTGTTCATTCCTAAAACGCTCTGGACACATGAAACCGCGCTGGACATGACCGGCGAAACCAAGGTAACCCTTCCTGACAGCATCTTTCCGGCTGCTACCTTTTCTTATACTATCGCATCTCAATTCCTTAACAGTAACAATGAATCACAGCGTAGCAGTAATTATATAGATTATACTTACGAGCCCGATGACATCAGTTTTTCAAAAACGGCCGATAGTATATCCATTTCGTTTAACCGCGCAGGGAAGGTAAAAACAATGCCGGCTGTCCTTCGCTTAGTCAATGGTTCAGGGGATACCATAGGCAGGTTATCACTGATGCTCCCAACCAACGTCCCTGTCCAGCCCTTTGCAGCCAGTTACCTGGTCACTGCCGGCGGCGTCAGCAGGCAATACAGTATTGCCCGCGATGAAGCCAGGATCACGGCAAATAATTTCCGTACCCATGATTCTGTATTTATCTCCGTCAATAACCCATCGAAGTTATCTTTCTGGTACAGCATCTTCGCCGACAACAAACTGGTAGACAAGGGCTACAATCAGCAGCTGCTGTGGAAGGCCGCCAGTATTACTCCACGGTATTACTCCGTGAGTATTCAATATATTCTGAATGACCAGGTGCAACGCGAGAACTTTTACGTACCCTATGCCGACAAGCAATTACAGGTAAGCATTAACAGCCCATTAGCCATTTATCCAGGTCAGACTTCCCGTATAGGCGTTACCGTAACAGACATAGAGGGACGCCCGGTGAAAGGAGCTGACGTGACCGCTTACGCTATTACCAGCAAATTCAGCGGTTACCAGGTACCGGCAGTTCCTTACCTGGGCAGGGAATACAACCTGCGGAGAAAGTACAGCCAGCAGCGCCTCAACAACAGCTATCGGGTATTGACTACCCGGCTGATCAACTGGGAAAGATGGAAAAATGATATGGCGTTGGATAGCATCACTTACTATCGTTTCCTCTACGCAACCGGCATTTACTACAACACCGCCCCGGTAGCGTCGGGGATTACGCAACTGGCGCCCTTTATCCGTGAAAACAATACCATCCAGGCGCCTGCAATGGTGACTATCGACGAACAACCGGTATACTTCGATCAGGCCGGCCAGAGCAGTGCTTACAGCTTTGCGGTAAGTCCGGGTAAACACAGGCTGGAACTCCGTATCCGGGATAAACGTATCATCGTAGACAGCATTGAGGCAGTTGGTGGGATGAAAACCTTTGTCAGTATTCCGGTAGACGAACCCAACACCCGGATAAAAACAGAAAAAATGCCGACTGCCCTCACCTCTGCAGAACAAGTTATCTGGAGGCGATACCTGGTTCCATTTGAACTAAACGGACCTGCCAAGTATACGTACATTCGCCAGGGCAATAATATCTACTGGTTCAGAGGCAATTACTATAGGGGGCAAGTCGTGTTGGCAGGGCCGCTGCACGCATCTGAGGCCGAATATGTTGTAAAAGGCAACTTCTCCCAAACCTTTCAGTCCGAACCAGGTTACGCCTTCAGCATCCGGAAAGGGTTAGTCAAGGAAAAAGAAATACCCGACCAACGCCACCGCCCATTCTTTTATGTAAAAGAATGGCTTCAGCCACCATTTTACGACGAGGTATTCACCACACAGGCGATCGACACCAACTGGGAAAATGAGCAGGGGAAGACTTCCATCGACCATCATATTTACCCTGGCTCCGGTGACCAAGGCAACGGATATGACCTCCAAATAACTCCCGACACCTGTTTACCAGAGAAAGAAATCAGGCAGCTTTTTCTTTATCGCTATGATAACCCTTCTTTTGTAGCCATTTACCCTAAAAGTTCCAGGCGTTTCACGGGGTTGGATCCAGGTTACTACCGCCTGCTGGTACTGCATTACAGCAACCGCTACTATGTGGCGGATAGCCTGGAAGTAAGAGAAGGCGGGAACACATATTACAGGTTACTGGGACATAAAATAGTATTCAACGACAGTGTGAGCAGGGCATTGCACCAGGCGATCCTCGACTGGCCTTCCAACCAGCCTACTCCTGTTGAACAAAAAGTAGACTTTAATACTGCATTTAATCAAGAATATCTTACCAGTAAAAGCTTTACCAGGACTGTTTATGGCGTGGTTACAGACAAAAAACTGCATACTCCCCTCACAGGTGTAACGGTGAAACTGAAAGGCACCAACACCGGCGCCGTTACTGACTCGAAAGGGTTCTTCCGGTTACCGGCCACCGAAAAAGGGATACTCATTTTCAGCTTAATCGGTTACAACAGCGAGGAAGTATCCCTGAAAAACCAGGATTATTTTGATGTGGGAATGGAGGCCAGGGAACAACACCTGCTGGAATCGGTAGTAGTGGTGGGTTATGGTACTGTAAAGAAAAGTAATCTTACCGCCTCCATCTCCAATGGCAGAGAAGAATCGCAACACTTCTTCGCGTACAATACTAATATAAGAGGCGACAGTACCCGTAATCTTCCGCCACTGATCCTTATAGACGGCATTCCTTATGCCGGCGATTTGAAAAGCCTGCTGCCCGATCAGATCAAAAACATGACAGTATTGAAAGATGCAGCCGCTACCGCGCTTTACGGCGCCAGGGCAGCGAATGGCGTGATTATCATTACCAGCAGTAAAGCAGGTGCATTGGCCGCGTTAAATAATGAGGAGGGATTACCTGCTGGCAATTCTATCCGTACCCACTTCCGGGACGATGCCTTCTGGCAACCCCGGTTACGTACCAACGAAAGAGGGGAAGCCAGCTTTAAGATTACCTTCCCGGACGATATTACCAGCTGGAAAGCCTACGCCCTGGCATATACAGACCAGCGGCAAACGGGCAGCACAGAGGCACAGATAAAGGCGTTCAAACCACTGAGCGCTACTCTCTCTCTCCCAACATTTGCTATCGCAGGCGATAGTATCCGCATTATCGGTAAAATATTGAATTACGGGAGAGATAGCAGTACGGTAAGTCGTGCGTTTTATGCCAATCACCGCCTCCTGGAGCAAGATAACATCGGGGTGCAAAACAGTTATATCGATACATTCCCGATCACTGTACCAATGAGTGACAGCGCATCCTTTCAATATAGCATTCATACCAGCGGCGACTATTTCGATGGCGAGTACCGGGCTATCCCGGTAATGCCAGCCGGCGTGAAAGAAACAAACGGCTTCTTTGCCGCACTTCCGGCCGACACCACGTTTACCTTTGCTGCACGTGATACGGGCGTTATCCACGTTTATGCCAATACCTCCCTCCTGCCGGTATTACTGGAGGAAACAGACTACCTGGAACGCTACGAATACCTCTGCAATGAACAGATGGCATCCAAACTCACTGGCCTGCTCCTGGAAAAGCAAGGCCGCCAATTGCTGAGGCAACCATTTGATAAAGACCGGAAAATCCGGCAGCTAATCTCAGACCTGCAGGGAAATAGAAATAAGGATGGTAACTGGGGATGGTGGCATAAAGGAACAACGGAATACTGGATTTCCCAACATGTGATACAAGCCTTTCTAATGGCAGAACGGCAAGGATTTTCCGTTAACCTGGATAAGACCTCTCTGATTAACTACCAGGTATTCCTTCTCAACAGTGCGGCGTACACAGATAAAATCACCCTGCTCGAAACTTTACATATGCTGGGCGCGAAATTGAACTTCCCCGATTACCTGGATACATTGAAAGCGCCGAAAAACAACCTGTACGACCAGTATCGCCTGCTATACCTTAAACAACGTATGGGCATGACTGTTAAAACAGACTCACTCCTGGCCCGCCGGCAAACGACTATGATGGGCAACAGTTATTGGGGCGAGGAAAACTACCAGTTCTTTAACAATAGCGTACAAATTACCCTGCTGGCCTATAAAATATTAAAGGCTGCAGGCGGACAGGAACCGCTGCTGCACAGCATCCGCAACTGGTTCCTCGAAAAAAGGCACGGTGGTAACTGGCGCAATACATACGAGTCGGCCAGCATCCTCGCTACCATTATGCCGGATGTATTAGAGGCAGGAGAACAACACCCGGCTACGTTACAAATAAACGGGCAAGCAGTTACTCAATTTCCGTACAACCATACGTTGCCAGGTAGCCAGTCATTACAGGTAAGCAAAGGTGGAGGCGCCACCGTTTACTTCAGCGCCTGGCAGCAACACTGGAATCCGGCGCCATTACCGGCCAGTCACCAGTTCAGCGTTAACAGCAAATTCATCCAGGAAGGTAAAAATGTAGCGCAACTCACTGCCGGCAAAAGTGTACAACTCACCGTAGAAGTAGACGTAAAGGCAAATGCCGATTATATTATGGTGGAAATACCTATTCCTGCCGGTTGTTCTTATGAGGAAAAAAAAGGCAGCTGGACAAACAACGAGGTACACCGTGAACATTTCAAAGACAAGGTGAGCATCTTCTGTAACCAGCTTAGCAAGGGCAGGTATACCTTCCAGGTGGCGCTGATGCCCCGCTATACCGGTCGCTATCACCTGAACCCCGCCAAAGCGGAAATGATGTATTTCCCCATATTCTTTGGCAGAACAGGCCTGACGCAGATCAATATCGCTGGAGCAAAAAAGTAGCCCCCTTTCCTCCCGCAAATGGTTTATTTAATGTATATTAATAGCAACACCAACACCAATTAAACCGTTCCACGATGAAAACAATCCACCAATGGCTGGATGACTACGGTACCAGTCACCGTAACCCAACCAACAAACTGATTCACTGGATCTGCGTACCTGCTATCTTCTTCAGTATTGTTGGCTTCCTGTATGCGGTGCCGGTTCCCGGCGTTTCTTTTATGTACCTGACATTGGCGCATATTGCCTTGCTGGCGGTCATTCTTTACTACCTGCGGCTTTCTGCTTCATTGGCTGCCGGGATGCTGTTGATTGGTATTATATGCCTGTGGTTGTGGCGCATGATAGCTGCCACCGGGCTGACCTGGCAGGTGGCGCTGGTTATTTTTGTGTTGGCCTGGATTGGCCAGTTTATAGGCCATAAAATAGAAGGCGCCAAGCCATCGTTTTTCAAGGACCTCCAATTCCTCCTGATAGGTCCGGCCTGGTTGCTGAGCTTTATATATAAAAGAGCGGGTATACCGCTGTAAGCTTATCCTGCGGCGAGGTATAGCCGTAATATATACGACATCTCGTACACGATAAATGCGATGACCAGTACGCCATGAAAAGTGCGGCTGGTAATCCGTATAGCCAATAAACAGAGTGCCAGGTGCAGGATATTACGAATAGGATATTCTACGCCCAGATGTTGCAGGTATTCCGGGCCTTTCAACAAGGTGTCTATCACATCGGCCACAAAGGAAAATGCCAGTACACCAAAGAACCACTTCCGCCGGGAAAAGAAGTAATCCTGGTAGCCGTTATAGTCTTTCAGATCGTCGGGGTATAATAGGGCGCACAAAACGAAGAAGTTGACAATAAAGAATACAAAAAAAATGTATTCCGGGAAGGTCCACCTTTTGATGACATGTAAAGGAATTTCCCACCACCAGAAATGCACCAGCAGGATAAAGATATAGAACACCCAGGCAAGGTGTATCCAGTAAGGTTTTTCACGGCCTGGATGTTGTACAAACTTAACAGTCCCTTTTAAGAGATGGGCAATACTTAAACTAAGAATGAAGCCCATCACCATCCTGATATGTCCAAATGTTTCCATAGCGCCGGGGTTTATATGGAAATTAAAAAATTATCTCCATAAAAACTATCTCATAAAACAAAAGCCCCGATTAAAATCGGGGCTTATTTACCTAAACCTACAACTGTTACACTGTTATTGCAACAATATTTTTATGTCGAAAACTGTTCCGTTAGTGCATGGCTGACGGATCCAGTTTAGCTGCTTTCTTAGCTTTTACCATCAGTACAAATGGTACGCAGATCAGGAACATCAGCCCCAGGTACAGGAATACATCCATGTAGGATAATATTGCTGCCTGTTTGGTGACGCTGTAATCCAGCAATTTATAACCGCTGCCGAGGGCTTTGTCTGCATCCATACCTTTGGCGGCGAAGCTGTGTGCCAGGCCATTTACCCGGTTTATGACATCGGGGTTGTTGGTATCCAGCTTGGCTACCAGGTCGTTGCGGTGCAGCATATTCTGGCGGGCCATAAAGGTAGTGATCAATGCCACCCCGAATGAACCTCCCAGCTGACGCATCATACCGGTGAAGGCCGCACCCTGACCAATCTGCTGGCCTTTGAGGCCGGAGAGGGACAAGGTAGTAATAGGAATGAAGAGCAATCCCATACCCACACCGCGAACAATCAGCATCCAGAAGAACGCATCCGACCCGGTATCTGCAGGGGTGATAATTTTATATCCCCAGAAACAGAAGCCAAAGAACAGGAACATACCGGAAGCTACCAGGTATTGTTGCGGCACTCCCTTCTCTAGCAGCTTACCGATCAACGGCATCATAAAGGCCGTGGTCAATGCTGCCGGGATCATGAGCATACCCGACTGGGTAGCGGTCCATCCCAAAGATCCCTGTGTATACAGCGGGATAATAAAGGTAGATCCATATAACCCGAAGCCCATGATAAACGATAATATCGTACCGGCCCGCAGATTACCGTCTTTCAATACCCGCAACTCCACGATGGGATTGGGTGTGGTAAGCTCTCTCCAGATAAAAAAGAAGAGGGCCGATGCACTGATCACGGTCAACAGGGTGATGGTAGGATCATTAAACCAGTCGTCTTCCTGTCCGCGTTCCAGCACAAACTGCAGGGAACCTACCATGATGGCCAAAAGGCCGATACCCAGGAAGTCGATTTCGCTGATGGACTTTTTATTACCGTATTTGGGGCTGCGTACGAACTGCAGGGTGAGCAGGGTAGCAATAACGCCAATGGGAATGTTAATGTAAAAAATGTATGGCCAGGAGTAGTTATCTGTGATGTAACCACCGAGCGGGGGACCCAAAGTAGGGCCGATAATTACCCCTAAACCATAGATGGCCTGGGCAATACCGCGCTTTTCGGGCGGATAACTTTCCGTGATAATTGTTTGAGAGGTTACCAGCAACGCACCTCCTCCAAGCCCCTGTATGAAACGGAATAAGATCAGTTCCACCATGGTAGTGGAATTACCGCAAAGGAAGGAGGAAACGGTGAATATGATAATTGACGCCGCAAAATAGTTACGACGACCGAACTGCTGGGATAACCAACTGGTCATCGGTACAATGATTACGTTACCGATGGCATAGGCGGTGATCACCCATCCGATTTCACTCAGCGTAGCACCCATATTACCACGCATGTCATTCAACGCCACATTTACGATAGTGGTGTCCACTATCTCCAGCAAAGCGCAGAAAATAGCGGTGATCGTAATGATCACCCTGCGCGAACCGTATTCTATCAATGATTCTTGTTGCATGCAGCAGTTTATATTTTGAATGAGGACAACGTTGCCCGGAGTTAATAATTAATGACGATAAGTACCTGTCTGTTGAATTGGTCTTTGCTGTTGGTATTTGCCTGTCATTAGTCTTTGCATGGTTTCCATTAATTATTAACTCCGGATAAGTTGCTATTCATGTATATGATTAGTTAAGGTGCACGTCTACCAGTACGTTCATACCCGGGCGTAACTGTTTAACCAGTTCATCGTTAGGGTTGTCGAACTCAATTTTTACCGGTAAGCGTTGTACCACTTTTACGAAGTTACCAGAAGCGTTATCCGGAGGCAGCAGCGCAAATTTAGAACCGGTGGCCGGCGAGAAGGAAGTTACTTTAGCTTCCAGCGCCTTTTCAGGATAAGCATCGATATGTACTGTTACTTTCTGACCCAGCTTCATCTTGTCCAGCTGTGTTTCCTTGAAGTTAGCCACTACCCATGGAGTAGTGCTCAATACCACGCTGAATAAAGACTGACCGGCAGTCACGAACTGACCTGGTTGTACAAATATTTTTGACAGCACACCATCTTCCGGAGCAGTGATCACGGTGTAAGAGAGATTCAGTTTAGCATCAGCTACGTCGGTTTCGCGTTGTTTGATACCAGCGCTGGCGATGTTGATTTGTTTGGAAGTAGCGCCGCTCTGGGAAGACACTACATTTGTTTGACGGGCGGCAGCTGCTTTTTGTTTAGCCAATACATCCAGCTGACGTTCAGCAGTTTGTTTGGCAGCAGAAGCCTGTTCAAACTCCTGTTGCGTGATAGAGTGATCTTTAATCAGGTTGCTGTAGCGTTCGAAATCCTGGCTGGCTCTCCAGAGATTTACTTTAGCTGCGGCTATCTGTGCGTCGATCGTACCTATCTGTGCTTCAGCAGTACTGATATTTGCCTGTGCAGCGGCGGTGGTAGCTTCAGCAGCTCCCAGGTTAGCCTGTGCAGTATATAATGCGTTTTCCGCCTGTTGTACTTTGATGGCCAGGTCGCGGTCATCCAGGATAACAAGGGTATCTCCTTTCTTCACCAGCTGGTTATCTTTCACCCTTACTTCTTTCACATAACCGGATACACGGGGTATTACTGGGCTCACATTCGCATCGATCTGCGCATTATCGGTTTCCTCATGGTGTAAGGCGTGAATATATTTGGTGATACCAAAAGCACCACCACCAATTACCAGCGCAGCCAGCACTATGATGAACCCTTTGCTTCTCTTTTTAGGCGCGGTTGTTTCCTGCATATTTATATTGTTAGTAGGTTTTGTTTGTGTTTGCGTTTCCACGGCTTTGATATTTTTTGGTTTGTGCGTATTATTTGTTGTTGGATTCCAGTATGCCCGCTGCCTGTAACAGTTTGTTGTAAGCTACGAGTGCATCTGCCTTCGCATAAGCGTAGTTGAGGTGCGACTGTAAGTTTGCCACATCGGCATCCAACAAGTCTGTTGTAGTAGCCAGGTTGTTATCGTGCTTATTCTTCGTAATCCGGTAATTTTCTTCCGACTGTTCAATCGCCTTAATATAAGTGTCCATTTTCTTATGGCTCAGGAGATAGTTTTCGTAAGACTGGTAAACGTCCATATGAATACCATCTATGAGTTTGGCTTGATTGGCCTGTACCTCTGCCAGTTGCGCTTTCGCACCGGCTACCTTGGAACCTGTTTTCCAGAGGGAAGACAAGTTATATTTCAGCCCTACCCCACCGGTAATTGCGTTGGTGATGGTAACCACGTTAGGGATATAAGCTGCAACATAACCACCGGTAACCGCCAGGGAAGGAAAATATTCTCCTTTTGCACCTTTCACACCAGCATTAGCTGCTTTCTCACGCGCTCCCAAAGCCTGGGCATCTTTACGGTTCTGATAAGCCAGCTGCTCAAACTCTGCCTCTCCGCGTCCGTCTACGTTATTATCTACCTTAAATACGGTGCTGTCTACCTGCAACAAAGTGTTGTCTGGTAATCCCAGCATAATATTCATGTTGAGATTGGCAATTTTGAGATTATTCTGTGCGTCCATCAATGCCAGCTGGTAGTTAGACTGTTGCAACTCTGCTTTTAACAGGTCGTTGCGTGCCAATAATCCATTCTGTTCTTTGTTGGAAAACTCTCTCACTCTTTGGTCCGAAGTTTTAATATTCTCTTCTACCAGCGTCACGGCTGCTTTAGCTTTATACAGGTTGCTGTAGGCAGCAATAGTATTTTGAATGATCTCTTCCCTGTCTTTATCAACGTCCAGTTTGGCTGCCTGTTCCAGGTACCGGGCAGATTCTTTACCACTCTGTATGATACCGCCTGCAAAAATGGGGATGGACACATTGGCCATACCGTAGGCGGCAGAATTTACTTTAGGGCTGGATCCGCTGCTGCCGCCGTTGCCGCTTCCCGTATTCAGCTTCAGATCTATATTGGGTTGGGTAAGGCGGAGATAAGAACCGGAGACACTAACATCCGGTAATTGGCGTTCATTGGCTGTTTTCAGTGAGGCAGTGGCTTCAGCAACTCTGGCCTGGCTCACTTTCAATTGTTTGCTGTTTTGTATACTCAGCGATATGGCTTCATTTAACGAAAGCGGTTTTATGCTCTGTTGTGCGGATGCTGTCTGGTAAAAAAAAGTCAGCAGGATTCCCGATGCAAGCGCATATAATCGTGTGTATATGCTTTTAGAATTCATGTGTTAGGATTGCTTTAAACAATTTTTTTAAATGGGTACTTACCCTGGTTTTGACATATTCCCGGAATTCATCGTCATTCGTCACCGTAGCCGGGGCACTTTTCTTTAATATATGTTGAGCAGGTATTACCTGGTGAATAGTCCCGAATAATGTAGTCATCAACATTTCCACATCTACATCTTTATAAAAGATGCCTGCCTCCTGTGCCTGGGTTACGATGGGCTGCATTAACCCGAGCATCTCTCCTTTCAGTTCCCAGATCAGGTCCCTTACCGGGCTTGCCTGGCTGTTCAGCTGCTCGCGGCTCATAATACACTGGAAGTATTGCTCTCCCAACATCTTATTGATAAACCGGTCGATCAGGCTGTTGATCTTCTCCAGCGGCTCCAGTGTATTGTTCTCCAACAATTCATTGATGAACTTACGGGAAGCCTCCATTCTATATCTGAAAATAGTTTCCAGCAGCTTGTCCTTCGATCCGAAATAATAGGAGATCATGGCAATATTCACGTCCGCCTCCTGTGCTATGTCTCTTACCGATGTGCCATGAAAGCCCTGGTCGGCAAATAGCCGCTCTGCAACCTTTAAAATCGCGAGCTGTTTTTCACTATACTCTTCCATGTTCCTTTTTGATTTGACAAAGCAAAGTTAAACAAACGTTTAATTTAAACAAGCGTTTATTTAATCGAATGTTTAAATTTTATTTAATTATATTTATATTGTATTAATAATCAATATATAGTGAAAATAAATTAAGCACTTTTTAATTTTTGTTAACAAGAAGGTAATCCAGGATGACAAAAAAAGCGCCCGGATTCCCAGCCAGTCAACCTGCACAAGGCCCGGTTTTCCCGTTAAGGAAATCTTAAAATGAGCACAAACTACCGGCGTATAACAACTGGAAGTCCACGAAATGGACAGAATGGGTTAAAATAAAAAAAAGGCGGTGCGACCTCTGTAAAAGCTCTGCCCTGCATAAAAGCAAAAAGCATAAAGCTATTGAAGCGGATCACCAATGCGATTTTAAATGTCGCAAAGATGATCCGCTTCAATAGCTTTATGCTTTCGGCTTATACTTACTTCAGTGAATTAATCCACATCGCAATCTTCGTCGCATCGGCTTGTGGCACCTGCGGTAAAGGAGGCATTGGGGTAGCATAGCCGGGCCAGTTTTCCGGCTTAGGATTTTTAATCAGCGCGAGGATTTTGGCAACTGAGTAATTCCTCTTTGCTACATCCCGGAAACCCGGACCTACCTGTTTTTTATCAGGATTGTGGCAGGAAGAGCAGGTGTATTTATTCAATAAAGGCTTGATCTGCTCATAGGTCAGCGCTTTTGTCGCAGCAGGAGCCGCTTCCTTCGCAACCGCCTTGGCTTCTGCGGCTTTGACAGCAGCCGACTTAACAGCGGAGTTTTTGGTACTCAGCGCAGATACCGGCAGCTTCGCACCCTCAGGAATATTATTCAGCGTGTAGTATACATCCGGATGTACGAGGGAATAGGCATTCTCCTGCGCACGGATACCATTGAGGGTCAGTTTGTGGATGTAGTACTGACGCAGACCATCTATCACCAGGCGCACTTTCATACCATCGGGCGATACCTGTACTCCTTTAACTGTCAGTTTTTCTGTGTTAACAGTAGGACTTCCATACACCGGGTGATACTTATAGATAAAGCTTTCTACATTGTATGAAGCAATATCTTCTGCATATTTTTTATCGATGGGCTGTGTAAAGGTGATTTCAAAACCATCGGGCTGAGCGCTCACCGTTCTCATTTCAAATGGTACGCGGTTATTCCACACCAGGCGTTGAAGGCCTTGATTGGCATCGCCGGCAGAACCCCATCCACGGTTGGTTTCGCCTACGAAGAGGGAACCGTCTTTACCCCAGGCCAGGCGCAGCACGCCGGATTGGAAACCGCTTCTGAAATCCCAGGCAGCACCCTGGTATTCACCATTCACTTTTTCCAGGTACACGCGCATAATCTTACTCTGACCCTGGTCGCCGATCAGCACTTGTTTGGCAAAAGGACCAAATACGCCTTCAGGAATGGTGGTGAGCTGTGAGTTGGAAATCCCTAATACACCGTGTGGTAGCCATACGGCTGGCAACTGTACTTCAGGGAAATATTTCTTCATATCAAACAGCGTCACGAACTTTTCGTTTTCTACGTTTTCCGGTTTGATGGCACGTCCATTGGCATCTTTGCGGAAACGGGGATCTACCTTGGCATACAGCGCTTCAGTAGTGAGTTTTACCGGTGAATTGGGTAAGCCTGTCCAGCGCAAGCCAGCCGGGTGTCCTACGAAGCTACCTTTCTTCACGTGGGTAAGTCCGCCGGAGCCCATCCAGTCACCCTGGTTGTCGGTGTAAAACAGTTCGCCATCAATAGTACCTAAACCGCAGGGAGAGCGGAAACCGGTTGCCCATGGTTCCATTTTACCGTCTTCGGTGATATGCATCATCCAGCCTCTCCAGGGTACACGGCTTTCACCACGCCACCACTCTTCGTCACCAAAGGCAACGTTGCCGGATACGAAGAAAGATCCATCAGGTCCCAGTACCGGGCCAAAACTGTACTCGTGGTAATGACCGGATAACGGCCATGCATAAACGGTTTCGAACTTATCTATTTTACCGTCCATGTTGGTATCGGTCATTTTGGTCAGTTCGCCGCGTTGTGCGCAGTACAGGGAACCGTTCTTGTAAGCCAGTCCCAATACTTCATGCAGCCCCGAGGCCACTTTCCTGAAATAAGGTTGCTTGCTGGTAGGGTTTTCCACGATGAAAATATCGCCGCGGCGGGTAGCCACGCCCAGGTCGCCATTAGGCAGGGTACATAAGCCACCTACTTCTAGCAGGGTACCTTCCGGGGAGCTGATACGTGCAATGCGGAAAAAGTCTTCTTCCTTGGGCGACTCCTGTGCCTGTACCCCGGTGATAGCAGTCGTCATCAACAACATGCCGGCGGCAATTCCTGCTGTAATTCTTTTATAATTCAGTTTCATAATAGTCATTAGTATTGCTGCTTAGAAGATAACCGCATAACCTGTTTTAGCCTGTACTGGCACAATCAGTTCTGCACGGCCATTCTGGTTGCGGATGATGGCATTCGCTTTGGTATCGTCCATCTTCACATAATAAGATTTGTCGCCGATCAAATACATACCAGGGGCTACCTGTTCTATGCTATCTGCCACGGCTATACGCAGATACAGCTCAGCCGCAGGTTGTGCTACTGTTACAGTACGGTGAATACCCTGGTTTTCCGGCAATACGCTGATATCATCTGTTACTGCGGTACCATACACCTGGTATTGGAAAGTAGGCTTACCTGTTTCGTCGAGTGTATAGCCGGAAGGACGATAACCCGTACCAGTGGTATCATTCGTCCATGCCGCGTCTTTACCCGACAGCTTCTCAATGGCTAATGCCACCTGTGGGGTGAGCACCTGTACTGTACCCATAGGGCGGGAAGAACCGTCGCCACGGTCGTGCCACATCGGGGTGGTGTTGAGGAATTCGCCGCGCCACACCTGTATAGGCTGGCCATTGTCCATATCATAGGTGTAATGCACTTTAGCAGGGCTTCCTACAGAAACCGCGTGTACCACGCGTTTACCCGGGATATCCATAAAGCTGCGCAACACGGTGTTTTCGTTGGCCGTTACCAGGATTGGATCAGTAACATCATCCGCCGGTACGTTGGCATCGCTGATCACAAATTCACGGATGCCTGCTTCTTTCACCGCTAATGTCAGGGAAGCTTTAGCCCAGTCGGTAGTTTTGCCATACAGCACTTCCACCGCGTGGTTGCCCGGTTCCAGGTTCACATCTCCGCGACCATCCCAACCGCGGGGAGTGATCACTGGTTTGTTATCTATTTTCAGTGCACCCGGACCACCGGAAGTATGGAGATTAAATCCATAATCTCCCGCTTTTTTCACCACCAGGGTAGCGGTATATCGTACTACAAATTCATTATCAGGCAAACCGTTGATGTTAGAGGTCAGTTGTGCGGAAGTACCGGTAGTAGCTGGTTTCAGCGTACTAAAATCCGGTTCTTTGTCGAAGCGGCCTTTATATACACTGTATTTCACGTCCTGCAGCTCGGGGCGGGGCGAGTTATAGTTATTGACTACAATATTTCTGAAGGCCACGGTGCCATGATCGCCCTGGATGCGGAGCGGGCCTGCTGCTACTTCATTATTTTGTACCGCACCGCGGGTGGGGCCCGACAGTACTACGTTTTCATGAATGGTAACGCCATTCAGCACCAGCTTCAGGATCACGGCGTCGGCAATTTTATTGCCGGCAGCGTCGAAGCGGGGCGCCTGGAAAGATATTTTCATATGCTGCCACAAACCTGGCGCGCGGCTTACATTCTGACGGGGAGCATGTCCATCATATCCTTGCTGACCGGCAGGCTGGTTGTCGTTCCAGCGTTCATAAATACCTCCGTTGTCGGAAGCCCGCGGAGCAGCGGTGCCCCAGCTGTCGAGCAGCTGAATCTCATACCTGCCTTGTAAATAAATGCCGGAGTTCGAACCTTTCGACATCAGGTAGTCGAGCTCCAGATCGAGATCGCCATGTTGCCAGCTGCTGAAAAGATCCTGTCCGTGCGTGTTTTTCGCAGGCAGGTTCACCAGGATACCGGTTCCTTCCGTTGTTTGCAATACATTCTGTTGCTGCAGGTCTGCTTTAACGCCACCGGCTATACGCCAATTGGCCGCTGGTTGCTGAAAAGCAGATAAATCAGTTAATGGCAGTTTGTTCTGGGCCATCAACTGCTGACAGCTGCCAATACTTAACATCAATACCAAAGTTCTCCGGTCGTACACACGTAACTGTTTCAACTTTGGACGGAACTTGTTCCATCTAAGCATAGATCTGGATTTTTTTAAAGAGTTTACATTGTTTGCTAAATGCATTTAGCTCGCTTGCTATAGCTTTAGTTTTTTTATTCAGGTAATTCCCAAAATTGTTTTTAATGAAAATTTAAATTTCAACTATTTGTTTGCTAAACTAATAACGTGGAACACCGCTAAACCTAGAACGAGGCGCCAAAATAGAAATTAATTGTAAAAAAGTAGTAGCAGGGGTCAAAAAATTACACCAGCGGTAAAAAAGGAGTTACGAACAAACTACCCCGTCACGAAAAGTAAGCTGGCAGCTAATTCTTAAAATATTTTAAAAAGAAAAAGGGAAGTAAACAGGCTACTTCCCTCCGCTTCATTCTAATAAGTAATTCCTATAATTTTAATCCAAAAGCTTCCAGCTGTAACCGGGTGCTGTCATAATCCCGGTGGCAAATGCCATTAATACCCAGCCCATTGGCTACATCCACAAACATGGACCGGTCTTCCAGGTACACGACTTCCGCCGGCCTTACCTGGGCAATGTCTAACGCTATCTTATAGATATCGGCATCCGGTTTACGCAGGTGTACAAAACAGGAAGAGATATAAAAATCAACGAACCGGTTGATATCAAAATGATGAATACGGTGTTCATTCAGCTCCCTTCCTTCATTATTTACGATGGCAATCTTCAGCTGGTACTTAGCTTTCAGGGCGGTCACCATTTCCAGCATATCCGGGTAAGGCGCAGACTGCGCATACATAAAATCGCGAAACTGTTTACGGGTAAAGCTGCGGTCTTCATAAAAAACAACCCGGTTCAGGTATTCATCTAACGTAAGTTTCCCTTCTTCATAGGTATCAAAAGTAAGGTGATGCCGCTCTTCCGTTTCCAAGGCATCCAGTCCAAACGTTTGTACAGCCAGCTTACGGGCGGCCCTGTCCCATCCGTTCGTGAGCAATACGCCACCTATATCCAGGAAAAGGGTCGTAATCGGGGTAATCTTATCCATCTCAATAAAAATTTATGCTGCACTAAAAATAAGGTTATCCTTGCAATAAAAGTGCAACATGCAAATACGTAAGGCCACCCTGCAGGATACCGGTCAGCTGAAAAGCTTGTACCAAGGAACTATTACGCATATCAACAGCCGGCATTATAACCCGGAGCAAGTCAGGGCCTGGGCGGCTACTGGAGAAAGGATTGCTTCCCTGGAAAATAAAATCAAGGAGCAATACTTCTATGTAGCAGTGACTCCGGAAGATACCATTACCGGCTTTGCCTCTGTAGAAGCCGACGGGGAACTGGATATGATGTTTGTGCATAAGGATTTCCAGGGTCAGGGGATTGCCAGACTACTCATTCAGCAGATATTTGAAAAGGCCAGGGAACTGGGTTTGCTTTCCCTCACATCCTATGTAAGTATTACCGCGCGCCCGTTTTTTGAGAAGATGGGCTTTAAAGTAGTGGAAAACCAGCAGGTTAATTTGGGAGAAGTATCTTTGATTAACTACAAGATGATAAAATCACTGGAACAGGGGCAATAAAAAACAGGCTATCTCCTGTATCGAGATAGCCTGTTTTTGCAATTTACTTTTTATCTTTTTTAACTTTCATTTCTGTTATATAGCCGTTAAAGTTCATCGGCGTTCTGTCGTAGCTGGTTACCTGCAGGGAAGCATATCCTTCGCTGGATACGGTTAAGTTCATGGCTTGCACCGATTTATTGTCCTTCGGTTTGATAGTCACATTCCAGCCATCTTTTTTGCCCGGTGTAATCTTATATTCAAACGATTTCGTTTTGAAGTCCAGCGGCGATTTGGTAGCACCGTAATCGGCTGTATACGCACGGCCAAAAAACGGGAGGTAGCTGACCACAGAATCGGTGGTTACCACCAGGTTATAGTCCGGCGTAATGTTCCTGGACCTGCCATTCATCGGGAGCGCTGTTTGCGCCACGAACACATAATTTTGGGCGTCCATCCAGGATTTTACCTGTGCTGTCTTTGCTGCTTTTTTCTGTGCTTTGGTTTCCTGTGCCCTGGCAGGCTGTAACATAGCAAGGGTAAGGAATATCGTTGCGGTAAACAAAAGATACCTTTTCATATATTTTGATTTTAATGTACTGAAAGCGCTAATATCGTACCATAACAGCGGGCTGATATTTTTGTTCAGCGTTTCCCGGGGTATATTGTATTTTTAGGGGCTGATGATTAAATCCGGAAATATGCCTAACCCTTATATTTCTCTACTGAAAACCGCCTGGAAATATGCCCGCCGGGAACGTAAGCAATACCTGTTCATTTACGTGTTGTTCTTCATGGCCAACGTCATTTTTTCGTTGAATCCTGTGCTGTTTGGCTGGTTCGTAGGCAAGGTGCAGCAAGACTCTCCTCACTTGCCCCGGTATGTACTGCTGTTTGCCGGCGGCTACTTCGGGATCAAATTCCTGGAATGGTGCTTCCACGGCCCTGCCAGGATTATGGAAAGACAGGTAGCGTTTAACCTGAGCCGCAACTTCCTGCAGGAAAGATACCACCAGGCGCTTCATTTGCCGGTAAAATGGCACCAGGATAATCATAGCGGATCGGTGATTAACCGCATTCGCAAAGCTTATGAAGCGCTGAAAGAATTTTTCGAGAGAGGATTTATGTACGTGCATGCGCTCTGTAAGCTCCTGTTTTCGATGATGGCCATGCTGTACTTTTCTCCCCTGTATGGCGCCATTGGCATTGCGCTCGGCGTTACCTGTATATGGCTGGTGCTGCGGTTCGACCGCCCCTTTATTAAAACGCTGAACGAAGTCAATGAACAGGAACACCTGGTATCGGCTACGCTGTTCGACAGCCTTTCCAATATCATGACCGTGATTACCCTGAGGCTGGAAAAAAGCATGGAAAATGGGCTGCTGGCCAAGGTGCAGCGTATATGGCCTCCGTTTAAGAAAAATACCGTGATCAATGAATGGAAATGGTTTGTAGCAGAAATGATGATTACGCTGATCTATTGCGTAATTGCTATCGGTTACTGTTTCCAGCACTGGGTACCGGGACAGGTGTTCCAGGTAGCGGGACTGGTAATGCTGCTGGGCTATGTAAACCAGTTTACCAGCGTATTCCAGGACGTGGCCTGGCAATACACCGATATTGTGCAATACAATACCGCTGTGGAAACGGCGCGTAATATCAGCGATGCCTATACGTTGCAGCACCGGGCAGACACGGCCCCGGAGCTGCCGGTGAGCTGGCAGACCATTACCCTGGAGGGATTGAGCTTTTCGCACCTGGCTGCCTATGATGAAGCACATGCTCCGCAAAGCCTGCATGAGCTGCATCTTCATATAGAAAAAGGACATAGAATTGCCCTCATTGGGGAAAGCGGCAGCGGTAAAAGCACGCTGTTGGCTATTTTACGTGGATTATATGAGCCAGAGCAAAGCACCATGCTGCACGTCGATGGAACCGCGTTTCCATTAGGCTCCCTGAATGAAAGTGTAACCCTGTTTCCGCAGGAGCCTGAAATCTTTGAGAACACGATTGAATATAACGTTACGCTGGGACTTCCCTTTTCCGAAGCCGAGGTGCTGGCAGTTTGCAACAGCGCTCATTTTATGGACGTAGTGGACATGCTGCCTCAGGGACTGGCCTCAGATATCCGGGAAAAAGGCGTGAACTTATCAGGTGGACAAAAGCAGCGGCTGGCACTGGCGCGGGGTATACTGGCGGCGCGCGACAGCCAGGTGATCCTGCTGGACGAACCTACCAGCAGTGTAGATCCAAAAACAGAGGCAATGATTTATGAGAAGATGTTCCAGGCCTTTCAGGATAAAGCCATCATTTCCGCCATGCATCGCCTGCACCTGCTTCCCCAGTTCGATTATATTTACGTGCTGCGTCGCGGTCGTATTGCAGCGGAGGGTACTTTCAACACGCTGCGTCAGCAAAGCCCGATATTCCAGGAGTTATGGAAGCACCAGGAAAACAAATCATAACACAGGCGCTGTCGGGCGCCTGTTGACCGCCACACCGTATTATTATTTTTTATTATCTTTGGCGCATACCGATGCCACTGTGCTTTCATCCTATGCAACGTTCTCTCCCAGGAGCTATTATACTATGAAAGCCTATGCAACCAATTTCGCTGAATGATTTGCGGCGTAAAGTGAAGATCAGCCAGGAGCCGGACGATATCATCACCGGTATTGGCTATAATCTTTCCTCGCTTACGAGGGATGAACGTTCTGAACTGCTCTGTGATTTGCTGGAAAACCAGGAAATATTTTTTGAAGCGGCGGAACTCCTGATAGAAGAAGGCGGTGCAGATATTCATTATAAAAAAGAAGGTGTCATTCCCATAATATTCTGCGCCGTAGGCGCCAACAAACCTATGGCGGTATTGTATGCCATTAAAAAAGGGGCGCGCCTGGTGATCGACAACCCCGATTACCTCTTTGCCATCGCTTATATCTTCAAACATCACCGGCTGGCCGCTATCACGGACATGTTAATGATCCTGATTGAACACAATATCCATTTCAACTTTGTGCTGGCCAGCCTGGATACTCCTTTGCTGCTGGCTGTACGGCACAACAATAACCGGGAGGTGATACAATTTCTCCTGGGAGAAGAAGTAGATAAGTATGTATATGATGAAGATGGGCTTACCGCCATACATTATGTCCCGTTTGCCAAGGCTCCTCATCTTTATAAAGACATGATCACCTGTATAGCAGATATACAGGTAAAACCCAAATTTTCCACGAGTATGGAACCGGTGTTTGAATGTGTGATCAAAGTGAGTGAGCACCATACTTTCGAGGAATTTATTTACGAGGCCCTCAATGCTTTCCTGGAAAACCGGCATCGCATGTACGATGATATCTTTGAGAAATATTATTACCGCCTGCACCTGATTGCAGAGCATATCTCCCATATCCGCTCGGGTACGGATGACTATCAGCCTGTAAATTAATTTGCAACATTGTTGCAAATACTTATTTTTGCAGGGAACAAGATAATTAGCACCATGCATACTTACGACGTAATCATTATAGGAGGCAGCTATGCCGGCCTCGCAGCAGCTATGGCACTGGGCCGTTCTCTCAGGCAGGTGCTGGTCATCGACAGCGGGGCGCCCTGCAATCGGCAAACACCGCACTCGCACAACTTCCTGACACAGGATGGTGTAGCGCCGGCCACCATTGCCGCCATTGGCAAAGCGCAGGTAGCGCAGTATCCTACCATACAGTTTAAAACCGGGCTGGCAATCCGCGGCGAACAAACGGGCGATACGTTTACGATCCATACCGCAGATGGGGAACATTTCCAGGCCAGGAAACTATTATTTGCCAGCGGGGTAAAAGACGAAATGCCCGATATAAAAGGGTTTGCTGAATGCTGGGGTATTTCTGTACTGCACTGCCCTTACTGCCATGGCTATGAAGTGAAAGACAAACCCACCGGCATACTCGTCAATGGCGAGCAGGCCTCAGAGTTCGGCCGCCTGATCCGCCATTGGACCGGCAACCTCACAATATTTACCAACGGCCCCATCACCATACCGGCTGATCATGTGGCCCAGTTACAGGCACTGCGTATAGCCATTAACGATAAACCAGTGAAAGCCATCGTGGCAGCGCAGGGCCATATTCAGCACCTGCTTTTTGAAGATGACAGCATCCAGGCCCTGCAGGCGCTGTATGCCCGGCCAGCCTATCAGCAACACTGCCCTATTCCCGAGGCCATGGGATGCCAGCTGTCGGAAACCGGCCACATTGTAGTCAATGCTTTCCAGGCTACTACCGTAGCCGGCATATTTGCCGCCGGCGATGCCACTACCATGTTCAGGAGCGTATCTGCCGCTGTGGGTGCAGGTTCCCTGGCCGGCGCCATGATTAACAAGGAACTGATGATGGCCACCGCTGTTTAAATGGAAAGATATTTACCAGGGGTTTGTATATCTGAAAAGGTTTTGATATATTAGACGAAATACTCTTATACCATCACCTAAAATAACCTTGAATGCTCACAACCCTTGCTATCTTAGCCGCCCTGTTTTTCGTAGCACATGTGTACCTGCTGTTTACTTCCTTTGGGAAAAGTGGGTTTCAGAAACAGAAATACCTGTGGTCGCATATCACACTATGGATTACCGGCGGCATTGCCTGCCTGATCGCCATTTTATTTGCAGGTAAGTCTGTATCCGGTGTCATCGATGTATTCGATACACCCGGTAAAGCCTCCCTCCTCATTGTTATCGCGCTGGTACTGTCGGCAGTAGCACATAGTATTGTAAAGCTGCTGGTGCTGCCGAAATATCAGCGAGCATAAAGCATAAAGCAAAAAGCTATTGTAATGGATTATCAGGGCGACTATTGTTCGCTAAAATCGTCCGCTGCAATAGCTTTTTGCTTTCCGCTTTATGCTTTCTGCTCTCACACAAAATGTTAAAGGTGGAAATTTTTTATTTCTGCATCAACAATATTCCCTATATTTATACCTGTTGATCCTGGTTTCTTATAACCGCCGGCGCCGACCGGCTACCGCAAGACCTGCATTACTCCGCAGGAATCTTACAGATGATCACCATCCAAAGAACATTTGCGCGTTGAAATCACTTTCATAAGTTATTATTTTATTAGCACGAAAAGAGAGACACATTTTTTATGAATAAGAAAGATATCTGGAGATATAAATCTTTGGAGCAGTTGGAGAATAGAAGTTGGGGAACAGCTACAGAAGCAGATTCGGGACTCATTCAAAAATGTCTTGCCTTAGTAAAAGTACCAGTAGTAAAATTATCAGCCAGCGAATTAAGGCTGTTAATCGGACAATCATTTAATCCTACTTACCTGGTACCCCTGGCATTAGAGATATTACAGAACGACGTTTTAGTAACTGCCGGCATGTACCCCGGGGATCTGTTAAAGAATGTACTGGATGTACCAGCCACGTTTTGGGAAGAACATCCCGATCTTCACAAAAACCTCATCGACATGATGCAGCGCAGAAGTGAAGAAATAGAAACGGAACTCGATTTACCCGAGTACTGGCGTAAAGCGAAAGCCGAAGCCTGATAACAATAAGGCTGGCCCAAAGGCAATGGCTTTACCTTTCAGCCACCCGGAAAAACCTATAGTACTTCTTTCAGCTTATTGATTAACGTAGCTCCACGTAGACTCCTGGCCATCATCTTACATAGGGCAGGAAATTTTGTGGTATATCGTTAATGCCGCACAGGCAAGCTGCTTCATTGCTCCACGCCTTCAAGTCAGACACATGCATCCAATGCAGCTGATCACTGACAATCGCATTGAGCCAATATCCTTTTTTGGAGTCCAGGGAATCCCCGTGGACAGGAAATCTGCATGTCATTACGGGCATGGCCACACCGCCATCAGGTCATGGTGGTAACAATGGCTGCATGCTATTATTCCTCAAAATCAAAAAGCGACAATTGCGCCGATTGATTGGGCTTTTCCTGGCCGGATAATACCTCATGGAAGTTGGATAATGTGATACCCAACAGCCTAATAGGCTTATCCTCAGGATAAGTAGCCGCCAGCAATTGCTTTGCGGTATCTACAATCGTTTCGAAATCGCCCACTGGGAAAGGAAAGGATTGGTTACGGGTAATCTGCTTAAAATCAGCATACTTAATCTTCAGGGTAATCGTACGCCCTTTCAGACCGTATCGCTGTAAACGGTCGCATACAATTTTGCCGATTTTGGTAAGCTCGGCTTCCATATCAGTCACGGTAGTAAGATCGTACGGAAAAGTGTCTTCTGCACCGAGCGACTTGGTTTCCCGGTGTGGCTGTACCTCCCGTTCATCGATACCACGTACAATACGATAGTAAAAGCTGCCTACCTTCCCGAAATGTGTTTTCAGCTCCTGCTCTGATAATTTCTTGAGATCAGCCCCGGTAAAAAGTCCCATTTTCTTCATTTTATCGGCCGTTACTTTCCCTACCCCATGGAATTTCTCTACGGGTAGCTGCTCCATAAAAGCAGCTATGGAAGAAGGGCCAATAAAAGTTAGTCCATCAGGTTTATTCAAATCCGATGCGATTTTGGCGACAAATTTATTGACGGATATCCCTGCGGAAGCGGTCAGCTGCAATTCATCCCGGATAGCCTGTTTTATCAGTTTGGCAATTTCAATAGCAGACCCGATCTGTTGTTTATCATTGGTCACATCCAGATAGGCCTCATCAAGCGACAACGGTTCTATCAGATCAGTATACCGCGCAAATATTTCGCGGATATGGCGGGAGGCTTCTTTGTATGCATCAAAACGGGGACGAATAAATATCAGGCCGGGGCACAACTGCGCCGCTCTTTTTGACGGCATCGCAGAACGAACTCCAAACTTCCGGGCTTCATAACTGGCGGTAGCTACTACACCTCCCCTGCCCTCCGGCGAACCACCTACAGCAATAGCCTTACCTCTGTAAAGCGGGTTATCACGCTGCTCTACAGATGCGTAAAACGCATCCATATCAATATGAATAATTTTTCGTTGTATGCTGTTTGAACTGTTCTCCATTACTATCTCTCAGGAAGCCTCGTAAAGATACGAAAGTAAGTCTTCGCTAAAATTATTCCGCTAACTTTAGACTTTAAACTTAGCCGTTATGGACGCCTATGAGCAGGAACTTTCACATGAACATAAAAAATTTGAAAACATCGTTTGGGAAGGAAAGACCATCAGTGGCCGGGAGTTTTACGACTGCCACTTTTATAAATGCAGCCTGAAGGAATGTATCCTGGAAGATTGCACCTTCGAGAAATGCACGTTTGAAGATTGTGATCTTTCATTAATCCAGCTGAAGCAAACAGCGTTCAGCCGGGTAGAGCTCCTGCATACCAAAGCCATTGGTATTGCCTGGCATAATGCCCGCCAGGCGTTGGTGGTATCATTCCGGCATTGCCGCATCAGCTATAGCAGCTTTTCCGGTAAAAATCTGAAGAAGGGCATCTTTCAACATTGCCAGGCCGATGAAGTAGATTTTTCCGGCTGCAATTTAATGCAGGCCGACTTCAGCGGCAGCGACCTGGCCGGCGCGCGCTTTGCCGAAACAGATCTCACCCAGGCCAACTTCGTCGGCGCACATCGGTACGCCATTAACATACAGGAAAATAAAGTACGAAAAGCCAAATTCAGTTTGCCTGATGCGTTGGCATTACTGGATGGACTCGGCATAGAAATTATTGAGTAAGTGCGGAAAGCTCAAAGCAAAAAGCTATTGTGAAGAATGATGGAAGCGAATTTTTAATACCCGCTAAATGCTTCTTCACAATAGCTGTATGCTTTATGCGCTATTTCAACAGCTCCCCCTTTATCAAAACGGCCATGAAGAAGCGATGAATCACTACCGCGGAATAAATGGATTTTCTTACTTTAGGGACCAAACCGCCATGATATGATCAGGAAGAAAGAAGGATTCCAGGGCCAGCGAATGATCGTCATTCCACGCAATATACTCAGCAGAAAATGCACGAAGGAAGCGTTGCTGAGCCCTTTATACATTACAGATATCGGCTATTATCCGCGGGCGCATTTTCATCACCGGAAAAGGCCCCAGGGCGCCGACCAACATATCCTGATCTATTGCCTGGAGGGCAAAGGAACCGTTACGCTGAAAAAAGTCAGCTATAACATACAGGCAGGCGACTGCATCCTGCTGCCGCGTAAATGGGCCCATGAATACAGTGCAGATGAAAAAGACCCATGGACTATTTACTGGGCGCATTTCCTGGGCAGCAGCAGCGATGAAATTGCAGAGACAGCCCTGAAGGAATGGGGCGGGTATAAGACTTTCCTGCCGCATTCCCCTGAAAGACTGGAGCAGTTTGAACGGATCTATCAGCAGCTGCAACGCGGGTACCGCAGTGAGTACCTGGCTTATTCCAACATGAATTTCTGGTCCTTTTTATCTTCCTGTATTTACCCTGGTATCCACAAGCCCGGGCAGGCCAACCAGCAACACGATGCAGTAGATCAGGCTATTGACTATATGAACAAAAACCTCGATAAGATGCTGACACTGCAGCAAATGGCGGCCGCAGTAAACCTCTCCCAGTCACATTTTTCCTTCCTTTTTAAAAGCAGTACAGCCTTTCCCCCTATCGAATATTTCAATCACCTGAAAGTCCAGAAAGCTTGCCAGTACCTGCTTTTCACCACGCTGCGCATCAAAGAAGTTGCCATGCAACTGGGCATGGAAGACCCTTATTATTTTTCCCGCATGTTTACCAAGGTAATGGGTATATCGCCCGCCCAATACCGGGAACGGAAGAACTAACCGTAAGATAATCCATCATTTCCAGCGGATTATCTAGCCTTTGTACCAGGGCTTTGATCTATTTTTACCTTGCGTCAATCCAAAGTTAATGAGCCATTATTCCACGAAGAGGATCACGGTGTTCCTCTCTATTGCCGGCAGTGCGGGTATCATACTGGCTGCCTGCCATTCACAAAAAAAAGTAGACTTCAGCACTGAGGTAAAGCCAATACTAAACAAGCATTGTATCAGCTGCCATGGTGGGGTGAAGCAAAGCGGGGGCTTTAGTGTGCTGTTCCGCGAAGAAGCCATGGGCAACACCCATTCCGGCAAACCGGCCATCATTCCCGGACACCCGGAAAAGAGTGAATTCATACGCCGCCTTACCTGTAAGGATCCTAAAGAAAGAATGCCACAAAAAGGCGAGCCGCTCACTTCGGCTGAAGTAGACGTGCTGACCCGCTGGGTAAAACAGGGCGCCGAATGGGGCGAACACTGGGCCTATATCCCTCCCAAACAGGTGCCCATACCGGACATTAAAATAGATGCCGGTAACAATATTGATAAATTTATACAAGAGAAGTTAAAGAAAGAAGGACTTAGCCACGCACCGGAAGCCGATAAAATGACCCTGCTCCGCCGGGTTAGCTTCGATCTTACCGGCCTTCCTCCCAGCCCTGAAATGGCCAGGCAATTTACCGAAAGCAAAGACCCCCAGGCCTACGAAAAAATCGTGGACAGCCTGCTGCAGTCACCACACTACGGCGAACGATGGACTTCCATGTGGCTCGATCTCGCCCGGTATTCCGATACCAAAGGCTATGAAAGAGATGAAGGCCGGAGAATATGGCGCTACCGCGACTGGCTCATCGATGCCTTTAACAGCGATATGCCTTACGACAGCTTTACCATCAACCAGCTGGCGGGCGACCTGCTTCCTCATCCTACCAACGCACAGTTCATTGCTACCGCGTTCAACCGTAATACCATGACCAACGATGAAGGAGGTACACAGGATGAAGAATTCCGTACCGCCGCCGTGATGGACCGCGTAGCCACTACCATGGATGTGTTCCAGGGCGTTACCATTGCCTGTGTGCAATGTCATAGTCACCCCTACGATCCCTTCCGCTTTGAAGACTACTATAAGCTGCTGGCCTTCGTTAATAACACCCGTGATGAAGATACCCACATGGAGCATCCTAAACTACGTTTATACGATAGCGTTAGCACTTCCCAGGTAAAGGAAATCAGCAGCTGGGTAGCCCAATATGGCGATACCGGTCAACAGCAGGACATGAAAGAATTCCTGCAGGTACTGGAGCCTAAAGTACATGCCCATAACTGCGATGAATATATTAACGGCGCCCTGCTCGACACCAAATACCTGGGCATCCGTTCCGGTGGTAGCTGTCGTTTACCACAACAAAAACTGGATGGTAAAACGCAAATGTTCATGAACTACTGGACCGGCTCCCCCGGCGGTACCCTGGAAGTGAGGCTCGACAGCCTGAAAGGCCGCACCCTGCTCACACACCAGCTGGCCACCACCAATGGCAGGCTGGCCATCAGCATGCCTTTCAAACCGGTGAGCGGTACACACGACCTGTACCTGGTATTTCGTAATCCCGCCCTCAACCCCGCAGATGCGGTTTGCGGCGTAGAATGGTTTGCCTTCCGTAACGATCTCCCCGGTAAAGGAAAACCAGGATACGATAAAGTAAATACAGAAATGATGACGGTGATTAATCAGAACCCGGATGATATCCCGGTAATGATTGAAAACCCGCCCTTCATGCAGCGTGCCACCCACGTATTTGAAAGAGGTAACTGGTTGGTGAAAGGGAAAGTGGTAACACCGGATGTACCGGCATCGCTGAATCCATTCCCTGCCAATGCCCCCCGCAACCGGCTCGGGCTGGCCGAATGGATGACGGCTACACAAAATCCACTTACCGCCCGCGTAATGGTAAACCGTTGCTGGGAACAACTGTTCGGCACCGGCATCGTAGAAACGCTGGAAGACTTTGGTACCCAGGGCTTCACACCTTCTCATCCTGAGCTGCTCGATTACCTGGCCTATAAATTCATGCACGACTACAAATGGCATATCAAGCCACTGCTGCGGGAAATAGTGTTGTCGGCCGCCTATAAACAAACTTCCAATGCCAGCCCGGAGTTGACAGAAAAAGATCCTGCTAACCGCCTGTTGGCCAGGGGACCACGTTTCCGCCTTACTGCAGAAGAAGTAAGAGATCAGGCACTCACAGTGAGCGGATTGCTGAACAGGAAGCTATATGGCCCTCCTATTATGCCTTATCAACCTGATAATATCTGGCAGACCGTATACAATGGCGCCTCCTGGGTTACCGCCACCGATGGCAACCAGTACCGCCGTGCGGTGTATGTTTACCAGAAACGCACCAGCCCTTATCCTTCCATGATTTCTTTTGATGGCAGCAGCCGGGAAGTATGCCTGCAACGGCGCATACGTACTAATACGCCACTACAGGCACTGGTTACGCTCAACGACCCGGTGTACATGGAAACAGCCCTGGCGCTGGCAAAGCATATGCTGGAAAACGGAGGTAACAATGCCGCAGCGGGTATCCGTTGGGGTTACCAGAAAGCATTGTATCAACCATTGGCCGACAATAAACTGGCCGTGTTACAAAAGCTATACAACCAGGCATTACAGGAGTATAGGAAAAATCCTGATGCCGCTAAAAAATTGATAAAAACGACCGACAATATACCACAACAAGCAGAGCTGGCCGCATTAACGGTAGTAGCCAACGCGATTATGAACCTGGATGAATTCCTTACTAAATCCTAAGCAGTATGACCAAGCATAAAAGACTTATAAAGGAAGCAAATGATACCACGCTACGGTATATTACCCGGCGGCACTTTCTGCTGGATTGTGTAACAGGATTGGGCGCAGCAGCGCTGGGCTCCTTCCTGGCCAGCTGCGGCAGCAGCAGTAGCAATAAAACCCTGGTAGATGCCAGCGGCAATCCTATGGCCCCTAAAGCGCCTATGTTTCCTGCTAAAGCCAAAAGCGTAATTTACCTGCACATGGCCGGCGCTCCTTCCCAGCTGGAACTGTTCGACTATAAACCCGAACTGCAAAAGCTGCATAACCAATTATGCCCGCCCTCCCTGCTGGCAGGGAAAAAGTTCGCCTTCATCCGCGGCGTACCTAAAATGCTGGGACCACAGGCAGTGTTTCAGCAACATGGCCAATCCAGGGCCTGGATCTCTGATCACCTCCCCCACTTCGCCACCATGGCGGACGATGTGAGCTTCCTGAAAGCAGTGCAAACCGACCAGTTCAACCACGGCCCCGCACAATTGCTGATGCAAACAGGTAGCGCCAGGCTGGGCCGCCCCAGCATTGGTTCCTGGGTAACTTACGGGCTCGGGTCCGAAAACAGCAACCTGCCAGGTTTTGTGGTACTCACCTCCGGCGGTAAAACACCCGATGCGGGTAAAAGCGTATGGGGTAGCGGATTTTTACCATCTGTGTACCAGGGCGTACAATGCAGAACCAAAGGAGAACCGGTGCTGTACCTGACAGACCCCGACGGTATGAGCCGCGATCTGCGCAAGGAATCGATCGAAGCGATCAACGAAATCAATAAACAGGAATATACCGCCTACGGCGATCCCGAAACGCTGGCCCGCATTTCCCAGTATGAACTGGCTTACAAAATGCAGATCTCTGTACCCGATGTAATGAATATTAACAATGAGCCTGCATATATCCATGAAATGTATGGCACCCAGCCAGGTAAGGAATCCTTTGCCAACAACTGTTTGCTGGCACGTAAGCTGGTGGAGAAGGGTGTAAGGTTCGTACAGCTCTACGACTGGGGCTGGGATACCCACGGCACCGATGAAGGAGGTTCTATAGACTACGGCCTGCGCAACAAATGCCGCGAAATAGATCGCCCTATTACCGCACTGCTGCAGGATCTCAAGCAACGCGGACTGCTGGATGAAACGCTGGTAGTATGGGGTGGCGAATTTGGCCGCACGCCCATGCAGGAAAACCGGGATGGTAAAGATATGCCGTTCATGGGCCGCGACCACCACGTAGAAGCCTTTACTATGTGGATGGCCGGCGCCGGCATCAAAAAAGGAGCCTCTTATGGCGAAACCGACGAAATAGGCTATGCCGCCGTAAAAGGTAAAGTAGCCATCAACGATATCCACGCTACCATCCTGCAACAGCTGGGCTTCGACCATGAAAAGCTCACCTACCAGTTCCAGGGCCGCCCCTTCCGTTTAACAGACACCGGTGGAAAAGTCATTACTCCTATTTTAAGCTAAACAGTCAATGGATAAAAACAAACGTAATTTCCTGAAACAATCTGCCATACTGGCTTCTGCCCTCTGTGTTCCTTCGCTGCCATCCTTCGCAGCCGCCAGTCGCACACCGGTAAAAGATGGATTCAAATTAATTATACTGGCCACCAGCTGGGGCTACAACGGTACTATCGATGCATTTTGTGAAAAAGCCAAAAATGCGGGTTACGATGGCATCGAAGTATGGTGGCCCAACGAAGACGCACCCCGGGAAGAATTATACGCCGCATTGGAAAAACATGGTCTGCAGGTAGGCTACCTTTGCGCCGGCTACGACAGCGACTATACGAAACATGCCCAGCAATTTGAAACTGCGCTGAAAGCTGCTACCAGCCACCATAAGATACAACCGCTGTATATCAACTGTCACTCCGGGCGCGACTACTTTACGTTTGAGCAAAACTGCGCGTTGATTGATATGACCATCCGTATCTCCAAACAATCGGGTGTACCGGTATATCATGAAACCCACCGTTCCCGGATGCTGTTTGCGGCGCATGTGGCGCGGAAGTTCATTGAAGCCAAACCAGACCTCCGGTTAACGCTGGATATTTCGCATTGGTGTAATGTGCATGAAAGTCTTTTACAGGACCAGGGCGCTACCATAGCTAAGGCCCTGGACCGGGCTTCGCATATACACGCCCGTATCGGACACCCCGAAGGTCCGCAGGTAAACGATCCCCGCGCACCAGAATGGGCCAATACGGTAAAAGCGCATTTCGACTGGTGGGACCAGGTGGTGCAAAAACACCAGGCCGCCGGTAAACCATTGACTGTCCTGACAGAGTTTGGCCCGGCCGACTACCTGCCTACCCTGCCTTATACCCGTCAGCCGCTGGCAGATCAATGGGATATCAATGTATATATGAAGAACCAGCTTAAACAACGTTATAGCAAATCATGAAATTACTGATGAACAATGGCAGCTGGGGAATGTTGCTGGGGCGTTCGCACCCTTTGCTGGTACACTTACCTATTGGCATCTTACTGATTGCTTTTATCCTGATACTATTATCGCGCCGTGAAAAATGGCGGCACCTGCAGGGCGCACTCCCCGTGGTTTTGCTGGCAGCGGCTTTATCGGCCATCTTCAGTTGTATTACCGGTTACCTGTTATCGCTGGATGGAGGATATGAAGAGGGCATGCTGCAAACGCATAAATACCTGGGCATCAGCGTGGCAATAGTAAGCACGCTGTTATATCTTTTACACCGGTACCGGGAGCGTTTTCCCAAACTACAGCTGGCTACCGCAGCAGTGATGGTGTTGTTGCTGAGTGCTGCCGGGCATTATGGAGGCAGTTTAACACATGGCGACGACTACCTTTCCCAGGCTATGCCGGCGGGGTTGCAGCAGCTGGTGGGTGTTCACCAGAAGGCTGCTAACGTGGCGGCTTATACGAATATAGGCGATGCCCGTTTATATGAAGACCTGGTACAACCGGTACTGGCCAACCGTTGTTATGGTTGCCACAATGAGCAAAAGCTCAAAGGCGGCTTACAACTGGAGTCTTTAGCGCTTATCCGCAAGGGTGGTGAACATGGTCCGGTGTTGAAAGACAGTATGCCGGAAGAGAGTGAATTATTTAAACGGCTGTTGCTACCTGAAACAGATGAACATCGCATGCCGCCTAAAGGCAAGCCGCCGGTAACGCCGCAAGAGCTGGAACTTTTGCATTGGTGGATTGCACAGGGTGCGCCAACTAAAAAAACGGTGAAGGAACTTACGAAGACACCGCGGATACTGGCCGTGCTGGATGGTATGCAACCGGCTACGCCATTGGATAAACAGGAGTTTATTCCGGAAGAAAAAGTAGCCGCTGCAAGCGCACAGCATGTCCAGGCATTGGAAGCCAAAGGCGTAAAAGTACTGCCAGTGGGCAGCGGCAGCAATTATGTGACGGTAGATGGTGTGAATGCCGCTGGCTTTAGCGATGCCGACCTGCAGTTGTTGTTGCCGCTAAAATCGCAGATAGTGTGGTTGAATCTTGCCGGTACGGCGGTCACCGACCAGGTCTTTGCGGTATCCGGTCAGCTCAAACATTTAACCCGGCTCGATTTGCGCAATGTGGCGTTGAAAGGCAAAGGCATTGCGGCATTGAATGCATGTAAAGACCTGCGTTACCTCAACCTCGCGGGTACTACGGTTGGTTCGGATGCCTTAGCGCCGCTCAAAGACAACAAAAAACTGGAGCAGGTATTCCTATACCAGACAGGCGTAGCAGCCGCCAGTGTGCAGCAGCTTCAGCGTTCCCTGCCCAAACTTAAAATTGATACCGGTGGTTATCGTCTGCCACAACTGGCCTCCGATACTACCATCTATCATAAAGTGAGCAGCTAAGCAGGTTAGCGTACCTATAAATCCTGGACCAGGAACGATCCTTGTGATGGTTCCTGGTCCAGGTATTTCCCCGGTATCAGGCCCCTCTTGCCTTCCGAAGTATCTTTTCCAACCGCACAATTACCTCACTGATATCCGGCAGATAACTGAACCCATTTAATTGTTTTAATACGGCGATCATTTCCTCTAACTGCACCCTGTCTGCCTCATTGAGCGGCGCTGTGGTAATACTATACGCCGGATCGCTGTAAGTATAATATTTTCGTTGTTTAACAATAATAGGGGCATTATATCCTGCCTCATTGCTGCGCATGCGTTGAATATCGGCCTGTATGGTTCTTTTACTCACACGGTCAATGCCTTCCTCCCGGCGTAAGATATCACGCACCCTTTCTATGAGCTGGTCCAGCGTCCATTGTTGCCCGTGGTTGCGCAAACATTCATCAATTGCCTTATAACGGATCAATGCCAACCTGTTGATGGACATACCCTTCTTTTTAAACAAAGAAAGACCGTCGCCACGCATTAGACATGCGCAGGCAACCACTGTTTATCATATCTCTCCTAATTAATTAATAATCAGTATATTAAATTATTTTTCAGGAAAATATTTATATGCGCAGCTAGACTGCGCACATGTACTGGCATCTTTGTATCATCGGTAGCGGTCAAGTCAATGTTACTTCATTCGATCCAAAGAACATTTATCATTACCGCCGAAGATGGGAAAAGCAATCGTCTAAGGGTAAGACGCCGTCATTAAAAGTTTTGAAATTACCGGGGAGGTCAATTAAAACTTACTGCTTACAGGGGGACGGAGTTACCGGTTCGAGTCCGGTTTGCTTTACAACAATCGAGGTCAATTGTTACTTACTTCATTTTTGGTAAATAGTAACAACATTATCTGATTATAATTTTCATCCACATGCACACATTATTATTACAAACAGGATTACGCCAACAAGCCATTTTTATCCCCGAAACCGCGGTCCATTCCGGCGCCTATCAGCTCACGCCTACTACCGGCGTACTGGTAGCCAATCTTGCTAAACTGGGTTTCGGTGTATCGGAGCCATTACTGCACGCGTTGAACCATACCCCCCCTGCCTGGCAGATCACCATCCTGGAAACCTTCCGGGAAGTAATGGGCGTCAATCAAAACTGGATGCCCCTGGTTAAAAACTGGGAAGTACCTACCAATGAGTCGTTTGCCGACCACATGGCTGTTGCTTTCGCCAGCGTATTTGGCGGGGAAGGCGCCCGTCTGCGTTGCGGTCATATCATTCCTCCCAACACCTTTCCGCTGGAAAGATATAATGGATGCCCTTTCTGCGGTACGCCATTTGAAACCGGTGGTATAGAAAACTATCAGCAGAATAGCAAGGTGCGGATGCTGCACCTGTGGACTACCGAAAAGGCCGGCGCCTACCTCGCAGATCTGCTGCGGTCTAAAACCCCGCTGGATGCCAGTCAGACAGATAGCCTCAAGTCCTTACTGCAGGCGCTTCCGCTGCCTGCTATTCAACCTGCCATGAAAGAAACCCTGGCCATAGTAGCAGATGTATTGATTGCCCGTGACGACCAGGCCGGGGCAGGCGCGCTGTTCACCACCCCTACGGATATACTCCGTTACCTATGGTATAAGCATACCGGCTTTGCCCAGCTGATCATGCCTAAAACCATCCTGCGCCGCCGGCTGAAAAATAACAGCGGCTTTGGCATTGCCAAAACAGCCAAATCAGCCGCGGCGGAAAAAGTAGCCGCCATCACGGCGTTGAAGCTGAAATACAGCCGTAAGGAAGGATTAATGGTTGCCCGCTGGCTGAACAACATGCCCCTGGACGTGGCCACTATGTGTGAAATCATGCACCCTAAACGCGGGATGTGGGTACGCTTTATCCGCGCCCTAAGATTGGCGGAATTCAGCCGCCGCGAAGGGTTTGCCCACCTGCGTACATTGATGGATACTTTCTATCGCCAGGATTATACCGTGTGGCAGGGGCGTGTGAATCACTACCAGCTGCGCTATGACAGGGACAACACGTTAAAGTTGTTACAACAACGCCCCGGACTTTTTGCCCGGTCCCTGTTTGCCAACATCCTGTGGTTTGGTGAAGAAGCGGTTATTCCCGCATTTGCGGAAGTAGCGCATAAAGTGCCTGCCCGCCTGCTGCTGACATTACAGATGTACGCTGCCTATTATTTTGATCCTGCCACCCAACGTGCGGTAAAGCCGCTGGGAGGCGTTAACAAACATATCTCGGTGAATAAGCTGGTATTGATGTATGAAGCTGATCAGCTAAAGGAAATGCAAAACGCCGTAACGGTGCTTTGTGTACAGGTGATGCAACAGCGCTTCGCAGCCGTGGCTACCAACGCAAAAACCATCTACATAGCGCCAGCATTATACAATATACCCGTTCCTATAGGCGACCGTAGCGAACAAATACAGGACCTGCCAGCAGCGTTGATGGGTACCCGTTATAAAGTGGATAGCGACAACCTGCTCCTGTTCCTGCAATGGGGTAAAGGGTTGCCAGCCCAGCATCTCGACATGGACCTGAGCTGCTTTATCGCCTACGACCACCAGCGGGTAGACATCTGTTCCTATTCCCGCCTGCATACCACAGGATGTAGCCATAGCGGCGATATCCGCGCCATACCTCACCAGGTAGGTACCGCGGAATACATCAAGCTGGATATTGCTGAACTCGATGCAGCAGGCGCCCGCTATGTAACGTTCACCTGCAATGCCTATAGCGGCGGCGCATTAACACCTAACCTGGTAGTAGGATGGATGAACAGCCAGCATAAAATGACGGTCAGCGAAAAGACCGGCGTAGCTTACGACCCTTCCTGTGTAGACCAGATGCTGCGCATCACCCAGGGACTTACAAAAGGACTCGTATTTGGCGTACTGGATGTAGCCGCCAGGGAAATCATTTGGCTGGAACTGGCATTCGGCGGACAGATGGTGCAACAGCTGGACCTGGTTAACATCAACAGCCTCCTGCGAAAACTGGAGAGCAAATTGAGCATAGGCCAACTGCTGGAAGCTAAAGCCGCTGCACAACAGCTGCAAATCATGGAAACACCTGCCGCCGATGAGGTGTATACCCTCCAGTGGGCTGTGAATACTGCCGCCGTGACACAATTATTGATTGGCTAGAGGAGCAGAAAGCCGAAGGCTGAAAGCAAAAAGCTATCGACGCAAATGACCAGCACTATTTTGAATAGCTGTAAAGGTCACCCGGGGAAATAGCTTTTTGCTTTCAGCCTTTGGCTTTCCGCTTTTTTTCCTATATTCAGTGCATTGTCATCATGAATAGATACCTGCTTTTACTACTGCTTATCACCCCAGCTGTACTACACGCCCAGCAAAACGACCGGGCCGATTCGACGGCCACCGTTGCTGTGCCCCGCGGATTCTTCGATCAGATCATGTATTACCTGAAAAATACCAACGTCGAGAAGAAGAAAAAGAAAGTAGACCTTAGCTTCATCGGCGGCCCGGTTTATACGCCGGAAACCAGCTTCGGCATCGCGGTGATGATGGCTGCCCAATTCAGAACCGACCGGCGGGATTCCCTGCTGCCCATTTCCAACGCCGCTATTTATGCTTCCGGTGCCCTGACAGGCTTTTATGGTATAGGTATCAGCAGTACCACCATTTTTCCGCATAACCGCTTCCGGCTGGCCCTCAAAGCTTCTTTCAGCTCCCGGCCCAACAGGTACTGGGGAATAGGTTATGAAGCCGGTAGCAATAAAGATCATTATACCAAGTTTTTACAACTCACCGAAAAAGCACAGGCAGATTTCGCGATGAATATCAACGGAAAACTATTTATGGGCATTTGTACCCAGATACAAAATGTACAGGCCCGGCAAATAGATACTGCTGGCGGCAAACCGCTGATGTTGCCCGAAAAAATATTGGGTATCGGCGTAGGTCCTTTTATAGTATACGATACCCGCGATTTCATCCCTAACGCCTATAAGGGCATGTACATTCGCCTTGGCTACCGGTTTTTCCCCTCCTTCCTCGCCAATAAATCCGTGTACTCTCAATTTGATCTGCAATTCGACTGGTTCAAACAGCTCTGGAAAGGCGGTGTGCTGGCAACAGACTTGTACGCAGAAGAACGCAGTGGCGACGTTCCCTGGAGTTTGCTGGCCGAGGCGGGCGGTTCCAGCCGGCTGCGCGGCTATTACGAAGGCCGCTTCCGCGATAAAAATTATTTAGCTGCACAGGTAGAACTACGGCAGCGGATCTATGGCCGCAGTGGCATGGCCCTGTGGGTAGGCGGCGGCAATGTATTCCCCAGCTTCAATAACATGGAATTAAGCCAATCCCTTATCAGCTATGGCATCGGCTACCGGTGGGAGTTTAAGAAAAGAGTCAACATCCGGCTCGACTACGGCCGGGGTAAAGACCAGTCTGGTTTTTATTTTGGTATTAATGAAGTTTTTTAGAGAGATATCTCCCGCGTCTTTTCTTCCTGGATGACGATACCCATCCGTTAAGGGACCTGTTTCACGCCGTAAGGCAGGGACCCAATATTAACCAGTTTATAAAAATATTTCTTTCCGCAATAACCGGAGGAGGGAACATTTTCGGAAGTAATTGCTGGACAAAGAAGCGGAAGCATACATTAAATACGCTTATGACCCGGATATGGTAGGGCAGATAACCTGGCTTACCGGTGCCGCCTGGGCTATTTCATGGCATACTGCCTGTACAACGCTAACTATCTTTCCCTTTGTTGCCTTCCATTTGTTTGATAATGTTATTTACTTCCGTTTCCGTGGCCCTCAATTTCTGTTGACAGAATTCTATCAGGATGGCGGCGCGTTTCACCTTTTCGGCCAGCAGGTCTACAGACACCGCTTCATTCTCTATTTCTTCTGCAATCAATTGCAGTTCGCTGTAGGCAGCTTCATATGTTAGTGTTTCACTCATGTGCGTTATTCGTTTTTGTGTTGACCGTCGCCTCCATGGATGCATCCTGCATCACTACCCGGATATGGGCGCCTGGTTGTATGTTAGCGGCGTTGCTGATCACCTGGTCGTCCTGGTATACCATGGCAAAGCCGCGTTTCAGGATATTGGCGGGGCTCATCAATTTAAATAAAGTATCGTAATGCGCTACCTGTCCCCGTTTGCTCTGTATAAACAGGCGGCTGAAAGAGCGGAATTTACCAATGGCATTCTCCAGGTCGTTCCGGCGGTTAGACACCATCATGCGGGGCTTACTCAGCACCGCGTTGGATACGGCGATCAGCTCGCGGTGATTGTTTAACAGGATATCGCGCGATGTATGCAGCACTACGTTATTGCAAGCGTGCAGGGCTTCTTTATGGGTAGCCAGCAGGTTGCGGGCCTGGTTAATAATGCTGCTGTTTAAATAAGACAGCGACTGGAAATGACTGGAAAACGTTTGCTGTGCACGGATCAGGATTTGTTGCCGCGCGCTGATCACCGACTCTTCAAAACTGCGGTTATGCGCAATAATCAGCTCTGCCGCTTTAGTAGGCGTTTTGGTAGCCGTATGCGCCATCATATCTGTTACCGTTTCATTTTTCTGGTGACCGATACCAGTAATAACCGGGATGGGAAATTTTGCGACGGCCCTTCCGAGTATAAACGTATCGAACAACAGGAAGTCGGTTTGCGCGCCGCCGCCACGGATAATCACCACTGCATCATATGCAACCTGACTGTTGTAGATATCAATCAGCCGTTGTTGCACCAGTTCCGCCTTAGCTTCTCCCTGCACTACCGTAAAATAATTGTCGATCGCAAACGTATAGCCGAAAAGGTTATGATCGAGCGTATGTTTAAAGTCCTGGTAGCCAGCCGAATTGCCTGAAGTTACCACCGCCAGCCGCTGTATCACCCTGGGCAACGCCAGCTGATTGTTACGGGTAATATAACGATCTCCTGCTTTGCGGATAAAGTCGGCACATTCCGTGGTTAATCGCAGCAGGGTTTGCTGTTTCTGTTGCTCGAGCAGGCCTACCGTGAAATTAGTGTCTATATCCAGCAGTGTAATCTGTAACCCATGTACCTGGTGATAGCTGACAGATACGCGCACCAATACATGAATATCATTTTTAAATTGTTGGCCGGTTACGAATTCAAATTCGCTGATCCTGATGGCGCCATTGCCCCAGGCTACAGCAGATACTTTGGCAACAATACCACCTGAATATTCATCTTTTTCCACCAGGTCGAAATAGTGGTAGCCTTTCTGGCGGTAAAAAGAGTGGTTGGTGACATCTGCTACCACCCACCAGGTTTGTTCAGCAAAAACCTGGTGGAGCGCTTGCTGAATTTTCCCGGTGAGCACGGACAATTTTATGGAGGCGGAGGTGGTCATGCTACGCATAAAGATAAGGAAAACGTTATTCACCTGCGGAGAATGACAGCTATAGGAAATCCAAAAATTGTATATATTGCCGCCATATATGAACAATGACTTTGACTGACAAACAACCGAAATCGTAACAAACACTTAATAGAAGACTTATTCCGTTTTATATACTTTTGCGCCATGAGAAAAGATGAGCAGATAAAATCGCTTTTTCAAAGGGTCTGCTGTGATGACAATATTCAGGCGTATAACGAATTATACATAGCGCTGTGCACCCGGCTGATTCATTTTTCTGCATCCATTGTATCCTCGTTCCACCTGGCAGAAGAAATTGTGTCGGATGTATTTATTGCGTTATGGCAAAAACGCAACGACCTGCTGCACGTAGAAAACCCGGTGGTATACCTCTACGTAAGCACTAAAAATCTTTCTCTTAATACCTTACAACAGCAGAAAAGGCACCAGCACCACGCCCTGGACCATATCAACCCCGATATGCTTTCTATCGCGCCGGAGGCGGAAAATGGGATGGTATCTGCAGAAGTATCTCAAAAGATAGAAAGGGCTATCCGCAGTCTCCCTAACCGTTGCCAGGTGATTTTCCGTTTGATTAAACAAGACCGGCTCAGTTACCGGGAAGTGGCTACCCTGTTGAATATCTCATCCAAAACCGTAGATGCCCAACTAACCATTGCGGTAAAAAAAATCTCCCAGGCTATCCGGTTCGACCTATCGGATGAAGTAGCCCAGACCTTTCTCCGGATAGATTCTTAAATTTTTTTTCATTTTCCTTAGGGAGTTTTCAGGTGTTTATTGGTCCTCTTTATAGGGACGGAAAAATTCCGTTGTTGCGGTGCCTTTTACCGCCTATCTGGAACTATGGATCAGGAAAGACTTTATACGTTACTGGCCCGCGAAATGGCCGGCGAGCTCAGAGCAGAAGAAGCCACCACTTTGCAGCAATTATTGCAACAATATCCTGATGCCAGTTATATACGGGAAGTATTTGCACAGAACTGGGTACCGGCAGGCAAGCAATATGGGCCTTCCCAGGTACAGCAATTACTGGAAAAACATCAGCAGCGCCTGCAGGCAGCCACCCTGCAGGAGGATGCGCCGGAAGCCGACACCGCTACGCCACGCAAGGTATGGAAGCTGTACGCCGCTATAGCCGCCTGCCTGCTGGTATTGGTATCCCTGGGCGCCTGGTTCCTGCACCAACGGCCAGCTCCGAAACCAGCCCCACTGGCACAACTGGTTACTGCCAAGCGTATGCGTTCACAAATATTATTACCCGATGGTTCCCGGGTATGGTTGAATGCCGGCAGTAAACTCGATTATCCCGAACAATTTGCACCACATAGCCCACGGGAAGTACACCTGGAGGGAGAAGCATTCTTTGTAGTAGCCGCCGACGCCGAACGTCCTTTCCGCGTACACACCAAAGCATTTCATGTGCATGTGTTGGGCACTTCCTTCAATGTAAGGGCCTATCCCCTGGAAGACAGTGCAGTAGCCTCCCTGGTACAGGGCGCCGTGGAAGTAGTATTAAATAACAATAGTAAACAGGTGGTGGCATTACACCCCAACGAGAAACTGACCGTACCGGTTCATCCCGTTACGGCCGAAGCCGCCACTGCAGCTTCCATCCCTGCCATGGCAGCCCTGCAAAAAAGTAAATTAACATTAGTACAGGATAGTATTATCCCGGAAACCGCCTGGGTGCAAAACAAGCTGGCCTTCAAACACCTGGAGCTGGAAAAAGTAGTTGCCATGCTGGAAGAGTGGTACGGTGTAGAAATAGACTTCCACAACAATAACAAAAGAAAATTATACTTCACTGGCGTATTCGAAACAGAAAGCCTGGAACAGGTTTTAAATGCCATGGAAAATACCCAGTCCTTTACCTGGGAAAAAGATAATACAGGGAAAATATGGATCAGGTAATAACTGGTCTTTTTGTAAGATAACAAACACGATATATTTCTATTCACTTGTAAAACAGACAAACCGCCTGAACAGACAGTAATTTAAAATTTTAAAGCGAACAATGTTTAGCACGTAGCCGAAAAAAAACGGGAAATGTTCGCACCATTCCCCGCTATAATATCGGTTAACAGCATTGTATTGGGTAAACATTCCATCAACAATTTATTAACCAACAAAACAAATGTATGAAAAAAAGTACAGTGGGCAATTGGCTTCCGCCCGGACGGAAGCTGTATAAACTGTTAATTTTTATGAAGCTTTCAATGCTGCTGATGACCGTTGCCTGTTTGCATGTAAGCGCATCGGTCCATTCACAATCTACCATTACGGTGAAACTTACGCAGGTACAGCTGGAGAAGGCGCTGGTCCTGTTAGAAAAAAACAGCCATTACCGGTTTGTTTATAATGACGACAATCTCCCGGCCAACCATAAAATATCGTTGGATGCCAAAGACTGGAGTATCGACTCAGTGTTGGATAAAATACTTAACAATACCTCCCTTGGGTTCCGGAAAATGTCGGATAACCTGATCGTGATTTCGCCAGCAGGTGCTGCCAGCAAGGACGTTGTGGTAAAAGGCCGGGTGGTAAACCCCGCTGGCGAAGCTTTGCCGGGTGTAAGCGTACGGCTGAAAAACACTACTATCGGCACTGTTACCAACGATAAAGGAAACTTTGAATTAAAAGTACCGGAAAATGCCATCCTGCAGATTTCCTATGTTGGCTTTGATCAACAGGAAGTATCTGTGAATGGCCGGGAAACATTGACTATCACCCTGGAACCTTCAAAAAATTCCATGGAGGAAGTAATTGTGGTAGGTTATGGTACCCAGAAAAAGATCAACGTAACCGGCGCCATCGACCAGATTGCCGGTAAACAGCTGGCTGAACGCCCTATTGCCAACGTAATGCAAGGCCTGCAAGGGTTAAGCCCAGGGCTGAATATCAGCTACGGTGGCGGCAAACCCGGACAGGTTCCCAACATCAATATTCGTGGCGTAGCCACCATCGCTTCTTCCAACGGGATGGTGCAACCATTGATCATCATTGATGGTATTACTGCCACGACTGATGACATGATGCGACTTAATCCGACAGACATCTTGTCTATTTCCGTTTTACGCGATGCTGCCTCTGCTGCTATCTACGGTGCCAGGGCTTCTTTTGGCGTGATCCTGATTACTACCAAGCAAGGTACCACCGGCGGCAAACAAACCGTGAGCTACAGCAATTACTTTGCGATGTCGCGCCGCACAGTAATGCCCGATCCTGTAACAGATCCATATATCTATTCCCGTGTGCTGGAAACATCTACCAATAACACGCCATGGGATTATGTTAACTTCTCTGACGAGTATTATAAATGGGCCAAAGAAAGATCTGATAATCCTTCTTTGCCTGATACCCGTATTGATCCCAGCGACCCCTCCAAATGGGCTTATATGGGCAGCAACAACTGGAATAACTACTTCTTCAGTAAAAATAATTTCTCCCAGAACCATAGCATAACACTGAGTGGTAGCGCCGAAACAGCTAAAAAAATGCCGATCAGCTACCTGCTGTCAGCCGACTACACCAAAGAAAACGGGTTAAATAAACTATCGAAAGATGATTGGGGCCGCACCGGCATGCGCGCCAAAATCAATATAAAACCTATCAGCTGGTTACAGGTGGATAATAACCTGAGCATTTATCAAACAAAGGGCGATGGGCCTACCTATAACATTACCGACGTATATTACTTAAACCCTACACAGGTGGCGGTAAACCCGGATGGTACCTGGGCCAATACCGGCGCCGGACGCCTGGCAGCCCAACTGGTAGATGGCGGACGCAATGTTACCACCCGCTTCGGCTTCCAGGATGTAGTGAGAGGAGTGGCCTCCTTCCTCAACAACGACCTGCAGATCACCGGAGATGCAAGTTTCAAGAGGGAATTATGGAAATACCATGTAGACCAGAACTACTATAAGATCGGGTATGGTCCTAAAGATATACGCCAGGAAGGTAGCAGCTCAGTAACAGAAAATAATGCCTATAGAAAACAGGATGTTTTTGACCTCTACGCCAACTACCATAAAACCTTCGCCCAACATCATACGATTACCCTCATGGCTGGTTATAACCAGGAGAACTACGAATCCCAGGCCATTAATGCCAGCCAGAAAGATATCATCTCTCCAGCGCTGCCATATTTATCACTAACCAGTGGCGCTCCTTTAGTGAGTGGTGTTTATGATTCCTATGCCATCAGAAGTCTCTTTGGAAGAATTAACTACACTTTCAAAGATCGTTATATTATAGAGGCCAATGGCCGCTCCGATGCGTCTTCCCGTTTCCCTTCCACCAACCGTGTAGGATTCTTCCCTTCCGTATCTGCAGCCTGGATCGCCAGCGAGGAAAAATTCATCAAAAATTTCCCGCTGATATCCGTGCTTAAATTTAGAGGTTCTTACGGTAGCCTGGGTAATCAGAATGTTTCCAACTTCGGTTATCAATTTAATCTTCCAACAGGAAAATCCTCCTACCTGATAGACGGTAATCTCAATCAAACCATCATTACCGGCGCACCATTACTCAAAGTGGATCCATCTACCTATACCTGGGAAATGGTAACGACCAGCAACGTAGGTACCGATTTTGGTATCCTGGATAACCGCTTCCAGGGGTCATTCGATTACTTTGTGCGCAATACCACCGGTATGTTAGCACCAGGACAGGAGCTTCCCGGCGTACTGGGTACCGCTGCCCCCATGCAAAATGCAGCTGACTTATCTACCCGTGGATGGGAGTTGATGCTCGGCTATCGCAATAATTTCAATGTGGCTTCCAAACCTTTCAATTTTGGAATTAAGGTGACACTATCTGACGATAAAACTAAAATCACCCGCTATAAAAATGACCAGCAATTATTCAGCGGCAAATATTACTCCGGGCAAACCTTCGGCGAAATCTGGGGCTTAACCAACGATGGTTATTTCAAAAGTAAAGACGATGTAAAAACACTGGATGAATCAAACATTGTTCCATGGGGCGCCCTGGACATCGTACAAGGCTGGCCAAAATACAAAGACCTGGATGGAAACGGTAAAATAGAACAAGGTATTTCCGCCAAAGATCCTAAAGACCTGAAAGTAATTGGTAATACTAGTCCGCATTATCGTTATGGTATCAACCTGGACATGAACTGGAATGGTATTGACCTCTCTGTATTCATGCAGGGAATCGCCAAAATGGATTATTATCCACACCATTACCTGTTCTGGGGCCCGCTCCAGCAGCCTTATGCGAACGTTTATCCATGGAACCTGGACTTCTATCGCGCTACTGCAGATAATGAAGCAACCCGTGCACAGCACAGCGCATCTTATATCAAAGCGGGACTGGCAGATGCTAATACCAACTCTTACTATCCTGTTATGCAAGCCTGGCTGGCAGATAACAACTACGGTAAAGGACTGGATCTGCCACAAACCAAATACCTGCTCAATGCTGCCTACCTGCGTATCAAGAATGTGACCATCGGCTATACATTACCTGCATCGCTGACTAAACGTTATCACATTAATCGTCTGCGCATCTATGCTTCCGGCGAAAATATCTTCGAATTTTCCGCCATCAAAAAATACGTAGATCCGGAAGCTATTATAGATGGTTACGGCTGGGCTTATCCTTACCAGCGCAAATATGCCATAGGACTAAACCTCGATCTGTAACACCGGACCATTTAAACATTACAACATGAAAAAATTTAAGTACCATATTATTCTTGGAGCGCTATTGCTGGGCGCTTCCTGTAAAAAAGATTTCCTGAACCGGTATCCCCAGGATCAAATAGCTGCAGACCTGTTTTTTAAATCGGAAACAGACCTGTCACTGTATGTTAACGGCCTGCTTAGCCTGTCAGATACCTGGCAGTACATCGGAGATCAAAGTAGTGATAACACTGCTACCACTGCATCACTGGAAATAAAAAACATGATGACTGGCCACCCAAGTTCTCAAACCATTACCAGTGGTTGGGGAGATTGGAGCAGGCTGCGTAATATCAATTTCTTCCTCGATCGTTACAGCGGAGCCGATGCTACCCAGGAAGTAAAGGATCATTACGCCGGCCTGGCTAGGTATTATCGCGCTATTTTCTATTTCGGTAAAATCAGCCGCTTCTCTGATGTGCCCTGGTATGGAAAAACTTTGCTCCCGGATAACCAGGATATGTATAAAGCCCGGGATCCACGCACCGTGGTGGTGGATAGCATGATGGCCGACTTGTCTTTTGCCGCTCAGCATGTGCGCGAAAAAGTACCTGCCGGTACACCTAACCTTTGGGCGGTAAAAATGTTGTATGCCCGCATCGCCCTCTACGAAGGCACTTACCGTAAATATCATCCGGAATTAAACCTGCAATCAACAGCTGGGCGATTCCTGGATACTGCGCGGGCGCAGGCACAGGACATTATGAATTCGGGCAAATTCACCATTTATAATACCGGCTCTCCGGCGAGCGACTACGCTGCACTGTTTAACAGCCAGGACCTGACAAGGATAGGCGAAGTGATACTGGCTCACCCTTATGATTATGTAAAAGGCGCAAGTGGTAATATTAACGGTTACGTATTTGGTGATTATGAACAATCACCTTCCCGCGACCTGGTGCAGACGTACCTGATGAAAGACGGCACGCGCTTTACCGACCTCCCCGGCTACGACAAACTCCAGTATACACAGGAGTTTCAAAACAGGGATCCCCGCATGGCGCAAACACTGGCCGCTCCCGGGTTTAAACGTGCAGGAGATAACGCGCCCTACATTCAACGCCTGAATAAAAATTTTACCGGTTACCACCAGGTAAAAGGTTATTTCAACACCACTGATAACAGTATCTCCGGCAGTATAGATTTCCCGGTTTATCGTTATGCGGAGGCCCTGCTTACCTATGCAGAAGCAAAGGCAGAACTAAATAACCTCACGCAGGGCGACCTTGATCAATCAGTAAACCTGGTACGCGCCCGTGCTGGTATACCTTCCATGAACCTGGCACTCAGTAATGCCAATCCCGATCCGATACTGGCAACCAAGTACCCCGACGTAACCGGACCAATGAAAGGCGTTATCCTGGAAATCCGCCGCGAAAGAAGAGTTGAATTTGCCCTCGAAGGCTATCGCTTCGATGACCTGATGAGATGGCATGCGGGCAAGGTGCTGGAAAAAATACCAGAAGGCATGTACTTCCCCGGCCTGGGCAAATATGACATGACCGGCGATGGTATTGAGGATATTATTTTGATAGATCAGAGCCAGGATATTCCAGCAGAAGATAAAAAGGAGAAAAATTCCCTGGGAATTTCGCTGATTTATTACAAAGCTGGTAATATAGGAGAAAACGTAACGGTATACCTGAAAAATGGTACTGCGGGCGGTGCTATAGTAACAGAAACCGCCGCACGCACGTTTACAGAACCTAAGTTCTATTACCGTCCTATTCCTTATACCCAGGTAGCATTGAATCCAAACCTGAAGCAGATTTTTGGCTGGGAATAAACCATCGTATGAATAGAAGAGACATTTTAAAACATTCAGGCTTACTTGCAGCCGGTACCCTCCTGGGGCCGGCTGCCGTTAAAGCCGCCGACAACAGCAAGCGCAGCCCGGTGCTGACCGTGGCGCATATCACAGATGTGCATATACGCGAAGACCTCGACGCGCCAGCGCGATTCAAAAAATGCCTGGAAGAAATCAAAAAGAAAAAAATCGATTTCTTCCTCAATGGCGGCGACTCCATCTTTGATGCCTCGTATGACAACGTGGTACGCGACCGCGTAACACAACTCTGGAGCATCTGGGATGACTGTGTCAGCAGCCTCAAATCCTACGAGGTGCATAGCTGCCTGGGCAACCACGATATGTGGTGGAAAGCGCCTTCCAAAGACGACAGTATGTATGGAAAGGACTACGTAGTAAAACGCCTGAAAATACCGCACCGCTACTATAGCTTTACCCGCAAAGGCTGGCACTTCATTATCCTGGACGGTAACAACGACAAAACCTCCCTGGATGAAGAACAATACCAATGGCTGGAAAAGGATCTGCAGGCATTGCCAGCTGGCACTCCTACCCTCGTGATGTCGCATTATCCTATCCTGGGTGTTACCCCCATGCTGGTAGGCGGCGGACATGGCGACCATCAGCGGTTAAAGACCCTGTTTTTCCAGCACCGCGACAAAGTAAAGGTATGCCTCAGCGGCCATAACCACCTGGCCGACAACGCTGTTTATAACGATATCCGTTACTGCTGCAACGGCGCTATGAGCGGCTTCTGGTGGGGCAAGGGCGATAAGGAATCTGCCGGCGAAGGCTATTACCTGGAAACACCTCCCGGCTATGCTATCCTCCGTTTGTACGCAGATGGCAGTGTGGAAAATGACTACATTCCACATCACTGGTAACAGCGATTATGGTATTTTGTATCCAGGGGCGCATCGTGCGCCCCTTTTTTTGTGTAATGATCATCCCGGAAACCGCGATAATTCACTGGTATCAAATATCCATTCCGGGGTCAGCAACTTGCCAGTGAATCCTGCTGTGAACCAGGGAGAGGCAGCTGCCGGGTTCTTTAAAATATGTATATCCTGGGCAGGCATGTAACTTTGTGCCAGGAGAAAAATCCGGTTACCAGCCGCGTCTTCTGCTACGTCTGCCACTATCACCGCATGCCCCGGACTACCTCCTTTAATAAACACATCGCCAGGCAATAGTTTTCGTGTATCCTTTACCGATACCAGCTCCCTGCTGAGCGAAAGCGTGCCTGCCCAGGAAAATACCGTTTCCAGGTACGACATCAGGCAGGCATGTCCGCTGCAAGGCGATGCCATTTGCTTTCGTTGCAGCTGGTTGTTCTTTAAAATCCACCGGTCGCCTTTACTCCATCCATTATAATCCATCAGCGTACCACTGGTAGCATGAAATGCAATTTTTTCCAGCCGTTCGCTGGCAAATAAATACTCTGCCCGCAGCCGTATTACCGCATCTGCGCATTGCTGCAAATTTTTTGTACCCACGGAAATATCAATTACTGCATATTGCGCCTGTTGGTTTTGTTTTAACTGCCCATTATAGAGATATACCCGGTTATCTTTCTTTAATGGCAGCAATCGTAACCAGGCGCCAAAGGAACCAGCTGGTTGCGCAAGGCGTTTATATCCCGCTGGCAGCGGGATGGCGGATACCGTCCTGGCTTGAGAAAAAGCGGCTGTACTGATAAGGATGGCAAACAATAATGAATATATCCGGGCTATCGACATATGAATAGTTTTAGAAAAGATGCATTTCTATAAATTTTCCATAACCGGCAGATCTGCTATATTTTTTCTTTCTGCGCAGGCGCCAGTATGCGCTGAATAGTAGCCGATTTCAACTCGCGACCTATAAATACCAAAGTCGAAGAAGGGCTTTCATCTTCCCACTCTCCTGCTGATACAATATGCAGGTACCGACCGGTAGATTGTACCAGCATTTTTTCTTTACTGTTGCAGACCCGGATATATCCTTTGATACGGTACAACTGCTCAGGATAGGCGTTACAGTAAAAATCAAGCACAAACACAAACATGTTCAGATCGAAGGCGATAGGCGATTCAAATAAAACAGTATTGATCTTATGAGGCTGTTTTAGAGGAGCGGTGCGCTCCTTTGCAGGTAAAGGCTTTTCCCGGAACTGCAGGTCTTTTAGGGAAATAGATCCCTTTTCGGAGGTGGTAATGAAAGCCAGTGGATTCATCTGCTCCAGCTGCTGCGACAAATAAACGAGCTGAGGTACCGGCAGTTGTTGAATTTTATTGACGATGATCACATCCGCTGCAGCCACTTGCTTACCGGCTTCCGGCGCCTGTTGCAGGCGTTCAAAGATATTTTCTGCATCCACTACACAAACGGTGCATTCCAGCTTGTAATGACGTTGCACATCTGGTATATGAAACATTCCGATGATATTGCCGGTGTCGGCGATGCCGGTGGTTTCTATGAAAACATGGTCCGGGCGCTGCTCCTGGCCTAGTATATTGCCCAGCACTTCCAATAGGTCGTTGTCGAGTGAGCAACAAATGCAGCCGCTCGTAAGCTCATAGAGCTGATCAATTTTAGCATCGATCAGGCTCGCATCAATATTCACTTTGCCTACCTCATTTTCGATCACGACATTACGGGAGCCTGTAAACTGTTGCAGTAAGCTATTCAGGATAGTTGTTTTGCCCGCTCCCAGGAAACCGGTGATAATATAGACTTTTATCCGTTTATCTCTCTCCATATACTTTATAAAATTTTAAAAAATAAATACCCAGGAATACAAGCGGAAGGCTCAGGATCTGTCCCATATTCAGCAGGTGGCCATTTTCAAAGGCTACCTGGTTTTCTTTAACGAATTCGATGCAAAAGCGGGTGGTAAATACGAGCAGGAGTAAGCTGCCAAAGAGTTGCCCTGGCCGGGGCGCCTGGTAGTAACGATAGCGCTGCCAGCAAAAAATAAGTGCATAACAAAACGCTTCATACAATTGCGCCGGATGCCTGGGCTGCGCATCTACGCGGGTAAATATCACCGCCCAGGGCAGTGTGGAAGGCACCCCGATAATTTCAGCATTAAAAAAATTGCCTATACGAATAAGGCTTCCAGCCAGTGGTACTATTATCGCCAGCCGGTCGAGTATCCAGGTAAGCGATAACCTGTATTTTATGCTGAAGCGCCAGGCAGCCAGCAGCATACCGATCGCCGCACCGTGACTGGCCAGTCCCTCGTAGCCCGTAAATTCGATCTGTCCGTTATGGAAAGCAACCGGTAGGAAAATTTCCCAGGGATGGGTTTTGTAATAGGCTGCCTCATAAAAAAGACAATGTCCCAAACGTGCGCCTAACAAGGTTCCTGTGACCATGTATACCAGCAGGCGATCGAGCGTGCCGGGCGGTACCCGCTCCCGACGGAAAACCCGGTCGAGCACCATATAGGCTGCCAGGATTGCTAACATAAAGGCTACACTGTAGTAACGGAGGGAGAAGCCACCCAGGCGAAAAATTTCCGGGGATACGTTCCACGACAGTATCAGTATTTTATCCATTCTGCAAATTTGCAACAATGTTGCAAATTAACAAACAACTCTCTAAAATAATCTTCCGGGAAGCGGTTAATGCATCATCAAATCTCGACATGAAATTTTACCTTTGTCGGCATGTCGCTATTTATTACTTCATTGAATTCGGGAAGCAACGGGAACTGTTATTATATCGGGAATGACAGCGAGGCAGTATTGATAGACGCAGGTATTTCCTGCCGTGAAACGGAGAAGCGGATGACCCGCCTGGGGCTTACCATGAAAAAAGTAAAGGCGATCTTTATCTCCCACGAGCATAGTGATCATATCCGGGGAGTAGAAGTGCTGGCAAAAAAATACCGGCTGCCAGTATACATTACTCCCGGTACCCTTACCCATGGCGGCCTGTCACTCGATGCCCAGCTGGTAGTGGATTTTAACCCGTATGAGGCCATCCCGGTAGGCAGCCTGTCTGTTACCGCATTTCCAAAACATCATGATGCCTCGGAGCCCCACAGCTTTGTAGTGAGTGGTAACGCCGTTACCATTGGCATCTTTACGGATATTGGCGCTCCGTGTGAACATGTAGTCCGCCATTTCCAGCAATGCCATGCTGCCTTCCTGGAAGCTAATTACGATGAAGAAATGCTGGAAAAAGGCCGGTATCCGTACTACCTGAAGAACCGCATCCGTGGAGGAAAGGGCCACTTATCCAACCGCCAGGCGCTGGAAATATTTACGACGCACCGCCCGGCATTTATGAGCCATCTCCTGCTCGCCCATCTCTCCCGCGATAATAACAATCCCGACCTGGTACAGGCACTTTTTGATCAGCATGCCAACGGCACACAGATTATAGTAGCCTCCCGGTACCAGGAAACGGCCGTATACGCCATCAGCGCTGCCAACTCCGGCGAAACTGTAGTAACAACACCGTTACCTGTTATAACAGCAGAAGCGCTGCAAGGAAAACTGTTTTAAGCCGGGTTCGCTTACAGGGTGGTAGATGATGTTCCGCCACATACTGTTTAAAGGCCTCCACACCTCGTATTCCATCTTACTACCGCCTGGCGCCGGTTGCTGAGGGCCAGAAAGCCGGCCGGAAAAACCAGGCTGTAACACAAAACACCCCGTGACAATCAAACAAAAACGCCCGCTTCCTTGTATATTTCTGTGACCGTAAATAAACCTGTTGGCATGTTTTATGGCCGATATTACATTACATCAAATTAATATTACTCATGGAAACAATAACCGCCGCCGTTACCAACGAAATATTGAACGACCTAATTGGCATCAACAACGACCGCATTGCCGGTTATGAAAAGGCGCTACGGGAATTACCTCCCACCGATGCAGACCTCAAACCTGTTTTCTCTGCCATGATCACGGAAAGTCATCAGCTCCGGAATGCTTTGGGCAATGAAGTACAAGCCAACGGAGGTACCATGGAAACCGGTACCACCGCTGCCGGTAAAATATACCGGGCCTGGTCAGAGGTAAAAGCATTGTTTTCCGGGCATGACCGCAGAACAATACTTGCCAACTGTGAAGCCACAGAAGACGCCGTATTGCAGGCTTACCAGGATTCGCTCGACCTGGAAACGATGCCTGCGTACATACGGGAATTGCTTACCCAGCAAAAGGCTTTGCTGAAACAGGCACATGATAAGGTAAAAACATTACGCGATCAGGCCAGAAAATAAGAATGTTTATATTGCAGTCAAACCGATTGCTTCGATGACACATGCATTGCCGGCCTGGTATGATCAATTAATGAAAAAATACCCGGTAGTAACATTAGCAGAATGGCAGCTGCTGGATTCCATTGCCACCATAAAACATATAAAAAAAGGAGATGCCTTTTTACGCTATGGAAAGGTAGCCAGGTATTCTGCTTTTGTTATATCCGGGATGTTCAAATTTGCCATCTTCGACGAAGAAGGCAACGAAAAAATTGTAAAGTTCAGTTTCCCGAATGACTTTCTCGCCAATTGCGAAAGCTACAATAAAAAGGTCCCGTCTGCGCTGAGCATTGTTGCGGTAGAAGATGCCGTGGTGTTAAAAATCAATATCAAAAAAATACAACCGCTCTATGCCCTGCACATGAACCTGCTACATGTAAATCTTCAGCTGTTCCAGGAGCTGCTGGAGCAACAGTCAGAACATCAATATATCCTTTCCCTGAAAAGTCCTTTACAACGGTATAAATTCCTGCTGGAAAAACGCCCTGCCATCATCCAAAAAATATCGCTTACCAACATTGCCCGCTACCTGTATACCAGCCGGGAAGCTGTTAGCAGGGCCAGGTTGCTGCTACTGAACCGTGCCCGCAACGTTTGTGATTGAAATCACGCCCTTCATGTAATCCGCACTATAGTTTTGTATGCAAAAAAGGTATGAAACAAAGCATGCTTTTATTGCACGGACTATTCGGCGGGCTTAGTAACTGGGAAGGCGTTGTGAATCACTTCTCTGCACAATACGACATTCATATCCCTGCGCTGCCTATCTATGATGAGCATCCCGGAGATAACCTGGAATATCTTGTACAATTTCTCGACCAGTATATAACTTCGGCAGGGCTGGAAAATGTAATCCTGGTAGGTAATTCACTGGGAGGTCATGTAGCCATCCTGTATACCCACCGGCGCCCTGAGAAAGTGGCCAGCCTGGTATTAACCGGCAGCTCCGGACTATACGAAAACACCAGTATGGGTAGTTATCCTAAGCGTGGTAGCTACGACTATATCCGCGAACGGGTGGCTTACACCTTCTATGATCCTGCCACTGCTACTGACACCCTGGTGGCAGAAGTATTCAGTACTACCACCAATGCCCGCAAATGTTTCCGGATTGTAAAAATGGCCAAGTCGGCCAATCGTAATTATGTAGCCAGCCTGCTGCCGCACATCCCCACCCGCACCTTGCTGATCTGGGGAGAAGATGATAAAATTACGCCGCCGGATGTCGCACAGGAATTCAGGCGCCTGTTACCACAAGCGGAACTGGTGATGCTGGCAAAATGTGGACATGCGCCTATGATGGAACTTCCGGCGGCGTTCAATGAAGTGTTGACCTCCTTCCTGGAGAAAGACTAGCTTTTACGTAACAAGAGCTTCCGGTATCCGATCCAACCGGCAGCGCCGATCAGCAGGAAAGGCCACAGCTCTACAAAGAAGAGTAAAATGTTGCGGAATATATCCGCACCTCCACGCAGGGCTACCGCCAACTCCGTTCCGAAGCCTGCACGGCTCATCTTCGCGGGGTTTACCAATATCTGTACATCTGCCAATTCGGGCTGAAAAAGCTGTACGGTAAAAGTCGAGTAAGCTACATCATCCAGGATTGTCAGGTTACTGATCCGGCGGTCTACTGCCTGTTCGCCACGTTGATCGTTATACTCCGTAATGTCGAGCGTATTGCCTTTTTTGGAAGGCGCTACGGCTTTGCCGGCACTGTTTTCCTGTTGCTCATTCTTCATAGCGCTGGCCAGGTATTTCAGGGTCATATCCTGGTCTTTTACCACGCGATGATCAATGTAAACAGCGGTGGAAGTAAGCGCACGGACCACCATATCCAGGCTGTCGACCGGCACTCTCAGGGTGAGATTGGCTACCGGCGTATAGAGCTGCACGCGTTTTACGGAATCGGCCGAATAAGGCAGGCGGTACTGTTCAACTGATTCGTTTTGCAGGTTGCTTTCTTCTACTACACCGCCAGAGCGGGTTACCAGTTGTTCCAATGCACTGGTGGAAGCAAATACGTTCGCTACCCGGCACCGTACATCGGCAGACTTTACCCGCTTCCTCGAGGTGGAAGTAATACGGCTGATGTCATTGGAGAAGGTAGTGGAATCGGCGGTGGAAGCATATGCTGCCATGGACTGTTTTTCGGCTCTGTTAGCACTGCAGGCGCAGCAAAAGAGCACGGGGATCATCAAGTACGAGAATGAAAGGCGCATAACAAGGAGAATTTAAACTTTATACAAACAGACAGAAAAAGGTAACCTTCCTAATTTGTTAAAATATTTTCCATTCCTCCACACGATAAAAATCGGATGCCTGATTATTTAGTATCTTTATTACTCATTATATTATGTATCATGCCCGTACTTCCTCAGAAATACCAATCAAGGAAAGCAGAAATCACCACTGCCTTTATTGAAGCGGTTAACAAACATGTGGATCAGATCATGGATGGCAGCGCAGATCATATGTATCATATCAAAGACATTGCGAAGCTGCTATTCATTCACCCGGTACACCTCAGCAATACCATTAAGCTGCATACAGGTAAAGCGCCCTGTTATTTTTTTGAGATGAGGCTGATGGAGGAGGCCAGGAAAATGCTGGAGATGCCGCAGCTGAGCATCACGGAAATCGCCACCAAACTAACGTTCGACAATTCCAATTTCACCAAATTCTTTAAACGGTTTGAAGGAGTAACGCCCTCTCAATACCGGCTGCAACGCGCAGCCATGACATCCTCAGAGATAGCGCTGCAGGTAGATGGGCTTTAAGAAAAAGTAGTTGTTCAGCGGTTTATTGTCAAACAAATCACCATCGTCATAATAAAATCCGTTGGTAAATTCCGTTTTGGAATTGAGTTGTACTTTACCCGTTGAATGTTCTACGATAAAATATACCGGGATAATCACATAGTATTTTCCACTCTTCCCCGTTAACTTGTTCCACCTGATATCCAATTCCTGCAACCTGAATAAACGGGGCTTTAAATCACTGGCTATATTGGTGGAGCAATCGAGCTTCGTAATATTTCCATGATCTATTTCTGCCTTCATAGAAAAAGCAAGGCTGGTACTTCCGGCTTTCATGGGGATTAACGCCGTATCCATAAAGCGGGTTAATTGCTGGTACGTATTGCTGAATAGGGGCGTTTGTTGCGCCTGAACAATAAGCTGGGGAAATAAACTACCTACGATGATAATGAGGCTAATAATATGGAAGCGATTAGATCTCATAAAACCTGTTTTCATACAACATGAAATAACGTTAACGCCTACCCTGTTAATATTAAGATACGATATCTTCCACCTAAAAAGATCGCAGGAAAAGAAAAAAAATAAGGGCAAAATAGATTCGATTGAATCGCATCAGCTTGCATATAATATCTAAGTATCATTTATTCGCCGCGAGAGAAATAAAGTTGGGAGCGATCCACCTGCAAAGGGATTAACGTTTTATCCGGGAGAATATTATCCTATGGAGATATAAAGTTTTCAGCAGGACAAAGGACTGTCCAGGTCGGCGATTGGAGCGCCTGTGAGCCTGGTAATCAGCGCTATCAGCTCCTGTTCTGTGATAGTATGATGACATCGTTGCAGTGTAACTGCCATCAGCTGCCGGTATGTTACGAATGGCGCCGGGAAATCTTCGTCGGCATAATCAATGCCCAGCTGCTCCTCCATCGACAGCAACAACTCCAGGAACCCGGCATACCAGCTATTTTCTGCCAGCATGTTCCGGGTTCGCTCCTGCGCTTTGGGAGAATGTTTGGTAACGTGCCCACAGTGGCTGCATATTACTTCCGGTAGCAACAGATCGGCTGTAGACATCCGCTGCATTTCATGGCATTGCTTACAAACAAAAACCCGGAGTCCCATTGTATCAGAATTTAATAGTTTTACCGGTACGCACCGACTCCCGGGCTGCCTCCAGGATACGCACCACGATCACGTTGTTTTCCGGCGCATATAAGCCATAGGCCGGCATTTTCACTGTACCATTCAATACATCGATCAGGTAGCGGAAAGGATCCTCATATACCCGTATATCCGTTGCCGTTATATGCCGGGCAGTAGCAGGCGCCCGTTCGTTATTACGTTGTACCAGCGTATTTTTATCGGCCGCAATGAGATAGCCTTTGTCGCCGTATATTTCCATGTCTTTACGGCTGAAAGTCCAGTTCCAGGAGGCCTGTATGGTACACTGTGTATCTCCATAGTCTACCAGGATGGTGGCATCGTCTTCCACTTTGGGGTATACCTGTGGTTTATAATGCCGGGCTACCGCGGTAACGGAAACGGGCAAACGATTCCTTACCAGGTAAGTCATCTGGTTGGCGCCATAGCAGCCAAAGTCCATCAGGGCGCCCCCACCGTTCAGCACCGGGTCGGTGAGCCAGGCTAGGAATTCAGGCCCGCAGCCTATTTCTTTAGGCCCCTGGTGCCCATCGTTGATAGTTACCTTCCTGATCTTTCCGGCGAAACTGCTATCCTCGACCAACTGGAACGTTTTGGCAACAGACGGATACCAGCTGGTTTCATAGTCGGTGAGCAGATGTACTCCATATCTGCGGGCAAGGGAGTCCATATACACCGCATCCGCCACGGTGGTGGCCAGCGGCTTTTCTACCATGATATGTATATGCCGGGGCGCTGCTGCCTCCACTACTTCCCGGTGAGCTTTAATGGAACCAAATGCCAGCACCGCAGCGGGCTTCACCGCATCCAACATTTCCGCCAGGTTCGTATAAAAAATATTTTCCGGCAGATGGTATTGCTTTGCGCGCAATTTTGCTACGGCAACATCCGGTTCGTAAATGCCCGCTATCTGGATATCCCCTTTATCGGGGCGGCCCAGGATGAAACCCGCATGGCCGTGCGATACACCGGCCACGGCTACCCGTAACGATTGCGACCAGCTTATTTGCCAGGTCAGCAGCAACAGGAAAGTGATGAAAACTATACGCATACTGCTTTTATTTATGCAACAGGTACGGCTGTATGGCCTTTTCCCATATTGCGTATCCTTGTTTGTTCATGTGCAACATATCGTCCAGGAATAGTTCCTTACGCGGCTGCCCAGATTTATCCAGCATTTTGGAGTAGATATCTACAAAAACGGATTGTTTTTCCTTTGCCAGGAAATTTTTGATCAGCGCATTGGTCTGCTTTGCTTTCTCTAAAAATGCGGCGCGGGAAGGACTGGGCTTAATGGAAATATAAATGATGGGGATAGCCGGCAGCTTAGCGCGGATAGCGCCATACAGCTGCTGAAAGCGTAGCAGCATAGTATCGGCGGTAACAGTAGCATGCGGCAAATCATTTTCTCCCACATAAATCACTATCTGCCGGGGCGCATAGGGAAAAATGATGTCATTGGCATAGTAAGTTACATCGTTGGTTTCAGCCCCGCCAACACCCCTGTTCATCACTACATAGCTGCTAAAATTCCGTTCCAGGTCGTCCCATTTGCGGATAGAAGAACTCCCCACAAATAAAATAGGATGCGGCGCCGGCGCATACATTTTATCAAAGTCCCGGATCGTATGGATATCCTTTTCAAACCGTAGTGGCGACTGTGCAAAGAGGCCAGCGCTTGCATACAGACAGGCCAGGCACAGCAGCAATAAATTTTTTCTCATAACAATTTAATTAACACCAAGCCGTTAAGATAAAAGAAATATATTTATTTCGGAATAGTCAACGATATGAATACCAATCCCGTCAACTTAGCTGTACGTTTCTTACTGGAAATTATTATGTTAGTGATACTGGGCCTCTGGGGCTGGCAGATGGGCGCCGATAGCTGGTTGCGATATGTGCTGGCGTTGGGTTTTCCGCTCAGCGCAGCCACTCTCTGGGGCGTCTTCCGTGTTCCTAATGATCCGAAAGAAGCACCCGTAGCTATCCCCGGACAAGCAAGATTACTGTTGGAGTGGATATTATTCGGGTTGGCCGTATGGGGGCTCCGCGTAATGGAACATCCCCAATGGAGCATTATCCTCGCCGCTGTGGTAATCGTTCATTATATTGTATCCTACGATAGAACCTGGGATATGCTGCGTAACAAGCCCTATAATGGCTTTGCGGAAAGAAGATAAATAAAGTCTGGTTAAAAATACCACACCGCTTCCGGGTCTACAGCTACCTGCACGGAAGCACCCTTCTTCAGCCCGGCATTAGCCGTTTTAATGGTAACGATTTCGTTACCCAATGCTATTTCTGCCTCCAGGAAGCTGCCGTAAAAACTGAGTTCCTTTACTTTACCGGGAATCGCGTCTTTTTTGGTACGCACTACTTTAAAGTCCTCCGGCCGGATAAAAATGTGCTTACCATTACGGGTAATACCTGGTAGTCCTTCCAGTATGCCGGCCTTAGCTGGCGCAATCAGGTTGTATTTCCCAAACAATCCCGCTACATATTCACTCACCGGCTGGTTGTAAATTTCCCTGGGAGTGCCCTGCTGTACAATTTCCCCATCTTTCATCACCAGGATCTGGTCGGCCCAGGGCAGTATATCTATAGGATCGTGGGAAATCAGCATACAGGTAATACCCAGTCTTTCACTGATATCGCTGATTACATTCTTCAGGATGCTTTTATGGATCATGTCGAGATTAGAATAAGGCTCATCCAGTAAAAACAGGCGCGGTGCGCCTATCAGCAACCGGGCCATGGCAATACGCTGCTTTTCTCCACCCGACAGCTGGTCTGTCTTTCTTTTCAGCAGGTGGCTGATCCTGCACACCTCGTATACTTCGTTGGCTGATTCTTCCGTGAGCTTATTGGCATAAGACAGAATTTCCTCTACGCGGTAATTATTCCTCAGTTCAAAGTGCTGCGACAGGTACGCTGTGCCCGGATGGCCCGGGATGAGCACTTCCAGGGCGCCCCTCACCCGCTTTCCTTCAAACATGACCGTACCTTCATCGGCCTGTCCCATGCCTCCTACAATTTTCATCAGGGAGCTTTTTCCGGAACCTGTTTCTCCGGCAATCACTACCTTTTGAAACTGGTGTTGTGTAAAGCTGACATTCTTTAAAATATATGCGCCGTGCTGTTGTTTGCTGATATTGAAGACTTCAAGAAAATTCATTCGCGCAAGTTAGTAAAACTTGCCGGAAAGGGGAAGCAAAAAGCGGGCAACCATTGAAGTAGGCGCGCAGGTAATCAAATTGATTCCATTGATAACCAACCTAATGTAAGCATTAAAAGACAAAGCTCCTTCTCCATACAGAAGGGCTTTGTCGTAATCACATACACAAATAGTGTTAGTCTCTCCAGGCATTGCGCAGGAAGCGCAGCCAGTTACCATGCATTACGTTTTCAATATCCGTAGCGCTATATCCTCTTTTCGACAATAAGGCGGGGAGTGTTTGCAGGTCTGCGATCGTTTCCAGGTCATAAGGACATTGCTCTTTGCCGAAAGCGCCATCCAGATCGGAACCAATACCGATATGCAGGGCATTACCTGCTATCTGGCAGATATGATCCATATGGTCTACCATTTTTTCGAGATTGCAATGCATATCCTTCGGGGTAGATTTTCCGCGCACCCAGCCAGGTACCATCATCCACGCATCCAATGCGCCGCCGATAACGGCTCCTTTTTGCACCAGTACCCGTATCATGTCGTCGCTGAACTGTCGGTTGTGATCTACCAGCGCGCGACAATTATTATGACTCGCCCACACGGGACCATTAAACAATTCCATGGCATCCCAGAACGCGTCATCGCATAAGTGAGTGGCGTCGAGTATCATGCCCAGTCGCTCTATTTCCCGGATCAACTGGCGGCCGCGCTCATTTAAATGTCCTGTAGCATCGGTGCCGTTGGCATAACGGCCGGGCCCATAGTGCGCTGGACCGATGGCACGCAATCCATTGTTATAAGCACGTTCCAGGTATTTTATATCAACAATGGAATCGGCGCCCTCCAGGCTAAGGATATAACCTATTGGTTTCTTATCGTTGGGGGTATCGTCATTCCACCGCAGGAGGTGTTGCTCCAATTCTTTCCGGTCTCTGATCATTACCATCTCCCCGGCATCTTCCATGGCTTTATACCAGGCTAGTTGTCCCTGGGTTTGCGCCCATGCCTGCTCAGGGGAATGCCAGCCCGGGAGTGGATTATCGGGAGCTACGAAGCGGCCTATTTGTGTGGCCACCACCAATCCTATGTTTCCCTTTCTCAATTCAGGGAAAGCCACTACGCCGTTACCGCGGTCCGGCTTATCGCTCAGTCCCGCTTCCCGTTCCCGGATGGCGGCTACCGGTTGTTGCAGATCCCTGTTCCATTCCAGCGCATTCATGCTAAGATCCAGGTGTGCATCTATCGTAAACATAATTAACTCCTTTAGTCAGCCTAGTATAGTTCAAATAAAGCTTCTATTTCCACCGGGATATTATCAGGCAGAGAGCCAAAACCAACTGCGCTTCTAACGCCTATCCCATTTTCTTCTCCCCAGATGGCGGCAAATAATTCGCTGCATCCATTAATGATATATGGATGCCGCTCAAAGCTGGGCGTACAATTTACCATCCCCAATACTTTAATCACCCGCTTAACCTTATCCAGACTACCTATGTGCGTTTTAATAGTTGCCAGCATTGTTAGTCCCACTTGCCTTGCGGCCAGTTTTCCGGCTTCCATATCTAACGCGTCTCCAATCCGGCCAATGATGAGGGATTTATCATCCTGTACAGGCCCATGACCAGACAAATAAAGATATTTACCATCTACAAAGCAAGGCTTATAAACACCCAGCGGCGCAGGTGCAGGCGGCAATGCCAATCCCAGCGCCGCAAATTTTTCTTCTGCATGATTATTTTCCATAGTTGCTGTTTTATATTCTTAATTTATTCTACCTGTCAATTCTGACCAAGATAACATCGTATTTTAATACTTCAGTTAAAATATTCTCTGACTCTCTAAAAGCCGGTATCACTTACGCTAAAAAAATATAAAATGTCCTGCCTCGCCCATCACTCCCACATTTTAACAACTCTTTAATTTTTACTTTCCATGTTCTTTTACACCAGGCTCAATTTTCTATATCCGCAACCAACACAACATCCGACACGCTTTGCCCGTTTTTTTATTTCCTGTAGTAACGCGACAGACGCCCTTCTCCGGGGTTAAACTTTTTTATGGCATAATTGTCGAATAGAAAGGATAAAGAGTTATCATATCATGAAAAACATTATCATCGCCTTGATGCTCACCAGTACAGCATTGGCTGCCACCGCACCGGTGGCGCAGGCACAGGTAAGCGTGGGAATTTCCATCCGGTTGGCGCCCCCGCTGTTACCCGTATATACACAGCCCCCTTGTCCGGTGGATGGATATCTCTGGACACCGGGATACTGGGCGTACGGGCCCGATGGTTACTACTGGGTACCAGGTGCATGGGTAATGCCTCCAGCCGTTGGCTTACTTTGGACCCCGGGATATTGGGGTTGTATAGGCGGCATTTATAGCTGGCATGCCGGCTACTGGGGGCACCGGGTAGGATACTATGGTGGCGTTAACTATGGATGCGGATATTTTGGTTCCGGATTCTATGGTGGTGGCTGGGCAGGTAATGTATATCGTTATAACACGGCCTATACCAATGTAAACACTACTATTGTTCGCAATACTTACATTAACAATACGGTCATTAATAACCGGACTGTGATCAATAACCGCAGCAGCTATAATGGCCCCGGCGGTATAACCGCCCGCCCTACGCGTACCGACCAGTTAGCTATGCGGGATCGCCATATACAGGCCACTTCTGCACAGGTATCCAACCAACGGGTGGCGAGCGGTAACCGTGATATGCTGGCGTCTGTTAATAATGGCCGGCCAGCCAATGCAGTCATGCGTCCTCAGCAGGGTAACCGCGTAAGCGGCAATCCTAATGCAGCACGGCCTTCGGTTCGACAGGGGTTAACTAACCAGGGAAGCATCCGGCAGGGCAGCACGCAACAGGGAAGTAGTAACAGCATCCGGCAGGGTTTTGCAGACAGGGGCAATAACAATGTACGCCCGGGCAATAATATCAGGCAGGGAACTACTCAGCCAGGTAATAATGTAAGACAAGGATTTACCCGGCCAGACAATAACGTAAGACAAAGCTATCATCAACCCGGCAATAATGTAAGGCAGGGATATACACGGCCAGACAATAATGTGAGAGAAGGATTTGCCGGTCAGCGCAGCGCTCCTTCTTACAATCCGGCCAGGCAGGGATTCGGCAATCCGGGTGGCGGCCGGCCAAGTTATAACGGTGGACAGGGTCGTGTGATGGCGCAACAGCAGCCCCACTTTTCACAGCAGATGCCTCGCGGTGGCGGCGGCGGTCGTGAATTCGGCGGCGGTGGCCGTGTTGGAGGAGGTGGATTTGGTGGCGGTCGCGGCGGCGGCGGCGGACATGAAGGTGGTGGCCGGGTACGGCACTAACACCATCATCTGGTATAAATATTCCCTTTCATCCGGCATTATAAATGAAGCATCTCCTGACAGAGATGCTTCTCTTTTTTCCTCGCCAAAAGGCTGGCCCGGATGGATGAAAAGCGTTGCTGACCAGCAATTCTTTTTTGGTCAGCAACACCTTTCTCAATCTTCCATAATGTGACACTGGAAACCATTTTCATTGACCAGCATCATTACTTTTTCCGGGTGAAAATTGTCTCCTTCCACCCTTAACACCTTGTCACGATCTTCCAGGTCGAAATTAATCCGGCTACCCGGGAAGTTACTGTGCAACAGTGCCACCAATGCGTTGGCAACGCCACGACGCTGCACATTGGTTTTAAATACTTCTACCATCAGTGTAAAGTTTATTACATATACTTCATCGCCGGATAGCCCAGGAGTCGCCTCCACAAAGCAATCTGGCCAATACAATTGGCTTCCCTGTAAATAGTGAAGGTGACCATATCCCAGCAGGGAAAGCTCATCCCGGGAAATTCAATGATTTTATCGAGCCGCTCATCGGTGGCCTGTGCCAGCACTTCCCGGAAAATTGGCGTAATCCGTTCCCAGTCCTGCTGGTATACTTCCAGTGTAGGATAAGTAACGCCTTCTTTGATGCCCTGGTTGTGTGTAAAAAGCGCATCTCCGGTTGACTTCTCCTTCACGTTGGGATCTATTAAACCGGCTACCTCAAACCTTTGCTGTACCAGTGAGCCAGCCAGCCAGGCAATATGGTTGGCAGCTGAATCCAAGCGTTTATAGGCATCTGCGTCCGCTATGCCTTCCAATACCCTGGGATAAAGCCCGGTTTGCAGATCGTACATGGCCAGAATGCCCAGCATCCTGTTACTAGCAGCTTTCATGTTGTTGTAATTTATGGTTTCAAACTATCTCTAAGGTAACTGATAATTCCAGCCCGGAAGGATGTTAATTCAGTCAATCTTAGGGGCGTTTGCGACAAAAAATCCTTAAGTTTGGAAAGAGAATTTAAAATTGCCACCATATGCTGCAGATAGGTATCCTGCTAACCCGTCATTATAAATTACTGAGTCTGGCTGCTATCACAGACGTCCTCGATACCGTCAACAAAATTTACCAAAAAAGCGATCAGCCTGCTCCTTTTACAGTGACGTTACTGTATACGCCCGACACCGCGCATCTTACTTCGGCTTTTCCGGCCTACCCGGCTCAAACTTTAGCTGACGCAGGTACATTTAAATTATTGCTGATTCCTTCTTTTACAGCCGATGACATACCGCAGGTACTGGCAGAAAACGAAGCCTGGCTTCCCTGGCTGCGGCAGCAATATAAAAATGGAGCAGAGCTGGCCAGTTTCTGCACCGGGGCATTTTTGCTGGCCGCTACAGGATTGCTGGATGGCAAGATAGCCACCACACATGTAGACGCCTGCAAAGAGTTCTCCCGTGCGTTTCCGCGGGTAAACCTGCTGTCAGATAAAACGGTAACCCATGATGCCGGTATTTATACCAGCGGGGGCGCTACCTCCACCTTTCATCTGCTGTTACATTTACTGGAAATACATTGCGGAATTGAAGTGGCGGTAAGAACGGCCAAAATATTTGCTATCGATATGGGTCGCGATAAACAGTCCTATTTCAGTACCTTCCAGCCTACACGTAACCACCACGACGACCTGGTGGCCACTGCCCAGCTAAAAATTGAAACCTGTTACCAGGAAGCCGGCACTATTGAGGAAATGATTAAAGACATTCCCTCGAGTCGCCGCAATATCGTGAGACGGTTTAAACAGGTAACTGGTGTTACGCCTATCGAATACCTGCAACTCACCCGTATAGAAGCTGCCAAAAAGCTGCTGGAACAAACCGGCCAGCAAATGACGGAGATCATCTACAACTCTGGCTATAACGATCCCAAGGCATTCAGAAAGGTATTCCGCAAAACTGTGGGAATGACGCCTTCTGAATACCGGGAAAAGTTCAATGCAGTAAGATAGACTTAGGGTCTATCCCAAAATGGAGCGGGTTCAATTCCTAAAGCGCGGAGATAAACATACCCTTGTCCGCGGTGATGAATTTCGTTATCGATCACGTACAACAGGATGCTGCTAACGGTACCATCGTATTGATTAAAGGCCTTGATCTGTTGTTGAAATCTGTCCAGGGTTACGCGGGGCCAATAATCATTGATGGCTTCGGTAACAACGTCCCACAGGGCCAGTAAGCCTGCTTTGGTGGTGGGTTTGGTATCAATACCATCACCCAGTAAAGCTTCGTTATCCAACCATTCGCCGGTTACAAAACCATGTACGCTGGGAACAGCCATGCCAATCATTTCCATGGCCAGCGTGCCGAATGAACGCATGCCACCGATGCTGAAATCGAAGAGTTTATCTTCCGGGAAACCTTCAATAATGCGGCGTGTAAGTCCCCGATGGCCCTGCCAGTGCTTCAGCAGCTGTTCAGGAGTGATGATTACAGCAGTAGCGGGGGCGGTAGCAGTCAGTGTGTTGTTTTCCATAAGTCTGTATTTTTTAAAGTCTGTATTTTTTCGTTTACAATACAAAGTAAAAAAGGGCATGTGACAACGGTATGTCAGCAGCCCTTAAAAAAGTTGAATTTTTTTTTCGATCGTTACTCCCAGCCGAAATACGACTTTGCATTGTTATAACAGACATCCTGTACCATACTGCCTACCAACTGAAAATCTGCCGGTATTTCTCCTTTTTCGATTTCATCGCCGAGCAGGTCGCAGAGCAGCCGGCGGAAGTATTCATGGCGGGGATAGGAAAGAAAGCTGCGCGAGTCGGTGAGCATTCCTACAAAGCGGGAAATAAGCCCCATATTCGATAGGGCGTTCATTTGCCGGATCATGCCTTCCTTCTGATCGAGGAACCACCAGGCGGCGCCAAACTGGATTTTTCCGGCTACCGACCCATCATTAAAATTGCCGGTCATGGTCGCCATCAACTCATTGTCGGCCGGGTTCAGGTTGTAAATAATGGTTTTAGCCAGTTTATCCTGGCTATCCAGCTTATCCAGAAATTTGGATAAAGCCCGTGCCTGGGAAAAATCACCGATGGAATCCCATCCGGTATCTGGCCCGAGGGCACGCATCATGCGGGTATTGTTATTCCGCAAGGCTCCCAGGTGATATTGCTGTACCCATCCTTTTTCCCAATCCATTACAGCCAGCTCCAGTAGCAGGGCTGATTTGAGCTGCCGTATTTCTGTAACAGAGGTCGGCTGGCCACTGCGCACTTTGGCGAAAACCTGCCGGATTTCACTTTCCAGGAAATCTTCTGCATACATTTCCTCTATGCCATGATCGGACACCTTACAACCCCGGGTGGAAAAATAGTCGTGCCGATTTTTCAATGCCTGCAACAAGTCATCGTAGGTACGGATATTTATACCGGCCGCCTGTTCCAATTGTTGCAAGTATTGATTATAAACGAGTGGATCGTCTACTGCCATGGCTTTGTCGGGCCTGAAGGCTGGCACCACGGGTATTTCGAAGCCCTCCTTTTTTATTTGCCGGTGGTGAGACAGGTCATCAGCAGGGTCATCAGTGGTGCAGATCATGGCCACATTCCTGCTGCGGAGCAAGCCGCGCACACTGTATTCAGGGGTTTGTAGCAAGGCGTTGCAGGTATGATAAATACGTTCGGCGGTGCCGGCATGCAGCAGTTCCGATACGTTAAAATACCGCTGCAATTCCAGGTGAGTCCAGTGATAAAGGGGATTACGCAACGTTTTAGGCACTGTAGCCGCCCATTTTTCAAACTTCTCCCAATCTGTTTTATCGCCGGTACAATAGCTTTCCGGCACCCCGTTGGTACGCATTGCCCGCCATTTGTAATGATCTCCGTATAGCCATGCCTGTGTGATGCTGTTGAAACGGGTATCTGCCGCTATCTGGGCGGGTGGCAGATGGCAATGGTAATCAATAATGGGCATATCCCGGGCATAGTCATGATACAATCTTTCCGCCGCCTTGCTATTCAGGAGGAAATTTTCATCCATGAATTTCTTTCTCATCGATAATAAATTTTAATCACTACAATGATACGCCTCTCTTCCAGGGAATAAAATCATCCTGGCCGTTGACAACGGACTTGGCGATGGCAGCGCCGCTGGCTACCTGTATAACGTAATCGAGTATACGTTCGCCTGCGGCTGCAATGGTTTCTGTACCATCGATGATGGTGCCGGTATTAATATCGATAATATCCTGCATGCGCTCATAGAGCCGGGTATTGCTCGACAGCTTTATTACCGGTGCTATAGGATTGCCGGTGGGCGTACCCAAACCCGTGGTGAACAGCACTATGTTGGCGCCGCTACCTACTTCTGCCGTGGTAGATTCTACATCGTTGCCCGGTGTGCAAAGCAGGTTGAGTCCAGGGCGCTGCACCTTTTCGGGATAGTCGAGTACAGCGGCTACCGGGGAGGTACCGCCTTTTTTAGCCGCGCCGGCCGACTTAATCGCGTCTGTAATGAGTCCATCTTTAATATTTCCCGGAGAAGGATTCATATCAAATCCGGAGCCGGCCTCTTCCGCGCGTTGCTGGTAAGTACGCATAAGTTGAATGAAGCGCGTAGCATTTTCAACATCGGTACAACGATCACTCATTTCCTGTTCTACGCCGCACAGTTCAGGGAATTCTGCTAATATCACTGAGCCGCCCAGGGCTACCAATAAATCGGATGTGTAGCCAATCGCCGGGTTAGCGGAAATACCGGAGAACCCATCGGAGCCGCCGCATTCCAGTCCGATGCATAGCTTACTTAGCGGAGCAGGCTGACGGGTACAGCGATCAGCTTCCATTAAACCGGCAAATGTTTGCCGGATAGCCTGGCTGATCAAAACACTTTCGGCACCGGTTTGCTGTTGATCCAGGATGTACAGCGGTTTTGTGAAGTGAGGATCCCGTTTCCTGATTTCTTCCTGTAACATGCTCACCTGGGCATTCTGGCAACCCAGGCTTAATACCGTAGCTCCGGCTACGTTGGCATGGGTAATGTAGCCTGCCAGTAACCCACAGAGCGATTGTGCATCCTGCCGGATACCTCCGCAACCGCCATCATGGGAAAGAAACTTAATACCGTCTACATTTTTAAAGATCCTGGTAGGACCGGCGCCGGTGGGATCTTCTGTATAGATAGTTTCCAGTATTTGGGTGGTATCCGCACCTGCTTTTTGCTGTGTTACCAGGGAGCGGGTAAAGGCGGCATATTTATCGGGCCGGCTATAGCCCAACTCTCCCAGCAGCGCTTCTTTCAGCACCTCCACATTCCTGTTTTCGCAAAATACCAGTGGTATCACCAACCAATAATTGGCAGTACCCACACTCCCATCGGCCCGATGGTATCCCATGAATGTTTTTTGCTGCCAGCGGGTAATATCAGGCGCTGTCCATGCGGTTTTGCGCAGATCAGACAACGCATAGCTACCTGCTGCATGATGCACATTTTCCACGGCAATCCTGCTGCCAACTGGAATAGGTTCTTTTGCCCGTCCTACCAGTACACCATACATGGTTATGGCATCTTCCTTATCGAATGCCGTAGCGGCGAATTTATGTTTTGCAGGAATAGGCTCCGTCAACGTATAGCTGGCGCCGTTATACTGCACTACTTCGTGCTGCGACAGGTCCTGCAAGGCTACCAACACGTTATCGTCGGGGTGTACCTTTAATACTTTCTGTTTCATGAACTGCTCTTAAAATATTTATGACAAGGTGATTTCCGTTGCTACACGTTCGAGATAAGCCATGGCCCCCGTTTGCTGCAGCTGCTGCAACATGGCCGTCACCACCTGCACAAAACCAGGAATGGCAGCCAGATCACGGCCCCATATCTGCTCATTGCCAAGGGTCCTTTTTACTACCTGGGCAGGCATGGCGTCTTCCCAGGCATGCTGGTATAAAGCAGCAAATTCATCTGTGATGCTGTATGATGTACCACCGCGCATAAACAGCAGGTGTGCAGCGAAGCCCAGTGAAATCAATGCGGGCACTTGTCCTGTTCGTTCGTAGTAGTTCAGCAGCACTGGCAATACCCGCATTTTCATTTTGGAGGTATATTGAGTGCAAATATTTAACCAGCGGTGTTCTATATAAGGATTGCGGAAACGATCCAGTACAGCATAGGCAAAACGGATGGCAGCATCGTTGCGTATATGCCTGTCTGTTATAGCCGGGATAATTTCATGCATCATAAGTCCCTCCATATAAGCCGCCATGGGCTCGCAGCTCATAGCCGTTCTCACGGTATCTAATCCTGCCAGGAAAGCCAATCCGCAGCTCAGGGTATGCGTAGCATTGAGCAGGCGTAGCTTAAGTTCCCGGAATACGTTAATGTCCGGCGAAAGCACAAAGCCTGTATCCACTGCGCCGAAAGGCAACCTTGCTTTCACGGTCTCCACGTCTGTCTCAATGGCCCAGAGCCGGTACACCTCTGTCATAATCAGCAGCTTATCTTCATAATCGGCCGCTGTATTAGCAGCTGCGCCTGGCACAATACAATCTACCAGGGAATTACAGCAATAATTATGTTGGGTAAGCCATTCTATAAATGCTGGTTCCAGCTGGTTAAACAATGCCAGTTTTTCCAGGATACCAGCCAGCTTGCTGCCATTATCCGGAATCAGTTCTGTAGGAATGATGATCATTCCCGTATCCGGATCTCCTTTAAAATATTGGTAACGGTGGTGCAAAAATGCCAGCAGTTTGGCCGGGAACGAAGCAGGAGGCGACTGGCGGATATCTTCTTCTACATATACAATACCTACTTCTGTGGTATTGGATATTACCAGCTGCATATCCGGGTTGGTTGCGCAATCCAGTATCTCCTGCCATTGCGAGGTAGCCGTTAGCACCCGGCTGATGGCAGCATTGATAACATCTTCGGCTACTTGCAGTCCACCGTCAATGCCACGGATGCACTGTGTAAACAGGCCGTCCTGCTCCGCAAAGGCGTTGATATTGCCCTGTGCAGTAGATTTTACTACTACAATACGGCCATTGAAGATTCCTTGTTTGTTGGCTTTGTCGATAAAGAAATCGGGCAGGCCCCGCAACAGTACGCCAGTACCGAACTGCAATACCTTTTCCGGTAATGCCCACCAGTTGTCGGCAGGCAGCTGCCGGTTAGCTTTTCCAGGTATTGCCGGCAGCATTTTTCGAGATAATTTCATACACTTTTATTTGTTAATCATTTCTATTTCATTGGCGGCTAAGAGGTAGGCTCCTACCCCTTTGGGATCGTTGTCGATTACTTTCTCACTGAGATAATATGCATAGCTGCCATCCCGGTAGGGCTCTCCGCCTAATCCCGCTACGCTGACGGTTCCGCCCAAGGTGATATCGCCTTCCGGGTTTTTCCGGATAAACTGTTGCTGGATACCTGCATAACCTTTTGCGGCCACCTGCCGGTAGGTAACTGGGAGATAACCTAATCGCATGCCTTTCGCCAACGCATATACGAACATGCAGGAGGCGGAGGCTTCCACATAATTTCCTTCTTTGCCGCCTTTGTCGAGCACCTGGAACCAGCAGCCGGTGTGTTTATCCTGGTATTGCTTAATGGCAACGGCTGTGCGGCGCAGGATTGCCACCAGGCTGTCGCGGCCCGGCTCGTTGGCAGGGTAGTACTCCAGCGCATCTACGAGCGCCATGGCATACCATCCCATGGCCCTGCCCCAGAAATTGGGCGACTGCCCGGTTATTTTATTGGCCCAGCGTTGTTCCTTTGATTCATCCCAGGCATGGTATAACAGGCCGGTGTTGGCATCCCGGGCATGTTGTTCCATCAGCACAAACTGGCGGGTGATATCCTGGAAGGCGGCACTGTCTTTTACGAGCGCGGCATATTCCGCATAAAAAGGTTCGCCCATGTAAAGCCCGTCCAACCACATTTGCCAGGGATAGCGCTGTTTATGCCAAAACCCGCCGTCTTTGGTGCGGGGTTGCCGGGCTAATTGCTTGCGCAGCTGATCTGCTGCCAGCTTGTATTTGGCATCACCTGTAGTTTTGAACAAGGTGAGCAGCACCCGCCCGTTTTTTACGTTATCGATATTATAATCTTCCAAACGGTAAGTGCGGATATTTCCCTGTTGATCCACGAAGAAGTCCATGCTCTGCTGTATATACCGGAAGTACTTTTGGTTGCCGGTGTGTTTCCATAAAGCAGTGATGCCTTCCAGTACTACTCCCTGGTCGTAGGTCCATTTTACGGGCGTGCCCGGATGCAACACGAGTGAGTCTTTCCAGATGCGCATGACGGTGGCCGCCATGCCGGCCGCGCCGGTTTGCGCCTGTATGGCGGTGACGGAGAGCAGCAGCCATCCGGCAAAAGAACATTTCTTAAAAAGCATGATCACTGGTTGAATTGGTTTTAGTATCCCGGTAGCGGCAGTTACCGGTGCTGATGTCTTTGGTGTTACGTGTATGCATGGGCGGGGTACCGGAAGAAGTAACGAGATAAACATTATCAAAATGAATTCCCGTGGCCTCCAGGCAGTCAATACCGGCTGTTGCCGTTATCACCAGGTTGCGCAGCCAGATATTGCTGACCGGCATTTCCGGTAACCCGCGGATGAATACCGCTTTTTTGGCGCCATGACATACAACGTTATTGATATAAAAATTACGGAATAAAGGAGTGGCCTCCGTTACCGGTACTGTTTCCACTTTGGGCGCCACCCGCTGTTCTCCGGCCAGTGGCACCGGGTCTTTAGCAGCATAGTACATGTCGAACAGGATGGCTTCTCCCGGAATATCTTTCATATTGATGTTGGCCGCATAGATGTTTTCTACGATACCACCGCGGCCACGGGCCGTTTTAAACCGAAGGCCGATATCGGTGCCCAGGAAAGAGCAATCCGACACATAAATGTTCCGTGCGCCGCCAGACATTTCACTACCTATTACAAAACCGCCATGGGCGTGATATACGGTACAATGATGCACAATAACATTTTCCGTAGGTTTACCACGTTTACGTCCCTGCTCATCCCTGCCGGATTTAATACAAATACCGTCATCGCCTACATCAAAAGTGCAATCTGTGATCTGCGCATTATGGCAGGACTCCAGGTCTATCCCATCACCGTTCTGGGCATACCAGGGATTTTTCGCATATACGCCCCGCAACGTAATATTTTCACACAGCAATGGATGCAGGCACCAGGCGGGAGAATTCTGAAATGTAACGTCCTCCAGTAACACGTTCTTACAAGACGTGATGCTGATCATGTTGGGACGGAGGAAATCTTTGATGGCGGCATAGTCTGAAGGCTGGCTACCCCGCTTGATAACACCGGCCTGGCTGGTTTTGGAACCCAGATAAGCCGAACGGGAAGGATACCAGGTTACGCTATCTTCTCCTACCATCCCACCGGAAGCGACCAGTTTTTCCCACTGTGTTTCGGTCAGCTTCGCCTTTTTCACAATGCGCCAGGCGTCGCCTCCACCATCGAGGATGCCACTACCGGTAATGGCTATATTTTCAAGCCCTGTGCCTGATACCGGAGGTTGGCAGCGCATGGCCACCAGGCCTTCATAAGTAGTAGTGACCAGGGGATACTGATCGAAATCGGTAGTGAACTGCAACACTGCATTGGCCGCAAGATGCAGGTTCACATTGCTCTTCAGCTCCAGAGGACCGGTAAGCCACAAGCCGGCGGGTACTAACACTACTCCTCCCCCTTTGCTGTTGCAGGTAGTAATAGCCTCGTTAATACTTTTGCTGTTGAGCGTGATCCCATCTGCTTTAGCGCCGAAAGCCCGGATATCAAAGGTATCTCTTCTGAAATGCGGTTCATAGATCACCGGAAGCTCATACCGGTATTTGCCCTCAAAAGGTGTGGGCGCCAAGTACGCCGATAAACCTATTTTCTTACGATCCATTTCTGCGGCCACCAACGCTGCTATCTTTGCCGCGCCATAGGCCGTAAAATGTGTATTATCTGTAATTCCTTGTGGCAGTATACGATAATGACCGGCAGGTATGTTCCGGAACATCTTCTCCGTAGCTGCTTCTCCTTCTTTCTTCAGTAATGCTTCGCTGCTTTGCTGCAGGTCTATCAGCGGCACCTGCATGGCTGCGGCTACGGACCGCACTACTGCCGGGTATTCGCCGTGGGTATCCTGCAAAACACCGTTTATAAATTGTCGTCGTACCACGGGGGTAATCAACACTGGGTAGGCTCCTTTAGCCCGGGTTTCACTGACAAAGCGTTCCAGGTTAGTCTTATAAGCGCCCTGTGGTGCTGCATAACGGGTGGTATCACTGATTTTGGCGTCGTTGTGTCCGAACTGTATCATCACCCAATCGCCTGCTTTCAGCTGTGCCAGCACACTATCCCAGCGATGTTCTGTGATAAAACTCCTGGTACTGCGACCATTCACTGCATAGTTCTTCACCTGCACTTCCGGAACTAACAGCTGTGGAAATAATTGTCCCCAACCCCTTTCAGGGTTATCTTCCAGCGGTTTATCGGCCATCGTGGAATCACCGACCAGGAATACAACGGGCTTGGGACTGGCTGGCGCCAGTCCCAATAATGACCATAACAATAATTGAATATACCTCATCACTTTCCTTTACTTAGTTATACTTGTCGTTTTGTTTAAACTCATTCTTATTACTCACCGCATCTATCTGATCCTGCGGAATCGGGCGCAGCAGGTGATATGCCTGAAAGTACTGATTGGCATCGGGGTTATGCAGCGCAATGCGGGCAGCCAGCTTCCCGGTGCGTTTCAGATCGAACCAGCGCAGCTGCTCTCCTGCCAGCTCCCGGGCTCTTTCATCGAGGAGGAAATCGATGTTGATATCTGCCGCGGCAACCTGCATGGCGGCTTCGTGCCCGGGGATGGCGGCGCGCTTGCGCAGCACGTTGACATAGTCGGCGGCCTTGGCACTGTTGCCCAGGTTGAATTGCGCTTCTGCAGCCACCAGGTACATTTCAGCGAGACGAATAATAAATGCATCGCGCGCGCTTTGTTCTTCATTGATGGAGGCCCGTGTGGGATCGTCGAACTTCTGCAGGGATACATAGTGTGTCCGGTCCTTACCGCCGCCATTGGCGTTGTATACTGCGTTCCGGTCGTACACCCGGTAAGGGAGCGTGGTGCTGATTACTTTCTTGCTGCACAGCACTGCCGTATCGCCCAGCTTCATGCCTGTGGGAGCAGTTTTTAGGTTGTTGCAATACCACACCTGTTTGAAAGAGGCCTCGTAGCGGGCATCCACTGTTTCATCAAAAAGATTGAGCAGGAAAAGCGTAGGCATGTAACGATTAAAGGGGCGTTGGTTCAGGATGTCGCGCTGCATACCGGGCAGGTCATCGTACTTCATGGCAAACATCAGGTGACCGTTGTTTGCGCCACGGGAATGCCCGTTGGGAAACAATGTTGCATCCGCACGGTCATCGAACACCAGGTTCTTCATATAGTTTACCGCCCAAATCACTTCTTTGTTTTGCAGGTTATCCATTCGCCAGAGGTCTGCATACTTAGTTAGCAAGGTATAGCCGTAGCTCTTAATCACTTTGTCTGCCAGGTCGGCCGCCTGTTGATTTTTGCCCCTGGTCAGGCACATCCTTGCCAGGAAGGCTTCTGCGGCGGGTTTGGTTACACGTCCATAATCAGAAGTCGTTACCGGCAAATCGTTTACCGCCACGTCGAGGTCACGGAATATCTGCGCATAGAACGTGTCTACCGGCGTACGGTTAGCGGTAGTAATCACCCCGGAAGTTTCTGTTAAGGTGAAGTGTACCGGCCCCCAGGTTTCCACGATATGCCAGTAGTAAAATGCGCGGAGAAAATGCAATTCTGCATTCCGTATCTTCTGCCTGTCGGCTGTCAGACCAGCTTTATCAATACGGCCAATACCGGTATTACAAAGATTGACGGCTGCATACAGCTGTTTCCACAACACGCTCATCACGCTGTTGCTGGCCTGAAGGTTATTATAGTTAGTGATATCGGGATACTTATCGCCGGTACCGCTGGTCCATATATCTGTTCCCATTTCCGAGATGCTATAGCCTTCTTCTTTTCCATACCACCAACGGTTATACGTATAGGCGGCATTCACCAGGCTTTCAAATCCTTCCGGGGTGGAAAAAACCGCATCGGTAGTGGTACCGCCAGGGTTAAACTCGTCCAATTGCTTGTTACAGGCCGTCATCGCAGTCAATGTAACGATGCCTATAACCACGTATTTATGAATGATTGATTTCATAACGGATTTTTTAAATATTAAAACTCAACATTGATTCCGGCCACATACATTTTGGTGAGCGGGTTGCTCAGATCGCCTCCTCTTTCCGGGTCATAGTCTTTTACTTTGCTGAAGGTAAAGAGGTTTTTACCGGTAACGTATACACGTAAGCTACTCAGGTGCAGCGAGTGCAGGGCCTGTGCAGGGAAAGTATATCCCAGAGAGAGATTACGGATCTTCACAAAGGAGCCATTTTTGTATCCCAATGTTTTAATAAAGGGCGTACCATCTTTGGAAAGGCTCGCATTGGGCCTTGGATAATCATTAGACGGATTTTCCGGTGTCCAGTAATTTACGGGGGCGCTGTTTTCCAGTCCCTGTGGATCATATTTGGCAGCGTATTCCGAATTGATCCACTGGCCAATGCGGGCGAATACGTATATGTTGAGATCAAAATTTTTGTACCGCAGGTCATTGTTAAATCCGCCGCTCCATTTAGGCACCTGGGCGCCGAGGATAACCCGGTCGGAGGTATTGATCACACCTTTACCATCCTGGTCTTTCACCTTGATATCACCTGGCTTATAGCCATATTTTGCGGCTTCATCTGCTTCTGATGTTTGCCAGATACCGACTTTCTGGTAGTCGTAGTACACCTTTACAGGATACCCGATGAACCAGCCGTTAGCCACATCGTTGGCGCCGCCGTCGGTCAGCGCTACAATTTCTTCTTTGTTACGGGAGTATACGATGTTGGAGGTCCACCGGAAATTGGCGGTGGAAATATTGGTGGTATTGATACCGACTTCTATTCCCCTGTTGCGGGTTTTACCTACGTTCTGAATCACATTACTGACACCAGAAGAGGTAGGCAATGTACGTTGCAGCAGTAGGTCTTTTGTTTTGGTGTCATAATAATCGATGCTTCCTGTAACCCTGTTGGCGATGATACCGAAGTCAATACCTATATTTTTGGTGGCCGACAATTCCCACTTAAGGCCTTTGTTGCCGGTTTGATCGCCAATTGTATAAGCTACTGCGGCATTGGTATCATCATAAGAGAAGGGAATTTTCACCAGGTAGCTGGCAGTGGAATATGGATCCACTGCATCGTTACCGGCGATACCGTAGCTGACTCTCAGTTTCAGGTCGCTGATGAATGTTTGCGATTTCATAAACGTTTCATCGCTGATACGCCAGGCGCCGGCTACCGATGGGAAGAAGGCCCATTTATTACCCGGCGACAGCTTGGAAGACCCGTCTGAGCGGCCGGTGAGCGACAAGAGGTATTTACCTTTATAGGCATAGTTGAGGCGACCAGTGAAAGAAATTAACTTACTGGATTGATACATGCTGCGGATAGCGATACCACTCACATTGTTCTGCATAGCGTAATACAGTTGTGATGGTAGCAGTTGCCCTTCCCCCTGCATCAGGGAGGAGTCGCGCTGATCAGACAGTAAGCTGGCTACGCCTGTTACGCCAAAGGAATGATCGCCTATTGTTTTATTATAGGTGAGTACGTTTTCCCAGCTCAGGTAGCGGCGGGTACTGCCGTTTAACTGGGAACGGGAAGTAGAGGCGGTGGACCGGTCGATGGAGCTTTTAGACGCAAATACGCCTTGCTTGGCATTTTCGAGGGTAACGCCAAAGTTGGAGCGAAACAGCAGCCCTTTCAAGGGAGCGATTTCCACATAGGCGTTTACAAAGGTGCGGGTGGTGCGGGTACTATTTTCGTAAGCATTGGGTTGTTCATCTGCCAGCGGATTGATGGCCGAACCGCTGTTAGGAAACAATACCAGCTTGCCGGCAGAATCGTATGGAAGCCCCAGGGGAATATATTTGTTAGCCTGGTTTAGCGGATCGCGGCGGGCGCTTTGCTCATAATAGGTGATCTGGCTTTGCGCACCTACCTTGATGGCATCGTTGATGGTTTGATCAATATTTAAACGGGCCGAATAGCGATTGAGGACATCCAGTTTCAGTAGTCCTTTCTCTTTAAAATAATCGAAGGAGAAATAGACCTTTGTTTTTTCTGATCCTCCGGAGATGCCCGCCTGGTAGTCCTGCTGCAAGCCGTTATGCAACAGCAGGTCAGCATAATTGGTCCATAAGTCATTTTTAATTTCATCCAGCTCAAAGGCGTTGAATATTTTAGGATCGTCGGCTAGGCTGGCCCATCGGCCGGTAGTGCGATTGGCTTCTCTCTTCAAGGCTGTGTACTCCTGTCCATTGTTCAAGCGGGGATAACCGTTTACCTCCGCAATGCCCGCATAGGAGCTGATATTTACTTTGGGCTTTCCGCTTGTACCCCTTTTGGTGGTGACCATGATAACGCCATTAGCGCCGCGGGAACCATATATGGCTGTAGAAGAAGCATCTTTAAGCACTTCCATAGACTGTATATCATTCGGATTAATATCCTGTATGTTTTCGTACTGCACGCCGTCTACGATGTAGAGAGGACCATTACTGGCTTTGATAGAGCGATTCCCCCTTACGGTTACATTTACCCTGGCTCCGGCGGCGCCGCTGCTACGTGTGATATCCACTCCCGGTAACTTTCCCTGTACCGATTCCATGACATTGGTGGAAGGTACTTTTTTCAACTCCTCTCCTTTTACCGACACCACAGCGCCAGTCAAATCTCTTTTCTTCACCATACCATATCCTACTACCACAATTTCATCTAATTTTCTATTGTTGGATTCCATTTTTATTGTCATGCTGACATCATCAGCCAGTATACTAACAGGCGTGTAGCCTATGTAGCTGAATAATAAGGTTGTTTTTTTCCCGGTGGGTACCTGCAGGGAAAAATTTCCTTTGTTATCTGTTTGGGTTCCACTGGTTGTTCCTTTCACCTGAACACTCACCATGGGGAGTGGTTCTCCGGAAGCAGCATCAGTCACCCGTCCTTTTACAGTGCGTGTCTGTGCAATTGCCAAGCTGCTAAAACCCAGCAACAGCAAGCAAAAAAGGTAAATTGTTTTCATAACGTTAGGCGTGAATTTATTGGCAAATAAAGGTTGTGCTACTTAATCGTATTTATTTAACGTGGCGATACATTGGTTGAAAAAGAATCTGAAACCGGTATTGTGTGATTACAATTCTACTGAACTTATTACTATCGGTGAAGTTTATTTACGCAATCGTTCCCGGAAAATCAGTACATTCACTGTCTGGAAAAAAACGCCGGAAACCACGGTCCGGGAACGATATGAAGTACAAAGCTGCTACCATAAAAGATATTGCACAGGCGCTGGGATTATCTACTTCCACGGTATCCCGCGCGTTGCGCGACAGCCATGAAATCAGTGCAGCAACCAAGCAACTGGTATTAGATCATGCTGCGCAGCTGAACTATCATCCCAACCCTATAGCATTAAGCCTGAAGGAAAAAAAGAGCCGGTCTATTGGCGTGATGGTGTCTGAAATTGCGAATAGCTTTTTCTCCCAAACCATCAACGGTATTGAATCGGTAGCTAACGAGAAAGGCTATACGGTCATTATCTCCCAGAGTCACGAATCTTTTGAGAAAGAAGTAAGGACCTTGCAATACCTGGCTTCGCGGTCGATCGATGGGTTATTGATCTCTGTATCCAGTGCTACCAAGGACCTGGCGCCATTAAAAGCGTTGCATCAGTATGGATTCCCGATTGTTTTTTTTGACCGGATTGTAGAAGAAATAGCGACGCACCAGGTGAGGGTAGATAATTTCCAAGGCGCCTACAACGCTACCACCCATTTATTGCAGCAGGGCTATAGGCGTATTGGCTGTATTACCAATTCAGCCCATCTTTCCATTACGAGAGAGCGGGTAGCCGGCTACGTGGCCGCACTGGACAAAGCGGGTATCCGGTTGCCGGCATCGCTGATCAAATATTGTTTTCATGGCGGCATGTTGCAGGAGGAAGTCAGCGATGCGGTGCAGGAATTGCTCCAGGAAAAAAAACGTCCTGATGCAATTTTCGCTACCTCTGATAAACTCACCACGGGCTGTATGCGGGCGCTGAAGAAAGCGAAACTGGACGTCCCCAAAGATATTGGCCTGACCGGTTTCTCCAACTCCGACCTGATAGAGCTGCTGCATGCCCCTATCACGGTGGTGCGGCAACCTGCCTTTGAAATGGGGCAGGTAGCCACGGAGCTATTGCTGCAACTGATAGAAAGCAAACGTCCGGTGAAAGATTTTGAAACCAGGGTGCTGCAAACCTCGCTCATTACTCCACCCTGAACCAATCGATGTCGGTCCAGCCAGCATCGTTGGTCCTGGCCGTGCGGCTGCAATGCAGTCCTATCTTTGCGCCAATCCACCTCCCCGGCACTGCAGCAAACGTTCCTCCTGCATCATGGAAGGTTTGACCATCGGTACTATAACTAAAACGGCACTGCGCATTCTTTTCCACCGTTATCCTGAAAAATATATCCGTTACCGTTATAGGTGCGATGGGTTCAATTACCTCTGCATTCCCGCGGTCGGCCTGTTTACAGGTAAAGCGGGTAAGATAAAGACCACCGGCTCTCTTCTCCAGCCTGATACCGGCATAATCGGCGCCCATTACCAGCATGCTTACACAATCTCCTTCCAGGTGGGGAACAAAGCTACATTTAGCAGTGGCCGTAAACGTTGCAGCCGGGAACTTCTGCAGGAGTACATTGGGGGCGTCCCAAAGATTACGGGCGCTGTCGGGCAAGGGTACCGCCAGCAACCGCAGGCAGCCCAGCGCTGGCGAAGGGAATGCCCATCCGGCAGCAGGATTCGCCTGCCATTGCCATTGTAAGCCAAGAGTACTGCCGTTGCACTCATCTGATTCCTGTGGTGTAACCACGGGATACGTTTTCCCTACATCTGGTTTATTGTAACGCATCACTGGTTCTCCTTTCCCATCTTTATCGGGATCGGCGCCTATTACCGGCCAGTTGTTCACCCATGTCATGGGTTGCAGATGCACTACCCGGCCGTAAGCTTCCTCGTCTTGGAAATGCAGGAACCAGTCCTCTTCTTTCTGTGTTTGCACCCAGGCGCCCTGATGTGGTCCATTTACCGGGGAATGCCCCTGGTCCATTACAATTTTACTTTCATAGGGGCCATAAACATGCCTGGAACGCAGTACCAGCTGCCAGCCCGTGCTAACGCCGCCAGCGGGAGCAAAAATGTAATAGTATCCATTACGCTTATAAAACTTAGGTCCTTCGAGTGTTGGATGTTGTGGATGCCCGTCGAATACCAGCACGCCCTCATCAATGGCGTGGGTACCTGTTGCATCCAGCTGTTTTACCACGATCATACTTTTGACTCCGGCACGGCTGCCAGCAAAAGCATGTGCCAGGTATACGTTACCATTATCGTCCCATAGCGGGCAGGGGTCAATGAATCCTTTGCCGGCTACCACCAGCTGCGGCTCGCTCCAGGGACCGGTTACCTGTTTGGCAGTGATCACATAAATGCCAAAGTCGGGGTCGGGGTAATAAATATAAAATTGCTGTTGATGATAACGGATAGCGGGCGCCCAAACGCCGTTGCCATGCTGCGTCGTCGAAAAATGGTCGTGGGGCGGCTGCCGCAGGAGCGCATGGGCTATGATGCGCCAGTTGACCAAGTCTTTCGAATGCAGAATAGGTAAGCCCGGTACAGCATCGAAACTGGAGGACACCAGGTAATAGTCATCATTTACACGAATTACATCAGGATCTGAGTAGTCGGCATAGATAACCGGGTTCTTATAGGTGCCGTCTCCATTGTCGGCTACCCATACTTTAGACTTTTCACGAACAGATTGTGCCATAGCCGGCAGGAAAGCCAGCAAGGCGCATAAACAAGCCAGTATTCTCATCGCATTTAGAATTTCCAGTCTCCAAATATGTTTGCCAGGGTAAATTGTCTGGCTTCCTTTTTTGTGAGTTGCCTCGCCCAGTTCACCCGCCTTTCGCTGTTGGCGCCGGAGCCCTTACTTTTATATTCCGCATAACGGGCTGTTTTCTCATTGGCGGCTTTTCTCCAATTGTCCCAGCCGGCAGGAAGTATATGCGCTCCCATCTTACAATGTAACCAGGTAACGCTGGCATAGGGCCTCCAGGGCCTTCCCAGGTATACCCTGGTAACGCCGCTGTCGGCTGTCAGCTTACAGTCTTTAAAAACATATCCTACCGGATAAGCGGGTGGTGTGGCTGCTGCTGTGATATAAGAATTGCTTTTACTGTTAATCTGACACCTATTAAAAAACGCAGCCGCATAGCCGAATATAAAATCGGTACTGCCTTCAATGTAGCAGTCTTCGTAATACTGTTTTACATAAAAAGTGCCGGCCAGCAGGGTATCCTGGAAGCCCAGCATACGGCAATGAATAAACGTAGCCTTATCGCCTTTAACGCTGAGCGCCACGGCCTGGCCGGCGGAAATACCGGCAGTGTTGGCGAAGGTGAGATCTTCTGCCCGGAAGTTATTGCCATGGATGATACAGGAAGGCGACGAATAAGTAGTAATGGTGTCGCCGGTGGGGCTATGCATACCGGCATGATCATCGTAGGTAAGAATAGTGTTTTGTGCATCCTCTCCGGTGAGGGTCACAAAGTCTTTGGTAGAATCGAGGTGTAATTTTTCTTTATAGATGCCTTTCCTAATGTAAATATGCACAGGCACTGTATTATGCAACGGAACGGCGTCCAGGGCGGCTTGTACGGTGGTATAGTCGCCGCTGCCATCCTTTGCGACTGTTTTTTGTATGACTTGTGCGGGTAGACTCTTACCAATGAGCAGGAAAGAAACTAATAGTAAAATCGTTTGTTTCATAACGTGGAATTAATAGCTGCCGGTTAAAATAGTAAAGAGACGGGAGATGCCGGGCGTTATTTACGCAATCGTTCCCGATGGAATGGTTGCCGAAGTGGATATATATACCTGTAAATCATTGAAATATCCTTCTTGGCAGTACCAACAAACCTGGCTCAAAACCTGCACCAGGGATAGAAAAGTTGTACATTCGTCGGCTCAACGATTTTAGTCATGATACATATCCGACCTGCCACTGCGGCCGACCTCCCGGTATTACTGGAATTTGAGCAAGGGATTGTAGCTGCCGAACGTCCGTTTGACAATACATTAAAAGAAGGCGTTATACATTATTACGACCTGGCTGCGCTGATCGCTGCCGATGATGCGGAGGTGCTGGTAGCCGAGTATGCCGGCGAAATAATTGGATCGGGGCATGTCCGTATTCGGGACGCGAAGCCTTACCAGGTATTTCCGAAATATGCCTACCTGGGATTTATGTATGTAGTACCCGAATACCGGGGCAAGGGAGTAAACGGGATGATTATTGAGGGGTTGGGCGCCTGGGCGGTGAGGCTGGGCCTTCGCGAGTTACGGCTGGACGTATATGCTGATAATACCACTGCGGTGCGGGCATATGAAAAGTTCGGTTTCCGTCAAAACCTGGTAGAAATGCGGCTTCCACTATAGCTATACACAGTTTGGCATAGTTTTCGTGAGTTGCGGGGAATAAACCGTATCACCATGAAAAAGTTACTTGTAGCCTTAGCGGCAGCCGTAGTTTTCTTCTCCTGCAAAAGCAATGGGGATAATGCTGCAGCCATAGAGAGTGCGAAAAAAGCTACTATTGATTCGATGAACAATGTGAGTGCCATCAGGCAATCTGTTATAGATTCAATGAATCACGTGAAAGGGCGTCATCATCATACAGGTACTTCCGGCCAGGAAGGCTACAGCGATGCTGCGATGACTGCGCCTGCCGGTGGCGGTGGTGGTGATGTAGCAGCAGCTCCTGCTCCAGCACCTGCTCCTAAAAAGAAAGGCTGGAAATCATGGAGCCATACCGCTAAAGGCGCCGTAGTAGGTGCCGGCGCTGGCGCCATTACCGGGGCTATCGTTAACAAAGACCACCTGAAAGGTGCTGCTATTGGTACCCTGATCGGTGCAGGCGTAGGCGCAGGTACCGGCGCCATCGTAGATCATAAGAAAAAACAAAGCGGACAATAAGTTATTGCCGATATAAAAGAAGAAGCCATGCAGCGTTGCATGGCTTCTTTTTTTATATCAGTGCGGTACTATTTATTATCTCTGCCCTTCCCTTCTCTGTTAAATACGGATAAAACAGCTGTTCAATCAGTGTAACGTAATAACTAACCGCCTTCTTCCCTTTTAACCCCGTATTGAGCTCATTAGCAGAAATCCAGAAATCACCAATGATATAAATGTTCCTGATCAGGCTTTCCCATACTGGAGCGGGAATATCTGTGCGCATAATACCCGTTTCGCGGTAATGCGCAAATAACTCCAGGAACTGCTCCCGCCGGCGCGTAAACCGCCGGGCGTATTCTTTCTTTACCGATGGTAAACGCCTGGCGATCACTACAAAATGGATATATATAAAACGGTAGTTATAGATATGCTCCATAATAGCTACAATAGATGATTTCAGCGCGTCGAGGGTCAACTCCTTAAACATCGGTAATTCGTTCAGTTCCTCAATATGATTGGTATAGATTGTAGCAATAATATCGTCGGCATTTTTAAAATAATATTGAATGTTACTATGGCTGATCCCCATTTCTTTGGCAATGTGCCGGATAGTAATCACGTCTATCCCCTGCTCGTTGAACAGGCGGGTGGCGGTAACCAGTATCTTTTCTTTGGTGCTCATAGCAGCGAAAATAGAAAATTTAGTACAAATGTACAAGAATGGAATATTTTTGTACATTTGTACTAAATTAAAAAATCATGAAGGCGATTATCATAGGGGCAGGCATAGGGGGACTCACCACCGCCATTGCATTACAGCAACAGCAGATCCAATTCGAAATATATGAAGCAGCGCCGGAACTAAAGGCCGTAGGAGCGGGCATCTGGCTGGGGGGCAATGCCATGAATGTATATGAGCGCCTGGGCCTGGCGGACGCATTAAAAGCATCCTCCATATTCCTGGAGTCAGTATTTATAAAAGATGTGAAAGGCAATTTGTTGCAATTCATCGACAACCTCGACATTCAACAGCGTTATGGTAACGCTACCCATGCCATACATCGTGGCACCCTGCAGCAAATACTGGCCAACGCCGTAAAGCAGCCGATACACCTGGGGAAAAGATGTGCAGGCATTAATGGCAATGTAGTACGTTTTGAGGATGGTACCACCGATAGCGCCGATGTGATTATAGGCGCAGATGGGATCCGGTCGGTAGTGCGGGAACAGTATGTAACCAAAGCCCAATACCGCTATTCCGGGCAAACCTGCTGGCGGGCCATTATCAATACCACCCTTCCGCCATCAGAACAGGTGAGCAGCGGGGAAGTATGGAGCCGTAAAGGCGGCGTAAGGGCTTCCATTTCACAGGTAGGCGACCAACAGGTATATTTCTGGATGACCAAAGCCATGCCTGCAGGCAGCAAATTTTCTCCCACAGAAGCGCTGACCTATATACGGCGCGAACTGGCGCCTTTTGATCTGCGCATACAGGACATTGTGAGCCGCCTGGATCCGGATGCTTTGATACATGGCGATCTTTATGACATACAACCCCTGAAACAATGGTACCACGGGAATGTAGTACTGGTAGGTGACGCAGCACATGCTTCCACTCCCAACCTGGGACAGGGCGCCAGCCAGGCCATCGAAGATGCATATGTATTGGCTGCTTACCTGGGCCAGGAATCACAACCGGAAAAGGCCTTCGCCAAATACCAGTTGAGGCGGTTAAAGCGCGCCAAACGTGTAGTGGACCTCTCCTGGATGCTCGGACGTCTTACCAGCGTAAAGAATACTACCGGCAGTCTCCTGCGTAATTACCTGATCCGGCATACTCCCAATCGCATTGCCCGTAAACAATTTGATTTTCTTTACGGCGTTAACTTAAACATTGAATAATATGCAGCTCGCCTCCATACATCTCTATACAAACGACCTCGCGGCTACGGCAGCATTTTACAGCCAAAAGCTTCAGTTGGCGGTGACACAACAAAGCAGCACCTGTATCAGTTTTCAGGCAGGTACCTCGACACTTGTATTTGAACAAAGCGATGCCATTGTGCACCCGGTGTATCATTTTGCTTTTAATATACCACACAACCAGCTGAGTGAAGCTATTGACTGGTTGCAACAAATGACCGACCTGGTTCCTGTTGCGGATGACAATCGCATTGCGCATTTCGAGCTATGGCATGCCGACGCCGTGTACTTTTACGACAACAATGGCAACCTGCTGGAATTCATTGCCCGTCATGATCTCCTCAATGATGCGCCGGAGCTGCATATCGAATGTATCAGCGAAATAGGCATCGTTACCGAAGATGTGCCTGTTCATGCTGCGCATCTTCTTCAGCAACAAATACCTGTATTTGCCAAACAACCCCGCTCCGATCAATTTACCGCCCTGGGCGACGATTACGGCTTATTGATTATCGTTGCCGCCGGGCGAAACTGGTTTCCTACGCGCACGCCGGCTAAGCATTTTCCGGGCAGCGTTATCGTTCATCACGAAGGGATGCTGTACACATTTGGCTTATAAAATCTTTTGCGTCCGCCGGGCACAAATCATGGAAGACGAAGTGTGGAGGCTGTGCAACAGTCGCATCTGCTACGAGACAACAGCAAGGACCGAAAGCTGGTAATGGCGGTACTTTCACCGGATGTTGCGTACCAGTTGGCATATACCGGCATCATCTTTGGGCTTGGGCGCGCATGTGGAATCAATTGATAGAAAATACGGATCACCTGCCTGATTGGCTATGGAACCTGCTGCTGGCGGGCATTGCCGTTATCGTTGGCTGGCTTATTAAAATTTTGCTGTCTTTATTTTTGCGTAAATCGCTAGCTGACCAGCATGAATTTTCGCTGATGCGCAGTATACTGAACCGGCTGGGCAAAGCATTCAATTATTTCCTGCCCTTGCTGTTGCTGAACATGGCCATTCCTATGATGCGGGTGCCGCCTAAATTTGTGCCCACATTAAGTAAGATAACGGAAATAGCGCTGACGCTATCATTTGCTGCGCTGATTATCGGCGCTATCAAAGTATTCGAGGACTATGTGTATCATACGTATGATCTTAAAAAGGCTAACAACCTGAAAGAGCGTAAGATACGTACGCAGCTGCAGTTTATACGTAAGTTATCCATCTCCCTGGTATTAATTTTAACCGCCTGCTTTATCCTGCTGAGCTTCGACAGCATGCGTAAACTGGGGGCTGGGTTACTGACGGGCGTAGGCGTAGGTGGTATTATCATTGGTTTTGCTGCCCAGAAATCGCTGGGCAACCTGCTGGCCGGATTCCAGATCGCCTTTACCCAACCGATCCGCATCGATGATGTGTTGGTGGTGGAAGGAGAATGGGGACGTGTGGAAGAAATTACCCTTACTTATGTGGTATTAAATATATGGGACCAGCGCAGGCTGATATTACCAATTAATTATTTTATTGAGAAACCGTTCCAGAACTGGACCCGCAACAGTGCTGAGATGCTGGGCACCGCATTTTTTTACCTGGATTACACCGTGCCAATAGATCAGTTGCGGGCAGAATTTGACCGGTTGCTGGCGGCATCGCCGTTATGGGATCAGCGCGCCAAAGTCTTACAGGTGACCAATACCAGCGAGCGGACGATAGAAGTAAGGGCGCTCATGAGCTCCTCCAATTCCGGCAATGCGTTTGACCTGCGCTGCTATATCCGCGAAAACCTGATAAAGTATATCCAGGAAAAATTTCCGGATAGCCTGCCTAAAACCCGTGCGTTTATTGAGCCGCAGCCTCCTGCCCCCTCAGCTTAGCTTAGTCTTTTTTCCAGCATAATCATATGCCTGCATTGGATGCCATTTTCGTAGATGGGTTCCTGGTAGTTTGTTGTAAAGTAGTCTTTGATAATAGTGGCCATTTCGAAACCCTGGCGCTGATACAAGTACAACTGGGCTATACTGGAATTACCGGTACCGATACAAAGGCGGTGGTAGCCACTTATCCTGCCCCGGTGGGTTGCGTCCTGCAATAACATTTTACCAAACCCTTTTCCCTGGAAAGAGGGATGTACTACAATATTCTTTATTTCGAGCGTGTCGCCGTCCTTTACCCATACATAGAGGCCAATCACCTGGTGGTCTTGTTCCATTATATACAGCTCTCCTGATGAGAGGTAAGCATTGATAGCAACAACGGAGGGATCGGCTAACAGTAACAGGTCGTAGGGGATTTTCTCCTGGGCATTGAGTTTCCGGATGGTAGTATCCTGTAGGGTGGTCATCTGGTGAATAGTTTGAGGAGGTATAAGAAGATTAACAAAATAAATATACAAAAAGCTTTTTGCTTTCAGTACTTAGCTTTCAGAAAATACACAGGATCTCTGAAAGCTAAGTATTGAAAGCATATTGGTTAAAAGCGGATATACTGTCGTTTCACATTATGTCCGTACACTTCAATCTCCGCTCCGGGAGCGGCACCTATGGCGGCGCCGGTAATGGTGATGATTTTCTGTTCCCCGGGTAATACCGACACATAGTTATCATCGTAAAACACGGGGAGGATACGTTGCTGATGCTGTGCATCTACCAGTGATATACGGTTGAAGAAGGCTACCGGCCCGCCGGCAGGGTTGCTGATCGTGACCCGGATGCTGTCAGGTCCGGCCTTCACCGCCTTCACAGACACGTTGGCCGAGGCCAGCTGTTGCAAACCGGAATAGTTGCCGTTTGCATCGGGCAGCCAGTAAAGGTTTTCATCTACCACCTGTTGATGCGTATTCAGCAGGCGCAGGGAAAAAAATACGCCTTGTTGTTCGCTTAGCTTGTCCAGCATAGGTTTCACCGACATAAACTTTTGTACAGTAGCCGGGCCTGCTTCGACAAACAATTGTGTCAACAGCGAATCGTGGCCCTGCATGTCGTAAGTCTTTAGCTCCAGCATCAGGTCGCGGGCATAGCGGAAAGTATTGTTTACTGCCATCACCATCCCATCTGTTGGGTTGTACATCACATGCAGCGGCGCGGCGCCTTTGCGGGTACCATAGAGGCAGGCATTGGGATCGAGGTAGTAATCGTACATCTGCCCTCTCAGGGCCGTCCAGGGATTCTGGGTTTTCCAGATGATAACGCCGGTATACCAATCCCACATATGTGCGCTGAAGCCTTCCATTAATGCGCGGTATTGATCGTAGTTGACCAGCTGCGCTTTGTTGGCCCATTCTCTCAGATCATTTGTTTTACCATAGGGATCAACGGCATTGTTATAGGAAATGTATTTGTGATAGTTCCATACCGCATCGGTCTTGCCTGTTTGCCGATCTGGCGGCACCAGGCTTTCGGCTGGCAGGAACCTGGCCAGCGATTCATAATCGCCGGTGCCTACTGACCCTACTTCTGAGTTGAACGGGAAAGTGCGTTCATTCCAAAAGTGCGCGATAGGCTGGATACCGTAGGGTCCATCGCCGTTGCCACCAATGGAATTGTACGACATGCTGTCGGAGTTGGAGTAATCGAAGAAGTAACGGGTACCATCCAGGGAAGGAATGATCGTATCCTTCATAGCGGCAAAGATATCTGCAGGAGGTGTAATTTCATTTCCTCCGCACCAGAAGGCTAGCGAAGGATAATTGCGAATCAGCTTCACCTGGTCGGCCACACTTTCGAGGAAGAGTGAATGATTATCGGGATAGCGGCGACGGGTCCATTGATCGTCTTTTTTCTGCGGGTCCTGCCATCTGCCGTTACAGTCGCCGGAGATCCAGAAGTCCTGGAACACCAGCAGGCCGTACTTATCGCAGGCTTCGAAGAACTCGGGCCTTTCCGTTAAGCTACCGCCCCATATGCGGATCAGGTTGAGGTTCATATCGCGGTGAAAACGCACTTCTGCATCGTAGCGTTCTTTGCTGAAGCGGAACATAGCATCAGAGGTGATCCAGTTGCCACCTTTAATGAATATTTTCTGGCCGTTTACCGCCACTTCGCGACTACGGGTATGGTTATTCCAATAGGTTTGTATTTCGCGTACACCTACTTCCACCGCTTGTATGTCGTCTGTTTTGCCTTTATTAAGGAATTCCAGCTGCAGTGAATAGAGGTGCTGGTCTCCATATCCGGCTGGCCACCAGAGTGCGGGCTGTTTCAGTGTGAGGTTCGGCATTTGCACGGTGGTAGTGCTGTGCGGCGCGAGGGTGACTTGTTTGGTAACAGTTTCCCCGGCTATTTTATACCGGAGCGTACCGGCAATGCTTTTGGCAGTGGCATTTTCGAGTCCGGCAGACACCTCTATTATGGCGGGTGACTGTGGGCCCTGGGCCTGGCGAACGCCCGGTACCCGGGTAATTACGTGTGGATCCTTAATGCGTATAGCGCCGGTTCTTTCAATGGTTACTTTATCCCAGATGCCGGTATTGCGATCGCGCATCGGTTGTATCCAATCCCAGCCGGCGGTATATTGCGGTCCTACGTTTTTGGCAATGGTACCATCGCCGCCTTGTCCACCGTTAGGATTACCCGGGAATTGGGGCGGATATACGATTACAGCCAGGCGGTTTTGTCCGTCTTTAGCCAGCCAGGGGGTAATGTTATAAGCCTGGCGAAGGTAAGCGCCATAGTGAGTATCTTTTGTAAGACGGTGGCCGTTGAGAAAAATATCGCAGCCATCATTCACGCCCCGGAAGTGCAGCCATACCTGGGCATCGCCGGCAGGTGCTTTCTCCGTAAAATCTTTCACAAACCAATAAGTATAATGCTCCCGGCCAGTGTGGTAGATATCTGGTATTTTTTCGTTGTTCATACCGTAGAGCGGGTCCGGTACCTGTTTATTATTGAGCAGTGTAGTGAGCACAGTGCCCGGTATGGTGGCCGGTATCCAGTCTGTCAATGTGTATCCGGGTGCAGAGAGCTGCTGCCCCGTGGCTTTGACGCCTTCTACGTTCCTACATTGCCATCCGCTGTTGAGTTCATATTTTTCCTGTGCCGTCAATTTCAGAAAAGTGAATAGCAGCATACAGGACACGGTAGATGATGTCCAAAATCTCATGAGATATATTTTACGAGCAGTGGTTACCTTTTGTTGCAATATCCGCAAATATAGGGCAAGCTCATCCCCGATCAAAGCATATCTCATTATTTACATGAGCGGTTATTGTTCGGCGAGGGCCTTTACTTTTTCCAGTGCTAATGGGAAAGTCTTCTGAAAATAGTCTTTGTATTCATCAGCCGTATCCAATTCTACCAGCAACTCTGTAATACCATTAACGGTAGTAAGGCGGTAGTTTTCGTGTGCGCCGGCCCATCCCTTTGCTTCTGTGCTATCGAGATCTTCCACGCCGTTGTCGAAACCTCCCAGGTGTTCGAAAGACATGTATTCTCCCGGCGTTTTAGCGGCAATCCTGGACACCATGCCCCGGTTGGTGTCATCTACGAACAATACTTTGCTGCCTTCCTGCCAGTCGGTTTTCGCTTTACTGCCGGCGGCAAAGGCAGCGGTCCATTCGCTGTACGTGTCTGTGCCCCAGAGTATGTCCCATACGCGGTTACGGGGGGCGTTGATGGTTGTTTTAAAAGTGAGTTTTTCCATAACTATTCATTTACCGTGTTAGTGATTTGGCGGTTATATTTATTCCGGTATTCCAGTGGTGTAAGCCCGGTTACTTTCTTGAACACCGTTCTGAAAGCCTTGGTGTCTATATATCCTACGTCGTAGATCACCTCATTCACATTTTTGGTGCTGGTTTCAAAGTCGCGCTTGGCGGCTTCTATTTTGATGCGCTGTATGTATTCCATGACGGTGTTGCCGGTAGATTTTTTAAACCGCCGTTCAAAGGTGCGCCTGCCGATGGCCGACATATCTGAGAGCTGGTCTACCGTGAATTTCTCCTGGTAGCTGGCTTCTATATATTCCTGTATTTTCCTGATGGGTTCATCATTATGAGCTTTCTGACCTTCAAAGATGATGAAGGGCGACTGGCTTTGGCGATCGATGTCGATGGCGTAAGCTTTTGCCAGCAGGATGGCGATATCCCTGCCGGCGTATTTTTCTACCAGGTATAATAACAGGTTGAGATAAGAGTAGGCACCGCCGCTGGTGTAAAGCCGGTCTTCTTCCGTGATGATTCGGTCGTCCATCAGGAGTACTTTGGGATACATTTCCCGGAAGGCTCTGGCAAACATCCAATGTGTAGCACAGGGTTTACCATCGAGCAGGTTGGTGGCAGCCAGCAGGAAGGCGCCGAGGCATAGGCTGGCTACCGCTGCACCTCGTTCATGCTGTTGCCGAATCCAGGGGATAAAATCCTGGTTGCGGGCGATGGCTTCAGCGGGGGCGTCGTGGATGGCGGGAATAATGACCAGGTCTGTTTTCCCGACACTGGTGATAAGTATATCCGGTTGTATGGTAAACAGGCGGTTGCGCTGACTGGTTTCCCAGTTGAGTCCCACTAACTGCACTTTAAATAAGGGTTCTCTTTGCTTTGCCACCAGGAAATTATTGACATCGGAGAAGATCTGGTGGGAGCCTTCAATGTTGACTAAGCTGGTATGCCCAAGTGGCACCAGGACAGAAACATGTATCATAATAAAACAATTAATGCCGCAATTAGCCTTTGAATTGTCGCTAAACACCCCTGGGAAAGTGCGGCAGCGTTACGATTTTTGCAATATGATTTCACACAAAAAAACGGTTAAATGACCACCATCCATACTTACCTGACTTTTAACGGCAACTGCCGGGAGGCGATGACTTTTTACAGAGAATGTCTGGGTGGAAAATTAATCCTTCAAACTATCGGCGAATCCCCTGCCTCCCTCAGCATACCTGCTTGTATGAGATCTCTTATCCTGCATTCGAGTCTTACGAAAGGTTCATTAGTAATCAATGGAACCGATATGGTGCCCGAATCGGGGCTTACCACCGGCAATGCCGTTTCCCTGTTATTAAATTGCAGTACTGAAAGGGAAGCCCGTGTATTTTACGCCAAGCTGTCCACCGACGGTGTTGCTACCCATCCGTTGGAAAGTACGTTTTGGGGAGCATTGTTCGGAGGTCTGACAGATAAATATGGTACGCATTGGCTGATTAATTTTGAAGGCAATTCCCGGCAATAAGTTATTCGCCATCATATGCTTTTTTCAGGCCGGCAATATCGAGCTTTACCATTTTCATCATGGCAGCCATTGTTCTGCCTACTTTTGCGGAGTCTTTATCGCTCATCAGTTCACCGAGGATAGCGGGCACAATTTGCCAGGACAAACCATATTTATCTTTCAGCCAACCGCATTGTACTTCTTTGCCTCCATCTGCCGTTAACCGGCTCCAGTAGAAATCCACTTCTTCCTGGGTTTTACAATTCACCGTAAACGAAATGGCCTCGGTAAAGGTAAACTGGGGGCCGCCGTTCAGCACAAAAAACTCCTGCCCTGCCAGCTGAAACGTACCTGCCAGCAGGGTGCCTTTAGGCAAGGGGGCGCCTTCGCCGTAATAGGACTTCTTTATAATCCTTGACTCCGGAAAAATGGATGTATAGAAGTCGATGGCTTCTTCCGCATTATTATTAAACCAGAGAGATGGAACAATCTTTTGCATAACCAATGTTTTTAGGGTAAATGATCGTTTACAAAGATACCCGCCCTATGGTTTTGGTAACAGGTGCAAAAGCGACATTCTAAAGGGGGACTTGCGACAATTCGTTTTGTCATGCAAAGGGGCAAAGCGGCAAATAAATCCGCTAATTAAGGATGCAGCACCTGTAATAATATTGCTGTGAAATGAGTATTTTAGTAAGATATCTATCTCTCCGGATATATGAAGCTAAAATTCCACCTACGCATTCTCCTGCTGATGCTGGGCCTGCTGTATTACGCCAACGGCTATACGCAGGATAGTATTTCCTCCTTCCGGGTTATCGCATTTTATACCGCCAAAAACGACGCTGCTCATATCAGCTTTGTACATGAAGCGCATCAGTGGTTTTCCCGGATGGCCCAGCAGTATCATTTCGTGTATGATTCCACCAACAACTGGCAATTAATGGAGCCGTCGTTTTTGTCGAAATACCAGGTCGTTATTTTCCTGGATACCCGTCCGGAGGCGCTGGCTCAAAGGGCTGCTTTTCAGCGATACATGGAACAGGGCGGCGGCTGGATCGGTTTTCACTTTGCCGCATTTGCGCTTACACCCTCTGATGTACCACAAAATTGGGATTGGTATCATGAAACGTTCCTGGGCTCCGGTTCCTATGTGAGCAATACCTGGCGCCCCACAACGGCTACCTTGCGTGTAGAAGACCATCAGCATCCGGCAACGCGCCACCTGCCGGATACTTTTTCGGCCGCGCCGAACGAGTGGTATCGCTGGCGCAATGACCTGCGAAAAAATAAGAACATCCGCATCCTGTTATCAATCGACAGCAGCAGTTTCCCGCTGGGCACCGGTCCCAAGGCGCATGAAATATGGCATAGCGGCTATTATCCCGTAGTATGGACAAACCGGCGGTTTAAGATGCTATACATCAACATGGGGCATAATGATATGGATTATGAGCATCATAGCAACCGGACGTTATCATCGTCTTTCAGTAGTGCAGCACAAAACCAGCTGATACTGGATGCGTTGTTGTGGATGGGAAGGGGGAAATAACGGGGAAATCTATACGAAAAAGCCCTTCCCACATCAACGGAGGGAAGGGCGATATACAAATTACTTCGCGGCGGATAAAGCAGGAGATAGCTTCGAGATAATCTCTTCTTGTGTGGCCACTTTTTTATTCAGCGCTTCTACCGTTTTATTTAGTTCAATTATATACAATGTCAGTTCTTCTACTTTCTTCAGCAAGCGGTTGTCGAATTCACCCAGGTCGAGGCCATCTGCTTTCACCTCTTTTTCGGAAGGGATATCTGGCAGGTGGCGGTTAGTTTTTACAAAACTTTCCACTTCCTGCAGGGATGGTAGCTGGTAATCGGGATGGAATACATAATCGGACCAGGCGCCTTGTTGTACTTTTACCCTACGCGCACCCAAAGTACCTTCTACGGTGAGTTTATAATTAGTAGGAATAGTACTGCCGCCAATGGTCATGTTGCCATTATTACCATCTGCCATCATAAAATAATTGGAGCCACCGGTTCCATCTGCATTGGCATGAAAGAGATACAACTGGTTACCTGTGGCACCCAGGCCAAATGACCGGGTAAGAGAAGTAAATTCAATGGCTCCGCCATTATTGAATTTAAGGGCCTTAGTCCAGCCATTGGTAGTCCAGCTAGGGCCGCTTGTAGCGGCTATGCCACTGATAGAGACAACATCAGTGGGTATAAATGGCTGGGGGTTACTAACAGCGCTTCCAGTTACCAATAGCAATGTTTCATTATTAGCATAACCGGTAAACGAAAAATAGTATAAAGAAGCGAGTTTGGCAATTTCCACGGCGAGATAATTTTTACCGTTATAAACAACGGTTACCAGTTTGGCAGGTTCGTTATAACTAATTAGCGTGCCTTTATTGGTGTTATAGGCCGAAGCTGTATTAACTTCTACTGTCCACTTCCTGTTATACGCCCCAGTGTTTCCTCTTACCCCGGTAATTTTCCCCATCACACACTGGTCTGGCACCAGTGTACTGGTGTAAATTTCATGCAATAACAGGTAGTCAATCGTCACGTTATCGGTAGTACTACCAGGAATGGCACGATTTACATAGTAATTACGGGCATTGTCAACCACCTGCAATTTGGCGGTCGGTGTAGTCGTTCCAATACCTACTGAACCACTTGTAGGGAAAGTATTGGTTTGGGCATTAACGGCAAAGGTTGCCAGTACAGCAACTACAGTCAGCAATTTTTTCATGAACATTCTTTTTAAGGGATAATGATTAGAATAGGTTTTAGGGTTACTTATAAGGTTAACCGATTCATTCAAAGATAGAAAAATGATAGTAATTAAGAAAACGAAATAGCGCCCCATGAAGGAGCGTTATTTCGTTTATATTTTTCCATTACTCCTGGTTCATGAAGGCTTCAATCTTCCTCCGTTCCTCCTGCTTTACATATTCACCGTATTTGTCGAGATATTCCCGGGCAATGGGTTTGAAGCCATTTTTATCTTGTTTGTTGAGCTGGTAGATGGTCCGGGCTCTTAAAAAGATCTCTTCGCCGGGAGCGCCGTAAGGTTTTACGGTGGTATAGATGGCTGTCCAATCGGGGTTATTGCTGCCTGGCGGTATGGCGGGTGCAATATCATCCTGGTAAATGAGGTTCATCATTTTCACGGCGGCCTGCCTGGCTCCCATGGCTTTATCGATGGCATTGGCGTTATTCCGGATGATGGTAAAGCCGGTGTCTTTCGTGCTGGCGGTAACCAGCATCACGTAGCGAAGATCATCTTCTGAATAGGGCGGTTTCATGACCGCAAAATATTCATCGCTGGCCATGGCGGCGCCGTCTTTATCGCCTGCCTGAGTGGCCATCATGGCCAGTTGTTTTAAAAACTCCGGTGCCCGGTTACCATCAATATATTCCTGTAGCCGGGCGCTGTAGGCGGCGGCGGGATCTGTAACATCAGCGTCCTGAATGGCAATGGCGGGTATGTCGCCCATATCGGGATTCAGGGGCGCATGTATTTTTCTTATCTCTGTAAAAGGAATTTTAACTACTTCCCGGTCGTAGGTAATCAGGCCGTTTTGTTCGCCTTCCACATCGAAGGGTTGGGTGTAAATGCTGGCGGACAGGCCTTGCCGTTGCAACAGTTGCAGGTGCTGGTTCATGATGGTGTACTTATATTTCAGGGCGGCAGGCTTTTCCAGGATATATCCCCAGGCGCTGGTAGCATTCCACTGGTGATGGGGAATAAAGACGCCTATACCTCCAAACTCGCCCAGCACGCGGGCCTTGCCGGGGAGCTGTATGGCATTACGGGGATTGGGATAACTGTGTACGTCGGTGAGGTCGGCGCTGATATAGGCGTTGGGACTGGGGCTCCGCAGTTTTTCGTTGACATACAGGTATTCGCCGGAATGCCCGTTTACCAGGCGGGAAGGGTCGGTGCGTTTGATCCATTCCGTGAGGCGCTGTTGATCGAATTGGCCCCATTTTTCATTAAACAGCACCCAGGTAGTAATACTGGGATGGTTATGGAGTTGTGCCAGCGTTTCCTTACACTGGGCTTCAAAAGCAGCTTTGGCGCCTTCAGGGAGACTGTGATGGGGGCTTACCATATCCTGCCATACCAGTATGCCCAGTTTATCTGCCCAATAGTACCACCTGGCCGGTTCTATTTTAATGTGTTTGCGGATGGTATTGAATCCCATGGCTTTGATGGCTTTGATGTCGAAGGCCAGAGCTTCATCTGTGGGAGCGGTATACAAACCATCGGGCCAGAAGCCCTGGTCGAGCGTGCCCAGGTTGAAATAGGGTTTGTTATTCAGGAAGATGCGGTCCACTCCTTTCTCATCTTTTGCCACAGAAATTTTTCGCATGCCAAAGTAACTCTTTACCTCATCTACCGTGGTATTACCTTTCAGCAGTTGTACCGACAAATCGTAGAGGACGGGATGACCGGGCGCCCATAATTCAGGATGAGCTATCTTCAATTGAAGGGGTGCTCCGCTTTTCCCTTTTACCTGGCCGGCCACGGCGCCATTCCTAAGTGCAGTAGCGGTTACGGTATAACCGGCAGGCGCATTGACGGTGATATCCAGCAGGCTTTTATCGATATCGGGCGTCAGCAATAAGCCGGCGATATAATCCCTGGGCACCTGTTCCAGCCATACCGTTTGCCAGATCCCCGAGCTGGGGGTATAATAGATATCAGCGGGATTGAGTACCTGTTTGCCATGAGGACCTATTCCTTTATCTGATGGATCGTATACTTTCAACAACAGGATATTTTCCCCTGCTTTGGCTGCAGCAGTGATGTCGATGGTAAAGGCGGTGTAGCCGCCTGTGTGCGTACCCACTTCTTTTCCGTTGAGATATACGGTGGCTTGCCAGTCGACCGCTCCGAAATGCAGCAGGGTTCTTTCGCCGGCAGCCGGCTTCATTTGAAGCGTGCGGCGATACCAGAGCCGCTGATCGGGCAGCAGTGATCTTTTTACGCCGGATAAGCCGGATTCCAGGGGGAAGGGCACGAGGATCTGTCCATCGAAAGTGGCAGGGATGGCCGCATTAGCAGGCGTAATAGCGTATTCCCATAATCCATTCAGGCTTTCCCAGGTCTTCCGTTCGAGCTGAGGGCGCGGATAAGCTGGCAAAGCGTTTTGGGGGCTGACTTCTTTGGCCCAACGGGATTGGATGGCAACGGGCTTCATTTGATAACTTTGTTGTGCCTGAAGGGCGGAAAGTCCCGGCAGGCCTAGCAGTGCGATGAATAGCAGCTGTTTGCAGATGTGTTGTAACATAACGGTGCTGTACTTTATGGCTTTATTGGTTAATTGAGAAAATGCAATAGGGGTGTAATAAATACCGGTATGGTGCTAAAAGTCGTCTGTAAACAGGTCCGGGCGTTGAACAAAAGCTTCAAAATATACGGAATTATCGGCGATTGAGTGACCCCAACTTTAGGCTTTTCACGATACTGTCTATTCATATTAAATACTCATAATATATTAAGGGTATATTAATATTGTCATTATTCTTTTCCCGGGTATCTCTACCGTGACGAATAAAAAAAATTTTATATAATTTTGGCATCAGAACCTGAAACAACTGTCACACTTAAAACCGTATCATGTTAATATCTGCCGTTAAGGGGCGCTGGAATGCCGTATGTAATGCCGTGAGCAGGATTCCGATTAAATATTTATATGCGTTGTTTTTACTGATGGCGGTAGCCATTTCTTTTCATTCCTGGTATTCTTCCCAGGACATGGAGCGTTGGACCCGTTACAATAACTTCCTGATCTTTAAAGATGCCTGGTCGCACCTGGTACACAACCAGGATTTATATGTGCTGTACGAAGATGAATATTACGACCTGTATAAGTACAGTCCTTCTTTTGCGATGTGGATGGGTGCTTTTGCGTGGATGCCGGACGTACCGGCATTGATCTGCTGGAACCTGATGAATGTGATAATATTCCTGGTGGCGATCCGGAAATTGCCGATACCTAAGGAGCGGCAATCCATCCTGCTCCTGTTCCTGGCTATTGAGATGATGATTGCTTTAACCAGTTCACAAATCAACGTCTTCATCGCGGGCTTTTTTATACTGGCCTGGCATTGTATGGAAAACAAGAAAGTGTGGCTGGCCACCTTACTGCTGGTCATTACGGTATATATCAAGATATTTGGCGTAGTGGCTATGTCACTGTTCCTACTATATCCGGAGCGCTGGAAGGCAGCGTTATACACCGTTTTCTGGACCCTGGTGATTGCGGTAATGCCGTTGCTGGTCATTTCCGCTGATCAGCTGACCTTCCTCTATAAGAGCTGGGCACACCTGTTGGCCAACGACTATTCTGCTTCCTACGGCGTATCGGTAATGGGCTGGTGGCATACCTGGTTTAACATGGACATCCCCAAGCAGGGATTCATTTTAACCGCAGCTGCCATCTTTATGCTGCCATTCATCAAGATCTTGTATAGTGGCAGCACTCCTCAATTGCGCCTGAATATGCTGGCCTCTATACTTATTTGGGTGGTTATCTTCAATCACAAGGGGGAGTCGCCTACTTATATTATTGCATTAACCGGCGTAGCTATCTGGTATTTTACCCAGCCTCCCACCCGTATCAATACGGTGCTGGCTGTACTAACGCTCGTATTTACTTCGTTTTCGTCTACCGACCTGATTACGCCGTATTGGATTGCCAGGACTTATGTAGAGCCCTATGCCGTGAAAGCGGTGTTCTGTTCTATCGTATGGGTAAAGATTGTGCTGGAGCCGTTCTTCCTGTCGCAGGAGTCCTTGTCGGCCCCCAGGGAGGAGGAATTTAGCCGGGCTGTCTGATCCCTGGAGATACAAGCTATAAAGAGAAAGGAGCCGCGCAATGTGTGGCTCCTTTCTCTTTATAGCGGTAACAGGTTATGCTTGTTTTCTCAGGTATTTGGTGAGAATAACGATTAGCTGACCTTCTATTTTTCCTTCAATTTGTCCGGTATTATCTTCTACGAGGCGGATATTTTTGACGACGGTACCCATTTTGGCATTCAGGGTAGATCCTTTTACATCGAGGGATTTGGTGAGTATTACCGTATCGCCATTTTGCAGGATGGCGCCGTTGCTGTCCCTGTGGAGGTCCACGGCGGCATCGCTTTCATGGTCGCCGGTAGCTTTGGCCCAAGCCAGCGCTTCATCGTTGAGATAAATCATGTCGAGGCTTTCCATGGCCCAGCTTTCATGTCTTAAACGCTGGAGCATGCGCCAGGAAACGATCTGTATGCCGGGGACTTCGCTCCACATGGAGGTAGTCAGGCATTGCCAGTGATTACTATCCAGTTCTGCTTTACGAGCTATCTGCGATTGACAGGTGTCGCAGATAAGGATGCAATTATCCTGGTCAGCATAGGATTGCGGAGGAACCTCATATACGGTTAACGTAGCAGCAGCCTGGCATAACTCGCACTGGTGATTGGCCCTTTCCTGTAATAGTTCATTCAACTTCATAATATCCCTTTGAAAATGTCCGCAAAGGTAATCTTTTTTCCAGGGATACGGATGATTCTGCTCCCGCACACCACGTGTGGCGGGGAAACGGCATCAAATTTCAAGGTAATTGCGGATGGGTTGTTGTTATCTTATTTTTTACCTAGCTTCGCGAATTCTAATAAATCCTGTCCCATCAAATAATTTTGTGATACCTATGAAATTGACCTACAAAATTTTTAGGAAAAAATAAACCTGTTTCATGCTCTTTAACTCGATAAACTTTGTCATCTTTTTACCTATTGTGCTGGCACTTTATTGGTTTGTCACGAATAAAAGCCTGAAACTGCAGAATGCTTTGCTGCTGGTATCCAGCTATTTCTTTTACGCCTGCTGGGATTACCGCTTTCTTTTCCTGCTTATCTTTTCCACCCTGCTGGATTATTTTACGGGCCTGAAGATGGCAGAAGCGCGGACACCGGCCATCAAAAAAAGTTGGTTCTGGCTGAGTGTATGCATCAACCTGGGGTTCCTGGGGGTATTTAAATATTTCAATTTTTTTGCGGCCTCTTTTGCCCAGGCTTTATCGCTGGTTGGATTGCATACCAGTCCCTGGGTATTGCATATCGTGTTACCGGTGGGTATCTCCTTTTATACCTTCCACGGGTTGTCTTATGTGATAGATATTTATAAAGACAGGATCAAGCCGGAAAAAGACTTTGTGACGTATTCTGTGTTTGTGAGCTTTTTCCCCCTGTTGGTGGCAGGTCCTATTGAAAGGGCCACTCATCTGCTCCCGCAGATTAAACGGGAACGTCACTTTAATTACAGCCAGGCAATAGATGGATTGAAGCAGATTTTGTGGGGTATGTTCAAGAAAGTGGTGATAGCGGACAACTGCGCTTACTATGCCAACATGATTTTTAACAATGCCGGCGATTATTCCGGCAGTACACACGTTATCGGCGCTTTATTTTTTACGTTCCAAATCTATTGTGACTTTTCCGGCTACTCAGATATTGCTTTAGGTACGGCCAAACTTTTTGGGATAGACTTACTACGTAACTTTGCCTATCCTTATTTTTCCAGGGATATAGCTGAGTTTTGGCGCCGCTGGCATATATCGCTGTCGTCATGGTTCCGTGACTACCTGTATATTCCGTTGGGAGGTAGTAAGGGAGGCACCTGGATGCGGGTGAGAAACACGTTTATCATTTTCTTGGTGAGTGGGTTCTGGCATGGCGCCAACTGGACGTTTATTGTGTGGGGCGGATTAAATGCCTTGTTCATCCTGCCGCTGATTATTTCCAAGAACAATCGTAATCACCTGGAAATAGTTGCCCAGGGCCGAACCTGGCCAACTATGAGGGAGGCCATCAATATGGTGCTCACCTTCGCACTAGCTAACCTTGCCTGGATTGTTTTCCGGTCAGAAAACATAGGCCAGGCCTGGGATTTTATTGCGAAAATATTTTCACGCTCGCTGTTTACCGTACCGGAAGTAATGCCGGTAAAAATTTTTGTACTGATATTTATCTTTATGGTCATTGAGTGGATGGGAAGAGAAGAACAATATGCCATTGCCCGCCTGGCGATACGCCGGCCGAGGTTGGTCCGCTGGTCGGTGTACTATGCCATTATTTTCTGCATTTTCTATTTTGCCGGTACTGATCAGCAATTTATTTATTTCCAGTTTTAGACATGAAAAAAATACTTAAGAAGATAGCTATTTTCCTGTTGCCTATCATCGTGCTGGCACTGGTATTCGAAGTGTTGCTACGCCGCATTCCCAATGAATATGCGTATAAGCGGCATTATATGGAGCAGCATGCCGACAGTATTGAAACGCTGTTCCTCGGCAGCTCACATGCTTACCTCGGCATCAATCCTGCATTTATCAGCGGCAACAGTTTTAATGCCGCTATCAGCAGCCAGAGCATTGATTACGACCTTGAAATATTGAAGAAATTTGCGCCACAGCTCACACATCTGAAGCATGTGGTGTTACCCATCTCCTATTTCACCTTGTTTACGAATTTATCTGAAGCCAGTGAATCATGGCGGGTGAAATATTATATGCTCTATTTTCAGCTGCACAGCTCTAAAAGGCCAACCGACTACACCGAAATATTGACCGGTAGCCTGGAGCTGAATATTAAAAGGCTGATCCTTTATTACCTATTAAAGCGGGAAAGCGTGGGCTGCACTGCGCTGGGTTGGCAAATCCCCTTCCAAAAAATGCAGGATGTAGCTGCCACCGGGCTGGAAGGCGCCAAAAAGCACACCAATAAAAACAGGGCATTGTATGAAACGCAAAAGGCTATCTTGAATGAAATCATCTCTATAGCTAAACAAAAAAATGCTACAGTCCTCTTCTATACGCCGCCTGCTTATCCCACCTACTACAATCACCTCGATACCGCACAGCTATCATTGACCTTGCGTACCATTGATCAATTGGTGAGCAATAACGACAATGTTTACTATCACAATTTCCTGCGGGATTCGTCTTTCACGATACAGGACTTCTACGATGGCGACCATATGAATGGCCCCGGCGCAGAAATCCTGAGTAAAAAAATAGATACCCTGCTGAGAGATATAGATGCTGTAAAGTTGCAACAGCAGGTGAATGTAAGCCGTTGACCATTATCCGTTCAACGTCACCGCAGCACCGTTTTTCCGCTTGCTTTCATCCGCCGCCTCCATGAACGCCATCATCTCGATGGTTTCTTCCGGTTTTACCGGCGGGATACCGGTTTGAAAGAATTGGGTGATCTGCCCCACCAGGGGCTGATAGGAGTTAAAATCACCGATCGCTGCAATGGCTTTTTCACCAAAGGCATGGCCACCAAAGCCATAGGGGCCTTTTTTCACGCCCCGCAAAGTGGCTATACGTCCGTCGTTCCAAACGGCGGTGATATGATCCATATCTGTTTCCGTAGTACGGGTCAGGCGTTTACAGCCCGTCCCCATGAGGGCATAAAGCATTTCCACACCATGAATGCCGTACCAAAACAAATCGGGGTGTGTTTTTTCCGTGGGTGAAGGCGTATAAATATCCACACCGGTTACTTTTCCAATGCTCCCTCCATTCACCTGCCGGATGCTGTCGATAAAGCGAAGAGCGGAAGAAGAAAATACGGGAACATGGTATTGAGCCGCTGCCTTAAAAATAGCTTTCGTATCTGCCAGGGAGGCTGACATCGGCTTGTCTATAAACAGGCGTTTCCCCGCTTTCAGCACCGGTAAAGCCTGTTCCAGGTGCACTCTCCCATCGTTGGATTCCAGCAGCACCACATCACATTTTTTCAGCAATGCATCGATAGTATCCACAATTTCAACGTTCATTTCCTTTATCTTAGCCAGGTTGCCCGGCACCATCTCCAGGCTGGAGGCAATGTCCTTACTGCCCTGTACATAGGCTACGGTGACATGATATCCCAAAAATGCAGGATCAGGGCTGGCAGCATTCAACATTTTGGTGAACTCCACACTATGCGACGTATCCAGTCCTATAATACCCACTCTCCGCTGACCGGCCAGGGGTATAGCGCCCATGAGTGGTTGCGCAGCGGCGGTTAGCCCTAATCCAATTCCTGTAATAGCGGTGTTCCGGATAAACTGCCGGCGATTGTATGGATGATTCATTGCAATGACTTTAATTTTTATGATGATGATCTTTAAAAAAACACCCGAAGAATACTAATACTATCCCGGAGATAACCGCCGGCACCAGCCAAATAGATGCCCAGTGATAATGTATCATTTCTCCTGTTTTACTGCTGTATAACTGTGCCGTAAAGCCCGATACATAGGACCCTATCAGCATGCCCACCCCATAGGTGGCGAAAGTAATGAGCCCCTGTGCCGCACTCTTTACAGCTTCCCCGGCTTTGTGGTTGGTATATATCTGCCCTGTTACGAAAAAGAAATCGTAGCATACGCCATGCAGGAGGATGCCAGCATACAGCATCCAGGCGCTGGTATCATTATCGCCCAGGGCGAAGAAGACATAGCGCATAATCCAGCAGCCCATGCCCAACAGCATCATTTTCTTTACCCCCAGCCGGCTAAACAGGAGGGGCATCAACAACATAAATCCCATTTCCGATACCTGCCCCAGGGTCATTTTACCCGCCGCATTTACCATGCCTTTATCGTTGAGAAAAGGATTGGCCAGGCTGTAATAAAAAGCCAGCGGAATGCAGATAGTAATGGCTGTAATAAAAAACACACCGTACCGACGGTCCTTGAAGAGTACCAGTGCATCGAGACCGATTACGTCCGACAACATCACCTTTTTTCGTACAGGCGGCGCTGGCGGCAGGGAAAAGCTGTAAATACCCAGCAACAGGGAGCAGACGGCGGCTATACGAAAAGGTATGGCGGTGGCTTCTATACCCAGGGAACCTATCAGCAGCCCTGCTATGATCCATCCTACGGTGCCGAATACACGTACGGAGGGGAATTCCCTGCCAGCATCCGTCATCTGGCGGAAGGAGATGGCATTGGCTAACGACATCGTAGGCATGTATAACAGGGTATATAAGAGAATCAGCCACCAAAAGCCATTAAATCCTGGTACTACACTTAACCAGCAGAGTATCGCCGCTCCTGTTATATGCAGGACCGCCAGTACATGTTGTGCTGCAAAGAACCGGTCGGCTACCATCCCTACAAAAAAAGGAGAGATCATGGCGGCAACCGACAGGTTGGCGTAGGCGGCGCCTACCTGTACGGCATTGGCTTTGAGTGCTGTAATCAGGTAAGTGCCCATGGTAACATACCATGCTCCCCAGGTGAAGTATTGCAGGAGCATGAGTATGGATAAACGAATACGAATGGCTACAGGCATATGTTAATGTTGATTTGAAAACTTCAGCCAATCGATGTTAAAAAGGTGGCCTTCTTTTCCATCTGTACTTTTGAAAAGGCAATAGATATCATGCAGTCCTGTTACCGGTTTCACGGGGGCAGCCACCACCTTCCAACCGGTTTTAGCATCGGGCGCTTTGCCCGGGGCAATGGTCAGCTGGCTGATCAATGCACCATCGGGTTTGTCGAGACGCATTTCTATCACCCCTCCCATACCTTGTTCCTGTATATTGTATTGTACGCTTTGTATGCCATCGAGGTAGAGATGATTGAAGCGTACAAAATTGTTGTGATACGGAAGACCGTAACTGAGTGCCAGCGTGGTTTGCGTGGTGAGAAATACTTTGGCTTCGTCGGCATCTTCGATTTGCAGCAACGGATCTCTCAGCATAATATGGTCACGCGTGGTGATTGGCGCTATCCCGTTAGCGCCTTTATCGGTGTAGGTAGCCATGAGCAGGTAAGCGCCTTCGTGCCCTTTGCCGGTATGCTTACCCAGTGGTAAATCGCCTTGCAGGGGGATGGAGGCAGTACTGGCGCCCAGGGAAAGAATGTATTTCACGATTTCCTGCGCGTCTGTTTTGGACATATCAGGATGCGACGACATGGTACGGCCGCCCCAGTTACCGCTGCCGCCGGCAATAACCTTGGCTGCCAGTTTATTGATTGTAGGTTCGTTGGCGTTATAGCGGTGCGCGATGTCTACTAATGCCGGGCCTACCGAAGTGGCTTTCTCGGCGTGACAGGCTTTACAATCGAGCGACCAGAACAACTGGCTGCCTTTGGCAAATTCCGGGTTAAGTCCCGCGCTACTGCCTTTGGCCAGCACCAGTGCCAGGTCTTTCCCTATAGGCAGGTAATCGAAGCTTACCTGTACCTTGCTGCTGTCAATCTTTCCGTCTTCCGGATCTTTCACACTTACCTGGTAATTGAGTACGGCATTGTCCCAATAGAAGCTGCGATTAGCGGTGGTATTGATCTGTACTACCGGCGGCGTATTACCTACTTTAACATCGGCGGTAGCAGTACCGGTACCACCATGATCATCCATTACCGTGAGTGTTACTTTATAACTCCCGGGCTGTGTGAAGGTGTGTTGCACCTCCACGCCCTTCAGCTGTTGATCTCCTATTTTCCAGGTATAGGTCAACTGGTCATTTTTATCGTAATCGAGTGAGGCGGCGGCGGAAAGATGGGCGGTAAACGGCGCTGCACCGTATTGTTGCGGTATGCTGATAGTAGCTACCGGGTTACGATTTCCTTCTGCATAAGTAATCTGTACCAGTTTGGCATCGGAGTTTTTAGCAAACCAGTTGGTACCGTATTCCAGCATGTAAATACTGCCATCGGGGGCAATCTGCATATCTACTGGGGCGGCAAACGGAATATGTTCCAGGAAAGGCTCCATACGGAGGTAGTTGCCTTCCTTATCCATGGTAACTGCCATGATCCAATGTCTTACCCAGTCGTAGAAAAAAAGTTTGCCGTTATAGTAGTCCGATAGTTTGTAAGGGGCATTTTTATATAGGTCGCTGTAAAAGACCGGGCCAGCCATGGCCGATTCTCCTCCTTTACCCAACATAGGAAATATGGGCGACCGGGCATCGCTGTACCAGATCATGGCTGGTTGCGCGGGTGGAAGGTTTTTGACGCCGGTGTTGTTGGGTGAGCTGTTGACCGGATGTTGCGGATCTTTTATTGGGCGTTCTTTTTTTGCAGCATAGTCCCATAACGGGTACGGCTGATTGTTGCCGTTGAAGTAAGGCCATCCAAAAAAGCCTGGTTTCCGTGCCTGGTTGAGCTCATCGAAGCTTACGGTGTTACCTTCCGGAGAAGGTACTTTGGTGTCGGGCCCGATGTCGCCCCAGTATACAAATGCGTTTTTCATGTCTACGTGAAAACGGTAAGGGTTGCGACATCCCATCACGTATATTTCGGAACGGCCCTGCGAGCCATCTTTCGGGAAGAGATTTCCATCCGGGATCGAATAGCTGCCATCTTCTTCCGGTTTGATGCGTAAAATTTTTCCCCTGAGATCTTTGCTGTTGGCGGCGCTGGCCTGATCATCAGACAGTTCCCGGCCTTTTCTTTCATCTACGGGGGTATATCCTTCGGTTTCCTCTGCGTTGGTATTATCGCCGATGGAGAGATATAGCAGACCGCCCGGCCCGAATGCCAGGTATCCTGCGGAGTGGCAGCAGTAGCGGCGTTGCGTAGGTACTTCCATCATTACTTTTTCAGAAGCTTTGTCGAGCGTATCGCCGTGCAGCTCCATCCGTACCAGTTTATTGAACCACTTTTCGCCGGCGGGTGCATAGTAAAAATATACGCGGTGATTACTTTTAAAGTTAGGGTCCAGCGCTGCGCCCAGCAGGCCATCTTCTATACCGCTGAATACATCGAAATGCCCGATGTTTTTTGTTTGGTGCTGCCGGGCGTCGTATAGTTTTACGGCGCCTTTACGTTCGATAAACAATACATTTCCTTCGGGGAGAATACACATTTCCATGGGTTCATCCAGGCCATGATCGAGCACGGTATAGGTGTAGCGGCTCGTATCGGGCGGGAGCAGGGTAAGCGATTGTTTATAATCGGGTAAAGCGTTATCGCCGATGAGATAGGTCAATGCGGTCAGGAAGCTAACTGCATCAGCGTTGGGAGCGAGCAGGTATAACCTGCCATCGTCCTGTTTGAGTGCTTTGCCGGTGGGTAAACTTGTCCATTCCTTTATCCATGGCCAGTCTTTGCGTAGTGCGGTGGTATCTTTCACAGCGAGTATGCCACCACCGCCGGATTCAGCATAGCGCTTCAATGCCGGCACCTGCCGGAAGTCGAGACTATCAGATAAAGAAAAGGGCAAACAAACCGCGCTGAACTCCCGGAGCGAGTCTTCCTGGAACAGGTGCCGGTCGCCCGTTAGCACCAGTTGCCAGCCTTCTTTAGCGGCAGCAGCCTGTATTTGTTTCACCCATCCGCTATCGCGCAGGGTGGCATAACATAAAATCCTGGTAGTACTTCTCCTGGAGGTACAGGCAAAAAGCAGTACCAGCAACAACAGTGGACAAAGCTTTCTCATAGTTCTCTGAAATAAAAATATAACCGGCTGAAAGGAGGGCTTTCAGCCGGTTTGGGCCATCGTATTAGTATCCTGGGTTTTGTTTGATAGATCCCCCGCTTTTATCTATTTCCGTTTGCGGAACGGGGAACAGGTATTTATTACCACTGGCAGGTGCTTTGAAGCTATTGCCTTTGCCGTTGGCGTAAGGTTTCGTAGAGAAGTCTTTCATGGTGGTCACATAAATATTCCAGCGCAGCAGGTCGAACAGGCGGCCGTATTCGCCACCCAGTTCTACGCGGCGTTCATGCCTCACTGCCACACGAAGGTCATCGCCGGCCGTAACCGGGCGTAAAGGCGTAGCAGGCACCGTGCGCACCCGGGAAGTGGCTTCCGCATCAGTATGTGGGGAAGCGGCGGCGCGGGTACGTACCTGGTTGATGTAGTTGGCTACGGTTTGTTTATCGCCACCACTTTCCAGCAGCGCTTCTGCATACATCAGTAATACATCAGCATAGCGTATGAGGTGCATGGTCCAGGCGTCGTTGCCCCAGCCCTGGCCGCGGCGGGCCGCTGGCAGAAACACTTTGCGGTTATGATGACCGGTGTTGGGATAGGTGGAAAAGTCGAGCACTTCCTGTCCGCCGGGTTTAGGAAATACATCGCCCTGGTCGAGGATGGTGAACAGCACGCGGGGATCGCCGGGTTCAAAGGCATCGAGCAGCGACTGGGTGGGGCAATCGAAGCCCCATCCGCCGGCGCTGCGGGGCGAGCAATATACAGGCTGGGTGGAGCCATAGATAAAGGCGGCAGGATCGTCGCCAAAGATCAGTGGGAAAACGCATTCCCTGCTTTTATAACCATCTTTCAAAAACAGTTGCTGGTATTGTGGTTCCAGGATGAAGGCCTGGGAGTCGATCACTTTTTTAGCCGCGTCTCTTGCTTTAGCATAGAGTGTTTTATCATCTTCTGCGAAGAAGAGGTAGGCCCTTGCCAGCAGCGCCCAGGCGGCTTCTTTGGTAGCGCGGCCCTGCTCTCCATCGGGCATATCCTTGCGGGAAGGGAGTGCGGCATCGTTGGCGGCGGCCTCCAGTTCACTGGTAATAAACTGGAATACTTCCTGGGAAGACGCACGTACAATTTTGTTGCGGTCATCTACGCCCAGGGTTTTAGTGACCAAAGGCACTCCACCAAAAATGCGTACCAAATCCAGGTAATAATAGGCGCGCAGGTAACGTACTTCAGCGAGGTAACGCTTCCGGATATTTTCGTCCAGTTTAACGCCATTGTTATCGAGGAGCGGTGCATCGGGCAGATGTTCCAGTGCTACGTTGCAGCTGCCGATACCGTTGTAGCAGGCTTTCCAGAGATTGGAGAGGGTTTCATTATTGGAAAGGGTACGGCCAAATCCCAGGTCGAGTACAAAGGGTCGATCGTTGCCATCGGAGCCTCCTTTATCACTTTCGTCGGTGGCCATATTGCCCAGCTCCGCGATGGCGGCCTGGTAACCCCAGAAGTCATAAAATCCCAGGTAGCAGTTGACAACAGTTTTGAAACCGGCGCCGGGCGACTGGTAAAAATTCTCATCTGTTTGCCTGCCCAGTGGTGGCCTGTTGAGGTAATCTTTAGCACAGGAAGTGACGAGCAAAACAGCTATTAAGGGTAAAGAATATACGAATTTTTTCATGAGTGGCAGTGTTAGTGATTAAAACTTGGCATTCAGTCCGATCATATACGTGCGGGCCTGTGGGAAATATCCCTGGTCGATACCCATTAGCTTAGGATCGCTGCTACCCATTTCCGGGTCTAACCCACTGTATTTCGTAAAGGTGAACAGGTTTTGTGCACCTACGTATAGCCGTAGCTGTGGTATACGCGCACGTTCCAGCCAGTTGGCGGGGAAGTTATATCCCAGTTGTATATTTTTCAGGCGCAGGTAAGAACCGTCTTCCACGAAGTAATCAGACACGCTGTTGTTCAACGCTGCCACAGAAGAAATTTTGTAGTACTTGTTGGTAGACCCGGGGCCGTTCCAGGACTTTTCCAGGAAGCCTTTGGGCGCGTTATACCAGCCGGTGCCGGCTTCTGTATCATAGCGCAGGATGTTCATCACATCATTGCCCTGGGAGCCCTGCCAAAACATGCTCAGATCAAAACGTTTGAAGCTGAGATTGATGCTCAGGCCATACACAAAGTCGGGCCAGGGGTTACCGATCATGGTACGGTCGGCCGCATCCAGCTTACCATCGGGGCCGGGCACTACTTTACCGTTGGCATCGTAGCCATTGATATCTTTGAATCGCAGGTCGCCGGGAGAGCTCACTCCTTTCTGCGGGCTTTTATCTACTTCCTCCTGTGTCTGGAAGATGCCGTCTGTTTTCCATCCGAAGTAGTAGCCTACAGGTTTTCCTTCTTCAGTTTTGCTGATCACTTCACCCAAATGAGCAGTGGAGTACACGGGTTCTCCACCGCCCATTGTCAACACCTCATTTTTAAACGTGGAAATATTAGCGCGAACATTGTAAGAGAAATCGCCAAAGGTATGGTGGTGGCCGATGGATAATTCCCAGCCTTTATTCACCATGCTGCCGGCATTTTTCCAGAAAGGAATATCTACAGGGTAAGCCATAGTAGCTGGTAGTGGTACTACTACCAACATATTGTTTACCCGTTTATTGAAATAGTCGACGGTTACGTCCAGTTCACTGTTAAACAGCTGGAGTTCCAGGGCCACATCGGCCTGGTTGGATGTTTCCCATTGCAGGGAAGGATTGGCCATGGTTTTACGTTCGGCGCCCAGGTATCCAGTGCTGGTGTTTCCGAAAATGTAGCGCTGATAGGTGTTACCGTAGGTAGACAGATAGAGGCCACTGCCCGTACCAGTGTATTGGTTACCGATAGAACCGTAGCTGGCGCGCAGTTTACCGCTGCTCAGCCAGGAGATGCCGGCATCTTTTACGAAGTTTTCTTCCGTAAACCGCCAGGCAGCAGAGGCAGATGGGAATGTACCCCAGCGATAGCCTTCTCCAAAGTTGGAGGTGCCATCGCGGCGTACGTTGGCCGCCAGGATGTAGCGGTCGGCATACACGTAGTTGATACGCCCGAAGAAAGACTGCATGGCGCTGGAGTACGTATAGCCGGAAGCGTTAGGATTCAGCGTAGCCACATCGATGATGCGCATATCATAATCATTGTTCACTATTCCCTGCTTGGAAGCAGCGTAGGACAAACCTTTGGTGAGTTCTGCCGAAATACCTGCCAGGGCGGTAATATGGTGATTACCAAAAATTTTGTCGAAGTTGAGCGTATTTTCCCATACAAAATAATTACTCCAGGAAGAGTTATTACTGATGGTATTGTAAGTGCTGTAATCAAAAGCATTCAGGAAAAAGGATGGCGTAAATCCTTTAGAGATCCCTCTTCCCAGGTCCAGGCCGAAGTTGCTGCGGAACATCAGTGGGTCAATAATTTTAACATCGAGGGCAGCGCCGCCTTTTACTGCGATGCCTTCCCATACTGATTGTTGCATGCGTTCCACTTGCCCTAGCGGGTTAGGTTTGTTGGAATAGAGGATACCAGCGTATTGCGAGTACGGGTTGTTAGCTTCATAACCATCCATGATGCTGCTAAAGAAAGCAGGTACATTTTTGAGCTGATTGCGGTATACCGGTGTTATCGGATCTGCTGTCATGGCGCTAAAGATGGTGCCGGTAAAAGGGTTGTTTTCATCAACATTGCGGCGGCTTTCATAGATGAGGCCAACGTTGGTAGTAAGTTTTACCCGGGGGCTGATATCTGCGCCTACATTGGTTCTCCAGGAAATGCGTTCATAATCGGAGCCTTTCACGATACCTTCCTGTTTCATATATCCTGCGCTGGTAGCATAAACGATATTCTTGCCGGCGCCGGTGAGTCCTACGTTATAGCTTTGCATAGGCGCATTGTCGCGGATAATTTCTTTCCACCAATCGGTGCCATTGGGACTGCCGGTGTTTTCCGCCACGAACTTTAGTACTTCCGCTTTTTTCTCCGGTGTATTTAAGCTGGTGGGCATGGGAGAATTACCGGCGGTGGCGGCTCTTTGTTTATATTCGATGAACTCGGCGGCGTTGAGCATGTGGGGCCTTTTCCAGGCAGACTGCATGCCGGTGTAGCTGTCGAAGGTGACGTGCATTTTTTGTTCCGTGCGACTGCCTTTACGGGTAGTGATGATTACCACGCCGTTGGAGGCCCTGGCGCCGTAGATGGCAGAAGTAGAGGCATCTTTCAGGATATCCATCGACTCGATGTCGTTGGGATTGAGCCAGCCGATATCTGTTTGTGGTAAGCCGTCTACGATATACAGGGGGCTGTTGCTGCCGGTGATAGAACCAATACCGCGGATACGTACTACGGGAGCCGATCCGGGGCTACCACTGCTTTGCACCACGGTTACGCCGGTGGCTTTGCCTTGTAAGGCTTCACCCGCATTGCGTACCGGCACATTGCGCAGGTCGGCACTGCTAACGGAGCTGATGGCGCCCGTTACGTCTTTTTTCTTCTGGGTACCATATCCTACTACTACAATTTCATTTAAGCCGCTGGTAGATTCTTCCAGTACAATATATAAAGGTTGGTTGGGAACAGCGATGGCTTCTTTGGGTTCATAGCCCATGTAGGTAAATACCAGCGTGGCGCCGGCGGGGGCCATGACGGAGAAGTTGCCATCGGCGCCTGTTACTGCGCCGGTGCTGGCGCCTTTTACCTTTACAGATACGCCAATCAGGGCATGTCCTTTCGCATCTTCCACGCGCCCGGTGATTTTATCTGCTGCAGAGGCTTCGTTGCGGGGCGCAATTACTACCAGGTTATTATCTATGATTTTATATGCGAAGGCGCTATCCAACACCCGGCTCATAATTTCGGAGAGCCTGGCATTTTTCACCTGCAGGTTTATTTTGCCCAGCTGCCGGATGGTATTGTAGTTGTAAAAGAACCGGTAGTCGCTTTCCTGCTGGATTTTCTCAAAAATTTTATCTGCGTCCGTTTTCACGAAGGACAAGGTGAACTTCTCCTGTGAAAACACAGTAGCAGACGCATGCAGGCAGGATATCAGCACCACGACAAAACACAACTTCATAATGAGGAATAGTTTGAGTGTCTGGCGGAGCGCATAGGATGCCCTGCCAAATCTTCTTTTTTTCATAGATTTGTTTTAGAAAGGTTTGTAAAGAAGGGAGTAAGTGAAGTTTCGAAGCCTGCTTACCCCTGTTGATACCTATAAGCCTTTTGAGGAAGAGCTCCGCTCTTCCTTTTTTTATGGTTTGGTCAGGTGCTGCAGTTGTTTACGCGTGTTTTCATTACAGGTAGTTTTTGGTTTGATAAAATGTGCGCTGTTATCTAGATATATATACTTGTCGCTGTTGGATACGGAAATGGAAAGGTGTCGTCATCTGTAACAGTTTCAATGCCTTTACGATCCCTTCTTTTTCAAATACCCCGCTGAGTATTTCTTTCTTCAGGCTTTCATCTTCGAAGGAGATGGTGACGTTAAACTGCCGTTCCATTTTCCGGGCTACTGATTCGAAGGTTTCATTTTTGAACACCAGCTTCTGCTCGCGCCAGGCGGTTTCGGCCACCAGGCTATCTTTCCCGTTGATTTCGGCGAAATTGACCAGCGACAGGCTGTCGGTTTTTCCGGTGGTAGATAAAATCAGTTTTTCATGTGGCAACAGGATTACTTTTTTCTCCGGGCTGTTGTGCATCACCACCTGCACCTTCCCTCCCACTACGGCTACCTCTGAGCGGTTATCATCATCGTATGCTTTTATATTAAAGCTGGTGCCCAGTACATGTACATCCAGTTTGCGGGTATGCACTACAAAGGGCCTGGCATCGTCTTTTATTACATCGAGGAATATTTCCCCACTGACATGGATATCACGGTTGTTATTATTAAAGCGCTGGTCGTAGCTCAACTTGCTCCCCGCATTTAGCCATACCGTGGTACCATCGGGTAGCAGCGCTTTCATGGTTTGCCCGAGCGGGGCGGTAATTTCCTGCCGGGAGGCGATAGCAGGGTGCTGCTCACGCCACCACTGCCACCCTATGCCCGTTGCCGTTAGTCCCACTACCGCCGCAGCGGCAGCAGCCCACCAGCCACGTTTAATGCGCAGGGCAGTAACTGGCGCGGCAGACAGACGGGGCGCTATTTTCTCCCAGCCCTGCTCTGCAAATTCTATTTGTCCGGCCGCCTTATTACCCATCCTGTCTATGATGGAAGCTGTGAAAGCTGCACCGGGATCCGCTGCCAGCAATTGATCCAGTTCTTCCAGCTCTTCCTGGCTGGCAGACCGGCTGGCCTTTTTTGCCATCAATACTGCTATTCTTTCAGATTTCATTTCATTCAAATAGGACCTGTGTATAAGGACACGGGGCAAACCGCGATTCCCTAAAAGGGGGGAAAATATTTTTTTTGAGAGATAGAGAGAAGGGCTTAGTCATTCTTTCCGCCGGCATCCGGGAGGGCATGTACGGGGGCAAAACATTGGAGGCGGGCGGCGAGCTTTTTTACGGCAATGGCCAGTTGGGCATCTACCGTTTTAGGAGAGATACCGAGGATGCCTGCCACCTCTTTGTATGATAGTTCATCCTGCTTTACCAGCTTGAAGATCATTTTGCATTTAGGAGGCAATTGTTCTACGGCCGAAGCAATCGCCTGCTGTAGCTCGTGGGTGAGCAGCAACTGCTCCGTGTCAGCTTCGAGCCGGAAATGCTGTACATGGAGCGAGTCGAGATCTGTTTCTGTAAAGATGGAAGACCGGCGAAGCTGGTTTAGCGCGGCATTCTTTACCGCCACATACAGGTACACTCTTATCTGCCCGATCTTATCCAGCTGGTGTCGCTTTTCCCAAAGCTTTACAAATACGTCATTCACTATTTCTTCCGCTGGCTGGCGCTGTTTTACGAAAGCAAAGGCAAACTGGTATAACCTGAATACCTGCTGCTGGTACAGCGCTTTGAAAGCGAGTTGATCATCGTGAAATTGTATGCGGTAAAGTAACTCCTCCATAGTCACGTGCATAGCCACAAAATAAAATTTTTCTGGTAAAAGCGATTACTTTTTAATAAATAATACAAAACCAGCTAGACTATCAAATATTTCTGCAAAAGAAAAAAGCCGGACGACCTCGTTGGTTGTCCGGCTGACGGCAAGTAGCTGTTGAGTTTCGTTTACTTCAGTTTCAGCGTAACTTCCTGCTGCTGTTGGTTACGCATAATCACTACCGGAATACTGCTTTTCCAGGAAGCCCCCTGGGCCAATTCCAGCAGGTCTTTGGCAGTTTTTACAGGATGCCCGCCGGAAGAGATGATCACATCTTTCGCTTTCAGTCCTGAGGCAGCCAGCAGGCTACCGGCATTGGCTGCTACAATGACGACTCCCGACTCATCGGCCAGGCCATAGGCGGAGCGTTCTCCCAGGCCGGAAATGGATTTAATCTTCCCGCCCAGGAAATCAACCGGTACCGCTGCGGCGTCGGGACTGCTGCTCATAAACACCGGGATAACAGGTTTCGCAGCCAGGTTGCGTAACCGGGGCTGCATTACACCAAAGCTATCCATCGGGATGTTATTGAAGCCAATCCGCAGCGCCGGCGAAGTAGCTGCTACGGTATAGTCGCCCTCCTGTGGATTAATGAACTGCGGATCACCGACCACGCTGTGCACATCGGTGCTGTTGCTACGGGCCTCCTGCAATGCCGCATCGTCGGGGAAGAGGTTGTAGTCGATACTTTTGCCCCAGTAATTGATTTCGATAGGAAAATATTTACGGGTAACAATATTGTGTTCAAACACATCACCGCTGTTTTTAAACCATACATGCGGGTGGAAAGAGTTGTTGATCATAATATTGTTTTTCACGATGCGGCCAAAGCCTTCCCGGAGTTTAAGGCCCCCATTGAGGCAAACGTTATTATAGATCTGGTAGTTGGAAGAACCGTCGTCCAGGTCGATATCCCAACCATGATCGCAGCGGAAACGATTATTGCGGATGGTTACCGGTTCCTGTACATCCAGGAATATCAGTTCCGGGTGTACAGCCACCAGGCTGTCCATATACCCGCGGTTGGCAGCCCAGAAGCGGTCGCGCCCCCAAGAGTTAAAGGCGCCATGGTCGCCGGTTTCCAGTACGGTATTAAACACATCATTATAAGCCAGCAGGTGACCGCCGAAACAGCCGTCGCCAATGTTAATACCGGCACGGGGCGTATTATAGATGCTATTATGTGTGACTGCAATATGGGACGAAATTTCTATTTCTACACCCGTTGCTTGTTTTTCTATCTCCCCTACATGATGTACCAGGTTGTTATCAGCCACGCATTCCTGCGGATAGTTATTGCTGGCGGGGCCAGGTGTCTTATCCAGCTGTGCATATGGCGTAAAGTCTTCATAACGGAAATTAGGAGACCGTACTGCTTTGGCATCGCCTACAAACGCAATAGCGCTGGCGCCCACGTGCTGTATTTCGCAACCGCTGATCGTATCATGGCGGTTATAATTGCTCAACATGATGGCGTTGCCTCCTAAGTTAGTGAAGCCGCAGTCGATGATGCGGCAGTTTTCCGTTCCATCAAGCAATACGGCGGCGCCACGGTAGATGGTCCAGTCGCTGCGCAGCAGCGGCTCCTTCGTTTCCATGAAAGTACGCTCATTATGCACAAACTGTAGCCCGCGCAGGGTTATGTTTTTTACTGGTTTAGCGGCGCTGCCTTTTAATACGATACTTTTCTTTAGCCGGGCTACCTCTATGCGGGCGGCAGGCAGTTGAACAGCTGCTGTTGGATAGTAATACAACAAGTGTTGCTGTTGATCAAGAAACCATTCGCCGGGAGCGTCGAGCGCTTCCAGGTTATTTTCCACGAAGCGGAACTCTTTGTGCAGGCCGTTGGGGCGGTTGTTTTGCCAGCCGCCTTCCAGCGCCAGCTGATTATTTTTAACGCCGGTAACGCGGTAGTGGAAGCCTCCCCAGTCGTATGCATGTAACGCATGTACGTAGCTGTTTTCCGGGTGTTTCCATTGGGCTGCCTTTTCCAGGGCGTCGGCGGCGGTGCCATGAAATACTTTAGCGGTGGAATCATAGTTAGGATAGCGGGCCAGTACCTGCAGTTGCCCGTTTATGTACAGGCGTTCAAAAGTAATACCTGTGGGCACTACGGCTTTATAGATCCCGTTTTTGTAAGGTGTCCAGGTGAGCGACAACTTTTGCCCAGCGCTGATAAACACCGGCTCGTTATCGTACGCGCGTATTTCGAGGCTCCTGCAGGCCATGTTGGCGGCCTGCAGGTTGATTTCCTTTTCCAGGTAGTAAGTGCCCCCATGCAGGAGGATAACGGCCTGCTCGTTCTTTCGTTTGATGGCTAATTCCACCGCTTTACCCGGTGTTTTCAAAGGTTGGGCCGCAGTGCCGCTATGGCTGTCATTACCATTGATAGCTACGTGCCAGACAGTTTGTGCTTTCCCCAGGTGGGCGGAGAACAGCATACAACAAAAGAAGAGTAATCGTTTCATATGTTCCTGCGATAAAAATTGACTAGTGATACTGTGGATTTTGCTGAATATTATTGTTGGTGATTTCCTGTGCAGGGATCAGCCATGTTTGGTTATAGGGACCGATGGGCACACTTAACGAGGAGCCCCTTACCGTTTGAATATGCTGGAAGGTATTGGTACGTTTCAAATCGAACCATGCATCTCCTTCATTCGACAATTCCCATTTACGTTCCATGATGATGGCATCGCGGAGCTGGTCTTTGGTGAGCCCTTTCAGGTCTGGTACATCTGTAATGCTGCTTTTGTTGATCCTGGCGCGCCAGCGGATTTTGTTCACGTACTGATACGCCATAGCTGGCCCGTTGACTTCATTCTCTGCCTCTGCTGCGATCAGGTACATTTCGGCCAACCGTAATATTGGGAAGGAATAAGGCACCAATACTGTAGACGGACCTATGTTCTGATCGATGGTAGTAAGGTCGACAAACTTAGTAAAAAAAGCGGGCAGTGTGCCACCTGCCGGAGAAGGATAGTTGATTTTAATGCCCCAGGCCTTGCGCTGATCACCGGCCGGGTAACTGTTGATAAACCAGGTAGCCGGTAAAATGATGGGTTGGTATCCGGGCGCAGGCGATGCCAGGCTATGCAGCGGATTGCTGGTTCTGCCGGGAATGTATTGTTTTTCCCAAATAGATTCGCTGGTATAAGCGGTGTTATGAAACACGGTGGCATAGTCATCTCTCAATGTAAACTTACCAGAGGAGATGACCGCCAGTGCCTTATCACGCGCTTTGGTATAATTAGCCGTGAGGTGCATGGGATTACCGGCGGTAGTGAGGTACACTTTGGCCAGCAATGCGGTGGCCACCAGTTTATATAATCGCCCCTGTTGTGCTGCACCATCCGGCAAATTAGCTTCCGCATATTCAAGGTCGCCCAGCAATTGGTTATATACGTCGGCCTGTGGTGTACGGGGCAGCTGCACGTCTTTATAATTGGTAGCGGCTTTTAAAGGCATGGGCACATCGCCAAACATCTGCACCAGGTAAAAGAAGGCATAGCCGCGTAAGCACCTGGCTTCCGCGGTGAGCTGGATTTTCTTTGCATCGGACAGTGGTGCGGCCGGTAATTTATCCAGGATGAAATTGGCGTTCTTAATCATGGCGTATGGCACTGACCAGGCCGTTCCGGAGGAATAGAAATTGGCGGATGGCTGGTTTTGATAAACAGGCAATGCCTGTTCTGCCGGCTGTGGCGTACCATAGATATCAGAAAACATTTCATTGAGCGCTGTCACATTCAGTGGTAAGCCATCGTACACACCTATTACCGCCGACTCATAACTTTCAGGGCTGGTAAAATAGGTATCCGGGCTGATAGAGGAGCGTGGATTTTCTTCCAGTGTTTTTTTACAGGCCGGCAACAGGAAGAACACCGGGCATATGGTGACGAGCAATAAAAAATAGTATTTCATCTCTCTACATTTTCAATGTTAAAAATTAACTTTTGCACCTACCGTAATAGATTTGGTGGAAGGATAATTGCCCCTGTCCCACCCATTGATGGTAGGGATCGCCCACGATACTTCAGGATCGTAACCGGAATAGTTGGTAATGGTAAGCCAGTTTTGTGCACTTACATACACCCGGATAGACGATAATTTAGCAAACGATAATTGTTTCGCAGAGAAAGTATATCCGAGGGTGATATCCCGCAAACGCAGGTAGGATCCATCTTCTACCCAAAGGCTGTTGGCATAGTCGCGGATAGAGTTGCCACTGTTGGCCGAAGGCTTGTCGATGCTGTTGCCCGTACCGGCTCCTTTCCAACGGTTATCAAAGGCTTCCTGTGTAGGCGCCCATTTCCCGTTCATGGTAATGTTGTATTTACGGAATTCGTTCACGATATCGTTACCATAAGAACCCACGAAGAGTATAGACAGATCAAAATTTTTGTAGGAGAAATTATTGTTGAATCCGAACGTGAACTTAGGCTCCAGGTGAGAGATCACGGTACGATCGTCCTGGTCGTTCACTGTACCTTTTCCATCCCAGTTTTTAAACTTATAATCGCCGGCATGTTTGGAAGGTTCGCCGTTATCGATCGCTTCCTGGTCGGTCTGATACACGCCGGTAACGGTATAGCCATACAACTGCATCATGGACTGGCCAACGATGGTAGGGAACCAGTTGCCACCGGGGCCAATTTCTTTATAGGTAATTTTATTACCCTGTGCGTCCTTGCCCAGATCCAGCACCTTAGTGCGGTTGCTTGTGATATTCAAACCTGATTTCCAGGTGAGCGCACCATCCAGATTAATGGAATTTACCTGGAATTCGAAGCCCTGGTTTTGTACCACCCCCACGTTTTGAATTACGGAATTATAACCGCTGGAAGAAGGCAGGTTTACTTGCAGCAGCAGGTCGCTGGTGCGTTTATGGTAGTAGTCTGCCGTTACCTGTACCCGGTCTTTGACCAGGCCCAGGTCAAACCCGGCGTCGAGTTGCCGGGTAGTTTCCCATTTCAGGCCGGCATTATCGAGTGACGAGGGATAGAATCCGTTATATTGGGTGTTGTTGAATACTACCGGCGTATTGCTTACGGTAGCCAGCGTCTGGTAAGGATTGATGGCCTGGTTGCCCGCCGCGCCGTAGCTGAGGCGAAGCTTCAGGTTGGTAACCTGTTGGCTGTTTTTCAGGAAGTCTTCCTGCGATACATTCCAGCTCAGGGCGGCTGACGGGAAAAACGCGAATTTATTATCGCGCCCAAACTTGGAAGAACCATCATATCTGCCGGTAAAAGTAGCGTAGTATTTCCCTTTAAAGTTATAATTGATCCTGCCCAGGTAAGATACCAGTTTATAGTCGTTGTAGTTGCTGGAAGGCTGTGCAGGTACTACTGCTGCTCCCAGGTTATTGTTTTTATAGAGATCCGTAATAAAACCAGTAGCATCGTTACTATACAACCCATCAGACGAGGTTTGCTGGTAAGTGATACCCCCTACCGCATCGATGGTATGGCTACCAAAAGTTCTGTTGTAGCTGAGCGTATTTTCATTGATGAAAGTGAAAGTGCCGTAGTAGTTCTTTCGTGCCACGCCGGAAATGGGGTTACCATCTTTATCCGTACCACGACCAATGGTAATTGTGCCCGGGGCATAGTAGTCCTCTTTCGTATCATTTTTATCGATACCACCGGAGAGCTTCAGTACCAGGCCGGGAGCAATATTGTAATTCAATGCTACATTACCAATAATGCGCATGGAACTGGAAGGCTGGTATAATTCTCTGGAGATGCCTACAGGATTGGATTCTCCCCAGGGAACGCCGGTAAACCGGGTATAAGAGCCATCGGGATTATATACAGGCTGAGTAGGTGGTATCACCATGGTGGTCCACGGAACGCCACCACCGCCTTCTGCGCCCTGGTATTGGGCCTGGGCGTAGCGCGACTGCTGTAGCGACAGGTTGGAAGTAATGTTAAAACGGTCTGATAATTTTTGATCCAGGTTGGTGCGGAAGGAAAACCTTTTGAAAGAAGAGTTATCAATAATCCCTTGTTGATTGAAGTAGCCGAAGGACGTAAAATAGCGGGTATTTTCGTTTCCACCGGAGATGGAAATATTATGATCCTGTACCGGCGCTTTGCGGTATACCAGGTCCTGCCAGTCGTTGCCTTTGCCGCTCAGGGAGTCGATCTGGGCAGCCGTCCATGGTAAAGGGGTACCGTCATTTTTTGCGACTTCGTTCTGCAGGGCAGCAAATTCCCTGGCGTTGACCAGGTTGATCTTTTTGCGCAGTTGTTGGATGCCATAGTAGCCGCTATAGCTTACCCTGGCTTTACCGGTTTTACCTCTTTTCGTGGTGATCATCACTACGCCGTTAGCGCCACGGGAGCCGTATATGGCAGTAGCGGAAGCATCTTTCAGTACCTCCATCCGTTCGATATCGTCGGGGTTTAGCTGTGCTGATAAATCGTCGAGTGGCAGTCCATCCACTACATAGAGGGGACTACTGCTGGCGCCGATAGAGGTAGTACCCCTGATTTTAATGCGCATAAATTCGCCCGGCTGCCCGGAGGCCTGGTTGACCTGTACGCCGGCCACCTGCCCCTGTAGCGCCTGGGATACGTTGGATACTGCGTTTACCTGGGTGATCTGATCGGCTGTGACAGAACCTACCGAGCCGGTGAGGTCCGATTTTTTAGTAGCGCCATAACCTACGATCACGATATCGTTGAGGGAGCTGGAAGATGTTTTTAGCGTTACTTGCAACCCCGTCAGGTCTTTATTTACCGTAATTTTTTGTTCATGGGGAGCAAAGCCGATGAAAGTGACGCGCAGGGTATAGTTTCCCGGCATTATGCCGTGTATGGTAAAAGCGCCCTTGGCATCGGTGAGAGCGCCTTTGGCACCGGGCAGGAGTGTTACCGTAGCATTTTCCACGGCGTTGCCTTTTTCATCGAGCACTTTTCCGCTGATGCTTTGCAACAGCACCGGTGTGGTGGCGGATGATGCAGTGACAATAGCCGGATTTTCCTTTACTACGATGATCTTGTGCCTGATTTCGCAGGTAAAGGGTTGCCCTTTGCCGATGAGCGTAAGCGCGGTGGCCAGCGGCATATTTTTAATATCTATTTCCAGTGGACTGGCTTTTTTGATCAGGTTAGCATCGTATACAAATGCGTAGCCTGTTTGATCTTTAATGCGATCGAATACCTGTTCTAGCGGCAGCCGGTGGCCTTTCAGGGTCACCGTTTGCGAGAACGTTTTCGCACTTACCTGTAGTAAGGTTAATAAAAGAAGACCAGCAGTCAATTTCATAACCAGGATTATTTGTCTGCGTCGCGGCAGGCCGGACAAGGGAATTTTGATAATGGAGTGTTGTTCCATATTTTTGTACAGTTTGGATTCATGAAATTTCAATATGTCAGTTCAAGTGGCTGTGAAATCGTAGATCCAGATATCCGCCGGAAGTGTTGCAAGCGCTTCCGGTTTTTATTTGGTTGTACGTGTGTAAGTGGCTATGTTTTCATATGTGGCAATTATTCAGATGACAATGATGTGATCACTATAATGGTTGTACAATAATTTTCCTCTCTTTTACTTCGAAATGTACTTTGCCGGTGGCTTGCAAGGCATCCAGCAGTTGGTTGATATCTTCTGTTTTAGGGATAATGCCGGAGAGTTTTACATTGTTGGCATCGCTGCGGTATACTACTTCCACATCGTACCACCGGCATAGCTGGCGCATAATCTCTTTGATACCGGCTTCGCGGAAATGGAATTCTCCATTTTTCCAGGCCAGTATTTCCCTGAAGTCGGCGGCGCCCAGTTTAAACACCGGGTGATCTACCGCGAGATTGGCCCGCTGCCCGGGTTTGATCAATACGCTGTCGGTATGTGTGCTGGCCAATACGGCGCCTTCCAGTAATGCCGTGCTTACGGCCGGTTCGTCGTCGTATGCCAGCACGTTGAATTTGGTGCCCAGTACTTTGACGTCCATATCAGCTTTACTGTGATGCACTTTTACGATAAAAGGAATTTTGGTGCCGTTTTTATTGTGAATGGTAGTGACCTCAAAATAGGCTTCTCCATTCAATACTACCTCGCGACTGCCACCGGTAAAGGTGGTTGGAAAGCGCAGGGAAGAAGCGGCGTTGAGCCATACCCGGGTGCCATCGGGCAACGTTACCTGGTATTGCCCGCCGCGGGGCGTACGGAGGGTATTGTAGGCAACGGCAGTACTGGCGGTCTCACCGGCAGCCTGGTAGGTCAATGCCCCGTTATTGCGTTTAATGACGCGGGTATTTCCCTGTTGACTTAGCATACCATTGCCGGCATTGTCGAGCAGGATGCTATCGCCGTTAGCCAGCAGTAATACAGCCTTGTTGCCACCTGGTAAGATAGTACCGGGTCGGGTGGCAGCGGAGGCCAATGGCGCCGGATGTGGCGCACGGGTACGGAACAATTGCCATCCACCCATGACGCAGCCAATGAGTAAGGCGATGGCGGCCGCTACTTTCCAGGGGGTAAAGAATGCGGTACGCCCCCGGGGGTGCCTGTTTTGCTGTAAGGTTTGTTGCAGGCGATGGTGGATCCGGTCGCGGATCTGTTCCCGCAGCGCCGCATCGTCGGCCGGAATTTCAACGCTATCGTCCGGGGTGGCATAGTACCAGTTGTTGACCAGCTGTTGCTCCTCCGGGGTTGCTTTTCCCGCCAGATAGTTGTTGATGGCCTTGTGTAAATCGTCCATAAATGCCCGTTATACTAAGTAAGTGAGCCGGGCGCAAAAAAATACCTACGCGTTTTAAAAAAAAGTAGAGAAAAAAGTATGGAGGATATGTTTCATCTTATGACGAAGGTGGGTAATGGCTTTATGGAGTTGGTTATCGACCGTTTTAGTGCTGATGCCCATCTGTTCGGCGATCTGCCGGGAGCTCATACCATCGTGGCGGCTATAGCGGAATACCACGCGGCATTTTTCAGGGAGATTGTTTACTTCTTCATTGACCATTTGCAGAATGTGGCGGTAATGCACGCTGTTTTCCATATCGTTGCCTGGCAGGGAGGTTTGTTGCAGGGAGGCCCCGTATTGATGGCCGTATTCTTTTTTCCTGAAGTGTGCGATGGTCATGTATTTCACCGCTGCCGCCAGGTAGGCTTTCAAATGTTGCGCGGCAAGGGTTTTCCGGTTACGCCAGATGCCTGCAAAGACATCGTGCACGATGTCTTCCGCTGCCGGTAAATCTTTCAGGCGCTGATATGCCATGCCCAGCAACGTTTCCCAATAGCGATGATACAAAGCAGTAAATGCTGCTTCATCATCGTCGGCCATCAGGCATAACAGTTCCTCGTCACTGAACAAATGCACTCCCCTTGACATACAGCTAATATTATTTATTGAAACACGTGGCGGTCATAACGTCTGGTTGATACCCGAAATATAAAGATAAAGGAGGCATCCATCTCCCTAAAAATGCAGATAAGAGAAAAAAATATTGATAAAAAAGAAAATCATATCGACCCGCAAGCCATGTAAGCTGGGCATTTCCCGTAACCGTCCCGTTAAGCGTATACAGGACGCATTCTACCTGGACCATCTATTTAAGTAAAAACTGGACGATCTTGATGATCCAGAAAAAGACAAATTTTGTGTCAGCAAACAGCAGAAGCTATCACATTTTATTACAAATAAAAAACACTGACACATGGAAAAGCAAACAGCCACCTTTACCTCCAGGGATTTTCACCGTACCTATGCTCGTCCTGCTTATGTAAAACCAGGAAAGCTGATTCACAAAAATGTAGAACAGGCGGGGGCACACGACTCATTTTCTACTGAACGTAAACACCCGGTATTCTTTGTAGACCTGCCGACGAAAAATGTAAGCATGACCATCGGCGGGCTCTTACCAGGCCAGATCACTAACCGGCACCGGCATACTTATGAAACGGTATTGTATGTACTGGAAGGAAAAGGGTATACGGAAGTAGAAGATGAAAAAGTAGAATGGCAGGCGGGGGATGCAGTATATATCCCCAGCTGGGCCTGGCACCGGCATCAGAACCTCAGCGACAGTGAGCCCGCCCGCTACATTGCCTGTGAAAATGCCCCGCAACTGCAAAACCTGGGTGTAGCCTTAAGAGAAGAAGAAGGCCGGGATCTCTAATCTCTCACAAAAAAAATTAAATACATGGTACAAACCAATTTATTCAAAGGTATCATTGCTTATCCTATAACGCCGTTTGATGCGCAGGAAAAAGTAGATATTCCCTTATTTAAATCCCTCACCGAGCGCCTGGTACAATCAGGCGCTCACGGAATTGCTCCATTGGGCAGCACCGGTGTACTGCCCTATCTTACAGAAGAAGAAAAGGAAGCCGTTACTACTGCCGCTATTCAACAGGTTGCCAAACGTATACCCGTACTTGTGGGAGTTTCGCATCTCACTACTGCGGGCGCTATCCGTCATGCTCTGTTTGCAGAGAAGGCGGGCGCTGACGCCGTGATGATACTGCCTATGAGTTACTGGAAACTGACGGAAGACGAAATTTTCCGGCACTATGAAAAGATAGCCGGCAGCATTTCATTGCCCATCATGGCTTACAACAACCCCGCTACCGGAGGTATTGATATGTCGCCCGCATTGCTGAAACGTTTGCTCCAGATCCCCAACATCACCATGGTGAAGGAAAGTACGGGAGATATACAGCGCATGTTTACCCTGCGTAAAGAACTGGGTGAAGCTGTGGCATTTTACAATGGTTCCAACCCGCTGGCACTGGCAGCGTTTACTGCCGGCGCCCGTGGCTGGTGTACAGCGGCGTATAATCTCATCCCGGGGTTGAACAACCGGTTATTTGAGGCCTTCTCCCGGCAGGACATGACCACTGCCAGGGATGTTTTTTATCAGCAGCTGGAACTGTTGCAGTTCATCGTTGCCAAAGGGTTGCCGGTAGCGATACAGGCAGGACTAAAAATACAGGGGATAGAAAGCGGCTATCTTCGTAGTCCCCTGCAACCGCTTAGCGCTGCGGACTATCAAAAGCTGCGGGAGATATTAGAACAACTGAATTGATACCGCCAATAAGAAATAAAGCAGCCCGGAAGATTTTTCTCCCGGGCTGTTTTTTATTATAAAAGATAATATTGCTATTTCATGATTTCCCGGATACTGGTCAGGTGGTGATCATCGTGTTCTGCTACAAAGTAGGCCAGGTCGATGATCCGCATAGGCGTTTTCAAACGGGGATGCAAGGCCACGTGCAGTAGCTGAGTGTCTTGCAGTGTGAGCAGGCGATTCACGAGTTGTTGCCGTTGCACTTTAAACAGCTGCAATAGTTCGGACAGGTTAGTCGCATTATGGTTAGCGGTATGTGTTCTTTGATTGGTGAGATCTGCTTCGCGGAGTTCAGGGATTCCATGGGCCAGGTCATCGAGGCGGCCCAGCCAGAGTGGTTCCATATCTGCCAGGTGGCCGGCCTGTTCTTTCATACTCCATTTCCCCTCCGCTTTGGCTGTCAACATAGTATTATCCAGTGGGCTTAACATCGCTTCCAGTCTGATTGGCGTGCCTCTCAGCCGCTCTATGATGTCGGGTAACACCCCGTTATCGTCGATGATGGGAAAACTTCTTTTAAACCATTCGGTCCTTTTCATGAGCATGAAATTTTTTCAATAACAATAAAGCATGTTTCCATATCAAATATATTCATTAATCTTACATCAAGCGCAGCAATAATAACCCGTATTCCTTAAATATATCATCATTATGAAAGTGATCATTACCGGTGCTACCGGCATGGTTGGAGAAGGAGTGCTGTTGGAATGTTTGTCCCATCCGGACATTACACAAATACTGCTGGTGAGTCGCAAAACCTATGGCTTACAACATCCAAAATTACAGGAATGCCTGATTCCTGATTTTATGCAGCTGGAAGATCATGTAACCCAAATAACCGGCTATGACGCCTGTTTTTACTGTGCCGGTATCAGCTCCAATGGTATGAACGAGGTAGCCTATACCTTTATTACCTATGACGTAACACTTCATTTTGCACGCCGTTTGGCGGCCATTCAGCCGAATATGATCTTTGAATATGTATCAGGCAGTCATACCGACAGTTCTGAACAGGGGCGCATTATGTGGGCGCGGGTGAAAGGGAAAACTGAAAACGCGCTGGCAAAACTTTCGTTCAAAGAAATATATTATATACGGCCCGGCTTTATGCAGCCGACGCCGGGACAAAAAAATATAAAACGTTATTACCGGATGATTGGGCACCTCTATCCGTTATTGCGCTGGTTATTTCCCAACCAGGTAAGCACTATGCGGGAAGTAGGCCTGGCGATGATCCTGGCGGCACTCAAAGGATATCCCAGGCCTATATTGGAAGTAAAAGATATTAAGTTACTGGCCCGCGGTTAACGGAGTTTATAGCCCAGCCCCAGCGTGATTCCCCAGGCATTGTAATTTATCTTCGTGTAACGGCTGGTAGCGAGGGGAGAAAGTCTTAGCAGATAGTTGCCTGTGAGTCCCACTCTAAACCGGTTAATGTTACGCACAATACCTGCTTCCGTTTTGATACCGGTATTACATGTTTTGGTATCATAGGCTTCAAAAAGGGGATGATCCTTTTCATTATTATTCAGCAGGATATTTAAGTAAGGTCCTGCGCCGGCGAAGAACTCAGTATGTGCGGAAGGAGATAGATGCCGTGCACGGAAAGTGGTGTTCACCTGCGCAAAGTTATACCAGGACATGTCCCCTCCTGGTCTGCCAATGAGCAGTGTATGGCGCTCTCCCAATGCAACATAGCCCACTTCACTGGACAAATAAAACCATTTTTTATGCAGGTACTCAATGCCTGCCATGATCGTAGGGGTTACCAGGGGGTTATTTTTAACTTTAAAAGCCTCCACCCGGAGGTTGGAAGTGGTGATCCCCATGTTCAGGTGAACCACCTGTGCATAGGTACTTTTCAGGCCAACAAACAGTCCTGCTAACAGTAACATTTTTTTCATTCCATTTGGGTTTTAGAGATTTGTAAAATATCGATAATGCACTGATTTGCCGAAACAGTTATTGGCTTGAAAACTTGTACATATAGCTACCTCTACCATTTAAACCATATAGCTGTATTAAAAAATAGCCTAAATTGCAGCGATACGTCTGTCCGGTTACCTATCGTAACCCTTTCAATTTGTCAAGATTCCTTTTGATTTCCAGTAACACCCAATTAATCTACTTGCTATGAAAAGACTCGTCATGCTGATGCTGGCAGGTGCCCTTTCAATAGGCACAATAAACAGCTATGCGCAAAGCACTACTACCGCACAGCAAACCACCGAAAAAGCCACCAAGGCTGCCAAGAAGAAAAAGAAACAAGCGGACGACCAGGTAACAGCCACCCAGGACCAGGCCACTACCAAGGTTAAAAAAAGCAGGGCTAAAGCAGAAAAAGCAGTAGCAGCTACCGACGCTGCCGGCACTACTGCTACCGAAACCGCCAGGAAAACAAGAACAAAAAAGACGAAGGAAGTAACCACTGCAGCTACCCCAGCTACGCCTGCGGTACCAGCTACCACTACCACCCTGGAAACGCCTAAAAGAACGAGGGCCAAAAAGAACAAGGAAGTAGTTACAGCACCAACTGTACCAGCTACGCCTGCTCCCCCTGCTCCTGCTGCTACTGCTCCTTCCCGGCCTACTCCCCCTGCACCTGCAGTAACTGCCGCTAAAAAACCGGTTGTTACGCCTTCCGCCCCTGCTAATAGCTCCGACCCGGCCATCGGTACCGACGCTAAAGGCAGAACCATTTACCAGGGACGCCGCGGTGGACAATACTATATCAATAAGAATGGAAATAAGACGTACATCAAAAAAGATTAGCTGCACCTTGCAAAAAAGATATCGCCTGTATCGTTGCGATACAGGCTTTTTTATGCATACCCAATAAAAAAGCCCCCGGCCAAATATGGCGGAAGGCTTCTATCGGATCGTTGATTCCTTACGTATGATGCTGCTATCTGTAATATCCGTGGTAATAGTGATGATAATGGCGATGAGGGTAATAATATCCGGGCCTGTCGCGCACTACCAAACAACTGCTCAAACCAGATACGAGAAGGATGGCGAGTATAAAATACTTTAACGTTTTCATGATTACAAGATTTGATAAACACTGGAAATAAGTAGCTATTAAGCGCCTGCAGACGGTTTAATGTTCTTGCTCACTATAAAGTATGATAAAACTATGCCAGAGTAACGGGTAGACTGTTATCTACTGTTATCGTTTGTTAACGGTATCAGTTAACAGCAGGATGGTCATTGTTTGTTGCTGCGATGATGCAGTCACACACTCCGTTCCTGCTTATCCAACATCCTTACCCGATACATCACCATACCGCTGATGATGATTAACAACAGGTAGCTGTAGGATAAATTATGTCCATCTTTTGCGGGCAGTAAATAAATGAGACTATAACTTAGAATGGATACGATCACATAACATACTCCTCCTGTTAAGCCGCCTGCAATTCCTGCATTCCGGGGGAATTTCTGCAAACAATAGGTGAAGTAGTTATTGTAGGTAAATCCGGCGCCCACATGCACGAGGAAAGCGAATACCAGGATAGTCCATAAGCCGCCGAAAAGTATGAATGTGAGCAGCAGCAGCGATGCGGCGAGGAACTGCAATGCTACGTTGATATTCATCTTCTTCACAAAGGGTTTATTGATCAAACCCTTACCCAGGAAGCCTCCTGCCATCCACGCAAGACCGAGGAACAGCGAGCAGTAACCGGTGATTACCGGCGATAAGTTAAAGTAGTGTTCAATGATAAAAGGGCCCGACATGTTATATACCATTACCATGGAATAGGCCAGTCCGAGCATACCGATACCTAAGGTAAAACTGCTGGTGCGCGCCATAGTATAGTAAATAGAAAAAATAGCGCGGGGATGGAAAGGGGTAGTGTGTTTAATGGTTTCGCCGCCAAAGATCAGCTCCAGGATAAACAGCAAACCAGCAAATCCACCCAGGAAATAAAAATTGGATTCCCATCCAAAAGTCACCTCCAGGTAGCCTCCGATGAAAGGTGCAATGATAGGCCCTGTAGACCATATGATCGTAAAATAGCTGAGATAATGTTTTAATTTCTCTCCTGAATATAAATCAACAAAAAACGCCCGCTTACTTACTACCATAGCCGCCATGGTGATACCATGCACGATGCGCATGGCATAGATTACATAAATGCTGTGTGTATTGGCTACAATTACGCAGGATATGCAACAGATAAACATCGATACCATCGATATCCGATACCGGCCGTAGCTGTCGAGCAGACCGCCTACGAACAACTGAGACACGCCATAGCTGATCAGAAAAAGACTGAGGGTCAATTGTGCCTGGCTGTTGGTGATGCCCAGGGCGCTGGTCATGCCTGGCAGGGAGGGTAGGTAAATGTCGGTGGCAAAACCCGACATGGGTATCATGGCGAAAGCGAGTATAGTAGCTATTCCGATATTGCTCTCCTTAATGTTGCTGCGTTTGTTGATACTGGTTCCCATTATTGCTGTTGATTCTTATCCTGCAAAAATAGGTATTAATACCAACAACAAAGGAGCAAAGACGCGGAGATACCTGCGCTTTGCTCCTTTGCTATCTCGTGGAAAATATTATTTCGCCGGGGTAATGACGATGTTCCTGAATTCAATAGGGCCATGGTCGCCCTGGAAATAGATCGGTCCCGGTTCCGCTTCATTGCTATCCAGCGCACCGCCGGTGATACCGGGAATTTCCTGGTTGCTGATGATAGTTTTGCCGTTAGCAACGATCGTTACCATGCGGCCAACGAGGGTGATATCATATGTTTGCCACTGATCAGGTCCGATCGCCGCATTTTCACTGGGCACCAGGAATCCATATACGCCTCCGAACAGGTGACTGTTTGGATGGTCGGTTTTAGGATTGTCGATGATCTGTGTTTCATAGCGGCCTCTCAGGTATACACCACTGTTACTTCCTTTCTGATAGCGGAATTCAAGGTGTAATTTGAAGTCGGTGAAAGTCTTTTCGGAAATCAGGTTAGCGCCGGAGTGAGGGCTACTCAACACACCGTTTTTAACGATCCATTGGTTTTCGCCCAGTGCTTTCCAGCCGGTCAGGTCTTTCCCATTAAATAATTTAATGGGTTTGCCCCATACGGGAGGTGTGGTTCTTTTCAGGTCGGGTGCTTTTACGCCTGTAAAGGGATAAGACTGCCCGTCGCTGGTATGAATAGTACCGCTGATACCGTCAGCAGTTACGGTTCCTTCAAGTGTCAGATCGCGATCTTCGCGTTCCCATTGTGGAGGGATAGCAAAGCTGAATTTACCGTTATCGAAGTTGACCTTTGAAATAGGCCGGGCGCTACCACCTGTGCTCACAAAGCGGCCTACCAGGGTTCTGAAGCCGGAGAGTTCTACTTCCAGCCAGGATGGTTTGTCTGTCCCATTTTCATTCACTTTGATATCCCAGCGGCCAATCAGGGAACCACCTGTCACGGTTTCCGTTTTAATAGCTGACACCTGCGCCATCACACCGGATGGATATGCCAGTCCCAGGCCCATACAACATATCAGACCTGCGATAATACGTTTTCTGTTCATGTTCATAATTATTGAAGAAGTTATAAAGATAAATATTTGGTTCTTTTTTTTCCGGCTTTTATTGAGAGAGAGAAAGTTAGCAGTAAATGAACCGAAAACAGGTCTACTGCAATATGAGTGCAGTGCTATGCTATTACTTTGAGGCAGTGGCTAATCCACCTTCCTGTTCCAGATACCCTCTGCAGTACTACTACCAGCATTTTTATCAATACCACTACCATGAAAAAGTGTTTACTCCTGGCAGTCTTTTGTCTTGGTACCTGCATCAGCTATGCACAAAATTGCAGTAGCCCGTTGAAAATCGTCGTACTGGGTTCTTCCACTGCCTGGGGCAATGGACTGCCCAGCCGTGACAGCGCCTGGCCATTCCGTTATGCCCGCTATCTCAAAGCCAGTCATAACGTCGATGATACGGTGATCAACCTCGCTATTGGCGGGTATACCACCCAGCAGATCATGCCCAACGGTACACCGCCTTATACTACGCTGGGCATCATCATCAGCGTAGATACCGCGCATAACATTACCAAAGCCATATCGCTGCATCCTGATGCCATCATCGTTAATATGCCCACCAACGATGAGGCAAAAGGTTTTCCGCTGGATAAACAGCGGGCCAACTTCCTCGCGTTGAAGCAGGCCGCCGAGCAGGCTCATATCCCCCTGTGGGCAAGCACTACGCAGCCCAGGGGTAATTTGGGGTATGACGCCGCTACCCGCCTGCGACAAATGAAAGATACCATTATCAAGTACTTTGGCGCCTATGCGATCGATTTCTATACAGGTATGGCCACCAACAGGGGATTCATTACCCCGTTGTACAACAGCGGCGATGACGTGCATTTTAATTCACTGGGACAAAGTATCCTGTTCAGCCGTGTAGTAGCTGCCGCAATACCGGATTCACTCTGTGGCTATAAATCTATTGCTACTACGCCTACCCTTCCCCCTATGCCTCCTAAACAGGGTTGGCTATTTCCTAACCCTGCTACAAATCATGTACTGCTGCAGGATATCATAGAAACGGTATTCAGCGTGGCTGTTTACAATAGTAGCGGCGCATTGATCCACCTGCAACAAAATACGATGAGCAACCGCCTGGATGTGAGAAACTGGAGGCCCGGCATCTACTTTATTATGGTGAACCAATCGCAACGATATAAACTAGTGAAGATGTAAGGCAAAAGGAAACGGGTATCTCTGCTGATGGAGATACCCGTTTTTAGTTGTAATTAATATGAAAAAATCAACCCGTTAATGTAAAAAGATGTAACTTTTGCCCTTCAACCCCTATAGCGATGGAAAAAAAATACTTGTCTGCAGCTGTGACTGCCTTATTATTGTCATTATGCAGTTGTCATGGTTCACGCCCCCCGGCGCATGCAGCCCAAGACTCCCTGGCTGCGGCCAACAACACACCGCCGGATTCGCTGCCTCTCCCGGGAGCTACCAAGTCTGTCACCAACTTCAGCGATGTAATTGGCTGGAAAGACGGCAGCAAACCTATTGCTCCTCCTGGCTTTGAGGTGACCAAATTTGCAGACGGCCTGCAAAACCCCCGATGGATATACGTAGCGCCCAATGGCGATGTGTTTGTATCAGAAGCGCATGCGATCAAGCGGTTTACCCAAGAGGTGATCAACAAATGGAGCGGTAAAGCGAACTCAGAAAATAACAACATTACGGCCAACAGGATTACCATGTTCCGGGATACTAACCATGATGGGCTTCCGGAGGAACGGTATACCTTCCTGAAAAAGCTGAACCAGCCCATGGGTATGCTGATATTGAATAATATCTTTTATGTAGCCAACACCGATGGTATTGTACAGTATCCTTATCAAACCGGGATGACCACCATGGAGGCTGATGGCAAGAAAATAGTGACCTTGCCTGCTGGCGGCTATAATAATCACTGGACGCGGAACATCATTCCCAATGAAGATGGCAGCAAGTTGCTGGTGTCTGTAGGGTCTGGTACCAACGATGCCGAACAGGGAATGGAAGTGGAAAAAAACAGGGCCAATATATTGATCATGAATCCTGATGGCTCCGACCTGAAGATATATGCCAACGGGCTCCGCAACCCTGTGGGTATGGACTGGGCGCCGGGCACCCATACTTTGTGGACGGTAGTCAATGAACGGGATCAGTTGGGCGACGACCTCGTGCCCGACTATTTTACCAGTGTGCAGGAAGGCGGCTTTTATGGCTGGCCTTACGCGTATTTTGGTCAGCATGAAGATCCCTCTTTCAAAGGCAAGGAACCTGAGCTGGTAAAAAAATCTATTACGCCGGATGTAGCGCTGATGGCCCACTCTGCCTCACTGGGCCTACTTTTCTATAAGGGAACTGCCTTCCCGGAAAAATACAGAAATGGCGCTTTCATCAGCCAGCACGGCTCCTGGAACCGTACTTACCTGTCGGGCTACAAAATCATTTACATTCCTTTCCAAAACGGCAAGCCTGCCGGTAAAGCGGAAGATTTCCTGACCGGCTTTATCGCCAACGAGCCTAAAAGTGAAGTACATGGCCGCCCCGTAGGTATGGCCATGATGAAAGATGGTTCCCTGCTGGTAGCTGATGATGCTGCCAATACCATCTGGCGGGTGTCGGTAAAAAAATAATATTATCAATAAGAAAAGGGTTGCATTCCGGATGGAATGCAACCCTTTTCTTATTGCCTGTTAATATGCTTGATTACTTCACAATACTGGGTTCTATTTCTTTTCTTAATTCCGGTAATCCGAAATACTGTTGCTGAATTAAATAGTCACGCAGCCCTTTATCTTCCAGGAACAGGTTTTCCAGGATAGTGCCAGCCGGCCACGTAGCGGGGTTCTTAGGTACCAGCGCATGAAACAGCGGCACGTAAATATTAGCTACATAGGCCACAATCTTTCTCTTTTCTTCCAGCGACCACAGCTCAAAAGGCTTTTGCCCGGTAAATTCGGTACTGCCGCTGTTGTCGTACAATGCCGAAGCATACCAGTTCAGGCCATCCAGTAAACGGTGATCTTCCGCGGTGGTATGGTCTTTTATCCAGGTGAGCAGGTCTTCCCGGATAGACATTTTCCCCCTGCAATCCTTCACAAAAATGGATTCACCCACGGTACCAATATGGTTATCATCCATACGGGCATAATCGTTCATGACCAGGTCGTTGATACGGGGTTCTTTCGTATAGCCGTACTGTTTTACCAACCTTTTCAGGAATACGGAGTCGTTGGCCAGCAGGATGGCCAGGTCGGCCTTGCTGTCGTTGAGCAGGTATTTATTCCTGGATACCATCGTGGGCAGCAACTGTATCTTATAGTGGGCACTGTCGGTAAATTCTACGAAGTCGCCCACCAGCGGTACATGGGTAATAAAATGATATCCCGTGGAAACAAAAATATTATCAACCGTATACCAATATTCTTCGTCTTCTTTTTTCTTCCCGTCAAACAAAGTGATAAACTGTTCATGTTTTTTGGTGTCGCAACTACCGGGTTCAAAAACATCGCCGAATATACTGCGGATCTTTGCTTTAAAAGCGTCGTCGGACAACTGCACAAAATGCTGCGCTTTCAACCCTTCTGCGATGGCTGGCAGTGCCACGTTTACATCGGTTTCGGTATATTTATAAATAGGATAAGATCCATCTTCTGATGCTTCCAGCCTCATCTGCAATTCCTTGTGCTTTTTCAGTAAAGCAGCATTCATGGTATATACGTTTTCAATTGGTTTAACACTATCGGTTTGCGCTGCCTGTTTCGTATTACTTTCCTGTGGATGACAGCCCACGCAAGCCAATACCATCGCAACGATTCCGGTGAAGGTGTGTTTATACATTGTTTGTTGTTTATCTTAATCCGATATGAAAGTGATCCTGATGAACGCTCATCGCCACTCCTTTGGTATGTTTAATACCTGCTTTATACGCATAGTTGGTATTAAAGCCCCATTTTAAGGCAATGGTAAGAATATTTTCCAGGGTTTCTACAAATTTTTCTTCTGATGGATAATGTGCTTTAGCGTCATACCAGTACCGCTCATCAGGCGCTGCGCCGGGATAGCGGATATCCATATCATCGCCGTGCACGTGGCCCTGGTGCCCGATATTTCTTCCGTCATTGGCAGAAATGTCGTTATAGTAGAGCGTGCCGGCATATCCATTGAGCGGCAGCGAATAAAAGAAGCCAAAGAAGGCCGCGGCTACTTTCGGCGCCGCATAGTTATCTCCACCGGCATCCCTGGTCCCAAAACGGCCCCAGTTAGGCCCTGTTTCAGGGAAAGGCAACAGGGTTTTCTCGTTGGCGTTGATGACATATGTTTTCACCAGGGCGTTCTTGTTGTACACATCAAACTGGTATTGCTTAGATTCTTTGTTGATCCGGATCTGCTGGTAGGTAAACAGGTCCACATCAATCCGGTACTTGTTGTTGTCGCCGGCGGGAATGATACCGTACAAGCATTCACTCACTTTAAACACGACCGATGTTGTTTCCTTAAATGCTTTTTTCTTTTCTGCGTGGCTACTTTTGCCGTCGGATGTCACGGCATCTTTACCTACTTTCTTGCTGATCTTTTCGGTCACTTCTGTATTGCCATTGGCCGCGTTCTGCAGTCCTTTCCATTTCCAGAAAGCCATAGACGACAGCACTCCTATCTTCAGGTCTTTAATCACCAGGTCGGGATCAGCAATGATATCTGCGTTCTCCCGCTTCGTGTAGGTGTTGGCGTAGTCGTAAGCGGTGCGGCCCGTTAGCTGGATGGGGCCTTTCCCGCGGAAGTTCCAGCCATCGTTGGCCTGGGTATTTCCCAGCTCCCTTCCTTTAGCGGCGTCGGGGCCATAGGCGTAGTTCGCAATATTCTTTTCATTCTCAGGAGTTACGCCCGGGTGAGGAGGCTTTTCATTGGCCCTACCCCATAGTTCCGCTTTGGCCCGGCCTTCTGTGGTTTGAAAGGCGCCGAAGTTTTCAATCAGGCTTTTCCAGTACCAGTTAAAGCTTTCCCCGCTTTTCAGGTGCAGCGTGCTGCCGGTTTCCACCATGATCTGTGCAAAGAAATGGGCTTTATTCCAACAGGTGTTCATGCCCAGTTCCTTCATGTATTTGTTGTAGATGTCGGCAGTTGTTTGCAGGCTTTCCGGCGTAGCATCCGGGAACATTTTCTTCAATGTAGCCGGCGTTATTTTTTCATTGCAGCGCGGACAGCCGCCGGAAGATTCTTCTTTCTCCAATGCTTCTCCCAGCACGGTGGGCGCTACATCTTTGGTCACTTTATTCAGCAAATCAGCCGCACCATCCGAGAGTTTAATATGCTGGTAATAACTAATGGTTTTAGGATTGAAGGTGTTTTTATCTGCTACTTCCTTCGGGAATTCAAACTTATCGGCATCCTTGGATTTGATAATGACATAGAAAGCCCGAAGATTATCATCTTTAGCTTTTACGCCCGTTTTTAACTTGCCGGTGTCCAAATCTATATTCAGGATTTCCTGGTCGCCTACCTTAGTGGTCAGCTCCAATACCAGTTTATCTTCTTCCTTGTATTTATTTTCCCAGAGCTGCAGGGTAAGCATTTCCCCTCCCAGGTTGCGCGTCTGGATATGGATCTTTATCTTCTCCCCATATTTATACACTTTATAAGCGGGATAATCTTTACTGTCGTAGAAGTGAACGGACACCACTTCTTTGGTGCCGTCGATGTACACATATTTTCCTGTTTCCTTGTCACGCAGGTTGCTTTCTTTTTTGGGATACCAAAACTTTTTGCCCTTTGCCTCTACCGTTTTCACATCTGCAAACTCAATGCCTCCGGGTCTTTGCAGGATACCGAAGCAAACGTCGTATTCATTCCATTCATATAATTTCTTCAGCAGTGGTTTGAGATCATCGGTTTTGACATCGAGTTTGATATCGCCGTTGGTATCAAAAGTGGCCTCACCCAGGTCTTTAATATAATTAAAGCTCGACTTGTCGGCTTCCAGGATATGCAGGTTGACTTTTTCTCCTGCTGCCGCGGGGCAGCTGACCAGGACTTTCATCGTTTCTTTCCAGCCGGCGAAGGATTTATACACGCCTTCTTTATCTCCAAAGCACCAGCGGGTGATGGCGGCATATTTTGCATTTACTTCCAGCCTTTTGGTAGAAGTGCCGAGCGTGGCGGTCATATAGAATTTGCCTGCATGGGTGGCGTAAACGCCTGCATTCTTTTCTGTGCTGCTGTTGTTGTTAGGCACCCATGTCAGCGGGCCATCCAGCTCCCGCTGGTATTTCATAAGGGTTTTAGCTACCAGCGTGTAGTGTTTACCTACTATCCAGTCGGTGGTACCACCTTCCACTTCCAGCTGTACCACTTCGTTGTTTTTCACTTCGAAGCGCCAGTCGTCTTTCTGATGATTGCCGGCGGGTGCGCCTTTGCGGGCATCCCAGGCATCGGCTTTCATCACGTAAGCTTCCACTACATACTTGCCGGGGCGCATAAAGTGCATGCGGCCATCCAGTGAAATAGCAGAACCGGTGCCCACATCGCGGCCGTTGAGCTGCCACTTGACCATGCTGCTTTCAAAGTCCTGTACCTGCGTTTTGTATACCATTTCGCTTACTTTAAAGCTCATGGTGGTGCCGGGTCTGACTACATCGGCCTGTTGGTCGTTGGTAACGGCTACTACGCCATTTGCTTCCGACACCATATCCTGGCTTACTGTCTGTGGCGCGCCGTCGGGTGTATCCGCCGCCATAGTGGCTGTTACTTTATAAGTGGTAGCAGTGTTGTCGGGTGTAAACGTAATCTTGTCATTGCCGGGTTCCGTAGCTGCTACGATATTGCCTGCCTGGTCGGTCACCTGCATGGATACACGCTTCTTTTCATCTGCAGTGGCCGGCTTCATTTCATAGTCGGCATTCACAGTAACGGGCACTCCCCTACGAATGCGTTGTTCACTGCCCTTTAGCAGTCGCCCCATGCCCTCTCCTACGCTGAGGCGGTCTTTCAGTTTATTAACCGTTACCTTCACGTCGAGGGAACAGCGGGTATCATCGCCTTCATTGCCATAGGCCATCACGCGATAGTTGCCGGCTACGTCGAAGTTCATTTTCAGGGTAGGACCTGCCTCGTTGAAATCCCGGGCGGCGCCTTCAAAGCCTTGTCCTTCGAGGATTTTCCAACTTACCTTGTCTTTATCTGCCTTCGCTTCATTGAAATAAGATTTTACCGAGAAGTTAATCGATTCATCTACTCTTACGATCAGTACTTTTACCGCATCTGTTTTCTGGCTGCCACTCACCAGTTCCAGCGCTGGCACCCTTCCTTCTACCACAGCTTTAATCGTATGCACTTTAGGCATTTCCCTACGATTTGCTGGCTTGGGCGCCATCGGGTTGAGTGCCGACATCGTTTCTACTTCCACTTTATCGAAATGAGCGCTGTTTACCGCGGCGGTTTGCCCATGGAAAACAATAGAGATGCAGGGAGTACCTGCGGTAGCACATACTGCTTTACTATCTTCTGTGAGTACCTTTCCTCCATTGGTAAGGGTTACCTTTTCATATGGCTGTTGCCAGGCGGTGATAGACGGTACGCAAGCATTGTTGTTATTTTTGCTGCAGCTGCCAAATGTTTTTGCTTCCAGGGGTGTCCCGGTATCTTTTGTGCTAGCGATAGGTTTTTCGCTGCCGTCTCCATCATTGATATAATCACGGTTGTTACCGCTGATGACTAGCTTATCAGTATTGGCGGCAAAATCGCATTTACAGGTGGCTCCCTGTACTACAAAGTGTTTATCGGCCATACAATGGATGTTTTATTGTTGATGTTCATCGCTGATATTGATGGCGCGCAGGGTAACTTTATAGTTACCCTGTGTCCATACTCCTTCTAATCGTTGTAAAAAACCAGGTGGATGTAATTGTACTGCTTTTATTTCCATATGTCCTTCCGGGGCATCCTGGGCAGGCTGGCCTGTTTGCAGGATTTGTCCGGCAGGGGTTCGTTGTGCTGTGACCAGGAAGTTTACCGGCGGTTCAAAGGGTTGTACCGGGTAAGCGGCGGAGAATGTATTGCGTTGACCGGCGCGCATCAGGGAGCACCAGGTAATGAGCAACAGGTCTTGTTTCACCGCTTCCAAGAAGGCAGCTGGTTGCAACAGCGTTTGTTCCGTAGCGCTGATATAGCTGCGGGCTTCCGCCCCGGTGAAATACTGCAACAGCTGTATTTTTTTCTCCTCCCATCGTTTCACGATCTCCGGGTGATTATAAATACCGGTAATACTACCATCTTCTGCTGTTTGTATTTGCAGCGGCCACATGACGCTACCGCATTGGGCGGCCAGGTCGGAGGCCAGGTGATCGGAGGCTGGTTCGTCATTGACGGTCATTTCCGAGCGGTTCACCTGGAAATAGTCGCTCCCGTTATCACCAACGATCATCCGGCAAATGGTTGTATTGTACCGGAGCGTAGTGATATTTTCGTTCTGGTAAATGGCGGTGACCACATATATATGGGAGGTCTGCAACACCGGTGGCGCTGCTGTTTTACTGAATATTTTGCTTAGAGAAAATAGCCCCATATCCGTTTACTCTGTGCATTTATGTCCGAGGGTATCTACCTGGTGATAGCCAGGCAGGCTTACTTCCAGGGTCCATTGTCCGTGTAACGAATCCTGGGAGCAGCGTTCATAGCGTAATTCTCCCCGGTAGTCGCTCAGCTCCTGGTTAATATCATTATGTGTATCCCAAAAATCTTCCTTTCCCTGCAGATAACTTTCCGTAGCGGCAGATCGGTTGAAGAATTGTATAAAGTAGCGATAATACTGCTTTTCCATGGCGGGCTTGTCAATGGCAGTATCGCACCAGCTGCGCAGCAATTGCCGGAGGCTATCCCTGTTGTTGGGTGTATTTTCTATCAGTGCATATTGGTACAACCCTGGCCTGGCCTGGCCATTTATATTCACGGGCCCTTTACGGGTCAGTTTATTCAATGCCAGGATATGTGGCGCCTGGTGTTGGACAGGTTGCGTACAGGCCCACATACTCAAGAGGAGGATGCCTGCATAGCTATATTTTATCATTCGCTTCATACTATCTTTTACTTTTCCTTTCGGCTGCGCCTTCTGTGATGTTGCCGGTGAATTCCTTTTCAAATTGTACTTTGGTCAGGAAGGGTTTGTACCCTCTCAGGTGTTGTAATATAAACCAGGCACGGAAACCTGCGCCATAGGAGTAAAACTTCTCCATATCTGGTAAATCGAGGCCAAAGTGGTCCCATAGCTGTACTTCGTACTTTGCTTTGTAAGTATTGCCGGTCAACTTAAACGCTGTGAGTGTTACCTTATAGGACCAAACATCGTTGATCGCAATGGTCAATCCGGTAGCCAGGTTATAATCGCGGCTATATGGAAAGGCGGGGTGCCCGTACGGATGTTTACTTTTATATCCTGCTTCATCGCCATAGTACACCTGTTTGTCTTCCATGGCGGTGAGTTCTCCTCCTGCTTTTTTAATCCTGTCGGCCATTTCATCTTCAATGCCTGTACAGAAGCGTTGGGTAGAGGGGTTAGCTACCACCGCTTGGGTGAGTGCTGCATTTTCATATACACCGCCTTTGTTGCTCTGGAAGCGGTCGATCATATTCCGGATATTATCGTTGAGGTCTCCGCGGGCCATGAGTTCCACCATGGCGCGGAAATCCAGGAACAGCATGGAGTCGGACGAGAAGTTAGAGAGCTTCATCAGCGTACCGGTATTCAATACCTGTGCAGTAGTATAAATACCTTTATCACTGGGGTCGGCATTGGCAAATTTGGCATGTTTGGCCGCATCGAAGCCGGTATCGAGATAAGCATTCCGGTAGGCGGCAATATCTGCGGCCGAATACACTGGTTTTTTCCCGTTGCCTTTGCCGTAGGCCATGTCGTTGGCGATATCCAGGCCGGTTTCATTGAGGCCGGGTACCCGGTAAACGTCTACCACCAGGGGGAGATAGATCACTTTGGCGGTAGCTTTTACATTTGGGTCAGCTTTGCGGAAGTAGGCGTATACTGATACTTGCTTATCGACGGTATTGCCTGCTACTGTAATCGTTTTATAGGCAATTCCTTTCTCTGCTTTGGTGGTACCGGATTTAAAGGGAATGATGGTTTTACCGTCGTCGAAGGAAAAGGCCCAGTTGACCAGCATGAGCTGATGGTCGGGTACTGTTTCACTAAACGCGATGGCTTTGAACTCGTGCGTATTACCGTTGATAACGCTGGCAGGGCCGGTTACCTTCAGTACTTTGATGGTAGTAGCGGTATTGAGTACAACGGGGTCATTTTTATGGAAGGTAACGCCTTCCTGTTTTCCAGCCATCCGGATTCTTTTCCCGGAGTTGAGGGAGGTTTCGCCCTGGCTGTTCCAGCGTATATTTTCGCCGTTTTCTGTATATTTTTTACAGATGACGACCATGTTACCGGTCTTATTATCACCCATAGGTTTCAGTTTAAAGATAATGGAAGTGGGTTATTGCAATGGCTTAGAACAATTTGGATTTCTCTGCGCTTTTGATGGCCACCGACTTACCGGAGTTGATGGTCATCTCTTCTTTGGAGCTGTCGACTTTCATTTCTTCTGCTGTTTTCTCAATTTTCCGGGCCTGTACGTCCATATTTTCCGTTGCTATTTTAGTGATATTGGTAGCAGTGAGGCGGTAATCATTCACAGAAAAGTGACTGATAGAATCGCCTGCATTGTGCAATATATTTACGCCGGCGGAGTGGCTCATGTTCATTCCGGCGGCTTGTGTCATATTGAAGCCGGCATTGACATCAATATTTTCATTGGCCTGTATACTGATGTTGGTGGCTTTGATACTGATGTTTTCCGGTGCGGTGATAGAAATGCTGCTGGTGCTGGTATCCATGACTATCACATTTCCTGATTTATCGGAGATGGTGATGGACTCTTGTCCGCTGCTGTCGTCGAGGCGGAAGGTGTGGCCGCTGCGGGTTTTGATTACTTTTACGTTATTCTGTGCATCGCCGAAGCCGGCTTTTGCGCCGCCGTTGTAGGCAGCGCCGGTAGCGTAAGGTGCTTCTGCGTTGCCGCCTTCAAAATCTACCCATACTTCCTCTCCTACTTCGGGCACGAAATAAAATCCCTTATCGCCGCCACCATGGGGCTGGAGCAGGCGTATCCAGGGCGTGGAGCCGGTTTGCCAGTTAAAGCGAACGCGTATACGTCCCAGTCCTTTGGGATCGTAGTTATCGGTAACGATGGCGCTTTGTGCTTCACAGCGGGGAATATTTTCCAGGTTTACCGGGGGAGCAGCGGCTTCCGCGGGCATAGCGTCGAAAGTATTGCTATATTCGCCGTTGCCATTACAATGATGTTCGAGGGCAGTGATGACAAATTCGCCATGATCTTCTCTCGAAAAAACATTTTCCTGGATACTGACGATATCCCCTATACGCAGGCCGGTGTTTTTACTATGTCCTTTCAGTTGTACCATCCGGGCCATCTGGCCTTGTTGCTGGCGTTTGGTGAGCGATTGTAATTCTTCAGCGGCATTGCTGCTGAAGGCGAAAGGTACTTTATAGAGTGCCGGCTTCTGGTACAGCTTTTCGCTCATGGCCTGTGCATGTTGCGTATAAGCACCAGTGTTGCCGGCAGATTTGGCGTTGGTGCTGTCTTCCACGGTTTTATTCTGGCGGTATTCCCATCCGTTCATCGACTGGTTATTAGGTAATACCCGCAGTTCCAGGTCGAAATCGATCAGGTCTACCTGGTGTACCAGGTTAATCTTGCGGGGAGTGTATTGGCCGAAGATGATTTGTTGACCGTTATAGAAGAACCATTCCCCGTAGCGTTCAGATAGACGGCGCAGGAACTGGTAGCCTGTTTCCTTATATTGTACGATGTATTTAAGTGGTTTACTGGTAGCGGGATTTACTTCCGGGCGGGAGCCGGAGGCGCTGCCTGTTTTAAGCACGGTGTTAACGATGCTTCCCAGTTCCTGGCGTTCGTACGACTGGATATGCGGGTTGCCGTCGAGCAATACGGTAGGGCCGGTAGCCCGTATAACGCAGCTGCCATTGATGCCATCACTTTCTTTACCGGAGCTGACAGCGGTAACGATGCCGTTAAACAAGAGCGGTTTAAAATCGCCGCTTTTGTCGATGGCTTGTACAGATACGGTAACATCCTTGCCCAAGAAAGATTTGCCGGCGGCAATTGGATTCCTGCCTAAGCGGGATAACCAGTCGTAACCGATTTTCAGCTCCAGTGAATGGTGGCCGTCCATCGTTTGCTGCAGCGACAGGGCATGAAATTGCTTGAATTGTTCTTCTCCGATAGATACGTTAGTTAGCGTGTATAAGGCCATTAGTTTAAAATTGATATGGTGAGGCGGTTAACATTGCCTGTTTATGGTTACAAACTAAAGCGGGAAGTTATACAAAAATTTTGAAATTGTGTGGAAACCCAATATGAATTCTTCGTAAGCGGGAATACAAAACATTAGTAAAAAGGTTAACATAACAATAAGGGCCTGGCTTTCTTATAAAGAAGGCCAGGCCCTTATTAACGGATACGTATATCTTAAGCCATGATGCTGCCTGGTTGGATACCGCAGCCCTGGCGTTCTTCATTGAACATCATTTTCATTTTTCCTACCATATTGCCATTCCATCCTGCCTGGCTGAGATATACTTCCCGGTCCTGGAGGTTGCGGCATACCATGGTAGATGCCAGTATTTTTTTCTGATGGCCGCCGATGACGAAATCGATATGCCTGGTATCGGTGGCCATGTTATGGTTATCGGTGATGGTATCGGGTTGCTTATATCCGAGGTGAGAAAGGCAGATAACCACCTGGCAGCCGTAATCTTTTTTGAGCATGGCGGCAACGGCATCGGCGGCGGGTACCGGTGGCAAACAGGTTACCCCGTTGCAGCCGGGCAGTTGGGGGCCAACACCGGTGATGCCGATTTTTAACGCGCCCACATATACGATTTTATAAGGCTGCACTTTTTGCGCGAGCGCTTTATCTGTAAAACGGTAATTGCAGTTGACCAATGCAAAGTGCATATGCGGAATGAGTGCTGCCAGGGCGGCCGTGCCTCCGGCCAGTTCCCGGTTGCCAATAGTAGCCGCCTGGTAACCAGCTGCATTCATGGCCTGGATCATTTTCATATGTGCCTGCACGTTAGCCGTATCATCTAAGAAATCTCCTGCGTCCAGCAACAATCCTGGCCTGCTTTCTGGCAGTAGGGCAGTTAATTGTCCGTGTTGGTCATTGGTATGCCAGATCAAAAGTTCCCGGTTATCTCCCGGCAGGTAAGTAGCATTTTCAGTAACTGCAGCCAGTGATCTGAATGGATTTTGCAGTAACAGTACACCTGTTGCCAGCGACGCATTGCGTAAAAAGGACCGACGATGATGATTCATAAGGTAAAGGGGGTTCGTAAAAGTGAAACGAAGATAGGTAGTTATACGCAAAATGAAAAAATTCAAAATAATTTACGCTGGAAAAGAATTTTAGCTATACTTTTACGCAAAATTTTTAGCTATACCTTATTGAAATCTTCGGGACAGCGCTTTATTTATTATCCCTGCAAATACTGAATCACTAATGGCCGGTAGTATTGACGAATCATTTCTATCAGAAATAACCATCATTGCCTTTAATTTTGCCCCTAAAGGTTTTGCATTTTGTAATGGGCAAACACTGCCTATCAACCAGAACCAGGCGCTATTTGCTCTCCTTGGTACCACCTATGGAGGAAATGGCCAAACTACTTTTATGCTTCCTGACCTGAGGGGACGAATTCCTATTCATACAGGACAGGGTCATACATTGGGGGAGGTATCTGGTAATAGCGCTCCTATCCTTTCGGCGTCGAACTTACCTGATCACACACATAATATACAGGCCACTATCACGCTTCCGACAGGGACTGATGCCACCGCAACTTCGCCACAGGGCGCCTTTCCGGCGCCGGCGCCAGCAGGAAGTCCCCGATATGCATCGCAGGCCGATGACCAAATGGCGGTGGCCAATCAGGATATTTTGTTGGCAGACCGGTTGTCCAAGGGGCCTTTAATGACAGAGAACAATTCGGGCTCACAACCATACTACAATGTGATGCCTTACCTGGTACTGAATTTTATTATCGCGCTTCAAGGCGTATTTCCATCTCAAAACTAAAGTTGCATTCAGTATGTCAGCATTGAATCCCTTCGTGGCAGAAATTATTATGACACCGTTTAATTTTTCGCCCAAAGGTTTTGCATTTTGTAACGGCCAATTAATGCCTATTTCCCAGAATACGGCCTTGTTTTCCTTGCTCGGCACCACTTATGGCGGAGATGGGAAAAGTACATTCGGATTACCAAACCTTATGGGGAGAGTACCTATAGGCGCAGGACAAGGCCAGGGATTATCGCAATATGACCTGGGAGAGATCGGAGGTCTGGAACAGGTAACCTTAACCAATGCGCAGCTACCGCCTCATATACATACCATTAAAACCAGGGAATTATCATTTCCTGCCGGCGCAGCTAATAACAGCTACAATCCGCTGGGCAATTATATGGGTGCAGCGGCGAGCACACCGTTGTATGCAACCAGTGCAGGTAGCGGCAGTATCCCGGTAAAAGCCAACATACAGGCGGCCCCTTTTCATCCGGCCAATGACCCGGTAAATAATATGCAGCCGTACCTGACTCTTAACTTTTCTATTTCTTTGCAGGGCGTATTTCCTGCGCGACAATAAAAACTGACCTTAATCTTTACCAGCGATGCCTCTTTTAGGAGAAATAAAAATCTTTGCCGGCAATTTCGCCCCCGTAGGATGGGCATTTTGTGATGGATCTCTTTTACCAATATCAGAAAACGATACACTTTACAACTTAATCGGTACCGCTTTTGGGGGCGACGGACAGCAAACATTTGCGTTGCCGAATCTCCAGTCGAGAGTACCGATGCATCAGGACGCTGGACACTTATTTGCCGACGCGGGAGGAAGTGAGTCTGTAATATTGATGAGTAACCACGTACCCGCGCACTCGCATCCGGTAACAATATCAGCGTTCATCCCCGCACTTGGAGAAAATCCTGGCCCTTTATTGTCACCCGACAACAATTACCCTGCTGTAACTGCAGGTAATATGGTGTACAGTACAACCACCCAGGGCGACCGCCTGAAGCCACTGACAGTTGCGCCTATTACACCTCCGGATGTAAATAACAATACTTTTATGATGACGGTGCAACCATCCGCCTGGGCTGGGCAGCCAAAAGAAAACAGGCAACCATACCTGGCGGTGAACTTTATTATTTCCCTTTTTGGCGAATATCCGGTACCTGGATAATGGGAGCTAAATAAACATATGAAAATAGGAGCACTTTTACCTAAATCCACTTTTTATCCATTACTACACCACAACCTGCTAAAAGGCGTGCAGGCTTATCTTCATTACCGGCAGATCAACGCCGAAATAGTGACGGCCAATATCGGCTACGGAGTGGATGCTGACCTGATGTTACAACAGGCAGAAACGATGCTGTTGGAAAACGGAGCTGACGTACTATTGTTATATGCAGACCAGGCGGCGGTAGAAAAAATTGCCCAACTCGCCAGGTCTTTAAACAAACTGGTGTTGCTAATGCATAGTGGCGCCAAATATATGCATGCCTGGGAGCCTCACCCCGCAGTATTATCCAATACACTCAACCATACCATCCATTGCCGGCTTACCGGGCTGTATGCAGCAGGCAACGCAGCTGATGCTGCTGTTTGCACCTCGTTCTACGATGCAGGATATGCACACACGCATGCGTTGGTGCAACCATACTCGGATAGCGGCGGCAGCGTACAGTATAACTTCGTAAGCCAGTATATCCTGAAAGATTTCAACATTGCTCCCCTTACGGATTTCCTGCATGCTAACCCGCAGGTACAAACGCTATTGGCGCTTTTCAACGGGGACCTTGCACATTATTTCCTGCAACAGTTACAGCAGTTAACACTGGCGCCGCAACTACAAATATTTGCCAGCCCAATGTTGCTCGATGAAACATTAACCAGTGTACATGGCGAATTAACCGTTCCCTTTCCTATAAGGGGTTATGTGCCCTGGGTTTCATCGCTTCCTCATAAGGCCAATCAACTCTTGAAGGTACAATTTGAACAATATAGTGGACGTGCTGTTTCCCTCGACAGCATGCATGGCTGGGAAACCGGCATCATCCTGGAGCATATTTTCAATACCGCTGCCGGTCATCAATTTCAGGCAAAAAAAATACTGGCCGCTTTAGCAGATATTACAATCGATAGTCCACGCGGGCCCCTGCGCATGGACATCGCCACCCATCATATGATCGCTCCTTCCTGGCTGGTGGAGACAAGTGAAAACCTGGAACCGGTTATCATTGGTGAAAACGTGGACACATTACAGGTGTGGCAGGATGTAGTGAGAGAGCAGCCCGCCGGGATAGCCTCCGGCTGGATTAATACATATCTCTGCGCGTAGTATAAACAGCGTCTTGTAGAATCATTTTTTTCGTCCTGGAATACGGGATGTAACAAACATATTTCTTATACCTAGACCTCGCCCCTATATGAAGGCAATGTTACGCAAGGCTTTAACAGGCCTGTTACTATTTATCGGTATTACTACCTCCCTGAAGGCGCAAACAATCGGCGCCGGTGACCTGGTATTCACCGGGATCAATAGCTTTGATGATAATAACACCGGCTCCACACAGAATGATATGTTTTCATTTGTGTTACTCCGCGACTGTCCGGCTAACACCGTCATTTACTTTACGGACCTTGGCTGGACGGGGACGGGGTTCCAGTCAACCACCTGCTCAGCCGGCAATGGTTCCCAAACGGATGGTGTCATCCAATGGAATTCCGGTAGTTCGGTGATCCGGGCAGGACAACAAATTATTGTTTCTTGCAAATATGCCCCGCTAACAGCCAGCACCGGTACGATAACTGCCATTACTGCTACCCTGGCATCTGCCGGCAAGTATGTAAGTCTCGGGCTGGGAGGCGACCAACTTTTTGCTTTTACCGGCTCCGTTAATAACCCGACACTCATTGCCGGTATTAATATCAACCGGAAAGTATGGGATAGCACCCTGGGCTCGTGCGACTTCACCTCTTCTCAATCAACGCAACCTGCTACCACGGCCGTACTTAATTTCCCCAGTATGAATGCTGTGAATGGCCGTTATAACTGTTTGAAGCTGGCCGGCACCCCCAAAACACTTCGCACACTCTTACAGGATACCACCAACTGGGTACTTAACAATACTTTCGCGACACCGGTGCCTGATTCTGCCAACCTGAAAAAGATGCCTCCCTGTAACCTGACTGTCGCCAATCCCGATGCAAATGGCATTCTATATGTCAATAACAATACGGGCATTTCCCATGGAGATGGAAGCAGCTGGAGCGTTCCGCTGGCCGAACTACGCGACGCACTTGCTGTGGCCGCCGATCCTTCCAACGGCGTTACCCAGATATGGGTAGCAAACGGTGTCTACAAACCAACAGCCACTGCAGATAATAGCATATCCTTTGTGCTTCCCGGCGCATTGAAATTGTACGGCGGGTTTATTGGCTCAGAAACATCCATTAACCTGCGAAGTTTGAGCGCTAATCGCACTATTCTAAGCGGTGACCTTGGCGGCGACGATATCGTAAACGCCAACAAAGTTACGCTCAACGCCGGCAATATCCGGGGGACAAATAGTCAACACGTGATCGTTGCCAGCGATAATACCACTGAAACATTAATAGATGGTTTTATTATTACCGCCGGGGATGCCTCCAATAATGGCGGAGGTATCAATAACAGTAATGCAAAACTGAACATTCAGCATACTGCCTTTTATGGCAACCGCAGCGCAATGTATGGAGGCGGCATTTATGTATCCAACACGACCAAAATCAGTAATAGTATTTTCTTCGGCAACTACAGCACTTACCAGGGTAGCGCTATCAGCGACTTCGGCGGCGCACAGCTCACCAATGTTACTATCAGTGGGAATACGGCCAGCAATGACTATGCGGTATATAATCCCAGTGGCTCGACTACTGTCTATAACAGTATTATTTCCGGCAATACGCCAGGTAGCAACGGATCGCAAATATCGTCTATCCCAGCATTCCAGTTTAACTACAACATTGTAGGAAACAGCTTTTACACCAATTACAATACGTTTAAAACAATTGACCCGGTAACATTTGTGAACGCCGCCCAGGGCAATCTGCATCTTACCAGCGCCAATTTTGCCATTAACAGCGGCGATCCGCAAACGAACCAAGCTTCGTACCCCGTACAGGCGGGAACATTGGATTTAGATGGTATCATCCGTATCATTAACCCCATCATTGACCTCGGGGCGTATGAGTATATCGCAGCAACACAAAACATTAGTTTCCCGTTAATATCGCCTGTTACCTATGGTGACCCGGATATTGCGCCCGGTGCTACCACCAATGGCGATACCACCATCATTTATTCCTCCAACAATACCGCAGTAGCCGATACCGTAAACGGAAAGATCCGGATCAAAGGAGCAGGTACCGCGCAAATCACTGCCAACGCCCCCTATACGCGGGCCTACCTGGCAGCTACGCCGCAGACCCGCACCCTGACGGTGAATAAAAAAGCACTGACGGTGAACGTGCGGGATACAAGCCGCCCTTACGGCATGGCCAACCCCGACCCGGTTTTCCTTTATAATAGTTTTGCCTACAACGACGATAGCACTGCCGCTATCAAAGGCATTATCACCGCCACCTACGGCGCCAATATTAACAGTGGTGTAGGTACTTACGCCATTACACCAAATGTAAGCGCTGCAATAGCCGCCAACTACACACTATCGGCCGGAACCGGAACCTTAACAATTACGCAGGCGCCGCAAACCATTACCTTCGGCGCCCTGTCCAGCAAAACATATGGCGACCCTGCATTTGCCCTGACCGCCAGTGTTAACAGCAGCTTATCGGTAGTATACACTGTAACCTCCGGTCCGGCTACGCTCAGCGGCAATATGCTTACCATTACCGGCGCAGGTGATGTAACCATTACCGCCAGTCAGCCGGGAGATGCCAACCATATTGCTGCCACACCGGTGTCGCAAACATTTACCGTTGCCAAGGCTACGCTGAGGGTTACAGCAAACAACAAAACCAGGTCCTATAACCAGGCCAATCCAACCCTGGACTACTTCGTAACCGGCTTCGTAAATGGTGAGGACAGCAGCAGCGTACTTAGTGGTACGGCGACGCTCTCCGTGAATGCGGATAACAACAGCGCACCTGGCGATTATCCTATCGTAGTCGCTCAAAACACGCTGAGTGCCGCAAATTACAGCTTCAACCTCACCAATGGAACGCTGACCATTAACAAGGCTTCTCAAACCATAACCTTCCCTTCTATTGCCGACAAAGTATACGGAGCAGCGCCTTTCGCGCCGGGAGCTACGTGCGATGGAGAAACAGATATTACCTATACCGTTACAGGTCCGGCTGCAATGAACAATGGCCTGCTGACTATTACCGGCGTTGGCACCGTGACCGTTACCGCCAAACAAACCGGTAGCAGCAACTACCTGGCAGCCACACCGGTACAGCAAACATTTACCGTAAATAAAGCGCCGCTGGTGATCAAGGCAGACCATCAACAACGGTTGTACGGACAAAACAATCCTACGCTTACCTATTCTGTTACCGGGTTGGTTAACAACGAAGACCAAAGCGTGATAACAGGTACGGTTACACTGAACACCACTGCCGTACTTAACAGTTCGCCAGGCGACTACCCTATTACGGTAAGCGGTACCTACGCGGCTACCAATTATAATATCTCTACTACTGATAACCTGTTAACAATAAACATTGCGCCGCAAACGATCAACTTCCCGGGTATACCGGACAAAACATATGGCGACCAACCTTTTACCGCCAGCGCTACCAGTGATGCAGGACTATCCGTTAGCTACGCTGTTGTCAGCGGCCCTGCTACGGTAAGCGGTAATACCATCACGATTACCGGTAATGGTACGGTGACCATTGCTGCCAACCAGGCAGGAAATGGTAACTATTCCGGCGCTTCACAGGTAACACAGTCGTTCCTCGTAAAGAAGGCAACACTCACCATTACCGCCAACAACAAATCGAAGGCTTACCTGCAGCCGAATCCAACATTGGATTACACGGCTACCGGGTTTGTAAATAATGAAGATATCAGCGTAGTAAGCGGCACCATTGATGTGAGCACCACCGCAGATAACAACAGCGTACCGAACAACTACCCGATTACACTGGCGTCCCAGGGTGCCAACGCCATCAACTACGATATCAACTTGGTAAATGGTACGCTCACCGTTACACCGGCTACGCAAACCATCACCTTTAATGCTTTATCCAATAAAACATATGGCGATGCAGACTTTACATTGAACGCCAGCAGTAACAGTGGTTTAGGTATTAGCTACACTGTTGTCAGCGGGCCTGCTACCATCAGCGGCAATACCGTTACTATTACCGGAGCTGGCAATGTAATCATTGCCGCCGACCAGGCTGGCGATACCCGCTACCAGGCCGCTCCGCAGGTAACACAAAGCTTCACCGTAGCCAAAGCCCTGCTGACTGTTACCGCCAATAATAAGTCAAAAGTATACTTACAACCTAACCCGGCACTGGATTATACGATTACCGGGTTTGTGAAAAACGAGAATAACAGCGTGGTAAGCGATACCGCCGCCATCAGTACCACAGCCGATGCCAACAGCACCGTGGGCAATTACCCCATTACGGTGACCACCGGCAACATCAGCGCCACCAATTACGACTTCACCTTTGTAAATGGTACCCTGAGCGTAACACCTGCTTCACAGGCGATCACGTTTACAGCCATCCCAGATAAAACGTATGGTGATGCTGCCTTTGCGGTGACTGCCACCAGCGATGCAGGTTTATCGGTCACTTACAGCGTTCAAAGTGGACCGGCTACTATTAGTGGGAATACTGTAACTATTACTGGTGCGGGCAACGTGACCATTGCCGCCGACCAGCCAGGCAACAGTAACTACAATGCTGCTACAACAGCCACCAGGACATTTACGGTTAATAAAGCAATGCTCACCGTAACTGCCAATAACAAATCCAGGGCATACGGACAAGCAAATCCTAACCTGGATTACTCCATAGCCGGCTTCGTAAATAGTGAAGATAGCAGCAGCGTGATCGCTGGCATTGCTGGCATCAGCACCACCGCAGATATCAACAGTATACCCAACAACTACCCGATTACGATAGGCGTTGGCGGGTTAACAGCTGCTAACTATGGTTTTCAGTTTACAGGCGCCACCCTCACCGTTACTACCGCTACCCAGGCAATCACCTTCAACGCACTTGCCAACAAAACTTATGGCGATGCAGACTTTACACTAAGCGCCAGCAGTAACAGCGGCCTGGCAGTTACCTATTCAGTGGTCAGCGGGCCAGCTACTATTAATGGTAACACCGTTACCATTACCGGTGCTGGTAATGTAACTATTGCTGCTGACCAGGCAGGCGACAACCGCTACCAGGCAGCCGCACAGGTAACGCAAAGCTTCATTGTTAGCAAAGCGATGCTGACCGTGACGGCTAACAATAAATCGAAAATTTACTTACAGCCTAATCCGGCGCTGGATTATACGATCACCGGGTTTGTGAAAAATGAAAATACCAGTGTGGTGACTGGCAGTGCAAGCATCATCACTACAGCGGATATCAATAGCGTTGTAGGCACTTACCCGATCACTGTTACAACCGGCAATATCAGTGCTGCCAACTACGATTTCACTTTTGTAAATGGTACGCTGAACGTAACACCGGCTTCACAAACTATTACGTTCACCGCTATACCCAATAAAACATATGGCGATGCTGCCTTTACCGTTAACGCTACCAGCGATGCCGGATTACCGGTAAGCTACAGCGTTCAAAGCGGCCCGGCTACCATTAGCGGTAACACCGTTACCATCACCGGTACGGGCAATGTCACCATTGCTGCTAACCAGGCAGGTAATAGCAACTACCCTGCTGCCAGCACGGTTACACAAAGCTTCACTGTTAGTAAAGCGATGCTTATGGTAACAGCACATAACAAATCCAGGGCTTACGCGCAACCTAATCCTGCCTTCGATTACGTGGTGACCGGATTTGTAAACAATGAAGACAGCAGCCATGTAATCTCCGGTATTGCTGCTACCAGCACTACTGCAGATGTTAACAGTGTGCCGAATACTTACCCGATTACCGTAGGTATTGGCGGGCTGACAGCTGCTAACTATGACTTCCAGTTTACCGGTGCTACGCTCACGGTAACACCGGCTACACAAACCATCACTTTCAACGCCCTTACTAATAAAACGTATGGCGATGCTGACTTTACACTAAGCGCCAGCAGTAACAGCGGCCTGGCAGTTACCTATTCAGTGGTCAGCGGGCCGGCTACTATTAATGGTAACACCGTTACCATTACCGGTGCTGGTAACGTAACTATTGCTGCTGACCAGGCAGGCGACAACCGCTACCAGGCAGCCGCACAGGTAACGCAAAGCTTCATTGTTAGCAAAGCGATGCTGACCGTGACGGCTAACAATAAATCGAAAATTTACTTACAGCCTAATCCGGCGCTGGATTATACGATCACCGGGTTTGTGAAAAATGAAAATACCAGTGTGGTGACTGGCAGTGCAAGCATCATCACTACAGCGGATATCAATAGCGTTGTAGGCACTTACCCGATCACTGTTACAACCGGCAATATCAGTGCTGCCAACTACGATTTCACTTTTGTAAATGGTACGCTGAACGTAACACCGGCTTCACAAACTATTACGTTCACCGCTATACCCAATAAAACATATGGCGATGCTGCCTTTACCGTTAACGCTACCAGCGATGCCGGATTACCGGTAAGCTACAGCGTTCAAAGCGGCCCGGCTACCATTAGCGGTAACACCGTTACCATCACCGGTACGGGCAATGTCACCATTGCTGCTAACCAGGCAGGTAATAGCAACTACCCTGCTGCCAGCACGGTTACACAAAGCTTCACTGTTAGTAAAGCGATGCTTATGGTAACAGCACATAACAAATTCAGGGCTTACGCGCAACCTAATCCTGCCTTCGATTACGTGGTGACCGGATTTGTAAACAATGAAGACAGCAGCCATGTAATCTCCGGTATTGCTGCTACCAGCACTACTGCAGATGTTAACAGTGTGCCGAATACTTACCCGATTACCGTAGGCATTGGCGGGCTGACAGCTGCTAACTATGACTTCCAGTTTACCGGTGCTACGCTCACGGTAACACCGGCTACACAAACCATCACTTTCAACGCTCTTACTAATAAAACGTATGGCGATGCTGACTTTACACTAAGCGCCAGCAGTAACAGCGGCCTGGCAGTTACCTATTCAGTGGTCAGCGGGCCAGCTACTATTAATGGTAACACCGTTACCATTACCGGTGCTGGTAACGTAACTATTGCTGCTGACCAGGCAGGCGACAACCGCTACCAGGCAGCCGCACAGGTAATGCAAAGCTTTAACATCTCTAAAGCGATGCTGACCGTAACGGCTAACAATAAATCGAAGATTTACTTACAGCCTAATCCGGCACTGGATTATGCGATCACCGGGTTTGTGAAAAATGAAGACATTAGTGTAGTCAGCAATCATGCTGCCATCAGCACCATCGCTGATATAAACAGCATCATAGGCACTTATCCGATAACGGTAACTGCCAGCAATATCAGCGCAGCCAACTACGATTTCACTTTTGTAAATGGTACACTGAACGTAACACCGGCTTCACAAACTATTACATTCACCGCTATACCGAATAAAACATATGGCGATGCTGCATTTACTATTAACGCCACCAGCGATGCAGGATTACCGGTAAGCTACAGTATTCAAAGCGGCCCGGCTACCATCAATGGGAATACCGTTACCATCACCGGCGCCGGTACCATTGCCATTACCGCGAGTCAGGCTGGTAACAGCAATTACAGTGCAGCTATGCCTGTAACCCAAACATTGCAGGTAGCTAAAGCGGCATTAGCTGTGAAAGCCAGCGATGATACCCGGGTATACACTGGCACAGCGTACACCGGCGGCAACGGCGTGAGCTACAGCGGTTTTGTTAACGGCGACGATGCGACCAAACTTAATGGCAGCGTGTCTTACACCGGCAGTTCACAATCGGCCATCGATGCCGGCAGCTATGTCATCGCACCAACAGGACTCAGCAGCAATAACTACGACATCGGCTTTGCAAATGGTCAATTGGTGATTACGCGGGCTACCCAGCAAATTACGTTCAATAGTCCCGGCGATAAAAACCAGGGTGATCCTGATTTCACGCTTACTGCTTCGAGCAGCTCTGGATTGCCGGTAACATTCAGCAGCGATGCTGCTAATGTGATCAACGTAACCGGTAATACCGCGAAAGTAGGTGTAGCGGGTATGGCGCATATCACGGCTACGCAGGCAGGTAATAACAACTATGAACCGGCTACCGCTGTGGTACAAACCATTAACGTAACTGCTTACAGCGAGCCGGTTATTACGGCTAACGGGGATATTGTCTTCTGTGAAGGCCGCAGCGTTACCCTGCAATCCAGTGCAGCACCGGCATACGAGTGGTATCTCAACAATGTAAAAATAGCCGGGGCCAACAGCCAGTCGCTCATCGTGAAAGAAAGTGGTAATTATTCCGTGAAGGCGATATACAGCAGCAACTATCAGCTCAGCTCTACAGCGCTGCAGGTGACCGTCCATCCGTTACCGGCAGGCAATGTACAGGCCAATGGCAATACCACGATCAGCAAGGGAGCAACCATCAGGCTGGTAGCTTCCGGCGGCAGCAATTACAGCTGGGAACCGGCAACGGGACTTAACAACCCTGCCATTGCGGCACCGATGGCCCGTCCGGCGGAAACCACTACTTACCAGGTGACTATCAGCAATGCCTTTGGTTGCAGTGTTACCCGTGATATTACCATCACGGTAAAAGAAGACTATAAACTGGAAGCCAATAATATTATCACGCCTAACGGCGATGGCAAGAACGATACGTGGATCGTAAAAAATATTGATATGTATCCACAAAATGAAGTGAAGGTATTTGATCGTGCGGGCCGCCTGGTATTCCAGCAACATGGTTATACAAACAATTGGAATGCTACTGTTAACGGGCAACCGCTGGCAGAAGGCACCTATTACTATATAATAGACCTGGGCGATAATAAACCACAATTCAAAGGCTTTATCACTGTCATCCATCAAAATTAATTGAACGGGTATGAAACATTTTATCAGATATGTGTCACTGGGAGTATGTGCCCTCTGCAGCTTTCATACAAACGCACAAACGGTAGGTAATACCCCTCCGTTGGACGAACCTATGACAGCACAGTACTTCCAGGCGCCCTATATGGCCAATGCAGCCATGGCGGGCATTGATACCGGGTTGCATGTAACGCTGGCCTACCGGCGTCAGTGGTCGGGTATCCCTGGGGCGCCCGAATCGAAGGCGCTATCGGCCGACTATATGTTGTTTAAACGGGTAGGTATCGGCATGAATATTTACAACGACAAAGCCGGATTGCTCAACAATACCAAAGTGGCCTTTACTTATGCCTATCACCTGCCATTGAGCACAAACGGCGCCAGTGCATTACATTTTGGGCTATCCGGCGCTTTCATTGCCCGGCGCCTGGATACGCAAAAGCTCAACGGAGATGTGACCGATCCGAATATTAATGCCTTCAACAGGAGGGATAACTATTTTGAAGCGGATTTTGGGGTGGCGTTTACACGTAAAGGTCTTACTGTTCAGGCCGCCATGCCCAACCTGGTAAGTGCCGTTAAAACCCGCGATACAGATGTAGGGATTGACCGGGCACTCTTCTTTGCCGCCGCCGGCTATAAATTCGAAACGGGGGAGCAGCTGAGCTCCATTGAGCCCAAAGTCTGTCTTCGGGGGATTAAAGGCTATAAAGACATTGTAGATGCCGGCGCCAACTTTGCCTTTCTGCAAAACCAGTTGAATGTTTTCGGCTTGTATCATAGTACCAAAAGCTTTAGCGTAGGAGCCGGAGCCAATTATAGGTCTATCGCAGGTTTCCAGGTGATTTACAACTCGCAGACCGCGGGTTTAAGTAATTATACCAATGGTGCTTTTGAGCTAAACCTGACCGTTAACCTGGCCAGGTAAACATTTTGCCCATTAAAACAGTAAGGCTCCGGGTCGCATAATCCGGGGCCTTTTCTATTCCTGTCTTCTATATGCCTTAAAATACGCTTAAAATACCCTTTATCTCCCCCCTCTGCTCCTCTTGTGAACCCCACAAGTTGTACATTCGCGCCGAATTATACACAGGGTGTAATTACCCTGCTTTAAATCTGTCAGATGCCTGGCTCTTTTGGGCCGGCCTATGTATTTTATTTATACCTGCAACATGGATGCTCATCATCGTCATTTTAAGCGTGTTACGACCGCTGGTTTGCTGATTGCACTCGGGATTATTTATGGAGATATCGGTACCTCTCCCCTCTATACTTTTCAGACCATCATGAATGATGGCGGGTTTATTGATGAGCACCTCGTCTTTGGCGCCATCTCCTGCATTTTCTGGACACTGACCCTGCAAACCACTTTCAAATATGTGATCATTACCCTGCAAGCCGACAACCGCGGTGAGGGTGGCGTATTTTCCCTGTATGCCCTGGTACGGCGGTTCGGGCCCAAACTTGTTTTTCCGGCTATCATCGGCGCCGGCACCCTGCTGGCAGATGGGATTATCACGCCTCCCATTACGGTAACATCGGCCATAGAGGGGCTGAACATGGTCCCCTGGCTGAAAGAGGTGATTGTTCCCGGGAATAACCTGGTGGTAGAAATTGTGCTGGTGATTATCCTCGCGCTTTTTATCTTCCAGCGCTTCGGCACCAAAGTAGTTGGCGGCGCGTTTGGCCCGGTCATGTTCCTATGGTTTATGATGCTGGGCATATTGGGCATTAGTCAAATTATTCATTATCCACATATTTTCCTGGCCTTAAATCCCAAATACGGGCTGGAATTACTGACAGCCCATCCTAAAGGATTCTGGTTGCTGGGCGCCGTATTCCTTTGTACCACAGGGGCTGAAGCGCTGTATTCCGACCTGGGGCACTGCGGTAAAAAGAACATCCAGGTATCGTGGATATTTGTAAAAGTGACACTGATCCTTAACTACCTGGGACAAGGCGCCTGGACATTATTGCAGCACAAAAACAGCCTGGATGGGGCTAACCCGTTTTTCGCCATTGTGCCGCATTGGTTCCTGCTGCCTTCTATCCTGATTGCCACCTGCGCGTCGATTATTGCCAGCCAGGCCCTGATCAGCGGCTCTTTCACGCTTATCAGTGAAGCCATCAGCTTAAATTTCTGGCCTAAGGTGACGGTGAAATTTCCCACCAATATCCGCGGACAAATTTATATCCCCAGCATTAACTGGATACTCTGCATTGGTTGTTTCCTGGTAGTATTATACTTCCGTACCAGTGAATCGATGACGGCAGCCTATGGCTTCTCTATCACCATTGCCATGCTGATGACCACTATACTGATGTTTTACTTCCTTCGCTATGTAAAGCACTATCCTTTATGGATAGTATCGGTGATCATGTTGCTGTTTATTGCGGTTGAATCCTCCTTCTTTGTGGCCAATGCAGTAAAGATCGTTAAAAGGCTGTTCTTCCTGGTATTTGAACTGGGGCTGATTTCCACGATGTATATCTGGTTCAATGCCCGTAAGATCACCAACCGCTTCCTGAGCTTTGTGCATTTGAATAAATACCTGCCGCAGATAGCGACTTTGAGTAATGACGTGACCACACCCAAAACTTCCTCGCACTTAATTTATCTCACCAAAGCAGATCATGCCAACCAGATTGAAAAAAGGGTGCTGACCTCTATATTCGAGAAAAACCCTAAGCGCGCGGATATGTACTGGCTGATACACCTGGAACGTACCGACGAGCCTTTCACCATGGAATATGGTGTGGAAGAAATGAGCGAAGGTAAAGTTATCCGCATAGACTTCCGGTTGGGTTTCCGTGTACAACCCAGGATAGGCCTGATGTTCAGAAGCGTGGTAAAAGATATGCTGCAAAACAAGGAATTGAATATTCTTCAGCGGTATCCCGCACTCATCGCCGAAAACCTGAACAATTATAAGTTCGTCATCTTCGAAAACGTGTTGTCGTACGACAATGAATTTTCCGTCAGCGAAGGATTCATCCTCAATAGCTATTTTGCTATCAATAAGCTGGCTACTTCAGACAGTAAAGCGTTTGGATTAGACAGTAGCCAGATACTGGTAGAAAAAATACCATTGGTGGTAACGCCGAAGTCTTGCGATAACCTAAAACAGGTGTTCTATAAAAGGATGCCGATATAAAATTGCTTGCCCATTAAACAAACTGCAATAGCCATTCTCTTGCCGCTGTATCACTAGTGAACGATTTCATAGGAATCGGAGGCGTCTTTAATTTAAACAGGATACGCATGATCAACTGCGACAAACCAGGTTTAGACACCATGGCCATAGCGGTATAAACGTGTGGTAATTGTGCAGTAGAAAATTCGCGGGTGGCCTTATCAGGAACAGGAGAATCGGTAAGATATATCAGCAACGGCACCTTCTTATTACCCGTTACCTGTTTTACCAATGCTATATTGCCGGAAATATTTTCCACTGTTCTGCGTATGCCTTTGGAATAGGAATATAAAATGCCGGATGGATCATAATAGTAATCGGCAATTTCGCCCTTTATAATGGGGAGGTGATCCGGAGGATTCATATACACCTGGTTTTGATACAACTTTGCATTCCTGCAATAAATATACTTAAATTAAACCTATCATGATGGCTGCGCGCTGTTACGGACGATTTTTTTTAAGATGGCGATCTGCCCCAGGTGATAATGCGTATGCTCCGTTACTCCTAATAAATTCCTGAAATACGTACCATATTTAGGATCCGTAAAGTTTTCCTGTAAGGTAGTATCATCGAGCTTTTCAATCAACACGGTCATCTCTTCTGCTTCTGTAATCGATTTGTTTACCAGCGTCTGCCACGCTTCTTCGGAGGATATCAGCGGTACGTTGAAACTCAGTTTATCATTGCCTTCCAGCGGACCTCCCTGTAATACCCTTGTGATAACGCCCACGTAGTAGTTGATGTGAAATACCAACACCGCAATGGTATTCAGATCATCGATCTGGGTTGTGGCCTGCTGCCAGCTGATACCGGTCAGGGTGTCTTTCAGGTTAACGCTGGTCCAGTTTCCTCCCAGGTGAACATCCCGGAAATGTTTGGCGATTTGTTTGGTTGCGTTCATAAACAATGTTTCAGGTATCGTAATATCCTGTTTTCTGTGCATTATTACAAAAAAGAGGCTTTTCATCACACCAATGCTTCGGTTGGGACCAGTTTGATGGTATGCCTTTATTAATCGTTATTTTCATAGTAGAAATACCCGCATCATGAAAACATATCTGCTTTTGTTGCTATCCTTGCTTTGCTGCGCCTCTTATGCCCAAACGCCCGTTCATTCGTGCCTGGCACTGACCGGCGCACGTATCTACACTTCTCCCGGGAAACTACCGTTGGAAAATAGTACTGTGATCATTACCGATGGGAAAATAACTGCCATAGAAAACAGTAAAACGATTAAGATACCCGCGCCCGCGGAAGTGCTGGACTGCAAAGGATTGGTGATGATGGCAGGATTCTGGAACAGCCATGTGCATTTTATTGCTCCTGAGTGGGCCAATGCCGCCAATGCGCCAGCTGCGGAATTAACCCGGCATATGAATAACATGATCAACAGTCATGGTTTTACCCATGTATTTGACCTGGCAGCACTGGACTATCCTAACCTGCTGGCATTGAAAGCCAGGGTAATGTCCGGGGAAGTAAAGGGTCCGGCGATACTCACCGTAGGCGTGCCTTTTGTGCCGCCGCACGGAAGCCCTTTTTATATACAGCCGTTAAAGCTACCAGAAATCAATACCCCGGCAGAAGCGGAAGCATTCGTGATGCAGCAGCTACAAGCCGGCGCCGATGGTATCAAGTTGTGGTCGGCTTCTCCCGATGGACATGGCGTAGTACCCATGCCGCTGAACATATTGCAGGCCGCCAGTCGCACCGCCCACAAGTATCACAAGCCGGTTTTTGCCCATCCCACCGCCGATACCGGCCTGAATATTGCCATTGCCGGCGGCGTAGATATCCTCGCGCATGTATCGCCCGATGGCTATCGCAACTGGAATAAAAACGAAGTGACACTACTGCTCCGGCATAAGATAGCACTCATCCCAACCCTTAAATTATACAAATGGGAACTAGAGAAAAAGCATATTCCCTGGCAGGATAATCCGCTGGTAACAACCGCCCTCCAACAGCTCCGGGCTTATACTGCCGCAGGAGGTGAAATCCTCTTTGGCACTGATGTAGGCTACATCTCCGACTATAGTACTACAGAAGAATTTATGCTATTAGCAACAGCCGGACTGAACTTTGATCAGATCCTTGCCTCCCTGACGACAGCGCCTGCACACAGATTTAGACAAGAAGCACATAGCGGCCGTATTGCGAAGGGCATGGATGGCGACATTGTTTTACTGCAGGCCGATCCGCACGACGACATTCGCCATTTTGCAGATGTGGTGTATACCATCCGTAACGGGAAAATTATTTATAACAGCCATACCGATACTATTCCCTAAACCGGAGAACGGCGTATGATCTTCTTGTTATTTTTCCGGAGAAAACAGGCTTGTTTTCATCCGGATATACACTTTTTTTGACGGTTTCTTGAATTTTCGGGAGAAATATCGGAAGTTTGATCCCATTGACTGCTATGCCCACAAAGGTTTGTTATTGTTAACTCAGGCAGATGCTTTCACGAGATCCATATCTCAAACAGAAAAATTGACCCGAAAAATCAGGAAACTATGCACGAAACAAATGCGCTGACCGACGCGCTGATAAGAGGTAATGTGGCAGAAGTCCGTCAAAAGCTAGCTGACGGAGAGAAATTACCGAAAGATCTGGCTCACAACAAAAGGCAAATACTGGATACCTTGTTCCGGTTAAAAGCGTTCGATATCATCGACGCCATGATCAAAGACCGTATCATTGAAACCGATGTGTACGAATATGAAAAGCTGGATGGCAGCGTATTTGAAAGCCTGTTTCGCTACCTGGGCAACAGCCCCGAAGAACTCAGCTTCCTCTCTTCCTTCCTATCTAAGCTGGATAATATCAACGATGCCGTACAGGATAAAACCCTGCTGGAACTGGCTTTTAATCTCTCTGCCCCGATAGAAGTGATTAAAGCGTTGGCAGATGCCGGTTGCAACCTTCAATATAAAAACAACTACGAGGAAAATTACCTCTATAAAATAGTACAGGAATTTGGTATTAAAGAAGATACCGGCGTAGTCTACCTGGAATATCTTATACAGGAAGGCCTGGACCCTAATGCCGGCAACATTGTGCGGGAAACGCCGCTACACCTGGCGGTAGGGAAAAGGAAAGAGAAATATATCGACCTGTTACTGCAACATGGTGCAGATCCTAACCAACCGGGCAAAGATGGGGAAACGGTGTTTTATGCCGCTATCGTTCACCAGGTATGTGATACGAAACTCTATCGTAAGCTGACTGCTTACGCATCCCCCGATTTTGACATCGTCAATAAAAACGGCGAAACCATTCTTGGTGGCGCCGTACGCATGCGCCGCCGCGGTAGTGAATCGGAAATTGAGCTCCTGAAGGCGTTACTGCAAGATGGAGCTGATATCTATCAAACGTCCACTTATTATGGCGCTGACAAAGCGGCGCTGGACTGGATCACCGAACAGCCGGCCGATACCCTGCAAGCCGTACTGGATGCCGGCGCTGTAACGCTCGATCGCCGGGATAACCAGGGTAATACCTTGCTGCATAAAGTTTGCGCATACAACGTTAACTACGACCAGGAAGCCGCCAAACAGCTGTACCGGAAAGTGAAGATATTACTGGAACAGGGCGCCGATCCCAACATCACCAACGACCTTGATCAACTCCCCATGGACCTGGCCGCACAGGATAACCTGAAAGCCAAAGCAGTGGAGTTACTCTTAAAACATAAAGCATAGCACTATGTCCATGTCATTTATTATTGCCTGTGAAAGCGGCAAACGCAAGATAGCAGAGATATTATTGGCCAACAATGAAGTGGATGTTGCCTACACGGATGAAAAAGGCAGGACAGCCCTTCACTATACCGCGCATCATGGCTACCTGGATATGGTAAAGCTGTTGCTCGAAGCCGGCGCCGACCTGGATTATGAAGATCATAACGGGGAAACGCCCTTTTACTTTGCCTGCCTGCAGAAACAAAAACAAGCGGCACTTTACCTGCTGGAAAAAGGCGCCCGGACAAATATCAACGATTTACAGGGAAATAGCCTATTACACCTTACTGCCAAAACGGGACAAAAAGAACTGGTAGATGCCTTGCTGGAAAAGGGCGTGGAAGTAGACCTGGAAAACAACCAGGCCGAAACACCTTTATTAATTGCTGCCGCCTGGCGTAACAAAGAAATTGTACAAACACTGATTAACCATGGCGCCAATGTAAACACCACCAACAAAGCCGGTGATAGTCCGCTGATAGTGGCTGTTCGTGCTAAGAACCCGGTGATGGTTACCTGCCTGCTCGACAATCATGCCGCCGTGAATCATATCAATCATGCCGGCGAATCGCCCCTGCTGATTGCCTGCTATGATACCAACCGCGCCCTCACACAGTTGCTGGTAGAACATGGCGCAGATATATTTATTACCTCTAAGAATGGGTTGTCGCCCATCTGGTATGCATGCGCCAACAACCAGAAGGAAATAGTTAGCCTGTTCCTCGACAAAGGCATAGATGTTAATTTCAGCCAGCCGCTGTCGGCCGATACCGCCAGTATGAACAGCTACCTCGACTGGGTGGAGAGCGCCTCCAACTTATCGATGGACAGTGCTTTCAGCCTGCATCATACGTATAGTTACGGCGGAGAAAGCCTCTTACATGTGGCAGCAAAAAATGGCCACCTAAGTATGGTAAAATTGCTGCTGGAGAAAGGCGCCAACATCAACATACAAGACGAATCGGGCAATACGCCCCTTCACTACGCCGCCTCCGGTGGGAAAAAAGATATTGTTAAATACCTGCTGGAACGGGGAGCCGACGTATCTGTGGTAAATACCAAAGAACAAAAAGCCATCGACTATGCTGCCATAAAAGGGTATAACGAAATTGCCGCCCTGCTGCTCAGCTATAATTCTACCGCAGCTAAAGCAACGCCAAATACAGCGCCATCGCTGGCGGCCGCAGGTGGCAGCAGCATTACCGATAAGAAGCAGGCCTTGCTGGACCTGAAAGAATTGTTGGATGCGGGGATTTTATCTGCTGCAGAATTTGACGTGGAGAAAGCGAAAATACTAAAGGGGTAATTTTCAAACAGAAAATAAAAAATGAAAGACGCCAGGCGATTTATATATTCCTGGCGTCTTCATTTTTGCTACTACATAGGCCTTCCTTTGCCTGTGTCAATAAAACTTTGCAGGCTGCCGTTAATAAAGTGCGTCCAGCCGCCGGAGCAGGCGCCGAAGCACGGGCAACTGGGCACGAGCCCGTGATGTGTAAAACGTATTTCCGTTTGGTTACCTGTACCTGCAATATCGAAAGTAATGCTGGTGCCTGTCCACTCGTTTTTATCTTCCACAAATTCCAGGGAACTATCTGTGGTCAGCCACGCTACCTTTTTACCGGGTACCAATTCCGTGATCCGGTGCTTGCTGTAGTGGATACCATGGTTGCGGTAGCTGAATTCATCATTGAGTTGATCGGTCGGTCCTTCTATTTGTCCCAACCACCATCCCCGTACATTGTTGATAGCCTGATAGGCTGCTTCGGGCGTACTATTTACTACGATGGTAGTCGTAAAATCCTGGTTATTCATAACTGTATTTATTATTTAGTGATACAATATACAAACAAAGTTAGGTGGGTTCCTGTTGGCATACGGGGTGCAGAAAAGACATTCTAAGGGGGACATCCGGCCATATTCCCTCCAGGTCAGATAAATAAAGGGAATACACTTTTTTCCGTTAAATTTATTGTACAAACCGCATCATGAATATCCGTCGGCATCCTCCTTTCCAAAAGCACTGCCATTGGTTTAAATCCTGAGGTGAGCGCTCGAAGGACCAGCGTGGTGCTGAAAGTGACGGCGATTTAATTTATAACAAGCGGGCGTTTGTAAAAATCCGACAAAAAAAAAGCCCCCAATGTTATCATTGGAAGGCTGTATACTTAGTGAAACCCCTGTTTGTTTTTATTGCTGTTGCATTGCTTGCTCCCTGAATTGTTGGGGATTACGGGCATACAACTTTTTCAAGTCGTGTGAAAATCCTACCACTGCCTGCGGAAAGGTATTCACCAATGCATTCATCAGCTCATCTTCCTGTCCACGTTTCCGGACGATGGGCATCTTAAAGACGTTGCCTTCATCGTCTCCTATCATCATACTTTCCTGTGGTACCCCGTTCATGCGCAGGATGTGGTGGTAGATCCATACGATCTTAGCAGGCTGATTTTTCGCGTATTCCAGCAAGAACTTATCTTTCCGGTTTTTCAGGCCATCGTATAGTAAAGCCAGCGGGATGACGATCAGTGCAACGCCCACGCCGAATATCCATCCGGGACCGGATGCTGTCATTTGCTGATACCCCCAGATGCCAAATACCAGCCCAGCAACCAGGCATACCGGTACCCATACTTTAATGGTCCTTTCCGAAGCAGCTAACTTCTTCTCTATTCTCTGAATAACGATTGTTTTACTATCCATAGAAAATATAGTTTAATGATAATGAGCTTTAATCCTGTAATAGGCTTCAATGGCCACTATGGCCAGGAGTATCAATATCCAGCCACCATATCGTTTCCAAAAGGAGATCTTTACTTTTGCCAGTTCCGATTGCTCCAGGGCTTTCAGTTCGGGCGACCAGGGTCCACGCTTGATATAGTTGCCACAGGCATCGCAATGCACCGACGCTTTCTTACTATGCGAGGCCACGATATTGATGCCCAGTATTTTCTGGTAACTGATGAAATAGTCGATATACAGGGTACCTTCTGTGCCCTTGCATTTCTGGCAGGGTGGGATAGTTACCTTTACCTGGTTAACAGGTTCTTTTTCTGTTACGTTTCTGATGACCATCTTACGATTTCTTTAATTTTTGATTCCTGCGGAAATTGGCAATGGCAGCCAGGAGCATGAACAGACCAAACAACCCCAGTATCAATGGGAACAGCCAGATACCAGCCAGGTCATAGCAGAGCTTCTCCAGGGAGCGCATGCGAATAGTAGTGCCACTGGTTTGCCATTCCAACAACTCGTTATACCTGCGCCAGCCCAGGTATATGGATCCGAGTCCGAATGCGGTAAACATAATGCTGGCGGGCCAGGGGCTTTTAGAGGAGCTGTTTACATATTCGTAGTCCCCATCGCGGTGAGGATTAGTCCACTTTATTTTCTTTTCCGAAGGTTTTTCCTGTTCCATAACAATGAATTTTGTAGATAAAGATTATTTTCCGGGGCGTTTTATCTGCTTAATTGCCCCCGGCGTAGCATCTTTCAGCCTTGGCAGCGGTGTAAAAAAACGGTATTGGATCATGCTTTGATGCGAGATAATAATAGGGTTGGCGGAATAAGCAGTAGTTTCCTTTTCTATGTCGTCCCAAAAGCCGGAGGTATATTCATTGATGATGTTACCCGCGGTACTTACCCGGCTTCCATTGCCTTGTACTACAAATACGCTGTCGCCATCTACCTTTACTACTTTAAACAGGGCATACACTTCGTTAACGGAGCTGGCGCTGTTGCCCTCTACTTTCAGTTCGCCGCCGGTGTGGGCATAATAGATATCCCCCACCTGCGGATGCGCAAAGTATTCGGTTTGTGCACTGGTATCTACTGCACGTATCTTTGTTTTTACCATGGCTACCACACTTAGGGTGGCCAACAGCCCACCGATGACCAGCATGCCTCTCCACAAACGCAGGGGCGTTTTCACAGATGATCGATCATTTCGGTACGCCTGCTCCAGGGGCTTACTCCATTTTACATTAGGGATCTTCTCGTCGCAGCGTTCGCACCAGGCAATGCCAAACTTGCGGGTTGGACACATAGGCCCTAACCACCATATATATCGCTGACGAATGGCGATATGGACGCCGCCTTGCTGTTGACAAAGAGGACAGGTTACTTCAGGATGGGCTACAGTTTTGTGTTCCTGCGTACGGATTTCGTAAATAATGAACATGACTAATATTTAGGCTTTATCGTTATTTATATGATTAAAATGTTAATATTTATTAGCTGCCGGGTTATTGGGTTATAGCTAATAAAGTGGTTCAAAACTACAGCGAATCTGTTTATTCTGCTAATTTCCGGTATCTACATATAATCTACAAAATACCGGATAAACATCTACAGCCCTTATACAAAAGCCGCTACCAGCAAACATTACTGCGTTTGTAGCCAGGTTAACACCGGCGCCAGGGAATACATATACAGCCGTCCGGTTCTATGGTGGACCAGTAAACGGTCGTGCGCCACCAACCGCATATCCCCCAGGTCGTTACTGTAGTCGACAATCTTGTCCGGATCAGTCGTAGGCTCGCCTTCATCATCGTAGGCAGTCATACTGAAATGTTCCAGGCATAGCTCACCGATGCAGTCCCCGGAGCTCCGGTTAATCAGTAAGAGACGGCCAAAGCGGGTTAACGCGATGAGATGCTGCTGGCCCAGGAAAAACACATAATAGTTCAGACTGTCCGGCTCTTCTGATACATATTCATCCCGGTTTCGGAAAATGTCCTCCTGTGGAATGTCATTTAATTTGACTAATCCCGGGAAAGAAAAAACCTCTATATCTTCCTCATAATGCGGCCCGGTGACAAAGGCTTTCCCATCGGGTGCAAATGTGCCCATTACCCGGTCCTGGCATTCTGTAATGCCTTCGATGAGGAGGTTGTCCTCCAACAGGGTTACCAGCGACAACCGGCATTCATCCTGCCCCGCCGCCGCTTCCAGCATGATTTTATCGCTGCCAGGTATAGCGCTGAGCGTATAGGTGCAATATTGATGATCGGTTACAGGCGTGGTCATCTTAACCTCCCGGGAGTTAAGGTCCAGCACCGACAGGTGATCGCAATCTGTTCCGGGAAACATAAACAACAGGCGCCGGTTATCGGGCGTAAAAAACCCATTGGCCCCATTGAAAGCCTCCCAGGCGGAGTGCTCAAAATGAAATTGCGGCTCCCCTGTTTCATCAAAGACTCGTAGCCGGTCGGCCTGGGTGATGCTGAACAATTTTCCGTCCGGGCTGATATCGACACGGGGCGACACATACCCGCCGGCATCCACGCCCAGATCTTTTATCCATTCCAGTTGCAGGTCAGGGCTGGTTCTGGCCAGCATTGGACTGTCTTTAAAACAAAGGAGGATAAAATCTTTATGTATAGCACACCCTCTTACTTTCAGGTTAGCATGTCCGAATTCATATTGAACGGGGAGTTGTATTTGCTGAAAAGCCATAAGCATCTTTCGCTACAGTAGGTTCAAAAATAATAGCAGCCTTATTCAAAAGGAAGTTTTATGGGAGATAATAACCAGGATATACCATCTTCCACCTGCTTTACATGCCATACCACTACCCCGCATGCCGCATCCTGGTTGGCGTATTGTTGCAGCATAAAAGGAGGTATCCAGATCAACCCGATGTCACCATCGCCCTCCCAACTCGCCTGGAGAAAACGTTCTCTGGCCACTGCAATATATTCGGCAGCATTGTCAAGGAACTTCCGGGGATCCATCACGAAATGCAGGTTATCGATCCATTCGTAAATAGTAAGATGAAATATTTTTAAAGCTTCCGGACCGTATTTGATGACGTCTTTTTTCGGAATAGTATATGCCATGTCGGATATGGGTTAACGTTATTAACTCCGCAAACATACAATTTTCTGCAAAAAAACAGCCAGGATATACGAAAAAATCCCCGTGGTGAAGCCACCACGGGGATTGTCATCATCATCCATCTATTCGCCTATGCGCCGAATATTTCTTTTAATTTTTTATTCATCGCTTCATCATCCTCGCCTCCACCGCCATAGCGGCCAATGATCACCCCATTGGGGTCGATCAGGATTTTGGTAGGCAGGGAATGAATGCCGTAGTAATCGCTTACATCTTCGGGGTTAGGCAGGTTCTTTTGGCGCTTAGACCAATCCAGCCCACGGAGTACATGACGCCAGATGCCAATACCATCCTGGTTTACGGCCTTCTTCCAGGCTTCGTGGTTACTATCATCATCAGAAATGCCAATGATTTCGAAACCTTTGGATTGGTATTTCGTATACAGCTCCTTCAAATGAGGATTTCCTTTACGACAGGGACCGCACCAGCTGGCCCAGAAATCCAGCATCACGTATTTGCCTTTAAAATCGGCCAGGCTGAGCGTCTTCCCTTCTATGTCTGTTTTGGTGAATGCATGGGCGGTGCTACCGGGAGAACCGGCCTTCAGGCCATCCAGCTCCTTCCGGATTTCGAGGCCATGCATACTCTGCTGCATGGCAGGCGACATTTTAGCGTAAGCGGCTTCGCCTTCCTGCAGTGGCATGCCACTTACCCGGAAACGGAGTAGCTGTGCGGATACATACGAATCGGGGTATTGATCGATAAAAGCTTTATCAATCTTTTCCATTTCATCGTAGTACGGTTCCATTTTTTCTTTTATGGCGTCCAGTTTCTCCTTCAGGGGCTTCATGGCGTCTTCGGATTTTTTGGCGCGCATATCAGCCATATATTCTTTGTTGCCATTATTGTAGGCATCTGATAAGGGCTTGAGCTTCGCCATTACCGGCGCCCGCATCGCCTCCAGCTTATCCTGCTCCTGCTGGGTTTGGGAACCGGTTAACTTAGCGCCCTTTAATTTTCCATTGATAGCAGTCAACTGCATGGTGGTCGACTCCATAAAGAAATTGGTCATATCCCCTTCCCCATACATCGCTGCTTTTTTGTCGAGGTACATCCGTCCTTCAACGGGTTGTACGAGCTTGCCGGTGAACGTGAATTTTCCATCTTTGGAAAGGACACTATCAGTTTTATACGACATGTTACCGGTGGCATAACTGAGATACACATACCGGTTAGGTAGTCCTTTGATATTCCCTTTCAGCGTGAAGGGCTGTTGTTCCTGCGCCTGTCCCTGTAAGCATAATAATACCAGGGGGAACGCGGTGAAAGCATATTTCATGATATTGTTTTTTGTGGGTATACTATTTCAGGATTTCTGCGAGTTTGGCATGTAAAGCGGCGCCTCTCAATTCTTTGGCAACGATGATCCCCTGAGGGTCTATCAGGAAAGAAAAAGGAATGGCCTGTATGCCATATTGCTGGGCTACTTCATTGCGGAAACCTTTCAGATCGGACACCTGGATCCAGGGCATACCGTCTTTTTCGATGGCCTCTTTCCACTTGTCGGCTTTATCATCGAGCGATACGCCCACAACAGTGAAGTTCTTATCTTTGAACTGGTTGTAGGCTTTCAGTACATTCGGGTTTTCCGCACGGCAAGGACCACACCAGCTGGCCCAGAAATCGAGTAGCACATATTTGCCTTTGTAATCGGACAGGCGTACCGGTTTTCCATTTACGTCGGCCTGCGTAAAGTCGATCATGGGCTGGCCAATCGCGCTTTTCTTCAGTACCGCCAACCGGTTGGCCAGTCTTTTACCCGCTGCTGTTTGTTGCGCTCCCGGTGTAAGCTTACGATACAGGCTATCTAAGGGCGCATATTCCCCAACTACGGCCATATCGGCGATCATGCTTACGCTTACAGGGCTTTCCGGATGGGCTATAATATAAGCCTTAGTCCGATCATGTCTTTGCTCCCGCAGTACTTCCAGCTTAGCTTCCACAGCGGCCAATGCGGTATCGTTGCCTTTTACTTCGTCGTATTTTCCATACAAACCATCTTCCTGGCTGGTAATGTCTTCTATAGATTTCTGGTAGGCTTCATAGGCCGTTTGCGTAGCAGAACCGGTGATCTTCAGCCGGTCCACTGAATCAATATTCCCTTTTACCTGTACCGCAGCATTTTCCATAAACAGTTCAATATAACGGGTGTGGGTACCGATGAATATTTTCTGCGGTTCTGTGATATCGCCGGTCCAGGTGAAGTGGCCATCCTTTACAGGTACGGTATCTGTTTTAGCAGAATCGGCTAGGGGTATGGATATATACACCACCGAATCTTTCAATCCAACGATGTCGGCCGTGATACTGGCCCTGGGCTTGGGCTGGGAGCAGGCTGCCAGTAGCGCCAGTCCCATGAGTAGTTGATTGGAATGCATCTTCATAAATAAAATTTAAGGTCAGTTCTTATTTTTGATAGCCTGGGTTTTGATCGCCAATGGCTGGGTTATACAGGAATTCTTCGTGTGGAATAGGCATAATATACCGGATCTGGTCTGTGAGCGTAGGACGTAATTGTTTAGTTAATGCCACCGGCAGGCGAAGTAAGGCGATCCATTCCTGGCCATCTTCTCCAACCAGGTTGCGGGAAATTTCCAGGTAGACCTGCTTCAGCAATTCGTTGGTGTCGCTGGCGTTATCGATCGCTGTAAAATCTGTTACACCGGCATGTCCCATCACCGTTTTCAGGATAGTACGCACGGCGGCGGTACTGCCTCCGGAGCGTACCAGCGCTTCTGCCTTTAATAGATATACTTCTGTTAAGCGGAACGCATAGGCTGTTTCTGATACCACGGTGGTAGTGGATCCCTGCTGTTTGTATTTAGTAAAGAAAAAGGTGCCGGGTGAATAGCGGTTGGCGGTGCCTACCATCCAGGGCTGTCTCGGATCCCCATTCAACAGGTCTTTTAATGCCGTTTTGGCTACATACAATGCTGAGGCGCCCGGCCAATATTGATTACTTAAAGTATAGTAAAAGCTTTCCTGGTTTTGCTGAGGTTTCACGCCTAGTATGATTTCACTGCTACCCAGTCCTTTGGTTAAAAAGATATCCTTCGTGACGGCTTCCAAGGAGTATTTATTCTTGTTGATAATGCTGTCGGCTAATGCAATTACATTAGGATAATCCTCTGGTTGCGCATGACTCATCAGCACCCGCATTTTCAATGCCATGGCTGCCCAGCGGGTAGCGTAAAAATTCGGCCTATCGTCCGGACCGTGCGTAATCGCATCCTCTACATCTGCCAGGATAGCTGCGTAGCTGTCTTTCACGGAGCTGCGCGCTTTAGAAATTTTATCTACCATCACAAATTCATCACGTAGTAATACGCCATAGGGACTGCCCAGGTTGAACCATTGCCCGTAAAAACTCAATAATTTAAAGTTGGCATAAGCCCGCAGGAACCTGGCTTCAGCAAGAATTTCCGCTTTGCGGGTGCCCGTAAAAGCTTTATCATCCAGGGCGGTCACTCCTTTAATGATACCATTGGCCGCATTGATAATGTTATAGGCAGAAGTCCAGTAACTGCTGTTAAAACTCGAATTCGCCATATCATTTATTTCTCCCGGGTCAGCGCCATATCCATATCCCAGGTAACCGGCAAAGATGCCGGGTGTTACTTCGTGTTCCATCCATTTGGTCACATTGTCGTTGCTGTTAACAGCAGCAAAACGATAGTAGGCGCCATTGAGCGCTATTTCAGAAGTACGCTGATCGATGATGGTGTTACCATCTACTTTGGCATTTTCTGGTAGCTTCCCCAACTCTTTCCTGCAAGATGCGGTTGTCAGCAGCAAGCCACCCAGCATAGTATATATGATACTTTTCATAAAATCTGTTTGATAGTTTAAAATCCAAAACGAATACCCAGGTTATATTGCTTCACAGTCGGGTAAGTGCTCACATCGTTACTCCCATTGATTAAGCTGTAAGGATTGTTACTCACTTCCGGATCTGGTCCCGGATATTTGGTGATGGTAAACAGGTTGGTAGCCGACATATACATGGAGGCATCCCGGATATGCATTTTGGTGGCTACTTTCGCCGGCAGCTGATAAGTGAGGGTGATAGATTTTAATTTGAGATAAGAGCCATCAAACACTTCCGCGCTGGAATTATAATTATATCCGTTTTGCGCCAGCATCAGCCTGGGACGGTCGGAATTGGGATTGTCAGGAGTCCATCTGCCCAGGATACGCGTGCCTTTGTTGGTGTATTCCTGGAAGCTCTTATACTGGATATCTGCCAGGTACAGCATCTGGCCACCATAAGAGAAAGTGAGTAGCGTAATAAGGCTAAAGTGCTTATAGGTAAAAGTGTTGGTAAAACCGCCAAAGAATTTAGGCTCGGCATGTCCGATCACGTTCTGAGCGGGGAAGCCGGTACTGTCCAATTTATACATCGGATCGCCTATGCCCAGGTAGGGACTGAAATACATATAATAGGTATATGCTTTTTTATAGGCGTCTAACTGTTCCTTCGTACGAATAATGCCTTCAAACTGCTTACCATAGAAGAGTCCGAGCGGCTCATTTTTTCTTACAATGCTGTTCCCCATGTTCAAAGCATCTAATTCATTGGGATCAGAGAAATCCTTATCGATATCCGTTACCCTGGAACGGTTGCCTGACAGGTTGATGGCGGCAGTCCACTGGAAAGACTTATGCTTGATGATATCTGTCCGTAAATCTATCTCCAGGCCCTTGTTAGTAATATTGGCGATGTTGGCTACTACACTACCATAGGAAGAACTTGGCGCCAACGTGGTAGGCAGCAGCAACCCTGAGGTATGCTTCTCATAATAACCCACTACCCCACGCAAGCGGGAATTGAATAATTCAAAGTCCAGTCCCAGGTCTTTCTGTAACGTTGATTCCCACTTGAGCCGGCTATTGCCCAGTTGAGTAGGAATCAAGGCATTGGTACCGCCATAGGCACCGGGTGTATACAGTGTATAGTATAAATTATCGCCAAAGTTTTGCGTACCTGTGTATCCTCCGCTGGCTCTTAGCTTCAATTCATTTACCCAGTTTACATGTTCCATAAAAGGCTCCTGGGAAATACGCCAGGCGATACCACCGGAAGGAAAATAACCCACGCGGTTATGTTCCGGGAATTTGGAAGAAGCATCCGAGCGACCGGTAAAGGTAAAGAGGTATTTTTCTCTCAGTGCATAATTGGCACGCACATAAAAACTCAACAATGAGTTTTGGCCGGAAATGCCGGTAGAAGGTAGCGTAACAGCGGCTGAAGAAAGATTATTGAGAAATTTATCATCCGGGAATCCTTGTCCTGAAGCGGAAAAAGAGTTGAAGCGGTATTTCTGCCAGGAAGTACCACCCAGTAGGTTGATGCGGTTATTTTTATCAAACTGTTTATCCCAGGTAAGGGTATTTTCGAAAAACAGGTTCACGTCTTCGGTCTGCGCCTGCGAACCGGTACCTCCATTGGAGCTGCTGGTACCATCCGGGGAGGCAATTACCGCCGTGCTGGGCACATAGTTCAGCTGGTGGTAATTGTTATAGTTGACAGACAGGGTACTTCTGAATTTCAGGTCTTTCAGGATATCATAGTCGCCGCTCAATGACCCGATGAGAGAGGCTGTTTTACCCTGGTTGATGCCATCCAGCAATACCAGTGGATTTTGAAAGCCCTGGTAGTCGTACGCGCCCACCTGTGATCCCTTGAACTGATAGATGCTGCCATCAGGATTATAAGCCGGTAAGGTAGGCGGTGCAAACAACGCCTGTGTATAGATACCGTTGGTGATATTATTTTTAGTGAACCCATAATCGAGGTTGGTAATGATCCTAAAGCGCCGGGTAATTTCATTATCCAGGCTTATTTTACCCGAGATACGGGAGAAGTCGGTACCTTTTAATACTCCATCCTGTTTCGTATAGGCAAGAGAGGTGTAGTACCTGGAACCGGCGCCACCGCCGCGTACCGAGATATCTGCGTTATGTGATATGCCATTGCGCAATACCAGTTTTAGCCAGTCGGTATTGGCGGTACCCAGGAAACTCGGATCTGTAAGGATAGCGGTTGCCTTGGGATCGGCATTTTGACCCGCTTGCGCTTTGGCATCGTTGAGGTTTTTCGCTGCTTCCTTGATCAGGCTCAGGTACTGGCTGGCGTTCAGGAGTTTTTCCTTGATGGGAGCACTTACGCCTGCATAGTAGTTGGCCTCCAGCACAGGCTTCTGATTCAGCTTACCTTTTTTGGTAGTGATGATCACTACGCCGTTGGCCGCCTTGGAACCGTAGATAGCGGTAGCAGAAGCGTCTTTGAGGATATCTATGCTTTCGATGTCGTTGATATTAAGGCCAGCGAGACTGTTTAATCCACGGGAGAAAGAGCCGGAAACGCCGTCATTGCGGTCGTCGCTACCACCGCCTTCCACCGGGTTCACCACTTCCGCCTGGCTCTGGAGATAACGGTTTTGTATCGTTACCTGTACGCCATCGATGATGTATAAAGGATCATTACCGCCCAGCAGGGAAGTACCGCCCCGGATGCGGATTTTAGCCACGCCGCCGGGGGAGCCGTCGGCCTGCACTACCTGTACGCCGGCGGCTTTACCGGCCAATGCCTGGTCGATGCTGGCGAAAGGAACATTTTTCACCTCTTCTACATTAACAGAGGCTACGGAGCCGGTCAGGTCTTTCCGCTTAGTGCTGCCATAACCGACTACCACATATTGATTGAGATCGTCGACTTTGGCTTTCAGCTCTATTTCCAGCTGGACCCGGCCTCCCAAGTTGAAGGTTTGTGGTTCGAAGCCTACGCAAGACACTAACAGGGTGGCATTCCGGGTTACTTCTTTCAGGCGGAAATGCCCGGTAGCATCTGTAATAGCGGCCGTGTTGCTGCCTTTCACGCGCACAGAAACACCAGGAATTGGTGTTCCTTTACCATCCACTATTTTTCCTTCTACTTCCTGCGGAGGCACAGGCTCGGCGGCGGCGGTTTCCGGCGCCACTGTTTTGCGGGAAATAACGATGGTGTTGCCTTCCATATCGAAAGTCAATGGCTTATCCTGCAGCAGCTTTCCCAGGGCTGCTTTCAGGGGTACTTCTTTCAGTTGTGCCGACACTGGCGTGATATCCGACAGGTCTTTGCTGCGATAAAAAAATACGAAGCCGGTTTGTTGTTTAATAATACTGAATACCTGCTGTAAAGGCATATCCTTGCAGGACACACTGACCGTTTGTGATAATCCCTTGGCACAAACGTGCAGGGCCAGTACCGTTAAAAAGAGGGCGGTCAATCTCATTACTCTCCAGATTTTGGTGACATAATCGTTCCCTGGTTGATGGGAATACGCGTTGCTGAAAGCCGGGTCGTTGTGATGCCCGCTGTGAACAACATTAATTTTCATACCTTAGATTGGTTTTTGGTTGACAAAATGCTTCTAACCGCTTTTTTCTAAGCAGTAGAATCGTTTTCCTGAATGAGTTAACCATAACTAAAGCCTGGTGCGGACGCCAATCTTGACACCAGGTTTTTTTATGGATGAATATAACTAGCCCCTGTCCGGTGGACTATTATCGCTCATAACACGAAGTTTGACAGGATAGCTATCGATGCAGGCGTTGGTGGTACCCGGCATCCTGGTGGCTGATATTGGTGGTATCAGCAATGGTTGGTGATTGGTTTTTGATTATGGATAAATGATAAGCTTTCTCCCCTCTTCCACTTTAAACTGGATCTTTGCCTGCGCCAGTATTTTCAGTAGTTGTTCTTGTGTAAGACTTCTGCCGATTTCCCCGGTGAACTTCTCTTCCGGAATCTTGCCGGCATAGCTCACCTCTATATTATACCACCTGGATAATTGTCGCATCACAGTGGGTATATCTGCATCATCAAATGAAAAGTAGCCATTCTTCCAGGCCATCACATTATTCACATCTGCTTTTTTCACGAAGGTGATTTCCTCTTTGCCGGGTGTTACCCTGGCTTGCTGGCCGGGGTCCAGCCGTTTATACTGGCTGCCCGCTCTTACCAGCACAGCTCCTTCCAGCAAAGTAGTATTCATGGTATTTTCGTCGGCGTAGGCATTCACATTAAAATGGGTGCCCAGCACCAGTATTTCCATATCGTTGACCCTTACTGAAAAAGGTTGATGCGCGTTAGGCGCGACTTCAAAGTATACTTCCCCGGTAACGGTCACTGCTCTTTCCTTGCCGGCAAACGCCGTAGGATAGCTGATAGAAGAGGAGGCATTCAGCCAGGCATCGGTGCCATCGGGGAGCTTGATTTTAAATTGTCCGCCCCTGGGCGTGCGCAGTACGTTGTTGCTCACCGCTTCCGCCACCGGCCCGCCGTGCTGGTAAATAATTTCCCCTTTGCCGGTTTTCTGCACTTTGCTACTTCCCTGTATGGTGGCCCACCCGCTGCCGGTGGTATCCAGGTTTACTACCGATCCGTCGGCCAGGGTAAGGGTGGCTTTATCGCCCCCGGGGGCTATGGGTAAAGCTTTGGCAGCTATGCTGTTTTTAGGTTTACTGGTAGAGACATAATAGGTAATACCTGCTCCCAGTAATAAAACCACTGCCGCGGCCACTTTCCAGCTTTTGGAAAGCACGAGGCGCAAACGGGGCTGGCTTTCCCTTGGCAGCGTTGCTGCCAGCAAACGGGCGTGCATGCGCTGTTCCAGCGATGCTTCTGTTTCTCCCTCTGCCGCCGTTATATGCACGGTTAAAGCTGTCTCGTCGTAGGCATTGTACCATTGCAACAACCGGGTTGTTTCCTCCTCGCTGGCTTTCCCCGCAAGGTACTTCTCCGATAGTATGGCCAGCTCATTAGTTTCCATCCACAATCATGATTTAATAAGGTGCTATATAAGTAGAGTAGGGAAATAGACGTCCTACCCTACCTCTCCGGAAAAAAAATTTTCCGCTACAATACCAGGGTGTGAAAATAGTTCCGAAATTGTACGCGTAAACGCTGTAAGGCTTTGGTGATATGCTTTTCCACCGCTTTCTCGGAGATCTGGAGTTCGGCGGCAATTTCTTTGTTACTCATTCCCTTTTCCCGGCTATATTCAAAAACAATCCGGCATTTTTCGGGTAATTGCTTTAGCTGTTCCTGCATAGATTGTTGCAGGAAATGTATCGTGGCGGCATCATCGGTTACGGCTTGCACCGCTTCCGGCAATGCTTCTACCGGTGTTATCGGCATCAGTTTGGATAGTTGGGTAAATACCGCGTAGCGGCTGGCGGTGGCCAGGTAGGCCGGTAAAGACCGGATAATTGTATGCCCTCTCCGTTGCCACAGGCCGGTAAGTACGTCCTGTACCACGTCTTCAGCCAGTTCACGGGAACGTAAGCGATCATATGCCAATACGTACAACCGCTTCCAATAGCGGTAATATATAGCGGTAAAGGCGTTGTGATCATCTTTACCCATCATCTGAACCAGCTCTTCATCAGCAAAATGGGAGTAATCGGTCATCATCTCACCTATAAATCTATTACTTTAATGGCATAAAATGCCAAACAAGATAGGGAGTTATTTATGAAAGTTATATAAAAACGTTGTTGTGGGTAAAAAAGAATACCTGCGCGGGGCGCAGGTATTTGAAATAACGTAAAGAGAAAAGTATTAACAATTGGAGATAATTAAATTTTCAACTTACATCGTAACACTAAATATATAACAGCCCCCGGGCCGTAAAAAGCGTAACATTTCCCGCAAAAAAAATGTAAATTGTATATACCTATTAATACGACATGAATATACCCAAGCCAGGACCCTGCCTATTATTAGCGCTATTACTATTTTTAATAATCAATAACGCGATCGCTCAATCTAAAGAAATGTGGGAAGAAAGGGCACGGTTATCATCCATCAAAGACAGCACTGCACTCGTGAATGCGCTGAACGGGGTAGGAATACTTTACCAGGTAAAAAACGTAGACAGTGTTTTTTACTATGGGCTTAAAGCCAAAGCCCTGGCGCACCACATGCACTATTTTAAAGGTGAAACAGATGCGGATAATGTCATTGCTATTGCGCTTGCCAACAGGGGGCTCACCAGGGAAGCATTGAACTTATTTAGCAACGCACTGACAGGTTACGGGCGAATGGCCGATACTGCCAACATGGTACAAATGCTCATGAACATGGCAATTACCTATTCGCAAATAGCCGATACCGCCAAGGCCAGGACTTACTTCCACCAGGCCATGGCCCTGGGCAGCCATTTACAGCAAGACAGTATCATGAGTCTTTTATATGTCAATTACTGTACCTGTATGCCGTCACTTAGCGCCGACAGTATCAACTATTACCTCGATAAATCGCAGGCTATTGCCCGCCGGCATAAGACGGAATGGATTCCCATTATGATCATGCAAATGCAGGCGAACGTAATGATCACCGAGGGAAAGAAAGAAGCCTTGCCATTACTGAAAGAAAGCTTGGACAGATGCAGGCAACAGAACAACGAACTACTTGAAATGAATGGCTTATCCGGTATTGGTAGCTATTATGATCAAAGTAACCCCGATAGCGCACTCAAGTACTATTATGAAGCCTATAACCTTGCCCTGAAAACGGGATATGAAAATATGATGATACCGGGCGCACAGGCAATACTTGCTACCGCAAAACGGACCGGCAATACCGCCAATATCAGTCGCGCCCATGAACAACTGGAAAACGCACTCACGAAAGAAAATGACAACCTGAAAAATTTCATCGGCGACTATGTTAAATACAGCAATATCGAAGGCGCAAACAAACTACTCACCATCAGCAATCGTAATAAAGAATCGAAAATCTGGTTATTAATTGGCCTTTGCAGCATCTGTGCATTGCTGGCTGTTTTCACTTACCGGCAATACCGGGTGTCCAACCAGCTCAACAAAAAAATAATGGAGCAGAATAGTGACCTGCAAACGACGCTCACGGCGCTGGAACAAAGCCAGGAAGACAATACCAGGATCATGAAAGTAGTGGCGCACGACCTCCGTAACCCGGTGGGCGCCATGACCACCATCGCCGCCATGCTGCTGGAAGAAGGAGCGCAATCGCCCGATAACCAGATAATGTTGGACCTCATCAAAACTTCCGGCGAGCATTCCATGGAAATGGTAGACAGCCTTTTGATGATGCACAGCCGCTCAGAAGAATTAAAAAAAGAGAAAGCAGATATATACGATATGTTACGTTACTGTGTGGACTTATTACAGTTCAAGGCGGAAAATAAAAAACAGCACATCCACCTCGGCGCGTCACGAGTGACGCTACCCATCAACCGCGAAAAAATATGGCGGGTAGTGAGCAACCTAATTACCAACGCTATTAAATTCAGTCCCGACGGCGCCGATATTTTTGTGCAGATGGAAGAAAGGTCCGGGGAAGTGGTGATTACCGTAAAAGACAGCGGCATAGGCATTCCCGATAATATGCAGGACAAAATATTCCAGATGTTTACCACCACCCGGCGAAAGGGCACTGCCGGAGAACATTCCTTCGGATTGGGGCTCGCCATATCCAAACAAATAGTAGAAGCACACAAAGGCCGTATCTGGTATGAAAGCCAGCCAGGCTATGGAACTACCTTTTTTGTAGCACTCCCAACAACATAAAATACTACTCCTATGATCATTAGAGAAGCCCGGCTCCACGACATTCCCCAAATACAAACCGTGAGAAACGCGGTGAAGGAAAATATGTTGTCGGATCCTAACCTGGTCACCGACCAGGACTGCGAAACCTTCCTGTTTACCCGAGGCAAAGGCTGGGTATGTGAAATCGGCCGCCAGGTAGTAGGAGTTTCCATTGTCGATTTACAAGCGCACAATATATGGGCGTTATTCGTTCACCCGGAATTCGACAGACAGGGCATCGGCAGGCAACTGCATGATGTGATGCTGGACTGGTATTTCACACAAACAGATGCGCCGCTGTGGCTGGGCACCGCACCGGGTACCCGGGCTGAATCCTTTTACAGGAAAGCCGGCTGGAAAGAAACAGGCCTGCATGGAAAAGGTGAAATCAAGTTTGAAATGACGGTGGATCAATGGCGGCGGCTTTAATGATGTACTGATAGCATTAAGCGACCATCTCTACCACCGGCATGCAGACGGGCTAGTCCTGGATGTCCGCTTCCGGACGGTAAATCGTTCGCTGGCGGACAAAATCCACATAGCCATCAGCCCCAAACCATTAACAGTCCTACATTTCAAAGGACGGCAACATTCTTGTACCCGGACCTGAAAAGCAATTCTCATGTTAAAGAGCTACTTTAAAATTGCCTGGCGGAATTTATCCAAGCAAAAAATGTATGCCGCCATTAAAATTGGTGGATTTGCCCTGGGTATTGCGGCCTGTTTACTGATTTTTTTATACATCATAGATGAAGTGAGCTACGACCGGCAGATTCCGGGGGGCCACCAGGTCTATCGCATATTAGGTACTTATAATGACAACGGTAAATTAAACAAAGGTACCGCCTGGCCTGCACCACTGGCCAACACCATTGAAAAGGACTACCCTGAAGTAGAAAAGGCCGGACGATACCTCGACAGCCCCGGCTGGGGTGATGGCGGCAACAGCCAGGTAAGGCGGTCCGATCAAACAGAAAACAATTATGAAGAAGGGCTGGTATATGCCGACCAGTCCCTGCTTGATATCTTACAACCACATTTCATCTACGGCAATGCCTCACAGGCACTCACCGCCCCTAATACCATCGTTATTACCCGGAGCAGGGCGGAAAAGTATTTCCCGGCAGAAAACCCGGTGGGTAAGCTACTGGTACTTAACAACAAGATAGATAAGCCTTACCGGGTAGCCGGCGTCATTGAAGACTTCTCCGCTAATACCCACTTCCGCCATAATTTCCTGATTACCCTTGCCGGTGTTGAATTCTGGCCGGGAGAACAAACTTTCTGGCGCGCCTCCAACTATGCAACTTATGTAAAACTGCGGCCAGGAACGGATTACCGTGCGCTTGAAAAGAAAATTACCACCGGCATTATTGAGCATTACTTTATTCCTGCTATGAAAGAGGTAGGCGATGTAAATATTGCTACCCTGGCACAAAAAGCCTCCCTTCTGCTCCAGCCGCTACGTGATATCCACCTCAGATCTGATGGCGTTGATGATGGCCTCCACCATGGCGATATACGCCTGGTATGGCTCTTTGGCGCTGTAGCAGGCTTTATCTTATTAATTGCCTGTATCAACTTCATCAACCTGGCCACTGCCCGTTCCGCCGGCAGAGCCAAAGAAGTCGGGCTCCGGAAAGCCATTGGCGCACAACGCACGGGCCTCGTGTATCAATTTCTCAGCGAATCCCTGTTATACAGCCTGCTTTCCTTCTTGTTGGGTATTGCGCTCGCCTGGGTGCTACTGCCTTTTTTCAATACCATGGCCGACAAGTCGCTCACTATTCCCTGGCAGGCGTGGTGGTTTGCCCCCGGGATGTTCGTGGCCGCCATTCTCACCGGGATAGTAGCCGGGCTGTACCCGGCCTTTTACCTATCGGCCTTCCAGCCAATATCCGTACTGAAAGGCACCATGACCGCCGGCAGTAAAAGTGCGGCTGTACGCAGTGGCCTGGTGGTATTTCAGTTCACCGCTTCCGTAGTGCTCATCATTGCCACGATGATCATTTACCGGCAAATGGGGTATATGCTGCACAAAAAGCTGGGATTTGACAAAGAACAGGTCATGGTGATACAGGGCGCCGGTACCCTGAAGGAAAGGGCACCCGAGTTCAGGAAAGCCCTGTTGCAGGTACCTGGCGTGAGCAATGCCACCGTGAGTGGTTACCTCCCTGTAGAAGGTACCCGCCGCGACCAGAACGGATTCTGGAATGAAGGCAAACGGGAACTGGAAAGTGGGCTTGGAACACAAATATGGATAGTAGACCAGGACTACGTGAAAACGCTGGGCATGAAAATAATAGCCGGGCGCAATTTCTCCGCTGCCATGCCTACCGACTCCCAGGCCGTAGTGATCAACCAGGAGATGGCTAAAAAGCTGTCGCTTAAAGATCCTGTCGGGAAACGCGTATCGAACTCCTGGACCACCTATACGATCATTGGCGTGATGGAAGACTTCCATTTTGAATCCATGAAACAACCCATTGGGCCACTCTGCCTAAGACTGGGCAATAGCCCGGATATTGTAGCAGTGAAAACCCATACCGCTGACTTTCCCAAATTGATTGCTGCTATAACCGGCGTCTGGAAAGATTTTGCGCCGCATCAGCCTATCCGTTATACCTTCCTGGATGAAAACTTTGCCAGGATGTATGCCGATGTACAACGCACGGGTAGCATTATTACCACCTTTTCTATACTGGCGGTGATAGTAGCCTGTCTTGGATTATTAGGGCTATCGGCCTTTACGGCGGAACAACGTACCAAAGAAATTGGCATCCGGAAGATATTGGGCGCCAGCGTACAAAACGTGGTGATATTGTTATCAAAAGATTTTCTGAAGCTGGTGCTGATCGCCATTATACTGGCTATTCCGCTGGTATGGTATGGCATGCACCGCTGGCTGGAGAATTTTGCCTACCAAACCGATATCAATTGGTCGCTGTTCGTAATCGCTGGCTTAATTGCCCTGTCCATCGCGCTTTTCACCGTTTCCTTCCAGTCCATCAAAGCGGCTTTGATGAACCCGGTAAAAGCGCTCAAAACGGAATAATACGTATAGCCGGAATAGCTATTCCAGCCATTGAGCGGATCAGGCCATGCCCGCCATAAACTCAATAATGCGGGCATCTACCCTATCTCGCAACCACTGCACCTTATCCGGCTCCAGGTCGGCCAGGAGGTTGTTGTGATCGATGTTGAAATCGGCGAAGATATCATCCAGGAACTCCTGCCGGATTTCGCGTATGCGCTGCGCATTAGCAAAATCGAGGCGACCGGTTTTCGAAACGGCGCTGTTCAGCCTGTTTTCCGTGATATAGGCGGCCATTTCCGTTACCAGGAAGGACAGCTCTTCCCACCGCGAGCTGACGCCCGGGATAAAGGACCACTTTTCTGCTTCATGAAATTTCTTTTCTTCGTCGAACTCGGGGTTCTTGAGCTTAATAATTGGACGAACACCCGGCTCCATGATATCTGTATGACGCAAAGGTTTGACTACTACCCCCTCTATCAAGTTAGGACTTAGCTCGGGCAACTGCAGCTGCCGGGGAATGGCGGAGTCGATCCGCGTATTGAAGTTGAGTACTTCGTTTATTTTACCAGTGAATAACACCCTCGCGTGGAAGATGCCAAAGCGCTCAAAATAGGCCAGGGCTATTTCATAGTCAAGGTAGGTTTTCCCGCCTGCATCATCTGTTTCCAGTGCAATATCGAAGGCACAGAAACGTATTGCCGGGCTATAATACACACCGGTTTGAATGGCCTGTACATCCGGATCAGGCGCCACTTCAGGGTGAGGGTACTTCCCCCCAAACAATTCGCCATACAGGATGTATCGATTGGCCGGCCTATCCTGCTTCAGCTGCTCAAACAGGGCCAGTACCCGGTCTTCCATTTCAGCAACGACGGCCTGGAAACCGAAAAAATCGTCAGTCCATTTCAGGTAAGCCTTTCGTTTGGCATATAGTAGCTGGTGGTCCTCATATACAAAGCTGAAATTAGCGCCATGTATTTTTTCGGTGACTACCCACTTTAATTTATTCAGGTCCTGTTGCGCTTTTTCTGAAAGTTGAAGACCTTTCAGGTTTTTGGGCATTTTCTCGTATTCAGCATTTGGGCTCATATCGGTTACTCACATCTGGATGGACAGCAATATAAAACTTTCGGCGATATTCAATCGCATATTCTGTCCCTCACCGATCATCGATTACTCGTTTAGAAATAAATAGCTTACTTTACTGTCTACTATTTCTGTCATCTACTACAAAGACAGCATTTTACAGGCCAGGAAAGAGATTCAGCAACGAGATCCCTTCCCTGTTTGACAGAGGATAGTAAACTATTGGCACACCTGGCTCAAGCCAGTCCTGTGCCATCATCATCAATTTAAAGTGAATACGAATATGTTTCAATCTGTTATTACCGGATCGGGCGCCTATATACCGACTGAGATAAAACGAAATAATGACTTCCTGGATCAGCAGTTCTATGCAGACAACAAGCCTTTAACACAACCAGCTCAGCAAATCATTAAAAAGTTTCAACAAATAACCGGGATTGAAGAACGCCGGTACGTGGTACCCAATGTCAACACCTCAGATATTGGTTATCTCGCTGCAGAAGCTGCCATCGTGGATAGCGGCATAAACCGGGAAGAAATAGATCAAATCATCGTGGCACATAATTTTGGGGACGTCCAGGAAAATGGCAGACAATCAGTAATGGTGCCTGCTATTGCAGCTACTATTAAACAAAAACTGGGCATCCTAAATCCCAACTGCATTGCCTATGACCTTATCTTTGGGTGCCCCGGCTGGCTCCAGGGCGTTATCCAAATGGACGGCCTTTTCAAAGCTGGCATGGCAAAAAAAGCGCTGGTAATTGGCGCAGAAACCCTCTCCCGGGTGATCGACAAATACGACCGGGACAGTATGATTTTCAGTGATGGCGCCGGCGCTGTCATCATGGAATCAATAGAAATGCCGGAGAAACAGCAAGGCATCCTTTCCTCCTGTGCCCAGACTTATGCTTATTCGGAAGCAGATTATATCAATATGGGCATATCATTCAGCCCTGTTCCGGATCCCGAAAAGATGTATATCAAAATGCTTGGCAGGAAAGTGTATGAGTTTGCGCTTCTGCATGTTCCACAAGCCATGAAGCTATGCCTGGACAAGAGTGGCATGGCCATCACCGATATAAAGAAAATTTTCATTCACCAGGCCAATGAAAAAATGGATGAAGCCATTATTGAACGTTTTTATGCGTTATACGGCATCGACTCCTACCCGGAAGATGTGCTGCCTATGTGTATTCAGTGGCTGGGAAACAGCTCAGTGGCTACCATTCCCACGCTATATGACCTGGTGCTTAAACATCAGATACCGGAACATGCGCTGGAACCCGGTGACCTGATTATGTTTGCTTCTGTGGGAGCGGGAATGAATATTAATGCGGTGTGTTATCGGTATTAACACTCCCGCTTAATCGAATAAAAAAATCGGGGCCATTGTTGGAGTGGTCCCGATTTTTTTTCTATTAAGCGAAGCACTTCTAAAACTTCGCCGCCACGCCTGCGTAAAAACTCCTCCCATCGGAAGGAATAATACCTGGGCCCGGATATTCATCAGTACGACGGGTAAAATAGGCCTTGTTGGCTAGGTTATTAACACCGGCTTTGAAGGTATACCGATTGATTTTATAGGTGGCGCTTACGTCCATAACGGTATAGGCAGGAATATAGCCTGCAATAGGATCTTCACTGAATTTTACATTGGTAGCATCGCCATAGGCATCCCCTACGTTATTCAACTGGAAGGTAGCGGAGAAATGAGGATCGCTGTAAATGAGGCCAACACGATTGATATATTTAGCAGCCGCCTCCACGCGATTGTTCTTAAACTCGCCTGACGTATATTTTGCATCTGTATAGCCGAAAGCGTCAAAAATGCTGATACCTTTCCTGGAAGACGGATGCAGCCATTTCAATATATTCAATTCTACGTAGCTTTCCACGCCCTTATGTACGCTGTTGGCCACGTTAGTGCGAAGGGTATAAGGATTTCCCCGGTCGTCGTTAAGGAGTACAGTACCAATCCTCTTGTTGTAGGCGAGATAAAACAAACCGATATCGAAGTTCAGGAAATTTTTCACAGTGCCCCTGTACCCCAGGTCGGCATTGAATCCGGAGGCATCTTTCATATGCGGATCTATCTTCGACGTAATACCTATGGGCGTCAGCTGCGAATAATCTACCGGACGATAGGCCTGGCTGATGTTTGCATACACATTGGTATAGCTGCTTGTTTTATACTCAGCACCCATACCAAACAACGGGAAGCTACGCGATTTGCGGTCGTTTGTAAAAACTTTTTCACTGTCGGTGACATAACCGTTGGCCGTGTTTTTCAGGTATTCCAACCGGAAGCCGGGTGTAACAGATAATTTTTTCCCGATCCTGAAAATATTTTCAATGAACGGCGCCACATTGGTGGTGGTAAAGTCGAGTGCGTATTCATACTCCCCGTTCACATGCAGATCGAAATCGCCGGCGGTGGTACCTTCACCGCCTCCCTGTCTCTTAAACCATGCGTAGCTGTAACGAATACCTCCGGCCAGTGTATTATCCATTCCTCCTAACTGGTAATGATGCAACAGGCGCACTTCCGTGGTGGTGTTATGCATTACTTCGTTTTGTACTTCCCGGGGAATATATTGTCCTGTTGCCGGATCTATGGTATCCAGCACACCAGGGCCGCCATCTTCATTTCTCCATACCAGCGCCCTGCTGCTGAACAGGTAGGTAGTTTTTACATGCAGTGCGGTGGCCGAGGAGATGTCGTAATTAAGATATCCTGTGATCACATTCCATGGGCTTTTCAGCCAGTTACGCGCACGGAAGGAGGAACGCGGATCTGCATGAAACATACTATCATTGAGTCCTCCGGGCATTTTAATACGATTGCGTAACAGTGAATATTCCACTCCCACATTCAGCTTATCGGAAGCATTATATTGCAATCTGCCATAGCCGGTAAACTGCTGTTGATGGCTATTGGGGCGATATCCGTCTAATGTGCGGTACTGCAGGAAGCTATAGTAGCTCCACTTTTTGATGGTACCTGAAAAAGCGTGAAAGGAATTAAATAACCCAAAGCTGCCTGCGGTTTGTGACGTGTAGTATTCAAATACCTTATCAACTGCAGGCGTCTGTAAAACATAATTCACCAATCCGCCGAATTGGGATCCAAACTGAAGCGACGCGGCGCCTCTTACCATTTCCACGCGGCTCACGGCCTCCATGGGCGGCAGGTAATAAGCTTCGTTATAGCCGTAAATATCTGCGGAGATGTTGTAGCCATTTTGCCGGGTGTTCATCTCAATGCTCTGCGTAGGATTGAGTCCGCGCGTAGCAATACCATTGGCGGTAAAACCGCCGGTTTCCGTTTCAGTAATATTCAATCCGGGGATACGCCCTAATATCTGGCGGGTATTGTTAATGGCCTTATTAGCATCCAGGCTGTCCACTTCAATTACTTCATTCTTTTTGCCGGCATAAATAACCCCATCACCTTCCTCCGGCAGGTGACCAGTTCCCCTTACAGTGCGAATACCTTTTACCCTGACATCTTTCAGGTAATAAATCCTGGTTGAATCTGTATGCCGTTGCGCAGAAACCAGCACCGGCAATAAAATAAAGGGAAGCCCCGACAATAATTTGCGCATAAATATCTGATCTGATGCAAAGGTCGACCGTCAATCAGCAGGCAGATGATCAAATCGGGAAATTGTTTTACGCAATCAGGAAAATTATGGCATTTACTATATTTACGCTCAAATTGTGCGTATATGGATAATACAATATTTATCGCAGCCGCTCTTAAAGAAGATATTGGTAATGGCGACCACTCTACACTAGCCGCTATAGACAAGACGGCAAAAGGGAAAGCTGTACTGAAGATAAAAGAAGATGGTATACTGGCCGGTATTACATTGGCACAGGAAATATTCCATTATCTGCAACCTGAGGCAACATTTACCTTATACAAAAAAGATGGCGATCATGTACAGAATGGTGAGATAGCTTTTGAAGTAGCTGCCGACGTACATACCATACTAATGGCCGAGAGGCTGGTATTGAATTGTATGCAACGCATGAGCGGCATTGCCACCCTTACCAATCAGTATGTAGAAAAAATAAAGAACTACAAAACCAAAATATTGGATACACGCAAAACTACCCCATTATTTCGCGTGTACGAAAAAGAAGCAGTGCGCACAGGCGGCGGCACCAACCTCCGTATGGGCCTCTACGATATGGTGATGCTCAAAGACAACCATATCGATTTTTGCGGCGGCATTGAGAAAGCTATTGAAAAAACGGTGGCCTATCTGCAAACAAATAATTTGGATTTGAAAATAGAAGTAGAGACCCGCAACCTTGATGATGTAAAACGCATATTGAGTGTGGGCAATATACACCGCATCATGTTGGATAATTATGACCTGCCCACATTAGCCGAAGCTGTACAATTGATAGATGGTAAATATGAAACAGAAGCATCGGGCGGCATAAATCTGGATTCAGTAGCAGACTATGCGGCTACGGGAGTAGATTATATATCGGTAGGTGCAATAATAAACCATGCCGTAAGTATGGACCTTAGTTTAAAAGCACAATTAGCATAAATAAGACATTGGGGTCTTATCATAAAGCTCACCTCTGGCGTGACTTATTACCGATTCTCCATCCACTGCAAAAACTGCGTAATCTTCTCCTTCCCAATTACCAATGGCTCTGGTGTAACAACATTCAGCTGCAAGGCCAGCTTTCGCGCTGAATAATGTTCCACCTCCTTGATGGCATCGAAGTTCACCAGGTACTGGCGATTGAGCCGGTAAAACTGCCGGGGCGACAACTGCGACTGCAACTGTTCCATGGTTTGTGAAATAATGTATTTCTGGTCCTGGAAGGTGACAATATACGGCGCATCGTACTTGATATAAATATAGGCAATGTTGTCGGTACGTACGGTGATATACCGGTTATTATGAAAGACCAGGAAGCTGGTTTTGCCTTCATTTTTATCGAGCCGTTTAATCAGCTCCTGCCAATCCGGCTGTGCAGATTTTTGCTGGAAGAAGTTCCGGAAGTTATCTGTTTTTTCGAAAGCGGCTTCCAGGTCGGCCACTGCGTATGGTTTCAGCAGGTAGTCGACCCCATTGGATTTGATGGCATCCATGGAATATTCTCCGAAGGCGGTACAGAATACTACCGGGGAAGATATTTTCACCTGTTTAAATATTTCAAAGCAGAGGCCATCGGCCAGCTGTACGTCCATAAATACCAGGTCGGGCGGCTCGTTGGCCGACAAATACGCTACGGCGCTTTCCACGCTATGTAACATGGTTTCCACGGTGGCCGCGGGCCTTACTTTGGCGATCATGCCGGCCAGCGACTTAGCGGCTTTTATCTCATCTTCTATTATGACTATCCTCATGGATGATGGGTAATTTTACTATAAATAGGTCTGTTCCAGGGGTGATGATAATATTTTTATGAAGCAGGTGCTGATACCGTTCGTTGATATTATCCAACCCAATCCCGGTAGATGATTCTTTCGTGATTTTCGGCTGCACGTTATTTTTCACCACAATATACTCCCCTGCTGAATAAATGCTGATCTGCAGTGGCTTGTCCGGCGCTACAATATTATGCTTAATACAGTTTTCCATCAACAGCTGCAGCGTAAACGGCGGTATCATGGATTGCTGGTGCTCTTCAGTGACCTGAATATCCACTTCAATGCCTTCTTCAAAGCGGGCCTTCAGCAAAAAGAGATAGGCTTGTACAATCTTCATTTCTTCTGAAAACCGGATGAGATCCAGCTGCCTGTTTTCCAGCGTGAACCGGTAGAAATCGGATAGCTTAAGGATGAAGTCCACGCTGTTTTCATCCTGGTTTTCCACCATGTATTTCAGCGTATTTAATGTATTAAAGAGAAAATGCGGGTTTACCTGTTGCCGCAGCAACTCAAATTGTGCCGCGAGATTATCCATCCTGGTGCGTTCCAGTTCAATGCTCACCCGCTGGTTCTGGTAGGTTTGGTACAGGAGATGAATAAACATATAGAAGGTGAGGTTGATGAGCACCCCTCTTACTTCAAACATGAGCATCACCGGCCCAAAGTTCAGATGGGTTAAGATCAGCTGCTGTACATACGACAACAGAAACATCACCACGATACCTACCACCAGGTTTTTTACAAGGGGATACATAGAAAATCCCCGGTTGATTTCCTGGGAAGTATATACCGGCAGAGTGAAGATATTATAATACCAGACAAATACGGAGAATATAAAGGTGATTGCCGAGTTCGCAATGGTTTCATAAACGTTGAACTGGTGCTGGATCAGGCTGGGCAACGATACAATGACGCCCAGGAACAGGGAACTAAACCATATGACCCGGCCGGAAATATTGAATGTATTTTTTTGCTTCATAACGCCTCAAAGATATACGGATTTAGGTGGCGTAGGACAAAAAGAAGGGGCCAACCCGGCATTTTGGGTCCTCATACCGGCATTTTCCGGGCTTAACGGGGCCGGTAAGCGCACCTGGCGTGGCGGACGGGAAAAACAAGGCTGCTTTTCCAGGTGCGTTTTTGTCCGGTACAACCGCTTAATTGCCGGGTACAGGGTATTGCGTTTTCCCGGGCAGCCCGATTACTGTCTCTTTGTGTTGTAATACTTCGACACATGAAAACATCCAGGTTTCTTAAAATCGCGCTGCTTACTACGGGCGCCTTGACCATGGCGGTAGCAGCCATTTCGTTTACCACGCAGGTAGTGGAAAATCCACCAATAACCGGCGAAATCAACGCACCTGAAGAAGTGAAACAACTGTTCAGACATGCGTGCTACGATTGCCATTCCAACAACACCCAGCTGGCCTGGTATGATAAACTACCGGTGGTGGCGGGTCTTGTCAGGAAGGATGTGGAGACAGCCCGGCAGCACCTCAACTTCTCAGAATGGGACCGGCTTACGCCTGCTCAGCAGCAATCGGCCTTGTGGGAAGCCTATAATATGATCAATTCAGGTACCATGCCGCTTCCCTCCTATGCCGCCCTGCACGGCAACGCCAAAGTAACGCGGGAGGAGCTTTCCGGGCTGCGTAACTACCTTAATACCAAACGGGTAAAAGTAGTACCTGATAGTGTAAAAACAGCCCAGACCCGGCAACAATGGGAAAAAGACCAGCTCCCGGTATCGGTAAATGGTATCCGCCATATGCCAGAATTCCGCCAGTGGCAAGTGATGAGCACCACCTCCCGCTTTGATAACACCACGATGCGGGTCATGTTTGCCAACCCGGTTGCCATGCAGGCCATTAAAGAGAAAAAGATCAACCCATGGCCTGATGGGGCCGTCATTGTAAAAGTAGTATGGGAAAAGTCAATAGACGCCAACGGCAATATTCATCCGGGTAAATTCCTGAACATCCAGTATATGGTGAGAGACGCCAAACGCTACCAGGACACCGATGGCTGGGGATACGCCAAATTCGAAACACCTGCTTTAAAACCTTATGGCAGCACGCCCATGACCTTCCGGGAATGCAGCTCCTGCCACCGCGCTGCCAGCAAAACAGGCGGCATCTTCGATCTATCTACTTTAAACTAACTTATATATGCGTTACATATATTTTGCCCTCGCAGCCGTTGCTTTGATAAGCTGCTCACACGCCCAACAACACCTGCCCGCTATCAGACCTTATGAATTCAACGACAGCGGCTACCAGGTGATCACCACCATGATTAATGAGAAAGCTAATTCGGTAGCCATGCTATATGGCAACAAAGCCGCGATGAACTTACCATCCAGCGGCGCCGTATACAAACTGGTTACCTATCGCGAACAGGATAATCAGTTCTGGTTTGGCAGTTATATCAACGGTGAGCTATTAAGCGTGGAAACGGTAGATATGACGCCCGTGGCCAACGGACAACCGCCCGCTTACCAGTTCAAACCGTACCATGGCGCCACTGCCCCCAGCGATGCGGCTACCAGAACCGCCTTCATACAATCATTACAACCAGCCTGGTATCCCTGCGATCCACAATAATTCACCATTAAAATATTCGTCTCATGAAATCACTGATCATCACCGCCATCTGCTCACTCAGCAGCCTGCTGGGCGCCTGTACCGATGTACTGGGCAACAACAACGGCCCGCTGATAGCTAATACCGATAGTACCAAAGGATTTGCCGTAGTAGAACTGTTTACTTCCGAAGGATGCTCCAGCTGTCCGCCTGCCGATGAACTGCTGTCCAGGCTGGAGCAGGAAAGCAACGGCCAGCCATTGTACCTGCTGGCCTACCACGTAGACTACTGGGACCACCAGGGCTGGCGTGACAGCTACAGTCAACATGCATTTTCCGAAAGACAGCAACAATACGCTTCCTGGCTGGGACTCTCTACCGTATACACCCCACAAATGGTGATCAACGGCAGCCATGAAATGATAGGCTCCGATGTATCTGTAGTAAAACGGGCAGTTAACACCGCGCTGGATCAACCAGCAGGTGCCAGCCTGACATTGCAGGCGCATTCCACTACACGCCAACTGGAAGTAAACTGGCAGCTATCATCTCCCCGGAAAAATACCCGCCTCTTGCTGGCACTGGTACAAAAAAACGGGCAAAGCCAGGTAAGGGCCGGCGAAAATGCCGGCAAAAAATTGTCGCATGTGCAAATTGTACAACAGCTCGCCGCCGTGAATGCGAAGGAAAGCGATCACGTCACCCTGGCGCTTCCTGCCGGGTTTAACAACACCGACTGGGAACTGATTGGCTTTGTACAAAACGATACAAACGGGAAAATTATCGCCGCCACCAAAGCAGCCCTTCACTAATTGCACATCTATCTAAACACCTTTTTTATGCAAACTGCCAAAACATATAACCGCCGGCACTTTCTCGGACTAGGTGCACTGGCCCTGGGAGCACTCAGCATTCCTTCCTATCTCAGCGGCGCCGTTGCCTCCAACACTACCTTCGGTCCTTTCAAACAAATCAATGCCGGTGTGCTGAATACCGGTTATGCAGAAATGGGGCCCGCCCGGGGAACTCCGGTGATCCTGCTTCATGGCTGGCCTTACGATGTACACAGTTACCAGGATGTAGCGCCGGCGCTGGCAGCTAAAGGCTACCGGGTAATTGTACCTCACCTGCGGGGCCATGGCTCTACCACTTTCCTGGATGCCAACACCCAGCGTACCGGGCAACAAGCAGCCGTAGCACTCGACATCATTGCGCTAATGGATGCCCTGCATATCAAAAAAGCCATCCTGGCGGGCTACGACTGGGGTACCCGCACTGCCAATATCATTGGCGCCTTGTGGCCGGAAAGGGTGATAGCGCTGGTATGTGTAAATGGTTACCTGGTGAATAACCGCGAGAAAAATAAACAACCGCTGCCCCCACAGGCAGAGTGGAGCTGGTGGTACCAGTATTATTTCGCTACGGAACGTGGACGGGAAGGACTGAAACAACACCGCGAGGAACTGGCCCGGTTGATATGGAAGTTCAATTCTCCTAAATGGTCATTCGACGACAAGACCTTCCAGCAATACGCCGCCTCTTTTCACAATGCTGACTATACCGATGTAGTGATCCATAACTACCGGTGGCGCCTGGGCCTTGCTGACGGGGATCCCCGTTACGACGCACTGGAGCAACAACTGGCAGCAGGCCCTGTGATCAGCGTGCCCGCCATTACGCTGGACGGTGATGCCGATGGAATTGCCCCCGCCACTGATGGACAGGCATATAAAAAGAAGTTCGTCGGAAAACATGTTCATCATATCGTTCCCGGCGCCGGGCATAATCTTCCTGCTGAAGCACCGGGCATATTTACCAACGCTATTATCGAAGCAGCCGGCCTGGCTGATTAATCCACTAATAAAACAACACAAAAAATGAAAAAGATGTTTCTACAGCGTATCCAGGAAGGCTTACGATTCACCGCTTTCCTCCTCCTATGTCTTCCCGCACTAGCTACTATGGCGGCTTCCGGGCACGACAATCCACCTGCAAAGGATATCAGGAATATTGTTTTAGTACATGGCGCCTTCGCAGATGGTTCCGGTTACAAAGCATTATTCAACATTCTTACCGCCAAAGGGTATCATGTAACAGTGGTACAAAATCCGCTTACGTCGTTGAAAGATGATGTAGCCGCTACCCAAAATATCCTCGATAAACAAGATGGTCCCTGTGTGCTGGTAGGACATTCCTGGGGCGGTACTGTGATCACCGAAGCAGGCACACATCCTAAGGTAGCTGCCCTGGTGTATATTGCGGCCTTTCAGCCCGACAAAGGCGAAAGCACAGCGCAGCTGGCAGGTTCAGGACCTGCCACCGACCCGTCGGGCATCCTTCCTCCCGACGATAAAGGCATCATCTATTTTGATGTGGCACAGTTTCACAACGGTTTTTCAGCAGACTTGCCCATCGAAACGTCCAACTTTATGGCCGCCTCGCAGGTACCCATTTTTGCGGCATGCTTTGGCGCTCCAGTATCGCAGGTAGCCTGGAAAAATAGGCCCAGCTATGGGATTGTGGCTACTGATGACCATGCCCTGCACCCGGATATACAACGCCGCATGTATAAAAGAGCCGGCGATCATATTACCGAAATCAAAGGCAGCCACGCCGTTTTTATTTCCCAACCTGAAGCAGTGGCCAATGTTATTATCGCAGCAACACAGGCACAACGATAGTTTTCATGAAAAAAATCCATTTATATGCAGACAACTAACATACAAGCAAAAGTATTGTACACGGTCAAATGAGCATTTCATTGATGTAAATGATGGCATAAAAAGCGGCAAGCCTCCCCCAGCCGGGGGGCTTGCCGCTTTTCCATATCATTAATCAATCTTTACCGGGCGCTTGTCGTTGTCGATAGCTACGAACGTAAACTCCCCTGTGATCGCCTTCTCCCGGACTGTTGAGTACATTTGCTCAATAAACACCTCTACTTTTACTTTGAGGCTAGTATTGCCTACAAACGATACCATGCCTACCAGCTCGATGATGGTACCTGCCGGAATAGGTTTGGTAAAGTCGATACGATCGCTGCTTACCGTCACCATCTTCTGGCGGCTGTAGCGGGTGGCGGTGATAAAGGCGACTTCGTCCATTAAGGCCATGGCGGTACCTCCAAACAAGGTATCATAGTGATTGATACTATCGGGGAATACGGCTTTAAATATCCGGGTAACAGATTGATCTACCTTGTCCTGGTTCATGGTATTGTTTTTTTATTAGAATAATTCAACAGGCGGGTAACGCCTGTTGAACGTATGGTTATGAATTGGCAACGACTACCGCTCTTAGCTCGCGGGCAGCGGCCACCATTTCTTTTAGGGCAGCCCTGGTTTCCGGCCAGCCCCGTGTTTTCAGTCCACAGTCAGGATTTACCCACAGCTGCCGGGTGGGTACCACCGCGCGGGCTTTTTCCATGAGCTGTACCATCTCATCGCGGGAAGGTACCCTGGGCGAGTGGATATCATATACACCAGGACCAATATCGTTGGGATACTTAAACTCCGCGAAAGCATCCAGCAATTCCATTTGCGAGCGGCTGCATTCAATCGTGATCACATCTGCATCCATGGCGGCAATATGCTCAATGATATCATTAAACTCGGAGTAGCACATATGAGTATGGATCTGTGTGGCATCGCCTACCCCGCTGGCAGAAATGCGAAATGCCTTCACTGCCCAGTGCAGGTAGTTTTCCCAGTTTTCCTTGCGCAATGGCAGGCCTTCGCGGATGGCTGGTTCATCGATCTGGATGATGCGTATACCGGCTTTTTCCAGGTCTGCCACTTCATCGCGGATAGCGAGGGCAATTTGTGTACAGGTTTCGCGGCGTGGCTGGTCGTTACGCACGAAGCTCCATTGTAAGATAGTAACTGGCCCTGTGAGCATACCTTTCACCGGCATTTTGGTGAGGGACTGCGCGAAGGCGGTCCAACGTACTGTCATGGGGGCCACGCGGCTCACATCTCCGTAAATGACAGGCGGTTTCACACAGCGGCTGCCGTAGCTCTGTACCCAGCCATGTTGCGAAAATGCAAAACCGTTGAGTTGCTCGCCGAAATATTCCACCATATCGTTGCGTTCGAACTCGCCGTGCACCAGCACGTCGATACCGGTTTCTTCCTGCCAGCGGATAGAGCTTTCCGTTTCCTGAGCGATCAACGCATCATATTGTTCCTGCGTCAACGCGCCTTTCTTCCACTTTGCTCTCCAGCTTCTCACTTCGGCTGTTTGCGGGAAAGAACCGATGGTGGTAGTGGGGAACAATGGCAGCTGCAATGCTTCCTGCTGCTTTGTTTTGCGGATGGCGAAAGTATGCTGACGGGCAGCATCCTGGTCGGTGATAGCAGCCACTCTCTTTTTCACGGCAGGGTGGTGTATGAGAGGCGATATTTCCCGCAGATGATGTGCTTGTTTATTTTCCTGTAGGCGGTTGTTGGCTGCTTCACTGTTCTCACCGCAGGCCAGTTGTTTCAGGGTGATTACTTCTTCTATTTTCTGTTTAGCGAAGGCCAGCCACTGCTTGATCTCCGGCGTCAGTACCTGCTCGTTGGCTTCCAGATCCAGGTCGCAGGGCACATGCAGCAAAGAGCAGGAAGGCGCTATCCATACACGTTCTTCACCGATTTGTGCTACTGCTTTATGAATATGTGCCAGGGAGTTTTCAAAGTTATTTTTCCAGATATTCCTGCCGTCTACCACTCCCAGCGAGAGGATAGTACGGGTGCGGGTGATGTCGGTTGCAAGGATATCGTCCAGTTGAGCCGGGCAACGCACCAGGTCGAGATGCAGTACCTGTATGGGCAGGGAAAGCGCGGTCGACAGGTTATCTCCATAACATTCGAAATAACTGGCGAGGATGATTTTGAGCTGGGGTAGCTTACGTTTGATTTCCTGGTAAGCGGTAACAAAGGCCTGGCGCTCTTCTGCCGATAAGTTAAGGGATAGGCAGGGTTCATCCAGTTGCACGTAGTAAGCGCCGGCTTCTTCCAGTTGCTGCAGTATCGTTATATACACCGGTAACAATTTCTGGAGAAGGTGCACCCGGTGAAACCCTTCTTCCTTTTCTTTACCCAACAGCAAATAAGATACTGGCCCCAGCAGTACCGGTTTGGCATTGATGCCCTGGCGTTTCGCCTCATTGAATTCGTTGAGGGCTTTGTTGTTGAAAGCGGTGAATTGCTGGTTGGCGATGAACTCCGGTACGATATAATGGTAGTTGGTATCAAACCATTTGGTCATTTCCATGGCGGTGATATCGTGTCCATCTTGTTGGTAGCCACGCGCCATGGCAAATAATAGGTCGATGTACGGCAGTTGTTTTTCTTCCATCAGGTCGTGGTACCTTGTGGGGATAGCGCCTACCATCAGGCTGGTGTCGAGTACCTGGTCATAAAAGGAAAAGTCGTTGCAGGGCACCAGGTCGATGCCGGCCACCTGTTGCAGTTGCCAGTTTTGTAACCTTAGCTGGCTGCCGGTTTGCATTAATTGCCGGGCGGTGAGCTTTCCTGCCCAATACTGTTCGGAAGCTTTTTTGAGTTCACGCTGGCTGCCTATCCGCGGGTAGCCGAGATTGTGTGTTTGCATGCTGAATGCTTTTAATTTGACAAAAAATCAGTTAAAAGCTCTTTGATACACCAGCAATGCTGCGGGAAAATAATAGTGTGAGTGATACGCACGATGATCCATTCCAGCCCCTGCCGGGGGCGGTGTAAAGCGTATATCAGTTCAACAGCTGCTTCATTCCACGAAAGCATTGTCAATTACATAAAGGCAGGTCTCCTGGCTTGTAACATTTCTACCGTCCTTCCCATCTCTCTTTAACTGAGACAGTGGACAACAAGGGTAAAAACTTTCCGGTTACTTACAGTTGCGGGACAGCTTGCGATTTACACGCAATTCCCTATTAATCCCACGTTGTGTGGGAACCTTTGCTGCTTGATAAAATGTTAAGAAAGAACTTAGGGGCGCAAATTAGGATATTTTGAAGGATTTAAAAATAGTATTGAACGAAAAGGCATAGCAGTCCCATTTTCCACTCCGTATAAAATATTTCCGGTGCCCCGTTCAAAAAAAAATTTGCGCAAGTAAATACTTGCATATAAATTTGCAAGCAAATACTTGCATATCATGGAAGCACGCAGAGATGTTTTTCAGGCCATTGCCGACCCGACAAGACGGGCTATCATCGGGATGATAGCCCGGCAACCCGTCAACGTTAACACCATTGCGGAGCAATTTGACGTGAGCCGCCAGGCTATTTCCCTGCATCTTAAAGTCCTCTCTGAATGCGGGCTACTACATATCAAACAATCTGGCAGGGAACGCCTCTGCGAAGCCAAACTGGAAAAGCTCAATGAAGTACATGAATGGGTAGCTCAATATCACAAGCTGTGGACAGGCAGATTGAAAGCCCTGAAGGACTTTATTGAACAGGATGAAATACCAGCCCCTAAGAAAAAAAATACACGCACCAACACCGCTAAAAAATAATATCATGAAAAATCGCGTCAACGATAACGAAGTATTCATCGAGGAAACATTCAATGCTCCTGTTGAAAAGGTTTTCAGCGCCTGGACAGATCCTGATAAATTAATGAAATGGTATGCCCCTGAAGGCTGTACTATCTTCTTCAAAAAACTGGAAATAGCACCAGGTGGGCAATTCCACTCTTGTATCAGGAACCCGCAGTACGGCGACTGCTGGTGCATTGGAGAATACAGGGAGATCCTGCCGCATAAAAAAATTGTATTTACGCTGGTCAATGCCGATGAAAATGGCCTCCCCATCAACCCGGTGGATGCCGGTATGGACGCCAACTGGCCCGGTGCTACGCTGGTAACCGTCACCTTTACCCCGGAAGATGGGAAAACTAAATTGCAGTTACGTCAAACCGTTTCCCAGGAACTGGCAAAGAAAACCGGCGCCTATCCCAGCTGGCTGCAAATGCTGGATAAGATGCGCATATTACTTCATCAAAACTAATGACATCCCATGAAAACATTTACTATATACACCGCCGCGATATGGCTGCTGTTATCGTCGTTCAACGATATCCAGCAGGTAAGCACTACCCCGCCGCCTACCAAAGATAGCCTTCCCGCCACGCATGGTTATGCAGATGTGAACGGGATTAAAATGTATTATGAAATTTATGGAGAAGGCAAGCCTTTGGTACTGCTCCATGGCGGCGGTTCTACCATTCAAACTACTTTTGGGAGAGTAATTCCCTTGCTGGCACAGCACCGCCAGCTCATTGCAGTGGAACTACAGGCGCATGGCAGAACCAGCGACCGGGCAAAAGACCTCTCTTTTGAACAAGACGCTGATGATGTTGCGACACTCTTGCAGCAACTGCATATCAATAAAGCCGACTTTTTCGGATTCAGCAATGGTGGCACCACCACCTTACAGGTAGCCATCCGTCACCCGGCAATCGTTGATAAAATGGTGCTGGGTTCCGCGCTTTGCAAACGTAACGGGATGCCTCCGGGGTTCTGGGATTTTATGAAACAGGCACAGCTGAGCAATATGCCGGCCGAACTCAAAACTGCTTACCTGCAAGTGACGCCCAATGCGGCGGGGTTGCAGAACATGCACGACAAGGATGTAAAAAGAGTGCTTAACTTCAGGGATATACCTGATGAGCAACTCAAGGCCATTCATGCCCCCGCGTTGATTATCGTTGCCGACCAGGACGCCATACAACCCGAGCATGCAATAGCCATGCACCGACTGCTGGCTCATTCTGCACTAGCCATTATACCAGGCGTACACGGGGAATATATTGAAGAAATAACGACGCTGACAGCCGGCTCCCATGAGGCTGATTACGTAATTCCCATGGTGGAAAGATTCCTGGACAAAGAGAAAGCGAAGCGATAATACTTATGAAAAAGTGCGCCTGTACAAGCGTACAGACGCACTCACCCCCTATTAAACAATTTACTTTTCAGCAGAGTTTCGTTGTAAGGATTTCAACAATTTCTCGTAAGTAGAGAAATCTGCTTCCGGTTGATTCTCCAGCCAACCATAGGTAAGCCCCTGTATCCTTCCCTGGTAGAAATCTGCGTCCTCCGGATACATATTCAGGCCTTCATAATATTTTGCCAGGAACCATTGATAGTTCGCACGGTCTTTCCTGCTGGCAAATCTTTCTCCTTCCTGGTAGCCATAGTTGTATTCCCGTTCAAATGTTGTCAGCACCGGTGCAGTCTGAGCAGGTTTCAGCGGCGGCAGTGTCTGCGCACTCACTGCTAATGTACCAAACACGCCTATCAATAGCATTGCAGCCGTTTTAGCGAAGGTATTCCATCGGAAGCACCACTTTTCTTTTCTTGTTTTACTTTCCATAAAATAGTATTTTAAGAAATGAATTTAGCACTCCTTACTATCAGGGAATAGTACAAAAACGACAAGTCGATTGACCACCTATTCAAATCGCAGCAGCTTCCTCAGCTGGTAAAAGAACCGCTCTTTGCACCTGGAAATCGTCCATTAATCCATAATCATACAAATCATATTCATTTCCCGGCGGCTGTACTTTGATATTGTACCATTTACCGGGATCTACTAAACCCGGTGCCGGTTTATTATAAAAGGGGCCTAACAGGTTTTTGAGACTGCCTATCACGGTTACTTCTACGGTATTATTCCCGTCTTTTATGAACGATCCTATCTCCAGGCGATTAGGTTCGGCTATAATAGTGCCGGCCAACCGGCCATTAACTTTTACCGCGGCCACCGTACCTTTCCATTGCCCCAGCGCAATAGCATAGGATGTGCCCTGTGTAGCCGTAAACGTTTTAGTGTACGTTATTTCCTGTCCATATAACGGCAAACCCTGGTTACGCCAGGAGCCCAGCTGCAGTGGCTGCGGCGCCACGATGTTCCAGCCTTGCGCTGCGGCTTCCAGGTTAAAATCTCCCAAAATATATACCGGCTCAATCTCCGCGTATACCCGCATCGGCGACACCGTTACAGCTAATTCATTATCCCCGGCTTTTACATATTGGCCAATTTTATACACACCAAAAGAGCGATCCAGCCACCACTGCCCGGGCTCTGACCGGATGGCAACGCCGTTAATTTTCACTTGCTGCCAAAGTTCCGGGTGTTCTATTACCGCCCTGAAATCTTGATAGTTTACGCCAGCCTGCACGTTGAAATGATAGGTAGCCGTATAGCCGGTACCGGTAGCAAACGTATCCCGCCGTACAATGGCATCCCTGTACTGAGTACGGTTGTTCCAGGGATTGCCCACCCCATCTGTAAAACCGAAGTGTTTAAACGCCGTATTGGAGGCTACTCCCACATGCAGTTGGCTATAACCGGAATCTGGCTGGTGTAATTGCAGGTCACAAAAGTCTATGGTGAGCGTGTTGCTGGCGGGCCGGCTCACCGTGGTAGATGAAGCGTTTGCTGTGATCCATTGCGCAGGCGCTATCTCTTTTCCATAACCGGGTAGTTTTTTATCCGCCACAAATAGCATTATGCTGCCGGCAGGCGGAATGTTGACAGCAATACTCAGCCCGTCAGCCCCTGGCGTATAGTCGTAGTGGTGAATGCCTCCTGTATACAGATCCAGCGCCAGCACGTCTTTGCCCCGCATATTGATCTTACCGGCAGCGGCGCTTGTCATGCTGGCGTTGGTTAACAACAGCAGTTCACCGTCCGCCAGCCGGCGGCGCTGATGATAAATGTTGCCACCAATCGTGTCGCCATGTAGCGCTGTAATGCTGAAACCATTGTTGTGCAATTGATGCAGTAAAGCAGACCGACTCACGTCATTCACCGTTTGACGGATGGCATTCAATGCTTTGTTCGGCGCCCCGTCTATTAATTGTACCTGCTCAAAATATACCACCTTGCCACCGGCAGCGATATATTTTTGCAACAAGCGAAAGGTAGTACTGTCCATATTCTCCATGCCCGGCGGGATCACTACATATTCGTAGGCTCGCTTACCAATAACAAAGCGACTTCCCTGCACACTGCCCTGATCTTTGATGATGCTTTCTGAGCCCAGGTCGTACTCCAGGTTTGCCCGCTGCATCATCGTTACAAAGTCATTAAATGCTTTCGTGATATCGAAAAAACGTTTATTTTCTCCATTCCGGGCATAGTACATCCAGGCGGAAGTGGTAGGCTCGAGTACCAGGATATCGTTGTACTGTTGCCCTTTAGACAGCAGGTAAGACAAGCGGGTATAATAATGATTCATTTCGTTGTAATACGGCCACCAGGGTTCGTGATAAGAGAAGCTGGGCGGATAATCATATTTACGTGCGCCCGTCAGCGTAGAAAATGATAAATGCTGATTTAAGAAATTAACGCCCAACACAAATTCCCAGTCAGCCAGGCGTTTCATATCTTTAAAGGTTAGCTCCCAACCTCCGCCGCCATATGTTTCAGACAGGGTACGGGTTTTACCCAATTGATTGGCTACACTTCCTAATTCACGTACGGCGCGGATATTCCCAAATTGTACCGGTTTATCTTCGTTGTACTGGTTGAAGAGCATGTCGATACCCGGCATTTGTTGCCACGCATACATGGCCATGTTATCTGGTCCGTGGTAAGGGCTGGGCCAGCCATGTTCCCAATAATGCCCGGTGCCGGTTAACTGATGCGCGGCCATATACCGGTAGGTAGGCTTGGCCCAGCGGTCGATAAACAGGGTGAGCAGTACCTGGTAATAGTTGTGCCGTACCCGTTTCCAGTCGCCCACCTCTTTAAACAGCGATGGCAGGTGCAAACGGAGATCATAACCCCAGGTATAGGAAAAGCGATCAAATAAATCGGGCGTCCAACGCACCGAATGCTGCCCTTCGTTGATAATGGTGGGCTCATCGGAAAAAACGCCTTTCACGGTTTTTCCGAATTCGCGCCCCACCACGTTCTCATAGGGCTTATACGTAACGTCGATAAATTTATCGGTAACACCTTTGGCCATCAAGTCTACATAAGATACGCCAATAGGGCCCGCCACCGAACCACGGTTGGATTTCTGGTAATTCACTTTCCGGAACAACTGGTAGTGTCCCTGTTTACCGGATTCATCGGCCGTATGAAGCGTGATATCTTTATAAACTCCTCCTTCTTCTTTCAGACACAGGAAAAAAGGTGATAGATCTGCGGGTAACTGCGTTGCTTCTTCCATGTATAACATCTGCCCCTGGTTATAGGACTCCGGCATCTGATCTGCCACCAATCCACCGGCAAAGCCTGTTGGGTAAGAGTTTTCATCATATATCCAGATGTTGAGGCCCAATTTTTTTGCCTGCTGCACCGAGTAGTCGAACAAGTCGAACCAGTCTTTTGACAGGTACTCTGTGATCAATCCCGGCCGCGCATGAATGATCACGCCGCCGAAATCATTCTTCCGGTAATCGTTCAGCATGGAGTCGACCAGCGTTTTAGTAATCTTCGTATTCCACACCCAAAACGGTACCGTGCCATAATCGCGGCCGGGACTTTTAAAGCCCATTGCTACCTTATCAAACCGCTCCTGCTGTGCATTTACACGGGTGCACACCAATATAAGAACGGCTATCAACATACGAAAAAGAAAGAGGCGAATATTATGCTGCATAAAAGAAACTTAGTTTTCAGATGGCTTAGTGTTATCCAGCAAAGTGCGCGTAACAATGCTTCTGCGCCCTGCGGGAGTAATTACGATAGTTTTAAGGGTGATGGCTTTCCCTTTAGGAATGCAGATGGTAACGGGTTCCGTATACAGGTGATCGTAATCGCCGGGTGGCCGGTTGTTCAGCGTGTAATAAACTTTAGCGCCGGGAACTGGTGGTTGGGCAATCGTTAACTTAAAGGTTGCGGTAACGATGGTGGTATCTACATCATCGAAAACAGCCGGCACGCGGTAGTTGATGCCTGCTTTATCGAAGCGCAACAGGTGTACCGGGAGTGCTGTTCCGGCAAAGCGTGGATAACTTTTTACTGTTTCGGCCGACCAGCCCGTTTCTGCCAGCGCCAGCATACGTGGCAGCAGCATGTATTGCAGCTTCGATACGTCCGGGATATGTTCGGTCCATAAACAGGCTTCTACGCCCAGGATATGTTGTTTATCAGTTTGTGATAAAGCCGGGTACTCCGGATTATATTGATAAGTTTTCCATACCGGTGCATTGCCACCGTGACTGGAAGGTTCTTGGTCAGAAAGACTTTGGGCATAGTCGAAATAAAAACCGTTGCCGCCAGGCGCCAGTATAATATCCAGGCCTCTCCTGGTTTGCGCAATGGCGCCCTTCTCTCCGAAGCGGTTCATGACCGTAAAATTTCCATCCGGGTTACTGGCAGCCACTTCATCCCAGGCAATCATTTTTTTGTGTTTAGAGAGAATAATTTTATTCAATCGCGAAATAAAGTAACCTTGCAGCGCATGCGCATCGCGCAGCTGATGTTGTTTCATAAAATGCAGTACGGCGGTATCTTTCTCCCAAAAGCCTTTATAACACTCATCACCGCCGATATGGATATAGGGATAAGGGAACAGTGCCGCTACTTCTTCAAACACATTATTGAGAAATTCATATACCTTTTCATCTGTAGGGTTGAGGGAATTATCGACATACATTTCAAAGCCTCCGGTAGAGAACCATTTGGCGAAGCTGCTACCGGGATTCACTTTAATATGCGGATTACGCGTTACACATAGTTCCGGGTAGGCAGCAATAGCGGCCATGGCATGCCCGGGCACATCTATTTCAGGCAATATTTCAATATGCCGGCCGGCCGCATAGCGGATGATTTCTTTCACCTCTTCCTGCGTGTAAAAACCGCCATCGGTGGCCGGTTCGCCGGGTTGCGGCGGTAATGTTTTATCGCCGAACTCGAGGCGGGGTACCCGCCAGGCCCCTACCTCCGTCAACTTAGGATAACGCTTGATTTCGAGTCGCCATCCCTGGTCATCAGTGAGATGCCAGTGAAAACGATTCAGTTTATAAGCCGCCATCAGGTCGAGCAGGTTTTTGATTTCTTTTACGGTAAAAAAATGCCGGGACACGTCCAGCATCAATCCCCGGTAACTAAAGCGGGGTGCGTCTTCTATGCGCATGCACGGAATGAGGATGGTATCTTTGGCTTGCATCGGCAGCAATTGTAATAAGGTTTGCATACCGTAAAACAAGCCGGCGCCTTTGCCGGTGAGCGTGATACGGGTGGACGTTACCTGTAGCCGGTATCCCTCTTCCGGTAGCTGCGCGGCTCCCTTGTTGGTGATCAATAACTCCGGCTGGCTGCTGTTATCTGCGTGCGCCACTACCTTGTTATCAAACCTGGTACTACGCCGCAAATGGTCTGTAAAAAATTGCACGGTGCGCGCTTCCGCAACATCGATACTTATCAACGTGCGGGCACTGAAAACAAAACTCCCTGTATCCGACTGTACGGTGCGGGGCGCCGGAATCAGCGCTGACGCCATATGCTGGGCCGTGCTATTATTGACCTCAAAGCCTAACAAGGCCACTCCTATCGCTATATATTTCTTCCAATACATTACTGGTAATTATCGTAAACCATCTTTATTTTATAGAAGCAGGCGCCGTTCACTACGCGCGCCCCCTGCCATTGTCCGCCGGCGGTATAAAAATCAATCGTGCTGGTAGACCAGCCATTCTGCGTACAGCTCACTTCCGGGCGGGGATTTTTATTGGCATCGGGGCGAACCAGTACTATCTGCCCGCTGGGCTGATTCACGATCCCTTTTACAAAGGAGAGGTTGTTGGTAGGCGAAGCGCTGAAAGTTTTAGTGGTTTTATTAAACACATATTCGCCTCCGTTGGTAGTTACCCATAACAGATTTTTATTGCCGTAGTATGCGCCTACTTCGTGGCCCCACACAGTAGGTAATGTTACGCGGTATTGTGTGAGCTCCGTTAGCGCAGGCATAGCATCTGTGCCGCCCACCGCCAGCGCGGTGAGGATATGCGCATTGTTGGACAAGTCCTGCCCGGTTACCCATAGCGCGTTAATACCGGGGTCCCATAACACGGCATGTGCAACTCCCAGGGTGAACTCCGCATAGGTATTGTTGTCTGCTCCCTGGGAAGATGCGTATACCCGGATCCAATTACCATCGGAGGCTGCCAGGGCTACATTTCCATTGGGCAACAGTTCTGCGGAATGCAGGTTGCCGCCAATTACTTTCGACCATACCCGTTTGCCGGAGGGATAGGCGATCACCGCTGCTATGCCGTTATCGCTGATGGCTGCATAATCTGCGTCTTGCCAGATTTTCATTTTCCTCACTTTAAAATCGGTACCACCGCCAAATGCTTTGATTTCGGCGGTGCTAAATCCCTTCGTGGTGGTGGGCGACCAGCTCCATTTCTTTGCCTCGCTGGTGTTCCAGTTAGTCACCGTGGGATCATAAATCTCTACCTGCTTGCTGTTATCGTTGGTAAGCGCCAACAACTGCCCCGGATAAGACACCGGGGGCTGTTCAGTTGGCGGGTTAATACTTGGGCCGTCGGAGCTGCCCGACTTTTTACTGCAAGCTATCTGAAACATCATGAGGCCAACCAGGGCGCTGGCAAAAATTATTTTCCTCATCGTATCAATAGTAGTTTGGATCAAATGTTTTCCCTTTATAGATAGCGGCGCCGCCGATGGTACGGGAGCCCGTGGCTGCGCCGGTGGTGGCATCGTAAAAATTGACTACAGAAGTGCACCAGGTATTGGCCGGATATAACGGACAAGCATTGCTGGGCACCGTTTCCACGAGGGTGTTCTGACCCGGTTGACTGCTGATACCTTTTACCATAGCTTGTTGTGCTGCGCCCGGCAGGCGGCTGAAAGTGCCGGTAGAGATATGGAATACATAAGTGCTGTCATTGGTGGACATCAACAGCTGATCGGGGTTATTTACATCGGCCGATAGGTCATGTCCCCAGGGGGAAGGTAACACGGTATAGGAGGTGAGTAAGTCTAATTTCGGATTGGCGAGAGTACCTCCCGATCTGGCTGTATTGTAACCATATTTTCTCAACTCATTGCCCAGCGCCCACAATACCTGGTGGGTGTTGTCCCACAGCACGGCATGTACAGAAGTAAAAAAGTACTGGGTATTAACACCATGATTGGGTGATGGCTGTGAAGAAGAGTAGATACGTATCCATCCCTGCGGCCATGCAGCGCCGGCACTGGCTACCACACAGTTGCCATCGGGCAGTATTTCCATGGCATGGAGCCGCGTAGTATCATTAAAGCCCATTACCCACAGCTTCTGGCCACGTGTGCCCGTGCCCGTATATCTGGCAATGGTGGCTAACCGGTAAGAGGTAGCGGTGATCACCTGTGCGGTGCCCGCAAATACGGTGTTATTTCTCACCTTAATATCTGTAGGGGCTTCCCACAGGGGTATTTCACTGGTGGCGTTATACGACAGCGCGGTGGTAGGCATCCAGCTCCATTTGGGCGTAGTCCACGAAGCATCTGCGGGGTCATATACTTCTATCTTGCCGTTAGCCTGGTTGGTGACGGCTACCCAACAACAGGTGGCGGTGGTAGTAGCGGTGGTTGTTTTCACAGCGGTATTTCCGGGGCCGCCGGATAAAGTGGGTAGTTGTTCTGCCCGTTGTGTACAGGAGGCAGCTAACAAGCTACATGCAACAACTGTTAACTGAACACGGGTTGACCGTAAGCGGGCAATACCTGCCCTCATCACGACATTTTTCATGATAGTAAGTTTTAGTTATGGATGCAGTTTTTTGTAAAAACAAGGGGGGACTTGCCTATCCCCCGCTTGGTGTAAATCATTGCTTCATCTTGTTATGTAAAGCGAGTTTAAAGGATTTAATATCCTGGGTTTTGAGTAAGTTTATCGTTCAGCAATACTTCCGCATTGGGTATCGGAAACAACAGCCTGTCCTGGGTTACATTGTAGCTGCCTGGCCGCAGGTAACTGTACTGCGCCTTCTGTTTCACGCCAAAGGCATTCATTACCGTGATAGCATTACCGGTGCGTACCAGGTCGAGCCAGCGCTTATTTTCAAAGGCCAGCTCCACCCTTCTTTCCTTCAGCAGCAGGGCTTGCAGGTTCGTCTTATCGGTGGTAGTGATATCATGCAGTGCATCCCCAAAGGCACGTTCTCTCACCGCATTGAGGTAAGGCAGGGCTTCGCCTGCCTTACCTTGCTGGTTGAGACTTTCCGCGAGCAACAACAACACTTCTGAATAGCGGTACACAGGCCAGTTGTCGTTCGTTTGGTTGCCGATGGTATGGGTGTGGAGGAACTTTTTCGGAAATGGGCGGCCTACTTTGCCTGGCGCCGGCGTATAATTCACCGATGATTTTACAGTGGTAGCGGTAAAATCGTCGGTACCATTAAAGGTACCTTCCGCTATGGCGATGGAGGCATCGAGGCGTTGATCACCTGCTTCATAAGCATCGATCAGGTCTTGTGTGGGCGTGTTATAACCTCCAACAGTGGTTACGCTGTTGAAGTTGACGCCCGTTACCACCGTGGTGTTGACCATACGCGGCAGGAAATTATAGATCGATGCATCTGTATTTGCCTGCGGGGTGGCAAGCCCGCTGTTGAACTGGATTTCAAACACGGATTCGAGGCCGTTTTTATTAGAGAGCTGAAACGCGTCGCCATAGTTTTGATACAGCGAATATCCCATGGTGGTTACCTGTTTCAGGGCTGCTTCTGCCAGGTCGTATTTTTTCAATGTCAGGTATACATCGCCTAGCAGGGTTAAAGCGGCGCCTTTGGTGGCACGGCCGGTTTGCGGGAATGCGGGAGCAGCTAGCTTTGCTGCAGCATCGGTAGCATCTGCAATGATCAGGTCATACACCTGTTGGGCAGTAGCGCGCGGAATATAGGTTTGCTCGCGGCCCAACGGTGCATGCTCATAAATGGGTACGCCTCCGTAAAAACGCACCAGGTCGAAATAAGCCAGGGCGCGAATAAATTTCGACTGACCCAGGATGGCGTTGCGACTGGCATCCGATAACTTAATATCGTTGATATGATCTACGATAATATTCACCGCGGAAATCGCATTATAAGCGGAGTTCCACTTGGGCGGCGTCTGGTTGTTATATTTATCATCCAGGAAATCGGCCACTGCATAACGGTTCACCGTAGCTACGGCCTGGTCGGAAGATTTATAGTCGTAGTGTGTATTGTCGGAGCGCATTTCGCCCATGGTCCAGGCGCTCTTGTTGTTATACAGTCCGCGTAACTGGTTGTAGGCTCCATTGACGGCCAGTGTAAAATCGTTTTCTGTTTTGAAATAACTTCCCAGCGTTACGTTGTTAGGATCATTTTCAGTAAGGAACTTTTTACAGGACGTTGCTGCGAGGCTTAGTACCGCTAATATGTAATAGATAATCTTTTTCATTTTTGCTGATTTTTAAAGGCCAAGGTTCAAGCCAAACGTAAAGGTTCTTTGCAGTGGGTAAGCGCCCAGGTCTTGTCCCTGCTGTGCCACAAATGCCAGTCCTCCGGCGCTCACCTCGGGGTTACCGGGATAGCTGGTGAAGATGTACACGTTTTGTGCGGAAGCATACAACCTAAGATTTTTGATATACTGCGTCCTGAACTTTCTCAGCATATACCCCAACGTGATATTATTGATAGTGATATGCGATGCATCATGGATAAACAAGGTATTGTCCGTACGGTAGGCCGCGGTGGTATTGGCTAATGTGCGCGCCACTTTTCCATCTCCCGGATCTGACTCAGAGCGCCAGCGGTTTAGTAATTCCGGCGGACCATTAAATACGCCATCCAGGTTATAGGTACTTTCCTGCATACCATTCTTCAATTTGTTGCCGTAGGTACCTGATATGGCAATACTCAAATCAAAATTTTTGTATTGAAAGCTGTTACTCAAACCAAAAATGAATTTGGGATTAGGATCCCCTATTACAGTTTGATCTTCCGGGAAGGTGATCTTACCATCGCCGTTTAAATCTTTGAAGCGCACAGTGCCTGCCTGGGAAAGCGTGGTGGTACCTGTGCCATAGTATTTAGGTCCAGCGTCGGCTTCTGCCTGGTTTTTGAAAATGCCGTCAAACACATATCCATAAAACTGGCCAACAGGCTTGCCTACCAGCGTTCTGTAGTCGGTGAATTCGGAGAGTGTTGTTGTAGGGGCATCTGCAAAAGAAATATTATTCAGGCCAATCCTTTTCACGATGTTCCTGTTAAAGGAGATATTGAAGTCGGTATTCCATTTAAATGCACCGACCAGGTTCTTTGTGCTCACCGTAATTTCATGTCCCCACTGGCGGATATCACCCAGGTTGTCCTGTACGCTGCTGAAACCAGAAGATTGCGGCACCGGTACGGTAAACAACAAGCCGTCTGTTAGCTTATCGTAGTAATCGTATGCCAGCGTGATGCGGTTGTCGAACAGGCCCAGGTCGAAACCTATATCCAGTTGCTTATTGCGTTCCCAGGCCAGGGCCTGGTTACCAAGGCTATTCTGTACTTTTCCGGGAGCCAGGCCGCCGGAAAACACATAGTTGGCGGGGCCTACACCGGCTGCGAACCTGTAATTTCCACCCATTTCATTCATACCGGTTAAACCATAAGAGGCTCTCACTTTCAGTAAGCTGAGCTGAGATATATTTTTGAGAAAGGCTTCATCGCTCGCGATCCAGCTGGCGCCAATGGAAGGGAAAGTCCCCCACCTGTGATCGGCGCCAAAGCGGGATGAGCCATCCCTTCGCATAGTAGCCTGTAAAAAGTAACGGTCTTTATAGCTATAGTTGACACGCGCCAGCAGCGACGCCATCGTCCAGGCATTAAAGCTGGAAGTATTGGTAGTAAAGCGGGTAGCAGCCGACAACTGGGACACGCTGTTGTCGGGATAATCGCGGCCTACTACATCGCTGGCAAAACCGGTGGAACGTTGTACCGTAAAACCGCCCATTACATTCAGCGAGTGATTTTCACCGAAGCGGTTCTGGTAGGTCAACGTGTTTTCGTTGAGCCAGGAATAATCGTTATTAACCAGCGACTCTCCCAGGGCGGTGTTATTTCCTGGTGGCGGGTTTTCTATCGGCAGTGCGTTGAATCCACCCATGGAGGTAGATGGAATAAACCGGTTGCGGGTCATATTGCCTACGTCGGTACTACCGGAAGCGCGGAAGGTGAGGTGCTCCAGCAGTTTTATTTCGGTAAACAGGTTCGCCAGTACCCGTAAGCGATTTGCATCATCCTGTACTTCCAACAATTGCCGGAGTGGATTGGCCCATACAAACTGGTTAGTAAACCCTGAAATGCCCAACGCCAGTGAGCCATCGGGATTATAAGGCGAACCCATGGTAGGCATCATAGAGGCAGACGCAAAAATGGCGCGTTGACCATCAACGTTAAAGCCAGTACCCTGGCGGTTATTGTGTTCCAGCTGCATAGAAGGCGCTACGCCGAAGCCCAGCTTCACGCGCTTGCCCAGGTTAAAATCGCCATTCACACGGAGCGAAAAGCGTTTATAACCGGTATTCTTCAGGATGCCCTGCTGGTCAAAATAGCCACCTACCATACTAAAGGCCGACTTGTCGTTACCGGTATTGATGGCAATGCTATAATTCTGTACAGGCGCTGTCCGGGTTAATACGCTGAACCAATCAGTTCCCTTGCCGTATTGCTCCGGGTTTTGGTATACCGCGGGAATGCCCCCGGTATATCCTTCGTACTTGATCTTATCTTCATAAAATCCTTTCATGTAAGTAGCCAGCTGCGTGGCATCCATTACCGGGGGAATCAGCTCGCGCATCAGGGAGGCGGCGCCGTAGTAGGAGTTAAAATTGATCTGTGTGGCGCCTGACTTTCCTCTTTTGGTGGTGATCAGGATCACGCCGTTGGCCGCCCGCGAGCCATACAAGGCGGTGGAGGAAGCATCTTTCAAAATGGTAAAGGATTCAATTTCATCGGGGTTGATGTTATTGATATTATCGGGATTGCCGAGCATCGGTTGCCCATCTACTACTACCAGGGGGCGTACGTTGGAGGTTAAAGACGCCGCACCGCGTATGCGCAGGTCCATGCTTTGTCCAGGCCGGCCGGTGGTTTGCGCTACCTGTGCACCGGGCAATTTACCCTGCAATCTTTCAGCGAAAGTACCTGTCGACTGGTCCTTGATATCGGTAGCCGACAGGGTAGCTACGGCGCCCACGATTTCGCGGGTATGCTGCCTGCCATAGGCCACCACTACCTCTCCCAGTTGGGAAGAGGTTTGTTCCAGCTGCACGTTGATCACGGTCTGACCATTAATAGGTACTTCTTTCGGCGTATATCCCAGGTATTTGAAGGATAACACGCCTTCTCCACCGGGCACGTTGATGGAATAGGAACCATCCGGCTGGGTAGCCGTACCGGTTTGGGTTCCTTTCAATCGCACTGCTACGCCGGGCAATGGATGATTACTCATATCCGTTACCCGTCCTTTAATGGTAATGGCTGCTGGCGCTTCTTCGCGCTTGCGTGTTACCACAACAGTGTTTTCCTGGATGGTATAAAGAAAGGGCTGGTTCACGAAACTTTTCTGCAATACTTCTTCTACAGTGGCATTGTTAACGCGTATATCCACCCGTTTGGCATCTTTTAACGTTTCTACATCCCATAAAACATTATAGGCAGTTTGCTTCCGTATCTGGCGGAATACATCTTCGAGTGAGATCTGTTTAGCGGATAGCGTTATCTTCTGCGCATAGCTGGAAGCGCTTACCTCCATAAGAACTGCGATCATTAAAACAAAGGTTAGTTTCATAATCAACAGGAGTTTTTTGTGCGTACAACCGCCTTTTTCATGGCATACGTTAGGTATGTAAAATTTCATTACATTTGGATGTTTGAGTTCTATAATCAGATGACTGTGACTACAATTGCTAGAAAAATTTGTCTTCCACAGGGATAAGCGCTCAAACTGACCGTTTCCGCGGTCATTTCCGGGGGCGTTGGCGCGCTCCCGGTTGTTTTATAGCCTCCCTGCAGGTTGCAGATAGTTTTATGGCATAACGGTGATCCTCCTTCCTTCTGTTTTAAAGTGAACGGCGCCGGTGAGTTCCAGCATTCTTAATATTTCAGATACATTTTTATAGCGTGATAAGCTCCCGCCGATGGCCTTTTTCGACACATCGCCCTGGTAAGTAACTTCTACGTTATACCAGCGGCTGATTTGCCGCATGACATTTTCTATTTTATCATTATTAAATAAGAAATAGCCATTTTTCCAGGCTACAGCCTCTTCGGTATCGGCTTCTTTGATATCCATTTTCCCGGAAATCTTATGCAGGATGGCCTCTTTACCAGGTACGAGCAACAAGTTGGTATGATCATAGTTTACCTTTACAGATCCTTCCAGGAGCGTAGTGATATGATGCTGTTCGTCGGGATAAGCATTGATATTAAAATGGGTACCTAATACCTGCACCGTCATGGATCTATCGCTGGTAGTATTTACAGTCACGAGGAAAGGTTTCGTTTTATCTTTGGCCACTTCGAAATAGGCTTCGCCGGACAGTTGCACCTGGCGCTCACTTCCAGGGAAAGTAGTAGGGAAGCGCAGGGAAGATCCGGCGTTCAGCCACACTTTAGTTCCATCCTGCAACGTTACTTGGTATTGTCCTCCATAGGGTGTGCTTATGGTGTTGTAAACAACGGCCGTAGTCCCCTGCCCGGCTACGTTATTATATAACAGGTTAGCGCTGTCTGTTTTATTCACCGCCGCATTGCCCTGCTGAGAGATCACGCCGTTCTTCGCATCTTCCAGTACCACTTTGTCGCCGTTATCCAGCGTTAATATAGCTTTGTTACTACCGGGACCAATATCATTGGTAGCCTGCGCAATGGCTGCCGGTTTAGGCGCGGGATGAAGCCGCGGATAAATAAAATACGCAGCAATACCCAATATAACGATCACAGAGGCGGCGGCCGACAGGTAATACAGTATCCGCCCCGGCGTTTTGGGCGCAGCTACGGGCGCCTCCATTTGCTGATGCAGTCGCATCAGCATACGCAAACGTACCGTTTCTTCCTCGTCAACAGTATCGGATGGCCATTCGGCATCGGTTTGATTGCGATGCTGGTACCAGTCCATCAGCGTTTTTTCCTCCGCTGGTGTAATAGTACCGTCCAGGTATTTTTCAATGAGTTGAGATATATTGTCCTTCAACGTATGGTTTTTATAGTTACGGTAATATGTACCACGGAAATAAGGTTACCCCTTAGTGCCTGAAATAATTTTTTTTGAGAGAGAAAAGATGAGTGGTGTCAGTAGGGATGGTTCAATTTCAGTTTCAGTACTTTCAGCGCCTTAGTAAGGTGCGATTCTGCCGTTTTCTCCGCAATGCCCATTCGCCGCGCAACTTCAGGGATCGTGAGACCATCTATCCTGCTTAGCTTGAATACCAGGCGACATTTTTCAGGCAGTACTTCTACGATTCCATTGATATGTTGCTGCAAAAACCGGGTGTAGATCTTTTCTTCATCCCAGGTACTTGTGGCGGGTCCCGCTGTTTGCGCGATAATTTCCGTTCTGCGCTTTTGGCGCAGGTAGCATTTAAAAACGGATAGTCTTACGGCCGTTGCCAGGTAAGCGTTAAGATGATCGGCATACAGTTCATGGCGCCGGTTCCAAAGGCTGATAAAGACTTCCTGCACAATCTCCTCTGCTGCTGCTTTATTCTTGTTATGGATATAGGCAATGGCCAACAGCTTCTTCCAATACCGTTGGTAAATTTCGGTAAAAGCATGCCGGTCGCCCTTCCCCAGGGACGTCATTAACTCTGCATCCGTTTGTTGCTGGTATCCCTTCATACAATTGGCCAATTTCCGCCCCGTGCCAGGCGAAATACATTATTTTCCTATAACATGGAATTATCCTTACAGGGATATGTACCCTAAGGGGCATACTTTCCCTTAGTGTACGCGCTATTTTTTTGTGAGGCGGGAAAAAGCTATGGGATCAGTATTTTCAGAAGTATCATCAGTCCCCATATATAAGGGCGATTCAATTTGAGCTTCAGTACTTTCAGCGCCTTAGTCAGGTGCGCTTCTGCCGTTTTTTCGGCAATTCCCATGCGCTGGGCAACTTCGGGGATGCTCAGACCCTCTACCCTGTTTAATTTAAATACCAGGCGGCATTTTTCGGGTAAAACTTCTATGATGCCATTAATCTGTTGCTGCAGGAACCGGGTATATATTTTTTCCTCGTCCCAGCTGGATATCACCGGGTCGGCAGTTGCAGCGATGATCTGCTCGCGGCGTTGTTGCCGGGCATACTGTTTAAAAACAGATAGCCGTACAGCCGTAGCCAGGTAAGCATTTACTTTATCAACAGCAAGCTCTTGCCGCCTGTTCCACAAGCTGATAAAGACTTCCTGTACAATTTCTTCCGCTGCCATTTTATCCCGGCAATGGATATATGCGATAGCCAGCAGTTTCTTCCAGTAACGGTTGTAGATTTCGGTAAAGGCATGCCCATCGTCCTGTTGCAAGGACAACATCAGGTCTGCATCCGTTTGTTGCTGGTACCGGTTCATATAAGTGATGTGGTACGCAAGATTATAAAAATAAATCCAGCTTTTGTAGCAGGAAACAGAAATATAATATTATATGAAACAAACATTTCAGAGCGCGCATAAATAGGGCTAACAAACAAGTGAAACAACAAGAACTAGTGACAGGGGTTTGCTATGGCATACAGCATATACCATCTGCTGCTATAGCAGATAAAAGTGAGCAGGGTCGGATAACAGGAGGGGTTAACTTAGTCTTTCATTTCTACCATTATCAGCTTAATGGTGGTTTTCCCAATATTCTTAGCCATATGCGTTACAGCAGGTACGTAGATCGCGGTTCCGGCTTTGATATCCTGATCCTGGGCCGGCTTGTCTTTTTCGGTAAGCTGCACTTTCCCGGAAGTTTCTGCATATACCACATGGTTAGGATGACTGTGCCAGGGTACTTCTACGCCTGGTTTCATTTCCACTTTTAGTACACGAACATGTTCGTTGTCCAGCAGTACCTTGTTGTAGCCTTCGGGAGCTACTTTTACAACATCCTGGGCCAATGCTTTGTGAGGCGTGCAAAGAGATAGCGCTGCCGCTATTCCCAGCAGGAATGTACATTTAGAGATTGATTTCATAATCAGGGGTTTTGGTGAAGAGTTTCTGGCGAAGTTAGCCCCCTGCGCATGATGCATGAAGCACCGGTTATTATCTGGTGTGCTATAACGGAAATCCGGCGACAGACCGTCGATAAATGGTAAGCTGCCGCCAGATGTTTCTCCATATAACAGTTGTCAGAAAGAGTACCTGACTCCTAATTGTCCCTGTGCCCTTGAATTAAAGTAATCGATAGCATAAGGTTTCCCAGGGTCGGCGAACCTGAATACCGGGTAGTTGCCTGTATTCTGCTTCTGGGGAAATAGCACCGGTGCCAGTCCCACGCTGGCGGTAGAATTGAAGGTATTGGGCGAAAAATATACCCGTCCCCAGTTGACATTGATCAGGTTGGTAAAGTTCATGATATCTATCGTGAGTGTAATAAACCTGCTGCTCTTCGAAAAGTGGAATTCCTGTGCAAAGTGTAAGTCGGCTGTAGTATTCCAGGGAGTACGACCGGCATTCCGCTCTGTAAAGCTGCCACGCCGGCTGCTCAGGTATTTGTTACCATCGATATAGGTATTAAAGGCATCTGCCTGTTGTGCCGCCGTAACTATAGCGCCACCGGCACCGGCGTAATCCTGGAAGAAACGGATCGCTTCATGGCGCTGCGGAATATAGGCCAGGCTCAGTTGCTGCGGTAATCCCTGCAGGCTGTTATTCACAACACCATAGGTAAAGGGGCTGCCGGATTGGGCGCTCACAAACAGGTTCAGCGTGGTGGTCCATTTTTCGTTCCACGCATGCTGATAGCCCAGGTTGATAATCATCCGGTGACGGATATCGAAGTTAGACCAGGCCAGGTCGGCATTATTGGGATTCAGGGCCTGGTTGAGCTGCCAGTTGCTTTCCATAGAGTTGCGGATACCATTGAAGGCGTCTTTAGAACCACCATAGGTATAAGCCACCGATCCGTTGACGCCCATGTTAAACCGCTTACTTACGGTACCCGTTACCGAATACCGGTAGCCCAGGCTGGTATTGCTCAACTCATAGGCATTTGCAAAACGCGGATCTACGGAACCGCTGTATACGGGTTGCTCATGTTTTGTGTCGTAGCCAAAGTAGCGGGGATTATCTTTGATGTTTACCTGCTGGAAATACACGTCCTTGATCGTTTTGGTGTACAAGCCTTCCAGGCCCAGCTTATAGCCATTGAGGGTGGTATAGTCGAGGGCGAGACTGGTACGCAATACCTTCGGCATGGAAAAGTTATTATCTACCAGGTCTACTTGAGTTTTCCCCGCCTGTGGGCTATTCACAACAGTGCCATTCTTTGCAATAAAATCGGCGATGCCATTGGCGCCGGGCTTCACAGGGTCGGTTCCGGCGGCAAAAGGCTGCTGATCGGCTTTCTGATCGTAGGAGCCGTAATGAATGCCGGTGTTGTAAAAGGCGTATCCCAACCAGGCCAATGGAATGCGGCCAGTAAATAACCCGGCGCCCCCTCTTAGTACCAGGCGGCCATCGGCGGTTACATCATAGCGGAAACCAATACGTGGCGATACCTGTATATGATTCAGGTAGTTGTTTGTGATGCGCGACAGGGGCGTATAGGTATAGGTATTTCCGAAATAGCTGTCAGTATACGCTGTCTTTACCTGGTCGCTGAGTGGCTGCTTATTGGGCACGAGGCTATAGTCGGCCCGGAGCCCCGGGGTAATACGAAACCGGTCTGTAATCCTGATCTCATCCTGGAAATAGGCGCTGAGCATATCTACATCAAACACGGCTTCGGGATGCGACAGGATATTGTCCCTGCTATTGTTGGTGTAATTATAGTTGCCCCGCACCCGGTAAGGATTACCACGCAGGTAGTCTTCTATGCTGAGGTAGTCGACCCTTCCATTCCAGGAATTAACAAAGCCATAGCTGATATGATATAATTCGTTGTGGGTACCTAACAACATGGTATGTTTGCCTTTGTGCCAGGTGAGGTTGTTGGTAATTTCCCAGGTGCTTTGCTTCATGTTAAAGATAGCGGCTTCGCGGTCGGTACCCATGTAGATAGTGGTTCCCGGTGTACGGCCCATGATCTGTATCTGCGGTAAAGAAGGATCTGACAGGGGATCGCGGTAATCGTGTATAGAGGTATAGCCTACGATGAGACTATTGGAGAAGCCATTATGGAATTTTGTTTTTAGCTCCGCTACCGTCGACGTTTGATTATTGGTTTGCCGGTAGGCCATGGAGCTGAAGCGGAAATCCATCTGATCGCGATCCATATTTACCGAACGGGAGAAGATGGTGTTGTTACGGATAGATAATTGATTGCGGTCATTGATGTTCCAGTCGATCCGGTTGAAGTATTTTTCCGACCGCGCCTCGCTGTTGTAGGCGCCGGTCGTTCCGGGATCGAAGATAGCGCCATAGTGCCCGATGGTGAAATTGCGGATATCATCGGCATCCTTGGCACTGAGTATCTGCGCGGTTTCCGGCTGGCCTGCCATCAGTTGGGCAGGATCCCGGCGGCGCGTAATTTCTTCATTGGTAAAAAAGAACAACTTATTCTTAATAATCGGAAAGCCTACACGAACGCCCGCCTGGTAATCGTAAAAATCGCTGTTCATTTTACCTAACGAGCCTATCTTATCTTTCCCGGTGATGGCCGCATTGCGACCGAAAGCGTAGACGGAACCGGTAACAGTGTTGGTGCCGCTGCGGGTCACCGCGTTGATACTACCGCCGGTGAAGTTACCAATCTTCACATCGTAGGGCGCCAGGTATACCTGCATGTCTTCAATGGCATCCAGCGAAATAGCGTTGGAGCGCGTACTGGCGCCTGGTGCGCCGGAGGTACCGGTAATCCCGCCTGCAGAGGGACTGAAGCCGATAGCATCGTTATTGATGGCGCCGTCGACAGTGATATTATTGTAGCGGAAGTTGGTGCCTGCAAAGCTGTTGTCTTTAGATCCCTGTGGTACCAGCCGGGTGATATCCTGTAAGCTGCGGTTAATGGTAGGCAAGCTGTTTAACTGGTCACGGGTAATATTTTGTGCTGTGCCATAAGTGTTGGCTTTGGCAGTTCGTGGCGAGGACTGGATCACAATTTCGGCCAGTTGTTTTTGTTCTCCCGCCAACATGAAATTCAGTTGCTGTGGCTCACCCAGGCGAACCGTTACCTGTTGCAGACTGGTAGTTTTTTTACCAACCATGCTCACCGTTACTTTATAAGGCCCGCCTATACGTAAGCCAGGCAGGAAGAAAGCGCCGGTTTTGTCGGCCGTGCCGCTGTAAGTAGTACCGGATGGTTGATGTACGGCTATGATGGTGGCGCCGGCCAGGGGAAGCCGGCTACTGTCGGTGATCTTCCCTATCAGGCTGCCGTCTGTTTGCTGGGCGGTGGCGCCGGCCATACAGCACAGGAAAAGCACCAGCGTTATCCAGCCCTGTTTTATTCGTTTATTCATTGGTTATCATTTATTGGGTAAGTATGCTGGAGATGTTGTGTAGCACGCCATTTCCTGCGATGACATTTTTCCGGGAAAGCGTGGCCATTGCCGCACCCTGTATGTTGATACCGGCAAAACGGCCAGGCTGTGCTGCGTCACTCACCAGGGTAATGTTGGTGGTAGTGCCATCGAGCATTTGCTCGGTGTAACTGTTGGTAGTTACATCGGCCTTCAGGATATAATCGTACACAAAATTTCTCCCTTTGGTAATGTGCGCTTTCACCATGGCCTGCAACTTAACCGGGTCCATGTGATAGATACTGTCGGTAGTAGGGATGCCGATGGCCAGGAAGGCGTCGTTTACCGGCGCAAACACCGTATAGGGGCCGCCCGACTGGTACGTGGCTGCCAAACCGCTTTGAATAATGGCGGCGTTGAAAAGTGAAAGCGCAGGATCGCCGGAAATGGCCTGTTGTACATTGCTGTAGGTAATGGGACTCAGCAAGCCGTCGCATACATTCACGAAGCCGTTGGTGGCAGACTTATCACGGGTGCTCACACGAACGCCGTTCACCACTACGGCAGTATCCCGGGCGTTGATCCAATGGGTTACATATACCGGCTGCCCAGTGAGCGTTGTGAACGCCTGGTTAAAGGCCAGGGGTAGTGAATCCAGCCGAACATTACCACGTATCACATGATACGGTATCAATCCTTTTATAGAGTCGACCGCCCGCATCATCGCGGCGCCGGTGGGCAGGCCGGCAGCTATCAATGCATCATTAGAAGGGCCCAGTAAGGTATAGGGACCGGGCATACGCAGTGTATCATTGTAGGCAGTAGCTACCAGGGCATATTTAAATAAAGAGAGACTGAAGTTGCTATTCACCACGGCGGCAATGCCATTCTTTGCATACACATTTTCCGGTTGTACTTTATCTCTTGAGCAGGCGGTGAGTAACGGGGTTCCCGCCAGCAGCCATCTCCACAAAAAATTTCGGTTATATTTCATACATACTTTCTTTTAGGGTGTAGGTAAAAGCAGGTTATCTACACGGTGTATTACGCCCGTGAGCGTGGTGATGTCTGAGCCAGGGATGATTGTTGCGCCCCGCCCCGATGGTGCATCTTGGCGGTGCAGCGTAATCTTCCCGCCGCCGGATTGCACCTGTAAAGCACCTGTTATAGGCGCATTGCTGAGGTTTACGTTATAGAAATGATTCAGCAGGTCGATGCTATACAGGTATCCATAGTTTTCATTAACATTGCCATACACGCTTAATATCCGATGGTGCGCCAAAATGGAATCCAGGTTGGTAAGCATAGGCGTATAAGGGTCTGCGGTTACCAACGCCGACTGATCAATGTACTGATTGATTGCTGCAACAGAATTAAATCCGGCTTTCCGGAAGGCGTTATTATCCGGTGCAAAGGTGATGGAGAAGGGGTCGGCGCCAGGTGCAAATCCTCCTACTTTCAGTACAAGCGAGATAGTGTCGTTATATTGCACCACTTCTGGCGCCAGCAAACCTTTCTCCAGGTATAGGTCATTGCTTTTCTTCAACGCCGCCATATAAAAGCTAAAGCTGGTATCGGCATTCAATACCTGGTAGCTTTCGTAAAACGGTTTGGTGATCAGCGTGTCGATCATAAAAATAGCGCCGTTGGTGGCAGGGATGGCAGGTGTATGCCCGACCTGTAAACCATTCAACCGTAAAGTACCTTTCGTCATACCCACAATGAGCCGGTAGTAATAATACACGCCACTCCAGAGTTGAAAAGGAGAAGGCACCTGTGACCGGGTGATGTCGCGGTCCGGATACATTAAAGGATAACAGGTTGTTTCGCCAAACAGGTCGGTAGCGTCGGCCGGCAGGCCGCCCTGCACGGCCAGGTAGCGGATGATGGTATCCAGTTCGGCTACCGGCACCCTGTTGATATTATTCATCGTATAACCGGCTGCTGCCCAGGCCTTGTTGGTAGGAATAAACAGCGTATAGTAAGCCTTGCTGTTACCTGCTGCCAGGCTATCCATGTATTGTTGTACTTCCGTTCTGCCCAATGCAGCGCGGTAAACAGAGGCCTCGGGAATACTATCCAGCAGTGCTATCAGGGTCTTAGTAGTGGTATTGTTATATGGTATTTTATCCCCCACGGGCTTCGGCGGTTCTTCTGTTTTACTGCAGGCGGCCGCAAATGCCAGCAGTAGTATACAGAGAACAGATAAGCGATATTGCTTCATAAAAAATATCATCTGTTGTAGTAGTTTATGATTTACCTGCTCACTTTATCCGGCATTACCAGCAGGTCGGATAGCAAATGCACGACTCCATTTGTACAAGTGTAGTTGGTGTAAATGCCATTTAAGCTTGTCATGAAAATGGTGTTACTGGTTTCACCCAGGAAAAGTGTTCCTTGTTCGCCATAAGGCTTGCTGGCATTAGGGCCTACAGGCGCCAGTTCGGGCATGGAGGTGGATGCAGCTGTTACGATGCCCACGCCAGAGCCAAAAGGCTGTTGCAGCATAATCAGTTTGTATTTGACATCGGGGCATTGAAAAGCCAGGTAAATAACCCCACTAGGTGGTGGGAGTTGCTTCACATCCAACACAAACAGGTGATTAGGCCGCAGGAAATACCCTCCAAACACCACCGGATCGTAATGCGCAGCATCCATACGGCTGATACTATCCAGCGTAATCCCTTGACGTTCGAAGCAGGAATCCATGGGAGCATAGAGGGTGAATGGCCCATCGGTGGCCAGCTGGTCCCAGTAGCCGAATTTCTTCAGCCCCGCTACCAGGTGAGAAAAATAAGGCCTGGCTAACAGGAACGCCTGCACGGTACCTGGCAGCACTTTTACCGTATTGGGCAATGCATATACTACGCCGTTCAATTGTGTGATGCTATAGCTGGCTTGCGATGCAGTACCCAGGGAAGGTTGCTTTTGTACGTTCACACCATTAACTGTCAACCCCACCTGTGCGTCGGTCGCACGGGAAATATACAAGCGGGTATTGTTCAGGTTATCATACCGGTTGTCGGACGACAGTGGGATGGTATTGTAAAACAGTTTAATGGGCAGTATATGTGTTTTAACAAAGTAGCGGAGACTGTCGGCCGGCCATTTGTCAAAATCACTGGCGTTATAAATACCGTCCTTATTCAATGCGCTGTTGGTAGGCGCTATCACTGTAAAAGCGGCGGTAGTCTGATTCAAGGTATCCATTAACCCAGCCTTACCTATCGCCGCTGCGAAGAGAGAAAAGTCGAAGTTGTTTTTCAGGTAGTCGCTCACGGTGCTCGCTGCCATGGCCTGTTGCTGCGCCTCAAAATCTGGTTTTTTACAGGCAACCGCTGTCAGCAATGCGATGAGGAGCCAGGAATTATATATACGTTTAGTCATTTGCACAGAGTTATTTTAGTTGAACCATAGAAGTATACCGGATCATTTGGCAGGCGGTGGATAAGCACGCTGCACGCTCATCATATACACCTGGTTATTGATAATTTCTATGGTACTGATGGTAGCGAAAGAGCGTTGGTCATAATTGCCGGAAGGCGTATACCGGATCAGGTTGGGCAACCAGCAGCTGGCCAGGTAAGTAGTATTCGATATCCTGGGAATACTTCTCCTGGCTCGCGCTGAGGTAGTACCTTTTCCATCGTTGCTGCCATTGCTGCAGCCAATGGCGCCAAACGCAGGATTGGCGCCTGCCATTCCCCCGTCTGCGCTCACTGCCACCGGGCCGGGCAAGGGGAACATACCAGGTTTCAACAGGATCAGCAATTCCCATTGCCTGCTGAGAATACCGCCGGTGGTGTCGGTAGCGCCAAACATAGGCATACTGTAATAAGGCGCCACACCAGCCACATGCGAACGCACCACTGTACCCAGCCAGATATTGTTGTAACCCGGTATCAGGTCGGGGCTAACCGGTGCGCCATCTACATAGGGATACGGACAATCGTTTTGATACAGCGAGTAAAAAAGATTCAGCGTATCGCCAAACGCTACGGACTTATTAGTGGCGTTATAATAAGATTGTAACCCGCTAGTGGACGTTTCAGGGTGAGCGGCTGCATAGCCTTCAGCGCTCAGGTTATAACAGTTCACGTACAACATAGAATCAGAGAAAGGCATTTTGGCAAACTGTTCCTGCCGCAGGTATAAGGTGATGGGCAATGGATACTGCGTAGCTACGGTTTTCTGCAACACCTCCATGGTATAAATCTCTCCCGGTTTAAAATCAATGGTACTATCTACCAGCAGGCTTTTACGATCGCGTTCGAGCAGGTCGAAAAAAGGTTGTTCACTGATAGGACGACTATAGAATACCACGCGGTGTTTCCCGGAGGGGATCTGCGCCCAGCCGGACAAATTAATGCCGTTGATAATCGGACCTACCAATACTTTTTTACTACCGGGATATTCTGTATTCCTGAAGGAGGTATTACCTGCGTTACCAGGATATGGCCCCGCATAGGCGCTGCGCTGATCCAGGTGATCGCCGATTATTTTTCCGCCGGTGATCAACCCGGCGCCGTCATACTCCGGGTCGATGATCATAGCCAGGAAAGGCGGCGGCTGATCTTTAGTGGTTACATTCACATCGTAATTGAGGCTATTGAACACCCGCAGGTAGGCCGCTTCCGGAATAACGTTGTAAGTGGTTTTCCGGCAGCTACCCGCCACGAGGAGCAGCCAGTAACATAACAGGATCAGGCCCCAGCGGTTGCGTATCATGCTAAAGAAATGTGTCATCGTATAATTGCTTGTCTTTTTTACTGGTTATGTTTTATCACGATCAGGCGCGGATGCTGCCCTGCGGTATTATGCCCCACTAACGCTACCGTATACACGCCCGGCTCACTACCGTAATTCCCATCAGGGTAAAAGGTGGCCGGCATCTTTACAAAATCTGCTGGCGTTAATGCAGGCACACTGGTAATCCGGTCGCCGGGTAGTGTACCCGGTTGCGAACGGTATACCTGCACAGACCCGCCGGTAATAGGTCCCAGGTCTACATAAGGATACGGCGCGGCAGATGCCTGTCCCGGCACTAAATGTTGCGCTGCCACAGCAGCAGAAAATCTATCTTCTTTAAACAGTACCCCGTTTATACCTGTGAAGGTTATTTCCGGCAGCTCGGGACAAAGGTTAAGGAACCTGGTTTGCACCAGCATTTTAAACTTAAGCGGGTTGTATAGATTGTTCAACGCATCCGAACCGTCGGCATTAGAGCCGATGATCCGCGTACCTCCCATATTGTTGGCCACTACGGTAATTCCCATTCCGTCACCGGCTGCAGGATAAGCCCATACCGTAACATTATCCCCGCCTTTCAGGTCTATCGTCTTTTCTGCGAGCGACTTGCCGGAGGCATCGGTGATGCTGATAGTATGTTGCCCTGTCACCAGCGTTATGTAATCGCCCGCTTTTCCATAGGCTATTGCGGGGGCATCCCGGCCGTCTACCCTGATATGTATCCCTTTCTCTCCTTCCACCGCCGCATTTACCACCTGTATACGTCCATACGCGATATTCACCGGGGGATCTATATCCGCGATGATGGAAAATGTATTGGGGAATAATGGATACTCACCATACCGGTATACTCCCGACATACGCGCCACTACTACCGTGTATACGCCGCCGGGCTGAAATGTCTGTACCGGGCTGTAATACACCTGTGTACCATTCAGGGAATAGTTGTCGGGCGAAACGGTGCCAAGGAGTGTAGGCGGCCTGCCGGGTATTTGTTGCTCTGTACCATCGATCAATACCTTGAACTGATAAGTACCAAAGGGCAGTTCAACATAGTCAGACCAGGTATGATTGGCAATATGCGAGGTAACGCCACTCACCGGCGTACCATTTGCCAGGGCCAGTGTAAGCCCGTTATCACTGCCATTACCGGCTGCCGCGCAAAGATTCACCAGGCGGATACGTATATGCGTAGGATCGGCAGGGATAGCCGTGGTACGTGGCACACGGGTGGTGCTATAGACCCCCAGGTGATCCACGGCGCTGGTATACAGGTAATAGTCTGAAGGTTGGTAGTAATCATCTTTTACTGTAAAGGAGTCTGCCAGGTAATCGGGCTGTGAAGGGCCACCGGGACTCCCGATTTTTATCGTGGCTTCTCCTTTACTATCCAGGAATTGCTGAGGCAGGTACCAGCTGTCTTTCAGCTTACCCGTTACCGGGAAATATGGCGTGGGATACGGTAGTACCGGCATGTTGTCTGGCGTAAAGATCCAATTGGTGACCTTCCTACCATTCACCATAACATCCCACGTATTGAAGGTGACCAGTCTCACCGACGACTTTGCAGAATTACTGTAATCCGGTTCATTGCCGGTGCGCACATCTTCCTTGCTTTTGCTGCACGCTGCCGTCAATAGCAATACACCAGCCAACAGGGTATGATAAAAAGTTTTTGTAATTGTAATGTTCATATGTTACTGGTAATTTTTTCAGAAGAGATTATAAGTAAGACCCAACATGTACTCCGTACCGCGGCGATAACTTCTCCTGACGTACTTTGTTCCATAATATTTACCACCCGTACCAGGATTGCTGTACACTTCTTCAAAGGCACTGTTCAGCAGGTTTTTGGCGAATCCTTTTATCACCAGCCGCTTTGCCAGCTTCTGGCTAAACACCAGGTCCAGCACCGGCGTAGGCCGGCTGTAGAGGTCAGGTGCGCCGTCCATATTCACCTGTATCAGCCGCTCTCCCACCATGTTGAATGTGGCGGTGAAATCAGTCCCCCATTGCTCGTTGGCATAGTTCAGGAAGCCATTCACTGAATAAGGGGCCTGTTCAAACAACGGGCTTTTTTCGGGCGACTGGCGATCAATGATCCTTGCAGCATCCAGGCGCTCATTGTTCTTGTCCACATTGCTGGAGGCTATCATCAGGTTAGAGCCCAGGAAGAAATGTTGCAGCGGGCGCCAGAGCAATCCCAGGTTCTTTACTACTTCCAGCTCTATGCCCCACACATGACCGGTATTGGGGTTATTCTGGTAAGCAATGGTGGGAAATTCAGGATAGGTCGCTTTAACGCCATCAGAGTTCTGTATAAAAACTTTCTCCAGCTGGCTATTGATTTCCTTCGCAAAAAATGAGGCGGCCAGCACTTCTCCCTTGTTAGGAAACCATTCCCAACGGAAATCGTAGCTTTTTGTCTGCTGGTTCACCAGGTGAGGATTACCCACTACCAATGCCTGCTGGAAAGGATCGAATTCAAAAACATTTGTCAACTCCCGTATCTCCGGGCGCGCGAGTGATGTACCATAGGCCAGGCGGAAATTCATAACATCATGCAGGGAGTAAGTGAGGTTAGCAGAATAATAGGGTTTGTAACCTGAAATATATTTGGATACCGGGTCAGTATACACTAGGTTGATCCCACCTTCAGAAAGCGATGGATCGATATAAACACCGGCTGTATCTATCTTGCTTTGGATATTCGTTTTCTCAAAACGCACGCCACCGGCTAAACGCAGGTTCTTCATCAGGTACAGGTCCAGCATGCCATAAAAGGCATTCGTTTCATAAAAGCCGGTGTAGTTATTAGGTGATTTCCTGATGTTATATAAAAAGCCACTCGCCAGCGGTGTTCCCTCCGGTGAGGTGGCAGTAGGGAGATGGATGCCTACCTGGTCATATCCAACCAACCGGTCCAGGTTACCATATACCTGGTACATGGGATATTGCTTCAGTGTAGAAAAGTTAGATCCGGGCAGGGATAATACATTTTCACTGAAATCCCGCTCGCGGTACAGGTAGTTCACCCCTACTTTAAACACCTGGTCCAACCCACGGATGCCGAATGGCAGACTTACATCGGCCTTGTAATTGTAGTTAGTTTCTGTCATCCCGCGGAAGCGGCGCCCGTTAGGGTCTGCCTGTATCTTACCATAGGGGCCGAAGCCGTTTACATAGCCGGATACCTGTGCATAATAATCGGTGACGCCGATGTAACTGGTGCCGTTAACATCCGGAACAGGCGACTGGTAATATCCGCCGCCTGCAGGCCGGTAATCAGCGAGGTTGATGAAACGGTAGTCGGGGTCATCTTGCGTTGACTTCGACGAAGCGCCGTTATAACTCAGGCGAGGCGCATATTTGCCATCGCCGAATTTATGCTCTCCCTGAAGATTATAGGTATTGAAGGTGCGATACGTTTGTTTCAGCGAATAGATGTTGCTGTAAACAGGTCCGTTAAGCCCCGTTACATACGCATACTGTCCACTAAGACTGGTGGCCTGCGTTTCTCCTCCGCGGCTGCCCATGTACTGAAAACTGATTTCATGGTTGGGATTAAATCGATAGGCCAGTCCACCGAGTAAACCGTAGCTGAGTGTTTGTGTGCCGGTGTTTTCTTTATATCCTACATACTTTCCCAGGTTGGGCGTATTGGGTGTGATATAGGCCGGTATGTTGCGGGATTCATCAATCACCGGGTTACCGGTCATTACGCCCTGGTAAATACTGTACTGGTTCAATGTTCCGTCTGCCACATCGGTGGTGCGGTTATAGTAGCTGCCGCTGAGAATCAATCCCAGCTTATGTTGTTTAAAAACGGAAAAAGAATTGCCATAGGTAATGTTATAGATACCATTTAGCGGCGCTCTTTTATAGCGGGTGGTCAGCACCGGGTCAAAGTGATGCATGATACCATTGATACGATCGATTTCGGTGAGTAATGCCGGATCATTTTTTGCAGCGGCCGCCAGTTGCTGAATCTGAGACAACCCGCCAGGGTATTGCTTATTCAGGTCCATGAACGCGGGTTGCAAGTCATGTTCCTTAATTTTATTACCCCAAAAACCCATATCACTGTTATAGAAGCTGTTCACCTTACCTCCTAGTCCTACGTTAGCATTGAGTCCCGTTTGCGCGGTAAAGCTCAGTGTTTGTTTTGTAGGAATCGACAATGTTTTCAGTTCCACTATACCACCGGAAGCATCTGCGGGTTTGTCGGGCGTCATCGTTTTGTATACCACGATATTATCCAGCAGGTTGGCGGGTACCAGGTCGAGTGGAATGGTGCTCCTGTCGGGGTCTGAGGAGGCCAGGCGTATGCCATTCAGTTGGCCGATTACGCTACGGTCGCCGAGTCCGCGTACCGCCACATATTTATCGTCAGTTACGGTAACGCCGGACACCCGCTGCAGGGCCTGCGTGGTGGTGATGCTGGCTGTTTTCTCAATATTTTCTGCAGAGATACCATCCGATACCGTAGCGGCATGTTGTCTTTCATTGAGCAATGCTACTTCGCTGTTCATCCGGCGGCGGGAGGATACGGTAACACCGGATAAAGTGCGGTTATCCGGCATCATCTTCAGGTCCATGGCCGTGTGGGTGTTGGCGGTGATCACCTGGCTGGCGTAGCCCGCGCGGGAAAATATGAGCAGGTCGTGCGCCGCTTTTCCCTGTAGCGTGAAATCGCCGTTGCCATCTGTGGTGGCGGACACATGGCTTTCCTGTGCATATATTTCCACATAGGGTACCGGCTTGTGGTTATGGGCATCTGTAATATGTCCTTTAAAGAGATACAACGCCATGGTATCGCCATTCACCGGTGCTGGCGCCGTGGTTACCTGTACGGAAATGTTGTTTCCCGACACCCGGAAATCCAATGGCGCCATAGCCTTGAGCTGCTGCAAGGCCGTACCGAGAGGGCCTTTGGACTGGAAAGTATTTATTTTTATTCTTCCCAGTTCTGCCGCGGTATAGTAGAATGAGCATCCCGACTGTTGCCCCAGAGAAGTGATGATCACGAGGGCAGTGGTATGTTCCACCCGGAGATCCACTTTTTGTTTAAGGCCGCCCCATTGTGCCTGGCAGGTATATACCTGCGGCAGGAACAATATAGTCAATAGCATAGCCTTAAGGAACCGGCGCTGTGCCGGTTTCTTTCTAATCTTATGATCCATTTTTAAACTAGTTGAATAAGGGTGTAGTTACCGCTTGTTTATATATACAATTCCGTTTTTAGTGGTATACTTCAGTTTGTGTATGAAAAGGATATTATCCAATACTGTTTGCCATTTATCGGGACTGAAATCACCGGTTACTCTTTTATGTTTTACGAGCTCCTTATCGTACTGCAGGGTAATGCCATATTTGTAGGCGAAGCGGTCGAGCACATCTGCCAGGGGCAATTCTTCAAATATCAGGTGGCCGTTCAGCCAATTACGTATCATGTTGGAAGAGAAGGATACCACGCCCCATTTCTTATTTCCTTTCGAGTAGCGTAACATTTCATTGGGATGCAACAGCGTGTAATGGTTGGTATGCATATCTTTCACTGCTACGGCGCCATCTACCAGGGCTACCCTGATTTCTGCTTCACCCGGGTATGTTTCTATATTAAAACTGGTACCCAATACCTGGGTAGCTATATTTTCTGAGATGACAATAAAAGGGCGCGTATCATCTTTGGTAATTTCAAAATACCCTTCACCCGTAAGGCGCACCTGGCGGTGCACTTTGTTAAACTCATCAGCGATATATTCCAGTTTGGAGCGGGCATTCAGCCATACGGCCGATCCATCGGGGAGCTGTATATGTTTGGCATCCTTCCCGGTAGCGGCGATAGTGACATACACTGGTTCCTTGCGGCCTTTACGGGTATTGGTTAATAAAAACCAGGACAAAAAGGCGAATACCACTGCTGCTGCCGCCACTTTCCAGATGGTCAATAATTTTACCGTCTTTTTAACGGGTGGAGGAGGCACCGCAGCTGGCGGCGTGGCCATTACGCGGTACAGCATCTCCTGCTTTGCGGCCTGCAATCTTTCTGCCGACATCGTAGTGTCGGAGATATCCATCGCTATCATCCAGCGCCGAACTAGTTCTTGCTCGGTATCGCTGGCCGTTCCTTTAAAAACGCGGTCGAGTATATCTCCTGGTATTTGTTGATCTTGCGCCATACATATAGTTAGAGCACAACATTGAAAAAGTCCCGGGTAGTTTGGGTTAAGGAATTGTTACCAGATTTAATCCTCCAGGAACAGCAGGATAACAGGTAGTAAAGCAGTAGCGGGATAAGAGCCGGCAAAATCTTTCAGGCGGCGCATGGCATCGCTCAGCTGATTTTTAACCGTCTTGGGTGCAACAGCATATAAGTGGGCAATTTCTTCGATCGATTTATTTTCATAGCGGCTCATGACAAATATCTGTTTCATGCGTTCCGGCATCCGGTCGAGTTCGGCCATGATTGCGATATTAATGGCCTCCAGTTCTGCTTCCATCTCCCCAACATTAAAATGCGAATCAAGGCTTTCCTCATTTTCCAGGTAGGTCCTGAAATGGAGCAGGTGTTTTTCATTCAATCCCCGGGACCGTAAAAAATTGAATATCCGGTAGTACAAACAGGTGATTAAAAAAGGTTTCGCAGTGGGCGTATCCAGTTGCAGTGTAGGAAACTGCTGCCATACATAAGTAAAGGTATCCTGCACAATGTCCATCGCATCGGGGGCATAGCCTATCTTCTTATTGGCGATCCCGAAAAGGGTATCCCAATAGGTCAGGTAAATGTCCTTAAATAAATCGTGTGATACTGAAGATTCCATGGGCTGATAGTACGGCAAAAGTAAAATAGTTGCGGTAACAGGTGTAGCCCGGGTATGTTATCAATTTATTAAGTGGGAGCAGTGGTATTGATGGGGCGTGATACCCTCCTATAGATGAGCATCACGCCATTGCATTAAATTATTTTTCACCAGCTTAAAGTAGCCAGCACATCCTCATCGGTATCATCATTAGGATCGCTGGGGTTAGGCTGAATGCTGGCGGTTAAGCGGTATTGATCGCCTGCCTGTAAAGTGACCGTAGTAGTTCTGTAAGTGGCTTCACCGGGCCAGGTAGTAAAGCGCTGGTAAGTCCCTTTTGTCAGGTTTTCAAAAGTCACATATGGTTGCTTTACGCTGTGCCACAGTGGGATGTTCAGGGTCAGGGTGGCGGTTCCACCGGTGGTAGCGGTAAATACCTGGCTTCTGTAAGGATCGTTCGGTTGGTCATCTTTTTTGGCGGCAACAAATACGTATCCCCGGGCTTTTTCTTTAGCTTCACTATCATCCAGTGTAGATGTTGTGGAACGATTTCCAGCGCTGGATTGTGCCTGTAAATTAAAAGAGGCGAACAGTACGACGCACAGGGAAAGGATTTTTACGGTGTTTTGCATGTGGTTTGGGTTTTATATTCAGGTAATCAAATGACAGGTGTTCACTTACAAGGTTTTCCGGGCATCGGCACGAACGGTTCGGGATATGCTACCACTATGCAGGTAAATATAATGTGAAATTCAATCAGGCGTACCTGTTATATGGTGGGATAATGATTTGTTAATCTTTCTTCAAAACCTATTAACCACTAAGACAAAACCGCCTCCTTTAAATGCAATGCCCCCAAAAAGCTATATGCTTTTTGGGGGCATTACCTTTCCTTTATGCGGTTTCATTTGCCTAAGCGCGCGTTTTCTTCAGCTTCACCTCCACTTTTTCTCCGGGCTTATTCACCGTCACCACCTTCTTCACCACCGCGCTGGTACCCGTGCTATAGTTCCTGTTCACCGTATTGGCGGAGGTTCCCTGGAACATGCCATTGATATAGTGATCGGTATAACCAGTCACTTCTGTTTGGCTATAGCTATGATCGTAACCAAATTCGGTATATAGCAGGTATTCACCGGGCATGAGGTTTACAAATTCGAAGTGCCCTTCATCGTCATACACACGGGTGCTTTTGATACATTGTGCCGCTTCATCCAGCAGGGCAATACCTTCCCGGCCCTTTTTGCGTTGGGATTCATTTACCTTGACCCATTCCTTGAAATAATCGTTGTAAGGAATGAGGATCACCTGGGTGCCGCGGGGCGCCACCTGTTTGGCCTGGATGTTCATCACCTGCATCTTGGACCATACCGTACCATTATCATTAAAATCGCGGGCAAATACCTGCCCGGAAATAATGGAGTTACCCCCTTTTACCATTTTCATGGTAAGATCTTTATCGAAAGGTGCTTTCACAGAGTTGAAATCTGTTTCCGTGTCCACCATCCTGATTTGCTGACCGTTAGACCACATATCTACCTGCCACAGGCGCCGGGTTTGTTTATCGATGTAGGAAACAGATCTTTCGTCGGTAGCCGGCTCCACTACGGTCACTTCCCACACATCATGTTTGCCGGTGTATTTGCTCACCCAGCTGCTGTTTTTCACTTCTTCCACCACGGCCTTTTTCAGGTTCTCTTTATTTTCCGGTTTGTATTCATACACGGGCAAATCGGTGCTGTAGCCGGAAGTCAGCGGCAACAGTGATAAGAGGAAGGGATACGTATAGCTGTCGATGAAGTACTGGTTGCCCGGCTCCTTGATCTGGGTTTTTGCCTTCGTTTTCTTATCTACATAATACCCGGTAACATCGTTCCCGAAGTGCAGCACCATATCTTTCAGGGTGCTGTGAGAGGCACGGTAAACGGGCTTAAAGTTGTTCAGGTTAGAGATGGCGGTATCTTTCCATTCTTCCAGCCCTGCCAGTGCGGTGTTGGTGGTTAAGGTCAGCTTATCGCCGGCCGTATTGATATCAATAGTAAAAGTACCGATGACCGATGCATCGCTGCCGTTAACGGAATAACAGGCAAGGGTATACTTTCCATTCTTCAGCAGTTTACTATCAAATTTATCCTGTGCCTGAGCAGGTGCGGCGATAGCGGTAAAGAGCAGAGAAGCCGCGGCTAGCAGGATGGGTTTACGAAAATGAAAAAGCATAGTTGTGATCTTTTATCTGACAACACAAAAATAGGTGATTTTGTAAGTACGGCATATACCGGGTTAACGGGAATCAAATCTACTGGTTTTTCAGTAGATAAGATGAGGAACAATAAACTTACCGGCCATCTAAAATATTTAAGCTGCAATTTATGACCGGTATAAATCGCCTCTTTCGCATGTCAAAGAAAATATACCTATCTGTTCTTCTTCGCTTGTGTATCAAAGTTGGATATTGTGTAGGCAAAGACGATCTTCTCCTGTATGATAAATCGAATGCAGGGCGCTACCTGGAGAAAGGGATCAAAGCCAATCCGGAGCATAAACGGGCAAAAGCATTGCTAGGGCAATTATAATTTCCGGCCTTTCTCATCATTAGGATAGTCGCAATTAACCCTTTAATTTGTCGCATACCCCCTCCTTACAAATCCCATTTTCCTTTCATCTTTGTGCTATCAAAAGTTAGCTAGCATACCTGATAAATGGAGCAGCCACCATTTCAAAAAACGGGCGGAACCGAAAAGCCAGATGAGTAGGAACCAAAAGAATATGATATGTCAAACAATACTGTTTCATTACACAGAATGCTGAAAGCCTCTCCGGAAAAAGTTTACCGCGCATTTACGGATGCCCTTGCGATTGCTTCCTGGTTACCTCCTTACGGCTTCCTTTGTACCGTTCATGAAATGGATGTGAAAGTGGGTGGTACTTTTAAGATGTCGTTCCACAACTTTTCTACCGGTAATGGCCATTCATTCGGCGGCAATTACCTGGAGCTCAAACCTAATGAGTTTTTGAAGTATTCTGATAAATTTGATGATCCTAATCTTCCGGGAGAAATGATCACATCCGTATCACTCCGGAAAACGATCGCTGGTACAGAAATAAAGATTACCCAAGAAGGTATCCCCGCTGTGATACCTGTAGAAATGTGCTACCTGGGCTGGCAGGAATCCCTGGAAAAGCTTACCAAACTGGTAGAACCAGAAATACCAGATGCCTGATCCCATATAATATACTAACCCGGTTAAAGCCGCGTAAAGCGGGCAATTTAAGCGGCTTTAACCAGGTTACTATTTAGTGGGTACAACTCTTTCAAAGATCTCTACACTTACTTCATCCCCTGCTATTTTACCTAAGGTTTTGCGAAGTTTCGCATTCACTCCCATCAGGTGCGTACCATCGTTGACCGGCAGGAAGGAATTTTCGAAGGGGTGACCATCTATCCTGCCACGAACTTTTACGGAGCGCCTGGTGCCAAAAGTATTTCCAACCCCATCCCAGACGATATAAGTCCATGCACCCTGACCTGGCCCCGTTTGCAGCTTTGCATGAATCCTGATGTTTAGTTTTTGTGCCATAACATTCCTTTTAAGATTTCAGAAAACCGGTTAAGACTGACAGCACCACCTCTGCCGCCGGCATATGATCCTGGCCTTTCAACATCGTATAGGCGGCGCCGGGAATGGCTGTATTCAATTGCAGGGCCACGGACTGAATAGACTCCGGGCTCTTTTCTCCCACGATGATTTGCGTGGGTGTGGTAAGCGCGGCGGCCTCCTGTACCGGCGGTAAATGGCTGGCCAGGGTGGTATCATAAGCAAGCGTAGGCGCCAGATCAGTCATGATTTGCCAGTCGGGATACAGGCTGTCAAATGCTTCCCGGGGAATACCTATGCCTTCCAGGAATCCCGTGATAGCTTCCTCGTTTTTACCCTCTTCCAGGAGTTGATACAGCCCTTCGCTAAGCGTTTTAAACTCTTCCAGGTAGACAGGGTCGTGCGAATAGGCAGCGTCATACATGACCAGTTTATCCACCTTATTGCCCAGGGTCATTGCTGCTTTTAGCGCCAGGATAGCGCCGGAAGAGTGTCCATACAGGTAAGCCCGGCCGCCGGCTGCATCGATCATCGCTTCAATATCTTCTATCTCACGGTCCACGGCATATGGCAGGGTGTTACCACTATCGCCCCGTCCGCGGCGATCATAGTTGTATACTGTAAATTCTTCCGAAAAAACCGATGCGTCATATAACACAGGTTTAAATTCCCGGTAACAGGTAGCCCCGGTAATTAAGATCAGGGCCGGGCCTTTGCCTGTTACATTATAGGCCAGCTTTGTTCCATCTTTAGATAGTGTTGTTTTCATCGTGATTTGTTTTTGATGTAATGCAACACAAAGATAGCCGGGCAACTGGGGGTGGCTTTGTTCAAAAGCCGGCTTGAATGGTATATTTACCTGTTATACTGGTTCCTGAACTCCAGGGGCGTAGCGCCTACATGTTTCTTAAAGAACTTATTAAAATTAGCGGGATCGGAGAAGTTAAGCTGATAGCAGATTTCAGAGATATCCAGGTTAGTATACAGCACCAGTGACTTTGCTTCCGCAATGATCCGCTGGTGAATAAGGAGCAGGGCATTGTTGCCGGTGGTATTTTTTATATACTCGGAAAGATACTTGGGTGTAATAGAAAGCATTTCCGCATATTCATTCACGGTACGTTTTTCTATATAGTTGTCGCTAACAAGCTGCAGGAACTGTTTTAGTAAAATAGATTCCGGCTGGGTGAGCCGCTCCTGCTGCTGGGTAAGTTGTACAAAATTCTTTAACTGGTATAAGGTGGCCAGTATCTTCAGGCTGGCTACAGTATGTTGTTTATCGTCCGATTTTTCGTAGGCTGCATAAATATCTTCGAACGACAGGGCAAACTCCCGATATTTCTCTTGCGTCAATTCAAAGAAATGGGTCTTCTGTACATCAAAAAAGGGAAATTGCTTTTCGAAATCAGGTCTAAAAAAGGAAAAGCAGGGCAGCTTGAAATACATCAGGTATCCATAAGCATATTCTGTACGATAAAAGCTGGACAGCAGTCCTGGCGCCTGAAAAACAAGGGTGCTATTCATGCGCATCTCGTTCATATTATCGTACACGATTTTTGATTGGCCAACTCCATCCAGCAGCGCCATAAAATAAAATGATCTTCTGAAGGGTGGCTTGTAGAATTTTTTAACGTCCTCACCTTTGTTTACCCGGAAACAAAACAGGTTGGGATCATTTGTTCGATCGGGAAATGGTGTACTGGCAAAGAATTCATTGATATCATCATAAAAAGGAATCACACCTTTGGAATGGGCCATTATTGCTGGATGTTTTTCTAATGAAAGATAGGCCGGCAAATAGTTGTCTGCCGGACTATCTGAAGATAAGAAAAATATAAAGAAGGTGGGAGGAGAGAGATATGATGATTACTTATTGGGCTAATAATTCAGTTCCTGCCAACCAGTATGCTGCAGCCAGCCGGAGGCCGCTCATATCCTGAGTACTGTCGGCCACCCATACCATTATGCCATCAGGACGTATCAACGCGGCGCTGATGCCTAACCGGTCTTCTGCTGGCCCGGTGATATACCTGATTCCTTCATCCTGCGCCCATGTTTTGAGTGCGGCATTTTCATCAAAATCGAGCAGTATCCATTGGCCATCGCGCATGAATGCGCCCATGCGGGCGCCGTCTTCAAATGCGAAGTCAGGAACGCTGTGTCCGGCCAGTGGGTGGCCCTCCATCGGGTAATGCGTGAAAACGCCCCATATCCTGCCGGCGATGTAGGTGGCACCGTCGCGGGTATTGACCAGGTCCTGCATGATGGCATACATGGCGCGTGCTCCCCGTTCCGGCTTCATAATGGCCACCTGGGCTCTCGACCACTCCAGTACCTGGGCGCCAATAGGATGCCGTTCGGTATAATAAGTATCCAACAAGCCTTCCGGCGCGCGTCCCTGGATGGCGGCCGCGAGCTTCCAACCCAGGTTCATAGCATCGCCAAGGCCCAGGTTAAGCCCCTGCCCACCTAAAGGCGAATGAATATGCGCGGCATCGCCGGCCAGCAACACACGGCCATTGCGATAGGCAGTGGCCTGCCGTGCCCGGTCGGTCCAGGTGGTAGCCATATGCAGAGCGGTGAGTGTAACATCAGTGCCTGAAATACGGCGCAGCACCGACTGCACATGCGCTAGCGTAATTGGCTGGCCCGATTGATGGAATGTGCCTCCGTCAAAATCCTGTATGCCAAAATAGCCTGGCTGTGATTGCAGGTATAAGCCGGTAGGCGTGAGATTGCGGCCGGGGCGGAGCTTCTCCGGATCGGCCATATCAACCTGGACAGAATAGCCCGTAAATTCAGGCTCTGTACCAGCAAAATCAAAGCCGCCGGCCTTGCGTACCACACTGCGGCTACCATCGCAGCCCACCAGCCATTTGCTGCGGAAGGATTGATCGCCTGCCTGAACAGTTACGCCACCGGCAGTTTGCCGAAAGCCGGTAACCGCCTGGCCACGCCTGATTTCCACGCCCAGCGCAAGTACACGGCGGGTCAATACAGTTTCCAGCTCCCGCATTTCTGTCAATAGATGTGTGCCTGGTGAGCCAGGCAGCACATGCTGCCATTGAGCTGTATCAATATTATTTTCGTAAAACGAGATGCCTGCAAAATGCCCCGCCTGGCGCGGCGGCGGTGGGCCTTGCGTAACAGCCGGCATGGCATGTGGATTTTTCACCCGTTTATGGAGTTCAAGTTCTTCCAGCAACCCACGACGGTAAAGGGCTTCAATAGTAGGCGCCGAGAGGCCACGTATACCAAAAGGAAATTGTTTTAATGGGGAATGCGGATCTTCTGACTTTTCCAATATCAGTACGGAGCATTTTGCCAGGGCCAGTTCACAGGCCAGGAATAGTCCTACAGGGCCGCCACCGGAAATGATGACATCGTAGTTAACAGGTGGCGCGGATTCCCGGTTTTCAAGTGTTGTGTTCATATAGCATGATTGAAACACAAAATTCCGGAAAGCTTACCTATCAGGATTGTATAAACGCGACAAAATCGTCGCTCACCTCCAGCTTCCTTTTCCTGGCCTTCCGCGCAAATGCGGCAGGCGTAACGCCGCTGTAGCGTTTAAACTCGCGGCTCAGGTGCGATTGGTCTGTATAGCCCATCTCCGCTGCCAACGCGGCAATATTCGATTCGGGGTAATGCCATAGGTGGTTTCGTACCTGCTCAAAGCGCATCAGGCCGGATACGTCTTTTATTGTATAGCCTGAAGATTGTTTAAACTTCCGTTCCAGCGTGCGTACCGTGGCATGCGCTGCCGAGGCGACCTGGCTTACCGGCAGTGTACCCTTGGCCTTGCTCATGGCCACCCCCGCTTTATACAACATACTGTCTACCGCGATATGCGACCGCGCCTCCAGGAAATACTGTTTCACCAGGGCAATCGCATCCACGATCTTACCTGCACGGATATACGCACTCAGCGACGATTGTAGCCTGGCAACAGGATGCTCAAACACATGTAGTCCGTATTTACCGGAAGGCAGGCCGAGCAAATCAAATACTGTCCATGGAAAACAGCGGACCGCAATAATTTCCAGGCAGTTTTTCGCATAAAATTGAACCGGCTGATTGAGCAGTCCCACCATAAACGGTGAAGGCAACGGTTGCAGGTTGCCGTCGTGCATAACGCTGCAGTCGCCTCCGAAATGAAAAATGATTTCTGCGTAGCCATCAGGCACGACCTCGAAACTGGTGGGTTGCGGGCCGAAGTCGTCGCGGTTATACCAGAAGCATTTAATAGCGTCTGATAGTTGTTCGGGTGGGGGGAATTCCTGGTGGTACATACTTTCTCGTTAAACAATGTTGTCCAAAGATACAAAAAACGGTGGGGCGCCATCATATTGCCAATAGTCGTAATCCACCTCCATATTGGCGCAAATCCCCCCGTATCAAACGCTCCATCCATTTTAACTTTGTTTCAAAAGTAAACATCATGAATACTATCAATGATACCATCAGCGGCTTAGAGCTGGCACAAATCGGGTGGGTAGTCCCCGACATCCATGCTGCTGTGCAATTCCTGGAAGGCGCCCTGGGTATTGCCGGTTTTCCTGCACCACAACATGTCCGTGCACAAGACCTGGATATGACCTACCACGGTAAGGTAGTAGCTGCCGATTGGCTCACCACGCAAACTTATAATGGTGGCACCTTCATAGAACTCGTTCAGCCGCTTTCGGGTCAAAGCATGTTCCATGACTACCTGGCCCAGCATCCTGCCGGCGGCACACAGCACCTGGCTTTTCGTTTGCCCATAAGCGGTTTTGAGCGGATCACCGATAGCTTACGTCAACAAGGCTTTGCTGTTATCAGTGAAGTAGATCATCCTATTGCCCGAATGGCTTTCTTTGATACCTATTCTACCCTTGGTGTGGCCACTGAAATTATGGGTATTACACCAGAAGGATGGAAGGCAATTGAGCAAATGGAAAAGGTAAAATGAGTTTGAGAGTTGTGCCGCAACCTGTGGCACAATTACAGGGTTAAAAGCCGGTAGACATTATTCAAATACTATCTCAAAAAATAGCTCTTCCGGTTGTTTTACCAAAAAGGCGAGCGCGTACTTATAAATATCCTCCTCAAAAAAAGAGGATGAAAAATCAACGCTGTTATTCATGCTGGGTTGGGTGGTATCTCCTGTAAGTCTAAAGCCATCTATTCCTAACAAATGGATTTTCTCTACCTGGCAGGCCAGAATGTACTCCATAGCATCACTCCTGGAGTAGAGATACAATCCACCTCTTTTCAATGCCCTTTCTGAAAATATTTGTGCTGTCTTATTCATAATATTATTTTATGGAGAAAACCCGCTTCTTACCTGCCAGGTAGCTTCAACCTGCTCAGCGTTTCCCTCGACACGCCAATATACGATGCCAGCAATGCCTTTGGCACCCGTTGAAAAAGTGAAGGATACAATTCAAACAACTGCCGGTATTTTTCTTCGGCATTATTGCTAAGTAACGAGAGTATGCGACGTTGCAACGCGATATAACCCAGGTTGGATTTTACCCTGAAAAAGTGTTCCATCTTATGCATTTCACCGCATAATTTATCTTTGTTTTCTTTGGTGATGCCCATTAACTCCGTATCTTCAAGACAGTCGGCAAATGTTGTAGCAGCCATGCCCGCCTGATACGCCATATAATCAGATACCCACCAGTCTTCCATGGCAAATTGCAGGATATGCATGCTGCTATCATCGTCCAGGACGTAGCATTTTATCAACCCTGACAATACAAAGTACTCGTAGTTTACATGGTCGCCCTGCTGTATAACAAATTGATGCTTTTTATATTTTCTGCTGATAAAAAAAGAGCGCACATATTCATATTCACTGTCTGTAAGTGATATAATCTTTTCTAATTGCTGCCGGAAAACCAACTCCATAATCGTCGTTTTATGTGATCTACCTCACATCAAAAGTGTGACCAGGCTCCTTTGAGGACTGGTCATCCTGTGGTGATCTTTGCACAAAATAAGAAAGTATGAAAACTATGACAAAAATAGTGGCCGGCGCATTGCTCCTACTCATAGCAGTAGCAGGATATGCCCAGCCATCTAACCAAAAAAAATCAGGTATGAAACAAAAATACGTACTGTTTGTGCTGAGCTCCACAAACAAAATAGCAGCTACCGGCCACCCTACCGGTACCTGGATAGAAGAATTTGCTACGCCCTACTACTCCCTGCTGGAGAAAGGCGTTAAGATTACGATTGCTACGCCACAGGGAGGAGCTGCGCCCATAGATCCGAAAAGCGAGCAGCCGGAATACATCACAGACAACGTAAAAAAGTTTAACCAGGATAAAGCAACACAGGAAAAATTAAAGCATACCGTTAAACTGGCCGACGTCGACGCAAGCAACTACGACGCCATATTCTACCCCGGGGGCCACGGTCCCACCTGGGACCTGCCGGACAACAAGGCATCAATCGCCCTCATCAACGCCTTCTTTGTCCAGGGTAAACCGGTAGCACTGGTGTGCCATGGCCCGGCGGCGCTGGTAAACGTGCAAACGGCCAATGGCGAGTTCCTGATCAAAGGCAAAAAAGTAGCCGGATTTACCAACAGTGAAGAACAGGCCGGGCAAACCACCGACGCGGTACCTTTTCCACTGGAAGATCGCCTGAAAGAACGGGGCGCTATTTATCAGAAGGGAGCAGACTGGCAACCATTTGCTGTCGCAGACGGTAAGCTGCTCACGGGGCAAAACCCTGCTTCCGCAGCAGCCGTGGCCGACCTGTTGTTAAAAGTATTATAGCACTAAAATGAGAAAAGCAGCCCGCAGTGGGCTGCTTTTCTCTGGGTTTATAACATATTCAGCATCCGAACAGCAAAAGATCTTTCCCATATATGCAATAAAAGCGGAAGAAATTAATATTTTTAGATAAACAGTGTAGCGCGGCAAACAAAACCCGGGGAAAATCTGTCAATAGTAAAACTATGAAGGCTGAGATATGAAATTGAACCTTACGCTTCCCATCTGGACGATCATAAGCCCTGTGCTGGCCTGGATCGCTTACTTTACTGCAGGCAATCAATCGGGCGCCCTTGCTTTTACTATCCTGGCTGTTATACTCATCGCCAGTGTACTCGCGGCCGTTCACCATGCGGAGGTGGTTGCCCATCGGGTAGGCGAACCTTTGGGTACGCTTATTCTCGCCCTGGCAGTTACTGTCATCGAAGTGGCATTGATTGTTTCCCTCATGTCTTCAGGTGGGCCAAAAACCGCTGCACTGGCCAGGGATACTGTTTTTGCCGCCATCATGATCATCCTTACCTTCATTATAGGCATCTGCATCCTGGTAGGAGGCGTAAAGTACCGGGAGCAATTTGTCACCAAACATGCTGCCACCTCGGCTTTGATGACATTGACCGCTATCCTGGTACTCACCCTGGTATTACCCAACTTTACCATCAGTAAACCCGGCCCGGAATATACCCAGGCACAGTTGGTTTTCGTGGCCGTAGTAAGTTTAATCCTTTACTCGAGCTTTATCATGATACAGTCGGTGCGCCATCGTGATTATTTCCTTCCCAAAGATGAAGACGGCAACCTGAGCGACGAAGACACCCATGCCCAACCTCCTACCCTCACCACTACGCTGACCAGCTTTGTCTTACTGGTAGTATGTTTGGGCGCAGTGGTACTATTAGCGAAAAAACTTTCGCCTTCCATTGAGACAGCTGTGGAATCTATCGGAGCGCCCAACTCCCTCGTGGGCGTGGTGATTGCACTGGTAGTATTATTGCCTGAATGCCTGGCAGCGGTGCGGGCTGCCAGGAAAAACCGCTTGCAGACCAGCATGAACCTGGCATTAGGCTCTGCCCTGGCAAGCATCGGACTCACTATTCCTTCTATCGCTATTTTCACGATGTTCAGTCATACGCAGGTGTTATTAGGTATCGACACCACCTCCATCGTTTTGCTGATACTCTCCATTTTCACGGTGTTACTTTCGTTTATCACCGGTAAAACGAATATGCTCTATGGGATTGTGTTGTTGACGATTTTTGCGGCTTATTTGTTTTTGACGGTTTTTCCGTGACAATACGCAAGTTATTTTAATATTAAATCATAACCCATCGGCTTTAAATCTAATTTACCTGGCTTACTATTGTAAGCAAGCGCCCTATTTAGATAAGTTTCTATTTGCAATAGAAGTGTCAAATTATCTATTATATTTTAATAAAATATCAGTTAATCCAATCCCAACAAGAAATGAAAAGGTATCTTCTCTTATTACCCGCATTTTTTATTATTTTCTGCTTTAATAGTTGTAAAAAAGATCCCCCCGCAAGTAACGATGCACAGGTCAAAAATGAAATTACAGCCTTAAAAGAGGAATTTATCTCCCATAATTACTCAACCAAGTTGCGACAAAAAAACGGAGATTCATTAGAGTTGAACCTAGTACCACGGTGGGATTCTGCCTATAGAAAAAACAACATTGATTCTATTATCTACTATTTCATCCCCCTTCAGCCACAATTAAGAAACAGGTCAGGGAAACACTTATATCTATCGGAGATTAATAACAGACAATTTCTTTTGGTAAGAAAAACACCCAAAGGGAATGAATTTACAAAGGCTGTCTATACCAGAAAAATTATCAAGTCTATTTCAGACTGGGATTTCGTCAATAATTTCACTGGAACCTTAAAAATTGAGAGTTATAATACAGGGAAAGCATTTGTTTATGAGTATATAAATGGCAATATTCTAAAGCATCCTAATCCAGGAAAAGCTACGACAGAAGGATATATACAACAATGTCATACCGAATACGAATGCCATTGGGGAGCATTATGCCCTGCAACATATGCCTACAACGGGAACATCATGTGATCCACCAACTCCATTAACAATGAGTGATTGCTATAGCTCCGGCCCCACGGATATACCATTTCAACTAATTAATTCTGTTCCGATTCAAGTTTGCCAAACAGTGTGGGTAGATGACCCTGTTCCTCCTGGAACAGGAGGAGGCAGTACCTCTAATGTGATAAACGATGTCATTAATAACCTGACAAGCCCATGCTTCATAAATGTATTGCATAACGTAAACAGCGGAACACTTCAAAATCAGGTCTCTAAAATTCTTAAAGACATTTTTAACCAGACAGATAAACTAAATGTCCGTTTTTATGAAGATAAGCTTGATGACAAGATTGATGGAGATACCAATGCCTCTCCAGTAGTTAGTAATGGCGTGACAACCTTGAATATAGATATCACCTTGAATAATAAATTGATTACTACATTTCATTCATCCCAAGAGTATATTGCTGCTACTATCTTACATGAAGTACTCCATGCTTATTTCAGAGCAAAGGGAAGTAATCCGCTTGTTGATCATAATGATATGGGATTATTCTATATTGACAATATGGCCGGTGGTATTAAAGAAGTATTTCCCGGCATAAGCGATGACGATGCAAGAGCATTATCTTGGGGAGGAGTACAGGAGTCATATGCATGGGCTCAATTGATTAAGAATTCTCCAACAAATGCCAATAAAATAATAGATACTAATCAAAAGTATAGAACTTCAGCTTCTGGAACAAAATGCAATTGATATGAAAATTGATTCAAAAAAAAATCTATTGATCTGCCTTCTATTGCTACCTGTATTTCTATTTGGACAAAACAGAAAGACTAAAGAAGAAATCATCCGCCCGTTTCTAAGAGAATTTAAGCTTCCCCGTGATATGGCGGATTGCACAACTTTTTTTACTACAATAGAAATATCTATTAAAAGCAATAAAATTCAAGCAAATTTTGTATCTTCTAAAGGATGCCCGAAATCTTTGAGAGACGAAATAAAAAGATGTTTTGGTTTTTTGGATATTAAGCACTTAACGAAGGATTATTTCGGTATATCGCAAGGCACCAGCTATAATATTTTATTCCCCCTTGTTATCCATCCTGATCAATATTGTCCTGATTCCATTACTCCTCAAACATTCAGATCTATTTTAACTGACGGATTTGATATTCAAGTAAAGGGGCCAGTATATCTTATGGATGCCTTAATAATCGGAACAAGCAAGACAATTTCAAAAAATAACGTAATTCCTACAGTTCAACATTCAACATCCAGCCATAAGGCGAATTAGACAGAAAGCCTATTAAGCTAGTGTGAAGTTTATGTAATTATATAGTCTTCACATTAGCCGTGCCCTATTCTAATAAGCAATGTCCAGCAAATAATAGCCAGCAGGATTCCGGAAATAATCATCCATTTCCCGTGATTCCTGGTCTTAATAGAAAAGGCGGCTATGCGGGATCCATCGGGCAATGTTTTCTTAGTCAGGCGCACAAATGCTCCTATAAAGATACCCAGGAAGGATAAAACAAATGTAGCAGGAACTGGCGCAAATATTATCAAAGGAGAAAGGTAACCGATAAATAGCCAGATGCCGGGCAGGTCCTGCGGTTGAGAGAGTATTTCCAACCTGGTGTTCCTCAAAAGCGCTAATTGCTCCGGGGAATAGGAAATCCCTTGTTTTTCCAGCAGTTTCACGGCTAACGCGTAATCATAATCGCCCCATTCATCTTTTTTGATGACCACCTCTTCCAGCTCCTCTGTGGAAAAGGACAACAAGTAATAATCAGATGGTACATCTTCCAGGGATACGTTGATTTGGCTTTTCAGTAGCGCATCTGCCTGATCAAAATAATCAGCTGGAATTTTTACCAGGTGTCGCTGATCAAAGTTCTGACCCACATACATGCTATCGGTCAACAGTACTTCTTCTTCATATTGCACCGGAATGTGATGTGCCTCCAGGAGGGAAATAATTTCGGCAGCCTGCTCTGCTGCGTGAAACCTTTTAAAGGTGAGTAATGATTTCATAGGTATGCTATAGTGTTGTAAAGATACTGCTTCAACCTAATAATATCCTTATAACTCATTAACTTTATCCAAATCTTACACCGGAAAGGAAAAATAACAAATGACCCACTGGACCAGCGCTATCTGCGAAGCAAATAACATTAACATCCACTACACAAGAACCGGCGGCAACAAACCGCCTTTAATTTTACTGCACGGACTCATGACGAACGGCCTGTGCTGGACAAACCTGGCCCGCGCATTAGAGCAAGACTATGACGTGATCATGCCGGATGCCAGGGGACATGGCCAATCGAGTGTTCCTGACTATGGATACCAGTATGAAGACCATGCTAATGATGTAGCCGGATTAATAGGCGCCCTCAAACTGCCATCTCCCATTCTGCTCGGGCATTCCATGGGAGGCATGACCGCCGCCGTAGTGGCAAGCCGCAAACCTAATCTGCTCCGTGGCCTCATCTTAGCCGATCCTACCTTTCTAAGCCCGCAAGTTCAACAGGAAGTACGCGATAGCGACGTGGCCGAACAGCATCGGAAAATGCTGACATTGTCATTGGAAGAAGTGATGACAGCTGCGAGAATCAGGCACCCTAACCGGTCAGCCGAAACGATTGAGCTATTTGCCAAAGCGAGACTTCAAACCAGCATGGCCGCGTTTGATGTGCTCACACCACCGAACCCCGACTATAAAGAGTTAGTACAAAAAATTGACGTTCCGTGTATGTTAATATTTGGCGATAAAGGAGTGGTAACAACTGCCGTTGCGGAATCGTTGCAACAGCCGAACCCCGGACTTCGCGTGGAACAAATCCGGGAAGCGGGGCACAGTCTTCATATGGATCAGCCGGAGCGCTTTGCTGCCGCTGTCAGTGACTTCCTGCGATCAATTCGCTGTTCAATATAAGACAATAACTACACCATTGAATTTACTATATTTGTACTATTCCAACAATCACATTAAAAATCCACTTGTTTGTGCTCTATATTAGTGTAACGATTCTTGATTAAATAGGTTATTATAGCTATGTCCACGTCTGAAGATTCAGCCACTTTTTTAGCCAATGGTGATAAAGATCTATTTAACGATTTATATATACGGTATTGGGAAAAATTGTTCCTTGTTGCCAACAAGCACCTAAAAGATGCTGTGGCGGCCGAAGATGTGGTACACGACGTATTCCTGAGTTTATGGAATAACAGGAAAAAAGTAGCTATCCAACAGGTCGAGAACTATCTGGTTACGGCTGTCAAATACCAGGTGCTCACTCAAATAAAGAAAAAAGCCTATGCCCGCAAATATACCCGGGAGGCCGCTATGGATAGTGCAGCTGAGTTAGTGCCGGAAATCAGCCAGGTAGTGCACAACAAAAAAATATTGGAACTGCTGTATAAAGAAATTGACCAACTCCCCGAAAAATGCAGACTTATTTTCCAATATAGCCGGGAAGAAGGCATGACCTCAAAAGAGATAGCGCAAACGCTGAACATCAGTAAAAAAACAGTGGATAACCAAATCCACAAAGCATTGGAGCGCCTGAAGTTCCGGCTGAAGCACATGCTTTTTACGTTCCTGGGATAACAGGAAAGGCGCCGGTGCGCAGACTTCGCACCGGCACCTTGCTTTTCGCTTACCAGCCTAAGTTCTGCACCAGCTTCCCTCCTCCCTTGTCTATTTCTGATTGTGGGATTGGCATCAGATAATGCCGGTCCAGGAACACACGGGTTTGTATGGTAGTGAGCTTGTAAAATACCGCAACGCCTGCGGCTTCGCTATTGGGATCAAGTCCGGTACCCTGTAACTCTGCTGCCGTGGGCCGCGCATTCATACCATGTACGCTTCCATTGTCCACATTCTTTGCAATCAGCCAGCGGCGTACATTCCAGAAACGTTTTCCCTCAAAGGCAAACTCTACGCGCCATTCATTCTGAATCCGTTTCCGCATGCCTGCTTTGGTATTGTCGTTTGTGCCGCTCACCGGTAATGCCGGCATCGATACACGGGCCCTTACTTTGTTGATGACGTCATATACGTCCTGGTTGGGAGCGTCCAGGTATTCATTCATTGCTTCTGCATAAATAAGATAAATTTCCGCCAACCGGATGATCGGGAAATTCCGGTTACCATTTCCTGAGCCTCTCAGGTTCACGCCTGGATCACACCATTTTCTCATGTTATACCCGGTCTCGCAATTGGTGCCTGATTTGGGCCAACCGTCGGAAGCACCGCCATTATTACCGAAATAAGCATATCGCAATGGCCGCCGGTGATTAGCTGAATCCCAGTAAGCATACTGGAAATTGATGCTGGCATAAAAACGGGGATCCCTGTCTTTATACATATTGGAAATGTTGGCAGCCTGCCTGAATGTTTTCCCATCCCACAGCGGGCCATTCCAGAAACCATCTTTAGTATACCCGGAATTGGGATCTGTAATCGGCAACCCGTTTTTCATTTCATACGCATCCACCATTTCCTGTAGCACGCTAAATTTACCATATCCTCCGGCAGACTGGGCATCTTGTCCATTCGGCTGTATATTCTGGTCCAGATCCCTGGTAGAGCCCAGTAACAAGGGCAAGATGGTTTCTTTGTACTCACGTGAGAAGAACAATCGGGCGTAGTTGTCGATAGGATTCGTTGGATTGGGGTTATTTAATGCATACACGTTCATATCCAGTACCGCTTTCGCCGCGTCGGCGGCCTTCTTCCATTTTTCTTTGTCGTAAGCTTGTGGAAAAAGCTGCGTTCCATCTGTATTTTTTATACCGGCATACATTGTATTACCGTTCAATAAAGGGCTCGCCGCATATAGTAAAGTAATCGCTTTTAATGCCATCGCGCCACCACGAGTAATACGGCCCGTTTCCCCCGGATTATCGGTGTAGTCAATAGGCAAAGTGGGCGCTACCTGGTCCAGTTCCGTTACTATATAATTTACCACCGCATCAATCGGCTTCCTGATGTTCAGCTCATCAGGTACTTTCGCACTTACGTCGGTAACATCATCTCCCAGCAGAGGTACTGCGCCATAGGCCCGGAGCAGCTCAAAATATAATTTGGCCCTGAGAAAACGTACTTCCGCCTTGTACTGGGGAATACGGGTACTATAGTAATCTGCCCTGTCCTGGGGTATGGGAGTCTTATCGATATTTTTCAGGAAAATATTAGCTCTCCGGATAAACTGCCAGGCAGTGCCCCAGGTATCAAGGGAGTTGTCTGTTGGGCCCCAGGCACCGGAATTAAACTTTAGCTCCGGAACATTTTCCCAGTGGTTCTTGCACTCATCGGTACACGCCGCAAGGGTAGTATTGGTATAAATATTTGTGGAATTTGTACTTAATGACGTGTACATATTGGCCCAAGCCCGTTCCGCAGTGTTGATATTGTCGTAAATATCTTTCTCAGTAACCACCTCCTTGGGAACAACATCGAGATATTTCTTACAGGATATGGTTGCTATGCAAAACAACATTAGTCCGTAGTATAATAATTTGCGCATCATTTGTTGCTGATTTTAATGTAATCAAATAGCCAGTGCGGGAAACGTACAATTATCCAATCGCGTTGATATTATTAAAATGAAAAAGTTAATCCAGCATTGATAACCCGCTGCTGAGGATAGGTACCTGTACCACCATTGGAAATCTCAGGATCAAAAATTTTCAGTTTGTCCCAGGTAATGAGGTTAATACCATTTACAAAAATCCGGGCATTGCTGAACCCTATCTGGCTAAGCCAAAACCGGGGAATATTATATCCTATCTCTACTGTCTTTAAACGCAGGTAATTGCTGGAATAGATCCAGAACGTGGAATTCTGCTGGTTGTTGGTATTGTCTTGTGAGGAGAGACGCGGATATTTATAATCGCCATCAGGATTGGAAGCTACCCAATGATTGTCTTTCACCTCTGCCAGCACGCCGGCAAATCTTGAAAATGGGAAAATACCGGATCCATTTACCAATAATGATCCACCATAAGCCCCCTGGAATAATACGCTGACATCGAAGCCTGCATAGTGGTAAGAAAGACTCACACCTAACATAGAGGTGGGCTGATTACGCTTACCAGGTAGGAAACCGGCATCAAGAGAGTTGATGATACCATCACCATTGATATCTTTGTATTTGATATCTCCCGGCTGAACGTTGCCAAACACGGATTGAGAAGGACTCTTTGCAATATCATCAGCATTCTTGAAGAAACCAATGGCAGTATAGCCATAAATAGATCCGACTTCTGTACCTGCTCTTGCCTGCCATTCCCGGCCTTTATAATCAGGCTGTGCATAGTAGGCAATGTTGTTAGTGGCATATGAATAGTTAACACGAACAGCGTATCCCTGCTTCCTGAACTCCTGCCGGTGCTCTATCGACAGATCAATGCCATGTTTATTCACAATGGCGGCATTCAATGCAGGTTGATTCAACAGTCCCACAGTGGCAGGCACTAGTTCTGAGTTAATCAGGATATCGTTGCGTTTCTCCCTGAAATATTCCACCGTCAGGTTCAATCCTCCTTTCCATAAACCGAGGTCTAATCCCAGGTCCGTCTTATATCCTTTCTCCCAGGTAAGATTAGGATTAGGAATACGCTGTTCATAGGCGCCGCCATAGCTGGTACCATCCCGGTTTACACCAAACTGGTATCCTGCATCATTCGGATTCCACTGGCTCAGATAGGAGAACCTGCCCGATGGCAATGCATAAGTACCGGTGATCCCATAAGAACCTCTTATCTTTATCTGATCAATAAAGTCCAGGCTGGGGCTCGACTTTATAAACTGTTCTTTTGCGATATCCCAGCCGGCAGAGATAGCGGGGAAGAAGCCAAAGCGCTTGCCTGCCGGAAAGTTTTCCGCACCGTTGTAAGCACCGGAAAACTGCACCGTATAACGGTTGTCGTAGTTATACATTACCCTTCCAACCACACCCTGGTTTTTGTATGGCAGCCCCGGGATAGCATTGGCCACTCCTCCATCTACTGCATCAAAAAATGAGGATTGCGTGTAAAGCACCATCGCCTGTACGGTATGACGTCCGAAAGTGTTGTCATAGTTGAGGTAGGTTTCCAAAGTCGTACGCCTGCTACCGTTAGCCGTCACACCATACCCAAGGGTACCATCCCCGTTTTCCACCACCTGGTAGGTACCGCTTCTCGCCAGGTCGGTAACTGTATCCGCTACTACTCCCGGCAACAGCTTGTACAGGAAAGTACGCCTGGAGAGGTCCCGCCGTACATTACGGTAGTTGGTGTTATCAAAAGACAGCCTTACTCTTGAACTGAGTCCTTTCAGGAAATAACGCATGTCCCATTTGAAACCGGCAGTTGACTGCAGGTTCGTTTCAAAATTCCGCTGGTAACCGGATTGGGTTAACTGCACATATGGAGAGGCCGGTACGTTGTTAAATGCCGCCGGGCTGCCATCGGGATTGGTGACAGGATACCACCAGGCGGGTGTTGATTTAATGGCGCCGAAAATATCACTTGCATTGGAGCCGGGATAGTTCCTGTCACGCACAATAGCTCCCAGTCCCAATTCCATGCTAAGGTCTTTCGACACCTGGAGATCAATATTGGAACGGAAGTTATACTTATTGGTAATGGCCTGCATGTTGTACCCTTTGATCTGATCTTCATACCGGTATAATCCATTTTGCCGTAAATATCCCATGGATACAAAGTATTTGGCAAATTCATTACCGCCGGTAACGTTGATATTTCCCTGTTGCATCAGGGAATAGGGCTTCAGCATCGCTTCCATCCAATCTATGTTGGGATAGATATATTGATAAGCGGGTTTGCTTCTATCGCGGTAATACTGCAACACAGAATCTGTGTACTGTATAGCCACCGGCAAGCCGTCGTTGATCAGGCCTTCACGGTACATGGTAAGCCCATCGTAAGAGTCGGCATATTTCGGCAGCCTCGTTGGGCTTTGCCACCCGTTTTGTAAGGTTACATTGATACGGGGTTTGGAAGAAGTACCTCTTTTGGTGGTCACCAGGATAACGCCATTAGCGCCGTTGATACCATAGATAGCTGTAGAACCGGCATCTTTCAGGATGCTGATGTCTGAAATCTCGTTGGGGTCAATGTCGCCAAAGGAGCGTTGGATACCGTCCACCAGGATAATGGGGCTGTTGTTGCCGGTAGTACTTAATCCGCGGATAAAGAGATTAGATCCGTCGGCGCCGGGTTCTCCGCTGTTTTGTACAGTGATGAGGCCTGGTAACCGCCCAGCCAGCGCATTACTGATATTGGCTACAGGACTCTGTCTTAGCTCCCTGGGGCCAATAGAGGCAATGGACCCGGTGAGATACTTTCGTTTCTGGGTACCATATCCCACCACGACCACTTCTTCGATGCTCTTGGCATTCAGCTGCAGTATCACATCTACCGGGAAGCGGGTGGTATTGAGTACGCTGACTTCCTGGGAAACATAGGTGGTATAGCTGATCACCAGTGTGCCGCCAATATCGGGCACCTTCATCGAAAACTTACCGGCATTGTTGGTGATCGTGGAAAGTTGTGTTCCCTTGAGCACAATGGTGGCGCCCACCAATGGTTCGCCGATATTGTTATAGACGGTGCCGCTGGCCTGGAAATACTGCCCCTGCCTCGTTGTTGGCGCAACAGGCTTGCCGCGGATAATAATGGTTTTGTATTTTAATTCATATACCAGCGGTTGGTTCCTGAAAACCTGTAACAGCACTTCTTCCAGCGGTTTATTGACTTCGTCTACCGTAACCGGCATGGCTTTTTTGAGCAGGTCGTCCTGGTATACAAAAGCATACCCGGTTTGTGACTTAATTTTCTCAAATATGGTCAGCAGCGGAAGGTTCGTACCTCTTATTGTTACGGTTTGAGCCATGGTGGTGGCATTCACCTGGAAGGTAGCAACAAGTAGAAAACAGATCATTAACTTCATGAGTAGAAAAAAACGGGCATGAAAGGGCCTCAGATATTTAAATCTGCCCCAAATGGGAATAAGATTCATTATCTTTAGAATGTTTGGGTGATAAATTGGTTGTAAAGCGATTTTCTTACAGACGGTTTAGGCCCAAATGTATCCATCCGGAAGTGTGTCCGCACTTCCGGATTTATTTTTTAGGACCTGCGTGTTCGTGGAATTTTAAGTACTATTCATTGTCAGCGATTTTGGGAATATGCTTATTTGGTTGATACAGTAATTTTATTGCCTGCTAGTTGAAAATGCACTGTACCGGTGGCTTCCAGGATGTCGAGCATTTGCCGGATATCGTTTTGCCTGGAAAAAACACCCGAGAGATAAATATGATCCACATTCCCCTGGTATTCTACCGATACATCATACCAGCGTGTAACTTGCCGCATGATACCTTTAATATCCATCCTGCTAAACCGGAACTCTCCATTCTTCCAGGCGAGCGCCCGTTGCAGGTCGGCCCTGGAAACTTTAAATCCTAAAGTTGTTTTCTCCAGCGAAGATTGTAAACCCGGCGATAGCAAGGCATTGTTACCGGAGTAGGCCGTTTCCACCTTTCCTTCCACTAACGAGGTTTCTATGGCTCCCTCATCGCTATAGGCCATCACGTTAAACTTGGTACCCAGCACCTTTACCTTCATGTCGTTGGGCAAACCTGCATTACGGACGGATACAATAAATGGAATATTATTGCCTTGTGCTGACATCGCCGTGGCGACTTCAAAATAACCTTCGCCAGACAATTCCACTTCCCGCAAGCTGCCACTGAATGGCACCGGGTACCGTAGCGACGAGGCGGCGTTGAGCCACACCTTTGTTCCATCAGACAAGGTAATACTGTATTGTCCGCTTTTGGGGGTGATAATAGTATTATACACCACCGTGGGTGATGATGAAACCTGCTGGGTAGGCACATAGGCCACCTTTCCATCTTCAGGTTTAATGATCTGCATGCCATTCTTGCTGTCAATAGGCCCGTCAGCCGTACTGTCCAGCGCAATAGCTTTGCCGTTGGCCAGGATAAGCGTTGCTTTACTGTTGCCTGTTGCAGTTCTCTTTTCTGCCACTTTAGCGATCAATGGTGTTTGCCGGTTTCGCTGCACCAGGAAATACAATCCAATGCCCAACAGCATAGCGGCCGCCGCAGCGAATTGCAACACCCGGGTGCGCCGCTCCTGTTGCCGCCTGATCGTCAGATCAATACTTTGGTTCAAGCGACGCTGTATTTTTTTGCCTATCTCCTCTCTCAATGCTGCCACCGCTTCATTGGCAGGTTCGGCGCCGGCATCGGATGAATAGAACCAGTCGTTTACCAGCCGGGTTTCTTCTTCGTTGGCTTCTCCACGCAAATACTTCTCTATGATGTGAATTGGTAAGTCCATGATAATAGAAGTATACTGAAGGAGATGAGATACCTATGCCGGATAAAAAAAAAGTGAGATTTTTTCTAAGCCATCTCGTATCGATTGCATTTCTAGGAATTTCCCCATTTATTTATTTAAATTGCTGTAGTAAACCTCCACGTTTTGAATACGATTGCTGCTTTGAAACAAGGTAACCTTTTGGTATTTAACGAAGTCTATTACGCCTGGCACAAAAGGGTCTATTATTTTATTCTTCAAAAAACCAAGTCATCCTTCATTGCAGAGGAGGTGACGCAGCTCACTTTCATCAAATGCTGGAACTACCGGGAAAATCTCACTGATGACCTCAATATACAGTTACAGCTATTCCGCATTGCACGTACCACCCTGATCGACTTTCTCCGCAAGGAAACTGTTTACAAGGAAAAGGTGATCCATGTAATAGATAAATATACCCTGCCGGTAGATGATCTCTGGGAGAAGCTGGCAGAGAAGGAATTACAGATGAAGTTGGCCAATGCCCTGAAAGAAATGCCGCCGATGCGTCGTAAGGTGTTCGAAATGAGTCGTTTTAAAGGGATGAGCTACCAGCAGATCGCACACGAACTTTCCTTGTCGTCCAGAACGGTGGAAACACATATTTTCCAGGCCATCAAGCAGATAAAATATTATCTCGGGCTCCTGATCTCCCTCCTGGCCTGGCTCAGCCGGTTTTAATTTTTTTTTTGAATCAGACTACGTAGTTCGGTCTTTACAAACGTATTACTTATCTATCAGCCTATTTAATATGATCAATGATGAATTACTGAAACGGTTCTTCAGCAATCAGTGTTCAACGGAAGAAGCCCGCATGGTAGCCAATTACCTGCTGGAACACCCTGATATGCTCGAGCAATACCTGCCGGAAGCCGAATTCCTGCAATCACAGGAAGATGGTCATTTCCCGGAAACCGTTTCCCAACAGTGGCTGAAAAATATTCATCAACAAACGGTTTTGGGTAATAACCGGAAGAAGTGGGCCAAACGACTGGCCATTGCCGCCGTTACCGCCGGCGCGCTGGTAGGCGGTACTATGTTATTGTTCCACCGCGACCAGCAAAAAAGTGCCGCTGTCGACCCGGGAATGACTATCACCATCCCTTCCGACCAACAGCAGCTGACCACCAACACCAGTGGTAAAGCCATGGCCATCGTATTGCCAGATGGTTCGGTAGTACAGCTGCTGCCGGCAGCCTCCATGGTATATAATAAACAATTCCGGGAAAACAGGAACATTTACCTGACCGGAGAAGCCGACTTTACAGTAGCCGCCGACAAATTACATCCCTTCGTAGTATATAGCGGAGAGTTATATACCACCGCCCTGGGCACCTTTTTTCATGTGAAAGCCATCCCCGGGGAAGATATGATCAGCATAAGACTAAATAACGGGAAAGTAATGGTACAAGGCTCCATCAATAAAAAGAAAATTATCAACGATGTGGTACTTACGCCCGGGAAAGAACTTAAGTACTACCGCAAAACAGGAAAAGCTTTTGTATCCGACTTCAATACCAGGGGTACAGACGTATTGGTAAAAGCCGGTAACAACGGCCCCGGTTATACGAAACCGGACTGGTATAAATTTAACAATCAACCAATGTCGCAAGTATTGGATCAGCTGAGTAATTACTATGGAATAGCCATCTATTATTATCCTTCAGACGTGATGGAGATTTATTTTGATGGTAAATTTGAAAAAACAGACTCACTGGAAAAGATCCTGACCGATTTGACGCTTCCCAATAACCTGAGGCTGATCCGGAATGATAGCGGATTTATAATTAAGAGGAAATAAAGAAATAATTCACCAATATAGTTCTATTCCATTTGCGACGCCTTAAGCGTTGAGGGCTTGCTTTGCCCTATACATTTAAAACACGTTCCAGTTATGAAGATGTTCTATCGACCAAAATGGCGCCTGTTCCTGCTACTTGTCATGTTGATATCAGGATTTTCAATGATCGCCCCCGCGCAAGGCCGCATGCAGGTGACCGGCACCGTGCGCACAGATCAGGGCGACCTTCTCCCCAATGCCTCCGTAGTAGCGCTTAATGAAAAAACAAAGTACACCGCCGGCGTGGTAACTGACAGCAATGGCGTATTCCGCTTCTCCGGATTACCCCCTGAAGGAAAATACGCTTTCAGCGTTTCTTACATGGGCTTCGAAACCCAGCGACTGAACAACGTATCCCTGAAATCAGGCGCCACACTCACGTTTTCCATACGCCTCGTCAAAACAGTGGCAGCCCTCAACGACATCGTCGTTATCGGTTACGGCACTGCCCGGAAGAAAGATGTGGTAGGCGCCTTTAACGTAGTAACGGTGAAAGAAGCCGGTGCTGTAAACGCCACCAACCCTTCCCAGTTACTCATCGGTAAAGCCGCCGGCGTACAGGTACTGCAAAGCAGTGGCATATTAGGCGCAGATGCCCAGATAATCATCAGGGGTACTGGTAGCTTTACCGACGTCAATCCCTTGTATGTGATAGACGGTATCCAGGGTACCAAAAACCTTTTTAACACACTCAATCCACAGGACATCGAAAATATCACTGTCCTGAAAGATGCCTCTTCTACCGCCATTTATGGTTCTGCAGCAGCCAACGGCGTGGTCATCATCACTACCAAAAAAGGAAAAACAGGTCCTCCCCGCGTTAGCTTTACCTCTCAATGGGGTATGGCTAAAGCCTGGAAACAACTGCACCTGCTCAATACTGCACAATATGTGGAAGCGCTGAAAGATCTTGCCGCTACCAAGAACACTGTGCTACCTGCCAAGTTCAACACACCAGGAGGCTTACAGGATAGCACCAACTGGCAGGACGCCATTTTCCATAACGCCATGGTGTCTGAAAATGACCTGAACATCAGCGGCGGCGGCGAAAAAGTAAACTATAGCGTATCTGCCACCTACATCGATCAGCAGTCTATCTTAACCGATGCCACCAACAAAAGATTCCAGGCACGCGTAGGCCTGGAGGAAACAATGGGCCGGTTCCGGTTTACACAAAACGTGATTGTACGCCAATACGTAGGTAAAGGCAACTACGCCAATATCATCAACGCCATACAGTATGCGCCCTATAAACCGGTGCTCGATCCATCTATCCAGGGCGGATACTCTATCGTTTCCAATATCGATGACTACAGCAATGCGGTGAACCCACTGCAGGAAATTGCGATGAAAAGTCAGACCGCCAAATCACTGGCTTTTTTCCCGCAACTATCCGGTGAAGTACGCATCATCGATGGATTAAAATTCCGCTCACAATTTGCAGCAGAAGTGAATTCCAGCCGCACCAGCAGCTACCAGAAACAGTACCAGTCCTCTAACTTCCTGAACCAGGCACGCCAGTCGATGCTTGTCTTTTCAGAAAACTCCTACTACATGCTGGAGAACTACCTGTCGTACGATAAATTATTCGGCAAACACCAGCTGGCTTTAATCGCAGGACAAAGCTACATTGACCCGGGACGTACCAACGGCTCGTCTATCAGGGGTACCGGTCAACCCAATGATAATCTCACAGATGTGGTAGTGGCCTCTTCCCAATCCGTTACCAATACCTATTCAAACTATTCACGCCCTTCCGTGATCTCTTATTATGCGCGGGCCAACTATACTTATGATGATAAATATATCCTGACGGCCAGCTACCGAAGAGACGGCGCCTCCAACTTCGGCCCTAATAACCGCTATGGTAATTTCACCGCCGGCGGTTTATCATGGCGCTTCTCAGAAGAAAACTTCCTGAAAAATAACTTTCCCATTTTATCAGATGGAAAGCTGAGCTTTAGCTGGGGACAAACCGGTAACAATAATATTCCTAACTTCCTCAACACATCCAAAACCTACCAGGGTACTCCCGGAGGAGCCCTGGTGTATTCTTTAGGCAGTACGGAAACATTTATATCCGGCACTACGCTGACCACCCTGAGCAATCCCGATTTAAAATGGGAACAAACCAACCAGGCTGATATCGGTCTCGACCTCGCCTTCTTAAATAACCGTCTCACCCTGGAAGCCGATTGGTACAATCGTAAAAGCACCGGCCTGCTGGTAACCACACTGCTGCCCGCCAGTATTGGTGTAAGCCCTACCGGCGCCCAGCCAAAGAAAACAGTTAACGCTGCCAACGCCCGTAACAAAGGCTTTGAGCTGACGATCGGATACCGCGATAAAATCAACAACAACCTCAGCTTCAATGTAAGCGTAAACGGATCTGTTAACCACAACGAAGTATTATCACTAGGTGACCAGTTCTCCGCCCCTATACAGGCCGGTGCCTTTACCCCCGTACCTACTACTACCTATACTGCAGCCGGCTATGCCATCGGTTCTTTCTACGGCTACCGTATGGACCATGTGGCCAGGGATGCTGACGAAATAACTGCCCTCAACCAGGAAGCAGCTAAAAAAACAGGCAACCCCAATGCCAGGTACCAGGATGGTTTGTTACCGGGAGACTTTATTTATAAAGATATCGACGGCGACGGCGTAGTAACTGCAAAAGACCAGGAAATATTAGGCAATGCCATTCCTAAATATGTATACGGTATCAACGCTGGTATCACGTATAAAAACTTTGACCTGAACCTCGTATTGTCCGGTGTTAGCGGCTCCAAACTCTTTAATGGATTGAAATTAAATACCAGCTTCATGTCTACCGGCCATAACGCTACCACCGACATCCTCGACAGGTGGCGTAAACCCGGCGACGTAGCTGCGCTGCCCCGGATAGGCCAGAATGTAACTGGCAACGGTAACCTCCGTCCATCTGACTGGTGGCTGGAAGATGGCAGCTACCTGCGTTTGCGCAATATTACCATCGGATACAACGCGCCTGCTGCTATGTTAAGCAATGTCACCAAAGGCACCCTGAAATCCCTGCGCATTTACATTGCCGCGCAAAACTTACTGACGTTCACCCGCTATACCGGCTATGATCCGGAGGTAGCGGGCGACTATATTTTTGCACGCGGCATTGATCAGGGACAGGTGCCACAGCCAAGAACCTTCCTGGCAGGTATTCAATTAGGGCTTTAATTTTTAAAAGTGATTTTATGAAGAAGTACATACGTCAACTGCTGCTGATAACAGGTCTGATGGCCATTTCCACGGGATGTAAAAAATCGCGCCTCGACCTGGTAGATCAGAGCGCCTACGCATACGATACCTATTTCACCAACATATCTGCCCTGAACCAGGCTACCATCGCCAGTTATGCCACCCTGCTGCACCCAGGGTTATGGGCCAGGGAATACTATTTCATTTTTGACCTGATGGGCCATGAAGCCAAACGCGCCAGCTTTTTGCTGGGAGCAGAACAGGAGTTGGGCGACTATACCTTCGGTACCAACAATGCAGACCTGGGCAACTTATGGGGTTCTCTTTACCGGATGATTTTCAGATGCAACCTGGTGATAGACCGGGCAGCCGCGTGGAATCCCACTGCCACCACGGATCGCGCAAAGCTGAATCAATACCTGGCCGAAGTAAAGTTCCTCCGGGCCTACGCTTACCTCCATTTAGTAACGTTATGGGGAGATGTGCCACTGTATACCGACTATCAAACCACCCTTCACAACAACTATTTATCCCGCAGCCCGGCCGCCGATGTATGGAAACAGATAGAAAAGGACCTGACAGAAGCTCAAAGCACCGCAGAATTACCTACTGTATATCCTTCCGCAGAATTGGGCCGCGTTACCAAAGGCGCTGTGATAGCCCTGCTCGGCAAAGTATACTTATACGAGAAAAAATGGCCGCAGGCACAAGCTTCCTTTGAAAAGCTGATGGGAGCACCTTACGCCTACAAACTCGACCCTTCCTTTGATAATGTTTTCAGCACTACCAACCAGAACACGCCGGAAAATATCTTCCAGATCATGGACCAGCAGTGGACCGACTGGGGTATTGGCTCCCCTTACTACATGTTTGGCAATGGCGCAGAGCAGGTAGGTAAACAAACACATACCGGTCGCGCGATGGAATATGGCTGGAACGACTGGAAGAACGTGTATATCAGCAATGCTGCCGTAAAAGCATTTACCTATCCCAATCCCACAACAGGTCTACCCTATATCGACCCTCGTGCTAATTCCACGTTCTATGGCACTCCGGCTTCCGGCGGAGATACCGCGTACTGCCAGCAATGCGCCACAGGCGCTAAACCGTATCCATTTGATGCTACCGATCCACAGGGTGATTATCGCTGGAAAAAATATGAATATTACAACCTGGTGGAAAAGTATGGTGATCCCAAAAGCCCGATTAACGGGCAGGTGATCCGCCTGGCCGACGTAATGCTGATGCTGGCCGAAGCACATATCCAGCAAGGCAATACCGGCGATGCACCACTGGCACTGATCGACAGCGTACGTTCCCGCTCACATGCCGTTTTGTACACCACGCTGGGCGACAAAAACAACGCGATGAAAATATTGATGCGGGAACGCCAGCTGGAATTATGCGGAGAACAATGCCGGTATTTCGACCTGTTGAGATGGGGCCTCCTTAAACAAACTATCAACGCAGAAAAGGCCATAGAACCAGGCACTGGAACACAACCTTTCCAGGATAAAAACCTGTTGCTCCCTATACCTGATGTTGAGAAAAACTATAATCCAAATGTTGCCAAGGACATCAAAAACGGTTGGAATTAAAACACGTAAAACTATCACCGCCGGCGAAAGGGCCTTACACGGCAGATAAAATAACAGCTGGCCTTCCATCCGGTCACCCCAATCGTTTTTCTTCCCTGTTGTCAACGCCAAGGGATTTACCACGAAGCCCCCGCTGTAGCGGGGCTTTTTGTATGTAAACAACTATAAGTAGTGCCGTTACCACCAATAGTTTTCATTTTTAGTTGATTCTGGAAAGGATGCAGCCTATCTTCGTTTTATCGAAAAATAAATATATCGTGTATGGACACTAAGGTAATCGGCGGCAAAATCGCCAAAGCACGAAAGGCAATGGGAATGTCTCAGGCAAAGCTTGCCCAACAACTGTTTATTAGTCCCCAGGCGGTGGGAAAATGGGAACGTGGAGAATCCATGCCTGATATCACTACGTTTAACCGTCTTACGGAGATATTAGGCGTAGACCTAAACCATTTTTCAGCAGGCACGTCCACCACGGATAATGAACTATCAACACTGGTGAAACAACCGGTAGTGGAGGCCAGCGAGCCTTCGCCCTCATCTTCGCCCGGGCGGCAGGTACAAATTGACCTCACCGCCATCGACCTGCAAAAAGGCGATTTTGCCGGCGTTACTTTACATAAAGGAAAATTCGAAGCGAGCTCCCTCCGCGGAGCCAACTTTGCAGGCGCTGACCTCACCGGGACTTCATTTGACGTAGTGGATGCCCGCGAAGCCAATTTTGATGACGCCCACCTGAAAGACTGCCGTTTCTCCACCACTGATCTTACAGGCGCCAGCTTCCGTGCATCTGTCCTGGTAGGCACTACCCTGCATATCTCAGGACAAGGCGCCCAATTCATAGGCGCTGCCCTCACAGACGTTCAGCTCACCAAAACGGACCTTAGAACAACGATCTTCGAGCAATGCGTTTTTAATAACGTTGACTTTAATCACTGCGATTTACAAGGCGTATGCTTTGATGGGCAGTCATTCACCGGCGTCCGTTTTAACAAGTCTGCCTTGAAAGATGTGTCATTCAGAGGGGCCACACTCAGGAATGTATCTTTTACGCTGCCTTTTTCACTCACCAACAAATCATACCTCGCGATCAAAACTATGTGCTTTGACGGCGCCTCGATGGATAAATTGACCTATGCGGCGCTGAAAGGATTACGCGTGATTGATTTATCAAAAGTTACTGTTATATAAATACCATTCGCTCGATATGCCCACGGATCAATAAATCTCCCAAAATCCCCGCCCAATTTGTACTTTTGCCGAAATCATCATGCATGCTCAAGGAAAAGATACATCAGCCAGGGTCCAATTTGGTCTTTTATAGTTTGACGCCACCGAAGGCTACTACTCAGTCCGAACAGGTAAAAATTATTGCCGGCAAACAAGTTGAAAGGCTCCAGGGACTTTCCATTGATGGGCTGTTGCTCTACGATATCCAGGATGAATCTACCCGGACAGAAAAGGAAAGAACCTTTGCTTTCCAATCTACCATTACGCCGGAGGACTATAGCAAAAACTATTTAGCCTCACTGCAAGTCCCCAAAGTGATTTACAAAAGCATTGGCAACCTGGATAAAGCACAGTTTACCAACTGGCTTCAGGCCAATCAACATATCGATTACGCCGTTTTTGTAGGCGCCTCTTCTCACCAACAGGTGGAAGCCACTAACTTTTCTCTCCAGGATGCATATGACCTGCGGAACCAGTATGCCAAGTCGCTCGTATTAGGTGGAGTTACCATTCCCGAGCGCCATACCAAAAAAGGCGACGAACACCTCCGCATCTTCAGTAAAATAAACCAGGGATGCAGCTTTTTTGTATCGCAGTGCGTTTATAGCCTGAATGATACAAAAAACCTTCTCTCCGACTACTATTATGCCGGGCAGGATAACGACCAATCACTTTCCCCGTTAATCTTCACCCTGGCGCCTTGCGGATCGCTCAAAACATTGCAGTTTATGGAATGGTTGGGCATAGAAGTACCAAAGTGGCTTTATAACGATCTAAAACACTCGAAAGATATTTTGTCTTCCTCCATCGAAACCTGCAAGAATATCGCGATAGAAATTCTGAACTATACGCAGGCCAAAAATATTCCTATCGGTTTTAATATTGAAAGCATCTCTATTAAAAAAGAGGAAATAGAAGCTGCCAACGAACTGTTAAAAGATGTATTGCAGTTAGCAAAGGGTGCCGGCACTTCGGCTGGCAGCCTTGATCTGGCAACGCATACCGACAATCTCCGGCTGATCTCCTGATAAGCGCATTAGTTATACATTCCAACGCGTTTGATATGGCGAAGACGACAACACCGGTTAATACCTGTCTGTCCGCCGCCGCTCCGGACGCGTTGGTTGTTCTTCCGGCATTTTCTTCTCTTTACTTTTAGTCGCTTTGCCAAACCGCCAGTTAAACGCGATCGCAACAGATCTATTATAGTGATAGGTCGTCGACTGCTGATTAAACGCAGGAGCGGTTGCCATACTACGCTGCCGGAAGTTACGCTGAAAGGGATTCACCACTGACAGCGTAATGCTTGCCCGTTTTTGCAGCACTTCTTTCTGAACGGCTATACGGTAGGTATAGTCCGATGTACTTTTACCTTGCAGTGTTATAAAGCCATTGTTATAGTCGCCGGATAACTCAAACGTATACCCGCTGGGAATGGTATAGGAAGTATTTATATTGAAAGCATGAAAGAAGCCGCTGTTACCAGCCTGCAATGCATTACTTTTAAACCACACCTGGTACAACTCCAGACCTCCGTTGATTGTCCAGCTATCGCTGAGCTGCGTATATGCATTGATATTTGCCCCCAACCGTTTGTTAGCAGCAATATTCTGGGGTAACGTCCGTGAAATACCATTGCTATCAACAGTTAAAAGCGATTCAATAGAGTTGGAGTTAAAGTTAAAGTAAACGCTGCTAACGAGGTTAAGACCGGAAGCTGCGCTATAAATGTGAGATGCTTCTAACATGCGTGTAAGTTCCGGACGTAATCGGGGATTACCCATAGTCAGGTTACGGGGATCACTGGCATCTATGTAGGGATTGAGGTCCCAGATAAAGGGCCGGCGAATGCGTTCCGTATAGCTGAACTTAAGCTCATGCGCTTCATTAACTTTTTTCGCAATTAACAGGTTAGGAACCAGGTTACTGAAATTGGCGCCAAATGAAGGCTTGGTTCCTTTGAAGGCCGCGTTTATCCGCGTATACTCGTAACGGGCGCCCAGGCGGAAGCGCCAGTTGTTCTTCGTTTGGAGCTCTGTGCTGACATAGGAAGCAAAAACATCCTGGAAGTACGTCATAGAATCGCTACGCTCCTGGTCCTGCTTCAAATCCTTACTACCACGGTTGTTTATATTATTGTAAACGGCAAAGTTGCTGGTAGCATCATTTTTACTCCAACGCACACCCATTTCAATAAAACTGTTCCCTGCTTTATTAAAAGGATGCGTATAATCAGCCTGGAAGCTGTAATCCTTACTCCTTCCGGAGTTAGGACTCACTTCCCGGAAAAAATGGGTACCATCAATTGTGAATTGATCTGTCTGGTAACTGAAACGGTCTGTAGAACGGCTAAGATTTCCCAATAACTGTAACGATTGCTTCTTGCGTTTAAACCGTTTCTGGTAATTTAATGAAAGATCAATGTAATGAAAGCGTCCCTGCTGATCTGAGCTTTGGTTATAGCGCGACGGATTGTTGGCATCTCTATAATCATTATACAAATTGCTACGTACCGGCCATTGATCATGCCAATAAGAAAGCGTTGTACCGAATTTCTGCGTTGAATCAGGCCGGTATTCCATACCCATTTCCAGGCTGGCTCCTTTTGTCCGTTGCCGGCTATCAGCTCGCTGCACCAGGCTGCCCGCTGGCTGTCCTTTGTAAAATGATGCCCGGTTTAGCTCATTCTCTTTTTGCGTTTGCTCAAACATGCCGCTGGCCATAACACTAAAGTCCAACTTAGCGCCCGACATGTTCAGGCCGATACTGGCAGACTGTTCCCGGTTTCCCATGCTTATATCAACCGTACCGGAAGTACTTTTTATCTTCTCCTTCGTAATGATATTAATCACACCTGCTGCTCCTTCTGCTTCATACCTGGCCGAGGGGGCCGTAATTACCTCAATCGATAATATGGAGCTGGCGGGGATCATCTTCAAAGCTTCCTTCAGATTTTTGGCAAGGATGCCTGACGGCATACCATTCAGAAGAATCTTAATGTTTGAATTTCCCCGGAGGCTGACAACACCATCGGCGCTGACAGTTACCATGGGTGCCTTCCGCAGCACATTTGCGGCCGACCCGCTTTTATTACCAATATCAGCGGCCGCATTATATACCAACTTATCTCCTTTGCTTTGTACCAAAGGCTTACGCTTTTTCACTTCAATTACCCGCAACTGCTGGCTTTGCCTTAACAGGGTAAATTTAATGACGTCTCCCGTGGATGCCTTCACGTCTATCGTTCCCGAGTAGGGTTCATAGCCCGTATGCGAAATCGTTAAAAAATAAGTGCCTTTTTCCTGCACTGTCAAATTAAACGCACCTGCGGCATCTGTCAATGCAGTTTTAATAACGGCTTGGCCTTTATCTTTCAACAGGATGGTGGCCAGTTCAAGCGGCTTATTATCCAATGCATCCAGGACCACTCCTCTTACTTTAAAAGAAGCCGTACCACCGGAAATAATGGATTGTGCGCGCACCGGCAAAGAAGCGATGATTAAAAATAAAATAGCGGCAAATTTACCTGGCATCTGATTTATCAATTTAATATTGACGGGTATAATTTTAGTCGGCACAAAAGAAAATGTTTATTTTTCCACCGGGAAATGAGAATGAGTAAAGCCTATATTTTAATGACGAACGTCCTTCATCATTTAGTTTTCCGGTATACATAGAAAAATCTGACATTGCTGGCACTGGCAATACAATAGAAGATAATAGCTATGACAAATTGGTTCAAAAAACGTTACTTGCAGGAGATCGGGATCTTTGTCGCCATGTTTATCCTGACGATGGTGAATCAATTTTTCCAACTGGATTCATTCACGGCGCTTTTCAAGGGACTTGTTTTCTTTATCATCATATATGCGCTGGCGCAGCTGCATTGGCACTTTATTTTCCCGTTGTTCTGGAACAGGAAGTATGGAAAATATGCGCTGATATCCCTGGGAGCTTTACTGCTGGGTACCTTCATACTCTGGCCGGTAGATTTCTTTTGGGTGGAACCCGGCATACTCCCCCAGGAAAATATACTGTATGTTTTATTATACTATTTTGTTATCAATATCGCCAGCGTAAGTACGATCATGTTTTTATTCCTCGTCAGGCAGCATGCCTCACAGATCCGGAAAAGGACGGAAGACAGGCTGCTACTCGCTGAAATGAATATAAGGTTGCTGCACGCACAGCTGAATCCTCACTTTCTTTTCAACATGTTCAACAATCTTTATGGGGTCAGCCTGACCGAACCCGATCGGGTTCCCCAGCTGATTTTAAAGTTATCGCAGCTCATGCGATACCAGCTGGAAGATGGACGAAAGCCGCAGGTGAAGCTCCAGGAAGAGATTTCTTTCATAGAAAATTATATCGCTATTGAAAAAGAGCGGGTGGGACAGCGTTGCGAAATTACTTTTGTCGTGCATGCGCAGCAGCCTGGCCTGGAAAAGATAACTATTGCGCCGTTGATCCTGATTACGCTTATAGAGAATGCCTTTAAACATAGTACTACCGCCGCCGGGCGATCGTTTGTGGATATCAACATCCAATTAAATGGCAGTACCCTGATGGTAGTCATTGCCAACTCGTTAGGCGATCTTCCCCCTCAAAGCAACTCTACCGGTATTGGCCTGGCCACTATCCGTGAGCGCCTGGAACTATTGTATGCAGGAAAGTATCATTTGGATATTTCCTCCAACGAAAGTGAATTCAGAGTTATTTTAAAAATGCAATTAAACTATTAGTAGCCGATGGAATCATTACGCTGTATCGTAGTTGACGATGAAGAGGGCGCACACCGGGTGCTTGACCACTATATTAAAGCGACCAGCAGCCTGGTATTGGTGGGTAACTTCTATAATGCCGTGAGTGCCATGGACTTCCTATTTAAGCATCCCGTTGATTTACTCTTCCTGGATATTAACATGCCGGGCATCTCCGGGCTCGATATGCTGGAAGCCATGTCCAATCCACCGCTGGTAGTATTAACTACGGCTTATACCCAGTATGCACTCACAGGGTATAAATACCGGGTAGTCGATTACCTGGTGAAACCCTTTGAAATAGCCAAATTTATGGCCGCCGTGGATAATGTGTTTGCCCGTTTCAAACCTCCTGTTGCCCGTCACGCAGACATTCCCCCACCACAAACATCAGACATCTCCTTAATATTAAAAGTCGATACAGGTATCGTCAGGATAATGACCAATGATATTACCCATATTCAAAGCTATGGCAACTATGTAAAGGTATTTACAAAGGATAAAATGTACCTGAGCGCCTCCACTACCAGCGAAATAGAACAACAGCTGGATAAACGTCATTTCAAGCGCATACACCGTTCGTATATTGTAGCGCTGTCAAAAATACAGTCCCTCGAAGGAGCACAGGTACTGCTGGAAAATGGTTTGACGTTGCCTGTTGGCAAGACTTACAAACGCGAAATCTGGGAGTACTTTACGAACAAACGCTCAGCTCAATAGAGGGAAAATAACAACGGCGCGTTTATAGATTACCAGGGGGAATTTTTTGAATAAAATTCCCATATACCTGTAGCGGGAAACACATGCGTATTAAGTATCATATTTATAAAATTCATTTGTGAGTACAGATGACCTTTACAAACAGTTCCAATTAGTATTTGAACAGTATTATAACCCGCTTTGCAAGTACGCCACCAGCTTTATCAAGGAAAAGGAGGTGTGTGAAGATATCGTGCAGGATGTTTTCGTGAAGATATGGGAAAACCGAAGAGATATCCTGGTGGTCGAAGGTGTAAAATTTTATCTTTTCACCGCTGTTCGCAATAACTGCCTGACTCACCTGCACCGTGGGCAGCGCAGGCCTGTGTACAGTTTGACCGACATGGATATAGAAGAAGATGCCTGGCCGGTAGGCACAGAACCAGGTGAAGGCGAGCTGGTAGATTATAAAGCATTGTTGGGAAAAGGAATTGACCAGCTTCCCACCAAATGCAAGGAAGTATTTCTATTAAGCCGCCTGGGGAATTTCAGTAACCAGGAGGTAGCAGACAACCTTGGCATATCCATTAAAACGGTGAATAACCAGCTTTGGAAAGCGTTGAAGTTCCTGAGAAATTTCGTTAAAAGTACCTTATAAACCATCTTTAAATTATTTCTTCCTGCTTGTAGGAATTTCACAAATAATTATGTTTTAGTAAATGGGAGAAGAAAACAAATGGAACAATTACCTGACCATATAAAAAAACTACTGCTCAGAAAGCTGCATGGTATATCCGCCAAAGCAGACGACAAAATAATTGCCGACTGGGCATCGCAGGACCCTGCCTATGAAGAAGAAATCGCGCAGCTGACTACCACCTGGCGCATGACAGACGAATGGCTGGAAGAAAAAGAATTTGATACCAGTAGCGCATGGTCAAAAATAGACCAACGAATTGCACTGGCCACGGAGAAAAAAAATGATACGACCAACACCGTTTTCTGGATGAATACGCTCCTAAAAACACTAGTGGCAGCAGCTATTGTAGCAGGATTCATTTTCGGTGGCTGGTTTTGGTATAACAAACGGCAGGAGTCCTTTACCATCATTACCGCTGCCACTGATCAGCATATAACACTATCTGAAGGCACTACGGTATGGTTACGGAAAGGAGCAACTATCCGGTTTCCCCAAATATTTAAAGCTGATGAGCGGAAAATATATCTTTCAGGGGAGGCTTATTTTGATGTAAAAACAATCATACAGCAGCCATTCCGTATCGAAACCGGGAAAGGACTCATCACGGTACTCGGTACCTCTTTCCTCGTAAATGCAGGGCAGCAACACGAAAGAGTAGCCGTCGTTACCGGCAAGGTATTGTTTGCAGATAAAGATCATCCGCAAAAAAGATGTACGCTATCTGCCAATGAAGAAGCCATCTTCACAGGAGAAACATTTGAAAGAAAAACATTTACCAGCTCACCGCTGCAATGGCAACAGGAAGAATTGAGTTTCAGGAGCACCTCCTTAAAAGAGGTGATCCAAACACTAACTATTTTTTATAACCATCCTGTTAAAATTGATAGCACACAGACGCCGGGGGCTGGCGAAATATCAATCACCGCCAGCTTTGGAAAAGAATCGTTATATCAGGCAGTAGATGAAATAGCAAAATTAACAGGACTACATTACCGACAACAACAAGACACCCTTATTCTGTACTAACTTTTTATTTGACTTATTGTAAGGAATTTTCAGCATAGCAGATACACACACATTTGCGGCCGGCGGTCGTTACGGCATTGTCATTTCAACAGCTATCATGCCGTCGGCATTCTCATGTCCGTAGTACTGCTTTGTACTGCATTGAGCACTCAGGCCCAGCAATCCCTTACAAAGAAAACATTTGTGTGCCATGCTGCCACCGGTAGCATTCCTTCCTTATTATCGAAAATAAGCAGTTACAGCGGCACGGTGATCGAATATTCTACCAACTACCTCACTACCGACAGCACCTATGCTATTGCCGATGGCAACATCATGCTGGGCACTATACTGCATAAGTTACTGAGCGGACAACCGGTGACGATAGAAGAAATAAACAACAAGATCATTCTTCTGCCCGCAAAAAAATTACCTCAGCGGTATCCCCTCTATGGCTTTACGATGGAAGAAGGCAGCCTGGAACCATTGGCCTATGCCACTGTGCAGGACCTGGCATCCGGTCAGATCTGCCAGGCCAACAGGTTTGGTTACTACAACATGATGTTATCACCAGGCAAACATTACCTGGAAGTAAAACACAGCAGCCTGCCTCCCAAAACAATCACCATCCTGATCGAGGCTTCTACCAAAAAAAACCTGGTGATCTCCCCGGTTAAACTGCCGGAGGTGAAAATTGATGCGGGTAATATCCTTCAACCCGATGGCGGCTCCCGGATGGATAAATACCAAACAGATGCCTATAACAACTTCCTGGGAGAAACAGATCCGGTCAGATCCCTGTACCTGTTGCCAGGCAATGTGGAAACACAGGAAACTACCGGAAAACTAGTGGTCAGAGGCGGCGATCCGGATCAGAGCATTTTCCTGTTGGATGGCAACCAGGTATATAATCCCAGTCACCTGCTGGGTGAAATTTCCATTGTCAACAGTACCCTGGTTAAATCGATCCGGCAGTATAAAAATGATTTCCCCAGCCGTTTCGATGGTGCTATCTCTTCTATCACGGAAGTGAATACCCGGGATGGCAACATGGATAAATGGACGGGAGAAGCCAATGCCGGACTGCTGGCTGGCGCCATGTCCGTAGAAGGGCCGTTACGAAAACATACAACCGCTATGATGTTCTCGATGCGCCATAGCTGGTCCAATCCCCTGTTAAATATCCAGGATGATAACTACCGGCTGCGGTTCTATGACATCCATTTTAAGTTAACACATCTCCTGGATGCCAATAATAAACTGATGTTTACCGGCTACCTCGGCAAGGACCACCTGAACCTCAACCGCCCGGACTATCAGCGTTTGCAGGCCTGGGGAAACCGGCTGGGAACGCTTAACTGGATTCATTTACTCGGCGCCCGCTCGTTTGTAAGCACTACTGTAAATGCCAGCAACTACCGTAATCTCGCCGGGATTAAGTTCGCGCTATTCAATGACTCTACCCGGCAAACTGAAGATAGTAAAGCGTTTAACAACTATGCTTCTATTGACAAGCTGGAAGCAAAAAGTCAGTTTGAATACAACGCATTACCCAATGCCAGGTTCCGGTTTGGGGCCCGGTACGCCCATACCACCATCAAACCTTTCAATACCAACATCTCCCCGGAATTCCTGGAACAGGTGGATTACTATCAGCCCATGCAACCCCTTCGCTTCGGCGAATTTGCCCTTTATGCTGAAAATGAATGGCGCATTGGGTCTAATATTTTAATCCGGCCAGGGCTGAACTATGCCACCTACAAATTCCGTGATTATACCCACCGTTCCCTGCAGCCCCGGCTATTTGCCGCATGGCGGATTAATAAAGACCAGCAGTTTACTTTTTCGTATGCCCGCATGGTACAATACCTCCACCAGGTAACCACGCCGTTTTTGGGCATCAACAGCGAGTTTTGGGTACCCAGTACCGGGTTACTGCGTCCTGTGGAAAGCCATATGCTCAACCTGGGATATAATTTCAATGATAAAAAAGGACTATTCCTCTCTGCAGATGCCTATTACAAGGCGATGAGAAATAATACCAACTTCGCGGAAAAGGGGAATATTTTCTATGATGAAGAAACCTGGGAAACAGATATCCTTGCCGGAAAAGGCTGGAGCTATGGCCTGGAGCTGCTATCCAGGAAGCAAATCAACAAATGGCAGTTCCAGCTCTCTTATGCCCTTACGTGGAGCGAAAGACAGTTTCCGGGTATTAACGAAGGAAAAAAATATCCATTCCGCTACGACCGGCGGCATAATTTAAATGCCACCATCAACTATAGCCCGCTTAAAAACTGGGAGCTGGGCCTGGTATGGTATTTCAGCTCCGGCGATGCTGAATTCCTGCCCCCTGGAACAAACGAAGACTTTGATACCCCCACACCCGTAAATCCGGGCAATAAAGAACCCGACAATAATAATCCTTTTGTATTTGACAGAAGCGGGTACCGGTTCAAACGACTACCAACCTATCATCGCCTGAACTTTAATACCAGCTTCTTTTTCCCTACCGGTAAGCACCTTGCTCACAAGTTATCTGCCGGTCTTTACAATGCCTACCAGGCCCGTAATAAATATATTCCGGATGTCTGGAACCTGGAAAATAGTGGCTACAATACTACTTTATCGGGAAACCGTTTATTTGATCTCACCTTTTATTTGTCCTATACGCTTAAATTCTGACTTTTTTTTCTCCGGCGTAGGAAGTTTCCACTTTTTGGTGTTTTCATGACAGATATGGTTATGTTGACCCCAAATATAACTTTTGGCTCATATCATACCTACAATTAACCCGGAGGCGCTTTTATAGCGCCTCCTATTCTCATTTATACAGCCTCTATCTCACCCATAAAATAAAATGTTAAAGATCCTGTTTCCATCCACAAGCGATAGGAAGATGATTCCACTTCCTGTTTATAAAGCGTGCAGCACACCAAAATATTTATCCGCAAACTAAAAATTAATGAAAATGAGAAAAACAACAAATGCACTAAAAGTAGCATCTGTATGTGTACTGGCTGGTTTATCAATAATCGCCTGCAAAAAGAAATCAGATAATACACCTGATGTAGCAGTAGCCTATCTACAGGTGATACATGCCTCTCCTAAAACAGCGGAAGTAGTCGTTAATGTAAACGAAAAGCAAACACAGCAGAAAGTACAGTATCTATCTGGCCAAAAACCTTATACGATGCTGCAACCCGGCAAAGACCTTCCTATTAAACTAACCCTGGGAAACAATGTGGTAGCGGAAAGTAAATTTACTTTCGAAAATGCGGTGAGCTATAGCTTGTTCATATATGATACACTCAAGAATAACAAAGTAAAATTCGTTGTGCTCAAAGACATGGTTAGCAACCCGGGCGCCACTAAAACAAATGTCCGTTTCCTGCACCTCTCGCCTAATACTACGCCGGTAGATATTGATGTATTCAAGGATAAAGACAGCACCAGGCTGGTAAAAGCCACTGCCTACATTGGCAATAATCCTGACGCCGCTGCGCTTGGCACCTTCAAAACCATTGCTGCTGGTACATACCGGGTAAAAGTGAAAACCCAGGTAGGCAGTAAGACAGTCACCCTGCTGGATATCCCTTCACTTCAGCTGGATGGGAAGAAAACAGTCACTTTATTTCTGAAAGGCCTTTCCGACGGTAAAGCAGATGCAGCTACCGGTTTACAACTATGGCTGCATAGATAAAATATCCGGCACCCGCACTTATGACGCTTAACAATGGCACAATGAAACATATACTGGCTTTATTTTACGGTACATTACTCCTGGCATCCTGTACACAGAGCACCTCCCGGGCACCTGTCAGCAGCTGTGAACTACACGGCGACACCGTGATTGTATATCCACAATCCGGCCTGGCAAAAAAAATCCATGTCGATACCATTACCACGCAACTGCTGCGCCAGCAGATGCCGGCAGTGGGCCTGGTAAAATTAATTCCGAACAAGTTCGCTGAAATAGCGCCTACCTTTTCAGGCAGGATCATTGCCGCTTACCTGAAACTTGGCATGAACGTAACACCAGGTACGCCCCTGTTTGCCATGAGTTCACCGGATTTTATTACCGCACAGAAAGCATTTTTCCAGGCGAAAGAGCAACTGTTGCTGGCAGAGAAAAAACTGGCACGGCAGCGTAACTTAGTCGCTAATGGCGTAGGCATTCAGCGGGAATTGGAAGAGGCGCAGATGAATTACGACGTGGAAAAAAAAGAATATGAAAGCGCACGGCTAAGCATCCGGTTGTTCAAAGCCAACCCCGATGAGTTGATCCTGGGACAGCCCCTGATCATCTATGCCCCCATTGCTGGTGAAGTAGTGGAAAATAAAGTGGTAGTAGGTCAACTGATAAAAAATGACGGCGCCAGTGTGGCTGCGGTGGCGGAACTTTCAAAGGTATGGGTGGCAGGTCACGTCAAGGAAAAAGACATGGGTGCTATTCGCCAGCTGAGTCAATCACAGATCACGATTGCGGCGTTACCAGGTAAAATTATACAAGGCACCATCTTCCATATCAACGAACTGATCGAGGAAAGCTCCCGCAGCGTGGAAGTATTGATGGAGTGCGAAAATGCCGATCACATACTTAAACCGGGCATGTATGTGAACGTTAATTTTGAAAATACGCCGCAGCCTACCGTCCTGATTGCCCCAAAAGCATTGCTGCAGCAAAGCAATACCTCCTTCGTATTCCGGCAGATCGCTGCTGGCAGGTACGTACGCCAGCAGGTAGAAACAAACGGTGTCCTCGGCAACAAGGTGGTGGTAAAGTCGGGGCTTTCTAAAAACGATACCATCATCAGCGACGGCGCCTATTATCTGCTGGACGCCAGGTAGCCATTACCTATTAATCTGAGAACAACATGATGAACCTGATTTATATAACCATCCGGAAAAGATGGTTACTGATAGGCTTTTTTATAATGCTGGCGCTATTTGGCTACTATTCGTGGAAACAATTATCTATCGAAGCCTACCCGGATATTGCGGATGTAAGTGCCCAGATTATTACGCAGGTACCTGGCCTGGCAGCAGAGGAAATGGAACAACAGATTACCATCCCCGTAGAGCGGGTACTGAATGGACTTCCCGGCATGAACGTCATGCGCAGTAAAAGTACCTTCGGCTTATCTATCGTTACCGTGGTTTTCCAGGATGGTTACGAAGATTACTGGGCACGGCAACGCATCAACGAAAGGTTAAATGCGCTGACCCTTCCCTATGGCGCCAAGCCAGGCATGGACCCGTTGACATCGCCCATCGGCGAAATCTACCGGTATGTTATTGAGAGTAAAGGCCATGACCTGCGGGAACTGACCGACCTCCAAAGCTGGGTAATTGTACCGCGCTTAAAACAGGAAGCCGGGGTTACCAACGTTACCAATTTCGGCGGCATTACCACGCAATACCAGGTAGAACTGGATCCGGCACGGTTAGAGCAATATCAGTTGTCGCTCGGTGATATCCAGGCTGCCATTACTAATAACAATGCCAACGCCGGCGGAAGTATTCTTAACCAGGGCGATCTTGGCTACGTCATCCGCGGTATCGGACTGGTGAAAACACTGGAAGGGCTTGGCGACCTCGTTATCAAAACCAATAACGGAGTTCCCATCCTGTTGAAAGACGTAGGTGAACTCAGGTATGGCAACCTCGAAAGAAAGAGCATCCTGGGTTTCACCGACCGGGAAGTAGATTACAATGAGAGCATTGAAGGAGTAGTACAATTACTAAAAGGGCAAAATCCTTCATTGGTATTACAAGGAGTACATAATGCCATTGATGATCTCAACAATCACCTGTTACCTGATGGGGTGCGCATCAGGCCCTATATGGATCGCACTGACCTCGTGAATACTACCCTGAATACAGTTTCTCACACATTGATAGAAGGTATGATGCTGGTCATCATCGTGCTCATCGTATTTCTTGGCAGCTGGCGTGGGGCGCTGATTGTGGCCATTACGATACCATTGGCATTGCTGATCGCTTTTATATTGATGTACTTCACCAACATCCCGGCCAACCTGCTTTCCCTCGGCGCTATTGACTTCGGAATTATCGTGGATGGCGCTATTGTGATGATGGAAACAATCCTGAAAAAGCGGGAAGAAAATGAGGCGGTACCGCTGGAGGAGCATTCCATCGCGCAGCGGGCGGCGCTCGTTGGCAAGCCGGTATTATTTGCGACCATCATTATCATTACCGCTTACCTGCCTTTGTTTGCCTTTGAAAGAGTAGAACGTAAGCTGTTTACACCGATGGCATTTACGGTGAGCTACGCCCTGGTAGGCGCATTGATAGTGGCGATGTTGCTGATACCCGGTCTCGCTTACAGTGTATACCGGAAGCCGCGCAAGCTATACCATAACAAATGGCTGGAGAAATTATCTGTGGCCTACCTGGCCCGCATCAGGAAGATTATGCAAAAGCCTAAAAGGGTATTATGGCCATTGGGCGCGGTGCTGGTAAGCGCCGCCATACTCTCCGCTACCGTAGGCAAGGACTTTCTTCCCTCTTTAGACGAGGGCTCTATCTGGCTACAGGTGCAACTCCCCACGGGTATATCGCTGCAGAAGTCGAAAGAGATGAGTGACTCATTACGCATAGTGACCATGAAACACAGGGAGATCACCTATATGATGGTGCATGCCGGCAGAAATGACGATGGAACAGATCCCTGGTCGGCCTCCCATTTTGAATGTTCTATAGGCCTCCGGCCTTATAAAGAATGGCCTAAAGGAAAAACCAAAGCGGACCTTATTGAGGAACTGGTGGCCGACTATGCCGCTATGCCGGGTTATACCGTGGGGTTCAGCCAGCCGATGATTGATAATGTGATGGACCGGATATCTGGCGCCCATAGTGAGTTGGTGGTAAAAGTATATGGAGATGATTTTACAGAAACCAGGCGAATAGCGCAACAGGTGCTGCAAACCCTTAAAAAAATAAAAGGTGCGGTAGATCTGTCTATCGCCCAGGAGCCTCCGCTCCCACAGTTGCAAATTAAAATCGATAGGGCTGCTTTGGCACAATATGGACTGAATGTAAGTACGGTGTCAGAGCTCATAGAAGTGGCTATTGGCGGCAAACCGGTGTCGCAGCTTTTTACCGGCAATAAAGTATATGATATCACCTGCCGCTATAAAGAAGATAGCCGGAATACGCCAGAGAAAATTGCTAACCTGACGCTGGCATCCCCCACCGGGGCCAGGATCCCTTTGTCACAGGTATCTACTATCAGCACCACCACGGGGGAAGGCACCATCACCAGGGAAATGAACAAAAGGCATTTAACGGTAAAGCTAAATCTCCGGAACGTGGACCTCTCCTCCTTTATGGAACAGGCCAGGAGCAGTATTGAAAAAGACATCTCTTATGATCATGGGAAATACCGGATTGTATGGGGAGGCCAATTCGAAAATCAAAAGCGCGCCTACGCAAAACTGGCGGTGGTGGTGCCCGTAACACTGCTGTTTATGTTCTTCCTGTTGTATGGCGCATTCGGGCGGTTCAGGCAGGCGGGACTGATCCTGAGCATTGTTCCGCTGGCGCTGTTTGGTGGCATGCTGGCGCTCAACATCCGGGGAATGACGTTGAATGTATCTTCTGCAGTGGGCTTTATCGCCTTGTTTGGCGTAGCCATTCAAAATGGGGTGATCATGATTTCCAATTTCAATGAACTGCGTATCCAGGGAGCTACCTTATTGGAGGCGGTAATTGCCGGCGCTGCCAACAGGTTCAGGCCTATACTGATGACCGCTACCGTAGCCATTATTGGCTTACTGCCTGCTTCGTTGGCTACCGGCATAGGCTCAGACGTTCAGCGCCCCCTGGCTACCGTAGTAGTATATGGATTGCTGGCAGCTACGGTCATCACGTTATTTGTTTTGCCGGCATTGTATTATTTGTCTGAAAGCAAGTGGGGTGCTACAGACTATCAGCAAAAGGATAAAAAATAGTAAACAGATGGCTATCAGATATGGTACTATCCTGTTATTGCTTTTTTTGGCAATACAAGGAAATGGACAAACCAAAAATTCACTGATCTATCCCCGTTTCATGGCGGCAGTCACCAATAATAACCTGGCGTATGCTGCTGAGCGGTTTAACGTGAACCTGGCCACCGCCAGGGTGGCGGCAGCAAAGGTTCTCCCGGACCCCAGCCTGTCACTTGGCTGGGTGGATAACGGGCAAAAGAGAATGAAAATGGGATATGGGTTTAACACCTCCGTCAGCTGGTTGCTGGAACTCGGCAATAAACGGCAAGCCAGGAGCAGCGTGGCATTGAGTCAGCTGGAACTAACAAATCTTCTGCTGGAAAACTACTATCGCAACCTCCAGGCGGATGCCACGCTGGCCTACCTGCAAGCCATACTACAGGAAAACCTGCTTACCGTAACACGGGAATCTTATCAAAGCATGTCGCTATTTGCCCGTGCAGATAGTATCCGCTTCCGGCTGGGAGAAATAAAAGCAGTAGATGCCCGCCAGAGTAAGCTGGAAGCTGCCAATATGCTGAATACGGTGTACCGGAATGAAGCCAGCTTTAAGGCCGCCTTATTACAACTGGGCATGCTGATGGGAAAATCACCGGATACACTTTACTACCCCGCTGTCGTTAAATCCAGCTTTGACCGGGAGTTTAGTTTAAAAGATCTGATCAATGCTGCGATCAGCCACCGCGCAGATATCCTGGCGGCCGGCAAGGATAAAGAGGTAGCTCATAACCTGGTGAAACTGGCGCAGGCCAACCGGATGCCCGACCTGGGTTTGACACTTGGCATAGCACAAAACTCCGGAGCCACTAACGTCATCGCACCTACGCCTTCTACCAATGTTATTTCAGCGGGCATTAGCATTCCTTTGAAGTTCTCCGGCAGGTCCAGGGCGGAACTGCTATCAGCCCAATACAGTGCCGCCCAGGCTGCCGCCCGTTATCAGCAGGCAGCATTACAGGTACAAACCGAAGTAGCTACCAGCTATTATAACTACCTCGCTGCCCGCAAGCAGGTAAATCAATTTCATACCGGGATATTGGAAGATGCAGAAAAAGCATTGGCAGGTAAAATATACAGTTACCGGTCTGGCGAAATCAACCTGCTGGAAGTACTGAATGCCCAACGTACCTACAACAGCCTGAAACAAAGCTATTACGAGGCATTAAATGGATATGCCGCAGCGCTGGTAGAAATGGAAAGAACAGCCGGTATTTGGGACATTAATCTATAAACGAATGATATGAAACATATTCTGATGATGATATTTTTTCTCGCGTTGCTCCGGCCTGTCTGCGCCCAGCAAGATGGCAGCGGATACCGGGAAGTATCATTTGGTATCAAGGCAGGGATGTCGGCCGGCTCACTATATGGCAAGGACCTCCATTTATTGTCGGCCGGCAGCTACGTAAAACCTTTACCCGGCGTATTTGCCGGGATTACGGTACACACCAGGCTAAGCAAATATTTTGGTATCCAATCCGAGGTATCAGTAGGACAAAATCCCGTCATGCTGCACCTGTTAGACAGCAACAGCCACCAGGTATACAACAGCCGTTTTAAAAGTACTTACCTCCTCATTGCTCCCATTACACCTACCGTAGACTTTCATGGATTCCGGCTATCTGCCGGTCCTTATGTGAGTGGGTTGCTGCATAGCAGCATAGAACGGAAAGGCGCCGATGGACAAATAACAGCAGGTAAAAACATTTTCGGCACCGCTACAGCGCCGGGGGGATTTCGCTACAAATTAGATGCGGGCATCGTGGTGCAGCTGCGATATGAATGTAAAAACGGCTGGAATATAGGCGCAGGTTACTCCCGTGGATTTATACCGGTGATGGAAGATCCTCGTATGCAACATCAATGGAAAATATACAACCAACAATTCAACCTTTTCCTGGGTTATCAATGGCGGAAAAAATAAACCAGGAAAAACAAAGCCTCCGCATTATTGCGGGGGCTCTATTAATATCTAATTTCTATTGGCCATATCACCTATGGCGGTCATTTCACCCGGATGATATCTGCTGGGATCAGCGTCATATAATGTTATTTTGCCCGGGAGGTAATTTTAACGAAATTAGCCCCTTGCTATTATTCCTGGCGCTCTTTTACAGAAACTATGTTAAAATTTCACTTTCATAAATATAAATATGGAAAGGAGCTACTGGTAGATTGGCTCAAGCTCTCAGAAATAGCTGGCCGCAGCCTGGCACTGAAAGAATTGCATGCCACTCCTTCTACGAGATCTACTTTTTTCTGAAAGGCAACGGCTCCATTCTATTTGAAGGCAGTCAGCTGGACTTCAAAAGCCCTTCGGTATTATTCCTGCCCCCCTCCCGCCCCAGGCAATGGAAAGTGCCGGCTACACCTGATTGCAGGATGGTGATATTTGAAGGGGAATTTATGGAAACGTTCCTGAAAGACCACCTGTTCCTCCACCGGCTCTATTACTTTGGTAACGCTGATTCATTGCCGATACTGCCTTTACAATCCAAAAATGTCCCCCTCTTTCAGCATCTTACCGATAGCATCAAGGGCGAAATAAGCCGGCAGTCGTTCGACAGCCAGCATTTATTGAGAGCTTACCGCTCACGTTGTTTTTTTGACGATTCGTCTACCATACTTTAAAATGAAGTTTACCACCTGCCCCCATCTCGAAAGGCCCGGGAGAAGGGTGCACATTCCTTTGCTTGCCGTTATAATCTGTAGTGATCTTCACCGGGGAGCCATCGGGGTTTTCAAAGAAAAGGCCGGGTATCAGTGTTTTCCCCAGCCCTTCTGTTGTGACGATATCCCTATCTATACTCAGCCAGTTTTTATTCGTATTTATTTCCAGGAAAATACTGGCTTTCTCATTCACCAGGCGTGTATGAGCGTTGAATGTCGTGTCAGTCACGGCTCTTTCTTCTTTTGCAGGTGCTTCTTTGTACCGTTGCATTTTCTGCTGCGCCTGCTGGTCTATTTCACCATATCCTTTTTTCAATTTATCCTTAATGATGCCTGTTGCCCCTTTCGTATATACGTTTCCATTGAAGGTAACTGGTAACAGTGCACTGCTGTATTGACTGGCGTTACTGCCATTTACAAACAGGTTGTTGATAAACCGGACATCGCCATCGGGGTTATCGTGCAGTGCAGTCACAAAGGTGGAATGCGGCATCATAAAAGGTGTCATCCTGGAATCGTAATGGATCACATCCATTTTACCGGCGAAAATATTATGTACAAAAGCGGCACCGCTGGAATTCATCAATAAACTGGTGGAAGAAAGCAACACATTATTGGCCACCAACATCGGTCCGTGATCCACTTCCAGGAAAATATCGAGCCCGTTATCGTGCATCAGGTTGCGCTGCAATTGTACTCCCTGCGCCATCCAGTCGAGCCAGATACCCATATTGGTGTTGTAAATATGATTATTGGTGATCTGTACATCTATGGCGCCGTGAAACTTAATACCCGCCATTTCCGCACCGGTGAACAGCTTATGCACGTGAATATCATGGATCGTGTTGTGCTCAATAACACTGAAGGAGCATCCCAGGCTACCTACGATACCTGTTTGCTCACAATAAGCCACCGTATTGTTACGCACTATATGGCCACCGATCGTACCTTTATTCCATCCAAAAGCAAGCCCGCGTTTGATCGTACCAACATAGCCTTCTGCCGATTCGGTATCTTTATTGTCAAATGCATCTCCATATTTACCCAGGGCAATGCCAACGCATTTGGAGTATTGCACGGTGTTATTTTCTATGATCCATCCCCGGCTCCAATGTGTGCCAATAAGGCCCATTTGTTCTGCTGTGGGCGGCGCCCAGTTAGTGGCTGCCTGCTCCATTACAAAACCACGCACTGTAATGAAATTGATAAAGGGCTTGTCGGGATAAAATACTACTGGCCGCACATTAATCTCCACTACTGCATTGTTAGGGTCCGCGCCCTTGAATTGTGCCCGGATAGTAGTATGAGCGCTGTCTACCGCTGCCCACCACAGCGGGTTGCCAGCATCAGCAGCAGCCATCACCTGTTCAGAATTGGCTGCCTCCATCAACCAGCTGCCATTGAAGTAAACGGCGCCGCGGTGATATAGGCGATCCTTCGGTGTAGGTGTAAACCAGTCGCCATGTATTTGTTCCTTATAAGGATTGAAGCCGCCAAAAAAATCATTCGCGACAACAGCTTCCCATGTGTCGTTTTGTACCCGCTTCCATCCTTTCACGATCTCCGATCCTTTTATTTCTACCAGCTCGCCCTTCGCTGCCTGGTAGGTAATACGCTTAGTATCGGAATCTCCTCCGCGCGGTGGTGTGATCCGCTCGCGGTATACACCGGCATGCACAGTGATCACATCTCCTGGCAAAGCCATCCTGGCTGCCGCAGATATCGTTTTAAAAGGGCGCTGCAAACTACCATCATTACTGTCATTTCCATTCACGGAAACATGGTATTCCCTGTCATGCTGTTGCGCCAAAGCCACGGTGCTGATCATTACGGCTATCAGCCAACAAAAAAAATGCTTCATAGTGTCTGTCTCCTTATTATAAAATTAAAAAAACACGGGCTGAGAACAACCCGTTATTTCCACGTCCGTTGTGTTCTCTATTTAAACACAAACCAAAGTCAGTAAACCTCCTGGAAAAGAGGTTCTTTATATTCACGTTATAATTCATTTAAAACCCAGAAAAATTTTATGCCTTCACGTTTCAATATGTCCAATGTCAGAAAACAAAACCCATGAATAAATATCCGCGGGGGTATCATCTTTTATTATAGTGAACTATTCATTGTTACAACAAATACCTGGCTCTCAACAGGCTCATCATATATGCGTTCACTTCCCATTGATCCGCTATCGGCTTACCCGTGGCGGGTTCGTGCACCATATAGGGATAAGGGCCAAATTCGGTAGTAATAGTCACTATTTTTTCTTCCGTCCGCATCCTGGCCACAATAGCGTCCCACCAGGATAAATGCTTGTTCAGGGCATATTCCCATTGGGCAATACGGGGGTCGGGGACTTGCGGACCTTCCGGATACCCCACCCTTGCGTGGATATGATCCGTACGTTCCATGGCCAGTTGCATGGCAGCCGGCTGGTCGCCAAGGAATGACTCCGCCACGCATACCCAGTGAGAGGCATCCAGTGTAATTCGCAATGCCGGTATATTTTCCAGGTACATTTTTGTGGTGTGCGCTGCAAACGAAAACTTGTTGCGGTGCGTTTCATGCACCATAGGCTGCCCACAGGCATTGGCTACATCAATCAGCTGTTTGTTCTGGTCGAAGGAAAAATAATCCTTGCCTGTCTGCGAGTTGATCTTTATCACGGGATATCCTGCCAGCTTTTCCAGCCACTGACAATAATTATCATAGTGCCGGGAGAAATCAGCATCATTGGTATCGTAATGTTGCGCGATAATTTTCAGCCCCGCTTTATCCGCCTGGTTCCAAATCAGGTCCATTGCCTGCTCCGACATATTAAACCCTATTCCGTATTCAATGCCGTCATAGCCCTCCTCTTTTACTTTTTTAAGAAACACTTCCCAGGGAATAACTTCACTTCCCCAGCGCGGGCAAAAGAACAGCATAGCCATGTTGTACTACAAATTTTTTATTGGGGGCTACCAGGTAGCCATTGGTGGCATAAAAGAGAATATTTTCCTCGCTGATACCTGCTGCCGGTATAAACGCTTGTTCACTGCTCATAAAAATTATGTTGATGAGAGAAATCAGTTTTCCATTAACAAATGTTTGTTATCAAAAACGAGGAATAAAACAACCGTACGCCAGGTTAATACCGGCAAGCATCACCGCAAAGTATAACGGCAAGTTATTCTAATCTATGTCTTTGCAGAATGTCATTTTACGAAAAAAGACTGTCAATTTGCGACCACCATTTCACCTGCATTGTTGCTTATACATTTTGGGAGTAATACCCACATATTCCCGGAAATACCGCGTAACATTATCCAGGTTCCTGAAGTTCATTTCACAGGCAATCTGTTGTACGGTAAATGTGGAATGATCCAGCAAATACTTGATCCGCTCTACCCGTACTTTTTTGATCTCTTCCAATATGGAGCTCTGTAATAACAGCTGAAACTTTTTCTCCAATGCGCGTCTTGACAGTGTAGTGGTCTTTACTACATCTGCTACCATTATATCTTCCACTGGTGCGGCATTGGCAATATAGTGCAGGGCGATCCGTACCTGCTCATCATCTACCGCCATCGCGTTGGTGGAGCTTCTGGCCATGATAGTCGCTGGTTTCACAGCAATGATGTCTGCAGGTTTTTCATGATACTCTATCCACCGGTTCAATGCCATTGCTGCCTGCGTACCTGCCGACCTCGCGCTATGGTTAATACTGGATAAAGTAGGACTCGATAGTTCACAGATCATTTCATCGTTGTCGACTCCGAGGATAGCCAGGTCGTCTGGCACCCGCATCCCCAACGTTTTGGCCGCTTCCAGCAATTGGGTGCTCAGCTCATCCGTGACAGAAAAAACCGCACAGGGCCGGGGCAATCTGGTCAACCATTTCGCCAGTTTACCAGGTAGATCTTCCCATAGCAAATGGGTATTATCGAAATTAAAGCGATGCACATCATAGCCAACATTTTCAACACATTTCACATAAGCGGCTTCCCGCTCCTGCGACCACTGGAAATCCTTGAAGCCCAGGAATGCAAAATTCCTGTAACCCTTCGGGATGAAATACCTGGCCGCCATCTCACCAACAGCATAGTTATCGCCCCATACATTCACCTGCTCTTCATAAGGACTGGTATGTGGCAATATGATCAGGGGTACCTTCAACCGAAATAAGCTCTTAATACCTTCTATCTCCCTTGTGATGATGCCATCAGGTTTCCATGCCTTCACGCGCTCAATCAGGCGATGCTGATGATCTGCATGGATAAATTTCGGAGAGAAGAAAAAGAAGAGGAACTTATCATGAATCTTATTAAAATCGGCAATGCCGGCCAGGATATCCCGGTCGTAAGCCCTGGAAACATCCAGCAACACCGCTACTTTCTGCTTATTGTTCACCTTTTTGTTAATTGATAACATCATAATCTAAACACACCAAACATCACTCAACTTCCGGAAGCCCTTCACGGGAGAGGCACTCTATTATGCTTACAGGGGTACAGTGCAGCTGCATCCACCTTCGGTATCGCGCGCAGTAAAGATGCCAGCTCACCACTCGCCTCAAACAACAGTGGAAAATGCTTGCTGGTCAGCGCTATATCCTGTGGCATGGGCGGGAAATGCCGCAATGCTTCCTGCCGTTCATAATTTTCTATATTACTCAGGGTGCCGTCCGACATGGCATTAAGCACAATGGCGCGCCTCGGGCGCGCTGAATCATTCGCATACGAACCATGCATCATTAACGGATGATGAAAACTGGCATATCCCCTGGGTAGTGCATTGGCTACTTTTTTATCGAAAACAGTTACCTGTTCTGCGCTCAACACATTCCGCACTGCGTCCATATCGCCCGTTAATCCGGTGATGGGCAGCAGCCCCCACCGGTGACTACCCGGCACATAATACAAACAACCATTCTCTGTGGTAGCGTCATCCAATCCAATCCAGCAGGTAAGATGATGCATTGGTTTGGTGAAAGTCCAGTAAGAGAAATCCTGGTGCCAGGCTACTACACCGCCGTGCTTTGCAGGTTTGCAGAACAACTGGTCGTGAAACAGCCGGAAAGGCGCCCCCAGTAGCTGATATGCCGCCATCCGGTAAGCAGGGCTCCAGATCAGGTCGTGAAACCCGGGTGTAACGCGCCATCCGCCAATCGCATGAAAAAGCACCTTGTCCGGATCTTCTGATTCATTGCTTTCATAATGAAAGAACAACGCCTTCTCCTTCTCATCCGGCATCTGTAATCTTTCCAACTCTTTATTCAGCACATCTACCTGTTCACCAGTGAGTAAAGGAATGCCGGAGATATATCCATCTTCCTGGAACGCACGCACCTGCGCTTCGCTGAGGATATACTGTTCCCAATCCTCCGCACGCACCGGCTGAGGAAAGAGGTCTCCAACAGGACCTCCGTGGTCTGCCAAATCAAATGATAATGTGGATGCATCTATTTTCATAACGTAGTTTGGTGGATGTTAAAAGTATTACAGCAATATATCCGAAAACGCAAGTATCCAACTTGTCGGTTTGCGAAAAAAAACTGTCGTTTTGCGAACTTAACCCATGTTTTGCAAATCGCCCCTCAATTGCCAGGCCTCCCGGGAAACGGGAGGCCCTTTTCATTCTATTAACTACCGATTATTGATCTAAACTTATTGAAACGGATCAAACGTGCCCCCCCACATCATATTCTGCTGTAACTTCGGGTTTCTCGACAAAAAGCTGTACGGCAATCCGTATATGTACATCTTATCGGGAATAGCCAGATTATCTTTATCTGTAGTAATCACCGTATAGTTAAACTTATTGTATACTTTATTGATATCTGCCATCGGCGCGGGATCGGCCTCACCCGGCTTCAGCGTAATAGCCAGGCCATGCCGCTGCTTGCCTCTCAGCAGGTCAAATCTTTTCCAACGGCGAAGATCATCCCAACGTTTGCCTTCAAAAGCAAACTCCACGAAACGTTCATCCTGGTAAGCTTTACGGATATCGTCGGTGCTGGCGGCGGTAATGCCATAGCTGCCTGTTCCCTGGGAAATGCCGGCACGCTGCCGGATATCATACAGTACCTGTAATGCCTCATTGGTTTTGCCCAGCTCATTGGCCGCCTCTCCGTAGTTCATCAGCACTTCGGCATAACGTATTTCCGGCCAATCTACGTCCGACTGTTCTACATTCGCCGCATGCCTGTCTACCCCTTTCAATTTCAGGAAAAAACAGTTGAGCTCACCCATACCCTGACCTATCCAATTGCCATCGGTCACAATGGAATTCAGGGTACCTGTTACGCCACCTGCTGGCGTAAAAGTGGGATTGGTCAAATACGTCCAGTAGTATTCATTCTTGGCGGCCATTTTGGGCGTAAACTGCACCGGGGCTCCGTTATAATAGATAGTAGCGTAGAAGCGATCGTCCCTGTTCTGGAAGAAAGTTGGATAATTGGCATCTGACGGTACGAAGCGGCTACCATTCTTCATCGGGAAAGCATTTACCAGTTCCAGGGATGGCGCGTCATTGTCCCAATCATCTGCCGAATAGCGCAGTGGCGCATTTCCCGGCGCTGCATAAAATGCATCAGGGAAAGTGAAGCGGCGTACCATTACCTGCTCCTTGTTCATCTCTGTATTCCAGATATCACCATACACCGGGTACAATCCTTTTCCTACTCCTGCGAGGAAATTTTTAGCCGCCAGGTTGGCGTCATAGGCCATTTGCCAGGTGGCTATCCCATTCAACCCATTAAACAACGGGCTGGCAAAAAACAATAATACCCTGCCCTTAAAAGCCATCGCTATTCCTTTGTCGATCCGTCCTACGTCAGCGCCTTTCCAGCTGTCTGGCAGCATGCCAATGGCATCGTCGAGGTCTTTCAATATCTGCTTCACGCATTCTGAAGTCTTGTTACGTGGCATTTGCACCTGCGAAAGATCGCTCACTGCGGCTTGTGGTGTCAGTATCAGGGGCACGCCGCCTACATCTTTCACGAGCTTATAATAAGCCCAGGCACGCCAGAACAATGCCTGTCCTTTTATCTGATCTTTCGACTGCTGAGCAAAGGTGGCCTTGTCGATGTTGGCGAGTACATTGTTGCACGTACGGATATCCCCGAAGGTATTTACGGCCCAGTTCAGGCGCACGCCGGCAGCTGCATTATCGTAGTTTTCCAGCCAGTCGTACGTGGCGGTACCCAACAATACTTTATCTGAATAACGGTGTGGAGATATCGCCTCATCGGTACCATTACCGGTACCAAAATTTACAAACTGCCAGTTCTTTACCCAGCCGTCCCAGAACCAGTTATTATATACCCGGGAACAACCTCCGGGATTTCCCATCCCATACGGCCAGCAAGGCATCAGGTCATAGTAAACGGTATCAAGGTAAGCTGTTGCGGCCCGCTCGGATCCCCATACCTGTTCGTTGGTAAGGGCATTCAGCGGATCTCTTTCCAATATTTTCCGGCAGCTGGCAAAGCTTGCAAGTACCAGGATGGCTGATAGTGTATATTTTAAAGTATTGCGTTTCATGGTTGCACTTTTTAGCATTAGAACTGTACGTTAAAGCCCAGGGTAACATTCGTCATAATCGGATAACTGCCATAGGAATACACTTCCGGATCATACAATTTGAACTTTCTCAGGCAGAAGAGATTGGTAGCCCCGGCAAATACCTGCGCTGAGCTTAAGCCACTCCTTTTTAACAATGTTTGAGAGAAATCATACGAGAGGTTCAGATTTTTGAGACGGATAAAATCACCGCTGAATATATTCAGGGATGACACTACGGAATAGTCCTGGCGTTGATTGCCGCTGGAGTTGTACAGTTTCGGGAATTTACCATTTGGATTACTATCGGAATAGGAATCCGCATAATACGCAGGGTATGGAATCTGACCACCGTTTCTGCCCCATGGGTCATTATAGATCACCTTGTAACCCGCCAGACCGGCGAACAGTAGGTTCAGGCGGAAGCCCTTGTATTCGAGATTAATATTAAGCCCATAAGAGATAGGTGCGTTATTGGACTGGGGGGCACCTCCGTTACTGGGGCTGCCCAGGATCGGTGCATTGGAATATTTCGCTACCACCACTTTATCATAACTGTCTATTATCCCATCTGGCTTTCCACCAGGGCCGCTTACATCAACAAAGTTCATCATTCCTTTCTCCGGCTTTACACCAAAGATCGTATAGCCGGCGGGGAGAGCGGATATATCAGCATCGGTGCGCAAAATGCCGGAGGTCTGGTATCCTACCTGGTAGTTCAATGGCTTACCAACAGGATCTTCCGCCGGAGTAGCACCCAAGGCTTTATCCTTTACCAGTACTTTGGTAGTGGCCAATCCAAAATTGGCTTTTACGTCGAAGGTGAAATCTTTTCCTATTTTTCCATTGATATATCCCAACTCGATGTCCATCCCTTTGGCGCTCATCCTGCCATAGTTCTCTATCGGGTAGCTGGAACCAAATTCCACCGGGGTCTCCAGTATGCGTTGTCCAAGAATGTTAAAAGTATTTTTAGTCCATACGTCAAATACCGCACTCCAATGTTGCCTATAGTTCAGGTCTACACCGGCATTATAAGATTTGGCCCCTTCCCAGGTATAGTTCGTTTGTGCAATACCGTTATAGGCAAGGATAGATTTCAGGGAAGCCGGATCGCCCAGGTAAAATGGTGTGGAAGACGCATTATATATCTCCTTGAACAGCCAGGCGGGAATATTGTCATTACCAGTGGATCCGTAGGATGCACGCAGTTTCAGCATATCCACGCCACTTCTTTTCAAACCAGACATGAAATTTTCTTCAGACAATACCCAGCCTAAAGAAGCTGCTGGGAAATATCCCCAGCGTTTATCTTTCGAAAATTTGGAAGAGCCATCAGCACGCACGGAAGCTGATACCAGGTACTTGTGGCCATAGTCGTAATTCACCCTACCCACGTAAGATACACGCGCATCCAGGTAATTTTCAAAACCATCTGCCTTGGTATCGCCGGAAGCGCGGCTGGCAAAGGGAAATTGATCCGTAGTATATACCGGGAAATTATATTTATAAATGCTGGAATAAGTATAATATCCGTCAGACTGTTCGTAAACACCCGTAACATGGAGGTTATGCTTACCGAAATGTGTCTCATAATTAGCAATGGCATTTAGCTGGTAAGAATTGGTCTTCCCATTTTCGTTGCCCACATAAGGTTGTGCTGGCGAGGTGGACAACCTCGTGCCAATTACCTCATTGGTATAAAGCTGCTGTATACCGCTTTTGGGATCTAACTTGAACTGGTACAATAAAGGTTGTATTGCATATGCTTTAGAAAAATCGTTTCCATTATACAGGTCAACCACTCCTTTTAATGAAAGCCCTTTGATAAAGGGCACCTTGTATTCCAGGTTGATAATACCATCCATATACTGCCGGGTGGTACGTTGATACCCGCCATTCTTGATGAACTCCACCGGGTTAGTGACCCAGTTGGGCGACATCGGTTTACCATCGATATATGCATAAGTGGTAGGCGGCATGATATATTTCAACTTTTCATACAAACCGGATAAATCATCGGTCTGGCCTGGTATGCTACGCCGTTGCCCATTATTATAGCTCAGGTTTAGCCCCAGGGAGAGGTCCCTGGTAACGGCCACCTGTACATTGCTCCGCAGATTATATTTCTGGTAAGACAACTGTGGCAGGAACCCCTTTTCATCATAGAAAGTACCACCGATAAAGTAAGTTACGCGGTCAGTCCCTCCTGAGATATTCAGTGACTGACGTTGATTGAAAGGATTGTGATAAAGTTCATCATAGTGCAGATTTCCCTTTGGATTATGCTGGTGTATCCAGTCACGGTCATATTGGTTGTAGCGGAAATCAGCTGCACCTGTATGTGTGGAGTTATACATGTCCATACTTTCGTCCATGCCCAGGTATTTCACATCTATTTCCGGCTTGCTGTATACGCCGAATACGGAATTGAACTGAACAGTGGACTTGCCTGATTTCCCCGTCTTGGTAGTTACCAGCAATACTCCGTCGGAGGAGCGGGAGCCGTAAATAGCTGCTGATGCTGCATCTTTCAGGATGGTGATCGTTTGTACCTGGTTCGGGTCCAGGGCATCAAATGCCACCTGGTCACGTACAATACCGTCAATTACAATCAACGGGCCTGCGCTGTTCCAGGAAGAAGAGGAGCGGATACGTACGATGGAAGCCTTACCCGGTATACCTGTACCCGTTTGCACGAAGGTACCGGAAGCCCGTCCTGCCAATACATTTGACAGGTTGGACGTGGCAATATTTGTCATTTCTTTTGCATTCACCGTGCTGACCGCCGAGGTAAGACTGGCCTTTTTCTGGGTACCATATCCCACTACCACTACTTCATCTACTCTAGCTTCGGCAGGCTTAAGGGTGATGACCTGGAAACCGGCTTTAGTAACGTTCACACGGGTTGATTGATACCCAATATAGCTCACCACTAATACCGCGTTACCAGCCGGTATTCTCAACCGGAAAGCGCCGTTGGCATCCGTGGCGGTACCATCATGGGAGCCTTCCTTCGATACCGATGCGCCCGGAAGCGGGTTACCGCCGGCATCTACCACCCGGCCGGTGACTACCATCCCCGGCGTATCCACCACCGGTGCAACGTTCTTTGGCAGCGCCGGGGCCGACTTTACCGCAATAGCAATGATCCCGTCGATATCACTATACGTAAAACGGTCTTTTTTCAGACATAGCTCCAGCACCTTCTCTACCGGCTGATTTTTTACGTCCAGTGTAAGCCTGCCGATCTTTGAAAGCGCCTCTTCGCTTACCACCAGGCTCTTACCGGTTTGCTGCTGTATCTCACGAAAAACTTCTTTTGCTGGCATATCTTTGACCGACATGGTAACATTCTGCCCGTTCGTACTTGCAACAGCCGATTGCAAGCCTATACAGAGTATTAGGAACGCGGTTACTTTCATGATCCTCAAAAATTTTTGAGTGGGCCCGAGCGCCCTTTGGTTTGATAAAATGTAAATAGGAATTAATTGCATAGCTTTGCAATGTTTGGGTTTATAAATTTGGTTGACACTGTATTTAAAGCCCATCTTACGCCAGGAGTGTTAAGGCCACTCCTGGTTTTTTTTGGACATGATAACGTGGTAATAATAATTATTGCATAGTGATAATTAATTTCTTTCCTGTGCCGGTGACTGGCCCTTCCTCTATTTTGAAATGAGTATTGGTAGTTTGCAAGGCTTTCAGCACCGTTGCTAAACTGTTGCTGCGCTTTATAATGGCAAAAATCTTGTCTTCCGGCACGGTTCCTTCCACCACAATATCCACATCATACCATCTCGAAAACTGGCGAAGCGCAGCCGCCAGCGTAGTGCTCTCAAAATGAAAATACCCTTCTTTCCAGGCCATTATTTCTGCTGTGTTCACGTGTTTATTTACTGTAAGATGACCATCTTGACCCATTACCGACTGTTGCCCCGGTACCAGGCCTACCTCCTCTCCTTCTTTCCTCACCTTTACGGCGCCCTCCAGCAAGGTAGTTGATGCAAAGGGCTCGTCTGTATAGGCGTTTACGTTAAAATGTGTGCCCAGTACCTCTATCGTCATATCGCGCGCAGTCACCGTAAACGGCAGCCGGCGATTTCCATCGGGTGTAGATGCCTTCGCCACTTCAAAATAAACTTCTCCCGTTACCTCCACATGACGTTCCTTACTGGTAAACGCTGACGGAAAACGTATGCTGCTGGCAGCATTCAGCCATACCTGGGTACCATCTGCCAATACGATGGACATATGCCGGCCCCTCGGCGTACTCAAGGTATTATATACTACCGGTCCACTTTCATGGCCTGATGATGTATAGCTCACCACATCTGCCGACTTGCTGATCGTCACTTTGCCCTGCGCTGCCAACGCCCCGTTGCCGGCGGCATCCAGCTGTATTACCTTTCCATTTCCCAGGGTAAGCACCGCGCCGGCATGCCCGGCAGGCACATCTGCCAATGCCAGCTCATGTTCCGTGATAGAGGAATGACGCCGGTGTTGGAAAAGAAAAAAGGTTGTGAGCAATACGACAATACTTGCTGCGGCCACCATCCACCAACGCCCGTGCACCCCACCACTCCGCCGGTTAACATGCTCTTCCCGGATAAAGGCCAGTAGTGCCTCTTCCACCGCATCCGACGGAACAGCGAGCGGCAGTTCTTCGTACATAGAGGCCTGCAACAGCTTCATCAACAGCCCCTTATTAGCTGGTTGTACCACCATCTCCATTAGCTCATTCTCTTCCCTTTCGCTTGCCTCGCGTCTTATATAACGGTCAAAAAGATATTGTAGCCTTTCTTGTTGCATGATCGTAAAAAGCATTATTAATAGTAAAGAGTAGGGGGAAAAACAAAACGGGTTAGCGCTGTGGAAAATAATTTTATTTAAAAAGAAGAGAAGATTATAAAGTGAATAACCGGAGACCTGCACGGCAATATGCTCTCACCAGCTTCACTGCTTTAGCAAGATGGGCCTTCACCGTTTCTGGCTTTATTTGCAGCACATGAGCCGATTGCTCTCTCGATAAGCCATCTATTTTCACGAGCTGATATACCTGCTGTTGCTGGGGCGACAGACTGCTGACAGCTTGCTGAAGTAACTGCCGTTCTTCTGATGCAAATATTGTTTCCATCACATCATTGTGATGTAGCTCCTCCGGCTGAAGCTCCCGGGAAGTAAGCCGCTCCTGCGCTATTTGCCTGAGTGCTTTATAGGCCTTGTTGCGGGTAATAATAAAAAGATAGGATTGAAAACAAGCTATCTGTGACAGGCGATCCCGCCTTTTCCATAAAACGATAAAAACATCCTGCAGTAATTCTTCGGCATGTACCGATGAATGGGTAATCGACAATAAAACCGTGTAAACTTTACCCTTATTATGGTTGAATAATTTCAGGAATGCCAACTCGTTGCCTTGGGCAACCATGGTGAGTAGTGCTTGCTCATTATAGTCATTGGCACATTCCATCTCGTTGATGATTGATCATAGATATTGCGATAATTAAATCTAGGAAAATTATGCGGCTCAAGACTTCAGCTAATTTGACAATAACCGGTGCTTTTTTTGCATACCGGGATTTCTTTCGCCATTAGCGTCATTTATGTAAAGAAGGCTATATACTCAAGGGGGCATATTGCCTTATACTGGGTATAACTTTGTACGACATTAAACCTCCCGGCGGCCACATTGTCTTTACTATCAAGCAAATTGAATCGTAATATGAGCATATTTCTTTCACCCGGTAAGTTTGTTATCATGGCTGTAGCAGGAAGTTTAATCGCTGCCGGCTGTAGCAAAAAGAGCGATACCGCCTTATCCGCTTTGCCGCCGGCGCAAGCAAAAGGTACTCCGGCAACAGTAATTGTACATCCCAATGAAACCGGCATTCCTGTTTCAACATCTTTTTTAGGCTTCAGTTACGAAACCGGCATATTGCCAGACAGCACTTTTCTCACCCCATCCAATACCGTGCTGGTACAGCTGATCCGCAATCTCGGTAATGGGGTGATCCGGGTAGGTGGCAACAGCAGCGACCGTCTTGTTTGGACCAATATGGCGCGCACCGCGGTCACCGGCAAGGACTCCGTCTCCACCACCGATATCGACCGCTTTGCTGCCTTTGCCAAAGCCACCGGCTGGCCAGTGCTCTTTGGTCTTAACCTGGGCATATATGACCCCGAAAGAGCTGCCACAGAAGCAAGTTACGTGAGCCAGGCGCTGGGCGGCAACCTGCTGGCCCTTCAAACAGGCAATGAAACAGATCTTTTCAGCAGGAACGGCCACCGCGACGCCACTTATCAATACACCAATTACCAGCAGGAATGGAACCAATACTTTCAGGCAGTACGCAATGCACTGCCCGCAGTTCCTTTTGCAGGACCCGATGTAGCCTACAAAACTGCCTGGATCAACAGCTTCGCCATAGCCGAACATCAAAACATCCGCCTCCTCGATGGTCACTATTATGTTACCGGTCCCGGTTCTGACAGTAGCATCACCTATCATACCATACTAGCATCGGACACTAAGCTGCCTGTATACCTCATGGCACTTAAAAACAGCGCACAGCCTTATTCGCTGCCATACCGCATTTCCGAGTGTAACAGCATTTATTCCGGTGGGAGAAAAGGAGTGAGTGATATATTCGCCTCGGCACTATGGGCATTGGATTATATGTGGACCGTAGCAAAATATAATGGGCAGGGCATCAACTTCCATGGTGGCACCGGCGGCGCCTATACCCCTATTGCCATGGCGAACGGTATGCCCGTGGCACGCCCGGAATATTATGCCATGCTGGCTTTCCACCAGGCTGCACACGGGAATCTGGTTCCCACCGATGTCAACACCGGGCAACTTAATGCGAGCGCATATGCCTGTAAAGATGCCAGCACCGAATATGTTACATTGATCAATAAGGAAGAAAACCAGGATATATCCTTCACGATCACACCCGGCATAAAAGCCGCTACCGCACAAGTGTTTATACTCACCGCTCCCGGCATCACTTCAACCGATGGCGTCACCTTTGCGGGTAGTCAACCGGATGCGAATGGCAAATTTACGCCTTCAAGCCCGACAATATATAACCCGGCGAATGGCAACTTCATTGTGAATGTGCCCAGGGGAAATGCTGCGGTGGTAGTTATCCACTAATATTTTACGCTGCTGACTGAACAAAAAATACCCGCGGATAAAAATCCGCGGGCGCTGGCTAGGATTTGCTCGCTTATATCTATTATAAAATAAAGTCATCGGCCGGTGGGCTTGTAAGGAATCTTTTATAATCTTACACGGCAAAGTGGTCTGCTCCGCTGTGCCAAAACACGACGGATCAGCCCTCCTCCTATACCAGCATCTTCTCAATCTCTTCCAAACTCTTTCCTTTCGTTTCCATCAACTTACTTTTAGCATAGAAAAAGGACAACAAGCAGAAAAAGGAGAAGATAAAAAAGGTGACCGCTATGCCTAATCCATCCCTCATAACGGGGAATAGCAGGTTGACGAACCAATCCGATACCCACATGGTCATAATGCACACAGATACTGCGGTTCCACGTATATGTGTTGGAAATATTTCTGTTGAAATAACAAACTTCAACGGTCCCAGCGAAAGTGCAAAGAACAACAAAAACAGGATAATAGCCCCCAGCATTAACCAACCCGTGATGCCGTTCAAAAAACAGAAACCGGTCAGCAGCAATGCCAGCGCAGCAAACAAAGAGCCATACAGGTATAACGGGCGGCGGCCCCAGCTATCTACTTTGAGGATAGCAACAACGGTAAACAGGGTATTGGCCAATCCCAATATTACCTGGTAAAAAAGGGCATCACTGGTAACGATGCCGGCGGATTTCATGATAGTGGGACCATAAAAGATAATACCGTTAATGCCGCTGAGTTGTGAGAGAGCGGTGAGTATCGTAGCCAGCGCCAATAACTTACTGAGCGGCAAGCGTAGCAATTCGGAAAAACCACCCTGCTTCTGTGAGGCTACTTCCTGGATTGCTTTCAGTTCCACCACCGCTTCCTGTTCACCGGAAGTTTTTACCAATACCGCCAGCGCTTCGGCTGTTCTGCCATACTGTACCAGCCAACGGGGACTTTCAGGTACTATCAGCAACAACAAAGCAAATGCTGTTGCAGGTATCACCGCCACCAGGAACATTCCCCGCCATACATTTTCTATGAACAGCCAATACAGCAAGCCACCGCCACCGCTTGTATGTGCGGCGGCATTTCTTTGTAAAAAAAGATTGCTTAGATAGGCACATAGTACGCCAATAGTGATAGCCAGCTGGTAAAAAGTGACTAACGCTCCCCGCTTATGACCCGGCGCTATTTCCGAAATATAAAGCGGCGATACATTGGAGGCCACCCCTACGGCCATACCTGCCATTACGCGAAAGAAAATTAATATGGCATAGTCCTTTGCAAAAGCAAAGCCCACCGCGCTGACCAGGAAAAGAAAAGCGGCAATAAATAATACCTTTCTCCGTCCTATCTTATCACTGAGGTAACCGGAAAATGCCACCCCTGCAATACAACCCAACAAGGCACAGGAAACAAACAGGCCTTCCTGTGAGGAGGATAATCCATACTGTAACTTTACAGGCTCTATAATACCACTCACCACGGCCATATCAAAGCCAAAAAGAAAACCTCCCAACGCTGCAATGAGCGTAATGAATACAATAAACCGGCTAGTTCTTGCCTGCATCATAAATTTTGGTTGTCGGATGATGATTATATTTTTTAAGCCTGTCTCAGCAATGATCGTCTTTTACATGGGCCACTACTACAAATGCCTTTCCATTGCCCCGGTTAGTTACCTGGTAATTACCCGCGGCTGCCGGCACTACAAACGTTTCCGCGTAGTGATAGTCAGCTGAATGACCATGACTGTCTACCGAAATGCTTTCTCCTTCCACCAGCATACAGATATGACATTGATTGTTGGTGGGAATGCTGATGCTGCCGGTAAATTCATACCGGTAAACACAGTAAAAATGCTCTTCGTGCGTAGGCAGCTGTATTTTCCGGCCACCCTCCCACTCAGCTTCTACTACCGGATGCGATATTAATTTGCTGGCTACATAGTCCCCTTTCCGGTCGAAGTAAAGGTTGTTCATCGCGTGTTCAATATTAATCGGACGGGGTTGCCCATTGAGCCCCAGGCGTTGCCAATCATACTGTTTAAAAGTAAAAATATAAGGCGTACTGCTGATCTCCAACACCATATTATTTTTACCGGAAGCATGTATGGTGCCATTGGGAATCAGGAACAAATCATGCTTATGCGCGGGGAACTTTTGTACATATTTCTCTGCGTCCATCTCAACACCTGTCTCCTGTGCGTCTACCAATGCCCTTTCAAACGTTTCCGGGTTTATGTCATCCTGGAAGCCCAGGTAAACGACCGCGTCGTCGTTACAATCGAGGATATAATAGGTTTCGTCCTGCGTAAAGTTCTCGCCGAAATGTTCTTTCGCATATGCTGGCCTGGGGTGGCACTGAATAGAAAGATTGCCGCCATCGAAGGTATCGAGAAAGTCAAAACGGATAGGGAATTCGGTTCCAAACCTTTTCGCGGCTTTACCCAATAGTTTGGTATTATCTGCATATAGCAGGTAGTCAAAAGATACTTCAAGTAAATTGTTCTCTCCTTCTAATACAATACCATTTTCAGGTGTAATCAACTCGAAAGACCAGGCATAATTCACTTCATGCTGGTTGAGTTGCGGTATATGCTGTTTCATCCAGTCGCCTCCCCATACGCCGGCTTCAAACCAGGGCCTTGCCCGGAAAGGTTGTTCCAGCATCCGGCCGATCGCATTGCGGAAGGCGTCGCCTTTCATCCAGGTAATTTCATTGATACGCTGCTCATCGATAATGTAATCAACCCGGGGAAGAAGTTTTGCTTTATGCTTGCTTAATACCGGCCAGTCAACAAAATAAAAGCGTTTATACATCTGCGTAGGCTCGCCTGCTTCGCTGGCGCCCAGGTTGGTAATGCTGCCCGCCCGCATGCGATACTGGATTTCATTTTTGGGCACATCGGCGTATAGCAGCTTTCCTTTTATACCAGCCAGTGCGGCGCCTGTTCCATAAATAATGCAAATATCGGCTGCCGGATCTGGATTGATCAACTTCAATTTCTTTTCGTCAAAGAAATCCAGCAGGTCACCGGTGTATCTTTTTCCGAACACAGGGTCATCTCCATTGAGACTGCCCGCAATCATCTCATCTATTGCTGCTGCCGGCTTCTGGCAGGTGCTGATATCGTACCAATATATTTTTTTATTTTCAGTGCTCAATGCTCCCTGCAATTGTTCCCTGAAATGCTCCCACAGTACACCGCCGTAGCCATCTATGATGATCACTTTTTCGTTGCGTATGGCTGTTGCCAATGAAGCAAATCCCCTGTATACTTTTTCACCGGAAGAAAAGGAAGGATAGATATTATAAACTCCTGAATCGTCTGTTGATGCCGTTACGGGTAATAATCCCTGTGACGTTTTTCTCATTGTCTTATCGCTGTTTGAAAGTTTTTCGTTGCCCGCCATAACGGCTGCGCCAGTTATAATGCAGTCTTCCGTGTTGTTGCACAGTATAATATTTATGGTATCAGCCTCGTGTCCCAATGCTTCTTTTAAAGAAGGGCCGAATGAAGAAAAGGCTTTGGTAATATTGCCGCCGATTACCAATTCATCACAATTAAATCGCTGCAACCAGGGTAATAGAAAAGATCCCATATTTTCTCCATAGCGGCTCATCACAGCCTGTGCATCGGCTGTTCCGCTCTCTACTAAATCCTTTACGGAAAAAATAGTGACGCCGGTGGTTTGTGCATAGGTATTTAATAGCCACCGGGTAGAAAAATAATCGTCTGCCTTCGCGTCGCAAAAATCCTGGTCATAGAAAGCGCCGGAAGCGGGAATGTCCGGATGCACCTGTAATAATGATCCATCCAGCATAAAAGCAGACCCGAATCCTGTACCCAGTGTAATGAAAACAGTCCGCTTCCCAGTAAGGCCGTATAGCCGCCTGGCGCCGGCAGCAAAGCAGTGCGCATCATTGAAGAACTGGAACCGGGTATTATAAAGACCGGTATAATCTTTTATTGCCTGCGCTATATGCAGACCGAATGTTTTTTCAAACTTCCCTCCTACATTAGCGATCGCGCAAACACCTTTCTCATAATCAAAAGGGCCGGGGAAAGCAATGCCTATAGCTGCTATGTCGTTTTTCCCTGCCAACAATTCTTTTATACCATTCCCCAGGGCAGCAATGATATTATGAGCGCTGTCGTGAGAATCGAGTCCTGTCCTTGTTTTCAGAACGGGCAGTCCGCTTGTTCCTTCTATCAGGGCTGCCGATATATGGCTGCCTCCCACGTCCATCCCTATGCTTCTACTTTTGGGTTCCATCTATTTCCCACCGGTTAAATGCTATATAATCGCCGCACAAGGCAGCATGTTCATATGTACAAACATATTAAGAATCTGATCATTTCCCAAATAATTCCTTAAAATCATTCTTCAGCCCCAGGTAAAAAGAAATATTGACCTGCGCAGAGCCCGGGGACAGAAAAATTTCCGACAAAGCCATTATGACGTTGATGGTACCTAATGATCAGCCTGGATAACTTTGCTGTTTAAATATAGAAAAAACCGGACTCTTACAATTTGTTTCTACACTTATATGAAATGTATAATCAGTTATTTTGCTTATGAACCGCTCATCCAAAAAGTTAAAAAAAGGTTGACATTATGTATATATGTACATACATTTGAAACAGAATCCAGTTTAGCTGTGTTATGAAGATGAAATGATGTTAAGCCATTTATAGGCAAACAACCAATATCAGCATTTAAAAATTACGATAGTGAAAAGCATACAAGTCTTATTACTACTGGCTGCAATATCCATATCCACAGCCTCTGCGCAGGAACAGAAAAGGTCGCGCATCAACCCTAAAGTCACTGACATATGGGTCGTGTTTAAAACACACTTCGACCTGGGCTTCACTGACTTACCGGAAAACGTATTCAAACGGTACCGGGAAGAAATGATGGACAACGCCCTGGCCGTCATCGAGAAAAGCGCCACACTTCCGCCCGAAAAGCATTTTGCGTGGACAGTTTCAGGCTGGCCGCTGCAGGCCCAGATACTCGGTCCCCGGCAATCACCGGAACGAAAGGCAAGAATTGAAAAGGCCATCAAAACCGGCGCCCTGGTAGCACATGGCATTCCGTTTACCACGCATACAGAATCCCTGGACTATGAAGACCTGGTACGGGGCCTGGGCTATACCTCCGCAATCAGCCGTGAATATGGGCTCCCTATGACCATCAGCGCCAAGATGACGGATGTACCCAGCCACTCCTGGATTATGCCCACCCTATTGCATCATGCCGGAATTAAGTTCCTGCAACTGGGCTGTAACCCCGCCAGTCAATATCCGCGGTTCCCGGAGCTGTTCTGGTGGGAAGGCCCGGATGGATCAAAAATATTATGCAACTACACCCCGCTCTATGGATCTGACATCAGGCCCACCGAAAACTGGCCTTGCAAAAATTACCTCGCGATGCAAATGACGGGCGATAACCATGGTCCACCCTCCTCCCAGGAAATAGATAAGCTCCTGGCATTCGCTGCAAAGGAAATGCCCGGTGTTAAGATACACTTCGGCACCCTGGACGACTTCACCAAAGCAGTACTGGCAGAGCATCCAAACTTACCCACGGTAAAAGGCGATTGTCCTGACACCTGGATACATGGTATACAATCAAATCCAGAGGAAACTAAAATTGCCCGGAACATCCGTCCCCTCGAATCGGCCCTCGACGCCCTGAACACCCAAATGAACAGCTGGGGAATACCAACAGCATCTGTTGCAGGAAAACTGGCAAAAGCTTATGAACAAAGCCTCCTTTACGGGGAACATACCTGGGGTATGAACGCCGAATACGGCCCCCGTTACAGCTATGGCGACGACTGGAAAAAATGGATGAACGAAGCCGCCGCAGAGCCCATCCCCGAAAACGGGAATTACGCCAGCCTGAAAAACAGCGATGCGCATAATACTTCCATCGGCAGCAAAAGAAAATGGCTTCATTCTTACGATGAAAAACGCCAATACATCCGCAATACAAATGATATCGTAAGCCCCGCATTGTTGCAATGCCTGGACCAGCTCGCAGCTGCGATCAATAAAGAAGGAAAACGCGTAGTGGTATACAATCCGCTTCCATGGAAAAGATCGGGTATGATAGAAGATCCCTGGAATAAAGGCCAATACTGCTACCTGCGGGATATTCCCGCCTCCGGCTACGTTACCTGTTCACCCGATGAGCTCAAGGCATCAAACGTTACCCACAGCGAACAACCCGCACTTAGTACGCCCTATTTCGATGTAACGTTCGACCTGACCAAAGGCGGTATCTCGTCTCTCCTGGAAAAGTCAACCGGCCGCGAATTGGTAGACCAATCCTCCGCATATGTACTCGGCCAGTTTTTACACGAACGTTTCAGCACCAATGAAGTAAATAAATGGTTCAATGCCTATAGCCGCGTAAAAGATGGTTGGGGACTAAACGATCTGGGTAAACCCGGCATGCTCAATACTCCCTACCTCGCGTTTACACCTAACGCCTGGAAAATTGATGTTGCCCGCACCAACGTCGTAGATATTGTTACGCTCACAGCGGTTGAGACAGGTGGCTACGCACAACATTATACCCTCACGTATACGTTCCCACGAAATGCAGCCTATGTAGATGTAGCATGGGCCGTGACTGATAAAACACCCGATAAACAACCCGAAGGAGGATGGCTGTGTTTTCCGTTCAACGTACAGCAACCCACCTTTACCATTGGTCGCCCCGGAGGCCCCATCAACCCCGCAACAGACATTGTACCAGGCTGCAACCGCTACCTGATGGCCGTAAATTCCGGCGTAGCCGTTACACAACCCGACAAGTCCGGGATGGCATTAGCTTCGGCAGATGCACCATTAATCAGCCCGGGACAACCCGGCTTATGGAAATGGGACATGGATTATATCCCAAAAACACCCGCTGTATTTGTCAATCTCTACAACAACATGTGGAACACTAACTTCCGCTTATGGCAAGACGGCTCCTGGAGCGAAACTGTGCGTATCTGGCCGGTTGATAAAGGTACCGCAACAGTTCCCAACCTCGTACAACATGCCTGGGAAACCCGCCTGCCGCTGCTCACTGCCGTCGCCAACGGGGAAGCTGGAAAACTACCGGCAAAACGAAGCGGTATCGTTGTGTCCCGCAGCGGCGTGCTGGTCACCGCTTTTGGCGAAAACCCGGATGGGAACGGCCGCATTTTACGGGTATGGGAACAAGCCGGCATTTCCGGAAACTGCAAAGTGACATTTAATGATCAAAAAACTATTAAATCAGTAATACCAATTGATTTGCGTGGTAATAAAACAGGACCGGCCATTGCGGTGAAGAACGGAGCATTCGCTTTTCAACTGGGCAAATATTCTCCGGCATCCTTTCAGCTTGTTTACCAGGATTGATAGTATAAAAGGGAAAAGAGAAAAGAGAAAAAGCCACATCCGGCTACGACAATTACCAACCCGGTTACTTTTTGCGGCAGCAGAAAGATGAGTTTTGCATTAACTTTAAACTATGTCATATGCAAAATTCAATCAAAGGGAAAGTTGTTGCCATCACCGGAGCCAGTAGTGGCATCGGCAAAGCCACCGCTATGGCGCTGTCTGCAAACGGCGCCATAGTAGTTTTAGGCGCACGCCGGCCGGCGCAGCTAGCCGCAATCGTTGATCTTATCAAAACTAATGGTGGAACGGCCACCAGTGTAACCATTGATGTCAGGCACAAGGCCGACTTAGTTCATTTGGTGAACCTTGCTATTAAAAATTATGGACGATTGGATGTTATCATCAACAATGCCGGTGTAAGCGAAATTAACCGCATAGATCACCTGGATGTCGAAAGCTGGGAAGAAATGATAGACATCAACCTGAAAGGAGTACTTTATGGAATGGCCGCCGCCATCCCCGTTTTCAAGCAACAGCAGTCGGGGCATATTATAAACATTATCTCCACTGCCGGCATCAAGATTGTTCCTATGCAAGGAGTATATGCAGGCACCAAAAATGCGGTTCGTACGATTACAGAAGCATTCAGGCAGGAATCAGACGGCACTATACGTATTACCGGCATTTCCCCCGGGTACGTTAAAACAAATTTTATCGACCGCCTGAAGGATGAAGCCATAAGGAATGCAGGCTTAGAAAATATGGAAAAGCTGGGAATTAACCCGGAAGTCATTGCCAGCGCCGTTATCTATGCCATGAGCCAACCTAAAGAAGTAGAAATAGGTGATATTGTTATTCGCCCCGCCGCGCAAAATTGATTATTTTAGTATAGTAATAAGCCAATGAAGTCAAATAGCGACATCCAACATTTTAGCAGTATTTCGCAATTAACGCGACAACTGGGCCTGGCGGCTATGCTGCATCCCTTGATCGCATTAATTGACTACAACAATGTTCCATCAAACACATTCGAAAAGGGCATAAAAATCAGCCTGGATTTTTATAAAATTTCCTTCAAAAACAGTTTTAAAGGACAAGTGAAATATGGACAAGGCTATTATGACTTTGAAGAAGGCGGCCTCGCTTTTCTAAAACCAAAGCAGGTCGTTATTTCTTCTCCGGATATTGATAGCTATGAAGGATATGTATTATACTTTCATCCGGATTTTATACGAAATTATCCGTTAGGTACGGCTATTCATCAATACGGCTTTTTTTCCTATGATGTGGCTGAAGCACTGTTTTTGTCGGCCAGTGAAAAAGAGATTATTACGCATTTGTTCCACACCATCGGCAATGAACTAAAGCATCATATAGACCCATTTAGCCAGGATATCCTGGTTTCACATATCGAATTACTACTGAATTACAGCAACCGTTTTTACAATCGTCAGTTTATTACCCGAAAAACCATCAATCACGAGGTAATGGCCACCCTGGATAAATTATTGAACGACTACTTTCAAAAAGATAAGGGATTACAAAACGGTTTGCCCTCTGTACACTATATCAGTTCCCAATTAAAACTATCGCAACGCTATTTAAGTGATATACTGCGGTCGCTAACAGGACTAAATACACAACAATACATCCAGGACAAGGTCATTGAACAATCAAAAGACCTGCTGAGTTCCACGTCGTTGTCTGTGGCGGAAATTGCGTATCACCTGGGCTTTGAACACCCGCAATCCTTTAGTAAACTATTCAAAGCCAAAACTAATCTCTCTCCTTTGGCATTCCGTCAGACGTTTAATTAAAAATATCCATTGTCGACTTTTGGCTACAACGTTGCGACTTTTGGCTACATGCGTTTTATTCATTGTTCGGACTTTTGAGTCAACAAAAAAACACGGTCATGAATATTGTACTCACAGGCTCGCTTGGAAACATTGGAAAGCCACTTACAGCGGCATTGGTTAATAACGGTCATACCGTTACTGTTATCAGCAGCAACGCAACCCGTCGGGAAGATATTGAGCTCATTGGCGCGAAAGCAGCCATAGGCAAGTTACAGGAGGTGGATTTCCTGACGGACACCTTCAAAGGCGCAGATATTGTTTACCTGATGGAAACAATGGAAGCCGTTGGTGATATGTTCGATACATCGGTCGACTTTATTGGCGGCATTGCCCAAATAGGTGAAAATTATAAAGAAGCTGTAGAACGCTCCGGCGTAAAAAAAGTGATACATCTCAGCAGTATCGGTGCACATACGGATAAGGGCACAGGTATTATCCGTTTCCATCACGAGGTAGAATCCATTCTCAGGGAACTGCCGGCCGACGTATCTATTAAATTTATTCGCCCGGTCAGCTTCTACATCAACCTGTTTTCGCACATTCATACGATTAAGTCGCAGGGCGCCATCATTTCCAACTATGGCGGTGATGTTAAAGAACCATGGGTGTCGCCGAAAGATATTGCTGCTGTTATTGCCGAAGAAGTAGACAAACCATTTGAGGGTAAAACAATACGCTACGTGGCCAGCGATGAGGTGTCGCCCAATGAAATAGCCAGGGCATTAGGCGAAGCCATCGGCCAACCTGACCTCCAGTGGCGCGTTATTCCAAGTCAGCAACTGTTGGATGGCTGGCTAAGCATTGGCTTTAATGAGCAGGTAGCTAAAGGCTTTGTTGAACTACAGGAAAGTCAGGGTAGCGGTCAACTCTACGAAGACTACCACCAACACAAACCCCTGTTGGGTCAGGTAAAACTGAACGACTTCGTCAAAGATTTTGCAGCCGCATATAACAAGCAATAATTCCCTTATATCTTCTGCCCGGCGCCGGCTCTCTGGCAGCTGGCGCCGGCAAAAGGAAATGGCGTTAGCCACGCAGCAGTGCTATTAAAAGTATTTTTTAACTTCGGATAAAGGATACCGTAAGATGAAGGATTCATTGCCTAATCACCTTACCGAAAATTTAAACGCATGGGGAAAATTCAAAAGTTAAAGACCATTAAGGAGTTTCATCAGACCCGGAACCTTCCTCCGCCGGAACACCCCTTAATCAGCGTGGTAGATTATGCGGATGTACAGATGCAGCCAGCCTACTTCGACTGCAGCTGGACGCTTGACTTCTATTTAATATCACTTAAAAAAAATATAGGCGGTAAAGTAATGTATGGTCAACAAACCTATGACTTTGATGAAGGCGTTATGTTCTTTATCGCTCCGGGACAGGTTTTCCGCATAGAATCCACCACGGGCTCACCCGTCGACAGGTCCGGCTGGATGTTGCTTATCCACCCTGATTTTCTTTGGAATACGTCTTTAGCTAAAGAAATAAAGCAGTATGAATATTTCAGCTACACCATCCACGAGGCGCTGTTTGTATCCAAAAAGGAAGAAGATACCATGATGGATATCATCAATAATATCAGGCGGGAGTATCATACCAACATCGATAAATTCAGCCAAGGAATTATTATTTCCCAGATCGAAACATTGCTTAAATACGCTGAGCGTTATTACAATCGCCAATTTATTACCAGGAAGCGTGCCGGCCACCAGATGCTGGAACAACTGGAATCATTATTTGTTGCTTACTTCAATGATGATATTGCCAGTACAAAAGGCCTGCCTACTGTACAATACTTCGCGGAAAAGCTACACCTGTCACCAAAATATTTAAGCACCATGCTTAAAGCCTTAACAGGGCAAACAGCGCAGCAGTTTATCCATGATAAATTGATAGAAGTAGCCAAGGAGCAGTTGTCCATCACTGACCTTAGTGTCAGCGAGATAGCTTATAATTTGGGTTTTGAGCATACCCAGTCATTTAGTAAGCTATTCAAAAGTAAGACCTCCCTTACCCCGCTGGAATTCCGGAAGTCATTTGATATGAACTGAGGATTCGGGACGCACTGCGCCCCGAATTAAGGTTTTATTTTTTAATCTCTTTTGTTATCCACTGATTCAAGGTGTTTTCCGGGGCTTCCAGCACTATCTTATAATAATCTGAAGGGTAATCCTTAACATCTATCCAGGCGTGCTGACTTTTTACCGGCACTTCGCCCACCAGGTGATATTGATCTGCCTTACCTGCTTTAAAATCATTGGTGGTAGCCAGCCAAATTTTTACCTTCCCTGCGGGCTCCAACGCCTTCCAGGTAATATCAAGATGTCCCTGCACGCTGTTCACCAGCGCCTGGGAGATAGATACCTTGCCAATGAGCGGCGTACCGTCGATCTCCCGCTGCACATCTTGTGGCACCTTAATATTCATATAACGATTGATCGTAGGCATGATATCTACGATAGCCGGCCGGTAACGGGTAGCATAAGCATTCAATGGCTTGTAATTGGTAACCATCCAGGTGGTTCGTTGACGCAACGACTGTCCCCCATGCCCCTTACCTGTCTTCTCATCCCTGCCATGATCGGTAGTGATCACCAACAGCCAGTCTTCCTTAAACTGTTGCTTACGATATTGAATGGCATCATACAGTTTGCCCATCTGTACGTCCAACATTTTAACAGCGGCTTCAAACTCAGGACTATCGCCATGCATATGTCCCATATCATCCGTGTATTCCAGGTACACCCATGACAAATCCGGTGCATTTTTCCTGATGGTGGCCGTCGCCTCGTCTACTACTTTTTCATCGATACGGTGCATGAACTGATGTGCTTTATCATGCTGATAGTGGATTGTATCCAGCTCATAGCCATCAAAATAATAATCCATCTTTACGTTGCCTGCTGCAGGTAGTTCATGGCCGATCAACTTAGTGCGGTTGTCCTGCCAGCTGGAAAATATCGCCGTCTTTTTACCGGGATACTGCGCTTTAAACAGGCGGAATATGTTCTGATAGTTGTAATTCGGCGCCGTAATATCGTTATCAGGTACATTATGTTTGTTCACCCAGGTGCCGGTCAGCAGGCTGTTGTAACCAACCGCAGAAATAGTAGGCGTTTCATTGTACGAATTTTTATCACCGCCCACATGCATCCGGGTATAGGTACCGTCGTTGATAATTCTTTTCATGTTGGGAAGCTCCAAACGTTCTATCACATCTGCAGGGATACCATCTGCAATTACAAAGACTGTCTTTCTAACACTTTGTGCATGTACACCAGACTGAAAAGCCAGGAATACAATCGCTAATGATTTTGTCCATTTATTCATTGCAATCTGTTTTAAAAGCTACGCCGCACCGGTATGGATGCAGCGTAGCCTATTTATACTTTATAAAATTTCTACGGTTTAATCAGCCACATCACGCCATTGATGTTGTCACCTTCCGGATACTGGCTGGCAACAGCTGCCTGTACATGGTCTTTATTCAGCTGCAACTCGCTCTCCGGGTACATCCATCTTTTAGGTATTTTATTGTTATTAAGCATCCCTGCGCCGGAAACATCAAATACAGGAAAGCCTGTTCTGCGTTGTTCGTAGAATGGCTGCCAGCCGCTGTTAAAGAATGCAGCAATGTATTTCTGCGTAATCACCTGGCGTAAGCCATCGGTCGGGGATAGCTTCACGGCAGTTTGTGCTACGTAACTATCAATAGCTGCCTGGTCAATCTTGTAAAAAGCCATAGATGCGCGGATCCCTTTTTCATAGTAGTCGCTGGCCGTACCGCTAATCCAACCCCTCAGCACCCCTTCAGCAAGGATGAACTGCAACTCCGGATATCCCAGGGCAATGCTTTGTTCGTTTACCGGGTTATTATAAAACCGTGGATTGATTTTAGACACCTCGCCCGCAACGGTGCGCGCGTTATTTTCATTCACTGGTGCGCTCGCTTTTGCACCACCATAGGCATTGAAATCAGTGGCCGGTAAAGCGGCAAATTTGGGGGCCTTATCTGCAAAGCTGAACAGCCGTGCATCTTTGAGTCCTTTCAGAAGATTAACAAAGCTCTCCTCCATGTAATCTGCCGTCTGTAAGTCGTTATTATTAAAGTACGGATACCGGTTCCCCTGCAGGTCGTAGAATTTCAGCGCTACGTTATCATCGTTGCCCGCTGGCAGCGGATAAGTTGCCGGGTTGTTAACGATATCTGCGAAACGCTTTTTCACTTCAATCTTAGACTTGCCCTCCTTCAGTGATAAACTCATCAACACGCGCAGTGACAGCGCATTGATGGCCCGTTTCCATTGCTGCATGTTGCCGTTATAGAGAATATCACCCTGCACAGCCGTAGTACTTGCAGCAATGAGGCTATTGGCTGCATTCAGATCATTCAGGATGTTGAGATAAATATCTTCCTGCTTGTCGTAGGCAGGAGCGCCTATCCCATCATCTCCTTTCAGTGCACTGGAATAAGGCACATCGCCAAAGGTTTGCGTGAGCTGCAGGAAATACCAGGCGCGGAAAAATTTGGCCAGTGGCTGGTATTCAGGTTTGCCTTGTGCAGTAGCCGCCTGTTCCATTTTCAGCACCTGACGCAAGCTGCCATAGGTGTCAAAGCCAGCTCTATTCCAGCCATAATACTGGTTGACGTTGGACGCATCCGTGTATACCATCTGGCGACAGGCCAGTGCAGCACTGATGGTGGTAGACTGAAAAGCATTCTGTATGATCGCATTCAATAACAGGTCGGGCGTAGCGATAGTAGACTTGTTAGGGTCTGTCTGGAATTCACTGAACTTTTTACATCCCGCCTGTATGACAAGGATACTTAATAATATAAAGACGATTTTTTTCATAAACCAGCGCATTAAAACTTAACATTAAAATTGATACCCATAGAGCGTGTAGATGGCGTCTGCAGATTATCCGCAGCTGGATCCGGGTCTACATTTGGCATTTTTGAGAACAGCAACAGGTTGCGGCCCACAAAGGATACGGTCGCACCTTTGATAAATGACCTTTGCAGCCACGACGATGGGAACTGATAGGTTAGCGTTACCTCCCGGAGCTTCAGGAAAGTCTGTGAAAAATAGTTGTAGTTATTGTTGGCGCCATTGCTGGTGTTGGTCATATAGTCGATATAGTTCACCGCCTTGGTATTAGGCGCAAACGTACGGGTATCCTTTACGATGTTGCCATAGCTGTCATAAGTGGCCTCACCACCTGTTACCACTACCCCATTACCTACATAGGTAGATTTACCTTCATTCGCCTCATCACGGAAATGATTTACTGTGCCCGGATGAGTACCGCCCCACCACATTTTCTGGTTGGTAGTAGAATACATCATCCCTCCGATACGGCCATCTACCAGGAATTTAAAGGTGAACTGCTTATAGGTAAAACTGTTTTCCATACCATAAGTCCAATCAGGATCATTATAACCAATAAAACGGGAGAAGGCATCATCCAAAGGAAAACCATTGCTGCCGTAGATGATGTTACCCTGCGGATCTTTCTGATATACATCTGCAAAAATCTTATCGGTGCGGTCACCTACACGCAGGAAGTTCAGGGTTTCCGCATTGCCGTAGATCTCTTTCAGATAACGGCGATATTTGCTGAAGTTAACCGCTACATCCCAGTTGAATACTTTACCCCGTATTGGAGAACTTGTCAACGCCAGTTCTATGCCTTTGCGTTGGTATACGTTACCATTAGCGAGCAGGCTATTGTAACCACTGGAAATGGACGTCGGCACAGAAACGATGTTATTATAATCGCGGGTTTGGTAGTAGGTAGCTTCTATGCCAATCCGGCTGTTAAAAAACTTCGCATCCACGCCGGCTTCCCAGCTGTCTGAGGTTTGCGGAATCAACTTTTTGTTCAGCAAGGCGTTTCCGTAAGTCAAAGAGGGCACGTTATTCCAGATAGTTCCTTTATTGAAAGAAGGCAGGTAGCTATAGGTATAGCTATTATCGTTCAGCGTAGCGCTGGACACCCTCGACCAGGAACTTCTCACCTTCAGAAAAGTAACCCATGATGGCAACTTAGTGAGTTGAGAAATGACTACAGCGGCGCTGACAGATGGATAGAAAAAGCTGTTGTTTTCTGTTGGCAAAGTGGAGATAATATCATTTCTTCCGGTAGCAGAAAGATAGAGGGCGTTTAGGAATTCAAGGTCGATCACGCCATATGCACTGCTGGTTCTTCTCTCTTCCACAAAATTCTCTGCCTGTACCGGGTTAGCAGAGTTACTTAAACTATAGAAACCCGGAACCGTTAAACCATCTGTGTTGGCATCTCCCCACTTGTAGTTGCGATAATAGTTCGATCCGCCAAGTTGCGCGTGGATCTTGAACTTGCTGGAAAAAGTATGATTATAGTCGCCAATGAGGTCAGACGCAATGTCGAAATAGTTTTGTGTTGCTACTGTAAACTGGCCCCTCGACTTATTGCCATAGCCGATATAGCTCTTAGGCTCCTTATAGGTACGGTTAAGACCATACGTATTGATACCATTCCTGAACTGTACTGAAAACTCAGGGCTGATCTTATACGAGAGGTTCAGGGAGCCGAAAGTATTATCCTTATTGTATCCACGCAGGTATTCATATGCCTGGAAATAGGGATTATTGTAGTAAGAGTTGTTGTAGTTACGTTGCTGAATGCCTTCTTTGCCTGGCACCCAATAGTTACGCAGGTCCTTTACACTTACGTCGGCGCCCGTCCATAATACGAGATTATAGAGGTAGTTGGTAGGGCCATAGCCGGTTTCAGGGAAATTGTCGGTATACTGCTTATTATAGGTCAGTCGCGCATCCATGGTTAACGCATCTGATAATTTGTAGTTACCGGCTACTGTAAATGAACTGTTGTTCAAACCGGTATTAGGTACAATACCTTTTTGATAGATGTGTGAAGCTGAGGCCCGGAAGGATCCTTTATCGGAGCTTTGCATGATGCTAATGGTGTTGCTGGCTACCACGCCGGTGTTGAAGAAGTCCTTCACGTTATTTTTACCACGGGAGATAAATGGCAAGGGAATACGTTTGCCGGTGGCGGTATCAATAGGACTATTGAATTGTGGCGTTTCGAAATATCCGCTTGGTGTGCTGGGGTCCCGTTGATCAAGTTTGGGTCCCCAGATCCAACCCGAACCTTCAGGTCCGCCACCGGATCCGTCCACATACGTATATTTCCCTTTAAATCCTGCGCCGTAAACGGTTTGTACATTAGGTATACGTATAAAGCTGGGTTGTAGTTGTGTGGAGGAATTGATCTCTACGCTTAATGTTTTGCCTTTACCGCGTTTGGTGGTAATCATAATGGCCCCGTTTTGGCCAATAGATCCATACAATGCAGATGCACTGGCGCCTTTCAGGACGGTCATGCTTTCTACATCGTCGGCATTTACTTTATAGAAATCGGCTGTTTGGTCGGGCACCCCATCGATCACGATTAAGGGTTTACGGCCGCGTAAGGATATGCCCGGGTCCTGAAATAAGTCAGTAGAGTTTTTGATATTTAAGCCTGCTACCCTACCGGTAAGGGAGTTTACGAGGTTGGGTTCCCGTGCTTTCACCAGGCTTTCGCCCTGTACTTCCTGTACAGCGTAGCCAAGCTTTGTTTTTTCCTTCTTTACACCCAAAGCTGTTACTACCACTTCTGATAAGCCTTTGGAGTTTTCTTCCAATTGTACATCATACTTATCGCCATCACCTACGGGTACTTCCTTTACCAGGAAGCCTATAAAGCTGAAAATGAGCACATCGCCCGTACTGGCTTTGATGGAAAAGTCGCCTTCCTGGCTGGTGATCGTACCTGTATGTGTACCTTTAACAAGCACCGATACGCCGGGAAGGCCTACCTTCTTTGCATCCGTTACATGCCCTTTTATCAGGCGGGGTGCAGGTACTGGGGCCGCTGCGGCTTGTGCGCGTAAAGATTCAATGATAATTTGATGACCGGAAAGGCGATAGGAGAAGCTTAACTCCTGGCCAATTTCATCGAGGATGACGGCGAGGCTTTTATCGCGCTTCACCAGGTTTACTTTTTTTGTTAGCAGCCTGGTATTGTCTACACAGATAAAATTAAATTCGGTTTGTTTTTGCAGTATATCAAATACATCGCTGAGTGGCATATTCACCGCAGCCAGCGAGCATTTTACCTTTGACAGGTCCTGTAGATTTCCAACCCGGTGTGCCGCCCAAGCTTGCCGGGAACACAAAAAAAGTGCAATAACTGTTAAAAGTCTGCAAAGACGTAAAATCAGAGATACAGGATAACTCTTTTTTTTCATAAATTAGCAAATTCGTTAATTAGATTCCAACAATTTAATAGCGATCCGACCGGCATTTCGTAGATGCCGGTTTCTTTTTAATTCATACCCTGGTAACAGCTTACATAGTCTTCATGTTGCAATAGTTTTAGTTGTTTAGGTGGTAGTCAAATTCAACTGGCCTGCGCCAGATACAAGTACATTCCAACAATTTGATAGCGGTAACCGGCATTTCGTAGATACCGGCTTTTTATTTAGTTCCTTTCTTCATATTCACATAAATAGTGTCGCCCTGTTGGTGGTAGGTCAGCACACCGGAGGTACAGATAGCCGCCATTACAGCATCCAGCGGTTCATTTTTAAATTGCGCATAAAGATGGGTAGTTGCTGCGTCGCCATTATTAAAGACAATCTTTACACCGTACATTTTTTCTATCCTTGCAGCTGCGCTGCCAAATTCTTCATTCTTAAATATCAGCACATTCTGCTGCCATCCCAATACCGACGTGGAATCAAGGGGATTTAATGCTATTTGGTTGGTATGACGATTCACGGAGATTTCCTGTCCCGGCTTGAGCAGGTAAGTTTCTTCTCCTGTCAGTTTTACTTTAACTGCGCCTTCCAGTAGAGCTACCGTGTTGGTAGGTGCTTTCGGATCTGCCTGTACATTGAAGCGGGTACCCAATACCTGTACCGACAACAGGGAAGTTGCTACGACAAAGGGCTGATGAGGCGCCTGGCTTACCTCAAAATAGGCCTGCCCTTTTACCGATACCGTTCTGTTATTTTTATCAAAAGCCGCTGGATAAGACAGTTCACTTTCGGGCCCTAATATTACCCTGGTGCTGTCTTCCAGCACAATGGTCTTTTTCTCTCCTGGGCGTGTAATAACTTTTAAAGAAAGCAAATGATGGGTGGGCTTAGGTGTAAAGAGATACCAGGTAGTCAGCACCATACCCAATATGCCGGCTGCTGCCGCAAACCAGTATAGCTGTACCCGTTTGGATTTTACCGGCGCCGGCCGTTGTTCATCGGCTGCAATCCTCGCCCGCAAAACAGATAGTGCCTGCCCCACCTGTTCATCGGTAGCTCGCTGATGCTCCTGCCACACTCTTCTTATTTCGTCGAAGTCTTGTTGGTTACGCTTATCTGCAGCTATCCAGTCCATCAGCCAGGCATTTTCCGCGTCGCTGGTTTGCCCCGACAGGTGCCTGGTGACCAACAGGTAAAGTTCTTGTTCTCTCAATTTATACGTCCTTTTACTATAAGACGTAAGAACAATTACAAATCATGACAACGAAAAAAAAATATTTTAGACAACAGAGCTGTCGAACCGGTAGGTTTCTTTTAGGAATTTGATGGCGCGGTACATCTGGGTTTTGACAGAGTTAATAGAGATCTCCAAAAGGTCTGCAATTTCCTGGTAGCTGAGTTCATCTTCCCTGTTCATCCGGAAGATCAACTGCATCCGTTCAGGGAGCAGCCGTATGAGCTTTTCGATATTTTCTGCGACTTCTTTATAATTTAATGTATGATCCGGCCCCTCCTGGCTAGCCATCGTGTCGCCGTGAATATCCTCCAGGGGGGTATTGAGCTTTAATTTACGGCGGTAATCGTAAATGCGGTTTTTAACGGAAACGTATAGGAAAGCGGAGAGTGAAGTATGTATGTTGATGGTATCCCTGTTTCGCCAGAACTGGTGGAATACTTCTAACACAACATCTTCTGCCTCATCACTCGGATAAGGCAATAGTGACCTGCTAAAGTGCAATAAGTTGGGATAATACTTCACGAACAACAAATCAAATGCCCGCGATTCACCCACTTTTATGCGGGCAAGTAGTTGTAAATCATCTGTATGATTAGCAGTCATGAGCCGCCAAAAGTAACATCGGTTTGTGAATACAATGTTAAATATAACGATATTAAACTCCAATCATACAAATTTTATTTCGGAAATGGCGAAACCGTAACGGTCCGCCATTCCTTATTTTATTTCCACCAGTAATAGTAATTGTGCAACCCATCATATTCAAATCCACAACGAGGGTAAAGTGTGTTACCGATGTCATTTGTTTTTTCCGTTTCAAGCATCAAACCGCAGGCGGCTGTTTCGTTACACCATTGCTTACTATGGTCTATCAGGGCAACAGATAGCCCTTTTCCTCTGTAATCGGGATGAACAAACAAATCGCTCAACAACCATTGCTTGGCCAGTTTAATGTAATGGTACATCTTGTACAGCTGCACAAATCCCACCGCTTTATCTCCTGTATAAACAAGAAAAATATTGGACTGCTCGTTGTCTAGCCTTTCCCGTATGAATTGCTTGCATTTTTCATAGTCATCGGCCTGGCGGTAGAAAACCCGGTACAGGTTGAATAATTCCGCGGCATCGTTTAAGTCCGCCAGACCTGCTTTTTTAATTTTGTAATCCATTGCTGTCAATTATATTGAATGAAATGACAAAACTACTTTTTACCTGGACCACGTTCATGGTCCAGTTCTTTATAAAAAAAGTAGTCCAGGCACTTTCCAATAAATCAAGTCGCATTTGCCCCTTCAGATTGTCGCTTTGGCACCCGCAACTTGAGAAAGGAGCTCGGTACATTTGTGATACAAATCATTTAGCTATGCGAAAATTAATAGTGAAAATGTCGATTTCATTCGATGGTTTTGTAAGCGCCGCTGATGGCGGGAAAGATTGGGTGTTCAAAACCGGCGACGAAGAGTCGGCCGCCTGGAGTGTCGAAAAAATCCGGCAAGCCGGGTTGATCATCATGGGCAGGAAAACGTTTGAGACGCTGGCGCCATACTGGCCAACCGCCACCGGGCCGTTTGCCGCGCCGATGAACGAAATACCCAAGGCCGTCTTTACCCAAAACGGATTTAAAGGCATCGATCCAGGGCATGCCACAAATGCGGAACAGTCGCCTGCCGTCGCTTCCTGGGCCGGGGCGCGAATCTTCGACGGCGACCTGGCCGAAGGAATCAAGGCACTTAAAACCGAGTCGGGAAAACCGATCGTAGCCATTGGCGGAGGAGGATTTATACAGAACCTTATTGCCACAGGTCTCGTCGATGAGTACCAGCTGGCCATTCATCCTGTCGTATTGGGTGCAGGATTACCCATCTTCACCGGGCTGAAAATACCGCTTTACCTGAAGTTAGACGAGGTAAAGGTTTTTCCGAAGGGGGTTATTGCACAGACTTATCGGGCTTAAATTTACATTTCGATCTAAAATGTCCCTGTAACTATTTTACCTATCATCATCCCCAGATGTAAGGCTAAATAACTGCCTGGAATAATCGTTATCAGTCGCATGTCTTCACCAGACAGGAGACGGTATCCCTTATCATCAGTTTTTCATTCCATGAAACGCTCCAGGTAATTACATCATAAAAAAGTTCAAAAAAATGCCAATGTTTTGGAACTTTTTGTAAATTCCCATGCTCAAACTGGTTATTATTTCACCCTCAATGTAACCCAATCGATTTATATGACTCCGGCGATAGCTTCCATACTTTCCCAGTTCCACCATCCTTCCCCGTATTCAAAAATACATTTGCCGGCGCCCGTGTAGGAAATAACTGAGCAGCATTGGATAGACGGAGAATATTTAGAAAGAGATTTCTGCATACGTTCTTAGCCCGGACGCGCAAATGCATCCGGATATATTTTATCAGTAAACAGCAAAAACGCCCTCAATGACACCCCGAGAAATTAACCCAAGAGACTATCTGCCGCTAAACTATTACCCATGGCCCAACCGCGTTAATCCTCATTTGGAACAAATGGGTAAGGATATGGAATCATGGATCGATAATGACTATACTTTTCTGACGCCTAAACAAATTGTGAAGTACAAAAAAATGCGGTTACACGCCTGCACTGCATGTATGTGGCCCGACTTAACGTATGAACAAACTATCCCTTGTAACAGGTTCATGCTCCAGTATGTAGTGCTCGACGATCAGCTGGAAGATTTATCGCTGGAGGAAAAGCAACGACAGCGCATTCGTTGCATGGAAATTCTGAATGGGGCCTCTCCGTTGCCGGAAGAAAATGCGATTTACCAGCACCTGGCGCTCATCAGGGATGAATTCCGGGCATTTATGCCTGAAATATGGATGAAGCGTTTCATTCAATACTTCTACCTGACCTTTAGGTATGGGATTGAAGTCGAACATTCTTATAAAGCAGCCCATCAACCCCCACCCTCTTTCGCGGTATATAAAGCCATTCGCGAATATGCCGTCCTGATGCACCCTTACCTGGTTCTCGGGGAGATTGAATCAGGCCTGGTTTTGCCCGATCATATCGTGGAGCACTGTGTCGTCCGGCGAATGATAAGCCTGATGGTTAGAATTATTATATGGCAAAATGATATTCACTCGTTGCCCAAAGAGTTGGCGAAAGGAACCGAGGTTTTCAATGTGATCTTTGTGCTTCAGCGACAGTACGGTCTTTCGCTGGAGGATGCCTGCAAGGAGACACTGCGAATTCACAATGAGGATCTGGAAGAGCTGCTTACATTACACAGGGAGTACCGGGAGTTTGGAGAATACCAGGAACATGTAGACAAATTCGTCTACTATTTTGGGCTTGGTGTCCAGGGCGTGAATACGTTTTATGTGCAGGAAACAGAAAGATACCTGCCGGGAGGAAAGGGATTTGCCTGGCCTGAGAAAAGTCCTTCTATGTAATGATCGATAACGTATTGAGGCCCTCCGTAGTGGCGGGCCTCAATACGTTATCGATCATTATCCTTACCTGGCAAGTTCAACTGGCTTGTCCAGTTTTGTCAGCTTTTGGGGATTTGCGATGGCGTAGATCCGGACTATCTGTTCATTCTCCACCACGAAACTCACTGCGGCAATTGCGCCCTCACTTTGGATAATGCCTCCCAGCTCACCATTAAGCCATAATGCACTTGCGGCAATTGCCCGATTCGGACGTACCAGCAAATTCGCCACCAGCCCAACGCCGTGAACCGGAGCCCGGGCGGCAGCTACTAATCCGCCGCCATCAGCAATCAGTGTAACGTCCGGTGCCAGGACAGCCATCAGCTGTTGCAATTGTCCGGTTCGCAATGCAGCCAGGAAACGCTCTACCACCACTTGCTGCTCAGATCGGCTTACCAGCTCCCGTTGACGTCTGGCTGCAACATGCTCACGTGCTCTTCGCGCGATCTGCCGGACCGTAGCCGCAGGCTTTCCGATTATTTCCGAGAGCTCGTCGTATGGCATGTTGAAAACCTCGCGGAGCACAAATACGGCGCGTTCTGTTGGTCCAAGTGTTTCCAGCACGACCAACATAGCGATCGAGATGCTCTCCGACAGCTCCAGGACCTCTGCTGCATCCGGGTTGGTCAGTAATGGTTCTGGCAACCATTCCCCCACATATTCCTCACGGCGACGCAACAACGTCCGCTTCCAGTTGAGCACCTGCCGCGTCACCATCCGGATAAGGTAGGCACGTGGGTTATGCACCTGCGATTGATCAACGTCGACCCACCGGAGCCAAGCCTCCTGCAATACATCTTCTGCATCAGTCGCCGAACCGAGCATCTCATACGCTACCGTGAACAACAGGTTCCGGTGGGAAATAAAGGAATCTTGTTCTATCATTTCAATACTACGCCGGCCTTCCCGGGACGTTTGGTTAATGGAATTTCGCAGGCATCAGAGTATCCCTCTGATGTAATGCCATGCGCCGTATTGACCCTGGTCGACAGGTTAGCAAAGCCGATGAGCGCAGTCAGCTCCACTAATGCTGCAGGCCCCAGCTGTTCCAGCAAACGGGCCGACAACTCATCAGTAACGGTTATCGGCGTGGAGGTCATAGCTTCTGCATACTCCATTACGTCCCGCTCCAGTGGCGTAAACACGCCCGACTCCCGCCAGCGTGGCACCTGGCTGGCCTTAGCCAGGTCTAAACCCTTATGCTGCGCCTGAAAGTAACCGAAGTCGAGACACCAGCTGCAACCGACCATTGCTGCAACAGCCATGTGTGCAAACGATTTAAGATGCTCATCACATGCGTTCCACTCCGCCACCTTGCGCCCCATTTCAAGACTAACAGTGGCCACGTTGGGGTTGTGCCATACTACCTCAACAGGCTCAGGAATGGCGCCAAATTGCTTAATCATGTTTTCCTTTAGCTCAACAGGGAGCGCTGCTTTTGAAATACGTAATGCCATAATGAAGGTCCTCCATAATTTTTTGTTCAAACATCAAGACACCACGTGAAGTGCAAATGTGACAACCTACCGTGATTATTTTTCTCGCAACAAATAATAGGAGATATCTGCGGCAATAAAAATTTTCCAATGATGATTCATAGGACCATCTGTTTATGCTGAAAGATATTCTTTTCCTTCTTAGTTTACAGATATTAAAAAACACCACAGGTCATCCAAATTATCTAGCACAAACTCGCAGATTCCTCCATTATTTTACCATTTATGTAAAGTTTTCGATCTTTTTTTGATAATGCTTTCGATTGCAAAACCATTTTTTATATATTGGAGAGGCAATTAACAACCACGCAATGAATTACAACAACTCAAGAAGGAGCTTCCTGAAACAGGCGGCGCTGGCCACCCTTGCCACCGCTACTCCTGGCCTGCTGATGGCCGCAGCGAAGCCCTATACCCGCAAAATCGGGCCCAATGAAAAAGTAAACCTTGCCTTCATTGGCATAGGCAACAGGGGTGGAGAAATCGCCCAGGCGCTCTACAAGACAGGCCTGGCGAATATTGTAGCCCTCTGCGACGTAGACATGGGCGCACCGCATACCCTGGAGGTAATGAAAATGTTCCCTAACGTACCCCGCTTCCAGGATTTCCGCAAGATGTTCGATAAAATGGGCAACCAGATTGATGCGGTATCCATCGGGGTGCCCGACTTTGCGCATTTTCCGATCACGATGATGGCTATAGGCCTGGGCAAACACGTATACGTAGAAAAGCCAATGGCGCGCACCTTCAACGAGGTGGAACTGATGATGAAGGCCGCCCGGAAGCATCCTAAAGTGGTGACACAAATGGGCAACCAGGGGCATTCTGAAGCTAACTACTTCCAGTTTAAAGCATGGACAGAAGCCGGCATCATCAAAGATGTAACTGCCATTACCGCCCATATGAACTCTCCACGGCGCTGGCATGGCTGGAACCCCAATATCACGGCTTTCCCGCCTGCAGAACAGGCGCCAGCTACCCTCGACTGGAATATCTGGCAGATGGCCACACAAGGACACTCTTATAACAAGGATTTCGTAAACGGCCAATGGCGCTGCTGGTTCGACTTTGGGATGGGCGCATTGGGCGACTGGGGCGCACATATCCTCGATACGGCCCACCAATTCCTTGATCTTGGCTTGCCCTATGAAGTTGATCCGGTGAAGCTCACCGGCCATAATAATTTCTTCTACCCCATGTCTACCACGCTGGCATTCAAATTCCCTAAAAGAGGAAATATGCCCGCGCTGGATATCACCTGGTACGACGGTGTAGATAACCTGCCACCCATTCCTGCCGGATACGGCGTATCGGGCCTCGATCCTAATATTCCACCTCCCAGCAATGGTCCCATCGCACCGGCTAAACTGAATCCCGGTAAAATTATCTACAGTAAGGACCTCACGTTTAAAGGAGGCTCACATGGTAGTACCCTCTCGATCATTCCGGAGGAAAAAGCGAAAGAAATGGCAGGCAAACTGCCGGTAGTAACGGCAAGTCCGTCCAATCATTTCCAAAACTTTCTACGGGCTTGTAAAGGTGAGGAGCAAACACGGTCTCCCTTCGCCATCGCAGGTCCGCTCAGCCAGGTATTCTGTCTCGGTGTACTGGCGCAGTGGACAGGAGAGAAATTACAATTCGACCGGGAAAAGAAGATCATCACGAATAATAAACATGCCAATGAATTGCTGATAGGTCCTCCACCAAGGAAAGGCTGGGAGCAGTACTATAAAGTTTAAAAAAAGAGGACTATGGTCCTCTTTTTTGCGTTTCAATAAAATCAGTCTTAAACTGGCCTATCCAAGGTCGGTTATTAATCCTTTGCTATCTTTGCGCAATTCAATACTGCCAGCCGCATGGATATTAATATAAATAATCCCTTAGTTACTGTTTTTATGGCCGCCTATAACGGCGAAGCCTATATTGAAAAGGCGATACAAAGCGTCCTTAATCAGAGCTTTACCAATTTTGAGCTATTAATTATTAATGACGGCTCTACGGATCGTACACTTGACATCATTCGTCAATTTACGGATCCCCGCATCCGTTTAGTTCACAATGATGGCAATAAAGGGCTTACTTTCACCCGTAACCGTGGAATTGAAGAGGCAAAAGGGCAATACATTGCCATCCTGGACTGTGATGATATAGCCCTGCCTGATCGTCTTAAAACGCAAATCAGTTTTTTAGCGTCCCATCCTGATATCGCCATATGTGGCGGACAAGCTATCGCTATTGATGAATCCGGCGAACAAACCGGTAACTTAAATGTGATAGCCGGCGATAACATATCTCCCGAGTTGGTATTTCATAATACCTTTATCAATTCGACCTTAATAATCAAAAGGTCAGCTATGCTCGAAGCAGGTGGATATAGAGATTATTCTCCCGCGGAGGATTATGATCTTTCTTACAGGATCTCTTTACGTCATCCGGTAGCCAACCTTAACGAGGTACTTGTCTACTATCGCCTTCACGGAAATAACATTTCAAAGGTGCAGCACGAGAGAATACTCAATGCAGAACTCCGCATCATTGAAAACATCCACACCAACCTGGGTATTCGTAAAGATGAAAAATTAATTCGGATTCATCATGATTACTCCTGTTACCGGTTTTCATCCAGAAGCGCAAAAGAATTTCTACCCGTTTTTGAGGCCTTAAAACAAGGCAATGCTACTTCGGGGAATTATCCCATCCAGGTATTCAATGAAATACTCTACAAAAAATGGTATACACTTTTAAGACATAACAAAGAAAAAAGAATTCTTCCATTATTTTTTAAAAGTAGATTATTTGAATGGCAATTTGTTACGGCTAAGGAATTGCGTAAAGTCTTTAAACAGGCGATTTCCCGTAATCTGTCTTTAAGGGGGCGTTAATCATTAGTATGCTAACTTGACATCCAACAGGAGGAGTGTTTGAGTTACACAGCGCGCGCCTAATTAGATATTACTCGCATGTCCTTTTTTGTATAATATAAGTTATCCTAAGTAAATAATTGTTTACTCAACATTTATTTTCCAATTCAAAGAAATATTTTTCACATTGGAAAAGTTTTAATAGTTTAGTTTCAGCTTTTGAGCTGCCCTCAATATAGACAGGAAGAAAATCGAATGGTATAGATCAGTAAAGGCGCCATTGCAAAAACTCATATCAATTTTAATATTACATATCCTAAGAACTATTTTAGAACTCTCAAATAACCCAGTACTCTCATGACGGCATTGGTATAATTCAGTCATCGGGCATATTTATTCCTATCTGCGATATTTGTTCAATAAAGCACACGGGATATAAATGCCTGCTACTCTGTAACATTCAATAACAACCCATGTTATATCATTTTTGCCGGTTGCATCACAAGTTGATCTCTGCAACCAGCATATCTATGCTGCATCATTAACAGCATTTCGTATAACTTATCGTAAACCACCTGATCTGACCCATTTTTTCTCCATCAAATCCAGCTCTTCCTCCGCGGAATATTTGGCTGGCAGTTGTCATTCTGGGTCAAATCTATAATTATAACCTTATGAAAACCTTTGCTCAATTTTTATTACTTACGTTATCAGCCCTGCCATTTAATGGGCTGGCCCAGCATAGAAATCCCTCGAACAAACACCTCAATTTTTCAGGGAGGAATATGACGGACTCCAATTTCACAACTATGCCGCAGGGTGCGCTTATAGGTGCGGACTTTTCAAATGCTACGCTCAATGGCGCCCAATTCCAGAACATGGACCTTACAGGCGCCAATTTTACAAATGCCACCATGCAGAGATCAGAAAAATCTTACGTTGATCTATCCGGCACTACGCTCGATCATACCAACTTTCAACAGGCCAAGATGCAGGATGTCAACCTGGAATACGCTGAGTTTACCGCTACAGATCTTACAGATGCCCAAATGATAGGGGCTCAATTTGGCCCATTCATGAGCATCAATGCGTCTCCGGATTCTATCAGGACAAAATTTGTGGGCACAGTTCTTGACATGAATCACTTTCCCATTGCCCGGTGGCCTTCTTCATATTGGTCGTGTACAGACCTTAGTCGCTGTAAGATATCAGGGTTCACTCCCAAAACATTTTCTTTTGCGTCCAGGAATATCTCCGGCGCCAAAATGCAGGGAAATGATTTCTCACATTTCGATTTCCGCAAGTGCATTATGTCAAGTGCGGATCTGTCCAACTCCAACCTGAGCTACGCCAATTTATCCGGCGCTTTGCTATTCAATGCAAAGCTGCGAGGTACCCGGCTGGTATATGCAAATTTATCTGATGTCAAATGCTACACTGGCGCCAATAATAGCAACGCGGATTTTACCGGGGCTACCATGAACAATGCCATTCTAGATCGTGGCAATTTTTCTGCCGCTGTGATGTCCGGCGCGCTATTAAGAGGTGCTCATGCCGATAGCTGCTCTTTTAATAACGCCTTTTTTAATTCCGCAGGGACCTATAGCGTTGCCGATTTTTCGGGGGCAGACATCTCACGGTCCTCTTTCAATAAAGCGTCGTTAAACAGCGTTCGTTTTATTAATGTATTCGCTATCCGTACGCAGTTTGCCAATTGTACCATGCAAACAACCGATTTTACGGGAGCCGTAATGCCGCAGGCCAGTTTTAACAATAGTTCTCTGGAAGGCGTATTGCTTACCGGCGCCATCCTTCAGAATGTTGACTTTACCGGCTCCAGCCTGGTGCCCGACTCAGGTGGGGCGAGCGTAGATCTAAGCTGCTCGCAGCTGGGAGGAGCTGATTTTACCAATGCGAAAGTGCTTAATGTTAATTTCGCAGATGCGGTTATGCTTCCGGCAGATTCCTGTTGCCAAACGTTGGAGGGAACCTTTTGCGGCACTACTATTATTAATCAAAGGGGGTATGGAGCAACCGTGTTACCAAAACTAACTGCTCCCGTTACCTGCCCCAATGGTGATAACGCCATTTGCCAGGGTAAGCAATGGATTGTGCCCAACTGGAATACCGTTCATTGTAACTCGCAACATACCGCGCAAACAGTGTGGGCTAAACCAGATTGTGGCGGTAGTGTACAGGATACCGTAGGTACAATTCATTTTCCGGATCCTAACTTAAAGGCAGCTATTGTTCATGATCTTTTTAATGGCGACAATACCAAGGTCATTACCGATTCGCTGGCCGCACATGTATATACACTTAACTGTGCGGGTTATAATATTAGTAACCTGGAGGGGCTTCAGTATTTCAAAAATCTTCGTACCCTTAACCTAAACCAGAATAACCTTAGCAATGGTGATGTTTTCAGGCAATTAACGCAACTCGCTACACTTAAAGTTGCCAATAATAACCTGCCCTCCATGGACCTTCGGGGACTGAAGAACCTGATCTACCTGGATGCCTCCAATAATAAGCTTGCCTCCCTTCAGTTTGATGCCGACTCTTATCTGAATTTTGTTGACGCATCTTACAACCAGCTTAGCCAGCAGGATTTTTCACTTCAGTATTATTTGAATTACCTGGATCTTTCTTATAACAAACTTACCACTGTAGGCGATTTGAGCCAGCTGAAGGTGCTTACTGCCATTTTCCTTGAAAATAATTCCCTGACAAAAATTGGCAATCTCGCCGCGATCTATGACGACGGTAACGCAAATCTTACATTTTTAAACCTCGCTTGTAACGCCAAATTCGATTGTAGTACACTTGGATTAACTGATCCAAGCGGACAACAGCTGCTAAATTCTTCTCAATGCGGCAAAACCGATCCAGGTTGCAATACCAATGTAAAACCATTATCACGATAATACATAAACCTTTTTTATGAAAAGATGGAAAATAAAGTTATCCGGTTCTATACTGGTGGTTTATTGTACACTGCTCTTATCCGGTATGAAAGGAACGGCCCAAACGCCTTATAGCTGCTCTTCCTGTGACTTGCATGGGAAAGACTTCAGCGGCCAGGATCTGACAAATGCGAATTTGTCCTTTGCGAACCTGGACAATGCCAACTTCACTAACTGCAAACTTAACGGCGCTATGTTTGCCAATGCCAGTGTGAAGGGTGCCCGTTTTAACAACGCACAACTCAACATAAGCGATAAGGGACCTGCAAACTTCTCAAATGCAGATTGCAGGAGTGCCGATTTTACCGGGGCCTCCCTTCAAGGCGCAGTTTTTACTTATGCCAATATGAGCGCCACCAATTTCAATCGAACTGATTTAACCGATGCGTTATTCGGATTGAGACTGGAGATAAGGGATTCATTGAACCCTCAACCGCCCAGTTTTGAAAAAACGGTTCTCCCATGTTCGCTTAAACCCTTTTTCCCTGGAGCAGATCCGGATAAAGTGAAATTTTTTCCCTGTAAAACACCGATATCGCGAAAAGCCCAGAAATCTGGCAAAGCAAGTACAGATACAGTATATCTATCTCTTCGTGGTACAGATGATAATAGTTGTGGAACGGCCGACCATCCTTGTAAGACCTTTAAGACGGCTATAGAAAAAGCGCCCGACAACGGGGTGGTTGCAGTTTCCTATGGCAAGTTTTATCCATTCTCTATAATCATTTCTAAAAATCTCACGTTTGTAGGAGGCCTGGACAATCAATGGCAGCCTACAGGGGGCCAAACCTGGGTGGGATCGTCCGAATTGGGCCTTCCTGTATTCATTATCGACAAACAGGTAAATGTCAGTTTTGAATATTTTATACTGAATGCAGCACCTCACTCCACCAGGATAGCTACCACCGTGCTGCAGGCATTTACAGGAAGTACGGTCACCCTGTCAAACGTGAATTTAAACGGTGCTGTAGCTGCTGATGGAGAAAATGGAACAGCAGGTACCATGTCCTGCTGCCTCATGTGTCATGGAAATGACTATGCCAGCTGTGGAGACGGAGGAGCCGCTAATAGTAATGTCAAAGGCACTCCCGGTGTTATTCCTTTTGGATGGTTCGGAACATCGGGAGGAAATGGCGGTACGGGTTCCTCTAGTGATTGCTATCTCCAATGTGCTGGTGGCGGAGGTGCGCAGGGTGGTTCTTCTTTTTGCGTCGTACTGCTCGATGCCAGGCTTGTAGTAGATATCACGGATAAATTTGATATCGCCGGTGGCGGCAATGGAGGGAATGGCGGCTATGGCGCCTACAGTGCAGGTGGTGGTGCCGGTGGCAATGGCGGCCTTGCTGCGGGAGTTGTACTGGCTGGCAATGCTGCTATAACGGGAACGCCTATCTATTATGGCGGCGTGGCCGGGAAACCGGGAGACGGTGGCCCCAGCTCGTCCAATCCTAATAAAAACTGTTCTGGAAAGTCCGGTCAACCGGGACTTCCAGGCATTACCGCCGAAACGATTCAATACTGATCTCCAAAACTTTTAAAATATTTCTTATGTCCGTTGAACAAACACAGCGCGCAGCTTCCCCCAGGACCAGCAAAGCCACCATACCCCATATTTTTCATACGAACCTTTCAGATAAATTGCCGGGGGAAGATTACTGGGTATATATTGCCGGAGAAAAACACCCGCTCATTGAACACACCCCTGAATCGCGGTCGAAAGCCAGGATGGAACACCCTTCGCTGGCCCATTTGGAAGACACCGCGCTTACTCATTATACTCCGCATGCAGTCCATATTCAGCAGGGAACAGTGATACGGTATAGCATCCGGCATCAAAATAAAACCAACACCCTGCCCGGTAAATCAGGTATCCATCATGTAGATATCCTGGTTGTTCCCAACGAGACTGCTGATGGCGAATCAATGCTGAATAAACGGCCAGGCGTTAAAGTAAAGCACAGTGATTACGAAACAACTGCCCAAACGTTGATACGGCATCATGGAGACCTTAATACAAAGGATGCCACTATTGCCGGTTATATACTTGAACACATGGACCAGTTTAAAGCACCTATTACTTATGGTTTAATACAGACGCTTGTTGATGCCATGCGCGCAGCCGGCCCTCCTGCAGTTAACTCCGGCTGGGCTAACTATCAAAACTTTGATACCAGCTCCATGGGGGAACAGCAACTCCTCATCCCGACCACCGATATCATGAAAGCTGCCGGAGACGCCATGACGGCTGTGCAGATCAGCACCAAGAACGATGTGCGCCTCAAGGGAACAAGCTGGACTTTACAGGAAGGCACCAGCGTAAAATCTGCCGGCGACAATGGAGAAATGGCAGCTGGTATATACATGCCCGCTAGTCTGAAAGCCCGTACCAGGAAAGACGATCATTGGACAGCAGCCCTTGCAAATACTGATCCCACCTACGGCCTTGAAACAAGTATTAATGTAATTGACTCAGGTAAACGCCAGGTTGAAATAACCATGACGAATACCTATATCCGTTGCCTGGCAGCCTATATCCAGTTTGTTGACGCAGACGGCAATACAATGAACACACCGGACTGGCAACCCGATGATGGCGGCATGTCTGCCGAAATTGTCGCAGACCTGCAATTGGATTATGACGATTTACGGTTTATTGGCTGGATAAGTCCGATCGATACCATATTTGGTGTGCCGGATACAAAGTTTCCAGGAACGCTCACTGTAAACGTCACATTCCCCGAAGGCGCCGTTTCCGCAAATATTTATGGATGTGGCCTGGGAACAGGCAAAAACCATTACCCCAAGAGTGCCGTTATTGGCGGTGTTACTACCGCCATGTTGAACTTTGTGTTGCCATCCATATTCCTGGGTGTAGGCGTGGCGGGGCAAACCTGGAAGCCAGCCTATGATTTATTTAATGACTCCAAATTTATTGCAGCGGCGCTTGCCATTGGGATTACTTATTTTGGCGGAGATTTTCTATATGTGGGGCTTGTGGACAAAAAGATGAACTGGGTTGAGTTCTCTACGATCGGACAGATTATTTTCGATAAGGCCGTTACAAAACTATTGGTCTGGTGCGAAAAGCAAATAGTTGAAGGCGAAATAGAAGATGAAATACCTTTTGCCGGCTGGGCGATGATTGCGGTAAATATCGCTGCCGATGTTGCGCAGATGTCGCAAACGATAGTAGAAGTGGTAGATAGTCCCTGGATGATTTCCAATAGCATTTCCACTACCATTACGAGTACCCTGACGATCCACCCTGACCCAAGGCATATTTCTTTTCCTGCTGTCCCGTCTGGCTCGAAGGCCAGCTACGTTGCCAAAATGATATACCTGGATCAGAACCGTCCCAGTGTTACTTCATCCCAGGTGGCGCTTGATCCATCCAGCTATCCTGCTACGTTGAGCGCCAGCTTCGAAAATACGCTGGGGGGCAAGGTTAAGTTCGAGGTAGATTTCTATATTGATAATTGGACGGCAGGAAAAGCCACTACCGGGGAATTGGAAAACGACGAACAGCATACTGCCAGCATTATACTTTACCTGGTACAGGTGCCCATACCGCTGAACAGCAAATCGGTGTACACACATACGGCGATATTGGGTTATTCTGGCCAGTATAGTTGGATGCAGCAATCTTTTCCCCCCACCGGGACGCTTTCCAATGCCGATAACAGTCAAACAGGGAATGCTATTTCGGAATGGATGGGCCTTGCCATCAGTCAGCGCCATGGCATGATAGGTCTTTCCTGGAAGGCGGCGGGTTTGGGGATTACGGATTGCTTCAATCATGCTGATGGACAGCTCTATGCATTCCAGAATGTTAATATTCCCGGAACCGATATGAATGCAGTAAAATTCCCCACCTGCGCATTATCCGGCTTGTCGCATTTGATATACGACAGTTTTCCTCCTAAATTCCAAATGGACAACGGGAATTTTGTGCTAGAAAATAATCTGCCGGTTCCTGATCCGAAATTTCCCGATTTAGGTAATTACTACATTGACCCACGTAAATCAGATAACGGTCTGGATACCGACGGTGGTTATCATTTGCGTAAGGTTATATTGGATGATAACTCCCCTACATTTGATATGTCTGCGGGCCAAAACAGTTATGGACGATTCCCTTATTTCCCCGACTCCGTGACGCTACACCCCAGCAAACATATCATAGGTGTAAATCAAAAATATTGCAAAATGATGATCACACCGCTGGCAGCTGATCCAGGACTTGCCGACAATAATATCCCGCTGGCCCGGGCTTTTGCCGGGAAGGCCCTGAACTTTAACGGAAGCGGCGGCAGGCCCGGTCTTCTCTTCATTCCCATTGCGGTTACCTGCTCCCATGACGGCACCATCCTCGTTTTGGAGCAGGTTGCGTCAAGTGGTTTTAATCTTGCCAGGATCCAAGCTTTCGACCTGAACGGAAACCCAGTTAGTTGCTTTTCCGGTGAAAATGGCGCGTCTCCTACTCTAAGCTTGCCTTCAAATGCTACCTACCTGGATGTGGCAGCCGTAGGAGACAATTGTTCTACATTTCTGTTCATACTCTACTATAACAATTCAGGCACCGCAACCAGCGATTATAACATGACCATTTATCAATATGGCAAAGGCGCTCCCGCAGGTAATCTGCTTGTCACCACGCCGAATATACCGGCAGCCAAGATCAATGTGGATATGTGGCATACATTATACACACTCAACTGGCAAATGACACAAGATAGCAGTGGCCACAATGCAGGGCCGGGCGCCGCTCCTGGACGTACAGTACCCTCCGTTAGCGAATGGCTACCGCCGATTCCGCAATAGTAATTTGGGGTTAATAAGGCTGATTAATTCACTACCAAATAGTCGAACCTTTTTGTTCTTATCGTAAAAACGCTGCTGAAATAAACTGATCTGATGACACAAAAGAGGCTGCTCAATCCCGTTGAGACAGCCTCTTCTATTACATCTGATTATTCTCAGCCGGTGACATTGAAACTATCATCATATTCCACAGTCCCCTCTGGTATCTTTCCTGTAAATGACTGTACCTGGAAATACTCCGCAGGAGCATGCAGGTACTGCAAACGGGCCTCACTCCTGAATCCGAACCGGCCATAATAAGAGGGTTCGCCCAACACCACACAGCCGGCTGCATGCAGGCCGCGCAATGCGTCAATGGCGGCCCTGATCAGGCCAGCACCAACGCCGGATCCCTGTTTGGAAGGGATCACCGACACTGGCCCTAGTCCAAACCAGCCTTTACTTCCTGAAGAAATAAATACAGGCGATATAGCAATATGCCCTATCACTACTCCCTCTTCCTCTGCTACCAGAGAAATGGTCAGCTGACCATTTGCGCGCAGGGCTTTTATGATGAATGATTCTGTTCCACTGCTATATGCAGCTGAGGCAAACGCGGTCTTTGTTACCTGATCGATAGCGTTGATGTCAGAAGGCGTTTCCCTCCTGATAGTATAATTGTATTTAAGCATTACTGATAGAATTAAATAAATAGAAGATACCCCTGCGCCGAAAGCGCAGAGATCATGAATAAAATTATCAGCTAAGATGTAATTACCCAGACGGCAATTACTGTAATACAATATCCATCATACGCTCAAATTGAAGAAAGGTAGTATTCCACCCTAAAATAAAGAAAACTTTGATACGACCTTTATAACGGGGAAGTATATTTTTTATGTTATCGATAAACAGTTTTATGAAAAGCAAATATTTAAAAGAAGACCTTCCCCTGGACAGGATCAGGAAATTCCCGGAACCAAGCTCCTGTTTGTAGCCTGTTCCTGGCCGGCGTATGAACATTTGTGTAACAAATTTGGTGATTATTAGCATTGTTCCATTTTAAAATATGCTTCATTTGCTTCTCTAACCAATAAACCCACGATATGAAAAAACAAAACCCACTTACAAGAGTAACCTGGAAGGTTGCTTTTGGCACTGCTGTAGCCATTGTACTTGCAGGCACTACAATTTTAACAAGCTGTAGAAAAGAGGCAAGAACCCAGCCCGAGGCAGCAGGTATTGAAACGCTTTCCAAAGCTCAGGCCACGGCCCAATTCTACCAATCGGGTACCCATGACGGCTTCTTTTGGTCACTTTGGAAAAGTGACGGCGCCACTGGCACCGTTAATTACGCAAATGGCCCTGGCGGAAATTACAGCGTTAACTGGAACGGATTTAACGGCAATTTCACCTGCGGCAAAGGCTATTCGGTAGGTTCTGCATCCTACAAAATAGGATATAATCTGGGTACTTACTCAAACTCTGGTGGTGGCACTTTCGGCTGGTACGGATGGAGCAGAAACCCTTATTATGAGTATTATGTGAATGAAACATGGGGCGCCGTATCACCTCATACCGGCACTTATTTAGGGACATTTGAAAGCGATGGTGCAGGTTATAATGTATGGACCCGTTGGGTGACAGGTAAAAATATCGATGGTGGTGATGGCTTCAGACAGATTTACAGCTCCAGGGTTACAAAAGTTACTACCGGGCAAAATCGCGTCATTACTTTTGCCAATCACTATAACAAATGGAGTAGTTTAGGATATACGCTTGGTCAGTTAAATATCCCGGCCATTATGGTTTCAGAGACCTGGGGCTCTAATACTAACGGCAATATTAACTGTACTATTTGGATGCAATAAGCACTGGTTTAATTAATAGCAAACGAATACTGCCCCCGCAGGAAGCGGGGCAGTATTCAGTGCGGGTATTCCCTGTCATTTGAATACCTATTTAATATTATTCAACAATTAGTTCTGATGAGATCAACGCCCTATTTTCTTGTACTTTTCATTTTTGCACTTTTCGCCTGCCATTCACCGAATATTAAAAACATGGAAGGAAATAAAAACTCTCTGATCGGGAAATGGCATAGATTCTCAATAGCAAATGGATATAGCGAATTTGATATCGATTCGCAATACATAGTCTTTTATAATCAGAAAGTTGGCCGGTTCGGGCTTCTTTATAAAATAGAAAACGATTCTTTAAAATATCTTACAAATCACTACGCGGCTAAGATTATAGACTACGGCGACTCAGTACTACTTGAAGGCAACGATAGTACCAAAGCCACTTTATATAGGTTTAAAGAGTTACCTGTTCCTTTTAAGACAATTCCTGAAGCAAAAGATTCTTTGTCATTTGCATCATACCTCGCAGGTTTCGATAAAAGATTAATACGGGAATTTGAGAAAGCCGGAATAAAAATTTCTGATGGTACGCAAAAGCGGGAGGAGCAGCTGTATCAAGAACTACTAAAAAAAGCAAGAGCACCCAAAAAAAGTGAAAGCGTAAATTGACGAATATGCATACCTTTCATCAAAGTGCAATCTTCATGTCGCTCTACTGCCACCCGGTACTACCGGCGAATGGGGAATAGGCATCCTCGTTTATCCTTCTCAGGACATTACTATTAACAATGCAAAGATCAGGGAGTTGGAAAAATCCTGCTACCAACCATGCTTTCCAGTTCTGGGTAACGTAGTCCACCAGCTCCCTCATATAGTGAGGGCAGCTACAACAAAGAGGTTACACCGGGCACGATAGCCGCGGTGTAACCTTTCTTTTTTCATGCATTTCCGTTTAGCAATGGATTATTGATACAGATAATTTAATGCAATAATATCGTTAGCATTAAAAGTACGGTTCCCTCCATTGGAGCAGGCTAGCATCCAGGAATCCGGGTCAGGATCAGCTGGGGTACCTGGCAGATATACTGCCCCTACACCACCATCTCCTTCATCCACCGGATCACCGCCGCAGCTATAAGAACGGTCCATATAGTCGGTATGGCGCATACCGATGCAATGCCCTATTTCGTGCTGAAGCACAGAGCCAACATACTGCACATTGGGGTTACTGCCGTAGGCGTCAGGATGGGTATTCATCTGAATGAGATTAAAAGGATCTCCCGCATCGGTAGGGAAACCGGATGATCCTAAAGTAATATAGCCACCGCTGGGCCCTTCATAAAATCCCTGAATAGTTATATCCGCATTACCGCTGGAAATGCGTTGGAACTGGATGCGCAGCCCCAGGGCATTGTAACGTTGGATGGCCAGGTCAGTGCCTTGTACAAAAGCACTGCCCAGGTTACTAACCTTCACGGTAATCACACGTGGCAGGCTGCTTACCAGGTTATTAGTGGAATACTGTTCTGTTTTGGCCACTCTGACTTTATTAGTTCTGGCCTTCTGACTGAGGTCTTTTGAGCTAAGAAAAATATCTCCTTCTACGAGATAACCTCCGTTTACGGCATGTACATTCCGGGTACTGAAGCCTTTTGCCTTGATTTGTGCTAATACGTCATTGGAAATACCGGGTTTATCCGTATTCCCTTGTTTGTTATCTTTCTGACATGATGTGATGAACAAACCTGCCAACAGACAGATCAGAAGAAAAAATACTTGATTTCTCATCGGGTTAAGATTTTGGGTTTTAGATGTTAGATTTAAGATTGCTATGGTGCCTGCATGAAAAAAAGGGTTTACTATAGCTGTATTTACAACTAATGTTTAGGCTTTCAATTATTTTAAATGACGGGAAAAACGTAGGCTATTCACCTGTAGCAATCGTTATCAACGCATATTTAGTATGAACAGATTAGTTTTCCGGTATTACAGATTTGAAATGTGGGTTACTTAGATTTGCTTAAAGATTATGGCTCTGCGTTCGGGTTTGTATCGTGATCGTTTTCCAATATTACAGCTTTCCAATTACTGAAAAAAATATTTTAAATTAAACACCCTTTTTTCATCAGTAATGAAATAGCAGCAATCCGAACTATTTTGTACCTTTCTTTAAGCCTATTCTAATGTTTTATTAATCACTTTTTAAGCATTTTCTAATCTCCATCCGCTGTAGATTCGGGTCAAGTAAATTGCCGGACACTTTTGGCCGGTCAGCCTATTAAAATCATACAAGACACCTATATCTGATAAAAAAACTCTTCCTGCGATAAATCTTTCAAGTTTATTTGTAACTTACTTCCCGGTTAGCACAAAACCAGTCTGAAAAACCGTGTTTATAGTAACAACCACCAATATTCCCTACTACTGTACACAAAGATCCAGGGCAATCTGAGAAATATTCTGTCTGAGAAGAAGGAAAGAACCAGGCCCATGATGCATTTGATCAATTATCTGTTGAGCGCTGACGTATTTAACCTTGCCCAAACCATTTCAATTATGAATGCCTTTTCTGAATTACCCGCAAACAATTTTTATGTCTTTACCAATGCGACATGCATTTAACTGCGCTGTAGCAGGGAAGAAATTCGTCAGCTGTTGTCGCAGCTTCTAAAAAAGCTGACTAAATATTTTATATAAGCTACTTACTGATGATAACCGTAAGTGACCATGGAGACCTTTTATTCACAACAATTCATACCTAATGAGAAAATCTGATTTACTATTGCGAAAGATCTGCAGCTTATTAATGCTGCTGTGTATTCTGTATACCGCCGGATGTCATAAGCCTGATAAAGCAGGACCTAAGGAGGATCCCGGAGGTAAGGATAATGGTGAGGCCAACGTATGGCCGTCGTCCCCTCCAGCCGAAATTTGCGGCAACACACAATTACTGACCGGCCCCGGCGTTGCACCGCCGGGTGCTATCATTGTACAGGCGGGCAATAACAGCAACGTCAATTTCAAAATCAGGGGAGCTACCTATTGGTTTGCACCGGGCGTACATACCATAGGCGGCGACAAATACAGCCAGATTATCCCGGAAGACAGCAGTACCTTCATTGGTGGCCCCGGTGCTATCCTGGATGGCCAAAACATTAATCACTATGCATTTACGCAGAGGGCATCCAATGTAACCATTCGCTATCTTACCATCCGTAACTTCGTGGCGCCCCGCGACGAGGGCGTTGTTAACCACGATGCCGGCAATAAATGGACCATCGAGTATAATACTATTTCCAACAACAAAGGTGCAGGCCTGATGGCTGGCCCTAATAATATTTACCGGTATAATTGTATAAAAGATAACGGTCAATATGGTATTAACTCCTGCTGCGGAACGGAACTAAATGAGGTAGAAAATTTCGTACTGGATCATAACGAAATTACGGGCAACAATACCGACGACTGGGAGAAAAAAATTGAAGGTTGTGGTTGTACCGGTGGCGCAAAGTTCTGGATCAACAAGAATGTTATGGTGACGAATAACTGGGTTCATCATAATAAGGGAGTAGGCCTGTGGCTGGATAATAACAATCGTGGCTTCGTAATTGAAAACAATTACATCAATGATAATGACGGCAACGGATTAATGATAGAAGCCGGCTATGACGCCAGGGTACGTTTCAATAATTTTAAGAAGAATGCGATCGTTGCCGGCATGCTGAATATGCAGCATGGAGACAATTTCCCGGTTCCTGCCATCTACATTTCCGAAGCCGGCAGCCCCCGTGGATTTAATCTTAAAACTTCCCCCATGTTAATCAGTAAAAATAATTTCGAAAACAATTGGGGCGGTGTGGTGCTATGGGAAAATCCCAACCGCTATAGTGGATCCAGCGGTAACACCCATATAGCAGGTACCATAAAGATAAAAAGCCTGTATGATGACTCCCCCTGCAAATCCGGTGTGCCAAATACTATTCCCGGCAGTGTTCCGGATAAATTTGCCTGTCGCTGGTCAACAGAAAATATAATAGTGGAGAATAACGAGTTCAGAATAGATAAGGCGATGCTGGGATATGTCGGCGGAAATTTCTGCGGCATCAATGGAATATTCTCTGAGTATGGCTCGTTTCCTGAATTCAGTGGTTACGTGATTCCATGGCGGATCACGTTTCAGCAGGATAATGTTTTCCGCAACAATCATTACTACGGCGACTGGCAATTTGCCGGATTTGAGGTGACTAATCCTGATGGCTCGCGCGTATCATGGAAAAACTGGACAGCCCCCGCTCCTCCGGTACCAGATCATCCTTCCGCAGATAACCGGCCTATAACATTTGGACAGGACAAGGGCAGCACATATGTGAAATAGCCTGCGCCTATATATCATGAGCGATATTGATTCTGTTCTCCCGGGTGCGATCCATTGACTAATTTATTACTCATATGCAAACCCATCGCATAGATACCAAGCCCGTTACCATTCCTGGAACGGGCAATTTATTGCTGTTACTAATAAAAGCGGCAAAGGCTATCAGTTACTACCTGGCGGAATCGCGTGATTACTTTTGCCAACCACTCTTTATAATTTGGCTCTCTTATCTTTTTTAAAGACCAGGTCAAGCGCCTTTTTTATTCCATCGGGGCTTACTCCGAAAATCTTGTGCAGCAGGTTTGCACATTTATCACTGGGGGTTAGATAGTTGGCTTTACTTGTTTTATCAAATGTGTAGAAAAGCAGCACCAACGCCCTGTTGGTTAACTGGTCCTGTTTACATTTTTCAAGCCATGCGCGTTCACGCCCTTGATATGCTGCTATCACCGTTTCTAGCTTTGGCAAGAAATCACCGGTAAAGATGGGCCGATAAAGAATGAAATACAACGGCAGATAGGCAGTTATCCCCAACGTCACGCCGACAAGCATATACATACCATTCAATTGACCATTATAAAACCACACGGCAACAGCAGCAACAACAACCAAAAGCAAATAATGCCAAAGTGCACTACTCCAATACCCATTAATCATCTGGCGGCGCGTTGCCTCTACCGGCCAACTGGCATAAATATCGCGCTGCCTTTCATGAGTTTTACGAAAACGGGAATAAATGTAGCTGTATTTAACAGGTAGGTCAAAGGTGAAGACGGATTTCAACTACTTCATGTTCAAACTTCTCATATCCATGTAGTTAATTTAAATGCTGATTAAATATATCAATATTAATCCATATACAGCTTCGCTCTAATAATATAAGTAAAAAAGACCAGTTTTTTTCATAACTTTTTGTTAAATTTTAATTTTTCATCAAAAAAGTGATATATTTGCAGTACGCCTGAGGTTGGTGCATATTGCCGACAGATGGCTAACGCGTTCGAGCTAGTTAGGCAGACCAGGATGAGGGGATTCTTCACCCTGTGTTTAATAGGTTCACTTCTCTGCTCCCAGTTTACTACGGTTATTTGCAGGTTCAGGGCTTCCTTGACTGTAGAAGTGGGACAATCAAAGCAGGGAAGGCTGCGGGCGGCCAGGAATTTGAAAAAATTTCGTCAAGTGAGAAAAAAATGTAGCTTTGAAAATGGCGGTTAAAAAAGAAACAAAAGAAGTACAAAGGCGGTACTGTCCGCCGCGATAGCGCGCTGGGTTGGTGCATATTGCCGACAGATGGCTAACGCGTTCGAGCTAGTTAGGCAGACCAGGATGAGGGGATTCTTCACCCTGTGTTTAATAGGTTCACTTCTATGCTTACGGAGTTGTACCTGCAAAAGTTGTTCAGAGCAACTAGGAACCTGAATCTCAGAAAGAAAATGGGAAAAAAGAATTTGTTGTTAATCGACCAAATCTCTAAAGTTAAGTATCTGCACAGAGCATGGTTAAAGCTCGACAAAAGCAACTTAAATTCACGAGGTCTTTCAAACATCTCAATAAAGGAGTTTGAAAAGAATTTATCACGAAATCTTAAAAAAATTTCAGAACAGCTTCGTAATAAAACCTACACATTTAGCCAAGTAAAAGCTGTTACAATCCCAAAAAACAATGGTGGGTTAAGGCCCTTAAGAGTATCCGAAATAAAGGATCGGATTGTACACAAAGCAATCGCATTGAAGCTAGATGATTTATTAGCAAAACAGTTCCATCTTGACAATATTTGCAGTTTCGCATATCGTAAAGGGAAAAATGTAGAAGATGCTATTAGGGCAATGCGCAATTACTACGAAGAAGGATACAGATATATACTTGAAGCTGATATTGAAAAGTTTTTTGATAATGTTGATAAAAAAGGTCTAGTACAAAATATTAACAGCCGCCTACCTGATAGCAGCTTGGAGACCCTTATTGAACAAGCATTACAGCAAGAAATAGGCAATCCCCAAAATTTTTCCTCAGAAATATTTGAGGAATATTTCCAAAACACAGAAAATGGTATTCCCCAAGGAAATGCTTTATCTCCACTATTAGCCAATATATACCTTTCTCCTTTTGACGCGAGGATGATCTCTGAAAAATATCGAATGATCAGATATGCTGATGATTTTATAATATTATGTAAAACAAAGCAAGAAGCTGAAAAAGCATATCAAATTGCGATAGAGGAATTAGAGGAAAAATTAAAACTGACTGTTCATGAGCTTGGCGCGCCCAATGATAACTCTGCGAAAACAAGGATAGTTGATCCTGTTTTCAACAAATTTTCATTTTTATCTATCCGATTTGACGGAAAAAAATGTTGGGTAATCGATAAAAAATTCGATTCTTTAAAAGAAAAAATTATTGGAATAACAACTGTAGGTTCAAACTCATATGGACTATTACCAATGTTGACTTCATTAAAGAACACAGTCGAAGGATGGATTGCGGCATATCATTTTGTCGATTTAGAAGATCAAGCAAGAGAAATAGATAAATATATCGACAGACAATTGTATTTATTATTTACTGATCTCGACTTTACCCTGCAAAGAAAATCTGTTACCAAGTTAAAATATAAGGGTAAGAAAAGGGAAATTATCGCGCTAAGCCCATCACAGAGAAGAAATTCCGGTATTCCATATGCAGTAGAAATTTGGAAGCGACTAAATGCAGTAGAAGAAACAATAAAAGCGATTGAAGACTCTTCCAATCTGCCCCCACAGAAGAAACAAGCAGTCACTATTGCTAATATCTAATCAGGATTAAAATAAGCAATCTTCCTTAGCATAACAGTGACTGAATCTATAAATTCCAAAACATATATTTCGTATCTCTGCAAAAGGTCGTTAACCTGTATAAAGTATGGGAAAGAAATTGAGGTTATACCAAAGGAACTCGACTAAAAAAGCAAACCTCGCGACTAGCACGAGGTTGAAAGTTGTTTGTAAACCTTATGATACAAAACTCGAACCATCTTCTGGTGGATTTAAAGCTATTGAGTGAATTGCAAGAGAGCTAAATAATCCGATCGGTCCTTATTAAGGCATGCTTGTTAATGTCAGAAAATCTATATCGCCATTCATTACATGGTTGAAGTTCGCGGCAGCGATGGCATATCCTACCGGGGTTAGCTCCATTGCGGAAAGAATGGTTCTGTTCCAAGCGTAGATCAACATTTTCATCCGTGGGTCCATCTCTATCAGGAGTGCTTCCACCTCTTCTTTGGTCATTGCCTTTCTCATCCACAGATTTTTTAAAGACGTTGCAGTGGTTCCAAGACTATGCTTTGCGAGTTTGTTGTCAAACTCTGCGTCGAACATGGCATTAAATTGGTAGCAGTGTTCATCTCTGAGGCTTTTGATTACAAAGTCACCTAAGCTATCCAATTCACGACCATCACTGGCAACTTTGAATTCCTCCTCAGTAAAGCCATGCGTTAATAATCCACGGTACCGATGGCCCAAGTATTCACCAAGACTCATATACATTTTGGACATACCCATTGGCAGCGTAAAACATCCGCAATATTGCAGATGACTTGATTCTGCCGGGGTTATGCTGTCCGGAAAAAACTTTAAAAGTGCATTTTTAATGAAGTTCTCAAAATTCCGAGGCGAGTTAATATCGGTGTACTTAATCTTTGTTGCAGATACCGAAAGCGTTAACAGTTTGACTTCAGCGTCAGTTAGTTTCGGAAGGACTTCAATTGCCTCATCTAGCACGATTTGACGGATGCTACGTTCCTTTGAGCAGACTCGTTGCAACATAACTGCGAGCAGCCGCTGTCCCAGTTCTTTATCACCGGTTTTAGCATAAGCCTTCTGTACTTCAAATAGGGAAGCCTGGACACCAGGCTCTTGAAGTTTTGTAGTATGTTGAGCATGTTTTTCAAGGAACTCTTCCAAGAAGCTCTTTGTTATTTCCTCTGCCCTTTTCATTGCCAGTTGTTTGGCAGCTTCGGATAGCTCATAAAAATTGGCTTTGAAAATGTCCATCACAGCCTGTCTCAAGTCTCCATAGCTCAAGCCGAAATTGACATCACCACCTGCCTGGATGTTTGTAGAATCGGAGCCTGATTTCTGCTCCTGTTTTTGGGTGCTCATTTATTGATATTTCCGCCTGCTTGAATGTTATTCGAATGGGATCCGGATTTCTGTTTCTGACGAACGATACGGTCAGATTTCTCCCGTCTGAGGAGGCTCCAGATGATCGTGATAATAGCAACACCTAGCCCACTGAAGAACCACTCTTTATTTTGAATTATCCATTCCATATTGAATTTCTTTTCAGATAAAGGTACAAAAAAGAACCTTGGAGCGAAGGCTATATTAAAGTATATACAAGTAAAAGACTTCCCCAAAAAATGTTAGTATTTATTGATAAAATTTGTAGTTTAGTAAAAGCTGATTAACCTGTATAAAGTATGGGAAAGAAATCGGAGTCACACAAAAGGAACTCGACTAAACGCTCAACTAAAAAAGAAAAACCTGCGACCAGCGCAGGTTTTATACGTCTCTTGTGATCCCCTTGGGACTCGAACCCAAGACCCATACATTAAAAGTGTATTGCTCTACCAACTGAGCTAGGGAATCGTTTCATTTAATGGGAGTGCAAAAGTAGTAATTTATTTATTACTTCCAAATTTTTTTTATCTTTTTATAACGCTGATGGTTACACGTTGTCTGACAACGTATATTTGATACCATGACAACTCCTAAAGAATCTCCCATATTAACCTTTCAAACCCAGGAACAATGGGCCCATTGGCTGGAACAACATCATGCCGATACGGATGGCGCCTGGCTACGTATCTTTAAAAAAAACACCCAAACACCCTCGATCAATTATGCACAGGCGCTGGATGAAGCCCTCTGTTACGGCTGGATAGATGGGATAAAAAAGGCGCTGGATGACGTTTCTTTCATACAGAAATTTACGCCACGCCGTACCAAAAGCATCTGGTCGCAAAGGAATACCCAGCATATAGAGCGACTCACCACCGCCGGGAAAATGAAGCCTGCCGGCCAGCGGGAAGTGGAAAAAGCCAAGGCCGATGGACGCTGGGAAAGCGCTTACGCCACGTCAAAAGAAGCAGCTATCCCGGAAGATTTTATGGCAGCCCTGAAGAAAAACAAAAAAGCAAAAGCCTTTTTTGATACCCTCAACAAGCAAAACTTATTCGCTATTTACTTTCGGCTACAAACCGCCAAAAAACCGGAGACAAGAGCCAAACGCATCGTTACCATCATCGACATGCTCAGTCGCCAGGAAAAATTTCATTAGCCGGGCCCGCAAAAAGACCCGGCTGTATTAGATTATACCATACCGTTTTCATGCGGCATCACCGCCGGTATCACCTGACTCACCCGCCAATGCGACGCCAGCAACTGATCCTTTAAACGGAAGATATCGTAAAAAACAGCGCCGTTGCAGGAAGACTGCACCATCACCAACGCCCCCTCTGCCACCATCCGGTGAAGGGTATGCCCGCCAAAATCCAGCGGACCGCCATACCCCGGCGCCACTAAAGCACCATCGGCACTCCTGAAAAACTCCCGCACGATAGCTTTGTTCACAGCAGGAACTCCCAACTCCTCAACACCCGGAATAACCATGGTGATAGCCTGCTCCTGGGTAGCGTCCCAGTGTTCGGCCAGCTTCCCGTCTACTACCCGGTAAAGGTCTGCAATAGCGAGGCGTTTCCCCATAAAGGTCAACTGCATCAACAACAGTACATAATCATCTTCTGCTATTACCATCACTATCGGCGACTCCTGCCGTCCGGGTGCCGGCAGCTGCCGGAGCTGTTCCAATGCGGCTTTCAAGCCCGCCTTACCTCCTTTTACCTGTGGACTATGCTGTATATAATCATCGTGTACATAAGTATCTACTGCTTGGGGGTTACGCTCCCCTATCAACTGCTTTACGGCGGCCAATACCATGGCCTTATTGTTGGCTGTAGTCATAATAGTAAATATATCTCCGTGGCACGATGCCCCGGAAAACAAGATTAAATAATAAGGTGAGAAATATCAGGGAAAGGAAAACCCGCTTCCTTTCCGGGAAGACGGATGTTGGATCCGGGAGATGAGATATGAAGCGTAAATACTGATATAACAAACATAGCGCATTCTCTGGAGATCGCCAATGCCTGCCGCCATAAAATAAAAAAGCGCCCGGAATCCCGGACGCCTGCCACTTATAATTTTTTTTCACCTATCCCATGGCATTACTGTAAATGCCATCTGCTTTTTCCTGCACGTCTTCCATAAACCGCCGTGCTTTGCGGCCTGTTTTCTTCATCGCATTGCGGGTGTCATCTATAATACCTGAACCCTGTTGGCGCTTCCTGATATACAAGGCTACTGCCAGGGACACTGCGGTACCTACCGCTGCGGCTGCAATCAATATCTTTTTCATATGCCAGGTTTTTGGTCCATGATAAAAACCCAATTGTCATGCCAACACCGGCATACACAGCCGTTAATAGATCTCCTTACCGAAAGGTGTAAAACTCAGGCTCATCAGCTTAAAATGCTGACGCCCAAAGGGAATACCGATGATCGTAATGCACAACAACAAGCCAAAAAATAAATGCGCCAACGCAATCCAGATGCCCCCGATAAATATCCAGATGATATTAAAAATGGTCGCCAAACACCCCGTCTGCCCCGGTACATCCCGCACATGGCGCCCAAAAGGAAACAGGGTAAAGAACCCTATCTTAAAACATTGTATGCCGAATGGAATACCAATGATCGTCAGACACAGCAAAAAGCCGCTGATCATATACTGGATAAATGCAACAAAGCCCCCGAATATGAGCCATAAAATGTTACCAAGTAAGTTCATATCCCAAATGTAGAACGGAACACCTACATTTTAAAGCAGCTCGATAATTTACCGGGAAATTATACCAAAATTAATGACCCCGATCAGCTTCAAATACATCTGCTACCAGCTTCCAGCCACCTGCACCCGGGGAAGCATCCGGCAGGTATTACTTTTTCCAGCTGTTATCCTTTTCGTTGGCGTCCATAAACAGGTTGCCATCCAGGGTCACCTGCTTCACAGCTTTCTTCAACGTTACCGGTAGTACCACCACCCTGGTATTTGCTTTCCAGACAGCCGGCGTTTGATGAATGCTTTCTCTGCTGTCGTCAGCATAGGTAATCACTACATCAAAAGGCACGGCAAACCCACCGGTATTGGTAATATGCAACAGCGCCTTCTTTCCACTGATTTTTATATCCGACAAAGTCAGGTCAATGTAGTTATTACTGAAGAACCAGTTGTTCCAGAACCAGTCAAGGTTTTGGCCGGCAGCGGTGTTAAACGAATAGAAATAATCCCACGGTATCGGGTGCTTTCCATGCCAGTTGTCCATATAGGCATGTAAACATTTTTTAAAGAGATGTTCCCCCAGCAGGTCTTTAATAGCCAGGTATGACAGCGACGCTTTCCCATAGGAATTGTTGCTATAGCCCATGCCGCTTACCTGGTTAGACATGGAAATGATAGGCTGATCTTCTTCTGTGGAAGGATCGGTAATATATTTAGTGACCCGGAACTTCTTGTAGAAGTCATCCGCCGCTTCCTTTCCTTTCTCCGCAATGCCAATCAGGTATTCGAAAGTGGTGGCCCATCCCTCATCCATAAAGGCATAGCGACTTTCATTGATGCCCATATAAAAAGGGAAATAAGTATGCGCTATTTCATGATCCTGTACCAACTGGGCAAAGCCCAGGTCATCCCCTGCCGACCCGTCATTCACCATCATTGGGTATTCCATATCAGCAAAGCCCTGGAAGGCCGTCATTACGGGAAATGGATAAGGAACGCCGGGATAATGATGGGAAAACCAGCTCAACGCATTTTGCGAGAAAGCAACAGAATGATGAAAATCGGTTGCGGTATCATTATACGCTGCCTGCACACTGGCCCGGCGCATGGTGCTGCTGTCTACCACTACGCTCGACGCATCCCATACATAATGATTGCTGGCCGCAAATGTTACATCGGCAATATGATGCGCTACAAACTTCCAGGTGTTCCAGTCGCGCTGTTGCGTAACCGCTCCGCGCGTCATCTGGTCCAGGGTAGCAATATGCAGAATATCATCGCTGGTATAGGATTGCTTTAAACGCCTGGCTACCTCCGGTTGCAGCACTTCTGCTGCATTCAGCAAATCGCCGGTTCCCCACACCACGAAGTTCTTCGGTACTTTTACCGCTACCTGGTAGTCGTTGAAATCACTGTAAAACTCTACCCGGTCGGTATGGTCAATACCATCCCAGCCGTTGTAATCATCGTATACAGATACCCGCGGGTATGCATAGGCCATATATACAGTGGTGCTGTCAATCATCCCTTCGCGGCCGCTCAATACCGACAAATCATAATGCCAGTTGATCTGCAGCTGCACACTGTCTTTCGAGGCCAGCGTCTGTGGAAAAGATACATATGCGGTAGTGCCTACATCGTTGTTGAATTTTACCGCCACGCCGTTGATGAGCAGCGTATCGATAGTGACCCCGTCGGTTAGAAAATCCTTACTCACATACCCGGAGCGGGGCGACTGGTACTTATGCAGGTTGCAGATGATGCGCAGCATCATTCCTTTCAATGCATTGGGGCTGTTATTTACATAGCTGATGGTTTCTGTGCCGGTCACGGTTCTGCCAGGCGGATTTACCGATAGCTGGATATTATAGCTTCCCTTATTCTGCCAGTAATGTTTACCGGGTGCGCCGGTTTTACTTCTTGTTTCATTAATATATGCCTGCTTAATATTGCGGGGCATATACAACTCTTGTGCGGATGCCAGGGTGTGTGCACCCATCAGCAACAGCAGGCTATACATGATCTTGTTCATACCTTAGTACTGGTTACAGGGATAAAAATAGGGAAAAGTTGACGGATACTCCCTGTCAGAAGAAATACGATTCGATCTTCTGTGCCAGCCGCGACAGAAATTCGTTGGGAATATGATCGTGCGAAGCCGCAAGCTTCCCTTGCTCATCTGGCTGAAAAACTACCTGGTGTTCATCTATTTTTACGAGATAGGTTTTCTCCTTATCCGCCGCCGGAAAGATATGATAGTCTTTGCCGTCTAAATGAATGATCGCTTTTTTCATGGCTGTTCGTTTATGGAAAGTTAACCAATTAGCCGCATAAGAACGGGCACATTTACTGCATGCGGCCATGCAGGGTGCCCCATTTTTTTGAAGGCGATGTATCTGTAGCCGAGCGGCTATATTTTTTGCGGTATTCCTGCGGCGTAAGACCGGTAAAGCGTTTGAATACCTGGCGGAATGTTTTCACATCGTTATAGCCCGCATTAAACATCAGCGTGGTAATGTTCTGCGTACTCTTTTCCAGCTCTTTTTTTGCCGCTTCAATTTTTACCCGTTGCAGGTATTCCAGTGGGGTATTTTGGGTGGCTTGTTTAAACCGGCGGATATAGTTTCGTTTGCTCATATTGGCCATGGCAGCCAGCTGGTCGATAGACAGCTGTTCGTCGAAATGCTGTTCGATATACACCTGCGTTTTGAGAACGTCCTGGTCCTCATGCCGGCGTTGTCCCTGGAACACGGCAAAGTGGGATTGATTAACGCGGTCCATATCGATAGAAAACATTTTACTCACCCAGATGCTGGCATCGCGTCCGCAGAATTTTTCTATCAGGTACAACACCAGGTTCAGGGAAACAAAGGCGCCACCGCTGGTGTAGAGGCCTTCCTGGTCGGTCATTACCTTATCGGCCAATACGTTGATGTCGGGATAGCGGGTACGCATATCATCCAGCGCCTGCCAGTGGGAAGTACAGGACTTACCGGAGAGCAGCCCTGCTTCTGCCAGGAAATAACTGCCCAGGCACAGGCTGGCCACTTCTGTGCCCCCGGCATGCATATCCCGGATCCAATCTACTAACCCTTTATTTTTAGGCAGTACGTGGTCGGGCGTGCCCTGGAAAGCGGGCGCCATGATCAGGTCGGTTTGAGTTACCTCATCAATGGTTTTATAACAGATAAATTGTGCCGGCGACTGCAACTGTATGTTCTTCATCTTTTCGCCAATGAGCTCCAGCTTAAAAGCGGGCTCTTTACCGGCCTGCGCGCAATAGCGGTTGGCGCCGTTGAAAATGTCCATCACGCTGGCGATAGAAGAAAGAATAGCATCTTCGTAAATGAGCAAGGAAATTGTTTTCATGGCAATTAGTGTATGATGCTATACAAAAGTAGGTTATTCTGGTGGCACAAATGCCCCCCAAATTAGGCGTGTTTGCACAGGTGATTTTTCCGTTAAACGGGAGAAATTTGTAAGACACTAAACAGCAGAAATCATGAGTACCAATGCATCTGCCGGCTTAACGCCCTCACCCGTAAAACCTGGGTTCTCTCCCCAGGTAGTATCTCCTGAAGAATGGCTGGTGGCCAGGAAAAAATTTCTCGAGAAAGAAAAACGATTCACCCGCCTGCGCGATGAATTGAGCCGCGAACGTATGGCGCTGCCATGGGTAAAAGTGGAGAAGGAATATGTGTTTGAAGGCCCTGACGGGAAAGTAACCCTTTCCGACTTATTCAATGGCCGCAGTCAGCTGATCATCCAGCACTTTATGCTGGGCCCAAATGATGCTGAAGGTTGTGTAGGCTGTTCTTTTGCAGCCGACTCCATAGATGGCGCATTGCCCCACCTGGAAAACCATGACGTATCGCTGGTGGTAGTAGCCCGGGCGCCGTTTTCCAAGCTGGATGCATTCAAAAAACGTATGGGCTGGAAATTCCCGTGGGTATCTTCTGCCGGCAGCGACTTCAACTACGACTACCAGGTGTCATTCCATAAAGAAGATATAGAAAAAGGGAAAGTGGCTTACAATTACAGCACCATAGACGATTTACCAGTACACATGGAAGACCTGCCGGGACTCAGCTGCTTTTATAAAGATGAAACCGGAACAATCTATCATACTTACTCCACCTATGCAAGAGGAGGAGAATTACAGCTGGTCACTTATAATTACCTGGATATAGCGCCACTGGGGCGTAATGAAGGTGCTGGCACCGATCTTTCCAACTGGGTGCGTCATCACGATAAATACGATAGTCCTAAAACGTCGCACAGCTGTTGCAGTTCAGCGGAGGGTGCGTCATGAAACCGTATTGCTCCTGCGGTGGTGCTACGGGCAGCAACACCAGCAGCAAAGCAACACCTCCACAATCCACCGGTTCGCCCTCGTTCCGTCAGCGTATCATCAAAACCGTGCGATGGTTGCTCCCGGGCATCACCCTCGCACTGATACCTAAATGTCCCATTTGTCTGGCTGCTTACATAGCGTTGGGCACAGGAATAGGGCTATCTGTTACCGTGGCCACCTGGCTGCGAACAGGGCTGGTGGTGTTGTGTGTGGGCTCATTAATATACCTGGTGCTGAACAAAGGATTACACCTGCTGCAGCAACACCGGCACGCCAGGTCAAAGCCCTAAGGCGATATTAAACAACATCAGTTCCTCTGCCTCTCCCGGCGGGAGAATAGTGCCTTGCAGGGTAAAACCGGAACGCGTAAGCAAACGTACCGACCGGTAATTATCCTGCTGGGTAATAGCAAACAAATAGGGCAAAGCCAGCTCCTTTCGTGTATACTCCAGCGTAGCCGCTGCCGCTTCATAAGCGTAGCCCTTCCCTTCTGCTTCCGGCAAAAAAGCAAAGCCAAGATCCGGCTGCTCCAGGTATTTCCGTTTAAACAAACCACAAATACCAATAGGCGCATTCGTTTCCTTCAATATCACTACCCAGGCTCCATATCCCTGCTCCGCATATAAACGCAGTAAATTATTCATGATATAGCGCTGCGCATCCGCCAGGGTGCGTATCTGCCGGTCCCCGATATATTGCAGCCAGCTGGGCGTATTCAGTAACTCCAGGATAAATTTATCGTCCGATGCAGCAAACGTACGTAGCTGCAAACGAGGTGTTTCAAATAAGATTTTCATGCATCCAGTTTATAACGAGTCCTTACAAAATAGATTTTTCCAGTGAAGACAGCAAATAAGCATGGCTGCTTTTGACCCCAAAAATGGACACAACTGTACAGAAACGGACATTTCCGTTATTTTATGGAACGTAATTTATTGATTTATAACTTACCGGATTCTGGCATCCGATTAGTGCGCCACCATAAGACTATCTTGTTTATATGCTCAAAAGCTACCTTCTTACAGCACTTCGCTTCCTGAAAAAAAACACGTCTTTCAGCTTTATCAATATATTCGGCCTGGCCATTGGTACGCTATGCTGCCTGTATATCCTGCTCTATGTACAGGAACAATACAGCTATGACCGGCACTACCAGGATGCAGCAAATATTTACCGGGTCAATACCCTGATGAAACGGGCCGGCGAAACGCACCATACTGCAACTACTTCTCCCCCTATTGCCCCTGCATTAAAAAACGACTTCAGCGAAATAGCACAATATACCCGCATCGTCATCCCCAAAGATGCCAACAAACACCTGTTACATTACCGGGATAAGGCGATTTATATCTCAGATGCCGCGTATGTTGACTCCACCTTCTTCGATATTTTTACTTATCATTTTATCAGCGGCCAACCCGCTACGGCCTTATCTGGCCCCTATTCTATGGTGCTGTTAAAAAGTATGGCCGAAAAATTATTTGGCGCCACCGATCCTACCGGGAAAATAGTACGGGTGGAAAATACCGATGGTATACACGACTTTAAAGTAGATGGCGTCATAGATGAAAGCCTGGGAAAATCACATGTGCAGGCGCCTGTTTTCTTTTCGATGAATAGCGGCGGCATTGGCGATTATGTGCGTACCAGCAACTCCTGGGCAACCAACAACTTTGTGGCTTCTTATGTTAAACTCACCTCACATAGCAATGCTGTTGCACTGGAAAAGAAGCTGCCAGCCTTTCTACGGCAACATGGCGCAGAACAGCTGAAGCATACCAGCATGGAAAAATCCTTGGTGCTGCAACCGGTAAAGGAAGTGCATACCAGCACCGACTTTGAGCTGGGACTGGGCAAAACGGTGAGCCCCCGCTTCCTGTACCTGTTGTTACTGATCGCTGCATTGATACAGCTGATCGCCTGTATCAACTTTATGAACCTCTCTACTGCCCGCGCTTCCAAAAGGGCGAAAGAAGTAGGCATCCGCAAAGTGATGGGCGCCAAACGCAACAACCTGGTACAGCAGTTCCTCGGAGAGTCGCTCCTGCTTTCTGCCCTGGGCGTATTGATTGCCCTGCCGCTCCTGGCGCTCGCCCTTCCCTGGCTCAACTTACTTACGCAAGCGACAGTACAGCTGTCTTTCCTCACCGACTACCGGTTATGGACCATCATTGTACTCCTCATCGTGGTAACAGGGCTGGTCGCTGGCAGCTACCCAGCTTTCTATCTATCTGCCTTCAACAGCACCAAAGTGCTGAAAGGCAATTTTACCAACCGGGTATCTGCATCGGGAATACGCCGCATCCTGGTAGTATTCCAGTTTTCACTGGCTATTGTACTGATTACCGGCATCGTTATTATCTACAGTCAGCTGAACTATATCAGGCAAAAAGACCTGGGCTTCGAGAAAGATCAGCAACTGGTACTCAGCTTCCATACACCCGATGCACGCAATAAAATGAGCGGGTTGGCGGCCGCATTCAAACAACTTCCTGAAATAAAAGCAGTAGGCTTGTCTAACAACTACCCCAGTCAGTTTGTGTTCAACGATATACACCTGCGTACGGCCACTAGTAGCGGCGACGGCATGGTAGCTGTTCAGTTCATGCTCACCGACGAACATTTTACATCGTCTATGGGTATACAGATTGTAGGCGGCAGGGATTTTCTCTCCTCCGACTCCGGCCGTGTGCTGATCAATGAAACCATGGCCCGCAAACTGGGACTCACCCCTCAAACTGCACAGGGGCAGCTGCTTTACACACAACCGGCCGACCAGAGCGCGCCTGCCAGTATTGAAATTGCCGGGGTGATGAAAGACTTTAACTATAATTCCCTACATGATAATGTACGGCCATTTATGATCTTGTTTGATACACAGGTGTCTGACTATACTTACATGATCGTTAATAGCAGCAGTAAAAACTATGCTGCCCTGCTCACTAAGATGGCAGGCGTATGGAAAAGCTACCTGCCGGAAGTGCCGTTTGAATATATTTTCCTGGATCAGGCGGTACAAAAACAATACGATACAGAGGTAACGCTCTCCCGCATCATCAATTATTTTACCATTATCGCTATCCTCATTTCCTGCCTCGGATTATTTGGCCTGGCGGCTTTCAGCGCCGAACAGCGAAGAAAGGAGATCGGTATCCGCAAGGCCTTGGGGGCCAGCGTAAGCGGTATCGTACAATTACTGTCGGGCGATTTTCTGAAGCTGGTATTGATCGCCATGGCCATTGCTACTCCTATTGCCTGGTATGCCATGGATAAATGGTTGTCGGCCTACGCATACCGGGTCCACTTACAATGGTGGATGTTTGCCGGCTCGGGGATATTGGCCCTGCTGATTGCCTTGTTTACGGTAAGTTACCAGGCTATCCGGGCGGCGCTGGTAAATCCTGTCAAAAGTTTGAGAACAGAATAGCGGGTTGTCATTCTTCTGCCAGCTGCCGGAGCTGCCGTTCATAGTCGTATTGCAGGTCTTCATGCTGTGCGGCCACCACCTTCTTAATCTTCTTCAGCTGTTGCTCAAAGAGGTTATGTAATTGAATACTATAGGAAGATAATAATCCGGATTGTTTCATCTTAGTACAGAAATAGATCAACAGCTCTGCTTCCGCCTGTTTAGAGCCGGTATAACGTATGTGCTTGTTCGTTATACGCAATATTTTACGCAGGCGCTTTTTGGCATGGTATAACTTATCGCTGGCGATCTCCGCAAACCCGTTATCTATCTCCTCTTTCACCGCGGTAATATATCCTTCTTCGTTATGTGCTTCAAACAAGAGGTAGGTCAGCAGCTCTTTGTTATCATTTTTATATTTGGCCAGCCGTAAGCATAGCGCCGCCAGTTCGGCAGGGGCCAGTACAGATAATTCTTTCTTTATTTCGCTGATAGAAGCAGCCTTCATAATAAGGAGGATAAGGAGACAAAGTTACTATCTATTCTCCAGCCCGCGCACTGTCTTTACGCGCCAGCCATGAATTGAAGATGGTATAAAATACCGCTACAATGATAGCTCCTTTAAACATGCCCGTAAATCCCCATGCTGCCACGCCGCCAATAACGCCTATAAACAGCACCAGGAAAGGCAGTTTCCCGCTCCTGGCAATGAGGATGGGCTTAAGTATCGCTTCACCAATGAGAATACCGCTGCCATAGATGATCAGGAAAACCGTCATGCCTGGATGTCCTTGCGTGGCCACCCAAATAGTGAGGGGAACCCAAACGATAAGTGGACCTATCTGTATTACGACCAGGAAAAATATCAGGGCTGCCAGCCCCAGCGCATATGGAATACCGGCAATAGTAAGCCCTATCCAGGCTACGATGGCCGTTATAAACGCTGTACCCATTACACCGATGGATACGCCTTTGATGGCCATGGTAGTGGCATTCAGCAAATCAGCTCCATCTTTGCGCCCCAGCAAGTGCTGCACCGCAGCACGGATAGGCTTCACCGATTTTTCCCCGCTTACCAGGAAAAAGGCAGATACAATAATCCCGATGAGCAACTGCACCGCGGCGCCTATGATGCCTGCCCCGCTGCTGATAATACGATTCAATAACATCCGTACCTGGCTCTCGTGGCCATTGAGCAAATCTTTGGGACTGTCCTGCATCTGCTGCCAGATGTTGCGGATATCACCGCCCACATAGGGCATGTTTGCTGCCCATTCTGGCAGGGGTGGCAATCCATTTTCCCTGGCATCCCGGATCCAGTGTACCGCCCCGCGCAGGTGAGCGCTCATTTCTGCTATGATATAGGTCACCGGCAAGGCGATGACGGCCATAACGGCAATGGCGTAAATAGTGGCCGCCAGCTTCCGGCGACCGCCCATCCACCGGACCATGCGCTCAAAAAAGCCGTGAAAGGAAATAGAAAATATCAGGGCAAAGGTGAGTACCCCAAAAAAGAGGCGCAGTACACTATAAAGGGCCAGCAGCAGCGCCAGCAATAATAAGAGCACCAGGATAGACTCAATCATATTTCTGGAACCGGGCCTCCCGTAATTATTCATACCGTCATATTTAAAGCTACATCATAAATATAACAAGAATCCGCCTTTAGTGTTGACCAGCTTCACCAGATACCCACTTCTTAATTCCGGACACATTTGTCCGGAAACGGACACCCTTCTCTAACGACCGCTGATTAAATGCCCATCTGTCAAACATCCTATTTATGGCAACCTTCTTGTGCGCCCTCCATCACCATTTATCAATTTGCTTACGTATGCTGCAAAACTACCTGAAGATCGCCCTGCGTAACCTCAAGAAAGATAAGTTTTACGCTTTTGTCAACATTGTGGGCCTGGCATTAGCCACCACGGCTTTCCTGCTGATCATGAACTATGCCCGGTTCGAATATAGCTACGAAAATGGCTATAAGAATGCCGCCGATATCTACCGCATTACCTTACAACTATATAAAGATGCCGCTTTCATTGGTACCGACTGCGAAACACATCCACCGCTGGGACCGTTACTAAAAAGGCAATTGCCGGAAGTAGTAGACTATGTACGGGTAGAAAATATGGAAGAAGTACCGGAGGTAAAAGCCGATGGCAAAATTTTCAAGATGAACCATGTGCTGGCAGCAGATCCTTCCCTGTTTACCATATTTAACTTCGACTTTATAGAAGGCAGTCCCGCCACGGCCCTGCAACAAGCCGGACAAGCGGTATTAACCGAAAGCAGCGCCCATCGCATGTTTGGCAACCAATCTGCGGTAGGTAAAACGATCATCGACGGAGAAATGGCGTATACGGTATCTGCTGTAGTGAAAGATGTGGCGCCCAATACCCATCTGAAATTCGATCTCCTGTTTTCTTTCGCCTCCCTCACTGCCCGGGGCTTAAACCTTGATACGTGGAATGCCAATAACAACTATACTTACGTACAGCTGATACCTCATGCCAGCCTGGCTGCCTTCAATGATAAACTCCGGCAAATTTCCCGGGAGAAATTGAAAAAAGATCTCTGCATCGCTGAGCCTATCCGGGATATCCATCTACACTCTCATAAATCCTTTGAGCCGGAAGAAAATGGCGATATCAGAACAGTGCAGTTTATGCTGGCAGTAGCCGTATTGATACTATTGGTAGGCGCGGTTAACTACATTAATCTCACCACTGCCCGCGCTTCCGACCGGTCGCGCGAAACCGGCATGCGTAAAGCACTGGGATCATCCAGGGCATCGCTAATTAAACAGTTTATGACAGAAACGGTGCTGATAAATATCCTGGCCACCGGCCTGGCACTTATCTTCATTCAACTGCTACTACCGGTATATACCCGGCTTACCGGCCAGCCAGTTACCTATGGCTTTTTCCATTCCACCTTTTTCTGGTGGATGGTGGCAGCCTTATTCGTACTTAATTGCCTGCTGGCAGGCGGCTATCCTGCCCTGGTGCTTTCCGCCGTTAAGCCGGTGAGCGTTACCCGGAAAACCACCACAGCTTCCGGAAATGCCACCTTCAGGAAGGTGCTGGTGGTAGGACAATTTGCCGCCGCGCTTATGGTACTTTCCGCCTCCGGCATCATTTTCCAGCAGCTGTCGTTCATGCAGCAGCAGGATCTGGGACTCAACACCTCACAGATATTAGTGCTCCGCTCCCCGCATGGAGAGGGTAAATCTATTGATTCCATCAGGCGACTGCAAAGCCTGGGATTTATTAACCAGGTAAAACAACTTTCCCAGGTAGAACATGTCAGCACCTCTGAATCATTGCCGGGCGTTAGCCTGCATGAACTCAGCACGTTTAACAACATCAAGCGTTATGAATCCGGCGAAGGCAATGGTTACAATTTCTATTGCTATTCTGTCGATGCCGGTTTCGTTCCGCTGATGAACATTAAATTACTGGCAGGACATAATTTCAGGGCAGGACAACCTAATCTGAATGAATTAATACTGAACAAAGAAGCCTGCCGGCTGCTGGGCTTCACCACACCGGAAGAAGCCCTGGGCAAGAAAGTAACCCTGGCCTTTCACGAACAGCCGTATAGTACGGTGGTGGGTGTAGTAGATAACTATCATCAGCAATCATTAAAAGGGGCTATACTTCCTATGATACATTGGTACGACGAAAGCAGGGGCTCCTTCTTTTCCGTTAAACTGCAAACCCGGGACATCCGGCAAACCCTCGCTAAAATTGAATCCTACTGGGAAACACAGTATCCGGGATATCCTTTCGAATATCATTTCCTCGACCAGCTATATGACCAGCAATACAAGGCTGACCAGCAGTTTGGTACATTAGTACGCATCTTTTCATTATTTACTTTACTTATTACCTGCCTGGGTATATTGGGGCTTACCGCGTATAATATCAGTCGCCGCAGTAAAGAAATCGGTATCCGTAAAGTGCTGGGTGCGTCGGTAACCAGTATCGTAGGTTTGCTTTCTGGAGATTTTGTGAAGCTGGTGGCTATTGCTGCAGCAATTTCCACCCCGTTGACCTGGTATATCATGAGCCGGTGGTTGCAGGGGTTTGCATTCCGTACACAAATACAATGGTGGTTATTTGCTATATCAGGCCTGCTCACCATGGCCATCGCCCTGATGACGGTGAGTTTACAGTCGGTGAGAGCTGCCCTCACTAACCCGGTGAAGTCGCTAAAATCAGAATAACGGGAACGCTTATACGGGTTGAAGCGACAAGCGCATAAATTGCAGCACTTCGTCATTTACATCTTCCGGCGATAGCATCCGGAAATGGTGGTTGAACTGGTGTGCATCACCCGGTACCTGGGCTATTTTAGTAAAACACAGATTGTCGGGGTGGGGTGTGTTAAACGGAAACACTACATGGATGAATGCCTTTCCTAACTGGTTTACCCAGGCTACCCGGCGGTCGCCGATACCTATGCCGATCATCGATTTGGTTGGATATAAATATACCTTGCCTAGCTGCTGGTATTGTTGCAGGAAATGCCGTAACAGTGACAACGCCTGTTCGGATTTTCCGGCAAGGAAAGCGGTCAGCAGGGGATCATGGGTGGTATCCAGTAAAGAGGAAGACATGCGCTTTTTTTTACTGGCGAAGGTAGTATATTCTCCGTTTGGCGCTACAACGTTTTCAGCCATTCATCTATTGTGGTCACTTCAGCTTGCCTTACAAATACTTTAGTCATCAGTAGCTGATGTACTTCTGCATCCGTATCACCACATCCATCAGATAACACGGTAAGCTGATAGTCTTTATCTCCCGCTTCTCTTAAAGTACTGAGTACTACCCCACTGGTAGAGTAACCTGCCAATACCAGCCGCTCTACCTGCTGCGCTTTTAGTACCGTGTCCAGGTCGCTGCCTGCGAAGGCGCTGTAACGCTTCTTGGCGACGATCGTTTCACCTGGCAATGGCGCCACTGCAGGGTGGATGGCAGTGCCTTCACCGCCCTCGATAAAAAGGCCCGTTTTTTTCACGTAGCCCATGGCGATATTCTTTTCATTTACTTCCGGGTAACCGGGTCTGAACATAAGTCCCACGTAAATCACCAGTATACCGGCCTTCCGGGCGCCGGCTATCGCACGGGCCACATTGTTCAGCAGGGCGGTAGGATCTGCCAGTCTTTCCATCATCTTACGCTGAAAATCCATTACCAGCAGCGCAGTGTGCTGTTGCGGGGTTGCAGTCATATCCATATGTTTATATAGTTGTATGAACTTTTTATAATTCCGGTATATCGCTCAACAGTTCCAGCGCCTCCCGGATCAGTTTCTTTTCCCGGCTGTTATATTTCTCTCCGATCACCCCTGCCAGCCATTCCTCTCTCTCCAGCCTGCTGTCGTTGACCATCTGCCATCCTTTTTTGGTAAGGGCTACCCAGGTTTTCCGTTTATCTTCCTGCGCCGTTTTCCGGTCAATGTATCCTAATCCCTCCAGCCGCTTCAATATCTGCGACATAAACTGGGAAGATATGTCCAGCTGGGCGCCCAGCTCTGAAGGATACATGGCTTTGTGATTCATCAGGATGCTCACCACGTTTCTCTCCGCGATCGACAGCGAGCCGGGGTTACTCATCTCCCGCCGCAGGCGTTTATTCATCCTCGTTATCAGGTGCCGTAAGGCATGGGCAATAGTCAGGTCTTCTTTTGTTGCCATAAAATATCAAATCAACTTTGCAAAGTTACTTTGGTATTTTATAAAAACCAAATCACTGCTATTTACTTTCCGTACCATCACGTATCTTAAGCGCCTGTTTTCCCCTACACCCAAACAACCCCAGTTATGAAAAGTGTAAAAATATTTGAGTACATCGACTACCTGGATTGCTTTGTTGTGCACCCGGCGTACAAGACCATTGCCGACCAGCTGGGCCTGGCGGAATGGAACCAGGTAACCTGGATAGGACGCTATTTCTTATGTGATCATGAAAAAGGTGCGCTGTGGTTCGATAACTGGGAGTTACGGGAACAGCTGCGCGAAAAGGCATCCGAGGTGGGACTCGATGCACAGGACCTGCTGATCATTGACCCCGAAAAGTTCAAAAACAAAACCGTGGATCCCTGCCATACACCGGAAGAGCGGAAGCTATTCTGGCGGGATGTATTCCGCTCGCTGGAATTGAGCATGGAATTGCTGTTCAGCGAAGCCCGTAAAATCAATAAGGCCAGGGAGGGTCACGACAACTTCATTATCGACCTGGAACAGCGGATCAGCGCCCTGTCCAGGCGGAGCTATGTGGCGAGGATCTTCTAAAGGGAAACTATTCGGCGCGCAAACTTCTCACCGGATTCATCATGGCTGCACGGACGCTCTGGAAGCTCACTGTTAGCAGGGCTACCAGCAGCGTGGTCATACCGGCCAGTACAAATACCCACCATTCCAGCGTTACACGGTAGGCAAAATGCTGTAGCCAGCGATCCATGGCATACCAGGCCAGTGGGAATGCCAGCACCATACCAGCTATTACCGGCCGCAAAAAGCCAGTCGATAACAATACAAAAATACTGGTATCCGAAGCGCCCATTACCTTGCGTACACCAATTTCCCGGGTGCGCTGAGCCGCAGTAAACATGGCCAGCCCAAATAAACCCAGGCAGGATATAAATACGGCCAGCACCGCAAAATAGTTGCACAGGCGGCTTACCACCTGTTCGCTTTTATATAGCTTCGTATATTCTTCATCGGAGAACTGGTAAGTAAACGGGAAACCGGGATTAATCGACGTACAGATGCCTTCCAATGCTGCCAGCACCGGTTTGGTCTTTCCCGGATCAATACGCACCAGGATATTTCCCCATTTGGGATGCTCGTCCAAACGCAATACCAGCGGCTCTATGGTGGCATGCAGGGAGTTAAAATGAAAATCTTTTAACACGCCTATGATGTGTCCGGACACCCCATCCAGGGAAAATGGTTGTCCTACCGGGTGCGTATATCCCGTTCTTTTCACAGCAGTTTCATTTAATATATAACTGGCGGAATCATTGCCAAAGTCTCTCGAAAAATCACGGCCATCTACTAAGGTCAGCCGCATCGTCTTCACGTAATCATATCCCACTGCTGCATCGGCAAACGATATCGCTTCATTGGGGTCTTTACCGGACCAATTGAGACCACTCTTATGATGTTCAATCACGGTTGGATTTTCCTTCATCTTCGACACCGCTGCTACACCGGGTATAATAGTGGCGGCGGCTTTAAACGGTTCATATTTCGAAATGAGCCCTCCCTCTATCGGTATATACACCAGGTTAGTCCGGTCGTATCCCAGGTTGCGCGTCTGCACATATTGCATCTGTTGGTAAATGACCGTCATCCCCACCATTAACCCAATGGACAGGGTAAACTGGAAAACTACCAGGCCTTTGCGGAACCAGGTGGTGCCTGGACTGAACTGGAGACTGCCTTTCAGTACCCGTACAGGTTGTAACGACGACAGGAACAGTGCCGGGTAGCTGCCCGCTACAAAGCCGGTGATACTGACCAACGCTACTAACACGCCCCAGAAAAAAGGGGCTTCCAGGGGCAGGGACAATTGTTTACCACTCAGTTGATTAAAGGCGGGCAATAACAGCAACACCATCACCAACGCCAAGCTGGTGGCGATCAGGGTCAGCAACAGCGCTTCCCCGATAAACTGCATGACCAGTACGCCTTTGCCGGCGCCTACTACTTTTCTCACTCCTACCTCTTTGGCCCGCTGCGCTGCGCGTGCGGTGGCCAGGTTCATAAAGTTGATGCACGCAATCAGCAATACAAAGATGGCGAGTAACGTAAACAGCCGTACGTATTCGATGCGGCCACCGGCCGGCACCCCGTTTTCAAATACGCCATGAAGGTACTTATCGTGGTAAGGCTGTATCCCCAACTCCATCACCGATTCGGGCTGTTTAGGCTGATAATGATATACAAAGTCTTTTATTTTGGCGGCCACCTTGCCGGGTACGGCATTATCACGGAGTTGTATATACGTAGCCGGACTAAAGCTACCCCAGCTTCTCGTCCAGCCGTTAGCGCTACTGAAATCATCCCAGTTGCGGAGAAAATCAAATTGCTGGGAAGAACTGGCCGGCACCTGGAATACCGCGCTCACCGTGAGCAACGTAGTATCCTCGCTGCGGATTGTTTGCCCCATGGCTTGACTAGCGCCTCCAAAAAATACGTCGGCCATATGTTGGGAAATGGCGATGCTGGCGGGCTTACTTAATGCAGTAGCAGCATCACCCTGCAACAAGGGGTAGCTGAACATACGCAAGAAATCACCTCCGGCGTAGGCGCCCGTCATTTTAAAGGCTTTCTCCTTCACTCGGAAGGCTGCCGGGGGATAATATTGTAACGGGGTGGTATATACGATTTCTGGTATTTCCTTCTTTAGTTCGCTGGCGAGTGGTCCCTGGGTGAGGTAGCCGGCATTTATCTTTCCACCAGCCAGCTCCCGTACATATACCTGGTATAGCTGGTTGTCATGTGTATGAAAGGTGTCCATATTCCTTTCATCCTGGATCCATAAAATCATCAACATGCTGCAGGCCAGTCCCAGCGCTAAGCCCAGGATGTTAATGGTGGAAAATGTTTTGTGGCGAACCAGGTTACGCCAGGCAATGCGGAAGTAGTTACGTATCATAATGAACCAGGTATGTGATTTCCTGGAGAGAAAAAACATGCCACGGATAAAATTATCTCCTTATCAATTAATTAAAAAGGTATTTAATTAATATATGTCCATTTTTGATACAGTGGCTGACCGGTTTTAGTTAAACCGTAGCCCGCACTTCTTTTAACTTCATGATCATCCGTTCCCCGGAGGACTGCAACCAGTCATTATATTCGCTGAGTGCCTGTAATCTCTCGGCGTCGGTGATAAAACCGCTGGCCACTACCTGCGGGCCTCTCAGCTCTGCTACCTTAGACCAGATGCCGGCTTTGTCTACAAAATCCGGGTGTCCTTTTTCGTATACTTCATCCGCATTTAACGTTGTAATATACTGGCAACCCAACTGTTCAAACAAAGCGGGTAAATGATCAGCAATTTCATTATCCATGCCGGCATCGGTGCGCCAGTCGAGGAATGCTTTATAAAACCGCTGCATGCTGGCAGGCGGCTGTGGTGTCCACTCCAGTAAAGTATGATTATAGTCCAGTATAGAGATCCATCCGCCGGGTTTCAGCAGCGAGGCAAATTTTGCCAGCGCGGCCCCTGGGTTGCTTAACCACTGTAAAACGCGGGCAGATACCACGAGGTCAAATGGTTGGGCGGGGGCATAAGTGAACAGGTCTGCTTCCAACAGGGTTAGCTGTGGAATATGTGCATGATCGTCTTTTCCTTTGGCAATTAAATGAGGACTGCTGTCTATCCCCACTACGGCGCCGGTAAGCCCCACCATTTCGGCAATGCCGGCGGAAATAGCGCCGGTACCACAGCCTACATCCAGCACCCGCATACCTTCCCGCAGGAGAGGAATCAGGGTAGCATAACTGTTCTGCAAACTGCGGCTGTCCAGCACACTGCTGGTACCTTTGGGCATGGCAGCCCTTTCGCTGGCGGTATTACTCATATCAAAAAGTTGTATGCTTAAATATACAGCATAAGGAGGAAAAATTATAATACGTATACGCGTTATCATAGGGGAATCATCAAACCATTTCCCGGATTTTTTGTAAATAGTACCGGAGAGAAATATGCTGACAATGACTTTCATTAAAACCGTTCACTTTCGCTTGCTAACAATTGGCGGGTGCCTGCTGTTGTGTAATGCCTGCCAGACAGGCCGTTTGATCAGCAGCAGTGCTGTTTATAGCAACTACTGCGCCCCTGCCAATACTACCATTATAACAGGAGCACCAATTCTCCTTGAGAATACCGATTCGCTGATATCCGCATATCCGGGTATACCAGTACACGAGGTCCTCATGGCCAATGCTACCCGTACGCTGGCGCCTCTACAACAACTACAGCTATTGCGTACAGACACCAGTCTGGCTGGCCGGGTAAAAAAGATGGAATTGAAACAAACCATACAACAGCGATGCCTGTTGGCTACCACGGAAATAGGCAGTGTGGCCGGGGAGCTGGATTGTGAAGGTGAAAAGGCGGATCAGCTGGCGCGTTACCTGGACAATATCAACAGTAAAAGAAATACGCATTTTACCGTTGCTTCGATTATTGTAGGGGCCATTACCACGGTGGCCAGCGTGGTGATTACGAAAGATGCGCCCAAAAATGCGGTGGCTATCGGCGGCGGCCTTCTCTCCGCGGGGCTCGGCGCAATGACCATCAACGCTAACCGTAAAAAAGTGAAGCTGCTGCATACCCGGAATCTTTTACAGGACATCTGGTACGATACTACTGCGTCCTCCATTTATTCGCCATTTATCCGGTATATGCTGCACGAGCCACATTTCAGCAACAGCGGAAAGGTGTCGCTGTCGGCCAGTATCCGGGAGCGCTGGCTGCAATTCGACCTTCGGGGAACGCCTTCTCCAGGAGAAACGCGGTTATACTTTGGCGATGGTGGCGTATATACCGCCGACGACCTGCATACCCGGGCGGCGATGCTCAATGAGCTGCAATCTACTATCCGTTCCATTCACCAGGATTTACAGCAGCTGTTGCAGTACCTGCAGACAATGGAATAATCAGGGCGTGCTGGTAACTTCCTGGTAAATTTCCTCAAAGTCTTTCCCTTTATGGGACAGCCAGATAGCGGCGAATTTTGACTCTACACCTTTGAGTAACTGGGTACAAAGCTTCATATCGTCTTCCTGCATATCATGAAACATCATGGTGGCCAGTAAAGTGATGCGCTTCCGGCAGGTTACCAATACCTTTTCGCCTTTGGCAGTTACTTTCAGCCGTTTTGAGCGTTTGTCTTCCTTATCATCGTATTCTGCCAGGTAGCCTAGTTTTTTCAGGCGGTTAAGTTTGTCGGTACCCGTAGATAGCTCTTGTAAGGCAGCATATATCGCCTCTGTTTTCCGTGGTTCCTGTAGCTGCGCTACGGTATTGAGCAGAGAGTATTCATCGATGTTGCTGATGCCGGTACCTTCCAGTGCTGCAGCAGTATAGATAGTATGCAGTTTAAATATCCTGCCGATGGTGCGCATTAATACTCCTTCACTGCTCACTGGCATAAATCGTCCGGCGGGGGCCGCGTTAGCCTTCCCTTCCCGGTGTGCCAGGTAGTGGCGGCAAAACTCTTCCAGGCTACCCTCCGGGTGTTGTTCATCAAATGCTCCCCACGCGGTGATCAGTGTAACAGCTTTATTCATTGTCATTTATATTACTTCCGAAGCAATAATATAAAAAATACTTCGGAATTCTTGTTTTTATTTCATTTCCGTTATACATTTGAACAAATTACTTCTATTTCGAAACAATAAAATAATAGAAATATGTCAACACAAACACTTTATCAAAGCCTGTTGGTAGGGCATCTGATCGGGTTCCTGTTATTTGCGGGAAGCACAATTGCCAGTTTCTTCGGTTTCCGGCAGCTATGGAAACAGTATGCGATCGACTCCGGCCGGGCGGCTACGGTGCTGCAAGCCATGTCGGGATTGCAGGTATTGTTACGTACAGGTGTTGGCGTTATTATTCCTTCCGGTATTGGTATTATGTACCTCACGCACGGCGTGTACGGGGAACAGGTATGGTTCCGGATAAAATTCGCGCTGGTGCTCCTGGTAATACTCAATGGTATTATCGTGGGCAGGCGGCTGAGAGCTTCGCTGGATAAGGCTTTAAAAGACGATCCTATGGCAGTTTCCAGGATCAGGCAGCGTGCACTCCGTTTTCACCTGGTACAGCTGGCAGGTATTTTCATCATCATCCTGCTGAGCGTTTTCAAATTCAATTAAGTTACCGGCCATGAAAAAAGACAAGATCATTTACTGGATCGCCACCGGTATACTCACCGGCGTGATGCTGTGGAGTGCGCTCAACTTCGCTTTTAATGAAAATATGAAAGGCGCGTTTGCCCACCTGGGGCTACCGCCGTGGTTCCGGGTAGAACTCACCATAGCCAAATTGCTGGGCGTAATGGCGTTGCTCCTTCCCTTTGTACCTCCCCGCGTCAAAGAGTTCGCGTACTTTGGCTTCGGCATTACACTTATCTCTGCCTCGGTGGCGCATTTGTCCAGCGGAGACAGTGTGTGGCTGGAAGTGGGGCATTTAACTTTCCTGGCCAGCCTTATCGTCTCTTATTTATATTATCATAAAAGATTGCGACAGGCAGGATGACAATAAAGTAAGTTGTATTAGTCGTCAGTGTGTCCAGATCATGCTTTCGGCAGACCTATCAAAATCTCCTGCAAAAAAATAAACGCTGCATCCTCTATCCGGAATAAAATCCTATATTTGTAAGGTAAACTTATTAATTTACTTTGCTAAATATGCCATCCAGGAAACAAGACCAGCTCGCTGCTCAACTGCGGCCCGTATTAGCCCGGCTGGTGAGAAAACTGCGTAAGTTATCGCCTGCCAACGAAGACCTGTCGCAGAGCGAGCGCTCTGTGCTGGTATTATTGGACCAGCACGGACAGTTGTTATCGGCAGAGCTGGCGGTAATGGAAAAAATGACCCCGCAATCCATGGGGCAACTGCTGCAACATCTTTTCTCCTTACACCTTATCACGAGAACTATCTCCCCGGACGACAAACGTAAAATTATCATTGCCTTGTCCAAAGCCGGCAAAGAAAGGATAGAGCGGGTCAGGAAAGAAAGGGATGAATGGCTGAGTTACGCCATCAGCAGCGCCTGCACACCTGAAGAACAGGCTATCCTGCAGGCGGCCATTTCACCGTTATCCAAACTGGTGGATTTTGAATAAAGAGAGGAACGTAAGATGAAAATAAGCACCTTTAGCGCGTTTAAAAGCCGTAATTACCGACTTTACTTCAGCGGACAATCTGTTTCCCTGATTGGCACCTGGATGCAGAAAACTGCCGTAAGCTGGGTGATCTATGCCCAAACCCATTCCAAGTTCATGTTGGGCGTTACCCTCTTCGCTACCATGTTTCCCTCCTTTGTCTTTTCCTTCCTGGGCGGCGTGGCATCCGACAGGTACAACCGCTATAAATTGCTCCTGCTCACACAGGTCGCCTCCATGGTACAGGCCCTGGCACTAACGGTACTCATCTACTTTAAACATTATTCGGTGTGGCATATCATTGGGCTAAGTGCCGTTCTCGGACTGATCAATGCCTTTGACGTACCTGCCCGCCAATCACTTGTATACGAAATGGTAGAGGATAAAGCCGATCTGCCCAATGCGTTGGCGCTGAACTCCTCCATGGTAAACCTTTCGCGGTTGATAGGCCCGGGTATAGCAGGATTGGCACTGGAAAAATTCGGGGAAGATATATGCTTTGCGTTGAACGCGCTTAGCTTCATTGCAGTGATAGCTTCGCTGCTACAGATGAAATTGCCCGCCTATGTGCCTAAGCCCCGGACTAAAAATATGGCCGGTGAACTAAAAGAGGGATTTGCCTATATCAAAGCCACCCCCGCTATCTCCGTAGTGCTGCTCACCCTTTCCTCTATCAGTTTGCTGGTATTACCTTACACTACGCTTATGCCTGTATATGCCAAAGATATTTTCAAAGGCAATGCCTCCACTTTTGGGGTAATAGACAGCGCTATTGGGCTGGGCGCCCTGTGTGGTGCTATCTTCCTGGCTTCGCTGAAACCCGGCAAAAACCTGCGGAAGATCCTCGCCATTAACACCATGATCTTCGGCACAGGGCTGGTATTATTTTCTCATACTCCCTGGTATCCCCTGGCGCTTTTATTTGTGACCCTCGCCGGCTTTGGCATGATGTCGCAGATCACCATCAGCAATACCCTGATCCAAACCACCGTAGATCCGGCCATGCGTGGAAGGGTGATCAGCTTCTATGCCATGGCGTTCTTTGGCATGCAGCCATTGGGCGGACTCCTTGTAGGCGCCGTTTCACAATGGATAGGCACCCCGGATACGGTATTACTACAGGGAATCATTACCATCTTCATCGGCGGCCTGCTTTACCGGCAGCTGCACGTAAACCGCCCGGTATCATTACCCCTGCAATCGTAAAGCTTACATTACTGTCGGTAAACAGCACTACGTTAACGAATTGTTACGCGCTGAGGGATTTCTATTTGCCAAACGAATACATAGTAAAGACGTTACACACTGTACTTTGTATCATTAATTCCAACAACTATGCGCTCATTTATCCCTGTTAAGATCGTGGTCGCCGTATTGATGGTCCCCTCCTTGCTCCTGTCCTGCAAGAAGAACCATGACAGTATCCCGGAAAAGTCACAGAAATATGAACAGGTATCCGGCGCCTGGAAACAGCAGGACATTGTGCTGGCCGTACCGGCCAAGCTGGGGGGACAAAACCTTCCTGCCGGCACCAGTATCCTGGCATTGGCGCCGGCATTGGGCGCCGCCGGCGCACTGATTACCTGTACCAAAAATAATAGCTACCAGTTCAACACGGATGGTACCTTTTCGATCAATGGATGTACGGATTTAATACTACCCGCCGCGGGCAATAGCGGCACCTGGAAACTGGATGTACACGATGCGGTATTTTTACTCACCTCCCAGAAAGGCGTAAACGATCCCCACTGGATTCAAAATGTGAGCAGCAACACTCTCGAATTATCGATCACTGTTACCATTCCGGGAGTAGCTACCGCCCCGCTGATCCTGAAACTGCAAAAGCAGTAAAATCCGCAGTGGCATTACGACAGCGTGGTTAAAATAACATTAACATAATCAGTAATTCCTTGTATCTTGTTTAGGCCCACCAGATATTTGCGATCATTATGGAAAGTATCGTACAGGATATAAAGAATGGAAATATCGAACGCTTTAAAATGGTATACCAACAATACCATGCAAAGCTCTATTTCTACGTATTGAAATGTACGCATTCTGCCTACCTGTCGGAAGAAACCGTGCAGCTGTCTTTTATACTGCTCTGGGAAAGAAGGGAAAAATTATCAACCAGCTATAACATCTCTGCTCAATTATTTCGTATAGCCAAAAGCGTTATGACCGATTTGTTACGTAAACAACAGGTAAGAAACAGGCACACCGCCTGTATGGTACAGGAACAGCCCGACTGGCATATGGAAACAGACATTACCATAAAGGAAGAACTACAGCAGGTGTATAATAATATAGAACAATTATCCCCCATCCGGAAAAATGTTTTTAAACTAAGCCGCTTCGAAGGACTTCCCCACAAAGAAATAGCCAAGCAGTTATCTATCTCTCCAAAAACTGTGGAAAACCACATCTTGCGTGCAGTACGCCAACTGAAAGACTCGCTCTTAGTGGTACTTATTCTCCTGATCCGTCACCTGCTCTGATGTTGTTGTTATGCAAATATTAATTGATGAATGACAGTGAGGGGTTTACGGTTTTGAAACGAATACATAGATATGAAGCATCCAGCAACATTACTTGAAAAGTTTTTCCGGGGCGAATGCAACGAAGCAGAAAACCAGGTGGTAAGGGAATACCTTATACAACACCCGGAGGCTTTGCAGCTCTGGCTGACAGAGGAGAGCTGGCATTCTTTTCATCCGGAGTCAACGCTACCCACCGACATTTCCGAAAAAATGCTGGCCGCTATTGAAAGTAGCACGTATCAAAAGAAACCGCCGGCAGGCCGCTTCTATAAATGGCTGGCCGTTGCCGCCGCTATCGCCATTCCGGCTTTTGCCGGCGTTTGGTGGATGCAGCAACATACTGCGCCAATAAAACAGCACCTTGTCACGCCGCCTGCAACAACGCCTGCCGCTGTAACGCCGGTATTTGCCCAACAGGTAAACCGTACATCCAAAACGATGCGCCTCCGCTTAAATGATGGCAGCACCGTAGAACTGGCGCCACAAAGCCAGATACGTTATGAAGCACCATTTGCCACGCGCAACCGTTCCATACAGCTCTCCGGCGCCGCTTTATTTAACGTAGCGGCCAACAAAGAAAAGCCGTTTACCGTGTATGCCGGCAACTATGGCACTACCGCCCTGGGCACGGTGTTCAGGGTAACTATCCTCAACAGCAAAAAAAGCGTGATCCGGGTACAACTGATCAGCGGTAAAGTAGTGGTGAAACCAGACAGCCTGCTGGGCAGCAAAGGCATCAAAGCCACTTACCTGCTGCCGGGACAAGCGCTCAGCTTCGATCAGCAAGGCGTGATGCCTATATCCAATACCCATCAACAAGCACCGGCGAAAATGGAAAATGAAGTATTTACTTTCCGTAATGAACCATTAGCAAATATTTTCCGGTTGATGTCCGAAAAATTCCATGTAAAAATCCAGTACCAGGAAAGCACCCTGGCAGACATGAGTTTTACAGGCGTTTTCGATAGTAGTAAAGAGTCGTTAGCTGATTTCCTGGGTACCATTAGCACATTAAACAACCTTACTATTAAGCAAACCAATGAAACTATTTACATAACACAATAATCCTTTACTAAACCGATTCAATGCGCTGGCTAATTGCTCCCGTCATACGGGACAGGCGATTCCTTTGCCTAAAAATGAAATATTATGCGTGAAAACAAACGACTATCCCCGATCTGTCGCCGCACCAAAACTATATGGCTGCTACTGTTCCTACAGCTGTACACTGGTAGCATATGGGCACAAAACGCCCACCCTGCCGCCATCGGCATTATCAAAAATGATAAGAACGAAAGGCTCCCCAATGTGATGGTAAGAGTAGCCAACGTCGATAACGTAATACTGGCCAGCACTATCACTAACGACAAAGGTATCTTCACCTTTGCCAAACTACCTGCCGGCGGCCCTTATCATTTTATCCTCTCTCAAATGGGATATGTAACGGATACCCTGCACGGCTATACGATTACCGATTCGAGCAAACTATCCCTGGCCGTCACCCTGAAAAAAAAAGTAGAGGAGCTGGAACAGGTACTGGTGACCGCCCTCGGCATTAAAAGGGAAAAGAAAGCATTGGGCTATTCTGTGGAAGAACTGGCAGGCAAAGAATTTAACCGTGTCAACCAGGAAAATTTCCTCAACGCCATTTCCGGTAAGGTAGCCGGTGTAACGATCAACTCCACTGGCGGCCCGGGATCATCCGTCAGCATGATCATCAGGGGCGCTACCTCCCTCAGCAGCGACAACCAGCCCCTGTTCGTGGTAGATGGCGTACCACTGGCCAACACCATCAACAATATCAGTAAAATAGGGAAAGATAATATGGTGGATTACGGTAACGCTATCTCCGATATCAACATGGATAACATCGAAAGCGTGACTATCCTGAAAGGTCCCAGCGCCGCTGCCCTATACGGTTCCCGCGCCGGCAACGGCGTGGTGCTGATCACCACCAAAACCGGTAAAAAGGTAGACCGCACAACAGTCAGCGCCTCCATCAACACCGTATTCGACAAGCCCTACAAATTCCTGAAATGGCAACATAAATTTGGTTCCGGCCAGCTCTCCGGCATCCCGGTTTCCCGCAGCGGCAACCTGCTCACCAATCCCTTTGGTACTATTATCTCTGAAAATGTAGACGGCACCTTCGGCGCGGAGCTGGATATGGGATACGAAGAAGTACAGTGGAACAGTCCACTCGATAAAAACGGCAAACGCATTCCCATGCCACTGGTATCACATAAAGACAATGTGAAAAATTTTGTCAACACCGGCATCACCACTACTACCAACGTCTCACTGGCTAATAATAACAATAAGATTGCCTACCGCCTGGCCTATGTAAACATGAACAACAAGGGCATCATTCCGAATACCGACCTGTTCAAAAATGCGCTGAACCTGAACTCCAGCTTACAGGTAAATTCAAAATTCAGTGTAAGCACCAACGTTGATTTCAGTCGCACCAACTCCAATAACCGCCCGGCGGGCGATCGCGGCGCCAATCCACTCCAGGCCGTATACAGTATTTCCCCACACATTGATGTACGCGACCTGAAAGACTATTGGATGCCCGGGCAGGAAGGATTACAACAACGCACCCAATACAATGGCGTATTCAACAATCCTTATTTCCTGGCCTATGAAGTAAAAAATGGTTTTGTGAGAGATCGTGTATTCGGCAACGTAAGGGCCGATTGGAAAATATTGCCCTCCCTGAGCTTCATGGCCCGCTATGCACTTGACACCTATAATGAAAAAAGAGAAACCCAGATCGCTGCCAGCTATCTCAGCAATCCGGGCGGCGCCTATGGTATTATCAATATCAACAGCTATGAACGCAATATCGATGTACTGTTGACCTACAAAAAAGATATTGGCGATGTTGATTTCACCCTCTCTGCCGGTGGCAATAAACGATACCAGACTGGCAAAAATATTACCACCGCTACCAAAGACGGTACCGGGCTCATTACGCCAGGGGTATACACCATTCAAAATATCGCGCCGCAAAACCTGGATTATAACAGTACCCGCTACGAAAAAGGCGTTAACAGCGTGTACGCCATGCTGAACGTGGGCTACAAGGGTATGGCCTACCTGGACCTCACCGGCCGCAACGATTGGTCCAGCACCTTGCCCGAAGCCGCTGCCTACTTTTATCCTTCTGCCTCCCTGAGCCTGCTGGTCAACGAAATGATGCATATCACCTCCGATAACATCAATATGATCAAACTCCGGGGCGGCGCAGCTCAGGTAGGCAACGACGCGGCGCCTTATCAACTGCTGGGTACTTTATACAATGCAGGCGCATGGGGCAATATTCCCCGCCAAAGTACTTCCGGTACTTTATTGAATCCTTTCCTGAAACCGGAAATTGCTACTTCGTATGAAGGCGGTATAGATGTAAATCTATTCCGAAATCGCCTGCGCATGGCGGCTACCTGGTATATGGTAGAAAATAAAAACCAGATCTTCAGTCCCAAAACACCTCCTTCCTCTGGCTACTCTTCCCGCAATATCAACGCAGGTTTATTGAGGAGCCGCGGCATAGAGCTCACACTGGGAGGCACCCCGGTAGATCGTAAAAACTGGAGATGGGATGTTAATGTCAACTTTACCCGCAACCGTACCAAAATTATTTCCCTGCCCAATGACCTGCCCTACTACACCCTCTGGGAAGAAGGTAAAGGCGGCGCATGGACGTACGTAGGAGAAGACATTGGCGATATATACGATGCAGAGCTGGTAACCGTAACCGATAAATCATCCCCCTACTACGGCTACCCGATACTGGATAATACCGGCAAATGGCAAAGTATAGACGCTATTAACACCCGCAACAAGATCGGTAACTTCAACCCTAAGTTTATTATGGGTTTGCAGACAGCTATCAGCTATAAAAACTTTACACTGAGCATGACCTTCGACTGGAGAAATGGAGGTGACTTTGTTTCCCAGACTTACCGCTACGGAGAAGAACATGGCAACTCCCAGCTGTTCCTCGACAAACTTACCAATCCCGGCAACATGAAAGGCCAGGAACTGCGGGATTACCTCGTAAGTCACCAGGATCAGCTGGTCATACCCAGCGGCAACAAATTCCCGCTGGTAGGCGGTCCTACGCCAGAATACAATAGCTTTCCCTTTAGCTATGGCCCTTATGTATTGCCTTACGGCGGCGTATTCATTCCTGGTGTGAGAGCCAAAGGCTATGATGCCAATGGTAACCCTACCGGCTATATTGAAAACCTCGGCAATGATGGTACGGTTACCCTTCCGTATGCCGCCAGCACTGCCTGGTCTTTTACCCGGGCATTTCTGTTCCCCGCTTCTTACCTGAAGTTGAGGGAAGTATCACTGTCGTATGAGCTGCCGAAAAGATGGATCGCCTCCGCAAAACTGCAAAATGCGGCCGTGTCTATCTATAGCCGGAATATCATCTTGTGGACCGCTGCTAAAATTGGCATAGATCCTGAAAATGCCTACCAGCCTTCCACCACTGTACAAGGCTCCGGTATGCAGTTTATGCAGGGCATAGAAAGATATAACGTAACCCCATGGTCTATTCCAATGGGCGCCAAGTTAAACGTAACCTTTTAAGCGTTTCTTTAATCGTTGACATATGAAACCAGTTAATAAATCAATCCTTTTGTGCCTGGGGTTACTGCTTACTACTTTGCCCGCCTGTAAAAAGGATCTCATAAAATTAAACGACAATCCTAATGGTTCCAATCCTGCTACCATCAATCCCAACCTGGTACTATCCACGGTATTGACACAGGCAGGTATAGAGATCGTAACGCTGGGGTACCAGGATATGGCGGGGGTGATGCAACATACCCAGAAAGACGGATGGACCACCACCCACAATGAATACGATTGGGCAGGTACCAACAGCTGGACGGCCTACTATGACATCCTGAGAAATAACCAATTGGTATATGACCGGGCTGTAACACTCAACAATGAGTTGCAGCAGGGCGTATCGCTGGTGATGAAATCCATGATGTTCGGATTGATTACTGACCTATGGGGCGATGCGCCTTATACCCAGGCTTTGAAAGGGCAGCTGGGCGGCACAGACAATACGTTACCGGCATATGATCCTCAACAGGTGATTTATGCCGGCATACTGGCCGACCTGGGCAAAGCCAACATTTTGCTGTCTAAATCCAAAAGCGAGTATACCAACCCTATCGATGCAGTGGATGTGTATTATTCAGGCGACCCCACCAAATGGCGCAAAATGGCCAATTCTCTGGCGTTACGGTATTATATGCGCCTGTCGGAAAAGCTACCGGATGTGGCCAAAGCGGGCATTGAAAAAATAGTAGGTGATCCGGCAAAGTATCCCATCATCACCGATGCGTCCGAAGATGCAGCCATGTCGTTTCCCGGCAACAGCAACGCAGACTCCTGGCCAGCCAACGCTACCTATGATTCCGACAGCAGTGGTTACCGGAGACTGAAAATGTGCAATACCCTGGTAACGTACCTGCAAGCCCGGCATGATCCGCGACTCGGCGTATGGGCCAATAAAGTACAGTGTTTTTTACGGGTAGATAATAACCAGCCTCCCGGTACAGGCAATGTATACAAACCTGTAGACACCGTAGTGAACGGCGAAAACCGGAAAGTGCGGTATATATCGCCCGATGTGTTGGCGGCTAAAGGACTTACGCTTAGTGACATTAACCAGGACATAGATTACGTAGGCCTGCCTCCTGCTATCCCTGGTCCTGCCGTGTATAATTTAAGTCCCGATGCCAGCCAGGCTTCCCGGAACCCGCATGTATCCTGGCTCAACGATATCTACAAACAGGCGAAAGGCCCCCTGTTAAAAGCCAGGCTCATTTCCGCCGCAGAAGTGCACTTTATTTTAGCCGAAGCAGCCGGTATAAAAGGTTGGGCCGCCGGCGATGCTGAAACCCATTATAACGCCGCTATCAAGGCTTCGCTCACTACCTGGGGATTAGCAGGCTACTATGACGCCTATATCTCCCAACCTGCGGTAAAATACAATCATACCCAGCAACAGATTGTGGAGCAAAAATGGGTTGCTAGCTGGACCGCGGCCACTGAAGCCTGGGCCGACTTTAAACGGACCGGCTATCCGCAACTGCATGCAGGCCCCTACGCCAAAGGTCCTGTAGTGCCTGTGCGTCTTTATTACATGCTGGAAGAAAGGAACCTGAATAAAGCCAATCTGGCTGATGCCCTGAAACGGCTGGAAGTGACTAACTATTCCTCTTTCGGCGCCAACGGCGCACAAAATAGTCCCTGGTCCAAACCATGGATTATCCAGGGCACTGGCAAACCCTGGTAAGTATTGCTTATCTTAAACGTATCGTAACTATACCCATAATTAATCCGCATATGAAGAAACTATTTTTTGTTTTGCAGGTAAACATGTTATTCCTGGCTACAGCCATGGCTCAACAAGCCATCACGCCCGCCACCGCACTGAGGGCATATCTCAATAACAATGACAAATCCTTTCATTGGGAAGTAAAAGACTCTTTCCGGGTGAATAACACTACGGCATACAGTATACTGCTCACCTCTCAAAAGTGGCGGGAATATACCTGGACACATCAACTCACCATTTTTGTGCCCGGAACCATCGATTACGACGGCGCACTCCTCTTTGTAACCGGCGGATCTAACCGTGATGAACAACCTAACTGGAACGGTCCTACGGACGAACTGTATCAACAGGTCGCTGCCGTAGCCGCTACCAATCACGCAGTAACTTCCGTATTGCGGCAAACGCCCAATCAGCCGCTCTTTGGAAAGCTCACCGAAGATGCCCTGATTTCATTTACCCTGCATAATTTCAAAAAAGACGGCGACTATACCTGGCCACTGTTATTCCCCATGGTAAAAAGCGCTGTCCGCGCCATGGATGTAATACAGGATTTCACTAAAAGCAAATCTATTCCTGTTTCCCGCTTCGTAGTATCCGGCGCCTCTAAACGCGGCTGGACCACCTGGCTTACCGGCGCCAATGACAGCCGCGTAGCAGCTATCGCCCCCATGGTAATTGATGTGCTGAACATGCCGGTAAGCCTCGACTACCAGATCAAAACATGGAAAGAATACAGTATACAGATAGAAGATTATGTAAAACTGGGCATCCCACAAACCGCCCATACCGGTGAAGGACAGGCTATCAACACCATGATTGATCCCTACTCCTACCGTCAGTACCTGACCATGCCCAAAATGATTTTTATGGGCACCAACGATGAGTATTGGGTAGTAGATAATATCAAAAATTATATAGACAGCATACCCGGCAAAAACCTGATTAACTATGTGCCCAACGCAGGACACAGCCTGGGCAACAAAGCACAGGCTTTTGAAACACTGAGCGCCTTCTTTGGCAATACGCTCACCAAACAGCCCTACCCAAATTGCAGCTGGATCACCCGCACGCGGCGTGGTAAAGTAAACGTAACTGCCAAAGCCAGCGCCGACAAACTGGTAGACGTGATCTTGTGGTCTGCCAACTCCCCGGATATTGATTTCCGGAACGACAAATGGACGTCGAAAAGTATGGGCATTACGCACAAGTCCACCGTAAAAGTAAGCACTCCCCTGCCGCAAAGCGGGTACCGTGCTTTTTATGTAGACCTTAAATACACGAATCCTACCGGTGGCACCTATACCGTTAGCACACGCGTATTTGTAACCGATACCCAAAAGATATTATAGCATGAAAAAATTACTGCTGTTCGCAGGCACATTACTCACACATTATACGCTCCTGGGCCAACAAGCAACGCCCGTATTACCGGCTACCTCACACAAATTTGTAGTAGTAGCGCACCGGGGTTATCATATACATGTTCCTGAAAACACCGTGGCCGCAGTAGAGGCTACTGCGCAATGCGGTGCTGACTATGCCGAACTGGATCTGCGCACCACGAAAGACGGCAAGTTGGTACTGATGCATGATGCTACCGTAAACCGGACTACCGGCGGCGAGGGAAAGGTAGCCGACCTTACCCTCGCACAACTTCAGCAGCTATCGCTGAAAGGCAATGATGGCCGGACTTACCGGGTACCTACCTTTGCCGAAGTATTGCAGGCGGCAAAGGGAAAAGTAAATATATATCTCGATTTCAAAGAAGCCGATGTGGCGGAAACCTGGAAGCAAATACAGGCAGCCGGCATGGAAAAACAGGTAGTGGTATACCTGAACAAAAAAGAGCAATACCGCCCCTGGAGAAGCATCGCACCGCAGGTTCCACTGATGACCAGTCTGCCCGATGAAATGAATACGCCTGCGCAGCTGGAAGCCTTTCTGAAGATGATGACGATTTCCGTGCTGGACAATCTCACCGACAGCACTATGCTGGCAGTGGCCCGGAAACATAACGTGGCGGTGTGGTTGGATGCACAAACGCCTACGGAAGGCCCCGGCGACTGGAATGCCGTATTACGCAAGGGCGTACAGGGAATACAAAGCGATCACCCGGACGCCCTGGTCAGCTATCTCCGGAAAAATAACCTGCGGGACGGATTTACTAACGCTAACACCTATACGCCTGCTGCCAGTCGTTATATCACCCTCCGTAATGTACCTTATGGCGATGCCGGGGAAGATAATATGCTGGATGCCTACCTTCCGGAAGACCACCAACCGCAAACAAAGATGATCGTATACCTGCATGGTGGTGGCTGGACAGGCGGCGATAAAAAAGAACTGCCGGCCCAGCTGATCAACGAACTGGCAGGCAAACTGCATTACGGCGTGATATCTATGAATTACCGTCTTATCAGGGATGGAAAAAACGTATACCCGGCACAGTTAGACGATATCCGAAAAGCACTGGCTTTTATCAGCAGCAAAGCGGAGAAATACCAGTTCGACGGTACGCAGTTCGCGCTGATAGGCGGTAGCGCCGGCGCTTACCTCGCCTTACAATACGCTTATGCCTATGATTCCCTGCGCGAGGTAAAAACGGTCATCGACCTCTGGGGGCCTACGGATTTCACAGATAAAAAAGTACGCCAGGAAAATAAAGATGCCGACGAAAAGGTGGTGCGGCTGCTGGGCGTTGCTGATCCTGCTGCTCAACTGGCCTATGATGCCAGTCCCTATCATCAGCTCAGCGCTGCTAATGGAGTGCCTACGTTGTTATTTCATGGCGACGAAGATCCGCTGGTACATGTGAGTCAATCGGAAAAGCTATATGCCAAACTTACGTCCCTGCATATTCCCACGCGGTTCGAAAGATACCCGCATGAAAAGCATGGCGTGGGCGCTGCGGCCGCCATGGATGTATTTACGAAACTGATTGGCTGGTTACAGCAATACTATCCAGCCTTGTAAAACAGAAAGCTTAAAGCAGAAAGCAAAAAGCTATTGTCAAGAATGATTAAAGCGAATTCTTAAATACTCGCTAAGTTCTTCTCCACAATAGCTTTTTGCTTTCTGCTTTAAGCTTTCTGCTTTACAAACAACCCTCCCATCAGTCCCCCCAGGAATCCTAACGCACCGGCTATACGTAAAATGTTGCTGTAGGCATCAATAAATCCCTCGTGATAAACAGCGACAACCGTACCATGCTGTGAAGCGGCTATATCGGCCGGTACAGCGGCATTGCCCAGGTTCACCGTTTGTTCTTTTACGGCAGCCTGCTGGGCAGAGGTAAGCGAAAGTGCAGCGATGCGCTGTTGCACTACTGCAGAGAAAAACAATACGGCCAGCGCACCAAATACGGCGTTGGCAAAAACGCCGGCAAGGCGGGAAACGGCGTTGTTGATACCAGAAGCGGTACCCGATAAATGCGGACTAACAGCCCCCATCACCGTAGCCGTTAATGGCGCTACCGTAAATGCCATACCTAGTCCTAACACCAGCATCCCCGGGAAAAAAGTAGTCCAATAATCGGCGGGCCCCCTGGTTTGTTTTACAAAAGACAAACATAATAAACCAGCGCCAGCGATACAAGGCCCTAATACGAGGAACAGCCGGGCGCCATATTTATCTGCCAGGCTACCGGCATACCGGGCCAACAAAATCATCAGTATCGTAAAAGGCAAAAAGGTAAGTCCAGACGCCAGCTGGCTATAACCCTGCACCTGTACCAGGTTGAGCGACAGGAACAGCATGCCCGCACCCAGGCCGGCGTACAGGAAAAAAGTAAGGAGATTGGCGCCTGTGAAAGTCATATTCCGGAATAAGGTCAATGGCAACATAGGGTCCGCACTTTTATATTCTACCCAGATGAAAACTATCAGTAACAATATGCCGCCAGCCAATGTGCCATATACCTGTGGATGAGCGAAGCCCAGTGAAGGCATCCGCAGCAGTCCAAATGTAAGCAACGCTAGCGCCAGGGCAATCAGCCCTGCGCCAATAAAATCTATACCGGGCGCGCTGTTGTCTTCCTTCCTTTCCTGCACTTTGGTAGCCAGCAGCAGCAATGCGATTACGCCAATAGGCAGGTTGATGAAGAAGATATAACGCCACAGGCCAGCATCGGCCAGGGCGCCGCCTAGTATCGGTCCGCCCATAGTCACCAGCGTAGTAACCGACGACCAGGTGCCGATCGCCTTTCCCCGTTCATTTTCATCGATAGAAGCAGCGATAAGGGACAGGCTTCCCGGTATCATCAGGGCGCCGCCGATGCCCTGGATAATTCGGAAGATAATCAGCCACAACGCGCTACCCGCCACGCCACAGGCAGCTGATCCCAATATAAAAATGGCTATGCCGGTCATAAATATTTTCTTACGTCCCAACTTGTCGCCCAACGCACCGCCAATCAGTATCAATGCGGCCAGCATCAGCATATATGCATTTAATACCCAGAAAAGATCAGCTGCAGAGGCTTGCAAAGCCCGCTGTAGTGCAGGCAGTACCACATTGAGTGCGGTGCCATCTATAAATGCCATCGCTGAAGCCAGGATAGTGGCAACCATGATCCATTTGCCTTCCTTACTGCGAAGAGATACGGTGGGAGTCATAGCGTTATTTTTAGCCGGGGAGGTATCCTTAAATATACACTATTTTCAGCGCAAAGGCGCGAAGTAACAAAGGGGGAAAGTGTTTGACCGCTTTGCTGCTTCGCGCCTTTGCGCTAAATGTAAATGCTTTATTGTATACCCTTGTCGGTTATAGGGAAGAACCAGTTTCTTCTACCGGGGGTATAGTTTCTTCGTTGGGAGTGCCACCTACAGTAGTGTCGCCTGCCAGTGCTTTTTCTTCTTTATTGCGACGGAATAATTTCCTGATAAATCCTGCCAGTGCGGCAAATCCCAGCAAAATAAACTTCCATCCGGCAGCCAGGAACTTCACGATGATGGCAAAGAAACCAACTTTCGCCAGCACTTTACCTGCTACGAGTCCACCTATGGTCCAGGCAGCCACATTATCGATCTTAGGATCAAAATCGGTGTAAGCATTCCCGTCGGTGAAGGTGGCCATGTGCAGTACCTTGCCGATATCTGCTTTTACCAGTGGGAGTTCCTGCATGGTACATACCGCATTCAGCGAAAGGATGCCATGCCGGCCTAGGATACGGATCTGGTAGTTGAGGGTGTTAATGCCGTCCTGGTCGCCGAAATGAATTTCCTTAGCCCAGTGCAACACTTTATTTTCCTTGTCATAAAACGGCGCCTGGGCCCAGCCTACCAGGTGAATGGCCGGATAGCCTTCTTTCAGACGCTGCGCATTTTCTTCCTTTTCGTCCTTTTGCAGGCTTTTCAGCATTTCATCGTAGTTGATTTTTTCAGCATCGTCATCTTTTACATAACCGATGTCTTCATATTCTACCACAAATGCGTAGCTGCTGTCGCTGAATGGGTCTGATTTTTCCGGGAAGATCATGCCCAGGGTATTGGCCGCATTCGACTCGGGGTTGCCCCACAGGGTGGTCAACACATACTTGCTCTGTTCCTTGTTCAGGAACTTAAAGCCTGCCGGGATCTTAATTTCTGCTTTACCGCCGGGAAGGTGGATCAGACCCGTTTCATACTTTTGTGCTTTCCGGATGGAGTCAATCGTTTTTTCCACCTGTTGGCTGGAAATTTCCAGGGAATCACTAATGGGGGCTGCGTGGGTACAAAGGGGTACAAACAGCGTACACGCCAGATATAGGTTCTTTAACATAATGAATGAATATTTCGGGGCAAAAATGCAATAAATATTTCAAATTAAAAAGCTGCTACCCGCCAGGGACAGAAGAATGAACAAAGGTTAGCCCGGGAATGAATAGCACCTACTTGATTTAGAGGTAACAACAAGGCAAGATCCTGAACATGATGTCAACTAACAATAAAGACTATACGAAAATAGTAGATAGTACCTCACCTTACCCCGGCCTTTTTACTTCACCCGTAGTACGAATCTTAAGATGCTATTAAACTATCCCCCCTTACCTCCCCGCACTTAAAAAAAAACTACCTTCGCCGGGTAACCATCATCAATTGCCTGGCATGTAAACCGCCATTTTTCGGGTATTTGCGGGCAAGACTATAATATATACCGAGAATCATATGCGTAATGCCTTCATTAAAAAAGTCGCATTAAAAACATTAAAAATTATATCCATATCTTTAGCCGCTATTCTTGCGCTTTTGTTTTTGCTCCCCATGCTGTTTCCTAACACGGTGTCCAACAAAATAAAGACCTGGGCCAATAACAGCATAACCGGGGAACTGAACTTTTCCAAAGCCCGGCTATCCTTTTTTAATCACTTCCCGGCGCTCACGCTCACTTTATACGATTTTAGCCTCAAAGGAGGTGCACCTTTCCAACAGGATACCCTCGTAGCGGCCAACGAAGTAGCCCTGGGCGTAAACCTGGGCAGCCTCTTCTCCAGCGCCGTTAACATCGACGAAATATACCTGACCAACGGAAAAATCCATATCATGGTGGATTCCTCCGGGCATCCAAACTACAACGTATACCAGTCGGCTCCTGCCAGCAACACCAACAAATCCGACAGCAGCAGCGCCTCCATGAAAATTGAACGGATACAGATAGAACACTGCCACCTCATTTACGATGACCAGTCGCTCCCCATGTACCTGCAAGCCAAAGAAGTGAATTACATCGGTAAAGGAGACCTGAGTAAAGCAGTTTTTGACCTGTACTCTAAAATCAACATCGGCTCATTTGACTTTACTTATGGTAACACCTCCTATCTCCTGTCTAAAAAATTAAACGGAGAACTGATCACTAAAATAAATACCAACTCCCTCGATTTTATTTTCGAAAGAAATGACCTGAAAATAAATGAGCTGCCGGTAAGATTGAAAGGCGCCTTCGCCTTCCTGAAAAACGGCTACAAGATGGACTTTCGCCTTAGCTCCATGGAATCCAGTCTGCATGCTATTTTCGGCGCCCTGCCACCGGAATATCTCACCTGGATGCAACATACCGATGTACAAGGTATGGCCGATGTAAATGCCAGTCTCATTGGCGAATACATTGCCGCCACCAACACCATGCCTACCCTGACCTTTAACATGCAGGTACGCAATGGCCAGATCAGCAATCCCAAAGCACCGGCGCCCATCAAAAACCTGTTCCTGAACTTCCAGTCAAAGCTGGCCCAGCTCAATACGGACAGCCTCTCTGTAAATGTGGATTCTATCTTCTTCAACATCGACAAAGACTATTTCAGCTCCATCATCCGGGTAAAAGGGCTTAAAACACCGGAAGTGCATGTAAAAATGAATACAGACCTGGACCTGGAAAAATGGAGTAAGGCCATGGGCTACCCTTCCTTTGAGCTGAAGGGCCGCCTCAAGGCGCACCTGCTTGCGGATGGCCTTTATGCCACCCGGATACAGGACCGTGGTCCCAAACACCGGCCCGATACCGTAATCGCGAGCATACCAGCCTTTAACCTGGATGCCAGCCTGCGCGACGGCTACTTTAAATTTACGTCCCTGCCGGAAGCCCTTAAAAATATCAGCTTCCAGGTGCAGGCCAACTGCCCCGACAGCAACTACGCACATACGCACTTCAGTATCGACAACATCAACGCCAACCTCCTGGGCAATTATATTAAAGGCTATTTCCGCTTCCACAACGCCGAAGCCCCGGAAGTAGATGCCCAGCTCGCAGCCGTGATGAACCTGGCCGACATCCGGCAATTTTACCATATGGATAGCCTCGATATCACCGGGGCCTTACATATAGATGTAAATACCAAAGGCAGTTATATACCCGCGAAAAGGCGCTTCCCCGTTACTACCGCTCAACTCACCATGAACGACGGCACCATACGGACCAAATATTACCCGACGCCTATCCAGAAAATTAATATAGACGCCACCGTTACCAACACCACTGGCACCCTCCAGTCGATGAAGGTGAACCTGAAGCCAGTAGGCTTCGAATTCGAAGGGCAGCCCTTTGTATTAAAAGCAGACCTTAACAATTTTGATAACCTCCGGTATAATATTACCTCCAACGGGGTGATCAACCTGGGCGCCATCTACAAAGTATTTGCCCTGCAAGGCTATGATGTGAAAGGCTTTATTGCCACCAACCTGGCGCTCAGCGGCACCCAGGCCGATGCTGTTGCCGGGCGTTATAATAAACTCAATAACCGGGGTACGCTCACGGTGAAGGATATTGTACTTACCACTTCCCTGCTCCCCCTGCCCTGCCGCATCAGCAACGGTGTTTTCCGGTTCGACCAGGACAAAATGTGGTTCGATACCTTCGTAGCCAACTATGGTAAATCAAAGCTGACCATGAATGGCTTCTTAAGTAATGTGATCGGTTATGCCACTCAACCGAACCAAACCCTGCACGGCTCTTTCGACTTTAAAAGCAATTATATACTGGTAGATGAACTGATGACTAATGCCACCGAACCTGCCGCCACAGCAACTAAAACCACTACCTCCGGTTCCGGTGTTATCCGGCTGCCCACTAACCTGGCGCTCACCCTCAACGCTGCCGCAGCGAAAATCCGCTTTAAAGGCATGGATATCGACAGCTTCCATGGCCAGGTAGTGCTGGACAGTGGCAAGGTGGTGATGAATAAAACCGGCTTTAATATTATTGGCGCTCCCGTGGAAATGGATGCTACCTACGCCTGCATTCACCCCCAACGGGCTGCATTCGACTACCATATCAGCGCGAAGGAATTTGATATCAGGCGCGCCTATAATGAAATAAAGATCTTTCACGACATGGCCAGTTCGGCCGCCAGCGCCAGCGGTATTGTGGGTATAGACTATCACCTGAATGGTAAACTGGATGGCAATATGAACCCCATTTACCCCTCCCTGAAAGGCGGTGGCGTGTTGTCGGTGAAAAAAATAAAACTGAAAGGATTTAAACTGATGAATGCCGTGAGCCAGTCCACCGGCAAGTCGGATATCAAAGATCCCGATGTATCCAAAGTCGATATTAAATCCACCATCAGCAATAATATTATTACCGTAGAGAGAACCAAACTCCGTATTGCCGGCTTCCGGCCCCGGTTTGAGGGGCAGGTGAGTATGGACGGCAAACTTAATCTGAAAGGACGTGTAGGACTGCCTCCATTCGGTATTATCGGTATTCCGTTTAATGTTACCGGCACACAAAGTAACCCCAAAGTACAACTACGGCGGGGTAGCGATAATAAGCTGGAGGAAACAACGGAATCGGAAGAAGATAACTAAAGATGCATTCCAGCGTTCGCCTCCGGTGAACGCTTTTTTTTGTTAATAACCAACTAACGTTTTTCCTGTAGCCGCTGTATAGCATTTAACAGCGTTTTCTTTTCTGCCGCCGATCTTGTCAGCCGTATAGCTTGCTGGTAGCTGGCAATGGCCTTGCCGCTGTTGGTAGTTGCCCATAAATAAGCTAACAGGGAATGATAATAGCTGTTGTCGTGCAGCTGTAATTTTTCTGCTTCCTTAATACCTGCTTCCGTGCCGTACACTTTGGCAAAAGCGAAGGTCCGGTTCAGCGCTGTTACCGGCGAATATTCCAGCAGGATCAACTGGTTGTAGAGGTGTAAAATATGTTCCCATTTATGCTGATCGGTGGGTGTAGTATGCCAGTAGGCAATGCCGGCTTCCAGGTGGTATTTGGAGACTTCGTCGCCGGTGCAGGCATTCACCAGGTAGTAGTTCCCTTTATCGATTAGTTCCTGGCTCCAGAGGTGTTTGTCTTGCTGCTCAAAAAGAATGGTATCCCCGGCTTCATTAGCCCTGGCATCGAGGCGGGAGCTCTGGAAACACATCAGCGCTAACAGGGCGTTGGCCTGGGTGGTATTGGTAAGCGGATTTTCTGTAAGGATGAGTCCCAGTCGCAATGCTTCTGAACAGAGATCTTTCCGGATCAGCTGATCTCCTGACACAGAAAAATAGCCTTCGTTAAACAGGAGATAGATGGTCCTTAAAACAGTATCCAGTCTCTCAGCAATAGCAGCGGGGTCCAGCTGTTTCACCTGGAAATGATCTTTACGGAGATTGGCCCTGGCACGTAGCAGCCTCTTTTTGATTGTTTCTGTTTTGGTGAGAAAGGCGGCAGCAATCTCCGCTATGCTGCATCCGCAGAGCACCTGTAAGGCCAGGCAGATCTGCGCCGCCGGGGCATTGCTGGGATTACAAACCGCAAATATCATAGCCAGCTGGCTGTCGCTGATCATCTGCGGGGTAAAGTCCGGTTCCTCAAAGGTTAATTGTTCACGGGGCTTTACTGCGTCTTTTACCTGTGTTTCAAAAACCACCTGCCGGCGGAGATAGTCTTTGGCTTTATTCTTTGCCACAGTATATAGCCAGGCGGTAGGGTTCTCCGGAATACCTTTTTCGCCCCATGATTCCATGGCTTTCAGGAATGTTTCACTGGCGATATCCTCGGCAGTTTCAATATGCTGCAACCCAAAATGACGGCATAGTACTGCCGTCATTTTGGTGTACTCCACCCTGAACAGGTGAGGCAATAGCTCGTGGGGAGAGGCTGCATGATCAATCATCAGCTGCTGGCTTTAATCACGTTTCATGATTTCCCGTACTTCTATATTGCCGCCCAGCTTAAAGATGGGATTCGCTTTGGCCATTTCTACCGCCTCGTCGATGGTGTCGGTCTTTACAATAATATACCCGCTCACAAACTCCTTAATCTCTGTATAAGGGCCGTCAGTCACTAGATTATCAGGTCTGACTGTTTTGGCGCTTACGGGCGACAAGGTATTGCCTTTGTCTACCAGTTTATTCTGTGCGGCAATGCCAGCCAGCCAGTTCATCCTTTCCTGCATTTGTTCTGCAGAGGGCTTTTCCTGGGATTGATTATTCAGCCGGAAGATTAATACAAACTCTTTCATGGTTTATCAGTTTTGTTTTCATCCAGATGACGAATGAAAGTTTCCCGGGGGGACAAATAAAGTTAATTTTTTTTCAGAAGGGGGTAAACAAAAAAGGGAAACGCCTTTCAGCGCTTCCCTTTTAATTTACGTATAGTGGTTATCGTTAGGACTATCAGCAGGCCGACACCTCTTTCTTACTTAGCTTAGGCTCCAGCCCCAGGTTTTGTAACATCTGCATATCTTCTGTTACGCCTGGATTCGGTGTTACCAGCAGGGTTTGGCGCTCGCCGGTAAAGATGGAGTTGGCCCCTGCCATAAAGCACCAGGCCTGTTCTGACTCCGTCATTTCGATACGGCCGGCGGTGAGGCGCACCGTAGATGCCGGCATCACGATCCTGGCGGTAGCAATCATGCGCACCATATCCCAGGCATCTACTTTCGGATTATCTTCCAGCGGCGTACCTTTTACCCTGGCCAGTGCATTAATAGGCACGGATTCGGGGTGTTTAGGCATCGTAGCCAGCGTGAGCAGCATAGAAATACGGTCGCGATGCGTTTCTCCCAGACCGATAATACCCCCGGAGCAAACGGTGATACCGGCTTTGCGTACGTTGTTGATGGTATTGATACGGTTATCAAATTTCCGGGTGGAAATAATTTCCTTATAGTATTCTTCTGAGGTATCAAGGTTATGATTATATGCATGCAGCCCTGCTTCCTGCAGGCGCACTGCCTGCTCTTCTGTGAGCATACCGAGGGTACAGCAAACTTCCAGTCCCAGGTCATTCACTCCTTTTACCATATCGATTACGCGATCAAAGTCTTTATTGTCGCGCACTTCGCGCCAGGCGGCGGCCATGCAAAAGCGGGTAGACCCGGTTTCTTTGGCTTTTTGCGCATGGGCAATCACTGTTTCTGTGGGCAGTAGTGCCTGTACTTTAATATCGGTATGATACCTGGCTGCCTGTCCGCAGTAAGAGCAGTCTTCCGGGCATCCGCCGGTTTTAATAGATAAAAGCGTGCACACCTGGATTTCCTTTGCAGAATGGTATTGCCGGTGGATGGTAGCTGCCTGGAAAACCAGTTCCAGCAAAGGCTGGTCGTAAATGGCCTGGATTTCTTCCAGGGTCCAGTCGTTTCTGATAGCGGATGTCATCGTATGAGTGGATTATAAGTAGTATATGAATGTGGTTAGGCGTATTGGCACAGCTCCTGGCCTACGGCGGCCATCCAGGCATCGAATAATTGCTGCTCGAACAACTGTACCTGCTGCGCATGTACTTCCCAATCGGCCGCAAACTCGTTGAGCTGGTTGATCATTTCTTCCAGGTGTCCTTCTTCCTCAAGGATGATAGACCGCACCATTACTTTACTCTGTGCTTTGTCCAGCGTGGCCTGGTATACGGGGTATAACAGGTCTGCCCGCACTTCTATGGCGTAGGTAACAAAGAGATAGGCAGCATATTTCAGTGCCTGTCCTTCCAGGCCGAACACTTTTTTCAGGTAGCGACAGGTTTGCATGTCCAGCTGATGGAGATAATGCCGGGTTTGGTGCGGCGCCATCAGCTCGTGCAACTGGTAAGTTTTACAGTGGTCCGGATCTACTTTGGCAATCTGCTTTTTCAGGTAATAGGCATGGCGATGCTCTTCTGCTGCGTGTTTCAGCTGGATAAAGTTCACCAGCGTAGGATGCTCGCAGGCAGATATTTTCCGGGCGCCGGCATTTTCCATAAAAGACAAGGTATTCAGCCACCGGGCATGCAGGGTATCGCGACCAACAATCTGTTGCAGTAGTTCTTCCATAGTCAACTTGTTTCCGCCCAAAAGTAGGCGCTTACCGGATGACTCCACTAGGCCAGTTTTCACATTTTTACTAGTCCGGTTTTGTACCCTCTCTCAAAAGATCTTATTGGCAGGGCCTTCACAGCATTATTTCCTCTCTATAAAAAAGATTAAAAACATGTTATACATTATAAATATTACACTTACAAGTAAATACAGTGTAAATGAAATATCTTGCCGGACTATCAGACCATATTAAAGACAACAACATGAGTAGTCCGACACAAGTACCTTATAAAAGTTTTGTGCAGATAGACCGGCAGTCGGGCACGCCTGTTTATTTACAGATAGCTCATCAGCTGATCAACGCTATTCAGCGTGGTTTCCTGGTCACCGGCGCCCGGCTTCCGGGTACCCGGGAATTCAGCGAATTGCTGGCCGTTAACCGGAATACCATCGTGGCAGTATATGAAGAGCTGGATGCCCAGGGCTGGGTGGAAACACGTCCGAATAAAGGCACTTTCATTATCGGGAAAACAACCATCCGGCCACAGAAAATACGCAGCGCCCACGAAAATCAGCTGGCGCATTATCCCCTGGTGACAGGCTTCTCTTTCAAAAAGAGCAACCTGTTAGACAATCCCTTTGAACACTCTTCCTGCGAATACGTGTTCAACGATGGCACACCCGATATACGGCTTACCCAGATCAATCACCTGTCGAGCCTTTACAGCGCTAACCTGAAAAGGAAAAGCAACCATAAAAAACTGGGCTACTATAACCACGATGGCAGCGAGTTTTTTAAACAGCACCTGTCCAACTACCTGAACCAATCCCGCGGCCTGCACATTTCAAAAGATAATATTCTCATTACCCGCAGCACGGAAATGAGTGTATTCATTACTTCAGAAATATTGCTTTCGCCCGGCGATATTGTACTGGTGGGCGCACTCAGCTACTTTTCGGTGAACATGATCTTCCAGAAATCAGGCGCCAGGATCATGCCCGTACCTATTGATGACGAAGGCATTGATGTAGACGCCGTGAGAAACATTTGCCAGCATCATAAAATCAGGATGCTCTACATTACGCCGCATCACCACTACCCTACTACCGTTACACTGAGCGCTGCCCGACGCATTGCCCTGCTGCACCTGGCCAGCGAATTCGGGTTTGTCATACTGGAAGATGACTACGATTATGATTTTCATTACGACAACAGTCCCGTACTACCTCTGGCCAGTGCCGACAGCCACGGCATGGTGGTATATACCGGCGCCTTCGGCAAATCGCTGGCCCCTGGTTTCAGAACGGGGTTTATTGTAGCGCCGGAAAACCTGATGGTAGAAATGCGGAAACACCTGGGCATTATCGACCGCCAGGGCGATGTGCTAATGGAACAGGTATTGGGAGAGATGATTGAAGCAGGAGATATACACCGTTACCTAAAAAAATCATTGAAAGTATACCAGGAACGGCGGGATCATATTGTAAACATCTTACAGGAACAACTACACGAATTCATCGACTTTAAAAAACCGGCCGGGGGGCTGGCGGTATGGACAAAGTGGAAACAGCCTATTAACTTATTGCAATTGAGTAAAGCCTGCGCCAGGAACAACCTGTTTATACCTAAAACATTATTATACCAGCATAAAGACCTTACCGCTATGCGGCTGGGGTTTGGCCATTTCACACTACCAGAGGCGGAAAACAGCGTGCGGATATTACGGCAGGGAGTGTTGGAGCAATGGCGTCATCAATAACAAGCAATGGCTTTCCAACGCCGGCCCGAAGGCCAGCGTTGGGGCGTACCGACTGTTTATGAGAAATACATAAAGCCATTGTATATGGTTGGCAGGATAAATCAGTTAGATAATACTTTCTGTAACATTTCTTCCAAAGCCTTGCCCCGTAGGTATTTGCCGATGATCTTTCCATTGGGGTCTATGAGGAAATTCATTGGAATGGCATTCACCTCGTACAACTTCGCCGCTTCATTCTCCCAGGCTTTCAGGTCTGATACCTGGGTCCAGGTTAAGCCATCTTTCTCGATAGCCGCCAGCCATTTGTCCCGGTCGCCACTTTTATCGAGCGAAACGCCCAATACTGTGAAGCCTTTGTCTTTATAAGCATTGTAAGCCTTTACAACGTTCGGATTTTCTCTTCTGCAAGGGCCGCACCACGATGCCCAGAAATCGAGCAATACATATTTGCCCCTGAAATCAGACAACTTCACCGGCTTACCATTTACATCGAGCTGGGTAAAATCCGGGGCGATGGCGCCCTCCTGGGTTTTCTTCACTTTGGCAATCCGCTCCTGTAACTCCATGCCCAGGTCAGATTTCCGGATAGCAACGTCCAGTCCATTGAAAGTCTTTTCTGCAGCTATTGCGTCAAACTCAGGAGGCAGGGTAGAGTTAAAAGCCATCAGCGCCATATACTTACCCGGGTTAGCTTTCACATACTTCACCTTCACCGCAATGATCTCTGACTGTATCTCGCTGGCCCGGCGATCCAGGCTGGCCAGATAAGCACTATCTTTTTGTTTTTCCAGCGTTTGCGCCTTAAACTCATCGTTCAGCAAACCGTACTTGTCATAGTAAGGCTTCAGCAAAGCGGTGATCTTTGTATTATCGTCATTCACCGGGCTGCCGGTAATTACGGCCTTTTTGATCGAATCTTTTGCAGCAATGGTGATCGTTCTGTCTTCAATGAGGAAAGGCAGGATATCTTCCTGGTGACGGGTAGTTGGATCTGGAGGCAGGTTGTCGTGCTTCACTACAATGTGCGCTTCCTTTGGCGCGCCAACGGTACCGCGGAATACGAACTTTCCATTTTTCATGATGGTAGAATCTATCTTCCGCTCTCCATTTACCTTGTAAGTCAGGAACGCCTTTACCGGCTCCTTGATATTGCTTACGCTTCCTTTAATAGTATAGGATTGCTGGGCACAGGTAACGATGGGTGCACTCAGTGCGGCCAGTATCATTATTTTGTTGAAATGCATGGTTTGTCTTTTTTGCGGGTCAATACTATTTCTTTCCTTTTTTTGCCGGCGCCGGATTCAGCTCCTGTGCGTAGCGTTCGGGCTGTTGTAATAACTGCAGGGCTTCCTGGAAGCTGGCATTGTCGGTATTCAATACCTGCAGGTAATAATCGTTTCCTGCAAAGAGCTGGCTGGCCAGCTGTCCTTTTAATTCGAGCGACAATAAACTGATGATCCGGTTCTTTGAACCCGGCTGCAGTTGTAGCCCCGCTTTTTCTGCGGCGCCCACTACCTGTTGTACCAGGTAGTCGGGGACGGTATACTGTTGATTGAATGTTTTAAAATCGTGGTAGCTGGATAACAACGCAGCACGGTTACTATCGAGGTAGTCGAAGGTTATTTTACCAGCGAGGTTATGATCTGATACCTCCTGCAGCCAGCCATTGTATTCCACCGTATCAATGGGAATAAATTTATCCGGCATAATCCCTCCGCCACCGAATACAGTACGTTTATTCGTCAGCGTAGTATATTTCAGGGAGTCGGGGAAATGAACGACGCTGGCATGCATTAACTCCCCGCTGGCCAAACGCGTTTGTACGTTATCGGTATAGTGGTTGCCATGATAAGGTTTTTGAATAGACCTGCCAGACGGCGTATAATAACGGGCGCCGGTGAGCTCCAGTACAGAACCATCAAACACTGGCACGGGGTGCTGCATCAATCCTTTACCAAAACTCCTTCTACCTACGATTACCGCGCGGTCCCAGTCCTGCAAGGCGCCGGTGAGAATTTCGCTGGCGGAGGCGGTATATTGGTCGATCAGTACCACCAGGTTACCTTCCATGAAATTGCCGAAGCCGCCGGTGTAGTAATAGTCCTTCCCTTTATCTTTCCCCACACTGTAGAATACCAGTTTATCTTTCGGCAAAAATTCATCCGCCACACCTATAGCCGCTTGTACCAGGCCTCCCCCATTTCCCTGCAAATCCAGGATCAGGCTTTTCATCCCCTGCGATTTCAGTTGCATAAGCGCTTTATCTATTTCATTGCGGGTAGTTTCACTAAAGATGCGCAACGAAATATACCCTACTTTGTCATTGACCATATAGGCCGATTTTACCGACCTGTCCGCCACGATATCCCTGACGATTTCCGCGGTAAACTTATCTCCGTTGGATTTACGCAGTATTTCCAGGGCTACCGGCGTTCCTTTTTCGCCACGGATCTTTTTCATGATGGCGAAGTTGGTGGCGCCGGTTACCGCGGCTTTGTCAATCGCTGTGATCCGGTCGCCTGCCTGCAAACCAGCTTTCTCCGCCGGACCGCCGCTCACGACCTGGGTTACATACAGGCTATCGTGCTGCATCATAAACTGGATACCGATGCCGGCAAAATTGCCTTTCATCGCTTCCTGCATCTGGGCCGCTTCTTCGCTGGAAAAATAGCGGGAATGCGGGTCCAGTTCACCCATCATACCGGCAATAGCTGCATTGACCAGCGTTTCATCGGTCAACGAGTCCACATAGTTCCCCTGGATCGCTTTCAGCGTTTGCCAGAGCTTCTCCTTTGGATTTACCTGTGCCTGGAGAGACAAGGAAAGTCCTGCCAGGCCCAGTGTTACAAGCACATATTTTTTCAGCAACATCATTTTTCAGCTTTTAAAAGTTCAATGGCATAACTCAGTTCATCTACCAGCTTACTGGGGCTACCAGGATATCCTTCCGCGGTATAGCGCATCACGCCATCTTTGAGGATCACCTTCCGGGGAATGGCAGATGAATGGAAGTAAGGCACAAATGATTTAAATACCTGGTCCTGTTCCCCTGTTTTTTTATCGACCGCATCGTGCAGCAGGTAAAAGCGGAACCCTTCCTGCTTTACATAACCTACCGATTTCTCTTTATAGTTGCCATTTTGCATAGTACCTACCATGTACACGGCTACCTGTGGATCGTTGGCATATTTATCTACCAGCATCTGCATACCGGGAAAAGCCGCAATACAAGGCTTACACCAGGTAGCCCAGAAGTCGAGCACTACAATTTTATCGTTCCAGTCGCTGGACCGTACCATGTTACCATCGGCATCTTCCAATGCAAAAGGAATATACTCCTGGTTTGTCAGGCCCGCTCTTACAGCTGCTTTTAGCTCATCCTGTTCTTCTCCCGATTTCAGCGAAGCCAGGTATTTATCATAGGCGCCGGGCGTTTTATCTTTTGCGGTGTATAAGCTTTTCAGTGTTTCAAACATGTTGGCCGTCATAGCATTGGCTTTCACGCAATTTTCCAGGAATGGCAGTATGACTTGCAGGTCGCCTGTTTGCTGCAGGATATCCAGGTGTTTGTTATTCAGGTCTGCTTTTCCATAGGCGCCTTTGGGAGACAGGTATTTGAAATATTCTTTTGCCGCAGCATATTGTTTCCCGTCGTACAATAACGAGATATGCGTTTCCAGTTCATTATCCAGTTGTTCGCTGGCATTGGCGGCCGCCTTTTCGGCATTGAATACGCCTGCTTCTTCATAAGAGTGGTCATTCACTTTTTTTATCAGCTCATTCACCAACGCTGTTGATATCCTGGTAAGGGTATCGCGGCCTACTGTTTTGAACACATACGCCCGCATAATATTCCACCGGTATATTTCATTTTCCGTTTTGAAATTGAGCGGCGAACAAAAGGTTACCAGCTTATCAAACTGCCGGTTGTCCATATACGCCGTGCCCAATTGACGGTGAATGGTGTAATAAATAAATTCCTGATTAGTAGGATGCGCTTTCCAGTCGGCATAGGGAAATGCTTCGAGGAACTTTTCGGAAGCCACTGTCATATCGGCCAGGGTTTTGGCAGCCGACACTTTGTGAAAAGTGGCTAACCGGGCCGAAGCGCCCTTTGGATAGTTATTGATCAGCAACCGGAGCAATTCAGCGCCACGGGCAGTATCTTTCAGTTGAAACTGGTAATACCGTTGGATGTCTCCCAACTGCTGCTCTGTCAGGTCTTTTCTTTTCACCAGCTCTTTTGGGTCGGCATTCCTGTAGGGCTCGTACTTTTGGGCAAATACGGTAGTAATTCCCAATAGCAGGCAGCCTGCGAATAAACTTATTTTTCTTTTCATCATTTTTATCGTTGGTTCTGGATAATCTCTGGGTTCAATTCAATATTCTTAGGCGGAATGGGATATACATAGCGGTCGCCCGGCACCAGGGTATAGGTATTGCCCTTGAATACACGGGTTACGGTTTCTGCCAGCGCAGGCTCCACGCTCAGCCTGCGTTGATCGAACCAGCGCAGCCCGGTGCCAAACAATTCCCGGCGTCTTTCGTCGATGACTATACGCAGTGCGGCATCGCTGGTAGCGGCGGTGAGGGCTGTATATTGCGCCGGACGGAAACGCTTTTGCCGCAGCTTATTGACCAATGCCAGGGCTTCATCTGTTTTACCGGCCCTTGCCAGTCCTTCGGCCTGTGTGAGCATCATCTCCGGCACCGACACGCCTGTGGTCACATTATCGCCCATGAAAAGGCGGTCGCGGTACGAGCCCCTGCCGGTAAACGATGGCTGGAAAGTATTTCCACCGCGGGTAAACAGCTGGTAACGCAGGTCTTCCGGCGCAAACTTATTCACCAGCACAGCGCTCAGCGGTAAGTCGATATAACCGGGTTTGGAAGCAGCTTTGGACATCAGTACTTCGGGGTTGTCGAGACGGCGGGGATACGCTTTGGCTCCATCGGCATAATCATTCAGATCCAGGAGCGTATTGTATGCGGCCAGTGACTTGGCAGCATAGTCAGCTGCTTCGCTGTATTGCTGCATATACAGGTAGGTTCTTGCCAGCAGTGCATAGCCAGCCGCTTTGCCCGGATGCAGCCTGTTGGAGGGATTGTCGGGCAAAAGTGGTAATGCCTGGTTCAAATCGAGTATCACCTGGTCATACACCTGTTTTACAGAAGCCCTGTTGAGCGGCACCAGCAGGTCGGGCTTCAGCAATAAAGGCAGACCGGGATCGGTGGTGGCATTGGCTGTATTGTACACCCGTGCGTACAGGTTTACCAGCGTGAGATAAGCGGAGGCGCGTTGGGCTTGCGCCTCTGCATAGATGCGTTGTTTTTGTTCCGTAGTACCTTCTGTACTTTCCATCACGTTGGCCGTGATCTGGTTACACACATAAATCTGGTTATACAGCTGGTCCCATCCGGCATCGCTCTGATCGGAGGTATAGTAGTCGGCAGCCCAGGTATAAATATTATCGGCGCCTCTATTGAGCAGGGATTCCAGGTTGGTATTGGATCCCAGGTTGATGTCATCGCAGGACAGCATAGGAAGACTGGCGGAAATTTCGAACAGGCTTACATTGTTGAGCAGGCGTTGATAATCGGCGGTATATTTAAACTGGCGCTGATTGGGTTGCTCCACTTCCACAAACTTACGGCAGGAAGCAGTTCCCATGGTCAATGCCATCAGCGCGATACAAATACGTTTCATTGTCATGTTAATCATTTTTCCGGTGTTAGAAAGAAGCGTTCAGGCTCATGAAATAACTGGGAGCAGGCGGCAGGTTAGTGTAGTTGGTGCTCATGGCGTACTGCGGATCTATGCCTGCTTTATTCTGCTTCCAGATGAGTCCCAGGTTCCTCACGGCGAGGCTCATGCCCACTGATTTTATCATCATATGCGACAAGGCTTTAGCCGGCACCTGGTATCCCAGGGAAATTTGTTGCAGCCGGATATGGCTGGCACTTTCCACCAGGAGATCCGACATCTTGTACCGGTTGCTGCTGTTGAAATTTACGTTGGTCAGCCCTGGCACATTGGTAAACTGCTCATCGCCGGGTTTGCGCCAGCGAAGCGCCAGGTCACGTTGGGTGCCAATCAGCCCATAGTAGTTGTTAGTGGCGTAATCGGGATAGTTTTCTATCGACAGGCGACGAAACACATGTCCCATTTCATAGGTGATGCGTACCCCCAGCGTAAAGGATTTGTAACTGAAATCGTTGAAGAAACCTCCAAAGAATGGCGGAGTGGTACGTCCCATATACACCAGGTCATCCGCGGTGAGCTGGTTATTACCCATATCTGCATTAACGATTTTACCATCTTTGGTATATACCTGTGAACGCCCTTTATTATCCAGTCCTGCCCAGCGATAAGCATACATATAATCTTTGGGCATTCCTTCAATAGGGGTGCTGCTGGCTACTGCCATGCTGCTGGTAGGGCGGGTAAAGCGGGCGTCGGTTACTTCGTTGGTATTATAGGCAAAATTGAAAGCGGAACTCCATCCAAATTGACGGCCGCGGATGATATCTCCCCGGATACCCAGGTCATATCCGTGCCCGTTCATGCTGGCGGCATTGTAATACAGGGATGTCCAGCCGTAAGTACTGTTCACCGGGAAGTTCCATAAGATATCGGTAGTTCTTTTCCGGTAAGCGTCGGCGCTGATATGCAGGCGGTTGTTGAAAACATCCACATCTACGCCCAGGTTCCAGGTTTTGGTCAGCTCCCAGCTGATCTGGTTATTGGCAGGCGATAATACATTACCATAGGGTTCCCGGGTAACGGGATCCAATCCTTTCAGATCCAGCAAAGCGGCATTGCTGGCGCTCATAGGCACGGCGCCGCCGGTACCGTAAGTGAGGCGCAGGTTTAATTTATTAAGCCAGGCCATCGACTTCATAAAATCTTCCGATGTAACATCCCACTTCACACCAGCGCTCCACAAGGGTTTGGCGCGTTGGCTGCGGGAAGCGCCTGCCAGGGTAAAATCGTCAAAGCGCACACTTCCTGATACGATGTATTTGTTATTCATGATCGACAAGGCGCCATTGCCATAGTAAGAAAGGAAACGGTTGATAGACCGTTTGACCGATCCATCAGAAAAGCCCAGTTGCGTGCTCCATCCCATCACGGTTTTATAATATACACTTGGATCCCAGGAAGCAGAAGAGTAGGTATCGTTATCAAACCCGTAACGGGTTTGCTGGTAACCGGTGCTTTGGTCCTCCCGGATTTCTGTTCCTGCCAGGGCGTTGAGCGCAAATTTATCTCCCCACGATTTATTCACGTTTACTTGTCCACGTAAACCATAGTTAAAGGTGTTGCCGGTGGTATTGATCATTTTGCCGCCGAAGGGCACACCATATACCAGGCGGCCATTTGCGCCCACCGTGGTTCCTGTATTTACCAATACCCGGGTATTATAACTATTCAGTTCATCGAGCATGGTATTTTCCGTGAGGTTGCGTTGCAGGGTACCTGCCACGCTTACATTTACCCAATCGGTAATTTTTGTACTGATATCGGTGGTGAAACGATAGCGATTCTCTTTATAGGCATAGTTGCTGTAGTTCAGCTCCTGCAGCGGGCTATAGGTCCAGGGAAGATAGCCTTTACTGAGGAAGTCGGCCGCTACTTCATCGCGGAAATCGATAGAGCGGGCAATGGGCTGACCGGAAGCATCCTGCAATAATTCATACGGACGTAGGCCCAGCCGCCCGTTGCCAATGGCATTCAGCGCGGCGGTATTGGAGATGCTGGTAGTATAGTTATAATTGAGGCCGGTGTTGATGGTTACCCGGTTGTTGAACAATTCGTTGCTCAGGTTGGCGTTGATAAAATACCCCTCGCTTTTGTTGTTTTTAAAAACCGGTACATCCTTGGTGTAGTTGGTAGACACATAGTAAGTGCTATGCTGGCCGCCACCGGAAAAAGAGAGGTTGTATTGCTGGGAAACGGCGCGTTGCATCAGCAGGTCGCGGATCTGCCCACGGTTGTCTATTTTGCTGAGGGCCGACAGGGCGGAGTCGCGCTGGGTAGCGGTGGCAGTACCACGGTCCGCTTTAAACATCCATTCCAGGGCTTCGCTTACGGGCTTATTTTGGTTGAAGGTCATCCAGCTATTATCCCATATGGCGGGGTCGGAAAAGAATCCCAGGCCTTTCATTTCTTTTTCCAGGTCAATGTATTCCGCTGTGTTCATGCGATTGAGATTCTTCATGTTGGCGGGGTTGGAAATACTAAGGTTGGTACCGAAGTTGACCTGGGAGGAATTCTTTCTTCCTTTTTTGGTAGTGATCACAATCACCCCGGCGGCCGCTTTAGCGCCCCAGATGGAGGTGGCGGCGGCATCTTTCAGGATGGAAATTGATTCAATGTCTTCGGGGTTATAGCGACTTAAAACAGATCCGCCGCTGGCAAGGCCATTACCGACCCTGGTCAGGTCCTGGTCTACTGCGGGAAATCCGTCTATAACAATCAATGGCGTGGAGCCGTCGCCGGCGCCCAGGGTATTGGAACCCCGTATACTGATCTTATTATTTCTTACGTCGAAACGTACACCTGGTGCTACGCCTTCCAGTCGCTCCATTAAGTTCACGGCTGGTACTGTTTTGATCTGCTTGCTGGTAATTTGTTCAAAAGCGCCGGTGGCTCTTTCTTTGGGGAGGGTTTGATAGCCGTTGGAGACGACGCTCACTTCCTGGAGTTGATGAATATCTTCTTCCATTTGTGCGTTGATCACCACTTTATCTCCCACCTCTACTTTCAGGGGCGCCATGCCTACGAAAGTGAAGACGAGGGCATTGGTCTTTTCCTTCAGGCGAAGCGTATACCTGCCATCGCTGCTGGTAAGGGAACCAAACCGGATGGCGTATCCTTCCGGGATAACGGTAACGCCTACCAGCGGATGGCCTTTCTTATCTGTTACCACACCCGTGATGGTTTGTATATAATCCGGTTCCGGGGCATTGGTCGACGACTCTGCCGGGATCACATCCGGGCTTTTTGCCGGCCGGTTATCTTTGATGATGGTATAATAGTTTTCCTGTACATAGAGGAAAATAAATCCTTTGCTGTACAGTAGCTCCTTCAGCAGGGCTTCTACCGGTTCTTTCTTAGTGAGCGGGCGTTTCAGGCTCACGTAGATATTATCCAGCAGATGCTCTTCATAGGAGAAGCGGGTGCCGTATACGGCTTTTACTTCTTCCAGTGCCGCTTTCAACTTTACGGGTTGTTGTGCAAATAGCCTCCCTGGCAGTGCTGCGAGGAGGCAACACATGACAAATAACATTCGTTTATACATGCAACTAATTTTGGCTGATAGTTAAATGATTTGCTTGTTGACTGATTTTAAGATTAAATACCTTCCTGATAACAAAAAGGATGTCGTTGGCATTGGCGGCAGGCACTGTTCCGGTAAGCCGTTTTTGCGCGAGTGCCGGTGTTGCTAAAGTGATCTGATACCCATAATTATCTTCCAGTACGTCGAGTATCTCCTGGAGCGTGTACCCGTCCAGGTCTAGTTCGTTGGCGGTCCACGCTTTATTAGCGGGGGCCTTTCTTTCCATGGCTGTCAGCAGTTGTTTGCTGCTGTCGTACATAAATGCATCTCCGGGCCTGAGTATTTTGACAAATGCGCCGGCACCGTTCTTTTCAATCCGGAGGCTACCTTCCAGCAGGGATATTTCGGTGATGCTGCGGCGGTTCCTGACGTTGAACTTCGTGCCCAGTACCATAAGGGAAAGATCGCTGACATGTACTTGGAATGAGTCGGATTGTTGCAGCCGGTTTTTAATGGCCACGTGTTTTACTTCGAAATAAGCTTCTCCATTCAGCCAGATCTCCCTTGGCTTATCTGTTTTCCAGGAGCGGGCATAGTGAATAGCAGAGTTTCCGTTTAACGTTACTACCGATTCATCCGGCAATATCACCTGTTCATGTTTTCCGAAGGTGGTACTGAAAGACTTTTCCCCATGGGTGGCCATTTCCCTGACGGCTATCATGAACAGCAACACGGCTGCAGCAGCGGCTGTCCATTTGGCGACCAGTTTTAGTGGCTTGTAATAATGTTGTTGCCGGTGCTCATCAACGGCGATGTGGTTGGCAATTTTTTTCCATAGCTGGGATTTGTCTGTACCGGGATGATAAGCTGGTTGCCTGTTCAGGAGCAGTATCCAGGTGCGGGCTTCTTCCATAGCGGCCCGCTTATCCGGATATTGCCCGGATAGTTGCTCCCAATAAGCGATTGCGGCATCGTCCCACTTGAGTATGTGATGAATAAACTGTTCATCATTAAAGAAGGTGGTCGTTGTATACTGCGTATAATCCTGGTGCTGATGTTCCATAGCCGATTATATATACACTGCACTTCGAAATTTTATCCCTTCACGAGGTTAAAAAATCAATAAATTTATTTTTGCGATCAGAAAATGAATATTTTCTAACAATCACGTCAATAAATAGTGCCGTCTTAGATTTTTTTTAATGAGGTGACAGCTAACAAAATAAGGAGATCAGTTTTGGACAGGTATTGCCGGAGGGTATCGATGGCTTTATACACCAGTTTATAAGTACTGGATACAGATAGTTGCATGAGTGCCGCTATTTCTTCGTATTCCATTTCTTCATAGTAGCGCAGGTGTATGATTTCCCTTTGTCGCGGCGTCATTTTTTCCAGTGCGGCCAACAAGTTGCCACGTATACTTTCCAGCCGCTCACGGCTGATGAGGGTTTGGTCGTATCCCAGTTCCTGGCCAGGTCCTGGCCATTCGTCCAATACGGTAAAACTGTACTTACGCTGCTGTACTTCCAGCATACGCAATAGTACCCGGCGAAACGACTTATATAAATAATTCCTGACAGATTCGGTATCCTTAATCGTTTTCCGGTTCTTCCAGAGCTTTACGAACAGGTCCTGCAAGGCATCTTCTATCAGGTGGTCATCGGCAGAAAACTTATGTCCATAATTAAATAGTGGTGTATAGTACCTATCAAAGATCATTTGCAGGGAGGATTCATCTCCGGATCGAAAAGCATCCCATATATCTTTGTCATCCTGCATGCGGCCTGGTTGATACTGTTGGTTCAGGTGCGAAATTGCTGAAAATGTTTTACATTTCAAACTCAACAGGAATATAAAAACCATGAGCCAGTGTGCCCGCAAATGCAGTCAGCATGGGCTATTGGGGTTTATTGCAGCCAATTGGTTTACTGTTATTTATAAGTGTCGCATACACACTATATATATTTCGCCAAGAAGATGATATGGTTGATTTTATTCTCCGGTACTTTTCACTCCCCTGGGGATGGAGGGTTTTAATGAGTATTTTATATATATTCGTTCCCATCAGCAGACAAACTACCATATGAAGAGATACACATTAATCATTGCTTTACTTATTTCCTGTACGGCATATGCCCAGAACACGATCAACAATTACAAATATGTGTTGGTACCGGAGAAATTCGGTTTTACGCGGGAAGACAATCAATATGGGTTAAACACCCTGGCGAAATCGCTCCTGGAAGAAAAAGGATTTACCGTTTATTTCGATAATGCCGAAGTGCCCAAGGAACTGGCTGGCAACCGCTGTAATGCCCTGAATGCAGATGTAACGCAGAAAAAAGGGTTGTTTGTGACCAATCTGACACTCATCCTGAAAGACTGCCAGGGTAATATCATTTTTAAAAGTAAAGAAGGGAAAAGCCGGGAGAAGGAATTCGCTACCGCCTATAACCTCGCTCTACAGGACGCTTTCACCTCCCTGAAAGATGTCCCTTATGCTTATAATGGCACCGTTACCGCGGCTCCGCAGGCCACAACACCGGTAGCCGTAGCTCCGGCTCCTGCCCCTGCACCGGCGGCTGCTACCCAGGCGTCGACACCCGCTCCTGCCCCTGCAGCAGTAGCCGAAGTAAAGGAAGCTGCCGGCACCTTATATGCGCAGGCAACTCCCAATGGGTTCCAGTTGATAGACCTCACTCCGAAGAAAGTGTTAACCTTACTTAAAACATCGGTGCAGGACTACTTTATCGCCGACAATGATACCACTCACGGCATTGTGCTGAAAAAGAGCGGCGACTGGTATTTCGAATATTATAAAGAGAATAAGCTGGTTTCCGAAAAACTGCTGATTAAGTTCTAAACACCGTACCTGGCCCGCTTATATAGCCATTATCCGCGCGTTATTTCTGTGAGCGTAAAGTGGCGGTGTATGTCGGGCCGGTGTACTTCCATCAGCGACGATGGTTTGCAGATATCGTTGAACCCATACTGCCGGTATAATTCGTGTGCATCCCGTGTACTGAGCATGATCCGCCTCAATCCCTTTGTCCACGGTTGCTCCTGCAAAAACGCCATCATCTGCTTAGAGATCCCCTTGCCTCTATACACCGGCAGCACAAACACATCGGCCAGCCAACCAAAGGTGTGATAGTCGGTGATCAACCTCGCAAAAGCCACCTGTTGCCCTTCCACAAAAGCGCCTACACAAAACGAATGTGCAAGTGCGCCCTCCACCAACGCATAGGAGATGCCCTGTGCCCAGTAGGAGCCTGTCGATAAATAATCATGTATCATCGGGATATCCATGTTGTCCTTACCCGTTCTGATCGTTACTGTTATTGTGTTCATCCTTCGTTTTTTCCACAAAAATCGGTGAAAGCAGCTAATGAATACAGATACAGTTTTGTAATTATTAATGAGTACAGTTTATATTTGGAGATGGAAAAGGAATATTTATACCTGGAAATATCCCGGCACCTAGCCCACCTGATCCGGCAGCAGTCGCTCCAACCGGGCGACCGGCTCCCTTCTGTGCGAATGCTTTGCCGCGAACATGGCATCAGCATGAACACCGCCAAACGGGTATTCCTGGAGCTGGAAGGGCAATCGCTCATCGAATCGCGGCCTCAATCCGGCTACTTCGTCAGCCACCAATGGCACCGTGCCTTGCCGCTGCCAGAAATCAGCCGGCCAGTGCCGGCCTCCAGTGAAGAAGAACCGGTACCGCTGATCAACAAAGTATACAGTCATATGGGACACCCGGATCCTGGCCTTACCTTGTTTTCCATCGGCGTACCTTCCGAAGCATTGTTGCCCATAGCCCGGCTCAATAAAGAAATGATCAAAGCCATGCGGGCACTTTCCGGCAGCGGCACGGCGTATGAACCCCTGCCCGGCAACGAAAAAACGCGCAGGGCCGTAGCACGCCGCTCCTATACCTGGGGAGGCCACCTGCAACCCGATGATATCATCACCACCGCCGGCGGCATGAATGCCCTCTCCTTCTGCATGATGGCCACCACTAAACCCGGCGACACCATCGCCGTGGAAAGCCCTGTATATCACGGCATACTACAACTGGCCCGGAGCCTGGGTTTGCGGGTCATGGAGTTACCCACCGATCCCCAAACCGGTATAGATATAACAGCGCTGGAAAAAGCTATTCCCCGTATCAATTGCTGTTTGCTCGTCAGTAATTTCAATACGCCCCTGGGCAGCTGCATGCCCGACAGCCACAAAAAAGCAGTGGTGGAACTATTAGCCCACCATCATATACCGCTGATTGAAGATGATCTGTATGGCGACTTATATTTTGGAAGCAGTCGCCCTAAATGCTGTAAAGCCTTCGACAAAACGGGCACGGTACTTTGGTGCAGCGCTGTCTCCAAAACGCTGGCACCTGGCTATAGAGTGGGCTGGGTGGCGCCCGGCATTTACAAAGAGCAGGTGTTGAAATTAAAGCTGGTACACGCCATCTCTTCGTCCGCCATTACACAGGAAGTGGTAGCAGGTTTTCTGGAGAGTGGCCGGTATGACAACCACCTGCGCAAAATGCGGCAAACATTACAGGCCAATTGTCGGCAATATATGGCCGCTATTGCCGAATACTTTCCGGCCGGCACAAAAGTATCCCGGCCACAGGGTGGATTAACGTTATGGGTGGAACTTCCGGGCATCAATACTACTGATCTTTACAACGTAGCTATCCGGCAAAAAATCAGCATTGCGCCTGGCAGGATCTTCACGTTGCAAAATCAATTTGAAAACTGTATGCGGCTTTGTATGGGATTGCCCTGGTCGGAGGAGCTGGAGGGAAAACTGAAGCTGCTGGGAAAATTGGCAGGGATGTTACAATGACAGGTCTACAAATAAAAAGGGGATCATTCTTTTCTATAGACGATCCCTTTTTCATATTCTCCCAATATAACTTTGCCATAGATGATCTTCGTCCAGCCATTTTCAAAGCCATGATTGTTGGCAATCAGGTAGCCTTTGTTCTTGTCTCTCTTAATAATCTTATGGGCATCGATATACCGGCCTTTTACCTTGCAAAACACGATGTCGCCAATAGCGTAATCGGGCGAGCTGATAAAAGTCAATAGTGTGCCGCTTTTCAAGATGGGCAACATAGAAGTGCCAAAGGCCTTCATCTTTCCTGTGCCAGCCATGGCCAGCTCTTGTTTGAGTCGTTCGTACTTGTTCATATGATATGTATTTAAAAAATTAAGTGGACTGCGGGGGAGTAAAAGGGGCGGTGATATGGATGCTTGTTGGTATTGTTGTTAAATAAAATGTCTGTAGTTATTCGGGGTACAGGGTTACTATTTTCTTCGCAAAGATAGTCATTTGAATAATATCGATTGTATTACCGCTCATCATTTGAAAAAAAACTATCCCGGATATTTATATAAATTGGCGTCAGCCGGCAGTTACGGGTGATTGTCGCGCTTTTTTAAATCAACGTGAACGATGAAGTTAATACACACTTTCCGAAAAGGCCGAACTGGCCTTACCCGGTTTATTCCTGTTATTTTATTGGGCATATTTTCGTCCTGCTCCAGTTCCAGGAGCACTACCAGCAATGGTTATATGTATATCCAGAAAGACGGCCGTCAAAAAAAACAATGGAAACTGGTTTGGGAAGACAATTTCGACCAGCCCCGGCTCGATACCAGTAAATGGACAATGGTACCTCCGGGCGGCTCGGCATGGAATAAGCATATGAGCGCAGATCCCCGCTGTTATGACCTGAAGGATGGGAAGTTATTCCTCCGCGGCATCATTAATCCTGATACCCTGAAAGATCCAAGACCTTTTATTACCGGTGGCATATACAGCAAGGGCAAATTCGCTTTTCAATATGGACAGGTGGAAATTCGTGCTAAACTGGAATGCGCCGGGGGCGCCTGGCCTGCCATGTGGATGCTGGCGGAAACCGACAAATATGGGCAATATCCACGGAATGGAGAAATTGATATCATGGAACACCTGAACCACGACAGTATCGTTTATCAGACAACTCACTCCTACTATACGCTTAACCTAAAACAGGATAAAAATCCGCCACACTATGGTACAGCGGCGATTCAGCCACTGGAGTTTAACACCTATGGCATCAAATGGTTCCCGGATAAAATTGTTTTTACGGTGAATGGAAAAGAAACATTTACCTATCCAAGAGTGGCCGGCGCAGATCCTTCCCAGTGGCCCTACGACCAGCCCTTCTACCTGTTGATAGATCAGCAGCTGGGAGGCGACTGGGTAGGAAAGATTAATCCGTCTGATCTACCCGTGCAAATGATTGTAGACTGGGTAAAAGTATATCAATAACTATCGCTATTCTCAAAGGATCACGGCTACGTGGTCCTTTGAGATATAAATTCTTCTGCCAGGATGCCGTATATATAAGCATCATGCCACTCATCTTCCAATGGCAGCACTTTGCGTTTTATCCCTTCACGGGTCATCCCTGCCTTTTCCATTACTTTATAAGAGCCGGTGTTATGAATGCTGCAGCCGCATTCTACCCGGTGCAGCCGGAGTTGCCCGAAGGCGAATGTCAGCATACCCATTAGTGCTTCAGTAGCATATCCCTTACCCCAGTATTTTGGAAATAGCTTGTACCATACTTCCGCTCTCGCATATTTATCTTCTCCCAAATCCAATGATATTACTCCTACAAAGCGCTGGTCAGACGGATCAATAATAGCAATCGTATAATCCCCTCTCCTGGCGGCTTCTGGTTGAGCCACCCAACTATTCACCAGTTGCCGGGTGGCTGCTTCATTTTCCGGATAGCCGCTGGGGTTATACCTGACAGTTTCCGGCAGGAGGTAAAGTGCATGTAATGCAGGCCAGTCGCCCGGCAAAAAATCGCGCAGTACTAATCTTTGGGTGTTGAGGTGAAAATGCATATCGCTACAGTAGCATTTATTTCAGGATAAGAATAACCTACTTATTCCAGCTAAATTTAGGCAATAAATTATGAAGATGGGGGGATACTTTGTGTCCATCGTTCGTCAGCAACAACCATTTATACATCGCCGTTTAATGGCTTAAATAACATCACAAAAGGAGGGGCCTGCATAAAATCTATGCCGGTGTAAAACTTCATAGCTGGCATAAACCGGTGTGTCATCAGCGTAATGCTACCCAGCTGCTGCTCCCGTGCAAACTGCTCTGCATGGCTGATCAGCAACTTCCCATATCCCCTTCCCTGCATGGAGGGCGCGATAAAAAATTCGTCAATATACAGTTGCCGTCCATTCCACCAGGTTTTGGTACGGGCAAACAGGGCGCCGGCAAAAACATCGTTTTCGTATAGGCTAAAGCCCTTAAAATTATCTGACAAAAAATACTCCATCAGGTACCTGGCCGCATCTTCAGGCTGCCATTGGTAATTCCATGGTGGCTGGTTATAGGCCTGCATGAACACCTCCGTGTAAGCGGAGATATCTTGCCGGGTAACCGGCTTTATTATAGTAGTTGAATAATTCATCTCAGCAATTGTTTAAAGCATCCTGCAATATTTCTCCCAGTTCACGCACATGTGGCTGGTGCAACATGGTCACATGATCTCCTGGTACATCAAATGTTTTCACTCCTTTCTTTGCATATTTTCTCCAGCCAAAATACCTGGCATCTTCAATAAAGTTGATACGGCTTTTGGCTTTAAAAAGATAAATGAAATTATCAAACGGCTGGAGATGGTATGCTTTCAACGCCGCATGATATCTTTGGTTAATGACCTTTATTTCGCCGTAGACATTCTCCTCCCCGGTTGCTGCTTCTTTCAATACGCCCATTTTCCGCAGCTTTTTCACCAGCAGGGAATACTGGTAATGAATGGTGATATAAGGCGCTTTTACAGCCGATTGCAGGATCCAGAGGAACTTGGGAAATTGCCGCCTGATCTTTTTAGGCAGCGTTTCCCGCCACGATTTATTATAGAATGCATTTTCAGCATCTGTATCAAAGATACCCAGCAATTTCACTTCCTTGCCCAGGGCGGTTAACTGACGTTCCATTTCCACGGCCACATATCCGCCGAAGGAGTAGCCGGTGATAGCATAAGGGCCGTTGGGATTATGTTTCAATATTTCGCCCACATAGTGGCGGGCAATATCTTCCATGGTAATTTCCACATCGCTGGCTTTTTGCAGGTCCCACGGCTGCAAGCCAAATACCGGCTGATCGTCGTCCAGGTAACTGGCCAGCTCTTTGAAACTAAAAGTATATAAGCCTTCCCCGTGCACGAGGTACAGCGGCATCTTACTTCCGCCAGGTTTAATTGGCGTGAGTGATTGCCAGCTGGCAGTAGTATCCTTTCTTTCTATGGAGCCCAGCAGGGAAGCAATGGTAGGATGCTTGAATAAGATAGCTGCCGGGAGTTTGATACCGGTGGCATGTTCAAACCGCGACATGATTTGCAGCGCCATCAACGAATGCCCTCCCAGCTCAAAGAAATTATCATTTACACGGATCGTTGTTGTTCCCAGCACCTGCTTCCAGATAGCAGCCATAATGGCTTCCTCTCCTGTTAACGCAGGACTGTCGCCTACTACCATCTGCCTGGGGATTACCATATCCAGCAAGGCTTTCCGGTCTACCTTACCATTGATATTGAGCGGCATACTTTCAAGCGCTACCCATTGTGTGGGTATCATGTAATCGGGCAGCCTGGATTGTAAATATTGAGTGATTTGCTCTTTGTCGAAGCGTCCTTTTGCTACTACATATCCTATGAGTTCCTTTTTGTTTTTTTCTTCACCCCTGGCCAATACAACAACGCTTTCCAGCTGTCCCTGTTGGTAAAGTACGTGCTCAATTTCTCCTGGTTCTACCCGGAAGCCTCTTATTTTCACCTGGGTATCTTTCCGGCCTATAAACTCCATGTTCATATCCGGAAGCATGCGACCCAGGTCGCCGGTACGGTACATCCTGCCGCCGGTGTTGGGGTGAAAAGGATCAGCCAGGAAAGCTGCTGCTGTTTTTTCCGGCTCGCCGGCATAGCCCCTGGCAACGCCTACCCCGCCGATGTATAATTCTCCCGTAATACCGTTGGGCACCGGTTGCAGCTGTTCATTCAGGATATAAAAAAAGTTATTGGTAATGGGCCTGCCATAGGGGATGCTTTTCCAATGAGGCGGCACTTCTTCCACCACGAAATAATTGGACCATATCGTAGCTTCCGTAGCTCCTCCCAGGCTCACCACTTCTGCCGCAGGGAAAAACTGTTTTATACGCTGCGGTAAATTGACCGGTATCCAATCTCCACTTAAAAACACCAACCGCAGCGTATGTTGCCGGTAGCCAGGGTTCATTACTACCAGCTCTTTCACCACATAGTCCAGTGTGGAAGGCACCGAGTCCCAGAAAGTGATCTGGTATCGCCATAACATGGCCTGTAGCTGGTTAATATCATTCACTTCTTCCTGCCCGGCAATCACTATGGTGCCTCCCGCTGCTAATATGCCAAATATGTCATAAACAGATAAATCGAAACACATAGAGGTAATAAAAAGCAGCCGGTCGGCCGGGCCTATCTGAAAGCGATGATTCACCCATAAAATGAGGTTCACCGCCGCATGGTGTTCGATCATGACGCCTTTGGGCTTGCCGGTGGAACCGGAAGTATAGATGGTGTACGCCAGTTGGCGGCTATCAACCGGGAGCCGGAGATTAGCCGGATCATAACGATCCAGTCGGGCAGCGCTGATATCAATATACGGTATGGCAGGAGCTGCAGCTACCAGTGGATATTCCTGGTCCACCAGCAACAGGCTCACCGCGGCACTGGAAAGTATGTACTGCTGCCTGTCTACCGGGTAATCGGGATCGACAGGTACATAGGCGGCGCCGGCCTTTAATATAGCATACATGGCCACAATCATGTTAAAGCCGCGTGAGGTAATCAGCCCTACATTGCTTCCGGGTGTAATACCTTGTGCAACCAGTAATCGCGCCAGTTGATTGGCTTGCCGGTTTAACGCTTCATAGCAGAGGGTGGTGTTGCCTATCTGAAGGGCCACATTACCCGGAGTTTTTAACGCCTGTTCCTCCAAAAGGGTATGTAACCCTTTATCGGTGGGATAGGGCGCTTTAGTATGGTTAAAGAGCGCCAGTTCCTGCAACTCCTCTTCTGTGAGCATTCGCAGGGCACCTATCTGCTGATTGGGCTGGTCAAACGCGGCGGTGAGCAGCTGCTTATAATGCCGTACCATGCTGGTGGCTGCTTCTTCATCATGGTAAAATAGCTGCCCTTCCAGGACAACCTCATGTGTATCGATCATCATTACCACCCGGTCTTCTGAAGCAACATCATCCATTGTCAATGCTACAGAAGAGGGATTTGAAACAAATACGCCGCTCAATGTATCATCTGCCGGCAGTTCCAGTGCCGGCTCGTTTGCAGCATCGATGGCCAGCGTTGCCTGCTTTAATGCTTGCATAAAAGTCTGATCGCCTGTCAGATTATTGGGTAGCATAATGGGAGTATCTTCCAGCAATGCCACGGTAAAGATATCGCGCTGGCTACTGTAGCGGTATAAAAGGATTTGAAATACGGTCAACAGTATGTTAACGGGACTGGTATTCAGTTCCTGGCTACATTGCAGTAACTGGGCTGTTAACCTGTTGTCGGCTTTAATTGGAACCGGAACGCCGTTCATGCCGTTGCTACCATTACCGGACAATGAATTAGCCGGTAATTTCCTAATAGGTAATGGATCGCCACGCATTCATCTAGCAATTTTAATATTAAAATAATTTCAATTATTCGTGCCAGTGCCTTCCGTAGGCGCAGGCAAAGAGAAACAAAATAAGACGATCGCCAAGCAAGGTAGGTGGGCCAAATTACAATGCTTTAGCAGGTGCCATTAATTCGGACATTTATTATCAGTGTAAAGTGTATTCCACAGATTTTAACATTATAAAATGTTTGACTGTTCGGGACGCGAAATGTTTAATGTAGCCGGTTTTTTATCCCGTCAATTAACTCCCAATAAAAGGTATTCTATAGCTATCTTATTTTCCCCAGTGCAGAAATTTCCTATTTTTGAACATCACCACCATGCTATCCAACATATGAATACTAAAATACATACCACCAATTACCAGGATACCTTTATCGAAGTGGCAACAGATACGAAGGCCGTCAATGGCACCAGGCCTCCTTCCAAAGGCGATAAAAAAAGTATTGCCGAACTGCAATACGAACTGATTGCGAAGCATCCTTATCAATATACCTCGGACGACGTACTGTTCCTGGTATTTGCTGAAAGGAATGACCTGACTAAGGCAGCATATAAGCAGGCAAGGGAACAGTTTTTCTCTAAAGGGCAGGCCTGCCTGAGAGCCTCTCCCTTAACCAAAACCTATGGTTTCGGTGTTCATTGTGACAGTCACGGAAAAGTGGCCATTTATGGGGTAGAGACACCGGCTTATGAAAAATTTGTGGCCGATGGACAGCTAAAGAAAGTGAAAGCCATGCGTTCAAAACGATAAAAAAATCAGCTGTTGGAAGCAGTCACTTATTCCACTGTTTCCAGCAGCTGTTCCTTTTCCAGGAGTTGCAGTAATGCCTGTTCGGCCAGGCTTAAGTTGGCAACTTCCACCTCCTCTGCACCATTGAATTGATCTATATAGCGGAAGATGGTTCCTTCTTCGTAGCTTTTCATGATAGTGGGATGTATATAATACTTTTTGCAGACTGTTCGCGTATTGCCCAGGTTGAGCGCTACCTTATCAATCACCATCACCAGCTTTCGCTTGCACTCAGCCATGGTGGTAAATTCACCCGCTTCTTTGATGGCATAGAGTGCATTAATACTACCTGCCCAGGTACGGAAATCCTTGGCGGTAAAATCTTCAGCGGTAATGGCTTTCAGGTAGTCGTTGATATCGCCCGACCCTATGGTGCAGGGCTCGCCTTGTTCATTGTAGTATTGAAACAGGTCTTTACCGGGAATATCGCGGCACTGCTTTACAATGCGGGCCAACCTTTTACTTTTCAGTGATACCTTTTGCAACACACCTTTTTTTCCTTTGAATTGAAACCAGATTTTTGCCCCATCTACCTTTACATGACGATTCATCAGCGTGGTTAATCCAAAAGAACCGTAGAGTTTTTTATACGATTCGTTACCCACCCTGATGCTGGTAAGCTCCATCAGACGTACTACCAGCGCCACTACTTTTTCATGGTCGAGCTGATGCCGGGACAGATCTTTGTCTACCTGCGCCCGTATAGCCGGCAAAAAATCAGCAAAATGTTGCATCCGGTGATATTTGGTTTGGTTGCGTACCTTATTCCACGCTGCATGATAACGGTATTGCTTGCGCCCCGCCGCATCGATGCCCGTAAACAGCAGGTGACTGTTTTCATACGGCGATATCCATACCTGCGTATACGCTGGAGGGATAACCAGTTTACGAAACCTGTCGATCAGCATCTTATCTTTCACCAATATGCCGTTGGGGTCATAGTAGCTCCAGCCTTTGCCGGCTTTTCTACGGGAATAGCCCGGGGTGGTATCTGAAACATAACGCAGGCCGATTGCTTTTGCCGTAAACTTCGGGTCACGGCCGATCTGCTCCAATGTTTTTACGGTATTTTCCATACGGATAACTAACACCTTTTGCGTGCCAAAATTGGATCTGAGGAGTTCGCATGGATATTTGCGGAGAAAAATAGCTACATTTAAGCCGCATTAATAGCTATAAGCTGTACAGCCAGCCACATGGCCGGCTTTAAAAAATTATGATCACATCAACGGGGTGATGACCATTACCTCCAACAACCGTTCAGCTAATGAAAAAGGAAGGGCTCAAAGAAAATAACCGGAATAAAAAACCGCGCAAAAAAGCAGCCGTATTGCCCGATGATGCCCTTCCTAAAACAGTTGACTTTTATAAAACAGAGCGGGAAATCCTTTTGGCATTAAGTAATGACCTCACTAAGGTGCGCGATAAAAATGATCTTATCCTGCTTTTCAAAAAAAGTATTAAAGGGTTATTTTATATCAGCCATACAATCGTTACGCTCATCGATTATAAAGATGATACCTATACGCCGTTTCTGCTGGATAATGACGGTTCCCCTATCCGTTCGCACGACCGGTACCAGGAGATGGTACAATCCCGTTTTTTATTGAATGAACCATTTATTCAATCTGTGTTGCAGGCGGAGGCGCCTATCTCTTTTTTGCTGAAAGATGTGATGGATCAGCCGCAAAGCCCGCCTTTCCTGCGCGTAAATTATGAAAAGGGCGTCAGGGAAATCATGATGGCCAAATTAATGAAGGGCGGCAAGCCTTTGGGATTTCTACATATTTATAGCGACCAACCTGAGGGCTTTAGTGCAGCTTTCAGAAGTATTATCAACGGCATTGTGCCGCAAATATCCAGTGCGGTCTCCAACATTATCAAGAATGAAGCATTATTGAAAGAAGAGCAGGAAAAATCTTTCCTCCTGGACTTTTCCAGCGAGATGGCCACTGTGCGGACAAAAGAGAGCCTGGCCCGGGCCGTACAGGGAGCATTGCGCCATCTGAGTCCTGGCGGCGATTTTATCATTCGCCGGATCAACGACGATAAAAGCACGATGAGTCCCTATGTATATCATCTCACCCAAGCGCCCAACAAAAAGATATTAACGGCCCTGGAAAATTCCAGTTTTCCCATCAATGATGGACTACAGGACCGTATTCTCAACAGCGCTATACCTGTCTTATTTAATGCCAACAGGGAAATACAGCGCGGTCTCACTGCCGGCTATCTGCCCTACTGGAAACAAATGGGCATTGAAAATTTTGTGGGTATTCGCCTGCGCAATGGAACTACCAACCTGGGTATCTTATTGCTCGACATAGATGACGTCAACGTAAGGCTGTTACAAGGCATTTGTGCGCAGATATCTATTGCGATGGCTAACCTGATGGCCAATGAGCAGAACGATAGAACACAGCAAGAGCAATCGTTCCTATTGGATTTCAGTAAGGATATTACACGGGTGAGAACCCGTGCCGACTTACAGCACGCCATTTTCACAGTACTCGATAAAACCCTGCATACACAGCTGGCCATGATCAGGGTAATAGAGGATGATGGTATTCACTTGTCGCCCTTTATGTACGACCGGTCGCTGTTTACCAACGCGAAAGATACATTTGATGACCTGGCTGGCCATAAAATCACCATTGATGAAACGTATACGGCGCAGGTATTGGCAAGTGAGGAAGGCATGCGTTTCAGTGTGGAAGAGGAATGGAAGAATGGTAATGCTTATGCCCGGCTGTGGAAATCGACTGGTTTAAGAAACATGTATGCGTTACCGTTGCGGGTAGGTGATAAAAATATTGGCACTATCTGGCTGCTGGCTAATCGCCTAAGCCCGTTGCTGGTAAAGGGTATCTGCGCGCAGATAGCCATGGCCATTGCCAATATCCAGGCCAACGAAAAATTGCTGATGTATAAAAAGAAGCTGGAAGTAGAAAATGACTACCTTAAAGAACAGATCCAGACCATCTATAATTTTTCAGAGATCATCGGCAACAGCGGTCCTATGCAGCGTGTATATCGCCTGATTTCGCTGGTAGCCGATTCCAATACAACGGTATTGATATCCGGGGAAACGGGGACAGGGAAAGAATTAATTGCAAGAGCCATACATAATGCATCTTCCCGGAAGGACAAGTTAATGGTAAAGGTAAATTGTGCCGCATTGCCCACCAGCCTGATTGAAAGCGAACTATTCGGGCATGAACGGGGAGCATTTACCGGGGCTATTGACCGGCGTATAGGCAAATTTGAATTAGCCAATAACAGTACCCTTTTCCTGGATGAGATCGGGGAATTACCCCTGGACGCTCAGGCAAAGTTGTTGCGCGTTATCCAGGAGCGCGAGCTGGAGCGGATAGGGGGAAAACAAACCATCAAGCTGGACGTTCGCCTGATTGTGGCCACCAATCGCAGCCTCGAGGAAGAAGTGAAAGCAGGCCGTTTCAGGGCAGATCTTTATTTCCGGCTCAATGTATTTCCGATACATTTGCCTCCGTTACGTGAACGTGCGGAAGATATTGAACCACTCACCCATTTCTTTGTACAGAAATACGCCCGGAGTGCCGGCCGCCCTATAAAAGACATCTCGCCCCAAGTATGGCATAAGCTGCGTAGCTATGCCTGGCCGGGCAACGTACGGGAGTTGGAACACTTTATAGAACGCAGCATAATATTATCAGAAGATGGTAAGATAGCCGATGTATATATTCCGGAGGTAACTGCCGAAGATAAAAAAAGTGCAGCGTATTCCGCTAGTCGTTCGTTAGATGAAGTAGAGCGCGATTACATTATCGAAACATTGAAACGTTGTGGCGGTAAAATTTCTGGTGCTGGCGGCGCCGCCGATATACTGAAAATACCGGGTAATACCCTGCATTCCAAAATGAAAAAGCTCGGTATTCATAAGAGTGATTATTTCTCCTGAATGCCTTCCTCTCTTCACTTCATACCGTGAATCCGGTCGTAATTTCACGAAATACAGTGAAAAAATAATTACAAACTTTCATTAGCTAATTGATTTTCAGACTTTTAAAATAATTGGTATTGGCTTTGGCTTAACCAGGTCAACTTTTCACAATTAAAAAAAGAGCTATGAAAATCGTAGTTATCGGCGGTTCCGGCCTTATCGGAACAAAAGTAGTGGCGCAACTTCGTCAGCAAGGACACCAGGTGATTGCAGCGTCTCCGTCTACGGGCATTGATACGATAACAGGGGAAGGCTTAGCCGCAGCGATGAAAGACACAGATATTGTGATCGATCTCGCGAACTCTCCATCTTTCGAAGATAAAGCAGTGGTGGAATTCTTCCAGACAGCGGGACGGAATTTGCTGGGTGCAGAAATCAGCGCTGGCGTAAAGCATCACGTGGCGCTGTCTATTGTGGGTGTTGACATCATGCAGAACATTGGCTATATGCGTGCCAAGTTGGTGCAGGAAGATTTGATCCGTCAGTCTGGCGTACCTTATACGATTATCCGGAGTACGCAATTCTTTGAATTTATCGGTGGCATTGCCAACCAGGCCACCCGTGATGGGGAAGTACACCTTTCTGATGTAAAGTTCCAGCCCATCGCCTCAGACGATGTGGCGGCATTTGTAGTTAAATATGCCCTGGCCGCGCCGCTCAATGGCAAAGTAGAAATCGCGGGGCCCGACCGGTTTGACATGTACCAGGTGGCAGCACGCTACCTGCAATACATGAGCGATCCGCGTAAAGTGATAGCGAATGGCAAACCCGAGTATTTTGGCGGGGAAGTGACGCATACTGCATTGGTGCCAGCCGGCGCTGCCAACCTGGGCGCCATTAGCTTTGAAAAGTGGCTCAGCACACAATTGCAGCGTGTATAACGCTTTCAACGGGCTACCTGCCCGAACTCAGGCGGTAGCCCGTTTATTTATTCTTAACTATTATTCCTTAATATAATGCACTTCCCTTTTTTGCCTCACGCCGGAGGCCCTAAATCCGGCGCCGATAAAGATACCCTGGTTCCATTACACGAACAGGAACATAACACCAGTGAAGGTGGCGAATTTCTTGATGATGCCATTCGTATGGATGACGAATCACCCATAGAACAAGAAAAAAGCGGCAACATCGTGGAAGAAGACTGATCTGGCTCCTATTCTTTATAGGTTAAACTTTTCTTATGAAAAAATACTTATCGCTCACCGACGCACTGTCAGATCTGAAACAAAGAGGCTACAACGCAGATTTTACCGCTGAAACGGACACCCTTTGTTTGTATAGCGGGGAATTTGACACACGCTTGGATCCGCGGGAGTTTCATGTGGATGAATGCTACCGGTTCGACTGTAATAGCAACTACAATAGTAATGCAGTACTCTACGCTATATCGGTGCCCGCCTCCGGCGTGAGAGGTACATTGATAGATGAAACAGGAACGCTATCCTGTAGCCTGGTATTTGATAACAAGTTACAAATACTTCTCAGCCCATTGGATTAAATCAAGTTATTTTTCATGTATACCGGAAAATCGTACAAAATATCTGAGTTTCTTTTCTGGACGCGCCGCAACATCCTCTGGCTGTTACTGATGGGCACCATTCCCACCATATTATACCAGGTATTCGGTTTCAAATGGTTGTCTGTTCCCTGGCCAATTGTAGCTTTTCTTGGAACTGCCGCCGCTTTCGTTGTAGGGTTTAAAAACCAGCAGACTTATAATCGTACCTGGGAAGCCCGGGAAACCTGGGGAACCACTATCAGCGCCAGCAGGACCTGGGCTATGATGTGCCGGGATTTCATCACCGACACCGACATCGCACAACAAATGATTTACCGCCACCTGGCCTGGCTCACTGCCTTACGCTACCAGCTAAGGACTACACGCAACTGGGAATCTACCGGCAAGTCGTACAACAGGGAGTATGCACGGTTTTATAGCATTCCTGAAAAAGAAATTCCCATAAGAACGGAGTTAGCAAAATACATCTCCACAGGTGAACTGGATACCATTCTTTCTCAGCATCATCCTGCTATGCAACTGTTAAATCATCAAAGTAACGCATTAACAAAGCTGGCCAACGAAGGGCGCCTGGATAATTCCCGCTTTTTTGAATTACATAAATCACTGAGGGAGTTTTCGGCACTCCAGGGGAAAAGTGAAAAAATCAAAAACTTTCCTTATCCAAGGCAGTATGCTACTGTCAATCGGATTTTTGTATGGCTGTTTTGCCTGTTGCTGCCCTTTGCCATGCTCAAGGAGTTCAATGAACTCAATAATGTTGCATCCGGCATGTTTAAGGGCCAAATGGTATGGTTGGTGATTCCCTTCAGCGTTTTAATATCATGGGTATATACTTCGCTGGAGCAGGTGGGAGAAAGTACAGAGAATCCATTTGAAGGCAATGCCAATGATATTCCCATTTCCCAGATGAGCAGGAGCTTAGAGCGGGATATTTTCGAGATGCTGGGTAAACCGGATCTGCCGCCGGCATTTGACTTCCGGAATAATATAGTCTTGTAGCCGGTCCCTGTCCGTACCAACAGTATTCATAAGCCATTCTCCGAGCGGCTTATGAATACTGTTGGCGCGGACATCAACCATATAAATATCAGTCCATATATCAACAACTCTACCGGTAAGCATAAAGTACGGTTATAATCCTGCAGCGCAGAGAGGCTTAATAAAAGGTCCGCAAAATGTACGGAGAGATAAAGCAGGTTTATACCCAATGCCAGTTTTATCAACCGGTTGAGTGGATACTGTGAGCTGAAGGTACGTAGCAGCAAGAAGCTCGATACCATGCCAGCTGCCGTTACGGGAAAATCGAGATATCTATATAGCTTCAGAAACTGGTAATATTCCCCGAGTATACCTTCCTGAACACCAGGGCCATTCATTTCCATCATTAGATCCGGTAATATCCGCTGTATTCTGAATAACGAGATCGCCAGCAGACATATCTTCACGCCGAAGAAAAAGAAAATTCCTAACAGCGCAGTGACAGACGCCGTTGGTGAAACAGGAAAGTTATGCACACATATTACTACGAACGGATACAGTATTACAAATGAACCCACCAGCATTACAGCTGATGACGCCAGATACAGTGGCCAGCCTCCCTTGAACATCGCTGTACGCAACGTAGTATCCACTGGCGGATCCACATAGAATACATAGCTTTTAAATGAAATCGCCAGCATGTAGATGAGTACCATGCAGGCCGCGGTGAGATAGGCTGTCCGGGATAATGAAGTAGTTCTCAAATAGCCTGGTTTTATTTGGATTATTTCTTTTCCAATTTCTTTATCTGGTCGCTTAACTCCAATAACAATTGTTGTTGGCGTTGTATTAACTGCTGCTGCTGCTCCAGTTGCTTTTGCTGATCTATTAAATACAAAGTCAACTCCTCTATTTTCTTCATTTGCCTTTGCTGCATATCACCTACATCCAGTCCCTCCTTTACAATTTCAGCTTCAGCGGGAATACCAGGAAGATGTTTATTATCGGAAATGTACTTTTCCACGGCAGGCAATGACGGCAGTCTATAACCGGGATCAAATACATAATCTGACCAGCCGGTCATGGTTACTTTGACCCTTTGGGAGGTGAGTGTTCCGGCTACGGCCAGCAACGATTGCGGGGCGCTTGTACCAATACCCACGTTGCCGTTATCCATTAACGTAAAGCGAGGGGCACATAACCCTGATGGGCAACCAATGCTATCATATGCCCAAAACTGGAGACTGTTACCATAGCTTCCACTCATGTTCATTATTTTCCAACTCCTCGCGGTACCCAGTGTTTTCTTTGCCGGGTTATCGAGTACAATCATCCCACCAATGCCCGGATCACTAATAGTGCTGGTAATCGGTCCATTTATCTTTGCATTTCCTGCTACTTCCAGTCTCGCGGTAGGACTTGCAACACCTATACCCACAAGACCTGCGGCGTTGATACGCATCCGTTCCAGGGCGGAAGTTCCGAAAACGATGTTCTGCTGCATGTCGGGCACGATGGAATATCCGCTTAAGTCTATATACGACTTCGTACTCGCATTCGTCCCTCCTCCCGCAGTTAATCTCAAAAAACCGTCATCCTGATAATAGGAAGTACTCTTTCCCCTGATTTCGTAGGAAGTACCATTAGTAATAGGCGGCCGGTTAGAGGAATTACTCAGCCCCCAACTAAGGGCTATACCTCCATTTACCTGGAGTTTACTGAAACCATCATCTGTGGACCCCAGTACAACACGGTTGGTGGTTGTATTTCCATTGGTGGTCACCGATTGCAGGTCCTGGGATTTAGCGCATACAGTAAGAAGTCCCAGGGTGGCGGTAAACAAACATTTTTTCATAGATATAATAAAATTTACTGCTACTAATGTAGTTTATTCTTTGATTTTTCTAGTATCAATACCAGCTAGTTTGATAGTCGCAGACCACCACCATCTCCCGTTGTATAGTAGCCCAATACTTCTGCTACATCGTTTACTGTTCCCGGGGTTGTAGACAAGGACGAAATACGCTGAATAATCATAGACTGAAATTTTAGAAGTACAAAAATTGATTGTTCTTCTAAAATAATCCAGCGATCCGCATTGTATGTACGTATCAAATTTTCATTTTTATCCGCTCGCAACTTGCAAAGTTGCTTCCCTGCATTACGCACCCCAATATCCATTCAACAGGAAATAACCGCCACCTATCAGCAAAAGATCTACCGCCGCCGCCAGCAGGCTCAATGACCATCCAAAAATTTTCCAATAGCTGAGAAACCTTACTGTATCGGGCTTTCCCGGCTCAAATATAAATGCAGCTTTCTCTCCCAATTGCCATTCGAACGATGAAGATGTAGCGTCATGTCTGTACGTAATTGTTTCCTGCTGCCGGCTGGGGATATCGAAAACAGGAATATACCAGGTGCCCTCATCATCTGTTCTTTCCACAAGTTGCACAACAGTACCCAAAGCCCGCTCACCATTTTTCACAAAGGCCAGTCTGCCTTTCAGGCTCGTTAACGCACCCGCTAATAGTAAAGCCCCTACGATTATAAAAATGAGATATGTGATCATCTGTTTAACTTTAAATAATTCGCCTTTTAACAATGGTAGCTGCCTCCGGCAATCTTATCAGTGGGCTAAGCAAAAAGTAACCAGCGCCAACAATAACCAACGGGATAGCAATGGCCAGAAAAAGTATCGCCCAGTTGAAAAGCCAAAAATAACTCATCATCGTAGCAGAGTCCGGATTCTCCGGATCGTACAAAAAGGTAGCTTCTTCCCCGATATCCCAGGCCGCAGGGTTACTTGCGGCCGCATGATGGTAAATAATCTGATCATTCTCTTTTGTCTTCACAGCAAAAACCGGCGAGTAGGCGTCGTCAATATCTTCGAGCGAGATAACCGTACCAACGGTCCGCTCACTTCTGCGGATGAAATCAATAGACTGTTTAAATTTGTATAAGGAAACAGTAAGTAAAATGATACCGGCTAACAAATATAGTTTGTACCACATAGGATGAATTGAATTGTATTATAAAATGTTATATCGAGGCCGTATCATTCAGTTTCTTCAATGCTTTGTCTTCATGCGCCAACAAAGGTAAAAGCTGCTCCTCTGGCAAAGAAGAAGGAGCTGGTATAAAAACAACCCTGGGATAATTGATAATCCTATGATACAGCGCCCTGGCTCTTGCGAGATGAAAGTCGGATGTTAGAATTACCAATATGTCAGGTTGCTCCTCAAGCACCAAATCTTTAGTCATTTGAAAGTCTTCGATGGTGTTGGAAGAAGACGGACACTTGAGGAAAGCATCCACAGGAATGCCCCGGTCTGTCAGGTATTTCTTAGCGTAATAATAATGCGGCTTATCAGTTGTATTAAAATGCTGACCAAAGCCTCCTGTACAAACAAGTTTAAAATCATTGTTTGCGTCATAGAAATTATAAACACATGCTAACCTGTCTTCTGCCATTTGTGATAAGTTTCCCAAGTGATCGTTGGGTGCGCCAAGTACAATCAATAGTTTATTCATAAAATTCGTTCCTGTTGGGTTACCTCAAATCGTATTATCCTGATGATGATAATAATTAAAAGGTACTCAATTTATTAAAATAAACGGGCATGAAAATGACTTATATTTAGGAGCAAGCCATTCTTTCTCTTATATTTATTTCCTCAACAATATCATTTATGAATAAAAGTCGGCTGGAAGCCTTTAGCGATGGCGTAATTGCCATCATCATCACCATTATGGTCCTGGAAATAAAAACGCCGCACAGCGCCGAGTGGAGGGACCTGCTGCCCTTGTACCCGGTAGCCTTGAGCTATATACTGAGTTTTATTTACGTAGCTATTTATTGGGGCAATCATCACCATCTGCTGCACACTGTTAAAAAGGTAACGCCATCCATTATATGGGCCAATGCCCATCTATTATTCTGGTTATCCCTGATTCCTTTTGCCACTGCCTGGATGGGAGAAAACCACTTTGCAGCGCACACAGTTATTGTTTATGCAATATTCCTGATGCTGGTAGGCGGCGCTTTTACCATCCTGCAGTTCACCATCGTCAAATCAAATCCTTATTCAGCGGAGATGCGGGGAGTGTTAAAACGGCAACAACGCAAAGCCTTGTTATCTGTTACCATTTACCTGGTAGCTATAGGGATGACCTTCGTAAATACAGCTATTTCCGGCGCATTGATTTTCCTGGTGGCCGTACTCTGGTTTATCCCGGATAATAATATTGCCAAGGCGCTGGAATCGTAATAAATGACCGCGGGTACTACCGAAAACATCCGGTAGTACCCGCTAGAGGCACAATTGGCACTTTATTACCTTTTAAAGTAAAAATATCTTTCCTATTTTTGGGATGAACGAAATGGCAACAAATATCTACACGAGTGAATTGTGGGAGCAAAAATTTTTTGATTGCCTGGCAATTGAATTTTCTGCTCCATCCTATTTCAAGGTGCATCATTTACTTGTAATCACCTATATGTTGCAAACAGATGGTTACAGCCCCGGATATTTCCATGAAGCAATCAAATTACTCGAAGGCTTTCTTTACGAGGGAATATCTCCGAAACAATTTATCGAGTTCCATCAAAACTCATCTGATTATAAACATGGTATTGAAAATAAGCAGCAACGAAATTTAAATCGATTTGACTGGGAAATTGATATATTGAGCATTAGCACCTTGAATGCAGCTGCCTACTGCCGGGATGTTCGGCACTGGGCAGAGAATGTTTTACAAATAATTAAAAATAAACTCACTGAAAAATCATATTGATTTTTCGGCTATTAGACAATCAATTCATCCGGATCACACATGGACTATGGTATTATACAACCGCCCAAACATCTTACCGACTATGTTCGATTCTATTGGTTTGTAGAAGGAAACCTTCCGTATGTGCATCATGCTTTTGCTTATCCCTGCCCCGAATTTATCTTTTGTTACAAAGGATATTTCAAGTATGGCATGGAACATCGTAAAGATACCATGCTTACTTCCGGCATATTCGGACAAACAGCCACCTTTAGCCGGGTGACTTTAAATAATGAGTACTTTGGCATTTTTGGCATCTACCTGTACCCTCATGCATTTCCTCAATTATTCCGCCTACCTGCAAGCGAACTTTCCAGTCATTATGCCGCCATGAGCGCCGTACTGGGAAAAGATGGTGAGATACTTGAAGATAAAATGATATTAGCGTCAAATAATGCCCAAAGAGCGAAAATTGTATCAAACTTCCTGGAAGCAAGGCTAAAAAATGTAAGAACCGAGTACTCACCTATCTCCTCGGCAATTACTACTATTGTGAATGCTTATCAAACAAGTTCGGTACAAACTTTAGCCGATACCAATTTCCTGTCATTGCGACAATTCGAGAGGCGATTCAAAGAATTATCGGGTTTCCGACCAAAGTCATTTTTACGGATCATGAGGTTTAATTCTGTTCTCACTAAAGATTTTCAAGACAAATCTTTAACTGAAATAGGTGTCGAATCCGGCTATTATGACCAATCGCACTTCATTCATGATTTCCAAAAGTTTTCCGGGATCAGCCCCAAAGAATACTTCAAAAGAAAATCGCTGGCAGCGGCCGGTAGAGGTACGGTAGAGTTTACATAACAGCATGTCGTTTTTTTACAATTTTGTCTTTCATGAGAAAGATAATTTTGTAATCGAAAATATAAATACATACCGATATGGGAAAAATTACCTTATTCATTCTAACCATCACCTTGATCGTAGCTGGTTGTTTATTTACAACTACACAAATATTTTCTCAGGGCGCTGACATCGTAAATAAAACAGGCACTGCTGAAACAAAAAAGCCAGGCCTTTTTAATGAAGGTGGTTATGTAAAAGGTATCACGCCAGCACGCGCTATCGGGCTAGCTGAATTGCTTTTAAGTATACTAAGTATCGTCTTTGCCGTTCGGGCCAGGAAACGCTCTTCTTTAACAGGAAAAAAAACAGCCCTCACGCTAGGCTTACTGGCAATTACCTCCAGTATCCTGCATTTCGCTACAACAGCAGGCGCCGTGTTTGGGTCGGGCAGTGGAAAAGCAGGCGCAATCCTCGCCATAATATTAAGTTTGGTAGGGATAGTGCTTAGCGGATCGATTCTTCGACGAGAAAGCATGAGTCGCCAAAAGTAACAGGCTCGAGGCGATTATGAAATATAAAAAAAGAGTGCGAATTTCGTAATAACGTAATTACAGTCGGCAGTCATTATATAGCAATACCCCACAAACTTTTGAGCAAACAATATGCAAGAACAAAAAGGGAAACATGAAGGCTTACAACATAATGAGCTGGGAATAAAGGTTCGCTCAGACGACAATCCTTATCTTTCAGCTGATATGCAACAAAAAATCCTGCAACCGCGCAGGTTATCTTCTTATTTTATTGTACTAATTGAAAGCGGGTCAATTACATACCATTTAGACGCACAAGACTTCACACTTACTGACGGCCACCTTCTTTTTGCAATGCCCAATCAGATTTTTACGCCACCCGCTAAAACAGGCGATCTTAAATATTTCAAGCTACTGTTTGACGAAAATACATTGGCATTGTTGCCACAACAATTTCCCTTTTTAGTCAACCCTTCAAATGCACAAACCATCGTTCTTGACAATCCTGCAAAAGAAAGAGTAATAAAAGTTTTTGAAATTTTAAACCAGCTACTTCTCTCAGATAAATATGCGACCGACACTGAAATAATATTAGCTTATGTGAACTCATTGCTATCAGAATTTAACAGCGCTTATTTCAAAAACAAAGGACCCGTCAATATCTTAAACACTAACCTTTCAAAGTTTGCCGAGTTCAAATTAGTCGTGGAAACGTCCCTTACAGAACAACCTTCTATCAATGCAATTGCAGAAAAATTAGCTTTATCTACCAACAGTTTGTACCGGATTGTAAAAGAATACGCAGGAACGTCGCCTAAAGATTATTTTATTAACCGTTTGATGGCGGAAGCGCAGCGGAGGTTACGCTATTCCAATACATCTGTCAAAGAACTGGCCTATGAATTGGGCTTTAATGACCCTGATTATTTTTCCAGGCTCTTCAAGAAAAGTACGGGAAAAAGTGCCAGTGATTTTTTGCCCAGGCAAGATTTGTCGGGGAAATAAGTTGAATTGTCCATTTCCGCTATTTTTTGGCCCTCTACTTTTGCTTTATAAAATTCACAGCAATGAAATTTGCATTAGTAACAGGCGCCAACAAAAGCATTGGCTTTGAAGTTGCCCGGCAACTTGCTCAACGGGGAATCTATGTTTACCTCGGCAGCCGTAATGTAGAAAACGGTGTTGAAGCCGTTGATAAATTAAAAGCGGAGGGATTAAACAATGTAGAAACTATTCCGCTCGACATTACAGATGACGAATCAGTAGTCAAAGCCCGTAAAGAAATAGGTAAAAAAACAAACGTGTTGGACATACTTATTAACAATGCAGGTGTTTATGGTGGTTATCCACAAACGGCACTCGACTCAACTATCGACCAGTTTAAAGCGGCTTATGATACAAATGTTTACGGTGTGGTGCGGGTTACGCAGGCATTTATTGATTTATTAAAAAATTCGCCAGCACCCCGTATTGTAAATGTAAGTTCAAGCCAGGGTTCCATTACCCTGCACAGCGACCCCACCTACAAATACTACGACTACAAAGGCGCTGTATATCTTTCTTCAAAATCGGCCCTGAATATGTACACCGTTGTTTTGGCGTACGAATTTAAAAATACCAGCTTCAAAATAAATGCCGTTTGCCCGGGATATACAAAAACAGATTTCAATGGACATCGCGGGCCCGGATCCGTTGAAGATGCCGGAAAACGAATAGTAAAATATGCGCTAATTGGCAATGATGGGCCTACAGGAAAATTCTTTAGTGAGGAGAATAATCCCGAAACAGGAGAAATACCTTGGTAAGAACCACTAATAGGGTATTTGTAAAAAAAACGCTTCAGGCCTAAAACCTGAAGCGTCTCCTTCGTGATCCCCTTGGGAGTATCACGTATGTTCGTAATGTCTTGTAGAGTCTGTGTTTTAGAGTGGTGAGCGTTTATTGCTAACCGTAATGCTAACCTGATTACGTATAACCGTTATAGTCAGGAGTAATGATAGGCAAATATAAAGAAATTGATTCTATAATATTCC
>NZ_JABAOB010000029.1 GCF_012726295.1 Chitinophaga sp. Ak27 | reverse complement strand
TTGGCTATTTTCTTGTTATATGCTTGAGATTGCATTCCAAAAAAATCTGTCCAAGAAGCCCCGACTTCTGTAAACAGACCGGTGCCGGTTGTACTTTGACCAGTTACTAAGCCCAATACCTTGTAATCCCAGTTAAATGGGCTATGTGTGGTAATTACAGGGACATTTTTAATATGCTCTAGTATTTCATCCTGAATCTTTTTTCGGTTAGCCACAAATTTGCTAAATGCCTGATTGTATGTATCAGAAAGGCATTTGCTGCATCCTGTAATTTTAGGAGAGTTGTTTACTTCCGCTATTAATTCCGATTTTACGTCACTCATAAGGAAATTACTACTGAATACGCCATCCTTTATTTTGGCGCCACAATTTGGACAAGATGTTAAATTATTCACAGGTAATCATTTTATAGTGGACTGAGGTTTATCCCTTAAATATAAATAATTATTTTCTACTAAAT
>NZ_JABAOB010000028.1 GCF_012726295.1 Chitinophaga sp. Ak27 | reverse complement strand
CGGAAAAGGTATAAATACAACGGTGGACTAAACCTCAGCTTTGCCAACACCCGTTTTGGAGATCCGGCGGTAAAATCGGAGTTCAGCACCTCCAAAGACTTCCGGGTTACCTGGAATCATAGCATGGACAGCAAAGCCCGCCCGGGTGTAAACTTTGGCGCAGCCGTTAACTTTGGTACCTCGTCTTATAACCGGTATAACGTATACGACTATAACACCCGTGTAAATAACAACATCGGATCTTCTATCACTTTCTCCAAAAGCTGGATAGGCAAGCCTTATAACCTGACGATGGGATTGAACCACTCACAGAACCTGAGCACCCGTGATGTGTCGATTTCCTTCCCGGACGCGACTTTCACCGTAAATACCATCTATCCTTTTCAGCCAAAAGAAATGGTAGGTAAGCCTAAGTGGTATGAGAAGATAGGGATTTCGTATAATGGCGTATTGCGCAACCAGGC
>NZ_JABAOB010000027.1 GCF_012726295.1 Chitinophaga sp. Ak27 | reverse complement strand
GTGACCCTTTGGTCAGTACATCTTATTATTTTTAGAAGAACTTTTTTCGTGTCGTTTGCGTTGGGGTTGCAAAGGTAGTGATCTTTTATTTAACCACCAAAACTTTTATGCAATTTTTTATATTTAATTATCTCTTTTTTAATGACTTATATATTGGGAAAGTGCATTATAGTAACCTGATAATCAAACCCTTATTTCACAAAGAACTGCTGTTTTCCGAAGCGGACGGCAAAGATAGTATCTTTATCATTCGCAAGCAAAAATTATTACAACTTAATTGCTGGTATTTTCTGTATGTCAATTGGTGTTAAGCCAGAGGCTTAAGAATGTTTTCAGCACTATTACAGCAGTGAAAACGATGATACTGTTAAGTGTAGTTGGCAGGATGTTGCCTGGCCGGGTGTATCAGCTGGCGGCTGTAAGCCGCGTTGGTAAAGAACTGTGTCAGAGATTAAGCGTGTAAGCAGATGCTTAACAAGTAATCCTATT
>NZ_JABAOB010000026.1 GCF_012726295.1 Chitinophaga sp. Ak27 | reverse complement strand
TTGTAGAGTCTGTGTTTTAGAGTGGTGAGCGTTTATTGCTAACCGTAATGCTAACCTGATTACGTATAACCGTTATAGTCAGGAGTAATGATAGGCAAATATAAAGAAATTGATTCTATAATATTCCCGGGAAATCCGCTGCAATTTTCTTGATTAATTTACTGTACAGTTGGTAGGGGAACTCGCTTTTCCGCCCATCTGCAAAACTTTTTTCAGTTAGCAAATGATAATTCTTTTTCAACTGATAGAATAGAATTACCAAAAGTTGCTTAAATTTAATTTTAAAGTCCACAATTTTTCTATAATCATTCCCTTGTTGATCAATACAAGTCCCCACTTCTACCGATAGAATATGTCGTTCTGTACGGCTTCTTGTTACTCGTATCACACTCCAACCCGGTTCTTCAAACCAGTTAATTCTAATCTCATCCTCATTATTCAACAATGCAAGTAATAAGTTCGTGATATCATAAACCGGACTACTAAGTACGCTGGAAATCACGATTACATGAATTGCCCCATTGACATTAAGCAAAAATGTTGTCCAGCCATGTTTATGTAGAGTTAAAGAAAAATCAATGTTATCATCCATGTAAGTCAGTCATTTAATCTCAAATATAAATATTCTCCAATAACAAAA
>NZ_JABAOB010000025.1 GCF_012726295.1 Chitinophaga sp. Ak27 | reverse complement strand
GGGGACCTGAAGTCGGTAACCGCAAGGAACCGCCTAGGGTAAAATCGGTAATTGGGGCTAAGTCGTAACAAGGTAGCCGTATCGGAAGGTGCGGCTGGAATACCTCCTTTTTAGAGCTCATTAACCTGAGCTGTTGTTTCCTTCTTTTAATTTTATTGAAACAGTTTAGTGATGACTATACTGTTTTGTAGTTCTTTAAAAACATTATAAGCCAAGTTGGTTATGGACTGGATCGGTTAGTGAGATAGTATCAGCCAACCTTGTCTGATAAACAGATCCGTAGCTCAGCCTGGTTAGAGCACTACACTGATAATGTAGGGGTCAGCAGTTCAAATCTGCTCGGGTCTACAATGATTACGGGGGATTAGCTCAGTTGGCTAGAGCACCTGCCTTGCACGCAGGGGGTCATCGGTTCGAATCCGATATCCTCCACTTAATCACCTTAAGTTCTTATCATAACAAAAGATGTGTAACCACAAAGGGTTACGGAGATCGGCTCTCACACATCAGCAATAATCACACAAATGAAATCTTGAAAAAGAGGTCAGTGATTAAAAGTTCTTTGACATATTGGGAAATGCAAGTTGTATTCGAAATAGTAGTATTAGAATACTAAAGATTTTTAAAGCGAATAAGGGCGCATGGTGGATGCCTAGGATCTAAGAGGCGAA
>NZ_JABAOB010000024.1 GCF_012726295.1 Chitinophaga sp. Ak27 | reverse complement strand
CTACTGAATACGCCATCCTTTATTTTGGCGCCACAATTTGGACAAGATGTTAAATTATTCACAGGTAATCATTTTATAGTGGACTGAGGTTTATCCCTTAAATATAAATAATTATTTTCTACTAAATTGAGATTTGAGCATTTAGTGGCTTATGCAGATAGGACGGAATATGAAACGTGTAGTTCTGCTACGCGTTTGCGAAGATTGAACAGGCGGCGTTGCCACCAGTTCGGAGAGATTATACCGGCTGCTTCGCAACCTGTATGCGGAGATAAACCGGCCGGCTTCGCCATCCGGTTGCGGAGTTTGATGGATCTTCGCTCCATTAGCAAGCGGTGTTTTTGCTACGCAAAAACCGCTTGCCTTTTGTTCCCGATGGTCACAAAAGGGAGAATGCAGCGGAGATTAGAGGGGAGATCAGGGTGTCAGTGAAAAGAAAAAAGCCGCATAGTGTTGGCCCTAAATTGGTTTTTATGAATGTAGCAGCATGATAGGTTTATGTGGGTATTACCAAAACATAGCTGGCTATACCAAGCTTCGTAGTTTTTGATAGCGATTTTGTTATTGGAGAATATTTATATTTGAGATTAAATGACTGACTTACATGGATGATAACATTGATTTTTCTTTAACTCTACATAAACATGGCTGGACAACATTTTTGCTTAATGTCAATGGGGCAA
>NZ_JABAOB010000023.1 GCF_012726295.1 Chitinophaga sp. Ak27 | reverse complement strand
CTTATGGTGGTTATGCCGAGGGTGTTCACCTCTTCCCATTCCGAACAGAGAAGTTAAGCCCCTCATGGCCGATGGTACTGCACTATCATGCGGGAGAGTAGGTAGCTGCCATACTTATTAAGAAAAGTCCTGGTGACATGCCAGGACTTTTTCTTTTTCTTCTTTCTCTTATGAAGATAGGGCGGATCGTTCAGATCTGTCGGAATACAATCAACATCAGGGTTGATTACTTATTGAAATAGAGTGTAAATAGTTTTGCTTGCGAATGATAAAGGTTATATCTTTGCCGTCCGCGCCAAAAGTTAAGGTTCTTTGTGAAAATATGGGTTTGATTATCAGTAGATTAGATATATTATCTGAAAGGATAAGTGTTTGATACTAAGATGATTAAAGATGCAAAAACGCTAAAAAAGTTTTGGTGGTTAAATAAAAGATCACTACCTTTGCAACCCCAACGCAAACGACACGAAAAAAGTTCTTCTAAAAATAATAAGATGTACTGACCAAAGGGTCACCGGGATCGGATCTCACACATCGGCAAACAATCTTTACAGATTGAAAAGTTCTTTGAAAGAATGGAAACAACAGCACGAATCTAAGTAGTGATGCTTAGGTTCAAACACAGGTAATGTTAAAGCTAAACATAATTTAAACGATCCGATTGATTTCGAGAGAAATTAGTCAGTATCAAAACTTCTTTACAATGGAGAGTTTGATCCTGGCTCAGGATGAACG
>NZ_JABAOB010000022.1 GCF_012726295.1 Chitinophaga sp. Ak27 | reverse complement strand
TTCGCCTCTTAGATCCTAGGCATCCACCATGCGCCCTTATTCGCTTTAAAAATCTTTAGTATTCTAATACTACTATTTCGAATACAACTTGCATTTCCCAATATGTCAAAGAACTTTTAATCACTGATTTCTTTTCCAAGATTTCATTTGCGTGATTATTGCTGATGTGTGAGAGCCGATCTCTGTAACCCCTTTGGTTACACATCTTCATTTCAATATTATAAGAACTCTTATTCTGTATTACGCTGTTTGCGTTGGGGTTGCAAAGGTAGTAATCTTTTATTTAACCACCAAAACTTTTTCAAAGTTTCTTGCATCTTTAATCACTTCAGCATCAATAACTTTTCAATTGGGAAAGTGTTGTACTTAATTGATTATCAGACCCCTACTTAATAAAGAACATTACTTGTTTCTAAGCGGATGGCAAAGATATAACCTTTATCAATCGCAAACAAAACTATTTGAGTTTTATCTCAAATTATTTTTCAATCTTATTTCAATTAATTCTCAACTTAATTGCTGAATGTACCCGGTCACCTGGGACCTTTAAAAGAGTAATATGTAAGGACACTTTTGTAAAAACTGCTCTTCAGCAAGATGTGTCTACTCTTAAAGAAAGAAAAAGCCTTAGTGCAAAGGCACCAAGGCTTTTCTTAATAAGTATGGCAGCTACCTACTCTCCCGCATGATAGTGCAGTACCATCGGCCATGAGGGGCTTAACTTCTCTGTTCGGAATGGGAAGAGGTGAACACCCTCGGCATAACCACCATAAG
>NZ_JABAOB010000021.1 GCF_012726295.1 Chitinophaga sp. Ak27 | reverse complement strand
AGTTGGTAAGCAGTACGGTGTCTGTAGTCGCCGCGCAGGTACCGTTGGTAACAGTCCATACGAGGGCAGCTGTGTGGCCAGCGAGTACTTTTACTTTGGTCGTGTTTAACGTAGTATCAGTAATAGTAATCCAGCTTTGCTTACCGCCCACGATGGTCCATGCGCCGTATGCTCCGTACTCCGAAGGCTTATTAGCCGCCATGGTGAAGATGGAGTCGTTACAATGTTTCTGATCCACGTTTGCTTTAGCAACTGCAGGTACATCGTAGTTAGTGAGCAACACAGTGTCGGTGGTAGCAGCACAGGTACCATTGGTAATGGTCCATACCAGGGCAGCCGTATGACCAGCTAGTACTTTTACTTTGGTCGTGTTTAAAGTGGTATCAGTAATAGTGATCCAGCTCTGTTTACCGCCTACAATGGTCCATGCGCCATAAGCACCATATTCCGTAGGCTTGTTAGCGGCCATGGTGAAGATGGAGTCGTTACAATGTTTCTGATCGATATCGGCATTTGCGATAGCCGGCTTGTCGTAGTTGGTGAGCAGTACTGTATCGGTGGTAGCTACGCAGGTACCATTGGTGATAGTCCATACCAGTGTAGCGGTGTGGCCCGCCAGTACTTTTACTTTAGTAGTATTTAAAGTAGTGTCAGTAATAGTGATCCAGGCTTGTTTACCACCTACAATGGTCCATGCGCCATAAGCGCCATATTCTGTAGGCTTGTTAGCCGCCATGGTGAAGATGGAGTCGTTACAGTGTTTCTGATCAATATTAGCCTTAGCCACCGCCGGAATATCGTAGTTGGTGAGCAGTACTGTATCGGTGGTAGCCGCGCAGGTACCGT
>NZ_JABAOB010000001.1 GCF_012726295.1 Chitinophaga sp. Ak27 | reverse complement strand
TCAACATTATTATCTGAAAACAGAACATCAGAAGAAATTATTTTGACAAACCGCCGTATACCAGACCGGTACGTACGGTGGTGTGAGAGGACAGGTAGCCAAATAATGGCTACCTTCCTACTCGATTATAGCGGAAAAGTTAAGCTAAACGCGCTGCCCTGATCTATCGCAGCATCTACGGTAATCTGTATATGATAATACCGGGCAATAGTGCTAACAATGGATAACCCCAGGCCGTATCCTTCTTCCGTATCACGGGGCGCCTTCCGGAAACGATCAAAAATAGCAGGAATATCCCGGGGATCGATACCTACCCCGGTATCGGCAATTGTTAAGCGGTAAGCGCCTGGTAGCCGCTCATCGGTTACCCGGATACAGCCTCCTGTTTTATTGTATTTAATAGCATTGTTGAGCAGGTTATATATCAACTGGAAAACCAGGTCATGATTGAGATGAGGTAGTGCTATGTCCGATGCCAGCTGCGATGAATAGTGCAGGCCTTTTTCATCCAGGCGGTGTTCCAATTCTTCCATCACTTCCGCTACCAGCGTTGAAGGTATGATCGTATCATTTTTGGGGAACTGATCATTTTCAATGCGTGAAATGAGCAGGAGGGTGCGAACAATTTTTTTGAGCCGGTTAAGCGTTTTCATCATGCCCAGGATTCTTTTTTGTTGCTCTTCGTCAGTTGCCGTATCCACGAGCATATTTTCCATTTTACTTTGGAGGATGCTGATCGGCGTCATCAGTTCATGAGAAGCATTGGAGGTAAATTCTTTTTCTTTTTCGAAAGCCGCATTGATCCGGGTCATGAGTTCCACCAGCGATTCATCGAGATACCGGAAATCGGTGGTGCTGGTTTTTATTGGCGGCGCCTGCGTTTTAAAGGGGAAGCGCCGGTTGAGTAACCGGGTACTGATAATTTTGCCTAATGGATGTAGGAGTAGCCGGGTAAAGATGAGGTCAATCACGATGGTGATGATGATAAGTCCCCCGAGCACATATAACGCCACCCGTTGTAAGGGTTTATTATATTGGCTGATGGTAGCGGTTTTTTTACCTATTTCCAGCAGGAAGGAATGCTGATTGGCTTGTAGCTGGTGGCTGAGTACACGATAGGTGAGGGTATCGCCCTCTACTAAACGCCGTACGGTGGCAATGGTATCGTGGAGAGATAGCGATGTAGCGGGTTCCAGGGAGATATATTCTTCTTTCAGCATAGTATAGCTACCATAGTTTTCTTCTCCCTGCAGGTAGGCATCGATGCCATTTTTCTGTATTACCTGTAGGACTTTTTTCTTTTGTTCCCGGAGATAAAAATCGTTGTATTTATAGGCGATGTCTTCCACCAGCAGGGGGAGTATAAGAATGAAGAGCCCTGCCACGGCCATTTTCGACAGTGTAATAAACAGTGTAAGCTTGGTAAAAAGTTTCACGCTAGATTTTTATTTTATATCCTACGTGGCGGATGGTTTGCAGCCATTCTACCGATCCGTAGGCCGACAATTTTCTCCTGATATTTTTAATATGTACATCAATGTAATTAGAATCATAATCTTCATCAGCCAGGTTGCCCCAGATATGTTCGCTGAGTTGCATGCGGGTGAGCGGTCTGTTTTTGTGCAGCAGCATATAACTCAGCAGGTCAAATTCCTTGCGGGAAAGCGCTATTTCTACCTGTTCGAAATATACATTTCTTTTTTGCAGATCCAGGCTAAAATCGCCGAGTGGCAGCAGGGCTTCCTGCAGGCCAAATCTCCTCCTGGCGATGGCCTGCATCCGTGACTGGAGTTCCAGCAGGGAGAAGGGTTTTGGTAGATAGTCATCTGCGCCCAGGTCGAGCCCCTTGATACGGTCTTCCAGTTGCCCGCGGGCGGTGAGAATGATATAAGCTGCTTCCGGGCATAGTTTGCGTGCCTTTTGTAATAGCTGAAGGCCGTCCATATCCGGGAGCCCCAGGTCGAGCAATACGAAGTCGTACTGGTTGTCTTCCAGCTTTATGATGGCCTGTGTGGCGTTAGCTGCCAGCTCGCAGCGGTAGGCCTTCTTCAGGAAGGCCTCCATTTCGGCTGCCATCGACCGTTCATCTTCTATGATCAGTACATTCATTTAAAACTGGTAATAAAAGCTGCAATTCACAAAAGAATGGGTTTCCCCCGCGCCGCTGAGGGCTTTATCACTGAGCACAGACAACTGGTAGGCGGCTTCAATCATATAGTGGGCGCGATTATAGGCCAGTGGTATATGCAGGTTATACGAAAGTATGTCGAAGCTGGTAGCTTCTTTACTTACCGTTTGGCTGCCTGCTGGTACGCCCGGTAAAAAGGGCAGGGGCAGCCCCAGGTCTTTGAACTGCAGGTAGCGTTGGGTTACATACGATTCATAAAAATGCTGGGTGCCTGCTACCGCATCGACAGACGGAGTGAGGGTGATCAGGTCTTTTTTAGAAAAGCTACCCAGTTGGATAAGTTTTTCGGTGGTGGCAGTAACAAATACGTCTTGTTGTTTGCCAAAGGCGTAATCGCCGCTGATGCCGGTGGTCATCCAGTACTTATACTTCAGCGAGGCGGTGGCGTTATCCGGGTTAGCGGCTTGTAAGAAGGCAGAATTAGATGGATAAAAAGTATGGCTATACGCAATATCGGCGGTCAGCTTTTTACCTATAGGGAACGAGAAGCCGGCAGTAGCACTGGTGGCGGATACGGCGTGGCTGGAATCTTTCAACAGGCGGTAAGCAGTACTGCTCAGATAAATACCGCAGGGGAACTGCACCACGCCGCTGGCGGCTATGTATGGCATGGGCGAAGCGGCGGTTTGCCCGTAATAACTGGCATTATTGGCGTAGAGCGCGCCCAGGGTAAATGTTGTTTTCTTTTTTTCAACCTGTATGGTGGTGTCCATGCGGGCAGTACTGTCGGTTTGTGCCATTACAGACTGGTAGCATAACCCTGCCAGCAAGGTTAATATGAATGCATATCTCATGATTCGCTTTTTTAGTGTCCCGTCAGATCAGCTTTTTGATGACGATTTTTGGTTTTATGATCTTAATTGGTTGGACAGGCAATGGAGAAGGAAGGGCCATCGGTTTTACCATGCGCCTTGTTTTAGGCACTTCTTTAATAACAGGTAATGAAGATGGATCCACCGGTTTTTCAGCAGGCTTATCTGCCGGGTGATTGGTAAGTGGTACACTGTCGGCGACCGGTAATAAGTAACGGGTAAAAGGTGCTTTTTCAGAAATGGCTTTATCATGCCCATAGCCTTCGAAGGGCCGGAGTAATGCTATTGCGAACAACAACACGGAAACAGATGTCAGCACTTTTACCATTACGGAAGAGAACAGAATTTTGTTGAGATATCTCAACAAAATTCTGTTTTTATTTTGGAATTACAAGATGTGAAGGCCGGCATTTCCTACAACGCTGGTATTCACTTTAATAGGAGCAGGGTGTACTTTCACGCTTTGTGAAGCCGCTGCACTGGTTTGGATGATATGGTTAGTAGCTTTGACTGAATTATTGGTAGTGGCTTTTACCGCAGCATGGGATTGCACGGCGGCCTGTTGGCCTGCCTGCACAGTAGTATTGGCAGCTGAAGTAACGATACCATGTGCCTGTATGGCTGTTTGCTGGCCGGCTTGCACGGTATTATTTACGGTAGTGGCAATATTGTTTTGTGCCTGCACTGCGCTCTGTTGGCCCGCACTGACGCTGTTGGCGATGGTGTTGCCAGTAGTAATGGTACCTGCGCTGCTATGAGAAGCATTTATGGATCCCTCGCTATGCGGAGTAGATATGGTGGCGCTGGTATTGGTGCTGGAGGCGGTAGTTACCTTGCTCTGCTGTGGAGCAGCCGTAATATTTGCATTGGTGCTGGCATTAGTGCTTACATTGGCTTGTTGTGCAAACGCGGCACCAGACAATAGCATAGTGGCGATCATTAATGTGGTAGATTTCATGACAAAGATTTTTCGGTTGTTCAATAATTATATCAGGAACAAAGCTAGCCGCCGAAGATGAAGCGAAAATGAAAAACAGGAAATCCCCTAAAAAAATGCACATTATTGATGCTCCATATATATAAATGAAAAAGAGCAGCGAAGGATTTATAAAATTGAAGTGTAATTTTGCTCCTTTGAAAATATGCTATGGGAGATGGTTTGGGGGAAATGCGCTTACTTTTTGCTATCTTGTTTTCCTGCTTTTTTCAAAAAATATTTGGTAGAATAAAATTAGTTTATACCTTTGCAATCCCATCGAACAAAAGGAATGATGGCTACAAATAAAAAGGGAGCTTAGCTCAGCTGGTTCAGAGCATCTGCCTTACAAGCAGAGGGTCACTGGTTCGAATCCAGTAGCTCCCACTTCAATTTTTTGACATATTTACTAAAGATCTTTAGCGGGAGCTTAGCTCAGCTGGTTCAGAGCATCTGCCTTACAAGCAGAGGGTCACTGGTTCGAATCCAGTAGCTCCCACTACCATCAACGTTCCGTCTTAAAGATCTTTCGGGAGCTTAGCTCAGCTGGTTCAGAGCATCTGCCTTACAAGCAGAGGGTCACTGGTTCGAATCCAGTAGCTCCCACACTACACACAAATTAAAAAGGTCCTGCAGTTTTTGCAGGACCTTTTTTTATTAGCTAAAGGCATAAAGCGGAAAGCAAAAAACTATTGTGGCGAATGACCAATGCGATTTACATATTCGCAAAGATTATCCGCCACAATAGTTTTTTGCTTTCCGCCTTATGCTTTCAGCTATTTCTTAAATATTCGTCTTACCGCCTTACCCAGTTTGTTCAGGTTGGCAATTTGTTCCTGTATAGGTGCCAGTGTGAGGTCTTCCGGCTGCAGGCCTGCTTCGAGCGAGTTAAACTCTCTTTGTTCCGGGTACAACAGGATTACGTTATTATCTTTAAAATGACGTTCCAGTTTGGCCGGAATGTTATCCATATACGCATGATAGGAAAGCGTACTTTTACGCGCTGTTACCACTACTACGAGGTCATCGCGGGTAATTTCGCGGGAAAGGATCAGGAAATCTTCCAGGGTATCAAATTGTTTAAAGCTAAGGTCTACACTGAGTTTTGATTTCTCAGAAAAAGCTTCGGTAATGACCTGGGTTTTTGCATTACAGAATACCAATAGGCGTGCGCCTGCCTGTTTAGCGAGCATGAACATTTTCTGCAGGTAATGCAGGAATCCCAATTCATATTCCGCGTTGGGAGGTATTACGAGCACCATTTTCTTGGTAGTGTTCAACGGGGAATGGAAATTACATACATATACCGTTTCCCACACCCGTTGTAAAACGTTGTCGAGTGTGGTACCGAAGATATTTCCCAGCCAGCGGTCGGTAGTGCTGGTTCTGTCTGTCCAGCCCAGGATGACATCGCTGATCAGCAATTCCTTGGTGGCGCGGGTAATACCATCAGACACGTTCAGGTCTATGCGGGTAACCACCTGTACGGGGCTTTCTGTGGCAGCGGCATGTATCACTGCTTTCTCCAGCATTTTATTGGTAAGATGTATCTTTTCTTTGGCTTCGTCGTTATCCTGCACTACTGCCAGCGGGTAAATAGGGGTGGGGGCGCTGGTGTCTTTGATCATCACTGCAAAATCGAGTAAGGATTCGATCCGTTCGGGGTTGGACACCGGTACCAGGATGCGTTCCGGTTGTTCCGGATTTTCCGGTTTGTTTTCTGCTTCCTGGATGGCCAACCGGCGGCCGGCGTTTTCCGTTACAAAAGACCCGGTAAGACAGGTGATGAGGATCAGGATTACCGTTCCATTCAATACATTTTCATCTACAATGCCCATATTATATCCAATGAGGATAACGGCAATCGTAGCGGCCGCATGGGCGCTGCTGAGGCCAAAGATCACGTTCCGCTGGGTGTTGCTGTACCTGAACGACAACTGGGTAAAGAAGGCGGCGAGCCATTTACTGCACAGGGCCATAAGGGTGAGCGCCCCGGCAATGATCAGGGCTTCAGGACCTTTGAGTAATACCCGTAAATCTACCAGCATCCCTACGCTGATAAGGAAAAACGGAATAAACAGGGCATTTCCCACAAATTCGATCCGGTTCATCAGTGGGGAAGTGTGCGGAATCAGCTGGTTGAGGGCCAATCCAGCGAGGAAGGCCCCAATAATACCTTCTACGCCCGCCAGTTCTGCCAGGAAGGCGGCGGCAAATACCAATGCCAGTACAAATATGAAGTGGGATGTTTTATCGTCCTTTATTTTCTTGAAAAACCATCTGCCCAGCATAGGCATCAGCCAGAGGATAATAACGGCAAAAATGGCCAGGGAAATGCCCAAACGTACCCAGAAGTAGGTGTTGAGGTTGCCCGCCTGGGCCCCGGTGATGATGGCAAGGATGAGCAGTACGGCGGTATCGGTGATGATAGTACCTCCTACCGCTACAGTAACGGCCTCATTTTTAGTGATGCCCAGCCGGCTGGCCAGTGGGTAGGCCACCAGGGTATGGGTGGCAAACATGCTGGATACCAGCAGGGTAGCCATAAAATTGAAATGCAGTACGTAGGTACATACCACAAATCCCATGATGAGCGGAATAAAAAAGGTAAAAGCACCGAAAACCATACTACGGTAGCGGTTTTTGCGAAACTCGGTCATGTCCAGCTCCAGTCCGGCCAGGAACATAATATAGAGCAAGCCTGCATTGGCAAACAGGTTAATACTTCCTTTTTCAACTATTTTAAACCCGTGATCCCCGATCAGCATGCCGGCGATAATGAGCCCTATGATACTGGGTATCCTGAATTTACGCAGGATGATAGGGGCCAGCAGTATAATAAACAATACCAGCGAGAAGATCGGTACAGGATCTTTCAGTGGTAAATTTGTGTCCATGAGTAAAACCAGTCCTTTCATTAATTACCATTTTTATATCTCTAAAATCAGGGTATCGGTCCTAAATATGGATAAATTAACGAATAATCCATGTAATTTTGCGTAAAGCTTTTTTCAAAGATGAGCGATCGTACAAGCACAAAAGTACTACCGGAGGAAGAAGTAGACGTATTGATAGCGGAAGATGAGCAGTTTCCGTTTAGTCTGGTGGTATGGAATGATGAGGTAAATACATTTGATTGGGTGATTGCTTCCCTTATGGAAGTTTGCGGGCATACACATGAGCAGGCAGAGCAATGTGCCCTGATTATTCATTTTAACGGCAAATACGCCGTAAAACAGGGTGAGTATATTAAGCTGCGTCCTTTGTGTGAGGCCCTCCAGGAAAGAGGTTTAAGTGCTACTATTGAAGAAATGGCAGGCACCTGATATGTCTATTTTTCGTCTTAATAAAAAATTAATCTTTCCGCCTGTGCAGCTTGCTGAGCCGGATGGATTACTGGCGGTAGGAGGCGATCTCTCCGTAGAACGACTGTTACTGGCCTACCGTTCAGGTATTTTTCCCTGGTACGATGAGCCACCTATCCTCTGGTGGAGCCCAGATCCCCGGTTTGTATTATTTCCCGATGAACTAAAGGTGTCTGCCAGTATGAAGCAAGTATTGCGGCGGCAACAATTCCATATTTCCTATAACGAAGATTTTGCAGCAGTGATTCAACGCTGTAGCACCATTCCGAGGCCTGGGCAAACCGGTACCTGGATTACCCCCGAAATGCAGGAAGCCTATATCCGTTTACATAAGGCCGGCTATGCGATGTCGGTAGAATGCTGGCAGGACAACCAGCTGGTTGGCGGTCTCTATGGCGTTAAAACGGGTCCTTTCTTCTTCGGCGAGTCGATGTTTTCGGATGTGAGCAATGCCTCCAAGGCCGCCTTTATAACCTTTGTACAAACCTACGCGTCTGAGCTGAAAATGATCGACTGCCAGGTGCATACTACACATCTGGCCTCACTGGGTGCGGCTTTCATCAGCCGGGAAGAATTTCTGGAGATCATCGGTTTTTCGTAAATTACTTTTCGCAATCTTATCTCTAACTCCAATTTCTGGCACTTAAACTTATCCGCATGAAAAAGTTACGGTTATTGCTGCTTACTGCCGCTAGCATAAACTTTATGGCATTTCAACCTCCCGCTAAGAAGGTGGTACATGAAGACAAAACACTGCTCATCTCCCAATTACAGGAAACCAGGGACAACCTCCTGAAAGAAGTACAAGGGCTGAGCGATGCACAGCTGGAATATAAAACCGCTCCAGATCGCTGGTCGGTGATAGAATGTGTGGAGCATATTACCCTCATTGAAAAGGCTATTATGGAAGGAGAACAACAATTGGTGAAACAACCGGTAAATCCTGAAAAAAGGGCGGAGATCAAAATAACGGATGAGCAAATCATTAAAAATGTGGAGGACCGGAGCCATAAGGTAAAGGCGCCCGAGTTTGGCATACCTAAACATGGATATTCCTCTGATGGGGAAGCGATCAAAAATTTTACCGAGCAAAGAAATAAGCTGATTGAATATGTAACCAGTACTAATGATGATCTGCGTAACCATGTAATGAACCACCCGGTGCTGGGCATGATTGATGCCTACCAGCTATTGTTGCTGGATGCGGCACATACCAACAGGCACACCCAACAGTTACAGGAAGTGAAAGCAGACGCCGGATTTCCTAAGTAGGCGAATGACCACCGGTATGGTATAATCATTGTCGCTTTCCGTTATCTGTTTTATGCTGAAACCTGATCGTATGCATCTGAAACCACAGCAACAGCTAACGGAAACCGATATCAAGCAGGGCATGCAGATCCTGATTGTAGATGGACTTGCAGCAGAAGCCATGATTACGCTCACAGGCGGCGCTTTCCTGGTGGCCATGGCATTATTGATGGGCGCCAACAACCTGCAGATTGGGTTGATATCTGCTTTACCCACATTAACAAACGTATTTCAGCTGGTATCTATCTGGCTGGTAAGAAGAACAAACAACCGCCGCCTGGTAACGGTTGTTTGTTCTTTATTGGCCCGGATACCGTTATTGCTGACCGGCGTTATCCCTCTACTATTCCCTGATCTGGGAAATATCCGTTTCCTGATTGTTTTTCTTTTTTTCTTTTATTTTTTCGGGTCTGTGGCCGGCCCCAGCTGGAATGCCTGGGTAAAAGACCTGGTGCCGGAACATGTTATGGGCAGTTATTTTGCCAAAAGAAGCGCCTATACGCAGGGACTGAATGTAATACTCAGCCTGCTGGCCGCATTTGGGGTGGATTATATCCGCCGGCATTATCCTGCATATGAGCTCACTACTTACTATTGCATGTTTGTGCTTGCAGGCATTGCGGGTATTGTAGGCGCGCTGATTTTAGCCAGGGCAGAAGAGCCGCAGTCGCAGATGGACAAGGCGAATATATTTAAATTACTGATGCGCCCTTTACAGGATCCTAATTTTTTGCGGCTGTTATTATTCAATTCTGCCTGGGCATTTGCCGTAGGTATAGCCATGCCTTTCTTTACCGTGTTTATGATGAAGAGCATGCATCTATCCCTGTCTTATATTACGGTATTACTCATGGTAAGCCAGCTTACAGGCGTATTTACTTTCCGGATGTGGGGAATATTTGCAGACAGGTACAGCAATAAGTCGATAATAGCTATCAGCGGTCCTTTGTATGTAGCGTGCCTGGTGGCCTGGTGTTTTGTAGGCATTTATTCCATGCAATATATCAATATCCTGTTGCTGGTATTGATCCACATATTTACGGGGATTGCCAACGCAGGCGTCAACTTATCCTTAAACAATATTGGCTTGAAGCTGGCGCCTACAAGGGATGCGGTGGTATACCTGTCTGCCAAGAATATTATTACGGCGGTATTCTCTGCGCTGGCGCCATTGCTAGGCGGTTACCTGGCCGACTTTTTCGAATTAAGGCATGTGCAGATTGATGCTACTTTCACGGGGCCTTATAAACAGAAGGTATTTCACTTGTTGTACCTGCATGAATGGAATTTCCTGTTTCTCCTGAGTGCGGTATTATCGATACTTTCCCTGGAATTATTGCCGTGGATCGCTGAAAAGGGAGAAGTAGGCCGTAATGTGGTGGCGCGTATTATGCGCAGTGCAATCCGGAATAATCTTAAAGACTATTTCCTGATAGGCAACCTCATTGCCTGGCATGGGCATTTCCGGGGCTTTTTACTCCGGAGAAAATCCAGTTAACGCAGTTCCCAGTCGATCAGCTGATTGTGCCATTCCTGTCGGAAAGGAGTGGTTACTTTGATGTAGTTATCGGTATAGCCTTCCATCATGCCATCTTTACCCAACGATTCAAACAATACTTTCCGGGTTTGGTGGAGGTGTTGTTCGTTGAAAAACTGTTGTTTTTTATGACTGAGGTTACGGAGTATTTTGTTTCGTTCGTTGCGGATATGCACCGGTACTACGGGTTTAATATCCAATGCGTGGGTATTGGCCCTTTCTGAGTAGGTAAATACGTGCAGGTAGGTGACATCCAGTGCGTGGAGGAAGTCGTACGTTTCCTGGAAGTGGGCATCGCTTTCAGCGGGGAAGCCTACTATCACGTCGACGCCTATGGCGCAATGCGGCATAAATTGTTTGATCAGCGCCACTTTTTCTGCATAGAGTTCCCGGCGGTAGCGGCGGCGCATCAATCCCAGTATTTCGTTGCTGCCACTTTGCAGGGGAATATGAAAATGCGGCATGAACTTGTGGCTGTTGGCCACGAATTCAATGATCTCGTTGGTGAGCAGGTTCGGTTCTATGGAGGAAATGCGGTAGCGGGAAATACCTTCTACCTTATCCAGTTCCTGTGCCAGTTCAAAAAAGGATTCTTCCCTTTTTTTACCGCCTTCAAAACCTTTTCCAAAATCGCCCAGGTTTACACCGGTGAGTACAATCTCTTTTACGCCGGTAGCGGCAAGGGTATGAGCGTGGGCTACCACGTTAGCCACGCTGTCGCTGCGGCTTTTTCCCCTGGCCATCGGGATGGTGCAGAAAGCGCAGGTATAATCGCAGCCATCCTGTACCTTTAGGAAAGTACGGGTGCGGTCGTTGAGAGAGTAAGAGGCATGGAAGCTATTCACTTCCTCAATATCACAAGAGCAGATTTTGGTACTGTCGCCCTTGGTCAGTGTTTTTAGGTGCTCGGCAATATTGAATTTTTCAGCAGCGCCCAATACCAGGTCCACCCCTTCAATAGAAGCGATTTCCTGTGGCTTCAGCTGGGCATAGCAGCCGGTGATGACTACCATACTGCCCGGCGCGCGGCGTTGTATGCGGCGTACCAGCATACGGCATTCTTTATCGGCATTATCGGTTACCGAACAGGTATTAATCACATAAACATCTGCGGTATCTTCAAAATCCGTTTTTACAAACCCATCCTGTTCCAGCAACCTGCTCAAAGTGGAGGTTTCTGAAAAATTCAGCTTACAGCCGAGTGTATGAAAAGCTACTGTTTTTACCTGTTCCATAAAGGGAGGCAAAGGTAGGAACTTTTTATGTCATAGTTAGGTAAGGAATTTTGAGTAATTTGCGCGGCGTTCTGTTGTTATATGAAATCCATACAAAAATATCTTCCGGTTATACTCTTATCCGTTTTATTGCTGGCAGGCTGGCAGCAACGCTGGTGGAAGAGTGTATCTACACCGCCCGGCCCCGGAGCCAGGCCTGTAGTGGTACGTAATGCCACTGCTAACCCGCCTATCACCAACGAAGCGCTCAACCGGCATGCTCGCCTGGAGTATACTAGTCACGCCATTTGTCGTATGGGTTGCCGTCATGTAACAAAGACTGAGGTGGAGGAAATCCTGGCCGAAGGAAAAATCAACCCGGAGAAATCGAACCCAGCCGATAAACCCTGCCCTACCTATGCCCTGGAAGGTTATTCCAGCGAGGGGCAGCACCTGCGGATTGTCTTTGCTCCCTGCGACGAAGAAAATGCGAAGGTGATCACCTGCATCGACCTGGATAAAGACTGGACCTGCCATTGCGATTAACGCAGATTTTGTCGTAGTTTTCCGGCATATTTAAAAACTTTACAGAGGCGTCTATGAATTTTGTTTTGAAGCCATTGCGTGTTATTTATGTGATATACGCCGCTGCCGTTTTCCTGGGCATCATGTTTTTGATATTGCCTCCTATATTCCTGGCATCGTTGCTCGGACGGCAGAAAGGGGGAAATATTATATTTTATTTCCTGCGCTTCTGGGCGCATGCCTGGTTCCCGCTGGTGGGAATGTGGGTAACCCGTAAATATGAATGCGAGCGTGACAACGATCCCTGTATCTACGTCGTAAACCACCGTTCTTACCTGGATGCAGCCATCGCCGTAAAAGTAATGCGTCTGCCTTTTCGCCCCCTGGGGAAGGTGGAGCTGTCGAAAGTACCCTTCTTTGGATTTATCTATAGAAATTCCGTAGTAGCGGTAGACCGTTCCAACGCAGCTGCCAGGGCCAGGAGCGTACGCGAAATGATGACTGCACTCCGGGCAGGTATCTCCATCCTGGTATTCCCGGAAGGTACCACCAACGAAAGCGAACAACCATTACGCCCGTTTCACAACGGCGCATTCCGTATGGCGATAGAATTACAAATGCCTATTAAACCTGTATTATACCTGGATGCAGGCGACCGCCTGCCGCATAATTTTATGCGCATCAACCCAGGCAAATGCCGCGTGGTATTTTTACCACCCGTGCCGGTAGCCGGCCTCACCATGGATGATATCAATACCCTGAAGCAAAAGGTACACGACATCATGGATGCCGAATTACGTAAACACCGTCAATATCCAACCCTGCAGCCCATAGGATGAAGTACGCAGATGTAATATTGCCATTGGCGTTACCCAGAAACTATACTTATGCCGTTCCGGAAAATATGGAAGCATCCCTGCAACCAGGAAGCCGGGTAGCAGTACAGTTAGGGAAACAGAAAAAATATGCAGGTATTGTAAAAGCAATACATGAACAGGCGCCTCCATATAAAACCAAGCCGCTGCTGGATATGCTGGATGCTGCTCCTGTCGTATATCCTGTACAGTTAGATTTCTGGACCTGGATTGCTGCATATTACATGTGTACAGAAGGAGAGGTGCTCAATGCGGCCTTGCCCGCCCATCTTAAACTGTCGAGCGAAACACTGCTGCTCTTCAACGAAGAATATGGCGATGATTTCACCGCACTTGACGACGATGAGTACCTCATCGCAGAAGCCCTGCTTATCCGTAAAGAACTGCGCATAGAAGAAGTACAGCTGATCCTGGATAAATCGGAAGTGTATTCAGTGATAAAAAAATTACTGGAGAAAAAAGTACTGGTGATCTATGAAGAGCTGAAGGAAGTATATAAAGAGAAGAAAGAAAACTACGTACAACTGCACGCCGAATACCAGGAGGAATCTCGGTTGGCGGCACTCTTCGATGAAATGGGCCGTGCACCCAAACAAATGGAACTGTTGCTGGCCTACCTGCATTTGCTGAAAACAGAAGGTAGCGTAAAGCAAACCGCACTGCTGAAAAAATCCGGTGCTACCACTGCACAACTAAAAGGACTGATCGATAAAAATATTCTTTGGGTAGAAAAACGTACCGTGGATCGTATTGCCACCGGCAAAGTAGATGCCCAGATCGATTTTGTATTGAGCCCTGCCCAGGAAACGGCATTGGAAGAGGTACGCCAACACTTTACTGACAAACAGGTAACCCTGTTGCATGGCGTTACTTCCAGCGGAAAAACACAGGTGTATGTGAAGATGATGGAAGAGTGCCTGGCCAACGGAAAACAGGTATTATACCTGCTGCCCGAAATAGGGCTTACAGCCCAGATCATCCGCCGTTTGCAGAAGCATTTTGGCAGCAGTATCGGTATTTATCATTCCCGTTTTAATAACAATGAACGGGTGGAGATATGGAACAAGGTAAAGTCGGGAGAGATACAAATTATACTGGGTGCACGTTCCAGCCTTTTATTACCTTTTAAAGACCTGGGACTCATCATTCTCGATGAAGAGCATGATTCTTCCTATAAGCAGCAGGACCCGGCGCCCCGCTACCATGCCCGGGATGCGGCTATTTATTATGCCAGCCTCTTTAAAGCCAAAGTACTGCTGGGATCAGCTACCCCGTCGCTGGAATCATATTTTAATGCCCGGCAGGGGAAATATGGATTAGTGGAGCTCAATGAACGCTTTGGCGGCGTAGAGATGCCGGCCATTGAAATCGTGGATATCAAGAAGGAAGTGGCAGAGAAGACGATGGACGGTCATTTCACCGAAGCGCTGAAAAATGCCATCACCCAAAGTATCGCGGAAGGCAAACAGGTGATCCTGTTTCAAAATCGCCGTGGATATGCGCCTTTCCTGCTTTGTACCACCTGTGGCTGGATTCCCCACTGTAAGCAATGCGATGTATCACTTACCTACCATCGCAACCAGGATAAGCTGCACTGCCATTATTGTGGCACTCGCTATCCTTATGTACACACCTGTGCAGCCTGTGGTTCCCAAACGCTGGAGCCTAAAAGTTTTGGGACGGAGAAGATAGAAGATGACCTACAGGTAATTTTTCCCGAAGCCCGTATTGCGCGCATGGACGTGGATGCGGTACGGAATAAAGACAGCCACAATAAGTTAATTCAGCTGCTGGAAGAACGCAGTATCGATATATTGGTGGGCACACAGATGGTGGTAAAGGGCCTGGATTTTGAAAATGTAAACCTGGTAGGCATCCTGAGTGCGGATAATTTGTTGGCCTTCCCAGATTTCAGGGTGAATGAGCGCGCCTTCCAGCTGATGGAGCAGGTGAGTGGACGCGCCGGCCGCAAACATGGCATGGGTAAGGTATTGATCCAGGCAAGCAATACGCGGCACCCTATTTTACATTATGTAACCACGCATGATTATAAGGCGATGTATGAATCGGAGATCGCCGAGCGGCAGGTATTTGGATATCCCCCGTTTTTCCGTTTATTGAAGTTAACGATCCGGCATAAAAATCAGCAGGTAGCAGAACAGGCGGCCATGATATTGGCCAGTTGGCTGCAACCCCATATAGGCGCTCAATTGGTAGGCCCGGCAGCTCCATTGGTAGCGAAGGTGCGCAACAATTACTTACAGGAAATGCTGATTAAATTACCCCGCGAAGCCCGGCTTATTGCACATATTAAACGGGTACTCCAGGAGTTTATCATACAGCTCAGAACAGAGAAGAAATTCCGTTCGGTGGTCATCACCCCTGATGTAGACGGCGTTTAAATTACTACTCCTTTACCAATACCAGTTGCTGTTGTTGCAGTGCATGCACCTTGTGTACCAGCTGCGAAAACAGTTGTTTGTTGTTGCCAGTAAAATCGGTTTGTCGGTACCATTCCAGTACAAAGATGTTGAGTTGATTACCCTCCTGCTCGCAGCGCATTTTAAGCCCCAGTGCAGGTTGAGCGCCGGCGTCGCTGATGTCGGCCTGGAAGGCGGCTTTATTGGCTACTTTATAACCGGGAGGCAGGGTAATATGCACGCGCTTTTCCTGGTAATACGGAAAAGTGATCTGTACCGGAAGGTTGCCTTCAGGCATGGCTAAGTCGATAGGCACCGTACCACCCAGGAGTTGCCCCAGGAAGAGGTGTATTTCATTATTTTTATTTTCTATGAGGGATGGCGTACGCAGGGTACTGTTTACCAGTACAGGTTTATCCAGCATGCGACCATTGAATACTTCGTTTTCTGTGGTCACCGCTGTTGGTTTCCTCACCCCTGGCTGAAAAGGTAAAATCGCATTGTAAATTTTGAATTTTCCTTCTGTAGCGCCTCCATTGATGGTGAAGGCTGTTTTAATATTTTCTGCGGGGTAGCCGCCGAAAGATTGTTTTACGTCCCATGTTGCGTCGGCAAAAGAGGTAAGGGTAGCATCTGTGGTAATATTACTGAGGGTGTAAGGTGGTTGTGGCGTAGTAATAATATCTGTCAGCACTTTACTTTCCTGTCCTACGAGGGTATCGCGGCAGCGTATCGCAGGGATATTGGCCCAGATGGGCGGATAGCAGGGAAAGCGTGTATTCATTTCTGCTGGGGCCAGCGCCTGCTGTACCGTGGGAAAATACAGGAGTACATTTGATGGCAGTTGCCGGACCACGAGCTGGCTATCGATCAGCAAGCTATCCCTGGAGGAAGTAAACAGTATTTGTGTGGGAATATTCAGCACATAATACACAGCATTCAACAGGCGTGTGAAACCGGCTTTTTCAGCGCGCCGGTTCCGTAAAATGCTGATCAGATCTACTGTTTCGCCGGATTCTTCTGGTGGTACCAGTTTTATATTTGATTTTATGTATTGCTCAACCAGGTAAATCATTTGCGTGGCGGGCATCCGTTGCTGGGTAAAGGGCCACTTCTGTATTTCTTTCTCCAGTTGTTTATATTCTGCTTTGGAAACGGCTACAAAAGGAATATAGTTATCTTCTCCAAACTGTTGCCAGGTCATGCGGCTGGTATCTTTTCCATAGATAGCCTGGTGAAGGGCAAAGTCGACACGTTGCAGCTGGGGAAGCATGTAATACAGGTCATTGTTTTTGAGTGCCGGCATATGCAGTACGTTCAGCCAATAGTAATGTTTATTATCGGCGCCGGTACTATCGCTGATACTGGGTAATCCGGGTGTGGTTTTAAGTTTGAAAGACATTCCCTTGGGTGCTACCAATGTAAAGCTGACGTGGTTGCAGGGAAGGGAGGATTGCAGGAAATCGGAGCCGGCGTAGCTAAAGCCTACTTTTAGGTTTAGTTCGTATTCAATTTCACTGCCGGGTTGCAGAGCCAGCTGCGTTACTACCACTGCGCTGCGATCATCGCTGAGGTGTATCATACGTACCTGCTCGGCGAGGTCTGCTACTGTTCCATTGGGATGCAGGGCACGCAGGTGCAAGCCTCTCAGGGTTTCATTGGCCTCAAAATCCATAATGAGCTGAGTAAGACTGTCGGCGCCTGCCTGGGTATTAATTTTTACAATTTTGTAGATGGTTTTGTATTGTGTACACCCTGCGGCTCTGTCACCTGCGCTGACATTGAAATCTCTGACGATTCGATAGTCAATTACAGCATAAGGTTCATTGGTAGCGGACACTGTATGCAGCTGAGGTTTTTCTTTCCATATTTCAGGGAAGTAGCTGTTTACCTGTGCCTGTATATATGTTGGCAGTATTGCCATGCCTGTCACAGCCAGTAAAAGGACCCATTTTTTCATACGGGATAAAGATAAGACTCAAATCCCGGATTTCATGAAGCGCCCATCTGTTGAATGGCATCGGATTCATAGACGCTGATGCCGGCTTCCTCCTGTTTAGCGGCTGCTATCATGGCGTTGGCCACCGTGGCTGCTTTAATGGGGCGGTATTTTTTCCATCTCCCCTGCAACAGGAAATAAAATAACTGGATAAGATATTTTCCCAGCCATTCGCCCAAGCGGAATTCTTTTCGGGAGCCGATCAGCATGGAGGGGCGGAAAATGGCAATGCTGTGGAAACCGGTTTGTTGTATAGCTTCTTCCATTTCTCCTTTGGTACGGAGATAAAAATTGCGGGAATGGGTATTAGCGCCGATAGACGACATCACCAGTATTTGCGATACGCCCTGCCCATGCGCTATACTGGCGCATTTTACCGGGATGCCGTAATCTACTGCTCTGAACCGTTCCTGTGAGCCGGCTTTTTTGATGGTGGTGCCGATACAGCAAAACAGTACATCGCCCTGTAGAGCGGCAGCGAGATTATCGTCATCTTCAAAATCCACGATCACGTTTTCCAATCTCGGCCTGGAATGTGCCCAGGGCCTACGGATCAATACTTTTACTTTGTCAAAGGCAGGATCTTGCAACAGGGCTGCCACCAGGTGGGTGCCTGTAAGTCCGGTAGCTCCTATGACAATCGCAGTCTTGTTCATGAAAATGGATTAATGGATTTGGAAATTTCTAAATGATTTGCGGCTATCTTTGCTGACCATAAATTTAAGTTATTATGCAGGTATCAGAAAATGTTCTGCTCAAATCCTATAATACATTCGGTATCGCCGCCCATGCGCGGTATTTTGCCACTTTTGCGTCTGTGGAAGACCTGATGGCTTTGATGGAGCAGCAACAGCGGAGCAATTTGCCCCGGATGATACTGGGAGGCGGCAGCAATATCCTGTTTACCGGCGACTTTAACGGCTGGATGCTAAAGAATGAATTGAAAGGCATCACGGTAGTAAAAGAAGATAACGACTACGTATATGTGAAAGCGGGCGCCGGTGAAAACTGGCATGGCTTTGTACAGCATTGTATTGCCCTGCAGCTGGGAGGCCTGGAAAACCTGTCGTTGATCCCCGGCAATGTAGGCGCCAGCCCTATGCAAAACATCGGCGCTTACGGGGTAGAAATAAAAGACGTCTTTCATGAGCTGGAAGCCTTGCACCTGGATGATAACCACCTGGTTACTTTCAACAATGCCGATTGTGAGTTTGGTTACCGGGAAAGTGTCTTTAAAAGACAATTCCGTAACCAGTTTGCTATTCTGTCTGTTACCTACCGGCTCAGCAAAAAGCCGCATTTTAACACTAGTTATGGTGCTATTAACGAAGAACTGCAACGCATGAATGTGCAAACATTGTCGATACAGGCTATCAGCCAGGCGGTGATCAACATCCGTTCCTCCAAATTGCCCAACCCGGCGGAAATAGGCAATGCGGGCAGCTTCTTTAAGAACCCCACTATCCCTCAGGAACAATATGAGGCTTTACATGCTGCTTTCCCGCAACTGGTGGCTTACCCGGTAGCTAATCAGGCATTCAAGCTGGCGGCAGGCTGGCTGATAGAACAATGTGGCTGGAAAGGGTACCGTAAAGGCGACGCGGGCGTACATGCCAAACAAGCGCTGGTACTGGTAAATTACGGCGGAGCTACCGGTAAGGAAATTTACCAGTTGTCGCAGGAAGTGGTCGACAGTGTACAGGCGAAGTTCGGTGTAGCGCTGGAAAGGGAAGTGAATATCGTTTAAATGGGAGGGCTGCTTTCCGCTTTAAGCTCTTCCTTTTATATGTGCAATAATTTTTCCTGCGTGTTCTCTTGAGTTTTCTATGAACCATACATGTGTGTTCATCCCGCCACATACCACTCCTGCAAGGTATATGCGGGGCATGTTGGTTTCCATGGTGAGCGGGTTATATACCGGCATTTTTATCGCATCATCGGATAAGGTGATCCCTGCATTTTCCAGGAAAGCAAAGTTCGGCTGGTAGCCAGTCATGGCAATAACGAAGTCGTTGGCGATAGTGATGTTACCATCCGGCGTGGCAATATCTACTTCTTTTTCACGGATGGCCAGTACCGACGACTTAAAGCAGGCTTTGATAGCTCCCTCTTTAATCCGGTTTTCTATGTCAGGTTTTACCCAGTACTTCACTCTCGATCCAATGGCATCTTCACGTATTACCATGGTTACGCGGGCACCTTTGCGATACGTTTCCAGGGCAGCATCCACGGCGGAGTTGTGAGCGCCGATCACCAGTACATCCTGGGTGGCGTAAAAGTGTGGGTCCTTATAGTAATGGGTTACTTTTGGCAGTTGCTCGCCGGGAACATTGAGCAGGTTGGGAATATCGTAAAAACCGGTGGCAATAACGATGTGCCGGGCGTGCCAGGTACGATGACTGGTTGTTACCGTATATTCGTTTGCGTTAGGTGTGATCTGTTGTACCTCTTCAAACAGTTTTATATTCAGTTCATGGGAAGTGGCAACCCGGCGATAGTATTCCAGGGCTTCCGGCCGGGTAGGCTTGGGGTTGATGGACACAAAAGGTACATTGCCGATTTCCAGTCTTTCGGAAGTAGAAAAGAAAGTCATGTATAGCGGGTAGTTGTAGAGAGAATTGACCACACAGCCTTTTTCTATAATCACATAAGAAAGACCTGCTTTCTTGGCTTCCAGTGCGCAAGCCAGGCCGATAGGGCCCCCGCCTACAATCAAAACATCAAACGCAGCATTCATACAATCATATTTTATTATAACGCCGCTATATAATCCAGCAGGCGATACATGGTTTCGTTATTAACTTCCAGCAGGTTCATGTGCTGGCGTATTTTTTCTTCACTTTGAACAAAGGCGCCACCGGCGCTGATATCGTTGGCACAATGGTGCAACAGGCTATGGATGATGTTGGGGGTAAATTCCATGTGAAACTGCAGACCAATGACCCGGTCACCGTAAATGAAGGCCTGGTGGCTGCAAGCGGCCGATGCAGCAAAGCGGGTAGCTCCGGTGGGCACATCAAAGGTGTCGCCATGGAAATGGAAGGTATTGAAATGATGCGGAAGTATGTCTTCCAGCGGTGCGGCCTGCGCCTGGAAGCTAAGATCCAGCGGAAACCAGCCAATTTCCTTTAACGTATGTGGATATACATTGGCGCCCATGGCGGCGGCGATGAGCTGTGCGCCCAGGCAAATGCCCAGTATCTTTTTATTTTGTTGTATGGCTTCCCGGATCAGTGCTATTTCTGTGGCCATCCAGGTTATGTGGTCCTGTTCATATACCGCCATAGGGCCTCCCAGTACAATCAGCCAGTCGGCCGCTGCGAGAGCAGTCGCATCTGTGCTTTCATACCAGCGGGTATGGGTGAGCTGGTGCTGGTGGCTGGCTGCCCAATTGGTAATGCAGCCCGGGCCTTCAAATGGCACATGTTGAAAGTAGTGAATATGCATATGCGGCATGGTAAAATTGGTATACGAAGATACACCCGCTATTTTACTTCTGCTCTCGCCAGCCTGAAATATTCATATCCTTTCATGTCCTTACTCTTTTCGCCGAAGTATTGTGTACGATAATCTGCGGCGCCGCCTTCATAGTGGAGTACCATGTTGTAACTATCCAGGTAGGCGCGCAGCTCATCGGGACACATGCCGAAATCCCAGTTTTCGCCGGCCCGCTTCAGCAGCCGGTCAATTCGTGGAAAACCATAAAATGCTTTTGGATTTTCCAGCACAGCGCGGTCTGCATAGGTAAAGATGATCTGTGTTCCGGAACGTAATTGTTTGATGTAGTGAAAGACCATTTCCGCCTGCCGGGCTTCCTGGCTGGAAGTAACGCCTTCCCAGAGAAAAAGGCTTTTATAATGCTCGCGGTGAAAAAGCTGGGGAATGACATCTGAGATACTTTCGGTATTCATGTCCAGTGGAATATAGTCGACATGTACGGCAGGCAGTCCTCCGAGTGAATTGATGATGTTGCGTTTGCGGCGTTGTATGTCCGGATGGTCCAGCTCCACATAATGTACGGGCAGGCCCGGGCTTAACCGGTGGGGCCTGGTATCGTAGGTAGCATTGAGGATAATGACCTGGTTAATGCCCTCGTTTTTGATGGCGTGACAGATCATGTCGTCAATCAGTTTTGTCCGGGCGGCAGCCGCAGTAAAAGTACCTGGCCAGCGTATTTGTATACTGGCGGCTACCATCTTCCGGATCAACTGGATACTGCAACAGGCAATAATGATTTGCCAGGATTTGGAAAGAAAGGCAGTAGCAAACGGATCGTGAAAAAGTCTTTCTTTTTCCGGCCGGGAGCTTTCAATGGCTCTGAAGGTGGCCATATAAATGCCAGATTTGTTGGCGGGTGACCGGCTCATGAATAACGTGTAGTCATTAAGGTTACTGAGAATTACATCCTGCTGGTTGTTTTGATTTGGCTTTCGTGCTGTTGGATAAAACAAATATATGTAAAATGAGAATAAGGTTATCACGGGATTTTCCTCGGTATATTATACCAGGCAGCGGATGGCGATCAGGGTGCCGATGCTGATCAGTACCCACAGCAATATACCGTGCAGTAAAGGCTTACGGCCTATTCCGCGGAGTGCTTCCCGGGTAAGGTTGGTGCCTATGAGAAACAGCGTCAGGGAGAGCCCTGTTTTAGCTCCTTTGACCATCAGAGGCGCCAGGGCTTGTACCTGGGGAACCCAGGTGTTGAACAGCATCGCGATGATGAAAATACCGATGAACCAGGGAATTTTTATTTTGCCTGTATCTGTTTTAAACAACAGCGTGGTAGCAAAGGCTACCGGGATGATCCAGAGGGCGCGGGATAGCTTTACGGTAGTAGCTATCTGCAGGGCTTCTTCCCCGTATTTGTTAGCAGCGCCTATCACAGAGCTGGTATCGTGGATGGCGATGGCGCTCCATAGCCCAAACTGTTGCTGGGTAAGGTGCAGCGCATGACCCACCGCAGGGAATATGAAAAGGGCCAGGGCGTTGAGCAGGAATATAATACCCAGGGCAACGGAAATTTGTTTTTCTCCGGCCTTCATCACTGGTGCAATCGCGGCGATGGCGCTACCGCCACAGATAGCGGTACCACAGGAAACCAGGTGGGCGGTGTGTTTGTCTACCCCCAGTAATTTACCTAACAGGGCGCCGGTCAGTAAGGTGGCAGCAATGGCTGCCACGGTAAACAGGAAGCCTTCCCGGCCGGCTTTCAATGCGCTGTGTACATTCATGCCAAACCCCATCCCGATTATAGACAGCTGTAGCAGCCAGTGGGTAATCCGGGGAGTAACCGCGGCAAAGGGGTTACCGGTGGTTTGCGCAAGGGCAAAGCCCATGAGCAATGCTACGGGTGGTGGAACCACTGGCAGAAGTGTGACGGCAGCCGCAGTAACAAAAATTATTTTGGGAGTAAAAGCCGTTAACCAGTGCTCACTTATTTGATGATGTTGCATACACGAAACGATTGTAATGAGACACAAAGTTCCGTATAGTGGCGGCCGGAGTCAAATGATGATCTGTAATGGGTGATAACCGTTAGTTATGACCTTAATCAACTGCCAGAATGAACTTATTGAATTTCTGGGCAAAATCTTCTTTCAGGCTGTTGTCTATGCCGCTGAGATAGTTGACGGTAAAACCCCGTTGTAAGCGGCGGGCGCTACTGCCGTCTACCTGCAGTGGCCGGGAGTGCAGCACGCCAATAAGTTGCTGGCCCTGGAATACGAGTGCCAACCGGTACAACGGGCTGGGGTCATCGATACCACTTTCGTAATTGAAGTAAAGTATATATGGTTTAAGGGTTTTTTCTTCTTCGAGGCCGAAGTTGTGGATAAAGGATTGCATGTCGGCGATACTGCGGCCGCTATGCTGTTTCATATAGCTGGTGAGTGCCGTTTCGATGATGCTACCGCCCCGGATATTCTTCTTTTCCGTATAGCCGTTAACGGTAGCCCACATTTTTTCGCCATTGGTAGCCACGGGTAATTTGATGTCACGTTCCAACACGCCGGCGGCTACGCCATTGACCTTTATTTTGCGGCCTTTACGGAACAAGGGCTTGTTGTATTCCTGTGGTGTGATATCAAAATCTACGCTTACCGGGTACCAGTCTTTTTTCAGGGGGGCGCATCGCAGAGGGATATAATCTTCCAGTGAAACGATGGGATCTCCCCCAGGGCTATTGCGTATCACCGCATGGCCGCCGATTCTTTCGCCCAGTATAGGGGCGCTGGCAGTTGTTTTGGCTATATTTTTTTTAGCAGGAGCAGGTATTTTGGTGCTGATGTGCGCATTTTCTTCGTTATCGTATTTGCTATGCTTATCTGTCAGGTTGCAGGAAGCCAGCAATACTGCCAATCCAAGGCAGGATGAAATTTTGTAGAGATACATATGTCCGGTTACAGTTTTATGAGATGGGAGGGACTCTGACCTCCATCTGGGCTGCATCCGCACAAAGATTAGGCCTAGAATTCAGAAAAGATAACTGTATCGGCTATCTGAAGGCGATGAATTTGTTTCATGCTGGAAAAAGGGTCGAGGGGAGACCAGTCCTTTGCCGTAAACAGCTGGATATTTTTGCCGCGTAATTGTTGATCGAGCTGGTTGGAGCTCAGGTGGCCCATAGCTTTTTTGGAGATATAATAAATTTTGGGATCATTCTTCAAATGAATAACAATGCCAGGGGAGCCATTTTTAATTTCCTGTACTACCCCGCTGGTAGGCAGGCAATTCTTCTTATTGGCCCTACTGACAGAGGGAATGCCGGAAATAAGCAATACAAGTATTAACGTGGCTATGAGCAATAAGGCTGCAATACCTCTTTTGTTGGCTTGTTTTTTCATAAATGGTTGTTGGCGTTATAGGTCAGGTACAGTGTGGACTCAAATTACGAATTATATGAATAAAAAAAGCAGGCGTTGTGGGCCTGCTTTATCCTGTTATTATTTTTCTTTTTTGTTTCCTGCATCTTCCTCTTCTTCCCAGTCGTCGTTTTCATCCCAGTCATCGTCTTCCCAGTCTTCATCTTCCTCTTCTTCTACCAGGAGACTTTGTTCGGAGCCGGGTTCAATATCGTTTTCCCGCCAGTAGGCTACAATTTCGTCGGCTTTTTGTTGTATGGGGGCAAAGTCGCGGATGGTATTATCTTCGAACTGTACTTCCACATCAGGCATGCCTTTAATGGCGTTGAAACATTCCTGGAGCAGGGCAATATTGGCGGGTGCATTACGGAGGGCGCTGTAAGATAGCCTGATGGCGTCGAACGGGCCGCTGTTGTGAAACACCTCTTCTCCGTTGAGCATTGGGAAGAGCCATACCAGTACATCGTCTCCGGTGTCTTCACTGTTGAGTATACCGAAAAAGTCATCGAGTTGCTCAAAACCCAGCGGCGCCAGGGCAGCGAAGTTTTTATTCCTTGGTGGAAACTTGGGATGCTCTTCTCCGGTAATTAAGAATAATTCACCGAACCTGGGCTTTTCTTTGGCAAACCTGAAGTCAATGAGGATGTCGTTTTCCATTGATGGTTATTCTGTTTTCTACTGTAATTTAATAGTTTAATCGGAAGGTATTATAAAAAAGTTCTACTGGATAACAGCGGCAGCAATTCTCCGGTAAGCGTGCAGGTATTTGTTCAGCCGGGCAACATCTATTTCTTGTACGTATGGCATGCGACGAATATCCATATTATCAGTGAGATCGTTCAGTTTAACTGCGCAGGCGAGGCGATTCTGCAAGGTGCGGTCTATAAAATGGTTGTAATCTTCGTCTTCATCGGATTTGGTAACACAATACAGGGCAGCCAGTAAGTGTGGCGCCAGGCCTTCTTTTTCCAATGCTTCAAATGTCCAGTCGGTATCTTCTACCAGGTCGTGCAGGACGCCTACTATTTTTTCATCTTCGGTACGCCCCATTTGCATTACCCGGAATACATGTCCCAGGTAGGGTTGTCCGTATTTGTCCAACTGGTCTTTATGTGCTTCGGTGGCGATTGCGATCGCTCTGCTCAGATTCATGGTATAAATTTAGGGATTTTCCCCTGCCCGGATTTCAAGCGGACAGGGAAAAATCCCTGTATTAAGATTTATTTACATGAAATGATAACGTACAAAGGCTTCCATAGCGGCATATTGCTGCAAACCTAAGCGGTCGTAGAGGGAAGCGGTGTTGGCGTTACGGTCTTCAGCACGCTGCCAGAATTCGCGAAGGTCGGTACCCTGGAAAGGCACTACGTCTTTCTGACTCTGGTGAATGAAGATACCGAGGCGTTTCTGGAGTACCTGGTCAGGGCTCATTGGAACAGCCATTTCAATTTCATGGATATCCCATTCCTGCCATGCGCCTTTATACAGCCACACCCAGCAATCTTTGGCCCAGTCTTCTGTTTTCACGATTTCCAGTGCGGCGAAGATAACGTCCAGGCATACTTTATGGGTGCCATGCGGATCGGCCAGGTCGCCTGCACAATAGATCTGTTGTGGTTTCAGTTTGCGGAGCAGTTCCACGGTCAATGCTACGTCTTCAGGTCCCATTGGCTTCTTTTCCACCAGGCCGGTTTCATAGAAAGGCAGGTTCTGGAAATGTGCGTTTTCTTCGGGAATACCCACGTAACGGCAGGTAGCTTTGGCTTCGCAACGACGAATCAATCCTTTGATAGCGCGGATTTCCGGGGTATCTTTCTGGCTTGGTTTCTTGGTGCGGATAAACGCTTTGGCCTCATCCAGGATCATAGAGCTCTTGCTCTTATCAATGTCGAACATCCCTTCGAACCCTACGGCAAAGTCGATAAAGCGCAGCAGGAACTCGTCTGTTACGGCGATATTACCGGAAGTCTGGTAAGCTACATGTACATCATGACCCTGCTCATGCAGACGGATAAAAGTACCACCCATAGAGATGATATCGTCATCGGGGTGCGGAGAAAAGATCAGGGCACGTTTTTTAGCCGGCTCTGAACGTTCCGGGTGGTGAGGCAACTGGGGACCAGGTTTGCCGCCGGGCCAGCCGGTAATGGTATCGCGGATAGCGTTGAATTCTTTGATATTGAGCTCATAAGCGGAACCGTATTGTACGATCAGGTCGTTCAAACCATTTTCGTTATAGTCCTTATCGGTGAGCATCAGGATAGGCTTGTTCAGCTTTAATGCCAGGCTGGTTACTGCTTTGCGGATCAAACCAGGGGTCCATTCGCAATCGCCAGTGAGCCAGGGTTCATTGAAACGGGTAAGGTCTGCTGCAGCTTGTTCATCGATGGTGAACTTGCAGTTAGGATGCTGCTGAAGCAGGGAGGCAGGCACCTGGTCGGTACTGTGACCTTCTACGGAGCGGCGTACAATTTTGGCTTTGTGCGAACCCCAGGCCATCAGCAAAATGCGTTTGGCTTTGAAGATGCTGCTAAGACCCATTGTAATGGCCAGACGAGGTACCTGGCTCATGTTAGGAAATTCGTAGGCGTTAGCCAAACGGGTACTGTTGTCGAGTGTTACCAGGCGGGTGTGGGAGTTGATATTGGCGCCGGGTTCGTTGAAACCGATATGACCGTTGTTACCGATACCCAGTACCTGGATGTCGATACCACCTAAGGCTTCAATGCGTTTATCATATTCTTCACAGTATTTTTTGATCTGATCTTTCGGGATCGTACCATCCGGAATGAAGTACTGGCCTTCCGGGATATCTACATGATTGAAGAGATGTTCTTTCATAAAGCGGTTGTAGCTCTGTAAAGCATCCGGCTCTATGGGATAATATTCATCCAGGTTAAAAGTAATCACATTTTTGAAGCTCAAGCCTTCTTCCTTGTGCATACGTACGAGCTCTGCGTACATGTATTTAGGAGTAGAGCCTGTAGCAAGTCCTAAGATACATTTTTGACCGGCAGCCTGCTTTTCGCGGATCAACGCGGCAATTTCCTGCGCCACTGCTTTGGAGCCCTCTTTGGCAGAAGGGTGTATTTCCACAGCAATTTGTTCAAAGCTGTCGATCAGTTCGATTTCCTGATGATTAATCGTCATTTGTAAACGTTTTTGATTAGATGCGGTTTAAAAACGAGCCGGAAAATTAAAGAATTTACTGCTAATGCACATTATCATTTAGCAATATTTAATTTTTTATTTCTTTAGCTTGTATGAAACCATTTAATATTTTGTCTCGTTAATATGTTTAGTATACAGCGGCTGAAAGCCGTATCACATATTTTGGTGTAGGAGTCATAAGATGAAAACCGTTAGTACAATTGCACTAACGGTTTTCTATTTTTCTAGTTGATGATCAACTCATCGGCAAACAGCCAGGCGCCATTTCCGGCTCCTGCTGCACCTGCAGGGATTTTACCAAAATTCTGCATTTGCAGTTTCACAAAACGGCCGCGAACCTGTTGCAGTTGTCCCCGTACTTTATTAATTCCCTGCTGTGTGAAAGTATTCTGTTTATACACTTCCTTAAAGGTTTTGCCATCGTCTGAAACCGAGAAAGTAACCTGTTTGGGAGGATAAATCCAATCGCCTTTTGCGTTGATGGTGTTAATACCTACCAGGTGAATATCCTGTAAGCTATCCAGTTCCACTATTGCCAGCATATCACCGCCTTTAAATCCGAACCACTCGCCATCGTTATAGGCCGCATTACCTTCAATACCGTTTACCAGTATAAAGTTGCTGACAGGGCTATGGCTCTTGTCGGGGGCTGTAGCCAGTGTTACCTTTTTAGCAATACCCTTATGGAAGAGGAATGTTTGGTTATACTCACCGCCAAAAGGTTTACCATCCAGGAATACCTGCGCTCGTACGGTACCGGATTTGGTGATCTGTACAGGTTGTGTATAAGGAGTCGCCTGAGGGGTAGGGGCGGTACTATCGGTTGTGAAAAATATTTTACCACCGTCCAGCTTGGCGGCCAGCACTACTTCCACCCCACCTTTGCCATTATCGACCGCTTTACCGGTCACTTCAAATACATGCTTGGCATAATTTACCTTTTTCAGATCGAGCCGTTTTACATGTACTTTCAAACGGTCTACAAAGTTGTCGTAGTTACGCTTGTCTTTAGGAGACCATAATACTTCTGCCAGTGCACAGGCACGCGGATAAGCCATGTACTCCAGGTAATCAGTGTTGCCGATGTATTCTGTCCACAGGTTGGCCTGTGCACCTTTGATATATTTTCCTTCTTCGGGGCTCAGTTCTGTTGGTACCGGCTCGTAGGAATATACCTGGCTTACCGGCAGGAAGCCGCCAATAGCCAGCGGTTCGTTGGGACTTTTAGATTGGTAGTGGTCGAAGTAGCAGTACTCTCCAGGCGTCATGATCACGCCATGTTTTTGCTGGGCAGCTGCAATACCTCCTTCAATGCCTCTCCAGCTCATCACCGTGGCGTTGGGTGCCAGGCCGCCTTCCAGGATTTCATCCCAGCCAATGATCTGCCGGCCTTTGCTGTTCAGATACTTTTCCATCCGGTGAATGAAATAGCTCTGCAGTGCGTGTTCGTCCTTCAGGCCTTCCTGCTTCATGCGGGCCTGGCATTTAGGACATTTCTCCCAACGTACTTTTGGGCATTCATCACCACCGATGTGAATGTATTTGCTGGGAAACAGTTCCAATACTTCATCCAGCACGTCCTGTAAGAACAGGAATACGCTGTCGTTGCCGGCGCAGTATACGTCGTCATATACGCCCCAGCGGGTACCTACTTCGTAGGGGCCACCGGTACATCCCAGGTTAGGGTAGGCGGTGAGCGCTGCGAGTGAGTGGCCTGGCATTTCTATCTCCGGGATAACGGTTACAAAATGATCAGCGGCATATTTCACTACTTCTTTCACCTGCTCTTGTGTATAATAGCCACCATAAGGTTTGCCATCGTATTTATTGTCGGCATAACGACCAGCCATGGTTTCCTTCCTTTTGGAAGCAATTTCCTGGAGGCGGGGATATTTTTTGATTTCGATGCGCCAGCCCTGGTCTTCTGTCAGGTGCCAGTGGAAGGTATTCATCTTATGCATGGCCAGCAGGTCGATATACTTCTTGATGAAATCAACGGAAAAGAAATGGCGGCCCACATCGAGGTGCATGCCACGGTAGGCAAATCGGGGAGCATCAGTAATGCTTACGCCCGGAATGTACAAGGCATGGGCCTTTTCTACCGGTAATAACTGGATTAAGGTCTGTACGCCATAAAAAGTACCCGCACCGCTGTTACCATTAATGATAACACTGTTGTGGTCTGTATTCAGCGTATATCCTTCGGCGTTAGTAGTATCGGTGCCGGTATGGAGAATGATCGCATTTTTATCGCCCTGGTCTTTAACTGCCAGTTCATAACCGGTGAGTTCTTTGAGCCATGCGTTGAATAAAGCGGCGTTTTTTTTGTCGCCATCGTTGTTGGCTACGATGATCGTTTGCTTATCTAGCAGGAAAGAATCTGCTTTTTCGCTGATGCTTGCCGGCATAGGAATGATGCTCACCTTGCCTTTGGGAGCAGTGACACCTTGTGTGCCCGAGCAGCCCCACAATCCCGCGAAGGCGGCGACCAGGCATAGGTGTAATACATTTTTCATTGTCATATAATGGATTGTTTTTTATAAAAGCTAAAGGCTGAAAGCAAAAGCAATTGTAGCGGACAGGTATTTAGCTTTACGCTTTCAACTTTCCGCATCCTGCGTTACTTCAGCTCCAGTTCACAGAGTACGGGCCGGTGATCGGATGCTACAGTTTCTTCGATAATACGTGCTGCCACCACGGTCCATTTGTGTTTGGGAGCTGCCATGATATAATCTATTTTGATCTTCGGCGTATCCGATGGGAAGGTAGGTCCCATCTGGGAGGTAGCATCAGCAAATACTTCTTTAAGTATAGCTATCTCCTTAGAAGCAGGCAGCGAGTTGAAGTCGCCTGCCATGATCACAGGGGTAGCGGTTTCTTTGAAGTAGGTAGCCAGTGCATTGGCTTGTGCAATACGATCGGTAGCGCGCTTCCCTGCGTCGAGATGGGTGGTGACGAAGCTCAGGGTACTGTCGTTCCCGGGTAATTTCACAGTAACAATGCCAGCTGCCCGGGGCTCATTGCCTTTGGTGGAAGGTAATGGGAGGGTAGTGCTGCTGTTGATAGGGTACCGGGAAAGGACACCGGTACCATATCCGCCGCCATCGAAGTCCATCGCTTTCACGAAATAGGTGTACATGCCTGTAATGGAAGCTAATTCCTTGAGTTGATCTGACTGGTGGGTACGGCCGGTAACGCTATCTACTTCCTGTAACGCCACCAGGTCGGGATTGGTGGCCAGTATTACATTGGCGATGCCCTGAACGTCCAGCACCTGCTTCATGTTTTCTGCATGGTGAATGTTGTAGGTCAGTACTTTCACTTTTTGTACCTGTGCAAAAAGTGTGAAGCTGGTAAAACATACCAGGGTACTCAGCAGCATTTTTTTCATAGCATTCTTATTTAAAAGCTTCCTTTACTGGTCTGCCCGTCCATACCTGTGGTGTTTTTAAACCAAAGATCCAGGCGAGCGTAGCCGCAGTGTCATAGGTCATTACACTGCTTTTAATCTCTTTATTTTTAGCGATGCCAGGCCCCCGGATGATCCAGGGAACCTGCATTTCTTCCATCGTTTTGCCACCATGTCCTTTGTTAATACCGCCATGATCTGCGGTGAGCAGGATAATGGTATTGTCCCACATGCCGGCATCTTTTACCGCCTGTAATATTTGTCCCAGCAGCACATCGTTTTTGTGTACCTGGTCAAAGTAAGGCGGAATGTTATGACCAATATTATGCCCCGTGTGATCCGGTTCATCTAAGTGGACGAACAGGAAGTCCGGTTTCTTTTCTTTAATATACGCAATAGATGCGGCTGTTGCTAAACTGTCGTTATCATGACAGGCCATATCCTTGTTCACGGCTGCTTTTGGGAAGAGATACCCGATTCCGCTCCAGCTGTAAATGACACCGATCTCTGATTGGGGTTTTTGTTCCCGCAACAGGGTGTAGATAGAGGGGAACATCCCATACTGATCGAGTTCCCGGGAGGGAAGTTCCGGTTTTTTACTATCCCATTCGGTATAGCCGTGTAATTCGGGGCCTGCGCCCATCACCATGGAAGCCCAGTTCACCGCACTGGAAGAGGGTAATACACTGCGGGCCTGAAGCGTCCATGCGCCCTCCTGCATCATTTGTTTCATGTTGGGGTTGTCGACCTTTGGAAAGCTGTAAGCCCCAAAGCCATCCATGCCAATCAGGATGACATGTTTTACCCCTTTGATTTGGGCTTGCGCAAAAAATCCGCCAAGCAACAAGCCCGTTGCAATGATTAGTTTTTTCATTTCGTTGTTCACTTTGTGTGGTCAGCCCCTGGCCGCCAGCTTATAATTAATAAATAAGGGTTTCAGATACAACAGCTAAAATCAGGATAGTCAGCTCAACAATGAGGGCTAAGATAATAATGTTTTCTCGCCAATTTCACGGATTAATGCGACTTCTTTTTTCTGGGTAACGGAGATACCGTATTCCGGAACGCCGGGAATCCCGCCCATGCTTACATTGGGATTTCTGTACACCATTTTACTTTCTTCGTAAGCTTTGGCGGTAGTGTGGAATTCGGTAATGCCGGTGGTTTGGATGAGTTGAGCAATATTGGTAGCGCGCACGCCGGAACCGGCCATGATGGCAATACGGTCGTTGGCGCGTTCCAGCAGGTCTTTGAGGAGTGCAGCGCCTTCTACTGCTGTATTGCGGGCGCCGGAGGTGAGAATACGTTCGCAGCCAATGGAGATAATATCTTCCAATGCTTCAAACGGGTTGTCGGTCATGTCGAATGCGCGGTGAAAGGTAACGCCCATGGGCCATGCCAGTTGGGTGAGTATGCGGCATCTTTCCTGGTCTACCCGTCCGTTGGGTAGCAGGATGCCGATCACTACGCCATTACAGCCCAGTTGTTTGCATAGCTCAATATCTTTTTTCATGACTTCAAACTCCAGGTCGGAGTAGAGGAAGTCGCCGCCGCGTGGGCGTATAATAGGGTAGAGATCTATTTTTACTTTTTCCCTGGCCAGTGCAATGGTCGCATAGCTGGGGGTGGTGCCACCTTCCAGCAGGTTGTCGCAGAGTTCTATGCGGTTAGCGCCTCCTTCTGCTGCAGCGAGGCAGCTCGCTACTGATGCGGCGCATATTTCGAGGGTAAAAGCCATATGATTGTTTTTAGGAGCGGAAAGCAGAAAGCAGAAAGCAAAAAGTTATTGAAGCGAATGACCTGTGCGAATTGGTATTCGCACTATTTACCCGCTTCAATAGCTTTTTGCTTTCTGCTTTCTGCTTTCCGCTCATTTATTAAAAGTAATGTTTACCATCAATTAAAATATTGCTGGTATCGCTGGTGCAAACGGCGTAATTGAATCCTTTTTGGAGGCAATAGGCGCCGTGTTCGCCTTTTTTATTGAGTGCGAGGAAACCCACTTGTATTTCTTTTGCTTTGGAAGGGCTTCTTTTCACAATGCGTTCTACTGCTTCCTTGCAGGCTTTTTCCGGTGGATAACCCTGGCGCATCAGTTCTACAACGAGGTGGCTGCCAACTATTTTAATTACTTCTTCTCCAACACCGGTGCTGGTAGCAGCCCCAACTTCGTTGTCCACATAGAGGCCCGCGCCAATGATGGGGGAGTCTCCCAGGCGGCCATGTAATTTGAAGGCCATACCGCTGGTGGTGCAGGCGCCGGAGAGGTTACCTTCGGCGTCCATGGCTACCATGCCGATGGTATCATGGTTATACACATTCCCTGGCAGCATCAGCGGATTGAAGGCGGTGGCGCCGTTGGTGGGTGTATAGGATTTGTTTTCTATGTTAATAACCGGTTTGTATTCTGATGTTTTAAGCCATTCCTTCCATGCTTTTTCCGATTCTGGTGTGAGCAGGTTTTCTTTCTGAAAGCCGTTGGCCAGCGCAAACTGCAGGGCGCCATCGCCTACCAGCATTACATGTGGCGTTTTTTCCATCACCATACGGGCTACGGAAATAGCGTGGGTAACATGTTCGAGGGCGCCTACGGAGCCGCAGTTGCCGTGTTCGTCCATGATACAGGCATCGAGGGTCACGCGGCCATCGCGGTCGGGATAGCCGGAATAGCCTACAGTGTGGTTATTGGGGTCGGCTTCGGGTACTCTAACACCTGCTTCAACGGCATCAAGGGCGCGCCCTCCTTTTTTCAGGATTTCCCAGGCGGCGGCGTTGGCGGCGCGTCCAAAATCCCAGGTCGATACCACGATGGGCTTTCCCTTTACGAATTTACTTTTCCCCTGTGAACGTGCAGGCGTTCCCGTTACTCCATCCAAAGAGAAAACAGCGGCGCCAAGGGCCGCTGTTTTCAGGAATGATCTTCTATCTTTCATAAAAAGCATTTTATATGCGTTTAGCTTGCAACACCGTGGCGGCAGCTAGTCTTTCATCTCCCATGCCAATGCGCTGGCGCCCAGGATCGCTGCATCGCTTTCTCTCAGTTCAGAGAACAGCAATTTAACTTTATTCTGGAATATCGGGAGCAGGTTCTTTTCCATATGTTCCCGCACAGGTTTCATGATCAGGTCGCCGGCTTTGGTGAGGCCGCCGAAAAGTACAATGGCTTCAGGGCTGGAGAACATCACGAAATTGGCGAGCGCTTCACCCAGTATTTTACCGGTGAACTCATATACTTCCATGGCCAGAGGATCGCCTTTCATGGCAGCTTCATAAATGAGTTTGGAGTTGATTTCCTCTTTGGTGTGTTCGCGCATCAGGCTGGGAGTGTCCGGACGGGTAGCCAGGAACTCGATGGCAGTGTTGGTAACACCGGTAGCGGAAGCGTAGGCTTCCAGCGAGCCATGTGCGCCGGTGCCCGGATGGTAGCGGCCGCCGGGAATCACGATACAGTGACCCAGCTCACCAGCAAAACCATCATGACCATAGATCAGCTGTCCGTTGGCAACAATACCGCTGCCTACGCCAGTACCCAGCGTGATCACGATAAAGTCTTTCATGCCCCGTGCAGCGCCATAAATCAGTTCTCCCAAGGCAGCCGCATTAGCGTCGTTGGTGAGTACGGTGGGCAGGCCAAATTTCTGTTCCAGTAAACTGGCCAGAGGTACAACACCTTTCCAGCGCAGATTTGGCGCATATTCGATATTACCGGTATAGTAGTTGCCATTGGGGGCGCCTACGCCGATACCTTTTATATTTTCAATACCTCCCACCTGCTCAATCAGCGCAGCCAGGTGTCCGTGTAATTCATCGAGAAAGCCAGATACTTCTTCATGTTGGTTGGTCAACATACGACCATCACATAAAATATTTCCCCTGCGATCTACAATTCCAAATTTGGTGTTAGTGCCTCCAATATCAATGCCCACCGCTAACTGCTGACTCATAATCAATACCTTGAGATTTTAAAATGGTTTTAACTCTAAATGCGAAGAACGCGAGATAAGCAAAGCACAGCGCCGGGATAATGTAAGAGGCGTGAATACCAATGCTTGAAATATCTGCCAGACCACCTTGTACCGGAGGTACCAGTGATCCACCAAGAATCATCATTACCAGGAAGGCAGAGCCCTGACCGGTATATTTACCCAGCCCTGCGATCGACAAGGCGAAGATGCTGGGCCACATCACAGAGCAGAATAATCCGCCACTGATAAAGGCAAAAGTAGCCAGCTGACCGGAAGTGAATAAACCGATGAGGATAGAGGCTACACCCAGCAGACCGAAGACCATCAGGGTTTTAGCAGGTTTATCCTGTCCCGCGAAGAAGCCGATAATCTGTACTACGATACAGATGGCATAGGGGAATAATACTGTGATATCGTTGCCTTTAATGCTGTTGGCGCCAAGAATTACGCCATACGCCACAAACGGAACGATGACACATAATATGTTACGTACGGTTTTAGAAACATTGAATACGCTGATGGCGCCTGTCCAGCGACCGATCATCATACTGCCCCAGAACAGGGAAACATAAGGATCCAGTTCTGATTCCGCCAATCCTTTTTCTGTGAGGAAGCCCGGATGTTTCAGTAAGGCGCCGAGGTTGCTGGCGATGGTTACTTCCACGCCTACGTAAATGAAGATGGCCAGCATACCCAGGATCAGCTGAGGATATTTCATGGCGCCCCAGCCTTCACTATTGTTGGCAGACGATATTTTAGTGTAGAAGAGGATGCCGATGATACCTACGATACCGGCGATGAAGAGTGGCAGTTCAAATTTCAGTACCAATCCCATGAGGATCAGGATGAACATGAAGGTGATACCGAGTAATGATTTCGTCGCTTTGGGCGAAGACTCAAACGCTTCAGTGTCCTGGCTTTCCGGCATCTTCACAAAAGCAAAGATGGCCGCGGCAATCAGGAACAGGGCAATCAGCAGGAAGTATAAAGTGTTGATCTTGCTGATATCTGTACTTACTTCTCCGCCTTTGATGTTACCGAAGAGCAGCATGCTCACGATAATGGGACCGATAGTAGTACCGAATGAGTTGACGCCACCTGCCAGGTTCAGGCGATGCGCACCTTTGGCAGGATCGCCGAGCAGGATGGCAAATGGGTTGGCAGCTGTTTGCTGCAGGGAAAATCCTAAAGCCACAATAAACAGGGCCATCAGGATCAGTGCAAAATAACCGAAAGTAACTGTTTGTTTATAGTCTGTATCCAGTACGGTGATCACCTTTTCCAGGTTGGCTTTGGTGAAGGTAGCCTTATACTGGTGATGCTCGTCGTCTTTGGTAAAGCCACCGGAAACTGCGGAAGCCAGCTGGGTATTGGAAGTATACTTCTCCGCTGATTCGTTGTTGCTGATCAACAGGGAGTAAGTGTCGGCCTCTTTCTCGCGGCGGATTTTCACCTGGCGGTCAGAAGTCTGTAACTGTTGATCTACCTGGAAACCGTTGATATCTGTGATGGTTTCTTTAATAGGAACAATCTTTTCTTTGTTGACACATGGAATCATGATTACTGATCCCAGTACGGAGATCAATAAACCGTAAATAATACCCTTTTTATACCCGATCTTATTCAGGATATCTACTTTCCTCGCCGTAGACGCCAGGTACAGGATCAGGGAGCCGATAAAGTAGGCGCTGTAAAAAGAGAAGTCGATCAGTTGAGACTCCAGTTGGGTAAGGTTAAAGTGCGATTTGCAAAAAGGGATAAAGATACTGTTGGACGCAGCCAGAAATCCCCAGAAAAAGAAAACCAGAATAAGCACAAAGAACGAAGGATGAGTACTTTGTGCGCTTTGTTTTGATTGCTGAGTCATAAACGTGTTAAGTTACAGTGAAATTTTGCCGGATAAATGTATAATTATTTTTTTAAAAATTTTTAAAAAGTAAAATAATTCTTGCAATTTACTAATTAGGTAAAACGTTTTAGCAAAAATATTTGCGAAATATACAAGAAATATAGGAGAAGTTTGACTATGTTCGTGTTTATCAAAAAAAATAATTCAGACAGATTATGTCCAACCAAACAGTAACAATGAACGTACCTACCAGGCAGGCCGGGTATGCGCAATCAATGGCCATTATCGGCATATTGTTCTTCGTATTCGGGTTTGTTACCTGGCTCAATGGCACCCTGATCCAGTTTTTCCAGATAGTGTGTGAATTGAATGTATCACAGGCGCTCCTGGTAACCATGGCCTTTTATATGGCCTATTTCTTCCTCTCCATTCCTTCTTCCATGATCCTGAATAAAACAGGGTTTAAGAATGGGATGGCTTTAGGACTCCTGATTATAGCCATTGGGTCGCTAGTGTTTATCCCTGCAGCCAATGCCCGTAGTTTTGGTATGTTCCTGACCGGGTTATTTATCCAGGGAGCCGGATTATCCTTACTGCAAACCGCTTCCAACCCTTACGCCAGTATCATCGGACCAAAAGAAAGTGCGGCCAAACGTATCAGTATTCTGGGCATCTGTAATAAAAGTGCCGGTGCATTAGCACCATTGATTCTCAGCTCTATCGTATTAAAAGGAGCTGAAAAACTGGAAGCCGATATCAAGGCAGCCGTAGATGCAGCACAGAAAAACGCTTTACTGGACAGCCTGGCATCCCGCGTTATCGGACCCTATGTAGCTATCGCCATCGTATTAACCATCCTGGCTTTCCTGCTCAAACGTTCTTCCTTACCTGAAATAGATACCAACACAGAAGATGAATCTACTGCTGCCGCTACCACCGGTAAAACCAGCGTATTCCAGTTTCCACAATTGCTGCTGGGCGTACTCTGCATCTTTGTATATGTAGGAGTGGAAGTAATGGCCGGCGACGTAATCGGTCAATATGGCAAATCCCTGGGAATGAGTGTAGACGATACTAAATACTTCACCACCTTTACCCTGGTAGCCATGCTGGTAGGGTATGTGATCGGTATTGCCACCATTCCAAAATATCTCAGCGGTAAAAAAGGATTACAGATTTCTGCCGTACTGGGCGTACTGTTTACCACTGCGGCTTATTTTACTACCGGCTTTTCTGCAGTAACTTTCATCGCCCTGTTGGGACTGGCCAACGCCCTGATGTGGCCTGCGATCTTCCCAATGGCGATTGATGGCCTGGGCCGCTTTACCAAAATCGGTTCCGCCCTGCTGATCATGGGTATTGCCGGCGGTGGTGTAATCCCCCAGATCTATAGCGGTATGTTCGATCAACACAGCATGTTCAGTTTCCTGTACAGCGCCAGCATCGACTTCAGACACGCCTTCCTGTATTGCATGGTGCCCTGCTATATCTATATTCTCTTCTACGCCTTGGTAGGAGATAAGATTGGTAAATAGCGCCGGAGGCTCAAAGAAAGCCTAAAGCAAAAAGTCTAAAGCAAAAAGCTATTGCGAAGAAGAATTTAGCGAGTATTTAAATTCGCTTTAATCATTCTCCACAATAGCTTTTTGCTTTGGGCTTTTTTTTCTGAATCATTATTTATATTTTTAGGTGTAAATTTTACGTTTAATATTTTTTGAATGATACAGAACACCAGGGAGCAGTTTATCCACTTATTTGAAAAAGAGCCGTTAATGGTTGTTTCCCCAGGAAGAATCAATCTGATAGGAGAGCATACTGATTATAATGATGGTTTTGTTTTACCGGCAGCTATCGATAAGAAAATAGTCTACGCTATTGCGCTCAATAATACCCGGCAATGTAATGCCCATGCGGTATTCATGAATGAAACCGTATCTTTTTCGCTGGACAATGTAAAGCCTACGCCAGGATGGATCAACTATCTCATGGGTGTAGTATACCAGTTACAGGAACGTGGATTACCTGTTCAGGGATTTGACTGTGTGATAGCAGGTGATATCCCGGTAGGGGCGGGCATGTCTTCCTCCGCTGCGGTAGAAGGTGGCCTGGTAGCCGCGCTGGACCACCTGCTCGGTTATGAGCTGGGAAGAATGGATATGGCGCTCATCGGTCAGAAGGCAGAACATACCTTTCCTGGTGTGAAATGTGGTATCATGGACCAGTTTGCCAACCTGCATGGTAAAAAGAACCAGGTAATGCGCCTGGACTGTCGCAGCCTTTCTTTTGAATATTTCCCGTTTAATTTCCCTGATTATAAAATTGTACTGTGTAACTCCATGGTACATCACTCCCTGGCATCCTCAGAATATAATGTACGCCGCCAGCAATGCGAGGAAGGCGTAAAAGCAATACAGGCAGGCCACCCGGAAGTTAAATCCCTGCGCGACGCTACCATGGCTATGCTCAATGAGGTGCAAGGACAACTGCCGCCTAAAGTATATGATCGCTGTGCTTATGTGATTGCAGAAATACAGCGGGTACAGGATGCCACTACCTTATTGAAACAGGGCGACCTGCAGCAATTTGGTGCCCTGATGTACGCTACCCACGAAGGGCTGAGCAAATTATATGAGGTAAGTTGCCCGGAGCTCGACTTCCTGGTATCGCTTGCAAAGCAAAGAAAAGAAGTTGCCGGCGCCCGTGTAATGGGTGGAGGCTTTGGCGGTTGTACCATCAACCTGGTAAAAGCCGACCAGGTGGACGATTTCGTGGCCTATGTGCAATCAGCCTATGAAAAGCAATATGGTAAAACTCCGGAGGTATATGTAACCACTATTGAAGATGGTGTAACAGTAGGAGCTGCCGTGGCAGCAGAAGCTTAAGCATAAAGTAATATAAAACGAAAGCAGCGAAGGAACCTGGTTCCTTCGCTGCTTTCGTTTTATGCGGTATTCGCTTTTAGTATTGATCATCCAGTGCAAAAATCGGCGTTCTGTTCATCCAGCGACCACGGGTGAAGTCAGGAATGAACTGTACGCTGCCGCTTTCTGCTACAGACTGTTCGCTCAACGGTGTGATGGCGTACCAGGTAGCCATGTCGTATACGTCGAGTGGATAAGGTGCACCGCGTTTTACACACTCCAGGAAAGAGTTGAGTACAAACCAGTCCATACCACCGTGCCCCGCGCCAGCAGCGTCGTTGGCATATTTCTTCCACAGGGGGTGGTCGTATTTGCCAAAGTAGCTTTCAGCATCTTTGAAATCGCCGGTTTTTTCCCATTCGTCGAATTTACTTTTCTTCTCGATATAAATAGACTGCTGGTCATCCATCCACAGGCCATTGGTGCCCTGTACGCGGAAGTTCAGGGAGTAAGGGCGCGGGGAGTTGGTGTCGTGCGATAACATGATGGTTTCGCCATTGTTGGTTTTAATCAGGGTAGATACGATATCGCCCAGTTTAAACTCTACTTTGGCATTAGGATGGTTTTCACCACCATTGTCAACGATGTATTTATGTAAACCGCGTGATTTGGTAGCCACGGAAGTGAGCGACAGCAAACGGTTACCGCGGTTAATATTAATCATGTTGTTGATCGGCCCCAGACCATGGGAAGGGTACAAATCGCCGTTGCGATGTACGGAGTGATTAGTTCTCCATTTGGCTTCGGACAGGCCTTTTTCACCAAATTCTACTCCTCCACCATAATATTGCTTGCCGTTGTTGAACTTCACGCCGCGCAAGTCGTGCTGGTAGCCGCCCTGCAGGTGGATCAGTTCACCGAATAAACCCTGGCGTACCATATTCAATACGGCCATTACGTCTCTGCGGTAGCACACGTTTTCCATACCGAATACAGGGATACCGGTTTGTTCACTGGTATTTACCAGCTCCCAGCACTCCTGGATGTCGGAGGCGCCACATACTTCCACAGCAGGTGTTTTACCGGCTTTCATAGCGGCGATAGCCATGATAGAGTGCCATTCCCAGGGTGTGGCAATCACCACTGCGTCGATATCGTCGCGTTTCAGCAGGTTACGGAAATCTTCCGGACCATTGGTGTATTCTGCTACTTTCTTTTTAGTGCCGTAGGCTTTTTCGATCATGGCTTTTGCCTTCGGAACGGTGAATGCAGTATCCGGATCTGCGAAAGCGATTACTTCCGCGTCTTCACGGTGAAGGAAGAAATTCAGGTGACCCAGTCCGCGTGCGCCCACGCCAATAACACCGATTCTTACTTTGGGTTTCTTCTCATTGGCAAATAATTTGGCTGAAGAGCCGAGCATAGAGAGACCTACGCCTGCAGCTACTGTGTTCTTCAGGAAGCTTCTGCGATGCAGTGGTTGTTTAATCATTGTTCAAAGTTTATCAGCGTATACATTAATACGTTAAGGAGGGACTAAATTTATAAAAATTGCTTTATCTATGCTATCCCTACCCACAATATTCTTACATTTTTGTGATAAACGGTAGTGCCGGGGGAGAAAGCGCCAGGCGGCCATATCCTGCTAAGGTGAAAATTCAATTATGAATAGGGAATTTGGGATTGGATCTGTATAGTTATCTGGTATATCTTCGCTTTCATCCGTAATCCGAAATTTACTGCTGTTAATGAAGAAAAAAACGTTACTCCTTGCAGGTTTGCTGGGCTTTAATATCGCGATGGCCCAGGAGATCAAGCCTTACGGCAGCTTGCCGTCAAAAGCGCAGGTGGCCTGGAATGACATGGAATATTACATGTTCATACACTTTGGTCCCAATACCTTCACCAATAAAGAGTGGGGACATGGAGATGAAGATCCGAAAGTATTCAATCCCACTCACCTGGATGCCCGTCAATGGGCGCGTACCGCCAAACTGGCCGGTATGAAGGGAATTGTGATTACGGCCAAACACCATGATGGCTTTTGTTTATGGCCCAGCAAGTACAGTACGCATACTGTGAGAGAAAGCGCCTGGAAAGATGGAAAAGGGGATGTGCTGGCAGAACTTTCTGCTGCGTGTAAAGAATATGGGTTGAAGTTCGGTGTATACCTTTCTCCCTGGGATCGTAACCATCCTGAATACGGTACCCCTACATACAACCAGGTATTTGCCAATACCCTCAACGAAGTGTTATCCGGCTATGGTCCTGTGTTTGAGCAATGGTTCGATGGCGCTAACGGCGGCAATATCAAACAGCCATACGATTGGAACCTGTTTCACAGCGTAGTATATAAAAATCAACCCAACGCCGTTATCTTCAGCGATGTAGGTCCTGGTTGCCGTTGGGTGGGTAATGAAAATGGTATTGCCGGTACTACCAACTGGAGCACGCTCAATGTAAAGGGTTTTACGCCCGGTGCTGGCGGCCCTCCTACCAAATCGCTGAATGAAGGTAATGAGGACGGCGAACAATGGATTCCTGCTGAATGTGATGTGTCTATCCGGCCAGGATGGTTCTACAGCCCCGATACCAACGATAAAGTTAAATCAATATCCCATCTGCTGGATATCTATTATGGTTCCGTAGGCCGTAATGGTAACCTGATCCTCAACGTGCCGGTTGACCGCGATGGGCTCATTCATCCGAACGATTCTACCCGGTTGATGGAGCTGCGCCGCGTGCTAGATGCTACCTTCAAAAACAACCTGGCAAAACAGGCTGTGGTGACTGCCACCCATACGCGGAGCAATAACGCGGCGGTGAAAGTAGCTCACCTCAATGATGGCACCAACGGCACCTATTGGGCTACCAGCGATGATGCCACCACCGCTGCTATTACCTTGACATATAAAAAGCCGGTTACTTTTAACCGCGTAGTACTGCAGGAATATATTGCACTTGGACAACGGGTAAAGGCCTTCAGTGTAGAAATACTGGAGAAGGGAAAGATGAAGGAAGTGGCCAGGGAAACTACTATCGGCCATAAGCGCATATTACTGTTACCGGATTATACCACCACGCAGGTGCGTATCAATATCCTGGATGCTAAGGCAGCGCCAGTGATCAGTGAAGTGCAGCTGTATAAGGCGCCTGGCGTGCTGGCTACCCCCGAAATCAGCCGGGACAAAGCGGGGCATATTAATATTACCTGTGCGTCGGCCGACCCGGTGATCCACTTTACTACCGATGGCAGCATGCCTGAGATGAAGTCGCCCGTATTTGACAAAAACACCCAGTTATCCTTACCGCGTGGAGGTACTGTAAAAGCGAAAGCATTTCTGAAAAATGGCAATGCGAGCGACCAGGCCATTGCTGCTTTTGATGTGGCGCCCGCCAAATGGCAGGTAATACAGGCTGATGCGGCAGCAAAGGACCATGAAGCGGGAGCTGCGATAGATGGTAACAAGGCTACCGTATACGTGACTGATCGCCAGGCGACAGCCAAATATCCGCATGAGTTCCAGGTAGACCTGGGCGAAACGCTTTCTCTGAAAGGATTTACCTATATGCCGGCTACGAGCGAATCTCTAGGCGGTATTGTATATGGATACGAATTTTACACCAGCACCGACGGTAAAAACTGGGGTAAGCCAGTGGCCAGCGGGCAGTTTGCCAATATTAAAAATAGTCCTGTGCAGCAAAATGTGGCTTTCAAGGCCACAGCAGCCCGCTACATCCGTTTTGTGGCGGTAGCGCCGGCAGATGCTTCACAGGATTGGGCCGGAATTGCCGAATTGGGAGTGATTACCCTGTAAGGAGCCCGGTACCCATATATTTAGTGAGTATGAAAAAAGAGATGGGCGAAGACAGGAGCGGGGCATTCCGTGCTTGTCTTCGCCCATCTCTTTCATACTCAATGTGAAAAATAATAATATATAAGACCTGCTTTTGCGTGTCAGCCGGACACCAGGAAGGTGGTTTGTTAAAATTCCTGCTTCCTTAAAAAAAATTCGACTATTTAAAAAGATATTGTTATAACTTTGCGGATAATCTAAACTAAAGACAATATTTATAACAATTTAACGCTGAACTGAAGTTGGAAAAAACCGCAACTCATACCAACATCTCTGCATATCATCCCGCTTTAAACAAAGGGGTATATTCTGTTGGGTTCAATGTCTTTAGATTCCTTTCCCGACGACCTAGAATTTGATAGCGCTTGTCTAAAAAATATTGGCCGCTATCGCACCGTGATTCCCCAATCATCCGGTGAGCCTTCCAGTAATGGAATTTCAATGTAGTTTATTGATTCACGATTTCAATTTAAAAAGTTGGAAAATCAACATATCATCGTTAGGGTAGCCACTCCTGACGATATTCACTATTCAAATACCATCACCGACGAGATGGAATCATCTGCCAAAGCAAGAGGAACAGGTATTGCAAAACGTTCTCCTGCTTATGTAGAGCTGAAAATGCAGGAAGGTAAAGCAGTGATTGCTGTTACTGACAAGGGCGACTGGGTAGGTTTCTGTTATATAGAAGCCTGGGGACATGAGAAATTCGTAGCCAACTCTGGTCTTATCGTGAATCCCGCCTTCAGAGGCCATGGCGTAGCTAAATCGATTAAAAAGAAAATATTTGAACTGTCCAGGGAGAAATATCCTGAGTCCAAAATCTTTGGATTAACGACCGGGCTGGCAGTAATGAAAATCAACTCAGAGCTGGGATATGAACCCGTTACGTATTCAGAACTGACCGACGATGAAGAGTTCTGGAAAGGATGCCGCAGCTGTGTGAATTTCGATATTCTCACCAGCAAGCAGCGGAAGAATTGCCTCTGCACAGCCATGTTATACGATCCGCTGGAAAAGCTGAAGGAAGCGGAAGAAAAAGCCATGGCGGAAAAAGCCGCTGCCGAAGCTACCGCTACTACGCCACAGCTGTCTGTCAACGCCAGCGGGCACATGCATCACGAACGCCGCCGCCGCAGATTTAAAGGAAATATAAGATTGTATGAGCGATGGTTGCGTTTTAAAAGATTTGTTTTGCTCAACAGCAAAAAAGAAGGTGGCGCCACCGGATCTAAAAAGAAATTTTTCCTGTTCTGATTACAGGCCTGTAAATATTGTTATCTGGAATTATAAAAAAAGATGTCATAATGAAAAAAGTAGTACTGGGATTTAGCGGAGGACTTGATACTTCCTATTGCGTAAAATATCTGACCCAAGAGAAAGGATATGAAGTGCATTCAGTGATCGTTAACACTGGCGGTTTTTCTGAAGAAGAGCTGCAGGAAATTGAAAAGCGCGCTTACAACCTGGGCGTTAAAAGTCATAAAACTGTTAATGCGATACGTTCTTATTATGATGGCGTAATCAAATATCTCATCTTCGGTAACGTACTGAAGAACAATACTTATCCACTGAGCGTAAGTGCAGAGCGTATGAGCCAGGCACTGGCCATCGCGGAATATGTGAAGGAAGTAGGCGCCGATGCAGTTGCGCACGGTAGCACCGGTGCTGGTAACGACCAGGTACGCTTCGATATGGTATTTCATATCATGATCCCCGGTGTGGAAATCATCACCCCGATCCGCGACATGAAGCTGAGCCGCGAAGAAGAAATCAGCTACCTGAAATCCAAAGGTGTAGACATGAACTTCGAAAAAGCCATGTACTCCATCAACAAAGGTATGTGGGGAACTTCCGTAGGAGGTAAAGAAACGCTGACTTCCAATGGTATGCTGCCGGAAGCCGCCTGGCCTACTCAGCTTACCAAACAGGGTGAAGAGCAGGTAAAATTAACTTTCGAAAAAGGAGAGCTCAAAGCAGTGAATGATCAGCCATTCGGTCACCCTTCTGAAGCCATTCAATATTTACAAACCCTCGCGGGTCCGTTTGCCATTGGCCGCGATATCCACGTGGGCGATACTATCATCGGTATCAAAGGCCGCGTAGGCTTTGAAGCTGCTGCGCCCATGGTGATCATCAAAGCGCACCACGCACTGGAAAAACACGTACTTACCAAATGGCAGCTGAGCTGGAAAGACCAACTGGCGCAATTCTACGGCAACTATATGCACGAAGGCCAGATCATGGACCCGGTAATGCGCGACATTGAAGCCTTCCTGCAAAACACCCAGGAAAATGTAACCGGTGAAGTATTTGTGACCCTGATGCCTTATCGCTTCCAGGTAACCGGTATCAATTCTCCGTACGACCTGATGAGCAGCAAGTTTGGTAAATATGGTGAAATGAACAGCGGCTGGAGCGGAGACGATGTAAGGGGATTCAGCAAAATTTTTGGCAACCAGACCATGATCTGGCACCAGGTTAAAAATTCTATCTAAATCAGCAGGTAATGGCAAACGATAAAAAAATAAAGGTTGGCATCATCGGGGGAGCAGGATATACAGGCGGTGAAATGATCCGGCTTTTATTAAACCACCCGGATGTAACCATTTCGTATGTACATAGCCGTAGCAACGCAGGTAACCCGTTATACGCTGTACATGCCGATCTGCTGGGGGAAACAGAACAATTATTTACCGGTGAACTTAGTAACGATATTGACGTAATGTTCCTCTGCCTGGGCCATGGCGAATCTAAGAAATTCGTGGAGGCAACAGATATAGCAGACCATGTGAAAATAATTGACCTCAGCCAGGATTTTCGCTTAGGCGAAACCGTGAAAGGCCGGACCTTTGTATATGGACTACCGGAAATGCAGCGCGACTTGATTAAAACCGCACAGAACATTGCCAACCCCGGTTGCTTTGCCACCGGCATCCAGCTGGGACTGCTGCCACTGGCTAAAGCCGAACTGCTGACAACGGTACATACCACCGGTATCACCGGTTCTACCGGCGCCGGACAAAGTCTGCAGTCCACTTCGCATTTTACCTGGAGAGCCAATAATATTTCTACTTATAAGGTACTGAGTCATCAACATCTGAAAGAAATACGACGAAGCCTGCAGCTCCTGCAGCCAGGCTTCGATGGTGAAGTTAATTTTGTGCCGGTACGGGGCGATTTCCCAAGAGGTATCTGGGTAACATCGTATCTGCACACCGACTTAACACTGGAGGCCGCTGTAAAGCTGTATAAAGATTTTTACGCCGGTCATCCGTTTACCCATGTAAGCGAAAAACAGATAGACCTCAAGCAGGTAGTGAACACTAACAAGTGCTTAATTCAACTGGAAAAAGTGGACGATAAACTGGTGATCCACTCCATTGAAGATAACCTGCTGAAAGGCGCTTCCGGCCAGGCTGTACAAAACATGAACCTGGTATGCGGACTGGATGAAACGGCGGGACTGAAACTGAAGTCCATCGTATTCTAAATGTTTTACCATTTTAATTTTTCGCCAACATGAAACTTTTTGATGTTTATCCTGTCAACGATATCATTATAGAAAAAGCCCTTGGATCCAATGTTTGGGATGATAAGGGTACACAATACCTGGATCTGTACGGTGGTCACGCCGTAATTTCCATTGGTCATACGCATCCGCACTATGTAAAGCGGTTAACAGACCAGCTGCATAAAGTAGGCTTTTATTCCAACTCTGTAAAGATGCCTTTGCAGGAGCAACTGGCGGCCATGCTGGGCAAAGTGTCCGGTAAGGAAGACTACCAGCTGTTTTTATGTAACTCCGGTGCGGAAGCCAATGAAAATGCATTGAAGCTGGCTTCTTTTTACAATGGTAAAAAGAAGATCATTGCCTTCAAAAAAGCCTTTCACGGCAGAACTTCCCTGGCAGTAGCGGCCACCGATAATCCGAAGATCGTAGCGCCGGTGAATGAAACTGACAACGTGGTATTTTTGCCATGGGAAGATGAAGCAGCGCTGGAACAGGCTTTTCAGCAATATGAAGTATCTTCTGTGATCATTGAAGGGATACAAGGTGTAGGCGGTATCAATGTAGCGAGCGAATCGTTCCTGCGGAAGATCCGGGCCTTATGCGACCAGCACAACGCAGTATTTATTGCAGACGCTGTACAGTGTGGTTATGGCAGAAGCGGTAAGTTTTATTCTCACGATTATGCAGGCGTGCAGGCCGATATCTATAGCATGGCTAAAGGTATGGGCAATGGTTTCCCGATAGGAGCCATCAGCATTGCGCCTAAATTCCAGCCGGTATACGGTATGCTGGGTACCACCTTTGGGGGTAATCACCTGGCTTGCGCCGCAGCATTGGCTGTGCTGGAAGTGATCCAGGAAGAAAAGCTGATCGAAAATGCCGCTACCGTTGGTGCGTACCTGATGGAGCAACTGCGCACCTTTGATAAAGTAATAGAAGTAAGAGGCCGGGGATTAATGATTGGTATTGAGCTGCCTGCTGAGCTGGCGCATGTGAGAAAGGAACTGCTGCATACGCATAAGATATTCACCGGCGAGGCTAAACCTAATGTGATCCGTTTGCTGCCTTCACTGGCGTTGACCAAAGCACATGCCGATGAGTTCCTCACCGCTTTCGGAAAAGAATTAAGTAAGTAACCAGACAAACAATATATATAGCCGGTAGTGTGCCTTTAAAATCTTTCCACTACCTGTTTAAAGCCTATAAGCGAAATGAAACAATTTATTTCTACAGCAGATGTTCCCAGTGTCCCGCGGTTGGTGGACATTGCGTTGAACTACAAGAAAGATCCTTTCAGGGATAAGGAATTAGGAAAGAACAAAACAGTGGGAATGATATTCCTGAATCCCAGTTTGCGAACACGGTTAAGTACACAGATTGCAGCGAAGAACCTGGGTATGGAAGCCATCGTGTTTAACATCGACAAGGAAGGATGGGCGCTGGAAATGAATGACGGAGTAGTGATGAACGGAAATACCACCGAACACGTAAAAGAGGCAGCCGCCGTAATGGGGCAGTACTTCGACATCATGGCTATTCGTACTTTTCCTGGTTTGAAGAATAAAGAAGAAGATTATACAGAGAAGTATATCAACCAGTTTATTAAGTATGCCGGAGTACCGGTAGTAAGCCTGGAAAGCGCTACCCTGCATCCTTTGCAGAGTTTGACAGATGTAATTACCATCCGGGAGAATTGGCAGCAAGCCCGCAAACCTAAGGTGGTGATGACCTGGGCGCCTCACGTAAAGGCGTTGCCACAGGCTGTTCCCAATTCGTTCGCCCAATGGATGAATGCCTGGGGAGAAGCAGACTTTGTAATTACTCATCCCAAAGGGTATGAGCTGGATGAGAAGTTTTCCGGTAATGCCCATATTGAACACGACCAGGATAAAGCCCTGCAGGATGCGGATTTTGTGTATGTGAAGAACTGGTCGTCTTACCAGGATTATGGTAAAATTACCTGCACGGATCCCAGCTGGACATTTACCAATGAGAAACTGGCACTCACCAATCACGCCAAAGTGATGCACTGCCTGCCTGTAAGAAGGAATGTAGTCATTGCAGACGAAGTACTGGATGGTCCTCAATCTATTGTGATTGAAGAAGCGGGTAACCGCGTATGGGCTGCCCAGGCTGTTTTGAGTGAAATACTGAAAGGTTCCTTATGATTGACTTATTTATCATTAAAGTAGGCGGAAACGTCATCGATAACCCGGCATTGCTGCAAACCTTCCTGGAGAAGTTTGCGGCAATACCTGGTAAAAAGATCCTGATACATGGCGGCGGGAAAATCGCTACCCGTATCGGGGATAAGCTGGGCATCGAGTCTAAATATGTAGACGGACGCCGTATTACCGATGCAGATACCATCGACGTGGTGACCATGGTGTACGGCGGATTGGTGAACAAGCAGCTGGTTGCCAAATTGCAGGCCAATGGCTGTAATGCGATCGGTTTAACCGGCGCAGATGCCAACATCATCCCTGCCGTAAAAAGACCCGTTAAGGAAATTGATTACGGTTTTGTAGGAGATGTATATACCGAGAAGCTGCATATTGCGCCCCTGCAAACCTTACTGGAAGCGGGTGTTACACCGGTGTTTGCACCGCTTACCCACGATGGTAACGGGCAAATCTTAAATACCAATGCAGATACTATTGCCTCTTCCCTGGCCATTGCCTTATCAGCCTTCTATAGCGTGCGCCTGATTTATTGCTTTGAAAAGAAAGGCGTATTGCGTGATCCGAACGATGATGAAGCGGTGATTAACCTGATCAACCAGGAAATTTACCAGCAGTTATTAGCAGAGAAAGTATTGTCAGACGGAATATTACCCAAGCTGCAGAATGCTTTCGGGGCTATTGGCAATGGCGTGAAAGAAGTACTGATAGGACATGCAGATGATGTGCTGAGTAATACAACAGCGCAAGTAGCGGGTACTTTAATATGCTAACCTATGTGGAACGAAAAATTATATGATGTGGCCGTGGCGCTGTTGAAACAGATGATTGCCACCCCTTCATTAAGCCGGGAAGAAGACGGCACCGCACAACTGATCAGTGATTTCCTGACAGCCATGGATATTCCGCACGAGCGGCATCTCAATAATATCTGGGCTTTCAATAAACATTACGACCCCGCCAAACGTAATATACTGCTGAACTCCCATCATGATACCGTAAAACCCAACCCGCAATATACCCGAGACCCATTTAGTCCGGATGTGGAAGATGGTAAACTGTACGGGCTGGGCAGCAATGATGCCGGTGGCTGCGTAGTGAGCCTGGTAGCTGCGTTCCTGCATTTTTATCATCGCAGTGATCTTAGCTATAACATCATTCTCACTACTACGGCAGAAGAAGAAATCAGCGGCTCCAACGGGATAGAAAGCATTCTGTCGCGATTGCCCGCTATCGACTTTGCCATTGTGGGAGAGCCTACCCAAACACAACTGGCGGTGGCAGAAAAAGGCCTGATGGTGCTCGATTGCACCAGCATTGGGAAAGCGGGTCATGCTGCCAGGGAAGAGGGCGAAAATGCACTGTACAAAGCATTGCCCGATCTGAACTGGTTTAAAGATTACCGTTTCCCAAAAGTATCAGATGCGCTGGGACCGGTGAAAATGAGCGTAACCGTTATCAATACGTCGAATAAAGCACATAATGTAGTACCGGCCGACTGCTCCTTTGTAGTAGACGTTCGTGCTACAGATCAATATACCCTGGAAGAGTTGCTGGATATTATCCGGGCAAACGTATCCTGCGAGGTAAAGCCAAGGTCTATGCGTATGCGGCCTTCATTTATCCCGATGGATCATCCGTTTGTACAGGCAGGTATCAGCATAGGAAAAACCTGTTATGGTTCCCCTACCACCTCCGACCAGGCCCTGATTCCAGCCACTTCTGTAAAGATGGGACCTGGCGATTCGGCCCGCTCTCATACTGCCGATGAATACATTTATTTGCAGGAGATCTGGGATGGTATTGATAGTTATATCCGTTTACTCGAAATGATACAATAATATGAACTTCGAGCCCGTACTGGAAAATAAACGCGTGTTACTGCAGCCCTTACAGGCATCGCACCTGGATGCCTTGTGGGAAATTGCTTCAGATGCTTCCTTGTGGGCTATCCAATTGTATACCATCGACAGTAAGGAAGACCTGGGGAAATATATCCAGGTCGCATTAACAGACCGGGCGGCGGGCATATCTATTCCTTTTGTGATCATCGACAAACAGGACAATAAGATAGTGGGATCTACCCGTTATATGGGGCTGTCTTTGCCGAACAAACGCACAGAAATCGGCGCTACCTGGATCACCCCTTCCCTGCATGGCTCGGGGCTGAATAAGGCGATGAAATACGCCATGTTGCGATACGCATTTGAAGAGCTGGAACTGAACCGTGTAGAATTCAAAACCGATGAGCTGAATACACAATCGCGTAATGCTATTCTGAGCCTCGGATGCACACAGGAAGGCATCTTTCGCCGGCATATGATTACCAGTACCGGCAGGATACGCAATACGGTGTATTTCAGTATGCTCCGGGAAGAGTGGCCTGAGGTGAAACAGCGGGTATTTGGTAAATATGATTTTTAATTTTGTACCGTTGTTACCGGTATAAAAAACTATAAGATTATGAAATTGTGGCAAAAAGATAAAGGTTCCCTGGCTTCCGTAGAACAATTTACGGTAGGGAAGGATCGTGAAATGGACGCTTACCTCGCACCCTTTGATGTGCTGGGATCTATGGCACATATCACCATGCTGCAAAGTATTGGGCTGCTGGAAGCGGAAGAACTTACCGTATTAAAGCAGGAGTTAAGAAATATCTACCATGAAATACAGGCCGGTAATTTTAAGCTGGAAGAAGGAGTAGAAGATATTCACTCCCAGGTAGAATTACTGCTGACCCGCCGTTTGGGTGAAGTAGGCAAGAAAATCCACAGTGGCCGTTCCCGCAACGACCAGGTGCTGGTAGACCTGAAGTTATTCCTGCGCCATGAGTTACAAACCATGGTGGAAGAAGTACTGGCGCTGTTTCATCTTTTGCAGCAAAAAAGCGAAGAATATAAAGGACACCTCATACCGGGATATACCCACCTGCAGATCGCTATGCCATCGTCTTTCGGATTATGGTTTGGGGCTTATGCAGAAAGTTTGGTAGACGACCTGACTATGTTACAGGGTGCTTATAAGGTGGTCAATAAAAACCCGCTGGGCTCCGCGGCCGGCTACGGCTCTTCGTTCCCCCTTGACCGTGAGTTGACCACTTCTTTGCTGGGCTTCGAAGCGCTGAACTACAACGTAGTGTATGCGCAGATGGGGCGTGGTAAAACAGAAAAGATCGTTGCTTTTGCTTTGTCAGGCATTGCCGCTACCATTGCTAAAATGGCTATGGACGCTTGTTTGTTCATGAACCAGAACTTTGGTTTCATCAGCTTCCCTGATGAGCTGACCACCGGTTCCAGCATTATGCCGCATAAAAAGAATCCCGATGTATGGGAGCTGATTCGTTCGCACGGCAATAAGTTACAGGCATTGCCAAATGAAATTGCGATGATGATTACTAACCTGCCTTCTGGCTACCATCGTGATTTACAGCTGTTAAAGGAAAACTTATTCCCCGCATTCCAAACATTGAAGGATTGTATCCGTATGAGCCGTTTGATGCTGGAAAATATACGTATTAAGGAAAATATCCTGGACGACGAAAAATACCAGTACCTGTTCAGCGTAGAGGTAGTGAATAACCTGGTGTTGCAGGGTACGCCTTTCCGCGAAGCCTATAAGCAGGTAGGTATGGACATTGAAAAAGGTACTTTTTCCCCGAAGAAAACAGTGGCACATACCCATGCAGGAAGTATCGGTAATTTATGCACCGAACAGATTGCGGCGCAGATGGACCTGGTAGTAAAAGGATTTCCTTTTGAATCGGTAGATAAGGCGCTGGAGCAGTTGTTGAATAAATAACCGTATTGTATACGATAATTCTTTTCAGAGAAACCGTCCCATGAGTAATGGCGACGGTTTCTCTATTTTTTAGTCAGGCTATCTTGTTGTTTTCTTGGCAATACTTTAACGTGTTGGTGGAGGTAATGACTGCGTGTTGATGATTTATTAGGTTATCTTAACATTGTTGAAATCCTCGGATATAGCGATCCTGACAAGCTGTGATGAGTTCCTGATCTGTAACCTCTTAAGAAATGTTAATGAAACGTATCTCTATTTGCAGTAATGTACTTTTAGGCCTGGTTTTCTTGTTCCCGGCAGCAGCCCATTGCCAGCATGGAGCTATATTAACCGGCATGTTTAAGGGAATAAAAAATAATGGAATGGTAAGTGTTTGTTCTTCAAAAGGCGTCCAGGATTCTGTTGTTATCAAAGATGGGGCATTCCGGTTTGACTTTCCTCCGCAAGAACAGTGGGAACTCTATTTTATTACACTCCATGGTAGCCCAATGCCATTTGCATTTCCTGTTTTTCTGGATGAAAAATCACGTTTACATCTGGTGGTTAGTAAAACACCAGATGGGTATGGGTATGCTTTTTCAGGCGACAAAAATGCGGAAGAGCAGGAAGATTTCTGGAAAGGATATGTTGGTGTTTCAACGGCATATCAGCAATTGGAAAAGGAAATAGCTGCTTCAGATACAACGGATACGCAAAAAACGGCGCAATTAAAAGCAGCATTGAGACGTAAAGAACAGCAGATAAATAATTACCCGGGAAATTGGGTGCTTAATCATAAACAAGTACCATTCAGTGCAGCCGCCATCTTTATGTTTATTCATCACAATATTAGTTTGGGAAGGGATACCGTTGCCGAACGCTATTTTGATGCGCTCTTGCCGGAGGCATTGGAAAATAACTATATAGCAGCAAGTCTGAAAAGCGATTTTAAATGGTTCAGCGACAAATATGCTACCAGTCCATTAGGAGGTAAAGCAAGGGCATTCAGTATTAAAGATACAACAGGAAATGCGATAACGTTAGATGGTATAAACGCGCCTTATTTGCTGATCGATTTCTGGGCGAGCTGGTGTGGACCATGTAGAGCAGATATACCTCGGGTAGCAGGAATATATGATAAGTATAAAGGACGTGGCCTGGACGTGCTCAGTATCTCCATGGATGAAAATCCGGAGAAATGGAAGGAAGCGGTGAAGGAGCACAAGATGGCCTGGTTACAGGGATCTGACCTTAAAGGAGGAAGAGATGGAATAGGATTCGATTACCAGGTTACCGGAATACCTTATTACCTATTACTGGATGCAAAGAGGAATATAGTATGGAGATCAACATGGGAAGCATACATGGATGATCTTGAATCAAAGTTGCAACAGATTTTTGGGAACTAGAAGTGTCTCTAATTATCATGATCACTCTTCGCCGTAGCAGCACGGTAATGATATCTTCCCGAAGAATAAACAAATATTGACAATTTAATGCCCGGATAACGGTAAATCTCCGGTTATTCGTTAATTCAATTGTGGCGGGCTGTATGGACGATGATCAGTTATTAATCTTCAACAACATCAACAGTTTGAACAAATGAAAAAGAGATTGCTGCAGGCATGCCTTTCGGGCGCGCTGTTTTTATCAACCAATGTTATGTATGCTCAGCAGGACGCCGGTTTGGTGGCCAATGCACAGGAGCCGGAAGCCATCAGGGATGCACGCATGCGCTGGTTCCGCGATGCCCATTTTGGTATGTTTGTCCATTGGGGCCTGTACAGTGTTGCCGCAGGCGAATGGAACGGCAAAAATTATGACGGCTGTGTAGAATGGTTACAAAATATGGCAAATGTTCCGGCAGCAGAATATGCCAGTAAGTTGACCCCCCTTTTTAAACCCAAAAAAGATTTCGCCAGGGAATGGGCTAAAACAGCCAAAGACGCAGGTTGCCGCTATGTGATCTTTACCAGCCGCCACCACGAAGGATTTGCGCTCCACGATAGTAAAACCACCACTTTTGATGCGATGGATGTGACCGGCCGCGACCTGTTTCGCGAAATCGTGAATGCCCTGCACGAACAGGGCTTACGGGTAGGCGTTTACTTTTCGCTGCTGGACTGGCACCAGCCCGATGCCTATGTAGAGCATGGTTTGCCTGCGCCGGGTGGGGTGAAGAATGATACCCGTGATAACGCGAAATATGTTGCTTACATGCATCAACAGGCGGAAGAGATATTTTCCAATTACGGGCCTATCGATGTAGTATGGTGGGATTACAGCTCCAAGGAGATTCAAGGCGAAAAATGGGGCGCTAATGCGCTGGTGGCGATGGTGAAAAAGCATCATCCCAACATCATTATGAACAATCGCTTATATGCCTTCGATAATAACAACGAATATACCCGTGCCAACGGCGACCTGGTAACGCCGGAACAGTTTATTCCTGAAACCGGCTTTAAGGGTATGGATTGGGAATCGTGCATGACCATGAATGGTACCTGGGGATACAGTAAGCATAACGATAAATGGCATACTGAGCAAGAGCTGGTGCGCAACATGATCGACATTGTATCCAAGGGCGGCAACTACCTGCTGAACGTAGGCCCCATGGGCGATGGTACTATACCTAGCCAGAGTATCATGTTGATGCATGGCATTGGCGATTGGATGCGGATAAATAGCGAAGCCATTTACGGTACACGGGCAAATTCTATTGGTCGCGTAAACTGGGGACGCATTACCACCAAGCCCGGCAAATACTTCCTGCATATTTTCAGCTGGCCGGCAGATAACCGTTTGTATGTGCCGCTGGCGCCGGATGCCGGTATGCAGCCACAGGCCTACTTCCTGGCAGATGCTGCCCGTACGCCGTTAAGTATCCAAACAGACGAGCGCGGTATATTCATTGACGTTAGTAACCATACCTTTAAAAGTAATAATGCCACTGTGGTGGAACTGGATGCTACTGGTAGCTCGTTAGTCTCCCGGGGTATATTCCCTGAAAAAGACGGCAGCTATGTATTGCAGGCCGGCGATGCGCAGCTGACAGGCGGTATTGTATATTCAGAAGGGGAGGTGCCTGCATTATGTAACTGGATGAATGTGGAAGATAAGGTCACCTGGCATGTAAATGTAAAGCAGCCCGGTGAGTATAAGGTAGTGTTAAACATGGCCTGTACAGATGCCTCCGCTGGCGCTAAGATCGAGGTTTCCGCGGGGAATACTGATTTGACCGATGTCGTAAAGAGTACCGATAATAGCTGGGGGGCTTATAAAGACCGGACACTGGGCACTGTTACTTTTGAAACCGCAAATGTTTATAATGTAGTAATAGCTGCTATCAATAAACCTGGTTTAGGCGTAATGAACCTCACAAAGATGCGTCTCATTCCTGTAAAAAAATAAATGCTCTTTTATGCAAAAAGGGGTGTTGATCGCTTAGATCAACACCCCTTTTATATGTTTATCTCCTTAAAAGCCTACGGTAACACCGGCAAAGAAGTTAATGCCAGCCATAGGATAGTAATAGCTGTCATAAGCCACCCGGTTGCCTTTCAGGTCATAGCTACTGTAAGTACTACCGTTGGGCTCATATTTGGTGTTGAAAATATTGTTCAGCATAAACTGTAATCCCAGCTCGCGGAATAACTGTTGCGGTACTACGTAGTTGATACGCAGGTTGCTCACAAAGTAAGGATCCAGGCTGCCATCTATATTGGAGGTGTTATCCATATACTGGCGGCTCACATATTTACCCAATACATCTACATTCAGATTTTTTACCGGCTTTACAGATAACGTTAAACCACCTACGAAAGAAGGAGAGAAGGAAATATTGGTCTTGTTGAACACCTGTGTATGTGTGGCGCCCAGCGAATCGTACGTAACGGCGTGATAGTCGAGTACTTTATTCTGGCTCAGCGCTGCATTGGCGGCCAGTGTTACGATGCTGGCCAGTTTCACGGTACCGTTTACTTCAATGCCCATACGATAGCTCTTCGGGATGTTTGTACGCATGTATGCTCCAACGTCAGTGAGCATACCGGTTTGTACCAGCTGGTTTTTATAGTTCATATAGTACACGTTGGCCTGGATGGCAGCGATGTTATTATTCCAGGAGTATCCGGCCTCTACATCGCGCAATACTTCCGGTTTGGGGGTAGCTACGCCATAATTGTTTTCAAAGTCGCCGCGGTTGGGCTCTTTGTTGGCGATGGCAATGGAAGCAAACACCCGGTTGGTAGGGTTGATAGCGTAGGAAATACCTGCTTTGGGATTGAAGAAATTGTAGTTGACATGTGCAATATAGGCAGGCGCAGCTTCGAATCCATCCATGTTGTACATGATATTACGGTATTGCATATCCACAAAGAGGCTGAGCGCACTGGTAAATTTATATTCACCTTTCCAGTAAACGTTGAAGTCGTTCTTTGCCGCAGGGTAGCGGTAATATTCGTGGTCTTTATCAAACTGGGTATCTGCCCAGATCACTTTACCGAAGTGGTCGCCGGTATACCTGTTCCAGCCGCCACCCAGGCTCCAGTTGAACTTTTCGCCGGTACGGTTTACAGAAAATACACTGCCATAGAAATAGTTGTCCAGCCATAACTGGTTGATTAAATCGGCAGAATCTCTTTTAACGCCATTGATGTTAACGATGGGAATGCCATAGTCAGCCAGGCTTTTGTGGCCATTATAATTTTCGTAATAGCCTCTTCCGCGGGTAAGATGGAAGGCTACGTTGAAATTTAAATTGGATTTGATTTCCTGGTTCAGGAACAACTGGTAATGATCCTGTTGGTAGTTGTCGGTTTGATTATCATAAGGGGCGCCTGGTTTGTCGGTGCCAGCCATGTTGTAAGTCCTGTCTGTGGCCAGTAAAGCTTTAGGCACGCCATACCAGGCCTGGTATGTTTTTTCTTTTCCGGAGAAGACATTAAGCCGTATGGCTGTCTTTTTAGAGATATATGCCGCGGAGGTATAGAAAGAGCGGAGGTCGGAAGAAGCACGGTCGATGTAGCCATCTGAGCTGATTTTAGACAGGCGTGCATCGATGGTAAAGTGATCGTTGATCAGACCGGAACCCGCTTTTACCGTATGTTTCCAGCTATTGAAAGAACCGTAGCTGTTGCTGATTTCGCCATAGGCTTTTTCATTGAATTCGTTAGTGCTGAGGTTGAGCGTAGCCCCAAAAGCGCCTGCGCCGTTGGTAGAGGTACCCACGCCACGTTGCAGTTGAATGCTGCTGACGGAAGAAGCAAAGTCGGGCATATTGACAAAGAAAGTTCCCTGCGACTCTGCATCATTTACCGGGATACCGTTCACTGTAACGTTGATGCGGGTGATATCGGAACCACGTACACGCATACCTGTATAACCTATACCGGTGCCGGCATCGGAGTTGGTCACTACGCCGGGTTGCTGATCCAGTAGTATGGGCAGGTCTTGTCCCAGATTTTGTTTTTTGATATCCGTTGCAGATATCGTGGTGTTGACGAATGGTGCGTTTTTACCTGCGCGGAGGCTGCTGATTTCCACGGGTTTTACCAGTAGCCCGGTTTCTTCCAGGGTAATATCCTGCAGCAGGGTATTGTTATGTGCCTGGATGGTGGTGCTGAAAGCCCTGAAGCCAAGGTAGCTGGCCGTGAGGGTATAGCTTCCTTTTTTAGGAAGCCGTATATTGAATTGACCTTTGCTGTTGGTTAATGTACCTGTTTGGTTGATGGAAATGGTAACGCCTTCCAGTGGCTGGCCATTGGTTTTGCTGGTTACCGTACCGGTTACTAGCGATTGTGCATGTAAAGCGCCTGCTATAGATAGCAGCGCTAATAACATTAGCTGTCTCATGTAAGTATATGTCTGTTTTCTGTTTTCGTCATTCCTAACCAGCATTACCTGGTCCAGGTTCATTGGGTGTGATCTCAGCCTGAAAGTAAGGCACCCCATGTGTTGTGTTAGTGCAAAGGTATAGCTGTAATCATTAAAAAGCAGAATTTATTTTTTGGTGGAGTGAAAATGGTGTAAATTCCATGGATACTTCTCTCAGTCATCTTTTATAAATTTTTAACCATTTAAATCTTTATTTCTGATGATCAAGCTTCAGTTAATCGGGCATTTAGGCCGCGATGTAGTGAAAAAAGAAGTCAACGGGGCCACAGTCTTTAATTTCCCGGTTGCCGTAAATGAGCGTTTTAAAAACGCGCAGGGTATACTGGAGGAAAGAACTACCTGGGTAGACTGTTCATTATGGGACAAGGGCAATGTAGCTCCTTATCTGACGCAGGGAGTGATGGTGTATGTGGAGGGCGCTCCCAAGGTGGAAGCGTACATAAGCAGCAACACCGGCGCTTTATCGGGTGCGTTAAGACTGAGAGTTTTTTCTCTACAATTACTCAGCCGCAGGGAAGAGGAAAGAAGAAAAGCTTTCACGGAGGTGCCCGTTCCTGAGGCAGAGCCCGTACAGGAACAGCCCGCTGACGATCTTCCATTCTAAATGTATGTTAAGCATTCCAATATGAAAGCCAACCATTTATGGTTGGCTTTTTCTATTTCTTTGAAAAAGATTTGGCGACAATTAAATTATTCTTATCTTTGCACCCTCATTGCGAGGTAGAGCAGAGGTAGCTCGTCGGGCTCATAACCCGAAGGTCAGTGGTTCGAATCCGCTCCTCGCTACAAACAGCGTTCAACGCATTAAAGAAATAAGGGCCGAAGAAATTCGGCTTTTTTTATTGGTACCAGTTCAGGGTGTCATAACAGTCTTTTAAATATCATCATGCATAAAGCAGGTTTTGTAAATATTTTCGGGAAGCCCAATGCGGGAAAGAGCACATTGCTGAATGCCATTATGGGTGAAAAGCTGGCGATTATATCTCCTAAAGTGCAAACTACCAGGCACCGGATTACGGGGGTGTTGACAGAGCCTGGTTATCAGATCGTGTTTTCTGATACTCCGGGTATCATCGATCCCAAATACAAGCTGCATGAGAAAATGATGGGCGCGGTAAAATCTGCTTTGGAAGATGCAGACGTGGCCTTATTGATTGTTGACGCCAAAGATTCGCTGGAGGAAAACCTGGAGCTGTTTGATTCCCTGAAGCTGAAAGTGCCGGTGATTCTCATCCTCAATAAAATGGATAATATCGTAAAGGAAGATATGGCTGTTTTATTGGAGCGTGCAAAGGCCTGGGGCAAAGCCACGGAAGTGGTAGCTATTTCTGCGATGCAGAAAAAAGGTATCAAAGAACTCTTGGCAGCTATCGTAAAGCTGTTGCCCGAAGCAAATGCCTTCTACCCGGATGACACGCTAACGGATAAGTCTACACGCTTTTTTGTAGCGGAGATGATCCGTGAAAAAATATTCCAGCTGTTCGAGGAGGAAATTCCTTATCACACCACAGTAATTGTTACACAATTCCAGGAGAAGGATACCCTCACGAAAATAACGGCGGAAATCATCGTTACCCGCGACACCCAGAAAGGAATTATCCTGGGAGAAAAGGGAAAATCTATCCGTGAGATAGGCACCCTGGCGCGCCAGGATATAGAGAAGTTTATAGAAAGAAAAGTATTCCTGGAGCTGTTTGTAAAAGTGAGAGGAAAGTGGCGGGATAACGATACCTTCCTGAAGGAATACGGTTATTAAAGAGTGAAAAATTCCTGGATGTATTATCCAGGTTAGTACGACAAAATATATAATAACATGGCAGGATTTACAGTAGCTATAGTAGGTCGTCCCAACGTTGGTAAGTCAACGTTGTTTAATCGTTTATTGGAACAGCGCAAGGCCATCGTAGATGACCAGAGTGGGGTAACCCGTGATCGTCAGTATGGTATTGCTGACTGGAACGGTAAAACCTTCAACGTAATTGATACAGGTGGATTTGTATCCAATAGTGACGATGTGTTTGAGCGGGAAATCCGCAAGCAGGCGAAAGTGGCCATAGAAGAGGCCAACCTGATTATTTTTATGTGTGATGTAACTACGGGCATTACAGACCTGGATTCGGATGTAGCAGATATCCTGCGCCGCACTTCCAAACCTGTATTACTGGTAGTTAACAAGGTAGATAACAGTCAGCGTCAGCTGGAAGCCACGGAGTTTTACAGCATGGGCTTTGAGCATATTTTCTTCCTCTCTTCTATGAGCGGAAGCGGTACCGGCGAACTGCTGGATGAAGTGGTAAGCCATATTACCCCTGAAATGGGAGAAGCTACCCTGAACTCAGATTTGCCTAAAATTGCCATTATTGGTCAGCCTAATGTAGGTAAATCATCTTTGCTGAATGCGTTGATCGGCGTAGAACGTAACATCGTTTCCGACATTGCCGGTACTACCCGTGATACGATTCATACCCATTACAATATGTTCCAGAAAGATTTTATGCTGATTGATACCGCTGGTATCCGGCGTAAAGCCAAAGTGCAGGAAGACCTGGAATTTTATTCGGTGATACGTGCCATCAAGGCAGTAGATGAATCAGATGTAGTGATGTTGCTGCTGGATGCAGAGAAGGGAATTACAGCGCAGGATCTGAGTATTTTCAGCCTGGCAGCGCGTAAAGGTAAGGGTGTGGTGATCCTGGTGAATAAATGGGACCTGATGGAGAAAGGTACCAACACTGCCCGCGATTACGAAAAAGAGCTGAAGCAGCGCCTGGCGCCATTTTCTGATGTGCCCATCATCTTTACGTCTGTAACAGAAAAGCAACGTATTTTCAAAGCGATAGAAACCGCGCTGGAAGTGTATGATAACCGCTTACGCCGGATACAGACTTCTGTGCTGAATGAAGTAATGCTGAAAGCGATCGAATCTTATCACCCGCCGGTAGTAAGAGGAGTGCCTATCCGCATCAAGTATGTAACGCAAATACCTACCCATACGCCGGCATTTGCATTTTTCTGTAATCTCCCCGATGATGTTAAAACGCCTTATCGTAATTACCTGGAGAACCAGATCCGCTCGAACTTTAACTTTAAGGGGGTGCCTGTGAAGATATTCTTCAGAAAAAAATAAACCTGCATAAATAGGGATTAGGTTTTGTATTTTATAAAATTTGCATACCTTTGCGCCGGTTTTAAAAAACAAAACGAACTAAAATGAAAAAATTATTTGTATTCGCAGTTGCCGCTGGTATGTTCTTCGTAGCTTGTAACGGTGGTAGCACTCCAGCTGCTGATTCTACTGCAACTCCAGCTGTTGACACTATGAACGCTGCTCCAGTAGCTCCAGCTCCAGCTGATTCTGCTGCTCACGTTGATTCTGCTGCAACTGTAGCTCCTGCTGCTGATTCAGCTGCAACTCCAGCTAAGTAAGATATTATTTCATATAATATATCTTTCTTGCAAGAAATTAAGAAGCCCATCGCTTATGCGGTGGGCTTTTTAATTGCATATAAAAAAGGGAAAAATATATTTAGTCTTCCAGTATACTCGCGAGGTTCATTAGTTCGTCCTGCTTGTATGCATCTTTATCATCCCGGAAACATTTGGATAGTTCTTCCAGCAGGAACTGGATAATCCGTTTGTTAGACTGTGGTTTAAAATAAGAGGGAACGGAAGGTACCGATACTCTTTTAAGGTAAGTATCCACGTCCTGCTGCGTATAAATTTGCCCCTGGATAGGATCTATAAAGAACAGGATGCGGTGGTCGGCAGGATCTACCGGTACAGAAAAATCGATGTAGCTATCGAAATACGCCAGGATAAACTGCCGGGGTATATTAACGGCATATACGGGCAGATCCAGCATGGCGCAGAGGCTTTGATAGATGATACCATTGGTAATGGGATTACCTTTCTTGGATTCTATCACCTGGTTAACGAAAAACTGGTTTTTACGCTGGTAGGATACTTCTTCTCCTTTTAGTCCAAAATAATTATACACCATGCTGTTCAGCACATTGATCTGTTCCAGTGGCGTCAGGTAGTTATTCAGTTCCAGCCAGATATTGCGTTTAATCCGATCTATTTCTGCTATAATCTGTGTGTCTATGAGGTCGGGAAACTGATACCGGGATGCCAGTATAGCTCCCTGCAACAAGCCCTGGGAATCTGAAAGTCCCCACGCACGTACCGCCGCCTGCAAATCCTGGTAATGTACCCGATGAATGAGCAGCTCTATCCTTTCCTGAATAGCCTCGTCAACTGTATTCTCCCACAAATTCTCCAGATTGGGAATGATATCTTTACCGTACAGTAATATCTTACTGGCAACAGTGTCAAATACCTCCAGATCAGGGTCATCCAACAGGTGGAACAAAGCGTTTATTTCTCTGTTTTCGTTCATGCCATTATTATGATCAGGTGGTAATCATCAAATAATGTGATCCTGTTGGCAAATTAAATAATACGCACATCACTCACACTGCAGTTATTTTCCTTGCCTTCATTTTTCATCATCTGTTACCACGGCTTTATTCAGCTTTCTTTTTACGAGGTGGCGCTTTCTTCTTCGGTGGATTAGCTTTCACATCTTCAATGATTGCTTTGGCTTCTTCCAGGGTGATGTCGGCAGCCGTTTCAATTTTTTCTTTCGGTATTTTATAATTCTTCAGGCCTTGCTTAATGTACGGGCCATAAGGTCCTTTCAGTATCTGGATCTTTTCCTTTTCGAATATCTTAATGGTGCGTTCGTCTTTAGCCGTACGTTTTTCTGCGATCAGCGGAGCTACTTCATCCAGCTCCACGGTATATGGATCCATTTCCTTTTTCAGGGAATAGAACTTTTTATCATGTTGTGCATAAGGTCCGAAGCGGCCAATATTGATGATCACATCTGTGCCTTCAAACAGTCCCAGGTTGCGGGGCAGTTTAAACAACTCCATGGCTTCTTCCATAGAGATGGTTTCAATGCTTTGTGTAGCTTTCAATTTAGCAAAACGAGGTTTTTCCTCGTCTTCCACACTGCCGATCTGGATCATGGGGCCGTAGCGTCCCATACGGGCTACCACCGGTTTGCCGGAGGCGGCGTCTACACCCAGGGGGCGTTCGCCTTTCACTCTTTCAGCATTTTCCAGGGTGTTTTCCACATCTTTATGGAAAGGAGAATAAAACTCTTTCAACATCTTATTCCACACCTTTTTACCGCTGGCAATTTCATCAAATTCCTCTTCAATTTTGGCGGTAAAGCCATAGTCCATTACGTTGTTAAAGTACTGGTTGAGGAAGTCGGTAACGATCATACCCAGGTCGGTAGGGAATAACTTGGATTTTTCTGCACCTGTATTTTCAGCTTCTGTCAGTTTGCTGATCTTATCGGCTTTCAGTATCAGGATGCGGAAATCTCTTTTTACACCTTCTTTATCTCTCTTTTCTACGTAATTACGTTTCTGTATAGTGGTAATAGTAGGTGCATAGGTAGATGGACGGCCAATACCCAGTTCTTCCAGTTTCTTTACCAGGCTGGCCTCTGTATAGCGGGGAGCCGGGCGGGAGAATCTTTCGGTGGCCTTCATTTCTCTCAGGTCCAGGGATTGTTTTACCGCCAATGGAGGTAAGGATCCTTCCTGTTCTTCTGTTTCATCTTCGTCATCGTGGCCTTCCAGGTATACTTTCAGGAAACCATCAAATTTCAATACTTCTCCACTGGCGGTGAGTTCATCGTGGTTGGTAGAGATGTCGATTTTTGCGATGGTTTTTTCCAGCTCGGCATCTGCCATCTGGCTGGCGATGGTACGTTTCCAGATCAGTTCGTACAGTTTGCGGGTATCGCTGTCCTCTACCGTGGCGTTTTCCATGTAGGTAGGACGGATGGCCTCGTGCGCTTCCTGTGCGGATTCGTTTTTATTTTTGAATTTACGGTGCTGATGATATTTTTCGCCAAAGCTGGCCTTGATCGCTTTTTCGATTTCAGTGATGGCCGTATCTGACAGGTTTACCGAGTCGGTACGCATGTAGGTGATATTACCGCTTTCATACAGCTTCTGGGCCAGCAACATGGTTTTGGAAACGCTGTAACCGAGTTTACGGCTGGCTTCCTGTTGCAGGGTAGAAGTGGTGAAAGGTGCTGCCGGCGATTTTTTGCCCGGCTTTACCTGGATGTCTTTTACTGTATAGGCGGCGCCAACACATTCCTGCAGGAATTTTTCGGCATCTTCTGCGGTCTTAAATTTACCAGGACCTTCGGCTTTGAAGGAAATGCTCTTGCCATTGATGTCTTTACCGGTAAACCACGCTTCTACTTTAAAGGTGCTAACCGTCTGGAAAGCATTGATTTCTCTTTCTCTTTCTACGATCAGCCTCACTGCTACCGACTGCACACGGCCGGCAGAAAGGGAGTTGCGCATGCTCATTTTGCGCCATAATACCGGGGAAATTTCAAATCCCACGATACGATCCAGTATACGGCGGGCCTGTTGTGCGTTTACGCGGTCCATATCCAGCTTGCGCGGATGCTGAACAGCATTCTCGATGGCCGGCTTGGTAATTTCGTGAAAAACAATACGCTTGGTAGTTTTTGGATCCAGGTTCAACACCTCACACAGATGCCAGGAAATGGCTTCTCCCTCACGGTCCTCATCCGTTGCCAGCCATACCTCATCGGTATCCTTCGCCAGCTTCTTCAGTTCCTTCACCACTTTTTCCTTGTCGTCCGGGATCACATACTTCGGCTTAAAGTTATTTTCTATGTCTATCCCCATGTCATCCTTCTCCAGATCACGTATGTGACCGAAGCAGGACTTGACTTCAAAGTCTTTGCCCAGTATTTTTTCTATGGTCTTGGCTTTCGCCGGGGACTCAACTATAACTAAATTTTTTGCCATGTATGCTTCTTTAATGTGCTGCTAAATACGCAAAATTCTGTGAAATAATTACTTCAATGAATTCTGCAATGATATAAAATTATATTGATATTGGTTGATATGGTACCCATTCACACCAGATATTTTCCGCCGGGGATATATAATATGGTAACCATTCATGATGGTTCGTTATCAAATAATTAACTATTCAGGCTTATAGAAAGACATCAAATGCCGGTCATTAATATAGATGATACCAGTTATTCCCGAGGGTGGTTAAAGATAATGAAACTATTAATATCGCTAATATTGGAAAAAATCGGCCAATCGGTCACGGCCAGATCCACCTCGTTGATACAATAGTCTTTATATTTGGGAACGCGTGCAAAAACGGCGCACCCATTAAATCGCGTATATTAGAAAAGATAAACCCTCCTGTATGGCGGTTGACAGATGGGTATTAATTTAAAACTAATTACAATGGATATAGTCATAGTTGGCACTGGCAATGTAGCACATTGTTTCGGACAGCTCCTGAAGATTCATGGCCACCAGGTAAAGCAGGTAGTGAGCCGGCAGCTGGAGCATGCACGGGAATTGGGGGAAATGCTGAACGCAGCTTATACAAACGATTTGCAGGACATTAATATGGACGCCGACATATACCTGCTGGCGGTAAGCGACTCGGCCATAGCGGAGTTAAACGATGAATTACGCCTGGGAAAGCGTATTGTAGCGCATACCGCCGGGGCAGTCCCTTTATCCGCTATCTCCCGGATATCGTCCAATACAGGCGTGTTGTATCCTTTACAGTCTATCCGCAAGGAAATTAAAAGTTATCCACCTATCCCGGTCATGCTGGAAGCCAGCAGCGATGAAGTGCTCCGGCGCCTGCAGGCTTTGGCGCAGAGTATTTCCGGCAGTGTAACTGTTACCACCTCGGCACAGCGGCTGAAATATCACCTTACCGCGGTATTATGTAACAATTTTACCAATCACCTGATTGCCCAGGCGAAAGCTTACTGTGAAGCCGAGCAGCTGGATTTCAGCTTGTTGCAACCCATTATAAAGGAAACTTTCGACCGCCTGGAAAAGTATCCGCCTGAAACGGTGCAAACAGGGCCCGCCCTGCGCCAGGATGAAGCTACCATGCAGCTGCACCGGCAGTTGCTGGCCAGCAACGAATACCTGCAGCTGGTATACCAGGTGATGTCTGACGCTATTTACCAGTTTCATAATAAATAGAGAATTACTGAGCTGTTAATCCGTAATTGGCTATTTTTGGCCCCATGAACGTATTGGCTTTATTTAAATCTATCCGCACTTTTGTGTTGGATGTGGACGGTGTGTTAACAGATGGTACCCTGCAATTGCTGCCAGGAGGAGAGATGTCCCGCAAAATGAATATCAAGGACGGTTATGCCATGCAGCTGGCGGTAAAAAAGGGATACCGGGTGGTTGTGATCTCTGGGGGAAAATCGGAAAGCGTGGTAAGCAGGTTACAGGGATTAGGTATAAAAGATATCTATACCGGTGTACTTGATAAAAAAGAAAAGTTACAGGATTATGTATTTGAGCTTGACCTGCGCTGGGATGAAGTTTTATATATGGGAGATGATATCCCGGACTACCAGCCTATGCAGCTTGTAGGATTACCTACCTGCCCCGCAGATGCAGCACCGGAAATAAAAAGCATTTCAAAATACATATCCCCTCTGCCCGGAGGCCACGGATGCGTAAGAGAAGTAATGGAAAAAGTGCTTAAACTGAACGGACATTGGTTAATGGATGAAGGAATTGCATCGAAATAATAAAAGAGAAAACTATGAAGCTCTGGGCTGCATTTTTTAAACTGATCAGGTACCCAAACCTGGTATATATTGGCCTTACCCAGTTTTTACTGCAGTATTGTGTAGTAGAACCGGTATTACGCAGCTCCGGGGAAGAGCCCTCCCTGCCTGTTCCCCAATTTGTATTATTAAGTTTGTCGACCATACTGGTGGCGGCAGCCGGTTATATCATCAACGACTATTTCGATATCAACATCGACATTGTGAACAAGCCGGATAAGATGATATTGGATAAGGTTATCAGCCGGCGCTGGGCTATGGCCTGGCATACCATGCTGAATATGGCCGGCGTTTCGTTAGGCTTCCTGGTAGCCTGGCGTATTGGCCAGTTTTACCTGGGCTTTACCCAGGTAGTATGTTCCCTGTTGCTGTGGTTTTATTCTACCTCGTTTAAAAGACAGGTACTGATCGGTAACGTGGTCATTTCCCTGTTAACCGCATTAGCGGTAGTAGTGGTAGGATTCTATGAAAAACAGATCTACCATAGCTTTGAAGCCATCATGTCGGCTACCGGCCGCAAACTGATCCAGGTAATAGGCGTATATGCCTTGTTTGCTTTCCTGATTTCAATGGTCCGGGAGATAGTGAAAGACCTGGAAGATATGATGGGCGACAGCAAAGATGGTTGCCGCACCCTGCCGATTGCCTGGGGGGTACTCGCCGCTAAACGCTTGTGTAATGTGCTGTTGCTGGCATTGGTAGTGATCATTGCCGCAGTAGAAATCCGCGTGTGGATATTGCAATGGTATATTGCAATTGCTTACCTGCTATTGTTTGTACAACTGCCATGCCTATACGTTTACCTACAGCTGAAGAAGGCTACATTGCCGGCGCATTACCATAAGGTAAGCACGTTGGTAAAAGTGATTATGCTGACAGGCATTTTATCAATGATATTTTTTAAACTGTATTTATAGTGATGTATAAAGGAACACCTGTTATCCTGGCTTCCCAGTCACCGCGCAGGAAGCAGCTGCTGGAACAGGCGGGCATCCCTTTCGAGGTAAAGGTGGTGGAAACGGCAGAAACTTTTCCTCCGGGATTGGCCATTGCGGATATCCCGGTGCATATTGCCCGTCAGAAGGCCATTGCCGTAGAAGCATTGTGTGCGGATACTGATATTATTATTGCTGCAGACACCGTAGTGGTATTGGATGATACCATTATCGGAAAGCCGAAGGACCGGGAAGATGCCATTGCTATTCTTTCCCGCTTAAGCGGGCGGGAACACCGGGTAATTACCGGGGTGGTAATCCGGAAAGGCGCTGAGGAAACCGCTTTTTCCCATACAACGGCTGTGCACTTTAATCCTTTAACTACTGAGCAAATCAGCTGGTATGTGGATCAGTTTAGGCCTTATGATAAGGCCGGCGCTTATGCCATACAGGAATGGATTGGCGCGGTGGGGATTGATCGTATCAACGGCTGTTTCTACAATGTAATGGGACTGCCGGTGAGCAAGGTAGTAGCTGCATTGAACCAGATGTAATTCGAACGGCGCAGGGAACTGCGCCGTTTTCATGATTGGTTTTTGCTTACTTAATATATTTACTCCAATATGAGGACATTCACGTCTTTATTTTTCAGCCAGCCGGCTTCCTTCAGCTTCTGTAGGTTAATCGTACCTACTACATAACGCCATTCTGATGATTCATACTTTTCAGAGATGCTGAAAAACTCTGCGAGGTCTACCTGGTTAGGTGTCTTATATCGCAGGTATATTTTCAGTTTTACATCGTTAGTAAAGCTGGGCTGATTATTTTGTTTAATCTTTTTATACTCGTAGCGATAGTTGTACAGCAGGGCGGAAATATCCGACAGTACGGCACTACCGGTGGCGGTACCGCCGGCTCCTTTACCTACAAAGAACTGTTTATCGGTGAAGGCGCTTTCCAGCAGGATACCATTGTATTCGTTGTACACATCAAAGAGCAGGTTATGTTCTTTGATCAGGTGCGGCAGTACATAAGCAGATACATGGCCATTCTGGCGGCGGCACTGTGCAATCAGCTTGATGGTACAGTTGCGTTGTTTGGCAAACTGTATATCAAAATCGTTCAGGTGGTGAATACCGAAATTGAACACTTCTTCCGGTTTTACGAAAGTACCGAATGCGTGCAGGAGCAGGATAACGATTTTAAATTTAGGATCATATCCTTCAATGTCGAGGGTAGGGTCCGTTTCGGCGAAACCCAGGTCCTGCGCTTGTTGCAGGGCTGTTTCGAAGCTGAGGTTTTCTTCGAATATTTTCGTGAGAATATAGTTCGTTGAGCCGTTACAGATACCTTCTACTGCATTGAGCAGATCATTGTCGTAGTATTCTTCCAGGTTACGGATAATGGGAATACTGGCGCAGCTGGAAGCTTCATACAGGAAGGGCACTTTATTTTCGGCCTGTAACTGGTACAGGGTAGGCAGGTTTTCTGCGATCATGCGTTTGCTGGCACTTACTACGGCTTTACCGTTGCGGAGGGCGGTGCTTACGATTTCAAAGGCTGCTTCTGTATCATTGATCAGTTCTACTACAACGTCAATGGTAGGATCTTCCAGGATTTCGTTTTTATCCGTAGTAAAATAGCTGCTGTCGATGGGTCTTGACTTGTTGGGATCTTTAATACATATCTTTTTGATACGTGCATTAATGCCCTTGGTTCTGTTCAATACTTCATAGAGGCCTTGTCCTACGACGCCGAATCCGAAAATACCTAAATTGATGATCTTATTTTCCATACTTTTTTTGAGCTTTCGCCTTTGGCAGTGAGCCTTGATACTACCAGGATTGATCAGGTACCGGAGGTGTCAAAGTTGCTGCTAACTGTCAACGGCTTATTGTAAAACAGTGATTTGCTTGCCGGCTGGATGATTTAGTTTATCCAGTGCCTGTTTCAGGTCGTTGATCAGGTCATCGGCATCTTCAATGCCTACTGATAAACGGATACAGGAGTCCTGTAGACCTGTTTTTTTCCGGAATTCTTCCGGGATGTTGCGATGTGTCATGGTGGCCGGGTGGGCCAGCATACTTTTTACGCCGCCGAAGCTTTCTGCCAGTTTAAATAGTTTAGTGGCATTTACGATGCGGATCGCGTTTTTTATGTTATCGCTTTTCAGGGAAAAGCTTACCAGTGCGCCATAGCTTTTTTGTTGTTTACGGGCAATATGATGGTTTTTGTGTGTAGCCAGTCCGGGATAAAATACTTTATCCACTGCCGGGTGGGTAGCAAGCCAGTTGGCGATAGCCGAAGCGTTGCTGCATTGTTTTTCGAACCGGAGGTATAGGGTTTCAACGCCGCGTATGGTAAGCCAGGCTTCAAACGGGCTTAATATACTCCCCGAAATATTTTGATTATAGCGGATCTGATCGGCCAGTACTTTAGAATTGGCTACTACCAGTCCGGCTATCACGTCGCAGTGGCCTGCCAGGTATTTGGAGGCGCTGTGTATCACGATATCGGCGCCCAGTGTTAGCGGTTGTTGTAACAGGGGGGTGCTGAACGTGTTATCTACTACCAGCAGTATATTATGTTGTTTGGCGATTTTACTGATAGATTTTATATCAGAAATGCGCAGTGTTGGATTGGTAGGGGATTCCAGCCAGATGATTTTGGTATGGGGGGTAATAGCCGCCAGTACTTTATCGAGGTTGCTGGTATCTACGAAATTAACTTTGATACCGAAGCGTTCAAACATGTGGTTAAAGATCTGGAAGATGCCACCGTAGGTGTCTTCCACTGCCATGATTTCATCGCCGGTCTTTAACAGCTTCAGTACCGCATCAATGGCCGACATGCCGCTGGCGAAAGCAAAACCTGCGAAACCTTCTTCCAGGTTGCAGATCAGGTCTTCCAGCACTTTTCTCGTAGGGTTGTTGGCCCTCGAAAACTCAAAGCCTTTATTGATGCCCGGTGATTCCTGCACAAAGGTGGATGTTTGATAGATAGGCACAGAAATGGCGCCTGTCAGTTCGTCTACCGGAATGCTATGAATCAGTTGTGTAGCTGTTTTCATTTGTCAAAATATTTTAATGATGTTCAATGTGCACAAAAATCTGCTGCAACTTTATCATTAAAGATCAACTTAAACAACGACAAATCCATGAATGGGGCGGGAAGTGGGCATAAAAAAAGCTCTTCCATGGTGTTGGAAGAGCTTTCTTAGAAAGTTATATATAGCTGTGAAGTATAATCTCTGCCAACTTATCTTTCCTCACGCTGTAGCGTGGGGCAGGAATTAGCACCTTTTTCCTGACCGTAATCAGGAAAGGTTGCTAAGGCATCGCAGGGCCAAGTCCCTCCGCCTTTCTGGATAAGTGATGTGTAAGAACTGGCGCAAAGGTAATATCACTTTTATCAAAATTCCAAATTGCGGTTACAATTTATTTATTAAATGATGATTTATTACCTTTGAATGATATTATTTTATACCCCAATCCTGTTTGTTTATGTTTGTTAATCCCCCGCTCTCAGAGGAGCTATTCCAGCATATCTGGGCCTTCCGGCTATTCCGCCAGGATCATTTGACAACTGTTACCGGGGAGCCGGTGGAGATATTACATCCTGGTGTACTCAATCATCATGGAGGACCTGATTTTTCCGCTGCCCGTATCAGGATAGGAACCGCCCTGTGGATTGGGCAGGTAGAGCTGCACCTGCGTACGTCGGATTGGTTCCGGCACGGGCACCAGCATAATCCGCAATATGGGCGGATCATACTCCATGTAGTATTTATACATGATATGCCGGGTAAGGGTATCCCGGGCGTTCCTTGCCTGGAGCTACAGGAGCGTATTTCCAAGCTGCTGCTGCAGCGTTATGAAGCGTTGCGGAGCCTGGCGCCTTTTGTGCCCTGTGCTGCCCAGGCGGCACAGGTGCCCCCGCTTACCTGGATCAGCTGGAAAGACCGGCTGCTGGCCGAACGCTGGGAACGAAAGATCAGTGGTTTGCAGTCCTGGTTACTGGCCACACATGGCAACTGGGAAGAAGTGTGTTACTGGGCCATTGCCCAGAGCTATGGTATCCCGGTAAATGCAGCACCATTTCTGCAGGTGGCCCAATCCCTTCCCTACAGAACGCTGATGCGGCACCGGCACCAGCAAATCCAGCTGGAAGCCTTTCTTTTCGGCCAGGCGGGGATGCTGGAAGCAGCCCACACGGATGCTTACGCATTGCAGCTACAGGATATTTTTACGCATCTGCGGCATAAATACCGGCTCCAGCCTATGGCAGCGCATCAGTGGAACTGGCTGCGCATGCGCCCTGCCGCCTTTCCTACGGTGAGACTGGCTACATTGGCAGCCTTGCTGGGAAAGACCACTCACATTTTTTCCCAGCTACTGGAGGCGAAAGATATGACAGCGCTGGAACAGCTGTTTTTCGTGCAGCCGTCTGCGTACTGGCGCACGCATTATCGTTTCGGTCAACCGGTGGCGCAAGCCCAATGCCCCGGCCGGCAAGCAGTACATACTATTCTTATCAACACGGTATTGCCGCTCCTGTTTTTTTACGGACAGCAAAAGCAACAGAAATACTACCAGGAAAAAGTGCTTCACCTGCTACAGCAGTTGCCGCCGGAAAAAAATAATATCACCCATCAGTGGGCATTGCTGGGGGTGAAGCTGGAAAATGCCCTGGAGTCGCAGGCCCTGCTGCAGTTAAAGCAATACTATTGTAATGAGAAGAAATGCCTGTATTGCGCTATAGGAGCGAAGATCATTAAAGGAGCGTAAAGCGAAAAGCTATTGTAGCGAATGACCAATGCGATTTTAATTCGCTAAGATCATTCGCTACAATAGCTTTTCGCTTTTCGCTTTATGTTTTCGCTTTCCGCTTACCAGTTAAACGTTACATCCTGCACTAAATCCGGGTGCAGGCTTTTAGCCACCGGGCAGGTAAGCGCAGCTCTTTCGAGGATGGTTCTTTCTTTTTCACCCAGGTTGTGGCCGGCAGGTAAATCCATTACGATGGTAACGCCGATAATGCGACGGGGGTCGGAGCCCATAATTTTTTGTACACTCACTTTGGTACCTTCAATATTCCATCCATTATCCATCGCCTTGATGCCCATGATGCTGAGCATGCAGGAACCCAGGGCGGAGGCTACCAGGTCGGTAGGGGAAAAACGTTCTCCTTTTCCACGATTGTCTACAGGAGCGTCTGTTTCGATCACTGTACCGGATTGCAGATGGGTAGAAGTCGTACGTAATTCGCCGTTATAAATAATTGATGCCGTTTGCATAGTGCTTGCTGTTTTTATGATCAGACAGTAAAATTAAATGTATTTTTAGTATAAGTGTAATATGGCAGGCGGCGGCGCTGTTAAACTCAAAAAAAATTGGCTACGTTTGTAATATATACATAACAATACCTTTGATAAAGCGTTAATTTATATATAATAATAGCCCACTGTGAAAAAAATATACTTGATCCTGTTTTTAGCGACACTATCCGGCGGTTTATTTGCTCAAACCACGACTCCTGCTCCTGCTACCAAAGCCCAGAAGGAGAAAGAGAAGGAACAGCGTAAGCTGAAGAAGATTGCCATTTTCCGTGAGCAGGAAGAGGGGGAAAATGTGTTTCAGCGCGATTTTTCAGCCGGTGCCCGTTTAAATACAGATGGCTGGTCCGGTTTCGTGGAGAAAGGATATCGTAAAAGCCGGAAAAAAGTGACTTATTTCCAGATTGAGTTTTCTGAAAAGAAAAACAACAAGGAATACAAGCAAAATGGAGGTTATTCCTTTACGCAGCGGCCTTATATATTTGGTAAACAGAATAATTTTTACCCGGTGAAGCTGGGTATCGGGCAACGCTACCTGATTGGCGGCAAAGCCAATAAGAATGGGGTTGAAGTTGATGCGATCTACTATGGTGGCTTGTCCCTGGGGTTGTTAAAACCTTACTATGTAAACGTACAGGATCCTGCGGGGGATAATATCGACTTAAAGTATAGCGACCAGAATGCCAATCTTTTCCTGAATAAAGATAAGATCAATGGAGCAGCAGGCTTCGGCAAGGGCTGGGACAATCTGAGTGTGGTACCTGGTGCTCATGCCAAATTGGGTCTCCGGTTCGACTGGGCCCATTTTAATGAGGTGGTAAGTGCCCTGGAAATTGGGGTAAACGCTGAGATGTATAGCAAAAAGATACCTATTATGGTGCCGGTAAATGGCACTGACTACAATAAACAGTTCTTTTTTAATGCATATGTGGGCATTCAATTCGGAAAACGCTGGAATAAGAGATAAGTATTAACTTTGCTTTTCTAAAGAAAGGAATAAGCGATGCAAGAACTACCCGTAATAGCCGCCGAACCGGCTACCACAAGAGTAAAGAAGCCTGACTGGCTGCGCGTTAAATTACCGATAGGCGAAACTTACAAACAGGTAAGAAACCTGGTTGACACCCATAAATTGCATACCATCTGTGAAAGCGGCAATTGCCCTAATATGGGCGAGTGCTGGGGCGCAGGTACCGCTACTTTCATGATCCTCGGAAATATCTGTACCCGTAGCTGCGGTTTCTGTGCCGTAGCCACCGGCCGCCCGGAACCGGCAGATTTTGATGAGCCTCAACGGGTGGCAGAAGCTATTTACCTGATGAAGGTAAAACATGCCGTTATCACCTCGGTAGACAGGGACGAACTGAAAGACGGTGGCTCTATCATCTGGGCTAACACCATCAATGCGGTAAGAGCCCTCAACCCACAAACCACCATGGAAACCCTGATACCGGATTTTCGTGGTCAATGGGAAAATCTCCAGCGCATCATCGATGCGGCACCTGAAATCGTGTCTCATAACCTGGAAACGGTAGAACGCTTAACCAAACAGGTAAGAATACAGGCAAAATATCACCGCAGCCTGGAAGTAATCCGCCGTTTGAAAGAAGGCGGTATGCGTACCAAAAGCGGTATTATGCTGGGACTTGGAGAAACCAAGGAAGAAGTAGTACAGGCTATGCAAGACCTGTACGACAACGGATGTGATGTGGTAACGCTGGGGCAATACCTGCAGCCTACCCCTAAACACCTGCCGGTAGTGCGCTTTGTACATCCCGATGAATTTGCCGAGCTGAGAGAGATTGGTTACAACATGGGCCTCGATTACGTAGAGTCAGGACCGTTAGTAAGATCTTCCTATCATGCAGAGAAACATATTTTCAGCGGTCGGAATAAAGGATAACTGGAGCTGATTCTCACTGAATTGTTAAAATCCACCCCTATGGGTGGATTTTTCTTTGCATAACATTATCTTAGCGCCCGAATTTACTTTTACCTAAGCAACGATAAGTTGTTCTACCTACTTCACTGTTAAACGTTGATACAGATACCTGGAACCACACCTGAAAACCGTGCTGACTAGTTTCAGATAGTATCGGATAAGCAACTCTCATATCAACCTGCCTGTTGGCTGTAGTAACTACAGCATAGACATGTTTTTGCAACTAATAATAATGTTACATAGATGTAAATCGTCTATGCAACAACCGGGGGAACAATGCTGCCATGTTATAAAAATCTGACTCGTTTTTATACGGGTATTATTCCCTTTCGATTGGTACAATGATGAACTGAATGTCAAAAGCCTTTTATGAAAAGAGCATTTTATTTTTTAGCTGTAACGTGCGGGATGTTTATCTCCCCGCAGGTATTTGCACAGCAACCTGCCGATTCCCTTTTAACCAGTGCCACGCTACAGGAATGTATCCAGTATGCGATTGCCCACCAGCCTGTCATACGTCAGTCGCTGCTGGATGAAGCCATTACTGATAGAACCGTGAAGAGTAAGCTGGCCGACTGGTATCCACAAATCAACCTGGATTATAATATCCAGCACTACATGGAACTGCCTACTTCCATTTTCGGTGGCAACCCTACAAAAGTAGGCGTGGCCAATACTTCTACGGCGCAGTTTGGGTTGAATCAGAATATTTTCACCCGCGACCTGCTACTGGCTACCAACACGGCAAAGGAAGTGCGGAAACAAAGCCGCCAAACCACCACGCGCAACCAGATAGACCTGGTAGCCGATGTCAGCAAAGCCTACTATGATGTATTGCTGACAGCAGAGCAGATTAATGTACTCAATGAAGATATCACCCGGCTGGAACGTAGTCTGAAAGACGCGAATAACCAATATGCCAGCGGCGTGGTAGATAAAATAGATGCCAAGCGGGCCACTATTTCACTGAACAATGCGAAAGCCCAGCAAAAATCAGCCAGGGAACTGCTCACCGCCAAACAGGCCTACCTGAAGCAGTTAATGGGATATCCTGCCAACAGCGGCGATGTACCGCTGGTACAGGACTCCTCCTCCCTGGCAGCACAGGTAACAGGGGAAGATACCCTGCTGGTTGCTGACTATAAGAACCGTATTGAATACCAGTTGCTCGAAACCCAACAAAGCCTGCAACAGGCCAATGTGAAATACAATAAATGGAGTTACCTGCCTACCGTATCGGCCTTTGTAAACTATGCATTTGCCTACCAGAGCGCTGATTTCGGCAAATTGTACAGCAACGATTATCCTAACTCGCTGCTGGGATTGAAATTGTCGTTGCCTATTTTCCAGGGAGGAAAACGGGTACATAATATCCGCATGGCGGAATTGCAGTTGCAGCGTACACAATGGGACTTTGCGGCATTAAGAAGCCAGATCAACTCACAGTATGCACAGGCTATGGCTACTTATAAAAGTAACTACAACGATTACCTGACGTTGAAAGAAAATGTGCAGATGGCGAAAGATGTTTATGACATGTTACAGTTGCAGTATAAAGAAGGGATCAAAACCTATCTCGATGTGCTGATTTCCGAAACGGATCTGCGTACAGCACAGCTAAATTTTTATAACTCTATGTACCAGGTGCTGTCCAGCCGGATAGATCTGCAAAAAGCATTAGGAACCTTAACAGCTAATTATTAAAATGGTAACCGGAACGGATATGAAAAAAATGAACAACATCGTCTTAATCAGTGCTGCCACTATACTGGGCTTTGCGGCTTGTAAAGGTCCCGGTCAGAAAGGCGCACCTGTTATTCCCCCTACACCGGTAAATGTTATCGCCGCTACAGAGGCGCCGGCCGTTTATTATGATAAATATCCCGCCACCGTGGTAGCATTGAACCAGGTAGAACTGCGTTCCCAGGTATCAGGTTTTATTACGGGTATCTTTTTTAAAGAAGGAGAAATTGTGCAGAAGGGAAAGGTGCTGTATGAAATAGACCGCCGTAAATACGAGGCCGCCTATCTGCAGGCACAGGCCAATGTAGCCAGCTCCCGTGCCAGCTTTGAGAGGGCAAAGAAAGATGATGACCGTTACCAGCGCCTGGCCGACCAGGATGCGGTAGCCCGCCAGATTGTGGATAATGCCAAGGCTACCCTGGAAACTTCCCGCAGTCAGCTGGCAGCGGCAGAAGCCAATCTCGCAGCGGTACGTACAGATCTCGATTACTCGCTCATTAAAGCGCCGTTTACCGGACGCATTGGTATTTCCCAGGTGAAACTGGGCGCCCAGGTGAGCCCTGGCAGCACCCTGTTGAACTCCATCTCCAGTGAAAATCCAATTGCGGTAGACTTTGTGGTAAATGAAAATGATATCGCCCGCTTTGCCGCGTTGCAAGGCAATGCCGCTACCAGCGATTCTACCTTCCGCTTACAGCTGTCTAACGGCGCCGAATACACGCATGGTGGTAAAATACTAGCTATTGACCGTGGCGTGGATAATCAAACCGGTACCATCCGCGTACGTATTGAATTTAACAATCCCGATGATCAGCTGAAAGATGGGATGAGCTGCGTACTTCGCGTACTCAACGATCAGTCGGGCCATCGCCTCGTGATCCCGTACAAAGCGATCACAGAACAGATGGGCGAATACTTCGTATTTGTGGCTGGCGACAGTACAGCTACACAAAAGAAAGTACACCTGGGCCCTAAGATCGGCGATAGAATAGTAATCATGGACGGTATACAGTCCGGTGAAAAAGTGATAGTAGAAGGCTTCCAGCGCTTGCGTGATGGCGGCAAAATACAGATAGGAATACCTGCAGCACCACAAGACGCCGCAGCGAAGAAATAGTTTATCAGTAGAATCAACAGCGAAGATCATGATTGCAGATACTTTTATAAAACGACCCGTAACAGCGATAGTAATTTCTATCGTGCTGGTATTGGTGGGGATATTGGCGATGATGAACCTGGCCATTGGCCAGTACCCAGAAATTTCACCCCCCACCGTACAGGTAACGGGTACCTATACCGGTGCAGATGCACAAACGGTAGAACAAACCGTGGCAACGCCGGTAGAGGTACAGGTGAATGGTACGCCTGGTATGACATATATCAATACCAACAATACCAGTAGCGGACAAATGAGCATGACGGTTAACTTTGAAGTAGGTACCGATATCAACATAGCCGCACTGGACGTACAGAACCGCGTAGGAATTGCACAACCCACCCTGCCACAGGAAGTACAGCGTTTAGGCTTAACCGTTAGGAAGCGTAACCCCAGCATCCTCATGCTGGTAGCCCTGTATTCTCCCAAAGGCACACATGATATTACCTTCCTCGACAACTATACCAACGTATATGTAAAAGATGCGTTGCTGAGAGCAAAAGGAGTAGGGGATATCTTTACACGTGCAGATGATTTCAGTATGCGTATATGGCTGAAACCTGATAAGCTGGCGGAAATGGGCGTTACAGCCGACGATATCCGTGCTGCCCTCGCAGAGCAGAATGCGCAGATCACCGCGGGGTCCGTGGGTGCGCCTCCGCAGCAAACCGGTCAAACCTTCGAATACAACATCTTCACCAAAGGGCGTTTATCCACACCGGAAGAATTTGGTAACGTGGTGGTAAAAACCCGTCCCTCCGATGGAACGCTAGTATACCTGAAAGATGTAGCCCGCGTGCAGTTGGGTAAATTTAACTATGCCGGTAATAACTTTGTGGATGGCAAGCGTGCAGCCTACCTGCTCGTTTACCAGGCTCCCGGCAGCAACGCCATTGAAACGGCGAAGAACGTAACTGCCGCCATGGAGGAACTGAAAAAGCAGTTCCCTTCTGATGTGGAATATGTAGTACCATTTGAATCCGTGTCCGTAGTAAAAGTATCTATCGAAGAGGTATTGCATACCCTGGTAGAAGCGCTGATCCTGGTGGTGATCGTGGTATTCCTGTTCCTGCAAAGCTGGCGCGCAACACTGATCCCCGTATTGGCCATCCCGGTATCCATTATTGCCACCTTCATCTTCTTCATACCACTGGGTTTTACCATCAATACCTTAACGCTGTTCGGTTTCGTGCTGGCCATCGGTATTGTGGTGGATGACGCCATTGTGGTGGTGGAAGCGGTACAGCATAATATTGATCACGAGAAAATGACGCCACGGGATGCCACCGCGCAGGCGATGAAAGAGATTTCCGGTCCTGTAATCGCGATTGCGCTGATCCTGGCGGCGGTATTCGTTCCGGTAGGGTTTATACCAGGTATCGTAGGGCGTTTATACCAGCAGTTTGCTATCACCATTGCCATCTCTGTAATGATCTCCGCATTTGTGGCGTTATCATTAACACCGGCATTGTGTATCCTGTTGCTGAGACCCATGCACCTGGATAAGGATTCCAAAGGGTTGAATAAGTTCTTCTACAAGTTCAACCGCTGGTTCGGGCATACTACTTCCCGTTATTCCATGGGGGTGAAAAAGAGTATCCGTTATTTCCGGTTTGTAGTGGTGATCCTGATCTGCATATTTGTAGGTACCATGATGCTGTTTAAGAGCAAGCCTACCGGGTTTATTCCTACAGAAGATGATGGACGTATTTATATCACTTTCGACCTTCCTGAATCTTCGTCTACTGAACGTACCCTGGCGGTAATGCAGCAGATGATGAAGGACCTGGATCATACTGAAGGTATTGCCCACTATGCGGCTTTGGGAGGCTTGAACGTAGTGAACTTTGCAACCAAATCTAACAGTGCTACCATCTTTTGTCAACTGAAGCCATGGGATGAGCGTAAGCCGGATTCCCTGCAAGTATTTGGCTTGGTAGCTGCGTTGCAGAAGAAATTGTCGAAGTACAAGGAAGCGAATGTGGTGGTGATTCCGCCACCGGCTATACCGGGGTTAGGTTCTACCGCTGGTTTCTCGTTTGTACTCGAACAAAGGGGAAGCGGTGAAGTAAAAGCATTTGAAGGGGTGCTACAGAAGTTCCTGGCGGCGGCTAACAGCCGCCCTGAAATTGCCAAGGCATTTTCCTTCTTTACGGCTCGTACACCGGGCTATCAGCTTGATATTGACCGTGAAAAGGCAAAGAAAATGGGCGTGAAGATATCGGATATTGCTTCTGCCCTGCAAACGTATATGGGTAGTGCCTATATCAACGACTTCACTATTTACGGCCGTAACTTCCGCGTGGTAGCACAGGCGGATTCTACTTACCGTGGAGATATCAAAAATCTGAACCAGTTATTTGTGCGCAATGCGGCGGGTTCTATGGTGCCGTTGAGTGCATTGACTTCTTATAAAGTGATAGAAAGCGCCCCGGTGATTTCGCACTATAACCTGTTCCGTTCTGCGGAAATCAACGGTAACCCTGCGCCGGGATATAGTTCCGGAGATGCGATCAACGCATTGAAAGAAGTGGCGGCGCAAACATTGCCGGATGGATATGGATATGAGTTTTCCGGTTTGAGTCGCGAGGAGTTGTTGTCGGGTTCCAAAACCGTTTACATCTTTGCCTTGTCAATCATCTTTGTATTCCTGTTCCTAGCCGCTTTGTACGAAAGCTGGTCGGTGCCCTTCTCGGTACTGCTGGCCGTGCCTATTGGCGCCTTTGGGGCCATTACGGTGCTAACCTTCCTGCCTAAGCTGAGTAACAACGTATATGCGCAGATTGGTTTGATTACGTTGATTGGTTTGTCGGCGAAGAATGCCATCCTGATTGTGGAGTTTGCGAAGGAGCGTGTAGACAGGGGCATGGACCTGATTACCGCGGCGGTGGAAGCAGCCAAGCTTCGTTTGCGCCCCATTATCATGACGTCTATGGCATTCCTGCTGGGTATCCTGCCGCTGGTATTTTCTTCCGGCGCGGGTGCGGAAGCGCGTAAAACTATGGGATGGACGGTATTGGGTGGTATGTTTACCGCTACCTTCCTGGCCATTTTCATTGTACCAGTGCTTTTCGTAGTGATTACGCGACTGGCATATGGTAAAGAGAAATTGCAAAAGATGAAGGAAAGCTATCAATCTGTACCTGAACATGATGTACAGGGAAAGCTTTAATAGTATTAGGGTTTATAATTACAGGTGGGCGTTGCGAAAGCAGCGCCTTCTTTGTTTTTATTCGGGAAGTATGCGGTTACCGTCTTTATCGAAGTGACGGGTGAGCTCCCACTCGGTATCGCCCACCATGTACATAGTACCAGCTACCACGGCACCGATGGTAATGTACAGGAACCAGTCAGATTGCCGGTCGAAAACCAGGGCACAGGCAATACCTGTCAATATCAATATCACGCCTATACGACGGGAGATATAGGCCGCGTATTCATTGGCGGAACGCCACATTTCAGGCGTTTTGGTAGACAGGAAACTGCGGTAGCCGTACCATGATTTGGTGCTTTTGGGTGGGTAGCGGTGAATAAAGAAGCCCATGAAAAAGAATAATGCACCCGCAAAGATAGCAGCGTTACACCAGGTAGAGTGGAGGAAAGGTAACAACATGGTCCGGGGTTTTGGTTACCATAAGTTACGGAAAAAAAGTGAATATAAGTTCGGTCCCACTACAGGTGGGACCGAACTTATATTCATTAGTGTTTGGTGGTATCGGCGGTATTGTTCTTCTTCTTAAACAGACCGTTTAAGGTATTCTTCACAGATTCGCCGGCTTGTTTACCCACATTTTCCAGCGGTTTACCGTTATGTGCGGAATCTTTTTTACCGCTGAGCTGATTTTTTAACTCGTCTTTCAGGGTGTTGACGGCGGTATTTTTGATCTGGTTCAGGCTGTCTTTTACCGTGTTTTTCACCGTATCTATTTTATTTTTTACCAGTTCAGCTGCCTGGTTTTTCAGGCTGTTGGCTGATTCGCGTAAGTCGGTTTTTACGCTGGGCTTCATAATGTTTCCGCTCATTAACACCTGTAGGTGTACGCTGTCGCCGATATTCACAGGGATACCTTTGCTTTGCGCCTGCGATGCCAGGCTGTTGATCAGGTTATTACCAGCAGCGCCCATCAGGCTGCGTGGGAGGGCCAGTTGCAGGGTATAGTCGAGAGACTGGTCAAATCCATGCGAACCGGCAATATCCATACGCACACCGTTAACTACTACCTTAAATGGATTCACTTTCACACGACCGTTTTCAAAGGCGAAATAGTTTTTAATATCACGCAGCGACAGGTCTTTCAGCTGGGCTACATTCAGGGTGTTGGCGAGCTGGTCTACCGGGGCAAATTGTTTCAGGAACCCCTGGATCAGTAGCAGGTTGCCATCTCCGGTAAGGGTATTTAGTTCGGGCGACATATCCTTGCCCAGTTTACCGTGCATAGTGAGCTGGGAGGTAATTTTACCGGAGAGGAATTTACCGATAGGCATTAACTTTTGTACCGTATTGAAGGTGTTGAACGTTTGCTGTACATCGAGGTTCTGTACATTGTATGCCAGGTTAATATCCGGGTTGGTTTTGCTCGCTTTGGTGCTGTAGCTGCCGTTGATTTCCATAGTACCCTGCAGGGCATTGGCTTTGAGCTGCTGCATGGTCACCGTTTCATCTTTTACCAGCAGGTTACCGGATACATTAGTGAGATCGGCTTTATCGTAGTGGATTTTATTAACGGTTGTTTGCAGGCCGATGTTCAGGTTGGCCGGCACGGCAAACGGCATGGCAGTGGCGCTGTCTTTCTTGGTGGTTTCTTTGCTGGCGGCAGGAGTAGAACTGGTTGTTCCCATCCATTTATCCAGGTTGATTTCATCGGCTTTGAAGTTCAGCTGGCCATCCAGGGGAGCATTTTTCAGCGTATAGGCGAGCAGGTTATTAACTGCGCCATTGGCTTCGAAATTAGTGCCCAGGTATTGTCCGTTCAGTTCTTTTACCGTTACATTTTTCGGATTGAACTGTAAGAAGAGGTTATTCACTTTTACGCCGTCTGGATAATCCTTGCTTTTATAGAGCATATTGCTCAATTGCAGGGTGCCAGCGGCATAGAAGCGATCGTATTGTTGTTTTTCGATGGCGCTCATATTGCCTTTGGCGCTGATATCGGCATCCAGCAGGCCGGTTAGGTTAGTGCCTGCCTCCAGTTTCACGAACTGGCTGATTTTGGAGAGGTCCAGTTTACCTTTGGCCGCGGCATCTACGTATAGGTCGGATACCGGTGTTTTAACCAGCATGCGCAGGTCCAGCGGGGTATTATCCATTTCCAGGTGGCCGGTAGGCATATCTACCACGGTATGATCAGGAACGCCATCAGGGTTGCTGATTTTCATGGCTATCTGGATATTCTTCACTGGCTTAGGCAGATCCGGATATTGGAAGAAACCATCTTTTACATTCAGATCCAGTCCAAATGACGGCATTTGCGTAGGGGAGTAGTTGCCCTTTACGAACCCGGCAAAGGTGGCGGTACCACTGGTTTTTATCTTATCGAAATCTGTTTTATATACCGCAGGCACCAGCGACAGCAGGTCCTTGAAGTTGGTGGAAGGCGCTTTAAAGCTCATATCCATACCATAGGTAGAGTCATTTACCAGCCTGAAGAGGCCTTGCAGGGCCAGTTCCAGGTTATTGAGCGAAGCTTTACCATCTTTCAGGGTATAGGTACTGGTTTTGTTATCGATCTGGATACCTGCATCCAGTTTGGTTTTTACCTGCGATAAATACGGGATGAGGCCATACCGGAAGGTAATACCATCGGCGACGGTACTGGTTTGCAGGAGGAATTGGTCCTGGGTGAAGTCGCCCTGTCCCTGGTGGGTAAGGCCGGTAACCAGCAAGGCCATATTACCCTGGCGGTCTTCATAGCTGATCCAGGCATCTTCAATTTTATACTGTTGCAGGCTGAGGGCAAATTTACTTTGCGCAGTATCTGCCGAATGTGCGGCTGCCGTATCAGGTTTCATGATATTCCAGTTGGCGGCGCCATCTTTATTCACAATGGCGTGTATGCGTGGTTGTGAGAGCGCGATATTGTAGATATCCATCTTGCCGCCATTGATAACGCTCATCAGGTTGAGCGCCACGTCTATTTGTTTGGCAGCCAGCAGGGTATCGGAAGAAAATTCGCCGGTACCTACTACCTGCAGGTTTTCGAGTCCTACCGACAAACGGGGAAAATGACGGAATAAGCTGATATCCACGTCTTTAAAATCCACCTTGGCAATGAGCCGGTTATTTAGCTCTGTTTTTACAATGGCGATAATTTTGTCTTTGAAGAAATAGGGAATGGCGAAAGCGGCCACTATCAAGACCAGTACTGTGATGCCCACAATTTTCAGGATCTTCTTGAGCATAGGTTAATTTTTGTTTTGGGGGTGAAGATAAGCATAATGTGGAAAGCAGGAAATAGGGGTGTAAATACCATCTCTGGGCTATTTTGTACTTTTGCGCCATAATAGCAGCATATGACACCAGAAAGAAGGGAAAGGCTACTGTCGGTTTTAAACAGGCGGCAGGCAAATTTAACAGTCGTGTTGGAGGATGTACAAGATCCTCATAATGTGTCGGCCGTGATGCGTACCTGCGATGCCGTGGGCATACAGGACGTTTATATTATCACTTCCCGGGAACCCCGCAGGAAGAACTGGGGACACCGGAGCAGCAGCAGCGCCAAACAATGGCTCACCATCCATGATTTTGATAATGCCGCCGAGTGTTTTGCGGCGCTACGCCGTCAATACGATAAAATATTAACCACCCACCTGGCTGCCGATGCAAAGAGTCTTTATGACATCGATTTTACCGGTTCTATAGCCCTGGTTTTTGGGAATGAACAAAATGGAGTTAGCGAGGAAGCCCGCGCCCTGGCCGATGGCAACTTCATTATTCCGCAAATGGGTATTATCCGTTCGTTAAATATTTCCGTTGCATGTGCCGTGAGTATTTATGAAGCCATGCGCCAGAAAACACTGGCGGGGCATTATCAGCAACAAGGATTGCCGGATGCGCAGTATAATAGTTTGTTGGAAGAGTGGGGGTTTAGGGGAGAGGAATTGGAGGAGGAGCAGAAGTAGGGGAGCTATATCCTTTAAAAGTATAATTTTTTTTTATTTAAATGTTTCGCTTACCTTCATAAGGTAACGTTAATCAGTGAACTATAATCCCGATTTTTGACAATTAATTCTCTGTACTTGTATTTCACTAGCGTCAACCAATATATTTTAAAATGAATAGTTAACACCAGCTAGCAGCTGAGTCATTTTATATCCTATACAATATGTTTAGTAAGTGTTTCCCTACATTTAGGCAATGTTCTTTGCCCTTTTGATTATTTATTTCCCCTCTTTTGTTGTGTTTGTTTACCTCCACCTCTGCGCAGAGTAATTTAGTGGGGATAACAGATAATATTAAGAATGTAACTCCTGAGGCGGCACTGCTTCCTGTTATACCTGGATGAAAGCATAGAGCAGGATGATCGCATCATGGATTATCAGCGGAAACTAAGTGCAGGTAAGGTAAACGGTACTGCCGAACAACAGGCCCGCCAGTTGTTACAGAATGTGCAACGTATATTAAAACCGGTAGCCGTCCGTAATCCTTACGCAGAGCTGTTAAAGATACCGAAGGAGGTTTTTAAACAGCGCCGTACCAATGTGCATTACCTTGCCTTTATAGAAGTGATTACCTTTTATAAGCAATACCAGAGGGAGTTACAGGCGGACCCGCTAACAGGCGAATGTTATATTGAAACAACCATAGATGATATAAGGCAGGCCAATGAGCTGATGAAAGGCATACTGTTGCGTAAAAGCGATGAGCTGAGCGGTGCTACCCGTCAATATTTTGAGCAGCTTAAAAAGTACCTGGAAAGCAGTGGTGAAAGGACTTTTACCAATAGTAGTATCCGTAATGTGCTGCGTGTTCCGTTAAGTACGGTAAAACGCCATCATACCGCCTTGTTACAGGTGGGCTACATACGGCAGGTGGAAAACCGCTACACTAAAGCATATCACTATGAAGTATTGAGTTATGAAGAATACCAGCAGTTACAGCAACGTATTGTTACTACTGGATGAAGTGACAGAAGGGCTCAATAGCTCACCAGCAGCCCATCAGATCAGTGAGCCGGATAAACGTAAGAAAAAGAAGCAGTTAGCCTAACGGCTCACGTTATACGAAGCAAACATACCGCACACAAAAATTTATTGTCATGAAACAGCTTGACTTAAAAAGTGAGGCCTACCGTTATATTGTCCAAAGTTACGGCGAATGGTTAGGTACACTTGTTTACAATGGGCAAACTGTTTACCAGTTGCCCAGCCATGTACAGGAGTTCCTGTATTACGCTGAAAGCAAGGGTTACATCAGTTGGATATACACCTGTTTAAAGATCATTATTATAAATTAAAGGGTCGGTCTAATCAGCGCCGGGGTGGCGGGTTAAGTAATAGCTATCTAAATAAACATTTACAGGCGTTACAGAAGTTCGGGGACTACCTGCGGCAAAGCGGCAGGCTACTGCTTCCCAAGCTGGATATACGCACAGAGAGCGGAGAAGGCATCATCACAGATGTGTTAACCCAGGAGGAAATAAAACTACTTTTTGAAACTACCTACCAACCCTATGAATCCCGTAAACATGATAAGGGCAGCCAGTTTTATGAAACCATGCAAATGCGTGATCGTGCCATGCTGGCCGTGTTCTATGGTTGCGGGTTAAGAAGGAACGAAGGTTATCATCTTGATACCGGTGATATACACTTCCATAACTCCCTGTTGCATGTATGTAAAGGCAAAGGTCATCAGGAACGTTTTGTTCCGCTTACCCGTCAGGGGCTTACCTACCTGGAACAGTACCTGTATGGTGCGCGTCCTTATTTTATCAACGGGAAACAGGATGCCCTGTTTGTTGGGTATAGTGGTCGGCATTAAAGATAACCCCGCCAGCAGCATCAAGATACAGGGCATTAAACGCCGTTCTTATTATGATATTTTAAGTCCTGCATCACTGGAAGAACTGTATCAGAATTATACTACTAATATCACTCATGAACCCGGAAAGATGGTACCACCGCGGGAGTTGAACATTTTGTCCAGACGTCGTAACAGGGTAATAGTGGGGCTGTTGGTGTATCAGGGTTTACGTGTGGAAGAAGTGGCAGCATTAAAAGTACCTGATTTACAGTTACGGGAAGGTAAGATTATGATACATGCCAAACGAAGAACTGCGGCCAGGAATATGACGTTAGAGAGCTTCCAGGTGTATGAGATAATGGACTACCTGTATGAAGTAAGGAAACAGCTTTTACCGGAAGGAATAGTTACAGATCAGCTTTTTGTACAGCGTGATGGTGGTCGGAATTTTTATGGGGTTACTCATATGTTATTAAAGCAGCTACGGCAGATCAACGGGAGGATAAAGAATCTTGATCAGATCAGGACCAGTGTTATTATCCGCTGGTTAAAAGAGCATGATCTTAGGAAGGTGCAATACCTGGCAGGTCATAAATACGTAAGTTCTACAGAAGCATATAAACAGAATGTGCTGGATGGCTTACAGGAGGCTGTAACCCGCTACCACCCGCTATAAGAAGTATTTACTATAATCTTATATTTTAATCATGAGTAAAGAAAGAAACGAAATGGTTTTACCTGATGAAGTATTGATCAGTGAAATCTATTACATCAGAGGCCATAAGGTAATGTTAGACCGTGATCTTGCAGAGTTGTATGATGTAAAGTCAATACGGTTAAGGGAACAGGTAAAACGTAATATGGTCAGGTTCCCTGAAAACTTTATGTTCCAGTTGACGGATGAAGAGGTGGGAGGCATGGTATCGCAAAATGCGATACCATCCAAAAAGCACCTTGGTGGCTCTCTTCCGTATGTTTTTACTGAACATGGCGTGTTAATGCTGGCTAATGTTCTGCATAGTGAACGGGCTATGCGCTCTCCAATAACGATACTTCCAAGCCAGCATTTCGACGGCTTCCTGATGATCGAAATCAGTATTAATAATGATGATAGTCATTTTTGCCCGCGCAAGTAGTACCTAACTTGAAACAGCGAGATATTTTATCAAACTCGAAAATTTTCGAATATGGAAGCTACATTCAATAATAAAGTGGCTATTGTTACGGGAGGAAGTTTTGGGATAGGCCGCGCAACAGCGATAGCTTTTGCAAAACTTGGTGCGTCGGTAGTGATCGCAGACTGTGTAGAAGATACAAAACAAGAAACATTATTACAGATAAGAGCGGAAGGCGGTAAGGCAATATTTGTAAAATGTGATGTGAGTAAACCCGCTGATGTTACTGCGTTGATTGACAAAACCGTTAGCACATATGGCAGATTGGACTTTGCATTCAATAATGCAGGTATTGAGGGTACCGCTGCCGCTACGCGGGAATGTACATTGGAAAATTGGGAAAGGACATTGGCTGTAAATCTTACTGGTGTCTGGTTGTGTATGAAATATGAGCTGTCTTACATGTTACAGCAGGGTAGCGGTGTTATAGTTAATTGTGCATCTGTTGCGGGATTGATAGGTTTTCCCACACTCCCTGCATACGTAGCCAGTAAACATGGTGTGGTGGGGCTGACAAAAACCGCCGCCCTGGAATATGCAAAATCTGGCATCCGGGTAAATGCCGTATGCCCAGGTGTGATCAGAACGCCTATGATAGATCGTTTTACCGGAAAAGATAAGCGTGCGGAGCAACAGTTCCAGGATATGGAACCAATAGGGCGCATGGGAGATCCCGCTGAAGTAGCAGCAGCGGTAGTATGGCTTTGCTCAGATAATGCATCCTTTATTACAGGTACTGCTTTGCCGGTTGATGGCGGATGGACCTCGCAATAAATTATTTCCCCAATCCAATCTGCTTCATCATCGACGCATTATCCCAAAACAACATTTCTTCCTTCATTTTACCATGCTCCCAGTGGCCTACTGTACACATCGATAAGTGGAATGACTTACCGGTAGGTGCTATCGTTTTCCCATCTCCCACAGGCATAGGCTTACTGAAAGTGCCAGTCATTACCCCTATTACGCAGGTCCAGTCGCCGGAACCAAATCTAACGGGGTGTTCTTTGATTTTGGTGTCGGGCGCAAAGGTAAAGAGTGGTTCCAGTTGTTTGATATGATCGGGGAGCCCTTTAGTTTGGCTACCATCGGGGTAGGTGACTACAATATCCTGCGCGTGGCTGACACTTAAGGAATCCCATTGCTGGTGGCTGTAGAAGTCAAAGTCGAGGGTGTCGAATCGTTGCAGTCTTTGTTGGGTGAGGGCTGCATCGTCGGTATATTGTTGTAATACTTTCTGTAAGGAGTCCACCTTTTGTTGGAGGTTATTGTTGCTATTAGTGTTTTGTTGACAGCTGCTTATAATTGCTATGAGCAATAGCAGGAGTAAGTACTTGCTTTTCATAAGGAGAGTGTTTTGTATTTAATAACAACGGAGTATGGTGGTTGGTTGCATTCCTTCAAACAGGTGGTATCACAAGGTGTGATACCACAAAAAAATCCCCACCGCTGTAGCGGTGGGGATTTGCATTTATACTTACATAAACCCTTATGCGCTGCAGGTAACGCAACCTTCTTCCATGGTACATACCGCGCCCACAATAATTTCTTCTTCCTGGTTGCCACCGCTGCCGGCTGCCACCACAGGTTGAATTTGCTGACCGCCTTGTTTTTCCACGGTAAATTGTACCGCCTGGGCAGCTGCTTGTGTACGCAGGTAATACATACCTGTTTTCAGTCCTTTCTTCCAGGCATAGAAGTGCATGGAAGTCAGTTTACCGGTGGTAGGGGTGTCTACGAACAGGTTCAGTGACTGTGACTGGCAGATGAACGCACCGCGGTCGGCGGCCATGTCAATCAGGTTACGTTGCTTAATTTCCCAAACTGTTTTGTACAGTTCTTTGATATTGGCTGGTATTTCGGCAATGTTCTGTATAGAGCCATTGTGCGAAATAATTTTAGTCTTCATGTCATTATCCCACAGGCCCAGTTCTACCAGGTCTTTCAGCAGGTGTTTGTTTACCACTACAAATTCTCCACTGAGTACACGGCGGGTGTAGATGTTGGAAGTGTATGGCTCAAAGCACTCGTTGTTCCCCAGGATCTGGGAGGTAGAAGCGGTAGGCATTGGCGCCAGTAACAGGGAGTTACGGATGCCGTCTTTTACGATCGACTCTTTCAGGGCAGCCCAGTTCCAGCGGGAAGAAGGTGTTACGCCCCACATGTCGAACTGCAGAATGCCTTTGGAGGCTGGTGAGCCTGGGAATGTTTCGTAAGCGCCGTCTTTCTTGGCCAGTTCGTGGGAAGCAGAAAGGGAAGCGAAGTAGATGGTTTCAAATATTTCGCTGTTCAGCTTTTTAGCTTCGTCGCTTTCAAACGGATAACGCATCAGGATAAACGCATCGGCGAGACCCTGTACACCCAGACCAACGGGGCGGTGGCGCATGTTGCTGCGTCTGGCCTCTTCTACCGGGTAGTAATTGTGGTCAATGATTTTATTCAGGTTGAGGGTAGCCTGGTAGGTTACCTCGTATAATTTTTCGTGATCAAATTTACCGTCAATAACGAAGCGTGGCAGGGCCAGGGAAGCCAGGTTACATACGGCTACTTCGTCGGAGGAAGTATACTCGATGATTTCTGTACAGAGGTTGGAACTCTTGATGGTACCCAGGTTCTGCTGGTTGGATTTGCGGTTGGCCGCATCTTTATACAGCAGGTAAGGATTACCGGTTTCGATCTGTGCATCCAGGATAGCAAACCAGAGGTCTTGTGCTTTCACGGTTTTGCGGGCACGGCCTTCTCTTTCGTATTGCTCGTAGAGGGCTTCAAAGGTTTCACCCCAGCAGTCGTGCAGTCCTGGCGCTTCATGTGGACAGAACAACGCCCAGTCGCCATTGGATTCTACACGTTTCATGAACAGGTCGGGCATCCAGAGGGCGTAAAACAGGTCGCGGGCGCGCATTTCTTCTTTACCGTGGTTCTTGCGCAGATCCAGGAATTCAAAGATGTCGGCATGCCAGGGTTCCAGGTAAATAGCGAAGGCGCCTTTACGTTTACCACCGCCTTGGTCTACATAGCGTGCGGTATCGTTGAATACGCGCAGCATGGGAATGATACCGTTGGAAGTGCCGTTGGTACCGCTGATATATGAACCGGTAGCGCGGATGTTATGAATGCTTAAACCGATACCGCCGGCGCTTTGGGAAATCTTAGCCGTTTGTTTCAGGGTATCGTAGATACCTTCAATGCTGTCGTCCTGCATGGTGAGCAGAAAGCAGGAAGACATCTGTGGTTTAGGCGTACCTGCGTTGAAGAGGGTAGGCGTGGCGTGTGTAAACCAGCGCTCGCTCATCAGGTTATATGTTTTGATGGCAGCGTCAATATCGTCTTTGTGGATACCTACGGCTACACGCATCAGCATATGTTGCGGGCGTTCCTGTACTTTACCGTCTGTTTTCAGCAGGTAAGAGCGTTCGAGGGTTTTGAAGCCGAAGTAGTCATAGGCAAAGTCGCGATCGTAGATGATGCTGGAATCCAGGATATCTGCATTTTTTCTAATGATCTCCCACACGTCATCAGATAGCAAGGCGGCTGATTTACCGGTTTTAGGATCAATGTACTCATACAGTTTCTTCATCGTTTTGGAAAACGACTTGATGGTATTTTTATGCAGGTTACTTACTGCGATGCGGGAAGCCAGCAGGGCGTAATCCGGGTGTTTCGTGGTGAGGGAGGCCGCAGTTTCGGCGGCGAGATTATCCAGTTCGCTGGTGGTGACCCCATCATACAAACCTTGTATCACTTTCTTTGCTACATCTATCGCATCAACATATTCTGTATTGAAACCGTAACACAGTTTTTCAATACGCGCAGTAATTTTGTCAAATTTTACTGCTTCTTTTCTTCCATCTCTTTTGATTACGAACATGGGTTTGTGAATTTAGGTTTTAACTGTCAGCCGTTTGCCAACAGCCAAAGAGGTTAGTAAATATGAATTTTGTTCGCTGCCCTGTGTTGCGCAGGGCCATTCCTACTAGAAGTCTTCTTCCAGGCTGAAGGTCTGAGCTTCCTTGCTGCCGCCCATTACACCTGATTTTTGATAATCTCCCACACGTTTCTCAAAGAAGTTGGTCTTACCCTGTAATGAAATCATTTCCATGAAGTCAAATGGGTTAGCCGCATTAAATATCTTGCGATAGCCCAGTTCAGCGATCCATCTGTCGGCCACAAACTCGATGTATTGCGACATCAGTTCGGCGTTCATTCCGATCAAACCAACTGGCAGGGCTTCCGTAATAAATTCTTTTTCATAGGATACGGCATCACGGATGATGGTATGTACCTGTTCTTCACTCAGTTTGTTTTCCAGCATGCTGTACAATAGGCAGGCGAATTCGCAATGCAGACCTTCGTCACGGCTGATCAGCTCGTTAGAGAAGGTAAGTCCGGGCATCAGTCCTCTTTTCTTTAACCAGAAAATAGAGCAGAAGCTACCACTGAAGAAAATTCCTTCTACGGCGGCAAAGGCTACCAGGCGCTCTGCAAACGTACCGTTCTCAATCCAGCGCAATGCCCATTCGGCTTTCTTTTTCACTGCGGGAACGGTGTCGATGGCGTGGAATAAACGGTCTTTTTCTGCCGGATCTTTCACATAAGTGTCGATCAACAAAGCATATGTTTCAGAGTGAATGTTTTCCATCATGATCTGGAAACCGTAAAAACAACGGGCCTCCGGGATCTGTACCTCACTCATAAAATTGACTGCCAGGTTTTCATTTACGATACCGTCGCTGGCGGCAAAGAAGGCCAGTACATGCGATATAAAATGACGCTCCCCATCATTCAGGGAGGCCCAATCTTTCAGGTCACTACTCAAATCTATTTCCTCGGCTGTCCAGAAACTGGCTTCATGCTTTTTGTATTGCTCCCAGATTTTCGGGAATTTGATCGGCAATAACACAAAACGCTCCTTGTTCTCTCTTAGAAGAATTTCATTCTCGTTACTCATCGTTAATTATTTATATGGGTACTGTCGAAAGGTTTTTGGTTTTTCTGATTGGGGTCAGCATACTGACATCTACACGCTTCCTCTGCCACCATTCATATTTCAACATCTCTGCATCCTAAAAATCCATACGCTCAGGATTACAAATGTAAGCATCCGGTTAAGGGATGGAAGATATAGTTTTCAACAGGTGTGGAAAAACAGTGGGAACATTATCGGAACGCAGTGATGTAGCATGTTTCACGGTTTTTGTATACCTCGCATATGCAATATCATTTGCATGTGAAAAAGTGGTGTAAAAAAGAATAGATATATGACAATTTTTTTTCCTTTACGGCTAAATCCATGACCTTCAATAGGAAAAAAGCCCGAAAAAATTTTTGTTAAAAAGACTTCCCCTTATAGATATATATGCGTTAATTTTTCATATTTACACCTTTAAGATATACACATATGTCCGACCCGGTTATCGCCCTTCATGCGGTTAAGAAAAATTACCAGGATGTTCCTATCCTGGATATCCCCCGATTGGAGCTCTCAAAGGGCATCTACTGGCTGCAGGGCGAAAATGGCGCCGGCAAAACCACCTGTATGAAAGTAATGGCCGGGCTCATTCCCTTCAAAGGCGAAATCCTCCTGCAGGGAAATGTGAGCAGTCGCCAGCACCCGGTACAGTTCCGCCGCTTGATCAACTACGCCGAAGCGGAGCCGTTATACCCGTCTTTCCTTACAGGGCGCGACCTGCTCGAGCTGTACCTCAATACCAAAGGGGGCGACCGGGAAGAGATACAGGATATCAGTGAAAGAATGGGTGTGGATATCTATGTGAATAACCCGGTAAGCAGCTACTCCAGCGGCATGCTGAAAAAGCTGTCCCTGCTCCTGGCCTTTACCGGCACCCCCGCCCTCATCCTGCTCGATGAACCCCTCATCACCATCGATACCCGCGCACTGATGGTACTATACGACCTCATTCGCACCTATAGCGCCAAAGGCGTTTCTTTTTGCATTACTTCCCACCAGGCACTGGACGAGGAAGAATTAACGGTCACGGGCACACTGAAAGTAGCTCATAAAAATATTACGCTCAGTTAATATGCGTACCACATCGGCTATACTCAGTAAGATATTCACGCAACGATTCTATATTCAGAATACGGGCTTTTTCCTGGTACTGTTTTACCTGCTCTTCGGCGTAGTCAACGGCGCCAACCTGATCGCCTATCACAAAGCGCTGATGCTCGGCTTCCTGGGAAACTACTCGTTCCTGCTCCTTGTCATGCTGCTATGGACATCGTACGCACTCAAATGTGTAGGATTTATCCTGAAAACATTCCAGCTGCAGGGATACGATTTCCTTTTTCCTACCATGGGCAGTGTCAGCAAACCGGCACGCATACGGTTATGGCTGCTGCTGCATACCGCCATCTATATGCCGGTGCTGGTATATGCGGGCATCGCCCTCATCGTGGCGGTACAATACCAGTATTATGTGCCCGCAGCCCTGATCGTGGTATTGAATATAGCCAACTGCGTTTGGCCGTTGAGGTTATATGAACGGAAACTGGCACAACCAGATATTCTTTTTTTTACCGGCCACCTGCAACGCTGGCTCAACCGGCACTTTACCAAACCGCCGGTACTTTTCTTCCTGTATGAGCTGTTCACCAATTTCCCGCGCCGCATCGTCAGCACTAAATTATTTTCTGCCGGCGTACTGTGGCTTACTTTCCTGATTATGGAGCGAGGGGAATATTTTGACCTGCGTGGATTGCAGATAGGAGTGATGGTAAGCGTCATGATTCATATGCAGCTGATGGTACATCATCGCGCCTTTGATGATACGTATCTCCACTTCATGGAAAACCTGCCTATACGCCTGATCAACCATTATGCCCGGCTTATAGGCGTATATGTAATTATGTTTTTACCGGAAATGGTGATGCTTGCAGTTAACGGCTATACGAAAACTCCCATAGGAGGGCTCATCACCGTCTTTTGTACAGCGCTGTCGCTGCTCATCTTATTCCGCTGCCTGTTATATTTTTCGAAAATGAATCCGGAAATTCATGTGAGATATACGATGCTCACCTCCTTCATCGTATTGTTCATGATCCTCGGACATTATGAATGGCCGGCTATCCTGTTGTTACAGGCAGCATCGGCCATCATTTTCTTTAAAAAATATCGTTCGTACGAGCCTTATATTCCACCGGAATCATGACTTCATCTTATCGCTCAGCTTAGCCAGCGACTCCAGCAGCAACGGGAATTGTTTAATGAGGAACTCGTCGGTTAAATTACCGGCCTCGTCAAATTTATGTTGCGCATGTGCAATCATAATTTCCGGTTTGTTGATAATATAAGCATTGAGGAAAACCATTACCTGGCGCAGATGATACTGCATGCGGGCCGTACCGATTTGTCCCTGTGAAGCACCCATAATAGCCACGGCTTTTTCACTGAAGGGTTTATCAGGATGCCGGGAAACCACGTCTATCGCGTTTTTCAATGCACCAGGCACGGAGTAATTATATTCAGGCGATATAATGATTACCCCATCCGACTCTTTTATTTTCTTCACCAATGGTACTACCTGCTCGGGCAACTGCTCGGTGTGCAGATCGGCATTATACAGCGGGATATTATCGTAATGTACCTGCTCAATGTGAATGTGCGAGGGCGCCAGCTGCTGCAGGGCTTTTAAGGCCATCGTATTGTAGGAACCCTTGCGTAAACTCCCGGAAATGGCGACAAAGTAATAGTGTTTTTCGTCAGACATATGCTCATCATTTTGGCCGACGAATATATACATTTATATGCGTTTCTCTTTATTCACAAACTTACGGTGGATAACTTCCTGCACAGGGATGCCTTCAATTTTACTTTCCAGCCAGGAAATGATGTCCAGGTACAGGAAGGAACGGCGTTCATACGGATCCTGTGAAATCTGTTCCAGCCTGTCTTTCAGGTCGGCAAAGGCATTGCGCAACGCTTTCGGATTGGCATAGATATACCGGCGCAGGAATTTCATAATTTCTTCCATCACCAGGCCAAGGTCTTTGTGTTTGGAAATGAAGTGATACACCGATTTAATCAGGTATTCTACCAGGCTGTAGTTTTCCAGCTCGTAATGCGCGATCAGGTGCAGGATACGGGCGAAGCATTGGATATCGGCCCGCAGGTTACCTATCTTCAGGTTAATGATTTTATTGAGATAAACAATGGCTTTGCTGTTATCTCCGCTACCAAAGTATAAACAGGCTATCTTATAGTAAAACACCAGCACCCGGTGCTGGTCTATTTTCAGCGTATGTTTACTGATCTCTGTTTCCAGTTCTGGCACCATTGCCAAGCCCTGGCTGAAGGTGCCTTCCAGGAAGTAACGGTTGATTTTGGCGGTATACAGGTATACGAAAGCCGAGGTGCGGGTATTCTCATGAAAATTATCCTGGTTGGCCTGTATAAAATCTTCCAGGTCCTGCAATGCCGCTTTGAATTTTTCGAAATTGGAAGTATAAAAATGGGCGGTGAGCAGGTTATGCTGCGCTTTGATGTACAGGTCCATATCGGTTTGCTGCAGGGAAGGGTATTTACGGAACAGGTCCACCCATTTCTGCGTATAACGGTAATACATCAGGAAATCCTGCAGGATATAGTAGTACCAGCTGGAGGCCTGGTACATATATACTTTTTCGTAAAAGCTCATATGCGCATGCTGGAGGGCCGGCAGCTGGCTTTCAAAAAAGGACTTCACCATTTCCCCATCCCGTTCATTGCGGGCATGGCCGAGTTTGAGGTACAGCCCATACATGCGGAGCGACAAGGTGGAGAGGCGGCTGATATTGGTAAGCTGTTGCTCGATCTGCCGGGACTCGCTGCTGAGCACTTCCGCCCGGTTTTCCAGGCTGCGGGTAATATGACGCGATTCAATCAGTTTCTCAAACTCTACAATTTCGTAAGTCAGCATTACTTCTTCCTGCTCCATGGCCATGGACTTGGCTTTGGACAGTATTTTCAGGCTCTGGTTATACAACCCTTTGTTGTACAGCACCCGCGCATGGTCCAGCTGCTCCCGGAGGTCGATCAGCGGATCTTTCTGCTTGTATAATTGTCTTAAACTGGATAACAGGTGTTTGTAAAGATGCGCCTTTACATTCGACAGCTGCTGTTTCTTGATATCGGTGATTTTCTTCAGTATCTGCTCCTCGTCATATTCCTTCATTTTGTCCAACGTGGTAAAAAGTTGGATGAATAAGACGTCTTCCTTGGTATTGTTTTTATTGAACGCCAGCTGAAAATTACGTTTTTCGGCTTTTGTGAGTGTTTTTATTAATATGAATAAGGCATCACTTTGACTGTTGGGCATCGTTATTAAAATCTTGTAAGTTACTGATAAACAATGTTTTAATGTGTATCAAGTGCTGTTAAAGGTTGTAATTAAAGCAAATTTAGCAATATGGCATTTATTAATGACCATTAGATTTGAAGGTATAAACAATTCTAAAAGGAAGCAAAAGGATGGGAAAAACGTTATTTGATAAAATCTGGGACAGTCACATTGTGGCGAGCAAGCCGGGGCATCCCGATGCCGTGTACATCAATACACACTTTATCCACGAGGTAACCAGCCCCCAGGCATTTGATGGATTACGTAAGCGTGGCATCCCGGTATTTCGTCCGGCCAAAACCAGGGCCACCGCCGACCACAACGTACCTACCTTACACCAGGATCAGCCCATCAAAGAGGCTTTGAGCCGCCACCAGGTAGAAATGCTGACCAAAAATACCAGTGAATACGGCGTAGAGCTGTATGGTTTAGGTCACCGCTACCAGGGTATTGTGCACGTGATAGGTCCCGAGCTGGGCATTACCCTGCCAGGGATGACCATCGTTTGCGGCGACAGCCACACCAGCACCCACGGTGCTTTTGGCGCCGTTGCCTTTGGCATTGGCACCTCCGAAGTAGAGCAGGTACTGGCTACCCAGTGTATCCTGCAATACAAGCCTAAGCGCATGAAGATCGAAGTGAATGGACAACTGGGCAAAGGCGTACTCTCGAAAGACATCATTCTGTATATCATCTCCAAAATATCCGCTTCCGGTGCTACCGGTTACTTTGTGGAATATGCCGGAGAGGCTATCCGCAACCTGAGCATGGAAGCCCGTATGACCATCTGTAATATGAGTATAGAGATGGGAGCGCGCGGCGGACTCATTGCTCCGGACAGCACCACATTCGATTATATCAAAGGCAGGGAGTTTGCTCCCAAAGGCGCCGACTGGGATAAAGCCCTGGAATATTGGAAAACCCTGTACTCCGATGCAGACGCCACTTTCGACAAAGTGCTCACCTTCGACGCCGCAGATATAGAACCGCAGATTACCTACGGCACCAATCCAGGTATGGGCATGGGCATTACCCGCCATATCCCTGCCCTGGAGCAACTGGAAGAAAAGGAAAGGCCTTCTTTCAAAAAATCCCTCGAATACATGGACCTGCAACCCGGCGCTGAACTGCTGGGTAAAAAAGTAGACTACGTATTCATTGGCAGCTGCACCAACTCCCGCATCGAAGACTTGCGGCTGGTGGCCGATTTCGTGAAAGGCAAACACAAAGCCGACGACGTGGTGGTATGGATTGTACCCGGCTCCAAACAGGTAGAAGCACAGGCAAAAGAAGAAGGCATCGACAAAGTCTTTGCGGAGGCAGGCTTCCAGCTGCGCGAACCCGGATGTTCCGCCTGCTTGGCCATGAACGAAGACAAAGTGCCTGCCGGTATGTATTGCATCTCTACTTCTAACCGTAATTTCGAAGGTCGTCAGGGGCCTAATGCCCGCACCTTCCTGGCCAGCCCGCTCACCGCAGCAGCAGCGGCCATTACCGGCAAAGTAGCAGACGTAAGGGAATTATTATAAAAGCAACAACGATGGCAGATCAATGGAACGCTGAATTATATAAGGAGAAACATGCCTTTGTATTTGAATATGGCAACAGTCTGATCGACTGGCTGCAACCCCAGGCTGGAGAACAAATCTTGGACCTGGGCTGTGGTACCGGCGAGCTGACGGCGCAACTGGCACAATGCGGCGCGGAAGTAACAGGCATAGATGCCTCCGCCGCCATGATTCAAAGCGCCCGTGCGCATTTCCCGGACATCCACTTTGAGGTAGCCGATGCCACGACTTTCGTGCTGCCAACGGCTTTCGATGGTATCTTTTCCAATGCCACCCTGCATTGGGTGCAGGAAAAAGAGAAAGCGATTGCCCGCATGTACGCCCAGCTGAAAAAGGGCGGCCGCCTGGCGATTGAAATGGGCGGGAAAGGCAACGTAGAAAGTATACTTGCCGCCCTGGAAAAGGCTATGCAGCAAAGAGGATATAGCTATGCGCCCTTCTGGTACTTCCCTTCCCCGGCAGAATATACTACCCTGCTGGAAAAAGCCGGGTTCCGGGTAGACCGCGTACACTTCTTTGACCGTCCTTCCAAACTGGTAAACCCCGAAACCGGCATCAGTGATTGGCTCGAAATGTTTGGGCAACATTTCTTCGCCACTGTACCGGAAACCGATAAAATGGCCATACTGGCGCAAGTGCAGCAAGAAGTAGCGGGGCAGCTGACGAAAGACAACGCGCTGTATGCCGATTATGTCCGCTTACGGGTGGCTGCCACAAAAATTTAAAATGTAATATTCACCATGAGTAAAATATTCCAACATCTCGTTTCACCTGCGGTACCTGTACCGATCGAAAATATAGATACCGACCAGATCATCCCGGCACGATTCCTGAAGGCTACCACCCGGGAAGGCTTCGGGGAAAACCTGTTCCGCGACTGGCGTTACGAAGCCGATAATACACCTAAGGCCGACTTTGTCATGAACAACCCGCTCTATAGCGGTAAAATCCTGGTAGCAGGAAAGAATTTCGGATGTGGATCTTCCCGGGAGCACGCAGCCTGGGCTATTGCCGACGCAGGTTTTAAAGTGGTAGTGAGCAGTTTTTTTGCAGACATCTTCAAAAATAACGCCCTCAACAACTTCATCCTGCCCATCCAGGTAACAGATGCTTTCCTCGACAAAATATTTGAAGCCATTTCAGCCAATCCAAAAGCGGAGCTGGAAGTAGATCTCGAAAACCAGTTTATCCGCATTGTAGCTACCGGCGAAAAAGAAAGCTTCGACATTAACCAGTATAAAAAAACCTGTTTAATGAACGGTTACGATGATATCGATTACCTGCTCAGTCTCCGCAAGGAAATCGAACAATACGAAACCACCAGACCATTTAATTTCTAACCGTTAAATACTAACGAAAAAATAGCTAACTAAATAAAGCTTTATGGGCGTTGAGAAGAAAATATTAGTAATACCCGGTGATGGGATCGGACAGGAAGTGACGGCATGGGGACAAAAAGTGCTGATGGCGATTGCACAAAACTATCATCACACTTTCACTTTCGAAGAAGGGATTATGGGGCATGTAGCAATTGAAGCTACCGGCAACCCGCTTCCCGACGAAACGTTGGAAAAGGCCAGGCGTTCAGATGCCATCCTCTTCGGGGCTATCGGTCATGCCAAATACGACAACGATCCTACACTGAAAGTAAGACCAGAACAGGGATTGCTGAAAATCAGGAAAGAACTGGGACTATATGCTAATCTTCGCCCGATAAAGTTGTTTGATGAATTGCTGGAAGCTTCCAGCATTAAACCGGAAATTCTGCGCGGAGCGGATATCCTTTTCTTCCGGGAGCTGACCGGGGATGTATATTTCGGAGAAAAGATCAGGACTGCCGACCGTAATACCGCGTCCGACCTGATGATCTATCATCGTTATGAAGTAGAGCGTATTGCCCGCAAAGCATATGAAGCTGCCCGTACCCGCCGTAAAAAGCTTTGCTCTGTAGATAAAGCAAACGTACTGGAGGCCAGCCGCCTTTGGAGAGAAGTAGTACAGGAAGTGGCCAAAGAATATCCCGATGTGGAAACAGAACATATGTTTATTGATAATGCAGCTATGCAGCTGATCAAGGACCCTAAACGCTTTGATGTAGTGGTAACTGGTAACCTGTTTGGTGATATCCTCACAGATGAAGCGTCCCAGATAGCTGGTTCCATGGGGATGCTGGCATCTGCTTCCGTAGGTGACAGCACTGGCTTCTACGAGCCTATTCATGGTTCTGCACATGATATTGCCGGTAAAGGTATTGCCAACCCGCTGGCATCTATCTTATCTGCTGCCCTGCTGCTGGATATTTCCTTTGGGCTGAAAACCGAATCACAACGGGTGATTAAAGCGGTAGAAGCTACACTCAGACAAGGTTTTAGGACAATGGATATTGCCAACAAACATACGGTTAACGATTGTATCATGGGCACCGATGCAATGGGTGCCAAAGTATTAGAGAATCTGAATTAATCATTCAATAAAATTATTACACCTATCATGGATAAAAATCGTGTATACGTCTTTGATACCACCTTGCGTGATGGAGAACAAGTCCCTGGCTGTCAGCTGACAACTGTAGAAAAAATTGAAGTAGCGAAAAAACTGGAAGCTTTAGGCGTAGATATTATCGAAGCCGGTTTCCCTATTTCCAGCCCTGGTGATTTCCAGAGCGTAGTGGAAATATCCAAAGCAGTATCGGAACCCGTTATCTGCGCTCTTACCCGTGCCAATACCAAAGATATCGACGCCGCCGCCGATGCGTTGCGTTTTGCTAAACGCGGACGTATCCACACCGGCATCGGTTCCTCCGATATGCACATCAAGTATAAATTCAACAGTACCCGGGACGAAATCCTGGAACGCGCGGTCGCCGCAGTGAAGTATGCCCGCAAGTTTACTGATGATGTGGAATTTTATGCAGAAGATGCCGGCCGCGCCGACAACGAATACCTGGCGCGTATGATTGAAGCGGTGATTGCAGCAGGTGCCACCACCGTAAATATACCAGATACCAACGGGTACTGCCTCCCGGATCAATATGGCGCTAAAATCAAATACCTGGTAGATCATGTGTCCAATATCGATAAAGCGATTATCTCTGTTCACTGCCACAACGACCTGGGATTGGCTACTGCCAATACCATTGCCGGTGTAATGAATGGCGCCCGCCAGGTAGAATGTACCATTAACGGCATCGGCGAACGTGCCGGTAATACTTCCCTCGAAGAAGTAGCCATGATCCTGAAAACGCACCATGCGCTGGGATATCATACCAACATCAACTCAAAAGGTATCTACGAAATCAGTAACCTCGTGGAAACGATGATGCACATGCCGGTGCAGCCTAATAAAGCGATTGTAGGCCGCAATGCCTTCGCGCATAGCTCCGGTATCCACCAGGATGGAGTACTGAAACACCGTGAAAACTACGAGATCCTGAATCCTGAAGACGTAGGTATCAACTCCAACTCCATTATCCTCACTGCCCGCAGCGGACGGCACGCCCTGAAGCACCATCTGCAGCGCCTGGGCTATAACCTCGAAATCGTAAACGTAGATGAAGTGTACCAACGCTTCCTGGTATTGGCCGATTCCAAAAAGGAGATCAGCGATGCCGACCTGTTACAGCTCATGGGCGATGGCGACGAAAAGAATTACGATGATAAAGCGATTAAGGTAACCCTGTTACAGGTGGTATGCGGCGATCCGCTCCGCCCAATGGCCACTGTAAAACTCAAAATTAACGGGGAAGAAAGGGAAGCCAGTGCAGCCGGTAATGGCCCGGTAAATGCTACCATCAACGCGATCCATAATATTGTGAAAGATGAGATTGAACTGGATGAATTCAATATTCAGTCTATGCGCGGCGGTAGCGAAGATGTAAGTAAAGTTAATATGCGGGTAAAACATAACGGCATGTCGTATTATGGTTTTGGTATTTCTACCGACATCGTAAATGCTTCTGTGCATGCTTATGTAGATGCCTTGAATAAAATATATTAAGCGGCAGAAAGCGGAAAGCAAAAAGCTATTATGGAGGAGGATAACTAAAGCGATTTTAAAATATTCGCTGGGATCATCCTCCATAATAGCTTTTTGCTTTCCGCTTTCTGCTGTAACTTTTATGGCGGGTTCACGTTATACAGATATATAATACGACCCGATGAGAACAGCGTTTATACTACTAACAGTATTATTGGTATTCCCTGCCTGTAAAAAAGATAGTGATAACTGCACCCGTTATGGCAAAATTGATATTGGCAGTGTCAGATATATAGGAACCAGCAGGGGAGAAGCAGGACAACAGGGGGCCGCCTTTTTCGATGTTACCTGTGGGGTTCCTAATGGTTGTTATTCAATCAATAAATTTATATTAACAAAAGATAAGGATACTATTGTTGTTGGAGCGGAATCTGTTCTGAATACCTGTATTGCCTGCATCCTCGAGCCGATCTCCGTTACCAAGAATTTTGTATTTACCCCCAGTACTGCCGGAACTTATTATATGAAGTGGAAGGGAATACCCAACCGTATAGACACTGTTTTTATCCGTTGATCTTAAAAGAAGATATCCATCAGGGGATATTTTTTATAATCTGGCAGGTAATAATGCCACCATTCTGTAGAACTTCCCTTAAATCCATGTTGTTTCATGGTATCCCGCAGTAGTTTGCGGTTGGCAGCCACCGCCGGGTTGGCAGGCGTATAGTTTTCATGTGCTTTCAACGTAAAATCATCGAAGTCTGTTGGCATGGCCACCGGCTTATTGGTTTTCAGGTCTACCATGCTGAGATCGACGGCCACGCCCCGGTTGTGCCCTGATCCTTTGCGGGGATCGGCGGCATAGAGGTCGTTGGGCACTATTTTAAACATGGCCTCCGTTACATGGTAGGGGCGGTACGCATCATATATTAATAACCCGTACCCTTTTTTTCGTAACGCTTCCTGAACGGCTTTCAGCGCTTTGGCGGCGGGTAGTCGCAGGTAGATATCGGTCCGGGTATACAGGCGTTGTTTGGTAAAGTTATTCGTGGTGGCATACCTGATATCCTTTTTGATACCGGGGATATAATGCTCCAGGTTTACCAGCTGCTGGGTGCTGTCATTTTTTACTAATTGTTCGTATTGTTGCGGGGAGTTGAGCACCGCTAATCCGTATTTGTTAACAGGTATTTTCTGCGCGTTTGCCTGGCCGGTAATAGCGCCCAGCAGTGGTAATAGCAATCGTATTCTCATGTCCTTAAAATTCTCAAAAAAGCGCCAAATTCGCACCGAATTATTGAATTTTGCGAAAATAAGGCAAGAAAGTATGAAATACAGTGAAAATACAATTGTAATCGCCTTATATTAATAGGTATTTTAGAACCCTTAAAATTTTTAATGATGGAACTGTTCAGATTAGATAGTAAAGTGGCGGTTATCACAGGTGGTGGTAGCGGCATAGGACAGGCAATAGCGAAAACATTTGGCGCGCAGGGTGCACAGGTGCATATCCTGGAGTTGAATGAAGATGGTGGAAAGACTACAGCGGAGGAAATCAGGGCAGCAGGCGGTCAGGCTACTGTACATGCCTGCAACGTAGCCGACCAGGCAGCAGTGATCCGGGTAATGGACGGTATTGTGAAAACAGCCGGAAAACTGGATATCCTGGTGAATTGCGCTGGTATTGCACATGTGGGAAATTTGGAGAATACTACAGAACAGGACTTCGATAGGGTATACCAGGTCAATGTAAAAGGAACTTATAACTGCATGTATGCAGTGATTAAACAGATGAAAGCGCAAGGCGGCGGGGTCATCCTCAACGTGGCCTCCATTGCCTCCAGCGTGGGTATACCAGACCGGCTGGCCTACTCCATGAGTAAGGGGGCGGTATTGACGCTGACATTATCGGTAGCGAAAGATTACCTGGGCGCCAATATCCGATGCAACTGCATATCTCCCGCCAGGGTGCATACGCCGTTTGTAGACGGGTTTATTGCCAAAAACTATCCCGGCAAAGAGGCGGAAATGTTTGAAAAACTGAGTAAAACACAGCCTATCGGACGCATGGCCAAACCAGTAGAAGTAGGTAACCTGGCTTTATATCTCTGCTCTGATGAAGCAGGATTTATTACCGGTACCGATTATCCAATTGATGGCGGTTTTATCAGGTTGAATAATTAATAGAATGAGGTGTCAAAGTGCGGATGATTACCCGTATCTTTCGATTTATTCATTCATTAATTTTTAATTATATCATGCAACAATTTCGGATAGGTCTGGCAATCGCATTGGCCATATTTACTGCCTGTAACAGCGGCAATCAATCTGCAAACAGTAAACCCGGCGCAGATACGTCTGCTGTAGTACCGGCTACCCCCGCAGGAAAGATAGCGGTTAGTATTGCTAACCGGGATAAAGATACAGCGCTGGTCACCATCAACTTTCAGCTGAATGGTCAGACCAAGGAAAAGACCTTCGAACAAAGTATTTTAAAAGATGTATCAGATGCCGACCTGTACAAAGTGTTGTGGGATGCGCCTAACAGCTGTTATATCGGCGTATTGAAAGCTAACCACCAGCCACGTTATTATCACGCCTCCGTGAGTGATAAAAATGATCTCAAGATATTATGGTTTGCTTCTCCGTCAGAACGTATCTGGGGCTATATGGAAAATACCATGGGACTGGGTAAAGTATCTGCCGGCAGCGACATGGTACAGCAATACAAGAAAAATTTCCAGTCAGGCAACATCATTGGCGATTTCATTGCAGAAATTAAGCCCAGTGCTTCACCGGATAGCCTGGAGTTGTACGTGGAATTTGGCGGTATCAGAAAAAGCATGTTTATGGCCGTTCCCAAGGGCTCTAAAGGTGTGATCCAACCAACCGGCCAGCCAGATCATGTGTATTTCTCCTTTGTAAAAGATAACAAAGCAGAACCGATGATTGATCTGCATGTAGAAAATGGACGGTTGCAGGTAAAAACATTGAAAGAAATTAAGTAAGCATAATAAAAAATATATTGAAATGAAACTGATCAGGTTCGGTTTACCGGGAGAAGAAAAAGCAGGCCTTGTAACAGATGCCGGTATGTTTGATGTGAGTGCATTTGGAGAAGACTACGGAGAGAAATTCTTTGCCACCAACGGACTGGAGCGCCTGGCTGCCTGGTTTGCCCAGCACGCCGGCGAATGCCCGCAGGTACCTGCAGGCACCCGCCTCGGAGCCCCTATCCAGCGCCCTTCTAAAATCATTTGCATTGGTCTCAACTATGCCGACCACGCCCGCGAAACCAATGCTGCTATTCCCGCAGAACCTATCGTGTTCTTCAAAAGTACTAGCGCACTGGTAGGCCCCAATGATAACCTGGTGATTCCCCGCAACAGTGAAAAAACCGACTGGGAAGTGGAATTGGTAGTCGTGATTGGTAAAAAAGCTTCTTATGTAGAAGAAAAAGATGCGCTGGATTATGTAGCTGGTTACTGCCTCCACAACGACTATAGCGAACGGGCTTTCCAGATTGAAAGAGGCGGACAATGGGTGAAAGGAAAAAGCTGCGATACGTTTGCTCCCCTGGGCCCATGGTTGGCTACCAAAGATGAGATTGCCGATGTAGATAATCTTCGTTTATGGCTGACCGTTAATGGCCAGAAAATGCAGGATGGCAACACCTCCAACTTCATCTTCAATGTACCATACGTGGTGTCTTACCTTAGCCAGTTTATGACCCTGCTCCCGGGAGATATGATTTCTACCGGTACACCGGCAGGAGTGGGCCTGGGTATGAATCCACAGGTATACCTGAAAGCAGGCGATGTTATTGAACTGGGTATCGATGGCCTGGGTACTTCCAAACAAACAGCAGTAGCTTATAAATAACCGGTATGAAAAGATATTGTCTGGCACTGGACCTGGTAGATGATCCGCAGTTGATCAGTGAATATGAAGCATATCACCGCAACGTATCTGCCGAAATCAAGAAAAGTATTACGGATGCCGGTATTACGGTCATGGACATTTACCGCATCGGTAACCGTTTGTTTATGATCATGGAAGTAGATGATACCTTTTCTTTTGAACGTAAAGCAGCCATGGATGCGGCCAACCCCGCGGTAAAAGTGTGGGAAGACCTGATGTGGAAATACCAGCAATCCTTGCCGGTAGCCAAAAACGGCGAGAAGTGGATGATCATGGAACAAATTTTTGCATTGTAATACCACCTGCTCCTGTCCTCTGTGCATAACGGCGGACGGGAGTATCATACCAATACTCATATGGTTATTGACGCACACCAACATTTCTGGCAGTATCAGCCGGTTCGGGATGCCTGGATAGATGAATCCATGGAGGTAATCCGCCGCGATTTTTTACCGGAAGATTTAATACCGGTGCTGGAAGATAATGGCGTTCATGGCTGTATAGCCGTACAGGCCGATCAATCGGCCGAAGAAACTTCTTTTTTGCTGTCGCTCGCCGAAAAGCACGACTTTATCAAGGGAGTAGTGGGCTGGATCGACCTGCGGGCAGATAACATCCAAGAGCAATTGCAACAGTATGCCGGTTACCCGCTGCTGAAAGGCTTCCGTCATATTGTACAGGCAGAACCGGATTTCAATTTCCTGCTGGGAGAAAATTTTTGCCGTGGTATCAAAGCATTAGCGCAACACCAGTTCACCTATGATATCCTCGTATATCCAAAACAGTTACCAGCCGTAGAAGAATTTGTACAGCTGTTTCCGGACCAGGCGCTCATCATCGATCACCTGGCCAAACCGTATGTTAAGACCGGTGAACTGGCAGAATGGGCGGCACAAATGCGGCGCATCGCCCAGGCCCCACATGTATACTGCAAGTTGAGCGGACTGGTTACTGAAGCCGACTGGCAGCAGTGGAAGCCGGCGCATTTCCGGCCCTTCCTGGAGGTGGCTTTGGAAGCATTTGGCCCAAACAGGCTGGTATATGGCTCCGATTGGCCCGTATGCCTGCTGGCAGCGCAATACCATGAGGTGAAACATATCGTCACCGATTTTATCAGCACCTTATCAACATCAGAACAACAACAAATAATGGGAGGTAATGCCTGCTCATTTTATCATCTATAAAAAATAATATCATACACACTATGGATTTAGGATTACAGGAGAAAGTGATAATAGTTACCGGTGGCGCTAAAGGCATTGGAGAAGCCATATCTAAACTGGTAGCTGCTGAAGGAGGTATTGTAGTAATTGCCGGCAGAAGTACGGCAGACAATGAAAAAACAGTCAATGACATCATCGCCGCTGGTGGCAAGGCACTCGCCGTTACCGCCGAGCTCGGACTGGTAGACGACTGCAGAAAAGTAATCACTGAAACCGTAGCTAAGTATGGCAAAATAGACGGACTGGTAAACAATGCCGGCGCCAACGACGGCGTAGGACTGGAAAGCGGTAGCCCGGAACGATTTATGCAATCATTGCAAAATAACTTATCCCACTACTACAACCTGGCTCATTTTGCATTGCCTTACCTGAAAGCGACCAAAGGAAATATTGTAAACATCGGTTCTAAAGTAGCCACCACTGGTCAGGGTAATACCAGCGGTTATGCGGCTTCCAAAGGCGCTATCAATGCACTTACCCGTGAATGGGCGGTAGAAATGCTGCCGTATTCCATCCGTATCAATACCGTGATTCCAGCCGAAGTATGGACGCCATTGTATGAAACATGGATCAATTCCTTACCTAACCCGCAGGAGAAGCTGGCATCCATCACGGCCAAAATTCCATTCGAAAGAAGAATGACCACTTCAGCAGAAATCGCTAACACCACCGTGTTTTTGCTGTCGCCACGTTCATCTCATACAACCGGACAAATAGTTTATGTAGATGGCGGTTACACCCATCTCGACAGATCCATCAGCTAAGGAACAAGAGCAGCAACCGTTAACATTTATACATTTTATCTGAAACATTAAATTCTTCGTTATGGCCGGAGGCGCAGTAAGTAATTCCACCTATACCAGTACCAAGGATACCGGTGCAAAGCCGGGTAGCTACCTGTTCCCGTTTATTTTAGTGACTAGCCTGTTTTTCCTGTGGGGACTGGCTTATGGTCTGTTAGATGTGTTGAATAAGCATTTCCAGGAAGTATTGAATATTACCACCAAACGTTCTACCTTATTACAGGGAGCTTATTTTGGTGCTTATTTCCTGATGGCACTGCCAGCAGGGATGTTTATGAATAAGTTCGGATATAAGAAAGGTATTATCCTGGGGCTGATGTTATACGCCATTGGTGCTTTCCTGTTTTATCCGGCTGCCAATGCACTCAATTTTGATTTTTTCCTGGCGGCATTATTTATCCTGGCTTGTGGATTAGCTTGCCTTGAAACCGCTGCCAATCCATATGTAACGGTATTGGGGGCTAAAGAAACCTCAGAGCAGCGACTTAATTTATCGCAGTGTTTTAATGGACTGGGATCTTTCCTGGGGCCTATCATCGGCGCCAAATTGTTTTTTGGTAGTGGCAGTAATGACCTGACTACAGTAAAACTGACCTATATCGCTATTGGCGTGGTGGTATTATTGATTGCAGGATTCTTTTACAGAACGCCACTGCCCGAAATTAAAGAAGCGGAGCAAGAGGGAAAGGAAGTAATGGAAGATACCCGCCCGCTTTTTGCCCACCGTCACTTTGTACTTGGCGTAGTAGCCCAGTTTTTTTATGTGGCGGCACAGGTAGGAGTGGGGGCGCTTTTTATCAATTACGTTACTGCTTACTGGCATGGCATTTCCACCGAAAATGCGTCTTACCTGCTGTCCGTAGGCATGGCTTTATTTATGGGAGGCCGCTTTGTGGGTACGGCGTTAATGCGCAAGGTTGCACCTAACCAGTTACTCGCTATTTATGCGTTTATCAATATGTGTTTATGCGCTTTTGTGATGACGGGTAATGGGGCGCCTTCTGTGTATGCGTTGATCGCCGTGTTCTTCTTCATGTCCATCATGTTCCCGACCATTTTTGCGTTGGGTGTAAAAGACCTGGGAAAAAATACCAAGCGGGGTGCTTCCTTCCAGGTAATGTCTATCGTGGGAGGTGCTTCTGTGCCTTATGTAATGGGTATTGTTACCGAATGGCAATCACTGGCTATTTCCTACGGCATTCCTACTGTATGCTTTTTCATCGTGTTCTTATACGGTTGGAAAGGGTATAAGAGAGTATAACCAGTTATTTCTTTTTTATATATAATCCGCAAAATCATGTAACTTCCTGTAAAAGAGGATACATGATTTTGCGGATTTTTTTTGCCTATGCTGGCTGGTTTCTGCTGGTAACCATCCTGTTTGCCGGCGCTCCCGGCCACGGTGACTCATCACTGCAGCTGCATATCACGCATATCATGGGAGCACAGCCACTGGTAAGAAACCAGGTAACTTATACCAATTCCTCCGGCGAGCCTTTTACGATTAGCCGTTTCCGTTATTTCCTTAGCAATTTTTCCCTGGAAACCGTAGATGGTAAAAGAAGTATTTTGCCTCTATCTTATTTCCTGGTAGATGATGCTATCGACAGTTCTAAAATAATACGGTTAGATAACATACCCGCCGGGCAATATAAGAGCATTCGTTTTCTTATTGGAGTGGACAGTATCCGCAATGTAAGCGGTGCACAATCCGGGGCACTGGCAGTAGAATCGGGCATGTTCTGGACCTGGAACAGCGGGTATATTATGGCGCAGATAGAAGGGCATTCCCCGGTAATAACGTCTCCCACGCAGGAATTCCTGTTTCATACCGGTGGTTATAAAGCCGCCAACCAGGTATTGAAATATGTGGTGCTTACCTTTCCTCAGCCATTATCCATAACCACTGGAAAACAACCACAGGTGCAGCTCAGTGCTGACGTAGCCAAATGGTTTTTGCCAGATACCGTGAGCTTTAAACAGGTAGCGGTCATCATGGCGCCCGGCGTGAATGCACGTAAGGTAGCCAGTAATTACCAACATATGTTCCGGGTAACCGGTATATCCGACTAACAGCATACATGAAGTATAAAGCGATATATATCATAGCAGTGTTTTGTGCCTGGCTGGCGCTGGTACAGGCGGGTGCCCAAAAATCTCGCCGTGGCGACCCTGCGCCTTATTTTTTGCAGCTGCCATCCCACTTTCCCCGGCCGGCATATGACTTCTCCCGCAATCCGCTTACCAAGCCCGGCGTAGCGCTGGGCCGCTTTATGTTTTATGATTACCGCCTGTCGAAAGACAGCACCGTATCCTGCGGCTTTTGCCATCAGCAATTTGCAGCATTCGGACATTTTGATCATGCGCTGGCACATGGGGTGGCCGGTCAGCAGGGCATGCGTTCCGTACCCACGCTGTTCAACATGATCTGGCAAAAAGCTTTTATGTGGGATGGCGGCGTGAATCACCTCGAAATACAGCCGCTTACGCCGCTCACCGATCGTAATGAAATGGCCATGGACCTGAAAGAGCTCTTGCAGAAAATGCAGGCAGATCCCCAGTATCGTAAAATGTTTAAAGCTGCCTTCGGTTCTCCCGAAATTACCAGTGAGCGTATGTTTAAGGCATTTACACAGTTTATTGCCACCATGGTATCTGCCAATTCCAAATACGATAGTGTTATGCTACACTTACCGGGGGCCAGCTTCTCAGATGAGGAAAAGGCTGGCTATAGCGTATTCCGGGAAAAATGCGCTGCTTGTCATAAAGAACCGCTGTTTACGGATCTAACCTATCGCAGCAACGGGCTTCCCTATCTGGCCGCCCTAAACGATGTAGGACGTATGAAAATCACCGGCAACACCGACGATAATCTTCGTTTTAAGGTGCCTTCCCTGCGTAATATTCTCAAAAGCGCCCCTTATATGCACGATGGCCGTTTCTTCGATATTTTCCAGGTATTTGACTTCTACGACCATGGTATAAAAGTAACTCCCACCACCGATCCCCTGGTGAAATCAGGTATCCCGCTTTCCGACCGGGAAAAAAGGCAGCTTTACTTTTTCCTGAATACGCTGACAGATTATTCGTTTTTGAGTAATAAGGAATTGAGTGAGGTATTGATTAATTAGTTAGGGTAATAAAAAAGCGCCCCCATGAAATGAAGGCGCTTACTGTATTTTTCGCATATTTACTTTTTTCCTTTACCGCTCCTCCAGCAATCAGCCACATGATCATCCACCATCCCTACAGCCTGCATATACGCATAACAAATGGTAGATCCCACAAATTTAAAACCCCGCTTCAGCAGGTCCTTGCTCATGGCATCGGAGATGGCTGTTTTGGCAGGCACTTCCCCCATGGTTTTAAAGTGGTTGTGAATAGGCTGGTGGTTGACAAATGACCAGATATACTGGTCAAAACTGCCGAATTCTTTTTGAATGGCAAGAAAAGCTTTTGCATTGCCAATAACGGAGTTTATTTTAAGGCGATTGCGGATGATGCCCTCATTAAGCATGAGTTGCTCCACCTTTTTTTCGTCGTACTTCGCTATTTTTTTAGCATCCCAGTTACTGAATGCTTTGCGGTAGTTTTCTCTTTTGGTGAGCACGGTGTACCAGCTAAGCCCTGCCTGGGCCCCTTCCAGGCAAAGCATTTCAAACAGGTGGGTGTCGTCATGATTAGGCGTGCCCCATTCCTGGTCGTGGTAGTCCTGGTAAAGCTTGTCTTTACCTGCCCAGCCGCAGCGTTTTTTTTCTACAGTTCCCATTCTCCTATAATTTGATGTACTTTTTCTTTATAGGACTCAAGGTCGGTAATAGTTTGATTAATGAAGCTATTATTTTCCAGGCTGCCTACTACTGCATTCATTTCTTTTTCACTTTCGTAGGCCAGTTGACGGAAAGGATTTTTGTAATCCTTTTCGCGGGAGCGTTTTATCTGTATCGTAATCCACTCCATAGTGCGGGTGGTTTCATTCATCCACTCTGCCAGCAGGGCGGGTGTTAAATCTTTCAGTGATACTTCTTTAATGTCCAACAGGGCGGCGATAGCATGCTGCAGTTTATCGGCGGCATAGTCGCTGCCTATTTCTTCATAAGCGGCATGTAGCTGCGGCCAGCTGCTGATTTTATTCTTCTTGATCTTCGATTTGAGCAAGGTCACGGTATCTGCTTTCATCAATTGTCCACCGATATTTAGCCAGTCGCCCCGTTTCGCGGTTTTGGCAACTGCCTGTAAAGCCAGGAAGGACGGCTTGTTGGCGGCCAGGATATTTTTGATACCGTAGAGTACAATCATTTCCCGGAATACCGGGTAAGCCCGGTGTACCTTGAGCAGCTGTACTTCGCGGGAACTGTTCTCAAAGCCGGTAGTGAGGATATGCAGCCTGGATACTTCTTCCTGGTGATGCAGCAACAACTCTTTCCCTTTTTTACGTAGATCCTTTTCCGTTAGTTCCTTTTTGGGTGTATTTTCCGAAAGGGCATACCACGCTTTCCCCGTAGCTATTTCCATGATGGCCAACGCCTGGAACATTTCTTCTACAGAGTCGGGCGCCAGGTAATCGTATTCAATGAGCTGCACTTTATCGGTACGTTTGTCGCGGTCTACATACTTCCAGGAATTGCGGGCAATGGCATACATATTATGAAGAAACCAATAACCGGGGATTACCTTGAGCCGGTTATCATGTTCATCATTTACCACGAGACTGAACGGAATAGGGATATTCAGTTCAGACATATAGTTGCCTTTGGAGATCAGTGTGAAGGTGGCAAATTTAGAGTTGTGTTTCAGGCTCACACAGAGACCCGGCCAGAATCCCCGGCCGGCAATGATTTCGCCGTCAGCACCGCGGGAGTTGTGATTGGAACCAATGGTGGCGCCGGCCGCCATATTGCTCTGCCCCATGATCAGCGCAGCGCAAAGGAACGAGTTATTATGATGTTGTTCATGTGCCGGGAAAATTAATGAGTTCAATACTTCGCAGCAGGAAATGGTGGCATTGTTGCCCAGGTACGAGTTGATCAGTCGTGCACCATACTTGAGCTGGGAATGCGAGGCCATCACAAAGCGAACGGCTTTAACGCCGTAGAATACGCGGCATCCGTAGCCAACCACACCGTTTACCATTTCGCAGCCTTCTCCTATCTGGGAAGAGGCGTCGGCGCTGCTGTTGATAGTAAGGTTTTTTAACTTGTTGGCTCCCTTCAGATAGGCATCCGTACCAATGGTTACATCTTTGATCATCTTACAATTCTTGATCACGGTACGATCTCCAACCATGCCATAATACCCACGTCTCTTATCGAATTGTTTTTCGGTAAAGTTTTTAAACTGCTGTTGCAAGGTGTCATCATCGCGGTAGCGGGTCCACAGATAAGCATCTCCGGGCAGCATGCCATCAAAGGGCATTACGCTTCTTCCACCATTTTCGTTGCAAAGCTCCATCCAGATGCGGCCATTTTCATTTTCCCCTTCTTTCACAATACCATTCCCGAATTTGGCATAGTCGGTGGTAGCCATTTCATTTACATTGGCTACGATGACTTCGTTGCCGAGTATATAATGCGACAAATAGTTCACGTTATGTACTACTACGTTATCCCCGAAATCGCAGGCGCAGATGGTGCTGTTGTACAGTCCTACCGGCATACGCAGGTTATGAAACTCCAGGTAGTAAGGCTCCAGTTTACCGATACGTACCATGCCAAAGAAATGGCAGTGTTGTACCAGTTGCGGGTTAAATTCATCGGATACAAATATGATGTTCCAGTCGTCTGAAGTGTTGTCATTACGTACCAGTGCTTCTACTTCATAAGCGGTCAGCTTACGGTACTGGTCTTTCCGGCTCCATTGCTCGTTACGTAAATAATATTCGTCTTTGCCTTTTGGTAACGTGGTTTCAATAAAATTATACCCCAGTTCGGAAAGGGGTCTTTTCTGGATGTTATTCATGGATATAACTTTTAAGAGCTGGAGGCCATTGACTGTCCGCTTCCAACATACCTGATGAAAACGGATATGTTGGAAGGCGGCCAGCAATGATCAGCAGCAGTTATTCTACTGTCACGGATTTCGCAAGGTTTCTGGGTTTATCAACGTCCAGTCCCTTTAATACGCCTATATGATAAGCCAGTAATTGTAATGGTATAACAGAAATGATAGGAGCTACCATTTCATCGGCAGCAGGCACAAAGATCACATCGTCTGCCATAGGCGGAATGGTTTGGTCACCTTCGGTAACTACGGCAATGACTTTACCTTTGCGTGCTTTTATTTCCTGGATGTTCGACACTACTTTTTCATAGTAACTGTCTTTAGTAGCCACTATGACTACCGGCAGGTGTTCATCTACCAGGGCAATAGGACCATGCTTCATTTCTGCCGCCGGGTATCCTTCTGCGTGGATATAAGAAATTTCTTTCAGTTTCAGGGCGCCTTCCAGGGCTACCGGGAAATTGTATCCGCGGCCCAGGTAAAGGAAGTCGCGGGCATCTTTATATTTATCTGCTATCTTTTTTACCTGGTCGTCCAGTTTCAGCGCCACGGCTACTTTTTCTGGTACCTGGTCCAGTTCGTCCAGCAGGTGTTGAAAACGTTGAGGGGTGATGGTGCCTTTGTCTGCCGCCAGTTTCAGGCCTACCAGGCAAAGTACGGCCAGCTGGGCAGTAAAGGCTTTGGTGCTGGCTACGCCAATTTCAGGGCCTGCATGCGTATAGGCGCCGGCATGTGATAAACGGGCGATGGAAGAACCTACCACGTTACATACGCCCAGGATGATAGCACCTTTTTCTTTGGCGCTTTCTATAGCTACCAGGGTATCAGCAGTTTCGCCGGATTGTGATACAGCAATGATTACATCGCCTTCACCCACTACCGGGTTGCGGTAACGGAACTCAGATGCGTATTCTACTTCCACCGGGATACGGCACAACTCTTCAATCATATACTCCGCTACCAGCCCGGCGTGCCAGGAGGTACCGCAGGCCACGATGATAATACGTTTGGCATTGCTGAGCACATCGGCATACTCGCGCATACCTCCCATGGTGAGCGTACCGTTTTTGGCATCCAGGCGTCCGCGTAAACTATCGAAGATCGTTTGCGGCTGTTCAAATATTTCTTTCAGCATGAAATGATCATAACCACCTTTTTCAATAGCGGCCAGCTCTATGTCCAGCTGCTGTATGTAAGGTGTTTGCCTTTCATTGGAAATATTTTTCAGGATCAGCTCATCGGCTTTGATGATCGCTATTTCGTAGTCATTCACATATACTACTTCTTTCGTATACTCGATAATGGGAGAAGCATCAGATGCCAGGAAATGTTCTCCTTTACCCACGCCAATAACCAGCGGGCTTCCCTTACGGGCGGCAATCAGGGTATCCGGGTTATCTTCATCGATCAATACGATCACATAAGCACCTACCACCCTTTTTAAAGCAATGCGTAGGGCTTCTTCGAGTGAACACTGGTTTTGTTTTTTGATCTCTTCAATGAAGTGAAGCAAAACTTCAGTGTCGGTATCGCTGTGAAACGTATGTCCCTGTTTAATCAGTTCCTGTTTTAACTGCACATAGTTTTCGATGATGCCATTGTGGATCATGGCCAGTTTACCGTCGCCGGATAAGTGCGGGTGAGCATTCCGGTCGCAGGGCTCTCCGTGGGTAGCCCAACGGGTATGCCCGATGGCGATATGACTGCGCATATCTTTACCTGCCACGAATTCTTCGAGCGCGGCAACTTTATCTTTTCTTTTGTATACCTGCAGCCCGTCGTTAATAAGGGCTACACCCGCGCTGTCATAGCCACGGTATTCCAGTCTTTTGAGGCCTTTTAATACTACCGGGTAGGCTTCTCGCTGCCCGATATAAGCTACTATTCCACACATAAGGTTTTTGGATTTGTGCTAAGGTTTATCATTGCAATATCGCATTAATTGTTAAAATCACATCAGGAAATGTGAATATTGTTTAAGTTAAAGATATGGTCTGCGTGCATTCTACGATGGTCCTAAAGTAAAATGAAAAAGGGAATACAGTGAACCTGCAGGAGAAAATTAAGATTCCTTAACATTCGTCCATATCATTCACTGTATTCCCTTGCTAAATTTTTTTTACCGAGATAACTAAATAAAAAAAATTAAAATGCCTTTACGGTTTTAAGAGCGTACTCTCAAACAACAAAAGTATTCTTTTATATTCATCTGTCCAGCTGCTGGGCGTAATAAATCCGTGATCTTCTACCGGATATACCGCCAGCTCCCAGTTATTCTTACCTAATTCTATCAATCGTTGCGATAAACGCACGATATCCTGGAAATGCACGTTGGTATCTATCATACCATGACACATCAGCAGTTTACCCTGCAACCCCTCTGCGAAATAAATAGGAGAGGAACGGCGATACGCAATACTGTCTGTAAATGGCTCATTCAATATATTGCTGGTATAACCGTGGTTATAATGCGCCCAGTCGGTAACAGAGCGCAAAGCCGCACCGGCTGCAAAGGTGCCGGGTTGGGTAAACATGGCCATGAGTGTCATAAAGCCACCATAGCTGCCTCCATAAATCCCGATACGCCGCGCATCGACCTGCAATTTTTCTGCCAGATATTTAGCGCCATCTACTTCGTCGTCCAGGTCTTTGCCACCCATATGCCGGTAAATACCAGTACGCCAGTTGCGTCCGTAACCCGCGCTGCCACGATAGTCCATGTCCAGCACCGTATATCCTTTATCGGTAAGCAGGTTGTGAAACATATATTCCCTGAAATAGCTGCTCCACCATTTGTGCGCATTTTGCAGGTAGCCTGCGCCATGTACAAATATTACGGCCGCCCCATTGTTTTTGGCAGGATCGGGTGTATACAGGCGGGCATACACGGGTTGTTGATCGCGGGCCATAAAAGTGATCACCTGCGGGTCGCGCCAGGGATAGGATTTGAACTCATCCGATTGTCCCAGCCGGGTTACCTGTACCGGCTGACTACCCGGGTTGTTAGGCTGCAGGTATAGCTCCCAGGGCTTGTTGGAATAAGAATAACGAAATGCTAACCACTTGCCATCCGGAGATACCTGCACTTCATTGGCGCCGGGCTGCGTGGTAATTCTTTCAGCCCTTCCTCCCTGGACAGGCATGCGGTAAAACTGTTTTTCTCCCGGATGTACTTCGTTGGTGGTGAGATAGAAATACTTTTTATCGGGCGATAGCTGCACGTCCTGTATCTCGTATTGACCGCTGGTCAGCTGTTTCACCCCGCCGTTGTTCACGTTTACCGTGTACAGGTGGGAATAGCCGGTGGCCTCCGACTGGAACCACGCGGTATTTTCATCTATCCACCCAATGTTGCCATTGCCCCAGTCGATACCCGGACCGCCAATCCAGGCCTCATCCCGCTGCCGGTTCAATGTTTTTAAGGTACCTGTTGCCGCATCCAGCAATACCATCCAGCGGTCCTTATTGTCCTGCGAACGCACTTCCGCAAGGGCATGCGTGCCCTGGTCAGACCACCAGGGGCCGTTCACCTGCACGTCCCTGACTACGGGCGTATCCTTTTTCGTATAGTCTTTTACGTAATCCGGCTGATCTTTTATCCCCGGCAGGTCGCTAGTTTTAACCGGCAGTACGGTATCACGTTGCCGGTCGTATACATAGCTTTCATAGCTACCCTGGGGCGACCCTACTTTATCGCGTGCGGGGATATCGGTGGTATAACCGCTGGCCGTCACGAATTCAGGAACAATAGTATTACGTACACCGGAAGGCGCTGTATACAAGGTATAGGTAATGAATCGCCCATCGGGACTGATACCGATGTTATAAAGGGATTTGTTTTGCAGGTACAGGCGGCGCAGCGCTGCCGGCTCATGTGCTTTATTGAAGGCGGTGGTGGCGTCTTTCTTAGCCTTACGGTCGCGTACAACCTGCATCAGCGCCAGTTGCTGGGCTTTCAGCGTTTGTTCTTCCATGTTGCCCGCTTTACGCTCGTCGCTATCCACAGGTTTGCTGCCGTTATCAAAGCTGGTCAACTGGCTGATCAACCCGCTGGTACGGTCCCACGCAAATAGGTCGTTGTTTTGCTGGAATACTATCTGTTTACCGCCAAAACTAAACACAGGGCTGGTTTCCGTGGCGACAGTACTGGTAATACGGGTCAGTTTCCCTGTTTTTATCTCCAGTAAATAAATATCTCCCTGGTAGCTATAGGCCAGTAAAGTTTTATCCGTGTTATAGGCGCCGGAGGCCCTGGCCTTGATGAGGGCTCTTTCGGCAGCATCGGTTTTACGGGGCGTGTTGTTCTTTGTACTGGCGTAGTACAGGGAGTCGCTCAGCTGTTTATCCGGGTTCCAGTCGAAGTACACGGTTTGGTTGTCAGTACCCCAAAAAACATGATCAGGAGAAGTGCCTATCCATTTCGGATCTCGCATAATCTTTTCTACCGTAAGCGGCCCGGCTTGCTGGGCAAAGGTGCTGTTGGCTGATAAAAAAATAATGGCGGGTATTACCCAATATCTCATAGTGGTTCATTAATTTGTTGGGGAATAAATGTAACAGTTTAATCATAAATTGACATAAGTTTTGGATGGACGTACTGCGGTCATCTGTTTTAAATCCGCTTTATGCGCACAATGCCAATATTGCTTTCCCTCTTGCTGCTGATAGCCTGTCAGCCCAAACAACCGGTGCGGCAGCCCATACCGGTAGCGGAAGACACCACTTTTTTAACCGGCACTTTTTATATTGTACGGCATGGAGAGGAATGCCCGGGTCCGGATTCCGTACTCACCGCTACCGGCAACGCCCGGGCAGGAGCCTTATATAGACTGTTAAAGGATTCGGCGCTGAATAAAATTTATACCACGCCCTATAAAAGAGCGGTGGCCACGGCCGACAGCCTGCGTATGCGGTTGCATCTCGACACCTGCTTTTACCAGGCAGATACCAGCGGGGAGTCTTTTATTTACCAGGTAACGCGGCATGAAGACTGGGGCAAACGTATCCTGGTGGTAGGGCATGCACACACAATCATCCCACTGCTGCGAAGCCTGAAAGTGAGTCCCGCCAGGGATTCTATCCGGGATACGGAATACGATAAATTATTTATAGTCAGAAAGAGTAAGGCAGAAACAACGCTGAAAGAGATCAGCTTCTGATAAGGAGTTGAAAGCCGTAAGGTAAAAGCCGGAGGCTTTTACCTTATAACAATATTCCCCTCATCAGGGTATAAGCCACGGAGAAGTAAATCAGTAATCCCGTTACGTCTACCAGGGTAGCTACAAACGGGGCAGAGGAGGTAGCCGGGTCGGCCCCGCATTTTTTAAGTACCAATGGTAACATTGATCCGGAAAGGGTACCCCATAATACTACGCCTACCAGCGAAATGCCCACTGTAGCGCCAATCAGCACCGTGTGAGCGCCATAGGTATGGAACAGGGTATTCCATAGCAGGATACGTATAAAACCAATACAGCCTAATACGCCACCCAGTAGCAGGCCAGAGAGAATTTCCCGGCGCATCACCCGCCACCAGTCGGTTACGGTAATTTCACCCAGGGCCATGGCCTGTATAATCAGGGTAGAAGCCTGGGAACCGCTGTTACCCCCGCTGGAAATAATGAGGGGTACAAACAGTGCCAGCACTACCGCTTTGGCTATTTCGTCTTCAAAAAATCCCATGGCGGTAGCGGTCAGCATCTCCCCGATAAATAATACTACCAGCCAGCCTACACGCTTTTTTACCAGCTTCAGCAAGGGCATATCGAGATAAGGCTCATCCAGGGCCTCGGTACCACCAATCTTTTGAATATCTTCTGTATGTTCTTCGTTGGCGATCCACAACATATCATCGATGGTCACAATGCCCAACAGGATGCCCTGGTCGTCTACTACGGGTAAGGCTACCCGGTTTTCCATCCGGAATACCTGGATGGCTTCTTCCTGGTCATCGTTGGCATGCAGGGATACAAACCGGTCGTCCATCAGGGTATGTACCACTGTATCAGTAGATACCAGCAGGAATTCCCGTATCCGGAAGTCATCCAGCAGATGGCCTTTTTCATCGATCACATATATTACATCGATCGTTTCACTGTCTTTTCCATATTCCCGGATATAATCCAGTACACGCTTTACCGTCCACTCTTCCCTCACGGCAATGTAGTCGGGCGTCATGATACGGCCTACGCTGTTTTCCTTGTAGCCCAGCAGCGACAAGGTGATACGTCTTTCTTCGGGATCGAGTAATTTAATTAGTTCTTTTACCGCCTCGCTAGGCAATTCTTCCAGGAAAGCGGTGCGGTCATCCGCTGGCAGCTCATTCATCAACTCCGCGATCTTGGCGGCCGATAAAGTCCGGATCACGTCTTCCTGCAAGGGAAAATCCAGGATGCGGAAAGCCGCTGCCGCTCTGCTGATCGACAGGTTATTGATAATCACATCGGCTTCATCCGGATCTTCGTGAATCAGTTCGGCTATATCCGTTATCAGCTGATCATCCAGGTATACTGACAGCTCGCGGTAATTCTTTTCATCTGTCAGTGTCTGGAATTTTTCCAGTAAAGCTTCATTTTCCATGTACAAATTGCCTCTATCTGCGAAAATAAGTTAAAATAGCACGCTGCCGGGACAGTCGTTATAATAATTCTGATACATGCAGCCGGATATTGCCGCAAATGGTATCCAGGGGCAGGTCGTTGGCATCCCAGCCAAACGGATCCTCAATTTCTTCTGCGATCAGCTCCAGGCTGGCCAATACAAAGAATACGAATACAATCATGGGCACAATCAGGTAGCCCAGGCTGAATACATATCCAAATGGCATGGACATCACGTAGAAGAATATAAACTTTTTAATAAATGCACTGTAGGAAAAGGGGATGGGGGTATTCCTGATCCGCTCGCAGGCGCCGCATACATCTGTGAAGTTCTGTAACTCGCTGTTGATCACAATCAGCTGATCGCCGCTAATGTCGCCACTGCGGTATAGCTCCATGGTTTTGCTGGTGATTTGTAAGGCCAGCTGATTAGGGACATGTTTGGAGGCATCTGCAGCAAATGCCTCCTGGCCGGGCAGGGCTTCCATTTCGGCGGCTATATAGCTTTTGCGCAAATGGTTCTTGAGGCTGTAGGCAAAATTGGGAATCATTACTTTATAAAACTGCCGGGCTTCAATATTACCTGCCGGTAATACGGCCTGCAGCTTCATGGCCAGGTTACGGCTGGAATTGACGAGCGCCCCCCATTGCCGCCTGCCTTCCCACCACCGGTCGTATGCCGTATTGGTGCGGAATACCAGCAGCAACGAAATCACAAAACCCAGCAAACCGTGCATGAGGGATATGTTCTTCACCTCGCTGTTGGCCGATAATTTCCATACCGACAACTCCAGCCAGGCAATGATGGTGGCGTAAACAGCCAGGGCAATAAACATGGGAAACAGCTTTCTCACCGTATCCGCTTTGTGGATACGGAAAATAAACGTAAACCATTCTTTTGGGTTATAATTGATCATAATACAGGTTCATGAAAGGCAAAAAAAATATTTTCCGGGCCGCAAACCTAAATTTTTTCAACATGATTTTGATAACTTCTTCGTTTAACTTTACTTTACGTCTTCTTATTATCTGAAATAGCGCTATGATAAAGCCGTACTTGTACATTGACAAATCGAAGGGCAGAGGCAGAGGAGTATATACTACCGAAAATATTCCGGCTGGAACAAGAATAGAAACATCCCCCGTACTTGTTCTCTCTAACAGCGATACCGACATTGTGGACCAGACCAGGCTCCATAATTATATTTTTCTCTGGGGACCGAAAGAAACCAAATCCTGCGTGGCACTGGGCTTTTGCTCCATCTATAACCACGACTACCACCCTAACTGTGAGTATGAAATGGATTTTTCTGAAGAAACCATGAGCATCATCACCCTCCGTGAAATCAAAAAAGGAGAAGAACTTTTTATTAACTATAACGGCGATATCACCGATACCTCCCCGCTTTGGTTCGATGTGAAAAAGAAACAAAAAACTAAATAATCAGCGCTGAAAGCGGAAGGCAGAAAGCAAAAAGCTATTGCAGCGAAGATCTGCGCGGATAAATATCCGCTGTAATCGTCCGCTAGAATAGCTTTTTGCTTTCTGCCTTCCGCTTTTTGCTTTTTCCATATTTCTTTTGTAATATTGTATAAGTGCTTATATAAATTGAATTGTATAAGCGCTTATGTAAATAATAAGATATGTCATTCTATCCATCACTAGGCTATCTCGTCTTTGGCAGCCGCCTTCGCCGGTTGAGTGAATACTTCCTCATGGAAGTAAACAAAGTATATGAACAGGCAGGCATTGCCTTCGACGCCAGCTGGTTCCCCGTATTTTACCTGTTGTCGAAACAACAGTCCATCCCCATGATCGATATCTCCGAACAGTTGGAAATATCCCATTCCGCCGTTAGCCAGATGGTCACTAACCTGAAAAAGAAAGGACTGCTGAAAACTACCCCCTGCAAAGAGGATGGACGCCGGCAGCTGGTAGCCTTCTCTAAGAAAGGAGAGGAACTGCTGCACCAGATACAACCCATCTGGGAAGCCATTACCAGCGCTATGAATGAACTGGCCATGGAAAACAAACAAAGCCAGCAGGTACTGGCAGCCATCGCACAAATTGAACAGGCCGTGCAGCAAAAACCGTTGTCAGAAAGGATTAAACAACAACTTTAATACATCATACACCAGAAAAATCTTCCTAATATGAGTGACATTTTTAAGTATGGTATTGACCAGCTCACCGTTGCCACCGCCATTGACATTGCGGCCGGCAAAGTGAAGGGAATACTGATACCGGAAGTCATCAACCGTGTACAAACCAGCTTCGGGTATGTGCAAACCATCGTGGCCCAACATACCACGGTATATGGTATCAACACCGGCTTCGGCCCGCTCTGTGATACCAAAATATCTGAAGAAGATACCCGCGCCCTGCAGTACAACATCCTGCAAAGCCATAGTGTAGGCGTAGGAAATCCTATCCCGGAAGAAGTGGCCCGCATCATGCTGATCACTAAAGTGCATGCATTGGCACAGGGCTTTTCAGGTATAGCATTGTCTACCCTGGAACGGATCATCTGGCATATTGACCACCAGGTAACACCGCTGGTGCCTGAAAAAGGCTCTGTGGGCGCCTCCGGCGACCTGGCGCCATTGTCGCACCTCTTCCTTCCGTTGATCGGCCTTGGCCTCGTATGGTACAAAGGACAGAAAACCGATACCGCCGCCATGATGCAACAGGAAGGTATACAACCCATTGTACTGGGGCCCAAAGAAGGACTGGCACTGATCAATGGTACACAGTTCATCCTGTCGTTTGCTGTAAAAGCCGTGCAGCGCCTCCACAACGCGCTGGAAGCAGCCGATATCATCGGCGCCCTTTCCCTCGAAGGACTCATGGGCACCGCCAAACCTTTCGATTCCCGCTTACACGCCATCCGTCCTTTCCCCGGCAACCAGCTGGTAGCGCACCGTCTGAAAACATTGCTCGACCATTCAGAAATCATGTCATCACATGTGGATTGTGGCCGCGTACAAGACCCATACTCCCTGCGTTGTATGCCACAGGTACATGGTGCGTCCCGCACCGCCTGGCTGCACCTGCTCGAACTTACTACCATAGAGCTGAATGCCGTTACCGATAACCCGATTATCTTCAGCGCGGAAGATACTATCAGCGGTGGCAACTTCCACGGACAGCCCATGGCTCTTCCCCTGGATTACGCCACAGTAGCGGCTGCGGAGCTGGGCAATATTTCCGACCGGCGCTGTTATATGATGATCGAAGGAAGATATGGTCTGCCTAAGCTCCTGATCCAGGATGCCGGGCTTAACTCCGGTTTCATGATTCCACAATACACTACCGCCGCCCTGGTAACAGAAAATAAAACACTTTGTTTCCCTGCCAGCGCCGATAGCGTACCTACCTCCCTCGGCCAGGAAGATCACGTATCCATGGGGTCTATCAGCGGGCGAAAACTGAACCAGGTGATCGACAACCTGGAATACATACTGGCCATAGAATTACTGTATGCCGCACAGGCGGTGGATTTCCGCCGGCCGCTGAAATCAGGCCCTGTGCTGGAAGCCGTGCATCGCTATACCCGTGAACAGGTAACGTTTGCCGCTAAGGACCGCATCTTCGCCAACGATATTGCCGCCCTCCATCATATCATCACCAATCAATCGCTGGTACGCGTAGCCAATGAAGCCGCCGCCAGTCATCAACTTAACTTAAACGGAGTTTACAATGACCAGTTTGGACTTTATTAAAACCTACGCAGCCCACCCGCATTACAAGGCGCCCCGCGGTACCCAGCTGCATGCCAGATCCTGGCAAACAGAAGCGCCGCTGCGCATGTTACTCAATAACCTGGATGCCGAAGTAGCCGAAAACCCCGATGAACTGGTAGTATACGGTGGTATAGGCCAAGCCGCCCGCAACCGCGAAGCCCTGCAAAAAATTATTGAATCACTGCTGGTACTGGACGACCACCACTCCCTGCTGGTGCAGTCGGGGAAACCAGTGGGTATTGTACGCACCCATCCCCAGGCCCCGCGCGTAATGCTGGCCAACAGCAACCTGGTTCCCAAATGGGCTACCTGGGAGCATTTCAACGAATTAAGAGCCAAAGGCCTGATGATGTACGGGCAAATGACCGCCGGTAGCTGGATCTATATTGGTACACAGGGCATCTTACAAGGTACCTATGAAACCTTTATGGAATGCGGCCGTCAGCATTTTAACGGCAACCTTTCCGGCAAACTGCTGGTAACTGCCGGTATTGGCGGTATGGGCGGCGCTCAGCCCCTGGCCGCTACCATGGCGGGCGCTGTATTCATCGGTGCCGACATCGATCCTACCCGTATCCAGAAAAGACTGGATACCCGTTATATCGATCGCATGACGTATTCTTATGAAGAAGCCATCCAATGGGCTAAGGATGCCCAGGCGAAAGGACAGGCGCTCTCCATTGGCCTGGTAAGCGATGCCGGGGATATGCTGGAAAGAATGCTGAAAGACAATATCATTCCAGATATCCTCACCGACCAAACTTCCGCCCATGACCCGCTGAATGGTTATGTGCCCAATGGTATGACGTTGGCAGCAGCATTGGAACTCCGTAAACAGGATCCGGCCAGGTACCGCGAATTGTCGCTGAAAAGCATGGCCCGACACGTTGGCTTCATGCTGCAATTACAGCAAAAAGGCGCCATTACTTTCGACTACGGTAACAACCTGCGCGAGTTTGCCAGGGAAGGAGGAGAGCCCAACGCCTTTAATTTCCCCGGCTTTACGCCCGCTTATATCCGTCCGTTATTCTGTGAAGGAAAAGGACCTTTCCGCTGGGTAGCCCTCTCCGGCGACCCGGAAGATATTTATACCACCGATCGCGCACTCATGGAAGCATTTCCTGAAAATACCCACCTGATCAACTGGTTGAAACAAGCGCAGGAAAAGGTAGCCTTCCAGGGCCTTCCCGCCCGCATTTGCTGGCTGGGCCTCGGTGAACGCGAAAAGGCCGGCCTCATTTTCAATGAGCTGGTGAGAAACGGGAAAGTAAAAGCACCCATTGTAATTGGCCGCGATCACCTCGACTGTGGCTCTGTGGCTTCCCCCAACCGAGAAACCGAAGCGATGCTCGATGGGTCCGATGCCGTGAGCGACTGGCCATTACTCAACCTCATGGCCAATACCGGCGGAGGCGCCACCTGGGTTTCTTTCCACCACGGTGGTGGCGTAGGCATGGGATATTCTCAGCATGCCGGAATGGTAGTACTGGCCGATGGTACTGATCGCGCTGCCTCCTGCCTGAGCCGCGTACTGTTCAATGATCCCGCACTGGGCATTTACCGCCATGCAGACGCCGGCTATGAAAAGGCACAGGAATGGGGAAGAAAGTTTGAAATTTATTAGAGAAGCATAAAGCATAAAGCCATGGGTACTATATTCGCATTCATCATTCGCGCCAATGGCTTTATGCTTTATGCTCAAAAAAATAAACCATGAAAACATTACTCGGTCCTTTCACCCAAATATTGCCCATGACAGATTTGTCGCTGAAGGGCGCCCTGCAGGATGAGCAGCTCAAGGTGATAGAAAAAGGAGGCGTGGTGTTGGAAAACGGTGACATCGTTGCGGTAGCAGATTATAAGTCGCTCCTGCAACGGTACCCCGACAGTGAAATTGCTTTTATAGATACGCCCATGGTATTGCTGCCAGGATTTATCGATTGCCATACCCATATCTGTTACGACGGCACCCGCAATCGCGACTATGCTATGCGCATTGCCGGAAAAAGCTACCTGGAAATAGCCCATGCCGGCGGCGGTATCTGGGATTCGGTCACCAAAACACGTATAGCCGACCTCGTTACCCTTACCGAGAATACGGTAGCCCGGGCTAATCGCCATTTAAAAGAAGGTGTTACCACCATTGAAGTGAAAAGTGGTTACGGCCTCAACGAAGAAAGTGAGTTAAAAATGCTGCGGGCTATCCAGCAGGCAGCGCTGCATACAAGCGCTACGCTGGTGCCCACCTGCCTGGCCGCACATATGAAGCCCCGCGACTATAACGATTCGGAAGAGGCTTACCTGCAATGGATCCTACAGGAACTATTGCCCCTATTGAAACAGGAACAGCTGACCCGGCGTGTGGATATTTTTATTGAAGAAACAGCTTTTTCTGCTACTGCGGCTGCCTCCTTTTTGCAAAAGGCCCTGCAGCAAGGCTTTGCGGCCACCGTGCATGCCGATCAATTCAGTGCGGGCGGCGCTGCTGTAGCCGTTAACGCCGGCGCCTTATCTGCCGACCATCTCGAAGCCAGCACAGAAAAAGAAATCGCTTTACTGGCAAATTCTGATACGGTTGCTGTAGTTTTGCCTGGTGCTTCGCTGGGACTGGGCATGCCTTATGCGCCGGCCCGTAAGTTGCTGAATGCTGGCGCCTGCGTTGCTATTGCCAGCGACTGGAACCCCGGATCAGCGCCAATGGGCGACTTACTCGTGCAAGCTGCCGTAATGAGCGCCGCAGAGAAATTGTCTACAGCAGAAGTACTGGCCGCACTGACCCTGAGAGCCGCCCCGGCCCTGCAGTTACGCAATGCCGGTCAACTGGTACCCGGCTATATAGCCGACTTACAGGCTTATCCTACTGCTGATTACAGAGATATCCTCTATTATCAGGGTAAGATGAAACCTGTTATGGTGTGGAAAAAAGGAGAACTAGTATCAATATGATAACAAAGGAAAGCTATCAGCCTACTGCAGCAAATACCTGGACAGGCCGCACCGACGGCACCGAACCGGATTTGCTGCGCTGGCACCAGGTAATAAAAGTAACAGACTTGCTGCAGGAACCATTGCCCGCATTACTATCCGGACAGAAGGGCATTGCCCTGCTGGGCTTTGCCTGCGATGAAGGTGTTCGCCGTAACAAAGGCAGGGTAGGCGCCGCAGAAGGGCCCACGGCGTTACGCAAGGCCATCGCCGGTTTCCCCGTTCACTTCAACGCCCAAACGATATTGCTGGATGCAGGAGATATTGTATGTGTAAACGGAGAACTGGAAAATGCACAAACCGTACTTCGCGAAGCTGTACAAACGATACTGCTTGCCGGCTACCTCCCGGTACTGCTGGGTGGCGGACATGAAATTACGTATGGTCATGCCAGTGGTATACGCCAGTTTGTAGCACCGCAACAGGTAGGATTCATCAACTTCGATGCACATTTCGATATCCGAATTCCTGATGAACAGGGCGCCAGCTCCGGCACCGGCTTCTGGCAGCTCGCACTGGACTGCAAACAGGCGGGAACGCCTTTTCATTACCTGGCCCTCGGTATACAAAAACTGGGTAATACCCGGCAGCTGTTCAATATCGCCGGAGAAGAGGAAGCTACCTATGTAAGCGCAGACGCTTTCCACCTGAATGATAAAGACACCCTGTTTGCCGCCATTCAACATTTTCTCAGCCAGGTTGATAAAGTGTATCTCACTACCTGTTTGGATGTATTTGCCGCTCCTTTTGCACCGGGCGTGAGCGCTACCGCCTATAATGGTATTATACCCGGAGGGTTGTTCCTGCAATGCTATCGTAAAATCTTACAAAGTGGAAAGGTAGCAGGTGCTGATATTGCAGAACTGAATCCTTCACTGGATATCGACAACCGCACAGCCAGGCTCGGGGCTGCCCTCATTTTTGAAACAGTAATGGCCTATTGTGGAGAGTTTAGTTTTTAGCTGTTAATAGCTGATTTCCATCAACGTTTTTATTTGCCTGGAACACTGCAACAGCTGGGCTTTGACATCAGCTCTTAAGCGTAGCTGCAGTTGGCGTGCCGCTTCCGGCAATGTTACTTTCTCTTTCTTTAGTTGGGTAATGGTATGACCTACAAACAACGACAATTCGCTGGTATCGTGCCATTGCCCCAGCAATTCACCCGCCTTGCCGGCATGTTTGGTCAACGTATCCGTGTAGGTGGTAGGCAACACTTCCGTCAGTATGGTCAACTGGTAATACAATGACTTTACACGCTTTCTTACCTCATGCCATTCCGCATGATGTACCCTACCGACCGGCAAAACAATTTGCTGATGCTGTTGGTAGAGATATTGGCGGAGCGCCTCGGTAGCGGCAGTTTTATCCATTTCCTCCATGGCCTTGCTGAAGCGCTCAGGCAAGGTTTTCAGCTTTTTCAATGAAGTATGTTTGACGGTGACCTGTAGCAGGTCGATAGCAGTGGTATGTTTCTTTTGTAGCAATAAATGCGCAAACGAAAAACGCCAGGCAACTTTCTTTTCGTACAGGCGCAGGTGCTTTCCCTGCAGGTGGGCATCCCTGGAGGCTCCGCCCACAGATTGTATCAACCTTGCGGCGTGGAGGTGCTTTCCTGCACCGAAAGAATAGTCTGGCAATTGTTTGGCAAGGGCGAAAAATGCCCGGAGCTTTTTTACGCCCACCCGGAGCCGGTGTACGGCATCTGCATCGCCCGGCGTTTGCTGCAGGGTATCGTACGCCGATATCACCGTATCGCACTCTTTACGTAAATACTGATATAATGCGGTAAGTAACATGCTTATTAAAGTTAACATAAAATCCGCCGCTATCCCGGGAAATTCAATATTTTTGTCCAAAATTGTTATGTTATGCAACTAGTCCCCAAAGTAGCAGCAGCATTGCTGTTATCTGTATTGTGCCTTCCCGCGGCAGCACAAAAGATTAAACTGGTAGACGGTGATCCGGCTGTATTAAAAGACCAGAAAGAACTCAATGTCGAATTTACGTATGATCACCTGTCTGTTGGTAAAGACAGCGAGGAAGATTATGTACAGAAGAAAACAGCTGAGTACAATAAGAAGGAGCCAGGTAAAGGCGACGCCTGGGCCAAAGCATGGGTAGCCGACCGGGCTTCCCGCTATGAGCCTAAGTTTGATGAGCTGTTTAATGACAATGGAGACATTAAGGCAGGTAGCTTCCCCAATGCGAAGTATACCCTGATCTTTCACACCACTTTCATTGAGCCGGGATTCAATGTAGGCGTGGCCCGCAAAAACTCCTATATTGATGCGGAAGTCCTTATCGTGGAAACCGCCAACAAGGGTAAAACCCTGGCAAAAATATCCGTAGACAATGCCCCTGGCCGTATGATGGGATTCGATTTCGATACTGGTATGCGCATCACGGAGTCGTATGCGGTAGCCGGGAAAAAACTGGCTAAGTTCCTGGGTAAATAAGCAGAGGGCTGAAGGCGCAAGGCAAAAAGCTATTGTGGAGACTGATCTTGGCGAATATTAACAATCGCTCTGGTCGTTCTCCATAATAGCTTTTTGCCTTGCGCCTTCAGCCTTCTGCTAAAATACAATCGTTTTATTGCCGTGTAGCAATACCCGGTTTTCCACATGCGCCTTCACTGCCCGGGTCAGCACCTGCCGTTCAATATCCCGCCCCAGCATCACCAGGTCTTCCACAGTATGTTTATGGCTTACCCTGGCTACATCCTGTTCTATAATGGGGCCTTCGTCCAGCTCATTGGTTACATAGTGGGCGGTTGCGCCAATCAGTTTAACACCTCTCGTATAGGCATTCAGGTAAGGCCGCGCGCCGGCAAATGCAGGCAAAAAAGAATGATGGATGTTGATAATCCGTTGCGGATACCTGCCTACAAATTCCGGGGATAATATCTGCATGTACCTGGCCAGTACCGTAAAATCAATTGTATGTTCTTCCAGTAAGCGAATGGCCGCCTGTTCCTGGGCTGCTTTATTATCAGGATTTACCGGGAGATAGTGAAATGGAATCCCCATGGCGCTGCAATCATTTTCCAGTTTAGTGTGATTGGAGATCACCAGCGGAATTTCTACCGGCAACTCCCCGCTTTTCCATCTCCATAATAATTCCAGCAAACAGTGATCATAGGCAGATACAAGGATAGCCATGCGTTTGCGCTGATCGCTATAATCTATCTTCCATTCCATATGCAGCGGCGTAGCTACGTCCTCCTGGAAAGTGGCTTCCAGCCTGGCTTTGTCCAGCTCGTCCAACTGAAACTCCATACGCATGAAAAATAAACCCTCCCTGGGATCAGTGCTGTGTTGGCTCGCATCAAGTATATTTGCACCGGATTGGTAAAGAAACCGGGACACCCCGGCAACAATACCAGGCCTGTCGGGACAACAGATCAACAGGCAGGCAGTGATAGGTGTAGTGTGTTTTGACATATAGTTACCAAAATAATAATATTAATACAATCTCTCTTGAAAAAGATAGGACTCATGTCGGATACCCATAGTTACCTGCACCCACAGGTATTCAAATACTTCGAAGAAGTAGATGAAATCTGGCATGCCGGAGATATCGGCAACGTAGAGCTGGCAGATAAACTGGAAGCCTTCAAACCATTCAGGGCCGTTTACGGTAATATCGACGGTGCGGATATCCGTATACGTTACCCGGAAATATTACGTTTTAACCTGGAAGAAGTAGAGGTGATGATGACACATATTGGCGGCTACCCGGGAAAATATGCCCCAGGCGTAAGGGAAATATTAAAAAAGCACCCGCCGAAACTCTTTATCTGCGGGCATTCACATATTTTGAAGGTAATGCCAGATCCGGCCCTGCATTTGTTACACATGAACCCGGGCGCCTGCGGCCAGCAGGGCTGGCACAAAGTGAAAACATTATTGCGTTTTCAGCTCGATAACGGCAATATTCAACAACTGGAAGTGATTGAATTGCCCTGATCATCGTTTTCTTAACCTACAACTTTATGACGCATCGTATTTTGTTATGCCTGATGATAACTCTTTGTATGGGGACTGTGGTAACACAGGCCCAGGGCAGGTTTCTCCGTTGGCTGAAAACAGATAATGACTCTTCGTATATCGATGAACATACAGAAGATATTACCTTCCGCTTATACGGCTCCCGTAAATTTACCAAGTACGACATCTCCGACCGGAAGCAAAACAAACATATACTGTACCGGCCCAATACCCCGTTCAATATTGGCTTTGGCGCCAACTACCGTTTTATCGGCATCAACCTGGGATTTAACCTGCCGTTTATCAACCGGCATAATGATAAGTTTGGGGAAACAAAATATATCGATCTGCAATCGCATATTTACCTGCGTAAGCTGGTAATAGATTTTTACGGACAGTCCTACAGGGGTTACTACATTGCCAACGCCCAGGGCGTGTTTGGTAAAGAGTATGCCGGGCAACATCCTTATCCCCAACGCCCCGATATTAAGAACCTGGGTTTAGGACTAAATGCACAGTATATCTTCAATGATAAACGCTTTTCTTACCGGGCTTCTAACCTGCAGAATGAGTACCAGAAAAAGAGTGCCGGCTCTTTCCTGCTGGGAGGTGAATTCTTCGTGGGCAGGGTAAAAGGCGATTCCTCCCTGATACCCTCCAATATGGTGGATACCTTGTTTTTGCGGGACGAACATTACTATAAAACCGGTATATCGTCATTGGCAGCCAATGCGGGGTATGCCTATACTTTTGTGCTGAAGCAGCATTTCTTTTTATCAATGTCGCTCACAGCGGGCCTGGGAGGCAATATTACCACCTTATACCTGGAAAACGGGGAGGTGAGCCGTAAAGGCGGGATTCAATTCAGTAATACAGTACGCGCGTCTATTGGTTATAACTCCAACCGGTATTTTGCCGGGATACACTATGTAGGCATGTCTATACGTAGTGGCATGTCTATTCCGCACACCTATCAAACCTTTGGTACCGGCAACTTCAGGGTAAGCCTGGTACGCCGCTTTACCCTAAAGAAGCCGCTCTGGAATTAGCTCTGTGCCGGCGTAATCCACTTGGTTCCTGCCGGGGGCTGATATTGTTCCAGTTTTGATAACAGCTCATCGATATCGTCGCTGCATAGCAGCATATCCCGGTTGGCGGCGCTGAGAAAACCCTGCTGGCTCATGTGATGGGATAGGGCAATGAGACTAGCATAAAAGCCGTTTACATTCAGCAGGCCGATAGGCTTTTTATGCAGGCCCAATTGCCCCCAGGTCAGCACTTCAAATAATTCTTCCATCGTGCCAAAGCCCCCGGGCAAAGCAATCACCCCGTCGCATAATTCATTCATCTTTGTTTTGCGCTCATGCATGGTATCTACCAGTATCAATTTAGTAAGACCTGTATGCGCCAGCTCTTTTTGCTGCAGAAAATGAGGTAATACGCCTATCACTTTTCCGCCTGCCTGCAGGGCGCCATCCGCTACAGCTCCCATCAGCCCTACCTTTGCACCGCCATATACCAGCGTAAGCTTGCGTTGCGCCAGGGCAGCACCCAAGAGGGTGGCCTGTTGCAGGTATGCCGCGTCGTTTCCGCTGCTGGAGCCACAAAAAACTACAATACTTTTCATGTCATTCAATTATAAAGTGTCTATTTCCGCCTGGATATTTTGCCGGGCGCGTGTTTCATATAATTCCCGGAAGGCAGGGGTATGGTAAATAGCCGGCGCCTCCAGGAAACGCTGTAATAATCTTTTTCTGCCTGGTTTATACACCGGGTCAGGATAGATGATATATTCAGCTCTGATTTGCCTGGCATATTCCTGGTACTCCTCCGGAGCTGTACCCAGTATAGCCAGGTCGAAGTCCAGGAAATAATCGAGGTCCCGGTTGTTCAGGGTATTGATATGTGTTTTGGTGGCGAGGATAAACTCACTGACCATCGTTATTTTTTCCGCCGGGTAGTAAATCTGTTGCAGATGCCGTTCTGCCGCCTTGGCGCTTTGTTCTTCGTTATCTTTAAACAGGATATTATATTCCATATCATGAAAGAAGATGGCAAACAATACAGCTTCCGGATCGCTAATGGCCGCTTTATGGGTTTCCAGCAGGGATATCAGCTGGCGAAGATGGGTAAGATTGTGATAAGTCCGCTGGGAGCCGCCATACAGCATAGTCAGGTATTCAAATTGATAATCTACCAGCGAGGTATCTATGGTCAGGGGCTGGTGTAGTTGGGTCCAATGGATCTTTAAATCGTTTTCGGTGAGCATAGTCAGGTGCTTTTTGCTGGCACAAGTTAACGATAAAGCGTAAAGCAAAAAGCTATTGTGGAGAATAACCAAAGCGATTTTTAGATATTCGCTAAGATCATTCTCCACAATAGCTTTATGCTTTACGCTTTTATGCTTTACGCTTTTATGCTTTACGCTTTCTGTGCACGGATAACGTTCAGTGCGCCACCTGCTTTAAACCACTCAATCTGTTGTTCATTATAAGTGTGGTTTACCGGGAATTGCTCTGTGCTGCCGTCTTTATGATGAAGCTCAACAGTCAGTTGCTTACCAGGAGCAAAGGTAGTCAGACCCAGGATATCGATGGTATCATCTTCCTGGATTTTATCGTAGTCTTCTTTGTTAGCGAAGGTCAGACCCAGCATACCTTGCTTTTTCAGGTTGGTTTCGTGGATACGGGCAAAAGATTTTACCAGGATAGCACGAACACCGAGATGACGTGGCTCCATTGCAGCGTGTTCGCGGCTGGAACCTTCACCATAGTTTTCATCACCCACTACAACAGCACCCAGACCAGCAGCTTTGTAAGCACGCATAGTAGCTGGAACCGCACCGTATTCGCCAGTCAGCTCATTCTTAACGGTATCAGTTTTATCGTTGAATGCGTTTACCGCACCAATCAGCATGTTATTGGAGATGTTATCCAAGTGACCACGGTATTTCAACCATGGACCCGCCATAGAGATATGGTCGGTAGTACATTTACCTTTTGCTTTGATCAGCAGTTTCAGACCTTTCAGGTCAGTTCCTTCCCAGGCCGGGAATGGAGCCAGGAGCTGCAAACGATCGGAAGTAGGGGAAACAATTACCTGAACGCCGCTACCATCTTCAGCAGGAGCCTGGTAACCGGCATCTTCTACTGCAAAACCTTTCACCGGCAGTTCAAAACCTTTAGGTTCATCCAGCTTCACCTTTTCGCCTTTCTTATTGGTCAGGGTATCAGTCAGCGGGTTGAAAGTCAGGTCACCGGCGATAGCCAGCGCAGTTACGATTTCTGGAGAAGCAACGAATGCGTGGGTAGAAGCCAGACCATCATTTCTTTTCGCGAAGTTACGGTTGAAAGAAGTGATGATAGAGTTCTTACGGTTTGGATCATCAATGTGACGAGCCCATTGACCGATGCAGGGGCCACAGGCGTTAGCCAGTACCACACCGCCTACCTGTGAAAAAGTATTCAGCAGGCCGTCTCTTTCGATGGTAAAACGAACCAGCTCAGAACCTGGAGTGATAGTATATTCAGATTTCATATCCAGTCCTTTGTCGATGGCCTGTTGAGCCAGGGATGCAGAACGGGAAATATCTTCGTAGGAAGAGTTGGTGCAGGAACCGATCAGGGCTACTTCCAATTTCTCAGGCCAGTTATTTTCTTTCACTGCCTGCGCAAATTTGGAGATAGGCCATGCCAGATCCGGGGTGAAAGGACCATTTACATAAGGTTCCAGTTCATCCAGGTTAATTTCGATTACCTGGTCGTAGTATTTTGCAGGATCAGCATACACTTCAGCATCCGGACGCAGGTGTTCTTTCACCGCATCAGCTGCTGCAGCTACTTCTGCTCTGCTGGTCAGTTTCAGGTAATCTGCCATTTTCTGATCGTAAGCGAACAGGGAGCAGGTAGCGCCGATTTCAGCACCCATGTTACAAATGGTAGCTTTACCAGTTGCGCTGAAGGAATCAGCACCTTCACCGAAGTATTCAACGATAGCACCGGTACCACCTTTTACAGTCAGGATACCAGCTACTTTCAGGATAATATCTTTTGCAGAAGTCCAACCACTCATTTTGCCGGTCAGTTTCACACCGATCAGCTTTGGCATCTTCAGTTCCCAGGGCAAACCAGCCATTACGTCTACTGCGTCGGCACCGCCCACACCAATAGCCACCATACCCAAACCACCTGCGTTAGGAGTGTGGGAGTCGGTACCAATCATCATACCGCCGGGGAAAGCATAGTTTTCCAGTACCACCTGGTGGATGATACCAGCACCTGGCTTCCAGAAACCAATACCGTATTTGTCAGAGATAGAAGAAAGGAATGCGTAAACTTCTTTGTTTGTATCGTTAGCAGTCGCCAGATCTTGAACAGCGCCTACTTTAGCTTGTATCAGGTGATCACAGTGTACTGTTGACGGAACCGCAACTTTGTCACGACCTGCGGTCATGAACTGTAGCAACGCCATCTGGGCAGTTGCATCTTGCATCGCTACACGGTCTGGAGCAAAATCTACATAGGATTTGCCTCTTTCAAAAGGTGTAGAAGTAGGTGCGGATAAGTGTGCGTATAAAATCTTTTCGGCCAGGGTGAGCGGACGACCTAACATTTTCCGGGTCGCTTCCACTTTACCCGGTAATGCCGCATACACTCCTTTAATCATGTCAATATCAAACACCATGATAAAAAAAAATTTAAGAGCGGTTAAAAATTGGTTGCAAAATTACACTAAAAACAACAAGTTTTTAAATTAAATACTTAAGAGATACACACTGTGCATAAACTTCCTATACCGGTAGCATATCGCCAAATGCTTGCTACACACGGGAAACATACTTTAATGAATTATTAAAAAAAGTTATATTAAATTTATACACCCTGCTTTGAGGGCTACAATAGGGTATATCAAAGCCCCTCCTGGCGGCAAATTGCTGATATTCAGGATGCTAAACCGGTGAAGAGAAGGTTCCTTTACAGTTTGTTTTTCCAGCCGGAATTCGATAAATTTGAACTATGAACCGGATTAAAGACTTTGTGGAATGGAAAGCGTTCGGGGTTTGCACCGCTATCGGTGATAAACTGGGAGTTGCCACATCCCGCATACGCTTCTTTTTCATCTATGCCACTTTCCTTACAATGGGTTCCCCCGTCATTGTTTACATGATCCTTGCATTCTGGGTAAATATGAAAAATTACATCCAGAATGCCAGAAGGAACCCCCTTCGCTATCTCTGATAAATAAACTATAAGTATTGCTTGTGGATAAGCATTGAATACACCCGTGTAGAAATGCCGGGTAAGGGTAGGGCTATGCTGCACCACATCGTTTAAGCAATGCGGCGCCAGTGTATTAGTAAAAAACACCGGCCACACATACTGTGTGGCCGGTGTTTTTTACGTTTATTCCAGGTGGAAATTTGTCATGCCGTGATAGTGGTTCTGAAGCTCGTTCAGCGTGATCGGCGCATTCAGATTCCTGCTTTCATCCCGGTAGTGCAGCTGAAGCAGGGGTTTATGCCCTTCTTCAAACATTCTTACCGAGAAAGGTCCTCTTACATATAAAGTACCTCCTGCGGGCGACGAAGCAGTTTCATCTTTGTGAAACTGTAGTTTCAGCAAGGTAGCTTCCGTCAAATGAACTGGCAACAGGTTGTCCAGGTCATACCAATACTCATTTTCATCCGTAGCTACCAACACTTTCTTATCCTCATGGTCTACCTGCAAAATCTTTCCCTCTTTTTCCGTGCCTCCATAGTTTGTGATAACGGTATCACCTGATTTTAATTCGTGAATGCTAATCATAGTGAACAGAGTTTTTATGTCCTATGAATTTACGGAAAAAAAGCTGAAAGCATAATGCGCTATTTAGCGCACTACCTTACGGATTTCTACCAGTTTCTCCAGCAGTTCTTCCAGTAGATCGAGGCGCAGCATGTTGGCGCCATCAGATTTTGCTTTGGAAGGGTCGGGGTGTGTTTCTATAAACAAGCCATCCGCACCGGTAGCAATAGCTGCTTTGGCGATAGTGCTGATCATTTGCGGGTTACCACCGGTTACACCGCTGGTTTGGTTAGGCTGCTGCAGGGAGTGGGTACAATCCATTACTACCGGCTCACCCAGGTGCTTCATAATCGGAATATTGCGGTAGTCTACCACCAGGTCCTGGTAACCGAAAGTAGTACCACGCTCGGTCAGGATGATATGATCATTACCGGCGCCCTTGATTTTTTCTACGGCAAATTTCATGGACTCTCCGCTGAGGAATTGTCCTTTCTTTACATTCACCACCTTGCCGGTTTCTGCCGCTGCCAGCAGTATGTCTGTTTGACGGCACAGGAAAGCCGGGATCTGTAATACATCTACATAAGCCGCTGCCATAGCCGCTTCTGCTGCAGAGTGAATATCGGAGGTAACAGGAACATTAAATGTTTTACCAACTTTTTGTAACAGCTCCAATCCTTCTACATCGCCAATACCGGTAAAGGAATGTACGCTGGTACGGTTGGCCTTACGGTAAGAGGCTTTGAAGATATAGGGAATCTGTAAACGTTTACAGATCTTCGTTACTTTTTCCGCTACTGTCATCAGTATCTCTTCTTCTTCAATTACACAGGGACCAGCAATCAGGAAAAAGTTCTCCGGGTTGTATTGCTCTTTAAATAATGCTTTTAAGTGCTTCATATCTTGAAAAAATTGGGTCATTTAATTGAAGGGGCAAAGATAGGCATTATCCGGTAAAGGCATGGGTGGAAAGGAGTACATTTACCGTGATTGTCATGGTATTGTAATCCAAAACCATGTGCGCTGCTCATTTGTATTTTTATTGTTATGACATTGTCATCCGCTGAGGTGCCGTGAGTGGAAATAGCGGCGAACCCGTTAATATTACGGTCCGATTTAAAAAGTAGCTTACAATTATATTTTTGTATGAAGAAAGATAAGATTCTGGTCATTGGCGCCTGTGGACAAATTGGCGTGGAGTTGACATTGGCCTTAAGAAAGATGTATGGAGATACCAACGTGGTGGCTTCTGATCTGCGGGAAGAGCATGATTTGCTGAAAGGAACAGGCCCCTATGTGTCGCTGGATGTGATGAACAAGGAAATGCTGCATGTGCTGGTGATCCGTCACAATATTACCCAGGTGTACCTGCTGGCAGCCATCCTGTCGGCTACGGGTGAAAAGAATCCGCTGCTGGCCTGGCATATCAATATGCAAAGCCTGCTGAACGTACTGGATATTGCGAAAGAAGAAAACCTCGACAAAGTATATTGGCCTAGTTCCATTGCGGTATTCGGACCTAACTCTCCCGCGCAGGACACGCCACAGCACACCATCATTGAGCCTACTACCATTTATGGTATCAGCAAGTTTGCCGGTGAGCGCTGGTGCGAATACTATAACCACCGTTTTGGCGTAGATGTAAGGAGCCTGCGTTACCCCGGCCTGATCAGCTACAAATCAGCACCCGGCGGCGGTACTACCGATTACGCAATCGAAATTTTCCATGAAGCCAAGGAACATCAGCAATATACCTGCTTCCTTTCCGAAAACACCTACCTCCCTATGATGTATATGCCGGATGCGATCAGGGCAACGATTGAACTGATGGAGGCGGATGCGGCTAAAATCAATGTACGCTCTGCCTATAATCTTTCGGCAATGAGCTTCTCACCGAAAGAAATAGGTGCAGAAATTAAAAAGCATATTCCCGGGTTTACGATGGCTTATACGCCGGATTACCGCCAGGAAATTGCAGACGGATGGCCAAACAGTATTGATGATACACAGGCCCGTCAGGATTGGGGCTGGAAACCAGAGTATGATCTGGCCCGCATGACGGAAGATATGCTGAAGAACATTTAGTATATCTGTAAAATAGAAGAAGCAGCTAAGTTATCCCATCTTAGCTGCTTCTTTTTTATGTGGATATCATTAATCAATAAATCCTACCGCTACCGTGGTGTTGTTAAATTCATCGATAAGGATGAATGCACCATTGGCCGGATTGTTCTGATAAGCATCGGCAAATATCGGGGCAGCAGTCTTAATGGATACTTTTCCGATATCATTCAGGCCCATCTCTGTTTTATCTGCTTTCTGCAGGTGATTGGTAACGTCTGTAATATACTGGATCTGCTGTACTTTCGCCTTCACCCGGTTAACGCCATGCTGCAGTAAATACGTTTTACCATTGGTCAGTTTTTGCTGGTCCATCCAGCAGATATTAGCGCTTACTTCTTTCAGTTGCTGCGGTACATCGGTGGTTTTTACCAGCATGTTACCGCGACTGCTATCTATTTCATCTTCCAGGGTAATCACAACACTTTCACGTGTGCGCGCTACCGTTAGTTGCTTTTCAAATTGCTCAATCGTTTTGATCCGGCTTTTTTGTCCCGATGGCAATGATATCACCTCATCGCCTACATTAAAATGACCGCTGGCCACTTTACCGGCAAAGCCACGGAAATCGTGGTATTCGGTAGTTCGGGGCCGGATCACGCTTTGAATGGGAAAGCGGGCTGGGTGCTGGTTATCTTCATGATCGAACGATACCTGCTCCAGGTATTCCAGCAGGGTATCGCCCTGGTACCAGCTGATGGTACCGGTGCGGCTGGCTACGTTTTCGCCATATAGGGACGAAATGGGAATGAATTTTACTTCCTGGCCTTTGAAAGAGGCGTTGCTCAGCATTACCTGGAAATCTTCCACGATCTGGTTAAAACGTGCTTCGCTGTAATCTACCAGGTCCATTTTATTCACACATACCACCAGGTAAGGGATGCGCAGCAGGTTGGCAATAAAGAAGTGACGGTGGGTTTGTTCCACAATTCCCTTGCGGGCGTCGATCAATATCAGCGATACCTGTGCATTGGAAGCACCTGTTACCATGTTGCGGGTATATTCAATATGTCCCGGGGTATCTGCAATGATGTATTTGCGGGTAGGCGTGGAAAAATAGATATGCGCCACATCGATGGTGATGCCTTGCTCACGCTCGGCTACCAGTCCATCGGTGAGCAGCGACAGATCCGTAAAATCAAGTCCTTTTCTTTTGCTGGCGGCGTGGAGCGCCTCCATTTTATCCTGGGGAATAGAATTGGTATCGTATAATAAACGGCCTATTAAAGTACTTTTACCATCATCTACACTACCGGAAGTGGCTATACGTAAAACCTCCATAATATTTTAGCTTTAAGATGCAGCGGCTTGCCGCTCAAAAAATGTGTTCAGTTAAATGAAAATACCCGGATACTAATTAAAAATATCCTGCCTGTTTTCTCTTTTCCATGGCGGCTTCTGAGCGTTTGTCGTCGATACGCGCACCCCGTTCAGAGATTTTAGCTTCCATGATTTCGGCAATAATATCTTCCAGTTTGTCTGCTTCGGAAAGTACTGCTGCGGTACAGGTCATATCGCCCACGGTACGGAAGCGTACTTTCTGGCGGAAAGGCACTTCATCGGCAGTTGTATTAAGGAAGGAGGAGTAAGGCCAGTAAAGACCATCCCGTTCAATGATTTCTCTTTCATGAGAGAAGTAGATAGATGGTATTTCCAGCTTTTCACGTACAATGTAATTCCATACATCCAGCTCAGTCCAGTTGGAGATCGGGAATACCCTTACGTTTTCGCCTATATTGATTTTTCCGTTGAGGATGTCGAACAGCTCAGGGCGTTGCATTTTAGCGTTCCACTGACCGAATTCATCTCTCACCGAAAATATTCTTTCTTTAGCGCGTGCTTTTTCTTCATCGCGGCGGGCGCCTCCGATACAGGCATCAAACTTGCCTTCTTCAATGGCATCCAGCAGGGTAACAGTTTGCAGGGCGTTTCTGCTGGCATATTTGCCGGTTTCTTCCTGCACTTTTCCCTGGTCAATACTGTCCTGTACATTTCTTACAATGATATCCAGCCCCAGTGTATTTACCAGCCAGTCGCGGAAAGCGATGGTTTCAGGGAAGTTGTGGCCGGTATCTACGTGCAGCAAAGAAAAAGGAATTTTACCGGGATAAAATGCCTTTTGGGCCAGTCTTACGAGGGTGATAGAATCCTTCCCGCCGGAAAACAGGAGCACCGGTTTTTCGAACTGTGCTACGGTTTCGCGGAGTATATAAATGGCTTCATCTTCCAGTGCCTGTGGAAATTCCCAATTGATTTGATTAGTCATAGACTATAAATGATTTATGCTGAATTCTAAAAGCTATACTTGATCATTTTATCCGTGCAGGCCGCATTCTTTGTGCGACTGTTCCCACCACCAACGGCCGGCGCGCGGATGTTCTCCCGGCTCAATGGCGCGTGTACAGGGTGCGCAGCCAATGCTGATGAAGCCTTTATCATGCAGCTTATTGTAAGGGACATTGTACTTTTCCAGGTGGGCCAGTACTTCGTCGTAACCCCAATGAATCAGCGGATTGTACTTATAAAGGTGGCGTTGCGCGTCCCACTCAAGGGTTTCCATACCCTGGCGGTTATCGGATTGTTCTGCCCGGAGCCCGGTGATCCACACTTTTACGCCTTCTAGTGCCCGGTTGAGCGGCACTACTTTGCGGACACCACAACATTCCTTGCGGTTTTCCACCGATTCGTAAAAGCTGTTAGGCCCTTTGGCAGCCACCAGTTTTTCTACGGCAGCCGTTTCAGGATAAAATACTTCTACAGGTTGTTTGTAGCGGGCCATGGTGAGGTCCATTACATCGTATGTTTCCTGGAACAGGCGCCCTGTGTCGAGGGTAAAAACTCTAACCGGCAAATGGTTACGCCAGATAATATCTGCTATTACCTGGTCTTCCTGACCAAAGGAGGTTGAGAAAGCCACAGCCCCTGGGTATTGCTCTACCAGGTACTGTATCGACTCCTCCACCGATTTGTTGGCCAGTGCGGTGGTAATGTCTGTCATGTAGCTCTTCCTTATAAATTGATGTGTGTAGTGCCAGCGGAGCAATTACGGTCACTCCCGTAACAAAAATACATAAAACCTATAAAAAAGATAGACTAATAGGGTAAAAATTTATTTCTTTCTTTTAAATGAGCCATGGGAGGGAAGCTGGGATGGCAGCACTTAAAATAAAAAAGCTATTAAAGCAAATAATACCTGCGAAGTATTAAGATATTCGCTTATATCATTTGCTTTAATAGCTTTTTGCTTTCTGCTTTAAGCTGGTCGCTTTAGGCCTAGCTCCGTGTCAGGATATCTTTCAACGTCTTGTTTTCCAATATTTTCAGGGCGGAATCCCTTACTTTCCCCATCACTTCATTCAAGCCGCAAACGGCTTCGTCACGGCAATTTTCGCAACGCTCGTAGTAGTTGAGGCTCACGCAGGGAAGCAGGGCGATAGGACCATCCAGCAAGCGGATAATCTTAGCCAACGCAATCTCTTTGGGAGGCCGCATCAGGTAATAACCACCTCCTTTCCCTTTTTTACTGCCGAGAATCCCGGCATTCTTCAATTCCAACAGGATATTTTCCAGGAATTTGATAGAGATATTTTTCTCCTGGGCTATTTCAGAAATAAGGATAGGGCCCTTATCTACATTTTCTGCCAGGTGTACTAAAGCGTGAAAAGCGTATTGTGTTTTTTTTGATAACATACTGACTGATTTGCATCCCTCCCGGATGAACGAATAGTGCAGCGGGCACTTTTTTATTATTCCTGTAAAGATAAGCAGTTTTTCGCTAGCAGCCAGTGGGGCTAAAAGCAGAGGCTCAGGCACTATAGGCCCAATACCTCCCGCATAGTAAACACACCGGTTTTGCCCTTCAGCCATTCTGCCGCTACTACAGCGCCCGCAGCAAATCCTTCGCGGGAATGCGCCGTATGCGTAATGGTAATATCATCGATGGCAGAAGTATAACTGATAATATGGGTCCCCGGCGCCGGATCTATTCTTTTAGAGATGATGGACAGCGTGTCGGGTTGGTTGCTTTCTTCATTTACCCACTTGGTTTTGCGCGTGACAGACGACATTACCTGTTCAGCCAGGGAAAGTGCGGTGCCGCTGGGGGCGTCTTTCTTTTGGGTATGGTGAATTTCTTCCATCCACACATTATACTGTGGCTGATGCGCCATTAGCTCGGCCAGTTTTTTATTGACTTCAAAGAAGATATTGACGCCTATGCTGAAGTTGGTGGTATGTAAAAAAGCCTGTTTCTTTTCTTCACACAACGCTTTTATGGCCGGCAATTTATCCAGCCAGCCGGTAGTACCGCTCACTACGGGTACATTGGCTTCAAAGCAGGTGATAATATTCTGGTAGGCGGTTTCCGGAACGGTAAATTCAATGGCTACATCTACCCCTGCCAGCTGTTCCCTTGTCAGCGGCTGCTGGCTGCTGGTACGGAGCACTATTTCATGCCCTTTCGCCGTAGCAATGGCGTCTATAGCCTTTCCCATTTTCCCATATCCGATGAGCGCTATTTTCATGACCCTTTGTAGTTGTATGTTAGATGATGATTGATATATGTATGATCAGCGACCGGCAAAGTACCGGCTTCCTTTGGACTTTTTATTGCCAATGGAAAGATGAATGCCGATGCCCAGTGTACGGTTATTAATCAATGTTGGAGATATCCGCATGCTGAGGTCATCAGACATATCGAAATTACGCAGGTGCGCAAACACCGTGGCATCCACGATGTTTAAGCCATAAGCCAGTACAAAAAATAATACGGAATAATCTACATACTGCCGGAACTGATCCCGGTTGAGCTTCAGCGATTCGGTATCGAATTTCACGGTTTCCCCGGTATCATTGGTATCGGGGTTTCCGTCTACCCGTAACCGGTATGCGTCGCGAAACATTTTGTAGGTCTTCATATTGTCTATAAAGAAATACGTACAGGTACCGACAGCAGCGTATACCAGCGGTACTTTCCAGTATTCCTTGTTGTAAACCTGCCCAAGGCCGGGCAGTACAGCCGAGTAGAGAGCTGCTTTACGCGGACTATGAGGCAACCTGGAATCCGGAACATAGGAGGAATCGGTCAGCAATGCTTTATTCGCTTTTTTTACCGTGTCTGTACCGGGCGCCGGAACGGGCCGGATAAGGGTGTCCATGGTTTTGGCAATAGGGCGCAGGGTATCCTGTTGTGCCCGAAGCGGCAAAGCCGCTACCATGATGAACAAAAGCAGTAAGCAAAAACGTTGTGATAAATGAAGTATTTGTTGAGCCGTGTTAGCCACCGTATATATCTATTTTTTCCAGGATGCTATCCAGTTCTTCGTCCGAATAGAATTCAATCAAAATACTGCCTTTGCCGCTCTTACCCCTGTCCAATTTTACTTTGGTAGAGAAATGAGAGGAAAGCTTATCCTGGATCTTCTGAAATGCAGGAGGTAACTTTAATTTAGCAGATGGCTGCTGACGGTTTTTGTCGGTTTGATTAATTCTGCGGGCCAGGTCCTCTGTTTGTCGCACCGACAGACCGGCTTTCAGAATTTCGTTATACAGGAAAAGTTGGTTTTCCACATTTTCCACGCCGGTCAATACACGGGCGTGTCCCATGCTTAACTGGCCATTGCGTACAGCCACCTGGATATCAGGCGGGAGTTTAAGCAGGCGTATATAGTTGGTAACGGTACTTCTTTCCTTGCCCATACGGTCGGCCACCTGTTCCTGTGTAAGGGTACATTCTTCCATTAACCGTTTGTAGCTCAATCCTACCTCGATAGCGTTGAGGTTTTCGCGTTGGAGGTTTTCCAGCAATGCCAGTTCCAGCAGTTCCTGGTCGTTCACCTGGCGAACATAGGCGGGGATATCTTTTAAACCAGCCAGTTTGCTGGCTCTCAAACGTCTTTCGCCGGCTATCAGCTGGTATTTCTTGCTGTTGACTTTTGCTACTGTAATAGGTTGAATAATGTCGTGCAGTTTGATAGACTGGCTCAACTCCTGTAAAGAAACTTCATCAAAGTCGCGACGCGGCTGTTTCGGATTGGTTACAATCAGATCCAGCGGTATGCGTTCAATACCGGTAGCAGCAGCTACTACCTTATCACCCAGGGTACTGGCAGTATGCTTCAGGTCTGTATCAATGTTTTGAAGCAGAGAGCGGATGCCCTTACCCAACGCCTCTTTCTTACTTGGATTGGTCATCGTTAATAGCTAGGATTTTATCTTTGGATTTAATTTTGGTGTAGTTATGTTTTTGCAGGATTTCCTTGGCCAGGTTCAGGTAATTGATAGCTCCCGTGCTGGCTGCGTCATACATAATTACAGATTTACCAAAGCTGGGAGCCTCTCCCAATTTGGTGTTACGGTGAATGATGGTATTAAACACACTCTCTTCAAAATGTTGTTTTACTTCATCCACTACCTGGTTACTCAGGCGCAAACGACCATCGTACATGGTCATCAGGATGCCTTCTATTTCCAGCGCGGTATTTAAGCGGCTTTGTACAATTTTTATCGTGTTCAGCAATTTACCCAAACCTTCCAGGGCAAAGAACTCGCACTGCACGGGGATAATCACCGAGTTGGAAGCCACCAGGGCATTTACCGTGATCAGGCCCAGGGAAGGAGAGCAGTCCACAATCACAAAGTCATAGTCTGCCGCTACACTATCAATCACCTGTTTCATTACCCGTTCCCGGTTGGGGTGGTTGATGAGCTCCAGTTCTGCTCCTACCAGGTCGATATGGGAAGGCAGCACTTTTAGGTTGGGAGTATCTGATTCCAGTACTACGTCTTTGGCTTGCACATCGTTCACCATACAATCATACAAACTCTGCTGCACATTGCGCAGGTCGAAACCCAGCCCCGTAGTGCTGTTGGCCTGCGGGTCGGCATCTACCAACAGTGTTTTAAATTCCAGCACAGCCAGGCTGCTTGCCAGGTTTATTGCACTTGTAGTTTTTCCTACGCCACCTTTCTGGTTAGCGATTGCGATTATTCTAGCCATTGTGTTGTTTAAAAATTCTAAGGTTATTTATAGGATAAAGGATAAATCAGCTATGATCACTTCCTCCTCAAACCTCTATAGTACTCCCTATTTCAGGAAGTATCAGATCCAGACCAGCATCTCCGAATTGCCCGATAGCTTCCACGGGATCAATTTTTACGTAGCCAAAAGTATTGTAATGAACACCCACTATCCTGTCGCATTCTATTAATTCTGCTGCTGCAATGGCATCTGTAATACCCATCGTGAAATTATCGCCAATGGGTAGTACGGCAAAATCCAGGGTAGCAACAGACGGCACCAGCTCCATGTCCAGGGTGAGCGCCGTATCGCCGGAATAATAAAAATTTCCTTCTTCCGTCATAAATATAAAGCCCATTGGGTTGCCGCCGTAAGTGCCATCCGGTAAACTGCTGGAATGCTGCGCCACCACACATTTTACGGTGCCAAACTCAAAGGCCCATTTACCACCGGTATTCATGGGATGTAGTTTTGTTAATCCCTGCTTACCTGCCCAGGTAACAATTTCATAATTGGAAACCACGGTAGCCCCTGTACGCTTTGCCAGGTCAATCAGGTCGGCGGTATGGTCTTCATGCCCATGGGACACAAAAATATAATCCGCCTTTATGGCATGAATGTCTACTTTTTTTGCCAGCTCGTTATGCGTAATAAAAGGATCAAAAAGAATGTTTTTTCCTTTGATTTCCACTGCAAAACAAGAATGTCCGTAACAAGTATACTTCATAATCAATTCATTTGAATAAAACCACTTACCAATGGCGAACGATAAATCGTCCGGTAACTGGTAATTAATCTACGCCTTATATTTAAAAGTAACGATTAAAAGTAGCTCAATCGGACAAAAATACAACGATTACCTAAAAATCGGGTGCTGCAGTATATTTATTTATACACAAACTGTTCGCAAAACAGGCCCCCGTCTTCTGTTAACGGGTTAATTTTTAGCCGGTTTCGGTCTCCGCATGACTAATATATTATTAAAATATTAAAGTTATCTTCGTTAACCGGTCAGCCAGCAAATGTACTGTTTCCCCTAACTTAACAAAAAAAATAAAACATACAATTCTCCTCCTTGTTATTCGTCTATATACTTGCAAGACCTGTTTTAACTTTTTTGAGCAGTTTACTTGCGCTAAATTGCTATCTGGTTATAAACTATATTAAAAATTCATAATGCGACCTGGGTTGAACTCTATTATTCTGATTTTTTTTCTACTGTTGTTAGATATTTACGTTTTCCAGGCCATCAGAGCCATGGTTTATATGTCGGCTCCGCGGGTCAGGAACATTACCTATACCGTTTACTGGTTTATTTCTATCAGCTGCCTCCTGATGGTGGCCCTGTTGCCCTATATCAACTGGCATAGCTGGCCGCCGGTGTTAAAATCGTATCTCATGGCCATTTTTATGGGCCTGGTGGTAGCCAAACTCCTCGTATCCGTGTTTTTATTGATCGACGATCTCCGGAGAGGGGTGGTTTGGATCATTCGCCGGTTTTCAGGTAGCACACCAGCCTTACCTGATGGCAGCGGGGTAGTGAGTGGGCTCACACGCTCCCAGTTCCTTAACCGCCTGGGGCTCATTGCCGGAGGTACCCTCTTCGCCTCCCTGGTATACGGGTTTTCCAATAAATACAATTACCGCATTCACCGAATTAAAATGGGCTTCCGGCACCTGCCCGATGCCTTCAGAGGCATGCGCATCGTGCAGATATCCGATATCCATTCCGGTAGTTTTGCCAATCGGGAGGCCGTACTCAAGGGCATTAAAATGATCAACGATCAAAAGCCGGACCTGGTACTATTTACCGGCGACCTGGTCAACGACCGCGCCGTGGAAATGACCGACTGGATGGATGTGTTCAGGGAGGTAAAAGCGCCTATGGGCGTGTATTCTACCCTGGGCAACCACGACTATGGCGATTATTACCCCTGGCCCGACAAAACGCCCAACGGCTATAGCGCTATGCAGCATGCTAACCTGGACCGGGTAAAGGCCTTACACGGCGAGCTGGGATGGAGACTGATGATGAACGAAAACGTAGTACTGGAGCGCGGGGGCGAAAAAATAGCCCTGCTCGGGGTGGAAAACTGGAGTTCCATCAAGCGTTTTCCCCGTTATGGCGACCTGAAACGGGCCTATGAAGGCGTGGCAGACATTCCCTTTAAAATACTGATGTCGCACGATCCTACCCATTGGGATGCACAAGTGCGGCCGGAATATCCCGACATTTCCCTGACCCTCGCTGGTCATACCCACGGTATGCAGTTTGGCGTGGAAATCCCTGGCTTAAAATGGAGCCCCGCACAGTACTTTTATAAACAATGGGCCGGATTGTATAAGAAAGGCGATCAGTTCCTGTACGTCAACCGCGGATTCGGCTTCCTCGGTTATCCTGGACGGGTGGGCATATTGCCGGAAATTACAGTAATAGACCTGACCTGATTTTCTGGCCGGACGACAGAAAAGCGCTGTTTAACCCCCTATTCCCCTTATTCACGGGATAGGGGGTGTTAAATCCTGAATTACTCTTATCTTGCAGTCTGTACTTTTATAACATGCGCCTATACTTCTTAACGTTCCTGTTGTTATGTAGCCGTGTTGCAACGGGACAGACTTTAGCAGAGCTGGAGAAACAGCTGGACTCATTGCTGCAGAAGCAGCAAAAGAGCGAAGTGGTGGTGGGCGTTGGGTATGGTAATAATCCTGCTTACGGTAGTAAAGTCACCAACTTTGAGTTGCCAATTGTTTTAAAAACATTTGTAGCTCCCTCTCTGAGTTATTATCATAAAAGCGGTATATATGCAAGCGTTAGCGCTTATTATCTTTTCAATTCAGATCACCAGCCATGGTTTGAATGGGATCTGACTGCCGGTTATGACTATACGAAAAACAAGAATTTTCTCACTGGTATTTCCTATACCCGTTACCTCTTTGCCGATTCGACAGATGTGCCTGCCACACCTATCCGGAATGAAATATTTACTTATTTTTATTATCGTCGTTGGTGGCTGCAGCCTGGTGTGAGCCTGGATTATGGATGGGGAAAGGACGTATCCGAAGGTATGCACAAAAGAGAAACCCTGCGGGGCAACGATTTTAATACTATCGTATCGGTACGGCATCCATTCATATTTTCCAGTGTATTAGGCCATATGGATATATTGATGCTGACCCCTTCCGTTAACTTCACAATGGGCACCGCCAACTATTACAGCAATCTCAAAGCATTTCAATATATCACCCGCTCTCCCAAGTTGAGTAAAATAGTAAAGCACCCGGGAAAAGAGCTGAATTTTGAAGATCATACCGAATTTGCGCCCCGCGCCCTGGATCTTACCCTCAATTTATCGTATTTTATTGGTCGCCTTAACCTGGCTCCCGCCTTCACTGTTTTCAAGCCTTTCACCGGTGTGGATCAGGGAATTATGAGTTACTTCACTGCCCGTATGGCCTACAGTTTTTGATTTTTTTAACAAATAGCACGGAATTTGTAATTACGGAAATCGTAATTACAAAATAGGGGTAACGTTTCCCTGGGACGTCTATATTTTAACCATTACTAACAATTCAAGATTTATGAAAAAACTGTTTTTCGCCGCAGCGTTGCTGACGATGACCGCCGTAACCGCCGTAAATGCCCAAACCACGAAGTTTCTGCGCTTCGGTATCAAGGGCGGTGCCAACCTTGGAAAGCTTGACGGAACTGGTTTTCAGGATGGATTTAAATTAGGCTACCACCTGGGAGGTTTCGCCCAGTTAAACCTGGTAAAAGGATTTGGAGTACAAGGAGAGGTGATTTTCTCTTCTACCAAAACTAAAACTACCAGTGATTTCAGCACTATTTATAAGGATGTACCAGGTATAAGTAGCTCAGACAATGACAAGAATGTTAATCTGAATTATCTGAGTATTCCAATATTGGCAAATATAGATTTAGGTACACCACGTCTGAAATTACAGGTGGGACCCCAGTTTGGTGCGATGGTAAGTGATAGAAAAGTGTTTGATGCTGCCAACAAAGCTTTCAAAGGTGGGGAAGTTTCCGGTGTTGCCGGCTTATGGCTACAACTACCTATTGTTAACGTGAGTGCCCGCTATATCATTGGCTTCAATGATGTCAAGGGAATAGGAGATGTTACAAACACCAGCAACTGGAAAAACCAGAGCATTCAGCTGGGTGTAGGAGTAAGCTTTTAATAGTCGCGCAAAGTATAGCTTTCCATAAAAAGCAGCGAAGACAGATGTGTGTCACATTTGTCTTCGCTGCTTTTTTGCTATTAGCTGGTTAAGGGGCCTAACAGCGGTCTGCCAGAGCGTCACTTGGCATCAAACTTGACAATGTAGGGGTATCTAAAAAATTGAAGACTTTTGTGGGAATGTCTGACAGAATGTCTTTTTAAATATCACAGATGAACAAATTTTATTTAGGAAATTCGGAAGATGAAATGGAGTTCATGCCTATTATCCCTTTGAATGAAGATGGGGAGGGACAGGAGGATGAGAAGATTCCCGATGAACTGGCATTATTACCATTACGAAATACAGTATTATTTCCGGGTGTTGTGCTGCCAATTACGGTAGGCCGGGATAAATCGATAAAGGCGGTAAACGATGCGTATAAAACCGACAAAGCGATCGGGGTGGTAGCGCAGAAAGATAGTACGATAGAAGACCCGTCGGTGGCAGATCTGAGTGATGTGGGTACGGTAGCGCGTATTGTGAAGCTGATCAAAATGCCCGATGGGGGTACCACCATCATCATCCAGGGCCGCAAGCGCTTTAAGATAGATGAAATTGTGTCGGAAGATCCTTATTTCAAAGCCAAAATCAATATACTGCATGATGAGGCGGCGGAAGATGACTCCGAATTTGAAGCCTATATTTCTTCCATCAAAGACCTGGCAGGGCAGATTATCCAGTTATCCCCCAACTTGCCATCTGAAGCCAGCATTATACTGAAGAATATAGAGAATCCTTCGTTCCTGGTGCACTTTGTTTCTTCCAACCTTAATTCAGACCTGAAGGAAAAGCAGCAGTTATTAGAAATCAATAACCTGCGTACCAGGGCTGAATTACTGATGAAATTGCTGCAGACAGAGTTGCAGCTGGCAGAGCTGAAGAATAAAATTACCAATAAAACCAAGGCAGACCTGGACAAGCAGCAGCGGGATTACTTCCTGCAGCAGCAGATGAAGTCGATCAAGGAAGAACTGGGCGGAGATGCCAATGACCGCGAGCTGAAGGAAATGAAGCGCAAGGCTGAAGAGAAGAAGTGGCCTGCCGCCGCAGCCGAAGCTTTTGCCAAAGGCATTGAGAAACTGGAGCGCATGCATCCCAGCACCCCTGATTACAGCGTGGTATACAACCACCTGGATCTCATGCTGGACCTGCCCTGGAACGAATATACTACCGATAGCTACGATCTGAAAAAGGCTAAGAAAATACTGGACCATGACCATTATGGCATGGAAAAAATCAAGGAACGTATTCTGGAATACCTGGCAGTACTGAAGCTGAAAGGGGATATGAAGTCACCTATCCTGTGCTTTGTAGGCCCTCCGGGTATTGGTAAAACCTCCCTGGGTCGTTCTATTGCTAATGCAGTAGGACGCAAATATGTGCGTTTGAGTTTAGGTGGACTACATGATGAAAGTGAAATCCGCGGTCACAGGAAAACCTATATCGGCGCCATGCCAGGTCGGGTGGTACAGTCGATCCGCAAGATCAAGTCATCTAACCCGGTAATGATCCTGGATGAGATTGATAAAATTGGCAATGACATGCGGGGCGATCCTAGTTCTGCGCTGTTGGAAGTACTGGATCCTGAGCAGAACGGTACTTTCTATGATAACTACCTGGAGCTGGAATATGACCTGAGCAAGGTGTTGTTTATAGCGACCGCCAATAACATCAATTCTATTCATCCTGCGCTGCGCGACAGGCTGGAAATTATTGATCTGAGCGGGTATTCAATAGAAGAGAAAGTAGAGATAGCCAAGCGGCATCTGTTGCCTAAGCAGAAAGATGCCCATGGCCTGAAGGATATCAAAGTCAAAATCAGCAGCCAGGTGATTGAGCAGCTGATTTCGGATTACACCCGTGAGAGCGGAGTACGTGAGCTGGACCGGCAGTTTGCCGCCATCATGCGTAACCTGGCTAAACAGGTAGCCATGGATAAAACATTGCCGGATAGCCTGACAGAGGCCGATTTGCAGCGGATACTGGGTAAGCCCCGTTATTCCAATGAAATCTATAAAGTGGGCAATCCTCCTGGAGTGGCTGTAGGCCTTGCCTGGACGTATGTAGGAGGTGAAATCCTGTTTATTGAAAGCAGCCTGAGCGAAGGAAAGGGTGATCTGAAGCTGACGGGTAACCTGGGCAATGTGATGAAAGAGTCTGCGGTAACAGCGCTTACTTACCTGCAATCACATGCAGCGGAGTTGAAGCTGGATCCGAAGCTGTTTTCAAGCAAGAGTGTGCATATACACATTCCGGAAGGGGCCGTGCCCAAAGATGGGCCGAGCGCGGGTATCACGATGCTGACAGCGTTAGCGTCGGTATTTTCCGGTCGTAAGGTTAAATCGTACCTGGCTATGAGTGGTGAAATTACGTTACGCGGACAGGTATTACCGGTAGGAGGGCTCAAGGAGAAAATACTGGCCGCCAAAAGGGCAGGTATCCGTGAAATCATCCTCTGCTGGCAAAATGAAAAGGATATTAAAGACATTAATCCTTCTTATATCAAGGGCATGAAGTTTCATTATGTAAAACAAATGAACCAAGTGCTGGAAATAGCGTTATTAAAGAAGTAGACCGCGTAACATTGCCGTCACTCATGGCGGCAAATTATATACAGTTCATATCGGTTTGTTGTGACCCCGCTATGAACTCATGTTGATTGTTTTAAGGGTTGACAAAACCATTCCGGGGAACCGGAATGGTTTTGTTTTTTGAGCAGAAGGCAGAAAGCGGAAAGCAAAAAGCTATCGTAGCAAGTGAACAATGCGATTTCAATATTCGCAATAATCATTCGCTACGATAGCTTTTTGCTTTATGCTTTCGGCTTTCCGCTTAATCTACCAATTGTCGTTTGTAGAGTTGGATGGTATTTTCCAGTCCGAAATAAAGGGCATCTGCAACGAGGGCATGCCCGATAGATACTTCTTTCAGCTGGGGAATGTGGAGCTTAAAGAAACGGAGGTTATCTAGATTCAGGTCATGTCCTGCATTGAGGTCCAGACCGATGGCGGATGCTTCTTTAGCGGTGTTTTTATAATCGTTGAAGAGCTGCAGATTTTGTGGTTGCGTGCGTGCGTTCGTATACTCTTCCGCGTAAGGGCCGGTGTATAATTCAATACGATCGGCTCCTGCACTTTTAGCGCCCTCCACTTTGCTGACATCCGGGTTGAGGAAAATGGATACGCGGATGCCGGCTTTTTTTAATGTACCGATTACTTCTCTTAATTGCGATTGATGTGCAATGGTATCCCAGCCGGTGTTAGAGGTGATGGCATCCGGCGGATCTGGCACCAGGGTGCATTGGTGCGGCTTCACGGCCAATACCAGGTCCATAAAGTCTTTCGAAGGATAGCCCTCAATATTGAATTCTGTAGTCACCAGTGGTTTCAGGTCTCTTACATCCTGGTATCGAATATGACGTTCATCTGGTCTGGGGTGAACGGTAATGCCATCGGCACCGAAGCGTTCGCAATCCTGTGCCACTTTTAATATATCCGGAAGATTGCCACCGCGGGCATTGCGCAGGGTAGCAAACTTGTTGATGTTTACGCTCAGCTTTGTCATGCTGCAAAAATACTGAAAAAGCAGTAAGCAAACTGTAAATAGCCAAAAGCTTAAAGCATAAAGCGAAAAGCTATTGTGGAGAATGATTAAAGCGAATTTAAATACTCGCTGAGTTCTTCTCCACAATAGCTTTTCGCTTTATGCTTTAAGCTTTTGGCTATTAGTATCTGTAATAATCAGGTTTGAACGGACCTGCTACAGGAATACCGAGGTATTCAGATTGAGCAGAAGTGAGGACATCCAGTTCTACGCCAATTTTCTTAAGATGTAAGCGGGCTACTTTTTCATCCAGGTGTTTAGGCAGCACATACACTTCGTTTTTGTAGTTTTCTGAGTGCAGCCACAGTTCCAGCTGAGCCAGTACCTGGTTGGTGAAGGAGTTACTCATTACGAAAGACGGGTGACCGGTAGCGCAACCGAGGTTTACCAGGCGGCCTTCAGCCAGGAGGATAATGTCTTTACCATCGATGGTATATTTATCTACCTGTGGTTTGATTTCTACCTTAGTATTACCGTAGTTTTTATTTAACCAGGCTACATCAATTTCAATATCGAAGTGACCGATATTGGAAACGATGCATTTATCTTTCATCAGTTTGAAGTGTTCGCCGGTGATGATATCGCGGCAACCGGTAGTGGTAACAATGATATCTGCTTCTTTTACGGCATCGTTCATTTTCTTTACTTCATAACCTTCCATTGCGGCTTGTAATGCGCAGATAGGATCAATTTCAGTAACGATAACGCGGGCGCCTGCACCTCTCAGTGATTCAGCAGAACCCTTACCCACATCTCCGAAGCCAGCTACAACAGCTACTTTACCGGCAATCATCACATCAGTAGCGCGACGGATCGCATCAACGCAGGATTCGCGGCAACCGTATTTGTTATCAAATTTAGATTTGGTAACGGAGTCGTTGATGTTGATAGCGGGCATTGGTAAAGTACCTGCTTTCATGCGCTCGTATAAGCGGTGAACGCCGGTAGTGGTTTCTTCACTCAATCCTTTGATATGCTGGATAAGTTCAGGGTATCTGTCGAAAACCATGTTGGTGAGGTCACCACCATCATCCAGGATCATATTCAGCGGGCGATCAGGGCTGCCAAAGAACAGGGTTTGTTCAATGCACCAGTCAAATTCTGCTTCGTTCAGTCCTTTCCAGGCAAATACAGGGATACCGGCAGCGGCAATGGCAGCAGCGGCGTGGTCCTGTGTAGAGAATATGTTGCAGGAGCTCCAGCGCACCTCGGCACCGAGGTGAACCAGGGTTTCAATTAAAACAGCTGTTTGAATAGTCATGTGCAGGCAACCGGCAACGCGGGCTCCCTGTAATGGCTTGCTGTTACCGTATTCCTCTCTTAAAGACATCAGGCCAGGCATTTCTGCTTCTGCCAGTTCAATCTCTTTACGACCCCAGGCCGCCAGAGACATATCTTTTACCTTGTATTCGAGGCTAAAGTCAATGTTTGATTTTGCTATTGTTGACATTCTGAATTCTTTTTTGCAAATCTAGGGTTATTTTAACTTTTAACATAATGATATGGCCCTGGCTCCTGTCACAGGAAACTTAAATTTTTGTTAACCACTGCGCCTATTTTTCCCTGATCCGCCCTAATAATTTAATTTGATTTAATATAAATAATATTATAAATTTGCTAATTAAAATATATGATTTTATATCTAATTGTTTGATAATATGCCACAGGTGGAAGGGTATAGAATAATTATAGAAATCATAAAAAGTGCCCTAAGAGCGCTTGAATATCCCTCTACCCAAAGATTTGAGATATATAGAAAATTGCCGGCGGCTGGTTTTTCAGTTATAACAGCGGAGTAGAATAGTATTAGCGCAGCCGGGAGAGCCAATTAGAGATTCGCATATAGGGTTTTACTAAGGACTGTTTCCACATTTTTTGACTAAAAATCTATATGTATAAATAGAAATTTACGAACTTATATGTTACTCCTTTCCCATCCTATGAAATCGACGAAGCAAGGTATGCCCCTTCGTATCTGCCTGTTTATGAAGAAGGTAGGGTACCTGGCGATCATTTTTTCCCTCATCACCGTTGGAGTATATGCACAGCAATTCCCGATAATTATTAATCCTACCGGGGGAACATCGGCCAACAGTGAACTGAAAATACAGATCAATGCCAACGGTACTTACCAGGTATTCCGGAAGGGAAACACTGAAACCGGATTTGCAGATCCCTATGATTCTACTACCCTGGGAATAAAAACGGCATTTAAAATAGAGAACGTTTATACAGGAAACCGTACGGAAGATCCACTACCCGTTACGTTTTGTGAAGCCTCTGACATTATGGGTACCGGTACCACCGCCGACCCTTATAAAGTTTGCCTGGTGGGGAAAACATCTTATGCCGACGGTAGCACCGTGGTTAACGATGCCACTGTATTGATGACGATCAGCTACGATCGTTCCAAGACTTATTTTCTCCTTGATTATACTTTTTATAATAACCTGATCGGACAACAGGTACATCTCTTTTTGAGTGAATACCTGGCGATGCAGGACCCTTTGGCCCCATTAGGCCCCATAAATGCTAATAATACCTGGGCGGTGAGCTACCGATTGCCTGTGGGTTCCGCTACTCCCAGCGTAATAGGTTTTTATAGAAGTGCCAGCGGCGACAATAACATGGATCCTGCCGGCACCCCTGGACCACTATCTCATACTTATCATGCTTACAATACGTTTAACTCTTTTTCCGCCGTATCATCATGGGATAGAGAAGCTACCAACGGGTTTAACCTGTTGAATAATTTTGACGGAGGTGGCGTGAATACATCCAATAAGGGGTTGGGAGCTGAGGTGTATATGGGACAAAAACCCGATAATGCAGCGATTGGAACCAGAGTAGCCATTGATTATGAAGATAATAAAGCGCCCTCACAGATTATCCTCACCGGTGGAGCACCGCTCAGCACGGGTACCCGGCCCATTACCCTGTCTTTTGAAAAAGACTCCGTGAGCGGGCCTGAAAACAACAGCGGAAATATTTCTACCGCTGTTATCAATGTAAAAGTAGGCGCAGCTACTGTTATCACCGCTCCACTATATATTAAAATGGAAGTGGCGCCTCCAGCCGCCGGTGAACAGCATGTGGCCCAGCAAGGAACAGACTACCTTTTTACCGGCGCCTATATGATCCCCGCAGGCACTTATGCTGCGAATCAGCTGATTCAGTTGCAAAATATCCGCATTATTGGAAATGATGTGTTGGAATACAACCGGCATATGACCTTCCGCCTGGTACCCATGCCCTGCAACCAGCTGGTAAATATTTCCGGGAGAACTACCTGCACATACACCATTGTAGACGATGAGCCAAGAAATATCACCCTGAGTGCGCCGGCAAAAATCCTGGAAGGTACCAGCAACAATATGCGTGTAACCCTGCCTCCCGGCGTATTTGCTTCGGAACCAGCCACGGTGGACCTGACACTGGACGCCGGTACAGTAGCCACCGAATTAAAAGATTTTACTTTTCCTCACCAGGTGACTATTGCCAAAGATTCCAACGGTGTAAATATTCCGGTATTGGCGGTAAAAGATAGTGTGCTCGAAAATGATGAACTCATAAACTTCAAGGCACAGGCAACTGTGATGGGACAGGTGCAAACATCCACCAAGTCCTTGCTGATACAGGATGCTACGCGATTAGATGCTACCCTTACCACCATCTCCCTGGCAAAAGATGCACCGGCGCTGTTAAAAGAACCGTATAATGGACAGGTGACAGCTACGTTGCCATTTAATGTTACTACCGACATCCCCATCGATATCACTCTTACCCGGGATAATGCATCTATCGCTACCGTAGACGATTATACGTTATCCGCTACGGCACAAATTCCGGCAGGTGGACATAATGTTCCTCTTCCATTTACCATCGTAGATGATAGTAAAATAGAAGGTACAGAATCACTTATTTTAGCTATTTCCGCTACTGATCATATAGCGGGGACTACTTATACTGCTGCACCAGATACTACTCAAATACTGGATGCGCAGTTGCCCATGACTGCACCGATCGTGTTACATCTTTCTGCCATCTCAATTAATGAAGGAACATCTGCTAATGTGTGGGCAGAACTGCCAGCCAGCTTATCCACCCAAATCCCGGTTAAAGTGAAATTTGCCCGTGGAGGATCTTCTACCGCCGCTGCCGGTACTTACGACTTTCTGGTAGATTCGGTGACTATTCCCGCCGGGGCTACCATTTCCAATAAAATCAATATCAACACCACTACCAACCAGGTATTCGATGATACACGCGACCTAGTACTGGTAGGCTGGACACCAGATAACGGTATCCTGGTAAAAGACAGCCTGAAGTTGACCATTACCGATGCCACCGATGCTACGCAGAAGAAACTGGTAGTAGCGCCGGTAAGCTATCACCTCAACGAAGACGACAGCACCCGCTTTACCATTGCCCTACCCGCCGGTTACACTTCTGCTAAAGATGTTATCATTAACCTGGGAGTAGGCGCTGGTACGGAAGCAGCTGCTACTGATTATACCCGTTTACAAACCAGTATCAAACTGCCTGCTGGCGCGGCTTCTCCGTTTACCACCCAGTATGCGGTTATTGCTACCACGAAAGATAAGATCATAGAAAAGGATGAACGCCTGGCGCTCACGGTGGCTGCTGCCGGTTACACCGTAGCCGATACCGCGATGATCATCGATGACGTTACCCGCCGAACAGCGGCTAATACAGCGATCACGTACACACTCTCAGCTACTGGTGTAAATGAAGGTACCACGCCTGCGATCAACTTTAATTTGCCAGCCGGTGTCACTACAGAAATACCGATTAAGATATCTTTACCTTCCAATGTGGCTACGGAAACGGCTACCCGCGGAACAGACTATGTACTGCCTGCCAGCTTTACCTTTAGCAGTGGAGGTACCGGTTCAGCTACACTCGATGTGAAAGCCGACAACCTGGTGGAAGATGTGGAAAAGATCAGCATCACGCCATCGGCGAGCGACGATTATGGTACGGCTACTTATGCCTTTACGCCTGCTTTATTTGACCTGAATATTAATGACGCGCAATATCCTTTCCCTGCCGGTGACTCTGTGTTACTGACCAGCGTACCGGATACCGTATTAGAAGGAAACAATGTACAGATCACCGCTACCTTCCCGCATGGTTGGATTGCCGGTAAAGACTGGACAATCACCCTGGCGAAAGATGCGGTGAAATCAACTGCGGCTGATAGTCGCCATGGTACCGTGCCTGCGAGCATTACTATTACTAAAGCATCTAACTCCGGCACCGCTACTTCTACGGCGTTTAATACCACTACCAATAACGTATTTGACGATGATGCCATTCTTGCAATCAATGGCAATGTAGGTAATACCAACATGCCGGCTAAGACTGCCAGCGTATATATTAAGGATAATACCAACCCTGCCCAGAAGAAATTGGTAGTAGCACCGGTAAGCTATCACCTCAGCGAAGACGACAGCACCCGTTTTACCGTTGCCTTACCCGCCGGTTACACTTCAGCCAAAGATGTAGTGATCACCCTGGGAGTAGGCGCTGGCAGCGAAGCAGCTGCTACTGATTATACCCGTTTACAAACCAGTATCAAACTGCCTGCTGGCGCGGCTTCTCCATTTACTACCCAGTATGCGGTTATTGCTACCACGAAAGATAAGATCATAGAAAAGGATGAACGCCTGGCGCTCACGCTGGCTGCTGCCGGTTACACCGTAGCCGATACCGCGATGATCATCGATGACGTTACCCGCCGAACAGCGGCTAATACAGCGATCACGTACACACTCTCAGCTACTGGTGTAAATGAAGGTACCACGCCTGCGATCAACTTTAATTTGCCAGCCGGTGTCACTACAGAAATACCGATTAAGATATCTTTACCTTCCAATGTGGCTACGGAAACGGCTACCCGCGGAACAGACTATGTACTGCCTGCCAGCTTTACCTTTAGCAGTGGAGGTACCGGTTCAGCTACACTCGATGTGAAAGCCGACAACCTGGTGGAAGATGTGGAAAAGATCAGCATCACGCCATCGGCGAGCGACGATTATGGTACGGCTACTTATGCCTTTACGCCTGCTTTATTTGACCTGAATATTAATGACGCGCAATATCCTTTCCCTGCCGGTGACTCTGTGTTACTGACCAGCGTACCGGATACCGTATTAGAAGGAAACAATGTACAGATCACCGCTACCTTCCCGCATGGTTGGATTGCCGGTAAAGACTGGACAATCACCCTGGCGAAAGATGCGGTGAAATCAACTGCGGCTGATAGTCGCCATGGTACCGTGCCTGCGAGCATTACTATTACTAAAGCATCTAACTCCGGCACCGCTACTTCTACGGCGTTTAATACCACTACCAATAACGTATTTGACGATGATGCCATTCTTGCAATCAATGGCAATGTAGGTAATACCAACATGCCGGCTAAGACTGCCAGCGTATATATTAAGGATAATACCAATCCTGCTCAGAAGAAGCTGATAGTAGCGCCAGTAAGCTATCACCTCAGCGAAGATGACAGCACCCGCTTTACCATTGCCTTACCCGCCGGTTACACTTCTGCCAAAGATGTAGTGATCACCCTGGGAGTAGGCGCTGGCAGCGAAGCAGCTGCTACTGATTATACCCGTTTACAAACCAGTATCAAACTGCCTGCTGGCGCGGCTTCTCCGTTTACTACCCAGTATGCCGTTGTTTATGCAACGAAGGATAAGATTATTGAGAAAGACGAACGCCTGGCTATTACCGGTACAACCGTTACTGGTTATACTGTAGCCGATACGGCATTGATCATTGATGACGTTACCCGCAGAACAGCGGCCAATACGGCGATTACGTATACGCTGCCTGCTACCGGTGTAAATGAAGGCGCCGCGCCCGCAATCAACTTTAATTTGCCGGCCGGTGTAACTACAGAAATACCGATTAAGGTATCACTGCCGTCGAACGCCGCTACAGAAACCGCTATTCGCGGAACAGACTATGTATTGCCAGCCAGCTTCATCTTTACCAGTGGTGGCACCGGTTCAGCTACGCTGGATGTGAAATCGGATATCCTGGTGGAAGATGTGGAAAAGATCAGCATCACGCCATCGGCGAGCGACGACTACGGCACTGCTACCTATACCTTTACACCTGCATTATTTGACCTGAATATTAATGATGCGCAATATCCTTTCCCTGCCGGCGATTCCGTACTGTTGACCAGCGTACCTGACAGTATCAACGAAGGTGGTAGCGCCGTTATCACCGCTACCTTCCCGCATGGATGGAAAGCTGGAAAGAACTGGCAGATCAGTTTACAGAAAAACGATCCAGCCTCCACTTTCCCCACCGCGCGCCTGTCCGGACTGCCGGCTACGATTACCATCTTAAATAACCAGTCATCCGGCAATAGCGGCGCCATTACCACTACCGTAAGCCCGCTGTTGGACGATGAAGGAACGATCGTAGTAGATGGTAATAAAGGAAATGCCCAGATGCCGGCCACCACTACCGCCATTTACGTTAAAGATATCACGCAATTGCAACCAGGTGCCCGGAAGATTACACTGACGCCGGATGCTACCCTGGTGCCGGAAGGCAATAAGGTAATGGTAACTGTATCTACGCCTTATGCCTCTACGAAAGATGCAACTATTCAAATGGCGGTCGACAACAGTCAAACTACTGCCAGCAACCCGGCCGACTTTACGCTGTCTGCTACTTCCTTTGTGCTGCCGCATGGCCAAACAACGGCTACTTTTGAACTGTTGCAAACCAAAACCGACCCCGTACTGGAAACAGATGAAACGGTAACCGTCAATGCTATCGTAAATGGCTACACGGTGAATAACCTGCCATTGAAGATTAAAGACCTGACCAGAACGAATGCCGCGAATCTTCAACTAAATGTAACCTTCTTCAAATCACCGTTGGCTGAAGGCGACAGTGGGGCCGTGACAATCAGCCTGCCAACCGGCATTACTACCGTTGTACCTATCAAAATACAGTTGCCACAAACAGGAGGTACTGCAGAGGCAGGACTGGATTATGTGCTGCCAGCCAGTGTAACCCTGAGCAATGGTAACAGTATAGTGACCAGCGTGAAAATTAAAAACGACAATTTCACAGAAGGGCCTGAAACCATCACGCTGTCGCCAGCGGCATCGGACGGTATCAGCAACTACACAATCGCGATACCTACACTTACCATACAAGATGATCCGCATCAGTACCCGTTGCCGGCGCCTATTGTTATCAACAGCACTTTAGCGGCTATTGATGAGGGTGGTACCGGGGCTTCACTGAGCGTGCAGTTGCCTAATAATCTGCAGGCCGGTAAAGATATCGTGGTACATATTAATAAGGACAATACATTAAGTACAGCGGTGAATAGCGACCACAATGCGTTACCATCTCCTTATGATATTACTATCAAAAAAGGAAGTAACGTAGGTACTAACGCTTTTGTGCTGCAGGCATTAAGTGATAAGATCCTGGAAGATGATGAAACCGTGGTGTTGGCGGGTAATATCACAGATCCTGTTTTCAGCGCCAGCGTTGTAAAAGATACCACCATTACCATCAAAGACAGAACGCATGATGATCCAACCACCGGCTTTATCCACCTGACGGGCATCACGCCGGGAACACATGTGCTGGAAGGTAATACCTATAAGATGAATGTGAGCCTGGCGCCTGGTGTTACCTGTGGAAAAGACCTCACCGTAACGCTCAACACTGGCAGCAAGTCTGTGGCCACAACCACCGATTTTGATAACCTGCCGGCCACCGTAGTGATTAAAGCAGGTGATCCGGGAGTAGATTTCACCTTCACTGCTAAGACAGATTTTATACTGGAACAACCGGAAGCATTATGGATAGTGGCCGAACCACAACATTTCGTGGGAATGAAAGGCGATTCTATGGCTGTGACCATTGATGATGCTACCAGGCTGGACCCGGAGAACCTGAAAGTAACCATGCATATTGACTCTTCCATAGTTCATGAAGGTAGTGGCAGCGCAGTTACTATTGGCTTTGCTGCCAGCCAGATTACCTCTTCAGAAGATGTGGTGATCAATATCAATAAGGATATTGCTTCTACTGCCGATAATGCTGATTATAGCGGTATCCCGGCGCAGGTAGTATTAAAAGCAGGTACGCACAATGAGGCCTACCAGCTGAAGATAACAGATGACCAGGTACTGGAGGGAGATGAACAGCTGCAATTTGCGGTGCAGCTGGGTACCGCCGGATATACGGCCGTACAACCAGGTGTGGTGTTTATTCCTGAAACAGGCGATATGCGGGTGTTGCTACAAAAAACGGCCGACGCCGCAGAGCCTGCTACCAACGGTGCTTATACACTGAAACTGCCAGGTAACCTGACTGCTGCCGCCGATGTTAAAGTGGTATTTTATGTAAGCAGTATCATGGGCACTACCAACATAGCGCCGATACAAACATCTGCTGTGATACCGGCTGGGCAAAACAGTGTATCCGTACCTGTAAATGTGATAGATAATAAAATTATTGAGGGAGATGAACAGGTCCGTATATCGCTAATGCTGGCCCAGATGAAGCGGTTCAGTAAAAATATAGCGCTGGATGTAGATGATAAAGACACAGTGGCCTTAACTGTTCACGATGACGAAGGCAATTCAGCTGGTCGACAGATGGCTATTACCAAAACAGCCGATGCATCTGAACCTGCTACGTCAGGATTCTTCCGGGTACAATTTGCAGATACGCAGTTGTCGGCCGCCAAAGATGTGAATGTATACTATACCATTGGTGGTACAGCGGTAGCCGACAGCCGTTACCAGAAATTGAGCGGAACCGTATTAATTCCCGCCGGTCAACATGGTGCGGATATTAAGGTAGACCCGATTGACAATAATATTGTTGAAGGAGATGAAAATGTGCAGGTGCAGCTGGCCACCGTTACCAGCACGATCCAGGGCGTAACCTGGCCATTATCTGCTAATACAACGGCCGACGTGGTGATTCACGATAACGATACCCTGATGGTGGAAATATCTACCGCTCAAACAACCGTAGCCGAGGGCGCCGCTATACAATTCACGCTGCAATCGCCTGCTACTGCAGCACATGACGTTCCTATCCGGATTCAGATTGCCCAGGATGCTGCCCGTACATTTACGGCTGCTGAAGGCACCGTTAATGGCAACATCGTTACCATTAACATGCCGGCGCTGACCAAGCAACATACGTTCACCATCACTACCAGTGATAATGATATCAATGACGATGATGGTTACCTGAAGGCCAGCATCCTGCCATATTTGCCAGCTTCCAGCTCGCTGATATATAAGCCTGGTGTAAAAGATACGGCCAGGGTAGAAGTAACGGATAATGACCCATTAACACTAGTATTTGCTGCTGATAAGTTCAGTGTGAAAGAAGGTAATATGGGAGAAAATACGCCACTGTACTTCAATGTACAGTTGAGTCGCAAAAGCTCCCGGCCTATTACCATCAACTATGACTTTGAGGAGTCTACCGATGGCGTTTCCTTCCCGTTCATGGATTTCAAAGCTACGCCAGGAAAAGATTTCGATAATACGATCAAACAAGCGGTGATAGCGCCGATGCAGACCATTGGGCAGATAGCGGTAAACATTATTGGAGATACCACTTTTGAGCAGAACGAAACATTTATTGTGAAAATGAAGACAGTGACCGTGCCTTCTGGTCAGCATACACCAACGATTGCCAGTCCTGATAAAGCCACCGGCGTTATTCTCAACGATGATGCTATGTGTAAAACCTGCGATACAGATGGAGATGGACTCACAGATGAGCAGGAGGATATCAACAAGAATGGTGATCCATTTGACGACGATACTGATGGAGATGGTATCCCGAATTTCCTGGACCTGGATTCTGACGGCGATGGGGTGCCTGATTCGGTAAGTAAGTACAATCTCGACCAGAACAAGCATATCGATTACCTGGATGGTAAAGATGGTAAGATCCGCGTACATCCGGCTGTTTCTCCCAACAACGATGGACAGGGCAACGATGCGATGTATATCCAAAATATTGAGAAGTATCCGAATAATGAAGTAGTGATATTCAACCGTTGGGGTGGCACTGTATTTAAGCTGAAGAACTATGACAACAAGTCCAATAATTTTAGAGGAAAAGCCAATGCGGGTGGTAATGTAGGAAATGATGTACCAGACGGTTCTTATTTCTACAATATTGAAATCACTACGCCGGAAGGCAAGAAGGAACGCTATACCGGATTTATAGTTATAAAACGGTAATAGGCTGACGGAACAACAATTAATAAGATGTGTTTGACAAAATATTTAAGCTGATACCTATGAATAAGCGTCTTATGAAAGCTTTAGGGATTGCGATCTTATGCTGGTGCTGCAGCCTGCAGGCGGTAGCCCAACAGGAACCGCTGTACTCGCAGTATATGTTCAATGGTATGGTCATTAACCCTGCTTATCCATCTATGGACGAATCATCGAGCCTCACGGCAGTGGGCCGTAACCAGTGGGTGGGAGTAGATGGCGCGCCTAAAACTGCCACGGCTTCGTTTTACACACCTATTAAAGCTACCAATACCAGCTTTGGCGTGTCGCTGATGAATGAAAAGATCACCGTTAATTCCCAGACCCAGGTTAATTTCAACGTATCTCAGCGGGTAAAGCTGAATGAGAAGATTTACCTGGCGCTGGGACTGAAAGGAGGAATATCCCAATACCGGGAAGACAATTCTTCCTTATCTACCTCAGATCCTACGTTTGCTCATAATCAGAGCTATATGAAAAGTGATGTGGGATTTGGTTTTATGATATTTACCGACCGGTTCTTTATCGGTATATCTTCTCCCACTTTCAAAAGTTTCGACTTAGGCAATAGTGTGAATAAGGTAGTAGTGGCGTCGCATTATTATCTCCAGACAGGCTACCTGATTGACATTAATGACGCGGTAAAGCTGAAGCCCAACATTTTATTAAGGCAGGTAAAGGGCGCGGGTTTGCAATACGATCTGAATGCCAATATCCTGCTAAAGAACATTGTGTGGCTGGGAGCTTCCTGGCGTTCTGAAAAAACGATGACTGGCCTGATACAGGTTCAGGCTACCAAGAACCTGCAGATTGGTTACTCTTATGATACGCCGATGCAGTCGAACCTGAAGGGCGCGCAAACGGTATCCCATGAGCTGATGGTGAATTATCGTTTCTCCTGGTCGAAGTGGAAAGTGGTAGCGCCGCGATATTTCTAATTTAATTAAATCAAGAATAGTATGCGAAAGTTTAATTTCTATTCCCTCATACTTTTTCTGAGCATTGTTTCCCTGTTTGTTTCCTGTAGTTTCGTAAAGGATCATGTGCAATTGGGGGGCTTGGGGAGTATGGCTAAAGCAAAGCGTGCAGAACGCCTGTATAAGCGACAGGAATATGCCGGGGCCATCTCACTGTGTAATAGTGTGATCAATAACGGCGCTTCTGAAGAAGTATCACGCCGGGCTAAATTAACCTTAGCCAGGGTGTATTTTGAAACGAGACAGTTTGAAAAAACAATCAGCTTATACGACGAACTGCTCTATAAGCCGGAAAAAGATATCCTGGTGACCGATGTAACCAATTACATCGACTTGCTGAAACGTACCGGGAGAGTAGCCAAGGCGCAACAGATCAGCGATGTGTACGCCCAAAGCTATAAAGACAATGCCCGGTTTACCAACCTGCAGGCATCGCTGGTAGACTATTACAAGTTCTTTAACCGTGATTCAATGGCTAATATACGGGTAGACAGTTTGCGATTAAACCTGCCCGGTTACCAATATGGCCTGGCCTTATACCAGGATAACATCGTTTTTCTGTCCAACGATTTTAAGAAGAAGGATCAGCAGACCTTCTACACCAACTCCAAGCTGTACCAGATTTCAGAAGACGGTATAGAACCGTTTAATAATAGCCTGAGAGGCGTATTACAGGTGGGGCCGGCTTCTTTTTTTGATAACGGAAAGAAGGTGATTTACACCTCCAACCGGTACACCGATGTAAAGAATGATAAAAATTCTTACATCAACTATAATAATGGTACCCAGCTATTATCCGCTATTTATCAGCCGGAACACGATGTTTGGAGTAAACCGGTACCTGTAAAGCTGGGGAAAAATTCAGCATCTTACTCTTTCCTGCATCCATCAGTTGCACCGAACGGTAAACGTTTGTACTTTGCATCCGATATGCCTGGCGGCTTCGGCGGAACAGACATATACTATGCTGACTGGGATAAAGAGGAAAAGCGGTGGAAAGCGCCTGTGAATATGGGGCCCCAGGTAAATACCAATGGAAATGAGTTATATCCTTTCGTAATAGGTGAGCAGTTGTTCTTTTCTTCCAATGGCCTTCGTGGCTTCGGGGGGCTGGACATCTTCGTGATCAACATCAAAAAGCCGGAAGAAGGCACCGTGCATTTGCCTTATCCCGTAAATACACAGTTTGATGACCTGAATCCCGTCCTGGACGAAAAGAAGCTATTATTATATTTTACATCAGACCGTTCAGGGGCACATGATAATGATCATATCTATGTGTTAAACCTGAAGAAAAATCCTTTGAAACAACTGGATTTGCCTTATCCCGGCAAACCAGTAAAAGAAGACGATAGAGTGCCTTATACCATGAACCAGGCGGATAGCCGTCAACAGCTGACTTTAGTAGGTGACCAACGCTATGATAACCAACCTGTGGAACAAAAGGTGGTGATGCCTGCTGTAGTAAAGCCTGCTACCATAGCGACGGCAGAGCCGGAGCGCAAGGTAACCAACTATGCGGACGATATTACCGACAGCTCTCCTGAAATGATTCCCTGGCAGAATGCCGGTCCAGCTACCACCCAAACGGTTACTTCCGCTGCGGGCAGGGTGCCGGCAACAGCGCCTGTTTACACCAGTGATGCCACTTACAGCAGCCCGGAAATGGTTTCCTGGCAACGATCTGCCGGCTACCCAGTAGCTGGTAACGGTAAAGCGTATACGTTGCTCACAGACAGCACGGTGAAAGCGCTGGAAATGTTGTGGCGGGTTCCCGGGGTTATCTACTATGACCTTAATTCCTATGTACCGCAGGACCAGGAATGGCGCAAGCTTGATTCTATTTTCAAGGTCTGGAAAGCCAATCCGCAGAGAATAATACTGGTGAACGGGCATACCGATATTATCGGAACGGAAAAGTACAACCTGTTACTTTCCCGGAATCGTGCGGCGTATATACAGGAATGCCTGCTGAGCAGGGGCGTGTATGCGGACAAGGTCAGGATTAATTATTTCGGATCTACCAAACCGGTGTGGGTAGCTACTCACTACAGCCTGTCGGGCAACCGGGATGCTTTCATCCAGCTGCAGGGCGTGAACAGGCGCTGTGAGATCCGGATTTTATAAACTTTTTTATCGGTTATTTTTTAGCGTATATCAAATTAACACAAATGAACAAGATCTCTTCACTAATGCTTTTACTGGCGCTGGGCTCGCAAGCCTTCGCACAGGAAATGCCTGTAGTGTTTAACAAGAGCTTCAGTGGTCCCAAGAACCAGTATAAGAAACTGGCTATTGCAGACAACAACGCTATTGTTGCTATCGGCGGGGGAACAGATAATGGGTGTATTACCAAATTATCTTCCACAGGAAACCTTATTTACAATGCCAAACTGAATAAAGGCGGACTGGTAGCTTACCAGGACATGCTTTTATTACCCAAAAATGAGCTGGTGGCGGTGGGGGGCGGTACCATTGCTTATGGTAATGCCCGTATCACCAAGTTGTCGGCTACCGGGGAAGTAATATTTGACAAAAGCATTGGGAATGGCCAGGGCGGCTACTTTACCCGGGTAATTGTAGACCGTCATGGTAACTACATTACCGTAGGAGTAGATGGCAGCAAGCCTGCACAGGCCCGTATCACCAAAATGACACCGGATGGCCGCATAGAATTCGATAAGGGATTTGGCGCTCATAACGTATTTACCAATGTGCTGATAGATGAAGATGAGAACATTGTTGCTGTAGGTGGCGACGTGGGCGATGGACAAGGTAAAGCTTACATGGTAAAAGTAAATGGTAAAGGAGAAAAGCAGTTCGAACTTTCTTTCGGTAAACCAGGTGCTATTTTTGAAAAGATGCTGTTGCTGGAAGATGGCGCAGTACTGGCTATGGGCGGTGGCGCCTATGGTACCGGCAATGCCAGCCGCATTGCTAAAGTAAACGTGGAAGGACAGGTAGTATTTGATAAAGAATACAGCACCGTAGATGGTAAATTCAACGCCATCAAAGTAAATGACCTGGGACAGATTTTTGCCTGTGCAGAAGAAAAAGATAAAGGCCGTATCGTGAAGCTGCGTCCTGACGGAACAGAATTGTTCAACAAGGAAACAGACGCTGCATTATACGCCCTGGAAGTAGGTAAAAATGGCAAGGTAGTGGCTGCAGGCGGTAACGTTACTAACAATACCGGTAAGATCGTAAAGTTATTGCCCGATGGAACTACCGTGGTAGATAAAAACATGGGTTCTGTTTTTCAGCATTTATTACTCACAGAAGACGATGAAATCTGCGTAGTAACCAGGGAAGGTTACCGTATGATTAAAGTAAGTCCCGATGGTGAAATGATGTTCGACAAACAACTGGGTAAATACGATGCTAAAACCTCGCTGGCTTCCCTGCTGATGAGTCCTTCCGGCGAAATTATTGCTGCCGGTGGTGGTGATGAAGATGGCAACCGTATCATTAAGATCAGCCATGGCGTTTCTATCAACGATATCGCCGTATCTGAACCACTGAACGGTTTATCCAATGCTACGCTGACCATTACTTTATCCGGCTTTCTGAGAAGTAATGGTGTTCGTACACCCGTTAACGTACATTATAAAACCATACCTCATAAAGGTAGCGCTGGAGCGGCTGATTTCGATGTTACCGAAGGAACTATCTCCTTTGTGCCTTCCGAATTTGCAGCGGGCGCTATTATCTCCAAAAGTATACAGATACCTGTAAAAAGTGATAACCTGCTGGAAGGTAAAGAAGCTTTCCATGTAGAAATACTCGACGCTTCCGACCTCTACCTGACCAAGGCCAAAGGTGAAGTGACCATCCTCGATCAGCCGGCCATGGTGAAGTTTATAGGTGGCAGCAATGGCGCGGAACCTGGTACAGATGTGGTATTTTCTGCCGGGCTATTTAAGAGAGATAATACGCCATTGATCAACGCCACTTCCAAGCCCGTTCGCCTGACCTATAAGTTTGGTAACGGTACCGCTTTGCCTGGGGCCGACTTTGTAAGCAGCATTAAAGCGCCTTTCGCGATTGATAGCGGCGCCACTACTGCCAGCCTGAATGTAAAAGTGAAAGATGACAACCGTTTTGAACTGGCGGAAACCGTGGTACTGGTATTAAGCGAGATCAAGGCGGAAAACGAAGCAGTAGTGGGTTACAACGGAGACGTTACCTCTATTTCTGCTTCTCAATACATACAGGATCAACCGGCCTATATTACCCTGGTTAAACTGACAGATGCCAACGAATCTGCCACTGCCCCGGTAAGTATGTTTAAATGTATCCTGGTAAAGGCGGCTGACCAATCCGTACAAACCAACTGTACAGGTAGTGATATCAACATCTTCTTTGGTGTAGATTCTACCAGCACAGCTGCTTATGGTAAAGATTATGTTATCATGAACGGAGATATGGTGAAAATTACCGGTGATTGTGCGTTCAGTGAAACGGATATCCAGGTAGCACTGGTAAACGACCGTGTAAAGGAACCAGATGCACAGGTAGTTGTGAAATTGCGTGATGCTACCGCAGCCGGCAATGCAGGGATGCTGAAAATTTCCCCTGAGCTGAAGCTCAACAAAGCCATAGCCGTTATCCACGATGATGATAATGACGAAGGCACTGTGCTGACAGCCAAATAATAACGGCTTGGATCAATAACCGATATACGCGCTTCAGGCACACCTACATTCCCGCATGGTTTACTATGCGGGAATTTTTTTAGGGAGGTAGACCAATTGGATTCCTTACCATCCGAATAATAAGCTAAAAAGCAGCATCTTTTATATTATAATATAAAAGATGCTGCTTTTTTTATACCAGGGAAATCCGGGATTTGGCGCTACCCGTATATAACCATAGACAAGTAATTTTGATTTTAAAAGAGTTGTGTCTTTTAATGGTTAACTTGGGAATAGCCTGGTATATCCTTACCGGGCTTTTTTATGGCAGCGGTTTCCGCATCACATAATCTTCCATCAGGTAGCCCCTTCCGATGTCGGTATTTTTTTCCTTATACACGCTGAACCCCTGTTTTTCATAGAAATATTTTGCCTTATTGAACCTGTTCACATCCAGTTCCAGGATACTGGCTCCGCGGGCCTTTACCTGGTCGGCTACTGCCGACAGCAGCATTTTACCTACGCCTTTTCCCTGGTAGTTGAGATCAAGATAAATTTTTTGCAATTTGAAAATATCAGGCATGTCAGTGGCGCTATAGGAGGCAAAACCGATTGGGTTATTATCATCCCGCAGGATGATAAACTGATGCTGCAGGGCATTGATTTGTTTTTCGAGGGCGGCGGTGCTGTACATCATTTCCAGCATATACTCGATTTGTTCCGGGGAGAGGATAGACTGGTAGGTGGGCCGCCATATCCTGTTGGTGAGGTCCTGTATAACAGGAATATCATTTACCGTTGCTGATGTTATCTGGTACATAGTAGCTGGTGTTATAAGGTGCTGTCTTCTTTCAGTATGTTTTCGATCGTTTGTTCGAGTTGTTCCAGTGGCGTAAATCCCCGGGCACAGAGGTAAAGTTGTTTGCCCGTATCGAGGATCGCGGCTGGAAACCCGGTGATGCCCCAGTTTTGGATTAACTGGAATTCCTGGTGTGTTTCATAGCGGTAATGTTCCTGGTGGAGGCGATCGATGAATTCATCTTCCGGCAGGCTGAATTTTTTTATCAACATGCGGTAGGTGCTGTCCTGGTTCAGGCTTAGCCCGGAATAATTCAGTGCCACCTGCATATCATGTGCAAAGCTGATGGCATTTTCCGGCTGATATTGTTTGAAAACGGTTAATGCGATGCTGGGTTTTTCTGAATCCATCATTTCGGCAGAAGGCAATAATTTTTCCAGGAAGGCTGTTCCAAATTTCACGCCGGTCATATTTTCCACATTGGTATGTTCGCGTTGAATATAGGCGGCCATAGCGGAAAACGGGTGACGGTTATCACCGATGATCATTCCCCCGGAGAGAATATCGAAGGTCATGGTTCCGTTATTGCGTTCCTGTAACTGTTGAATAACGGGGGTAAATCCATAGCACCAACCGCACAAAGGATCGTAGATATATATGAGCCTCATGGTGTTTTTTTTCAAAGGTACGGGAAAGCAGAAAACGATGAAAGCGAATGGGGCTGTTGGGAGATAGTATCCGCAGCGCTCATTCGCTTTCCGCGATTGACGTCTCTGGCTGTCAGCTTTCTATATGCTGTTGTCCGTGTTCATGTATTTCCTTCGACAGGCGGGCATCCTTTCGTATAGCCCTGATGGATAGCCGTATGGCAAAGATGAGCGTTATCACGGAAGCGCCCATCAGGAAGATATTATTACCGAGAAACAAGAAGAAATCGAAGCTGCCATGGAAGAATATGGCGATTAACAGTCCCCTGAACAACAGGTCGCTGCTGCGCTGCGGTATAAATTTGGCAAGGCCGGTGTAGTAGCCCATCAATATGGCAAAGGTGGCATGTGCGGGTACAGAGAGGAACATGCGTGCTACGCCGGTGCCGAATCCATATTGCGCTACGTAGGCAATATTTTCGAGGGTAGCGAAGCCCATTCCAATCATCACGGCGTATACGATACCGTCGAGTGGTTCATTAAACGCTTTTTTGGGGTAGGCGTAGAGGAGGAGTACCATGAATTTGGCCAGTTCTTCCGATAATCCTACAATACCATAGGCAAAAGCGGCGGTGCCCAGTATGGTACCATTGTTTTCATGCCAGCCCATGGCGGCTGCCAGTCCCTGTATCACAAGTGGAAAAACCACGCAGCCCATTCCCAGTAAGAAGCTCTTTATGAGCAGGCTGGTGGGTTCGCGGTCATATTTATCTATCAGGTAAATAAACAGGCAGATGGCAAAACCGGGAGCCACGGCCAGTGCCAATAGCATCATGGAAGCATATTTTTTTGTTGTCTGCGTTGCTGCAGGTAATTATCCAGCCTGTCAACAGTGTAACTGCTTAGATTGTTTGCTTTGGTGATGCCTCCTTTTTGGGCGGCCAGGGCGCCGTAATGAATATCTTTAAATCCACTGATGCTGTGGGCATCGGGATCGATAGAGATGAGTACTTTTTTCTCGAGGGCATAAGGCAGCCAGGTCCAGTCGATATCGAGGCGGCGTGGGTGGGCATTGAGTTCAATGACTACCTGGTGTGCTGCACAGGCATCGATAATGGCTTTGTGATTGACGGGGTAGCCGCTTCTGCTGAGGAGCAGGCGACCGGTCATATGTCCAAGTATCGTGGTGTAAGGATTTTCGATGGCTTTCAGCAAGCGTGCCATCGCTTTTTCTTCTGTCATTTTGAGATTGGAATGCACAGAAGCGATGACGAGGTCAAATTTAGCCAAAATTTCATCGGGATAATCGAGGGTACCGTCGTTGAGGATATCGGCTTCTATGCTCTTAAAAATGCGGAAGGGAGCCAGTTTTTTGTTCAGTGCTTCAATCTCTGCATGTTGGGCAGTTATTCGCTCGATGGAGAGGCCATTGGCATAGAAGGCGGAGCGGGAGTGATCGCTGATTACGAGGTATTCGAACCCTTGTGCTTTGGCGGCGAGGGCCATTTCTTCCAGGGAAGATTCGCCGTCGCTCCAGTTGCTATGGGAGTGTATAATTCCTTTGATATCGGCGGCGGTAATGACTTCGGGCAGCTGGTGTTCGCGGGCGAGGGACAATTCCTTGTTGCCTTCCCGTAAGAATGGCGGAATATAATCCATATCGGCGGCGGAGAAGATGGCTTCTTCCGAGCTGGCGCCGGAAACGAAGGCGGCGCCTCCGGCGGCGTTGAATTTATCGATGAAGGCGGAGCTACCGGTGGAGGCAAAGAGTTGTGCGTAAAAGTCGCCCGTGTTGCAGCTGTGGGTAATAATTTTCAGTTTCCCATCGAGTTGCCATACGAGGTGCTGGCCGTTATCCATGAGGAGGGAAAATCCTGGCAGGGTGCTGAGTTGCGCCGTGATGGTGGTGGCGGGAGCAGCTATTAAAAATTCGATTTCATCGATGATGATGCTATGACGGCGGAAGGCCCCGGTAACAGATACGTTGGCGGGCGCGAGTAATTCATGCAGTTGTTTTTCCAGTTGATAGCCAATGGTGGCTACTTCTGCATAGAGGAAGCGGTGGCGGTTAGCGAGATAGAATTCAATGTTTTGTTTTACGCTTTCCTGGGTTTTGGCGCCGAAGCCTTTGAGGAGCATGAGGCGGTTTTCGTTACAGGCGTAGAGTAATTCTCCCATCGATTCCACTTCCAGTTCTTTCCAGATGGTGGCTATTTTTTTGGGTCCCAGGCCTTTGATCTTCATGATTTCGAGGATGCCGGCGGGAGTTTTTTCCAGGTATTGATTGAGCAGGGGAAATTGTTGGGTGTCCAGCATTTCGAGTATGCTTTTACCGGTAGATTCCCCGATGCCTTTGATCCGGAATATATCTTCGCGGGAGGTGTCTTTGAGTTGGGAGGGCAGTTTTTCTATCGTAAATGCTGCGCTGGCGAATGATTTGGCTTTAAAGCTATTTTCTCCGTGTATGTCCATGAGTTTGGAGAGCAGGGAGAAGTTATCTGCAATTGAGTAATTGTCCATGTGGTAAATTTAAAGCAGAAAGCTGAAAGCGTAAAGCAAAAAGCTATGCTAACCGGTGATCTTCATTAATACTGTAGAGTTTGCTATGGTCAATCATTTCAATAGCGTTTTGCTTTAGGCTTTCAGTTTTCTGCAATAAAAAAGATCCTGGCTATATAGCCAGGATCCTTATAACTACATTTTGTAATTCCGATCTTAGTTAGCCGGAGCTTGAGGTGCAGCTGGAGGAGTAGCAGCAGCTTTTTTAGGAGCAGCTTTCTTCTTAGCAGCAGGTTTCTTAGCAGCGGCTTTCTTTTTAGGAGCAGCTTTCTTAGCAGCAGCTTTTTTAGGAGCAGCTTTCTTAGCAGCGGCTTTCTTAGGAGCAGCTTTCTTTTTAGGAGCGGCTTTCTTAGCAGCAGCTTTTTTAGGAGCGGCTTTCTTAGCAGCAGCTTTTTTAGGAGCGGCTTTCTTAGCAGCAGCTTTTTTAGGAGCGGCTTTCTTAGCAGCAGCTTTCTTAGGAGCGGCTTTCTTAGCAGCAGCTTTTTTAGGAGCAGCTTTTTTAGCAGCAGCTTTTTTAGGAGCGGCTTTCTTAGCAGCAGCTTTTTTTGGTGCAGCTTTCTTAGCAGCTGCTTTTTTAATTGTTGCCATTGTTTTTTGAATTTGGGTTAGTAAAAAAATTGGGTATTAAAAAAAACTTTATGGCTAACACTGATTAGGCTTCTGCCTGAGCAGTGGTGTCAAATGCTTTAACAGAAACGTAAGTCTTGTTTTCGCGACCTTTTCTGAATTCAACCACACCATCTGTCATTGCGAAAATGGTAAAATCTTTACCAACGCCTACGTTTTGACCGGGATGATAAACTGTACCTCTCTGGCGAACAATGATGTTACCAGAAACTGCAGGTTGACCACCAAAGATTTTTACTCCCAGCCTTTTGCTGTGGGAGTCACGGCCGTTCTTTACACTACCTTCACCTTTTTTATGTGCCATTGTATAGTTACTTTAACTTTGTCTAATAAAAAAATTTAGCCTAAAACGAATTAAGCTATTTCATTGATTTTGATTCTTGTAAAGTGGGTACGGTGACCAACTTTCTTTCTGAAGCCTTTTCTTCTCTTCATTTTGAAAGCGATAACCTTATCACCCTGAACATGAGCCAGAATCTCTGCTTTTACTACTGATTTTACATCAGTGCCTACGGACAGCTTACCAGCATTATCTGTTAACAGCACATCGGAAAACTCCACTTTGTCGCCAATATTTCCTTGTAACTGCTGTACAAAAATTTCCTGGTCTTTTTGTACTTTAAATTGCTGACCTGCGATTTTTACAACTGCAAACATAATTATCCAAAATATAATTTCCGCAAAAGTAACCTTTTGTTTTCTAATAGACAAAGTTTTTCGGTCTTTTTTAATTCACAATGTATAAACATGTGTAGAGAACCGTTTAAAGCTTAATCATTTCAAAGATACATACTTTCTTGAATTTTAAATTATTTTAACAAATTGTATGAGCCCGTATGGGGCTGCAACTACCCTATCTTCCTGCTATTCAGCGATCTTACAAAAACAGCCCATCTGCTGTGCAAACCAACGCAATTTTGTATACTTTTGTCGTTTACGTGCATTAAAACACAGATAAGATCGGGGCATTTTTTATTTCATTGTTTCGTCATTTATTATAAACCGGTGGATTTTCCCGTAGAAAAGCCACTGACGGCCATGATTAAATAGAAAAATATTCCAATCTTTAGTCTCTCAATCATAAAATAACAGGCATGAAGTTTAAATCACTGCTGGCCAAACCATTTGCTTCTATCGTACATAATAAGATAAAGAAGGAAATGTTAAGGGCGGTAGAAGATCAGGATGCTATCCTGCAGGAGTTGATAAAGACAGGCAGAAAGACTGAATTCGGAACGGAACATAAGTTTAATGCGGTACAGACCCATGAAGAGTTTGAGCAGGCTGTACCTTTAAGAGATTATGAACAGTTTAAGCCTTATATAGAAAGGATCAAGGAAGGAAAGCAAAATGTACTGTGGAAAGGGCAGCCTATCTACCTGGCTAAAACCTCCGGCACCACCAGTGGCGTTAAATATATTCCTATCTCCAAAGAATCTGTTAATAATCATATAGATACCGCCCGTAATGCGTTACTGAACTATATGGGGGAGACGGGGAACACTGCTTTTGCCGACGGCAAGATGATTTTCTTATCCGGCTCGCCCGAGCTGGAACGGGTAGGAGGCATTCCTACCGGCCGTTTGAGCGGGATTGTAAACCATCATATTCCCCGGTACCTGCGTACCAATCAGCTGCCATCGTACGAAACCAACTGTATTGATGACTGGGAAACCAAGCTGGATAAAATAGTGGAAGAAACCCTGCAGCAGGATATGACCCTGATCAGCGGGATTCCGCCATGGGTACAGATGTATTTCGACCGGTTGATGGAGCGTACCAATGGCAAGCGCATCAGGGAAATTTTCAAACACTTTGATGTAATGGTATATGGAGGGGTGAATTTCGAGCCTTACCGGGCTAAGCTCATGGCTTCTATCGGCGCGCCCATTCATACAGTGGAAACTTTCCCGGCCTCGGAAGGCTTTTTTGCTTTCCAGGACTCGCAGGAGCAGGAAGGGCTGTTGCTCAACACCAACTCGGGGATTTTCTATGAATTTATCCCTGCCAACGAAATTTTTAATGAACATCCTACCCGACTATCGCTCAAAGATGTGCAAACAGGTGTAAATTACGCCATGGTGATCAACAACAACGCGGGCTTATGGGGATATAACCTGGGAGATACGGTGAAGTTTATTTCCACCAATCCTTACCGCTTGCTGGTAACGGGGCGTATTAAGCATTTTATATCGGCCTTTGGCGAGCACGTTATTGGGGAGGAAGTGGAACATAGCCTAATGAAGGCGGCCGCAGAAGAAAATGTGCATATTACAGAGTTCACGGTGGCGCCTATGGTGCAAACTAATGGTGAATTGCCTTACCACGAGTGGTTTGTTGAGTTTGAGAATATGCCGCAGGATATGGCCGCATTTGCGAGGAAAGTAGATGATAACATGCGTCAAAAGAATATCTATTATGATGATCTGTTGACCGGCAATATATTACAACCCCTGAAAATAAGGACTGTGCGTAAACAGGGCTTTATTGACTATATGAAAGCAATTGGAAAACTGGGAGGCCAGAATAAAGTGCCTCGTTTAAGTAACGACAGGAAGCTGGCAGATGAGCTGGCAGCGTATTTACAAAAATAAACGGCGATTCAAGCTGTATTACCGGCTGTTGGGCATACGCCGGCAGCTGATTCTTCATTTTTTGTTAACTGTAAAAAAGTAAATCACCGTAATGAATAAACGAAAGATTGCCATTTTCGGATCCACCGGTTCTATCGGCATACAGGCCCTGGAGGTGATCGCTGCGCATCCGGAAAGGTTTAGTGTAGAAGTGCTGACCGCTCAGCAGAATGCGGACCTGCTCATAGAGCAGGCGCTGAAATTTAAGCCCAATGCGGTTGTTATAGGCAGCGAAGCAAAGTACAAGCAGGTAAAAGACATTTTATTTGATAAAGGCATTAAAGTATTTGCCGGTCCGAAAGCGATGGTAGAAGTAGCTGCCTGGAGTTCGATCGACATGATGCTGGCGGCTATTATGGGATTTGCCGGTCTGGCGCCCACATTAGCTGCTATTGAACAGGGTACGCCCGTGGCGCTGGCCAACAAAGAAACCCTCGTAGTAGCTGGGGATATTGTGATGGCTACTGCCCGCAGGAAAAATGTGCCCATTATCCCGGTAGATTCTGAACATTCGGCTATTTTCCAGTGTTTGCTGGGAGAGCCGTTTACCAAGGTGGAAAAGGTAATACTCACCGCTTCCGGCGGGCCTTTCCTGGGAAAAAAGCCGAACTTCCTGATTAATGTAAAGAAAGACCATGCGCTGCAACATCCCAACTGGAGCATGGGCGCTAAAATCACCATCGATTCCGCTACCCTGATGAATAAAGGGTTGGAAATGATTGAAGCCCGCTGGCTGTTTGGACTGGCCCCGGAAAATATTGAGGTGGTGATACATGCCCAATCCATAATTCACTCCATGGTACAGTTTGTAGATGGCTCACTGAAAGCTCAGATGGGATTGCCGGATATGAAGTTGCCTATACAATATGCCCTGGGATATCCTGACCGTTTGGCCAACGATTTTCCCCGGTTTTCCTTCAGAAATTATCCATCCCTCACTTTTGAGCAGCCGGATACCAAAACTTTCCGTAACCTCGCCATTGCCACAGATGCCATGCATAAGGGCGGTAATGCTGCCTGCGTGATGAATGCGGCGAATGAGGAAGTGGTCAATGCCTTCCTGAAAAACAGGATAGGCTTCCTGCAAATGACGGAAGTAATTGAAGAAACGCTGGTTAAAGTACCGTTTATAGCCACCCCTTCCCTGCACGATTATTACGAGTGCGATAATGCTGCACGTGAACACGCCGCATCCCTTATCAATGCTATCGTTATATAAACTACCGGTAAAAAATTAACAAAGAGTTTTGCCTGAATATGTATTAAAACTGATATATTAGGCAGATTAAAGCAGAAACAACTAAATGACTACAGAGGTAATATTGGTGAAGGCCGGGCAGTTATTACTGTCACTCTCTATTTTGGTAGTATTGCATGAGTTAGGCCATTTTATCCCGGCCAAACTATTCAAAACCAGGGTGGAAAAATTCTATTTATTCTTTGATCCATGGTTTTCTCTTTTTAAAATTAAAAAGGGAGAAACAGAATATGGTGTAGGTTGGCTACCATTGGGAGGATATGTAAAAATATCCGGTATGATAGATGAAAGTATGGATAAGGAGCAGATGGCCAAACCTGCGCAGCCCTGGGAGTTTCGGGCCAAGCCGGCGTGGCAGCGCCTGATCATTATGATAGGAGGGGTAACGGTTAACATTGTACTGGCATTTTTCATTTATGCAATGATGTTATGGTACTGGGGAGAAACCTATTTACCTACATCTGCTGCCAAATACGGTGTGGTAACGGATTCGCTGGCCCGGAGCATTGGTATGCAGGATGGAGATAAGATCCTGACCATCGACCATCGTACTGTTGAAGCATTTGATGCCATCCCCGGAGACGTGATCTTGCACGAAGCTAAAAGCATTCAGATCGAACGCGATGGAAAAGAGATAGACCTGCCTATCCCGGATGGATTTATCCGCCAGTTGCTGAAGCAGAAGGCGCCTTTTGCAGTGCCCCGTTTCCCTTATGTGGCCGACAGTACACAGCCTGGCAGCGCTGCTGCTGCGGTAGGCGTGAAGAAAGGCGACCGGTTGGTAGCCATCAACGGTATAACATTGCCTTACTTCAGTGATTTTGCCAAGGAGATCAAGAAGCATAAAAATGAAGATGTGATTGTGAGTGTAATCCGTGGTAATGACACCCTGAACCTGGCGGCGAAGCTGAATGATAAAGGTCAGTTTGGCGTGTATCCCAAAGATCCGTTTGAATATAAAACCAAAACCTATACTTTCCTGGAGGCGATTCCGGCAGGTTTTAGCAAGAGCATAGAAAAACTGGTGAAGTATGTACAGCAGCTGCGCCTGATCTTTGTTTCCAAGGAAGTGAAAGTGACAGAATCGCTCGGTGGTTTTATGAGCATCGGTAACCTGTTCCCTGAAGTATGGGACTGGCGTATGTTCTGGGAAATGACGGCTTTCCTATCCATTATCCTCGCTTTCATGAATATATTGCCTATTCCGGCCCTGGATGGCGGTCACGTACTGTTCTTATTGTACGAGATCATTACCGGCCGTAAGCCCAGCGAGAAGTTCCTGGAATATGCCCAGATTTTTGGAATGGTGATCCTGTTTGGTTTACTGTTGTTTGCCAATGGGCTGGACGTTTGGAGAAACCTGGTAAGTAAATTATTTTAAGTAAAAATGGAACATTTGATGAGATTGTGTTATCAAATGTTCCATTTTTTTCTTATCTTTGTAAGCTAAAATACCGGGGATGCCTGGTTTTGACAGCATAGATCTTTGAGAGTGTAAGCATGCCGTGCGTTGGATAATTAGCACGATAATCTGAATACCCAAACTCTAATTGGCGAATCTAACTACGCCATGGCTGCCTAATCAGAGATTAGACACCCATTATAGCCGCCCGGAGTTGTCGCCTTATGCGACTCCCGCCGCTGAATCATCAAACCCATAGGGATAGGTGCTCATGGTTTCTGTGAGTGAGTACTGAAGCTAAACGGATAAGAACGAGGTTGGTTCGTTATGCCCCTGCTGAGTTCCGACAAATCAATGCATAAATAAGCATGTAGAAAGCTTTCGGCGAATGTGTTTGGACGCGGGTTCGATTCCCGCCATCTCCACCAGATTGATTTTCAATCAATTACAGTACATTTTTATTTGTATTGTTAGAGGTTCTTGAGGGTTGGTGTTTAGTTACACCAGCCCTTTTTGTATTTCTATTACCTTGTTTTTTAAGGTCAGTGTTTCCATGTGTTTGAGGTTTTATGATTGCTTTAGCCAGGACCAGCAAAGCTTGACTTGAGGCTTAATAAAATGCCAATACCTATGTGGGGGTATCTCCATTTCAATTTCATCTGCTTCGTTTGGCGACAATAAAAGATTATTAAAGGCTAGATAATATTCAGATCATCTTTATAGGACCGCTTGTAAAAATCCTTCAGATTACGTGCAAGCAAAGCCTTATCTGCAACTGGTTCCCCATCTAGCCATTGCTCAGTCCCTTCAAGAGAAACCTTCGCTTCCCGCGCCGAAAATTTCTCTAGTATGAGGCAATGATCATTTTCCGCATAGAACAACCCTTCCCCCCGGTATATGATCAACATCCGATAAGTCGTGCAACCGTCCACATAGATGTACACTTTCGTGGGTGGCGCGCTGAGTAATTGTTTTGCCAGTGCTGCTTTGTCTTTTTTATTCATGACTATTTATATTTAATATAGGCCGGATAATGCTTTACTGCAATCTATTTTTTTGCATATAATGGCCTTTATATCAGATTTGCCAACATCGCTTGCATCTGGCCCTCCATGCTATTAGCCAGGTAACCATTGAGAAAATTGTTGATTCTTTTGATTGTATATTTAGTTGTAATATAGCAATGTTGGAACGGATACGTGTATAAACAGACGGTGTTCAAAGTAATTAAAATCATTTTTTGAGCCGTTATTACTTATTCGATTTTTTTTTACAGCATATGCAAATAGTAGTTGAAAACAACAAGCTTGTCATTAATGGAAAGGAAATGACAACGCTGCTATCAGTTACGGGATTACAGCAACTGTTGGGGGATGCCCGGCATACACGTACAAAACACAACCATGTATATACCTGGGATGAATGGGGTATGGTGGCTTATTCAAAAAATGACAAAGAAGTAGATCAGATTGAACTTGCCTTTCAGCCAGAACCTGGACTGAAATTTTCGCCTGCTGCTGGTTTTACGGGAGAATTTGTAATTGAACAAATTGATTACCGTGATTTTTACCGGCAGCATAAGAACGAACTGGAGAAGGTAGCAGATTATGACGATAGCGGTAGCTTGTTATCTGGTGGATTCAAAATTTGGTTTGACGTTAATAATGATGCCCTTTCATTGGTTAGTATCAGTACTTTTACACCGCCTCCTCCAAAAGTTTATTCCGATAAATATAGGTTTCGCCGAATTGATGGAAAGAAAATTGAATTTAAAGATTTTAATTTTAAGTTGGCCGTCATCCAGGTACTTATGTACGAGAAAAAAATATTACAGCCCGTGTTTGATTTATATGATTTCATTCAAAACTACGAGCAGCGGGTAATCGACATTGAGAAAGAAGGGTATCATTTTATTGCCGAAGTTACTGCCTATTTTGAGGCATTGGAAATAGATGAAAAGTATGCAAATGAAGTTACCGAAATCTCTCAGGATGCAGGCAATAAAATTTACCGCAATATGCGCTGGTTTTGGGACGGCGAAGACGACACCTTCAATATAAAGAATTTTGAGGATGTCAGGTATTTTAATAATCTACGCAAGATGTCTCTTTTTTATACAGATAATCTGGAGCTGATAAAGGCTCCACTGACTGAAAAAAATATCATCGTTGCGTAATTCGATGAATTGATGTCGGCTTCTTATTCCGGCTATCTATACACTGCCTCAAAAAGCACCTGCGTTTTGAGGCAGTGTATACAGTAATTTTTATCTTACCCTGTCCGGATGAAAATACATCCTTGCGTAATCCAGCATATATGGTCCGGGGGTTATTACATACTGCTGTACCAATCCCTTTTCTCCTGCCAGCGGCAACTGTATGCCGGAAACAGGCATCTTGCTTTTGCTTTCATCGTCTTCAAATGCCCATTGATCTGTAGTGCCGGTCCTGGTAAAACAAAGACTGGCAGCATCGTCTACATTGGTTTTAGTATTGAAGTCTGCTCCCGCTAAATAATCTACATAGATCCAGCTGCCAGGTTTTACGTTTTTAGCCAAATAAGTTCTGTATTCCTTACCGGTGGCATTATCCATCCTGTAAAGAGATATATCCAGCGGTGTTTCGTTATCTGTGTAATGAATATAGAAGCCCAGTTTATTGGTAGATATATCCGGCGTAGGTGACTGTACCTCCATCACTTTACCGTTGATGTACAGAAAATTAATAGCAGCCCTGGTATCGCCTGGCGGTAATGATTTAGTGAAAATAACTTGTTTGGTAACTGTATCAGTTATCACCACTGTTTTTTGTTGTTGCTTTTCAGTGTAGGCATATGCAACATTGAATTCAAATTTTGCTATTGGCTTAAGCACCTTATCTCCACCATATACAGTTGTATCTATCGTTACCCGGAGTGCGTTTGCTGATCCGTTATAGCCATTTACTACCACGTGCATGGCTTTCCGGACATTTTGTTCTTCTTTTTTGCAGGCAGCGAACATTGCTGATAATAACAGCAGGCAAAGCGTTGGCTTTTTATAATTAATAAATTTCCTCATTTCGTTGATGTTTAGAGTTCTAATTTTTTAGCGAATCTCATGCTGTTGCCAACAGGCGCTTCTTCGAATATATACACCCTGGATGCTGCTGTGGAAGCGGCGGGCTTGGGCGCAGTGGTGGAGGTGGCATGCCAGGTGTATTCAGAACCTGCTGTATAGAATTCGTTGGTGCCTGCTTTATAAATATAAACGAGGAATAACACCGCTGTGGGCTGTCCGTTGTATACCTGGCCTGTAGTTGAGAACGTCGGTATAGTTACTGGTGCTGAAAATTCATTGGGCTTTACATTTTTGATCCGGGTGATTTCTTCGAAGACTTTTGGTGTAAAGTAGTATTTACCCAAAACAATGTCTACAGGTTCCGCATATTTGGTAACCGTAGGCGTAAACATATAGGATATTTTGATCTTATTATTTTCGAAGGCAGGTATTTCGGGCATTTTGCTTACCTGCCCGTTGAAATAAAAGAATTCTATATTAGCGGGGCTGTCTTCCTTTTTCAATGTTTTGTTCATGACCGTTTTACCGGTACCTGTTTCCATGATGCTCAGTTGTAGGGTAGACTGACCAGCCGGGATAATACAGCCCCTGGTGGCATCAAACTTCCCTGGAGCCGCATCGGTAACGGCGAAGGTATCGAGTTTGATGGCTAATGTTTCACTGCTGGCATTGTAACCTTTCACGGTTACCGCCAGCATATTATCTTCGTAAAGAAAGTCGCGGTTTTGTTTACTACAGGCCAGTAGTGTTGTCAATAAAGTTCCTGTCACTACGGTAGATAGTATATTAATGATTTTCATTTTTTTCATTTTTAAGAAACTGGAGAAGCTTAAAACGTATAGGCTGCGGTTAAGCTAAACGAAGCGCCTACTTTCCTGACAAAGGTTTCTTTATCACCTACTCTCATTTTGGTTTTTCCGTCGGAGGAGGTTTCTAAATAACCTGCTTCATATTTCTGTGAGAAGCCATCTTTCCATTCGTAGATGTCGGACCATTCTGTAGCGGTGATATAAGATCCTCCCAGGCCAGCCCATTTGTCCTGAATTTTATAGGTATCGTTACTATTGATGTAAAAGCGGTATGGGCTGTTGGTCAGATTACTCATATTGAATCTTACATTGAGTTTTTTATTTTTCAGGAATGAATAGCTGATTTGTGCATCCAGTTGGTTACGCGGGCGTTCATATTCTACGATGTTAGGTTCCATACCTGTTGCAAAGGTTTTATAACCCATATGGTTATAGGCTACGTTGGCGCCCAGGCGATTGCCGGTATATTGCATCCCGAAGTTGTATAATACGGGTACCTGGCCGTATAGCGGGCGTTTCTCTTTCACCAGTTTTTTTGTGCGATAAGAGTAGGTGTTGCCATATATGTCGGCACTCATTGATTTCCCACCATACTCGGCTGCCTGTACCACAGAAGTTTGGAGGGTAAGGTTAGCACTGGCGTATAGTTTATCTAAGAATTTAGAACCGGGGTAAATAAAGCCCAGGCTTTTGCGCAGGTCTGCTTCCCAGCCATGTACTTTTGCCCATTCAGAGTTGCTGGTGGTTAGATATACCCGCATGCTGGCATCTGTCCAGTTACGATACAGCTCCACCGGTTGATCAAAATATTTATAGAAATAGCCGAAGGAGATCACTTCGCCGGCTTTAGGATACCACTCCAGGCGAAAGTCGTAGTGGTTGATAACGGTAGATAATACACCTTCGTTGCGGCGGTAGCCGGCAATGGACGGGTCGTAACGTATCATTAAGGAATTTTCAATCAACGCCGGGCGAACAACAGATTGGGAATATGCTGCACGGATGTTGAAGTTGCTGAATGGCGTGGCGGTAAGACTGGCAGAAGGCAGGTAGCGCCAGGTTTTCTCCTCTGTTTCAGGATTGGCGGTAGCGGTTACAATTTTCCCTGTTTCCGGATCTACATACTTTGTTTTTTCACCCAGTTCAATCAGTTTATCAATCGCCAGGTCGTTGGCACTATTTTTAAATCTTTCATATTTATAATACTCTGCTCTAACACCCCACACCAGCCGTAGCCATTTGGTAAAGCGGTTGTCGAGCATGGCGTATATTGCCTGGTTGTTATTCTTGCCCTCATATCCATTCCTGGAGAAGGCGGCAGGGTAATAAAGCAAATCTTTCAGGGGATCTTTAAAGTCCAGGAATTGCCCCCATTGCTGTACGGGTACATAAGGATAAATACTATTACCTGATTGTGCGCTACCGATCGGAAGAATGATCCAGTCATATAAGCCGCGGCGTTCCATAAACTGATACCCGGCTTTTACCGACTGTTTTTCTCCTGCTAATTTAAACTGGTAGCTCAGTGCACCTTCTGCTATTTTATTGGTTTCGCGGTAATAGTATTGAGCCCTGTTAAAGGTACCATAGCCGGGGTTAGTCAGTGCGGTAGGCGCCACGTTGTATACGGTTCCATTCAGGGTTTTATAAGGATAGAGCCAGGCTTCTACGGCATCCAGCTCATTGTTGGTAACGCTGTTGCGGGCTATGTTCCATTCGAATTTAAAGGCGCCAAAAGTATGTTCTCCATTGATACGGTTTTGCAACATGTCAATAAACTTTGGACGGTCGTACTCGCGGATTTCGGGCAGCTCTCCACCAATCTCATTTCCCCAGCCTACAATACGGGAAAACTGGTTGTTAAAAACACGGGAGTAGAAATTGCGTAAGGTAATTTTGTGGTGCTTTGAGCTCCAGCCGGCATTGAGCAGCACTCCCCAGGAGGTGACGAAGTTATATTGGTTAGAAAAGGTTGGCTGTAGCTCTTCTCCGGTTATAGCATCGTACCGGTCGTTGCCAATTTTTTCCCAGTTACCTCTTTCAAAACGTGGTATATCGTCGATCGCCTGCTCATTGCGATAGGTAAGCGAAGCTACAAAGCCGAAGCGGCTGTTGTGGATATTGTAATTGCGGCCGAGGCTGAATTGATAGTTTTGGCCGGGTGCTGTTTTGTAAGTTCTTGTGCCAAGCCGTTCGAAACCACCTATTTTGATGTTTTGCGCTGCTATCATAGCAGGGGTAATAGGTGTAATGCCGGGAGAGGGTATTGCATTAGGGTCTGTTAGCCTGTAATTGTCATTGGTAAAAGCCATCAGGTCTTTAGGAAAATGGTTCCTGCCTCCGTCATCAAATCCCAGGTAATCTTTTTTCCCACGGCCATAGCCCAGGAAATCTTTCCCTGTACTCCCGGAGATATATTTTGTACCGGCACTTATGGTGGTAAAATTTTCGTTGGGAATGGCAAATGTGTTCACCTGTATGAGGCCGCCGCCGAAACCGAAGCTCATATCGGGTGTAGCGGTTTTAGATACGATCACATTATCTATCAGGTTACTGGGAATAATGTCGAACTCGAAATCGCGTACCTGTACATCGGTACTTGGCAGAACAGCTCCGTCCATCATGGCAATGTTATAGCGTTCGGCGATGCCGCGTACGACTACACGGCGATTATCGACGGTACTAACGCCTGAAATACGTTTCAATGTTTCGCCTATATTTTTGTCTGGCAGCGCCGATATCTGTTCCCTGCTGATCCCGTTTGAAATGCCCGCTTCGTTCTTTTGGCGGGTGTATAAAGACGCTGTAGATTCCTTGCTGGCGGAAGAGGTGATCACAACGGCTGTCAGTGTACCCTTCTGTCGTTTCATGGTTATATTCAGCTGGAATACCTGTCCATCTTTTATTTCAACATCAGTCACCAGTTTGGAAACATATCCGATGGAGCTGATACGGACCTGGTATTTTCCTTTAGATAGGGGAATACTGAACGAACCATCAGTTTTGCTGGTGGTTCCCAGGTTGCCTATAAGAATAGTTACCGCTGGTAAAGGATCGCCGGTTTCATCGTCAATGATTTTTCCGGCAACACGGCCGTTTCCTGTTGATGCAGCCGCTTCGTCGAATGTGTTGCCTGGCGCAGCTGCCGGCTTAAGTATAATGGCGCCATTGCCGATACTATAGGAGATACCGGAAGTTTTATGCAGCATTTCCAGTACCTCCTTTATAGAAGGATTGTCATGATTGAAATGCAATATTTTTTCCAAACATTCACTAACCTCTTTTCCATAGGTGAATTGAACAGGTTCAATTTTTTCTATTAATGCAAGTACCGCTTTCCCTTTTATATCTTTTTGAGGAAGTTGGACCGACTTTGATGTTACCTGTGCCGAAACCGGGTGGGTGACAAGGAACATCATACTGAATAAAAAACAAATGATACAGCGTATCCTTTTTTGCATAACTTTATTAATTAAATGTTACAGACTTCTTGAACTGTGCGTTTAACAATGCTGCGCAGGGGGTGAGATACCAGCGCAGCATACTCCGGTCTGGAAACGCAGACCGGTTTTTTTATTTCTTTCATTTTTCATTTGATCATGCGCGTAATAGGTATTTAGGTTTGTTAATAAATAATAATCCTGTTATTTTCCTTTTTATATTGAAATCCGAGGGTGGCTGATAGCAATGAAAGGGCGTCAGTAAGCGACCGGTCTTTGATACGGATAGTTACTTTCTCCTGTTTCCATTTTGTACCGGTAATTTCAATGGGGACATTGTACCAGTCGGAGATAGATTGAACCACCTCCTCAAAAGGTGACTGGTTGAAAACCATTCCATTATTCCACCATTCGCAGAGCATGGCGGCATTTACTTCATCGATCGCAAAATTGTTTTGTTGCACATCATATCTCAGTCGTTTCCCGGGGCTCAGGTCGGCCAGTTGCCGGCCATCGTATTGTATGCCCACCTTACCGGTACGTACAATAACGGCAGTATGAAAACTGTCTTGTGCCGTTACTTCAAAGGAGGTACCCAATACGAGGGTACGTAACTTGCCCGACTGCACGTAAAAGGGGCGGGCGGGATCCTGTTTTACTTCGAAAAAGACTTTCCCGGAAAGGGTGACGGGCCGTTCTTTGGTATTAAAATTACCAGGGATTACCAATGTGGCGCCGGGAAAGAGATGCGCTATACTACTGTCTGGCAGCTGCACTGTTTTGTGGACGCCCTTTAACGCAATAATTGTTTGTGCAGCGGGTGATTGCTTTTTAAATAAGGGGGTAGTTAACCACACGGTACCGGAGAGTATCACAATAATGGCAGCGGCATATCCTATCCACGAACGGTAATTAGACAGGGAATATGATTTACGGACCACCGGCGGTGTGGCGAAAGATGACCAATTGGTACGATGTGTAAATGATTGCCAGAGCGCCGTATGAATCGTATGCCTGTCCCGGTCCTGTAAAGATTGCTCATCTTCGGGCCGTGCCTGCAGCCATTTTTCTATGAATTGTTTTTCCTGGCCGGTTGCCGTGCCTTGAAGGTACCTGTCAACCATTTCCCTGATTGTTGCTATGTTCATATAACCCGGAGCTTTTTATGTTCCTGACTATATGCCTCCAAAAACGGGATTTTAACTATCCGGGCATTGTTACCAAATTATTACCAAATGGGAAGACTTAGTTGCTGTGTAGAAATATGGCGATCAGCATCGCTTCTTTTAAATGCTTTTTAAGCTTTTGATAGCTTGAATTAAGTTGATTACGAACGGTTTGTTCAGAGATATTTAACAGGCGGGCGATTTCTTTTACAGATAGATTTTTTTCCTGGCGTAGCCGGTAAACCTGTTGCATTTTTTCGGGCAGCCTGGTTATTTCAACTTCCACCAGTGCTGCCAATTCTTTCATATGCAAGGGTGCTATATAGCTGTTTAATTCGGGTAAGATGTTTTGTTCGTATTCCTGGCTCCGGCCGGCATTTTTAGCGGCCCGGGAAAAATGGTTCAGCACTTCATATTGTACGGCAGCATGCAGGTAAGCGGCCAGGGTAGTTTCGATATCCAGGGAGGCGCGTCGCGACCATAGGCTGATCATTACTTCCTGTACTATATCCTGCGCGTCTGCTTCCGACTTTAAGCGGTTAAATGCATAGATATATAGCTTTTCCCAGTACCTGTCGAAAAGTGTTTTAAAAGCAGAACCCTTGTCTTGTTTTACCTGGAGCCACAGATTTAAGTCAGTCAGTTCGTTAAATGCCATTGAGTGCAGAAAGTACAGTTACTACTGACAAAAGTATATGGCTTTCGGGCAAATAATAAATTTTGGAATGGAAGATAATGGCTTGTTTAGCGCTTCCTTTGGCGCGTATTGGGCCATGGATGGAGCTGGTAGGCCGAATGTTATCTTACTATTAATCTATAAAAAAAGAAATAGGGCCGCATTTTGCCCAAAAAATCTTTTAAACATCTGAACGAAAACGGATTATCTTTAGGGGACCAACCATTGTCTATATTTTTTTATGTCCCAGTACGATATACATACAGATGAGCAACTGATTGCGCTGCTTAAATGCGGCGATGAAGGCGCTTTTACTGAAATATATGATCGTTACTGGAACCAGCTTTACAGATCCGCCTGCCGTAAGAAAGCAGATAGGGAGCAGGCCAAAGAAATTGTGCATGACGTATTCCTGGATATCTGGAAACGCCGGGAAACGCTAAACATCAGCTACCTGCCTGCCTACCTGGAACAGGCGGTCCGATTCAGGCTGATCAATTACATCAACCGGAATAAGATTCCTGCTTTTTTTGATTTATTCGAAACCTTGCTTTTTTCCCCTTACGAGGCGGACCAGGTATTGAAACAAAAGGATCTCATAAAGCTGCTGGAAGGCTGGGTAGATATATTACCGGAAACCCAGCGCCGGATTTTTATACAATATTTCCTGAAGGAGCTGTCTGTGAAGGAAATAGCGGTTGAAATGAACCTTTCGCCCAAGACGATACAGAATAATTTAAGTCTATCTCTCCGTCACCTGCGTACCAGGTTTGGTACGCTGGTAGCCATTCTTCACTTTTTCATCTGATAAAGGAAAAAAAGTTATTTTTTTTCGGGAAGAGGTGTCCTTTTTTGTGACTATACTAAAAAGGCGTTTTATGCAACTTTCTGACTGGCACCAGAAGTATTTGCTATCCATACTCAAAAAATATGAGGCAGGGCAGGCGAGCCCCGCTGAAGTGCGTTTTATTGAAAGTTATATGGATAGCCTGGATAACCTGAACACCGGATCAGACAATATGGAGGACAGCAGCGGGTTGCAGGATGATATAAAGGCGGAGTTGCTGAAGAGTATTCGCCAACCCGATGGCAAAAGGATAGAAATGCCTTTTGTCAAAACGATGCAATTGTCTTACCGACGCCGTATGCGGATGTGGGCTGCTGCTGCAGCTATCGTTTTGCTGTTGGCAGGCGCCGGTATGTATTGGTGGCTGCAACATGCCAGGGGAGCAGGTTCCCCGATGCTTGCTGCCAGAACGGATATTGCACCCGGAGGTAATGGCGCGGTACTGCACCTCTCGGACGGCAGTACACTGGTATTGGACAGCGCAGGTAATGGTACGGTGGCCATACAGGGGAAAGTGAAGGTGATAAAAGAGAATGGAATGATAAAATACCAGGGAACAACCAGTGAAGAAGTGTATAATGAAGTGACTACTGATAAAGGCCGGCAGTGGCGAATGGTGTTGCCGGATGGAAGCGGGGTATGGCTGAACGCTGCCAGCTCTATCCGTTACCCGTTAAGTTTTAACGGCAAAGAGCGGATCGTGGATATTACAGGCGAGGTTTATTTTGAGGTAATACATAACGAAAAGCAACCTTTTAAAGTGCGGGTGGACAAACATGTGATAGAGGATATTGGTACTGCATTTAACATCAATGCCTATACCGACGAGCCGGTCATGAAAACGACCCTTGTAGAGGGACTGATACGGGTAAACGGCATATTGATGAAGCCTGGAGAACAGGCACAAGTGGGTGTTGGGCAGGATCAGGTCACCGTTAGTAAAGTGGATAATCCGGCCGATGCGATGGCCTGGATAAATGGCCAGCTTTCCCTGGAAAGTAACAACCTACAGGCGCTCCTGAGAAAAATAGCACGATGGTATAATATTGACATAAAAGTTGAGGGAACATTACCGGAAACCGGCTTTATAGGTATGATAGACCGGAATGTATATTTATCTGACGTAATAAAAGCATTAACTGTATATGGCGTTAACGCACGCCTGGAAGACCGGACACTGATCGTTTCCGCTAAATAAGAATTTATTCATCAACCAAAAAACATTAATATGACAACAGGATAGTTGTTAGGCCACCGGTATGCCCTGAAAAAAAGGCCGGAAGTGATTAGGACTCACCCCCGGCAGTTATTCAGGATACCTTGTGAACCAAATCTGCTTAAGGACCTCGTTTTTAAAGTACCACCGAACAAACCAAATTTATGAAACTTATTGTTAATGGGAATGCCCTTACGGGCAGGGGTAAACTATTGCCCCTTTTAATCTGGAAGATCATGCGGCTGACTATATTATTACTCATCATCGCACTGCATCTGAGCGCTAAAACCTACTCTCAGTATATCACTATCAAAAAGGGAAGCCTGACCATAAGACACGCGCTCAGCGAAATTAAAAAACAGTCCGGTTATTCCTTTATAGCCGACAATACGTTGCTGGAAAGTAATACGTTGCTGGATCTCCAGTTAAAGAACGTAACGATGAAAGAAGCGCTGGATGCTTGTTTAAAGGGATTACCCTACGCGTACAGTATAGAAGACCATCTTATTATTGTGAGGCGCGTACCCAGCAGGCTTTTTCCATCGATTCCGTTGCAGATGCTGGTGGCCACTACTATTCGTGGTCGTATTACAGATGAAAATGGTAAAGCGCTGGCCGGTGTGAGTGTACGTGTAGAGGGAAAAGCTATGGGAGCCATCACTAACGAGAACGGCGAGTTTACGCTAACCGGCGTGGCAGACAATGCCATCTTAATTATCGGTAGTGTGGGGTATGAAACGCAAAGAATGACAGCGGATGGCAAAAATTTTCTCTCCATTGTATTAAAAACAAAAACCAATGTGCTGGATGCTGTGGCCGTAGTATCTACCGGCTATCAAACCATATCCAAAGAGCGCGCTACCGGTTCGTTTGATGTGATCAGCAAATCGCAGCTCGACAAACCGGCTGTTAATATTGCCCAGCGCCTGATAGGCACCACAGCCGGTATGCAGGCCAAGCTGGACATTGATGGGAACCCTACCTTTGAAATCAGGGGAAAAACCAGCTTATATGCCACTGCTACCCCGCTTGTTGTAGTGGACGGTTTTCCTATCCAGGGCGATTTCAATTCTGTTAACCCCAATGACGTAGAAAGTGTCACCATCCTGAAAGATGCGGCAGCAGCGTCTATCTGGGGCGCCAGATCTGCGAATGGCGTTATTGTTATTACCACAAAAAAATCTGCCCACGGTGTGCCGCTACGGGTGGAGCTTTCCGCCTTTACCCGTGTGGGTAATAAATTTGATCTTGATTATGTAAATCCACTGGCATCATCTGCAGAAACTGTGGAATATGAGAAACTGACCTTTAACAGATGGGGAGCACAGGTCAACTCTGGCGACCTGACTACTAACTATGGTAAGCAATGGTCACAGGCTACAGTGGCACTGAGTGAAAATTATCTCGGTTACCTGTCAACTGCCGATCGCGATGCCGTGCTGCAAAAGCTGAAAACACAGGATAACCGTTCCCAGATATCAAAAAACCTGCTGGCTAACCCGTTAGATCAGCAATATAATCTTACCCTTTATGGCGGCTCCCAGCGGATGAGCAATGTACTATCCCTGTTGTTTGGAAAAAGACAATCAAACTTCAGAGGAACAAATGCCAACAACTATATGTTTAATTATCGCGCCAATGCCAATATATTTAAATGGCTCGATTTTAATGCTAATGCTATGCTGCAGTACAATGACGCGCATAACAACGGCGTAACGCTGGATGATATCAAAGGATTATCGCCCTATGATATGTTGACGAATCCCGATGGCTCTCTTACTAATATCAGCCAGTATTACTGGCCAATATTAACCCGGTCGGTACCCATGAATAAGTTTCCTTATCCTGACTGGACTTACAACCCTATCCAGGAAGTGAATAACCGGGATATCACCGCTAAGCAGCTAAACGCCAGGATGCAGGCAGGGCTAACATTCCGATTAATGAAAGGGTTGTCGTTCGATAGCAAAATTCAGTACGAGCTGTTTAACACGTTTAACCGTGGGTTGTACAACGACCAGACATTTTACGTCAGAAGCAGGGTGAATACTGCTGCCAGCTGGAATCAATCGACGGGCGCCATCACCCTGAACCTGCCTAAAGGAGGGATGCTTACACAAAGCAGGAACAAGGCAGAGTCGTATAATTTCCGTAACCAGGTTAATTTCAGCCGAAGGTTCGGAAAGCAACATGAAGTAAATGTAATTGCAGGCTCGGAAATCAACAGCCTGGTTGCGCAAACTTTCGGTAATCCTACGGCTTATGGTTATAATGATCAAACCCTTACCCTGGGCACCTTCCCGAACGGACCAGGAGGCACTTTTTCACCGATTAAAAACTGGCTGGGTAATAACCAGACATTCTCCTACACCAATACTTTCTCTTACACAACAGAAAGATATTTTTCTTTCTATGCCAACGGCGCATATACGTTCAACAATAAATACACCGTATCCGGCAGTTATCGTACAGATGCCTCAAACCTGATCACCGATGATCCGCAATATCGCTACGCACCTTTCTGGTCGGCAGGCCTGGCCTGGCAATTGCAAAAAGAACGCTTTATGTCAGGTATTTCCTGGATCGATTGGCTGAACCTGCGGCTCACTTACGGATTTAATGGTAACGTGGATAAGTCTACCGCTTTTCGTCCTTTGATAGCCACCACGGCCACACCGGACCTCTATACACAGGATTTTAAAGCCTCTGTTTCCAGCTATGGAAATCCTACGTTACGTTGGGAGAAAACAGGTACCTGGAATTTCGGGGTCGACTATACGCTATTCAATGACCTGCTGCATGGTAAGGTAGATGTTTACAATAAGAAAGGCCGGGATCTGATCGCAGTATTATCTATTCCGGCGGTTAATGGCACCACCTCACAGAAATTGAACAATGCGGAAATGAGCAACCGCGGGATAGAGATTACCATAGGCACTAACATCCCCATTAAAGGAAATGATATCATTTGGAGAGGTGATGTAAACTTTGCTTACAATAATAATAAAATCACTAAACTGTTTGTTGCCAACTATGCCGCATCTACGCTGTATTCCGGTGGTAGCGGCGCCTATGTGGAAGGGAAGGACGCGAATACGCTCTGGAGCTTTCAATACGCAGGCGTATATGATAAACAGCCTTATGTAAAGGGCGCGGGAAAAGACATGTATAATTTTACCGGCTGGACACCTGGCGATGGCAGGGATTATATGCTGGATATGGGCACACAGGTAGCGCCCTATACGCTGGGATGGGTCAATGCTTTCAAAATATATGACTTTGATGTATCATTTATCATTACCGGAAAATTCGGCCATGTGTTTAACCGCATGTCATTTAATTATCCCGTACTCTGGGGATCGCGGGTATTGCCCAACAAGAAACTGAGTGAGGTCATGAATGGCGATCCCATGAAGATAGTGCCCCTGCCCCAGAATGATGATGAGCCTAAGTTTTATTTCTGGGACCGGTTTTATCCTTACATGAGTTACCTGGCTGCAAACGCATCGCATATCCGGATGCAGGAGTTAAATATTACCTACCGCCTGAAAAAGAGACTGACATCTGCTATGCACATTGGCGGACTGCAGTTGTATGCACAGGGGAATGATCTTTTTACCATACTGGCCAACAGTTACGGAGAAGATCCTGAATATCCATTGGGAGGTATGAAGCCTCAGCCCAAATTTACATTCGGCCTTAAATTAACGCTTTAAATCTGCCATCATGTTGATCAATAAAATATACCGCTTGTTGCCGGGTATGGCGCTGCTGACTTTATTTAGTTCATGCGATAAATACCTGAATGAACCGCCGTCAAAAACATCGTCGCTGGTAGTAACTACTACGGCACAGTTAAATGCACTGTTGAATAATTATAGCACCTTTTACCAGGAAGGTAACAGGACCGCCATTTACAGTACTGATGATGCAGATCTTCCATTGGACCTGTACAATGCCCGCCCTTCCACATTTTCCATGGCACAGGTAGAGTTTACGTTATGGGACATCAACAATCTCCCGGATGACGGCCGTGAATCGTTCTGGAGCGGAGAATATAAAAAGATCTTTAATGCGAATATGGCCTTGTCTTATGTAGATAAAGTGACCGGTACAGAAGAGGAAAAAGCGGTTATAAAAGCAGATGCACATTTTATAAGGGCTTACAGCTATTGGGTATTGGCCAACACTTACTGTTTACCTTTTACAGCTGCCAATAAGCAGGAGGCCGGACTACCCCTGAAGCAGGGCACCGGGTTTGAAGAGCCGGTAGTACGCCAGCCGCTGGAAAAGGTGTATAACCTCATCGAATCAGACCTGGCAGAAGCGCTGAAAACACCGGTATCGCTGACGGGGGGAGGAACACCCCGTCATTGGCGGGCCAGCAAAGCAGGGGTTAACGGCTTTGCAGCACGTTATTATTTAAACCAGAATAACTATACAGAAGCGCTGAAGTATGCCAACGCCGCATTAGCAGAGTACAGCCAGCTGGTAGATTATAATACAGAAATGAAATACGGGAATGACGGGAATATAACGATTAATGCGGGTACACCGAATGCACAAACAGTGACTATTAAATATCCGTATACTCATAACAACCAGTCCGACATGACAGATATGATAGGCTGGAAAGAGTTCCTGTACTTCCGGATGCTGTATCATGAATCGTGGTGGTATATACCCAGCAAGGCTTTGCTGGATCTGTATGACCAGGACCACGACCTGCGTTATGAATATCATATCGTGGAAAATTATTCTTACGACCGTGGTTTGATCAAACCGGCCTATAGTTACCCGGGTTACATTTTCTTTTTTAAAGACAGGATACCTTCAGGTCCTACGGTTGCTGAGATGTTGCTGATAAAGGCGGAGTGCCAGGCACGTGCCAACAATATCAGCGATGCGATGACAGCTGTAAATACCCTGCGGACAAAGCGCCTGAAACCTGGTCCCTGGGTGAATCTTACGGCCGCAGGTAAAGATGCCGCGATAAAACTGATCCTGGAGGAACGCCGCCGCGAAATGCCATTTACACAACGCTGGTTTGATATACGGCGGTTAAATAACAACGACGATCCCAATGATGATGTAGTACTTAACAGAACATTTTATCCATATAATAATGCAAAGGTATCGGTGGGAGAGCCTACACAGGCTTATTCGTTGCCTAAGAACGGAAGGCGTTTTGCTGCGCCGCTTCCCCGTACAGAGATTATTTCCAGTAACGGTTTAATTGAACAAAATAAATATTAAAAACCAACCATATGACTCGTAAGAAAATCATCCATACCGGTATTGCCCTGCTGTTGGCAGGGCTCCCGGTAATACCTGTGCTGGCGCAGGAAAGCAATGCAAGTATCAGAGAGTTAAAAGCGGTGATAGGGAAGTACCCTGATAGCCTGGGAGCGCATCACCAGTTTATAGCGGCATTCCGTAAAAGTATTCCCAACGCGTCTTTCCGCAATGGCGATTCTGTGGTGTCGCTGCTGAAGGGGCAGTATGAGCAATGGGCAAAACAATTTCCCAAATCAGCGATTGTGCCCTTTGCGCTGGGCGAAGCTTTTGCGGATGTAGAAAGTCCGAAGGCCAGACCGTACCTGTTAAAAGCGGTAGCATTGAATCCGCGCCTGGCGCCGGCCTGGAGGGACCTGTCTATTGATGCAGACCGCTGGGGAAACCAGGACGGAGCAAGAGAATATATGGGCAAAGCTGCTGCCGCCGATCCTTCAGAACCGGGCTACGCTTTTTATTATGCCATGGACTTTGAGCATGTTGACGGAAAGAAATGGCGGACCATGTTGTATGACCTGGCCAAAAAATTTCCGCAAAGCGAGCGTGGAGCGCAGGGGTTATACTGGCTGGGCGCCCGGAGCCGGGATACAGCAGAAAAAATTACGGTGTATGAACAGATGCGCGCGGCCTATCCGCCGGCAAAGTTTAGCTGGTCGTCGGGAGGCATGGATGATTTATTTAGCATCTACCTGAAAACTAATCCTGTCAAGGCGCTAGCATTGGCGGGAGCCCTGAAGAGCCAGGAAGGCTGGGGGGCAAAGGATACCCTGGCAGGAAAGATTGTGACAATCAATACCCTGATGGAACAGCGGCAATTTAAAGAAGCCGCTGATATGCTGGCCGGCATAAAACTGCCCCGCTATTCAAGACTGACCACCTTTATTGCTCAATTGAAAGCCCAGGCAGCCCACGGTATGGGCAATACCCTCGAAGCATATAATAGACTGGCCACTATTTACGCTAAGGAACCAACAGACGATTTATGGAAAGGGCTGGAAGTGTATGGAAAGGCCCAGGGAAAGGACCATCAGCAGATAGAAAATGATATATGGCAGATAAGGCAACAGACCATCAAACCTGCGCCTCCTTTCAAACTCGGCCTGTATACTTCTTCCGGAACTGCCTCCCTGGAAGATTATAAGGGGAAAGTAGTACTGTTGACTTTCTGGTTTCCGGGCTGTGGTCCCTGCCGCGGCGAGTTTCCTCATTTTCAAAGTGTAATGGACAAATTTAAAGGACAGGACGTAGCCTATGTGGGAATTAATGTATCGCCCGACCAGGACGAATATGTAGTGCCATTTATGAAAGGAACGGGCTATTCCTTTACCCCGCTGCGCGCCGACGGCGATTGGGCCGCCAAGGTATACAAAGTGCGCGGAGAGCCTACCAACTTCCTCATCGATCAAAATGGGCAGCTGGTGTTTACCGATTTCCGGATAGATGGAAGTAACGAACGGACGCTGGAATTGATGATTGGATCGGTATTGAAACGGAAATAATTTTAAAGGGCCAGCAGATACAAATCTGCCGGCCCTTTACTTTTTAATTTACTTTGCCAGTAACGCTGTTCCTTCCAACACAACCCCATCCCAACCATGCGTCATAAACTGCCGGATATTCTGGTGATCTGTTCCCTCCGGATGCTGTAACACCGATTGATAATGCTCCGCAAATAAATAAAGCGTGTCTTCTTTACTTAACTGCTGCAGCTTCGCAAATGCAAATACTTTGGCGCTGCCCTGGTTTTGCGTGGCTTCATTATAGGTGTCGCCGTTTTTAAACGCAGTGGGTTGATGCCGGTAATATGTTTCTATAAATTCAATCACCTCTTTGAAGGTGGTGGTGTTGTCTTTTAAATGCTTAAGTAAAGTAGTCAGTGCTTCTTTCATGTAGTATGTAATATTTAAGGGGAGCGGCAGTCCTTTTTTAAGGTAGCAAAAATAGAAATTTTCTTCAAAGGGTTTATTTAATACTCACTTCCGGTAATTTATACGCTGCCACGGCGTCTACCAACTTACTTTTTTCTGCCGGTAATTTTTTCAGAAAGGCAGTTATTGCTGGCCCATATGCCCGCTGGCTGGCGGCGAAGAGTAACAGGCCCTTAACGCCGTTGTTATCAACAGCATGATAGCGGTATACATTTCTTTCTATAATGGCAATATCTTTCCCATCTGCGGAGGCCTGACTGATAAGGAAGTCGAGGATGTATTCCTGGTTTTTTTCGTAAACGTTGTAATTAACCATTGGGTTGGTGGTTTTCAATTTCTTCAATTCTTCCACTTTCTGACCAGCCAGATCCCGGGGCTGGAAATTCCCCTGGAGGAAATCCACCGTAACGAGCGACTTAAATTTTTCCAGGTTGTCGCCGGTCGCCAGGTATTCCTGCTTGTAGTAGTTGTTGTTGGGGTGGGAGGTCCATGCCAGGTTGTAGCTGGTGTTGTTCAACTGAATAGGGCCTGGGATGTGGAGGTAGTCGTTTACTTTGGATTGTGAAGCTGCGGTAGTACTCCAGAGGCTTAGTGCGAGGCTGAGTAGTTTTATTTTATTATTCATGGATGAATGTTTTCCATCGACGGTACCTGTGTTAATACCGGATGGGGGTTAGCAATATGATTTTTCAAGGATCAAATATAGTGGCTTTGGCGTTAGTGGCAAAAAGGATGGACCGGCGCAAATGCCGGTCCGGTGAATTTATTATTGTTTTGTTTTCAGATAATGGTGGGTAGCATTTTGTATGAACTGTGCCAATTGTCTGTTTGGGAGACCATCGGCTGGCATACCTGGATTATTTTCGGCATATAGTTCACCGAGCTTTCTGAAGTATTCCAACTTGCCGGTTTCTATTTTGCCGCCAGTAAGGCGGGTGATAATCTGGTAACGGAGTGCAATACATTGTTGTACTTCCTGATTCCCCGGATCTTTCGACATCAGGGTCGTAAGCCGGGTGGAGATATCATGGAGAGTCGTTTGCATTTTCTCCATTTCGTCTTTACCCAGTTCGCGTAGCGTACTTTCCACGGCTGAAACAGTTTCATTGCCCCATTGGGAAATGGCTGCGGTTCTATAGGCTACCACTTTTTCTCTTGGTATACCTTCGTATAAATCTTCTGCCTGTAACATAGTTTGGTTTTTAAGTGTTACCAATGTTTTTTCTATGGTACCAATCAATGTATTTATTCTTTCCTTCCGGGCTAACAGCGCTGTTTTATGTCCTTCCAGGGCCTGCAAAAGATCAAATGTAGGATCATCCAGGAGAGCACCTATCTCTTTAAGCGGAAAATCAAGTTCCCGATAAAAGAGAATCTGTTGCAGCCGCAGCAATTCTTGTTCGCCATAAAGCCGGTACCCGGCCACGGTACGGACAGAAGGTTTTAATAAGTCCATCTTATCGTACAGGTGTAAGGTGCGCACGCTGACACCTGCCAGCCGAGATAACTTTTTTACAGAATAGTTGTCCATCGTTTGGATTTATACCTTTCGGAACAAATATAGGGTATGACGTAAGGTAAGAGTCAAGAGGGGAAAATAGATTTTTTAAAAATTGTTGTGCGTTTATGCCATCTTTCTTCCCATGATAATAAATACCTTAAATCAATAAATAAAATGAATAAAAATGGAATTGTATTCCCATTTTTTATGATTTTCCGCAATTATTTTTCCTATTTATCGAATAAAATTCGGTTTTTGCCCCTTTTTTCTGTAAAATTTTCGGTTATGATGAAAAATGTTTAATAATTTCGTTCTTTTGTTGAAATTTATGCAGTTAAAGGACTATTTTAGTGATTATATATATCGCCAAAACAATCATTCTTCATTTTTATCAAAATTTAAAAAGTTATTGCATCATGCAGATGACAAAGCCAGCTGAAGTATCTAAAGAAGAACTGCTTTACGGGGAAAAAGGCGTTTCCCTGATAAAGGATTATTTTTCCACACAGTTATGTAAACAGCTCTCCTTAACCAAAGTATCCGCGCCGCTATTTGTGAAATCCGGCACCGGGTTTAATGATGACTTAAATGGAGTAGAACAACCCATCCGCTTTAACCTGAAAAATATTCCCTACCAGGTAGAAATTGTTCAGTCACTCGCCAAGTGGAAGAGAATGCGCTTACACGAACTGAACATGGAGCCGGAAACCGGCATTGTGACTGATATGAGAGCTATCCGGCCCGATGAGGTGGTATCAGATATACATAGCTTTTATGTAGACCAGTGGGATTGGGAAAAATGTATCCTGGATGAACACCGGAACATCGCTTATCTGAAAGAAACGGTGAAGAAAATTTACCTGGCCATCCTGGATACTAATAAAATGCTGGAAGAAAGGCATGTACGGGTGTTAGACTTACCGGAATCTGTATATTTTATACACAGCGAAGAGCTGCTACAGCTGTATCCCGACCTGGACTGCAAAGAACGCGAAAACCGGATCGCCAAACTTCATGGCGCTGTGTTTATTATGGGTATTGGTGGAAAGCTTTCTAACAATGCCGTACATGACGACCGTGCCCCGGACTATGACGACTGGTCGTCCGACAACGAAGATGGCTACCAAGGCTTGAACGGCGATCTGATTTTGTGGAACCCGGCACTCGATAGGGCACTGGAAATATCTTCCATGGGGATACGGGTAAATGCCGCGTCGCTGAGCAGTCAACTTGCATTACTAGGTTGCGAGCAGAGAAGCGGTTTGCAGTTCCACAGCAATGTGCTCAATAACGTGTATCCGCTCAGTATTGGCGGTGGAATCGGGCAATCCAGGTTGTGTATGTTCCTGCTGCAGAAAAAGAAAATTTCAGAAGTACAGTCAGGCATCTGGCCCGACGCATAATAAGCAATATCTTATTATAACCGTTGCCGGTTGCTATTAGCGGCCGGCAACGTTTTTTTTATTCCGGTTGGACTACCTGTTATCGGCTAACTGGACTACTGCCACCTGGTTTGTGTAACGTACTTTTACCGGGTAAATGAATGATCGATGAAACATCAACAGCCATTGCTGCAATTATATTTAAGATGGGCGCTGGGCGCCAGCTATCTCTGTGCCGGACTGGATCGCCTGGGTGTTTGGGGCCCTCCCGGAGGCGCCCGTGTCAGCTGGGGCGACTGGCAGCATTTCATGACCTATGCCTATCAATTGATGTCCTTCTTGCCATATAAGATGGCCGAGTTTTTTGCTGCGGTAGCTACTGCCGGAGAAATTGGCTTTGGATTGCTATTGGTTATTGGGCTATGGACGCGCCTGGCCGCCCTGGGTAGCGGCATCCTGTTGTTATTATTTGGATTGTCCATGGCCGTAGCTTTTGGTATTCAATCTCCATTGAATTACTCCGTATTTACTGCCAGTGCTGCCAGCTTTTTGTTATCCTCACTCTCCGGGTATAAATGGAGTGTGGATGCGCTCAGGAGCAAGCAGTAAACTCACGGTTGGACGGGAGGATCGTATACGATCTTTACCAGGTTATTGCGTTGGAAATCTGTTTTCAGTTCCAGTGTTTTAGCCTGTGTCCCAAACCGGATGCGGAGTGCCGCCGTATTAGGCGGAATGCTGCCGAGGTTATCGGCCATAAACAGCAGCGCATTTTCGCCGGGTTGCAGCGATATTTTTATTTGCTGTACCGCTTTCTTTACCGGCAGCCCGGTGGCTATCCAGTTATCATTCAGTCGCAAGGAAATGCTGTCTCCATCTTCCTGTTGGGCATCCCATAATTCCAGTATAATATCTGCCTGATGTACAGTAAAACTGGTAAGTGATTCATTTTTCCGGGTTGTTGTTGGTGGGGGAAGCGCTTTGATAGCGCTTATGGGCACGGCGGGCTTTCTATAAAATTGCGCTACCAGGTAGGTGGCATACCAATTGGCACGGTGTGCAAAGTCAAAAACATGTGTTTTTCCTTCGGTGGTGATCCGCATATTGCCGGTATTGGGAGGGAGGCCTCCATAGTTGTCGGCAAAAAAGGTGAGGATGTTCATGCCAGTGTCCAGGTGGATGCGTTGTTCACGGGTTTGATCGTTCATCTCCATACGATGTAGCAATACGCGGCCGTTATGTACGAGGGTAACGGTATCTTTGTCGAGCTGGTCATCGTCTTTGATGGATAATTGAACGACGCTGTCGGAAGTAATCACCTTGTCGTAAATGCCAAAGTAAATGCTGTCTTCTTCGGGATGAATGATCCTGTTGGTATGCGGGCCTGTCCAGGGTTGTGCATTGATCTTTTTCAGCCGTATGCTGTCCTGGTATAGTAAGCCTCTGAGCGTAACCTTGGTACTGGTGTATATTTCATCATCGTCATCCAGTCCTTTCATGAAAAGGCCGAAATCCTTGATCCACATCCGGCTGAGCTGCATATAGGCGGGACCGTTATCAGGCTTACTATAGTTGAAGGTGCCATTCAGATACAGCATCCAGGGGCCGAGGCGGAACGGCGTTTCACTAACAGGATATTTAAACCGGCCAATGCCCAGTTGGGTAGCGCTTTTGGTGGCCAGCAGCAATTCATAAACGCCGTGAAAGGTATTGCCATAATCCAGTTTTAGTAACGCGGGATACAGCGTTTGCTGGCCGGGCAGTCCTACCTGGAGTGCTATCACAAGCGGAGGGCGGCCCGGCCAGGGCTTATATTCCATACGCCAGGTGCCGGTCCATTTATCGGCCTGTGCGTTGGTATGGGCTGCCAGGCCCAGGAATAGCAACAGTACGATGCAAAATATACGGTTCTTCATCAGTTAACTACAATGGACGGCAACATACGTCTTTTTCTTCAACACTACTTTATTCACTTTTCATCTGCCATGATTTTGTTTTGGTAAATGCCCGTAATCCCTGGTGGGAAAGGGTAGCGCCAAAACCGGAATGTTTCCTGCCGGCCCAGGGAAGGCCTGCTGTTACGCGGTCGCAACAGTTCCAGTAGCCGGTACCGCTGTTGACCTGCGACAGGATTTGTGCCGCCCTTTCCTGGCTGGCTGAGTATACCGCAGCGGTAAGGCCATAGTCTGTATCATTCATGAGGTCTACGGCCTCCGCATCGCTATGCACTTTCATGATACCGATAATGGGGCCAAAGCTTTCTTCCTGCATCACTTTCATTTTATTATTTACATCCGACAGGATAGTAGGCTCAAAAAAGTTGCCCTCGTGTTCAATACGTTTTCCGCCCAGCAACAGGGTAGCACCTTTGGCTCTTGCTTCGAGGATTTGGTCTTCCAATACTTTTAGCTGATCGGGGCGGGTGAGGGCGCCGAAGTAAACCCCTTCTTCCGTTGGTAACCCTAACTTCCAGGAGCGGACGGAGGCCACAAATGCGTTTACATATTCGTCGTATATTTTTTCGTGAACGTATATACGTTCTACGGCACAGCAACTCTGTCCATTGTTATAAAACGCACCGTCGGCGGTAGCAGCGGCTACAGCGGCGACGTCCTTAATGTCGTCGGCCACATATAACGGGTCTTTGCCTCCCAATTCCAGTTGGCAGGGCACCATTTTCCCTGCTACTTTTTCGTAGATATATTTCCCGGTTTTGTAAGACCCGGTAAAGAAGTAGCCATCCAATTTCATGCTCAGCAGTGCTTCGCCGGTTTCTTTTCCACCAGTAGCCACGATGAAAAGATTGGGGTCGAGCCCGGCCTGCACCAGCAGGCTTTCTATTTCCATACCGGTGAGGGTGGCATATTCCGACGGCTTATACAATACAGCATTGCCGGCCAGCAAAGCGGGTATAAATACATTCACGCCTACCAGGTAAGGATAGTTCCAGGCAGAGATATTGCAAACGATTCCCAGTGGCTCGTAGGAAATTTTTTCTTTTAATGCATCCGAGTTGGTGACCCATTCATCTGCCAGGAATTTTTCGGCATTGTCCAGCATCCATTGTATGCGGGTGCGGGCGCCATTGATTTCATTCCTGGATTGCTGCAAGGGTTTGCCCGTTTCTGAAGTAAGTATGCCTGCCAGTCTTTCTATATGGGTTTGCAGCAGCTGGCTGAATCGGGCGATGATCTTCATACGTTCTGCGAGGCTGGTACCAGCCCATTTGGGCTGTGTTACCTTCAGGCGCATGTACAGGTCCTGCAAGGTGTCGCGGGTATCATCACGCAATATTCTCAGGGTGGCGCCGGTGGCGGGATTAATGACTTTCATTTTGTATGGTTTCTTACTTCCTGGATAAATTGTGTTTTAATTTTCTGAGAAAGCGGATTTACTTCTTTCTCCGGCATTCTTTCCGGATGCCACTGTACGCAAAGCATGAAGGCTTTGCCTGTTTTATCCTTGAATTCAATGCCTTCAATAATGCCATCGTTGGTGTCGGAAGTAGCACTCACCATGAGGTTATTGCCCAGGTGGGCGGGATGAATACCCTGGTGATGGGCGCTGTTAACCTGCCCGTGGGTAGTGCCGGTAATAGCGTATAAGAGGCTGTCTTTGCGGATATTGACACCATGTATTTTGTCGGCGGTTTCTTTCTTATGAATTTTATTGGCTGGCTCTCCAATGTCTTCATATACCTTTCCTCCCTCCAGTATATTGATATACTGTAATCCCCGGCAAATGCCTAATACTGGGATACGTTCCTGCTGGGCATACTCATAGATCTTTTTTTCAAAAGCATCTCTTTCCGGTAAGAAGTGGTCAGGTTGATGGGGATAGTGTTCGGCGCCGCCATATAACGCTGGTAAAACATCTACGCCCCCGGTTAAAACAAATCCATCGCAGGCATAGATATCGTCCACATTATTGTTGATAAAGGAGAGACTGACCAGCTCTATATCCTCTCCCAGCTCTGCGGGCAGGAACCAATTTTGGTAATTAGCGAAGCTGGCTTCTGTATAACTGATACCAATTTTTTTCTTCATGATTATAAAGCGTTTTGGTACAGCTGTTTGAAGTCGGCCCTGGTGACTGGTTTCGGATTGTTAGGGTGTGCGAAGTCGGCAAAAGCAAGATCGGCGAGTGTATCGATATGACTTTCTTTTACGCCGATGTCGCTGAGATGGTGGGGTATATTCACCATAGTATTAAGGTCGAATAAATACTTCACCACGGCTTCCCCGGTTTCTTCTTTTAGTTCCAGTGTTCTGGCAATGCGGCGGAATTTATCTTCAAACCCGGCGATGTTGAACCGCATACCGTAGGGAATATTCACCGCATTGGCGAGGCCATGGTGGGTATCCAGCAGGGACGACAGCGGGTGTGCCAGTGAGTGTACTACGCCCAGTCCTTTCTGAAAAGCGATGGCGCCCATCATGGAGGCCATCAGCATATTGCTCCTGCTTTCGATATCAGGATTGTTAGTGGCTTTTACCAGGGAGTTTTTGATGAGCCATATTCCTTCCAGGGCAATCCCATCGCAAAGGGGATGTGGATTTTTGGCCAGGAATGCTTCCATGTTATGGGTCAGCGCATCCATACCGGTAGCAGCTGTTACGGAAGGGGGAAGTTCCATCGTAAGCAGTGGATCGGCAAATACGATTTTCGCCATTAGTTTGGGAGAGAACAGTATTTTTTTCTGGTGCGTTTCATCATCTGCAATGATGGCGCTTCTGCCTACTTCGCTGCCGGTGCCGGCGGTGGTAGGAACGGTAACAAAATGAGGTACATCATTGGTGACATAAATATCGCCGCCAATAAGATCATCGTATTTAAACAGGTCCTCCCGGTGATGCACGCGCAGTACGATGGCGCGGGCTACATCCAGTGCGGCGCCTCCGCCGATACCGATGATGCTGTCGCGCTGTGTATGATCAAATACCTCTGTGCCTTTATACACATCACTTTTTACCGGGTTTTTATGGATATCGCTGAATACTTCTACAGAAAGATGATGTGCCTGCAGATCGTTGACAATCGCTTTGAAAAATGATAGTCCTGCCACGGTAGGATCTGTTACAATCAAGGGCTTCGATAATCCGTTTTTCTGAAGATAGGCGGGAAGTTCACTGATAACGCCTGCTCCGAAGCGGATGGTAGTTGGAAAATTAAACTGAGCTGCCATATACCTGCTATTAAATGATTTCAAAATATCTTTTCAGTTCCCAGTCGGTCACTGCTTTTGCATACTGTCTCCATTCCCATTCCCTGGTAAGGGTAAAATGTTCAACAAATGAGGCTCCAAACAGTTCTTTTGCGATGTCGGAATGTTTCATTTGCTGGGTGGCGGCATGGAGATTTTGTGGTAATACACCATTGGACGTGTCTTTGTACCCGTTGCCAATGGTAGCTTCTTTGTGGAGTGGAAGATTATTTTTTACGCCATACAATCCTGCGGCGAGGCATGCCGCCAGCGCCAGGTAGGGGTTGGTATCTGATCCCACTACCCTGGTTTCCAGCCGCGTGGCTTTTTCGCCGCAGGGCAATGCCCGGAGCGCTACTGTCCGGTTATCTATTCCCCAGGTGAGCGTGGTAGGCGCCCAGGCGCCTTCTACCAGCCGTTTGTAGCTGTTGACGGTAGGTGCAATCATAGGCAGGATATGCGGTAGACAATGCAGTTGACCGGCGATATAACTTTTCATTACCGCGCTCATTTTGTGCGGATCTTTATCGTTATAAAACAGGTTTTGTTTGCTGTCGCTGTCCCAGAGACTTTGGTGTACGTGCCCGCTGCAGCCAGGGAGATTTTCATTTATTTTGGCCATGAAAGTAGCCATGATGCCGTGTTTGTAAGCAATTTCCTTTACGGCTGTTTTAAATAACAGGGCCCTGTCTGCCGCTGTTAATATTTCCCCGTATTTGATAGCGGCTTCATATACGCCTGGGCCGGTTTCTGTATGCAATCCTTCAACCGGTATATCAAATTTCACCAGCCATTCAAACAGGTTACTCATGTATTCATTTTTCAATGCACTACGCAGGATGGAGTAACCAAACATGCCGGGAGTAAGGGGAGTAAGATCGTGGAAATGTTTTTGGTGGGCAGTATCCGGCGTCTCAGAAAAATTAAACCACTCAAACTCCTGTGAAAAATAAGGCTTACATCCCAGTTGCGCCGCATCTGCCATCACTTTACGCAGCAGTTGCCTCGGGCAGGTATATACCGGCGAATGATCTTCCAGCACAAATTCTCCCAGGAAAAAAGGAATATCATTTTCCCAGGGAATGCGGCGAAAGGTGCTGAGGTCCAGGCGTACCAATGCATCGGGGTAGCCGGTATGCCAGCCGGTGAATTTCACATTATCATATACCACATCGCTCATATCCCAACCGAAGGTGACGTCACAGAAACCTAGCCTGCTGTCGATGACAGCGGCAAACTTGTCGGCCGCAATGTATTTGCCTCTCAATACACCATCAATATCAGCAACAGCTATTTTTACCTTACCGGATGGATGTTGCTTTACATACGCTAATATTTCGGAAGTTGTCATGTATTGGCGGGTTTAAAGATTTTGTATAGCAAAAAGGTGATGGCTATTACGGAGAAGTAGATGAGCCCTAATATACCATTGAAGATAAACATGGCAATAATAGAAACCGTGGCAATGACCAGGGCGATGATAGGAAACGCTGGGTACCAGGCCACTTTAAAGGGGCGGGGTAAATCCGGTTCGCGTTTTCTCAACACGATAATCGACACCATGGAAATGATATATAAGGTCAGCGCGCCGAAAACAGATACTACGATGATTTCGGCTGTTTTGCCCGACAACAGGGCCAGGATACCGATCACCATGTTACCGGTCAGGGCGTTGGCGGGCGTTTGAAAGCGGGGAGATATTTTGCCGAGGAAAGCGGGCAGGTTATGCACCCTTCCCATTTCATAGGTAGAGCGGCCGGCGGCGAGGATCAAGCCATGAAACGAGGCTACCAGGCCAAATAATCCCACGGTGATGAGCAGGTGATACATCAGGTGATTATCGCCCGTAATTTTTGCCATGGCGAGGGGCAAGGGAGAATCGGAAGTATCACCACTGACCCCGTTTTTATATACAATAGCTTCCCAGCCTGCAATGCCGGTAGCAGCTATAAATACCAGGATACATAAGATGGCGAGCGTAAGGATAGCCCAGCCAAATCCTTTGCTGATATCGCGTTGCGGATTTTTAGTTTCTTCGGCTACGTTGGCGATGCCTTCGATGCCCAGGAAAAACCAGATAGCAAAGGGAATGGCGGCAAAGGCGCCTCCCCAGCCATTGGGCAGGGCGTTGTGGGTGAGATGTACCGTTTGAAATTTGGGCAGGGTAAGCCCGGAAAATAGCAATAATTCTCCCACTGCGAGTACGGTAACAATCATTTCAAAAGAAGCAGCAGCTTGTACGCCATACACATTTAATGCAGTAAAAACGAAATAGATGGCAATGGCACTGGTGAGAATGGGCACCTGGGGAAAGAATGCGTTGAAATAGGCGCCGATAGCAAATGCGATGGCCGGGGGAGCCAGGATGAATTCAATGACCTGGGCGATACCTGCAATGAAGCCCATATCTTTTCCCATGGCCCTGTTCGCGTAGTCGAATACCCCGCCCGCTTTTGGGATAGCGCAGGCCAGTTCTGCATAACTAAATGTAAAGGTTATATACATCAACATGATCACCACCGTGGCGATAGCCATTCCCCCGGCACCGCCTTTTTCAAGGCCCAGATTCCAGCCAAAGTACATTCCTGAAATTACGTATCCTACTCCCAGTCCCCACAACATAAAGGGAGTAAGTGTTTTCTTTAAGCCCTCGTTTTGTGTCATTAGAAAGATCTCGATTGTGTGTGTCTCTAAATATAACGTAAAATAAAATATTATTATACTCCCTCTTTTGTGAGAAAATTTTAAGCACTGTTGCCCCTGGCATATTTGTAAGTGGTAACACCAGCCAATTTTACTGTTATCTTTAGGGCACACCGATACTGTATAACATGAAACTGATAGCCAACGGGCGCATCTGGATAGAAACTACCGAAGGGCCTTTCCTGGGATATGGAAGAATTGAGCTACTGGAGAAGATCGGCGAGTTAGGGTCTTTAAAAAAGGCAGCTACCGCCATGAAGCTATCTTACCGGCAGGCCTGGGATTTTGTAGACCAGATGAATAAGCGGACGGGCCATCCACTGGTCATCATGGAAAGGGGAGGGAAGAATGGCGGCGGCGCCTCGCTGACGCCGAAAGGCGAAGCCGCCATCCGGCTGTTTCACGAGCTGAATGCTTCCTTTCAGCAATTCCTGGTAACCGCAAAGGCCCGTATGGAAGAATGGCCCTGATATTATTCCTTCGCAAAACGTATCGTCATGGCCGTAACCTCCCAGATCCAGCGGGCGGGCTTTTTCTCACCAGGCACTACGATCCGGAACGGTCCTTTTCCTTCAGGCAACGGCTGCCCGTCTACCTGGCTGGCCAGTATCACCACACGATCCGTAAAAGCCGCATCGAGTTCGGGCAAAGAAAACAATACCTCATATCCATCACCTGATTTTATCAGCAAGTATTTCGACATGTTTTCTCCGCGGAGCTGTGCTCCCATGGTAACCCCTGCCCGTTGCAGGATATCAGCTACCGGTACGCCTGTGTAGCTATGTGCTTTCCCATCACGATCGGTGGCCTGTACGGTTACTTTTTTCATCGCAGCAATATCGGCGGCGCTGAGTTGCAGCGGATGGGCTACTTCTCCCGTTACGCTGATAGTGGCCGATTGTGCCGATATGCTGCTATGCAATAAAATAGTGGCCCAAAAAAGAAGCAAAGTATATTTCATGGATGCATCAATTAAAAGGATTGGAGAATTGTGGATTATTGATAAACGTTGAATCGGTGAGCAGTTGCAAAAAGGCGATAATATCTTTTTGTTCGCTGCGGCTAAGTTTAAGCGAGGTGCCGTTCATGTCGTTGGATGTATTGCGTAATACGGGACTTAAGGATGGGCTCTGGATGATATGCTCGCTGTAATGATCCAGCACTTCCTCCAGGGTGCTAAAGCGTCCATCGTGCATATACGGCGCCGTTAACGCGATGTTGCGGAGCGTTGGAATGCGGAACCGGCCCCTGTCGGCCGCAAGGCCCGTGAGCTTTTCCCTGCCAGGGTCCAGGGGCAGGCTATCCAGGCCATTGTTATGAAACAATTCCATGTACAATTTTGGACTACCATGACAATGGGCGCAGTTAGCGCCGCGTATCTTTTTTCCCGGATCTGGTGCAGTCATAAACAGCTGCATGCCTCTTTCCCCAGCCGGAGGGAGCTGGTACTGGCCGGCGAGATAGCGGTCGTATGGCGCGTTGGCAGAAATTAAAGTTCTTTCAAATTGTGCCAGGGCGTGTACGATCTGGTCGCCGGTGATGTTGCTGTTGCCAAAGGCAGCGTTGAAAAGAGCCGTATAGCGTTGACTGCGGCGTAGTTTTGATGCACTGATATCAAGCGGCTGCCCCATTTCATGCAATGCGGTAAGCGGCGTAAGGGCTTGCTGTTCCAGGCTTTCAACCCTGCCATCCCAAAAGAAATGGCGTACCCATAACAGGTTGGCCAGCGACATGCTATTGCGTTCTGTGGGGATGCTATCTATGCCGGTGCTGAATTTTTTTCCGTCGGTAAAAGCGCGCTGCTGCTGGTGACAGCTGCCACAGGATATTTTGTTGTTGGCAGAAAGCAGCGGTTCATAAAACAACATTCTTCCCAGGAGGACACCTTCTTTGGTCAACGGGTTATCTGCGGGGATATTTAACCGGTTGCCGAAGTTGGCGGGGTATACCGGCACATAGGGTTCGGGCATTGGCAGCCACCGGCTGCCCGTAAACAACAGGGCGGCCATACCAAACCATAGCAGGAGCCAGCGTTTATTCATCTCTCTAAAAATAAGTATAATTGAAAAGTACCCTGGCAAAATAATTCCTGCCCTGCTCAGGGTATCCTTCGGTGAGCATATAATTTTTATCAAAAATGTTATTCACGCCTCCTTGCAGCTTCAGCGAGTTGGTGAGCTTCACCATGGCGCTGGCATGCAGGAGAAAGAACGACGGCGCTTGGACGCCATAGCTGGTGCTATAGCGGTCGGCGTTGTATTCACCGTTCAACAGGATGCTGAAGCGGGAAATATGGTATTGCAGCCAGCCGATGGCTTTATGTTCCGGTACATCAGTAAAGCGGATGTTGGGGTTATCGAGATTTTTACGTTTGATGAACGTATAATTTAACCCGCTGGCAAAGGCAGTGCAAATATGCCAGGTGGCTGCTATTTCTGCGCCGTAATACGCTGCCCGTCCTTTGTTCTGGGCTTGCGACAGCCATTGGCGTTTGGTGGTGTCATACACGACATTATTCACATTTTGAATCACATCCTGTATGTGACTGTAGAAGATACTAGCGTCGAGGTTCACCTTCCTGATTCGTGTGTCGGTGTATTGCAGCGCAAAGTTCAGCGTATTTTCAGCCTGTAGGTCCGGGTTTGGGATGGCCGTACCCAGCCTGTAGGAATAACGGTCTTTGATGGTGGCAAATCGCGTCATACGGTCTGCTGAAAGCCGGAAGTCGCGGCCGGCTACAGGTGTATATACCAGCTTAGCCTGGGCGTTTATAGCGTGGCTGTTGTTACCCGGAAAATCGGTGATGGTTTTGGTTTGACTGTTATAGTTCTGTGCATCCAGACTTTGGCGATAATTAAACGCAGCGCCTCCATGTAAAGTCCAGTGCGTATTAAAGGTATGCTGTTCGGTGATGCCGGCGGATAAAGTATTATCGGATACTTTTCTTTCCGGTTCGCCTTCATTGTGTTCGCGGTGCACATCCTGTTTGAAATGAACGGCCCCTTTCAATTGGTTTTCGGCAGATAGCGTATAGCCGTATTCGATATTGCCACCCAGCGTATAGTCGTTATAGTAACTGGTGAAGGCATAGGGCTTTTTCTGTGTGGTATATGTGGCGTCATCGAAACTTTTCAGTACGTTGATAAACCGGTCGTAATACAGGCGCGTTTTTAGGTGGCTGTGGTCGTTCAGCGTACTATTCGACAAGAAATACACACTTTCTTTGTTCCATTTGGGCCATTGCCAGTAGCGGGGACTTTTATACTGTGAATTGAGTGTATCCGTGCCCGTATACACGGGCGTGCCTTTGGAGCCTTCCTGATGGGAATACCCGATAGCCAGTTCATTGCGGCTGTTGGGAGTAAATCCTAATTTGAAACCAGAGCGCCAGTCGTTGTTATAGGAGTTGTCTCTCCGGCCGCCATCTTCTGTTTTAGTGGATTGAAAATCTTTAGACAGATTGTAATAATCGCGTTGGTACCGGGAAATGTCGCCTTGCAGATAAAACTTGTTCAGCCGGCTGCCTATGTTCAGCGCTTCTTCGTGGCCCCCGGTAAGCCATCCGGCGGAGGCGTTTACCTCCAGTGTATGTATAGGTTTGGCCGAGATGAGGTTAATAACGCCGCCCATGGTGTTAGGGCCGTATAATACAGAGGCGCCGCCTTTTTCCACTACTATCTTCGACAGGTTGAAAGTCGTAAACCTGGCCAGGTCTACATACCCATCGTAGGGTACATATATGGGTATCCCGTCTATAAATACCGGCGTTTGCCGCAGGTCGAACCCACGTACATAAATCATAGATTCATTACGGGGGCCTACATTGGATTGACTGATGCCGGGCAGCAAGTTGAGTGCGGTGGCCACGTTCAGGCGATGAAAGGATTGTACCTGGCCAGGTGAAATGGTGCTAACGGAGTCGGTGTGCCGGCCGTAGGATACTACTTCTCCAAGAGTAAATACGCGGCTGCTGTCTTGTTTTACCTGGGCTGCTGCGGGAACGATCAACCCCATGGCCAGGGCAATGCTGAGTAACGCTTTGTGCATATACGTTTATTTTCGTTATTCATTTTTATGAATAACGGTTAAAAAATGCTTACCAGGCTGCACTGACAATGACACAATAACCGGGATGGAAAGCTGGGAAAAAGCTGAAGTGTTAGGGTGTATGGTTGAATCCGGATACAATGATAGGGGGAAATTGTTAAAAAGTCAATCGATTACCGGATTATAAATTTTTTAAATAAACCTGGAGGTAAAGTTAAAACGAGTATCTTAACAACCATTTTAAAGAGATATTCCATGTTAGGTAACAAGTCCGTTTTTGCAGGCCTCCCATTGCTATTGGGTGGCTGTTTGCATGCACAGCAACCCGATTTTTCCATTACACTGAACCAGGCGGGTTTTTATCCCCATGCGCCGAAAATAGCTGTGGTAACGCGACCCGTGAAGGGCGACAGCTTTTATATTACCCTTCCTCATTCGCAGCAAGTTGTTTTCCGCGGCCGGTTAGGCGCGGCCACCCGCTCTGCGCATTCATCCACTACTACCCGCATCGCCGATTTTTCGGCGTTTACCACACCGGGTAATTTTGTGGTAGTGGTGCCTGGTGCAGGACCGTCGCCGGTTTTTCCTGTCAATGCCAACGTGTATCATCCTGTAGCCGTGGCAGCGCTCAAAGGATATTATTACCAGCGTTCCAATATGCCGCTGGAAGCCCGCTTCGCGGGTCAGTGGCATCGGCCGGCCGGGCATCCGGATACGGCGGTGCTGGTGCATCCCGGGGCGGCTAGTGCTAACCGGCCTGCGGGTACGGTGATTGGCACGCCCGGCGGCTGGTATGATGCCGGAGATTATAACAAATACATCGTTAATTCCGGTATTACCATGGGTACGTTGCTCTCTGCCTATGAAGATTTTCCTGATTATTTCAAACAGTTAAACACGAACATTCCTGAGAGCAGCGATGCCATACCGGATATTTTAAACGAAGCAGTATACAACCTGCAATGGATGCTTACCATGCAGGACCCGGCTGATGGCGGGGTGTATAATAAATGTACCAACGCTGCTTTTGACGGGATGGTGATGCCGGGAGTAACCAAAGCACCGCGGTATGTAGTGCAGAAAGGCACCGCTGCCACGCTGGACTTTGCCGCCGTTACTGCCCAGGCAGCCCGCATATTGCAACCTTTCAATCCCGCATTGGCTACCCAATGCAAGGAGGCGGCCGGAAAAGCCTGGCAATGGGCACTACAGCATCCGGCGATGCGTTACGATCAGGACAGTCTCAATAAAGTGTACCAGCCTGCAATTACCACCGGAGGATATGGCGACCGGTCCTTTGCCGATGAATGGCTGTGGGCAGCATCGGAGCTATATATCACCACCCGTGATCCGCAGTTTTTCAGTGTGGTAGAAAAACATTTAGGCGACCGGGTTAGTTTGCCCGCCTGGGCAGATGTGGGTATGCTGGGGTACTATTCACTGCTGCGGGCGAAAGACCTGCCCGGCAGTACCGCCACGGTAATACAACAAATGAAGGAACGGGTACTGGCATTGGCCAACGAATACTTGATGGCGGCGAATACGAGCGCTTTCCACACAGTGATGGGACAATCGCCCCGGGATTTTACATGGGGTAGTAGTTCCGTGGCAGCCAACCAGGGGATTGTGCTGTTGAATGCGTATAGGCTTACCCGTGACCAGCGATATGCATATGCTGCGTTGGGTAACCTGGATTATTTGCTGGGCCGGAATGCCACCACCTATTGCTTTGTAACAGGTATCGGCAGCAAATCGCCCCTGCATCCGCATCATCGCCTTTCTATTGCCGACGGCATCACGCCGCCGGTACCAGGCTTGTTGGTGGGAGGGCCTAACCCGGGACGGCAGGATAAGAGCAGCTATGAGTTTACTGAACCGGAAACGGCTTATACCGATAAAGCCGACGCCTACGCCAGCAATGAAATTGCCATCAACTGGAATGCGCCACTGGTATATCTTGTAAGCGGCATCGATGCACTGAAACAAGCATTAGGTTACCAGTAAACATATCATGGTTTGGATACAGGTAATTTATTGTTCATGTATTGTTGGGGAAATGATAACAGGGAATAGCAAAATTGTATTAGCATTTTCCGGGAATTGATGCTTAAATTACATGGCATATAAACCGATGCTTCGATGAAACCTGGAAAAATAATCCCCGCCGCCATTACCATCTTTGGCGCTAAAGGAGATCTGACAAAAAGAAAACTGATTCCGGCACTTTACAACCTGTACACCGACAAACATCTTCCACCTGTATTCACCATCTATTGCGTGGATTTCCTGGAAGAAGAGGAGGCAGCCTTTAAACAGGATCTGCTGGCTGGTGTAAATGAGTTTAGCCGGAACGGAAAGGCCAATGACGAAGAATGGAATGAGTTCGCCAAGAATATTGTGTACCTGCAGGGCGATTTCGTGAAGGCAGAAACGTACACCGGTTTGAAAGACAGGCTGGACGCGTTTGAAAAGAAGCAGAAACAGAACGCTACCCGCATTTTTTACTTTGCAGTAGCACCCCGCTTCATTGAAATTATCGCCGAAGCATTGTCTAAACACAATGTTTGTAACCGCGATGAGCTGGATCGCATTGTAGTGGAAAAGCCTTTTGGTACCGACCTGGATACCGCTAAAAAACTGAACCGCTTTTTAGGAAAACGTTTTTCTGAAAAACAGATCTATCGTATAGATCACTACCTGGGAAAAGAAGCGGTGCAGAACATTATGGCTTTCCGTTTTGCCAACTATGTATTTGAGCCATTGTGGAACAGGCAATACATCGATCATATACAAATCAGCGTAGCAGAAGAAGTAGGCGTAGGGAAACGCGGCGGCTATTACGATGGCAGCGGCGCGCTGCGCGACATGATACAAAATCACCTGTTGCAGTTGTTGTGTATCATCGCTATGGAGCCTCCTAAATTTTATAAGTCAGAGCTGATCCGCGATGCCAAGGTAAAAGTGCTGAAATCCATCCGGCCGCTTACGCCCGCACAGGTGCTGAAAAGCGTGATCCGTGGCCAATACACCGCCGGCAACGTACATGGTACGCCGAGGGTGCCTTACCGCAAAGAAGAGCATGTACTGTCGTCCTCCAATACAGAAACCTTTGTAGCCGCTAAATTGTTTATCGATAATGAGCGCTGGAAAGGCGTACCATTCTTCCTGCGCACAGGAAAGTCAATGCCGGTACAATCTTCCGTGATAGTGGTACAGTTTAAAGACTCTCCGCATAAAATTTTCAAAGACGACCTTACGCCCAACCGCCTAATCATCAGCATACAGCCGGAGCTGGAAATAAGTTTATTGTTTGAAAGTAAAGTACCGGGGCTGAAGATGAAACTGAAACCGGTAGAAATGGATTTCACCTACCAGGAGTCGTACACAGAAACTATTCCCGAGGCATATGAAGCTTTGTTGCTGGACGTGCTGGATGGTAATACCACCCTGTTTATGAGGGCCGACCAGGTAGAAGCTGCCTGGAAAGTAGTGATGCCGATACTGGATACGTGGAAGAAATACCCTGCAAAAGAATTACATCTCTATAAAGCCGGTACCTGGGGCCCCACAGCGGCTACCGTCTTACTGAAGCCTTATGCCAAGGACTGGTTCCGGTTGTCGGCCAGGGAAGAAAGCATCAAGTAGAGCAGAAAGCTTAAAGCTATCGTAGCAAATAACCAACGCGATTTTTTATTCGCATTAATCATTTGCTACGATAGCTTTTAGCTTTTAGCTTTTAGCTTTCCGCTTATCAGGGGGTATACTTTACCGTGCTTCCATAAAGGATATTAGATACCCCTGAAAAGTAGGTATGCTTATCTGTGCTGGTAAGATTGTACCAGAGGTACACCCCATAACCATTATTTTTCGTTTGTGTCGCCAGCGAATTGGCAGTGCTTTGAGAAGTAGCCTGTATATCTACTGCGGCGGGTCCCAGGTTGCTCTTCGGTAACCCCGCTACATTAGGAACGGAGTAGCTACCATAAATAGCGTTCCAGCTATAATTAGCCATATCACCTACCCGCTTACCGCCCCATGACAAGCGGGAGGCCGCAGGGCCATAGTAATAGAAAGAAATGATCTTGGAAGGCATCAGCTGATGCAATTCATCTACCAGCATTACAAACGAGCTATCGTTGGGCTGGGTCGTGTTATTGTTACCATATTCGGCATACTCGTCATCGAAGTCGATGCCGTCCAGGCCATAGTAGGCTACGGTATCGCTGAGTTGTTTGGCAAAAGCATGTGCGGCGGATCTGCTGGTAAAGTTGCAGATGCCGGCGCCCTGGTGATTTCCCAGTATAGACAGCAATACTTTCATGCCTTTGTTTTGCAGGGGCACTATCTGTGTGGCTTTGTTGGTTAACACAGCAGATACGTTGGGGTTGTTGTACAAGACCGCCTGCTGGGTGGTGGTGTTGTAGTTGATATTGGCGGCAAAGATGATGGCAATGTCAAACAGTTGCTGACCACCGGTAGTAAGGGTGTATTTGCCGGTGTTGAGTAAACTGTTACTGTTTACTTCCACGTAGCAGACGGAGATGCCTCCTGCTTTGGTAACGGTTTCCGTTTTTGCCCCGGTATTTTTAACAGACGATGGGGCGTTATTTTCTTTTGTACAGGCAGCTGCGAGGAATAGGGCCATAGCAGCAGTGATGGCTACGGCAGTACGCCGCAGTGGGTGGAATTGTTGTTTCATACCAACTTGCTTGTTTAAATGAATGAAAAAATGTGGGTTCGGGTTTTCGTACTGGGTCTCCTTGCTAATGATACAAACGATGGGTGCTTTTGTGATAGTGCTCAGGCTAACGTTGAATTTTTTATAAACCCGGTGGCTGGTACTGTGTCAGCCACCGGGGTGGGTATTATCAGGCTTTATTTACGGGTATCCCACCAGAGCGGCGTACCACCGTTGTCGGCACCATTCAGCAGCTTTACTGCGTCGGCTACTGTTTGTGGGTTCGTATTATATTCATTTTGCGGGAAGGGCAGCCTTCTGATCTGCAGACTGGATGAAATGGCCGGTAGACCTTTATTGACTACTACTTCGAAGAGTTTAGGATAGCCGGTCCGACGGAATTCTGTCCAGGCTTCCTGTCCTTCGGGAAACATCGCAATCCATTTCTGGGTGCTGATACGTTCCTGCTTTACTGCTGGTGAGGCGGCGTCATCCCATTTGATGGTAATGGTAGACGGCCTAAGTGCATCATTGGCGGAGTTTTTTGGATCCGTGTAGGCATCCGGGGTGCTGGTACCATCGTTGATGTATCCTGGCGCGGCTACGTTCCATTGTTGCATAGAGGTAGCGATACCCTGCTCATATAACTGCTGTGCAGTACCGCCTGCATTAGACCAGCCTTGTAACGCTGCTTCTGCGCGCAGGAAATATACTTCTGCCGCATTCATCAGCACAGGAGCTGTTTTCAGGCTAAATGCCGGTGTACCATCGTTGAGGTTAAGGTTAGAGTATGTTTTGTATTTGTCTTTATCTACTACGCTACCTATGCGGATGCCTTTGTATTTGCCGGCCAGCGCGGGATCAGCGTCGGTGCTTTTATCCATGTAGCGGGCAATGCGCGGATCTTTATAACCGGTGAGATAACATTGAATAGAGGCGCCGATGCGGATATCTGCCCAGTTCTGCGCGATGAATACCAGCGGATTGGTAAAGTTACCGGTTACTTTCACAGCCATATTGCCGCTGTTGTCGGTGATCAGGCCGCCGTTAGCAGGGTCCAGTGCTTTTTCTGCCTGTATTTTTGCGGTGGCCTGGTCTACATTCCGGATGTGCATGGCTAAGCGTAAACGCAGGGAATTGGCAAAGCGCAACCACTTTGTAAAATCACCATCGTATATTAGGTCAAAGGTGGAAAAGTTGAATGGCAACTTGGTTCCGCTGTTGATTTGGGTACGCAGTGCCTGTGTGGCTGCATCCAGTTGTTGAAAGAATTGATTATATACGTCCTGCTGGCTGTCGTAAGGAACGGTAGATAAACCTTCTCCTACATGTTTGTAAGGAATAGGGCCGTATACATCTGTCACCCGCGCCATAGCAGTTACCTGTACAATTTGCGCTACAGCCCATACTGCCGGCGTTTTTTGTTCGATACCGGTAGCTTTCAGGTTTAGTATAGGAGACATTACACTCAGGTATCCTACTTTGTAGGTTTCGCCATTCCAGCCGCTTACCAGTGAGTAGTTGGTATTATTGGCATTACCGAATGCATTGGGCGTCATGAAATACCCGGAGTAACAGTCCGCATTCAGGTTTTGTTGTAACTGGTAGGAGTTGGGATCGCCACCCCCGGAAAAGTTATAGATGGCCATCTGGGCAGATTTCAGGTAGAGCCCGAGCGCATTGTAATCAGGGCCAAACTGGCCGTTGGAAACACCGGTATTATCTGTATTGTAACTTTCAAAATTCTTGGTACAAGCACTCAATCCGGTCACGAGTGCAGCTACTGCGATGAGCAGGCCTGATCTGTGACTTTTCATTTTATTATAAAGTTTCATCTTTTTCAGTTTTTCGGTGATTGATTTAGAAAGCGGCATTTAATGTAAGACCATAGCTGCGGGTAGCAGGTAACATAAATACATCTACGCCTCCCAACCCATTAGCAGTAGACATGGTTTGTTCAGGATCAAACGGTGCTTTCTTTGAAATGTAAAACAGGTTACGGCCGGTGAGCGACAGCTTCAGTGATTTTACCACAGAGCGGCTAACAGGGAAGGTATAGCCCAAGGCAGCTTCTCTCAATCTCACGGTAGTGGCGCTGTACATATATTCGCCAGAGACGCCGTCTTTACCCCCTACGATTGAATACCAGGATTTGGCATCAACAGAGGATACGGCATTGCCATTTTCATCTACGCCATTGATCTTCACTCCGCCGGCATCACGGGCATCGCCACTGGCTTTGGAAACGCCGTAGCTATCCATGATAGCCTGGGTAACCGACATTACTTTTCCGCCGAATTTACCGTCGATCAGGAAAGAGAACGTAAAGTTGTTGAACACGAAATTGTTATTCCAACCCAGTTGCCATTTGGTATTAGCATTGCCCAGGTATTGCATGTCGCCGCCTTTTTTGCTGGGAGAGCCTTTGGTAATTTTCACGCGGCCCTGATCGTCGCGATCCAGCACTGTACCATAAATGTCTCCAAAAGAGCCACCTACTTTAAACAGGGATGCATAGTTGGCGCCGGAAGCACCGCTCAGCGTAAAGCGATCTACCTGCGGAGAAAGGGCGATGATTTTATTGTCGTTGGTAGCGAAGTTGATACCGGTATTCCATTTCAGCTTGGTATCTTTCAATACATCATATCGGATCATCGCTTCTACGCCCTGGTTCTGGATATTACCAGCGTTGATGAAATAGGTATTGTAGAGTGTGGCGTTAGGTGCGGCAATTTCCAGGGTCTGGTTGGTAGTATTCGTTTTGTAGTAAGTAACGTCTACTCCAAGGCGATCGCCAAAGAAACGCCATTCGGTACCCAACTCGAATGATTTGGTTTTTTCTGGTTTAAGCGTATTAAAAGGCCCTGCTGTTCTTACAATCGGGTTGCCATCGGTACCCAACAGGTTTTCAGGCGCATTACTCTGATAAGCCAGCGGAGAGTTGCCTACGATGGCATAGGAGCCGCGTACTTTGGCAAATGAAATAGCCCTCGGCAATTGCAATAACTGGCTTAACATCACATTCAAACCTGCGGAAGGATAGAAATAAGACAGCTGGTTAGTAAATGCCAGATTGGAAGCCCAGTCGTTACGGGCGGTGAGATCCAGGAATAACCATTCTTTATAAGAAATGTTGACGCTCGCAAATACGGATTGCCATTGGCTGTGTTTCTGCTGTAAGGTACCGGAGTTGCGGGCATTGAGCGCCGACATATTCTGAATAGTGAAGATGTTCGGTAAATGCAGGCTATCTTGTCCGGATACGAGATAATCGCCAGTGGTTTTTACATCACGAATACTACCTCCTACTAGACCTGTAAAGTGGAAGTCTTTCGCTGGGATGTTGAAGTTGGCAATCAGGTCGCCATACTGTTGTGTGGTCGTATTGTTGTTGTAGTTATAACCGCCGTTCCTCGTAGCCAGTGCCTTCTGTGAGCTGGCGTATATTTTCTGTTCGTAGAGATCGTTGATGCGGTCTATACTTCCTCTTGCCTGCACATTCAACCAGGAATTCACATCATATTTCAGGCTGGCATTAGCCAGTATCCTGTTACGTTTGAGTGAATTGGGATTGCGGTTGATGATCCACCATGGATTCTGTTGCAGGTCTTCATCGAAAGGCCAGTTTTGTACCGGCAGAAAGTTCCTGGAAGGATCGGGAATTTCGAATTGGTTTTTATAAGGCCGGATATCTTTACCACGTGGGAAAAGATACAGGCCGGTCAGCGGGTTGAAATAATAACCAGTCAGCGGTGTATTGTCAATTTCCTGGGTCATGTAGTTTACATCAGCAGACGCAGTGAGCTTATCGTTCAGGAATTTGCCTGTTTCTTTAAAGTCGAGGTTATGACGGCCCAGTTTATTGCCAGGCTCAATGCCCCTCGCAGAAGTGTTGGCATAAGAAAAATAAGTCTGCATCTTATCAGAGCCGCTGGACATACTGATGGCGTTGGTAAAGTTCTGACCATTCTGGAAGAAAGGAGAGAGGTTATCGCCTGCCGGACTGCTCAGTTTATCGCCCCAGCTTTGGCTGGCTACATCTTTCGACTGGCCATAGTTGTTCTGGAATTTGGGCTGGTAAGCTGCCTGGGTGATGTTAAAGCCGGAAGAGATATTAATGGATGCGTGACCAGCTTTACCGCTTTTAGTGGTCACAATAATCACCCCGTTGGCTCCCTGGCTGCCATACAGTGCAGCTGCTGACGCGCCTTTTAATACTGAAATGCTCTCGATGTCTTCCGGGTTCAGATTGGAGATAGGATCGCCTCCATCGTAGGAGGTGCTACCACCGTAGATGCTGGAAGGCTGATTGGTTACGGCATTGTTCATGGGCACCCCGTCGATCACGTATAACGCCTGGTTGCTTCCCAATCCTGATTTGCTACCCCGGAGAATTACTTTCGCAGAGCCGCCTACGCCGGAAGCGCTGGAAGAGATGGTTAAACCGGCCACTTTACCGTTCAGGGTATTTACCAGGTTGGCATCTTTTGCTTTGGTAAGTTCTAACCCGTTGAGCTGCTGAGTGGAATAGGTAATAGATTTCTCAGACCTTTTAATACCGAGGGCGGTTACTACCACGGCTCCCAGCTGAGAATCCTGGCTGGTGAGGGTGATTGGCAGGTTGGTATCTGTACCTACCGTAATGGTTTTGGTTTCGTAGCCAATGAAGCTTACGATCAGGATATCGCCGGTATTGGCGGTCAGGGTAAAGCCTCCGTTTACGTTGGTAATGGTGCCTTTACTGGTGCCTTTTATTTGTATGGATACCCCCACCAATGGCTGTCCTTTGCTATCCGTTACTTTTCCTTCCAGGGTAATGGGTGGTACTGCTACGGTAGCGAGATTGGTGGTTGGGGGCTTTGGACTGATCACGATTGTTTTGTCAACAATGCTGTAGTTAAACAGTTTGCTGTTCAGGCAGGCGTTCAGTACTTCGGTGAGAGGGGCCTGGGTCATGTTCAGGTTTACCGGGGCTGCCTTCCGGAGTAAATTTTCATCATAGATAAATTCATAACCTGTTTGCCGGCTAATACTATTGAATACATCATAGAGGGGGAGATGTTTCCCTTTGATGGTAACAGACTGAGAGAATGATTTGGCGCTCAGATTAAGGGTGAATACCAGTGTCAGTATTGCAGTTAATCGCATAATCAGGAGTAATTTTCTTTGCATACGGCCTCCTTTACAGGGGACTTTGCAGGTACCAGGTAGTTCCATACTTTTGTGTTGTTGGCTTAATAATTCAATTTTCTTTGATTCAGGGAGTTGGGTTGCCAGCTATAGCCGGGAGCATTGCAGTGCTTCCGGTTTTTTTTACAACCGATGGTGGAATTATTCACGTCTTCATAACTCAAATAATTTTAAAAGTTCAATTCATAAGTGGACAAATAGTTGTTATTGTGGATCGTACGGACTTACCACGACCCGGTTGTCATTGATGTCAAAGTGAACGCGTTTTGTTGTGGATAAAATTTTTAATAAGGATGCTGCATTCTCTCTACGGGAAATGATCCCGGTTAAGCGTATATCAGACAAATCGCCTTCGTAGGCTACTTCTATATTATACCATCGGGCTATCTGGCGCATAATGGTTTGTACGCTGGTATTGCGGAAGCGGAACTTGCCTTCTTTCCAGGCGAGCGCCTGTTCCATGTCTGCTTTTTCTACCAGGAAGTTGTGCTCACCGGCAGCGAGACTACCGCCAAATCCTGGTTTTAGCAAGGTTTTGGTGTCGTGATGCACCAGTTGTACAGCGCCATCTTCCAGTGTAGTGGTAATGGTTTGTTCATCAGCATAGGCCATGATATTGAAGCTGGTGCCCAGTACATTCACTTCCATATCGGTGTTACCTTTTACTTTTACCCGGAAAGGTTGCTGTGCATTGCTGGCTACCTGGAAATAGCCTTCCCCGGAGATTTCGACCACTCTTTCGCTGCCGGTAAAGGAGGTAGGAAAGCGTATGCTGCTGGCGGCATTTAGCCAAACCTTGCTGCCGTCGGCCAGGGTGAGCTGGTATTGTCCGCCGCGGGGTGTTACTACGGTGTTGTATACAGGGGCAGCAGGGCTGCCATCTGTTTTGTAGGAGAGGCCCTGGTGAGTATTTACAATACTGGTATTGCCTTGCTTGGCCAGTGAGCCGATATTGGCGCTATCCAACGGAATGGTTTTGCCATCTGCCAGTACCAGCATGGCTTTATTGGTGCCCGGATCCAGTGGTGATAGGTTGCTGGCAGCCAATGGCGCCGGGTGCCGCAGTTGCCGGGTGATATATAAACTGCCCGCCAGCAGGGTCGCGCCCAGCAGGCAGGCAGCAGCGGCATACCATAGTTTCCGTGTAATGCTGCGGGGTTTGGTTTGCAGGATGGACTGCAATATTTTTTCGCTGTCGGCTGCCGGCCAGCCGCTATCCGGTACGTTACCGTGCAGGGCCGACAGGATGTCTGCTTTTATCTCTGGTGCATAATCGTCGGTTGCTACCATCGCTTTCAGGCGCAATAGTTCTTCCTCACTGATCTGGCCATTTTTATATTTTTCAAGTAATAACTGTACTTCTGTCATGGACATATACAAGATTTTGGAAGGGTGATGTGGGTAAAGACGCGCGACAAATAGAAAAGGAGTATCCGTGGTGGAAATTTTTTTTGGGCGAAGAAAAAAATTATTTCCGGAGGGTGAGCAGTAACAGGAGGAAAGGGATAACATCGTTATGGAGACGGGCCTTTACAAAGGCGCGTACGGCGTTCATAGCCAGGCTCATTTGTTTTTTTACCGTATGCACGGAAATATTGAGTTGCAGCGAGATTTCTTCATTGCTCCAGCCTTCTTTCCGGGCCAGGTATACTTTTTTTCGCTCAGGGGGAAGCCTGGCTACCGCCTTGTTTAGCATGGCGTCATATTCCCGTTGTAATAAAAGATGGTCGGTATCATTCCGGGTAACTGGCTGGTGTTGCAGGTGAATATCATAGGCTTTCAGCCGTACCAGCTGCTTTTTGAAGCTGTCGTAAATATGATTGCGGGTGAGGATAAAGAGATAATCTTTGAAGCTTTTCACCTGGTCCATCTCCGTTCTTTTCAACCAGACTTTCAGGAATACTTCCTGTACTATTTCACCGGCCATGCCTGTATCCTTCAGGTACACCATAGCCACGTCAAATACCTGCCGGCTGTAGTGTCGGAACACAAGGGTGTAGGCATCCCCGTTGCCTTCGGCAACCAGTTGCAGCAGTTCACGTTCATCTGGTAAGGAGTTGTTTGACAAATTTGGTGGTTTTGGTGCCCTTACAAATCAATACACAAAGTAAATTTAGGGGACACCGATTTAATAATAAAATAATTTATGTAGATAGGATCAGCGCAAGTGTGTATAATTAGGATAGAATTATTACGTAATTTCACTATATGCCGCAACGTTATACTGATATCCAATGGGTGGTTCAGCGGAACCTTACTCATGCGAAAGATCTTGAAAACCTGGAGTTAGCCTGTAAACAAAAGGGCATCCCGTTTTTAATGATCGATATCATTCCTTTTGCCGGAGAACTGCCGTATTTTGATACCAGTCGCCGCAGCATTTTTTACGGGTCAACGACCTTTTGTGCATTAGTGGATGCACGGCCGGAATTGAAGAGTGGATTGTTTTTTGACAATACCCGGTTTTCTATAGCGAATTATATTGGGCAGTGGGGAAAGCATATGCTGAATGCAGATGCGCAGATTACCAGTTTCCGGGAATTGATGTCGAGGAATGAGGCAGTGGATAAGTTGTTTTTTATTCGTCCGGATGATGATAATAAAGCATTTGCAGGGGAAACAAAGTCATTTGGCGAACTGAGAAAATGGTATGATCAGTTGTCCATGTGGGATAACACCAGTTTGTCGCCTGAAAGCCGTATTGTAGTGTCTGCACCCTATGATATCCGCTATGAGTGGCGGTTGTGGATTGTAGCAGGAAAGGTGGTGGCAGCCTCAAAATACAGAACTTATTTTAAGCTGACAAAAGAAGCGGGTTGTCCGCCGGAAGTAATCGCTTATGCGGAAAACCGTTGCCGGGAGTACATGCCGCATGATGTGTTTGTAATGGATATCTGTTTGTGTGGAGAAGAATTTTATATTGTGGAGTGTGGCTGTATGAATGCGGCCGGTTTTTATCACGCGGCAATTGCCGATATTGTGGAAGCGGTATCGGGGTATTTTATAGGTAGAAATGACCAGACGTAATGTGGCTACGCAATTCCAATGCGTTTGCAAAGTCTATATTGCGTTCATCATACTTAATTGTTACGCTTATGAATGAAAGCAGATTCTGGGAGATTATAGAACAGGCATGGCAAGCTTCTCCGGCATTGCTGGAAATGCGTAGTACTGCATTGGAAACCAATGATGCAGTGGTGATAGAAGATCTTACCAGCGAGGTATATGGCGCTATTACGAACAATATCAGGGATATTTTATTAGGGCTTGATAAAGAGGCACTGACCGGGTTTAACCATCTTATGGAAGAAAAACTATACCATATCGACAGAAAGGATATTCACGCATATACGGACGGCTCAGATGATGGATTCCTGTATTGCCGTTGTTTTATTGTAGGCATGGGAAAAAACTATTATGATAAGATTGATCGGGATCCGGCCATGGCAACCAGTGATGCGGAGGCGGAAATCGTAGGTTTTATCGGCTACATGGTTTACCAGGAATTATTTGGCGAAGAATTTGAACGTAATACTATTCATTGTATTGAAACCTGTTCCAACTCCCGGGGATGGGAAGCATAATTAACCGTAAATACATTCCTATGAGTGAAGAAATTTTTGGTATTGCTAAAGTGCATGCGCATCCACGAGCCGTTGCACTGATGCAGGACGAGTTTTTCTGGGATTGCTCAGATGAACTGGCCCCTTTCGGCTCCGATGAAGGGGAAAACGCCCTGACTGAATTCCTCGAATGGCGGAAGACCCATCCGCATACCCCTACTATGGAGTGCCTGAAATGGGCCATTGAATCCATTGGGGATATGCCCTTTGAAGACTACAATGAAACCTTGCTGGACCGTGACTATATCGCGCAGCAAATGGAAGACCCGGCATTTGACGCTCACCAGTGTATATTCATCCTGGATACGGCCATCATTGCCACCGGTTTCGGGCAACTGGTGCTCGAAGGCATTATTGATGAAGAAAATAAACCAGTGATTACCATTGCACTGGAACGCCAGGTTTGTTGGGCCCTGCTGTCAGAAAGCTGGTCTTATGCTGAACAGCGCATTGGCTACCTCAATATCCTGAAGCGCGCGCTGGAAGAAGCGTAGTCATCGGACCAGTACAGTATATCCACAGCGATACGGTGTTTGTAAATCCCCCTGTTAACCTTTTGTCGCCGCTATTGATTTGCTGTAACCTGGTAATGTTCCATTGCTGTGATAGGGTTGTAAAAGCCTTTCACCAGCCGAAAGAAAGGAGAAAGACTGCCCTTTTGCGAATGCCGTCCGGGTGCGTTTCTATGGAAGTACGGCTAAACGTTGTTATCTTGTAGTGGCTTTTTATACCGTCGTTTATGATTACGCTTCACGATAAAACCTACACCTGTCCCGTAGACGTAACCCTGGGATTCATTGGTGGAAAATGGAAACTGTTAATCCTTTTTCATCTCCACTATTTTACAAAAAGAAGTTATGCAGATATCCGCGATAACCTGCCCGGCGTGTCCGAGAAGATGTTAAGTCAACAGTTGAAAGAACTGGAAAGGGACCGGCTGATAGAAAAAACAGTGTTGTCTGCAAAACCCTACAGGGTTATGTATGAGCTGTCGGCTATGGGTAAATCCCTCGCGCCGCTTTATGAGTTTGCCAGCGAATGGGGTATTACTTACCTAAAAACGCATGGTATCGATTATATACAGGATCAGCATCTGTATAAGTAATCTGCGCTTCCTTTTCTGCCATCTATATGTTATCTTTTATCATTAAAAGCTATGTTATGAAAAAGCTATTCATATGTTTAACCTGGTTGCTGGCATCGCTGAGCGTAGTAAAAGCGCAAGAATCGCCGGTAGGGGCATGGACAGCCACCTCCGGGGATATTACCAGCGTGTTGTTGATAACTCCCTCCTGGTTTACGGTAACGGACTACCGGGCCGCAGACTTTGTAAGCACCTATGGTGGTACCTGGCAACAGGCAGGTAATGGAGAAACAACGGTTGCTATTTCGTTTAATACAGCCAATCCTAACCAGGTGGGACAAGATGCCCGTGTGCCAGTAACGATGGAAAATGGCCAGCTGGTTACCAGCACTGCCGGCGGAGGTAGCCAGCGGTGGACCCGCCTCGATGATGGCAGCGGCCCGCTCGCCGGTAAATGGAAAATTACCGCCCGGGAAAACAACGGGAAAATGAATACTATCCCCGATGGCCCCCGCCAAACATTCAAGATCCTTACGGGTACCCGCTTTCAATGGGTGGCAGTGAACTTATCTACTGGCGAATTCTTCGGAACAGGAGGAGGTACCTATACATTTGATAATGGTACTTACACAGAAAAGATCGCCTTCTTTTCCCGCGATAATACCCGGGTTGGAGCAGCGTTGTCTTTTAAAGGCAAAGTAAACGGCAACGAATGGGATCATAGTGGACTGAGTTCCAAAGGAGATCCGATTCATGAAGTGTGGACTAAAACACAAGAATAGATAGAGAGCACAAAGCATAAAGCACAAAGCTATTGAAGCGAATGATCTTTGCGAATATTAAAAATCGCATTGGGCATTCGCTTCAATAGCTTTGTGCTTTATGTCTTATGCTTTACGCTTTATTACGTTACCAGCCTATTCCATAATCCTCGCCATGGTTACTGCTCCCGCCCCAAATGCTGCCATGCGCGCGATCTATGTAAATAGCGTTTACAGGACCGCTGGTGCGCTCTCCAAAGCTGAGGTGATACCCCATCTGCTCCAGTGCCTTACGCGTTTTTTCGCTGGTATTATTATTCAGTAATATGCTTCCGGGGCGGGGCTCCCTGTCTTTTATCGTGCTGCCTCCCAGCGATAGCCACAATTGATTGGTATTGAAATTAGCAGCTTCCGTGGCTTGTTGTACCGTCATCCCAAATTCCACTACATTCAGGAAGAACTGTAACAAGTTTTGATCCTGTGTATCGCCACCCTGCACGCCAAAGCAAAGAAACGGCTTACCTTCTTTCAACGCCAGTGAGGGCGTAAGGGTGACCCGTGGACGTTTGCCGGGAGCAATAACGTTGAACGGACATACAGCAGAATCCAACACAAAGCTTTGTGCACGCTGACTCATACCAATGCCTGTTTTCCCTGCAATACAGGCGGGCAGCCATCCGCCACTGGGAGTAATAGATACCACCCATCCGTCTTTATCGGCGGCTTCCACGCTGGTAGTGCCCCGCCATAGCCGGTCCATATAGGCGCTGTCTACTTTGTTGCTGGCGTATACCTGGCTTAGGTCAGCGCCAGTTTGTTGCCACGCGGCATCATGTTTGGGCACAAAGCCTCCCGGTTGCCGCCCGTTGCTGGTATCAGTGAGTTGAGTACGCTCCTGCAGGAAGTGCAGGTAGGGATTGGTTTTACCAATGTAAGGATAAGGGTCGCCGGGACCTGCACCGGCATCATTGTGCGTTCGGTTAATCTGTTGCGCCCTGGCTTTTGCATACTCCTTGCTCAACAACCCCTGGATAGCAGGGTTTTTATTGAAAGCAGGATCGCCGTAATAAAAATCGCGGTCGGCAAAGGTAAGATTCATGGTCTGGTACAGCGTATGGATATATTCGGTGCTGTTATACCCCATGGCTTTCAGGTCAAAATTTTCAAGGATATTGAGACTTTGCAGCAGCATGGGGCCCTGGGTCCATTCCTGTAGTTTATACACGTCTATGCCCTTGTAATTTACATGCAGGGGCGTTTCTTCTATTGGCTTCCATTTGGCCAGGTCTTCCAGGGTGATCAATCCTCCTTGTTCCTGGCAGCCCCTCACAAATTCAGCTGCGATATCGCCTTTATAGAAGCGGTCGTACGCCGCCATGATGGCTTCTTTCCTGCTTTTATGCTGATGTAGGGCGTTTTCTTCGGCTGCTACTAATTTATGGAGGGTGGCCAGCAGGTCTTTCTGCACAAAGATTTCTCCCGCTTCAGGTGCTTCTCTTTTTTCACCGGGGTGGGTCAGGAAGACAGCTTTGCTATAGGGCCATTCTTTGATATATTTTTTACCACGTTCTATGCTGTTGGCGGTTTGTGCTTCTATGGGGTAGCCGGCGGCCATTTCCATAGCTGGCGCCAATACCTGTTTCAGGCTCATGGTGCCATATTCGGCCAGCATATAACAGAGTCCTCCTACGGTGCCGGGTGTTACGGCGGCCAGGGGGCCATATTCCGGTGGAAAGTCGTAGCCTTTACCTTTATAAAAGGCAGGGGTGGCGCCGGTAGGAGCTACGCCCAGGGCGTTGATGGCGATTACTTTGCCTGTTTTCGGATTATAGATCAATGCCTGGGTTTCGCCGCCCCAGCTGAGTACATCCCACATGGTGCAGGTAGCGGCCAGCATGGCGCAGGCGGCATCTACGGCGTTGCCTCGTTGTTGGAAGATTATGGCGCCGGCGGTAGCGGCCAGCGGTTTCCCGGTAACGGCCATCCAGTTTTTGCCATGTAACGGCGGTTTCTGCGTTTGCTGTGCCTGCATACCGGTATAGCTACCCAGCAACAGGGAAAGGACGAGTAAGCGTTTCATGGCGCTAATTTAAAGGATTACGACAGTACTTTTACCGTCACCAGTAGCTGGCCCGTATGCCGCATAGTATGCTCTGCTGCATGAAACAGCAAGCCCAGTACGGTGGAAGGAAGTTGTTTTCGGCCCACGCCCCGGAATTCGGTGAGGGTATTTTCTGGTGTGGCCGACAATTGCAGCAGGGTTTTATGTACCTGTGCATCAAATTGTTCGAGCAAATCGTGCAGGGTGGCGCCGGGAGTACCTTCGGCTTTCAGTGCTGCCAGCTGTGCTTCGCTCAGTGCTTCTGCCCGGGCGTAGGTACAGAGGCGGTCCAATACACCGCTTACATGCTGCAGGTGAAATCCGGGAGAAGCAACACCAGCAGGTCTTTCCCACAACTTTTCTTCGGGGAAGTCCTGCATGAGATGATTAATTTCCAGGTTGGCCTGTAGCAACGCATGTGCTACAGGCTGGAGTAATGCCGGTATATTATCTACCGGCCCACTCATCCAGTATTCTGTTGCCATAGCGTATAATTATACTTCTACTGCATCATATACAATCACTTTTTCCCACAGGTGGCTGCAATTCTTCACAAACTCCAGGTGTACGGGGTGAGTCTGGTAAGTGGCCTGGCCGGCCAGGTCGCTGAAAAATATCAGCTCAGACACTGCCCAGCTGTTGTCTACCACATCTCTTTTTTCCGTACTCGCTACTACGCCTACACGCAGTTCCCGCACGGTTTCAATTTTTGATAATGTTTTTACACCGGCAATCAATTTGTCGCGGTCTTCTTTGGAGTCCGGGTTTTTCAGCCAGAAAAATACATGATGTACAATCGGATAACGTTTTTCCATATTTGCAGAAGGGATTGCTGCAGCGGCGGCTGTGCCGGCGGCCAGCGCGGCTGCGGTTCCTAAAAATTTTCGCCTGTTAGAGGTATTCATACATATAGTGTTGAAGCGATGAAAATAATAAAGATTGGCGATTTATTATAATTATTGCTGTTGGGGCGACACTTATCAGATATCCTTCAAATTTTTCGCATTCACCCCATATTCCGGTACTTTCATCCCATTTTAGGATGGCGGCTACCGGGTAATGGCTAATATTGCGATATAATGCTTTCTCCTTATGAATCAATTTAAAAAATTCGAATTTGGTTTCGTAACGGCGGTGTTCCTGTTACTGCTGTTTTCGCTGTTGTATCCCAGTATCATTTACAATGTATTTGAGCTGCAAAGTATTTATGGGCATAAGTTTGCGCAATATCACCAGGTATTCGACTATTACCTGCATTACCTGTTGCCCGTCATGGGACGGGTAGTACTCGTATATGCGGCGTTTCTGCTGGTGAATTTTATTATCGTGCCGGAATTCTTTGAGCGGGAGAAATGGGTGAAAGGCATGTTGATGCTATTGCCGCTGGCAGTATTCTATTTCCTGATGATGATGGTGGCCGATTCCTATTACCGGGGTTACCTGTTTGGGGTATATGATACTATACAGGGAGCGCATACGCACTTTGCCAAATCTGCTTTTATCACTACCATATTTTCAGGCGTGCTATATGTGATTTATTATTATGTGAGAAGAGTATTGCTGGACCTGTTTTACCCCCGTTATGTAAAGGACCCTGTTTTCCGGCAAATGATGACGGAGATCCTCTGGGCCAGTGGTTTGATCGTAGTACTTTTTTGCCTGTCGTTCAGCGATTCGAGAGACACGGCGTTAATGATATTTTTCTTCGGACCTACGTCTATCGTGGTGTTTTTTGTGCTGCGTTATAAGGTATTCCCTGAATATGCAGCCTCCAATAACCGGGCGCTGATGCTACGGGACGCCATTTTTACCATTCTGGGCAGCAATGTGTTGATGGCGCTGATCTGCCGGGCTGTCGGGCACCGGAATGGCGGCTGGTTTGTGGCCCTGGGCGCCACCGGTATTTTCGTATCCACTGCCATTGTGGCGCCGCTCAGCTGGTTGCTGTTTAAAACCCGGCAACAGCAGGTGGCTACGGTGGTAACGCTGAAAAAGGCACTGGGGCATTCTGCCGCCAACCTCGACTTCCTCCGTTCCCAGATAAATCCCCATTTCCTGTTTAATGCGCTCAACACCCTCTATGGCACCGCTTTACAGGAAGAGGCTGCCCGTACCAGTGAAGGCATACAAAAACTGGGGGATATGATGCGCTTTATGCTACATGATAACCATTTGGAAAAAATACCCCTGGATAAAGAGGTGGCGTATCTCCAGAATTACATAGCTTTACAGCGACTGCGGGTGTTATCTTCTCCTGATATCCTGATCGAGGTAAATATAGATGAAAGTCAGTGCCAGCATGAGATAGCGCCTATGCTACTGATCCCGTTCGTTGAGAATGCCTTTAAACATGGTATTAGTTTAAGACATCGCTCCCGCATTGTTATCTCTCTCAGTTGCACCGCAGAGCAAATATTTTTCGATGTATACAACAGTGTGCATCCACGACCGGAAAATGATCCCGAACGCGAAGGAATGGGCATAGGATTGAATAACGTAAAAGAAAGACTGGCCTTACTATATCCTCACCGGCACGAGCTGAGTATTCGTCATACTGCTACAGAATTTTTTGTCCATCTGACTATTGATGTTAATAAATAATAAGGAGATGAAAAAAGGAGAAGAGGAAGTGACCGCAGCGCCCGATGGCATGACCCGTTTTTTATGGTGGTTGGCTGCTGCCGATGCAGATATATTAAAAGATTGCAGGACGGAGAAAGAACGGTACCGCATTATCGGCATATCCGTGCTCGTTACCTGGATGTTTGCTACCCTGGCCTGGGGATATTTCTTTTCTACCGTGGTAAACGATGATATGATCGTAGCAGGACTGGCCCTGTTTTTTGGCTTCGCTATCTTGTCGGTCGATCGCACCTTGATTGCGGCCATGTCGCGTACCAATGGCAGCATAAAAGTGATGCCGGTCATATTTCGTTTAGTCCTTGCCGTTACCATAGGTTTGTTTATTTCTCAACCGGTGGTATTAATGTTATTTAAAAAAGACATTGATGCGCAGCTGGAGCTGAGTAAGCAGTCTAAACTCGACGCCTACCGGGCGCAACTGGTAAAGCTCAATGCCGGCCAGATGGCTACCCTGCAGCAGTCGCTGGACCAGGGAAAGCAGCAGCTGGCGCAAAAGGCAGCTGAAATGAAGGTGTACAAAGATGGTTATATCAAAGAAACTGATGGTACCGGCGGCTCCGGCAGGATAGGAGAGTCGGACATTGCCCGGGTGAAAAAGTCAGCCTACCTGAAATCAGAAGAAGAACTGGAGACCATGCAGCGCGCCTGGGAGCCACAGCAACAGCAGCTGCAGGCACAGATCGCCCGCATGCACAGTGCAGACAGCACCAAGGAAGTGGTGTACCTGGGTACGCTGACGAATGGCTTCCTGGCACAGGTAGAAGCACTGCAGGAATTAACGGAAACACATCCGCCGGTGAAACAACGATATCGCCTCATTGTATTTATTATAACCCTGATAGAAGTAATGCCTTTACTTAGCAAAATACTGATGCCCAAAGGAGAATATGATGAAAAAGTAGCAGCTGCTACGGCCAATGGCGTCAGCGCTGCGGAGCTGGAAACACAAACCGGCAAAGCATTGCAGGAACATTACCAGGCAGCTGCCCTGGCAGCAGATAAAGAAACAGTGGATCATCTTTTCGAATCTACCCGCGACATCCGCAAAGAAGAAGCGGAAACTCTGGTCAGAGACTGGCGGCAACGCGAGAATCGCCAATATCATCAACTCTGGCAACAAGCCAAAAAATTATTACTGGGCCGCATCAGTTAATCCCTATATTGTTTATCCGTAAAATAGCCATATGAAGCTGACTGCTATAGCAATAGATGATGAACCCGTGGCGCTGGCTGTTATTAAAAATCATGCTGCCATGGTGCCTTTCCTGGAGATGAAAGGCTTTTTTACCAACGCATTTGATGCCATCGACTTTTTGAGTAAAGAAAAAGTAGACCTGCTGTTTCTCGATATCAAAATGCCGGATATTTCAGGGCTGGACTTTTTATCCAGCCTCCCCACACCGCCCATGACCGTTTTTACCACCGCCTATTCTGAACATGCGGTGAAAAGTTTTGAGCTGGATGCGATCGATTACCTGCTGAAACCTTTTTCACTGATACGTTTTATGAAAGCCTGCAATAAGGCCCACAGCCTTTTGCAGCTGAAACAACAAACAGGAGCGCCCGCAGTAAAAGAACAGCCGGATTACATTTTCGTGAAAAGCGGTTATGAACAATTCCGTATCGTGCTCGATGATATCCTCTACCTGGAGAGCGCCGGTAACTATGTGAATTTTATCCTCAGCGACCGTAAGCTGATTTCCCGCCTGTCGATGCAGGAGGCGGTAGACCTGCTGCCCATCAATGCTTTTACCCGCGTACATCGTTCTTATATTGTAGCCAACAACAAAATAGAGCGGGCCGACCGGAACGCGCTCTATATCAAAAATGTACCTATTCCCATCGGGGCTGCTTATGCCCCGGCTATTGAGCGTATCTTAAGCCTGTAGATTTTTTTGTTAAATCAAACCGATTGGTCTAATTTTATCTCTCATGGGAAAAGCAGCACTCACCAGGCAGTTCATCATAGAAAAATCGGCGCCTATTTTCAACAGGAAAGGAGTAGCCGGTACTTCGATCAGTGATATTCTGAAGGCCACCAAGCTGGCCAAGGGTGGAGTGTATGGCAATTTTTCCTCCAAAGAGGAAATTGTAATGGCCGTATTTGACTATATGGTGGAAGAAGAGAAACAGCGACTGAAAAACGTGACCGCCACCGCTACTACCTCTGCGGGGAAATTTGAAGCCCTCTTTGCCCATTACGAACGCTTTCCGATGGAGCAAACTGTATCCGGGGGCTGCCCTATGCTCAATTTCGGGGTAGAGGCCGACGATACCAACCCCGGTTTGAGAAAGAAAGTGGGTGAGCTGGTGCTTTACTTTCAGTCGCGCATCGCGAAGATGGTGCAGTATGGAAAGGAGCACGGCGAGTTTCGCGAGGATTGGGATGAGAAAAAATTTGCCATCAGGATGTTTAGCATGCTGGAAGGGGCTATACTGGTGAGCGGGGTGCTGGGGCATAATAAACAAATGTTGGTAGTAATAGACGCTTTACGGGAAGAAATGAAACGTCACATGCTGTGATTTTTTTTATTGCTAAAAATAAACCAATCGGTCTAAAAATGCAACACCAGGTTTTACCATTGTCGCTCCGCATGGCCGGAAAAGTACTTTCCGCCATGAGCCGCCCTTTTCCAGGCGCCACTGCCCGGATATTTTACCGGCTGTACTGCACGCCACCAGCGGGCAAACTCCGGCCCACCCATATGGAACTCCGCAACCAGGCGGTAATGCAGTCCCTACAGGTAAGCAGCTATCCTTTCGATAACACTCCCCTGAAAGTAAATATCTATCGCTGGGGAAATACAGGACCAAAAATTTTATTGCTACACGGATGGGGAGGCAGTCCCCTGCATTTCAAACAGCTCATCACCGCCCTGCTGCAACAGGGCTACCAGGTAGTATCCTACGATGCGCCGGCGCATGGCCTCTCCGGTGGAAAACGTACCAACCTGGTACAATGGATGCATGTGCTCGAACAGGTAATGCAGGAAGAAGCGCCTTTCTACGCGGTAATAGGTCACTCATTTGGCGCCCTCAATGCAGCACTAACCCTCTCCCGAAAAAATGTAGCCGTACCCCGCCTGGTATTACTCAGCACGGCATTGAGCGCCCCGGTTTTCTTCAATGAAGCACTCCGCTTATTCCGCATTCACCCGGTGGTAATGCCCAAACTACAGCAACTGATCCGTACCCGCCTGCGGGAAGACCTCTCCGATATGGATATGCACCGCTACATTAATGGCATTAAAGCAGAAAAGATCTGGCTGGGCTACGATACCACCGACACCCTGGCCCTGGCTACGGAAATAGATGACTACCTGCAACAATACCCTACTATCCAGTCGCTTCGTATTACCGGCGAAGGACATTTCCGGATTATGCGCGATACTAAGGTGCTGAATGGTATCATGACGTTCCTGTCGGCCCCGTGATCTGATATTAAATAGAAATTTTACGATTTGCATGCAGGTATTTTTTCCTTAGCGCGATTTAGTTGGTGCATTCGTAATCTTTACAGACATTCCGGCTCATATACCCAATGCGGGGGTTGCAAAAGAAAACTATAGCACGCGCCAACGCCGGCTTTATCCCTGGCGTAAGCCTTATGTCGCTATTACCATTTATTGCCGACCGGCCGAAACAACTATCACGTATATACGCTGCATGTAAAGCCCGTGGCGTCCGGTATCTCTTTCCTGCCTTCCTTGCCTTATGGAAAGATTGTGTGAAGCTGACGGTAAGCCACTGATACTGCAGGCCATCGCGCAATACAAACCTGGTAACCAGCAGTTGTTTCCCCCGGCACTGCACTGTACCCGCCGCAGTAGTTAGTGTGGCGGCCACTTATAACCTTCCTGCCCAAATGCATTTTAAGTAAGGGATCCTTAAAATTTATTTATTTAGACTTGTTTTCCCTCCTGTAAAACGATATTTTAGAACTGTTAATTTTAAAACCCACGTATATGCGTAATCTAAACAACCGTCGGGAATTCCTGCGTCAAATGGGGTTATATACCATGGGACTGGGCATCTTACCCGCTGTACTGGCAGCTTGCAATGAAGGGAAATCTACTGACAAAAAAGACAAAGACAGCACCGCCGCCAGGGGCGGTGATGCTACCGCTGCCGCCAAAGAACTATTCTTCAAAATTTCCCTGGCAGAATGGTCATTCCACAAGGCATTGTTTGCTGGCAAAATGAACCACCTCGATTTTGCTTCCCGCGCAAAAAATGAATTCGGTATTCAGGGTATTGAATATGTAAACCAGTTTTTCAAAGACAAAGCCAAAGACCAGGCCTACCTCACGGAAATGAAAAAGCGCGCCGACGACCTCGGTGTACGCAGTGTGCTCATTATGTGCGATGGAGAAGGTGAGATGGGGGACCAGGATGTTAAAAAAAGATTACAGGCCGTAGAAAATCACTACAAATGGGTGGAAGCCGCCAAATTCCTGGGCTGTCACGCTATCCGGGTAAATGCGGCCGGGGAAGGCGATCCGCAAGAAGTAGCCAAAAGGGCAGCCGAATCTCTCACTAAACTGGCCACCTTCGGAAAGGAACACGATATCAATGTAATTGTGGAAAACCATGGTGGCAACTCTTCCAATGGTAAATGGCTGGGCGGCATCATGAAAACCGTTAACATGCCCAACTGCGGCACCCTGCCCGATCTGGGTAATTTCTGTATCAAGAGAAGTAAACCTGAAAACAATACCCCCGAAGCCTGGGCTAAAACCACCTGCCTGGAAGAATACGACCGCTACCAGGGAGTACAGGAACTGATACCCTTTGCAAAAGGCGTAAGCGCTAAAACCTACGACTTCGATGCCACAGGCAATGAAACTACGATCGACTACAAACGCATCTTGTCTATCGTAAAAAATGCAGGGTTTACCGGCTTTATAGGTATTGAGTATGAAGGAGAAAAGCTAGCAGAAGAAGAGGGTATCCGGAAAACAAAAGAGCTGCTCCTGAAAGTAGGAGCAACGGTATAAGCAAAACGCTGAAAGCGTAAAGCAAAAAGTTATCTTACCGGATCATTAGCGCAGCTAATTATTCGCTATAGTCATTCGCTAAAATAACTTTTTGCTTTACGCTTTTTGCTTTCAGCTTTTAGAAGGTAATGGTGGCCTTGTTATCACTGATCTTATATTTGAAATGCTGTTGTTCGCCTAGATTATGCAGTACCTCATCCAGGGTAGCATGAAAAAAGCGGGCATTGGTGATCACCGGCGCTTTGGACGCATCTCCCTTCATTTCCACTTCTACCCCAAACCAATCTTCCAGCACCCTTGAAATAGCCATGGGATTGGCGTTTGTGATAGTTAGTGTGTCCGATAACCAGGTTTCGAGTTCTTCCGGATGATAAGTTTCCTTTTCCATCAGGTCTATTTCATTATTAGCCAGGATCATTTGTCCCCGCTCCAGTACCTCCGGTTGATTATCGGTAGGAGAGTGGTAAGATTTGCTTACCCTTATTTTTCCATGAAGCAAGTATACGGTAGCGCCATGTTGACTGGCAAAAGAGCGCATTTTAAAGGCGGTGCCCAATACGGTAGCTCTCAATTTATCGCTGGTAACGGTAAAGGTATCACTGGAGGGCGTTACGTTAAAAAAAGCGTCGCCATCCAGTATCACCGACCGGTTGCCCTGGCTATAGTTTTCCGGTACATCCAGTACCGAGGCGGCGTTCAGGATCACCTGGGAACTGTCGGGTAGCGTTACCACTGTTCGTTGGCCGGTAACGCCTTTATGGGTAGTGTATTTAATGCCCGGTGTTTGAAGAGTGGCGTTGTTGTGGACCGGCGCGGCCGGTTTACAGCTGCTGAATGTTATTCCCCCCATAAGCAACAGGACAAGCATAGGTTTCCAGGGCGATGTACAGGAGATAGTATCAGATTTAAATAGCATATTCAGGGAATTTTGTATGTAAGAGAAAAGGCCTAAAATTAGTAAAATAAACAGCGGCAAAAAGGTATGCTTAAACAATTTCTGAGAAGCAATAGACAATATCGGATAACGCTGTTAAAAAGATATGCTGATATTATAATGATTTTTGGCTGGAAGCTATACGCACCCTAACTTTGCGGCCCATGGAAAAGCAGCTATCTTTATCTTTTGATAATACGGCTATTGCATTTGAGGCAAAGACCGACCACGCACTGAAAAAAGCCAATTTTCTCTTTAGTAATATCGGGAAGCCCTGGTTGGTAAAATTCGGTTCTGTGATGACTCCCATCGCCTTTAAACTGAGATTACCCATTAAAGGCATCATCAAAAACACCATCTTTTCACAATTTTGTGGCGGAGAAAGCCTTGAGGAAGCGGCCACAACAGCTTTGCAGCTGGGCAACTACCACGTTGGCGTAGTACTGGATTATGGTGTAGAAGCGATGGAGGGGGAAGACAGTTACGACGCTGCAGTACCCGAATTTATCCGTGCCATTCAATATGCTGCTTCCAGGCCGGATATCCCTTTTATCGCGATCAAAGTAACCGGTTTTGCCAGGTTCGAGCTGCTGGAGAAGGTACACCGCAAGGAGGCATTAACCAGCGCAGAACAGGAAGAATATACCCGCGTTCGCGGCCGTGTGCGCGCCATTGCAGAAGCCGGCGCCAAACATAATGTAGCCATCCTGATAGATGCGGAAGAGTCCTGGATTCAAGGACCGGTAGATGAACTTACTGATGAAATGATGGCCTTGTTTAACAAAGACAAAGTCATTATATACAATACTTTCCAGATGTATTGCCACGATCGTTATGCTTTCTTGCAGGTATCGCTGGCAAAAGCACAGGAAAAAGGTTACCTGCTGGGCGCCAAACTGGTACGGGGCGCCTACATGGAAAAAGAAAATAAACGCGCCGCGGAAAATAATTACCCCACTCCCATCCAACCCAGCAAAGCCGCTACAGATAAGGACTACGATGCTGCCGTCAAATTTTGTATCGATAACATCGATAAACTGGCGGTATTTATCGGTACCCACAACGAAAACAGCTGCATGCTGGCAGCACGTATGCTCGATCAGAAAGGGATACCCCATAACCATTCCCATGTAAGCTTTTCACAGCTGCTGGGCATGAGCGATAATATCACCTTTAACCTCGCACACGCCGGCTATAACGTCACCAAATACCTGCCCTATGGCCCGGTAAAAGATGTAATGCCTTACCTGCTCCGCAGGGCCCAGGAAAACACGTCCATTGCCGGACAAATGGGCCGTGAGCTGGGATTGATCAGGAAAGAAATGAAGCGCAGGGGATTGAATTAAGCATAAAGCGTAAAGCTATTGTAGCGAATGATCAGCGGGTATAAATCCCATTGATCATTCGCTACAATAGCTTTATGCTTTACGCTCTACATCATTGATTACTTTCATTCTGTGGCAGCGGATACCTCGCCCATACGTCATCACCGGCGCGGTCGATAGGAAGCTGACTTAGCCGGCCATATCTTCTCATATCAATCCAACGGTGCCCTTCCATGAAAAGGGAGTAACGCCGATTGTACAGCAGTTCATTAATCAACGCATTGAAGGTGACGGCGCCTGCATACGGAGTCAGGTTATGAGATACCCGTATCCTGTTCAGCGCTACAATGGCATCAGGGAAACTACCCGTCTGGATCTTGGCTTCTGCGTAAATTAAGATCAACTCTTCATTACGGATAATGGTAACAGGAGCGTTCAGGGAGCTCCAGAGAATCACATCACGATTACCGGTTAATCCGCTCTGGCTGGCGGATGAATTACGCAACGCTGTTTTGGTTGATACCCGGTCATCGGTTGGCAAGGCATCAGTAACAAAGGCAGGATGTGCTACTCTTACTTCTCCGTTACCATTTGGTGGCAGATATAATGTATTAGCGATATCGCCTCCATTGGTGGAAAAGGTATGATATACGCCATCATTTAATGGACCGTTCAGGTTGAAGAAGGACTCATTCAATGCCGTCAGCGCAGCCGTCCAGTTTTTGCGATAAGTATAAATCCTGGCGGCAATGGCCCGGTTGAATTTTAACAACCCAGCAGCATTGCTGTAGTTGCCAAAACCGGATAAGGGAAATATGACTTCAGCACCTGTCAGGTCTGCTTTGCCATCATCCAGGAATTTCAGTGCCGCATCCATCACTGCTCCGGGATCGGTAATAATCGAACCTATTGGTGAGCCATTGGGCTGCGGTATGCGGGCGCCATTGGAATCTGTCATGTTAATATTCAACAAAAGCTGATAGCCGATAATGGTTTTGGCAAAACCTGTAAAGGCCTTCTTTTGGGCATCTGTAGCTACAGCACTTCTGGTATTCTTGACGGCATCCAGCAGAATAAAGCACTGCCGCATTACCTGGTAACGGGAATTCCAGGGATTGGTGAGATAAAAGGTATTGTTGTCCAGCACTTTTGTACCAGCACCAAGTAAGTCGGTTGTATAACGAGGTTCTGCCCCAGAGAAGCGATAGATTTCCCGGCCAATAACGCCCAAACCATCCAGGTAAACGGCCATGTTAAAACGCATACCGGATTCGGCTCCGGTCACCAGGTTAAACAGATCACTTTTGGAAGGGTCGGCCGTAATCCCCGCCACCACTGGCGTATTTAAGCTGTTGATTTCTCCCTTCTGACAAGCCGCAAAGCCCAGCAGAAAAAAGAATATCGAAATAATGGAAATATGTTTTTTCATATACTATGATTTTAACAGACAGATAATGATCAGAAATCTATACCAACATGGAAACTGGCTCTCTTGGAAGCAGGGTATGGCGTTACGTCTACACCTGTTGATAACCCGTTGCTACCACGGCTTTGAGAGGTGGTAATGGTGTTGCTTCCAAAATTGGATACTTCGGGATCATATCCTTTGTATCTCGTCCAGGTAAAGAAGTTGTTCGCAGAAATACCTACGCGAATCGATTTGATCTTCTCTGTATTTTTTAATGGGATACTATAGTAAAGGCCTATCTCGCGGATACGCACGTACGAAGCATCCTGTACATAAATGGAGGCGTCGCCTGCATTCTGACGGTAAAGACCCGCCTTCATTCCGTTGATAACATCATCGTAGTCAACAGTAGTAGAGCCCAGGTCAGTCAGCAGCTCAGTGAGATTAATATTATCTCCGCCTTTCTTCCAGTGAATCAGGAAACGGAGGGAGAAGTTCTTAAAGATGGTGAGCTCATTGGAGAAACTCGCCTGGAATTTAGGCTCTGCGTCGCCCAGGAGTTTTAACTGCCCTCCTACATTACCTTTGATCTGTGTGGCAGGTCTACCCTGTTCCAGGTAGAAAGTACCCAGTGAGTTACCAAATGCACCTATCGCAAAAGGAGGTATAATCAATCGCGTTACCTTCGACCGATTACGCCACCAGTTAAGGTTACTGGTCCACTTGAAATTAGGCGTATTCACCGGTATCACGGTAAGCCCGAGTTCTATACCCTGGTTTTTAAGGTCGCCACTGTTTTTCCATTCGGTGGAAAAACCGGTAGAACCGGGAAGGTTGTGCCGCAGCAACACATCAGTAATGGTTTTGTCGTAGTAGGTAGCTTCCAGGCTGATACGGCCTTTTAGTACACTGATATCCAGACCGGTTTCAAATTCAGCCTGTCTTTCCGGTTTGATCTGGGCATTTCCCTGCAGGTTATCCACCAGTACGCCCGGAAGCCCGCCAATATTGCTTCCCAACATGGCGGTAAACTTACTACCATAAGGAGGTACGTTACCGGATTGACCATACGCAGCCCGTACTTTCAGGTTGTCGATGGCATTTACTTTCCAGAATTTCATTTTAGTAAGATTCCATGACACCGCTCCTTTAGGGAAGACGTAGTATTTTTTAAAGTCACCGTTGTTGGTGGATCTGTCGAAACGCACACCACCACTAATGGTAAATGCATCTATCAGCGTCAATTCTTCCTGTACGAAGAAACCATTATCGCGGTATTTCTGGCGGAATTGCCGGGTGGTGGTGTTACCACTCGCATCCAGGTTGCTCTGCCCTGACACCATGTTGCTGGCGGATGTCACAATATTGTCTATGAAACCCGTTTCCAGCGTGGCACCGGCACTGCTGGTTAAACTGATATTTTCATTAGGAATAAATGTATTTACAAAAAATCCACCCCAGTTAGTATTGGAGCTGTTAGTATTTCCCTGTATAGACTGTCCCAGCAAGCCATTTTCTTCAAATTGCAGATCGCGGGGAAACAAGGCTGCGGTTTTGAAGTTGAAATAGTCCAGACCGCCACGACCCACAAATTTGGTAGTAGAATGTGTGCTTTGCTGGAATTTAATGTCAATATTGGCGCCACCCACAAAACGATTGGTCAGCTCGTTGTTGATGATCTTGTCTCTCGTTTCCAGCGGATTGGAAGCTGCAAAGGGGTTACGGGGATATTCGCCCAGCGCATTGGGGTGCAGGTCTATGAAATCCGGTGTGGAAGAAAGTGCCACACCAAAAGTAACACCATTATTATCGTTGTTGGTAAGCCCTCTGTCGGACGAAGAACCAATATAGTTGGTAGTAACGCCGAGGGATATACGATCGTTTATCTTATGATCTACATTCAGGCGCAAGGCATTGTTGAAATAGCCGGTACCTTTGATAATACCTTGTTCCTGCCGGCGATTGCCTGAAAGGTAAAAGGTGGTTTTATCTCCTCCGCCACTCACCGACACATTGGTGTTCAGCAAAAGTCCGGTTTGTCCGTACATTTCTTTTTCATAATCATAAATTTTTCCTGCGCTTTTTGCGGCGTTAAACTGTGCTTTTAATGCGGCGCGGTTAGCCTGCACAGTAGGATCGGGATTGTCGGCAGTACCGGCCAGGTCTGCAGCTGTTTCAGGAGTAAAGGTGCGTACTCCCAGCAGATGCCGTTCTTTCACGAAACCTGTTTCCTGGTTTATACTGATTTTGGTTTTTCCTGATTTCCCTTTTTTTGTGGTGATGATAACTACGCCGGCAGCTGCTTTCGCGCCATACAACGCGGAGGCAGAGGCGCCTTTCAGGATCTCTATATTTTCAATATCTTCAGGATTGAGATCAGCAATACGGCTGGAGGGGTTATCCTGGTTGTTTGGGTTACCGGCAGTAGCTGCCCCGGTTACATCATTGAGTCCTGCAGGAATACTGGCGCTGTTGAAGAAAACGCCGTCTACCACATACAGTGGCTGTGAATTACCGAATACGGAAGTAATACCACGCATTTTTACAGAGATACCGCCACCGGGAGCGCCCGAGTTGGCAGTGATCAATGCACCGGGTATTTTACCACTCAGTGCAGCATCGAAGGTTTGTGCAGGCGCTACACCAGTTAATTCTTTACCAGAAATAGTAGCTACCGCATTCGCAAGGTTGGCACGCTTTACATTCGTAGCCAAACCGGTTACTACAATTTCTTCGAGACGAGCAAAGTCTTCTTCCATAGAAATATTAACTACAGATTGGTCAGCTTTGATCGGGATGGTTTGGCTTTTATAGCCAGTATAGCTGACCAGTAAACTGGTTGTGCCGGCTGGTACCACCAACGTATAATTACCGCTGGCGTCTGAAATGGTGCCTTTATTACTATTGGGTACCCGCACGGTTACACCGGGAATAGGTTTACCACTAACGGCATCCCTTGTTTTTCCGGTGATATTTTGTTGGGCAAATAATGCCAGGGTACTGCAAAGACAAAGCAGTACCAGCAAGCCTGATTTTGGTAGAAGCATAGCTTGTTTGGTTTATAAAATGATGATAGTGATGAAATAGGTTATCTTATCATAGAGCTGATAACAGATTTAATAATGAAGTAAATAGTAATTCCTGATTTTGGTTGCTAATAATAGCTGATTTTGTTGCCTTGGTTATGCAGTGAAGTGGCCATGGTCATTGAGGTTTTCCGCACATACTTCCTGCAAGTTTCTCATTAAGCCAGTCTCAGTAAGTCGAATACTAAGCAACAAAATTTACGTGATTTATACGTATCTACCGTTTTTTTCTTTGACTGGAATACATTATATTTTTCATCAGTAAACTTTGTAAATTGCAGCCTTATGGATCAGTATTTATCATTATTACAACATATTATCCGGGAAGGCGCCGTGAAAACTGACCGCACCGGAACAGGAACCACCAGTTGCTTCGGTTACCAGATGCGTTTCAATTTACAGGAAGGCTTTCCGTTAGTAACTACCAAAAAATTACATCTAAAATCAATTATATACGAGCTGCTCTGGTTTTTGAAAGGCGATACCAATATTGCCTGGTTGAAAGAGCATGGCGTAAGTATCTGGGACGAATGGGCCGATAAAAACGGCGACCTGGGCCCTGTTTACGGCAAACAATGGCGCAGCTGGGAAGCCCCCAACGGGAAAGTGATCGACCAGATCACAGAAGCGGTCAATACCATTAAAAACAACCCTGATTCCCGCCGTATTATCGTCAACGCCTGGAACGTGGGAGAGTTGCCTGAAATGGCTCTCAGCCCCTGTCATTGCCTGTTCCAGTTTTATGTAACCCCGGCAGATAAGGAAAAAGGAGAAACCCGTGGAAAACTGAGCTGCCAACTTTACCAGCGCAGCGCCGATGTATTCCTGGGCGTACCATTCAATATCGCTTCCTACGCCCTGCTGACCATGATGATGGCACAGGTATGCGACCTGGATGCCGGCGACTTTATACACACCTTCGGTGATGTACACCTGTATAGCAACCATATGGAACAGGCGCAACTGCAACTGAGCAGGCAGCCGTTCCCGCTGCCGGTCATGAAAATCAACCCGGAAGTAAAAGATATCTTCTCTTTTACCTTCGAAGATTTCGAGTTACAGCACTATCAGTTTCATCCGGCTATTAAAGCTCCGGTAGCTATATAACCTTTGCATATGCGCATTTCCATCATCGTAGCAGCGTCAGAAAATAATGCTATTGGTATCAATAACATGTTGCCCTGGCGCCTGCCTACTGATCTCAAATATTTTAAGGCTACTACACTGGGTAAACCCATTGTAATGGGACGCAAAACTTTCGACTCACTCGGCAAGCCCCTCCCGGGCCGCCCCAATATTGTTATTACCCGCCAGGCTGATTATCACCCGGAAGGGGTATATGTCGTTAGCTCTATTGAAGAGGGCATTGAAAAAGCCCGCTCTTTCGGAGGCGACGAATTGTTTATCACGGGCGGCTCACAAATCTTCAAACAAGCCTGGGCCAAAGTAGATCGCATCTACCTCACACGCGTATATGCAGTGGTACACGGCGATGCTTTCTTTCCGCAAATAGATGGCGGTGAGTTTGAACTGATAAGCGATGAACGCCACGAAGAAGATGAGAAAAACCAATATCCTTTCTCTTTCCAGGTATGGGAAAGAATATAGGAATGCTAACGCTATTGGCTATTTGAAAATAACAGTGCCCATGCCATTGGTCAGTTCTTTTTCCAGGGCATTCAAATGCTTCTGCATTTCCAGGCAGGCAATAATCTGATCCATTTCAGTGGCTTTTTTAGCCTCTTCCTGGTTTTCGTGGATCAGCTTTTTGATCTTGCGCAGTATCAGGTAGTTGGTGGTAGAGATGGTATCTCTCAGGTAGGCATTGTCGCCATACACGGTATCAATTTCAAAACGGTCTTTCCAGTTAATACTCAAATCCGCTTCTTTATCTTCCAGGATATTGGCAATCTGTTTGGACAATGCCTGGTCTTCATGATACAGGAACCAACGCTTGTCCTGCAAATTACCCGCATCATACAGCGCCTTGTATTCTCTCAAAATTCTTTTCACCAGCTCACTTTCTGCCAGTGCCTCAAAGTCGTACGGCAAATGAAACACATAGTCCGCTACTGTGCTGTTTTCTTCTTCACTGAAGGGTTTATCCCCGAAACGCAGTAATATTTTTACCAGTTCCTTTTCTTGCCTTTCGTGCCCGTTGAGCAGCGACTCTACCGAAATACCGGTTTCTGCGGCTTCCATAGCAGCTATCGCCTCTTCGCTCAATGCATCGTCGTCTGTAGCGGGTTGGTTGCGGGCATGGGCCTGTTCGCGTTTAACGAGCCGGTCGCGAATAAATTTATTGACCAGCTGGATCAGCCCCTGTTCGTCGATATGCAGTAGCTGACTGCATTGGCGGATATAATCCTGCTGCCGGGTAAAGTCTTCCGCCTTATCAATTTTGGAAATAGTTTCGGCAATTTCATTGACCAGCTGCGACTTTTTTGTACTGTCGCTGCCCGCTTCCTGCATGCTCAATTGCAGCTTAAACAGCACGAAGTCCTGCTTATGCTCCTGGATAAACTCCCGGAATGCGGCGGCGCCTATTTTCTGTACGTAGCTATCCGGGTCTTCTTTGTCTGGCAACAGTACCAGTTTCACATTCAGGCCTTCTTCAATAGCCATATCCAGGCCGCGGAGCGCTGCCTTTACCCCGGCGCTATCTCCATCGTACAAGATGGTGAGGTTATTCGTGTATTTCTTGATGAGCCTTAGCTGGTCCTGTGTGAGGGAGGTACCACTGGAGGCCACCACGTTTTCCACACCAGCCTGATGCAGTGATATCACATCGGTATAACCTTCTACCAGTAGGCACTCGTTCTGCTTATCTATCGCATGCCGAGCAAAGTAAGTACCATACAGTACCCGGCTTTTTACATAAATCTCGTTCTCGGGGGAGTTAATGTACTTGGGCGCCCGGTCTGATTTGGCTCCCAAAATACGGGCGCCGAAGCCCAGGATCTTACCGGATTGGTTATGTATCGGGAAGATAACACGGCCCCGGTAATTGTCGGCGGGCTGGTCATTGCGAATAGTGACCAAACCAGTTTTTTGCAGGTATTCCAGGTTGTAACCCTTTTCCAGCGCCGATTTGGCGAAGGCGTCGAAGGTGTTCAGGCAATATCCCAGCTGGAACTTTTTGATCGTTTCTTCCGTAAATCCCCTTTCTTCAAAGTAGCTTAACCCAATATTTTGTCCTTCTTCCTTGTTGAATAAGGTATCCGTGAAATACTCCCGTGCATAGTTGTTGATGATAAACAAACTATCCGCCATCAACTGGTACTGCTTCACCTCCGGGCTCACCTCTGTTTCTTCCAGCTCTATCTGGTAACGTTGAGCCAGCCAGCGCAGGGCTTCTACATAGGAGTATTTTTCATGCTCCATGATAAAGCTGATCGAGTTACCGCTGGCGCCACAACCAAAACATTTATAGATCTCTTTACCAGGAGATACAGTGAAGGAAGGCGACTTTTCGTTGTGAAATGGGCACAGACCGAGGTAGTTGGCGCCCCGTTTTTTCAATTTAACGAAGGAACCCACTATATCCACAATGTCTATGCGACTGAGGATCTGCTGTATGGAGTTTTGAGATATCACGGTTCAGTCAATGCAACTGCAAACATACCTAAATTCTGGCAGAAAGCAGAAAGCTACGGAGACAGGCGACTGGTGAGACTTTTAGATATTCGTGAAGATTCGCTTCCATAGCTTTATGCTTTCGGCTTTCTGCTTTAAGCTTTTCCGTATATTTGGTAGATTATAAACTAGCCAAATCAATCTTATTTATCAGATGAAAGAAGTATTTATAGTTGCTACCGCCCGTACGCCCATTGGATCCTTCAATGGTGCCCTGGCGGGTATTCCGGCAACACAGTTAGGTGCTACCGTTATCAAAGCAGCCCTCGAAAGAGCCGGCGTAGCGACAGCAGCGGTGAATGAAGTGTATATGGGTAATGTACTTAGTGCTAACCTGGGACAGGCGCCTGCCAACCAGGCCAGTCTGGCAGCAGGCATCCCCAATACGGTTCCCTGTACTACCGTGAATAAAGTTTGTGCCTCCGGGATGAAAGCCATTATGTTGGGCGCACAAAGCATCATGCTGGGCGATAACGACGTAGTGGTAGCCGGTGGTATGGAAAATATGAGCGCTGCTCCCTATTACCTGGATAAAGCCCGCACGGGTTATAAACTCGGGCATGGCAGTGTAATAGACGGTATTATCCGCGATGGCCTGTGGGACCCTTATAAAGATTTCCACATGGGTAATGCCGCGGAATTATGTGCTACCGAGTATCACATTACCCGGGAAGACCAGGATGCATACGCTATCGAAAGCTATAAGCGCGCAGCAAATGCCTGGGAAAAGGGATACTATAAAGCAGAAGTAGTACCGGTGCAGGTGCCTGGTAAACAGGTAGTAACCGTAGCGGAAGACGAAGATTACAAGAAGGTGATTTTCGAAAAAGTACCTACCCTGAAGCCAAGTTTCCAGAAAGATGGTACCATCACTGCTGCCAATGCTTCCAATATCAATGACGGCGCAGCCGCGGTGGTATTGGTAAGTGGCGAAAAATTAAAAGAACTGGGTCTGAAGCCGCTGGCGAAGATTGTCAGCTTTGCAGATGCATCCCAGGCGCCAGAATGGTTTACTACTACGCCGGTAAAAGCAATTAACAATGCGTTGCACAAAGCAGGCCTGAAGATCGGTGACATGGACTATGCCGAAGTAAATGAAGCATTTTCCTGCGTACCTATTGCCAATGCAAAAGACCTGGGTCTCGCCATGGATAAGGTAAATGTATGGGGTGGCGCCGTAGCGATGGGACATCCTATCGGTTGCAGCGGTGCCCGTATCGTGGTAACCCTCAATGCCATCCTGCATCAGCAGAATGCCCGCTATGGAGTAGCCGGTATTTGTAACGGTGGTGGTGGCGCCAGCGCTGTTATCATCGAAAAAGTATAAAATATTCGAGAAGCCGTCTCTATTTAGTAGTGACGGCTTTTTTTATAGATAAAAAATACCGATCGGTATTTTTTATCTATACTTTAATTACCTTTATGCCTGTAAAAAAAGACTTATCATGGAAACGGTTAATTACGATATAGTGGTAATCGGTGCAGGCCCCGGCGGCTATGTATGTGCCATACGGGCGGCGCAACTGGGGTTCAAAGTGGCGTTGGTGGAAAAATACGACGTGCTTGGAGGCACCTGTACCAATGTTGGCTGTATACCTGCCAAAGCTTTATTGGACAGCTCGGAGCACTATCACAAGGCGGCGGTGCAATTTGGTACCCATGGTATTGACCTGGAGGGTCTGCAGCTCAATTTTCAGCAATTTATTCAGCGGAAACGGGAGGTGGTGAAGCAAAATACTTCCGGGCTGGTATACCTGATGAAAAAGAATAAGATCGCCGTGCACTATGGCCTCGGTAGTTTCCTCGATGCCCACCAGTTAAAGGTAGGGGACCAGGTATTGCAGGGACGATACTTTGTTATTGCCACTGGCTCCAAGCCGGCTTCTTTGCCGGGTATCACCATCGATAAAAGAAGGGTCATTTCTTCCACGGAAGCGTTGTCATTACCTGTTCAACCGGCATCTATGATTATTATAGGTGGTGGGGTAATTGGAGTGGAAATGGCTTCTGTATATGCCCGCATTGGTACGAAGGTAACCATCCTGGAATACGCGGGCAGCCTCATTCCCACGATGGACCAGGAATTGGGTAAAGCGTTGCAGAAATCACTGGCGGGGTTGCCGGTAGATATCCGGTTGAACTGCCGGGTGCAATCGGCCGTAAATACCGGCAGTGCTGCAGCGGTAGGGTATCTTGATAAAGACGGCCAGCAGCAGGAGCTAACAGCTGATTATTGCATGATGGCGGTAGGTCGCCGCGCTTATACTGCCGGTCTGAACCTGGCCGCAACAGGTATTGAAACGATGAAGAACGGGAAGATACCTGTGAATAAAACGTTGCAAACAGCGGTCCCACATATATATGCCATTGGCGATGTGATAGAAGGGCCTATGCTGGCACATAAAGCAGAAGAAGAGGGTACCCTGGTAGCAGAAGTATTAGGTGGATTAATATCGCATCTCAATTATAACCTCATTCCCAATGTAGTGTATACCTGGCCGGAAGTGGCGTCGGTAGGCGCTACGGAGGAGCAATTAAAAGCCGGTGGCATTGCCTACCGCTCCGGTAAGTTCCCTTATATGGCCAGTGCCCGCGCCAGGGCTTCCATGGATACGGAGGGCTTCGTGAAAGTACTGGTAGCGGAAGCTTACAACGAAGTGCTGGGCGTACATATCATTGGCCCAAGGGCAGCCGATGTGATTGGACAGGCCGCGGTGGGCATGGCGCATGAAACTACCGCTGAAGAAATGTTCAGGATCTGTTACGCGCATCCTACCTATTCAGAGGCGTTGAAAGATGCTTTCCTGCTCGGAGCGGGAAAAAGCGCTATTAATATCTGATACGGCGCCACGCCTGTTTATTCCGACAGTAAGAGTACGGTGTCTACTTTGTGGCCTGTTGTTTTCAACAGGATCCTGACACTGTCTTTACCCCTTTTTTCCATTTTCAGGGAACCGGGCGCCGCTCCCGGCCGGATAACATCCGGTGTCAGCTTCTCAAAAAATAGGTATTTATCGGCTACCAGGCTGTAAACCGGGTAAATCGATAAAATACTGGTGCTCTTGGTTTGCAGGGCGAAGTCATTGTCGATATCGTAACGCTGAAACTCGCTGTCAGACAGCAGCGTAATAGCTGCCACCAGCGTAATGGTGCGCAATGGCGGAATCAGCAATCCCAATAGCAACGCAAACGGAAACCCGAAAAAGCACAGCAGGTAAGCATAGCGGGCATCGTTGTCGGGTTTGGCGAGTCCATATAACAACATGCCGGTGCCGGCATATAGGGTAAAGAATACCCGCTCTGTTTGTGTGCCCTTAAAACCGTAGTTATTAAGCATCAGGAACAGGCATATCAGGCTGATACTACCCAAAAACAGGTGAAAGTACCAAAGGAGTACCTGGACGACCGGCGCTTTCACTTTTTTTATTTTACAGGATAGGGCAGCTAAAAAGCAAAGTGTCAGGATAGTAATCGTGATCATGACGATAAACGAGTTAGCACGGGCTTCAATAAAGTTACAAAATATAAATATATGTATTTTTATTAATTAATAAGCTACCACCCTTATATCATTGTCATAATAATTATTAATCGGGCGTTTACTTTGCTTTTTCGTGAACAAACAATATTTTTGCCCTGCCTTTAAATAAGGCATTTAAACTTTCAATTAAGAATAGCATGCGTCAGATAGCTTTCAGACAAGCCTTAAGAGAAGCCCTGCAGGAGGAATTTCGCCGTGATGAACGCGTATTCCTGATGGGGGAGGAAGTAGCCGAATACAATGGTGCTTATAAAGTGAGCCAGGGAATGCTGGATGAATTTGGTCCAAAGCGTGTAATTGACACGCCGATTGCAGAACTTGGGTTTGCCGCCATTGGAGTAGGTGCCGCTCAAAACGGCCTGCGTCCGGTGGTAGAGTTCATGACCTGGAACTTTGCAGTGCTGGCTTTGGATCAGATCCTCAATACCGCCTCCAAGATGTTGGCGATGAGTGGTGGACAGGTAGGATGTCCGATCGTTTTCCGCGGGCCTAACGGTTCTGCCGGACAGCTGGGTGCACAGCACTCCACTGCATTCGAAAGCTATTATGCCAATATCCCCGGCCTGAAAGTAGTATCCGTTTCTAACCCATATGATGCAAAAGGTTTGCTCAAAGCGGCTATCCGCGATGACGATCCGGTTGTTTTCATGGAAAGTGAATTGATGTACGGCGATATGGGTGAAGTACCTGAAGAAGAATACATCATCCCAATCGGTAAAGCAGATATTAAACGTGCTGGTAAAGATGTGACCATCGTTTCTTTCAACAAAATGATGAAAGTGGCTTTGGGCGCTGCAGAAGAACTGGCAAAAGAAGGTATCGAAGCGGAAGTAATCGACTTGCGTACCATCCGTCCGCTGGACTGGTTTACCATCCTGGAATCTGTAAAGAAAACAAACCGCCTGGTGATCGTAGAAGAACAATGGCCGTTCTCCAGCGTTTCTTCCGAAATCGCTTACCGTATCCAGAAAGAAGGTTTCGACTACCTGGATGCACCTATCCGCCGTATCACTGCACAGGATGCGCCTATGCACTACGCGCCTAACCTGGTAAAATTATACCTGCCGGATGTAGAACGTACCGTGAAACTGGTGAAGGAAGTAATGTACATGAAGAAATAGCCGAAAGCATAAGGCTAAAGCATAAAGCTATTGTGGCGAATGATCAAAGCGATTTTTAATATACGCTCTGGTCATTCGCCACAATAGCTTTATGCTTTTAGCTTTCAGTTCTTAGCTCAGGAAAACAAATCGCTCGATAAATACCGGTCGCCGCGGTCGCAGATGATGCTAACGATAATGCCACTACGTAACTCGCGCGATAACCGTGCTGCTGCTGATACAGCGCCGCCACTGCTCATTCCGCAGAAAACAGCTTCCTCTTTGGCCAGTCGTTTAGACATCGCCCGGGCATCGGCCTCGGCAATATCCATAATCCGGTCTACCCGGGATTTGTCAAATATCTTAGGGAGATAAGCCTCCGGCCACTTACGGATACCGGGAATCTTCGATCCTTCTGTAGGTTGACAACCAACGATCTGTACATCCGGGTTTTGTTCCTTCAGGAACCGCGATACGCCCATAATAGTACCTGTAGTGCCCATCGCGCTGACAAAGTGCGTTACTTTCCCCGCCGTATCCCGCCAAATTTCCGGCCCCGTGGTTTTGTAATGCATACCGTAGTTATCGGGATTGGCAAACTGGTTCAGCATATAATAACCACCCTTCGCCACTTTGTCGTTGGCATAATCGATAGAACCTTCCATAGACAATTCCTTAGGTGTGAGCGTTACTTTGGCGCCATACACTTCCATCGTGAGCACCCGTTCCCGCGTGGCATCTGAAGGCATGACCAGTTCTATTTCCAGTCCGAACAGGCTGGATATCATGGCCAGCGCAATGCCCGTATTCCCGCTGGTGGCTTCAATCAGCTTCATGCCCGGCTTAATATCCCCTCTGTCAAGCGCTCCCTTAATCATGCCATAGGCGGCCCGGTCTTTTACACTACCTGCGGGATTATTACCTTCCAGTTTGGCGAATATCTTCACTTCCGGGTTTTCCGAAATGTGCTTTAATTCTACCATCGGCGTGTTGCCGATCAACTCTATGATGGATGCCATGTGATTAATCTTGGTTTGTATCTGAATATTTATGTTCTGCTTTGTAATAAATGCGGGAAAACGGTTCTACGCTTTTAATCAACCATACATTCCCGCCAATAACGCTGTGGTGGCCTATTACGGTGTCGCCCCCCAGGATAGTGGCCCCGGCATAAATCACTACATGTTCTTCAATAGTAGGGTGTCGTTTGCTGCGCGCCATTCCTTTTTCTACGCTCAACGCTCCCAAAGTAACTCCCTGGTATATTTTTACATGAGGTCCTATGATGCTGGTTTCCCCGATGACAATACCAGTGCCATGGTCAATGCAACACCAGGGCGCAATAACGGCCCCTGGATGTATGTCCACGCCCGTGCGGGAATGGGCCAGCTCTGTAATCATACGGGGTAATACCGGTATCTTCAGGTTATACAGGGCATGCGCAATGCGGTAAAAGGCAATCGCATAAAAACCGGGATAAGCGCGGATCACCTCATACATACAGGATGCTGCCGGGTCGCCCTGGTACATAGCGCTGGCATCTTTGGTCAATTCGTCGTAAATAACCGGCACCTTGCCCATAAAGGCCTGGCTCAGGGAAGACGCATCGGTGGGCAATTGGTTGGCCATGGAATGCAACAGTTGCTGCAACTGCGTTTCCAGCTGAACGCTGTATTGCTCCAATACCTGCGGATCAGCAATTACCTGGCCCTTATGTTCCGGAAATAACCAGTTCACCAGGTTGCTGACAAAATTATCTACTGCACCGGTCGCGGGATAGGCATTAGCTGCTGCCAGCTGATGCCGCCGTTTCAACTCTTCTAGAAACTCATTCATATGCGGATGTAATTACAGGGATGGGCACTTTATATATATTGAAATTACGCATAAATCCTGTAAAGGTAGTAGACAAGCGGGGAAATGTCAAGTCAGTAGCCAGATACTATTACAGCCTTGTTCCGCTCCACTCATAAGCGCCTTCCATAATGAGGTCAAACACAGGATCTTTGATGTCGTAGTAAGCGTCTGCATTGTTCGGGAAATACCTGGCCAGTTCCTGTTTGATCACGCCATACGCCTGTGCGGCGAGCGGATGGGAACGCAGGTAATCGCGGCACAACAGCGCATAGCGCTGGTTAAACCGGCCAGCTACCCGCACATGCAGGTTGATCCGCCGTTGTTGTTTGAAATAGAAATGTTTTTCCAGCTCCCCGTCGGCCAGGTCTGTTCTCCCTGGCGGCCGGTGGTCGGCCAGGTCATATTTCCGCTCATACCCGAGTTGCTCCAGTAAGGGCTGGATAGGCTGGTCCAGCGAGGCCACCGTTACCTGCACGTCTATAACATCTTTGGCAGGCATTCCCGGCACACTGGTGGAGCCAATATGGTCAACAGCCAGGGCATAATTACCCAATACTGCTTCCAGGTTAGCCGCTATCTCCTTAAATTCTTCCGGCCAGCGGGAGCTGTACGGGGTCATCTCAATTTTATCCGACATGTTAAATGATATGATATATCCTGCAATTTTAACTGATTAATCTTTATTTTTGCCCGTTGTATAAATGGCAGGTATTTGCCGGTCGTACAAAATTAAACCTGATTATGGCTAATATTTTAATAATAGACGACGAAAAAAGTATTCGTAAAACACTCACGGAAATTTTAAGTTACGAGGGGTATAAAGTAGATGAGGCAGCAGATGGAATGGAAGGATTTAAAATGTTCCAGGCAAAGGCTTACGATGCCGTATTATGCGACATCAAAATGCCTAAAATGGATGGCCTGGAGTTCTTAGAAAAAGCCCGGGAAGTGAATGCGGATATTCCTATCATCATGGTATCGGGGCATGGTAATATCGATACTGCCGTTGATGCCGTGAAAAAAGGCGCCTATGATTATATTTCGAAGCCACCAGACCTGAACCGCCTGCTGATCACGCTGCGTAATGCGATGGATAAAACCACACTGGTGACCGAAACCAAAACCCTGCGCCGCAAGGTGAACAAGGTGCCGGAAATGATTGGTCAGTCTTCTCCCTTACTGAAGATTAGGGAAACTATTGAAAAAGTAGCACCTACCGATGCCCGCGTATTGATTACCGGTGAAAACGGGGTAGGAAAGGAGCTGGTAGCCCGATGGTTGCACGAACGCAGCAACCGCGCAGGTGCACAGCTCGTAGAGGTGAACTGTGCAGCTATTCCCAGCGAACTGATAGAAAGTGAATTATTCGGTCATGAGAAAGGGTCCTTTACTTCTGCTGTAAAACAGCGCATTGGTAAATTTGAACAAGCCAGCGGCGGCACCCTTTTCCTCGACGAAATAGGTGATATGAGCCTCAGTGCCCAGGCCAAGGTACTGCGCGCCTTACAGGAGGGTAAAATTACCCGCGTGGGCGGCGACAAGGAAATCAGTGTAGATGTACGCGTGGTAGCAGCGACCAATAAAGACCTGCTGCAGGAAGTGGAAAGCAAAAACTTCCGCCTGGATCTGTATCACCGCCTGAGCGTGATTCTTATCCATGTACCTTCCCTGAACGATCGCCGGGAAGATGTGCCATTGCTGGTAGATAGCTTCCTCGACAGCGTTTGCAGCGAATACGGTATTGCACGTAAAGCCATAGATAAAGATGCGATGAAAGCGTTGCAAAATCATAACTGGACCGGTAACATCCGTGAACTGCGCAACGTAGTAGAAAGATTGATCATCTTGTCCGGCAAAACTATTACCGCAGAAGATGTAGACGATTTTGTAGTGCCTAACCGCGATAAGAAAAAAGTAGGTTCTTAAAAGAAATATGCAGAAGCAATTGTACCTGATCAGTGGGCTGGGGGCCGATGAGCGCATTTTTAACAATCTGCGCTTTCCGCCCGCCTACCAGGTACATTACCTGCAGTGGATCACCCCATTGCCGGATGAACCCATCGGTCAGTATGCCGCCCGCATGGCGAAAGGCATCCGGGCCGATGGACCAGTAACGCTGCTGGGCGTTTCCTTTGGAGGTATTATGAGCCTGGAAATTGCCCGGCACATACCCATCGCCAAAAACATCCTGGTATCCAGCATCAAGCGTACCGCTGAAAAACCACCTTATTACAACTGGGTGAAACGCCTGGGCATTCATAAACTCCCCGACCAACTCCTCTACCAGCGCAGGAATATGATAGTGAAAAAGTTTCTCGATATTGAAACTGAGGCAGAAAGGGTACTGGTAAATGAATATCTCGCTAAAAAAGATTATGCCTATACCCGCTGGGCAGTAAATGCTATCCTGCACTGGGAAAATGAACAGGTACCCGAAGGCCTGGTGCATATCCATGGTGCTAAAGACCATCCTTTCCCTGCTAAATATCTCACCCCAACCCACCTGATCCCCGATGCCGGCCACTTTATGGTCCTCAACCGCGCTGATGTCATTAACCAGATCCTGGAAACGGTATTGTAAACTTATCCAGCCAATAAATACTGGTTATTTGATGTGTGGTATATTACATATTCGAAAAATATAATAAATTGTCTTTTAATCTATTTTTAAGAAAACTTTTGTAGCGGAATAGCTACTGGCAAACGGCAGAATATTATATTTGCCTTTTTAAGCATCTAATAAGCGAAACTGAATGAACCTGGCATTTTGGAAAAAAAACAAAGACAGTCAGCCAAAGAAGAAGAAATCTCAGGCTAGAGAATGGTTAGACGCTGGTATTTTCGCTATCATAGCAGCCACGCTTATCCGCACCTTCATTTTTGAGGCATATACGATCCCTACTCCATCTATGGAAAAAACATTGCTGGTAAACGATTTCCTGTTTGTCAGCAAGATCAGTTACGGGCCCCGTATTCCAATGACGCCGCTGGCAGTACCTTTTGTACATCATACCCTTCCCTTTACAAAGTCTACCAAAGCTTATTCTGAAGCCATAAAATGGAAGTACAGACGTTTACCAGGTTTCTCTGATATTAAACGCTACGATGTAGTGGTATTTAATTTCCCGGAGGGAGATACTGTAGCGATAGACTCGCCGGATCCAAGTTACTATAACATGGTAAGACAGAATGGCTGGCAGGCGGTTCATAACTCCTACCAGATCATTCAACGCCCGGTGGATAAACGCGAAAACTATATCAAACGCTGTATGGGGCAGGCGGGCGACACGCTCCGGATTGTTCATGGCGCCGTATATATCAATGGACAGGCAGCGCCGGTACCTCCGGGCAGTCAACACAAATATGTAGTTGAAACCACTGGTGATCAGCTGAATCCCAGCAGGCTCGAAGAATTGGGCATTGCTACTACTCCGCCGGATTTTTTCCAGATCGATGCCAATAAATTTCTCTATAACCTGACACCAGACAATGTAGCCGCCCTGAAGCAGTTTCCTATCGTGAAGAATATTACAATGTATGAAGCATCTGCTTTCTCGGATTTCAACTATAACGATATCTTCCCGCATGACTCTGCGCATTTCAAATGGACAGATGAAAACTTCGGTCCTATGTACATTCCAAAGAAAGGTGCTACGGTAAAACTGGATGAAAGCAATATTGCGTTGTACGATCGCATTATCCGTGTGTATGAAGGCAATACGCTGGAAAGAAAGGATGGTAAGTTTATCATTAACGGCCAGCCTGCCGACTCCTACACGTTTAAAATGAACTATTACTGGATGATGGGGGATAACCGTAATAATTCCCTGGATTCCCGCTTCTGGGGCTTTGTTCCGGAAGACCACGTAGTAGGTAAAGCCTGGTTGATCTGGATGAGTTATGGAGAGGGTGGTATCCGTTGGAGCCGCATCTTTAGAAATATCAAGTAAGTAATTGCCCTGAATATAATTTAAAGTAAATTACGGACCGGCCTTTTGCCGGTCCGTAGTCGTCTTTGCCCCGGCCTGCCGTCAGGAAAAGACCTGCCAGTAACCCTTTACAACTGCTCATATGGAAAAACAACAGCTGCATATCGATTACATCGTATACAATGATATTAATGGTTTGGAAGATGCGGATGCCTGGCTGCTGAAAGAAGCGAGAGAAGTAACCGCGCATGCGTATGCACCATATTCGCATTTCCAGGTAGGCGCGGTGATCCGCTTAGCCAATGGAGAAATTGTGGCAGGTACTAACCAGGAAAATGCATCGTTCCCTATTGGTCTTTGTGCAGAACGGGTGGCGCTGGCCTCTGCCGCCTCTGTATATCCCAACGTAGATATAGATACTATCGCTATCAGCTATCATAATCTTAAGGGTGATAGCGGGCATCCCATTTCGCCCTGCGGTATGTGCCGCCAGGCGTTGGCTGAATATGAAATGAAACAGGAAGGTGCTATCCGGCTTATTCTCGGTGGTTTATCCGGCAGGGTATATGTGATCAATCATGCCAATGACTTGCTCCCACTGTCCTTCAGTGGAGAAGAACTGGGTTGAGCAGCCCTTAGTTATCCTTCATATTAAAAAATATTATTTATAATTATTTTATTATATACATTTGCCGGGTATCCTTAAATGCCCGGACATGAAACCCTGTCAGCTTTTAGCCACCTGCAGCCTGTTATTGCTGTTTACTGCAGCCAGGTGTGAACCGGTAATACGTTACTTTGATACAAAAGCAAACGCCTGTCACTATCCTTTACGGTTATACGTTGATAAGGATACGCTAAAAAGTGTGTGTCATTATCAACAATTGGCACACGACTTGTACGGAAGACGGCGCTTTAAAAAAGCCATTGTACAATGGAAACGGGTATTGCACTTGCAACCTACAAATGCTTTTGCTATGTTTATGCTCGGAAAATCGTATATGGGTGCAGGTGAGCAGGAGCGTGGAGCGGCGATTTGCGATGAAGCAATTATATTAAGTGAAGCCTCAACGGCCGACAGACATATTTGCCACAGTGTAGATGGTTTTTAAAAACAGCGCATAAAGGATAGGCAAGCTCCTTTTTCGCTGCGCTGCCTGCTGTGGTATTTTCTTCGGCAACTTTCGCCACGGTGGCGGTAAGTTGTCAACGCTGCGAGCCGTCAGGCTCGCAGCGTTTTTTTATGCATAAAAAAACCTCCCACTACAGCGGGAGGCCTTCCTGTCAAATAAAATATCTTACATCCTCTCCGGTACCCGGATACCCATTAATTTCATGCACTGCGCAATGGTATGTGCGGTAATCATGATAATCTGCAGCCGTAATTTTTTCTTCTCTTCGGTGGCGGCACGCAGGATAGAGTAGGTAGGTACGCCCTCTACTTTCTCTCCATAGAAAGAGTTAAACGCCTGCGCCAGTTGGAAGGCGTAGTTGGCAATTACCGCGGGACTCAGCTCCCGGTAGGCTTCTGCCAGTACTACAGGGAATTGCTCATTCAGAATGATCAGCTCTTTCTCCAGTGGCAGCAATTCGCCGCTATAGTTAAAGGACGGTAAGTCTGCTACAGCGCCTACTTCCCGGATAATAGATTTTATACGCGCATAGGCATATTGCACAAAGGTGGCGGTAAACCCGGTCAAACTGATAGATTCTTCCGGGTTGAAGATCATTCTCTTCCTAGGATCAACCCTTAGCAGGAAGAATTTCAATCCGCCCAAACCTATTGTTTCATATAAAGTATGGAGTTCCTCTTCTGAGAATGACTCCAGTTTTTTTCCCAGTTCGCTGGTCTGTTTGGCAGCTGTTTCCACCATTTCTGTAATCATGTCATCGGCATCTACTACCGTACCTTCCCGGCTTTTCATACGGCCATGGGGTAATTCCACCATGCCATAGCTGAGGTGCAGGATGCCCGGAGCAGCCGGTTCGCCCAGCTTTTGCAGGATCAGTTGCAATACCTTGAAGTGATAGTTTTGCTCATCTGCCACTACATACACGCTTTGATCCATATGGTAATCTTCGTACTTCAGGCAGGCAGTACCCAGGTCCTGGGTCATGTAAACGGAAGTGCCATCACCACGTAGCAGTAGCTTTTCATCTAATCCATCGGCGGTAAGGTCTATCCAAACGGAATTATCTTCCTTCTTAAACAGTACGCCTTTCTCCAGCCCTTCGGCTACGATGTTTTTACCTAACAGGTAGGTTTCACTTTCATAGTACATCTTATCGAAATCGATGCCCAGGCGTTTGTAGGTTTCATTGAATCCTTCATATACCCAGCCATTCATAGTCGCCCATAATTCCCTTACTTCATGGTTGCCGGCTTCCCATTGCTGCAGCATGATTTTCGCCTGCTGCATGATCTCTGTTTTATTACGTGACATCTCTTTGATGTCGTCCATAATTTTGCCGGCCTTGTCTTTATCGTCCTTTACTTCCGGCTTGTGCAGGGCAGTTACCAGTTTCTCCAGTTTTTCAGCTTCGTTGGCGTCGAAGTCCTGGAAGTCTCTTTCCAAGACCCGGTCAATGATCACTTCCGCCTGTTCTTTTACGACCGATTCAAATTTTACGTAGTAGTCACCCACCAGGTGATCGCCTTTAATACCGGTAGTTTGCGGGGTATCACCATGTGCAAATAGCTGCCATGCCAGCATGGATTTGCAGATATGAATCCCACGGTCATTAACCAGGTTGGCTTTAATCACTTCAAAACCATTTGCTTTCATAATTTCTGCGATAGAGTATCCCAGGAAATTATTACGCAGATGCCCTAAGTGCAACGGTTTGTTGGTATTGGGAGAGGAATATTCCACCATGATCTTTTTACCATTGGCAGGTTGTATCCCGATGTTGGCGTTACTGTAGTTTTGCTGTAAAAAACGGGTCCAGTATGCATCATTAATGCTCAGGTTAAGAAACCCCTTTACCACATTGAATCGTGTAATCAATTCAGGATGATGCGCCACCAGGTATTCCCCTATGCGCTGTGCTGTTTCTTCCGGTTTTTGCCGGCTGAATTTTGTGAAAGAGAAAACTACAATGGTATACTCGCCTTCGAACTCAGGTTTGGTGGTATTTACCGAAATATCGGCTACCGTTAACGACTGGTCGTAAAGCGATTTAATGGCGGCCACTGCGGCCGTTCTGATAGATTGTACAACACTCATGCGGAAAATGATTAATGCGAGGGGCAAAGATAGTCAATTAGCGGAAAGCATAAAGCTATTGAGGAGAATGATCAATGCGAATAGATATCCGCTTATATCATTCTCCTCAATAGCTTTATGCTTTACGCTTTCAGCTTTCTAAAAAGTATAAAACACGCCAATCTGCGCTACCGAGTTCTTACTGTCTACTTTATCGGAGTCGTATACATTAGTTAATCCGAAGTTATAACGGCCGCTGATACCCAAGCCCATATCGAATTTATAGCCAAAGCCAAAGCCCAGGCCGAAATCTACCGACTTCATCTGGTCTTTTACATCCAAGGTAACGCTACCGGATTTTACTTTGGCAGCGGTGAGGATGCCCAGTTGTGGGCCGGCTTCCAGGTAAAATTCAGGAACGATGGAATATTGTACCATTACAGGGATATTCACATAGTTCAATTTGGTAGTACCGGAATTGCTGATCAATCCCCAGAAAGCGCTATGTTCGAACTTAGTTCCCTGGGTGGAGTACAACACTTCCGGTTGGATCGCCCAGTTTTTATCCAGTTCAAAGTTGACCAGTCCACCGGCATTAAAGCCAGCCAGGGTTTTAGACCCATCCGTATTCGTGAGTTTCGAAATATTCAATCCTCCTTTTACACCAAATTTTACGTTTTGTGCCTGTACTGCCAGCATCGTTCCTATAGCTAATACACCAGACAGAATAAATTTTTTCATGATATGTTATTTATGTAGCCGCATTTGGCAAGAAGCATGCCGGTTTGAGTACTACCGGAAAAGCCAAGCATACCGAAAAGCTATAAATCCTTGAGCATCCAGCTGTCACAGCCAAAATGGCCGGTGTTGCCCATGGGGCCTGTCAGGTACCTGAAGCCAAATTGTTCATATACTTTCCGGGCACGGGCCAGCTCGGGACTGGTTTCCAGGTAGCAATGCGTATAGCCGTGCTGTTTAGCATAGGAGAGGCACATCGTGATCAGCTTTCCAGCCAGTCCTTTCCCGCGGGCCTCGGGCAACAGATACATTTTTTGCAGTTCACATACCGTGTCGGGGCCGCCATCCAGCGGGTGAATACCTGCCCCGCCAATGATCCTGCCATCCATTTCAGCGATGTAATAAATGGCGCGTGGGATGTCGAACAATACAGATAAGTGGTCTGTAGTCGGATCTGAAAAAGCGGTGCCCTGCTTGTTCATGCCAAATTCTGTTAGGGTAGTTTTTACGATGTTGGCAATAATCGGGTCGTCGGCAGATATGATGGTTCTGATAGAGATGGATTCCATAAAATAAAAATAGGGATTTCGGCTTTAAACCGAAAATCCCTATTTGCTTTTATTATTAACAACTATTGCTAGAATATCGTAAACTCAACCCTACGGTTCTTCTGGCGGCCGGCAGCGGTTTTGTTGCTGGCAATCGGCTGCGTCATACCATAGCCAACAGCTTCAATTTTAGACCCATTTACGCCTTTACCCACCAGGTAAGCTTTAACGGATTCGGCTCTTTCTCTCGACAGGGCGAGATTTCTTGCCTTGCTGCCTACATTATCCGTATGGCCACTCAGTTTGAGGTTCAGGTTCTTGCGTATCAGCAGGTCGGCCACGCGGTCTAATGCCGGGTAAGAATGTGGCTTGATACTGGCTTTAGCAAAATCGAATTCCAGGTTCTGGATGGCTTCTTTTACAATACGGTTATCCTCTTCCGTAATCACTACTTTTTCTTCTTTTTTCTCTACCACCGGTACAGGCAGCGGGCAGCCGGAACCATCCACTTTGGTGTTGGCAGGTGTACCGGGGCATTTATCGAAGAAGTCGGAAACCCCGTCGCCGTCGCTGTCTTTTGTCAGTTTATCTACGTCAGCCGTCAACCTGGCATTGTTTTGATTGGCAGCGTCCAGGGAAGCCGCCAGGGTAGTCTTTTGCGCCTCCAGTTCGTCGTACATAGCCTTGGCCGGGTTATGCCATTGCAGCTGCTTTTTGCCTTTCTTGCCCAACGCAAACTCCAGCCCTGCATAGCCGTAGGAATATTTATCCTTGTTAGGACTACGGTAATACCCATCCAGGTTATCTCCATCAGTATAATACATGGTATAGCCTAAATCGAGGTTCACAACTTCGGATAATTTGAACTTCAGTCCCGCACCTACCGGTATAATCAGCTCTTTAATAGCCTTGTTATCGGCCTTATAATCCATTTTAGTCCCATCGTTCAGTTCCAGGGTAGGCTTATATCCGGCTAAACCGCCTCCTACAGAAGCATAGAGTTGTACAAAGTTTTCCCGGAACAGCCAGTTCACCGTCGTAATATTAAATACTGCATTCAGGGTAGCTGACCATGGAAGCTTGGTTTCATAAGATTTGTAAGGACTTGCCAGGGAAGCACCATTTCCCAGGGCTTTGCTGTTGTCGGCCTGTAATTTACCGCCTACATAATCGGCACGCAGGGCCAGGAAATGAAGTAACTGGTATTTAACATAGGCGCCATAGCCGAAAGAACCTTTCCACTTGGTGAAGTCGTTACTGCCACCGGTCGCCGCCACAGGTGCCAACATGCCACCATTCACCCCAATTGACCACGTTTTATAGTCGCTGGGGCCCTGGAACAGTCGAACGGAAGGTGTGGCGCCGGCAGGTTGGTTCTGAGCCTGGCTCATCATCGGGGAGAGTGCTAACAGCAAGCATGCTGACCTCCATAGAATGGATTTGTTCATAAGATTAACGTTAGGTTACACAATTTGCATGAATAAAAATGGGTAGGCCGGGAATAAAATAGGGCAAAGGAAGGCGAGGTTATGAACAATTTGTCGCTTATTTTATTTAGTTATTGGACGTTCTTACAGTATCCAATTGGTTGAACCACTAAATATTACATCAAATATAGGGGACCTGACTGACATAATTTCATATTTTTTTGCTTGGCATAATCATTGACAAACCAACGACAAACAGAAAACAACTTACAACTAAAGGATAATCTTTAATACTATGGGAAAAATAATAGGCATTGACTTAGGAACTACCAATTCATGCGTTGCCGTAATGGAAGGTAACGAACCGGTAGTGATTGCCAATGATGAGGGAAGGAGAACAACCCCATCTGTAGTGGCTTTTTTGAAGAACGGAGAAAGGAAAGTAGGTGACCCCGCAAAGCGTCAGGCTATTACCAACCCCGTAAACACCATTATGTCAGTAAAACGTTTCATGGGCCGTCACTTTGATGAAGTAACCAACGAACTGACACACGTTACATATAAAGTGGTAAAGGGTGATAATAATACTACCCGTATAGATATAGAAGGCAGATTATATACTCCACAGGAAATTTCCGCTATGGTACTTCAGAAAATGAAGAAAACGGCGGAAGACTACCTGGGACAGGAAGTAACCGAAGCGGTAATTACCGTTCCTGCTTACTTTAACGATGCACAGCGTCAGGCTACCAAAGAAGCAGGTGAAATCGCCGGCTTAACAGTTCGCCGTATCATCAACGAACCTACTGCTGCTGCCCTGGCTTATGGCCTGGATAAAAAACATCATGACAGCAAAATCGCCGTATTTGACCTTGGTGGTGGTACCTTCGATATCTCCATCCTGGAACTGGGCGACGGTGTATTTGAAGTAAAATCTACCAATGGTGATACACACCTCGGTGGTGACGACTTCGATAAAGTGATCATGGACTGGCTGGCAGATGAATTCAAAAAAGATGAAGCAGTAGATTTACACAAAGACCCCATGTCATGGCAACGTTTGAAGGAAGCTGCTGAAAAAGCAAAGATTGAACTGTCTTCTTCACAGGAAACAGAAATCAACCTGCCTTACATCACTGCAGTAGACGGCGTTCCTAAACACTTAGTGAAAAAATTAACCCGTGCTAAATTTGAGCAACTGAGCGACAGCCTGGTGGAAAGAACACTGGAGCCTTGCCGCAAAGCGCTGAAAGATGCCGGCATGAACACTTCCGAAATCGATGAGGTAATCCTGGTAGGTGGTTCTACCCGTATTCCTAAAATCCAGGAAGTAGTAGAAAAATTCTTCGGTAAAAAACCTAACAGAGGTGTAAACCCCGATGAAGTAGTAGCGGTAGGTGCTGCTATCCAGGGTGGTGTACTGACCGGTGAAGTAAAAGACGTACTGTTACTCGATGTTACGCCACTGTCACTCGGTATCGAAACCATGGGCGGTGTAATGACCAAACTGATCGAATCCAATACCACCATTCCTACCAAGAAGTCTGAAACCTTCTCTACAGCAGCAGATAGCCAGCCTAGCGTGGAAATCCATGTACTGCAAGGAGAAAGACCAATGGCTAACCAGAACAGAACACTGGGCCGCTTTATTTTGGGCGATATTCCTCCGGCTCCGCGTGGTGTTCCACAGATCGAGGTAACTTTCGATATCGATGCCAACGGTATCCTGCACGTAACTGCAAAAGATAAAGGCACCGGTAAAACACAGAACATCAAGATCGAAGCTGGTAGCGGTTTGAACAAGGATGAAATCGAAAAGATGAAAGCCGAAGCGAAAGCCAACGAATCTGCCGACAAAGAACAACGCGAAAAAATCGAAAAGCTCAATAAAGCAGACAGCCTGATCTTCCAAACTGAAAAACAGGTAAAGGAATACGGTGATAAACTGCCTGCTGATAAAAAAGCAACCATCGAAACTGCGCTGAACAAACTGAGAGAAGCACACAAATCACAAGACAGCGCACAATTGGATACAGCTACAGCTGAACTGGAAGCTGCCTGGACAGCTGCATCTGAAGAATTGTACAAAGCTTCTCAGGGCCAGCCGGACGGCGGTCAGCCAAACGGTGGCGAGCCACAAGGCCAACCTAATGCTGGCAATGATGGCGTAACCGACGCAGAATTTGAAGAAGTGAAGTAAGCGAAAGCTGAAAAATATATAAACTAATAAGCCGAAGGCCGGTGCTTCTATGCACTGGCCTTCGGCTTATTAGCTTCATCCTTTGCCTGCTTTTTCTTACTTTGCAGGAACCAGATGAGCTACAGATTACGTTTTTATCTCCGTTACCGTACCTATTACGGGCAGAATCTTTATCTGCTTGGTAACCTGCCCGCATTGGGCAACGATGTGCCTAAACACGCATATGCCATGCGCTGGCTGAATGAAGACTGGTGGTACACTGATATTCAGCTGGCCCCAGGTGAAACGTTTACCTTACAATACCAATACCTGGTCAGGGAACTGGAAGAGGTGCGTTATGAAGGACAGGTAAGAGCCTGCATGGTGACCCCCGGCAGCCACCAGGAGATTGTTTTTACGGATACCTGGAACGATGCCAGCCGCCCGGAGAATGCCTGGCTTACTGCTCCCTTTTCCCGCGTTTTTTTTAAAAGGCAGGTGGCATCGGTGACAGCGTTAAATACTGCTACCCATATATTCCGTGTACAGGCGCCCCTCCTGGATGCCGGCAAAACGATATGCCTGCTGGGAAGCAGTCATCAAACCGGTAACTGGAATACAGCTCAACCTTTGTTATTGCAGTACGACGCCCAGGGCTGGTTTTTTCTGGCCCTCCAACTTTCTGGTGTGCCCGTACCACTTTCTTATAAATACGGGATCTACGACCTGGAAGCCAAACGATTTCTATACTATGAGGACGGTGAAGACAGGCAGCTGCAAACGGTAGCCATTGCCGGTCGCCAGGTAATATTGCACGATGGTATCCTGCGTATTCAACATACTCCCTGGAAAGGGGCCGGTGTAGCCATACCCGTATTTAGCCTGCGCAGCGCTGAGGGGTTTGGTACAGGCGAGTTCGCGGACCTGCCACAGCTGGCAGCCTGGGCACAGCGCCATCACCTGCAGCTCATACAAGTACTCCCCGTAAATGATACCATCCAAACCAATACCTGGAAAGATTCTTATCCGTATGCGGCTATCTCCTCCTTTGCCCTGCATCCGCAATACATACGGCTCCAGGAGGTAGGCGTATTGCCGGATCAACATCCGTTACAGCGGCAATTCGGCCGGTTACGGCAATGGCTCAACGAAAAAGAAACCGTCGACTATGAAACGGTGATGTCCTTTAAACTGGCCTACCTGCACGCTTTATATGAACACATGGGCGCGCAGCTCCAGACACCTGATTACTGGCAGTGGTTTGCAGCCAATGAATACTGGCTCCTGCCTTATGCAGCCTTCTGCTATTTAAGGGAACAATATAAAACCAGTGATTTCAGCCAATGGCCGGAATATAACGTATACGACTATACAGCCATCAGCCGGCTGCTGGCCGGCAGCGACGCGGCAACCAGTGCGGCGCATTACCATTTCTTTGTACAGTATCATCTGCATCGTCAGCTGGCGGCAGCTACTGCCGCCATTCACCAGCATGGGGTAGCCCTCAAGGGAGACATTCCCATCGGGGTAGCCCGGCATAGCGTAGATACCTGGATGCATCCGGCATACTATCACCTGGATATGCAGACCGGCGCTCCACCAGACGGGTTTACCGCCACCGGGCAAAACTGGGGGTTTCCTACCTGGAACTGGAAACAGATGGCCACCAACGGCCTCGAATGGTGGCAGCAACGCCTGCGGCATATGTCCGTTTATTTCGACGCCTTCCGCATCGATCATATCCTCGGCTTCTTCCGTATTTGGCAAATACCTGCCGATGCCATACAGGGACTGCTGGGATATTTTCATCCGGCCATCCCCGTTAGCCGCGAGGAAATAAGACAACGAGGCATCGACTTCGACGAAGACCGGTACTGCCAGCCCTATATCACCCAGGCTATACTGGAAGAGGCTTTCGGTAACTATGCGGGCATCATGAAAGATAAACTGATGGTTCCCCTGGGAGACGGACGCTATCAGCTGTTGCCGGAATTTAATACCCAACGTAAAGTAGCCGCAGCTGCGCTGCCAGAAGCCGTGAAACATATACTCTTTCATTTGATCGCAGACGTACTGTTTATCCGGGTCACCGACCGGAATAGAACGTTGTATCATCCCCGTTATGACATGGCTGCTACCCGCTCTTTTGCCGCGCTTGGCAAAAAGGAACAAGACAGCCTGTCGGCGCTATATCACGACTACTTCTACGTACGACAGGAGAGCTGCTGGCGCAAGGAAGCCATGCATAAACTTCCCCTGATCAAACGGGCTACCAATATGCTGATCTGCGGGGAAGACCTGGGCATGGTGCCCGATTGTGTCCCCGGCGTAATGCAGGCACTGGGAATATTAAGCCTGGAAGTGGAGCGCATGCCCAAGTCGACAACAGACAATTTCACTGATTTAAATAAGGCGCCCTACCTGTCGGTACTTACGCCCGACACACACGATATGAGCACCCTCAGGGGTTGGTGGGAAGAAGATCGTACCCGCTCCCGGGAATATTACCTGGAACAACTACGCCAGGCCGGTACTGCCCCCGCAGTGGCTACCCCGGCGCTGTTGCAACAAATTATTACCCGGCATATACAAGCACCTGCCATGTGGCGTATTTTTCAATTGCAGGACCTGCTGGCAGCTGCAGGACATCATGCGGAGATACATCCGGATGCAGAACGAATTAATATCCCTGCAGTAGCGTCGCACTACTGGCGGTATCGTATAGCCAAACCCATCAACGACTACTGATCTTCTTTAAAAATGTATGCCGCTTAATCCGTAATTTGTTATTTCATCAAACGGAATAGCATCCTATTATGAACCTGTCGCTTTACCCTTATGAACTAAAGTTTCGTTATACTTTTACCATCTCCCGTAAATCAAAGAATGTGCAGCCCCTGCTGGTCGTAAAGCTGGAACAGAACGGTATCAGCGGCCTGGGAGAAACCGCCGATAATGCCTATTACAACATGACGGTGCCCCTGTTAATGCAGGCGATCGAACAGCATCGCCCATTTATTGAAAGCTATCAGCTCACCACCCCGGTAGCATTCTGGCAGGATATGTACCCGCTGCTGCAAGACAATATGTTTGCGCTTTGCGCCCTCGATATTGCCGCATGGGACCTCTACGCCAAACAACAACAAAAGAAATTGTACGAAGTATGGGAATTGGATATCCGTCATAATCCGTTAACAGATTATACAATTGGTATAGATACCGTGGAGAATATGGTGCGTAAGCTGCAAGAGTTTCCCTGGCCCATCTATAAGATAAAACTGGGCACCAAAGAAGATATAGCCATCATTAAAGAGCTCAGAAAGCATACCGATGCTGTTTTCCGTGTAGATGCCAACTGTGCCTGGGGTGTGGAAGAAACTTTGCGCAATGCCATCGCCTTAAAGGAGTTGGGCGTTGAATTTATAGAGCAGCCGATGGCTGCGGCCGACAAAGCAGGTATGAAGCGGGTATATGAAAACGTAGTACTGCCAGTAATAGCAGATGAAAGTTGTATCGTAGAACAGGATGTAGCTCAATGTATCGGCTATTTTCATGGCATCAATATCAAACTCACCAAATGCGGTGGTATCACCCCGGCGCTGCGTATGATTACCGCCGCTAAACGGGCAGGCATGAAAGTCATGACAGGCAGTATGAATGAAAGCACTGTTGGCACTTCGGCGGTGGCGCACTTGCTTCCCCTGTTGGATTACGTAGATATGGACGGTCCCTTGTTGCTGGCAGAAGATACGGCCGACGGCATTAAAATGGAACATGGCCGTATTATATATGCCAATAGAACAGGAACGGGCGCGCTGTTATTAAATTAATTATAACGCAGGATAACCGGGCCATAGCACGCTGGCATAGTCGCCCAGGGACGCATTTACCGCGTCCCGTACAGCTGGTACTCCACAACGGGGATAATCCCTGGTAACAACAATTCTGTCTGCATATGCCTGCAGTAGTGCAGGCGATGAAATGATGCCTGTCAATGATCCTTTTGCTGCCAGTTGCATACCAGTAGAAGAAAAGGGCCATTGCATGGCGGTTTCCCGTATATGCATGACCAACGCATCCTGTGCATCCAGTTTCCTGGTTAAGCAAAGCAGGTCAGGCAAATACCTCAGGCAGAGATCGGCGCTGTAAATGCTGCTGGCATTGATATCGCCGGTGTAAGGGGAAAGTCCCGGCAGAACCTTGTCGGGCTGTATGGTGCGGAGCATAATTAGCCGCACTCCCTGGTAGATATAGGTTGCTGCCCACAGGGCGGCATCCGGATCAAATTCCGGTGGGGTAGCGAACATTTCCAGTTTGTCGTGGTGATAAAAATCTATCAGTGCCTCCAGTGCACCTGCGGATGCAGCTGGCAAAAGGGGGGAGAGATCATCTACTACAGCTATTTGTCCTTCGCGTACAAGGTGGTTAATAAACGCTGATAAGTTCATAGGTTAGCATTTGGCCGTTTTCCACGATGCGGGGCAGTGGATAACGTTGAAACGACAAAATAGCAAAAAATAGTTATTCTTCCTCTTTCCAGGTTTGTGCAAGGAATACGTAATCTTCTATATACCCGGTAGCGATGATGGTTTTTCCTACGAGCGGCATCAGGGCATCGGGCATAAATGGGTTGGCGCCTGCCGGGCGTATGAGATAGTCGCCCTGATCGGAAACCAGGTATACCGCCAGGTGCTCGCTTTTGCTATGTCTGCCAAATGTACGCAACACCAGGCGCCCTGTAAGCGTCACAAAAGGATTGTCTTTATCATCCCGGTTTGTTTTACCTGCTGACATATTCACGATATCCCAGTATTTGATTGTTTTTTTCTTTTACCACCAGGACCTTGGTTAGAGGTGTGTCCCCATTGGCTGTTGATTCCGAAAATACATGAAATTTTACAGATGGCATGGAGCTATGGGCTTCTTCTTTGCCCATGTCTTTATTTTTTTTGTTGACATATATTTGCTGTGTGCGTGTTTTAGCGAAGCTTTTTTCATCGAGTAATTGATGCAGGGCGGTGTGCAGTGCGGGATCTGTGGCATGCCCGTTGTCCGAGGGCTGAGGTACAGCAATAAAATCGTCGAGCATTTTGCCGCGGGCTTCGAGGTTATCGCGGCGGTTTTGCAGGGCATTGACAAAGGGCGCCTGTGTGCCGGTGGCGCTGGGATCTTTGTCGTTGATAACCGGTTGCAGGGAAGGGTCGCCCAACAGGTAAAACTGTGCGGCTGTTTTCAGTTCATAGGGGTCCAGGGTAGGGCCCATTTCATGAAGGAACCGTTGCCTTGCTTCCAGCAAGGCCCTGCCGGTAGAGGCGCCGTTCAGCACATTGATCACAAAATACTGGGTGAGCAGGTCTGATAGTCCCTGCCCGGTGGGCGGGCCATACGCGATATTGGTAGCGCCTACAAAGGCCAGTGCATGGTTGAGCAGGTAGCTATTGGCCATACTCATCCGCCGGGCGCTGTTTTTCTTCGGGTCAAACAGTTGTCCGCCATAGCAGCATTCCGCCGCTACGATGGTGCCAAATGCAATTTTGTTGTTGAGTATATCCGACCGCAATGCCATCGGGAAATCAGGAATTTTTTGCCCATAGTAGGCAGGGTTGTTGATGGCGCCATGACAGTTGAGGAAATGCGTTTTAGCCTGTAATTGCTCCGCTGTCCAGTTGGTACCGGTAAAACCGGGGTCGCCGGGAAACAGCTGCAAGCTGCTATGGTTGCCGAAAATGCTTTGCAGGCTGTTTTGTGTTGAATCCTGCCAGTCAAAGGTGCTGAGTGAAAAGTAGGGCAGATATTCGCTCCGGCTGGAAGGAACAGCTGTTATGATATTATTGATCAGTGTATGTAAGTATGTGGGATCCCCTTGTGCCGGTACATCCGGTAAGCGCCCTACCACACGCGTAGGTGCAATGAATTTACCCGGATCTGTGTCGTACGGTGTATCACAAGCATAAGGCAGGTCGCTGGGAATAACGGCATCCGGATCGTTTTCACCTGGCAGCAGATTTTTCAGGCGTTGTAGCGGAATAATATCGGGCGCGCCCAGCAGCAGGAGATATCCAGGTGAAAAAAAACGGTACAGGTCATCAATCGCTTTCTTATGCTGGGCGTCATCATTGACATCTGTTACCGCTGTGGCCTGGTAGGATTGCATTTGTACCGCATCATCCAGGAAAATAACATGCGCATCCAGGTGACGACTGACATCGTAGGTCAGTAATGCGTTAATGTCATCCAGTACCTGTTGATGTGCATCACCATATTTAGCCTGCAGCGCTGATTTATTGGTTATTATGAGTTTGGTAGTCAGCATATTTGTATTGGGGGATGCCATTTTATCCTGATTAATCAGTCAAAAATAGGAATTAAAAGATAATAAGCTATACACCGTTATCACAATATTACCGGTGCTGTACGCAAGGTATTTGCATACTGAAAAAGTAAACCGTATTTTTCTGCAAATCTATCCACGGGCATATGAAAAAAATCCAGTTATCCATTACGTTGTTACTTTTCATGTATACAGCTATTCGGGCGCAAACGATCCGGCTGGCGGTAAAGGCCGGGGATATTATCCGGTATAACAGTATCGTATATACGACTCTTCCGGAGGGCGTCGGGGAAGTAATCATGGAAGAGGTGAGTAATGGAAAGCGTATTCCCGTTAACGTTAGTGTGCAAGACGGCCAGCTCTGCTGGATAATGACCGGTACTACGCCCGCCGGTGCAGAGCGGGTATACGAACTCAGGAAAGGCTATGCGCCCGGAGCTCCTCTTCTGAAAGCGGTGAAACAGTCGGGGCATCTGCTACTGGAGGAAAAGCAATCTCCCATTCTTCAGTATAATTACGAAACGGTGGCAGCGCCTGCGGGAAAAGACACGGTGTATAACCGCAGCGGATTTATTCACCCGCTATGGGCGCCTAATGGTGTCATCCTGACAAACATTTTTCCCAATGCAGGACATCTCCATCACATGGGAATCTGGAATCCATGGACACATACGCTTTTTGAAGGAAGGGAAACAGATTTCTGGAATGTGCAGAAAAGAGAAGGGAAGGTGCGTTTTGCCGGTCACCTGGAAACTTTTTCCGGCAATGCCTGGTGTGGCTTCAGTGCCCAACAGGACCATATTGCTTACGGGAAAGACGGAACGGAAAAAACAGCGATCACCGAAACCTGGGTGGTGAAGGCATATCCCGCTACAGATAAGGGGTCCCGCCGTTTATGGGATTTTACCAGTATGTTTACCCCCGCTTCCCCCAATGGTATTACCCTGTTGCAGTATCGTTATGGAGGCGGATTTGGCTTAAGAACCACGGCCGACTTTACCGCGAAAACCAGCCAGGTGCTTACCTCGGAAGGCAACACACGCAGGAACGCCGACAGTACCCGGGCCCGCTGGGTAAAAATAAGCGGCACCACGCCCAAAGGAAAGGCAGGATTGTTAATTATGAGTGATCCTGATAATTTCGATTCACCCGAACCGCTGCGGGTATGGCCGGAAGATGCGGAAGGCGGCGAACTCATGTTTAACTATACACCCACCCGCATGAAACCATGGCAGCTCTATGCCGGGTCGCGCTATCAGCTGAAATACCGTATCATGGTGTTTGACGGAGATATTACTGCAGAAGAAGCAGAGTCCGCCTGGCAAGATTATGCGCATCCGCCACAGGTGAACTATCGTTAATTTGCATTTGGAGAATTATCGCTTTTTCATTTATTTTATTGCCGTGAATGATCGGGCTTTCACTCGGTTAACCTCGGAGAAGCCTTTTATAACCCTTAACCGCCATCCTTCATGAAGAACTTATATGTAGAGAGAAATCAGCACCGGATGAGAACGATGTCCCTTTTCAGGGGAAGTGTGGTGGGCTAAAATCCCATAGTCATTTACCACTTTATTCTAAATACATATACTGATGAACAACCTCGCTGAACTGAAAACAACATTGCTGGAAATCCATGAAAGGGATAAAAAGCAAACCATTACTGCCCTTATCACTGCTGAAGTATTTGCTGTACTCGTTTTTGGCCTGATTGGCTATAGCATTTTTTCCGGCAGCAGTACGGAAACCCCGAAAGCGATTCTCTATATTTTATTATTTCTGCCAGTAGGGGTACTCATCCCGTATATTGTGATGCTCATACAGGCAAAGAAACGCCCGGAGAAAATCATGGAATTTGTAAACCGCCTGGAAAAAGGGGAATCTGTTAATAACGTGGACACCTATACGGATTATAAACTGACATTACCCCTGCGCATTGTCAGGATCCGCTTGTTTCCCATGGAATATGCCCACGTGAGAGTAGGCCAGAGCCGCTCTTTCTTTAAGCTGCCACTATCGGCCGAAAACGTACAACCTTTTAAAGCCCTGATCAGTCAGCCTGCCCTTCACAATGTGAGTAGCATTGGAGGCAGCTCTGCCAACTGGTCATCTAACTGATAATGAATACCGGGTATGAAGACACTGGAAGAATTTAATACCTTCCTGGATCAGCGGCTCCAACAGGAGCTGCTGGACCTGGAAAAGCGCCGTATTGCCGGCCGTAACTGGATGCGCCGGATGTGGGCAGCCATCCTGGTACCGTTTGCTGTTTTTGTTTTTTTCCTGGTGAGATATAGTCTGCATACGGCAGCGGAAACTGCCGCTACGGGGCACAATGGTTCCGGCAGCCAGATTATCCTCATGGTAGCGCTGGTAACCTTGTTTACACTTGGAGGATACGCAGTACGCTATTTTATGATGAAACAAAAAGGCGCTACGGCTGCGGTTGATTATGGACCGGATTTTAAAGAAAAGATCGTAAGGCCGGTAATTGGTTTCCTAAGCCCGTCGTATAGCTACCAGCCACTCAATTATGCCAGTTACGATGAATTTACCGAAAGCGGCCTGTTTGCCCGGAAAAATTACACCATTACCGGCAATGACCAGGTGTACGGTAAACTGGGGGATATGACTTTCCAGTGCTGTGATCTCACGGTAACGCATATGCCATTGGTGACCTTGCGGGGACAAGGCCCCGACATTGTTTTTTGTGGTAGCTATTTTATCGGCCAGTATCCCCGCTATTTCAGTACCCCGGTATATATCCTGTCGCGCAGCACCGCGCTGGAAAGCTGGTTTGGCTCCGGCGCCGCCGACAATGGATTTATTGAAACCTGGAACCTGGGTAAAAAAGTATTACCCGCCGACAGCACTTTCAACAAACTGTTTATGGTATATGCGAAAGACGAAAATGAAGCGCAACAGTTGCTCACACCTGTATTAATGGAGAAATTAACCCAACTACAGGAGCGCTCTGGGGCTAAACTGTTCATCTCGTTTTATAATAACCGGGTGTACGTGGGCATCAGCCATGGAATGGATTATTTTGAAACCACCTTGCATAAATCACTGGAAGACCGACAGATGCTGAAGAACTTTTACCTGGATTTTGTATCCGTGTTACAGCTCGCAGAGGAGCTTCAGCAAAATACCACTATCTGGACCAGCCATACCTTCTCCAGATCCTAGCCACCCGCAGCCATTATGCCTGCAATAAAGCGGCAGGAATATCTTTGTTTTTAAGAGATAGTAAGTCGATGACCCGTTAATAGGTAGATGTCCTCCCCATATTTTCCTGCCAAAGGAAGCAGCACAGGGCATCGCAGTTGTCATTTTTAAAATTTAAATAATATGTTTCGGTATTTTTTTATATTCGCTGTAAACCTTTACTGTAGTGTATTATAGGCGATGGTGCATACGAATAATATATGAGTAAGGGTTAATTATTCCATCTTATGCGAGTTTTTTTTAAGTTTGATTTCGCTGTATAGGTTTTCGCTGTATCTTTACCACGCCACGTAAGAGATGGCACCCAGTATAGAATTTGTAATTGTTAACTTAATATTAGAAAAACCTGGTATCACCCAAATGACCCTGTCAACATTGACCATATTCGGCCCTGCATTGCAATCTGCCATTAGGATAGCAACAGCCATTGCAAAAGAGTATCATCATCCGCAGTACACACCTGCGCACCTGCTGCGTGCCTGTTTGCACCGGGAAACAGGATTAACAGCTGCTTTACATGAAATGGATATCGATGTATACTACCTGGAAGAGTGGGCAGAAGTGCGTTTGGACGAAATGCCCAGGGCTTCCCGCATTCCCGATGAACCGGAACCGGATGAAGCGGCAACGGCCGTATTACAGGAAGCCATCAATATAGCGCAGGAAAGTGATCAGGCTGAGGCCGATGCCTGGAGCCTGCTGATCGCGCTCTGTACGCCTGGAGTGGGTTTTTCTTACGAGCAACTGAAAACATTTCCCTTCACCCGCGACCAGCTGAAAGCAGCCGGGAAGAAGGGAAAGGAAGGGACCCCGGCTATTTCGGCCAATGGCAACAGCATTAAGCCAGGGGCACTGAAATATGTATACCGCATTACAGATCCCCAGCTACTGAAAACTTTCCACCCGGTCATTGGCCGCGACGGCGAAATCAGGAGCATCACGGAAGTGCTTACACGAAAAGACCGGGCCAGCGTATTAATCATAGGAGAGGGAGGAGTAGGTAAAACCTCGCTGGTTGAAGGCCTGGCACGGGCTGTTGTACAAAAACAAGTTCCTTTGTCTTTACAGTCCTCCGATGTATATGCGCTGGATTATGGCGCATTTATAGCGGGGGCAGCCTATAAAAATGAATTGGAAGATCGCCTGTTGCAGGTAATTCAGCAACTGAAGCAAACTGGCAGGCATATACTTTTTATCGACAACCTTCATAGCTTGCTGGACAAGCAATCCGGTGGCGGAATGGCCAACGTGATGAAGGCTGCTTTGGGGAAAGGCGAAATTATCCTGATCGGTGCTACCACGCCGGAAGGATTTCGTAAACTAATAGAACCGGATGCCATCCTGCGGCACCGCTTTGAAACCATTGCCTTGTCAGAACCGGATGAAACCCTGGCTACCCGCATGATACAGGTGGTAATACCTGTGTACGAAAACTTCTATCAACTGAAGGTATCACCTGAAAGCATACACGAATCTATCCGCTTGTCACGCCGCTACCTGAAAGAAAGATGTCTGCCGGACAGTGCTATTAACCTGCTGGACCGCACCATGGCGGCTATACGAGCCATGCACGATACCGGCGCTACGTTATTACAAACATTACAGGCAGAGTTTACCTCACTAACTGGTAACGATCCTTTACAAATAGCCGACCTGCAATGGTTCTACCGGCAAATGACAGAACGCCTGGGTGCGCTGTTATCTGCCCGTTTATCTGCATCAGCCGATATAAGCAAGATAACCACCACGCCGGAATTACAGGCCGCTCTGCAACAACTGCTGGACCAACTGGCTACTATCACCAGCGCTCAGCAGGAAGAAGTTACCCCGGTGGATCTGGCTACGATGATAGCTTCCATTACCGGCATTCCTTTAGGGAAAGTACAGTCGGAAGAAAGAGCGCGGCTGGTAAGTATGGAAGAACACCTGCGTAAACGGGTAGTTGGCCAGGATCATACCCTCAAAGCAGTGGCAGACGCCATCCTGGAGTCCAGGTCCGGTCTGAGCAGACCAGGGCAGCCCATAGGCTCTTTCTTTTTTCTCGGACCCACAGGTACCGGTAAAACAGAACTGGCCAAGTCGCTGGCGGATTTTCTTTTCCAGGATGAACGCAGCATGATCCGCTTTGATATGTCTGAATTCAAGGAAGAACATGCCGCAGCCCTGCTGTATGGCGCTCCTCCGGGATATGTAGGCTATGAGGAAGGAGGATTGCTGGTAAATAAAATAAGGCAGCAACCTTATGCTGTAGTGCTGTTTGATGAGATCGAAAAAGCGCATCCTTCAGTGTTTGATATCTTCCTGCAGATCATGGATGAGGGAAAGCTGCACGACAGGCTCGGAAAGACTGGCGATTTCTCAAATGCGCTGGTATTGTTTACCTCCAACATCGGTAGTGAAGCCATTGCAAAATCTTTTCAGCAAAATATTATTCCCGGATCGGCGCAACTGATGGAGCTGATGGCCAAACACTTCAGGCCCGAGTTCCTGGGCAGGCTCACGGAAATTGTTCCCTTTGGCCCTATCCAGCAATCGAACGTGGAAAAGATATTCGATATCCATTTACAACATTTATTACAATTGTTACAACAGCAGGAAATTAGTTTAACCGTTACCGAAGCGGCCAGGCGCCAACTGGCACTGATGGGATATTCACCTCAGTATGGCGCACGCCCATTGCGGGAAGTGATACGGGGACAGTTGCGCAAACCGTTGTCACGCATGATTATTAATGGTAGTCTCCGGAAAGATATGTCGGTAACCCTAGATATAAAAAATGATCAGTTAGACTGGACCATAAATTGATGATTGTCAGATTCCAAAAATTTAAATTTTATCTCAAATGAATGACAACTACGGAATTGGCGGCACAGAAGTGAAGCTGGACGCCAACGAAGCCATCGCGGAAATTTCGCATAACCGTACCTTGTTTGCTGAAAAGTTAACCCAGCAGGCACCTGTTAAACCTGAAATAGTGGAAGGGCTTACTTCTGTAGAGGCTGTTTTTGAACATTTCAAACCAGCTGTGAACGTAAGCTTCCATGATGCAGAAGGCCGCACCGTGCCCGAAAAACTGCAGTTTCATCACCTGGGGGATTTTGGTGTAAAAGGTATCACCGCTCAAAGTGCTTTCTTAAATGACCTGGCTACTGAAAAAGAACAGTACCTGAAAATTATGAAGCAACTGAAAACAAACAAGATCCTCAAATCGGCCCTGGCAGATCCCGATGCCCGCAAAGCGATACTGGGAGCCATTCGTGGCATGATGAAAGACCTTAATACCAAATAATTAACAGTTCCCTATCCAGGAACATAACTTCATTGATTATGGCAGAATTACAGAAAAACCAGGAGCCGCAAAACGAAAGCCTGTCTTCACAAAAGCAGGAAGTTAACCTCGTAGAGAATATTGAAGAACTGGCAAAATACGGCGGTTTCGACCTGTTGGAAGCTGCAATTGAAGGCGCGCAAAACCTTAACCCCGATCGTAAAGCGCGTCGTAATATTTTTCTGACCGAAGCAGGAAAGAAAACAGAAAGAGATAAACTCAAGAAAGTACTGTCACTCTGGGAAAAGGTATTGTCTGAAACCAATGAGCTGCCTGAAATGGTAGACTATTGTACCTCCCATGCGGAAGAAGCAGAGAAAGTATTGTCCACCAATCTCGGGGAAGCCGTAGATGCTACCCGCGAACTGGAACAGTCTTACCGCAATGTGGCACTCTTCTTCAAAAATACAGAGTCCGACAAGGTAAAGAACGTATCGTTTATCAACGTGGAGCTGGAACAGCTGAAAGACCTGGATAATACCCGGTTTATCGATGCCGTGAGCACAGAGCTGGTCAACAATTACGATCGCCTGGATCTGCGCAGCAACTATAGCCTGCTCGTGATACCAGGATACCTCGGTTCCAATAAAGTAATAGAAAAATGGGCGAAAATAGCCCATGAAAATAAAGCTATGCTGGTAACAGATTTCGCACACCTGGATGCTCCGGATGATGTGATGGAAATGTTTGAACTGGCTAACCTCACTGGTGGTGAAATTCACCGCTCCAATGTGATCATGGCTTGTAACTGGCTGGTAGGCCGCGGTAAGTTTGACGAAGTAGGAGAGCAGGATCATCTCTATGTACCGCCATCCGGCGCACTCGCAGGAAAAATTTATAAAACCCTCATGTCGCAGGTAACTGCCGGTAAAAAATTCGGTGGTATGAACGAAGTGGATGGGGTGAAATTTGAACTGAAGAAAAGTGAAATCGCCAGCCTCGAAAAAATGGGACTGGTGCCCATGGTAAAGGAATATGGCAAGGTAATGGCCTTCAGCGCCAAAACACTGTTTAACGGCGATAACCTGGGCCTGCAAACCTATTCCGTAGTACGTGTATTCGACTTCGTTACCAAAGTGCTGATGGACTTCCTGAACCGCCGCGCTTTTGAAAACTTTAATGCCAATACACGTAAAGACCTGATGAAACAGATTATCCGCTTCCTGGATGGTATCACAGGTCCCGATAAACTCATAGAAGACTTCAACATCCGCCGTTTTGAACAGGATCCGGTACAGAAAGACCGTATCCACCTGGATATCCATCTGAAGCCCTATTTCCCCGCCAAGAACTTCCTGATCAAAATGGAGGGTCAAAAAGGTGATGAAGCTACAGATTGGGATACTACCTACGAACAGGATGGCAAATAGTCGTCAACGGTCAGCTTTAGGCTTTTGACGGCATTTTTAGGAGCGCCTGTTGACTGCCGGAAGCTGACCGCTGAAGAATCCCTAAATATGATTCAGTTAATATCTTAAGGCTAAAATGCTGACGAAACGATGAAAAGAGTGTTGTGCAGTTTACTGCTTTGTTTGTTAATTACCGGGACTGGTTTCACTGTCATGGCTCAAACGGGCACAGACAGCATCCTGACCACAAAAGGCGCTGTTACCCTTATTACCTCCGGTGCTCCCATCAGTACTTTCCAGATCGGAGATGGAAAGAACGCAGATTATGACTACCGCATTGTAGATGGAAATATGGTATTCCTGCGGCCTATTACCGCTACACCCCGGCCAACTAACCTGATTGTCAGGGAAGGAGAAAATATACATTATATGATCATCGCCTTCCGCGATAAAGTAGACCTGGCCCGGCTGAAATATACCCTGTCCGGCAAGGTCAGAACTACCGGAGCTATCACCACGCCGGAAGCCGCTCCCCAGGAGCCCCGTCCTGGTAAAGGCGAGAGGTTGTCAGATGATCTGGCCAACCTTCCGGAAGAAAGCGGCGTGAGCCTCATCAGCGTGGATACGGTGACTGTGGGCAAAATCGCGGACGACTTCGGGCACGATCATAAAGTAAATCACCAGTACGAAGTAAAAGTGGATGGCGTCAGCGTAGGCTATGCCCAGGCCATGACACTGAATAAACTGAACTATTTCAGTTTCCGTATCCGCAATAAAGGAAAGGAACCTTTTGAAATAGTGAAGGCCAGCCTGCTACATAAGGAAAAGAAAGACACTTCCCTGTTACATACCATGCCTATCCTTTACCGGAAAGGCCCTTCCGTTATCGCGCCTAAAGAGGAGGCCAGCGAAGTGTATGTGGTGCCATCCAAACAGTTTAGGAAGGAAGATGAAGTGATTGTGGTATTGCAAACCACAGAAGGCAAACAGCAACTGGTGTTATACATTCCTGTGACCGTACTTCCGAAATATATGTTGGCCAAACAATGATACAGCGGTTTGTTCTGATGATATTGTTGCTGCTGGGTATAGCAACGCCGGGCATTGCCCAGCAGATTGATTTCTGTGGAGAGGTGGTGCCCATGGAAAGAGACTTTGTTTCTTTCCGGCTGATGGATATCATTAAACGTAACCTGCGCTATCAGGGCTATCTTCCTGCATTACGCATGAAGGCAGAATTATATTTCCCGGTTATAGAACCTATTCTTCAGCAATACAACGTACCGCTGGACTTTAAATACCTGCCCATTGTAGAAAGTGGGTTAAGCAATGCTACCTCCCCGGTGGGCGCCCAGGGCGTATGGCAGATCATGCCAGGAACCGCGACAGAATTGGGACTTACTGTCAGCCCCGGGTATGACGAACGTAACCACCTGATTAAGGCCACTCATGCAGCTTGCCGCCTGCTTCGCCAACTGCATCAGCAACTAAACTCCTGGACGTTGGCTGCAGCAGCCTATAACGCCGGACCGGGCAACATCTCCAAAAACATAAAACGGCAGGGAAGCAGCGACTATTACCAGTTGGTGCTCAATAACGAAACGGCTCAGTATATCTACAAAATCATTGCGATTAAGCAGCTGTTTGAAAGTCCGGAGTTATACATGCCGGGCTTTGGCTATAATGTATTTGCCAAATCCACCAACAACGGATCCGTGTTTGCTACTCCTGCGCCAGTTAGTAAAGCGGGCGATAAGGATTTTAATAATATTCGTATTGCTATTGGCCGGTCAGCAGCTGCTCCGAAACAGGGAGTAACCGTATACGCCGCCCGCTTACAGCATTATACCACTTTCGAAGACGGGCAACTGGTCAGCATCCAGTTGCTCGATGATTTACAGGCCAACGGCGTATACATACGGAAAAATTCCAGTCTCTCCGGCAAGGGTTGGTTGGTAAGCAACCGGGTTTATGTAGATCTTGGTTTCGGTAATACTGTCGTGCTTTGTGCGGCAGACGGAAAGAAGGGTGTTCCTGCCGATCTGCTGAAAACCGGCGGTAGTGTACAGTTGCGTAGTGCAAATGATAACAGGAATTTTAGCCGGGTGAGGGATCATGCTACGGCTGTCTTAGCGGTGCGATAATATCACCTGTAAAATAATTACGGCATCAATACTTCGTTGATGAAAACCCGGTAAGGGAAAGTATTAGTGGATTTCTCTTCCAATTGTAACAGTAACTCCTCTTTCATATATTGAAGATTGGCCGCAGGATACCTATTGGTCGGTTGTGCCAGGGAAATGCGGATATCCAGGGTGCGGTTGTAACCTGCGCCGTTGCCGGGTTGCAACGCTACACCTTTGGTGATGGTGGCCGTTTTCATTTCCTCGCCATAAATGGTGCGGCACAGTGCCTTCATATCTTCCGGCGTTACAATGCGGTTGTGCGATAGCAGGTGAGAGCGGTAAAGATTTATTTTTTCATCGATATTTAACCGGTCTTTTCCTCCCTGTGTATTAGTGAGCAAAGTAATACTATTGGGACGGGTATGAATATTTCCATATTCCAGCAAGCGGGTACCCATACGGATGTTGTTGGCAGCGGTACCATTGGTGGAATAAAATTCCAGGAAAATGTATTCCGCGTTATCTTTTGGTTTTACCATCACATAGGGAATATTCCCCTTGTTGGCGCCGGGCTGCAATTGTTCTTCCAATGAAGCAATCAGCTGGTGTAGTTCCCGCATACGATTGGTTACATAGTCGTTCTTCACTTCTTCAAACAGGGAGCTTTCATCTCGGATCACTTCTACCAGGTAGGCGATCACTTCTTTGGCTTCGCGGGTGTCGAAGCGACCAATGCCGCTGCTGCGGATAACCAGTTCTCCTTCCTGCATCTGGCCGGCAGTAGAAAAATTGCGTATGTAATAATCGGTGCCTTCCAGGTCGTATACTCTTTTAATATCGAAGAAGATATCCGGTGTTTGCAGGGGGATAATATTGAGATAACGATTCAGCTTCATGGACTGCTCGTTATTTTTTTTATTGATCACCGGGAAGCAGTTGATGCTGCAGTAGAGGTCTTCCATCAGGGTATGATGCAGTGCCTCGGGGAATTCTATGCGTAGCCAGTAAACATCTTTTTGTACGCGTTGGCTGTCGGTTCCGAATATTCTGCCGAGTTGTTCCGGCAAGCTGGTGGCAACCGGGGCCTGTGTGTCCGTGATAGTTACAAAGTGGCGGCGAAACCGCTGGAGAATGTGCTGACTGTACCTGGCGTTGTTGTTGACCGCTACCTGCACCATGTTGTCTACATCTTCTTCTGCCATATTACGACTATGGGCGTAACCGCTTTTGATGGTTAGCTCGCGGTTATTGGCAAATATCCTGGCCAGGGGCAGGTAGTGATAAAACATTTCCTGCTGGTGGATATTACGAAGGTCAAAGAAGAGTGACATACCTTCCCAGGAATGGGGGACATCTTCCATGGTGAGGCCTATCCACAGGTGGTTGGGCGGGGTGTCGGGAGATAAATGTCCCTGTAATACCTGTTCCTTAAACCAATGGTCGCGGGTTTCAAATAATTTATTGCCGATGACGAGGTATTGTACCTGTCCCCGGAAGAGGCGATGATTAGTAACGGGGGAGAAGAAGATATCCCGGGTGTGGCTGCCGTTTTTGGTATGATGGTAAAACTGGTGATCGGCGTGAATGTCGGCTACTGCTTCCGTGGCCATGGCATGCAGAATGCCATAGGAGGGCTGGGCGCTGGTAATAGGTTCCGGCATCATGATTTGCGCCAGTCTTTCCACGAGGCGTGCATGTGATACGTCTACTTCGCCGGAAATTTTTTCCAGTTCGCTGGCGCAGGTTTCCAGCAACAGCTGCACAACCGGATCAAAAGAGGTTTCCACTTCCGCATCAGGATATCCCCACAGGCGGGCGGCGGTTTTTAACATTCTATCCTTTATTCGTTCTTTCTTTTCTTTCATGAGTGGCGGTTAATAAACAAATGATCAATCGTAGGATAAGGGGCTGATGTAGAAGAAACTGCTGTACTGGAACGGGTTGTTGTTTTTGCTGATGCTGCCGGAAACAGTCACGCGTATCTTCTTTTTCATTTTGCGGGTAGCCGGCAGGAGTAATTCTTCCTGGTTTACAGCGGCTACCACCCTTATCTGTGTGATTCTTTTTTCGTATCGTACAATGGATGCTTTCACTGCGTTTTCTATCTGTTCCTTCACTTCGTTGTTGGAGGCTTTGATATCAAAGTCGCTGTCCCACCACTGGCAGCCATACTGGGGATCATCTTTATTTTCTCCCAATACGGTAGTGATCAGCAGGTGGATATGCTGTTCGATAGATTCTTCCAGCGTAATGGCAGGCATGTCTTTTTTCTGCAGCAGCTGCGAAAAATCTATCGGAAGTTTATAATATTTTCCTTTCATGGATGGCATTAGAATATACCCAGTAATTTTTTACGGTCATACATGATTAGGATGCCATTTACGCAACCGTTGGCATCTTTGGTCAGGTTCACCCTTTCTATCTTGAATTTTTTCTTACCATAAATACGGGAGCAGAAGTGTTCAAAATTATCCTGGTCGTTACCGTTGAGTACCACTTTGGTACCGAGGTTATTACAGAGATACTGTGCAAAGTCTGCTGCTGTTTTTTGTTTGGTGGTTACCTGGGTGAGCAGGTATTTAAATTCGTCGTCAGAGATAGAGGGTTTAGGCTTTTCCACTACTGGCGGTGGTTCTGGTGCTTTAGGCTGTACCGGTTCGGGGTTGAATGGTACATCCTGCGTATGCTCCGGCGTAGTGGGGCGTGCGGGGAATACGGTAATGTGTTTGAGCACCATGTGAGCGCTATCGCCGTTGATGATAAGCGACAGTGTTCTTTCTCCGGGAGACGAGAATGTGTAGGTAACGGTAGCGCCTGAATGTACTTCTGCATTATCCTGCAGGAGCCGCCAGCTCCATTGGGTAGCGGAAGATGTTTTGTTGGTAAAGGTTACAGGCCTGCCGGCAAAGGCTTCGGACGGCCCCTCAATAACCGGGAAAATATCGGGCTTGCCACCGGTATTTTCCACGGGCATGGTTACGAGCACTTCTTTTGTCCAGCTGCATTTGCCGGAACTGAGGGTAACCATGTAGCTGCCAGCTTTATTGAAGGAATGGTACACCTGTTGGCCGGTGGCCCTATTGCTGGAATCGCCAAATTCCCAGGTGTAGTTGTTAGTTTTTTTATCGTGACTGGACGCGTTGAAAGTAATGACTTCGCCTACCAGGTAGGCTTTACTGTTGGTATTTTGAACATGACTCAATATAATATCGGTGTTGCTGCAATCTTCTTTGGTATCAAGCTGAAAGGCCAGCAGTGCGCCGCTGATCAGGAAGAGGGCAAAGAAAGTCCACAGTACCATGGGGTCAACATGACTGGCAATTTTTCCAAAAGGTCTGAATGAGTTAACCTTACGTTCATTTTCGGGTTTACGGGGCGCCATCGGTTTTTCAGGTTTTTACAATATTGCAATTTTAGTGTTTTTTTGGATAAATTGCTAAACTTAAACTGGCGAAAAATTTTTTCGGGGCATTAAAATTTAAGCCGGAATAATGGAGAATAATAAAAGCAATCCCCTATTTTTGCTGCTAGTTGTTAGCCCGGAACCATAGTTGAATGAACGATAGTTATGCTAACAGTCATCAGCAAATAGCAGGATAAGGAGAACCTAAATCAACACCTTATGGTAAACAATGCACAGAAAGCCGCCGTGCTGGAGGAAGTGATTGACCATGTCGATGCTTTGCCCTATGATGTGAGGGCGGAAGTAGTAGTAGGGGAATTGCTGGATAACTGTGTACGGGAAGAAGAAGTGGTAGTACAGATGCAGAATGTATTCACCCGTTCGTTTACCACAGATATTACGCAGGTAAAGCTGGATGATAGTCAACCCTATCAGCCGTTTATTAATTTAACCCTTTCCCGCGATGGTATCTATGACCGCCTGCCGCAGGGGATTTTTCATGAATTCAAGCAGGAGCCTTCTTCCAGGCAGATGGGGGTGGGAGAGATGGTGGCGCGTTATAAGCGGCAACAGCAACAGCAGCAGCAGGCCCGTCGTTTTTTTCAGCCGCTGGAGAATGAATTTTTCCTGCAGCGGGTATACCTGGAACAGCGGGAGAAGCATTTGTTATTTGATGTATTTGGTAAAGATGCCGACCAGTTGTTCCATGCATTTTGGAACCTGCCGGCGGGATTACCGGATGTGGGCGCTAACAGGCTGGTGAAACTATTGCCTTATGTGCATCGCATTGCTGGCAACAATTCATTGATTAAGCTTTGCCTGGAGCAGATATTTGAAGAAACCGTAAGTATTACGATTGACCGGAACCCGCAGCTAGTGGAAACGGGGAATGGCGTTCCCCTGGGAGAGTGTGCCCTCGGTGTAGATGCGATGGTAGGCACTTCCTGTTATATAGACATGCCTGTTATCACAGTGAGCCTTGGGCCGGTTAAACACCAACGGTTATACGATTACCTGCCATGGCGGCCTTATGGGAAGCTGCTGGAGGTATGTTACGGATACCTGTTCCCCGCCGATGCGGAAGTAAAAACTTTATTGCTACCGCCTGCCGGCGAAAAAACGGTAGTCATGGCCGATAAGCAACCTGATCAGGGATTAATGGGTTATAATTTTTTTCTGTGAGCGATAGATTCATTATATTATGGAATTATATTTGCTGTTACCCGGCATCTGAAAAACCGAAAACATGTTAGTACCCAAACCCGAAAAACCTTGACATATCATCAGAGCTATGAGATACACTGCTAAGTTTTACATTATGCTGGCCGGCGTTCTGGCCGTGGGATCTTTCATAGTGGCTTTGCTCAGCAGATACATTAAAAATTTCAGCCTTTATAAAAAGAAAGCACTGTTGTATTTAGTGTGTATGACGCTGGTATTTGCCGTTATCAGTTCTATCCCTTTCCTGTTTACCCATCAAAACCTGATGAATCAGTATTTCTTTTATGAGGTATGGTTCCTGGGACTGGGGGTTGTTCACTGTCACTTTATGTATACCCGTTTCTGGGCCAATGAAACCACGCTGGTATCGGAGCTGGCTTTTATCCTGGCCATATGGTTATTTGGCGGCGCCGGGTTTGTACTGGTCAACCGGTTTCTTGACAAGGATACTTTCCTGTATTATCCGATGCTAACCAGTATGTTCTCTTTTGTACTTCCCACATTTGTATATAAAACTTTTGAGCGGATGATGGCTATCCCGGTAAAAGTGCATAAATGGTGGCAATACCCGATGTATAAGGAAGTGCCGGAAGTAAATGAAGACGAGATGCGGGACCTGATTGTAATCGGGCTGGAAATGGAGAAAGGGCTTAAAGATAGCACCCGTACTTATTTCCGTGCAAGAACGCCAATTAAAATGGACCTGGGTGATTTATTTTATCACTTTATTAATGATTATAATGATCGTTATCCCAATACCCCCATTGATTTTGTAGATAACAACGGGCAGCCCTACGGATGGGTGTTTCACCTGAAGCCACGCTGGTTTGGCGGCGCTAAAACGCTGGACCCTCATAAGGCGGTGTTTATGAATGGCATCAAGGAAAACAGTGTGATCATTTGTAATAGAATAATGTTATCCTAAAAGCAGTATTATGGCAGAACCGTTAAAGCATTTTCCCGTTAACTGGGTAGATGGCATGAAGATAAAGAAGCAGCATTTTATTGATACGGAAAATGCGCTGCTGGATCAGATCAGGGATGCGCTGGCCTGCGGCATTCATGCACTCAACTATGGCTTATTACCTCCCAAAGGAGAAAATAAAGAATCGCTGCGTTGCTGGTTTGTGAGCGACAACCAACAGCAGTGGCGTATTAAACTGACAGAATGCAGGGCAGTAACGCCCGGTGGCGGCAGGATTGAAGTACCCGAACATACGGTACATTCCCTCAAGTACGCTACCACCTTCCCAGAAGCCACTTATACCTGGGACCCGCAGCATACAGAAAGTACCTATTACGTACTCATGCAGGTGAATCCTTTTAACCGCCAGCCCAGTGGGGAACCGTTGCTGGAAGAAGATCCGCCAAGATTGCCGTATGCTACGCCGGAATATAGCCTATACGTAGCCCCCGCGTCCCAACTGCCTTCCGGACAGTTAGGCAGCTACCAGATGGTGCTGGCACGTATCAACGTAATAGATGGCCGCCCGCTGATGGACGATGATTATATTCCACCCTGCAGTATTGTAAGTGCCCACCCATCGCTGATCGACCTGTATCACGAGCTTGATCAGTTTCTCGGACAAATGGAATTGTATGGCGTGCATATCGTGCAAAAAATTTATGGCAGGAACCAGAATAACGACCTTGCGCTGGTAGTACTTTATACTACGGAGAAAATGGTACAGTTCCTCGGTACGCGTATCACCCAGTTCAGATGGCTGGCCATGAACCAGCCGCCGGCACAAATGCTGGAAATCATTGCAGGACTGGCCCGCACCATGAAAAATGCTATTGATCAACGTGCCGGCGCCGGTAAGGAAGAGCTGCTCAACTATTTATCTGAATGGTGTGAACTCAGGCAAGGCGAACTGGAAACCCTCATGATTAATTGCGCCAATATCCGTTATAAACACCTGGATGTACGCGAATGCCTGCAACCCATGATTCCTTTCGTCAGAGCAGTGAATAAACTCTTTGAAAGCCTGAGCAGGCTGGATTATATCGGACGCAAGCAGGACAGCAATATTTTCGTGAAAGAAGAATCACAGGAGGATTCCGAGTACCTGCGTAAACATAAAGCCAAGCGTTGGTTTTTTACCGATTAAGCGCGCAACCGTTATGCGCACTTCGTTATATGATCAATTTGTAAAAGAATAATTCTGAAATATGCAAGTATTGAACAGGCAGGAAAGAAATGTTTCCTTTATTTGGTTCCTTTTGTTTTTTATCATCACCGTAGGCTTGTTTGTATTAGCCGTATTTTTTAACTACCAGGTGCCAGCCAGGGAAAATGCTGCGTTGCGTAAGGAATTGACTGCTTTCCGGGAAGAACAGGCGTTTCAAGCCACCTTTCTGCAAAAGCTGGATAAGGTGAAGCATAATCTCGATTCTATTAACCTGCCCAATCAGAACGCTACGTATATGGACCAGATCATCGCCGCTTCCCTGGCCGATATGCGCAACTCTATCCCAAAAGAAGCGGTGACGCATTTTGGCTTATATGATAATATTGTGCAAAACTGCTTGTCGCTGCAGCAAACCAAACAACAGCTGCGAGAGCTACAAAATGCGCAACAGAATATAGCAGGATTAAAAGAACAGGTAGCAGATCTCAACAGGCAGCTGGAAACCAAGAGCAGGGACCTTGATAACTGCCGCCAGATGATGCTGCTGAATAGCCGCGCGCACTAACCCAAAAGTCTATATTATCTTTTAGATATGGGTATAAAAATTATTCGTTAGGACTCTTAATTATTGAAAATTTCATCCTATATTTGAGACTTATAAATTCATAAATAAATCTTAGGTATTTTTCTTTATTGTAACCTTAAAAATTAACCCAACATGTCCTTCAAAGCAAAATTTGAAACAGGCGGACAAGAGTACAACGTACAGCACGTCGCCTACGACCTCACACAGGAAACAGATGCTACCGGTCGCCCTTCAGCCATCACCCGTGGCGGACGCATTAAGCTGACAGTAGAATCTACCGGAAAAACAGATCTCTTCGAATGGATGGTCAACAACTTCGAAAGAAAAGATGGTTCCATCACTTTCTACAAAAGAGATACTGATTCCAAATTAAAAACCCTGGACTTTAAAGAGGGTTACCTGGTTAAGTTTGAAGAGTCTTTTGACTATGAAAACAAAAACCCAATGGTAATCTCCTTTACCATTTCTGCCCGTGAAATTAGCATGGGTAATGCAAAACATGTTAATGAGTGGGTATAATAACTCCTTACATTATGCAAAAGGGCCGTCTCTACTCCGTAGAGGCGGCCTCTTTTTTTAATGCCGTTATTACTGCGATATATTCGCATGATTAATGAATTACCCACCAGATCCACCAAATATACAGCGGTTGAAATAGCAAGCGGCTCCATGTATACCAGGGCTTAGCAGGCAATCCGCCCGGAGCAGGTAATTTTTTTACTGCCACCTGGATATTAGCCGGGAACATGGCAATTAGTAATATCATCAGGCCCCAACCCGTGTAATATTGGATGGCAGGGATCAGCAAGCCTGCTCCCAGCAAGATTTCCAGGATGCCCGTGAATATTACCAGGGAGAAAGGAAAGGGCAACATACCCTCAATCATATATAGCAGTTTGCGGGGGCTTACCAGGTGCATCACACCAATCAGCACAAACATTAGCGCCGCTGCTATCCGTGCATCCATAGATAATGCCTGTAGCGATGAAACACCCAGCAGGTAACCCATCGCCCATAGCAACAACATTATGCTGCATAAACCAGAGAAAAATGCCATGCGTATAAATTTATACCGCAAAGGTCCATATCTGGTTTTGTTATCACGCTAACAAATGTTAGTTAATTCGCTACTCCGTAACACTCCTGTTTTTCCGGATACGGCTAAGACTTTCGGGCTCAATACCCAGGTAAGAAGCAATTTGTTTGATGGGAATATGTTGTATGACCTCCGGATGCTCCTGGAGTAGTTGCGCATATCTTTCCTGGGCGGAATATTGCAGGAAGGATAACTCCCGGTTGTATTTGCGGAGATATTGTTGTTCGGCTATCAACCGGCCTATTCGCTCTGACTGATGAGATGCGTGATATAATTGCTGCAGATCGGCGTAATGAAATGCATAACCTGTTACAGGCATAATGGCCTGTATATTTACCGCAGCGGGTTGCCGGGTAATAAAAGAGGCATAAGAGGCGCAGAACGACCTGGGAAACAAAAAATCCAGGCTGATTTCTTTCCCGTTATGTAAGGTGTACACCCTCACAATACCCGTCGCAATAAAATAAATTGCATGCGATGTTTTACCGGCTTCAGAAAGTAATTCCCCCGTTTTATAACTCACCGGCTGCAGGATGGCTTCAAAGGCATTCCAATCCTGGAGCGGCTCCTGGAGCAATGCCTGCAGCTGTTGTTTTATGTGTAGGGTATCTGTCATCTGCTACGTTTTTCTCAGTTGTATAGACTGTACAAAGTGATGGTGACCTTTTTCCAGGATCAGGCTGGCCCGGTAGCGGGTAGGTGCAATATTCTGTTCCAGGTTAGGTTTATTGATGTCTTCCCATATCTGTGTGGCCAGTTCCACGGTGGCAGTATCGGAGAGGTGGGCATAGCGGTGGAAAAACGATTCCGGGTTCTGAAAGGCGGTCCTGCGGAGCGATTCAAAGCGTGCGATATACCACTTGCGGATATCTTTTTCTGCGGCATCTACATAGATGCTGAAGTCGAAAAAGTCGGATACGAAAACGGCCGGATCTTTTTGTTGCTGACGTGGACGTACCTGTAACACATTCACGCCTTCTACAATCACGATATCGGGTTGTTCTATCCATTGCAATTGCCCGGGTAATATATCATATTCCAGGTGGGAGTAAAGTGGCGCGGCCACTCTTTCTTTGCCGGATTTTACATCTGCCAGGAAGTGAATGAGCCGCTTGATATCATAGCTTTCAGGAAAGCCTTTACGGTTCATGATATTATTGGCTTCCAGTATTTTGTTGGGATACAGAAATCCATCGGTGGTTACCAGGTCCACCCGGGGGTGATTGGGCCAGGCTTGCAGCAGTTTTTGCAGTACTCTGGCGGTCGTACTTTTTCCTACGGCCACACTACCTGCAATGCCAATAATATAGGGCACTTTATGTACATGACTGCTGAGAAAGTTGCTGGTAGCGGTATGTAGTTGTTGAGATCCGGTAACATATAAATTTAACAGGTGTGCCAGTGGAAGATATACCTGTGTAATTTCTTCCTGGGTGAGTGGTTCGTTCATGCCATGGAGTGCTTCCAGGTCATAGTCCTGCATTTGCAGCATAGCATCGCCGCTTCTTTCTGCCCATTCCTTACGGGAGAAGCTGATATAGGGAGTATAGCGGTCGCGTTTCAGAGAAGTGGTCATTACAAGTTTAGCTTTTAGCGACCCGTTGTTGAAATAGCAACAGCGGGGGCCTATTGTTGTATGTATACAGTTTTAACGTTCAAGAATTCGTGTGTGCCTTCCAGTGATAGCTCACGTCCATAGCCCGATTGTTTAACGCCGCCGAAAGGCAGGCGGGCATCGGATCTGACCATGGCATTAATAAATACGTTGCCGCTTTCTATCTGGGTAGCCAGGTGGCTGGCTTTGTCCAGGTCGCTGGTCCAGAGGGCAGCACCCAGTCCAAAGTCAGTTTCATTGGCCAGTGCAATGGCTTCGGCTTCATTGGCAGCCGGTATGATCACTGCCACGGGACCAAATGTTTCTTCTTTAAAAACGGTCATGTTGTTGGTCACCCCAGTTAGCAAGGTCGGCGCAAAGTTACAGCCTTCATGCGTGCCGCCCAACTCCAGTTGAGCGCCCTGCCGGATGCTTTCCTGCAGCTGTTTGTTCAGTTCTTCGGCCAGGTCGGGACGGGCCATAGGGCCCATTTGTGTAGTTTCGAGTGTAGGATCGCCCTGGCGGAGATCCTGGAGAATACGTTTTACTTCGGCGGTGAAGGCAGGCACAATTTCTTCTTCCACAATCCACCGCTTGGCGGCTATACATGACTGACCGGCATTTTGCATACGGCCTTGTACGGCGGTTTTGGCGGCGGCTTCCAGGTCGGCGTCTTTCAACACAATAAATGGATCGCTGCCACCCAGTTCCAGTACTGTTTTTTTGATGTATTTGCCTGCCAGCGCAGCCACACTTTTGCCAGCCGGCGTACTACCGGTAAGTGTTACCCCCTGTACGCGCGGATCTGCAATAATGGGTTCTATATCTTTGGATGATACCAGTAACGATTGAAAAGTTCCCTGCGGAAAATTACTGGTAGCGAATAATTTTTCAATGGCCAGCGCACAGCCGCTTACGTTGCTGGCATGTTTTAGTAAACCGGTATTACCTGCCAATATATTAGGAATGGCAAAGCGGAATACCTGCCAGTAAGGAAAGTTCCAGGGCATAATGGCCAGAACAATTCCTTTGGGTTCATAGGATACATAGCTTTTATAGGCATCAGATTGAATCGGTTTGGGGGCTAACATGCCGGCAATATTTTCTGCATAATATTCCGCAGAGGTAGCGCATTTCAACACTTCAGCCCTGGCTTCTTTCAGCGTTTTGCCCATCTCCTGTGTGATCAGGGCGGCATGCATATCTACATCATTTTTCAATGAGGTGGCTACTTCCATCATCCACTGCCGGCGCTGCTCCAATGGCACCTGTAATAATTCGCGGTAAGCCTGGTGTCCCAACGCTAATTTATCTTCTATCTCTGCCTGTGTATGCGCGGTGTATACTGCAATGGTTTCCTGTGTAAACGGGTTGATGCTTGTAAACATGGCTTTAGCTTTTGGCCGTTAGTGAATAGTCCTGCAAATTTACCGTTTTCCACTAAAAGCCAACTGCTAAAAGCGAAATGCTATCTTTGCAGCGTTTAAACCAGCACAACTTTATGACACTTAGCAGATGGAATATTTTAGTGATGGCCCTTTGTACTGGCCTGATCGTAGCCAATATTTATTACAGCCAACCTTTACTGGTGTTGATGAGCGAGGAATTTGGCGTAACGGAAAGCAACGCTGGACAAGTAACTTTCTTCACACAATTGGGATATGCCCTCGGGTTGTTGTTTTGCGTACCCCTGGGCGATAAGCTGGAACGTAAATCACAGATTGTAGTGATGACGCTGGCGGCTGTTATAGCATTGGTGGCTGCCGCAAAGTCGGTTAACATCACCATGCTGAAAGTAACCGGGCTGATGATAGGATTTACTTCCGTTGTGCCTCAATTAATTTTGCCGCTGGCGGCTAACCTTTCGGATCCTGCCAGCCGGGGTAAAGTAATTGGTACCATCATGAGCGGCTTGCTGGTAGGTATTTTATTATCGCGTACGCTCAGCGGTATGGTCGGACACCACTTCGGCTGGAGAACGATGTTCTGGATTGCTGCAGGCATCAGTGCTTTGCTGGCCGTGATCATGATTACCTCTTTTCCGTCGAGTAAGCCCAGTTTCAATGGTACTTACGGGCAACTGATGAAATCATTACTCACACTGATCAAAGAACAACCGGTGTTGAGGGAAGCATCTGCGATCAATGCCTGTTGCTTTGCGATGTTTGGCATGTTCTGGACCACGGTGGTATTTTTATTGTCGGCGCCCCCCTTTAAGTATACGAGTGAACAAATTGGTTTAATGGGGCTGGCTGCTGCTGCGGGCGCCCTGGGTGCGCCATTGGTTGGCAGAATAGCCGACAAAAAGAATCCGCGTATTGCGATAGGATATGGTATTATTTTTCTGTTCTTCGGTTATTTCCTCTTTTATGCATTTCAAGCTAGTCTCATTGGCATCATCATCGGTATTGTGGCGATAGACCTGGGCTTACAAGGTATTCATGTATCTAATCAAACCAGGATTTACACCCTTTTACCAGAAGCGAGGAACCGTTTAAACACAGTGTTTATGACCACCAGTTTTATTGGTACCTCGCTGGGCTCCGGTATCGGGTTGTGGGTATGGTCGGTGGCACAATGGAATGGCGTATGTATAGCTGGTACGGGCCTCATTTCCATTGCGTTGATTATTTACCTGGCTACCTATAAAAGATCAGGTAGGGTGGCTAGCGCTTAATACGGTTGAGTACCAACACTACGATCAACAGGTAGCCCATCATACAAAACAAGGCAATTTTGTAGGCAAAGTAATAATGTCCTGAAGTGCGCGCCAGGTACAGGAAAACACCACCCAATATGCTGATGCCTAGGGCAGAGGAAATCTGTTGTATGGTGGAATATACGCCACTGGCAGCTCCTGCTTTATCGGCCGGCATATCCCACATAGCTACTTTCAATAAAGAAGGCATCATCAGGCCTGAGCCAATGCCGTAGATGATCAGGCAGGGAAGAATATCCCAGGGCGTGATAATCTTCTCCTGGAATAATACCAGTTGACAAATAAAGGAGAGGATCATCAGTCCTGCAGCCACCTGTAGCAGGCGGATACGATATCGGGCGGCATTTTTAATGGACCATAGTGATGCCAGTAAAAAAGCGACTGTTTGAAACACGAAATAATTGCCGGCAGTAAAAGGAGGGATGTTAAATCCACTTTGAAAAAAGATGGATACTGCAAAGATGTAAGCGGTATTAACCCCGAAGAAAAACAATACGCAGATGACCGCGATGTTGAAGCTCCGGATTTTAAAAAGCGACAGCGGCACCAGCGGATCTTTTTTTTGCTGGCCCAGTTTCCGCTGATATCCCACAAAAAATAGCAACAACAGCAATGCCACTACCAGCATGGCTTTGGTCCATAATTGCCAGCCTAGCTCTGTACCCTGGATAATAGGATATACCAAGAGAGATAAGGCGGCAGTGAGTATAAAGATGCCAGGAATGTCGAAACGGGTGGATTTGTTTTGCTGTGATTCGGGTACAAAATAAAACGCCAGTACCATGGCGATGGCTCCTACAGGCAGGTTTACGAGGAATATGAGCCGCCAGCTGTCGGTAATGAGGTGAGAGGAAATAAAATAGCCTCCCAGGAATTGGCCCAGCGTGGCGCCGGTGCCCAATGCCATGCCATACATGCCATAGGCTTTGTCACGGTCGGTGGGTGATTGAAAGTTGAGTTGTATCAGCGTAATGGTTTGTGGTACTGTAAATGCAGCAGCGACGCCCTGCAGGAAGCGGGAAACGATGAGCATGGGCATCGATATCGCAAAACCACAGAGGGCGGAGGTGATCGTAAAGGCGGCCAGTCCGGCGATAAACACTTTCTTTTTGCCAAGGTAATCGCCGGTACGACTGCCGGTAATCAGGAATACGGCGTATCCCAGCAGGTAAGAAGCTACCACCAGTTCCAGCGCAGCGTCGGAACTATGAAAATATGTCTTGATAGCGGGTGTGCTGATATTGACGATAAAGATGTCGACTACCGTGATCAGGGGAGCTAACAGGATGATGGCCAGCGACAGCCAGGGGCTGGTGCTATAGTTATTGATATATACAGACCGGTCTGTTTTCATGTAGATAAAATTTTTGTAGTGGTAAATAAAATGGTTTTATAAAGTGGCCAGTAGTTTCTCTACGATGTTGATAGTGTCTTCCAGCGGTTTGGGTGATTTCAGGAGATATCCCTGTAAGCCGGCGCCTTCATAGAGATGGTGCAGCATATCGGTCCATTCGGCTAGTGAGGCTTCGGGGAAGGGATTTTTGATTGCCTGTAGCTGGCTGTTGATCAGCGCTTTGATGGTTTGATTGTGGGTATTGATTTCCAGCTGGGCGTCTTCATTTAAATGAGGCAGCTCATAGGCGATGCGTATAAAAGCGCAGCCGCGGAACTGGTTTTCCAGCATGTGTTGCAGGCGATATTTGAACAGGCCTATTAGTCTTTCTTTGCCCGGCACCAGTTGTTCCAGGTACTTCATCCGTAGTTCGTGGTTACCCACCCGGGTGTTTTGCAAGTAGGCGGTGAGCAGCGTTTCTTTGGAGGAGAAGTGCTGGTACAGGCTGGCTTTGGCAATACCGGCATCTTCGATGATCTGGTTAATGCCGGTAGCCTGGTAGCCTTGCTGGTAAAACAGCTCAGCCGCCGTATGGAGAATTCTTTCTTTTGCGCCTTCTTTCATAGCACAATATTAGGGTATTTTAATAAAACAGACAAGTCTGTATGTTTTTTGAAAGAAGAGTGACAAAAAGTACAAAGCCCCCCGTTGTAACGGAGGGCTTTGTTGATAATATTACTAAATGCATTTAGGGAAAGTACCTAAGCTACGGTGTCACCGGGCTTATTAGTCAACTTTCGTAATCTTCAGCATATTAGTTGGCAGGTGTTCTTTAACGGGTGTACTACCGGTGTTTACGCACACATCGCCAGCTTTGATAAAGCCTCTTTCTTTCAGGATATTGATCTGATCGAAAACGATATCATCGAGACTTTCTTCTTCTTCGTAGTAGAAGGCGCGTACACCCCAGCTGAGGCTCAGCTGGTTTACGAGCGATCTTTCTTTGGTAAAGATATAGAGTGGGCTGCGTGGGCGGTAGCTGCTCAGCATAAAGCCGGTGTAGCCGCTTTGGGTCATACCGATGAGGGCGTCTGCATCCAGATCTTCCGCAATTTTACAGGCGTTGTAGCACAGTGCATCGCTGAGGAAGGTAGGAGAGTGGCGGTGAGGGATCAGGTTACGGTTGTAGATGATCGCTTCTTTTTCCACTTCCTGGATGATTTTATTCATCGTTTGGATTACCAGTTCAGGGAACATACCGGTAGCTGTTTCACCGCTGAGCATTACAGCATCGGCGCCTTCCAGTACTGCGTTAGCTACGTCGGTGATTTCGCTACGGTTAGGGCGGGTGCGGTCCATCATGCTTTCCATCATTTGTGTAGCCACAATAACGGGTTTTGCACGGTGAATACATTTGCGGATTATATCTTTCTGGATCATTGGGATCTGCTCTACTGGCAGTTCCACGCCGAGGTCGCCACGGGCAATCATTACGCCATCACTTTCCCAGATGATTTCTTTTAAGTTCTGAATGGCTTCAGGTTTCTCAATTTTAGAGATCACCTTAATTTTTGAATTACGTGCTTCCAGGCGCTTACGCAGTTCGGAGAGATCTTTTACGCTTCTCACAAAAGAGAGCGCTACCCAGTCGCATTCATGATCAATGATGAACTCCAGGTCGATAATATCTTTTTCAGTCAGCGCAGGGAGGGATATTTTGGTATCCGGGAGGTTAAAGCCTTTTTTAGAAGACAGTACACCTGGTAAGGAAACTTCGGCTTTAATTTCTCCGTTGGCAGTGATTTCTTTTACAATGGTTTCAATTTTACCATCATCCAGCAGGATTTTCTGGCCAGGTCTGAGATCTTTGTACAGGTCAGGATAGGAAACGTAAATTTTTTCCATATTACCCACCAGTTTCTCGTTCACGAAGGTGAGGATATCTCCTTTTTTCAGCGGGAGGGCATTGTTTTCGATTTCACCCACGCGCAGTTTAGGACCTTGTAAATCGGCCAGGATGGCTACGGTATAAGGTTCTGTTTTATTGATCTGGCGGATATATTCAATAATCCGCAGTTTATCTTCATGCGAGCCGTGTGAAAAGTTGAGGCGGAAAACATTAACACCGGCTTTTACCAGTGTAAGCAGTCCATCATAGGTATCACACGCAGGGCCAACAGTGGCCACAATTTTTGTTTTGTGCGAAGAGTGCTCTCTACCCGCAGCATTATCCATCTGCTTGTGATAGTATTTCGAAAGATCCTTTGTACTCATAAGTCTGATTTTTTAACTCGCAAGAATTTTAACAATCTTAAACCATTCAGGGTCGATTTCCTGTTTGGCTTTAACAGCTTTATCAAGAGGGGTGTAATGAATTCGGTCGTTTACTACGCCAATCATTACATTGTGAATGCCTTCCAGCAGGGCATCTACAGCTGCATAGCCCAGGCGGCTTGCCAGAATGCGATCTGTGCAGGTAGGAGCGCCGCCACGTTGAATATGCCCGAGGATACTCACCCGGGTATCGAGTTGAGGACATCTCTCTTTAATGATGCGCCCAACTTCCTGTGCGCCACCGGTTTCATCACCTTCGGCTACCACAATCAGGTTAACCAGTTTTCTGCGACGTTCGTTCGCCTGCAGTTCTTCAATAATGTCGTTTACTTCCGTTTTGCGTTCCGGCATCAATATGTGTTCCGCACCAGTGGATATCCCGCTGTGTAATGCAATGTAACCGGCATCACGGCCCATTACTTCAATTACAAACAAACGGTCATGCGCATCGGCGGTGTCCCTGATTTTGTCTATCGCTTCTACTGCTGTATTTACAGCCGTGTCAAATCCAATAGTCGAGTCAGTCCCTGCAATGTCCTTGTCAATAGTACCAGGCAAGCCTATACACGGAATGTCAAATTCCTGGCTGAACTTTTGCGCACCATTAAACGAGCCGTCACCACCTATTACTACCAGCCCGTCAATGTTGTGTTTCTTCAGATTTTCGTAAGCCATTTTTCGCCCTTCATATTCATAGAACTCTCTGCAGCGGGCGGTCTTCAATATCGTGCCCCCGCGCTGAATAATGTTGGCAACAGATTTTGATTCCATCGGGAAAATCTCGTTCTTCAACATTCCCCTATAGCCGTACATTATGCCGTACACATTCAGCTGATGATAAATGCCCGTTCTTACAACGGCACGAACTGCTGCGTTCATGCCAGGAGCATCTCCCCCGGATGTAAGGACTGCAATGTTGTTGAGTTTTTTCATATAAATTGCTAAAAAAATATCTTAAAGGCGCACAAAAATAACATTTTGCAATTGTTTTCTAACTGTTATCTGATGAAATAACCTAAATTTTTAATTTCCATCAAACAAAGTAGCTAAAAATTTCAAAAAATATTATGCATGCCAAAAAAAAATAATAGGAGGTGGATCTTTATGAGCGCGAGTTTAATAGCCGGACAAGCAATGGCGCAACAACCAGCTATCATTTACCCGGAAACAAAAAAAGTAGATACAGTAGATGATTATCACGGTACAAAAATAGCTGATCCGTACCGCTGGCTGGAAAATGACCATAGCGAAGAAACCAAAGCATGGGTAGCAGCAGAGAACAAAGTTACGCAAGACTATCTCTCTCAGATCCCTTTTCGGGATAATATTAAAAAGCGCCTGGAAGTACTCTGGAACTATCCTAAAACCGGCGCCCCTGTTAAGCACGGTAAATATTATTACTATTATAAAAATGATGGGTTACAGAACCAGGCAGTACTCTATCGTTCCGCCACCCTGGGAGGCGCCCCGGAAGTATTTCTCGACCCCAATAAACTATCCGCCGCCGGTACCACCGCCCTGGGTGTTATGTCTTTTTCAAAAGACGGCAAATATGCCGCCTACCTGTTGTCTAAAGCCGGTTCCGACTGGCAGGAAGGTTTTGTAATGGACGTGGAAACCAAACAGTTACTGTCGGATAAACTGGATTGGGTAAAATTCAGTTCCCTCGACTGGCGGGGTAATGGCTTCTACTATAGTCGCTATGATGCGCCCATCGAAACCAGCAAGCTTTCTGGCAAAAATGAATTCCATAAGGTATATTACCATCAGCTGGGCGATCCACAGGAAAAGGATGCATTAATATATGTGGATAAAGCGCATCCACTGCGCAATGCCGGCGTATCTGTTACGGAAGATGAACGCTTCCTGATCCTGTCTACCTCCGAAGGTACCTCTGGCCGGGAGCTCTGGTACCGCGATCTGCAAAACCAGGCACAAACTGATTTTGCCCTGTTGATAAAAGGTTTTGATTATGAACCCGATGTTATCGACAATGATGGCGACAAATTACTGGTGCGCACCAACCATGATGCGCCCAACTACAAGGTGGTGCTGATTGATCCCCTGCATCCCGAACTCACCAACTGGAAAGTGATTGTACCGGAAAAGAAAGAAGCGCTGGAAGGTGTAAGTATCGCCAATGGCAAAATGTTCCTGTCTTACCTGAAGGACGCTGCTACCCGGGTGTATCAATATGACTATAAAGGAAAATATGAACATGAGGTAAAGCTGCCCGGCATCGGTACTGCCAGCGGATTTGGAGGCAAGAAAGAAGATAAGGAGTTCTTCTATACGTATACCTCCTTTGTAACGCCGCCGGCTGTATATAAATATGATATCGCCAGCGGCGCTTCCAGTTTATATAGCAAACCGGATGTGAAATTTACACCTGCCGACTACGAAACCAAACAGGTATTTTTCAAAAGTGCGGACGGCACCAGCGTGCCGATGTTCCTCTCTTATAAGAAAGGTATACAGCTCAACGGCAACAACCCCGTGCTGATTTATGGTTATGGCGGTTTTAACATCCCGATGACGCCTGGTTTTGGCGTATCCAACCTCTATTTCATGGAACAGGGAGGTATATATGCGGTAGTAGTACTGAGAGGCGGCAGTGAATATGGAGAAGCCTGGCATAAAGCCGGCATGCTCGATAAGAAGCAAAATGTGTTCAACGACTTTATCGGCGCAGCGGAATACCTGGTACAGGCTAAATATACTAATAGCTCGAAGATCGCTATCCGTGGCGGTTCTAACGGCGGCTTGCTGATAGGCGCCTGTATGACTCAGCGTCCGGATTTATTTAAGGTGGCTTTACCGGCAGTGGGCGTAATGGATATGCTGCGTTTCCAGAAGTTCACCATTGGCTGGGCCTGGGCGGTAGAATATGGCAGCAGCGACCATGCTGACCAGTTCCCTTACCTGCTGAAATATTCGCCGCTGCATAACCTGAAGCCAGGAACATCATATCCCGCTACATTGGTGACCACGGCAGATCATGACGACCGGGTGGTACCTGCACACTCTTTCAAGTTTGCGGCTACCCTGCAGGCAGCTAATGCAGGACCCAACCCAACACTCATCCGTATTGAAACACAGGCAGGACATGGAGCGGGTAAACCCACCTCCAAACTGATCGATGAAGCCACGGATGTATGGGCCTTTACGATGTTTAATTTGGGGATGCAACCGAAGTAAGGAAGAGCGGAAAGCTTAAAGCAGAAAGCAAAAAGCTATTGTGGAGAGGGATTAAAGCGAATTATTCAATACTCGCTAAGTTCTTCTCCACAATAGCTTTTTGCTTTCTGCTTTATGCTTTCTGCTTTTTTCCTTATCTTTAAAAATACCCTAAACGAACATGAAGGTACTTATAACTGGAAGTAACGGATTATTGGGACAGCATTTGATCCCACTTTTTCTGCAAGATGGAAAATATGACGTGATAGCAACCGGCAGGGGCCCGAATCGTTTTCCTTTGCGGGATAAATACACCTATGAGGCGGTGAATCTCCGGGATGCCGGCAGCGTAAAGCAGCTGGTGGAAAAGCATCAGCCGGATATTATTATTCATGGCGGCGCTATGTCGCAGGTAGACGACTGTGAGAAAAACAAAGACGCCTGCTGGGATACTAATGTTGGCGCTACCCGTTACCTGGTGCATGCGGCAGAAAGCTGTAATGCCTTCTTCCTGTTTTTATCTACCGATTTTGTGTTCGATGGTTTGCAGGGGCCCTATGGGGAAGATGCTACGGTAAATCCTATTAACTATTATGGTACCAGTAAAGTAGCGGCAGAGCGTTTGGTGGTAAACAGCAAACTGCAATGGGCGATTGTACGTACGGTGCTGGTATATGGCGTAGTAGCTGACCCGCATCGCAATAACATGATTACCTGGGTGAAAAATAATTTACAGCAGGGCAAGAAAGTGAAGGTAGTAGATGACCAGTGGCGTACGCCTACGTTGTGTCATGACTTGGCTAAAGGTTGTTTGCTGATTGCAAATAAGAAAGCCACCGGTATCTTCAATATTTCCGGAAATGAAATTTTGACTCCTTATGATATGGCTATAAAAACGGCCGAATTCTTCAAGCTAGACACCTCCCTGGTGGAAAAGATCAGCGCCAAAACCCTGGCCCAGCCGGCTGCCCGGCCAACAAAAACGGGATTACTTATTGATAAGGCGGAAAAAGAGCTGGGATACCAGCCCCGTACTTTCGCAGAGGGGCTGGAAATAGTGGCCGGAGAAATGAAACCCTGATTATGGGAACTCCAGGTAGGCCCTGTTAAATGTTTCTTTTACTTTATTGAGTTGCTGCGTAGTATCGGCTGCAACAGAATGCAATGGCAACGCCAGTTTGAACATGCCATCTTTTTTATAGATCACCAACTCCAGTTTTCTCCAAGCGCGCTGCCGTTTCTGGTTAGATACGGCGTTGCTGCTGTCCTTGTATTTATCTATCACTGCATAATAGGTGATTTCCTTACTGGCATTGGCTATAGAATCAGCTATGGCCTGTTGTGCTGAATCTACTGCAGGAGCTACCGGTTGCTTAAGGGTAACGGTATCGGCATTGGTAGAAGGGGCCGACGACGAAACAGCGGGCGATATGCCCGAAACGTACCACCATACCGCTATGCCTATGATGAGAGCGGCAGCAGGAATAGCGGCCCACCACCATTTAAATCCACTTTCTTCCGTTAATGCTTCCAGTGTTTCCTCCACTTCCGGAGTCATGATAGGTTCTGTAGCAGATACCGGTGGCTCAGGTAGAGATGATGGCGGCGGCGCCGATTTCTGATCGGGACGCGACAATGGCACAATATCGAGCGTATCGCGGGATATTGGTAATTCTTCCGCATGGAAATGAATATTGCCGGCAAAGTCGCCCTGGAGCTGACCTATCCCGGGTAGTACCAGGGGAGTGCCTGACTGCAGGCTGGCTTTCAGCTCTTCCAGGTATTTTTCAAGCTTACGCTGGGCCACAGCAGGTACCAGGTTTTCCTTCAGGGCAATCCATTCCAGGCAGGAACCGTCATCTTGCCACTGTTGCGTAAACATTACCTGTTCACGGGGAGGCGTCAACGTTTGTGTGCCGGTATTGTAGTGTGCCGGGAAATGTTGTACGGAAAAGGTGCCCAGGTGGGGTACTACGCAAACCCGTTGTTTAAACAGCACTTCGTGTATGTATTGCTGAAGGATCATTATAGTGCTTCGCTTTGGGCCTTAAGCTACCGATATGTCGGGCAGCTTAAGGCTGTTAAGAATCATTGGTGTATTTGGCTATTCGCTTAAACAAAAATGCAGCGAAGTGTATGTCCGCTGCATTTTTGTTTAGCTAAAAGCCAACGGCTGATAGCTAAGTTAAAACTTTATTAGCACCCCACCCACAATATTGAAACCATAAGTTGGATAGAGGTAATAACGTTGATAATGTGAATTAAAGATATTATTGGCATTCACCCACAAGCCAAAGTTTTTACTGATATCATAAGAGGCGCCGGCATTGAGGTCCCAGGCACCCTTGGTTTTACCGAAATCTTTGTTCGGGAGCTGATAATAGCTGCCGCTCAGCGCAAAGAGGTCTGCATTCAGGTGTAGTTTTTTAGCGAGGGTGTATTGTACATACAAGTCGCCCTGGAATGCAGGCAGGTGCCAGGGTTGTACTTCTGTTTCCTGCTTGTTATAATTATACCAGTCGAAGCTTACCCTTGCCTGGAATTTCTCTTCTTCGATATACCCGATTTCGCCGTGCAGTTGAAAAGCGCGCAGCATTGTTTCGTTGCGGGTAGTGAATTTTTTGGTATCGGCGCTATCGTTTACAAACAGCGGCAGGTTGTACCAGGTAACGGAAGCGAATTTGGTGTTATAGTTGAAATGGCTGCCCAGCGTACCTTTGATACCGGTATATTTTTCTTCCACGCGGGTATTCAGCATTTCTCCGGGTAATCCGGCCAGGAATGGATTTTTGTTGGCCAGGTTACGGTAAGAATTCTTTTCAAAGTAAGAGATCCATCCACTACTCAGGATCAGTTTTTTGCGGATCAGGTGCGACTCATTCACGATGTCGGGCAACAGGTAAAACTTGCTGTCAGACCAGGTAGGGTTTACGCCGGCATGGAGTACAAAGCCCGGCTTGATGATGTCTACTGCAGGGTGGATGGCCGCAATGTTGTTGTTGATAGCGCGGTTGTTGTCTTCTTTGTAGGTCGACAAATCGAATACGCCTTCTACGCCAACATAGATATCTTCAAATACTTGTTTTTTCACAGGTACTTTCAGCAGGAAAGTATTTTCGGTGCGCTTATAGGAGTCGTTAAACAGGATAAACTTCACTGTAGGTTGAAAAGTAAAGGCCCAATCGTTCTGTGGGCGGTTCTGCATGCCTACAGAAGCGGTTACCTGGTTGAACGTTTGCTCTATATCTTTCTTTTTATAGTTGGCCGTATCGTGTCCATAGCCATAATAATGCACGGTATTGCGGTCGTATCCTATGCTTCCGTCGAAGCGGAGTTTGGGCGCCAGATAAGTACCGGCTGCCAGCACGTTGAGGTTGCTGTAATCCTGGTCGGGAATCTCTTTTCCTTTGGAGCCGGTATAGTTTACATACAGGCCGTAGTTATAGAGGTTTTGCCTGCCGCTTCCGAATCCTGCCTGTACATAAGGCGTTTTATAGTTGCCATAGCCCAGTTTCACAAAATTATTCTGGAGATAGGAGAGCGAATCTTTTCCCAGTGCAAGCGGTTTCAGGGGCATGGCCTGGTACATGAAGTTCAGGTTCAGTGCCGGTATCTGGTATTTCAGCGACGGTCTGCTGGTATCAATGCCTGGCAGGGAAGCTGTGAGATTGAGTTTATAGGCATCGCGCAGTTTAGGCTGGTTAGTGGAAATGATGTCGATCGTTTCCTGCTTCAGCGGTTCCTGGGCCAGGACCTGTTGCGACGACAACAATCCGGCTAATCCCAGCGTGGAGATGATGAAAGTACGTTTACTATATGTTGTTGGAATGTTCATGCTTTGTTGCGCTTAAATGTTATTTCTTCGGTTTCTTACCCGCTGCTTTTTCTTCTGCTTCCACTTTGGCCAGCTTATCTTTTGCTTCCTGTTTCAGTTCAGGAATGGTACTGTTGGTAACAATACTCTGGTAAGTGGCTTTAGCGTTGAAAAAGTCTTGCTGACGGGCATATACATCACCCAGCAGGATATATGATTTAGCCACCCAGTATTCGTAGGAGGGCGTATTTTTAATCACATCAAAACCGGCTTTCTCAGCGGCATCCAGTTCATTTTGTTGCAGGTAGCAATCGGCGATACTATAGCGGGCTTCCGCGCCAGTTTCAGACTTGGTCATGTTGGCTACCGTTTTGAATTCGGTGATAGCGGCAGCATAGTCCTTTGCCTGTTGTACCGCTTTACCGCGATAGAAGTGGGCAATGATCTGGTCGTCTGTACTGATGTTGGCGGCAGCCAGCAACATTTCGGCGTAGTTGGATACTTCATCCCAGCGTTTCAGCTGGTAGTTACTGCGGAGTAATCCCCTGGTGGCGGCGAGGCTGTTTTCCTTGCTGGTGGCCAGATCTTGCAGTTGCAGGTAGTAGTTCCGCGCCTTATCATAATTTTTAACCTGGTAGAAGTTGATATTGGCGGCCTGGAGTGCAGATCTTTCTGCATACAGGCTGTTGTTGCGTGATAACACAAATTCGTAGGCAGGCAGTGCAGCCGTATAGTCTTTGTTGTTATAGGCGCATTCAGCTTTATAGAAGTAAGCTGGTAAAATAAATTGTCCGTTAGGATACTTCTGGATATAGCTATTGAAACCTGCTGTAGCGCCTGCGCAGTCGTTGGCCGTGAATCTTGCTTCTGCAGCTGCGTAGGAGATGGAATCTTCCGCGGAGGCGGTAACTGTTCTGCCGTTGGCTTTCAGGAAGGCTACATAGTCGTCTGTTTTACCCTGGCTTACATAGATAGATTTGATGCTTTGCAGCGCTTCATTTGCTTCCGGAGATCCGGGGAATTTTTCCACTACCTGGCGGTAGTAGGACATTGCCTTGCTGTCGTTGTCTTTATTGTAATAGCTCAATCCCAGCTTCAGCAGCGCTCTGGGGGCGTTGGGACCGTTGGGTTGTTTTTGCAATACATTTTCCAGGAAGGGAATCGCTTCTGTATATTTTTCCTGGGAGAGATAGGTATTGGCTATTTCTATATCTGTTTCGTTATTAAAGCCGGAGCTGGGGAACTTGTTGCCCAGTTGTTTGAGCAGTGCCAGTTTCTCACTTTGTTTGCCCTGCAGGCCGAGGATTACCGCTTTCTGGTAAGTGGCGTAGTCGGCGCCGGGTTCATTATTGCTGATGATCCGGTCGTAGAGCGAAAGTGCCTTAGGGAATTGGCGGAGCATATAGTAGCAATCGGCGCTGCGGAGGGCGGCGTCGGTGGCAATGCGTGCGGCATTCGGGCCGCTGCTTTTCTGAGCTGATTCAAAGTAAGGCAGTGCTTCTGTGTATTTATTTTGTTTCAGGAGGCTATAACCGAGGTTGTAGCTGGCTGTTTGTGCATTGGCTTCGCCGGATACAGGCGCGGTATTGCTCAGATAGGCGTTCAGGTTAGTGATGGCCGGTTCTGTTTTATTTTGGCGGAGGGCAATTTCTGCTTTCCAGAAGTGCGCCAGTTGTTTGATTTGTGGATCATAAGGCTGGCTGATGGCGATGTCCAGCAGGCGGTCGGCTTCAGCCAGTTGTTGATCGTTGATCAGCTGGGTGGCGCGTCCATAGGCTACTTTCTGGTAGGCTTTCAGCACCGTAGGATTTTTATCGGGAATCATCTCAATGGTAGCTAAACCATCTTTGTAGTTGTTGCTGTTCATGAACAGGTTCACGAGTATTTCCCTGGCTTCCTTGTTGTAGGCCGATTGTGGATATGTTTTAACGAACTGGGTGAGCTCATTAAGGGCCGCATCGGGATATCCCAGTTCATAGGACAATTTACCATAGTTAAATCGGGAAATTTCCTGTTGGGCAGCATTGGAGCTGTTGTTGGCGCAGAAGGCAAAGGCATTGCGGGCATTTGCTTTCTGACCGGTGCGGAGATAGCAATCGCCCAGCAGGTACATAGAGTTCTGTCCAAGTGAGTCTTTCGAGCTACTCAGCTGTTTAAAGCCGCTGATTGCTTTCGTCAGGTTATTGGTTTGATAGTAGGCGTAAGACAGTTGGTAGATGTCTTCATTTCTTACTTCGTCTGCGTTGTCCTGGAAGTCCTGCAGGTAAGGGAGTGCTTTTTTGTACTCCTTTTTTTCGAAGTATGCTTTACCCAGCAGTTGTTTCAGTTCGGCTTCGTAATATTGTCCGCCTTTTTGCAACAGTGGTTCTGTATAGGCAATCAGCTGGTCTGTTTTGCCCTGGAAGTAGTAAATTTCAGCAATATAGTAAGGTACTACGTTGCTGTATTTAGGTTCGTTCACTACTTTCTGGAAGCTGCTGAGGGCTTCGCTGTACTGGTGTTTATAGTAACAGATGAAGCCATAGTAGTAGTTGGCAGGAATGCTGTATTTGCCCGGTACCTCTTTGATGGAAGCAAACAGGGGCTGGGCTTTGTCGAAGTCTTTCAGGTTGAAATAGCAATAGGCCAGTTCGAATTTAGCTTCTGCGATTTCTGCGTTGGAGAGATTTTCGATATTGGCTTTTTCGTAGAGGGGAATGGCCTCTTTGAGTTTATTCTGGCGGAAGTAGTATTTAGCCAGCTGGTAGCTGACCAGTTCTTCACGGGCATTGTTGTTGGCTAATTTCAGGAATTCCAGCGCCTGTTTTTCTGCGTTGTCCTGTTGCAGTTTCAGGGTGCAGATGGTATAATAATAGAAGGCATCTGCTTTAACCAGGTCACGGTTGGTTTCGTGAAAGTAGTCGATGTTATCGATAGTTTGCTTGAAAAGCTGCATGGACACGGCATATTTCTCTTGTTGGAAATATTGCTGTGCGTCCTTGAATACTTTTTCCGGGTCTGTATATACGCGTGTTTGCTGTGCCTGTGCAGCAGGCATCCCCGCCAAACCCGCACCGGCAAACGCCAGGATAGATAAGTACAGATGTCCGGGAATAAAAACTTTTCTTATAAATTGCATGCTATAGCTGTTATGTCTTGAATATGCGTTTAAAACGATTCTTCTGGTAAAATATTTCCCACAGGTTTCCTTTGCGAGCCAAATATAAAAGTTATATCCTTTCTTTTCCCATCGGGTTTCCAACAATGTGGATAACTCCGGAAGCGGGGCAAAGTGTATTCATTTATCTTGCGAAAAATAAATTACAGGCACAAAAACCTTACCTACTATGAGAAAACTGCTCTCGACCGGCTATACAAATGGCGCCGTTAGTTTTTCCATGCTGGTGCTCCGGGTGCTTTCCGGAGGACTGATTTTATTGCACGGATGGCCCAAGCTGATCAATTTTACTGCCAAAATGAATTCTTTTCCGGATCCATTGGGAGTTGGGCATAAATATTCACTGGCCATGACGGTGTTTGCAGAGGTATTTTGTGGGGTGTTGCTGATCATGGGATTGTTGACCAGACTGGCCACCATACCGCTGATCATCTGTATGAGCGTAATTATTTTTATGATTCATGCCAAAGATGCCATTTCCGAAAAAGAATTGCCTATTATTTTTCTGGGAGCCTTCGTAACATTGCTGTTTACGGGTCCCGGTATGTTTTCGCTGGATGGGGCTATTGGTAAATAAAATTTTCGAGTAAACGTTTGGGTATAAAATAGTAAGGAACCATGTTTAGCAGTATTACAACGATCAGGGTACGTTATGGGGAAACAGACCAGATGGGATATCTTTATTACGGTAACTATGGCCTGTATTATGAGGTAGGAAGGGCAGAAGCCATCCGGGAGCTGGGATTTACCTATCGTGAGCTGGAGGAGCAGGGAGTGATTATGCCCGTGGCGGAGTTGAATGTAAAGTACCTGCGTCCGGCGTTTTATGACGACCTTATAACGGTGAAGACTACACTCCGGGAAATGCCCAAGAGTTCTAAGATACAGTTTCACAGTGAGTTGTATAATGAGCGGAACGAGTTATTGAATGTCGGGGTTACCACGCTGGTATTTATCGATGTGAAAACCAAGCAGAAAGCCGGTTTACCGGAGGAGCTGAAGAAACGATTAGCACCATTCTTTCAAGAAACCAGTCATTAGTATCATGGATAAGATCACCACGAGTATCATTACCATTGGCGATGAGTTGCTGATAGGACAGACAATTGATACCAATTCGGCCTGGATAGCGCAGCAGTTAAATGCCATGGGGATATGGGTACACCGGCGTGTAGCCATTGGGGATATCCGAGAGGATATACTGGACACGATGGCCCGCGAGGCGGCCGTATCGGATATTGTGTTAATTACCGGTGGGCTGGGGCCTACCGCTGATGATATTACCAAGCCAACTTTGTGTGAGTATTTCAACACGCACCTGGTGCAGGATCAAGGCGCCCTGGAAAATGTGCTGCATATTTTTGAAAGCCGGGGATTACCTCTGCTGCAGCGTAATTTAGACCAGAGCATGGTGCCGGCATCGTGTACGGTGATCCGGAACAGGCGGGGTACTGCACCGGGGATGTGGTTTGAGAAGGAGGGGAAGATCTATGTATCTATGCCCGGTGTACCGCATGAAATGCAGGGGATCATGGAGCACGATGTATTGCCGATGCTGGGGGAGCATTTTAAAACGCCGGCGGTGGTACACCAAACGCTGATTACTTCCGGGATGGGTGAATCTTTTATCGCGGAGCGGCTGGTGGCTTTTGAAGCGAAATTGCCGCCGCATGTGAAGCTGGCTTACCTGCCTAGCTACAGCCTGTTGAAGTTGCGATTAACCGCTTTCGGCCTGGATAAAGTATCGGTGGCGGCAGAAGTGAGTACCTTATTTCATGAACTAAAAGCATTGCTGGCAGACATTACTGTAGCTGACCAGGATATTACGATAGGCGAGGTATTGGGGCAGTTATTGAAAGAAAGGGGGCAGTCGGTGGGTACAGCGGAAAGTTGTACCGGTGGACTGATCGCGCATTGGATAACGTCGGTACCGGGCAGCTCTGCCTACTTTAAGGGCAGTGCCGTAGTGTATGCCAACGAAATGAAAGTGAAGCTGTTAGGTGTAAAGCCTGCCACCTTACAGGTACATGGAGCGGTGAGCGAGGCGGTGGTGCGGGAAATGGTGACCGGTGCGTTAGCGTTGTTGCAAACGGATTATGCCATTGCCGTATCCGGTATTATGGGCCCCGATGGGGGCACGCCGGAGAAGCCAGTGGGCACTGTTTGGATTGCCGTTGCGGCGGCCGATGGCCGGGTGGTAACGGTAAAGCATCAGCTGAGATACGACCGGGAGCGGAACACTCAAATGACGGCCGTTTATGCACTGAATGAGTTGCGCAAACTCATTCTGCAAAAGGGATAATGCCCTGGTTTGAATTGGTACAATTCCCTTATTTTTGTTGCGCACTAAAGCAAAAATCAATCTTATGGCCATTATAGAATTGGTAATGCCAAAAATGGGTGAAAGCATCATGGAAGCCACCATCCTTCGTTGGCATAAAAAGGTCGGCGATCACGTAAAAGTAGATGAAACCGTACTTGAAATTGCCACCGATAAAGTGGATAGCGAGGTTCCTTCCACGGGAGAAGGAACGATCACAGAAGTGCTTTTCGCTGAAAACGATGTAGTGCCAGTGGGTACTATCATTGCGCGGATCAACACCAATGCTGATGCCGCAGCTCCGGCAGCCCCGGCGGCACCTGCAGCTCCGGCAGCGGAACCGAAGTTTACTTCAGCGCCTGTACCTGCGGTGGCAGCAGCAACTACTGCACCTGCGCCCGTTTCCAGTGGGGGCGCCAAATTTTACTCTCCTTTGGTGCTGACTATCGCACAGCAGGAAGGAGTTAGTTTTGCCGACCTGGAAAAGATTCCCGGCTCCGGTAATGATGGCCGTGTTACCAAAAAAGATATTTTACAATATGTGGCAGACCGCCGGGAAGGCAGGGTGATCCCCGATGTAACACCGGAACCGGTGTCTACTCCGGCTCCTGTGGCTACCCGTGCTGCCGTAGTAACCAATACCACCGTAGCCTCTCCTACCTATAACGGCAACGTGGAAATCATTGAAATGGACCGCATGCGCAAGCTGATTGCCAACCACATGGTAATGAGCAAGCAAACAAGTCCGCATGTGACCAGCTTTGCAGAAGCAGATGTTACTAACCTCGTGAAATGGCGCGAACGCGTGAAAGGTGATTTCGAGAAACGTGAAGGGGAGAAGCTCACTTTTACACCCCTTTTTATAGAAGCCATCGTGAAGTGTATCAAGCGTTTCCCGCTGATCAACTGCTCCCTGGACGGCGATAAGATCATTATCAAGAAAGATATTAACATAGGCATGGCGACTGCATTGCCTTCCGGGAACCTGATCGTGCCAGTGATCAAAAATTCAGATATGCTGAACCTGGTAGGGCTGACCAAGCAGGTAAATACCCTGGCCAATGCGGCCCGTCAGAATAAGCTGAAGCCGGAAGATACGCAAAGCGGTACTTTCACGCTGACCAACGTAGGTACTTTTGGAAGCTTGATGGGAACGCCTATTATTAACCAGCCCCAGGTAGCTATCCTGGCGGTGGGCGCTATCAAGAAACGCCCGGTGGTAATAGAAACAGAAGATGGAGATACCATTGGTATCCGCCATATGATGTACCTGTCTATGTCTTACGATCACCGTATCGTAGACGGCTCCCTAGGCGCTACTTTCCTGACGGCTGTAGCCCAGGAACTGGAAAGTTTTGATCCTAAGAGAGCGCTGTAGAAAAGCGAAAAGCATAAAGCACAAAGCTATTGTAGCGAATGATCTAAGCGGGTAATAATTACTCGCCCCGGTCATTCGCTACAATAGCTTTGTGCTTTATGCTTTATACCCTTCCGGGCATAAAAAGAGCGCCCCATTGAAAGGGCGCCTTTTCAGTTCCTTTGTGCCGAATAAAGGGAGATTATTTATTAATAACGACGGTCGCGGGAACCATATCCTCCTCCGCCGCGGTTGCCACCGCCACCTTTGAAATTATTATTCGGTTGTTTAGGTCTTGCTTCGTTTACCATCAATTGTTTTCCTTCGATTTCGCTTCCGTTCAAACTATCCATAGCCTTTGCCCCTTCTTCCTGATTAGGCATTTCCACAAAACCGAATCCACGTGAGCGGCCAGTTTCGTGGTCTTTGATAACCTTAGCGGAGGTAACCTCTCCAAAATCACTGAAAATCTGATGGAGATCCTCATCGGTCAACCTGTAGTGCAGGTTGGCTACGTAAATGTTCATGATAACTGAAATTAAAAAAATGAAATAATATACTTGAAGTTATGAAAATTAGTCTAATAAAAAAGTTAGCATTAAATTTTTTTTGGTATTATCTATGCTTTTATCATTGCACTATGATACAAGATCCTTTGTAGTAAACAGTTTTCCCAACATAGAAATATTATTTAAAATGCCCCTTTATACCCGCAAAACCCTCCTTTTTACCGGTTTTTTTCGTAAATTCAGGATAAGATCCATTAAATTTAATTCATATGGGAGCGTTAAGTGAAACCTGGTTTGCAGACGGGTATATCGATTTTGAACTGAAGAAATATACTTTGCTTGCTTACCTGCAGGATATCAACCATTACTTTACCCAGAGCAAGCTGTACCCCCAGCTGTCAGACATTATCTTTCATTACAACAACCTGGTGGCTTTCCGTGACAACAAGCAGTTTTTGCAGCAGCAGTTTCCCAAGCGTCTTACTGCGGTAAATTTGCAGAAACTGGAGTTGCTGTACGAACAACTGATTGCGGATGATGAGTTAATGGCCGAGTTGGAGAATATTATTCAATATTCCCTGCCACAGCTCAATAGCACAATTAAAGAAGGGACAGAAATTTACGAGTACGTAGAAGAAAAACTCAATATTTTCCCGGTAGGATTAGTCCCGCTGGATACGGGGGAAGGCTATCTGTTGCTGTGTGACGGCAAATGTAATAACACGCTCGTATATACTTACCGGTTAACGATTTTTGAACGTCACGATGAAAAATTCCGGGGTATTCATACCCAGTATGTACAGGAATACCGGAAAGACCTGGTAAATACCATTGGGCATATAAAAACCACGTTGATCCGGGAACGGAATGCACTGCCCAACCCGGCGGTTTATTGCATAGAAACGCCGCTGGTGGTGCCGATAGACGAAACTTTGCTACCCATTGCCAAGCGAAGCCTGGTAAAATATATCGCGGGTCAGGCTGCCTAATTCAGGGTAGGGGCTTTGGTATCGCCATCATACACAATTTCCAGGGTATGATTTTTCAGGAATGGTGCATAATACTGTTCCAGTATCTTCTTTATTTTTTCTTTCGACTGCTGGATATACAGGGCATTGTTTTCCAGTTGCCCGCGGGAAGTTTGATACAGCTTTTTCTGTACATCGGTATAGGTTTCATCGTTTTGGGCGAGCAGCCAACCTTTGCGGTTGGCGGTTTCCATGCGATCCATTTTCAGTTCGTAGCTCAATAGGCGGGGCGCCGGCAGGTGAATGGTAATTTTCTTTTCGGTGAGTTGTACTTTAAAGGATTTATCATCGATGTTAATACCATATTTTGCCTCATAGGGAACCGTCACCCAGACTGTATTTTCCAGGAATGCTTTTTTCAGGTTATCCGTCCAGTCGCCACTTTCCTCAATATTGCTTCTTTTGATGCTGGCGGAGCCCTGCACATCCAGGCTGGCCAGTTCTGCGATCTCTTTTACAATAGTGCTGTTGGAAATTACCTGCTGGCTCATATCCGTGCTGCCAAAGCGTTTGCCCAGCCAGAAAACCAGCACAACGATGAGTACCAAAGTGACGAGGTAAATAATTTTTTTCATGACTGCAATTTAGTAAAAAGCGGGTAGCTAATGGCGTATGTCCGTTACCGTTACCTGGTCAAACTGTCGATCAGGGAAGCGTGTGCAGGGTAGGCTGCTTGCAGCGGCGCTTTTTCTGCCAGTTCAAAGTCGGCGAAGTCGAAGCCCGGGGCTACGGTACACCCGGTGAGGGCATATCCCCCGGGAACTTCTACCCGAGAGGCAAACCAGTTGCCGGCGGTGATAATGACCTGTAGATTTTCACCGTTAGCAATATCGCGTCCCAGTTTATGTACCAGCAGTCGGCCTCCAGGGGCTATTTCATAGATGGTAAGCGTATGACCATCGTAAAAATGCCAGATTTCATCGGCGGCAATACGGTGAAAAGCGGAAAATTCGCCCGCTTCCAGCAGGAAATAGATACAGGTAGATGCGTTTCGGTTACCACTCATGCCCGCAGGCAGGGTAGTCATATCCAATACCCAATCAGAACGATAGGTTTCGCGGAAGGCGCCGCCTTCCACATGTGATTGTAACTTCAGTTGTTTACGCCAATGGGCGGCAGAATATTGCATGGATGCCTGTTGTGGTTGATTAATGAAAAGCAGGGGCGCTACTCTTTTTTAGTATAGAGATCAGCGATATGTACCTGCATGTATTTTTCCGGGTTGGGAATTTCAGTAAACCCAAACTGCCGGTACAGGCCGTGGGCATCGGAAGTAATCAGCAACAGCCGTCGCAGGCCCTTTATAACAGGGTGGTCCATGATGGTGCGCATCAGTAGTTTTGACAATCCTTTGCCGCGGTGCGGCGTTAGTATATATACATCTGCCAGGTAGCCAAATAATGCATGATCGGTAATGACCCTGGCAAAACCTATTTGTTGTTGACCATGATATACGCCAAATGGTATGGAGTTTTCAACCGATTGCTCTACAATATCAAATGGAATGTTTTGCGACCAATAGGATTCGCGCGACAAATAATCATGTATAGCGTTGATATCCAGCCTGGACCGGTCGGTAGACAAGGTATATTCGCCTTCGTGTATTTCAATGGTTTCCATATTTCAGTGGATGTTGTATGCACTAAAATACGGGAATATTTTCTATTGGTTCCGGCTTAACTGGCAACAGCTACCTGGTGCAGGCCAGCCACAGGCAGGTGTGCAATGGTGGCAGCACCAAAGTAAGAAGGCGCCTGGTGATTAAACTGCAGATAGTCTTGTATAAACATCGACTGGTTATAGTAGGCGGTAGTAGCCACCGGTGATTGCCATTCGGGCAGGTTGAGCTGCCGTAGCGCACTAAGGGCCGTTTTATACCGGATCATACGGGCATATAATTGCGGAGGAATACCTACGATAGCACTGAAGATGCGCTCCAGCGTGGGGCGGGAGAGGTGATAGCGGGTAGAGAGCTCTTCCACGCTGACATTGCCCTGCATAATCAGCATATAATCTACCATATCATCTACTTGCCGGAGGGTGCAGTTGCGTGCAGCCAGGGCTTTGATACAGGCTTCGTCCAGCAGGGATTCTATCTCCCCTGGATCCGTTACCTGCTTTAAAGCAGCCGATAGTATCTGCCACTCAGGTTGCCCTGTCATGGCCAGGTTGCGGTAATAGTTGGTGAAACCTGCTACTTCCAATCCCAGTAAACGGTAACACCCATATGCATTTAACTGTACTACGGCCACTTTTACTGGTCCCTGTACCTGTAGCTGACAAGCGCAGGTGAGGTGCCCCAGCACCGCATTGGCAGGCAGTATAAATGCCTTGTGGTTGGTAGGTTTGATTTCAGCTTTACCCTCCAGGATAAATACCATGTACTGATCACCCAGGGCAAATAAATTCTGTGGGAGCTGGATAATACCACGGGTATCATCTTCCCAGAAATAATATTGCTTTACAAAAGGACGAAGTGCATCCGCAGGATGACAGATATGGAAGTTCATAGGTACAATAATGAAGTGTGTTTAAGGATATCGCTATCGCTGCAAGTCACACCATACGCTAAAGTGGCGATGTTGTTGTAAATATATGTTAAATAGTTTATATTAAAAAATGTTTTTATGGTAGAAAGCGTAAAGCAGAAAGCAAAAAGCTATTGTGGAGAAGAACTTAGCGAGTATTTAAAATTCGCTTTAATCATTCTCCACAATAGCTTTTTGCTTTCTGCTTTACGCTCCTACTTTAGCTCCCAGCCCCAGTTAATTCCTTTTTCGGTAGCAGGTACACCGCTTTCCAACCATTGTGGAGGGGGCGCCCCCTGGAGGAAGTGGTCGAAAAATTGCTGCTCGCGGCGCTGTATATCTTTACGGTTTTGGCGTTGTACCAGGTTATGTGCTTCGTTGTTATAGTTGAGTAGCCAAACAGGCTTGCCTAAACGGCGTAAGCCGGTAAACAGCTCAATGCCCTGGTACCAGGGTACGGCCCCATCGGCATCATTTGCCATAATCGCGATTGGCGTGGTAACGCGTGGAAGGCTAAACAGCGGGGAGTTTTCCAGGTATAGTGCTGTTTTATCCCATAAAGTGGCACCGATACGGCTCTGGGAATGTTCATATTGAAACTGCCTGTTCATCCCGCTTTCCCAGCGGATGCCGCCATAAGCGCTGGTCATGTTGGCCACTGGCGCGCCCGCCCATGCAGCTTTAAACAGGTTGGTTTGTGTAACCAGGTAAGCTACCTGGTAGCCACCCCAGCTTTGTCCCTGTATACCCATGTTTTTGCCGTCGGCCCAGGGCTGTTTAGCCAGGTTTTCCGCCGCGCTTACAATGTAATCGTAGGCGCTTTTACCTGGATATCCATCTTCATAGCTGATATCCGGCGCAAACACCAGGTAACCGCGGCTTACAAAGAAGGAGATATTCAGGCGGGAAGGCGTGGGAGCAGGGGCCTGGTAGCTGTACAATCCATCGGTTAGCTTCTCATAGAAATAAAAGATCACCGGGTATTTTTTAGTACTGTCGAAGTTTTCCGGTTTGTAGAGAATGCCTTCTGCAGGCTTACCACTGAAGGTGGTCCACTTGTACAGGGAAGCGGAGCCCCAGTTATAGCTTTGTTGCTGTGGATTGGTATGACTCAGCTGCGTAGCTTTTACTATTTCTTCACCAGCATACACATCGGGCGACATTTCATAGCGGCTTTTTACAAAAGTAAACACAGGGGCGGTTTTAGCCTGTTGCAGGTCGGCATATGCATAGGGGCCGAGTATCAATTGCTGAGGCGCTTTAAGAGCCCGGTTCTTAGGATAATCCTGCATATAGAAGCCGTTATACTTCGTGTTTTCCTGGAAGGCGGAATATACCAGTGGTGTGCCGCCGGGGATATACTTCAGGTCAGGGTTGAGCCGGAGGTAGCGAAGACGGATCTTTTCCTTACGGCCCAGTCCCTGAGTGAAGTTGGAAGGCGCTTCTTTACCGGAAGGATCTACTTTCCAGATATCGTAGCGGTCGTAGATTAGGAGGCCGGCATCATTAGCCAGCCATCCGGCGGTGCCATAGGCTTCGGGTACATCCGGATGATCGTCTTCTTCATCGTATACTTTGGTAGGAATTCCCTGGCTAATGTTCACAATAGCGCCGGTAGCGTTGTTGTGGCTAAACCAGTTTTTGTTAACCAGGTCGTACCAGATAATATATTTTCCGTTGGGAGAAATAGCCAGCTGGCCGTCCAGCTTTTCTACAATTTTTTTGCGGGTGCCCTTGCTGATATCCAGGAGGTACGCGGTTTTCAGGGTACGGCCTACCCATTGCAAGGGAATACGTTCTCCAATGTCCGTATAGCCGAGCGCGTTAGTACTGTTTTCTTCTGCCGGAAAGAGTACGGTTTCCAGGTCTTTACCGCCCAGCTGCGTAAGTTGTTTGGAGGCCAGGTGGTATACTGCTGCATAGCTTCTCTTCAGTTCCTTGTCCGCATTTTTCAGCTGCATGGGCTGCAGGTAGTCGTCTTTATAGTTCCAGATATCTACTTTGGCTACTTCAAAATCTACCAGGTTGGTATCCTTCACGGGTAGGATGGGCGCGGTACCGAAAAACAGGTGTTGTCCATCTTTGCTGAAGCTCAGTGAGGCATTGGGACTGATGGCCCAGTTGGCCGGGATGCCATGACTGTTTTTATCGGCAATTATCGCAGCACTGTCTTGTCCGGGTTTGAAGTAGTAGAGTTTAAAAAAAGGCTGCAGGGCTTTTTCCGCATCGGCGGTGGCCACCCAGGTGGCTTGCTCTCCTTTTTCGTCGAAGGCAAATTGTTTATAGTCGGTGTTGCCCTGACTGAGTGTATCTGCTTTCCTGGTAGCGGTATGCCATAGCAGTACGGCATTGCGGGAGAGGGAATCTTTTTTATCGGCGCCGGTTTCTATCAGTAGTTGGTTACCGGGTTTGCTAAAAGCGTATTCTTTCACGTGTTTTACGCTGTCCTGCAAGCCGGTTAGCAGCTGACGGATCACGAGGGTACCGCTTTCAGCGCCGGCATTGCCGGCTTTGTCGTCGTCGGCCGGGTCGTTGTCGCTGGCGGCAGGCTTTTTATTGCCTTTGGCCTTGCTGGTATCCGCGGGTGTATCTTGCAGGTAGGCGAGTATGCCGCTACCTTTTTCCGGTGTTTTAAAAGATTTTACGGAAGATATTTTCAGGATACCGGGTTGACCGAGGGCGATGATAGCTATAGAATCTTTGGGCATTTCGGCCGCTTTTTTCTTTTTGATTTTGGCCGCCCGGGTATCCTTAAACAGCGGCTTGATGCTGCAAACCAGGTAGCGGGCATCTTCTGTAATGACAGGACTGCTGCCTCTTGGAATGATAGTCGACTGGCCGGTTTTGCGGTCATAGATAAACAGGTTGCCATCTCCCTCCTGTGGTATAACTGTATATACCACCCATTGTCCGTTGTTGCTGATCAGTTTAGAGCCAATACTTTGCCAGCTGTCGTAAACGTTGTGGTCCAGCGGTTTTTTGGCAGGTTGTTGTGCATAGGTAATGAGGGTTGCTCCCAGAAGGGACAACCCTAAAAAAGCTTTTCTCATAAGCGCTAAAGTAATTAATCCAACGCTCAATGTACGAAAATACGCCTGATTATCTAGTGAGAAACGTTATCAGCGGCTGTTTTCCCTTTTGCCACGCGCAACATTTGCAGTCCAACGGAAAGGATGATGCAGCCTAACCCGGCATAGAAGGCATTGTTGAGGAATTTGTTTTCGTGAAACAATACAAAGGCCATTACGATGCTGTATACAGGTTCCAGGTTGAAGCAAAGATTGACGGTGAATGGTGATATTTTTTTCAGTGCGTTCATGCTCAGCAGGTACATAAGCACGGTGCAGAACCAGGCCAGTACCAGGAGGTAAAGGAAATCCATACCGGAGGGCAGGAGGCTGTTTACGGGCGAGAAGTGCAGGTACAGGGGCAGGGCCATGGTTAGCACCACGAAGCCGGTAGACAGTTCATAGAATGTGATGGTGGAAGTATCGAACCGTTTGATGAGTCGTTTATTGAACACCGTGAACAGGGCGGCAAACATGGCGGAAATAATGCCCAGGATGATACCGAAGCGGTACTGTGTATCGAAATGAAAGATGAGGAGGATACCTGCCAGTGTAAGCAGGCTAAGGAGCATTTCGGCCACATCGAAGCGGCGCCGGTTGATCAGCGGATCGAAGATGGCGGTAAAGAGGCTGGTGAGTGAAAAGCAGATTACGCCGATAGATACGTTGGAATACTTGATACTGCCATAGAAGAACAGCCAGTGGAGGGCAACTACTACGCCGGTGGCGCCTATGGGGAGAATATCTTTCCAGGGAAGCTTTTTAAAGGTGCCCTGGAGGCGGAATAATACGTATAAAGTAACTGATGTAAGTAAGAGCCGGTACCACACTAATAATCCCTCGTTTAAGGTGATTAATTTTCCCAAAATACCGGTAAATCCAGCTAAAAATACAGAGAGATGTAGCTGGAGAAATGCTTTTTTCATGACCCATTTAATGTATTTAGGGATTTGTTCCTTTTCATACCTGGATATAAAAAGGAGCAAATCCCTAAACGCAATGCAAATTATTAGATTAAGTTAGTTCTGCACCCGTCGTTTATAGTTGCGGAAGAGGCTTTGCCATTGTATTTTCAGTACTCCCAGGATGCCTTCTTTCACAATGCCTTTGCTCATTTTGGAGTATCCTTCTTTCCTATCTTTGAAGGTGATAGACACTTCCTTGATTTTGAAGCCCAGTTTCCAGGCGGTAAATTTCATTTCGATCTGGAAGGCGTAGCCTACGAACTGTATCTGGTCGAGGTTGATGGCTTCCAGCACGGTATTGCGGTAGCATACGAATCCGGCAGTGGGATCTTTCACTGGCATCCAGGTGATCATACCTACATAGATGGATGCGCCGTAAGATAGTACGGCACGGTCCCAGGGCCAGTTTTCGGTTTTACCGCCTTTTACATAGCGGGAGCCGACAGCTACGTCTGCTCCTTCTTTGGCGCAGGCGTTGTACAGGCGTACCAGGTCTTTGGGATTGTGCGAGAAATCGGCATCCATTTCAAAGATATACTGGTAACCTTTAGCCAGGGCCCATTTGAAGCCATGGATATAAGCTGTGCCCAAACCTTGTTTGCCGGATCTTTCTTCCAGGAATAATTCATTGGGATGTTGCTGTTGTAAAGACTTTACAATAGCGCCGGTACCGTCGGGTGATCCGTCATCCACAATGAGTACATGAAAGTTCTCCTGTAAGGAAAATACTGCGTCAATGATGTTCCGGATGTTATCCTTTTCATTGTACGTAGGAATGATAACGAGCTTTTCCAATTCCTGAGATAATATTTTTGGACTGCGAAAATAATTCAATTCCGCCGCAAGATATGATCTTCAGCGTTAACATTACATTTTTTTTAACATCATATTATGGAAGATCTCTGACAGTTTTTGTTTTGTATTAAGCGGGAAATCGGCTTTCATCATCCAATCGTAGTACTGTGGCTCGGCCTTGAGTACTTCTCTGACAGAGCGGCCTTTGTATTTCCCGAAGTTGAAGACCTCTTGTCCACCCTGCATAACGAGGCGTCTGGCGAAGTCGATATAGTCTTCTTCTTTGGTAAATTCTGCCAGGGCATCCACGTCTTGTTGCAGGTGTTCATAGCGTCCGAGCTGGGCTTCCAGTATTTCGTAGGTAGCCAGAGCGTCGGCTTCTGCGCTGTGGGCGTTTTCCAGTTGTTTGTCGCAATAGAACTTATAGGCAGCGGCGAGGGTACGTTTTTCCATGAGGTGGAAAATCCGTTGTACATCTACGAATTTGCGTTTGCTGACGTCGAATTCAATGCCGGCGCGGAGGAATTCTTCCACCAGCAGGGGGATATCGAAGCGATTGGAATTGTAACCGGCGAGGTCGCAATTGTCCATGAATTGTTTGAGTTCATGTGCTGCCTGTTTAAAGGTAGGGGCATCTTTCACATCTTCGTCCTTGATACCATGAATTGCTGTAGATCCTGCAGGGATCGGCATTCCGGGGTGAATACGTTTTACTTTGGACTGGGTAGTTTTGTCCGGAAATACTTTAATGATTGCAATTTCGATGATACGATCAGAAGCTACGTTAGTACCGGTAGTTTCGAGATCGATAACGGCCAGCGGCCTTTTGAGGAGCAAAGAAGGCATTATATAATGTTTATATTTTTGTGATTGGGAGATTTATTAATTGGGTAAAAGTTCTTTCAGCTTGGCAAAATCGAGTCCATCGTATGTGCCGGAGCTCATCAGGAGCAGGTTGGTGTCCTGGTATTGCTGGGCATGAAGGAAAGTTTCCAGGTTTTCCCGGTCAGAGAAAACGTGGAGGTCGTTGCGTCCAAAGCGCTGCTTTACCAGTTCAGGCGCCAGGTCGGGCATTCTTTTGATTTCCAGGGCATGTTTGCTATAGAACACGGCGGCAATATCGGCGTTGTCTAATGCGCCCTGGTATTGTTCCAGGAAGTCAGCGTTGAGGCTGCTATAGGTATGGAGTTCCAGTACAGCGATGAGTTTCCGGTTGGGAAACTGGTGCCGGGTGGCTTCCATGGTGGCTTTTACCTTGGAGGGGGCATGGGCGAAATCGCGGTAAATGACGCAGTGTTCGTTTTTTGCCACAAGTTCCAGTCGCTTTGCCGCGCCTTTGAAGCTGGCAATAGCGGCGAGGAACGCCTCGTCGGAGAGTCCCAGCTGATTGCATACCAGTTTGGCGGCGTGGAGGTTGAGCAGGTTATGGTCTCCGAACACTTCCAGGTTAGCATGGTGATCCCCGAAAGACACCTGTGTAACCCCGTTAGTAATGCGGTGTTCTGGCAACGCGTAGGGGATCAGGGTGAGGTGTTGCCCGGTGGCGGTAACCAGTTTGGACAATTCGGCATCGGTGCTGTTATAAATCAGTACTTGTCCGGGTTCCATCTGGCGTATAAATATGGCAAATTGTTCTTTATAGATCTCGTAGGTGGGAAATACGTTAATATGATCCCAGGCAATGCCGGTTAATACGGCAATTTGCGGGTGGAGGAAATGGAATTTCGGTCTTTTTTCGATGGCAGAGGCGGGGTATTCGTCTGCTTCACAAACAATGACCGGGGCGTTGGTAATGTTTACCGACTGGGCAAATCCTTCCAGTTTGGCGCCTACGAGGTAGTCGAATGCCTGGTGCTGGTATTGGAGGGCATGCATGACCATGGCGGTGGTGGTAGTTTTGCCGTGGCTGCCGCCGATGGCTACCCGTGTTTTATTTTTACTTTCCTGGAAGATGTATTCCGGGAAGGAGTATATTTTGAGTTGTAATTCCCTGGCTTTAATCAGTTCGGGGTTGTCTTCCCGGGCGTGCATACCGAGGATAACGGCGTTGAGATCGGGCGTTATGCGCGTGGCGTCCCAGCCGGTATGGTCCGGCAAGATGCCTGCCAGCCGGAGGTTTGACAGTGCGGGTTCGAATATTTCGTCGTCGCTGCCGGTCACCTGGTAGCCTTTATTTTTGAGCGCAATGGCCAGTTGATGCATTACGCTGCCGCCTATAGCAATAAAATGTACTTTTGTCATAACGCTGAATATTTTCGGGCCGCCCGAAAATGACATTGTTGTTTTTTTTAATGTATTTTCTATATTTGCAAAATAACGTCACAAAAGACGATTAAAAAAGTTGTCGTATCATATTCCTGTGAAAAATTCGTTTTAGTTATAATATTTTAAATCTCCCAGTATGCAATCTTTTGTAAGAATTTTGGGCTACACCGGTATGGTTTGTATCTTTGCGCTGCTCTTAACGTCCTGCGCAACGCACCAGAAACTAGGATGTCCGATGAGAGGCATGGCGAAGACGCACGCGACAGCACCTAATAAAGCATGTTAAAAAATGAATTGGAAAACGTTAACCAGCGAGGAACAACTATCTGAGATCAATACCGCATCTGCTCATCAGCCGGTAGCAATTTTTAAGCACAGCACGCGTTGTTCTATCAGTTCGATGGCAAAAGCGAGATTGGAACGGGCAGGTGAGCCGGCAGGGTTAACGTTTTACTACCTGGACTTACTGTCTTATCGTCCAATATCTGATAAAATCGCTGCACTATACCAGGTACCTCACGAATCTCCACAGGTACTGCTGATCCGTAATGGCGTTTGCATTTACAATGAGAGTCACAGTGGCATCCTGATGGATGAAATTGCTGCCCAGGCAGGGTTATAATCTTCGGTTTTACAAAGAACTGTTACCCGGTAACGGATAATAGGCTAGCTTTGTGCCATCAACAGCATAGCCAAATGAAACATCGTATAGTAGTAGCAGTTACCGGGGCAAGTGGTTCCATCTATGCCCGACAGTTGTTACAGAAGCTACAGGCTGCGGAGGCGCAGCTGGACCAGGTAGCCGTTGTAATGACCGAAAATGCCAAGACTGTATGGGAAACAGAACTGAGAGACGAAGATTATAAGCAGTTGCCTTTCCGCTTTTATACCCAACAGGATTTCCATGCACCTTTTGCTTCCGGTTCCGGGAGGTTTAATACCATGATTATCTGCCCTTGTTCTATGGGGACGCTGGGACGCATTGCCACTGGCATTTCGAACGATCTGATTACCCGGGCAGCCGATGTGGTATTGAAAGAGCGGCGGAAACTGATCTGCGTGGTCAGGGAAACGCCCTATAACCTGATACATATTAAGAACATGGAAGCGGTAACGATGGCCGGTGGCATCATTTGCCCTGCTACACCTTCCTTTTACAGCGTGCCCGCCACCCTCGAAGAAATGGCCGCCACCGTGGTAGACCGGATCATTGACCTGGCGGGTATTGAACAACAAACCTTTCGCTGGGGTAGTGATAATAAAGAGGATTAATTATCTTAGCCGCATTCATCAATTTTATAACCATTATCATGCAAATAGCTATTATTAACGGGCCTAACTTAAACCTGCTCGGGAAGCGTGAAACAGGCATTTACGGCAGCGAATCTTTCGAACAGTACTTTAAGCACCTGCAAAGACATTTCCCCGATATCACCTTTACTTATTATCAAAGCAATGTGGAAGGGGAGCTGGTTAACTATCTGCATGAAGTGGGCTTTTCGTACGATGGTATCCTGCTTAACGCGGGCGCCTATACGCACACTTCCGTTGCCATCCGGGACGCTATTGCGGGCATTAAAACACCGGTGATGGAAATCCATATCAGCAATGTTTATGCCCGGGAAGAGTTCCGGCATACCTCCCTGATTGCGCCTAAGTGCGTAGGCTGTATCTGTGGCCTGGGTTTGAAAGGCTACCAGTTGGGAGTGGAGTATTTTGTGAATGATTAGTTCTTGAAGCCTTTGGCTTTTTTTTGTTTATTCCCTTGAAATACATATACTTGCAGCGCTCGAAATAATCAATATTTTCATCACCGTTATCCAGAAAACCACTTCTATGAAACACTATCACCTCAATGGCCAGGCGCTGCTGGCACTCTTTTTAATGGCCACTCTCGTTTTTACAGGTTGTAAAAAAAACGATGATCCCATACCACCACCTACTCCCAGCTTAGCGCAGTTGTATGCCGAGGCTGTGCAGGATGCCATGGTGGCGGATAGCAGCGAAATTACCGATCAGCTGTGGCCCATTACGCCCACCAACCCGGATTTGCAATGGAAAACCATTAATGGACAGTCGTATGTGCTGATGGGCACCTTTATGCGTTATCCTTCCAGTTATCCCGCCGGCGACTCCATTACCACAGTATGGGGGGATGCCTGGCTGTTTATTCCCAAACAGATGAAAAACAAGATTGGTCCTTCCTTTACGGCCAGTTCTGACACCATTCAACGTATTTGCCAGCTGTTAGGACTTCCACCAGTGAATGCCAAAACCAATACGCATATATCCACCATGTGGGTGAAGGCTGATCGCCTGTACCGGCCGGCCGGCAACCCTGCGATCGACACCAAAACTACCGGCTCTGTGCTGGTGAGCGGTGTATCGGCTGATTATACCACCTGGTTTAACAACTACATTATTTTTGCTTATTATCGTCCGCTTACCTCAGCTACGGATTATCACTATCCCTGGACGCGGATGGGATATACTTACGATTGGGCGCCTGGCGCCAAGCATGTGGGATTGAGCGAGTATGTGATGCAGCCTAATTCAGGCGCCTGGGTAGAGCAGACCACCAGGGCACAGGATTTCTTTAAAAATTAGCAGAAAGCATAAAATATAAAGCAAAAAGCTATTGTGGAGAACGATTAAAGCGAATTTTAAATACTCGCTAAGTTCTTCTCCACAATAGCTTTTTGCTTTATACTTTACGCTTTCTGCTTTTACAGATACTGAAAATTCGTCTTAGGCGTAATATTCAGCAGGGTATGATAAATAAGGTGAATGGTATTTTCAATATCATCTTTCTTCACCATTTCCACGGTAGTGTGCATATACCGGAGTGGAAGGCTGATGAGGGCCGAAGGTGTGCCATCGTTACTGTATGCAAAAGCGTCGGTATCGGTGCCAGTGCTGCGGCTTACGGCGTGCAGCTGATGCGGGATATCGTTCTTTTTAGCTGTTTTAATGATCAGGTCGCGGAGGATGTTGTGTACCGCCGGACCGTAAGTGATGCTGGGACCATTGCCACATTTGATTTCTCCTTCGATGTTTTTATTGATCATCGGCGTGGTGGTATCGTGGGTTACGTCGGTAATGATGGCCACATTGGGTTTAATGCGTTTGGCTATCATTTCTGCACCTCTTAAACCAACTTCTTCCTGTACGGCATTGACGATATAAAGACCGAAAGGCAATTCCTGTTTCTTTTCTTTCAGCAGGCGGGCTACTTCTGCGATCATGAAACCGCCGATACGGTTATCTATGGCGCGGCAGATATAGTAGTCGTAGTTCAGTTCTTCAAATCCGTCTTCAAAAGTACATACACAGCCTACATGGATACCCAGGTCTTCTACTTCTTTACGGGAACGTGCGCCGCAGTCGAGGAAGATATTTTCTACTTTAGGTTGTGGTTCTTTACCGTCGCCGCTGCGGATACGGGTATGTATGGCGGGCCAGCCGAATACGGCTTTCACCACGCCTTTTTCTGTATGGATATTTACTCTTTTGGAAGGAGCAATCTGTTGATCGGAGCCACCATTGCGGATGACGTAGATCAGTCCTTCCGGTGAGATATAGTTTACAAACCAGGAAATTTCATCGGCATGTGCTTCAATAACTACTTTAAAAGGTGCTTTGGGATTGATAATACCGACCGCGGAGCCATAGGCATCTACGAAGTGTTCGTCGATATAAGGTGTAAGATATTTCAACCAGAGTTTTTGTCCTTCTTTTTCAAAGCCGGTCGGAGAAGGGTTATTCAGGTAATTGGCGAGGAATGCCAGTGATTCCTTAGTAAATATTGATTTCTGTTTTTTAGACATAATGTTCCAGATTGAGACCGGACAAATGTAAGGAAAATAGCTTTTTAGAGATTACCCATCAGGTATAACAATGCAGATAGTGCCATAAATCCGTCGAGTACGAAATAGAAGAGGTAATCGGAGTCGGTATGCTGGGCTTTACGGGTGATGAGGGCGGTAGCTATCACCGGCGCCATCAGTGTCATGATGGCGGGCAGGGTAGAAAAAGGGCCCATGAGTCCTGCTGATACTGCTGCCATGAGCAGGGAGAAATAGTATAGCCTGTTGAGATTTTTTTCGTCGAGATAGGTGATGAGGCTGCGGATGCCTTCTTTTTTATCGGATTCGAGGTCGCGGTAATCGAACAAAATGCAAATCGCATAAATCAGGAAGAAGCGGTGGAGGGAGAGGAATACCAGGGCTTCTACCTGGAACTTGCCGGCTACCAAGGCAGGTAATATGGTAGTAACGTAGGTCCATACAAACGTCAGGAACAGGGTTTTACCGATGGCTATTTTGCTTAGCCAGCGGAAAGCAGCATGGGGCACTTTGGGTGCTGAGTAGAGGAAAGTAAGGATGGCGCTGCCGGAGAGCACCAGCCAATGTTCCCTGAGTTGCCAGAAGAACCAGAGCGAGCCGATGGCGCCTATACCACAGAGCAGGAGCATGAGGATACGGTGGCGGTTGCCCCAGCGAATTCTTTCTGATGAGGAGTAGGTACCGGGCGTAAGGTACCAGTGGAAGTTATAGCTGCAGATGGTGGAAAAGAAAACAAAGAGATAGAAGGTGTTTTCCGGGTATTGAAGGTCCAGCAGTTGATTGGTTTGCCAGATCATCAGCAGTGCACACAGCGAAATATAGATCGATGTGAAGAGGATAAAGTTGAAAATTTGTCGAAACATAGTAACGGGTGTGCTTTTAACTATCAGCGGTTGACAGTGGAGCGCACTGTCAACCGCTGATTCCCAGCCACTACAAAGGTATGTTGCCGTGTTTTTTTCTCGGCATATTTACTACTTTATTTTCCAGCATTTTGAATGCTTTGATCAGTTTGATCCTGGTTTGATCCGGGGAGATGACTTCATCGATATATCCCTTTTCTGCTGCCAGGTAAGGGTTCGCGAATCGTTCGGTATAATCGGCCACGAGTTCATTCATGCGTGTTTCCGGATTGGGGGCGGCATCAATTTCTTTTTTGAAGATGATTTCCACCGCGCCTTTAGCGCCCATCACGGCAATTTCGGCCTGGGGGAAGGCGAAGTTGAGGTCGGCCCCGATATGTTTGGAGTTCATCACGCAGTAGGCGCCGCCATAGGCTTTGCGGGTGGTGACGGTTAATTTGGGTACCGTAGCTTCGCTGAGGGCATACAGCAATTTGGCGCCGTTGGTAATGATACCATTCCACTCCTGGTCGGTGCCGGGGAGGAAGCCGGGTACATCTACCAGCACCAGCAGGGGTACGTTGAAGGCATCGCAGAAGCGGGTAAAGCGGGCGCCTTTCACGGAGGCGTGTATATCGAGTACGCCGGCCAGGTGTGCTGGCTGGTTGGCCACGATACCGATGCTTCTGCCGGCGATGCGGGCAAAGCCTACGATCATGTTTTCTGCAAAGTCTTTATGTACTTCGAAGAAGCTGCCTTCATCCACGATCTGTTCAATCGCCTCTTTCATGTCGTAGGGCTGATTGGGATGCAGCGGGATCAGGGTGTTGAGGGCTTCCCTGCGTTCATTGCCTGGTTCGTAAGGGTATACGGGGGCGGTTTCTTCGCAGTTTTGCGGGATATAGCTCAGCAGTTGCTTTACATATTGGATGCATTCCACCTCGTTGGCGCAGGCGAAGTGCGTTACGCCGCTTTTGGCGGCATGGGTTTGGGCGCCACCCAGTTCTTCCGAAGTCACTTCTTCATGGGTAACGGTCTTTACCACGTTAGGTCCGGTCACAAACATATAGGAGGTTTGTTCCACCATGAGGATAAAGTCGGTGATAGCAGGGGAATATACGGCTCCGCCGGCGCAGGGGCCCATGATGGCGGATATCTGGGGGATAACGCCGGAAGCCCTGGTATTGCGGTAAAAGATATCGGCATAGCCACCCAGGCTTACCACGCCTTCCTGGATGCGGGCGCCTCCGCTGTCGTTGAGCCCGATGATGGGGGCGCCATTTTGCATGGCCAGGTCCATAATCTTACAGATCTTACGGGCATGGGGTTCGGAGAGGCTGCCGCCGTAAACGGTAAAGTCCTGGGAAAATACGTAGGTGAGGCGGCCATTAATAGTACCATAACCGGTTACCACGCCATCGCCGAGGAATTGTTCCTGGTCTGCGGTCAGGCCCCGGTTGCGGTTTGTTACCAGCATATCCAGCTCTTCGAAGGAGCCTTCATCCATTAGCAGTTGTATCCTTTCGCGGGCGGTGAGTTTACCTTTTTTATGCTGGGAAGCGATACGTACTTCGCCGCCACCCAACATGGCTTCGGCTATCTTCGACTGTAATTCCTCTAATTTGTCCATATGCTAGAAATGAGTAGTAAAACTAAAAATAAAAGGATTCCTTTATTAAAGGAATCCCTGCAATATCGTAAATGTAAGATATTTTAGTTATTGTGCATTGTAAGGAATGCCCCTGGTTCCAACGGTATCGCTGAAGTTACCGGCATTATCCTTTATGAATACTACAAAGTGAATACTGTCGTCTGCAACAAAGGGGTGTGATATTTTAAACTCTGTAGGCAGGAGGTTGATATATACGTCGGCGTTTACGCTATTGCCTTTGTTGGCGCCAATGCTGCCCATTTGTTTAACGGAATACAGGGTGTCGGACGTACCAGAATTTCTATACCGGGTAGCAATCCACAGCGTGTCTTCAATATCTCCATCTCCATCGCGAACATTCATAATAACAGTCATCTTATCCAGGTTGCTGGTAACGCTGTCTACTGTATATCCTTTGAAGGTGAGAATAGGTTTGCTACCTATCTTATCTTTTTTACAGGCGTAAAGTAATCCGGCCACCAGGAACAAAAACAGAATTTTCTTCATAAAACAAACCTACATTAATTTAGGAAATATACAAATATTCAGCTATCTCTACCCTTCTTCCTAAAAACGTTTTTTCATGCCAATTGTTACTTACTGGCGTTAGATTTATTCTTCTCCCTAACTTTGTCAGATTTTAAAGCCAGCTATACATGACTGTGGTATCACCGGACACTATTTTTTCACTGCAGGACAACGGACTGGAAGCCGCCGCCCTGGAGCTTTTCCGTTACCAGTACCGGGAAAATGACCTGTACCGGGCCTATACGGATGCCTTACACATTGCACCGGCTTCCGTGAAGAGCATCCTGGAAATTCCTTATCTGCCGATACAATTTTTTAAATCCCATACGGTGGTCAGCGGCATTTTTGAGCCGGAGCTGCTATTTGAGAGCAGCGGTACCACTCAAACGATCAACAGCCGTCACCTGGTGAAGGAATCCGCCATTTATACCCGTAGTTTCATGACGGCCTTCGAACAGTTTTATGGCCCGGTAGACGATTATGTGATCCTGGGGTTGCTGCCTTCCTACCTGGAGCGGCAACATTCATCGCTGGTGAGGATGGTGCAGGAGATGGTAATCCGCAGCGGTCATCCGGAGAGCGGCTTTTATCTGTATGAACATGATAAGTTGTATCATCAGCTACGGGCGCTGGAGGCCAGGGGACAGCGGGTATTGTTAATTGGGGTCACTTTCGGGCTGCTGGACTTTGCCGAGCAATATTCCCTGGATCTGCGCCATACCATTGTAATGGAAACGGGCGGAATGAAGGGACGCCGGGAAGAATGGACCCGCCAGGAAGTACATGCCTTCCTGCAGGAACGTTTGGGCGCTTCCGTTATTCATGCCGAATATGGGATGACAGAGCTGTTATCCCAGGCCTATTCCAAAGGGAATGGTTTGTTTGCTAGCCCTCCCTGGATGAAGATTTTGCTGAGAGACGAGAATGATCCGTTTCAGCTAAGCGCCGGTAAAGGCGCCGGGGTCATTAATGTTATTGACCTGGCCAATATCTATTCCTGTGCATTTATCGCGACTGAAGATATTGGACGGATACACGCCAATGGTTTGTTTGAAGTGCTGGGTCGATTGGATAACTCGGCGCTGAGAGGGTGTAGCCTGATGGTGAGTTGAGTTATTCGCTCATGGCGGCCATTTGCAGTAGTGCCGGTAATTTAGCCGGTTCATGCATCATGGCAGAGATCGCTGACATATAAGGAAAGGAGTGATGGTCCATCCCAAATTTGTGTAAAAGATATACATCCAGTTGTTCGGGGGAGCTATGTCCCTGGATATAATCGCTGAGATAGAACAGGAAGCGCTGTCTTTCCTTCTGGGAAATCAGTACCAGGGCCACTTTATCTTTCAGGCTGTCGTGATGGTGCGACCGGAAGATTTTCAGGGCCTGTTTATAGTCTGTGAGTGTTAACTCCTCAAAAGAGGCCGGCAACAGCTGGGTGCAGAAATAGTCAACCGCAATGTCGTTAAAGAACGAAACTGCTTCCATATCCGGTTCATTATGCCAGGTAGCCCACTGGTACAGGTGGGTGGGTGTTATGAAGCCGGTGAGGACGGCTTCCAGCTGGTGGATGACGCCTTCCCGGGTGGGAGCGGTATCGGTAGCATGGGTGATGGCGCTCACGATATCCTGGTAGAAATTTTCATTTACCTCATTAGCGGCCTGAAACAGCAGGCGGCTTACTTCGGTATGTATATTTTCCTCTTTTTCCTCCCATGGGGTAACACCACGCAGCTCTTCGATCAGCTCCTGTCTTGTTTTAGTACCACGTAGATACGCTTTTAATAGTGTAACAAAGTAAGTGTACGTTACAGGCGACATTTCATTTTTCATGGGCCGAGTTTAATTCATATTTCATTGGGTACTTGTCAAAATTACTATAAAACGCCGAATAGTAGTAAGGCCCCCTATTGCCTTTTACCATTCCTTTGGCGCCGGTTATCCGCCTTTAACATTTTTTTGGGTGCAGGAGAAAACCAAAACAGGTATATTACCGTAAGCTTTCTTTAGCGATATAGCAGGTGTATAAGGAGGCAGAAAGATCGCAGTCAATAGTACTAAAAGTTATGACAACCTGTAATCCAACGGTGTGGGTGAAGTTATATGCAGACGAATTGTTTAAATTTGCCTGTAGCCGGGTATCAGATACCGGGCTGGCACAAGACCTGGTACAAGACACTTTTCTTAGTGGTTTGCAGGCTATGCACCAATTTCGTGGCGAGAGTTCAGAGAAGACCTGGCTGCTGGCTATTCTTAAGAACAAAATAAATGATCACTTTCGTATGGCAGGTAAAGCTGCAATAACAACCCTTGATATGGAAGCCCGTGATCAGCAGCTGATTTTTTTTAATGAGAAAGGACATTGGCGTAAAGAGATGGCTCCCCGACCATGGACTACTGATATCAATGACAAAGCAGAACAAGCCGATTTTTTCCGGATATTACGCACCTGCATGGATAAATTAACCAGTTTAGGCAAGGCGGTTATACAACATAAATATCTCGATGAAAAAAAATCCGCGGATATCTGTAAGGATCTTTCGCTTACCTCGTCTAACTACTGGGTGATCATTCACCGGGCCCGGTTACAATTAAGGGCATGTCTTGAAAAAAATTGGTTCAGTAATTGACAATGGGAAAACATTTACATCACCTGATGCCCTGTTGTAAAGATGTGACGATGCTGGTAGAGAAACGTTTACAGCAGGAGCCGCTTACCTGGATGCAACGATTGGGGTTAAAATTCCATTTGCTGCTATGTGTGTATTGCAGGAGATATGTAAAGCAGACAGCTATTATGCACCGGCAATTACAGGAATACAGGGAAGCTTTTACTGCTCCTAACGAGCAGGTAAAGCAGCAGTGGGAGGCATTGGTGGCAGCATATTTAAAAAATGATAAGGACCTGTAAGGAAGATTTCAGCGCTACGTCTAAACAACATACATACTTTTTTCACTCCGTTTTTTAAAAATTCTAAGATCATGAAAAACAACAAAGCGATCAACAAGAATGTACTGTTTTCCGGTTCACTGGTAGCCGGCGCTATCATGGGTTTAGCATCCCTGCAGGTATCTGCCAAACCCGTTAGTTACACTAACCTGGGTTCTGGTGCAGCTGTTAGAAATGCATTAACGGGTACTTCCGGTACAGCAGCCAATGCTATTGAGCTGAACTGCGGCGCAAAGAAAGACAGTGCATCTGCCGGTAAATCAAAAGACGGCAAATGTGGTCAAGGCAAATGTGGAGAAGGTAAATGCGGTAACAAAAAGGGCGAGAAGAAAGGCAAGGACAAAACCAAGCCTGACACAACAAAGTCTGGCCAGTAATTTTTACGGGTAGGAAAGGCTGATATAACATTTAGTCAGCCTTTCCTCATTTTTGAACACCCTAAATCGTATAGTCATGGTAGGTGTTGGTTTCAGGAGAGAATTTGCCGAGGAGCTTATCAGCGGGGAACATATCAGGCCTGATTTTGTTGAGTTGGCGCCGGAGAACTGGATGAACATAGGAGGCTATTGGAGGAAGATATTACACCGGGTGGTGGAGAAATATCCTGTGTTGTGTCATGGGCTTTCATTATCGATTGGTAGCCCCGATGCCTTAAATAAGGAGTTCCTCGCGTATGTAAAAGCATTTCTCCAGGAGTATAAAGTACAGCTGTATTCAGAGCACCTGAGTTATTCCAAATGCGACAATGCACACATGTATGACCTGTTGCCCATCCCTTTCCGGATGGATGCGGTGCGGCATATTGTATCGCGAATACAGCAGGTACAGGATTACTTGCAGCGTCCGCTGGCGATGGAAATTGTTTCTTATTATACGCCGGTAGCTGCAGAAATGAGTGAGATTGATTTTATCAATGAAGTGGTAAAGCATTCCGGCTGCCAGTTATTGTTGGATGTAAATAATATTTATGTAAATGCTTTCAACCATCAGTATGATGCAAAGGCGTTTATTCAGCAACTGCCGCTGAGCAGTGTAGCCTATATACATATGGCAGGGCACGAACAGGTAGCCCCCGACCTGATTATCGATACACATGGGGAGCCTATTATAGATCCGGTGTATGACCTGTTTGAATGGACCCTGGCGCATCTGCAACCGGTACCGGTGTTACTGGAAAGAGATTTTAATATTCCGGAGATGATCGAATTGCAGGGCGAACTCTCAAGATTGAAAAGTATTTGTCACAAACAATGGAAATTGAAAGATGAACTTGTTGCCTGACACTTATCATATACAGCAAACTTTTTCTGACTGGTGCAGAACCGGCAAAAAAGTACAGCTGCCTGGCGTAGTTGCCGATAGGTTGGTACACTACCGGCGCCTGGTATTCAACAATATCCGGGATACCATGGAAAATGCTTTTCCTATTGCCTTTAATAACATTCCCTCGCGCAAGTGGGATAAGATGGTGAAGGATTTTTTTGCGCACCATGCCTGTCAATCGTACCAGCTTTGGAAATTGCCATTGGAGTTTTATACCTATGCGGTAGAGCATAGCTGGGATGAGCAATACGATATTCCTTACCTGAATGACCTGCTGGCATTTGAGTGGGCGGAAATGGAATTATATAACATGGAGGATATTCCTGCGCCGGCGTATCTTACGGAAGGCAATTGGTTGGATACACCACTGGTATTGAACCAGGAGCACCGGCTGCTATCATTTAGCTGGCCTGTTCACCTGAAAGCAAAGCGCAGGGAGCTGATGACCCGTAAAGGTGTTTACTTCGCCTTATTATACCGTCATCCGGAAACAGGCAGCATCCAGTTTACGGATTTATCGCCCTGGCTGGCATTTTTAACAGAGCAGTTGGCCCAGGGAATAACGGTAAGGGATATACTGGATTATGCCCCGCAGCTACATATAACGGAAACGGACACACTGGAATCGGATACACTGGCATTTTTGAAGGAGATGCAACAGCAACATTTTGTATTGGGATTTCAATCATAATTTATGCGTACATATGCCCGGATGGCGCGCCGTTTATCGGTGATCAGCGATCTTCCACTATTATTTATGCGGCTGGTGCTGGCTTATGGTTTTTACTTGCCGGCCAGGATGAAGTGGAGCGATATACATGGTATAGGGGATTGGTTTAAACAATTGCATATCCCTTTACCTTATATCAGCGCTTACCTGGTAGGATGTACCGAGGCGGCGGGCGTGGTATTGTTAACCCTTGGTTTGTTTGTGCGCTATATTACACTGCCGCTTATGTTTAGTATGGTGGTGGCTATTGCTACCGTTCACTGGAGCAATGGGTTTGCCGCCGGGGACAACGGCTATGAAATACCATTGTATTACCTGGTGATGTTATTTACCCTACTGGTATTTGGTGGGGGAAGGATAGGTGTTGACTATTTCTTAGAGCGTTCTTAGCTGGTTACTTGATTTCAGATATAACATCGTGATGACCCCTTTTAAAAAATAGGTGTGGCGACCTTCAATATTTTTTTTAAAATAAATTGAAAAAAGCTATGAAAAATCCATTTAGCTAATTACATTTGAAAAGTAGCGTTTGTAGCGACAACCAAAATTTAAAGAGCATTGATAGTACTGATAGACGGAGAGACCCTACGTTTGCGACAGTTACCCGCGGTGTCTTGGTATTAGCAATTATTGAAAGCCAGAGCGACAGATTGTTTAAAATTTCACGTTAAATAAAAATTCCCATGAGTCATTATTCATTGCAACCTGTCCGGGTAGCCCGATGCCCCTAGCATCCTGGCGCGGTGTTTCCACAGATTACTAGTATTGCCCTGTTGCGCGTATGCGATGTTTTGCATGCGGGCTGACGGCTATTATCCTGTTGTAGTCACTGTTGGCGCATTCATTTAGCGGTGTTAGTCCTTTCCCTGCAAAGGGAGTGGGCAAGTTATGCCTGTTTATGTATTTGAAAACTATTGTTGGTGCAAGAATGATTTTGCGCCCTGGAAGTCGCATTCCTAAAAATTGCTTGTATGAAATACATTTACCTTTTGTTTTTCTTATGCCTGTGTACTTTGGAAATACAGGCCCAGCGCACGTTGTATAGGAATACTGGCAAAGACTCCAGTAGTACGGCCAATGCTGATTCCATTATTCTTTCAAGGGTAACCAGCACCAAACGGGATACGATTGGCTACCTGCCTAACAACGAACTTTTTCTGTCACGTAGCATCAATGGCGCGGTGTCCAACGTGGATGTCGGCGAGGTAAAGAAATTGCCTTATGTGAGCGTAGACCAGATGTTAGTAGGAAGAGTAACGGGAGTGGATATACGAACACCGTCTGCCGAGCCAGGTAAGCGCAACAGCGTATTTATCAGGGGGACGTCTTCGCTGTTGCTGAGTAACCGGGATATCTTTTATGCACAGCCGGCCTACGTGGTAGATGGTGTGCCTTTAATCATGGACCATGCCTTTGCCTATGATATCCAGCGCTTCGACTTTAACCGGATGGGAACGGAAACCAACTTATTATCGTTCCTGGATGTAAATGATATTGAGCGGATAGAGGTGTTGAAAGACTTTGGCGCCAGCGCGCAGTACGGGCCTAATGCGGCCAACGGTGTTATCAGCATCACCACCAAAGCACCGAGGGTAGGGCAGATGCAGGTATCTGTAAATGCTTATGCCGGCTTGTCGCTACGCCCGTCGGTAGATGCTGTGAACGGAAAATACGAGAGCGATTTCAGGTTACCGTTTTATCAAAAGTATGCGAATGAAACACAGTGGCGCAGCTTTCCACGCTACCTGGCCGACTCGTCACAGGCGAGGTATTTTGGCCCTGCCAACTGGGATGACTTGTTTCTCAGGAATGCCTTTACAGATGGTATACAGGCATCTGTAAGCGGTGGTACGCCCCTGGCTAACTTCCGCTTTAGCATAGGGCAATCATCGCAACAGGGCGTATACGACAAAACGGGTATCCGGCGCTATGATGTAAACTTTGGTATCAACATCCAACCGCTGAAAAACCTGGTGTTTACCACACAGGTAGCCGTGGCTAACCTGAACCGCAAACGCAATGAGTTTATCCGGGACCGGGCCGGCGATGAAGATTACCTGTTTAACTACAGCTCGCCGCTATCACCCAACAAAGCCTACCTGCAACAGTATTACACAGCCCTGGATAATACGATTAACCGAAATAAAAATAATTCCGCCCGTATTATCGCCAATGTGAAATACAGCTTTGCCAGTCATTTCACTTGGAATACACGTTTCGCCATTGACTATGGGCAAAATTTCCGCGACTATTTTGTACCCACCTCGCTGGGAGAAGGAAATAGTTATGTGTCCAACTTCGACGGATTAAACAAAAGGTTGGTGCTGGACAACTCGCTGCGTTATGAAAATACTTTTTCAGGGAAACATCACCTGGAGGTGACATTAGGGCAATACGGGCAATGGGACAAATGGCGCTATGACTATGGTCGCGCCTATAAAGGTTCCAGCGATTATATTAAGATATACCAACCCGGATCAGACGATCAGAAGGAAGGGCGCTTTGGCAATTTCCGGCTAATGTTTAATACCAAAGATTTTACGCAGTCGAGGCTTGCCTCTTTTTACAGCAACATCGGCTATAACTTTGATGGTAAATATTTTGTGTCCCTGTACGTGAGAAGGGACGGTACTTCTTACCTGGATGCTGCTCATCGCTGGCTGGTATCTCCTACCGTATCTGCTTCCTGGAAAATATCCCAGGAAGATTTCCTGAAGGATGCAACCTGGCTGAGTAACCTGCAACTAAGGGGCAGTTGGGGCCGGGTGGGCCGTTTGCTGATGGATGAATTTTACAGGGGAGGGCCGGTATACAATGTAGACGCGGGCTGGAATGGGGTGCCTAATATGTCGACCTACAACGCATTCCCGGTAATCAATGCCGGCTATACCACGGGGTATATCGTTCCCGGTACTTCCTGGCCGGTAGTAGAGCAACTGAATGGTGGTATTGATATCGGCTTATTCCACGACCGGGTAAGAGCTTCCCTGGATGTATATGCTAAAACAGACCGTAACCTTGTATTGAAAATTCCAACGCTGGAAGAGGAAGGGTACACTGGTATCGTGAAAAATGGGATGACCATACGTAACTATGGCTATGAGTTATCGGTGGAAGCAGATGTGATACGCAGAGAAAAGTTCCGCTGGACAACCGGCATCAGTGCATATACCAACCAAAATAAATTACTGGCATTGCCCGATGGCCTTACCGACCTGGTGATCAGCCAGCGCCGCTTCCTGGTGGGCAAACCCACCGATCGCTATTGGCTCTTGATCAACGAGGGCATTTACAACTCAGATGGAGATGTTCCTGTAAATCCTGCCACCGGTAAGAAGATGACCTACCAGGGTGTAACCTTGCGCAAAGGCGATCCCCGTTGGAGAGACCTGGATGGCAATTATGATATTAACGACAAAGACCGCGTCATGAAAGGGCGTTTATCACCTGCGGTGACGGGGGGCTTTACGAATACTTTTTACTATCGTGACTGGGAGTTGAATGCACTGGTGAATTATGCTTTTGGCCGTAAAATTATAAACCAGGCGTTAGCCAACCGTTTCGATTTTGCCAACAGGGAAGGGATAGATGATCCCAAGGCCATTAAAGAAATCAGCTGGTGGTCGAAGGTACAGGGCGACTATAGCAAGGTACCGGCATACAATCCATGGAGCGCGGTATATGCTTATCAGCCTGACCAGACCTTATTCCTGGAAGATGGTTCGTTTGTAAAACTGCGGGCGGTTACCCTGGCTTATAACCTGCATTCTGCCTGGATGAAGCGGTCGGGTATAGATCACCTGCGCATTTATGCCACAGGCAACAACCTGCTGACCTGGAGCCCTTACAAAGGCGGAGACCCGGAAGCGGTGAGTTATTTCGGCTATGATGAAGGCTATTATAACTGGGCGGCTCCCCGCACATTTACCCTGGGCTTCAATTTTCAATTCTGATGTTTAAAACCAAGACCATGAAAAATATTGCTGTTGCCGGAATGATCCTGTTCCTGGCGGTAGGTATGCTGTCATGCAAAAAGATGCTGGATGTGCCTTCGCACCGGGCGCTGACAGAAGAGAATATGTGGCAGACCAAAAATGATGCGCGGGCTGGTTTATCTGCCTGCTATGCGTTGATGCGGGCGGCCATGGCCAATGAAAACGCTCATTGGGTGTACGGTGAATTACGTGCCGGCGATTTCCAGGTGACGAAGCGCGGCGACCTGCAGGCGGTCGTAGAAAGTAACCTGAATGCGAGCTTTTCCACCATGGATGAATGGCGCGACTGGCGCAGATTTTATACTGCCATTGCGCAATGTAATCTCACCATCGCTAAACTACCACAGGTGACAGTGACCGACTATCGCTATTCAAAAAACGATATGCAGTTGGATATTGCACAGGCCATCTACATCCGTGCTTTCCTGTATTATTATATGGTGAGGATCTGGGGAGATGTGCCACTGGTAACGGCGGCAAGTGATGGTACTGCCAAAAGTATTACTCGGGAAAACTGGCAGAAGGTGCTCGACTATGCAGCGGCAGAGGCGGAGCGCAGTATAGACGGGCTACCCTGGAAATACAACGGGAAATCGCCGGAACAACAAGGCGACTACCGGGGACAGGGAGAGTCGCATCATATTTCCATCACCATTACTAAAGGGATGGCCTATACGTTGTTAGCGCATATTTATACCTGGAAAGGCCAATATGACAAGGCACTGGAATATGCCAATACAGTGATCAATAATCAGTCGAATACCGGCTACGGTTTTGTTAGCGTGAATGATTTGACCCGTTTGGATGGCGCATTCCGTGGCCGTATTCCGGCTAATATTTTCCAGATAGATATGAACTTCGACCATGCGGAGATATCGTCTACCGGTCAGCTGGAAGACTGGACCCTTCGGGATCCATATATCCCCAAGCAGGAGTCGGAGATTTATGTTCCCCGCGACAGTATCTTAAAAATTTATGGAGAGCCCCATGAGCAACGTGCTGATTATTTCTTTACCAAGTTGGATGATGCCTATCCCATCTTCTACAAAATAAAACAAATCAATACCAGTGTGAAGGACCCTGTATTGAAGATGTATTCGTCCTGCATTATTGTATTCCGTTATGAAGAGTTATACCTGCTGCGTGCAGAAGCCAAAGCGCGTTTGGGTATGACAGCAGATGCGCAGAAAGACCTGAACCAGGTAAGGGGTAATCGCTCGTTGAAGGCGGTGAATGCCGGCTTGGCGGGAGAAGACCTGCTGGATGCGATCCTGCTGGAAAGGCGGCGAGAGCTGATGGGCGAAGGCTGGTATTGGTATGATCTCATGCATTTTAAACGGATTCCCCGGTTCACCAAACTCACACAGGCAGATGTAGACCGGGGCGTGGCTTTCTGGCCTTTGTCGCAGGAAGCGCTGTCCAATAACAAATCCCTGACACAAAATAGTTTCTGGAAATAATCAATTACGGCCATGAAAAATTATTTATTACTACTGGTATTGCTGGGGTGCTTTGCCTGTAAGAAAGGGCTGCAGGATTACCGGAATGCCAAGCCGGTATCTGAAGTAAAGGTAAGTACCTACGACTTTCTGCAGCAACAGAACGGGCTATATGATACCCTGTTATTACTGATTAACCGGGTACACCTGGCAGACCTGCTGAAAAATGATAAGGTTACTTTTTTTGTGCCACAGGATATCAGCATCCAAACGGCTATGCGTAACCTGAATTTTGCGCGGGTTCGCCTGGGAGATGCGGGCAACTGGACATTGGACAGCGTGCCTGATATCGTTTGGGATAGCTTGTTACGCCGCTACATGCTTGCCGGCATCGTAGATGCCGACTCGCTACGATATGCCGATGGCAGTGACCTGGTATCGCTGTACAAGCATGGGATGAATGGGAAAGTGGCCGGTACCAATGCTTCGGGGCAGGTAGGCGGCGGTACAGAGGTGATACAGTTTGCCGACCGTAATGAATCCCGGTTTATAAAAGACTGGTCGGTAGCCTTAACGCAAAACGTAGATATCACTTCTAAAAATGGCATCATGCATATTCTGGAAAGCAGGCATGTGTTTGGATTTACTTCCTTTGTGGGCAAGGCTTATCCACGTTCCCTGGAACCTATACAGGGACCGTATTTAGGCTACCCGGTGGAGATACCCGGCATTGTGAATGCGGCTGACTATGACGAAGGTCCTAAAGAGGTAGCGTTTCACTATAATAATCCCAATGGTAATCATAACTATCGCCCTGATGCTCCCGGTACAGAAAACTGTTCGCAGGGCGATAACCAGGTCAGCGCTGGCGGCAACTACAATATTGGCTGGACCAGCGATGGCGACTGGGTAAGGTATACTGTGAATATTAAGGCAGCCGGCAAATACAAAGTGGAGCTGCGCATTGCCGGTAACGGCGGAGGAATTATTTACCTGGAGATAGACGGGGTAAAAGTATCTGATGAAATTCCGATCCAGGGTACGGGGGGCTGGCAAAGCTGGCAGGGCGCCTTTGGTACCGCAGACCTGCCTGCTGGCATACACCAGATGAAGGTACGGATCAAGAAAGCGAACCTTAACCTGCACCGTATCATTTTCACGAAATTATAAACCGATCAGCAATGAATACGCAAGTATATAAGTATATCGTGGCCATAGGACTGTTGCTGGCAGCCAGCAGCTGTTACAAGGCCATGTTGCCAAAAGAGAAAGCTCATTTCAGCAATAACTGCAATTTCGATGGAGATACCTACGTGGCTTATTTTGGCCGTGCCAACGTATCCTATGGGAAATTCAACCCCGACTATTCCACACAGCCGCTCACTTTTGAGTTACAAAACATACAGCGCCCCGATGGTGCGCAGGCGCCTGAATTTAAGCAGGAGGTCAATACCTGGCAGTGGAAAACCTATTACAGCGGCACCGAAAAAAGTGTAGATGAAATCAATGCCAAACGTATACAGGTAAAACGCCCGCTGATGGACTTGCAGGCCAATTCAGGCAACCTGGTATTCTGGTCAACGGATACGACAGTATTAAAACCGGGTATTTATACTTTTGATATCCTTGTAAAGAATGAAGGGGGACAGAAGCTTTTTCAGAAGAGAAAGCTGGACCTCCGCCGTCCCCGCCCCTATGAGCCTTATGAGTGGGATGCGGTGACGGGCCTGCCGCTGGCGGCGGACCAAGGAGGGATTATACACCCTTCGGTATCCGGCATCAAAGATCAGCTTAACAACGAGTTGAAAGCGGAAAATATCAATGTTTATTTCCGGAAAACAGGTACGGCAAAGAATACTATCTCCTTTAAATTTTTTGATAAAGACTCTCTGCCTATCCGTTTGCCTGCTTTCAATATTACTAAGTGGGACAGCCTGGCTTACCGCAGTAATACCATTGATGCGCGGGTATATTTTGGCTTTAACCGCAAGATGACAGCAGATAGTACGGTGGTGACCTGGGATATTCCGAATCCCTTCCCGGTGCTGGCAGATGTGGGGATAGATGAGAAAGCGAGCATCAACTTTTCGTATGAGCGTATTTCTTACGGCGTACGTACCCAGGCTTCTCTGGGGCTCACCTTTGCCCTGTTTGAAGCCGGTAGCTGGGATGTGATCATCAAGTTTAACGTGAATCCACGGTTTAGTAATGATTAACCTATTCTGCAAACATTAAAATTTCCGTTCCATGAATAAACGGTACATCATAAGGCTCATTTGCCTGTTGCTATTGCTGGCAGGCAGCCGGAGTATGGTATATGCCCAGCAGGCGGTTACCATTAAGGGCAGGGTTACAGATGCCACATCCAGGGAAGGTATTCCTGGTGTAACCATTATCGATATCAAGAACAATAAAGGCTTGGGTGTTACCGATGCCAGTGGCCGGTTTACGATTACTGCCGATCCAGATAAAAGTATCCAGTTCCGCTATATTGGCTACCGTTTTGAAACCGTGAAAATTGGTAAGGCAACGGTGTTGAATGTGATATTGTCGGCCGAAAATAAATCGCTGAAAGAAGCCGTGATTGTGGGTTACCAGAAGCGCACCAAGGAAACGGTATCTGGTTCGGTAGCTGTTATTTCCGGCAAGGAATTACAGGATGTACCTGTGTCTAACATACAGGAGCTGCTGCAGGGAAAAGTGGCGGGGCTGAATATCCAGAACAATACCGGCGCCCCTGGTTTTCGTGGTACCATGTCCGTTAGAGGGGTATCGCAATTGAATGTAAGCGGCAGTGGCGACCAGGCCTACCTGACGAGCAACAACCCGTTGCTGGTGATCGACAACGTGCCGGTTGATTTTGACGGCGGTATTTCCCAGTCCATGTTACAGCCTGGCGCTGCCACAGGGCCATTGGCGTTGATCCCACCGGAAGATGTACAATCTATCGAGGTGATGAAAGATGCCCAGGCAACGGCGTTGTATGGCTCCAGGGGCGCTAACGGTGTAATTGTGGTTACTACCAAGAAAGGTAATTCGCCTACGCCGATCATAGATGTGAACAGCAGCCTTTTCATTAACCTGCCGCCTAAGCTGCGGCCTACTATTGGGGGCAACCTGGAACGCCGTTACCGCATCAGCTCCATTTTGCAGAATGCGATGAGTATCGACGATGCGAGAGATATCCTGTCGCAGATAGGTTCGCTCAAATCCACTGATGGCAGCCAGTTTCTGACAGACAGCCTGAATCCTTTCTACAACAATTCCACCGACTGGCAGGGATTATTTTACCAGACTACCCTTAACACCAATAACAACGTACAGATCAGCGGGGGCAATGTGAAGATGAACTACAAGGCCAACTTTGCCTACCAGATGAACCAGGGCGTATTAAAGAACACCGGTTTTAATAAGTATAGTCTCAATATGCAGTTGAACATGCAGCCAACGCCGCGGCTGCGTATAGGCGCGCAGTTATTCAGCGCACTGGGGCAAAAGCAACGGGGGAATGGCGGAGGCCTCACGGGTAATGGGGCAGGGAACTCGTTTACCTCGTCGCTATTGCCGGGACCTTCCAAGTTTATAGGGAATCCCCAGCTGGACGGGTATGAAAATAATGTTGACGATAATAACACGGTGAACATACGCGGTTTCCTGGACGTGGATTACGAGTTGTTGAGCGGGCTGCGGATTAATTCCACCACGTCGTATGATTATTATACAGATACACGCGACCGGTTTAATATGTCGTTTTCCAACAACAATGCCACGGGATTATATGGCTTCGTGGGGCGGCATGATGAGCTCAATACCCGCAATGGCGTTAACTACAGCTATAGTACCAATAAGCGGGACCAGGAAAAAGGGCATAATATTTATGCCAGCGTATTTAGTGAAATCAACCTGAAATCAGATGATCAGCATGTGAGGGATGTACGTAATGGCCCGAATGATTATTACTGGGGGCCGAGGGGATATTCGCCTCGTTTTTACCCGGGCAATCCGTGGAATAATGCGTCGGAGGTGAATGTGAATGGTACGCCGGTATCGTATGTTTATCACGCTGCGTCGTGGGCAGGATTCCTGTCTTATAACTTCCGTACCAAGTATAGTATAGACCTGGCTTACCGGTTAGATGGAAGTTCTGCCGCGGGTATCAATAATCCCTATACGAAGAATCCGTCTGTAGGCCTTCGCTGGAATTTCAATAAGGAAAACCTGATGCGGCAATGGAGCTGGCTGGACTATGGGTCTGTTCGCGTTACCTATGGCGTTAACAGCCGGCCTTCGGCCACCCTGTTGAATTCCCTGGGCGTATACAAAGGCACCGGGGCTTACAACAACAGTACTTCCATTATTCCCGAATTTTCGGTGCTGGCCAATCCTTCCATGGAGCCGGAAAAATCGTCCCAGTTTAACTTCGGCGTGGATCTCGGATTGTTTAAGGGTCGTGTGGAAATCATCTACGATACTTACTACAAAAACAATTATAACATTGTGCGGGATAATTTCCTGCCCAATTCACTCGGGTATGACAAGATACAGGTGAATGGTGGCGCTATTGTGAACTACGGCCACGAGCTGGCGCTAACCGTACGCCCTATTGTGCACGTGAACCCACAAGCTTTCCAGTGGACCGTATCGCTGAACGGCGCGTACAACGACGGGGTGTTGACCAAGTTGCCCGGCGGTTCGCAGTTTTACCTGAATAAAGACGATGCGTACAACCAGGGCATAGCATTGAAGGTTGGTAGAAATCCGCAGAGTAACTACCTGTTCCAAACGCTGGGTATCTATAACTCCACAGCTGATGTGCCGGTAGACCCGGTAAGAGGCGTACGTTTCAAGGCCGGCGGCGGTTTCCTGCAGGCTGGCGATCCTATCTGGAAAGACCTGAATGGCGATTATTCACTGACCGATGCGGACTATGTCATTATGGGTAACCCTGAGCCCAAGCTGGTAGGTGGTTTCAATAATACGTTCAGTTACCGGAATTTTTCCCTGAGTGTTTACTGCAGCTACCTGTACGACCGCAGTGTGTTGAACAACGCCATTGCCGCGAGGATCAACCGTTTGCTGTATCCCTATGTGCAGTATACACCTTCCAGTGCAGGCGTGCAGGGACCGGTCAACCTGTATGATATCAGTCTCATTGATTACTGGAAGGCCAATGGTGGCAACGCTACGCACCCGGCGATCGTGAGCTCCTTTTACCGCGATGCGATGGTGCAGCCCAACCGCCTGAACCAGAGCCTGTATATGGAAGATGGTTCTTATTTCAAGATCAACCAGATTTCGCTGGCCTACCAGTTCAGGGGTTTTGATTTTATGAAAAAGCTCCGCCTCCGCTTGCTGCGTGCTTATTTCACCGCTTATAATGTGGCGATGTTTTCGAAGTATACAGGCCCTAACCCTGAAACGGTTACCTCGCTGGGAAGAGATGACATCAACGGGTATCCCAATGCCAGGAGTTTCACCATTGGTATAGGCGCTCAATTCTAATGACCTTAAAATTATTTTCAGATGAGAAAATGGTATATCATCGGCGCGCTGGCCTGTTTGCTGATTGGGGTGGGCGCCTGTAAGAAATTCCTGGAAGTAAAGCCACTGGATACCTTATCCGGGAATGACTTCTGGAAAACGAAGGGCGATGCGCAGAAAGCCATCTCCGGCGCGTATAGCATATTGCTGGGCAAGTTTACCGCCGGCATTTTATACAACGTAGGCGATTTCAGGGCGGGCAACTGGAACTGGTTTTCCAAGAATAACCTGCGGGCAGTAGGCACCAATAAAATGCTGGGTACCGGTAACGGTGATGGCGCCGACAATCCGCAGGACTGGAAGGAATTTTACCAGGCCATTGCAGCGGCCAACCTGTGTATCGATAGAATTCCCGGTATTACCGATCCTAATTTTGCCACCCGCGATAAAAAGGCGTTGGTGGCCGAAGCCAGGTTTCTGCGGGCCTTCATCTATTTTTATATGGTAAGGTTATATGGAGATGTGCCCTTGCAGATAGACCCTTATGATACCCAATTAAAGCCACGGGAGCAGATGCTGACCGTACTGGATTTTTGTTTGAAGGACCTGGCTGCGTGCAAAGATGACCTGCCGCTGGCCTATGAAGATCCCACCAACCGCGCGGTGAGAGGCACGCAGGGCGCTGCATTGGCATTGATGGCGCATATCAATATGTGGGCCGCCGGATTTGATAAAGGCAAGGAGCAGCAATACTGGCAACAGGCCGCAGATCTGGGGAAAGCGGTGATGGACCTGAATGTATACAAGCTGCTGCCTTATACCAAAGAAACGTTTCAAACCATTTTCAAAGGACGTTCTGAAGAAGGGATTTTTGAATTATCGCTGGATGCCAACTATGGCGGCAAGTTCCACTCATTGATTTGCCAATGGACCTTGCACGAGCCTTATATCCATGACTACCTGAACGGCGGTAGCGAAATAACGCCCATGGTAAAACACCTGGATCGCGTTTACCCCCGGGGCGAGCCCGATAAGCGGCTGGACCTATGGTTTTACAATCCTTACAGCAATGATCAGACGCCGATGTTCCTGAAATTTTCTTCCATCACCGATCCTATCAGCAGGGATTATGATGCCAATTTCATCTTATTCCGTTATGCCGATATTATCCTATTGAGGGCAGAAGCGCTGGCTTACCTAGGGCAAACAGCCGAGTCGATTAAGATGCTGAACATGGTACGCGACAGGGCTGGCGCCAAGTTGTATACCGGCAGTGGTGGCAAGCCTTTGCAGGATGCCGTATTCTATGAACGGGAAAAAGAGATGATGGGTGAAGGGCATCTATGGTATGACCTGATACGTACCGGCAGGGTGATGGATAAGAATGTAACGGAAAATTCGCTGACGCCCGAACAGATGGAGCGCAGGGCCTGGACTTATCCCATATCCAATAATGCAGTGGCTAATAATCCGCTCATTACCCGCAACCAATACTGGATACAATAACTGTTAAACTAAGTATGTATGCGAAAGCTGTTATTTATAAATGCCATCCTGCTGCTGGCGGGGCTGTTTATATCTTCCTGTAAAAAAGATTATTATATCGATGGAGGGCTGGCCGATCCTCATTATAACGGAACCATCTATGATTACCTGGTAAACAATCCGTACCAGTTTGATACCCTTGCCTTTGTGGTAGAAAAAGCAGGATTGAAAACGACGTTACAGCAGGATTCCGTTACTTTTTTTGCGCCTACCGATGAAAGTATCGGCCGGGCACTGGCCGACCTGAACTATTACCGGTACCGGAATGTGGAAGACAGCGTGCAACTGGCGGACGTTCCCGGAAGTGTATGGAAGAAGTACCTGCAGCGGTATATTATGAGGGGAAAACATCCGGCCAAAAGTTTTGCACGTATCGACCGGGCTAACGTATACGCCTATCCGGGGATCAACTACGTGATGGATAACGGTTATATTATGAATATAGGACTGGTATACCAGAGCTATAACAACGTAGAAGCCGTAGGCGCCAGGATATTGCTGTTGACCGACATCACGTACGACCCGGTTAATTTTATCAACAATCCTTACGCTTATGTGGCTTCTTCGGATATACAGCCTACCAATGGCTATATCCATGCACTTGCCTACAATCATGTATTTGGTTTCCGGGCGGGCGATTTTTTATGGACTGCGGAGCAGGCATTACAGAACCAATAATCCAATAATGCATTTTATATGAAGAGATATATTTGTTTTATCGCATTGCTGGCAGGGATGGTTGCCTGTAAGAAGGAGACCGTTCGTAAAGGCAATGATCCTTACCAGGAAACAGTGTTGCCGGCTATTTATATTAACAAAGATGGTATTAGTCCCACCCGTGCCAGGGTAGGAGAAGAGGTGCTGATCAGCGGAAAGGGGTTTGAGAAGAATAAGGATAAGTTGGCTATTCTTTTTAATGGAGTAAAAGCGGAAGTAATATCACTAACGGATACGACTGTACGGGTGAAAGTGCCTGCGCAGGCAGCTACCGGTAACGTGGCCGCACAGGTCGACCAGCAATATTTTTTCGGGCCGTTTTTCCGGGTAACAGGCGTATTTGAAATGGATACCCTGTATCCCAGCCTGGTTGGCGCCAATGGGGCCATCAACAGCATCATTCCGGTGGAAGACGGGAAATACCTGGTGGTGGGCGACTTTACCGATTACGGCAATTCCGGCAAAAAAGATAAGTTGAACCGGGTAGCGAGGATTAACCATGACGGTACAGTAGATGGCACTTTCGGCCCTGACGCGAAGAATGGCACGAACAACACCGTAGCCAGCGCTGTAGCGTTGCCGAGGTCGGTGAACGGTTATCAGTACCTCGTAGCTGGCTCTTTCAATAATTATGAGGGTGTGAGTTATGTAAACAGCATAGCGTTGTTGAATAATAATGGTTCGCTGTCGGCCAACCGGATACAATCGCCCAATGGCAAGGATATTACCGTTTCCGCTCTAAAGGGCGGCGTATCGGGTGCTGTGGAAAATATACATGTGCAGCCCAACGATGGTAAAATACTGCTTACGGGTAATTTCCGGTTTTATGTGCAACCTAATTTTAACCTGAAAACAGTCGGTACAGCGTTGGACTCCGTGCACCTGGATTCCATCCAGGTGAATGGGCTGATCCGCCTGATGCCGGATGGAGGAATAGACAGTACCTATAACTACGATTTGGCAAAGCATATGGGAAAAGAAGGGGCTAATGGGTTTATCTATCGTTCTATATTATTACCCGACGGGAAATTACTGATAGCGGGATCTTTCACCAAATACAATGGCCAGGCAGTGAACCGCCTGGCACGGTTGAATGCCGACGGGTCGCTGGACGCCAGTTTTACGCCCGGCGCGGGGGCCGACCAGGTTATTGGCAGTATGGAGCGGCAGCCCGATGGTAAGATCATACTTACAGGCAGCTTTAACATGTATGGAGGAGTGAAGGTGCCGCATATTGTGCGGATTAATGAAAACGGCACGATAGATCCGGGTTTCAATGTGGGAGAAGGAACCGATGGATTTATCTACAACGTGGGTATTATGCCTGGCGGGCAAATTATCTTAAGTGGTGTGTTTACCCAGTTTAATAAGCTACAGCGCAACAATATGATTGTGCTGAATGCCGATGGTTCCGTGCATGCTACCTACAATAGTTTCGGAGGATTTTCGGCCGTGGGCGATAACGGGGCGAACGGGAATGCGAACAGTGTAAACCGGGTGATACCGCAGGCGGGGGAAAAGTCGCTGCTGGTAGTGGGTAGTTTTACGAAGTTCGATTTCCGTACGGCTAACCGCATCGTACGTATTACTTATCCTTAGCCAGGGTAGAGTTCCTGGCGATGAGAGAAGAGGGAATAACTTCCTGTTGCTGCTGCAATGGGAAGTTATTGCTTTTTAGGGCGCGAAACAGCAGGGTAGCTGCCGCTTTGCCCATTTCAAAAGCCGGCTGGGTGATGGTGGTGAGGGAGGGGTGGAGGAAGCGGGCGGTAGACAGGTTAGAGAATCCTATCACCTGTAAGTCGTCCGGGATGCGCCATTGCAGGGCTTCGCATACCTCGTATACCGCGGTAGACAGTTTTTCTGTGGTGGCAATAATGCCATCGTAGTTATTTTCCAGGAAGGCTGTTTTCAGTAGCTGGTGGTTAGCGGCGCTGTCGTTGGTGCAGTAGGTAATGGCGTTGGGCAGGAGGGGGAGTTGATGATCGAGCAGTGCCTGCTGGAATCCTTCTGCGCGTTTATTACTGATAGATAGCTGCCGGGAGGCCGATAACAGGCCTATACGGCGGCATCCGCCTGCGATGAGGTGGTTGGTGGCCCGGTAGGCTGCTGCGGCATCGTCGGTGGTAATTTTAGCGGCTTTTACTTCTTCACAGACCCGGTCGAAAAATACCACGGGTTTGTCGCGCACCAGTTGTTCCAGCCCGGCAGCCGTGGTTTCGGTGGTTACCGAAATCAGGACCCCATCTACGCGGCCGCTCTGGAAATCTTTCAGGATGGTTTGTTCTTTCTGGCTGTTTTCGTGGGAGAGATAGATGAGCACATGATATCCTTTTTCCTGGGCTACGGCTTCGATGCCGTTGATCGCTTCGGCAAAGAAGCTATCGGCTACTTCAGGGATCACCACTGCGATGGTGTTGCTGGCCTTTTTCCTGAGGCTGCTGGCATATGGATTGGGCACGTAATTGAGCTCGGCAGCCAGTGCCAGCACCCGTTGCCGAGTTTCCTCACTGATTTCGTGGCTGTTATTCAATGCTTTCGAAATAGTGGCGGTAGACAGTTGCAGTCGTTCTGCCAGCATCCGGATCGTGACATTCTCCATATTTTACCCCGTGTTACTTAATCGGTTAAGTAAATAAAGTTATTCTATTATGCGGAAGATTTTTAAAAAGATTGCATATTTAGCAAAGGAACTATTCCTGCTTTTCCACGAACTTTTTAAAAACCTGATATTATGGATAACGTTAACGGGCAGCCTAATCCTGCACCTCTTCAATCACTGGACCAATGGGAAGATGACTTATTGGAGCGCTATCCCGATCCTGCCAATATCAACAAGGAAAAAAGCACCAGTGAATTCCGGAATTATGATACGCCTCCCCGGGATACCGTACGTGAATTTTACCGTCTGAATCATACTTACCAGTCATATGCCTTTGTGCGGCAGAAAGAACAGGAGTTTCTTTCTTTCAACAAAAGAGAGATGTCGGTATGGGATGCTTTTGACTTCCTGAATCAGCTGGTAGATGACTCTGACCCGGATACCGACCTGGATCAGTTCCAGCATTTACTGCAAACATCAGAAGCTATCCGTGCGGATGGTCACCCCGACTGGATGGTGCTAACCGGTTTATTCCACGACATGGGCAAGGTACTGTGTTTGTTTGGCGAGCCGCAATGGGCAGTGGTAGGAGATACTTTCCCGGTGGGCTGTGCTTTTTCCGACAAGATTGTTTTTCCTGAATTCTTCAAAAACAACCCGGATATCAACAACCCGGATTACAATACCAAATACGGTGTATACGAGCCCAATTGCGGACTGGATAACGTGCATATGAGCTGGGGGCACGATGAATATATTTACCAGATCATGAAGCCGCACCTGCCGGAGCCGGGGCTGTATATGCTGCGTTATCACTCTTTTTATCCGCAGCATAGGGAGCATGCCTATGGTCACCTGATGAATGCGCATGATGTGGAAATGTTTAAGTGGGTGGATTTGTTTAATCCGTATGACTTGTATTCCAAGAGTCCCAACCCACCTAACTGGAAAGAGTTAAAACCATATTATGAAGACCTGGTGGCGAAATACCTGCCATCTACTTTAAAGTTCTGATTAATCAGCAAATGTCAATATTATCGGGTATGGGTGCCATTACATCCAACCCGATAATTTTTTAAGTTTTCCACGCCGGAATTGGTTATATTCAGTCCAGGTATTTTATACCCACGTTATCGATCCACTTATGAGTTATCAACTTGTCCTCAAGGACTACCTGGTGTTTGCATTGTACTTTATTATTGTTGCTACCTATGGTTACTGGATTTACAAGCGGAAGAAGAAAGGTGTAACGAGTGCTTCCAAAAATTTCTTTCTTGCAGAGGGTTCACTGACCTGGTGGGCCATTGGCGCATCCATCATCGCGTCTAACATTTCGGCAGAGCAGTTTATTGGTATGAGCGGCGATGGTTTTTTTGTGGGCATTGCCGTATCCGTGTATGAATGGGTAGGGGCGGCGGCGCTGATCATCGTGGCCATTTTTCTCATGCCGGTATATATCAAAAACAAGATCTACACTATGCCGCAGTTTTTGAAAACGCGGTATAATGAAACGGTGGCATTGATCATGTCGATATTCTGGTTGTTCCTGTATGTATTTGTAAATCTCACTTCCATTTTATACCTGGGAGCATTAGCCATTAATGGACTTTTAGGCGGTGCTTATTTCCATGAGGTGATGCTGGCATTGGCTGTCTTCTCCATAATCATTACACTGGGAGGTATGAAGGTAATTGGTTATACTGATGTAATTCAAGTGGGCGTATTGATTATAGGTGGCCTGGCCACCACGTATATGGCGTTGACCGTGGTGAGTGAAAAATTTGGAATGGGGAAAGATGTGCTGGCAGGTTTTAATATCTTGATGAAAGAAGCGCCGGATCATTTTCATATGATGCTGAAGAAGCCGGCTATCAATGCACCACAAGACTATGTGAACAAGTACCTGATACTACCTGGTTTCGGGATGTATATAGCGGGGCAGTGGATCAGCAATCTGAATTACTGGGGTTGTAACCAGTACATTACGCAACGTGCCCTGGGGGCGGATTTACAGACCGCGCGCACAGGTATTTTATTCGCAGGGCTATTAAAGATATTGATGCCGGTGATTGTAATGCTGCCGGGTATTGTAGCGTATGTGTTATACCAGCACGGGCATTTACCGCAGCTGGAAGGAGGGCATAAAGATGGCGCCTATGCCGCCATTCTCACCTTGCTGCCCGCAGGTTTAAAAGGGCTGGCCATCGCCGCATTGACCGCTGCTATCGTGGCTTCGCTGGCGGGCAAGTCGAACAGTATCTCTACTATTTTTACGTTAGATGTTTATAAGAAATATATCAATACGCAGGCCGACGAAAAGCAGCTGGTGTGGATCGGCCGTTTGACCATCATCGTAGCCATCGTTATCGGCGTGTTCTTTACCTGGAATGATGTACTAGACATTGGCGGCGCAGGAGGATATACTTTCGTGCAGAAATATTCCAGCTTTATCAGTCCGGGCGTATTTGCCACGTTTATACTGGGCATGTTCTGGAAGCGCACCAGTGGCGCTGCTGCCATTGCCGGTATCATCACCGGTTTTGCGGCTTCGCTGTTCTTTAACCAGATAGCCGTAAAAGTATTTGGACCGGAAACCATGTTGTATTCCGCGTTCCACAATGCCAGCGGCGTGTATGAGATACCGTTTTTTATCAGCCTGGGATGGTCGTTCCTGACCACGGTGCTGGTGATGGTGGCTATTAGCCTGGCAGGGCCGAAAGTGAGTGCCAAGGCGTTTGCGCTGGATTATGAGATGTTTAAATTAAAGCCGTCGTCTGTTATATTGGCGGTCACTATTTTGTTGCTATTATCGGTGATTTACGTGCGGTTTTGGTAGGCGGGTATATACTCTAAATCTATTTGTTGTTTGCTTGTTATGGTTGGTAGGAAGACCATGGCTGTTTTTTTCGTGTGCGCATGTAGGGTGCGTGGCGGGAGGGTATTTTAGTAAAAATTTGAGATTAGTTTTAAAAATTGTATACCTTAGTCAGGTAATTTGTTTGTCAACATTTTCGTAACCCGTAATAAAAATTGCTGTACTTATGAGCATTTGTTTAATGTATTTGACTTAGTCTGTGAATATTTAGCAAGTATTTAGCATCCCCAAACATATGCAGCAGGAGTCTCCTGGTGTTATTTTCCTTATACCAAAATCGCCGTCAATGGTAATTGTAAATTCAACTGATAATAGAGCAATGGCTATTTATCCCGGGCATAATGACAGATTAGGTGGTTTGTCTTTTGTGTGGAAATCTATTTTGTTCCTGAGTATTTTTTTAGGAGTGATGAGGGGGGCTTTTGCCCAGACGTCGTCTGATGTGCCCAACCTGGAGCCCAATCGAATATTGTTACCTTCGCCAAATGCCGCGACCATTAACAAAGGAGCTGATGCGAGCGTGAATCTCTCGACTGGTACACCGAGTGTGGGTATTCCTTTTCATACTATCAATTCCAGGTTCCTTAATTTGCCGATATCGATCAATTATGCCTCCAATGGGATCAGGGTGAATGAGTTGGCGTCGAATGTGGGATTGGGCTGGAGTCTTAATTGTGGTGGGGCGATTTCAAGGATCGTATTGGGGAAGCCAGATGAGAAGAGAGCGGAATGGGGGCAGGTACTTGATAATTTTAACACTGATTTCCATTTGCTGAACAGAGCAGTTTTTGACTTTGCTATGGAGCAAACTCTGGCTGATAGAGAGTCCGATCTTTTTTCCATTAATATGAATGGGTTAGATGCTAAATTTATAATGGATGCGAATAATGAGCCTGCGAGTCTGAATACAACAAATCTTCGGATAAAGAAGCTTGGAGCCACGTTAACAAGCGGGTTCCAAGTTACAGATGAAAATGGGATTGTCTATACATTTGACGCTGTTGAAACTAATGCTACTATTGAAAGTGGGTATCAAGGCCCCAAGCCATTTCCTGATCCGCTTCCTACTTCTTGGTACTTGACATCGATCATCAAGCCGAATCAAGATACAATACAGTTGAGCTATAGCTATTATACCCATACCTATCTGGCGAATTTGAGTGAATTATTTACTATCCTGTGGGATAGCAAAGAAACTGGCGGACCTTGTTCAAATCCGCCTCCACCGTTGAAGACAAATACCTACACCTGTGGGATTACTTCAAATAAAATAGAAGGTAAGGCCTTGAGTCACATTACATTTACTAATGGAAGTGTTGATTTTGGTTATGCCAATAGAAAAGATGGGGGCGGGCTCGCATTAAATGGGATTTATGTTAAAAATAATCAGGGCCAGATAGTAAAGCAAATGGTGTTGGAACAGGACTATTTTTCAAGCACTGATATTAATGACAGCTTTCTCAAAGGAGAGAAAAAGATAGGGTCTTTGGATACGACGCTGAAGTATAGGTTATATCTGAGTGAATGTAAAATTGCTGGAAATAGTTTGGCAGATACCAGTAAGTTGTTGAGATATAAGTTTGATTATATTCATGGTAATGATCTGCCAGTGCGCATGTCAGGAGCCCAGGATTACTATGGTTATTACAATGGTAAGCTGTCAAATGAATACCAGATGCCAGATGTTAGCTATCAGTATCCGGGGATTTACAATAATATGCCTGCTGGAAAGCCAAGGTTTGGCGATCGCACACCAGATACAACGTTAATGACTTATGGGTTATTGAAAAAAGTAACATATCCAACGGGAGGCTATGATTCGATAGGATATAGTTATAATAAAGGACCTGATACTAAAGTAGTCCACCACTTTCAGCATGAAAATCTGATAACCCATGGTACAGGCTTCACAGGAACTGTTACCATTACCCAAAATATAACTATTCCATTCTATCAGCCAGTAATAGCTTATACCAATGTTAACTTCGATACTTATAACCCGGATTGTAATTATGATCCCATTCATCAGAAAGCTACTTTTACCATTAAAGACGCTGCAACTTTGAGTGTCATTGCAACGAGAGGTGTTGGTATTGATAAATCAGATTCACTATCATTATGGCTCAACCCAGGGCAATATATTTTGAGTCTGACTGTCGTAGGTGGTTGCACAATTGGATCGGTAGACTTTGTCTTGGAGAATCAGGAAGCAGATATTATTCCGATAATTGTACCTATTGGAGCTGTGAGTGTTTCCTCTATCACTTCTTATACAGATAGTGGAGCCAAAGCGCTCAAACGATCATTTAGTTACATGAATCTGAAAGATTCTTCTATTTCTACTTTTGGAGTTTACTTCAGCAAGAATATGTATGAAAAAGTAAAGACTCCATTTTTTCCTACGTGTTCAGGTGGAACTCCCTGTTCTTCATTAGCAAACTTATGGTATGTAAATATTGGGAATAACATTGTAATGCCTACCACAACTATTGGGGGATCCAGTACATATCACTCTTCAATTATTGAAACTATCGAAGGATTGGGTGAAGTACAGACAACCGAGCATATATTCTCGTTCAATGGTATTCTTAATTCCAGTATTGTATGGAATAATAGGATACTGGGGACACCGCGATGTGCATATGGTGATTTTATGATAGGAGAAACCAAAACAAATATGTATAAGCGGATTCTTTCCCCGGGGGTTGACTCCCTGCAGCTAATAAAATCCATTGAAAATGTTTATGATTTATTGATTAAAGGAAATGTATTCAATTACAATGTCAGAAAGTTAGCTTCCCCACCATGTAAAACTCCAGAGCCCAATGATCAAGACCTTATAAGTCTGGATATTGAGAAATATCCGCTTGTTTTCATGCGGAAAAGGTTACAGTCAACCACCGAGAGAACATACGCCAGTGATAACTCAGGCAAGCTGGTGGAGAAGATGCTGACCTATTCATATATCAATGATACGAATCGCGTTATGATCCGGGATGTGTCGGAAAATCAGAGTGGTGGAAAAGTACAGTCAATGGCTTATACTTACCCGCTGGATCTTAAAGGAACCGGTGCAGTATATGACAGTATGATTAACAGGAACATGATTGCGCCAATTATATCATTGACCAAAAAAGTGGGAACAGGGCAGATGGATCAGAAAACGGTGTCTTATATGTTTACCAGGTCCGATAAGCAGATCATTGCCTTTCAAAACCTGAAAGAGCAGATTATTAGTAATCCGACAGAAGACCGGGTGAGCGTGATCAGTTATACATCTAAAGGAAATATACAAGAGAAGGCTAATGCCAATGATGTACGCGAGGTATATCTGTGGGGTTATAATGAGCAATTCCCTGTGGCTAAGATTGTGGGCAGCACCTATGATACTGTGATGAAGTACATCGCTCCTGCTTATTTAACCAATACGGATAGTTATACTCCTGATCAGTTAAGAACAGCTTTAAATGGTATTCGTACGAGTTTACCACAGGCTTTGGTAACTACTTTTACCTATACTCCTTTGTTTGGTATGACGAGTGAAACCGATCCTTCTGGTAAAACGATCTATTATGAGTATGATGAAATGGGAAGGCTAAAAGTGATCCGTGATCAGAATAAAAGCGTCCTTAAACAATTCGATTACCAGTATCAATCCCTGTTGCGTTAATCACCCCTTAATGAATGTAGCATGAAAAACATCCCTATTTTAAATAAAAAGCTGGTTGCCATTTTCCTTCTGCTGAGTGCGGGAGGAATGGTTACTGCGCAAACTCCTACATCTACGACGCGGCCTGCGGCTACGCCGGTAGCTGTGCCAGCGGCCTATACCAATACTACCATCAACTACGTACGTACCTGGGAGCCGGCGGTATCTACTACCGATACCGCCTATGTTGCGGCGGCTGCCCGTACCGTAGACCAGGTGCGGCAAACCACCCAATACTTTGATGGCCTGGGGCGGCCGTTACAAACAGTATCCAAAGCCGTTAGCCCGGCAGGTAAAGACCTGGTGGCGCCGGTTATATATGATGCCCTTGGGAGAGAGCAACAGAAGTACTTGCCTTATGCTGCTCCCGGAACCGCCGATGGGAAGTTTAAGACCGATCCATTTAATGCGCAAAATACTTTTTACTTATCCCAAACGCCGGGTGAAAAAGTGCACTACAGCAGTATTGATTTCGAAGCATCTCCTTTAAACCGGGTGCTGAAGACGTATGCTCCTGGCGCCACCTGGGCAAAGAACAATCCCGCTGCCATAGAACGAGGAGGGAATAAGTATGTAGAGAATCGGTATCTCGTGAATGCTGTCAGTGACTCTGTAAGAATTTGGGACTTCGCAAATGGGCAGGTAATACCAACCAGTGCAGCAGGTCGCACCTATGCAGCTGGGCAGTTATATGAGAATGTAGCTATCGATGAAGCTGGCAACCAGGTAGTAGAATATAAAGACAAGGAAAACCGGGTAGTGCTCAAGAAGGTGCAGCTATCCGCCACGCCTGGTACCGGGCATATGGGATGGTTGTGTACTTATTATGCCTATGATGACTTGGGAAACCTTCGTTTTGTGATTCCTCCCAAAGCTGTGGAGGCAGCTCTTGCCAGCAATTGGGTGATCAGTACCGCTATTGCAGGGGAGCTTTGCTTCATATACCGCTATGATGGCCGCAATCGCATGATAGTTAAGAAAGTACCTGGTGCAGACTCTACTGAAATGGTGTATGATGTGCGGGATAGGTTGGCGTTTAGCCGGGACGGTAATATGAAAGGGAGAAATTGGCTGGCTACTTTTTACGACGGGTTGAACCGGCCGATAATGACTGCTTTATATAAAAATGCCAGCGCTACCCGTGAATCTCTACAAACCACATTGAATGGAGTTAATGGCAGCAGTAGTCAGACTATCGCTTACAACTTTCCGGTGCCGGCAGATCTATTCCTAGATAATTTCGATCAGCAACCGCTGTACCAGGCAAGTAACAGCATTGCGGTAGTGGATGGATTTGATACGGGTGCAGGTGCTGCTACAGAAATGGTAATTAACCCTGCGGCTACCAGCGGCAGCGGTAATGTTGCAGTCAGTAGTACGTTATCGGCTATTCCAACGGATTCGCTGACGCCATTGACCTATACTTACTATGATGACTATACTTTCCCAGGAGCGCAAAGTTATTTCAGTAATGACATTGGTAAGCCGCAGGCGGATGGCAGTCTTAATTCGGAAGCACTGTCACCTACCCGCAGCAACATGACGAAGGGATTGGTAACTGGCACCAAAGTAAGAATATTAGGTACCCAGCAATGGTTAACCACCACCAATTGTTATAACGATAAGGGGCGGGTGATCCAGGTATTGGCAGAGAATATTAATGGAGGATTGGATATAATGACCAGTCTATATGATTTTAACGGGAAGGTGCTCAGCACTTACCTGCGGCATAAAAACCTCCGTAGCAGCCTTTCTCCGCAAACCACGATATTGACGATGCTGCACTACGATGCTGCCGGCAGGCTCACCAGTGTTAAGAAGCGGCTCAATGACGCTAGCCCTACTCTGGATAAAACCGTTGCTGTGAATACCTACGATGAGTTGGGGCAACTGAAAACAAAGCGTTTGGGCATTGCCGGTAGCTCGCAGCTGGAAACATTAACGTACGATTATAATATCCGCGGTTGGCTGACCGGTATTAACAAAACTTACGCAGGTACCGCTGGAAGCACGGCTAACTGGTTCGGTCAAACGCTGGCTTATGACTCTGGTTTTACTGCATTGCAATACAATGGGAACATTGCAGGAAGTACCTGGAAGAGCAAGAGCGATGGTATCGCACGCGCCTATGGCTATAGCTATGATAAGGTAAATCGCCTGGCATCGGCGCCTTTTTCACAGCAAAACAGCGGTAGCTCCAACTGGACTATCGATCAGAAAGATTTTTCCGTGAGTAACCTGGGGTATGACGCCAATGGTAATATTACGGCTATGAACCAAATGGGTATGGTAGGCACTGGTAAAACGATGATCGATCGTCTTACCTACATCTACCGGGCCACCAGTAATAAACTGGCTGCCGTAGCCGATACCGCTAATACCGCCAGCGCTAAATTGGGAGATTTTATCAATGGTACCAACAGTGGAGATGATTACGACTATGATGCCAATGGTAATTTGATCAAAGACCTCAACAAAAACATTACGGCCATTACTTATAATCACCTGAACTTGCCGGATAGTATTGTAATCACCGGCAAGGGAAGGATCAAATATCTGTATGATGCCGCGGGTGTAAAGTGGAGAAAGATTGTAACGGATAAAACCACCAGTACGGATAAAGTGACTATCACCGATTATATTGGTGGTTTTGCTTACCAGAATGACACGTTGCAATTCCTGGCGCATGAAGAAGGCAGGATACGACCTATATTCAAAACAGGACAAGCAACCCAGTATCCTTTCGATTACTTTGTGAAAGATCATTTGGGCAATGTACGTATGGTATTAACGGACCAGACCGACTTTACCATGTATGCTGCTACGATGGAAGCCCCGGCAGCAGCTACAGAAACCGCTTTGTTCAGCAACATCGATAATACCCGTATCGATAAACCGGTAGGTTATCCCGCAGATGAAAGTGCCGGACAGAATGTCTCCGTAGCAAAACTCACTGCCACGGGCGCGGGTAAAAAAATCGGCCCTTCCATTGTGTTACGTGTAATGGCCGGCGATACTATTCAGCTGAGCGCCAAGGCGTTCTACAAATCGAATGGGCCTAAAGAAGGTAAATCAGCCGTAGCCACGGCGGAAAACATGGTAGCCGACCTGGTGCAGGCATTCGGCGGAAATGCTGGACAGAATAATGGTGCACACGGAGAGGCCGCATCAGACCCATTGACGCCCTTTAACAGTAATTTCTATAACAATGACTACCGCCGCCTCAAAGAAAAGGAACCGGACCAACCCAATACCGATCGCCCGAAAGCGTATCTTAATTTTGTACTTTTCGACGATGAGTTTAAATTAGTAGAAGAAAATAGTGGGGTAAAACAGGTAAAAGCAACACCAGATGAGTTGCAGACGCTGGGTCAGGATAAGATGGTGATTAAGAAGACGGGGTTCTTGTATGCTTATACTAGTAATGAAAGCGCGGAGCCAGTGTTTTTTGATAATATTATATTGGGGGTTAATTCTGGGCCTTTATTGGAAGAAACGCACTATTATCCTTTTGGGCTGACGATGGCGGGGATTAGTAGTAATGCGTTGAAGGGGGCGAATTATCCGGAGAATAGGAAGAAGTACAACGGTATAGAGTATACGAGTGAGTTAGATCTGGATATATATGATGCGCAGTTGAGGAATTTAGATCCACAGATAGGTAGGTGGAACCAGATAGATCCGAAGATTGAGAATATGGAAACCTGGTCACCGTATGCCTCTAACTACGATAATCCAATTAGGTATAATGACTTTTTAGGAGATGAAGGTGATGACCCGAATAAGAAAGGGTTTTTTAATGGTGTTAAAGTCGGATTTGGCGGATTTTTTAGAGGTATCGGTAATGTGGTTGCCCATCCTGTTGAAACGGTGAAGGCAGCTTTTTCCCCTAAAGCCTTAGCCAATAACATACTTAATGCTACTACCTTTGGAGTTTATGGATCTACTAAGACTTTAATTGATAATACTCGGACTATAATTAATGAAGGAACTTATGGTGCGGGGAAGGTGATTGGAGAGAAAGCAGCGGAGGCGGTTTTGTTGGTGGCAGCAGAGGGGGCTGGGAAAGCAATTGCAGAATTAAAGGGTGTTGGAAAAGGTGCGTTAGGCGATCTTACAAAGACAGAGGCTAATTCAGTAGGGATCAGTGAGAGCGTTAATACTGCCGAACAGGCAACTACAGGAGGGGAAGGATATATCCCTAAAACTCCCTTGCCGCAACAAGTTGTAGGAGGGATAGATATTCCTTTGCCAGATCCTCTCGCAGGACAGTATCCTCACACAACTTTGGGAGGTAAAATGGGAAGTGATGGAACCTTGTATAGACAATCCGCAACTTTTACTGGAGGCACTTGGCCGCTGGCGAACGGGAAAATTGTGCCATGGAGTAGAGTTGATTGGTCTACTCATGGGCGTCCTATAGTTCATCCTAATCCACACCAACATATTTATAATTTTAATGGAAAGCATTGGCAAACGGGAAGCGCTGTTCCGTTTCCTTAAAAAAACATTTTATGGACATTGGTTTCGAAATTTTATTACCTGTAGAATCAAAAATATCAGCTATTAATTTTAAACAGCCTGTTTATGAATGGCAAGGAGAAAAATATCCTCAAGGCCAGGAAGAAGCGAGCTTCCGTTATTTTAAATTAATTAAATCAAACGTACCAGAACATATTATACCGCTATTGCCAGATAGATTTCGAAAATGCCAGTGGCAATGTATTTCGATAGTTGAAGGGGTGAATGATTTGATGGATGAACTTACTACGGATACGTTAAGTGAGAATGAAGTGCTATTAAATTTGTTGTCTTCTTTGACGGAAGGGGAAAAAAAATGGGTTGTTGTTTTTGAACCTGATTATGATCGCATAGATGAAGTGTTAGAAGGGAATCTTGTTGTCGCCTATCGTAAAATTGTTGATTCACTGGTAGTGAAAAAAAACGGATTCGTACTTTGGGTTGAAAAAAAGATTTAAAAGAAGTTCATATAATTCTAATCATAGATGTAGAGGAGAATCATCCCAATAGTTGCAGGGAATATTTAAAAGCGAAAAATATGTATTCTGAAGAAGAAGTAAATGAGAAGGCTATAACCGAGGCGGGGATAGATACAGATTTGTATCTTTTAGATGACAATTTTCAAATTGCCATAGTAGCTTCCGCTGGCGGGCCATTACCAAAATCTGTTTCATCAGATTTACCTAGGCTAGAAAGGATGATAGCATATTTTCGATCACTCCTGTATCCAGTGAAGTTATTCTTACTGATGATGTTTGTAAATTGATCGATGGATATAGTCAGCAGCAAAAAGATACATATTTGAAAGATGTTCATTACATGACCTCAAGAGGTTTTTATTATTTTGATAAGGTGGTAATGAATGCTTATGATGACTTTAAATATTTTTTAAAAGCTAAACCAGTTAAACCGCTGATAATAGATGGAGAAGATAATGCTATTAAGGAGCTACTTCCATTTCCTCGTTTTAAAAGTGAATTTGGGAACTTAGCGCAGTTAATGGTTAACGGAATTGAATAGAGGTTTTTACTGATGAGTTTTTCAAAACATTTGACAAATGTGCCACATAGAACCGATTAGAAGAGGTTATTAAATATTTTATAAGTACAGACCTAGTCTGAGGAGTTACTAACTTAACCATGTAGGCTAGCAATGACTGTGATCTCGAAGTAACCGTTAGTCCAACTCCTATAGATTGCAAATACCGAATTATAAATGAATGCGTCATATATGGCAAAAGAACCTTTCGCGGCACGACTCACTTCTATTTGGATAGGAGCTTTTTTTTTCTGGATATTAAGAGGAGGGAGGGAGAGTTTATCTGAAGAGGCTGCAAATCACCCAACTCGGAATATGTGGACTGGCTATATTATATCGCTGCTCATTCTTCTACTAGCCTTGTATTTTTGGGCGCATCTGTAGTTTGATCAAGTCTTAAAAGATTTATGGATGAAGGCGCAGTAGATTGAAATGTGCGGGAAAGAAAAGCTGGCAAGTATATATGCTCTTGAAAACTAGTGTTTTATCATTCACGTAATGAATTCGTTATTGTTATAAATAATATGAGGGAGGAGTTTCTCAATGAACTAATCAGCTATATCGAAAAAGAAGGTATTTCATCTCCTAAGTTCAAGTTTGAAGAAAGCGGATTAAGTATTAGCTCGCCGGTATTCAACTATAACAGCATTACTACATTGGTTTTACTGCCATTGATCATAGTCCTGATGCAGAAAGCCAATTTTTTTATAGGATTATTGTTATTAGGGGTAGCACTCTTTTCTCTATGGTACGACTTCGAGTCAGTTAACGATTTTAAGGTCAATTTTGACAGTGATTGCTCAATAATAAAACGGAGAAATCCAATTACACGGCTCCTCTTTTTTACGAGCCAGGAAGTGAAATTTGCCGTTTCTGATATTGCCAGATTCTCCTATAGGTCAACTCAGCAAAAGCCGTCGTTCAGAAGATATCGTCTGTATGTTACCCTAAAAAACGGGGATGAGTTTTTATTTTCTGATATTGGATCGGAAGCAAGGGCAAAAGAAATTGTGCTTCTTTTGAACAGTGTATTCAAATAAGCAATTTTGCTGAAAAAGGATAGCAAATGAATCGACTAAAGATAGTCTTGATATTTATTGTAATCATAGGCGTCATTACTGGTGCGCTGTATTTTATTTCCGAGTCCGCAAATAAGTCAAAATCTGCCAAACTGGAGCTGATAAATAAGCGCTACGGCTATTCTAAAGGAATTATTATACGACAACAGTCTTACAAGGGTCATGGTATTGAGGTTAAGTATCAGATTAAGGGCAAGGAATATAAGTATGCTGGAGGATGGGATACTAACCCACGTGATTTGAGAGAAGGAGATTCAATCAACTTTCGGTATGCCTTAGATGCGCCGGAAATGATAGTGACAGAGTTAGATAACGGATATTAAGAGTTGTATTATTGCCATAATAGGCTGCAAAAGCCTGAAATTTACACGAATAAATTATAAGAAGTTATTGAACTTGATCCCTTTTCTTATACTGCTTGCATTTACAATTGTAACATGGATAGATATTTTGACTGTAACGCATGCTGGAAAAATCAGGCATTTCATTGGTGGAGGCTTAGTGCTAATGAATGCAGTATTATATTTCTTTAGCTTTAGAGTGGGCGTTTTGTTGACAGGCATCACGTTGTTACTCGCCGTAATTAATGTGGCAGCATTCACTATAAGTATCAATACCTGGCAATTTTCAATAGGCTCCTTGAAGTTTCCTGTTTTTCAGCCGTTGGCATTACTTTTATTCACATTCTTTTTGATATTGAATTTGAAATATATCTTCGTTGTGTTTGGAGAAGAGAAAGAATGAGGATTTTGTGTGATTGTTACAATTACTGAGACATTCCTTTGATTATAGATAATTGACCTATGAATTTTGATTTTGATGACTGTTATTGGCATGACTCCGTCCTCGAAAGCATCTTTATCGATCGGAGTAGTCCTGGTTACAACGACAGCGTGGAAATGGTGATTGACTGGTACGAAGAGCAGCCTAAGTCAAGACTTATTTTCAAAAAAGCATACCTTTTTAACGCTACCATGAATTTCGGAATTATTGCCAGGGAATCCATCGATATGGCCTACATCGCACCGGCTGATGATCCGGATTTATTATTCTTTTACCAGAGATGGAAGGGTTTTTTTGATCACGTTAAATTGAATTGTTACGTGATAAAAACTTCTTCAACAGGAGGTGAGATAAAGATACTTGCCGAAGGAGTAGAGGCGATAGAGATAAAAGAGCTATGAACAAGCTAAAGAGTATATCGACAATTATTACCCTTTTACTGATATTTGGTTATATCTTTTATAATATAGGGAAGGTGGAGTTGACAAAGTATTTATTAAAACATGCTGCACAGCGAGCCAGGGCGGTAATTATTGACGATAAAAATTATCAGGGGAACAGTCCCGTAAGTCATACCTGGTCTTATTCCTATCTTTTTTATGTTAATGGAAAAGCATATGACAATGACTCCCATGACCCAACGCTTCAAATTGGAGATTCTATAGATATCCAGTATGTAAAGGACTGGCCCTTTTTTAATAAGCCAGTGCGGAAATGATACATCCGCAGGCAATGTCTGCGGATGTATGTATTATTACCTACACCCTCACCACCAATTTCCCCCGCGTTTTCCCCGTGGCTACCTGCGTATGCGCCTTGTCCATCTCTTCAAATCCGAAGGTCTGCGCTACAATTGACCGCAACACGCCTTGCTCCATCAGCGCTGCAATAGACTTCATATCCTCGCCATTGGAATGCACTAATAAGCGATGTGCGTATACATTCCTCGCGGCGGCTTTTTGCTGAAGGGCTTCATCGACATTGCCAAGTAAGGCAATCAGGCGACCTCCGTCTTTTAATACAGACAGGGAACGTTCCAGGTGGCCGGGAACGGCTTGTGTATCAAGTACCAGGTCTACGTCTTTTACAACGGTTTCAAACGGTTGCTGGGTGTAGTCGACATGTTCATCGGCGCCCAGTTCCAGTACGGTGGCTTTTTTGGCGGGTGATGCGGAGGCGATCACGTAGGCGCCGAAATGTTTGGCGATCTGGATGGCATAGTGACCTACCCCGCCAGCGGCGCTGTGGATGAGCACTCGGTCGCCTTTCTTTATGTGGCCATAGGTTACCAGGGCTTGCCAGGCGGTGAGGGCGGCCAGGGTGGCGGCGGCAGCTTCTTCGAAGGAGGTGCCGGCAGGTTTCAGTGCCAGCTGGTCTTCGGGGGCAGCTACATATTCGGCGTAGGCTTTACCATGACCGGGAAAATTGACCATACCAAATACGGTGTCGCCGGTTTTGAGGTGGGTAACGGCTTTGCCGGTGGCTACTACTTCTCCGGCGATGTCCCATCCGAGGATAATGTCTTCGCCAGCGGCGGGGCGAACGTAAGCCTTCAGGGCTTCCTCTACAGCGCGTACGTAGTTGTCTACCGGGTTGATGCTAATGGCTTTGTTGCGGATTAATACTTCGTTGTCTTTGATAGCGGGGGTGGGCAATTCTTTGGTGACCAGGTTTTCTACGCCGCCAGTCTGTTGTAATACGATTGCTTTCATATAAGTAGTTTGTTTTTTGTGATTTGATGAGTCAAAATTCCAATAAATTTGTAGTTACCCCCTTGTATCAATTGGGGTTCATTTTGTACAAATTCAGGTTATGCAGGTAATAAATCTTTATAAACCATTCGACATCATATATGTGGAGGAGGAGGTGTGCCCGATGGGACAGCACCGGAATAATTTCTTTGAGCTGGTATATATATTAAAGGGTACAGGCACTTTGCACCACAACCAACATGTATACGACTACACAGAAGAAAATCTTTTCCTGATGATGCCGCAGAATACCGTGCATACGAGGGTGAGTACCCGGACCGCTTTTGTATTCATCCGGTTCAATGGGATCTACCTGGAGGCGCAACGTGCCGGCAATCCGCATAGTAACCTGGGCGACTGGGCCCGGAAATTGGAATACATTTTCCATAATAATCATCATTATCCGGGTTGTATCCTGCAAAATAGAGATGACAAGCCGGTGGTGAGGGCGCTGATGAATGCTCTGATACTGGAGTATTCCCGGGAGCAGTCCATGCGTAATGAGGTGGTGCAACAGCTGGTGAACACCATCATCACCATTGTGGCCCGCAACGTATCGCTGATGCAGCCGGAGCCCGCAGTGACGGGGAATAGCGAGGTGTCCAATGAAATTATCAGCTATATACATCAGAACATCTACTACCCGGAGATGTTAAAGGCGGAGAAACTGGCGGCGAAGTTTAATATCTCCCAAAACTATATCGGGGAATATATTAAGAAGCTCACCGGCAATACCATACAGCGGTACATTACCAATTATAAGCTGAAACTGGTGGAAACCCGCCTCCAATACAGCGATATGCGGATGAGTGAAATTGTGGAGGAGCTGGGCTTTACAGATGAAAGCCACCTGAACAAAACCTTTAAGAAGTATAACGGGATCAACCCTACGGAGTACCGGAAAAAGATGTGGGCGGAAAAGAATTACCAGCCGGGTATGAGCGGCTGATAATTCCGCGATCCACTACATGGTCATCAACACCGCTACATAATGGCAGATGGCCGCCATCAACACCAGCAGGTGCCAGATGGCGTGGGTATATTTGTATTTATCCCAGATATAAAAAATAACCCCAATCGTGTATAACCCGCCGCCAATAGCCAGCATGATCATCACCGGCAGGGGCAGAGTGTCGAAAAAGCGCCGCCCGCCGGCCACCATAATCCAGCCCATAGCGAGGTAAATAATGGTAGATATAATATCATATTTCCCCGTAAACCATATTTTAAAGAATACGCCTATGATCGTGAGGCTCCAGAGTATCGACAGGAGCGTAATACCAAAGGTATTGTTCATATACACCAACAAAAAGGGCGTATACGTGCCCGCAATCAGGAAATAAATGCTGATATGGTCGAATACTAGGAACAGCTTTTTAATAGCCGTTTCCTGCGACAAATGATAGATGGTGGAGTTAGTAAATAATAATATAAAACAGAAGGTATAAATACAGGCGCCCACAATACCGGGCGTGTTGCCATGGGTGGCGGCTATCCCCGCAAGCATAGGCAGCGCACTTACCCCAAAAAGGACGCCCAGCCCATGTATGAGCCCATTTACTACTTCCTGCTGACGGCTATACCCGTTTGCGTTTTTACTGACTGGCATGGTGACTATTTTTTCCGTTGAAGCCTTTTATTGATGCTACGACTACAAAAGTAGGACAATAATCACCTGGGGCTGATCGAGTTTATCTATTTCGTTATAAACTACTTCAGTATTATGAAAAGAGATGGGAGAAGAGCGATGCCATTGATAGCGCCGCTCTTCTCCCATCTCTCCCTAAAAAATAAAAAATATCAGTAAATGGGTTTTACCCCTTTCGATTTCCAATAGTCGATAATAGGCGTGTAAGGCCCGAACTTATGCTGCGCAATGGAAAAGGTGTCTGCAAAAGGGCCATGGTCATAGTCGATGGCCTTTTCAGTAATATGCGGATAGTCGAAGCTTTTCGGATTAGGCCGCGGATGAATAGCATCATTGTTCACAAAAGCGGCAATGTCCAGCGCATCGGCATCGGAGAGGAACGGCTTACCGGGCATGGCTTTATCGAAAGGCATATTGTTTTTCAGCCATTCCGCCTGTTTGATTATCCGGTGCATACTGGAACCCGGCTGGTACGACTGGCTGCCCCAGAGCGGCGGATATATATAGGTGCTTTTATCGGCGGTAAATTGCCCTTCTCCGTTGGAGCCATGGCAACGGGAACAGTTGGCCTGGTACAGCACCTGGCCATGTTCCGGACTGGCGGCGGTAGTTGGAAAGCTTACAGCCAGGTTTTTAGCGCCTTTAAAATGTGTTCCCTTTGGCACAAAGCTGTTGATCCATTTGAGGTAAGCCAGGAATGCCACCATTTCTTTGCTGTCCAGCGGCAAGGGCTTGCCGTTGTGCGGACGGGTGAGACAGTTGTTGACCCGTTCTGCCAGCGTTAATACTTTGCCCTCCCGGCCCCGGTATTGTGGGTAGTTTTCATGCGACGCCATCAGGTTAAAGGAAAAGGCCTTGGTGCCCGCATCCTGGTGGCAATTGGTACAGTTCAGTTTATTGCCGGCAAATTTCCCGGCACTTCCCTCCGGACCAATATATTGCGCAGTATTCACCATCAGCTCCCGGCCATAACGCACGGCCTCTCCAAATTGATCATGAGGAATCAGGCTGGTATCAGCGCTATAAAATTTTTCTGCCTCGGCTATCACCGGCGTCGTTTTTTTACTCTCTGCAGATGAGCCACAGGAAGCTATCATAGCATATCCGCCCACGGCCATCAAACTCATCACTATTAAGTTTCTCATGTGTTGTCTTTTTAGGTAGATATTAATGCGGGTATCCTGGCTGTGCTACAAATGGTGCCACGTCTTCCGCGGGAATAAAGGAGGCCCGGTACGACGACATGCCCTTTCTCAACAGCCATAAAAACCGGCCACTCTTATCGGTCAGTATCACGGTATTGCGCTTGGTAGCACATTGCAACAGCGTGCTGTCGTTAACGAGGTAGCTGCTGCCCATTCGCTCATTGTAATTTTCCGGTGGCAATTTGGTATCAAGTGTCAACTGCGCCTGTCGCTTGTTTTCATCCAGTTTAAATGCAAGCGTACGGGATATTTTTTTGCTGACGCCATTGTCAAAAAACATCAGGTCGCCCTGTTGGTTGATGTGAATGGCATGGGCCTGGTCAAACAGCGCAGAATCGGGCAGGGGGAAATCCCCGTTTTTGCCGAATGTCCACAGGCGTTTGCCGGTGCGGGCATCTATCTTCCAGATTTGTCCATTGTTATAGAAAGAAACCAGGTAGTTACCATCTGTGTCAAATGCAATGCAGTTGGCGTGCATCCAATCTCTTTTTTCTTTGGAGATATTTTTATCGTCCAAAGGATTCAGTGCGTCAAATACCGTCCATTTCCATACCTGCTTGCCCTGCCGATCCAGTACCAGGATGCCGTCGCCTTTCACCGTGTCGCGTTCCAGTCCCCCTTTGCTGCGTAGGTCTACAATTCTTTCCTCCACGCAGAGCGTCACCAGTTGATTCTTCGGATTCAATAGTATTTCGTGGTGGATGGTTTGTTTAAAGTCGCCTTGCCCCTTTTTCAGGTTCAGCAGCGTATCGCCGGTGAGCGATACTTCCAGCAGCTGGTCGCCGTAGCTGGTTTCATAACCGGGGCCACCCAGCAGGGCCAGGAAGGTATGCTGGTCGGTGAAACGGGCTACCTTAAAGCCGGTGCCGCTCACCTGGTGATACCATACGATGTCTCCTTTAGCATTCAACAGGAACACTACGCCCGGGTCTTCGCGGCGGGATACCATCACGTATCCTTTCCGGAAGGCAGCCGGCAGTATGGAGCTATCGGGACAAATAACGCTGAACATATCTTTCATCCATACCGGGAAATCATTGGTGGTAAAGGAATATACCTTGCTGGGGTAAAGCGCTTTACCATGGCCGGTCAGAATGCGGTATTCATAAGCTTGCACCGGTTGAAGGTTGGTGAGTACGATGGTATGACGAAGCTGGTGGATCGACAATGGCGCGGTGCTGCGCTGCTGTTCCTTTCCTTTGGGCCAGTACTCTACGGTGGCATCTACGGTATCAATACATTGCACGGTCACTTTTACTTTCAGGGCATTTTGTCCCCGGGGATCGAGGTGAATCTCGGCAATATCATTACCACCGCTGTTGCAGGCCGGCAGGCACCATAAAAACGCTGCTGCCATTGATACCAATGGCAGCATGCGTTGTATTATATTCCATCTCATCATCATGTCTAATGTTGAAGCATTAAAGTTAGTGACGGCGGTCGCTATTATTTAAACTTTTATTTAAATCTACCTGCGCCTGCGGATAAGGGAAGTATTTATCTCTCGGCAGGGTAATGGAAGCTGTTTTTCCTACCGCAGTCAGGTAGGTGTTTACCACGCTTTCATATTTACCCATACGGATGAGATCTTGTCTGCGTTTGCATTCGAAGAAGAATTCCCAGCCACGTTCCTGTAGGATAGCATCGCGGAGCGATTGTTTGTTAAAGGTGGCGGCACTTCCCAGGCCGGTGGCGTGGGAGCGGCTTTTCACCCGGTTAATGAGGCCAATGGCTTCATCGGTAGGACCACTCAGCTCGTTGATTGCTTCTGCGCGGCAAAGCAGGATGTCGGCGTAGCGGAGAATCGGGAATACGTGTCCGTCGTAGTAGGTGGTAGAACCTTTAGGATCGGCAAACTTGGTAGTGGCCACATCCGGCATGTAATAAAAGCCGGCAGGCGGATTGGTTTGCCCTGCAGGCGCCTGCATGTAATGGAGGCCGTCGGTACCCACGTAATCGTAATAGAACATTTGTTTACGATCATCGTTGGCAGCAAATGTATTCCAGAAGTACCAGGTGAGGGCAAAGTACTGCCATCTGTCGGTTACTACCGGGTTGTTGATGGGGCCGAAGTGGTTCATGATTTCCACGGCGTCGTTCAGCGGATCGGCCAGTGCGCTGAAGATACTTTCCTGGCACCATTTGTTTTTTTCTGCAAACAAACCGGCGTAGGAAGGATACAGGTCATAGCCCAGCTTCATGATTTCGGTAGTGAGGTCGAGGGCTTTCTGCCACTCGTGCTCGCGCATATAGAGTTTGCACAGCAGCGACATGGCGGCGCCTTTGGTAGCGCGACCCACATCATTGGTGGTGTAAATATCGCTGTTCAGGTAGTTGACAGGCAGGGTTTGGGCGGCATATTCCAAGTCGCTGATGATCAGCTTATTGATGTCCGCTACTGGTGTTGTAGGTGTGGGCGCATCATAAGATGGATTTTTCAGGTTTTGTTCCACCGTTTGTTCTGTTACCAGGATTACCGGGCCAAAGGCGTCGGTGAGGTCTACATAACCCAATGCCCGGAGGAATCTCAGTTCTGCCGTAAATTGATTTTTCTGTGCATCCGTGATGCTGGTCATCTTCGGAATATAATACAGGGAGGTATTGGCATCGGTAACCAGTTTATACTGGTGTTGCCAGGCAAAAGCGAGGTAAGTATTGGCGGGCGCCCACTGGCAATCAGACATCAGTCCTACGTCGCCGCCGGAGCTGGCATGTCCCACATCGGTGGTAAGGTCGGAGATGGTTACCTGGAAGCCGGCGTAATACATCCAGGCATCGGAGCGGCCGCTGGGCTGCTTCAGCCGGGAGTAAACACCGTTTACGGCAGCCTTGGCATCGCTCAGCGTCAGGAAGGCGTTGGCATCGGTAAGAGAGCTGTATACTTTAGGTTCCACCAGTTTTTTACAGGAACTCGTTCCTAATAAGAGTGCGGTGAATGCGATATATGCGTATTTCATTTGTTCCGGAATTTACAGGTTAAAAGTTCATTTTAAGGCCCGCGGTAAACGTGCGATAAGCAGGGAAGGCGGTGTAATCCAATCCGGAAGAAAGGTTGGCGTTGGCGCCACTGCTATTCAGGTTGGTATTTACCTCGGGATCTGATCCTGTATATTTAGTAATGGTAAATAAATTTTGTACGGACCCGTATACTTTCACACCTCTCAGGCTTTTCAGGAAAGTTTTAGCTACGGGAAGATTATATCCTAATGTGATCATTTTACAACGCAGGTAGGCAGCGTTTTCCACGAAACGGGAGTTGATCATACCGCCATAAGGAATAGCGTATCCATCCCGGGGGATGTCGGTATTTTCGTTGGCGGTTGTCCACCGGTTCAGCGCAGCTTTACCGGGGCCTGATTCCAGTACCAGCGCCGTAGCGTTGTACAGGCTGTAGTCTAAAGCGCCCTGCAGGAAGATGTTGAGCTCAAAATTTTTCCAGGTAAAGTTGTTACTGATACCATAGATGTAGTGTGGGTTGGCATGGCCCAGGTAAGTACGGTCGTTGGCATCAATGATCCCATCTGGCTTGCCATTGGGACCGCTAATGTCTTTATACTTGGGATCGCCTGGTTTGGAGTTGGGTTGCGCGGTATGTGCTTCGCCGGTTTTGATAACGCCGTCATATACATAGCCGTAGAAAGTGCTTAACTCCTGTCCTTTTTCCAGTTTGGTGAAGTCGGTAGCACGACCGCCATACAGGTTCGCTGTTTGCGTAATGATATAGGGACGGCCTGCCAGGTCGAGTACCGTTTGTTTGTTATAAGCGATGTTGAGCGTGGTGTTCCAGGTAAATGATTTACCGGTAACGTTTTCTGTGTTGATGGACAATTCAATGCCCCTGTTGCTGATACCGCCGGCATTCACTGTTTGAGTACTGAACCCGTTCCAGTCGCCGATAGGGATATCAAAGATCAGGCTATTGGTTTTTTTCCGGTAGTAATCAATAGTGGCCATAATGCGGTTGTTGAAGAAGCCCATGTCTACCCCCGCATCAAATTGAGCCGTGCTTTCCCAGTGCAGGTTGGGGTTCGACAGGCGGGTTACCACCGTGCCGCCGTAGCTATCGCTGCCTGTACCTAGTGATACATTGGTAGGACCAAAGAGGTACATGTAGATAAAGTCGGGAATCCGGTCATTACCGGTTACGCCATAACCGCCTCTGAATTTCAGGCTGGAAAATACATTCAGGTTTTTAATAAATTCTTCTTCACCAGCTCTCCAGGCGATAGAGCCGGAAGGGTAGTTACCGAAGCGGCGGTTGCCTCCGAATTTAGAGGAGCCATCGCGACGGAAGGTAAAGGTGAGCAGGTATTTGTCTTTCAGGGAGTAATTTAAACGACCATAGGCAGAAGCCATTTTAGATGGAAGGTCTAAACTGCTGCTGGCCAGGCGTTCGGTGCCTCCATCAAGATTGTGATACAGGAAAGCATCTGTACTGAATTTTTGTACCTGTGAGTAGTGGCGGGAATACATGTCCGATTGGTAAGATACCCCGGCCACCATGTTTACAGAATGGATGGTATTGAAAACCTTTTTGTAAGTGAAATAGGCTTCCACCAGGTTACGGGTGGTAGCTATATCATTTACGCTGGCCTTGCCGCCTACCTTTTCACCATCTACGAGGTCGCGCGGCAGGTAGGTGCCTTCTTTGGTGGTGGCATATTCCGTTCCACCGTTTACGCGGAAGTTAAAGCCGTCCAGGATCTGATAGTCGGCGTATGCGTTGATATTCACCTTATTTTCGTAGCGGTCGTTGGTAGGCGCCAGCAGCCAGGCCAGCGGGTTGTCGCGGCCTTTGAACCGGGCAAAGGTACCATTGTCGTTATACACCGGGATGGCCGGAGAAGCAGTGAGTACGCCATACATTACGTTAGACGGAACGATGTTGCCGTCGTAGGTTTTGAAGTTGGTATATGCATGCGAACCGTAAACGCTGGCACCGGTTTTGAAGTGCGGTGTAAATTGGCGGTCGTAGTTTAACCGTACAGAATATCTTTCGAAGGCAGTATTTTTCAGCGCGCCATCTTGTCTGAAGTAGCTACCGGACAGGGATACGCGGTCTTCGCCTGCGCCACCGCTTACACTGAGGTTGTGGCTTTGTACCATACCCGGGCGGGTAGCCAGCTGAAACCAGTCATTATTGCGGCCACTAGCCAGGTCGGCGGCGGTGTAGAAGGCGGGTTGTCCTTTTTCGATCGCTTTGGCATTGGTCACCTGCATATTTTCCAGGCCATTCATTTTGTCGTACTCTTTTACGATACGTTGGGTACCGTAGTAGCCATCGTATTGAATAGCGGGTTTGCCGGTTTTACCTCTTTTGGTAGTGATCATCACGACGCCGTTGGCGCCACGGGAGCCATAGATGGCGGTGGATGATGCATCTTTGAGGATTTGTATATCGTCAATATCGTTCGGGTTGATATCCTTTCCGGTTTCAGAAGGGAAGCCATCTACGATATAGAGTGGTTCGTTGGTAGATTTGATGGAGTTGCCACCACGGATACGAACGATGGTTTGTCCGCCCGGCGCTGAGTTCGACTGACTTACCTGTACGCCCGCAGCCCGGCCCTGTATGGCTTGTGCCGCATTGGAGGTAACGCCGCCGTTGTTCATCTGGTCGCTGCTGATGGAGCTGATAGAACCGGTGAGGTCTCTCTTTTTGGTCGTACCATATCCCACCACCACTACGTCGGTGAGGTTGGCTACGTCTTCTTCCAGCGATACTTTCAGGGTGTTGTTTTTACCGTCTATTTTCATCGACCAGGGTTTGTAGCCCATCACGCTCACTTCCAGGGTTTCTCCCGGGTTGACGTTGATGGTAAAGCTACCATCTGGTTTTGATACGGTCCCTTGTCGCGTGCCTTTTACGGTGATGGTGGCGCCTGGGAGTGGCTGACCTTTGGCGTTGGTAACCACTCCGTGGATCTCCACCGGGGGAGCCGGTGTGCTGGCTGGTTGCAATGGGGCAGCCTTGGTTTTAACGATAATCGCCCCTCCTTCGATGGAGTAGGTGAGTGGCTGGTTGCGCATAATGATATTCAGCGCTTCGCTAACCGGCATATTGTTGACCACAATATTGGCTTTGCCGCTTTTTTCCAGCAAGGCTTCATCTGCCAGGATGTTTAAGCCCGTTTGTTTGTTGATTTCACGGAACACTTCTTTGGCAGATGCATTTTTAAAAGAAAGGCTTACCAGCTGCTGTTGCTGCGACGAAGCCGCATTTGCCTGCATACCGGTAGCGAAGCAAAGCAGGGAGACCAGTCCCCTGAACTTGAGATGTTTGGTTGAACGCCGGTGGCTATCACACCGCGTACCCGCAATAGTGGATTGCATACTCTACTGAGTTTTGATTTAGATAAATGGTTTGGTTGAGCGTTACAGTATTCTATTCTATCTATGTTTTTATGCTGGCACTCACCCTGACTGTTGGTTGATATAATTGTTCACCTACGTCCTGTTACTTAGTTTCCCCGATTAATTTCCCTCGATGATGAGCTTTCTACCGTCGATGCGGTAAGCAATATCATTGGCATTCAACATTTTTAATACATTTGGTAAAGTGCTGTTGCGGCTGATCATGCCGAAGAATTTTCTTGGTTTCACGTTGCCTTCGTATACCACGTCAACATCATACCAATGTGAAAATTGCCGTAATACGGTGGCCAGATCTGCGTTCTCGAATTTAAAGTAGCCTTCTTTCCAGGCCATAATCTCGTCGGTGTTTACACCGGTAATTTTCTTTATTTGTCCATCTCCACTTACCTGCGATTGTTCGCCCGGCGCGAGCCGCAGGCTTCCCTTGCCGCTGTGGATATTAACAGCGCCTTCCAGCAGGGTGGTATTCATGGTGGTTTCGTCGGTATAGGCGTTAATATTAAAATGGGTGCCCAGCACTTCTACCGTCATCTGTTTTACCTGTATGCGGAAAGGCTTGCGGGCATCTGTTGCAATTTCAAAGTAAGCTTCCCCGCTCAGTTCCACTTTCCGCTCGTTGCCGGCAAAGGCAGCCGGGAAGCGTAGAGAGGAGCCTGCGTTCAGCCATATTTTACTCCCATCGGCCAATACCAGGGGATACGTTTCCCGGGGAGCGGTGGTGAGCGTGTTATACAGCAATGCGGCCTGACCGCCGTTGGTTTGTTCGTAGATGAGCTGTCCGTTCTGATTACGGATGGTGCTGTTGCCTTGTGCCAGTTGCGCCATACCGGCTTTGTCCAGTTCCACCTTTTGCCCGTTGGCCAGCGTGAGTACGGTTTTACGTTGTTCGGCCACAGTCGCAGCAGCTATTGGTTTTTTAGCTGCAGGGGCGGTGCTTTGATGTGTTAACAGGTAGCCGGCGGGCAAGGCCATCGCTGCCAGGAAAGCGGCGGCGGCCGACCAGCGTAGCCAGCCGCCCTGTTTATGGGAGCGCTGGATTGGCACCACCGGGGCGCCCTGTATATGCTTTAAAAGCCCTTCCCTGACCCTGTTAATGGGCTCGGAAGACATCACCTCTTCTCCGGGCTGTACCTGCCGGAATGCAGCCTGTAATTCCTCCAGCAGCATGCGGTTGGAAGCGTCGTTCCGCAGGTATTCCATCAGCTCAATGGCTTCCTGTGGACTACAGGTCCGCTGTTGCCAGCGTTGTAATAATTGTTGGTACCGGTAAGGTGATTTGGATGTCGGCATATCTATACTATCCTAAAACCGACAGGTAGGGTGGGTGTGTCTAAAAAAAATATTTTTCAGGGCCTGGAAATATCTTTTAACAGGGCGGCTGCCAGCAGGAGCGGGAGTATGCCATCGGCATTGGAATAAACGAAAAAACGGATGCTTTTCATGGCCAGCATCATATGTTCTTTAACGGTATTGCGGGAAATACCCAGCTCACGGGCCACTTCTTCGTAGCTTTTCAGCTCTTCCCGGCATAGCCGGAACACCTTCTGGCGCTGAGGTGGCAGTCGGTCAATAGCAGTATGCAATAAGGTTTCATATTGCTTCCATTGCAGCAGCGTATCGGCATCAGTAGTTTGCTGGTACAGGTCCTGCATCACGCGGAGACGCAGCGCTTCGTCGGCCGTTATTTTCTTCAGTAATTTAAAAACATGGTTACGGGTAATCCGGTACAGGTACCCGCTGAAAGATAACTCCGGTTTAATCCGCCCGCGGATCTCCCAGATTTTTATAAACACGTCCTGCAGCACATCTTCCGCTAAAGCCGGTGTGTTGATAAAATGAAGGATGTAGGTATAAAGTGAGGGGGAATATTGATTGTATAGTGTTATAAAAGCGTCTGCATCCCCTCCCTGCAGTTTCCCCAACAGAACAGCTTCGTCATTACCCACTGTTATCACGATTTGACAACAAAATACACATTTTGGCACTAAAAAGCCCCGGATTTTTTTGGTGGGTACCAGCAAAATCCAGGGCAAAAGGTAAATGGCGTTGACGATTATTTCAGGTTCAGGTCCCGGACACCGCCTACTTCGGTGGATACTTCCCCTAACCAGCCGGCCTCTTTGCGGATACCACTATGTACCCTGATAAAATCGATACCATCCAGTTTCACGGGTTTTCCGGTATTATCTACCGCCCAATCCAGTTTTATCTGGGCATTTACATCGGTATTTGGCTGGTTATCCACGTACCCATACGGGAATGCCGGCAGTACCCAATAAGGAGACGCCGGATCAGAAGAGGTATTCCTGATCTGATCGTCGGGTAACCGGGTACCGGTAAATACGATGCTGTTGCCTTTCCACTGGGGATAGTAAGACTGGGTATGGTAGGGGTTTTTAACCAGGTAGCCGGATTTACCCTGGTTATCTTCCCAACGGATATATTGAACATCCGAGGAATATGGATCATTAGGATCGGTTACCGGCGTTTTGTTTTCGTCAGGTTTATAATAGGTGATCTGGTAGTTTTTAATTGTTTTAGGGTTATTGTATTCGGAACCGGCAATTTCATACCAGGGATCATCTGGTAAACCGTTACCATTGGCATCGGCCGACACCATGATTACACCCGGTTCTGCGTTGTTGGCAAATGCGTTGCCCAATACCAGGAATGAGCTTTTGCCTGGCTTGTTTACGATGGTATGGTCAAACCCCATTATCACGTAGCCGCCAAATCCGCCCAAAGAAATGATGTTTTCTTTGTTGAGTTTTGCCAGGGCCGCATCGGCCATGTCTTTACCGGTTTGACCGGCTTTCCATTCGGGCAATGTGTTGATGAATTGTCCCGGTGCAGGGAAGTATTCAAATACTTTGGTCACCGCATTGGTATAGGGGGCAGCAGGAGCGGCCAGTTGCACTACAATATTTTTTTGTGCGCTGTCTGTTGCCGTCTTTACGGAAAATTTCAGGGAGATGTTACCGGTGGTATCAAAGGCATACATCAGGTCTTTGGTTACTGCCAGCGTATCCTTGCCCATTGTCCAGAGGTAGCCGGCATTATCGGCTTTATCTACCTGCGGAGTAATTTTTACCCACTTCAGTTGTGTGGCTGGTACTATATCGGCAGTCGTGATCACGATCTGGCTGCCGGGCGCCTGTATGTCGTTCTTGTCTTTGGAGCAACTGCCGGTGGCCAATGCGGCTGTCAGCGCGAAGAGTAAATGTTTTCTTTTCATATCTGTTTTTAGGTAATTATTGAAGTAAACGAATGCCTAATGGTTGGAAACAAAGGCTATATGTGCCGGTATTTCGCCGGTGGCTACCGACCATTTCTTTTTCCCCGCTGGGGTAAAGCAGTAAAGTGTACCGGATGATACGTAGTCGCGCGCATCGGTCACAAAAATTTCCCGGGTTTCCGGGTTTACTGCTATTCCATACGGCATCTTGATTTCTTTTTCAGTGCCGTCGGTGATGAAGTTGGTATTGAGCAGTACGCCTGTTTTTACATTCAGCATATTGTAGCTGATGGTCCATTTAGCAGTATTGTAATTGAAGGCAGAACCATAAATATAGGCAGTATCGCCCATGATACAGAAATTGCTGGTAGCAATATCATATGTTGTTTTTACCTGGTCTGTTTTGGTATCGATCATAAATAGTTTGGAAGGAATGTTGTAATAGTCGCCCCTGGAGCTCACATAGATATTACCTGCATTATCGGCTTTCAGCCGGTCGAGATTAATGGCTACATCAATCTTTTTGATTTCCTTAAACGTATTCAAATCAATCACCGACACAGTGTGGTCGTAATTGGGAACCCGGTAGCCACCGGAATTGGCTACATATAGTTTGTTGCCCACTACGGCCATTTCCTCCGGTTGATAGCCCACTATTACTTTACGGGTAATTTCCATCGTGGCGGTATCCACTTCGGCTACAAAGCCGATGGGCGCGTTGGGATCTACGAGTACAGGCCCTGCATAGGAACTAACATAGGCTTTACCGTTAGCAAAGGTGACGTAGCGGCAGTTGAGCACATCAATTGATTTGATGCGAACAGCAGTAGCGGCATTCATGACTTCTACCTTGTTCGACACATTGATCACCGCATATGCCTTGCTGCCATATACCTGTATATCATTGCCTACATCGCCCAGTTCTTTGACGGCAGTAGGATTAGCAGTAGCGTAAATGTTTTTGTTATAAATGCCGGTGGTGAAATCGAAATAATCCAGGGAAGCTTTGTTGCTGCCCATATTACCTTCATTAAGCAGGTACATGCCAGTAACGGCTGCATTGGGAGTGGGAGGCGTTACGGGCGTAACCACCGGCGGTACAATGGTGGCATCCTTCCTGCAACCGGCCAGCAGCAGGGCAATAACAGCCATTCCTATTTGAACCGTGAATAATAATTTTTTCATGCTATATGATTAGATATTTACTGTTAAAATGAACCGGTAATTTCTTCCCGGCATGGGATAGCTTTGTACTACTTCAAAATATTGATTGGCCAGGTTGTTGACCTGGGCAGTGATCCTGAAGCGGGTGTGTTTATAGTTGAATTGTTTACCAAAAGAAATATCACTGGTATACCAGGGCTGTACATAGTTTTCCGGTATATTTTCTTTACCATTATATCTTTCTCCTGTGTAGATGAAGCTATAGTTGGCCTGCCAGCTTTTGTAGTCAGCGCCCAGTATGGCCGACCCGCTGTGGCGTGGAATATACACGATCTGGTGGCCATAGAACCGGTCGGACGGATTGGTGAAATCCTGCGCCCGCTGATAGGTATAGGTTAATTTCGTTTGCAGCCGGAGGGTTTGTTTTATTTGCCAGGCTGCTTTCGCTTTTACATCGAGGCCTTTTATTTTTACCCTGCCCAGGTTCTGCATGGTCCAGATGGCCTGGTTCTGGCCGGGAACGGCTACAATTTTATCGGTTACATCGTTATAGTAGGCATCTACTTCCAGACCTGCCAGCACGAGAGCGTGATCATTAAATGTTTTATTCCAGCTGATGCCCACATCGTATTGGGTAGCAAATTCCGGTTTCAGGATCTTGCTGCCGATTTCGGTATAAAAGAGATCGTTGAAAGTGGGCAGGCGGAAAATGTTTTTATAAAAGGCTCGTAGCCGGAAGTCTGCTACGGAAAAGGGTTGCCAGGAAACAATCACCGTCGGGGTGTACTTTTGCTGATAGGCGAGTGACGTGTTTTTTTTCACATCTTCCGAAACAAAAGTACCGAGTACACTGGCCTGTGCGCTCCACCGGTTGAAGGTGATGGCCGTTGCTGCCGCTACGAGCGTAGTAAACCGTGTAGGAAAAGTGAAGTTCTTCAAATCGGCATCCATCCGGCTCCATTGGAAATCGCCTGAGGCAGAGAGGTTCCACCAGCTGGTCAGTGCATATTGGTTGGCCATGGATACATAGGCTTCGTAGGTCCGGTAATGGTTGTCTACATATAAGCGGGCGGTATCCGGCGCCAGGTAGCGCGAATAATCGTATGCATACTTGCCGTTCAGCAACAGGCTATAACGTTGGCTGATGTCTTTGCGGAAGGAGGATTGTACAAAGATGCTCTGGTCCCATTGGCGGTCTACGTGCCCGAATACATTATTCACTACAAAGCCCGGCAGTCCTCTTTCCGACTGGTAGTAGTATACTTTGGCGCTCCACTCGCCGCCATTCATTATGCCGTTAAAGCCGCCTTCCCCGCGTATGGCATTGATATCGCCATTTTTGCGGTAAGCGCTGGTATCATAGGCAATGTTGCCTTGTTTGTCACGTACCGTATACCTGAATTTATACCTGCCGGTGGCATTCACCCATTCAGTGCTGAACGATGCAGATACTTTATCGTTGATTTTTTGTTGCCAGAGTAAAGAAGGGTTGAACAGTCCGAAGGAGCCGGTTTTGATGGTAGCTCTGAAGTGTGTTTTTTCTCCGGCTGCAAACCGGGGTTTCAGGGAAGTCATGTATATGCCACCGGCGGTGCTAAAGTCGCGGGCAGGTTGGAAGATATTGCTCTTTTGCCCGTTGTACAGGGCTATTTCTTCCATGTTATCCAATGAAAACCGGCCCAGGTCTACCTGTCCGTTCTGTGCGTTGCCGATGGCGATGCCATCGTAAAATACGCCGGTGTGGTTGCTGCCCATGCTGCGGATATCCACGGTTTTGAGGCCGCCGATGCCGCCATAGTCTTTTATTTGTACGCCGGCAAAGAAGCGGATGGCATCCGCAACGGAATGACTGCCCAGCCGCTCCAGGTCTTTAGCCTGTAGTTTTTGCCCGGGACTGATTTCTTTAGTGGTCCTCGGCGCAGTAACGGATATCTCCTGTAAGTGTTTGGTATGGCTGCTATCGGCTTGTTGCGCCACTGCAAGTTGCGCACAAGTCTGCAGCACAGCCAGGCAGCTGAGCCGTTTGCATCGTTTAACGAAAAGCGTCATTTCTACTGTTAATATTTCATCAACAGCTTTCGTTCATAAAAAAATAACCAGGAAGTCGATCATAGACAGGCGTAAGCCCGCTGTCAGCAACTATTCCCAAGCTTCATTCCACGAAAGCTTAAAAACCAGGTGGTATGGCAGGTATTCTGACTTATCTCTGCTTCGGGCAACCTTCCCATCGCTACCTGGTAGCGACAGTGGTCTTTTGTAGCAATGCCCTGGCATTGTGTGAGACTTACAGCAGCGGGACTGTCCCGGATTTGCACCGGTGTTCCCTTTTAATCAACTATTACCAGGCTGGTAAGAGGTGAACCATATCAGGGGCAAATATAGATTAAAAGTTCCGTGGTGACTAAAAAATGTTCAGGTGGCTACGGGTTGATGGGGAGTTACGTGATTTGTAACGGATAAATCGTTTAGTGAAAATACTGGTAGAAATCGGTCAAATGATACTATGAAATCGATAAAGACTTTATTACCTTCCTTGCAAATTAAATAGTGAATGGCGCCTGAACTACCGCCCCTTTCCAATGATGATTTCTATTTATTAACAGGGCTTGCCCAGGGCGATGCTATGGTGTTTCGCCTGATCTATCAAACGTATGAGCGGCGCGTATATAACATCGCGTTTTACTATACAGGTTCGGAAGAAGATGCAGAAGATATTGTACAGGATGTGTTTACCTCCCTTTGGTTGCGGCGTGAAAAAATTGAATTAAAAGGCGCTCTTGAAAACTATATTACCCGTTGTGCTAAATACACGGCTTTTTTCTATCTCAAAATGAGGCAAAAGAAAAAGCAGGCTACCGAACATGCTGCCATTCCACAGGCCCTGGACGGGCCGGAGGAGCATGTACGTTATAAAGATATGCAGGCATATCTTCATCATCTCCTGGAATCCCTTTCTCATAAAACACGGGAGATTTTTTACCTGAGCCGCTATTGCGGTCTTACCTACACAGACATCGCCAGCAGGATGGAAATATCGGTGAAAACAGTAGAATACCATGTGTCTCTCGCGCTTAGGAAAATAGCCACCGGAAAATTTTAAAATTTTTTTCAAATTCATTTAGGGTATAAGGGTTGTTTTTTACACTTATATAACTGACAGCTTTTCAAGAACAATTCTATGGCGCCCATAGACAAAGCATTACTGGAGAAATATTTTAATGGTGAGTGTACTCCTGAAGAGGAAAGCCTGGTATACCGATGGTTGGATGAGAATGACCTGGACGAATATCCCGACGTGCACGGCAAAAGGAAGCAGGAAAGGAAGTTGAGAGAAGGATGGAAGCAATTGGCCAGGCTCGACGAAGGACTCAGTGCAGTACCTTCTCCCGGAAGCAGCGATACTTCCCGTGGAAGGTGGTGGCTGGCTGCGGCTATGTTGTTCCTGTTGCTGGGAGGAAGTCTTATTTACTTTAACTATTTCCACGGTTATGAAAAAGAATATACCACTTCATTTGGCGAGGTCAGAAGCTTTCGTTTGCCAGATGGTACTACTGTAACGCTCAACGCATGTTCTGTATTAAAGGTGAGCAGGAATTTCGGCAAGCAGCACCGAGATGTACAACTACAGGGGGAAGCCTGCTTTGATATCCATTCCCAGCCGGGTAAGGCCTTTACGGTACACACAGGGAAACTATCTGTTACTGCGCTGGGAACGGCATTTAACGTAGCAGCTTTTGTGGATGATCCGCAAATCATCGTTTCGCTGACCAATGGTAAGGTGCTGGTAGCAAAGGAAGATGCAAAAGGTGTGATACTAACGCCTGGTGAAGAAGCGGTATATACGAGAAAAGCCGGCCTTATCGCCACCGGAAAATTTAATACCAGGGAGCGTTTGGCCTGGAAGCAGATGATCATCTGCTTTAACAATGCAGGCATTAACGAAGTGCTGACCAAGCTGGAGCGGTTTTATGGAGTACACTTTAATATCAGCCAAATGAAGCCCAGGCAATGGCGGCTTACAGGAGAGTATAAAAATCCGACGCTCCAGGAAGTACTGGAAAGCCTGTCTTTTAACTATGATTTTAAATACAGGGTGGAAGCCGGAAATGTAATCTTATCTGAATTTTAAAAAACCTGGTACACATAGGGTATAACTGCATTTAACAAAATGCCGGTAATCTGGCAGGACTACCGGCCTGTTATGTAAAAATGCGTCATCGTGCGGAAAGTAGAGCCTCCGCGCACGGGCGACGTTTGCTTAAACAAAACACGTTAAAAGTATGAAAAAAAGATTATCCACGGTATTATTGAAGTGGGCAAGATGTTTTATCATTTATTTCCTCGTAGAATTGATGGTGTTCAACACCTCCTCCGGGAATCCGGTAAATGCCCAAATGAACAATGTCATCAAAGAAAACTTCCAAAACATTTCTGTAAGAAAACTATTTTCCATTATCAATGAAAAGACGGCCATCACATTTGTATTCGATGCCAGCAGCATTCACCTGGATACCTTGGTGCGCATGAACGCGCACAGCTTAACTGCGACCAATATATTAGACAGTTTATCAGAAAAGCTCAACTGGTCTTTCAGGCAAATCGGCAATACCATCACAGTGAGAAGTAATCCGCCAAGAGCTGCGGGGCCAGGCCGTTCACAACGGGCTTCCGGATCGTTGGCCACACCTGTCCGGAGTGAGGCCGCCAGGGATACCTTTCGCGTTACAGGAACGGTAAAAGATACTCTTGGCATGCCACTGCCAGGCGTTACAGTACAGGTTAAAGATGCCGCCGGCGGAACCGTTACAGATAATAACGGACGTTATACTATTGATGCAGCACCCCATGCTACCCTGGTATTTTCTTTCATTGGATTTGACCGCAAAGAAACCAGTATCGGAGGCAGCCGTCGCCTGGATGTTACGCTAGGCAGCGCTGCCAGCGGGTTGAATGAAATAGTGGTAGTCGGATACGGTACCGAGAAAAGAGCCACCCTCTCAGGTTCCATTGCTACAGTTTCAGGGAAAGAAATAAAAGATCTGCCGGTAGCCAACCTTTCCAACGCATTGGCCGGGCGGCTGTCAGGCGTACGGATTACGCAGTCAGGCGGTAAACCGGGCATGGCCTCCTCTATCAGCATACGTGCTGCCGGCACCTGGAATAATGCCAGCCCGCTTTTTGTCATTGATGGGGTAGTGCGGGATCAATTTGACTTTGATGCGCTGGACCCCAGTGAAGTGGATAATATATCCATACTAAAAGACGGCGCTTCCGCCGCCGTATACGGTTCCCGCGCTGCCAACGGCGTTATCCTGGTCACTACCAGGCAAGGTAAGGAAGGGAAAACCGCTATTTCGTACAACGGTTCCGTAGGCGTAGAAAAACCAATACATATTCCCGAAGCACAAAACGCCTATAATCAGGCTATAACCATCAACGACGCACTGCGTGTTGATAATATCCCCACTAACGATGCCAGGTATTATTCGCCCGACGAGTTGGATTACTTTAAAACACATAACTGGAACTGGATCGATGAAGCCTGGAAAAACCCTGTCACCACACGTCATTCATTATCGGTAAGCGGCGGATCGCCCAGGGTACGGTATTTCATGAACGGCGCTTACTATTATGCCACCGGCTCGTTCAATAAACTGGATTTCCGCAAAAATACCCTGAGAGCCAATGTAGAGGCAGATATTACCAACAACCTTACTGCATCCTTAAATGTAAACATGGACGTAAGGAATGATCAGAAGCCCTATTGGCGGTACGATGGAGACGGCGACAATATGGAAGACCTGTACAAGGCTTTCCTGTTCAGAACACAGTCGGTACCACCGTATATAAACGGTAAGCTGAACGGCACTTATGTTGAATGGTCGCCGCTCGCCATTACAGAAGGACAGACGGGATACAATAAAAAGAAATTTTCCAATTATAACACTATCGCTACTCTCCGCTATAAAGTACCATTTGTACCGGGGCTGGAGTTGAAAGTGATGTTCAACAAATACTCCAGGACCAGTTTCGTGAAGCAGTTCAGTTTGCCATATGAACTATCCGTATTTAAGCGAAGAGGCGATCACAATCACATTGTTACAGATGAATTGGAGAGTGTAAAAGTGCGTAACGACGGTGAATTCCTGTATGAATCATATGATAACCAGGATGCATACCAGCTGGATGGATATGTCTCCTATAATCGCTCTTTTGGATCTCATAAGTTGAGCGCTTTGCTGGTGTATGAACAGGCAGAAAGCAATGGGAATAACTTTAATGGTCAGCGTAATAACTTTGTTTCGCCCGCGGTTGACCAGCTGTTTGCAGGCAGCGCTGCCAGCCAGTTTGCCAATGGTAGCGGATGGGAAGACGGCCGTGTGTCCTATATAGGCAGGTTGAATTATAATTATGGGGAGAAATATATCCTGGAAGGAGCTTTCAGGTACGATGGTTCTGTAAAGTTTTCGCCTCCGAAGCGCTGGGGATTTTTCCCTTCTTTGTCGGCAGTATGGCGGATTTCAGAGGAACCTTTTTTCAAGGATAATGTAAGATTTGTCAACGACCTCAAACTGAGAAGTACTATCGCTTTGATTGGTAATGATGCAGTGGGCGGCTGGCAATGGATGCAACGTTATAATGTTACCAATGGAGCGGTTTTCGGTAGTATTACCAGTGGTGTTGCTCCCGGCTCACTATCGAATGCTGATATTACCTGGGAAAAGTCTGTATCCTGGAACGGGGGATTGGATGCCTACCTGCTAAATGGTAAGCTGAATTTTTCGGCAGATGTATTCCGCACGCATACCTACGATATTCTTGGTCCCCGTCAACAGAGCGTACCATCTACGTTCGGGGCTACCCTGCCGGCAGAAAATTATGGTATCGTCAATGCAAGGGGGTTTGAGTTGTCGGCAAGATATAACGGTGCTGTAAACAAGCATTTCAGCTATTATGTATCCGGCAACTTTGGCTATGCTACCAATGAAGTAAAGGTACGGGATCAACCGGCGAATCAAAGGGCTTATAAATCCATTATCGGGTACAATATGGACCGTATCTGGGGATATGAAGCCACTGGTATTATCCGCACGCAGGCAGACCTCGATGCGCTGCCGGCCGGCTATACAATCTTTGGCCAGAAGCCGGAGCTGGGTATGCTGAACTACCGCGATCTCCGCGGAGCGGTAGATGATAAACCGGATGGAAAAATAGATGAAAATGATGCGCAGTATATCGCCAGTCATAGCACGCCTCCGGTTAATTATGGCATTGGTATGGGATGTACGTGGAAGGGGCTGAGCCTCGACCTGCTGTTGCAGGGATTGGCAGGAAGTAACGCTATGATTGACGTGCGTTATATACAAGCCAGGACAGAAGAAACAAATTTTGCCTACTGGAATGATCACTGGACACCTGGAAATCCTAATGCGGCATTTCCACGGGCAGCAAGGAATACCGCCGATAACGCCTCCACATTCTGGCTGCGCAACAGCTCTTTTTTACGATTAAAAAATGTGAACCTGTCGTACGACCTTCCCAGGCTGTTGGTTAAAAGAAGCGGTCTCGCAGCGGTGCGGGTGTTCTTTATAGGTACCAACCTGTGGCTGCTGGAAGACCATGTGAAGGTGAGAGACCCCGAAGCTGCAAGTATGCGTTCTTATCCCCTGATGAAGAACTACACTTTTGGCCTGAACATTACTTTATAACGTGAAAAGAAAGTATTTATGAAATTCGGATATACTGTTATATATGCCTTGTTTTTTTTCTGTTGTCTTACCGGCTGCAGCAAAGTGCTGGATAAAAAAGACCTGAGCGCCGTTAATGAATCTGACATCTGGAAAGATAGTAAGCTGGCAGTGGCTTATGTCAATAAATTATATGATGATAACCTTCCGGGCTGGAATACGTCCGACGCCGGTACTTCCGATGAAGCTCCCGGTGGAGAGGCAGTGATGTATGGACAATTGACTATTAACTCGTTCGACTTATGGTCTTATAGTAAGATCAGGAATATTAATATCCTTTTAAAGAACATAGACGGAGGAACTTTACTGGCAGGAACAAGGGACTTGTTAAAAGGGCAGGCCTTCTTTTTGCGGGCATGGGACTATTTTAGCATGGTACGGCTATACGGCGGTGTGCCGCTGATATTGGAACCGCAGAAGATCACAGATAACCTGGCGGTATCGAGAGACAAAACATCAGCCTGTGTTGCGCAAATGGTGGCCGACCTGGATAACGCCGCTAAGCTTTTACCGGCTACATGGTCGGGCGATGACCTGGGCAGGGTTACCAAAGGCGCCGCACTGGCGCTGAAAGGAAGGATATTAATGTATTATGCCAGCCCGCAATTCAATCCATCCAATGATCCTGTAAGATGGCAGAATGCCTATGATGCCAATAAGGTGGCGAGGGAAGTACTAGAAGCAGCAGGGGGAGGGCTGTATGACAAGTTTGCCAATATCTGGTTTGATGAAATGAATAAAGAAGTGGTTTTTGTAAACCGCTATGCTTACCCCGACAAGGTGAACGACTGGAATGCCGCTACGCGCCCGCTGAGCGAGGCGCAAAATAACACCGGCGCCAATCATCCCACGCTGGAAATGGTCAATGCTTTCCCTATGAAAGACGGCCGGCCTATCACGGATCCGGCTGCAGGCTATGACCCTGTACACTACTGGAAGAACAGGGATCCCCGTTTTGCTGCTACTGTTGCCTTTAATGGTTGTCCCTGGGAGTTAAGCGGGAAAGCAGGAAGGCGGCAATGGAACTATGTGGGTGCAGAAACACAGTATCTTACAGAGACTGGTTTTTACTGTAAGAAAGCGGTAGATGTAAGTTATTCTAAGTTCTTTACCTACAACAGCAGTACGGATTGGATAGAAATACGCTTTGCCGAAGTGTTGATGAATCTGGCCGAATGTGCCAACGAAACAGGTAAGACTGCCGAAGCCTATGAAATACTTAAACTCATCCGGAAGCGCGCCGGCATTGAAGCGGGAGGCGATAACCTATACGGCATGAAACCGGGCATGAGCGTGGACGCTATGCGGGATGCAATCAGGCTGGAAAGAAAAATAGAGTTTGCGTATGAAGGAAAACGGTACTGGGACCTGCGCAGATGGAAACTGTTTGAAAAAGAACTCAATGGTAAAGTAAGACATGGTCTCGTGATTACATTATTGATTTCGCAGAATGAATTCAGTAAAATTCAGGATACCGTTAATCTTGACCAGAACTATAGCAAGTATTTCAAAGATTCGTTAGTGGCAGTAGATAAAGTCTTTAAAATAGATTTTAAGAGTAATTATTATTTTTATCCCATCAACACCACGCACCTGGAGTTGAATGGTAATCTCAAACAAACAAACGGATGGGATGGCGGTGCATTTGATCCCTTGCAATAATTTTATGAAGACGAAATTGTTTTTTTTCCTGATCTGTATTTTTATCGGATCAGTATCGCAGGCGCAGCGGGTACCTTTAAAATGGGAACAGGTGGCACCAGGTATCTGGAAAGCTACCGTGGGGCAGCCGGATAAGGTAGACCTGCTGGGAACAGCAGGTGGAAGTCCCCGGAAAGAGGCATTGCAAAAGCTGGGAGAGCAGCCATTTCCGCTTCCTTTGCCGGATTGTAACGCGGAAATAAAGGAGGGAAAGGTTTACCTGCGTTTTCCTTTGCAGGCAGAAGAACAGCTGTTTGGCCTTGGTTTGCAATTTAAAACGGTTAACCGCCGGGGGCAAGTGTTGAACCTGCACATGGATCACTACGGGGGCAGCGACAATGGCCGTTCCCATGCCCCAGTTCCTTTTTATATTTCCAGCAAGGGATATGGCGTGTTGATAAACAGTGCCCGTTATATTACGGTATATGCAGGATCAGCGGTGCGGGTGAACAGCCAGCATCCTCCCAAAGTATACGACCGGAATACGGAAGCCGACTGGAGTGCACAGCCTTATTCTGATGCGGTGGAAATGTTGGTGCCAACAGCGGGTACAGAGGTATATGTTTTTGCTGGTAATACCCCAATGGAAGTAGTACAACGTTATAACCTGTTCAATGGCGGGGGCGTGCTGCCTCCTAAATGGGGACTTGGTTTTACACATCGTATGCCTACGTTGTCTACCGCAGACCAGGTGGAAGCAGAAGCCGGGGCATTTAAACAACATGGCTTTCCGCTGGACTTTATCGGGCTGGAGCCAGGTTGGCAAACAAAAGCCTATCCCTGTACTTTTGAATGGGATAAAACAAGATTCCCCGATCCGGCAGGTTTTGTAAAAGACATGAAGGCAAAAGGCATTCGTCTCAATTTATGGCTGAACCCTTACCTGTCACCTGCGTCGTCGCTGTACGAAGCGGCGAAGCCACTATCGGGTTCTCATACCGTATGGAATGGATTGGTACCGGATCTTACCTTGCAACCTGCACAGGAGTTGTATAAACAGCTTTTCAGAAAACAGCATGTTGATATCGGTGTTTCTGGTTATAAAATTGATGAAGTAGATGGATATGATAACTGGCTATGGCCGGATGTAGCTACTTTCCCTTCCGGAACGAGTGCAGAACAAATGCGCCAGTTATTTGGAGTAATGATGCAGCGAGCTACCGCCGAATGGTTCAAAGAAAAAGGTGTACGTACCTATGGCCTGGTACGTGCTTCGAATGCGGGCGCTTCCTCGTTACCGTATGTAATCTATAACGATTATTACAACCATCGCGATTTTATCACCGCGTTGTGCAACAGTAGTTTTATCGGCGTGCTCTGGACACCGGAAGTAAGGGCCTCCAAAACAGCAGAAGAATGGTTGCGGCGTATGCAGTCGGCTTGCTTTTCTCCGATGGCTATGCTCAATGCCTGGGCGGATGGCACCAAACCATGGAGTTTCCCGGAAGTGGAAAAACAGGTAAAAGATGTGGCATTACTGCGCATGCAGTTGTTCCCTTATCTCTATACCGTTTTCTCTCAATACTACCTGGAAGGAAAACCGCCGGTTAGAGCCATGAACCTGGTAGAAGGCTTCTCTTTTAGTCATCAGTCGGAGAAGGCTGCACTGGATGGAACAGAAAATCCCTACCAGGTAGCCCTGCGGGAAGATGTGAAAGATCAGTTTATGCTGGGAGATAACCTCCTGGTAGCGCCAATGTTTGCCGGCCAAACGGAAAGAAAGGTGATACTGCCGCAAGGCAAATGGTACGACTTTTACACCGGCGAATATGTTGGAAACGGCAGTATCATTGTTGCTAAGCCTGGCTTAGATAAAATACCCTTATACGTAAAAGACGGTGGCATTATTCCTATGATCCCACCAGTATTGCATACCCCGGCGCCCGGTGAACAATTTCCGCTGGAAGTCCGCCACTATGGTGAGGCAGAAAGTGCATCGGTGCTATATGATGATGATGGGGAATCCTATGATTACCAGCAAGGGAAATATATGCAGTACCAGTTTTCTGCTAAAAAGAATAAGCAGGGAAAATGGCAGGAAAAGGTAGTGATAGAAAACAAACAGGGGGTAAAGCAGGCGTATAAAGATATTAAATGGCGGTTTATGCTGCCATCTCCTCAAAAATAAGCATTTCCCGTAGGGAATATTTTTTTCATTTACTTGTGTAAAATAGGGAGAAAGGGGTGGAAACGCCCCTTTCTCTTTTACGATCAGGACACTGTTTGTTGCCGGTTAACATTTGCATCCCACTATTAAAACAAAGAATCTTTTTACAAACCGAAACTATTTTTAGTTTTATGGTCAATTATGGGGAGGGATGAATTACTGCATGCAAATGACCAGGACCTTTTAGCTGAGATCGGCAGAAGGAATGGTCTTGCTTTTGACGTTTTATATAACCGTTACTGGAAGGATGTTTTCAACATCGCTTTCAAGCGTATACGTAATGCAGATGTGGCGCAGGATGTAGCGCAGGACGTGTTTGTTCAGTTATGGACCCGGGAAAAAGCGACCCCCATTGATAATCTTCCCGGGTACCTGCGTATAGCCACGCGCAACGGAGTTTTCAGGCAAATGGAAAAGGAAAGCCGGTATGGCGACTTGCCGGACGACAGCGAGGACCTGCTGCGAAGCTACGGTCTGGCAGATGGGCATGTGCTGTATAAGGAATTCCAGGCTGCGTTTGAAGCGCTCACCAATACGCTGCCGGCGCAACAAAGGCAGGTTTTCAACCTGCGGTTCCAGGAAGGACGCAATACACAGCAGATCGCTGAACAGCTGGGCGTGTCAGAGAAGACTGTCAGGAATCAAATGGGCAGAGCCTTGGCCAAACTGAGGGAGTCGCTGATCATACTGCATGTTGCCCTGTTATTAACTATGAAATAATTTCCTAGTCATATATAAATTAAAAATATTTATTATCTGCGTGGGCGGATTTGAATATTTCTACTCATACTAATAGAAACAGGCCATGATGGATAACCGCGAGCGGGAGCTTTTCAAATTAATGCTAAATCGATTCAGAACAGGAAACGCCACTGGTGAAGAGATGGTGTTCCTGGAATCCTGGTTTGACCTGCATGATACAGAAGAAGACCTTATCACAGCGGAAAATGAGTCGGCCTACGAAGAGATGAAAGCACGGCTGAAAAGCAAGATAGATGCGGAGATAGCGGTAGCAGCGCCGCCAGCACAGGGAAAGCGCATGCCGGTGTGGCGATGGGCTGCAGCAGCAGCCATCGTAGCCGCGATTGGCACCGGTGCTGTATTCTTCCTGCGCCAACAGCCAACATCACAACGACAGGAGGCAAGGGCATATGCCACCGGCGCTCCTACACTCCGCCTGGCCGATGGCACCGTGATAGCGCTCGACAGCGCCACCGGCGGCCAGATCGCCAGCCAGCAGGGAGTTATTATCACCAAAGAAAAAGACGGCACATTATTATATAAAACCACATCCGCTGAAAAGAGTGATCCTAACCAGGAAAATGTATTGTCCACCCCGGCAGGCACGAAGTTCAAAATCGTGCTGCCGGATAATTCTATCGTATGGTTGAATGCCGCCAGCACATTGAAGTATCCCGCCGCTTTCGGCGCGGCCAACAGAACGGTTAGGTTAACAGGCGAAGCCTACTTTGACATTGCTGCCGATCCGGCTAGGCCGTTTGTGGTACAGGCAGGGCAGCAGTCTATACAGGTATTGGGCACCGTGTTTAACGTAAATGCTTACCCGGAAGATGGTTTATCTAAAACCACCCTCCTGCAGGGCGCGGTAAAGGTGAGCCACAACGGCGGATCAGTCGTGATCCAACCCGGTCAGCAGGCCATCTGCGAAGGAAATACCGGCAATAGTATCCGGACCACCACCGCAGATACAGAAAAGGAAACTGCCTGGATAAATAACCTGTTCTCCTTTAAAAATGACAACCTGCCATCTGTGATGCGCGATGTGGCGCGATGGTACAATGTGCAGATAAGGTACAGCGGTCCTATACCGGAGGAAAGATTTTTCGGGGAAATATCCAGGAACAGTAAACTGGAAGATGTTTTAAAAATATTGGAGATCAACGGGATAACATTCGAAGTAAAGGACAACATCATCACAGTTACCAATAAAAATTAATGCGGTCATAGCACCATCACTGTCAACTAAAATTTCAAGATTGTATGTATGAACGAATAATCATCTAAAACCAACTTACCAAATCAACCAGCATGCGATAACGCCGGATGCCACCAGTAGTATCCGCTACCAGCCGGCGCTTATACGCTCATTTTATCGACTAAATCCGACCAACATGAAATTTAAGTTTCATTGTCCTCCTTTGTCATTCGCGGCAAGGGCAGAGAAACGCTTGCGCTCACCTTTGAGATCGTGGATCCTGCTGCCACTGATCGTATTATTCTTTTTACCAGTCCGCGCGGCCAGCCAGTCTGTCACCATCAGTCGGCACAATGCAACACTGGAAACTATTTTCAGCGACATCAAAAAGCAAACCGGCTTTACATTTTTCTACAAGGGCAACATAAACCCTGCATCTCTCAAAACAGATGTTGAACTGAAGAATGCCAGCCTCGATGCAGCCTTGCAGGCCTGTCTGAAAAAATTCAATCTTGGTTACACCATCGTCAGCAAAACGATCGTCATCACTACCGGAAATGGTGCAGACCACGGAGCGCCTGCCAACAGCAGTACTGTAAAGGATAGCCTGGTTTACGGAAAAGTAGTGGATAGCCTTACCAAAGAAGCAGTGATTGCGGTTTCTGTATTCGTAAAAAACGCCGCTGCGCGGGCGCTCACCAACGAAAAGGGACAGTTTAATATCAGCGCCGATCCGGGAGATGTGCTCATACTCACCAGCGTTGGCTACAGCACAAAGGAAGTGCCTGTACACGCTATCCGCAACCAAACCATCGTCCTGTCGCCCAAGGCCAGCTCCCTGAATGATGTGGTGGTAACGGGTTACCAGGTGATCAAAAAAGACAATTACACCGGTAACGCCATCGTGGTAAAAGGAGAAGACCTGAAGCGTCTCAACCCGCAGAATATGCTCAAAGGCCTTGCCTCCTTTGATCCCTCTTTCCGGATAGCCGACAACAACCTGTTCGGCTCCGATCCCAATGCCATGCCCAAGATTAACATCAGGGGAACCACTGCCATGCCTAACGGCGAGATACTGGACAGGAACAATCTCTCCAGCTCTTACAACCTGCCCGTATTTATCATGGACGGATTTGAAGTACCCCTGCAGAAGGTAGTAGACCTGGACATTAACCGTATTGCCAGCGTTACCATCCTGAAAGATGCCGCCGCCACGGCAGTGTATGGTTCCCGCGCCGCCAACGGTGTTATTGTGATCACCACCAAAGCACCACAGCCAGGCCGTCTGCGATTATCGTACAATGCTGAGATGAAGGCTACAGCCCCCGACCTCAGCGACTACAGTGTACTCAATGCCACTGACAAACTGGAATATGAAAGACGTGCCGGCTTATACTCTTCCAAAAACAACACCGCCAACACACAAGACGAACTGGATCAGCAATACTATTCAAAACTGAAAAATGTAGTGAGCGGCGTAAATAGCTACTGGTTGTCGCAACCGCTCCGCAATGCTTACTCGCAGAAGCACTCAGTATATGTAGAAGGCGGCGACTCCAGCTTTCGTTATGGAGTAGACCTCCGGTATCAAACAGATCCCGGGGTGATGAAGAACTCCGGCCGTAACCGTTACAGCGGTGGCATGAGTTTTACCTACAATCCTAACCGGAGGTTAGTGCTGAAAAACGACCTGACTGTTACCCAGGTGAATGCACGCAACTCCAACTACGGCGACTTCTCCACCTATGTGGCCATGAATCCCTATTATCCTATTTATGGAGATGATGGTAAACTGATCCGGGAAATCGCCAACTGGCGCGTGGATACGCACCAGCCAGGCAGCAGCCAATACAAGAATGTACCGGTGTTGAACCCGCTCTATGAAGCCAGCCTGGGCAATTTCGACAAATCAGATTACCTGGAATTGATCGATGCATTTTCAGCCGATTGGCGCATCACGCCCGCCTTACGCGTAATAGGCCTCATGAGTTTGAACAGTACCAAAACTACCACCGATAAATTTGTTTCCCCTTTCAGTAATGCGTTTTACCTGGATCCCCCGGAACAGGCCATGAACAAAGGCTCCTATGATTATACGGCTACACGCTCTCTCAACCTGGATGGTAACATCCGCATGGTTTATAATAAACTGATTGGTCAGCACTCCGTGAACGCCGTATTAGGCGCTAACATCACCTCTGCTACCAGCGATTTTAAAGGCTTCCAGGCACGTGGCTTCTCCAATGATAAATTTAGCAGTATCGCCTTTGCCCGCACCTATACACCCAACGCAGCCCCCAGCGGCAACGTGGATGAAAGACGCCTGATCGGCTCCTTCTTCAGCGGCAGCTACTCGTACCAGAATAAATACCTGTTCGATGCAGCCGTTCGTTTGGACGGGTCCTCCGCTTTCGGCGCCAATAAAAGGTTTGCACCTTTCTGGTCCGGCGGTATTGGCTGGAATGTACATAACGAAGACTGGTTCAAAGCTAGTCTGCCTTTCCTGTCGAAGTTGAAACTCACCGGTACTGCCGGCGTGACCGGATCGGTGGATTTTCCTCCTTTCCTCGCCAGAACTACTTATAGTTACCAGACCTCTAACTGGTATTCTACCGGTATCGGCGCTATTGTAAACGGCTACGGTAATGATAACCTGCAATGGCAAAAAACGACCAACTACGAAGCCCGTGCGGAAATTGGCCTGTTGCAGGATAGGATTATCCTTACGCCGGTGTATTATTATAAGCTGACCAAAGGGCTGTTGACAGATATCAATATTGCGCCTTCTACCGGTTTTTCTACTTATAAGGAAAACCTGGGTGATATGGCCAACAAGGGCTACGAGCTATACGTAACTATCAATGCCCTGCGCAAAGAAAACCTGAACATCAACATTACTGGTAACCTGGCGCATAATACCAATACCATCGTTAAAATATCCAACGCACTGAAAGCCTACAATGAAAGCGTTAATAATTACCAGATGGATCCGAACAAGGGCGCACAGGGCAAGCCACTGCTGCGTTTTGCAGAAGGCCAGTCGTACAACACGATATACGGTGTAAAATCACACGGTATCGACCCGCAAAATGGACGGGAGATCTACGAAAAGCCGGATGGAAGTCTCACCTACGACTACGACGTAGCCTACACCCGGCCCATCGGCGATTACACACCAAAAGCGGAAGGCTTCTTCGGTAGTAATATCACCTGGAAACGCTGGATGATGAGCTTCAGCTTCCACTACAGATTTGGTGGCGACATGTATAACCAAACGCTGGTAGACAGGATTGAAAATGCAGACCCGCGCTTTAACGTAGACAGCAGGGCGCTGACCATGCGCTGGCAGCAGCCGGGCGATCAGGCTTTGTATAAGAATATCACCGATCTTAACCTTACCTATGCCAGCAGCAGGTTTGTGCAGAAAGAAAACCTGCTGGAGCTGCAGTCACTCTACTTCTCCTACGACCTGGCACAAGGCATGGCCAAAAGTATCGGCCTGCAATCACTGCGGGGAGCAGTAACTATGAATGATATTCTCCATATATCCAGTGTAAGACAGGAAAGGGGAATAGATTATCCGTTTGCGAGAAGTCTTACCTGTTCTATCCTTGCTACCTTCTAAACAGCCATGATCATGAAGAAATTAATAGTAATACTGAGCCTGGGCGCATCGATGATTTCCTGCAGGAAGTTCCTGGATATAAAGCCACAAACACAGGTAGACAGAGATGAACTGTTCAATTCAGAGCAGGGCTTTAAAGAGGCGCTCAACGGCATTTACACGCTTTGCGCCAGCCAATCGCTTTACGGCGGCCAGCTTACCTATAACATGCTGGATGTGCTGGGACAGAACTATACATTCAGCGACGTCACCAACCAGGACATTGCCAACTTCATTTATACCGGCGGCGCAGTGAAAGGCATGGTAAACGATGTGTGGGGCAATGCCTACAAGGCTATTGCCAACTGCAACTACCTGTTGCAGGCTATTGATAAAGACACAACCTTGTTCAGCCCTGGCAATTACCGGTTGATTAAGGGAGAAACGCTGGCGCTGCGCGCATATCTGCACTTCGATATGCTGCGCCTGTTTGCACCGTCTTATGTTAATGGCCCTACACAGAAAGGGATTCCATATGTTACCAGGGTGGGCACCACTTCTACGCCATTCTCTCCCGTAAATGCAGCCCTCGATAGCGTACTGCGGGATCTCAGTACGGCTAAGAACCTCCTGCAAGGGGACCCAATTAAAAATACCGCTTATACCGTTGGTTATCCCGGCGATGACAAAGCAACTGAACTGAAAAATGCAGATCTGTTCATGCAAAACCGCCGGCACCGGATGAACTACTATGCGGTTTGCGGTGAGCTGTCGCGGGTGTATCTCTACCGAAACGACTATACCAATGCATTAAACAATGCGGCAGAGGTGATATCATCTGCCAAGTTTCCTTTCACCCGGCAGGAAGATTTCTTCCAGACAGATATCCAGCTGCGCGACCGCATCTTTTATAAGGAGTTGATCGGCTGCTGGTATACTGAAACCCAAAGCATCATCGAATCGTTGCAGGCCCGCTTTACCCAGCAGAATCCTGCCTATAGCGGCACTGCGGACCAGGTGAATGATATTTATGAAATCGGTACCGTGGGTGCAGAGGACTGGCGACTGAAGCAATGGTTCCTTAATACTGCGGCTACCACCGGAGGACCGGACCGGGCCGTGTTGCAGAAATACTACCGGAATGCACAGCCGCTTACTAACATTCACCCGTTGGTAGCGCCGGCCATCCGGCTGTCAGAACTCTATTACATTGCAGCGGAAGCCAGCTACGACAAAGATCCTCAACGCGCTTTGAATTATTATAACCAGGTACGTGCCGCCCGCGGCATCGGTTACCAGGTGAGCAGTGTGGCCAGCAAGGCAGCTTTTATTGATCTCCTGATAAAAGAAGCCAGGAAAGAGTTTTACGGTGAGAGCCAGATATTTTTCATGTACAAGCGACTACACCATGCCGTGACCATCAATGCTACCAATTCCAGACAACCATCGAACAGCATTTTCGTATTGCCGTTACCGGATGATGAAAACGCATACAGAAACAATTAACAAGCACACCATGAAAAGATTAAGTATCATCACTATTCTTGCCTGCCTGTTATTCAGCTGTAAAAAGGACAATATTGCGCCTTATGATCTGACCAGGGATAATATCTACCTGAATTATGCCAATACAGACAGTCTTGTTTATTCCTTTGCCTATCACCCGGATCTGGAAAAAGATACCATCTGGGTGCCGGTAATCATCTCCGGAAAAATTACTCACCAGGACCGGCATTTTTCAATAGCAGCAGTGGATAGCGCCACTACCGCCGTCGCCGGTAAGCATTACGAGCCGTTGAAGCCGGTGTATACCATGCCGGCTGATTCGGGGACTACCCGTATCCCCGTGATCCTGCTCAATACAGACACCGCACTGGCGAATAAATCTGTGAATCTTACTATCCGGATATCCGGTGGTACCGACTTCTCATCCAATTTGCCGGTGTCTATCCGTTCCAAGCGCATCTTGTATTCCAACCGCCTGGAAGAGCCGGCGTGGTGGTCGTCCTGGGCTGGTTCCATGGGTAAGTACTCCCGGGTGAAGCATCAGCTATTTCTCATCAGCAGTGGTACTACGGACCTTGTTATTGCCAATTCCTACCCGGACTGGTACATGGAAATTCCGAGAACGCTGTATTACATCGCCAATACCAGGTACCTGTTGCAATATCCTATGGCATGGGTATCAGAACATCCGGAGTCGGGGTACGTACTGGAGAAAAGAAACGACAATACCGGTGATTATGACTTCTTCAGCAAAGCCGCGCCTGCCAAACGTTTTCTCCTGAAGTTTTATCAGTCGGCCAACAAGTATGTGTTTATTGATGAAAACGGGGAACAAGTTCTCTTCTAAAAATATTACTATGAGCAAAAAATTAATTGTTCTCTTATCAATATCGGTCTGCTTCTTTATGGCTTGCAAGAAAGACCTGGGCAATTACAAATACCACGAGCCTGCAGAACCGGTTATCTCGGGGCTAGTCGATAGCACTGTCAATGCCATCGTAGGAGATTCGCTGATCATACGTCCGGGCGTGTCGCTGGCAGATGGTGATCCTGCCAAAGACCTGTTTTTCGATTGGGATATCCTTGTGGCGGAAGAAGCCAGGGCCGATCACTACACCGGTTACCCGCTGCGGATTGTTTATAACCTGAAGCCGATGGTGCGGGAAGTTAAGCTAACGGTAACCGACCAACGGAATGGCATCAAGTATTTCTATAAGTTTAAGATCGACGGTGGCACCAGGTTTTCAAAGGGCGCCACTGTATTGAGTGTCGACAATGGCGTTACCCGCCTGTCGTTTATCCGGCCCGACAGTTCAGTGAATGCAGATCTGTATCATGCGTTACATAATGAAGATCTGCCGGTTAACCCAGTACAGCTTTTCGCCAAACCGCTGGCCTACCAGGAAAATACGGTAGAAGATTATTGGGTGATCTGTAAAGATCCCGCCAAGCAGAGCGTGATCATCGATGGTAGCACCATGCTGCGTAAGCGCTATTTCGGCGAGCAGTTTTTCAATCCGCCAACACCGATGGAAACGCAAGCCTTCAATGGTGCGCAGGGCGTACCTACCGGGATCGTTAACGGAAAACTCTACCTCAGCATTACTTCTACGGCGCCATTTGCGCCGGATTTTGGCAAGTTTTCCAGCATGCAAACAGGTAACTATTACCTGGCGCCTTTCTACAGCCGTTACAATTTCTTCTTCGGGTTTGATACCATCCGTCATGGTTTTGTGACATTCGACGGCAGTGGCAACTTTATGGGGAGCGACTACCAGGTGGTGGGTTCCGCGTTCAACCCTGCCAACATCGGAGCAGGAGAGCTGTTGTTTATGCAGGCGATACCGAGCGTTTCGTATGCCTACTACAAATCGGCGGATGGTAACATATATGAGTATACGTTTACTGTAGATATGAGTAACTATGATTTACGCACGATTAAGCCTACACGTAAACGTATCTTCAAGGGGGCTGCATTGTTAACGAATAACAGCCGTTGGCAACGTTCTGCGGTAGATATCTTTTATTTTACTTCTAACGATAAGATTTACCGGTACAACCCGGTGAATGAAGATCTGCGTCCGCTGGATGCCAATTTTGGCGGTAAGAAAGTAACGATGCTAAAGCTCAGTACGGACGGTAATACCCTCACTGCGGGAGTAGATGGCAGCGTACTGCTGCTGGATGTAAGCGTAGGTAAGAATGGCGTGGTCACCGGTCGCGTAGATGGTATCCCCGGTGCACCGATAGATATTGTCTCAAGAAAATAAAAAATTATAGTGATGAAAAGAATGTTATTACTGGCGGCTGTTGCGCTGCCATTGGCCGGCCAGGCACAGCAGGGTGCCTTTACCATTGAGGGACATATCGGTAAGCTGAATAGTCCCGCTATGGCGTATATCGACTATATGAGCAACGGTGTTGGAAAGGAAGATAGCGCCGTAGTTACAAATGGTAAATTTACGTTCACTGGTCTTAGCGCGGGTTATTCTTATGCTCGTCTCGCGTTGAGCCATGATGGTTCCGGCAAACAGAAAGCAGTATATACCGGCGATGTGATTTATTTCTATTACGGCAAAGAGAAGGTGAAGATCACCTCTGCAGATTCGCTCGCTAATGCCACTTTTAGCGGCTCTAAAGTATATGACGAGTCTGCCGCTTACAACAAAGCGATCGGCGGTACCATTATGGAACTGAATAAATGGGCCAATGGGCAGGTGAGTGCTGCTACACCGGAACAGCGGAAGGATACCGCTTTCTTTGGCCGTATCAATGTGGAATACCGCCGGCGTATGAAAGCCCGTGCCGAAGCGCAGATCGAGTATGCCCAGCAGCATCCGCAGTCGTACTTTGGCATGGTGGCGCTATCCGAAGGTACCGGCAGCCCGGTAGATGTGAAAAAGATAGAGCCGATCTATAATGCTATGAGTAAAAGTCTCCGTGAGAGCGACCAGGGCCGCGAATTAGGTCAGCGTATTACAGCGGCCAAAACTATTCACGTAGGCGCGCCGGCGCCGAAGTTCACCCAGCAGGATGTGAATGGGAAGTCGCTGAAGCTGGAAGATATCAAGAGTAAGTATGTGCTGGTAGAGTTCTGGGCCAGCTGGTGCGGCCCTTGCCGCGCAGAAAATCCAAATCTCACCAAACAATATGCGAAATATAAAAGTCAGGGCTTTGAGGTCGTTGCCATTTCATTAGATGATCATAAGGATAAATGGGAAGAAGCCATTGCTAAAGATCAGCTTCCATGGCTGCATGTATCTGATCTGAAAGGCTGGAACAACGAGGTAGGCCGTCAGTATGGTATCCGCGCAGTACCGGCCAACTTCCTGCTGGACGAAAATAAGAATATCATTGCTATGAATCTTCGTGGAGAAGAACTGAATAAGAAACTGTCTGAACTATTCGGAAATTAAGATCGATTAATTGCTGCGAATATTACATTTCGTTATGAACGTAGCCGGCGCATGTCTATGCCCCGGCGATATTATTTCCTCTTAATAAAATGTCCTCTGCTGCAGCGGAGGACATTTTAGATTATGTAGATAAAGAAAGCCGGGGTCAGGGAGAAAAACCTTTAAGGCGCCGTTTCCACGCACTGATCCTTGCGCCGTGTATCCAGTATATACTGTATTTTCCAGGTGCCGTCCAGTTTTACCAGCTGAAAAGAATTAACCCCGCAATGGGAAAATTGCCCGTTAAAATAAAAGCGATAAGGCGTCCATACAGCAGCCATTGTGGCGTCTGACTGGATGCTGCCGAAAACAATTCTTTCATCGGCGCTGTGAGGTGTTAGTTTACCAACGATGGTGGCAAAGTCGGCGGCGGTAGAATTTCGCAACACGGTGTTACCGGTTTTATCTGTTACGATAGATTGTAAGATAGCACCGGGTGCAAAGCAGTCCTTGATGCCGGTGCTGTCGGCCTGCTGCATGGCGGTAAACAATTTGTTGACAGCAGATTTGATCGTATCGGTAGGTGATTGGGCATTCATTACAGCCGGTAGTAACAGCAGTAAAATATAAAGGTGTTTCATCTTTTTTATACCAATATAATGTATTTGTGCTGATCTGCGATGACAGTAGTAACGTACACCCCCTACGAAAATATCAATGATCCATGACCACCACGTTGGCGGCAGCTTTCTTTTTACCGGAGGCAATAAAGAGCAAGGGGAGGGTAAGGAGAAAGATCAAGCCTACCAGCAGGAAGGCGTCGCTGAAGCTAAGCAGTGTACTTTGTTTTACTACGATATTATCCAGCAGTTTAACCGCCTGGCGCTGTGCGTCGGTAGCGGTGAAACCCTTGCTCATAAAGGCATGCGCATAATTGTTGATGCGATTGGCTATGGCGGGATTGTTGGTATCAAGGTGGCTTACCAGGTCGTACCGGTGTTGGGCATGACGGTTGGCGAGGTAGGTATTCACGAGGGCGATGCCGAAGGAGCCGCCCAGTTGCCGCATCATGTTGTTGAGTGCGGCGCCTTGCGGAATATCGGCCGGTGACAGTGCCGATACGGCGAGGGTGGTAAGGGGTACGGTTACCAGTGCCAGTCCCACACCGCGGCATACCAGGTACCAGCTGATGCTGGCGGCATTGGCATCCTGGTTGAGTTGCGACATCTGCCAGCTGAAAAGAATAAACAACCCCATGCCGGCAACGATGAGGAATACGGGTGACAAGCCACGTTGCAGGAGCCTGGCCGAAATCATCAATCCACCGATAGCGAGGCAGGCGCCGGGTAGCAGCAGCAGGCCTGTTTGCAGGGGCGTAAAGTTCAGCAGGCGCTGGGCAAACACAGGGGTCAGGAATACAGAGCTGAAAATACCCATGCCAGATACGAACGTGAGGATGGCGGCAATGCTCAGGTTCCTGCTTTTTAGCACCCGCAGGTTTACTACCGGTTCTTTGATGCGCAGTTCCCACCAGATAAAAATCATGATGCTGAAGGTAGCGATCACCGTAAGCCAGGTGATATATGGCGCTTCAAACCAGTCGTCGGTTTCTCCGCGTTCCAATACTGTTTGCAGAGCGCTTACGCCCAGGGCAAGCAACAGGATGCCGGTCCAGTCTATTTTCCGGCGGACGGAGGGAATTGCAGGTTCTTTCAGCAGCAATAAACAGAGGATGGTTACGATAATGCCTATGGGCACATTGATATAAAATATCCAGGGCCAGGAATAAAATTCTGTGATATAGCCTCCGAGGGTGGGACCAATAGTAGGACCAACAAATACGCCTACACCAAACAGGGCGCCGGCTACATTTTGTTTTTCTTTGGGAAACTGCTCAAATATGATCACCTGGGATACTGATAGGAGGGCGCCTCCGCCTATGCCTTGCAAGAAGCGAAATAGCACCAGTATCCAGATATTGGATGCTTGTCCGCATAAGAAGGAGAACAGCGTAAATGCTATGATAGAGCCGATGTAGTAATTACGTCGCCCAAGTGTGGCTGAGAGGAAGCCGGTAATGGGGATGATGATAACGTTGGCGATGGCATAGGCAGTAATGACCCAGGAGGTGTCTTCCAGTGTGGCGCCTAGGTTGCCGCTCATATGCGATAGTGCCACGTTAACGATAGAGGTGTCTATCAGTTCCATGATGGCTGCGGTGATCACCACCAGGATCAATACTGTCCTTTTCATGTATAATGATTATATACCAATCGGTATATTTATGAAGAAAAAAATATTGCGTATTTATAGGTTGCTGTTGAGTGCCTGCAGGGCGCTGGCGGGTGAAGACCGCATCAACTGATATATCTTTTCCGTATCGCCTACATGGATTTCGTATTGATTGGTGGTCAGCGCAGCGAGCAGTGCATCCGCTACCTGTTCAGGTGGAATCCCTTTACTGCCGCCTATTTCCCGGGAGAAGTCGGTATTAACCAGGGGAGGCATCAGTTCAAATACATGCAGGGGCGCCACGCTCATTCGCAGTGCCTGGGTGTAGGAGTGGAGCGCTGCTTTGCTGGCGGCGTAGGTAGGTACCCGTTTAGCGGCGGCGAGGGCTACTACGGATGATACATTAACGATGGCGGCTTCTTCCTGGCTACTGAGCAGCGGAAGTAATTTTTCGGTGAGCTGTATCACCGACAGGTAGTTGGTCAGCATTTCATCGGCCGCTTTTTCAAAGGCGTTGGCGCTGGCCGACAACTCATAAGCCACTGCATGGCCGGCATTGTTGATCAGCATATTTAGTTGTGGAAAATCTGCTGTTACTGTTTTTATCAGCTGGTTAACCGCCTTTTCGCTGGTTACATCGCAGTTGATGGCGGTGACATTGGGCAGCTGCCTGGATGCGGCATCCAATCTTTCCTGGTTTCTGCCGGTGATGATTACCTGGTTATGTTGCCTGGATAATGCGGTGGCGATAGCCAGGCCTATGCCTGCGCTGCCGCCGGTGATGAGTACAGTGTTACCTGATGTTTTCATGTTTTTTGTTTTATACCAATCGGTATATTTTAAAAGAAAAAAATGTTTATAAGTCGTCGATGAGTTTTTCCACGGTACGCATAATCGCTTTCTGGTAATGTGTTTTACCGGTTAATTTAGTCATCATAATACAACCTTCAATGGTGGCTATCATGCTCAGGGCGGTTTGTTCAACGGGTACATCTTTACGGAATTCCCCCAGTTGTATGCCTTTTTCAATGAGGCCGGTAATAGCGTTTTTCCAGCGCTGTATACCATCGGCGGCTCTTTGCCTGAGTGCCGCGTGGGTATCATCTGCTTCGGTGGCGGTATTGAGCAGGGGACAGCCGCCTTCCGGAAACGGATGTTTCTGGAAGTTGCTGTATACCTGTACATATACCATCAGCTTCTCGCGGCAGGTATTATGCTTGCTCATTTCCTGCTGGATGATAGTAGTTACCTGCTTCAGGTTATGATCAAATGCGGCGAGGGCCACTTCATCTTTATTGGCGAAGTTGCCGTAAATACTGCCTTTGGTTAACCCGGTGGCGTTGGTCATATCGTTCAGCGAAGTGCCCACATATCCCTTCTCATTAAAGACAGGTGCTGTCTTTTCTACGATGAATTGCCTGGTTTTTTCCGCTTTATTCATAACCCTTGCACTTTGTACCTGCAAAAATATACCATTTGGTATAAAAAACAATTTCTTTTTTGAAAGGGCTGTTAAACAGCGGGTTTTATCACCGACAACAGCAGGAAAATAGGGCGGCGGGTTTCGTCCTTCATCCCGGGGTATTGGGCAATAATACTGGCGGTAGGTGCCGGCTCTTCCACGCGTTGGAGCTGAAAGCCAGTCTGGAGCAGGGTATTGATCCAGGTGGTGACTGTGCGGTGATACTTTATCACGTCATTTTCGAGGAAGCGCGTATGCCGGAGTCCTTCTTCCTGGTAGTGATCTACGGGCCAGTGCAGCCGGTTGCCGGCAGCATCGCAGTACCAGTCCTGCGCCGCAAGGGCCGTAAAAATGGGATGCTCTACTGACAATACGAATGCGCCGCCTGGTTGCAGACAGTCAAATACTTTGCGGCACACCTGTACATAGTCTGCTATATAATGCAGGGCCAGTGAACTAAGCACCACGTTAAACGTGCCGGGGAGGAAGTCGATATCTTCGATCGCCAACTGCCGGTATTCAATATTAGGCTCGGTAGTGATTTCCCGCGCACGGGCCAACATCCTCGCCGAAATATCTACCCCCACTACCCGCCCGGCCTTTTCGGAAACGGCGTACCGGCAGTGCCAGCCAAAGCCACAACCTAGGTCCAGCACCGCCGCATTTTCCAGGTTGGGTAGCATATCGCGGAGCACATGCCATTCACCTGCTGCCTGGAGCCCGCCGATGGAGCGGGGCATCTGGCTGTACTGTTCAAAGAAAGAAGGATCGTCGTATTTATTCTGTTTCATCAGCTACAGTTGAAGGATGAAGATAAAAAACAGCTACCTATCCAACAATGCCTGACGCTGAAATATTACGTCTCTTTTAGCACACTTTCACGGTAGCCATCCCCAGGATATGTCCCAGCTTTTCAATGTTACCCGCAATATGTCCTACACCAATGGCGCAATGATGCGCAGGGCCTTCTTTGCACCAGTTGTTCACAAATGTTTTGATATCCAGCGGAAATTTATAACGGCTGTTGGTGTTCCCAATCTGGAGAATAGGACCAGGTACCGACTGCCCTTCGGCTACCAACAGCTTTAGCTGGCCATGACCGGTTTCCACTACGGATAGCAGGGTAACAGGTCCATGTTTTACTTTCATTTCGATAGACAATCCTTTCCCCGGTTTGCCATGATATAAGCCAAGCGGCTTCAGTAGCGGGCGGCCTTCGGCAATGGCCAGGTGACCGGGGCCATCATGTCCCATGAGCACAATGTCTTCCTTGAAATCCAGTCCATAAAATTCGGTGAAAGAGCCCCCGGCATCAAAGAGATCCATGATTTTCATGGCCTGCACATTTTTAACTTCATACTCGCCTGCTACCGGTACGCGATGAGCCGTTAAGAGAGAGTTGCCGGCAATCACAGATGCAATCAGGTCTTCATACGCATTATCCGGTGTGCCTTCATAATAATAACAGAGGGAGCCCAGCTGATGATGAGCCACCATTTTGTCTAACGCCACGGCGGTATGTGCGGCGCGCACCAGTTCATGTGACGGGCACTCTTCCAGTACTTCCATTTCCTGGTGTATTTGCTGCAGCTTATGATCTATTTCCGTTTGACTTACCTGGCTGTGGAAATCAGCCAGGTCGCACATTTCGAGATGTTGTATATGTCCGCCGAAGGTAGCTGCCTGTAAAGTAAGGTCGGTATAGATATCCAGCATGCCATTGTAATAATGGCCCAATACTCCCAGCCGGTTGTGGCGCATGCCGGCAGCTACTGCAGCTGCGGCTTTCCAGCCGGCAATTTCCAGCCAGGCGGCTTCATCGTCCAGCGTACCGGTTACCTGGTGGAAAGAGATGCCTGCCCGGTTAAATACGTTGGCGATTTCCGGTACGGCACAAGCCTGGCAATTGGCCAGCCATTCTCCCGTCATCAGCCCCCGGTCGCCCAGGCCATTGAACCAGCTATAATCCATGGCGGCAACAGGTTGCAGGTTGAGAATAACCACCGGTACTTTACAACCCTGTACGACCGGCAGCACCGTGGCGGAAAGCGCATAAGTAGAAACATACAGGAAAATGATACTCACATCTTCCTGTTTAAAAAGCAGGGCAGCAGAACGGGCCTTTGCCACATCATCTACCAGCCCTGCATCTACTACTGTTACATGGTTGTCCTGCAATTTGCCGGCAATACGTGACTGGTAACCTTCCAGTCGCGCTTTCAGTTGGGTGAATTGTGGCCAATAGGTGGCCAGCCCGATACCAAACAGGCCCACTTTGATGGTTGTCATATATAAATATTTATGGTGGAGATAAGCCCTTCAAAACTACCCGTAAAAGCCGGGCAAGGCCTATGATATTTGAGGTAAAAAGTATGATTTCTGACAGCGTGCAGGAATACTCCGCAGCAATCGTTATTTTTATATCACAACCGGAATATACCACGTGTAAGTTGCTATATATGAAGAAGGCCCCTGCTTCACATGTCAAATATCTCACTGTCAATGATGCAGATATGCATTGGGGACTTACGGTTACCACCGTAGGCTACCAGTACATTTCTCCCAATAGCCGGTATCCTTCGCCAGAACACCCTTCCCGTTATTGGTTTTACCCTGAAAAAGGCAGAGTGTTGCCGGAATACCAGCTCATTTATGTTACCAGGGGAGGCGGTTATTTTAGCAGTGCACAGCAGCAAAATACCTACGTAGCAGAAGGCACGATGTTATTATTGTTTCCGGGAGAATGGCATAGTTATATGCCAGCAGCAGACACGGGCTGGGATACTTACTGGTTGGGCTTCCGCGGACAAGTACCGGATCAGTTGACCCAACATGATTTTTTTAACAGCCAAACGGCATTGTACCCAGTAGGATTTAATGAGCAGCTGGTAGATCTTTTCCGGCAAGTGCTTACACTGGCTACAGAAGAACGACCTGGTTACCAGCAAGCCATTTCCGGTATTGCGCTTCACATGCTCGGCGCTGTTTACTTTGCCACCCGTAATCACCAGTTTCACAACCAGGAAGTAGCAGCAAAAATAGAAAAAGCCAGGCTACTCATACGGGAAAATCCCGATGGCAGCTATACCCCCGAAGCATTGGCCGAACGGTTGCATATGAGCTACTCCTGGTTCCGGCGTATGTTTAAAGAGTATACCGGGTTGTCGCCCGCGCAGTACCAGCAACAGATCAGGGCGCAGAAAGCCAAAGAGTTGTTGCTCAGCTCCGGCAAAACGATCAAAGAAATTGCTTACGAACTGAATTTCGAATCTGCCAATTATTTCACGGCCTTCTTCAAGCAACATGCCGGCAGCACGCCCGCGGTGTTCAGGAAAACGGGCCGCTCGCCACGGTAGTACAGGGTGCAGTGATTTGTCAGAACTTCGGCCATTCGCCTGGCGTTAACTCAATCCATGATATTTCTTAACATCCAATAAAACCCAGTTTATGAAAAACCCTTCTGTTGTTATCCTGTTGCTTTGCTTTTTTGCATGGAGCTGTAAAAAAGAAATGAACCGAACCTTCGCAGAAAATACTATGGCGCCTCCATCTGTGCTGGCAACAGCCAACCTCACTTCCACAGCCGCTTTTAAAGGTGGGAACTGGGCCGATCCCAACGATAACTTTGCCGATGGCGCCGTGGTGCCGAGCGGCTTGAGCACCGGCGACGACTACGCTACCACTAAAGCTAAGGCAGGTAATATCCTTGCCTATTTTCAGCAACAAGGTATTAACACTGTACGTATGCCTGTAAACCCACCTTCGGTATTGCAGTCGTGGTGGGGCTCCTATACCGGCGCTATCGATGATGCCGTAGGCAAAGGTATGAACGTGATCCTCTGTTATTGGGAGGGCGCCAGCTCCCGCGATGGTATCGTGGATAATCTCACCGATTTCTGGAACATGTGGCAAACGATTACAAGCAAGTATGGTAATACAGCCAACGTGTACTTCGAAGTGTTTAATGAGCCGCATGGTTACAGTACCGCTAATCTCAATAACCTGTATGCCCAATGGTTAGCCAATTATCCCACTATTCCGCATGGCCGCGTATTGCTGGATGGCGTTGGGTATGCTACCGATGTAAATGCGGTGGGCGCCGACAGCCGCCTCAATACCTGTTTGTTATCCTATCATAATTATACCTGGTTTGATAATAACAAAACCACGGTGGCCGACTGGGAATCTGCCATTGAAGGCCTGGCCTATCCCGATCGTACAATCGTTACGGAGTTCGGCATCCCGATGACCAATGGTAAAGATTACCTGGGGGCACCTGGCAGCGACCGGGAAATCGCTTATTTCCAGGGAATGACCAACCGCGTAAGGGCCAGGGGCTTAGGCTGCGTATATTGGCCAGCGTTAAGGAACGGCGACGGCTATAGCCTGTTTACGCTGAGTGGTACTACGTTAACGGTAAACAATACTTCCGGGCTTTCCCGTTTACAATACGCCTGGGGAGGAAATGCCATTGCTATCCCGTTAGGCAGCTTTGACCCCAATGCCTGGTATAAGGTCGTTTGCCGTCAGAGTAATAAAGGGCTGGATGTAAATGGGTCTTCCACAGCCAATGGGGGTGACATTGTGCAATGGGATTATTGGGGCGGCAACAACCAGCAATGGAAAATCTCGTCAGTAGGAGGCGGGTACGCCAATATCCTGAATCGCAATAGTGGCAAGGCGCTGGACGTAAATGGTATTTCGACTGCCGGAGGTGCAAGTATTATCCAGTGGGATTATTGGGGTGGAGCTAACCAGCAATGGCAGGTCATCGACATCGGGTTCGGTTACTATGAAGTAATCAATAAAAATAGTGGTCAGTCATTAGATGTAAATGGTGCTTCTACCGCCAATGGCGCGGGCATTATTCAGTGGTACCTGAATGGAGGAAGGAATCAGCAATGGTTGATTCAGAAGTTATAAATAAAAAGTGCCACGCAATGTCGTTGCGTGGCACTTTTAAAAGAAACAGGGCAAATAAAAGCGTTGCAGGACGATGGCCGGTGTTTATTATTAACTATTCCGGTTGCCCGGAAGCAGGAGTTGCACCTGCATCTCCGGCATGGCGAAGTAACCCGCAACTACGGCACCTGTTTAAATATAGCAGGGTAAAAGGATAACGAGGGAATGTTCTTGTAAAGAGAAGTAACTCGTTCAAACGACACCTGCTAATAGGATAAAGAAAGGGTAAAAAGCGGATGAGTGTTTTTCCTAGCGAAGTAGCTCATTCCAACGACACCTTTCTTCAAGGTTAATTTAACTGTACAATGGATATAGAGGTCAACCAAACAAGGGATGTATGCTACAGTATAGTACGTTGAATATTTGCCAGTGCATCGTCTCCTTTCTCGAGGGCATCCAGCACTTCAAATACTTTATCGCTCCATCCGCCAATCAGGTGAATATCTTTGTCATGGATATTCAATGGTGCTTTACCGTAGCCGCCAAGGTCGAACAGATATAACTTTGCACGTGGAGCTATTTTTTTATACTCGATCCAGTGCGCTCCAATCTGGTTGTCTCCCAGTGCTTCCCGTTGAGAATTCCACAGCTGACAGTCGGAGAAGAACATGATCTTATCTGCCACGTATTTCTTTTTGATCAGGTCTTCCAGCACTTTATGGCCGTTGGTAGCATATCCGACTTCACCTTCGCGGCGATAGAACTCATCTACGTTGGCCAGAATATTTTTTCCTGACAAAGAGATGGTTTTCCAGGTATCCCCAAACATGCCGCATAACACGTGTTCAGATTTATATTGCAGCAACATTCCCAATATAAGTCCTATATCGTAGCAAAGAATTTTGCTTCGCCGGGATACTGGTCGCTGCATAGACCCGGATACATCGCAGGCTACCACCACTTTAGTGTTGGCGTCGAAGCCTTTCAGGTGCTGCACACTGATCTTTAACGCTGCTTCCAGCGCTTCCTGCAACATTCCTGTCATTCCATGCTGCACGGATTTCAGTTCCCGGTAGGCAGCCAGGAAACGGAATGGTAATTGTTTGGAAGACAATACCGCCGCTTCATCTGATAAATACGCACATACCTGTTTGATATGGGCTTTGCTTATATCATGTGCCAGCATGTTACGCAGGTTACGCAAGGTAGCCATATATCCCAGGGCGTTAGTACTGATCAGCATTTCCCAGGTACGGCAAAAAGCGTCTTTCTTCGCTCTTTCAGATTTATAGGTCTGCTGCCCTAATGCCGACAAGGTAGTTTCCCAGGTGTAAGGGGTTGCCAGCTCACGTTGTGCTATTTTATTGAACAGCAGCTGCTGGGCTTCGTCCTTTGCTTTCGGATGTACCAGGAAAAGCGCATCTCTCAGGGTAACTGCTCCTTTGCGGTCATATTTGGCAAACTGGTATTCATCAAATTTGTTGAATGCCTGCGCCAGCCCTTTCTGGATTTGCTTACTCAGCTGGTGCAGTTTTTTCGTATGTCCGCGGTAGTTAATCTTTGCATAGCAGGCCAGCAATTCTGTGATTTCGTCGGCGCGCTGTACCACGCGGCGCACGGTGGTGCTTACCAGTGCATCGCCGGAATGATGGAATCCCAGCAATACGGCCATGGCCAGTGGCACGCTGCGCAAATACATTTTTTCCCGGGCGTAGATGGCCAGTTTGGCTACAAAAGCAGGGTCTACCTGTGCAATCAGTTCATACATACGGTTCATCCGTTCATCACCTGTTTCATAGAACTGATCGTTGAAGGAAGCAGTTACCACACTGCTATACAGTTCCATTTCAGGACTCATCGCATAAGCGGCGGCGCCTTCATGATTACGCGGCTGAAAGTATTCCTCTTTCGCTGTATGTAGCCAATGTGTTGTGTTGAATTTCATATGCCGTTTGTTATAGTGTGATTGATGATACAAAGATGCCAGTACATGTGCGCAATGTTTTTGCGCACTTCTGTTTTTTTTATATTTTTAGGAAAATTTTTTTGAGATGCCTGTTAACCGCAATGCATTAATCCGTTATAAAACCATCGACGCCTGCCTTAGAAACCGCCGCCGGCGCTGGACATTAGCTAACCTGATCGACAAAGTATCGGAAGCCCTGTATGATTATGAAGGCATCGACAAAGGCATCAGCCGCAGAACCTTACAGGCGGATATACAAATGATGCGCAGCGACAAGTTGGGATATAATGCTCCCATTATTATTGTAGAAAAGAAATATTATACCTATGAAGACGCAGACTACAGCATTACCAACATTCCCCTGAGTGATAACGACCTGTTGAGGATGACGGAAGCGGTGGAAGTACTGAAACAGTTTAAAGGCTTTTCCCATTTCAAGCACCTGAATGAAGTGGTACAAAAGCTGGAAGGACATGTATACGCTTCTGCCCATGACCAGAAAACGGTCATTGACTTTGAGAAAAACGAACATCTCAAGGGACTGGAACACCTGCACCTGGTATATGAAGCCATTATTAAGGAGCAGGTACTGGAACTACAGTACCAGTCGTTCAAAGCCCAGACCTCCACTAAAATGCTGTTTCACGCCTGGTGGCTGAAAGAGTTCAAAAACCGCTGGTTTGTAGTGGGCACCCGGGATAATAGTCCTGCTGTTACTACGCTGGCCCTGGACAGGATTGTGGCGGTAAGCATCAATGAAGCCGTATTATATCTCCCTAACAAAAACGGCCATACGCCGGAAACGTACTATGAGCATACCATTGGTCCCAGTGTAATGGAATTACCTCCGGAGGAGGTGATTATAGTCGTAACCGCCGAACATGCGCCCTACGTGATTACCAAACCGTTACACCACAGTCAGCAGGTGATTGCGAAAGATAAGGATAGCATTACCATCTCCATTCGGGTGGCACACAACCTGGAATTGCAAAGAGAGATATTGGGTTTTGGTGATGGGATGCGGGTGCTGGCGCCGGAAAAGCTGCGCCGGGCGATCCGGTATAAGCTGGAAAAAGCAGGGGAGGCATATAAGCAGGATATGCCTCCGGCTATTATTTAAGGGGCGGTGGCGGCCTGGCCATTCAGCCGGCAACGGCTAAACTCTGCTCCGCTCACGTCTTCCAGCCGGAAAGCCGGACGGCTGTCGGGTTGCCGGGTGGTAACGCAGATATTATCAAACGTAATATTTTTTACGTGCCGTACATAGAAAGCAGCCGCTGGTAAAATATTACCAAACATCCGGTTTTCCGGGTATGCCGCAATATTCTCTGGCACAGCGGTCACTTCTTCCGCTTTATCAACACCGCCGGGAGCACTGATCTGCACGTTGCTGATGGATACATGCTCTATATAACTGCCAGGTATGCCGGTAATAGCCGACGTTAATGCGCTTTCACTGGTGGCGATAACGTCATGAATAGATACATTTTTCAGCACACTCACTGCCTGCGTTACTTTGCGGCTACGGTCGCCCAGCCGTATAAAGACAGGTGTTTGCACATCCTGCATGGTAATGTTGGATACGATTACCTGGTCCATTACGCCGCCATCTACCACTTCCAGCGCAATGCCGGTAATGACCGTAGTATCCTGTGTGATCTTCATCCAGGGAAAGGCTTGTTTCCAGTGGCGGCGCTTTTCCTCGCTTGCTTTGTGGATCACACAGTTGGATACCGTAATATTTTTGAAACCGCTGGCGGAGCCGGTACCGAACTTGATGGCGTTACAGTTGCTGCGTATCACGCAGTTGGATACTACCATGTTTTCACATAAGGTATGGTCGCTTTTGAAACAGAGCGCGTCATCATCGCTGTCGATCAGGCAATCTGAGATGATCACGTTTTTGCTGCCATTGATATCGATACCATCGTTATTGAAATTACAGTGACTATATATATTCAGGCCCCTGAGCACTACGCCATCGCAGCTGGCATATTTCTGCACCCAGTAAGCGGAGTTGCGGATGTTGATATCCCGGATGCTGATATGCCGGCTGTTTTCGATATAAATGAGAATAGGCCGTACCGCACCGCTTTTGCTGTCATCGCCCAGTTGGAAGTTAGGGTGCCCGCCTTGTCCATCCAGGGTACCTTGTCCATAGATCGTCACGTTTTCGATATTATTGCCGTAAATCAATGCCGGCAGCTGCCCTTTAGCGTTGCCGGCAAACACTTTGCGATAGGTGGCCAGGTTGGTGCTACCAGCCAGGGTAGCGCCGTTTTCCAGGTAAATACTGACGTTGGAAGTTAGGAAGAGAGGCCCGGTGATAAAAGTGCCGGCAGGGATAATGATGTTGCCATTTACCCCCGCTTCGATTGCGCGCTGAATAATCGTTGTATTATCCGTTTTACCATCTCCTTTGGCGCCCATATCGGCAATATTGATCGTATTGGCAAATAGCTGCATGGTTAACAGGCAGGCCATGAACGTGGAATAAATACTTTTCATGTTAAGTCATTTTACCTTGTCAGCAGGTGGCTGCAATGTTAATCGTTTTGCAGGATAAACGCAATGCCTTATTTCGTTAAATTTAGATAGCCAAAACATACGACTATGTTGCCCTACGATTTTGATTTCCAGACTTCGCTGAACCAGGCGCCTGTATTGGCCGACTACAATTCTTTTACCACCCATGCCGCCTTACAGCAGGCGGTGAAGGCCTACGGCGGTGGCTGGGCGTTGGAGCTGGGCGCTGCTTTTGGCGCGGTTATGGGCAGCCGGCAAATGATACAGGCAGGGGAACTGGCTAATAAATATGGGCCAGTATTAAAAACCCACGATCGCTCCGGTAATCGCCTCGACGTGGTAGAATACCATCCCGCTTACCACGAAATGATGACCGTAGCCATCCGGTACGGATTTCATTCCATTGCCTGGACGGAGCTGCCCGGCGCCTACGTGGCACACAGCCTGCTGGCTTACCTGAAGCAGCAAATCGACGAAGGCAGCAGCTGTCCGCTTACCATGACATTTGCTGCAGTACCCTCGCTGAAGATAGCCGGCGACATCGCAAAGGAATGGCTACCCCTGGTATTATCCAATACCTACGACGAGCGACACCTTCCTTATTTCGAAAAAAAGGGCGTCACCTTCGGCATGGCCATGACCGAACCGCAAGGAGGCAGCGATGTGCGGGCTAATATTACTTTTGCCCTGCCGGCGGGTGATGGCAGTTATAAAATTACCGGCCGCAAATGGTTTTGCAGTGCGCCTATGAGCGATGCCTTCCTGGTGCTGGCCCAAACAAGCAAAGGGCTGAGCTGCTTCCTGGTGCCGCGGTTTACGCCAACAGGAGAAAAAAACAAGCTCTATTTCCAACGGCTGAAAGACAAACTGGGCAATAAATCCAACGCCTCCGCAGAAGTAGAATTTCATGCTGCCTGGGGAAAGATGATCGGGGAAGAAGGCAGGGGAGTGGCCAGCATCATGGAAATGGTGCGGCATACCCGCCTGGATTGTGCGGTAGGCTCTGCAGCCACCCTACAGCGCGCCTTAACAGAAGTTATTCATCATTGTAATCACAGAAGTGCTTTCGGGAAAAAATTGATCGGACAACCACTCATGAAAAACGTGGTGGCCGACCTGTGCCTGGAGTCGGAAGCCGCTACCACTTTGGCTATGCGGCTGGCAGCAGGCTTCGACGACGCGGTGCAAAATGAAGAAGCGATTTATTTCACACGCATCGCCACTGCTATCGGTAAATTCTGGAATACCAAAAGGGCGGTACTGGCGCTGGGGGAGGCCGTGGAATGCCTGGGCGGCAATGGCTATGTGGAGGAATCGATACTCCCGCGTTTATACCGCGATGTCCCCGTAAATGCCATCTGGGAAGGCTCGGGCAATATCCAGGCATTGGATGTGCTCCGGTCTATGCACAAGGAACCCAGGAGCCTGGAAGCGCTCATGAATTACTATACGAAAGCACAGGGACAGGATCCCCGCTTAGATAAACAGCTGGGGCAGCTACAACAGCTGCTGGCGCAGCCGGCTTACCTGGAATACAATGCCCGCGCTATTGTAGAGAAAATGGCCCTGACCATGCAGGCCATTGAGTTGATCCGCATTGCCCCTGCGCCCGTAGCGCAGGCATTCTGCCAGGCCCGGCTTTCGGCCGACAGGAATATCACCTGGGGCGCCCTGGCGCCAGAAACACCCATGGATGATATTATTCAGCGTATTTACCAGGCGCCCGCCTGGGTATGATTTGTCTATTGACCAACAAAAACTGTCCATCCGTCAAATATCTTTTTCCACCGGGCGGCAGGGGGATAGGTTTGTAGAAAATTATCATCATGCAAACCTCTTCCCGACAAACTTACCTCGACTGGCTTCGCATTATCGCCATCATTGGCGTATTGTTTTTCCATTCGGCCATGCCTTATGTGGCCTACTGGGAATGGCATATCAAGAATCCCGATACCAGCCATGTGCTGTTGGAAATGAATGATTTCCTGCACCGCTTCCGCATGCCCCTACTTTTCTTTATTTCCGGTACGGTCAGCTATTATATGCTGCAGCATAGAACCGGTGGCGGCTTCCTGGGCCTGCGTTTCCGCCGCCTGTTCATCCCGCTGTTACTGGGAATACTAGTCATTGTACCGCCGCAGGTATACCTGGAAAGGCTTACCCAGGGATATAAAGGCAATTTCTGGCATTTTTACGGAGAAATGTTTAGCACCGGCGTATATCCCAAAGGCAATATGAGCTGGCATCACCTGTGGTTTATATGCTACCTGCTGGTATATGATATTGTTTGCGCCCCACTTTTTGTATGGCTGGGCAAGCCGGGCGGGCAACGGTTTTTACAACGGTGTACCCTGTTGGCCAAAGGGGCGCGGGTATACCTGTTAATGCTGCCCAGCGTAGTATTGTATGCTTCGTTGGTGTTTAAGTATCGTGCAACGGGCGACCTGGTACACGATTACCTGTATGCGCCTTATTATTTGCTATTCCTGCTGGCAGGCTTCCTGTGCATTGCCTGCCCGGTGTTGATGAACAGCCTGGAACGCAATCGCCGTTTATCGCTCGCCATTGGCTTTGTTAGCCTGGTATTTATCGACTACCTGCGCTGGAATCACCTGGACGCTATCCACTTTTTGCCGGGCTTTCCCATGGGGATGAGGTACCTGGCAGTAGCCATACATGCAGTGTGCGCCTGGATGTGGGTATTTACCGCCATTGGTTACGGGAAGAAATACCTCAATAAGCCCAGCCGCGTGTTAGGCTATGTGAACGAGGCCGTATACCCGTTTTATATATTACATCAAACAGTGATCGTTGTATTGACCTATTACCTGGTACAGGTATCCGATGGTATAGGTATGAAATACCTTTTTACGGTAGTGGTCACATTTTTCATCAGCATGACTATCTTCCATTTGTTTATCCGGCCATATGCTGTTATGCGCTTGTTATTTGGAATGAAGCCGCTGCCACAAAAGAAACCCATTGAAGAAAATGCCGTAGTGGTCAATACCCCACCAGTTTTAACTATCGGCGCTTAAATAGTTGTAACTTACTGATAGTATGAAAATTTTCTGGAGATATATTTTCCCGGCCATTTACGGCGCATTGGTATATTACACGATCCGGCTGCTCACGGACAGCCTTTCCGGGATGCGGTTCTGGCATCGTCCGCTCCGGCTCAACATCACAGAGGTGGGCATGAGTATCCTGGTCGCTTATCTCTTCTTATGGCTACTCAATGTCTTGTTGCGTTATTTTGACAAAAAATGGCAATCCAATTTTACCACCGGAAGAATTGCCAGGGAGCTGGGGGCTACCTTTTTACTGAGTATCGTGATACAGAACTTATTCCTAACGCCATTAGCAGCACTCACAGATGACGGTTTGCAATGGTTCGACCTGGCAGATATTAATGTGATCCCGTTATTGTATGCCCTCATCTATTACGGTTTCCGGCGCAGTAATGGATATTTGCAGGCCTATGTGCAGAACCGGCTGCAGCTGGAAAAAATTACCAACGACAAGTTGGCCACAGAGTTGAAGTTCCTGAAAGCGCAGTATCATCCGCATTTTCTCTTCAATGCTTTAAACACCATTTACTTCCAGATGGATGAAGATGTGGCAGCTGCCAAAAAAACGGTGGAGCGGTTTGCGGAGCTATTACGCTACCAGCTTTACGATCAGCAGGAGATGGTGGATATCAGCAGCGAGATACAATACCTCCGGCATTTTATCGACTTGCAGCAGATCCGGTCTTCTTCAAAGCTGCAATTGTCTGTACATTTTGATGAACAGCTGGGGAGTCAGCAGGTATACCCTTTACTTTTCCTCCCGTTGGCGGAAAATGCGTTTAAGTATGCTGGCGGCCACTTCAAGGTGAATATTGCCATGCAACAGGCAGATGATGGGATACTTTTTTCCGTTAGCAACGACATACCAGCGCATGTTCCGGGAGCTAAGACTGGTGGTATCGGGTTGGAAAATCTGAAACGCCGGCTGGAGCTGTTGTACCCTGATAAACATACGCTGACAACCCAGATACAAGACAATACTTTCGTGGCCGCATTAAAACTTACTTTACGCTGATGAGTAACATAAGCATCCGATGTGTCATTACTGACGACGAACCCCTGGCATGGAAAGGGCTACAGGGATATGCAGAGAAAACCGGGTTCCTGGAAGTGGTGGCCATTTGCGAAGATGCCGTACAACTGAATACCGTGCTAAAGCAACAACCTGTGGACCTGTTGTTTCTCGATATAGAAATGCCTTATATTTCTGGTGTTGAATTCCTTAAGAATTTCCCAAATCCTCCCCGCGTTATTTTTACTACTGCCTATGAGAGGTACGCCATGCAAGGGTTTGAACTGGACGTACTGGACTACCTGCTAAAACCGATTTCGTTTGAACGTTTTTTAAAGGCAGCTAATAAGGCATATGATTATTTTGCCAGCCAGGATACTTCCTTACCCCCCTATGTTTTTATTAAGACAGACAACCGCCTCGAAAAAGTGTTGTATGACGAGATCCTGCTGGTGGAAGCCCTGGAAAATTATGTGGCGGTATATACCACCGACAAAAAGATGATCACCCATGCGACCCTGAAGTCGGTGTTAGATATGTTGCCCCCCCGGCAGTTTATTCAGCCACATAAGTCATACCTCGTGAATATGAAATGTATCACCGCTATCGAAGGCAACATCCTGCATGTAGGTCCGCACCAGGTGCCGGTGAGCAAGTATCAGAAAGAAGCAGTGATGGAGAAAATCATCAACAATCGCCTGCTAAAGAAATAAAATATTCCCGGTTATTGCATAGCTTATATTTAATTGTTAAATTGACAGTTAAACAGAAGTTGTATATTCTGTCCATTCCACGTTAATAATAACCAATAGCCAGATGAGATACGGGTACATTGTTTTTTGCCTTTTTAGCCAGTTGGTATTTGCACAGCAGCTGCCGCCGCGTAAAGCGATTTTATCACAGTTGCAATTAGCCAATCAGTATTTTATGCAAAAGTGGCCGGATCCCGGTAAGCCTACCTTTACCAATAAGGAACGGCCTTCCAACCTTTGGACCCGGGCGGTTTACTATGAAGGGCTGATGGCGCTGTATGGCATAGACCGGCAGCCGGCGTATTATGACTATGCCGTATCCTGGGGCAACAGCCACCAGTGGGGTTTATGGGGTGGTTCCTCCGTGAGGAATGCGGATAACCAATGTTGCGGACAAACTTATATCGACCTGTACCTGTTAGACAAAAAGGATGAGCGGATCCGCGATATCAAGGCGGCAATGGACAACATGAAAGCCTCTTCAAAAGTGGACGACTGGTGGTGGATTGATGCCCTGCAAATGGCGATGCCGGTATATGCCCGGCTGGGGATAGTGTATAAGGACAGCAGCTATTTTAACCGTATGTATACCATGTATGCCTATACGAAATACCACCATGGAGAGAAGGGATTATACAATGCCGCCGATCATTTGTGGTGGCGCGACAAGGACTTTGTACCTCCGTATACTACCTCGGCTGGTAAGCCTTGTTATTGGAGCCGGGGGAATGGCTGGGTGGTGGCGGCGCTGGTGCGCACGCTGGAATTATTGCCCGCCAGTGATCCTCACTACGGGGAATATCTCCGGGATTATCGTGATATGCTGGCTGCGTTATTGTCGCTACAACGCACTGATGGTGCCTGGAACGTAAGTTTAAAGGATCCCGGCGATTACGGTGGACTGGAATTGACAGGCACCGCGCTTTTTGTATACGGCATGGCCTGGGGCATTAACCATGGATTATTACCCCGCAATGAATATCTGCCGGCTATTACCAGGGCCTGGAAAACATTGTCGACCCAATGTGTGGATACCAATGGCCGCCTCGGATATGTACAGGGAACGGGTAAAGAGCCCAAAGATGGTCAGCCGGTGACTTTCGATAAAGTACCCGACTTCGAGGATTATGGATTGGGTTGTTTCCTGCTGGCCGGTACAGAAGTGTATAAATTAAAATGATTTATTTTACAGGATCCGGTTTATTGTTAACAGCCCTCTGTTGTAGGCGGGGGGCTATTATTTTGCCGGTAATTTTGCTGGTGAACAGGAAAAAATAAAAATGTTATAACAACTATTTAGCCCAGCCATCAAGGATTTCCTGGTTTTTCTTATTTTTGTTGTTTGCCGTTTTTACCGGTGGAACTGGTGCTTTTACCGATAATGTCCGTATGCTAACCTAAACACATTTTAAGAAAGAAGAATGTACTGCTAATTTCGATAATGGATTCTTCAGTGGTGGAGGGAAACCATTATTGTATCGTTATTAGTATCTAAACAGCCAAACCCGTAAATCTCCAAATTTTATGCAAACATCGAAGAAGGCCGCCATGAGCTTTATTTTTATCACATTGTTGATAGATATAATGGGATGGGGATTAATTATTCCTGTCATGGCCGACCTGATTGCCCAACTGAAAGGCATCCCGGTAAATCAGGCCAGTCCGTATGGCGCTATGTTATTATCAGTTTTTGCTATCATGCAATTTTCATTTGCTCCGGTGGTGGGTAACCTGAGCGACAAGTATGGCCGTCGTCCGGTATTGTTGTTATCATTATTCGGTTTTGGTATAGACTATGTCATCCTGGCCCTGGCCCCATCTTTTGGATGGTTGTTTGTAGGCCGTGTAATTGCCGGTATTACCGGCGCCAGCTTTACTACGGCTTCTGCCTACATCGCGGATGTAAGTACCGATGAAACCACGAAAGCGAAGAACTTCGGGTTAATTGGCGCAGCCTTTGGGCTGGGCTTTGTACTGGGGCCTGCATTGGGCGCCCTGCTAGCAAAGTGGGGTATCCGTGCGCCGTTTTACGCGGCGGCGGCATTGTGTTTACTCAACTGCCTGTACGGCTACTTCCTGTTGCCCGAATCCCTGAGTAAAGAAAACCGCCGTCCATTTGAGTGGAAGAGAGCGAACCCTTTCGGCTCCCTCAAGTTTTTAACTTCCCATCCTGAAATCGGTGGCCTGGCGCTCAGCTTTTTCCTGATTTACCTGGGAGCACAGTCTGTGCAGGGTAACTGGAACTTCTTTACCATCTATCGTTTTCACTGGAGTGAACAAATGGTGGGTATTTCCCTGGCAGTAGTAGGCGTACTGGTAGGCGCTGTACAAGCGGGATTAACCAGGGTCATCAACCCGAAGATCGGGAATGAAAAGAGTATCTACATCGGTTTATGTCTCTACACATTCGGATTAATACTCTTTGCCTTTGCTTCGCAAGGCTGGATGATGTTCGTATTCCTGGTGCCTTATTGCCTGGGTGGTATTTGCGGACCATCCCTGCAATCCGTGATTTCAAGTCATGCGCCCGCAAACCAGCAGGGCGAGCTGCAAGGCGCTTTAACCAGCCTGATGAGCCTCGCTTCTGTAATCGGTCCATTGATCATGAACAGCACATTCTCGTACTTTACTACAGATAAAGCGCCCTTCTATTTCCCGGGAATACACTTCCTCATTGGGGCGGCCTGTATGCTGATCAGTGTGATTCTCATCAGCCGGGTAATGAACCGCGACCGGCACATGCAGCCGGAGCTGGTGAAGAAATAATGAGGTTGCTTTTTAAGACAGAAAAGGACAAACCACGAGGTTTGTCCTTTTTTATTATTTATAGAGATAAATACTTACTCTGATCGTAACGATTTTACGGGATTCATCAGCGCTGCCCTTATCGATTGATAGCTGACGGTTAGCAGCGCAATGAGCAGCGCACCGCCACAGGTGCTCAGGATGAGCCACCAGGAAATGTCTGTGCGGTACTCAAAATTTTTCAGCCAGTCGCTCATAAAGTAATAAGCCACCGGTACGGCAATTACCAGCGCAATGAGTACCAGCTGCACAAAATCTTTTGTCATCAGGCGCCATAAATTAAATACAGAAGCGCCCATTACCTTACGTACGCCTACTTCTTTTACGCGTTGTTCTGCCATAAAAGACGCCATACCAAATAATCCGAGGCAGCTGATGAAGATAGCGAGTACGGCAAAGAAACTGGACAGTTTACCAATCCGGCGCTCTGTATCGAATTTGCCTGCATAAACATTGTCTACAAAATGATACAGGAAAGGAACGCCGGGATTATATTTTTTCAATACGTCTTCTACCTGTGCCAGCGCGGCGCTGGTTTGTTTAGCAGGATTAAGCCGGGCAGTGAGATTTTGCTTGGTGTTGTAATCCAGTGTAAATGCAGTACGGAATACCGGGCGATAGGGCGATTCCATCACCATATCTTTTATTACGCCAATCACTGTAAATGGTTTGCCATTTACTTTCACAATTTCGCCAACAGGATTTTTGAAGCCCATGAACTTGGCGGCCGATTCATTCAGGATCATAGCGGTAGTATCTGAGGCATAAGTCCTGGAAAAATCGCGGCCATCCAGGACCTGCCAGTTAATTGTTTTCCCGTAATCATGGGAAACCGTTACGGCGTTAAAGTTCCCCTGCGTGCCGGGCAGCATGCCTTTCCAGGTGTACCCATTATTAACAGCATTGATTTCTGTAGTAGAACCCGAAGAAAATGTCATATCAGTAATGGCGCCCGATGTGATCAACTCCTGGCGGATAGGTTCATAGTTTTTTGCCAATTCCTCGTTTCTAACAGGAATGGTGATCAGTCCCTCGCGGCTATAGGCAGTAGGTCTGCTTTGCGCAAACTTGATTTGTTTGAATACCACCACGGTGCCTATGATCAGGATAACAGATACCGCAAATTGTACCACTACCATCGTTTTGCGTGGAATAGCCGCCAGCCGGCCTGCCCGGAAAGTGCCTTTTAATACTTTTACTGGTTCAAAAGACGATAAGTAGAGTGCTGGATAACTACCAGCCAGCAAACCGGTAAATAGGGTAATGCCCAGTGCCGCCAGCCAGAACAGCGGGTGGGTAAATGGAATACTTACTCTTTTATCAGCCATGTTGTTAAAGGCCGGTAAACTCACTTGTACCAGTACCAGCGCCAGCATCAATCCGATGATGGCGATGATCATCGACTCGCTGAGGAACTGCGCCACCAACTGACTTCGGATAGAGCCAATCGCCTTCCGGATGCCCACTTCCTTTGCCCGCTTTTCTGAACGGGCAGTACTGAGGTTCATAAAGTTGATACAGGCCAATAACAGTACAAAGACACCTATAATACCAAAAAGCCATACAAACTGGATCCTGCCGCCTATATTTTTCCCATCTTTCCAGGCGTCATACAGATGCCATTCACTCATCGGCTGCAGGAAGATTTCCGGCTTAAAGGCTGCATCCTCGGCCCGTACTTTACGCAGTTTTACATCTTTTATTTTTGCCGACACCTTTTCCAGGTCGGCATTATCAGCCAGCTGGGCATAGGCTTGTGTGAAGTTGGACCGCCACGGATTTTCCATCTCCCGGATCCAGGTTTCAGTGCTCAACATCAATTCCCAGGGGACCATAAAAGCCAGATCATGAAAGTCAGAATTATAAGGGAGATCTTCATATACCCCGCTGACTTTTACGTCTGTGCCTCCATCTAATTTAACCAGTTGATCCAGTGGCTCGGTATCACCGAATAATGCCTTCGCAGCGGAAGCGGACAGCAGGATGGAGTGCGGATCTTTTAGCCCGGTTCTGGTACCTTTCAGCATATGGAGACTTAACATCTCCGGGAAATCCGGTTCGAAATAATTACCCGTTTTGAAAATGCCCTGGTTGTTGTATTTCAGGAGGTGGTCGTAGGGCCAGGAAGCCATGGAGATGTATTTAAAGTCGCTGCCGTATTTATCACGGATCTCATCGCCCAATAGGTAAGGAACCGCACTTTGTGTTCCAGTAACGCCATTGAAGGTTTGATTTTGCTTGATGGCAACAATACGGTTATAATGTTCGTGGTGCTTGTTGAAAGTAAGTTCATCATAAAGCCATAACCCAATCAGCATCGTTACCGCCATACCGATAGACAGTCCGGCTATATTGATCAGCGAAAAGGTTTTATTTTTCAGGAGATTCCTCCAGGCGACTTTAGTATGACTTTGTAACATGCCAGAATAGTTTGCATCGGGATAGCAAGAAAGTTGCCACTCCCGTAAAGTGTTTTGTATCTGTAGGTTACAGATTTTCGACAACCACAAAATGTTCGCTTATGAACAACGTTTGTTGAAAAGCGGACGATCGCCCGGTATGCTGAAAATAAGCAATTTTTCTTGTGGTAGCAGCCGCTGAGTGCATCCCGTAAAACAGGGATTTATGGGGGGAGATGAATAGTTTTCATTCGGGGTGATTAAATTCGGTTATTGTTAACTTAAAAAATTGCCACCAATGAAACAGCACACCTCAAAAAAAATGCAGCTGGGAGTGATTAAAATTGCTAAGCTCAATGCTGCCGCAAATGCTACCCCTGCACAGCCTAACCAGTTATTAAGCAATTCCAGTTGCGGACATATCTGTCCGACTGTTTGCTCTTTAAACTGCACTACGCTGTAAAGCTTAAAGTTTAAAGCTTAAAGCTTAAAGCGGAAAGCAAAGAGCTATTGTAGCGGATGATCCTGGCGAATATTAAATCGCGTTGGTGGTCCGCTACAATAGCTTTTTGCTTTCCGCTTTTCGCTTTATGCTTTTCTCCTGGCGCATTCCGCTCCCACAATCAAAATAACATGTAAATTAGTCAAGATGCAACTGGTGTATTGCTATCAAAGCGGGTTACATTTGACTAGCTAGAAAAATTCCACACATGAGCTTTGATCAACTGGTATTGGGAACAGCAGGTATTGGAGGTATCTGGGGGGCGGTAGTACGGGAAGATTCCATACAAACCATTCTCCAGGCACTGGAAGCCGGGATCACTGCCATCGATACTGCACCGGCTTACCGGGATGCGGAAGAGATGGTAGGAGCCGCGCTGCGGCAGTGGACAGGCCCGCGACCTTTTATCAGTTCCAAAGCAGGGCGTTTGCCGGGCCAAACCGCCGAAGACGCCCATTATGATTATAGCCGCAGTGCCATGTGGCGCAGCGTGGAAAATACCCTGCATCAGCTGCAGGTAGATTCCCTGGACCTGCTTTTCCTGCACGATCCCGAAGGTATGTCGGAACTTGAGTTCGCGTCGGCTGTTACCGTAATGCAAGAGCTACAGCAACAAAAGTATACCCGTGCACTGGGTATAGGAGGCAACCCTCCGTCTTTTGCCTGGAAATGGTTGGAGCAGGGCATTTTCAGCACGCTGATGGAATTTAACCGGCTCAATGCCATACAAACGCCGGCGCTTCATACTTCCTTACCTGCCTGCGCGCGCGCAGGTATCCACTATTATGCCGCCAGCCCTTTATATATGGGTCTGCTGGGCAAGTCGCTGGAAAATTTCAGCACCATGCCACCGGCCTGGTTGCCCGCAGCAGCGGTCAGCAAAGCCCGGCAACTGGCGCTGCTGGCAGAAGAGGCAGGAATGACCCTGCCCACGCTGGCACATCGGTTTTTGCTATCCATATCCAGTATATATAAAGTGGTGATCGGCGCCTCCAACCCGGCGGAGCTGACAGCCACCCTGCAAGGCTTCGGGGATGGCCCGCTGCCACCGCAGCTATATGAAAAAATTTTACAAATCAGTCAGGAAAATCAGTAATGAATCAATCCATCTCATCCGAAGTATTTAATATCAGGAGCGTCCGCATCCATGTGCTGGAGCCCGTTCCCGCCGTTACCCCATTCCAGGATGCTACCATGGGGCCCTTTCTCACATTTGGTCTGGCCATGATCATCATTGAAGATGAAAACGGTATCCAGGGAGAAGCCCCGGTTTTTTCCAGCTATACCAATATCCTGGAATCCTGCTTCCTGCCCATCCTGCTGCACAGCAAGAATGTGCCCTACAGCGAATTATATACCCGCCTCTATTGGTCGATACGCAATGAGGGCTTCCGTGGCGCAGCTGCCGCCATGCTGGGGCAGGTAGACATTGCCCTGCACGACCTGGCTGCACGCCGGGCTGGGATGCCCTTACACCGGTACCTTGGGGCTACCCGCGATGCCGTGAAAATGTATGGCAGTGGTGGCGGCACCAACTATACACTACAGCAACTGGAAACAGAAATGCGCGTATTCCTCGATGCGGGGGCAGATTGTTATAAAATGAAGATCGGAAAGGATTTCGGATCGAGGTTAGCCGAAGATGTGGAACGGGTTAAATTTGCCCGCAGTTTTCTCGGACCACAGGTGAAACTGGCAGTAGATGTGAACCAGGTATGGTCTGCCGAACAAGCGCTCCGCTTCCTGGACGCTACTGGCGCCCAGGATATAGCCTGGCTCGAAGAGCCAGTACACTCGGCAGCAGTAGACCAGATACGGGTGTTGTGTTCGCAATCGCCCGTACCTATCGCCTTCGGTGAATCCGAGCGTACTTCCAAAGTATTTCCCACCCTGCTGGAAATGGGCGTGAGGCATTTGCAACCAGTGCCAACGCAAATTGCCGGCGTAAGGGAATGGATGGAAGCCCGGGATCTTGCTGCATCGGCCCAGGTAGACTTTTCCTCGGGCGGATACTCCCTGCATACAGCAGGACTCATGACAACAGCCCATCCCGATTGTCGTGTAGAATATCTATATTCCATTATGCACGGGTTGGAACAATATTTTTCCGTGAAGCCGGAATGGAAACAAGGAACTTTTATATTGCCTGATATCCCCGGTATCCCTGTAAGAATAGATTGGGAGTATTGGAACCGTGCCGGTAAGGTAATCCGTAGCGCTCACTGGAATGCGACGGAGGTAAATGCCTACCGGCCTAATGTTACGTTATGATCCATAAAATCTCAATACCTTGCAATTTACGCTAACCACTCCCGATTATGGGGTATTATGCCTGTATTTCATAGCGCTGTTCATGACAGGGTTTTACCTGAACAGGTACAACCGTTCTGCCGGGCGTGATATATTCCTCGGTGGGCGCTCCCTGCGCTGGTGGCAGATAGGCTTCTCCATGTTCAGCGCCAATGCAGGGCCCTCTATGCTGGTGGGATTTGCCAGTATAGGCTTTACCCAGGGAGTGGTAGGCAGTAATTTTGAATGGCTGGCATGGGCGTTTCTTTTCCTGCTATCCATGTTTTTCCTGCCACATTATATTTCCACCAAAGTATCCACCATGCCACAGTTCCTGTTGGTGCGGTTTGGAAAGCCTTCCTATAATTTCCTGGTGATCTATAGCCTGATATCCATTCTCGTGGTTTGGCTGGGAAGTGCCCTGTATGCGGGAGGGCTCATTATTTCGCAGGTATTCGGCATCTCTTTATTGCATGCCGTGCTTACTATTGCGGTGATTGCCGCGAGCTTTACCGCAGTAGGAGGATTAAAGGCCGTAGTGAGGACCGGCATTTTTCAATCGCTCATCATCATCCTCTCTTCTATTATTTTAGGCTGGCTGGCACTGAAGAAGATCGGTGGAATACATGCATTCGCACAGGGGGCGCCGGCTGATTACTGGAAGCTTTTCCGCCCGGCTTCAGACCCCCAGTATTCCTGGGTAGCCATCCTGCTGGGATACCCAGTCGTAGGCATTTACTACTGGTGTACTGATCAAACCATTGTACAAAAAGTGCTTGCGGCCAAAGATGTACGGGAAGGGCAATATGGCGCTATTTTTATCTCCTTCCTGAAAATTATTATGCCGTTTATCTTCATATTTCCGGGCATCATGTGTTTTGTGTTGTACCGGGATATTGCCCAGCCAGACAATGCCTATATTACCCTGGTGAGCCAGGTAATGCCGCATGGCCTGTTGGGACTCTGTATCGCTGCGTTGATCGCCGCATTGATTGATACCATTTCTTCCGGGCTAAACTCTTTCAGTACGGTGTTTACACTGGATGTATTATCCCGTGTCCGGGAAATGGACGATCTTGCCAAACGGCGCACAGGGCAGTGGAGTACTTTGCTGGCGGCAGTATTGGCGGTGGGCGTAGCCTGGCTTTTCTCCTTGTCGGGAAAAGGTTTTTTTGAACTAAGCCAGGGATTGGTGTCTATCCTGGCGCCACCCTTGTCGGTAGTATTTGTAGGAGGCATTTCCTGGAAGCGGGTGAACAAAACAGCGGCAGAAGTGGTATTGTATGGAGGGGGACTGGTATGCTTGCTGGTAGGGGCCTGCCACGTATTGAACTTCCCGTCAAAAGCTTTCTGGCCTCATTTCCTGTTGTTGTCGTTCTACCTTTTCCTCGCTATGTTGATCGTGCTGATTGGTGTAACGTTATGCACCAAGCCGCCGACCAAAAATGTATTACCCTCTATTATGGAATCGTGGAAGGAGCGGGCCCCGGGGAGCAAGCGGGTTTGGGTGTTGTGGGTATTATTGGCGCTGGTAATGGGAGCCATCTATATTTACTTTAGTTAAAGATATACATATGATGAGAATACTTTTGCTGGCAATAGGTATCCTGTTAGCTGTCAGCTGTGGGGTAAGTAAATCACATTCGGTAGAAAAGGTATTCGTGGTGAATATTAAGCCTGGAGAGGAAAATCTGAAGGCTTATCTCAACTATCACCAGCATATTTGGCCGGAAGTAGAAGCGGGATTCAGGAAAGCAGGGTATGAAGATATCCGCCTGTTTCGCAGCGAACATACCGTAGTGATGATCGTAACCGTGCCCGAAGGCGCTGATCTCGATGCGATGGGGAAGAAGGCGGAAGCCTCGCATCCCCGCTGTGCTGAGTGGAACCGGCTAATGGCAGGTTACCAGGAAGGTGTGACCGGAACGTCACCGGGACAAACCTGGAGCGCTATGGAGCCGCTGTACCACTTTAGCGGCAGCCGGTAATTTATTCTGCTGTACTGTACTGCTTTACAAAATCCCTGGGAGATAAACCCTTTACTTCCTTGAAGTGTTTGTTGAAGTTAGATAGGTTGTTATACCCGCTCTGGTAACAGGCTTCCGTAACATTGTGCTTTTTCTCGAGCAACAACTTGGCGGCATGGCCTATCCGTACTTCTTTTACAAAGTCGATGAGCGTGCGGTTGGTACGCGCTTTAAAGTAGCGACAAAAAGCTGCAGGTGATAAGGGTAAAATATCCGCTACCGTTTTCAGTGAAATTTCTTCCTGGAAATTTTTAAATATATAATCAAATACTTTGTTGATCTTCTGTGCTTCAATGGAGGAGTCTACCGCGTTGTAATAAGGTGATGACAGCACTTTGCCTTCTTCCGACTGTGCCAGCGTATCCAATAAGTTAAGCATCAATACGACCCGGGTCATGCCGGAAGTAAACAGCATTTGCTGCATAATCATTTTGGCGGTTCTTACCGTGGCGCCGGAAAAAGAAACGCCTTTGGCTGCCCGTTCAAACAGATCATTCAACTGGTGCGCTTCCGGTTTATCCAGCAGCTGCTGGCCCAGGAAGGTAGGAAAGAAGTGGATTACTGTGGCCTGTGGCGGTATCATGGGATCTAATACTGTATAGTATTGCCAGCAATGTGGCAGGTAACTACCCAATAATACCAGCTCTGTTCCTTCAAAATCTTCAATGTGATCGCCAATGAAACGCTTACCGGCACAATTCTCAATCAAGGCAATTTCGAAGTTGATATGCGATTTTAGCGTGGTATATTTTTTTATCTCCAGTATTTCAGACCGGATGGTAAAAGATTGGTCTGGAGGAAATGTAAAATTCTCATATATGTATTGCATAGATAACGTGCTTTGTTCACCTGTAGGTCCCGACGAGATAAATGTACTCATTTTAAACGAAAGCAGCACAACTGCAAAAAAAGCATAGCTAATAGTCAATTTCAGGGTGGCTGGCGCAGGAATATTATTGGAATTTTAAGGCGGCAAAGTATAATGCTTTTTGCTGATATAAAATTCGATGATGATCATCTTTCAAAATACCCGTAAACACCTGCTCAATTGTTATTCTTTTTCAAGAATACTGGTCATAATATTATTAGTTAATTGCACTAACGCATATAGTCAGGGCAAGCAACTGGAAACCATTTATTCCACCGTTATGGTCAACACGAAAGGATACATTGTATCTATCGTGGATAAACGGACAGGACGCGAGTACTGTCCGAAAGGCTTATCATCGCCCGTTTTGACTTTGGTAAGCGGTAAAGCATCGATTTCGCCGGTCGCGGCGAAATTTACTCCTGGTAAAATGGAGCTGCGATATCCCAATGGGGCCGTTGCCAGTATCCGGGTGCAGTTGCAACCGCAATACCTGCGGCTGCAACTGCTCTCCCTGGAGCATGCTCCCAACGTTGACAATATCGTTTGGGGACCTTATAAAACCACCATCTCACAAACCATCGGTGAAATTATTTCGGTAGTTCGTAACAACCAATTTGCCATTGGCATGTTGGCGCTGGACGATAATACCACCAGTGGACCACCGACCGATGGCGATTTCGGTGTTACCTATTACTACATCCATTCTCCCGACCCGGTTAAGTATCCGCTTCCGTCACATCTTAAAGAAGGACAAAAATTTAAGATCGGGGGAGATGGCCGGAGTGATGTTGCCTTTTATTCCCAGCCGGAAGAATATTTCCGGATGAACTATGGCAACGGCGCAGTATTGGAGCCGGATTTCGGTTCTTCTATCTGCCTGCATTCCCGCAACCGGCGCAAAGAACAGATGATCCGCTTTCCTGTATTACCCGATAACTTGGACGGAGGCTATAACTCTGCCCGCTATCAGCTGGTAACGCCCGCCAATGTGGGGTTTGAAGGATCGGCCATTGCCCTCTATGCCTGCCCCGACTCCCTGGGACTATCTACCATTGAACGGATTGTGTTGAAAGAAGGGCTGCCACACCCTGAAGTGGATGGCAAATGGATTAAAGATCCTGCTACCCGCCGGCCTGATATAGCGTGGTGGGGACCACACGATAGCCTGGCCGTATATGCGTTAAGGTTAGGTGTTAAAGGAATACAGGATGAAGGGTGGGGAGAGTATTACCCGGATTTCGGAGACAAGAAATGGGGTAATAACCGGATCTCCCTGACAGATCACCGCCACATGACTATTCCCGAATATGGCGCATCCATGAAGGCGCAGGGACTGCGTTACGGCTTACATACCCTCTGCGAATTTTTGCAGCCAGGCATCAGTAATTCAGTAGCGCCGGTACCCAGCGATAGTCTCGCTATTATGCAACGTACCATGCTTACCCGCAACATCGGCCCGGAGGATACCATCATCACTGTAACTGATACCTGTTACCTCAACGAGTTTGGCGGATGGGAAGGTAATCATACCAACGTATTGAAGATAGGAAAAGAGCTGATCGAATATAATGGCGTTACTACTACCTTGCCTTACACCTTTAAGGGGATTAAACGTGGACTATATGGTACACAAAAAGGAAGTTATCAGGCAGGAGATACCATCGTGAAGTTGCAGCCTAACTGCTACCATGGCTTCGCACCGGACCTTAACCTGCAGGACGCTTACGCGGATTTCTACGGGCATTGGCTGGTAGAGGGAGGAATGGACTACATCGACTTCGACGGGTTGGAAAGCTGTATGTACCAGGGACATGGACAGTACTCTTTTAAGCGCTTCTTCCGGCGATTGTTTAATACCTACCGTCAGGCTGGCGGTCAATACCTGCGGGTAATGGGCTCGTCGGTGTTTGAGGGTAACTGGCACTATATGAGTGTGTGCAACATAGGCGGTGATATAAATATGTTTGACCCTGTGAATAATAAATGGGGCATAGAAGGAAAAGATATGCGCTACGTGTTTGAAAGTAATTACCTGCCGGCCACCTTCGGGATTGTTTCCTACGAAAGTGACTGGAGCCAGTACGACCTCGAAAACCTGCAGGCCAAATCTATCGGCTGGGAAGCCACGTATATGCTGGGGCTTAGCCAGCAGTCGGTGGAAAGCAGCGGCGAAAAAGAAGCTGCTTTTACTGCCTATCGTGCCTGGGAAAATGCACGAAATGCCGGTGTGTTTAATGCAAGTGTTAAAGCACAGCTGAAAGACATGGGCAAGAAATTCCACCTCGAACAAACGGGAGCACATACCTTCTCCCTGTACACGCTGAAAGAAAACCGGCAGGTGAATATCCCTTACCAGCAAGATTTCCAGGAAATACCGCTGTACATAACACCGGGAACATCTTTGAGAGAATGGACGTTGCGAGTGCATGCGCCCAAAGCAACTGATGCCGAAGGGCTGCGTATACGCCTGCCCAATGGACAGGTTATCCTGGTAGATGTACGACTGGCAGCCGGAGAATGGCTCATTCTCCGCGATGGGCAGCTATCAGTGGCCGATCGCAACCGGCGGGTATTGCGCATGATTGCCAAGGTAGATCCGGCGCTTTTTAATACCGGAAAAGCAGTAATAGGAGTGGCAGCACGGGAAACGGGATCTGATAAAATACAGCTCGAGTCTGTGACCATTATGACTACACAAATAGAAAAATTATAAACATAATATGAAGAGAGGCGTCATCGCCCTGTGGCTGCTGGCGGCAACAGGTATCGTTCGGCAGGTGAAGGGGCAGGCACCGGCAAAAGAGTTACTGCGGACATTACAAGGCGGCATCCAGGTGTCGCTGCGGCAATACCAGGGCGACTCCCTGGTGCATCAATGGACATTCGACGGTAATACACTTACTAACACCCAGGGCCGGTGGCAGCTGCAATGGCAACAATCGGCGATACCAGGTAATCCTGCCGGTCAGGAAATTACACTCACGTGCAAGTTGGTGGATGGTGCAGCCCCATCCACCGCGGTGGCAATTGACTTTGGCTTTGGGCGCTGGCAACGGGAAAATTACGTGATGGTGCCGGCCATCGTGTATAATGGAAATCGTTACCGGGCTATCGGTAATGGCTATAACCCGGATTATCCGAAAGATATGTATTTCAACCCGGCAGCGCCACTTACCATCTCCAATAACCCGCGCTTGTCGGTCAGTGATGCGGGACCATCCGGCCTGGAATTAAGTACTACTAATACTTCCGTACCGGCTATGAGCTTCTATGCACCTGCTGTAAAAAAAGGATGGATGGTACTAACGGAGCAGGCTACACGTTATGGCAACAGTGGACTGAGCATCCGGGAAAATGATGGTCGCGACAGCTGTACTTTCACAATTACAGCGCCGGCCATGCGTAAGATGGCCGCTGGTTTTGGTGATTTTCATCCCAGTGGCGACCAGGCGCCCGACTGGCGTACAGGCAATGAGATCACGATCAGGTTCCGGGTATATACTTTTTCTGCCAGCGGCATCCCTGACCTGCTGAAACAATTTATGACCTTACGTAAATCACTGTCAGGTCCCAATCATCCGCGTAACCTGGTACCCATGAGTAAACTGGCTGCCCTGGGAACGGATATCTGCCGGAATAATTTCGTGGAAACAAAAGCGGGCAGTTACTACCTGCCGGAAAATAGCCGCAACTTCCAGCTGGGATGGGTAAGTGGCATGATCAACACCTTCCCGATGCTGGCGCTTAACGATGAAAAAGAACGTACCCGCGTAGCCAGGGAACTGGATTTTATTACTTCCCGTATGCAGGGGAAGAGTGGTTTCTTTTATGGATCTATCAGCGAAGGAGGTACGCTCAGTACAGAAAAAGGATCTCCTGATTTTCCTGCCTTGCAGGCCATGGTCCGGAAAAATGGTGATGTTTTGTTTTGGTTAATGAAACACTTACTATTGCTGAAAGCGCAGGGACATGCACAAACGATTCACCCCGAATGGGAAGCGGCTGCACAAAAGCTGGCGGCGGCCTTTGTGCACAACTGGCAGCGATACGGTGAATTCGGGCAATACATTGTACCGGAAACGGGAGAAATTGCCGTTTTTAATTCCAGCGCCGGCGCTATCGTACCAGCAGGACTGGCACTGGCAGCAGATTATTTTCACCGGGAGGAATGGCTGCGTACCGCAGAAGCGGCTGCTACTTTCTATTACCAGCGTGATATTGTAGCGCGTGGCTTTACCAGCGGTGCCTGCGGCGATATCTCGCAGGATGCAGACTCGGAAACTGCTTTTGGATTCATGGAATCGCTCATGGCGCTTTATCAATATACCCAACAACCGGTTTGGCTGGAGCGAGCCAAAGTGCAGGCCGCCCTTTGCGCTACCTGGACAATGGCCTATGATCCTGTTTTTCCCCCAGGCAGCGATATCGGGAAGCTGCAATGCCATATGGCCGGCGCCGTGTGGGCCAGCAGCCAGAATAAACACGCCGCCCCCGGTGTTTGTACCTCGTCGGCCGATTACCTGTTTAAATTATACCGGGCTACCGGCGACGAACATTATGCGGCGTTGATCCGCGACATCCAACACGCGCATACCGAAGCCGTAAATATGCCGGGGCATATCACCACCAATTACATGATCGGTTCCTGCATGGAACGTATCCAGTTGAGCGATGCAGAAGGAAGGGGAAGTATCGGTAATTTTATCCATACCCGCAATTCGTGGACTGAAACCAATGGCATCCTGATGGCGATGGAATTACCGGGTATTTATGTGCAGCCCGGTGAAGGAAAGTTATTTGTATTTGATCATATCACTGTAGCGCCAATCAGAGAGGGTAAAGGCGACGTTACATTACGTTTGTCCAATACCACTGCCTATGATGCATCTGTATCGGTGATGGCAGAATCGGCCGGGGCCGCGAAAAAGCCGCTGGGCTACACCTCCTTCCTGCATTGGCCCAAAGTGGCCGTCGCTGCCGGCGTAACCGTGAATATAAAGGTGACAAAGCGTGGTGAAGTAACTGTGTTGTAAGCGTAAAGCGTAAAGCATAAAGCATAAAGCTATTGTAGCGAATGAACAATACAATTCAAATATTCGCTACAATAGCTTTATGCTTTACGCTTTATGCTCCTACTGCACATCTATTTTCGTTTCCAGGCTGTCTTGCAGGGTGGTACGAAGATTAGAGAGGAGGTTATAACCGGTGGCGTTTTCGATATCGCGTACGGTGGTTTTGTATTGGGTCCAGTCGGTGTTGATGCTGTTGTTATTAGGTGTGTTTACCGCAATAACCCTGGTAGCGCCGTCGATGCGGCCCAGGTCATTGTTACCCGCCGGCAGTACTACAATCACTTTCCAGATATTGGATGGTACGGTTACGTGGCCATTGTCGATGGTGTTGGTAACACCGCCCAGGGAGCCGGTACCGCCTTGTCCGTAGGAACCATCTATCACATATACTTCGTTGCCGGCGTTTACGAGGCCGCGGGTATAGTTTTCGAGGTTAGCCCAGGTTTTTTGGTTGTTGTTGGGCGCCTGGGGCATCATATTAGTCATTAGGAACGTAGCGGAATTGGCCTCAGTGGTAGCGGTTCTGTCGCCTGATGGACAGTTGTGCCCACGGTCGAACCCGGAGCCGGAATAGCTGCTGTTTTGCACCTGGTACCAGCCGGCGGGCAGATCGGTATCGGCCCGGAAGTCGTTGCTCCGGGAAACGCTTCCCAGGTCAGATGCCTGTATATGCCAGCTCACCCAGTTGGGCGTACCACGACTACGGCTATATGACAACGTGTAGTAAGTTTTTGCCATCAGGTAATTGTTTTCCGACGAAATGTCGGCCAGGGCATTACTCGGGTTTCCCAGCAGCATATTGTTATCATCGCCCGGGATGGTGCCGCCGCCGGTACCACCACCAGTGCTGCTGCCGGAAATGAGGGTAATGTCGTCGATGTTGATACGGTTGCTGCTGCCGGAAGTTTTGCGGATGGAGATGCGCAGGCTGCCGGTCGCTGAAAAGCTAAAGGTGGCTGTTTGCAGGCTGCCGGAGGTGGTAATGGTATTGCCTTGTTGCGTCCAGGTTTGGCCATTATCGCCAGATATCCACAATTGCCAGGTACTGTTGGCATCAGTGCCGTAGGCGCCATGCTTTACGGTAACCGTTACTGTTCCGGAGGCATTGGTACTGAAGTTGGTGGTAACGCTACCGGTGTTCCGGATGCGGATGGATTTGGAACCATTTTTTAGATCGGCTGATAAAGTGCCGATAAGGGCGTCGTCGAGCGTCCAGGACCCGCTGGTCAGCGATACGCTGCCGACGGCATAAGCGGTTTTGGTGCCGGATTCAACATCTTCGCTGAAGAGGGTAACGGATTCTGTGGTAACGTTGCTGGGTTTCTGGATGTCCTGGGGCCTGATATCTGCCTCTTTTTTACAGGCAGTAAACAGGAAGGCTCCCAGGCAAATGACAAGGCATTGCCTGATAAGTGTTTTCATGATGCGGATTTACGGGTGTACGTGATATGGGTTACGATTCTATCGCTGTGGTTATTAATGCAACGCAGGTGTTGTCTGGCTGATGGCAAACAATGTACACGGGAATGTTAGTATCTCCTTCTACACGGAATACCTGGATCCGGCTGAAGTGTTCCTGCAGGAATTGATACAATGCGCCGAATTTTTGCGCGTTGGCTATCATCGCTGCATCGTTTGGGTCGGGGATACGGGTTACCGCGTTAAAGAAGTCTGCTGTATTTACGGCCGTCAATGCGTTGGCTGCCACCTGGTGACTGCCGGCAATTTTTACCTGTACATCGTTGTCGTTCAACTGGCCCCATTGCTCAATGGTAAGCGGGTACTCAGATTCACTGAAATAAAGTAGGCCCTCGGTTTTGCTGCTTAGGTTTTCCAGTAACATTTGCACTTGCATAACGTGAAGTTAGGAGAATTAACCAAAGGTTTTTATCATGATGATATTGGTAACAATACTTTAATGTAACTAAGTGTATGCTGCCCGGGGGATGACTAATCTACAGGATAGCGTATATTTATATCACAATTGTACCGCCATTTGTTCATTAAATAAGCTATCGCATGGTGCAGCAAAAAGGTTTAATGGAAGTTAGCCTGAAGAAAGATAAGATCCCCTCCAAAGATCAATACCCCTTTAGCATCCCGGCTCTCCGGAATTTTTCTTCCCTGAAATTTCATCCTAAGGTGACTTACCTGTCAGGTGAAAATGGTATGGGGAAGTCTACCCTGATAGAAGCCATTGCAGTGGCCTGCGGATTCAATCCTGAAGGAGGTTCCAGGAACTTTACCTTTGCTACCCATAACTCCCATTCGGTACTGCACCAATACCTGACGGTGGCCAGGGGGGCTGTAAAGCCACAGGATGGTTACTTCCTGAGAAGTGAAAGTTTCTTTAACGTGGCTACCAATATCCACGAATTGGACAAAGAAGGAAGGGGGGGAAAGATTATTGATTCCTATGGCGGCGTGCCATTGCATGAGCAGTCGCATGGCGAATCCTTCTGGGCGCTGTTCACACATCGCTTCGGCGGCAACGGACTGTATATCCTGGATGAGCCCGAAGCGGCACTTTCTCCATCCCGGCAAATGGCCATGCTTGCCCGTATGCATGATTTGATAGGGCAGCAGTCGCAGTTTATCATTGCTACCCATTCTCCCATTGTGATGGCTTATCCCCATGCCATTATCTACGAATTGACTGAAAACGGCATTAAAAAGACCCGCTATACGGAAACGGAAAATTATAAAGTATCTCACCAGTTTATCAATAATTATGAAAATCTCCTGAACATCCTGATGGGGGAGGAATAGGGGAATACAAACAGTAAAATTAGCTGTATATGATCCGACCTTTTAAACCAATAGATGAAGACACGTTAATCGATATATTCCAACTAAACGTGCCACGGTATTTTGATCCCAAAGAAATAGAAGACTTCCGGCAATATTTAGCCCGGCATAGCGACACCTATCTTACCATAGAACATGACGGCAAAATTGTAGGTGGCGCCGGATATTACATCAATACCATCCATCACTCCGGAAGTATTACCTGGATATTCTTTCATCCGGACGTGGCCGGCCGCGGATTGGGAAAGGAGGTAGTTGCTTACTGTATGAAAATTTTTAACGCAGATCCGGGCATAAAAAAGCTGGTGGTAACAACATCTCAACTAGCCTGGAAATTCTTTGAAAAATGTGGGTACCAATTGATCCGCACAGAAAAGGACTATTGGGGAAAAGGGCTCGACTTATACCTGATGGAACGGGATAATACGCCGCCGGAGGAGGGGGCCAGGGATAAGCGGTATTAGGGAGCCTGATCCCTGGTTGATAGTTTCATTCTCCCACCACTATTCTACGTCTATTTTTACATTTGTTTTAGCCTTGCAATTGGCGCTCATCGTCATACCGGAAACACCGAATTCAAACTGGAACTGGATATCAGAATTAGATTGTTCAGCTATTTTCTTGTCGATATCAAAGATCATAGCGCCGGTGCCGGTACCAACACCTTTGCCCTTGTTGGTGTCCTGGATACTCATATCCATGGTGATGTTCTGCTTCAGGTCGAATATGGCTTTGTTGTTCCTGATTTCTTTCAGGGTATATTTCGTGAGCAATGTCATTTTCATGTCTGCCTGTGGTATCGGGAGGTTCATCGGCACTTCCTGGTCAAAGGAGTCGCCAATTTTCAGTTCATTTTCCGGGAACTTGATGCTGGCCTGTATGCCGTTCACCATTTGACGAAGCGCTGCTTTCATCGCTTCATCAGTTACTCCTTTAATGGTATCAATGGTAATTTTTCCGTCTCCGATAGTGGTGCCTTCTATTACGGCGTTGGCAAATGGGTTGGCGTTTTGGGTATTTTCCTGACCGTTAACAGATTGCGTGATACTTAAATTATCATAAGTGATCGTCAACGGTATTTTTTTATCTGCCCGCATTGCGCCGGTGTTTGTGGTTGTCGCTACGTTTTGGTTCATTTGCATCATAATGGGGAGCTTCATGCCACCAGCGGTTATCTGGGCTATCATAGCCGAATCGCCTTTCACCATCATCTCCATGTCTGTTAGGTTAGTCATGGTAGTTTTGTAAGTCTTGTTCGGGGCCAGCGCTACTTTAAACAATACCTTTTTCTGGGCATAGGTGAGCTGGGATAAGCCGCTCAGGAGCAGCAGCAAAAACAAACGATAGTAATTCATGGTTAATATAGATTTTCTCAAAGATGAAGAATTGTTCCGGATTTTCAGGAAAATCCTTTTCAAGGGAGTAAAGACTCCCTTACAACGGTGGGGGCAGCGTCTCCTTTTATCATGGGCCGGAAACGTCAGCCCCAATCCGTAGATAGGCTTCCCCGCTTATGGAAAAGTTTCCAGGCAGCCTGGGCGAGTATATTCTCTTATTCAACTTATAATCAGCGGACTATGAAAGGCAGAACCATTGCCTTATCCACTCATGGTACAGTATTTATGACATCTCCTGGTGAATACTTAAAGAAATGAAGCAGCTACTATTATTGCTTTGGATGTTATTGTCTTTTGTGGTGGCAGTACAAGCACAGCACGAACATAATATGCCGGCGAAAGATACCAGTCGTCCGCAACACCAGATGAAGGGAGATTCGGGGCATATGCCCCGAATGGCAGATATGCCGATGGATATTCCTATGAGTCACGCTTTTTCGTTGCAGCTGCCTATGAACAGGAATGGGTCGGGAACAGGGTGGCTGCCGGATGCATCTCCCATGTATGGGTATATGCTGCATTCAAAAAAGTGGATGTACATGGTGCATGGCAACATATTTCTGCGATATACTTACCAGGATATAGGCCATAAAGGCAGCAGGGGAGACAGCCGTCTGGATGCGCCCAACTGGATGATGCTGATGGCCCAGCGCAAGGTGGGAAGTAAAGGATTATTCCATTACAACGTCATGATTTCGCTGGACAGGCTTACGGAAGGTGGCGCCGGCTACCCGCTGCTATTCCAGTCTGGCGAAAGCTGGAAGAATAAACCGTTGGTCGACAGGCAACATCCGCATGATCTCTTCTCTGAGCTGTCTGTCAGCTATAGCTACGCCTTTTCAAAAAAGGTGGATGCCTTTATTTATTTTGGATACCCGGGAGAGCCGGCTATAGGCTCCGTTGCCTTTATGCACCGGCCTTCTGCCCTGTCGAATCCTGATGCGCCTATCAGTCACCACTGGAATGATGGCACGCATATTACCTTTGGGGTGGCCACATTGGGTATACGGTTAGACAAGTTTAAGCTGGAGGGATCTGTTTTTACCGGCAGAGAACCGGATGAGAACCGTTATAATTTTGACCGCATGAAATTTGATTCCTGGAGTGGCCGGTTGTCCTATAGTCCTTCTGAGAACTGGGCGTTGCAGGTATCTCATGGTTACATCAAAAGCCCGGAAATGCTGCATCCGGAGGAAGACATTAACCGCACTACTGCGTCGGCTATTTTCAGCGCGCCCTTGCAACATGATAACCGGATCAACATAACCGCACTCTGGGGCCTGAATAAAGCCGCCGATCATCCCGGGGAAAATGCGGTGCTGGTGGAAGGCGCTGTACGTTTAAAACGAACTGAATTATATACCCGGTATGAATGGGTACAGAAGTCGATAGAAGAGCTGGATCTTGACCCGGTAAAGTATGGAGAACGAACTATTTTTCCTGTGCATGCGCTCACCACTGGTATCAGCTATGATCTGTTGGATATAGCAAAGACAAGGCTGGCTATAGGCGGTCAGTTTGGCGTATTCTTTAACGACAGGTCCTTATATGATTTATACGGTAAGCAGCCATTGGCCGCGGAGATCTATCTCCGGTTGTACCCGGGATTAATGAAAATGAATCAAAAACATTAGCGTATCAATACACAATAAAAAAACATTGCTACACCTATTTGATCTTAATAAAAATGTTTTTATATTGGATGATGTTAGTAGTTAACCTAGGGAATACTAACCGATAAACAAATCCCAGCGAGCCCCGATCTACGTGCCCTTGAAAACAAAAAAAATGGCCTATGATAGTAAATATAAAATAGATTTCCCCCGTTCCGTGTGTTGATAAACGATGAGCACCAGGAATGAAATTAGCCCAAAACAGCATATTGATCAGATGAAACCCGGTAGTAAAAGCGTCTTTATAAAGGCAGGCTATGTCTTGTCAGCATCTATTGTTACCTTATTCCTGCTTCGGTTTTTTTTCATAGATGTTTACAGGATTCCCAGTGAGTCTATGATGAATAAGCTGATGACAGACGATTATATCCTTATTAATAAAACGGCCTATAGCGGCTACTTTTCCAGGTTCATTACTGCATCCCCACAGCAGGGAGATATCTTTGTGTTTACAATCAATAAAGATATTCCGGGCTTCTTTGTAAAACGGTGTATAGGGCTGCCTGGCGCTGTAGTAGCGGTGAAGAACGGCGAGGTTAGTGTTAACGGGAAACCCATGTCCGAGCCGCGGAGTGTTCGTCATTATTACAAGATCTGGTTTAATGATTATCAGCAGGTGAAAACTGCGATTGAAGAGATGAGGATTGATAGGTTTAAAAACGGATTCAGGCACTTTCCGCATTACATCGTTCTGGTGCTTGATAATTTCCAGAAAAATAAAATGAATCACGGTGTAGATTCTATAAGGATATGGAACCGTAAAAACGATCCGGATAGCGCGAAAATAAATCTGCCTGAGCTGAGTGAAAATATTCTTGATATGTCATCTCTTAAAATACCATTTAAAGGAATGACGATATATTTTAGCCAGCCGCAGGATACGGTGTACAGTAATGCTATCAGGATGTATGAAGACAGCAGCTTCCGCCTGGGAAGTAAAGCCGCTTTCATAGCAGGAAAGCAGGTTGTCGCTTACACCTTTAAGAAAGATTATTTCTTTATGATGGGTGATAACCGAGATATCGCTATTGACTCCAGGCATTATGGATTCATACCCAAAGACAACCTGGTAGGGAAGTTTATACAGCAATTTTGACAAATGAGCCGATAACCCTTTAATAATATTGTAATCCATGTTGTCTATTGAGCCCGTTAGAAAAATTATTATCAATGTCCTGTTAGCGATACTGAGTGGTGTTTTCCTGCTATTGCCTTCAGTTTACAGCACCCAGTTCATTGAGCCAACACAGACGACCAAATTCATTTTCTTTAGTGAGGGCATAGCCATTGTTTTTTTGTTGCTGGCATACTATACATTATATAATAATAAACATTTCAGCATTTCTCTTTCGGTCCTGGACATGGGGCTGGTGATCGTATTACTATATATCTCGGTTAACCGGTACTATCTGCATCCGTTGCACGGGTTCTCCCAGCGTTGGCTGGAGCTGATCGGGTTAGCGATATGTTACGTAGTGCTGCGAAGGCTACCGGCCACGATGTATACCTGGCTTTTGCTGGCGATAATTGCCGGCGGCGTATTACAGGTACTCTCAGGTATATTGCAGCTATTGGGCATCCTGGAGAGCCGCAATACTTATTTTCCGATGACTGGCAATTTTTTCAACCCCGGTGGTTATGCCGGATATCTTGCACTGGTAGCAGTAGTTTCCTTTGGATTATATCTTCACCGGAATACTTTGCAGGTATCCGGGGAAGGCAGGAGTGTGAACCGTTTTGTTGTGTGGCTGACTACCTGGTTGCCTTTGACAGCACTTATTGGCTGTGCAATAGTATTACCCTGCCTGCGTTCCCGATCCGCTTTCCTGGCGTTAGCTGCCGGTATTGGAGGCGTGTGGTGGCTGTATCGTAACCGGAACAACCAAAGGGCGGCCGCCTGGCCCCTTAAGCGTATCGTAATAGCAGCGGTATTACTGGCTGGTTTGGGGTATACCTTTTACCTGCTTAAGCGCCATTCTGCCGATGGACGTATGCTCATCTACCGGGTGTCGGCTACGCTGGTGAAGGAGCATCCCGTTATTGGCGTGGGAATGGACCGGTTCAAAGCGTATTATATGGAGGCACAGGCGCATTGGTTCGAACAGCAGGGAGATGCGGCGTCTGATGCCGCGCAGTTGGCAGATAATACTTTTTATGCCTTTAATGAACCATTGCAGTTTGTGGTAGAAAACGGGGGGATAGGCTTACTGTTGGTGGCAGCTGTTATATTTTTTTTCTGGAGATACCCAGCCGGGCAATCGTATATGCCTGTACGAACCACGGCATATGGCATTTTACCGGCCAGCTTGTGTTTTGCCCTGTTTACCTATAGTTCAGATAACCTGGCAATGAAGTACATTATTGTATTTGCCCTGGCGATATTGTCGGGAACGGACAGCAAAGTGTTCGTCGATGTCAGCCTTCCGCTCGACAGGAGACGGATGGCGGTACTACCTGTTTTGTCCCTGCTCGCATTGTTGCTGGTATATGCGTATGGCAATATCATTAACAGCGCGCGGAAGTCCTTTGCCGGTTGGGGAATGGCGCAAAATGCCTATGTAAGGGAGATGTACGGGGAAAGCAACCGGTACTTTGAAGCGGTATATCCTGAATTGTGTACCAACGGAGAGTTCCTGATGCAATACGGTAAGTCGCTCGCCATGACGGAAAATTACCGGCAGGCATTGGCAGTTTTAACGCAGGCGAGGCAATACCAGCGTTCCAGTGTGATTGAAACGGCCATAGGCGATTGCGAGAAGAAGGCAGGTAATTACGCCGCAGCAGAAGAATCCTATTTGAAAGCGATGAACATGATCCCCAATCGTTTTTACCCGCTTTACCTGTTGATGACTTTATACCAGGAAAACGGGAAAACAACGAAGGCGATGATGATGGCCCGTACGATTAAAGCAAAGCGAGTAAAAGTGCCCTCGAAAGCCATATTAGAAATAAAAGGCTTCGCTGATAACATCATAAAATCGGGCGACCAGTAGTAGGCTGCTGAGTTACAACAAAGAGATTTTTGTATCAATGCGCGATGTCATGCAGCTACGCAGTAGTTGATGCTGGCGGAGCTTTGCACGGAATGTTGATACATCGATATCATTTAATCATCTGTAAAAAATCGCTGAACTATGACAGGATAACAAGCCACTTTTGGGCATTAACCAGGTTAATGTTTGCTGCATAAAAGTTATGCCGCAGAAATACTTAATGGAAGTAGTATTCCCTGTCCTTACTTTCAGGAACCCTTTTTATTTTATCATTTTTATTTTTTAAAAAAGCTGTTATGAAAAAGAAAATCCTCGCTGCAGCCGGTATCGCTGCTATTGCTACTGTTGCCTTCTTCGCAACTAAAACCCAAGCCAGCAACAATGATGTAGACCTGACCTCTCTCGTGAAAGTTAATACTGCCAGTGCAGAATGCTCCAGTGAGCATGGCTTCGGTGGTGGAAAGTGCTTAACGTTGAGCCAGATCTGTGTGGGTGATCCTGGAAATAACGAGTGCGATTTTGGCTGGTAATAGTTAACCACGTTTTTTTATCCTGATGGGGAGGTATTCGTGGTAGCACCGCTACATACGGATACCTCCATTCTAAAGCTTACTATCATGAATGTAAAATTGATATTGCCTGCTGTTATTTCCCTTACCATGTTTTTTGCCTGCTCGTCCAAACATAACGTAGTAGTATTGAAGAATGAGAGGAAAGGGACATTGATACCCACGGTAAAACTGGCTGTGTCTGACGAAAAGAAGTTTCTCTTAGACAGCATCAGCGCCCCTAAGATGACCTATATGCAGGTGTTTATAGGAGACAGCAATGTCACTTGCCTGAGCTTCCTGAATACCTACGCGAGCGCTATCTATATTTATGACTATGCAACGGCGGCGGTAAAGAAAATTATTAAATTTAGCAGGAACGATAAAGATGGTGTCAACACCCCCCTGGGCTATTACCTGAAAAACAAAGACTCTATTTATATCTATAATAAAAAGAGTAATCAGCTGGTCTTGTTAAATGATTCGAGCCGGGTATTGTCAAGAATTTCTCTGATCAATGATCTTCCCTTTCATGAGCTATCGTGGACTTACTTTTATCCACAGTACTATCCATCTACGGTGGCGCCTTTGATGGCCATAGGTAACCAGATCGTCTTCCCCGGCCAGTACATGTTTTCGCTGCCGGATAGTATTGCCCGCCGGTTTAAATTTGAGTCGCATATCGATTGCAGCAATAACAAAGTCACCTTTTCCCGGCAATATCCCGACGAATTATACGGACATAACTACTTCTGGGAAAATGAAGGGCTCTTTACCAATGTATATAGTGACATAGCCCCGGACCACCGGATGGTATATAGTTTCCCGGTATCTCACCAGGTATACCTGGCCGATACTGGTAAAGAAGGTTATAGGGCCGTATATGGCGGCAGCAATGAAGCGGGTACCATTACTTCTTTCAGCAAGAAGCTATCTACAGAAGAATTGATATTGAAAGTATGCCAGACAGATTTGTACGCCGCCATCAAATATGATCCTTACCGGAAAGTATATTACCGTTTTCTCAGAAAGGCCATGCCGGATGCCACTGCTACCAGTACTATTAAGGACAAACCCTTATCGGTAATTGTATTGGACGAAAATTTTAAGTATATGGGAGAAACCGTCATTGGTACCTGTAATGATTTTAACTGGGAGAACGCTTTTGTTACCGCAGAGGGGTTGAATATAGAATACCTCGATAAGAATGACCGGTCTGAGTCCTTCCTGTATTTGAAAATATTTAAACCGGTTAACCTGAAATAAGAAATTGTCAACGACGATAAAAACGATATTATGAACCGCCTTTATGTTTTAATGACCCTGTCGATACTGGTATTTAGCCAGTGCAAAAGCTTCAAGAAATCAGATAGCGATCTGGAAATGGAAACCATTTCCACCGGGCTGAAGAAAGCCAGTTTCCAGGCGCCCAAAAAATGGATGGTGATATTACCCGGCCTGGGATGCAATGGCTGCATACAAGAGGGAGAAGCTTTTATGAGAGATTTTATTGATTCTACCGGTATATTTTTTATATTGACAAAAGTACAGTCGGTCAAAATTCTGCAACAGAAAATTGGCAAGCATATCAATAACCGGGTGAATGTTTTTATTGACAATGATGGGGTATTCAGCCTGCCTACGAAAAATGTGATTTACCCTTGTATTGTACAACTGGACAACGGAAAAATCGTTAAACACCAGTTTCAGTCGCCCGCCAATGGGCAGGCGTTTGAATGGCTTAAAATACAAATGGAACAATAGTAACCCTATGATTAGATACCTGGTATGCCTGGCCCTTACGTTATTGGTGGTTTCCAATGCATCCTTTTCCCAGGGGAACAGGGGAGATATAGATAAGCTGGCGGGTCAACTCGATTCCGTAAGGCAGGTGATGCAGACTTCTCTTTACCTGCGGACCAGCAAGGATATTTATATCAGCGGGGAAGATCTTTGGTTCAATGCATTTGTATTGAATGCGGTCGATTTTACGTTATCGGCGCTCGATAACACACTTTACCTGCAGTTGCAGAAAGTCGGAGCCGACAGTGTGTTGTGGGAAGAAATGTACCCAGTTCTGAACGGGGTATCCTATGGCCATGTGTACCTGCCTGCAGCCTTGCCTAACGGCGAATACCTGCTGAAGGGATTTACTGCACATTCTTATTTTTCCGGTCAGCCTTATTATTATGCTGTTGCCCGGATCCGGGTGTTTAACGAACCACAGGAGATCAGAGCCCGCAAAATCCGGCAACTGCAAAACAAGGTACTACCATCTGAAGCCGTTCAGTTCCGGGTTTTTCCGGAAGGTGGCCACTTACTGGCCGGTGTGTTGAACCGCGTAGCCTTTAAGGCAGTTAATAAAGACGGACTGCCGGCGGAAGCGAAAGGAACATTGTTAAAAGGAGATACGCCGGTGCTGAATTTCAGCAGCGTTCATGCAGGCATGGGCAGCTTCGCGTTTGTGCCCGAGAATGGCGCTACGTATCGCGTGAAACTCGATAATAACAAAGACAGCCTGTACCCGGTGCCCGCGGCATTGGAAGGTGGCTTGTGTATGCGTTTACTGAAGAATGAAGGAGATAGCCTGGTGTTTAAAGTCATGGCGCATAATATGCAGCAGCAACAGAAATTTTACCTGCGGTTGCAGATCAGGGGGGCTGTTGAGTCTATTGCTGCCGGTGAAGTAAGCGACAGTCTGGAAGTAAAAATTCCTATTCAAAATGCACCTCTGGGTATTGGAGAGGTGACACTTTTCGATGCACAACAGCGTCCCATGGCAGAGCGGCTGGTATACCTGCATCCGGAGCAGCGGTTTCACATCAGCTTTAGCCAGGTGAAGGATGAGTATGCGCCGAAGGAGAAGGTGGCTTTAAAAATTAAGACAACTGATGACAACGGCACGCCGGTACCCGCCGTATTTAGTTTATGTGTATACGATAACCTGTTCCATAGTGCGGAGAATACTGGTAATATCCTCAGCTATTACTATCTATCAACACAAGTACGGGGAAAGATATATAATCCTGCCTATTATTTCGATAGTACTCATGCCGATCGCAAGGCGGCATTAGATCTGCTGCTGCTGACACAAGGGTGGCGCAGTTATACCTGGAGTAAAGAAGTTATGGCTGAGCACAAGGCATTAACAGCATGTTTATCGGATACGTTACAAGCCTGGATAACTCCGGATAGAAAAGCCGGAAAGGAAAAAAGACAGGTATCCCTCATGTTGTATAATTATAATAAAACCACGAGCCAGTTTGCTGCGGTAGATAATGCCGGCAAGTTTTACCTGACGCCGGCTAACCTCGCGATTGGCCCACGCTTTTTTATCAAGTACTTTTCGGAGAATACATACAGTATACGTGTAGAAGATCCGTTTGAAGCCATCCGGAAAGCCACCACTGCTCATCCCGCTACTTATATATTACCGGATACTGTTCCCCTGGCGGGAAAGGTGCAGGTAGACACTGCATACATTCCGTATGGAAAAACATTGAAAGAAGTCACAATTTCCGGCAAGAGTCCTGTATACACGGATAAATACCTCGGTTACCTGGATAGCATTGCCAAATATGAAGGTAATACCGATTATGTTGGAGAATGCGGTTGGTTGAATTGTCCTGATGGTCGCACAAATATAAAGCCAGTGGAAGGGAAAACTTATCATGTTTTTTCTCCGGATGTCAGGGCGCATCATCGGGTAATCTTAACGAAAGATAATCACAAAGACGTGGTGTATCACTATCCCAAGTATACGGAAGCCGAATTGCTGAAAGTAACTAAAATGGCCATTGTAAAAGGCTACTACCAGAGCCGTGAATTTTACGAACCGGATTATGACAAAGACAGTAACCCAGGCATTGATACCAGGAATACCTTGTTGTGGAAACCCGTGATAGTCACAGATAAAAATGGAGAAGCCACTGTCCAGTTCTTTTGTTCCGACGTAGCCCGCCAGTTTATGGGGATAGCGGAAGGCGTGACTGGCGATGGAGTCCTGGGCGTCGGCCAGTTTAAATTCCGGATCCGATAGTTACCCGTTTGGTGGAAAGTTTTGATCGTTTATCGCTGCTGAAATAGCGGCCGGCGGTGTCGTCTTTTAAATTCAACCTCATGAAAAGGAAACTCCTTTATATACTGTTACCCGTTTTTCTTTACGCTTGTGGTACCCGGGAAGACACGATGGCCGTTAAATTGAAGCCCGCCCTGGATTATGCCGGTATCAATGCGGCGGAACTAAAGAAAGTGATCGCGCATTATTCACAAAGTCCCGGTGATTCACTGAAGCTGGCAGCGGCTATATTCCTGGTGGAAAACATGCCCGGTAAAGGTACCATGCGGTATTCACCTATCACCAACTGCGGACTTTTTAAAGGAGAGCTGTTTACAGGTGATACGATCGGGATCGATAGCGTCAATAAAATCAAGAGAAGAATAGAAGATTCGCTGCAATGCGGCCCCATTAAATTTGTGAACCCTATTTTCCTGGCAGATAGCCGCACCATCAGCGCCAGCCTGCTGATAGAGGATATTGACTATGCTTTTAAAGCATGGCAACTGCCCTGGGCGCAATCGCTCACCTTCGACGAGTTCAGGGAATTGGTTTTGCCCCACCGGGTACAAAATGAACCTTTGCAGCACTGGCGGAAATGGTGCTGGGAGCACAGCGAATGGATTTTCAAGAAAGCAGGTGGCAGCACCGACCGGATTAAAATTGCAGGTGTGGTGAACGATAGCCTCGGAAAATTTTATGGGTATATCCATGACGCTATCAACTATTTTCCCGGCACATTTACGATGGACCAGCTGCGTGTAACGAGAGGCGGCCGTTGTGAAGATTTAAATATGATCGTAGGCTACTGGCTCCGCGCTATCGGTATTCCTATGTCGACAGAGTTTACCTTTTACTGGGCCAACGGCAACTTTGGCGGGCATTCCTGGCTGGCGGTACTGGATACCACCGGTAAGTTTGTACCGATGAATGCCATTTATGATAAGCCTGTAAGGGATTCCCTGCTCTTTCAAAATATGCGGCTGGCCAAAGCCTACCGGTACAGCTATCGTATAGATGGGCATACCATCCTGAATGAAGGCCAGAATTTTCAAAGTTATCATGACATTACCAGGGAATATGTATCGACTATCGACTATGCGATGAAAGTGCCGGAAGGCGAACATGATAAAATATTCCTGGGGGTACTCAATGGCAAATACTGGAAGCCATTGCAAATAAAAACAACCAGGAACGGTGATAGCATTATCTTCAGAGATATTGCCAACCCCGCACTATATGCGCCCATCGTGGTGCTGGATGGAAAGGAGGAAAACACTCGCACTGTTGGGACACCTTTTCTGGTGACGGAGAGCGGCCATATCCAGTATTTCCGGGAAAATAAAGACTCATTGGCCGACTTCGTATTGGACATTGCCAAATTACCGCCGGCACGGTACAAGAAGAAATGCCAGGTAGTTTACTGGGATAATACCCGGAAAGATTGGGTACCCACGGGCATTATCCAAACATTGAAAGATGATCCCGTTAAACTAAAAAAACAGAAAATTAAAAAAATGATTGTATTTTCCGGAGTACCGGCAAATGCTATTTATCGGGTGCTCAATGCGGAAATAAAGCAACATGATAAATCTTACGGCCGACCCTATGTATATAATGAAGAGATGAAAGCATTTCATAACTATTAAAAAACAGGTTGTCAAAAAGACCATTTGTTGCTTAGCCTACATTTAAACTCCATCGTTCAATGATGAAAAATGCCCTGAGCCTGATATTTCTGCTGATTATTTTATTCCATTATAAAGCCAACGCCCAAAATAGTACGATCAAGGGAACCGTGGCAGACAGCAGCCTGCAAGCGCCGCTGGAAAATGCCGTAGTGGTACTGTTGCAAGCCAAGGATTCATTTATCATCGCCAGCACAAGGGCAGGAAAGGAAGGCGCGTTCAGCTTTCAACAGCTTGCTGATACCGCCAGCTATGTGTTATACTTTTCTTATCCTAAGTACGCCAGCTATTCTCACCGGGTGAATATGAAAGACGCTGCCGGCAAAACAATGGCGCTGAACAATGTTTATCTTATCCCGAAAAGTAAACTATTGAAGGAAGTTATCGTGAAATCACAGGTGGCTACCATCAGGATCAATGGCGATACTACCGAGTATAATGCCGGCAGTTTTAAAGTGCAGCCCAATGCTTCCGTGGAAGAACTGCTACGACAGCTGCCGGGATTGCAGGTAGATCAATTTGGTAATATTACGGCACAGGGGCAAAAGGTAAAAAAAGTGCTGGTAGATGGAGAAGAATTTTTTAGTGACGATCCCACCCTGGTCACGCGCAACCTGCGGGCCGACATGATCGACAAGGTGCAGGTATATGATAAAAAGTCGGACGCCGCCACCTTTACCGGTATAGAAGATGGGGTGAAAGACAAAACCATCAACCTGAAAGTCAAAGAAGATAAAAACCATGGGGTATTCGGAAAAATAGATGCAGGTGTTGGTACCGATGAACGATACAGCGCCCAGGCAATGATTAACTTCTTTAAGGGTAAAAGACGGATGTCGGCATATGCTACCACGGGCAACATTGGAAGAGCCGGGCTGGGATCGGCCGATAGAGGAAAGGTAGGATCCGATGATGAAGGGAACGGTAATTATTCCGGTAAAGGATTGCCCACCATTACCTCAGGTGGATTTCACTATGATAGCAAATGGGCCGCCGATAAGACATCTTTCAATGGTAATTATAAATTCTACCTGCAGGATGTAGTAGGATCGGAAACCACTACGTCGCAAAATAACCTTCCGTCCGGCGTTATTTTAAGCAATACCAATAGCCACTTTGAAAATAATAGTACCGACCATAAACTGAATGCAAAGTATATTTATAAGTATGATTCCACGGCCACTTTTACAGTGTATACTGATGGAACACGCTACCGTAACGAAAGTTCGAATAATAGTACCTCACAGAACAGGCGTGGCGATTCCAGCCTGATTTATGATAACCAGAAGTCCAGCGCCAATAAATACGACTTCAATACCTATAATATCAATTTGTCGTGGGAAAAGCGGCTGAAAAAGAAAGGACGCACGATATCCATATACTGGAATAACAACTTTTCAAATGATGCCACGAATGGCGAAAGTGTTTCGAATAGCACGTTTTATAACGATAAAGATCATGTGGATAGTACGTCATTGCTGCATTTGCGCAGGAAGATGAATGACGACTGGCGGCTCCTGCACTTCAATGTGATATATACAGCGCCGCTCTCAAAGAGATGGTCAATGATGGTAAACTATGAGCTGGATAATGAATCATCACACGATGACAAGCGTTCCTATAATCTCCAGGACATCAAAGTAATTGATACCGCCTTTAGTAGTAAAATAAATACCACTTCCTGGGGAAATCAGGGTGGCCTGACACTGAATTATGCCGCAAAAAAGATAATACTAAAGGTGGGGAACAATGTTAAATTTGTGCAGCTGAATACTGAAAGCGTTTACAGTGCCGTAAAAGTGAACAAGCAATTTGTAAACCTAAACCCCAACTTGAATTTTGACTATAAGTTCAGCAATTATCAGTCATTGAACTTCAGCTACAACGGGAGCGATAACAATCCCGGGCGCTCGCAGCTATTGCCGTTTAATTTCGACAATAGCCAGCTTACCACCTTGCTGATGAATACAGATCTGAAGAATAGTTTTACCAATGATTTCTCAGCCAGGTTCAATGCCGCCAAAATAGCGGCGCAGGTATATTATGGGATAACAGCGGGTTATACGTTGGTGAACGACCCGATTACCCAGGCTATCACTGTAGATCCCGCGGGTGCGTATACATACCAGTATGTAAACATGAATGGATATGCTAACCGGAATTATCATATAAATACCTATTACTCGAAGAAGATCAGGCTGATTGATCTGCAGGCTGGGTTAGGACTGGGATTGAATGGTGGAAAATCATTTAGTCCCATCAATGGTGTGGTTAACCAACTGAATTATAATACGTATACGCTAACAACGGAGCTGTTTAAATCAAGGCCCCGGCAATACAGCTTTTACCTGATGGGCAGCGGAGGGTATACAAGAAATACTTCCTCCCTGCAACCGGATTCGAAGAACAACTATTTCTTTTATGCGCTGAACCCGTCAGTAGATATTTATTTTTTGAAGAAGTTCCAGTTTCATACAGATGTTGACTACCAATGGCAGCAGAAAACACAAACCTTCAACGATAATTTTAAACGTACCATCTGGAATGCGTGGATAGGGCATTCCTTTTTGAGTAAAGACCAGCTAATGATAAAAATTTCCTGTAATGATATCCTGAACCAGAATAATGGTTATGCCCGCACGGCCACCAACACATTTTTCTCAGAAAACATTTACACTACCATCCGGCGTTATTTTATGATCGGTGCTACCTGGAATTTTACAAAATTTAATAGTATTAAACAGTGAGAAAGAGCATTCACATTTTTGCGATTATGGCACTGATGAACTGCTTCCGGCCAGCTACGGCACAGCGGGCGATGTTTATCAACAGCGGGAAAATAAAGTTTGAGCGGAGAGTCAATACATTCGCAGCTATGCCCATTTTCCTTAGAGAAACCCGGACGGTGACGGATGATCAGTTGATTACCTTCATGAAGGACTACCGCAATACGGCGCCCCAGTTTTGGGCCGATAGTTTCGAGCTTTATTTTAACGGCGAGCAAAGTCTTTATCAGCCCGCTAACCCCGATATGAGCTATTCCGAAACCTTCAAGATACCAGTGGCCTACAAGAATAAAGTATATAGCAATTTTTCAACTGGTGCGGTACTTACAGAAAAAGAGGCTTTTGAGCATGTCTATTTTATTAAAGATAGCGCAAAGAAACTTAAATGGAAATTAACGGAAGAAACCCGGGAGATTGCCGGTTATGAATGCCACCGCGCGAATGCACTCTTGTTTGATTCTATCTATATCGTTGCTTTCTATACCGATGAAATCCCTACCCGCGGTGGTCCGGAGTCATTCAACGGCTTGCCGGGAATGATTTTGGGAGTGGCGATACCGCACCAGCACATAACCATATTCGCCCAAAGCGTTGTCAATATGGGCACTGAACCAGGGAGCTGGAAGGTTCCCGCGCCGGGGAAAAGTACATTGGTCAACAACAAAGATTTCAATATTAAAACTGCTGACATGCTGAAGCAATTTGGTTTAACATCGGCGTGGGTCCAGTTTTTTATGGATTTGTAGCAAAAATAAAGGCGGGAAATTACTCCCGCCCTTCCACGCAGCCTCAACACAGTGTAACTAGTATACGATTTGTCCTTTATTAATCAGCGATTTTACAGCAGATATTCTTGCTACTGCTTCTGCAGAACAGCTGGCATCTACCAGTACCACATCCGCAGTATCGCCGGCTTTGGGCCATTGCTGCACGCCTTTATCATCAAGCGGGAGTACGTTTCCCGTAGCCAGTTTAAGACTCCTCGATAACAGGAACTCGGAGGAGTAACCATATAACTGGGCCATGGTATGGGCCTTTTCCAGTACGCTTCCTGACCCAAACGTGCTCCAATGATCAATGATGCTGTCGTTTCCGGTCATCACAGTTACGTTGTGCTTGTAGAGTGCAGGTATAGGCATAATAAGCCCGCCGAATGGAATGGTAGAAATGATCCCAATCCCTGCGGCGCCCAGTTGCTCCGCAATTTCCTCCTGCTTCACTTTGTCGAGCTTAGCCAGTACAAAGCAGTGGCTAAGGAATGTTTTATGCTGAAGGGAGGGATTTTCGTTTACTTTCTTAATCAGGTATTCTACAGTTTTTAATCCGGATTCTCCTGATTCATGCAGATGGATATCGATCCCTTTTTTATTGTCCAGCGCCAGTTGTACGGTGAAATCTATCGTTTTTTCAATAGCGCCATCAATGGTGTAGGGGTCAAGGCCGCCGATGAAATCGATGTCCATCTTTGCTGCTTCCTGGAGATAGGGGACGGAGTCGGTATAGAATACGCCGTGCTGGGGGAATGCTACCAGTTCGGCGTCAAAGGAATGTTTTTTGTTTTCCAGGGCCTTCAGTAGGTTATGGAGCGATTGGAGTTTTGAAGTAGGTTCAATATTGACATGGCTCCTGGCAAAGTTGGTCCCTTTAGACTGCAACAGTTCCACCAGCTTTTCCGCCCGCTGAGTAGAGGTCTTCAGCATCTCGGGCAGAATTTTCTGTTCCAGGGCAATCATGCCTTTCACCCCGCCCGGGCCTCTCCTGGTAGCCTGCCAGGGACCGCCGTAGAAGGTTTTGTCGAGGTGAATATGCATATCCCTGAAAGCCGGGAGCATCAGCCAGCCCTTTGCGTCGATAGCACTGGTGGCACTTGGTTTATTAGCAGAAATGCTTTTAATCTTTCCGTCTTTGATTTCAACACAGAATAATTCGGTCGTTGTGTGGACTACTTCCCCTTCTTCATAAACAAATCCTGTTTCCAGTCGCACATTCTTTAGCAGGTAGCCTTTCCCGCGGGTCGCTTCACCGGCAACGGCTTCGGCAGCGCCCAGTAAGCCGGACGCAAAAGCCACGCCTGCCAGTCCTAGCCCAGACATTCTGATAAATTCCTTGCGGGATATTTCGGTTTTCTTCATAGTCCCAGTCATTTTTATACAAAATTAACTTTCATGATTGTTTAAGCTGTGAAGGATTCATGATATCCCTTGAAAGATTTATCAATAATTCATGAGTAGTTATAAATCTTTCAAGTATCCGGATAGATAATACAACGTTCCGGAGCTATTTACCACTTACTTTGCCACCATAATCCGGGAATAAAAATGAATCAAATGGATAGAATAGCAAATGAGCGTCGCTATATATTTAAGAATGTATTGTTGGAAACGGGTTTTGAATACGAAGGCGATGAGGCGGTAAAAACAAAGACTGCACTTTTCTGTGTTGAGATGGCTGACGGTAAGATTACAGCAATCTCCCCCAACGATCGTGGCAGGGACGCCATAGATGCGAAAGGTTGGCTGATGCTTCCTGCATTTAAGGATATGCACGCCCATTTGGATAAGATGCTTTACGGACTGCCATGGCAGGCGGTGTCAGCCAAAAGAAAAACCGTGAAAGATCAGATTGCCTATGAGCAGAAAATGATTCCCGAATGGCTGAAAACTTCTATAGAGCGAACAGAAAAGTTGGTTGACTTCCTGCAGTCAAACGGTACGCACTTTATCCGCTCTCATTTCAACATCGATCCCACTTCCGGTTTTGACTCCTTGAAGCACCTGGAAATAGCGCTGAAGAATAAGGAAAAAACGGTCGGTGCGGAACTGGTGGCGTTTCCCCAGCATGGGCTGTTTTATACCAAGACGGCGCCGTTGCTGAAAGAAGTAGTGAAAATGAATATTGATTTCATCGGTGGCGTTGATCCCTATTCCATTGATGGCAGTATAGAAAAGCCAATGGAACTGATTACGCAACTGGCTATCGATCATCATAAGGGTATTGATATTCATTTGCATGAAGTGGGAGAAACCGGTGTGAAAACCATCGAATACCTGATCAACAAAGCAAATGAAAACCCGGTGCTTCGTGGCAAAAGCTTTGTAAGCCACGCTTTTGCACTGGGGCATCTTTCCGCATTGGAAACAGAGCGCATGGCCGCCCGCCTGGCAGAAGCCGGTGTGGGTATTGTTTCCTCGGTGCCTTTCGGCAACACTATTATGCCTATTCCGCTGCTCAGGAAACATGGAGTGGAAGTGCTGGTGGGGAATGATAATATCCAGGATCACTGGAGTACTTTTGGTCCGGGGCATATGCTTCAAAAAGCGAAACTCATTGCAGGCCTTTACGGTTATAGTTCCGAATGGGCGCTCTCCAGGGCACTGGGCTTTGCCACCAGGTATGTACTTCCACTGGATGATAAAGGGAACCAGCAGTGGCCTAAGACGGGTGATGATGCTAACCTGGTATTCATGGAAGCCACCTGCTCTGCTGAAGTAGTGGCAAGGATTTCACCCGTTAAATCCCTCGTGCATAAAGGAAATATTGTATTCTGATAAATGCATGTTTTTGCCATAAATTTCCATATTTTAGAAGTTGAACTCCCGACTTAATCTGCTGATATGAAGATTTATGACAATACAGGCTATATCCCTGTCTTAGGTATCCATGAATTCAGGAAAGGCCAGCTGGCTGGAAGGGAGGAATTCCTCTTCAATGAACTGCATGGTGAACGTCATATCGACAAGCCGCATAAGCATGACTTTTTTATCATCAATTTGTTTGAGTCAGCCAAAGGTGTGCATACCATCGATTTCCACGACTATCCAATCGGGAATAAGCAAATTCATATACTGTTTCCCGGCCAGGTACATACCTGGAGCATTAAGCCCGGTACAACAGGTTACCAGCTGATGATACAGCAAAATTTTTTTGAGCGTTTCGCTTCTTTCTTCCGTTTTTCGTTTTCGAATTATATGAATCACCCGGTGATTCCGTTGACCAGCGAAAGTTTCAAATTGCTGAAGTATGAATTTGGTGCCATCCGGGATGAGCTGAATTCGACCAACTCCGTACAAGAGGTGATCAGTGCCCGGGCAGCGGTGATTGCTGCGGTTGTGAGCAAGGAAGCAGAGCATATTTTTACCGGTTTGAAAGTGTTCCAATGTAACCCGAGGTTGGCGCAATTCAATATGCTGATTAATAAATTTTACAAGCAGGAAAAACTGGTGGGTTTCTATGCTGCAAAGCTGCACATCTCCGCCAATTATTTAAATATTCTTTGTAAAGCTCATCTCGATGTATCGGCTACCAAGTTAATACAGCAGCGGGTGCTGTTGGAAGCCAAACGGTTGCTGCAGACTACCGGTCTCTCTATAAAAGAAATTGCGTTTGAACTCGGTTTTGTTGACCACGCCTATTTTTCCAACTTCTTTAAAGCACAGGCAGGCCTTACACCTACACAATTCAGAGAGGGATAACGCAGCAGTGTACGTGGTATGATATGCCTGGGCTGACCAACCCAAAGATCAATTGGGATTGCCGGTCATTCAGGCGATGACGCCAGGTGATATTACCCGTAGGCTTTTTTGCCGGCAAATGAACGTTTAGTATTATTTATAATGAAGTGGCATGGAACTAAAAAGTATACAACCCGTTAAGGCCCTTACAGATTTTGTTGAAAGCTTTTGGATGATCCGGAATGATTCAGCAGAAAACAAGGACATTATCTTGCTGCCCGACGGGCGGTTCGATATTATTTTTTCTGCTGCTGCTAATGAGCCTTTTCATGCTACACTCCGGGGCCTGGATACCCATCCTCATCAGGGAGTCATCCCGGGGCGCGTGACCATGTTTGCGGTTAGCTTTAAATTACTTGCCATCGAGTATTTACTCGATAATAAAGTGGCAGCTGTCTTAAATGAAGGGGAGCGGCTACCAGCTGGATTTTGGAATATAGTACCTCCTGACCTGGAGGATTTTGAAAGGTTTTGTGAAAAGATTTCAGCTACCATGCTTGACAGGATCAAGCCCGGTATCGATAACCGTAAAAAAGAATTATTTGACCTGATTTATGCTTCCAATGGTACGCTCACCGTGCAGGAGCTGTCGGATCAGGTAGCCTGGAGCAGCAGGCAGATCAACCGGTATTTTAATGCGCAGTTTGGGATTTCATTAAAAGCCTACTGCAATATTTTTCGATTCAAAGCGTCGCTGCAGCAGATTAAAGAGGGAAGGCTTTTCCCCGAGTTAAACTTCGCCGACCAAACTCATTTTATTAAAGAAATCAAAAGGTTTTCCGGAGTAGTCCCGAAAGAACTGGCAAAAAATCAGAACGGCCGATTTATACTATTATCAGACGCATTGTGATAGTAATTTTGTGGCCATGAAGATTGATGACAAAAAGATAGCTATCATCGGCGGTGGCCCTGGTGGTTTAACCTTAGCAAGACTTTTACAGCTAAAAGGCGCCCATGTAAAAGTATATGAACGGGATATTAATAAGGATGTCAGGGTGCAAGGTGGTGCGTTGGACCTGCATACAGAATCGGGTTTGGCGGCGCTGGCACAGGCCGGGTTAATGGATGCCTTTAAAGCGAATTATCGGCCGGCAGCGGGATTAATGCGGGTGGTAGATGACCAGCTAAACATTCATTTTGATGAACACGCCGAAGGCAAAAAAGGAGATTTCGGTGATAAAAACCATCGGCCGGAGATCGACAGGGGCCCCTTAAGACAATTGCTTTTGAATTCGCTGGAGCCAGATACCGTTGTGTGGGATAGCCACGTTTTATCGATTGAACAGACACAAGACAACTGGAAAATAGTTTTTCAAAATGGGCATACCACGTCGGCTGACCTGATCATTGGGGCCGATGGAGCCAACTCTAAAATCAGGCCCTTTGTTACCTCCATTAAACCTTACTGGACGGGCATTACCATGCTGGAAGGGGCGTTGAAAGACGGCGCCAAAACAGCTCCTGTTATCTGCGAATTATTAAAGGGAGGAAAGTTATTTGGTTATGGAAATGAAAAAACACTGATCGTCAGTTCCAAAGGCGATGGTAGTTTTGGATTTATGGCCAGTTTTAAATCTGATGAACATTGGGCAAAGGAAAATGGTATCGACTTTAAAGATCATCGCCAGGTGCTCACCTGGTTCAGGAAGGAGTTTGCTGAGTGGAGCCCCGTTTGGTGCGAGCTATTTGAAAGCCCCGATACCATCTTTATTCCGCGGCCGCAATATTGCATGCCCCTGGATCAAAAGTGGGAGGCCAATGCCAATATCACCTTATTGGGGGATGCCGCTCACTGGATGCCACCTTTTGCGGGCGAAGGAGTGAACATGGCTATGCTGGATGCGTTACAGCTCGCCGAAGCGCTTACCAACCCGGCATTCAGCAATGTCAAACAAGCCATTGGTTACTATGAAAAGCAGATGTTGGGTCGGTTCGCCAAAATAGGCCAGGGGACGTTGTTCAATACAAAATGGATGCACCAGCCTAATGCATTAGGGAATATGTTGGCCATGTTTGGCAAAAACAAATTGAAACAGGGAGTATTCATAGCCAGGTATGTTATCGAGACCAGCATCGCACCGTTTATCCGGAAAATTTTAAGACGGCCGCCCCCGAAGGAAGTATTCCGTTAGGAGCCTCAGCAGCCTGCGCCGCATCCGGAAGCAATTGACCAGCTATAAGGAACTACTTTTCCGAAGCGGTATCATCTATATTATGCATGACTTTTGCCAGCAGCAAGGTCAGGGTCTTCAGTTCAGCTTTTGTGAGCGTTTTAGAAACCTTTTGCGCAACCGTTTCCCTAAAATTTTCTGAATTGTCGACAATGAACCTGCCCTTGCTGGTTACACGGAGGTAAAAGATTCGCCGGTCTTCCTGGGACTGTTCCTGTTCAATGAAGCCGTTTCCAACAAGAAATTTAAGCTGCCTGGAGATAGCGGGGGGACTTATGCTGAACGCCTTTGCCGCCTGTTTGCCCGTGCACTTGTCGTGCCGGTAAACGTATTCGATGATATTGTAGTGGGTGGCTGTTACACCGTTTATATCTCCCTTCTGCATATTTGCCAAAATGAAACACTGCAAATCTGTAAATACGTTATAAAATGCCCGTTGATTCCGATCCATTAAAAAAATAATAGTTAACTTTGTTAATTATTGTTAAAGTTAACCAAAATGAAGCAGATTACCATATCCAATGCGAGGCAAAATAACCTGAAGAATATTTCGGTGGCGATACCCAAAAACAAGATTGTCGTTTTTACCGGAGTTTCCGGTTCGGGAAAATCGTCGCTGGTGTTTGAAACAGTAGGTGCAGAAGCCCAACGCCAGTTTAACGAAACGCAGGGCAGCTTTCTTAGGAACCGTCTCCAGCATATCGGAGTGCCGGATGTAGATAAAATCGAAAACCTGAATGTTCCCATTATAATCAACCAGAAAAGGCTTGGTGGGAGCGCAAGGTCAACGGTAGGAACAGCTACGGATGTCTATGCATCATTGCGACTGCTTTTTTCCAGGATGGGAAAGCCGTTCGTAGGGTACTCCAATGCGTTTTCGTTCAACAACCCATTGGGAATGTGCCCGGAATGCGAAGGGCTTGGTTTTGTTCAGACCGTTGACATCGATGCATTGATAGACAAGGATAAGTCTTTGAATGAAGGCGCCATCCAATTTCCTACTTTCCAGCCAGGTGGTTGGCGTTTGACCAGGTATACGCTTTCTGGTTATTTCGATAACGACAAGAAGCTGGAAAAGTATTCCCCGGAAGAACTGAATATACTATTAAATGCTTCCGAGCACAAACCGCACAAGCCGCATAAGGAATGGGGAAAAACCGTGAAATACGAAGGCATAGTACCCCGGATCGAAAAAGCGTTTCTGAAAAAAGAATCAAAAGAAAATATCACGCGTAAGGAGGCCCTGAAGAACATTATTATAACGAAGCCTTGCCCAGCCTGTGGTGGCAAGCGGCTGAACGATAAGATACTGTCGTGTAAAATCAGCGACAAAGATATTGCGGATTGCACCGCGCTTTCAATAGACGAGCTGCTCGGGTTTGTCGGATCGCTGAAGTCCGATTCCTACGAAACCATCATTACAGAACTTAAAAATAAACTCAAAAACATTGTCGACATCGGGCTGCAATATCTGACGCTCGACAGGCGGACAGATACGCTTTCGGGCGGCGAAAGCCAGCGTATAAAAATGGTCAAGAACCTTGGCAACAACCTTACAGATTTGCTTTATATTTTCGACGAGCCCAGCATCGGGCTGCATCCCAAAGACCTGCAGCATATCGCCTCGGTCATCAGGCAGATAAAAGACAAGGGAAATAGCGTACTCGTTGTCGAACACGACCCCGATCTTATCAAAATCGCTGATTGGGTGATCGATATGGGGCCGCAGTCGGGCAAGTATGGAGGAGAAATCGTTTATGAAGGCTCTTTTGAAGGATTAGAAAAGTCAACCGGAAAAACAGGACTGTATTTTGCAACAAAACCCCGCATCAATCACCGTCAAAGAAAGGCAAAAGGATACCTGGAAATCGAAAACGGGCACCTGCATAACCTCAAAAACGTCAGCGTAAAAATTCCTAAAAATGTATTGACAGTTGTTACAGGGGTTGCCGGTTCAGGCAAGAGCACCCTGATCAACAAGGTGCTGCCCAGGTTTTATCCCCAGATAACTATTATCGACCAATCCTTATTTGCTGCAGGCATACGATCCAACCTGGTCACATACCTCGGCTTGTCTGATGATTTAAGGGCACGGTTCTCTAAAGCGAACAAGGTCTCCCCAAAACTTTTTAGCAGAAATAGCGAAGGAGCCTGTGAAAACTGCCGGGGAACAGGAGTTGAAAGAATTGACCTGGCATTTATGGACGATATCGAACAGCCCTGCGAAGTTTGCGGAGGTTCAGGGTTTAGGCCAGAGGTGCTGAAATATCTTTACCACAACAAAAGCATCGCTGAAATAATGAATATGACGGTTGAAGAGGCGATTGATTTCTTCCCGGACGAATTGTACGCCGGTTCATTTGACATGCTATCCAAACTGGGATTGGGCTACCTGGCCCTGGGGCAGCGGCTGGATAGTTTTTCCGGCGGAGAAAGGCAGCGGCTGAAATTAACAAGGGAGTTAAAGCACTCCAATAGAATAATTGTTCTCGATGAACCAAGTACAGGGCTGCATCCCAGTGATACCCAAAAACTCCTGGATTTTATGGATGCCCTGGTTGATCAGGATAATAGCCTGATCGTGATCGAACACAACCTGGACGTTATTGCACATGCCGACTGGATCATTGACATTGGCCCCGGTGCTGGAAAATACGGAGGCTATATTTTGTTCACGGGAACTGTCTCTGACCTGTTGAAAAACAGCACCTCGGCAACGGCAGCCTATTTAAGGCAGCATCTGCACATGTGAAGTCCTATCATACCCTTTTTTTCCGCCAGAAATGAGCCAGGACCCCAGCCTGTTTCAGTGACATATACTACTGCATATGTCACTGTTTTTAGGTAGAGTTCGCTTACCTGCCTGGTAAAGACCAATGATTTTCAAATAAACAACATTAGTGACGAGCATCAATAATGATAGTGATGGTTGTCATAATTTCCGGTCATGAAATGGCTTTATTTAGCGTAGAAGTTACTTTAGAGATGAAGTAATAAAAGTCATATATGGGCATAATGATATAATTAAGCAACTAAAAAGAAGCGTTATGTTACCAGAAGAATTACTCCGTTTGCGTAAGGAAAAGGGTGATCCCTGTATATCTCTTATCGTGCCCCTGTCGGGAAAAGAAAAGAAAACAGATCACCTGGTAATGCAGGAAGCCATAGAAAAGACCGGTAATTTTTTGCAGGGAATGTATCCGGCTTCACTGACAGAGAGATTGTTGATTTCGTTACGGCAGTTAGGTAATGAAATTGTTCAGAACAATGATCCTATAATGGAAGGGGTGGGCATCTATATTTCACCTGAGATTAACATGTATTTCAGTTTTCCTTTCCCGGTACGGGAAAAAATATCTATTGGCGACGCTTTTGAGATAAGGGAATTACTCTTTCTGCAGCATTATGCTGTTGACTATTTTTTATTACATATCAACAGGAAAAAGGTGTCATGTTTTAGAGGGACTATAAATAAACTGGAAGAAATAAAGGACGATCATTTTCCAATGTCGTTTCAACAGGAATATGAATATAGCCGGCCGGCCAGTGGCTCATCCTATGCTGGTTATGCTGTATTGCAGAATTTTGAGAAAGATAAGTCCTTTATAGAGGCTGATCGCTTGAAGAGCTTTTACAGGGAGGCAGACAAGGTATTGGGAGGTTACATCAGTTCCGCTCCGTTAGTAATAGCAGGCCCGAAGAAAGATATTGCCATACTGGAAGATGTTTCGTACCATACTAAAAACATCATTGCCACTTTTAATGGTAATTATACTTATTCAACATTACATGAGCTTGAAAAGCGGGCCTGGGCATCTGTACGTGCATGGGTCGACAATCAGGAACACATAAGTTTACTTGAGTTGATGCAAAAAGACAGGTCCCAGGTAATTGAGGGATTAAAACATGTATGGAAAGCTGCAAGAGAAGGAAAGGGACTTAAGTTGATAGTTGAGAAAGATTATGCATGTCCTGCTTTTACAGATATCAAAGGGGAGAAATTATTCCTTAAACCACCTAAATCCCATTATCGCGTTATTATTGATGTTGTAGATGAAATCATGAAAACAGTCATTGAAAAAAATGGGGAGATAAAGTTTGTGAAAAATGATGCATTACAGGAATACCAGCATATCGCATTAATTACCCGGTATTGAATCCTTGTGATCATCAAATCATAATCGGTTTTTATGTCAGCAGTTGATAGTGTACAGACAAATTTTAGTGGCTTGAATGATCCACTGAGAGCTATGGGAAAGGAATATTTATTAACGGGGAAAGGTGGAAGTTATGTGGCATCAACTATTGGCAATTGTAATACCAGGAAGTATCATGGCTTGTTTGTTGTTCCACAGCCCCGGATTGACGGTGATGGACATGTGTTATTATCTGCATTGGATGAAGCGATAAGCGACGAAAGCGGAACCTGGGAATTGGCGATGCACTGCTACCCTGGTGTTTATTATCCGGAAGGATACCGGTATATCCTCGAGTTTACCGGGCCGCCGGTTCCCCAATGGATATATCAGGCGGGATCTCTGCGTTTAAAGAAAGAATTGCTGCTGAATTTTGAAGATGACCAGTTACTGATAAAATATACCCTGATAAACGCTTCCGGCCCTGCTACGTTACAGCTGATGCCTCTTTTATCTTTTCGCAATATGCATACACTTAGTAAGGCTAATGCTTATATAAAAGAAGAAGTAACACCAATTAAGCAGGGTATAAAAATGCAGTTATATTCCACTTATATGCCATTGTATATGCAATTATCGGCTGATGCTGTGTTTGTTCCGGCGCCGGATTGGCATTTTAATGTGGAGTATCCGCTGGAGGCGGAACGGGGATATGAATTTCGTGAAGATTTGTATCGGCCAGGGTATTTTGAAATAAGTCTTTGTCCGGGGCAATCCGTTATATTTTCTGCGGGCCTGAAAGAAGCCAGCGTGATTAAAGTACCTGCTTTTGATCAGCTATTGGCGGAGAAAAAGGTGCCGACGTCGCTCGAAGATTATTTGATGAATGCTGCACGGCAATTTATAGTGAATACCAACGGCGATCTGGCAATTAAAGCTGGTTATTACTGGTTTGGAAGATGGGGGCGTGATACCTGCATTGCGTTACCGGGATTGATGTTACTCACTGGAGACAGCCAGGGATTCAAATCCGTTTTAAATGGCCTGCTGCGTGAATTAAAAGATGGTCTTTTACCTAATACAATTGCGGAGGGTTATTCTTCCTACAATACCGCTGATGCATCCCTTTGGTGTATATGGGCGTTGCAACAATATGTACAGCGGTACGGCAATGCTTTGCAGGTATGGAAAGAGTATGGGCCTCAGTTGAAGTCCATTTTACATCATTATAAAAACGGCACCCGCTTCGGAATAAAGATGGAAGAAGATGGGTTAATATACGCCGGCGAAGATGGGTATGCACTTACCTGGATGGATGCAGTAGCAGCTAATGGTCCTGTGACACCGCGCGCAGGCAAAGCAGTCGACATAAATGCTTTGTGGTATAATGCGGTCTGCTTTTGCCTGCAACTGGCGAAGTTGGCAAAAGAGGTGGACTTTATCAACACATGGGGACTGCCGCCTGAAAAAATAGCCGATGCTTTCCGATGTTGCTTTTGGGATGCAGAAAAACAATATCTGGTTGATTATGTCAACGGTAATTATAAAGATAAAGCGATGCGTCCTAATCAATTGCTGGCAGTGTCGTTACCATATACCCCGTTGATGCCGGAAATGCAAAAAGCGGTAATCGATAAGGTCCGGGAACAGCTACTGACACCAAGGGGATTACGCACCTTATCTCCGGAAGATAGCCGGTATTGCGGACATTACTGTGGAGACCAGGAGGCCCGCGATCACGCTTATCATCAGGGCACCGTCTGGCCCTGGCTATTGGGACATTTTACCGAAGGTTATCTGAATGTTTATGGATATAAAGCACTGCCATTGTTGGAGGAACTTTATGCCGGTATGGTTAAGGCATTGGATGAATATTGTCTTTACTCCCTTGCTGAAGTGTATGATGGCGATCCTCCCCATAAAGCCGGAGGCGCTGTGGCTCAGGCGTGGAGCGTGGCAGAATTATTAAGAATGAATGATTTGATTAAACAATACCAACACAAAGCCATTTTATTACCCAATGATATGATAGTAAAAGCGTGAAAAAATGAAGGTCCTCATGTTCGGCTGGGAGTTCCCGCCATATATATCAGGTGGTCTTGGCACCGCCTGTCATGGCATCAGTAAAGGCCTCCTGGCTTGTGATGTGGATGTAGTATTTGTAGTGCCGAAAGCTCAGGGTAATGAAGATACAGGTAAAATGAAGCTGGTAAGCGCAGCAGCCGTCCCTATGCCTGTTAGGCGGGATACTGCTGCCGGCTTTTCTGGTGCACTTACTTTCTTTGAAGTGAATTGTCCCCTGGTGCCCTATCTTAGTCCTGATCAGTTTGCAAAACATAACCCCGCAGCGTTTCAAGAGTCGCAACACGGTGAAATGGAAAATGAAACACAAACCACCCATTACACCTTCAACGGGGGATATGGTAAGGACCTTATGAAGGAAGTTTGGCAGTATGCGCTTGTTGCTGCCGAAATAGCAGATACCAATAGTTTCGACATTATTCATGCTCATGACTGGTTATCTTTTCCTGCCGGAATTATGGCAAAAGAAGTCAGCGGAAAGCCACTGGTGGTTCATGTACATGCCACAGAATTTGATAGGGCCGGTGATAGCATTAACATGCAGGTTTACGAAACAGAACGGCAAGGTATGTTGCAGGCAGATCAGATCATAGCCGTAAGCGAATTTACACGTCAAACTATCATCCACAAATATTATATAACGCCGGAGAAAGTAGTCACCATTCACAATGCAGTGGATAATAGTCCCCGAACTGTCATGCCGGCTGTCAGTCCATTCAGGGAAAAAGTGGTGACCTTTATTGGCAGAATTACCTGGCAGAAAGGACCTGCCAGCTTTATAGAAGCAGCTGCCAGAATATTAAAGATTGATAAAGGATTCAGATTCGTTATGGCTGGAAATGGAGATTTGCTTCCGGCGATGATGAAAATGGCGGCTCGCTTGCGAATATCGTCCAATATCCATTTTACAGGTTTTCTCAAAGACCAGCAGCGCGAGCAGTTACTGGCAAAGAGTCATGTAGTGGTGATGCCGTCGGTATCAGAACCGTTTGGCATCGTACCGCTGGAAGCTATCAGAGCTGGTGTACCGGTGATCGTATCAAAGCAATCCGGTGTTCAGGAAATATTGCAGTATGCGCTAAAGGTTGATTGGTGGAACACAGATGCCCTGGCCAATGCTATTTATGCGCTGGCACAGTATAAAGGGTTGTCGGGTATGTTGGCAAGGGAGAGTGGGAAGGAGGTTGCCGCATTGCGCTGGGAAAAACAAGCGCAATTGATGAAGGAATTATACGAAAGCTTGCTGAATCTGTAAATGTTAAGCAGATCTTCCTGCTGCTAGTTGGTTGTAATTTTTTTGTTATGAAATATATTTGCCTTTACTTCCAGGTACACCAACCATTCAGGCTACGTCCCTTCTCTTTTGCGGAAATAGGTGGGGGTGGATCTTATTTTAATGAGGAAATGAATGACACTATATTGCAACAGATAGCACAGCAGTGTTATTTGCCCGCCAATAAGCTCTTGTTGGATCTTATAGAAAGATATGGCGGCCGTTTTCACGTCAGCTTTTCCATTTCTGGCACCGCCCTGGATCAATTTGAAAGATATGCGCCAGAAGTAATTGACAGCTTCAGGAAGCTGGCAGATACCGGGTGTGTGGAATTCCTGGGAGAAACCTATGGACATTCGCTGGCAGCGCTTGGAAGTGAAATAGAGTTTATGGCACAGATAAAAGCGCATGCGGATAAAATAGCTCAACTGTTCGGACAACGCCCGGTGACATTTCGCAATACAGAACTGATATACACTGATGCCATTGGCGATATGGTTCATCGTATGGGATTTACGACAATGCTGACGGAAGGAGCTGCGCATGTTTTACATTGGAAAAGTCCCAATTACATTTATCGGGCAGCCTCTTCTCCGGAGCTGAAGTTGTTGTTAAAGAATTACCGGCTAAGCGATGATATCGCATTCAGGTTTGCTGATCGTAACTGGGAGCACTGGCCGCTGGCTGCCGGAAAATTTGCAGGATGGCTGCATGCGATGCCTTCGCAGGAAACTATTGTAAATCTTTTTATGGACTACGAAACTTTCGGCGAACATCATACAAAGGAAACTGGTATTTTTCAATTTTTGGAAGCATTTCCCGGGGAAGTATTCTCAAAGCCAGGTTATCGGTTTGTAACCCCTCATGAAGCTACTACCTTCTTACCTCCCATCGCGGCTTTATCTATGCCCCAACCGGTATCCTGGGCAGATGAAGCCAGGGATCTGTCTGCATGGCTGGGGAATGATTTGCAGCAGGATGCATTCAGTGTTTTATACTCGCTTGAACAGAAGATGCAAAGTTGCAGAAATGAACAGCTAAGACGCAGTTGGTTGTACCTTCAAACCAGTGATCATTTCTACTATATGTGCACAAAATCCTTGTCGGATGGTGCCGTGCACAGTTATTTCAGCCCATATGACACGCCTTTTGATGCGTTTATGAATTATATGAATGTATTGACAGATTTTTCGCTGCAACTTGATAAATACCTGGTAAAGAAAAAAAAGTTAATGGATGAAGGATACTCTTCTAAAACCAGACTATGTTTTTGAGGTAAGCTGGGAAGTATGCAATAAGGTAGGAGGTATACATACAGTATTGTGCACCAAGGCGCAGCTGTTGAAAAAAGAGTGGAACGACCAGCTGATTATGATAGGCCCTGATTTGCATACCGCCACAGGCACTAATCCTGAATTTTCGGAGGACAAACTTCTTTTTACCAGTTGGCGGGCACACGCTTTGGAGGAAGGATTACCAATCAGGGTTGGACGTTGGAATATTCCTGGTGCACCACTGGTGGTGTTGATAGACTTTACCCCGCTTTATCAGCAGAAGAATGCGATCTTCTCGGAATTATGGATAAAATTTCATCTCGATTCCCTGAGCGGACAGTGGGACTATATAGAGCCGGCCTTATTTGGTTATGCCGCTGCAAAAGTGATTGCCTGTTTTTATGAATATCACTTAAATTCGACAGACAAGATCATCGTACAATTTCATGAATGGATGACAGGCGCAGGTATACTTTACCTGGAAGACCAAATACCCCAGATAGCCACGGTATTTACTACCCATGCCACTGTGCTGGGAAGGGCTATTGCCGGGAGCGGACAGCCTTTTTATAGCCGGTTTCCTACTTTCAATGCGGAGCAAATGGCCAGGGATTTAAACGTGGTAGCAAAACAATCCCTGGAAAAGACGGCAGCAAATATGGCTGATTGCTTTACCGTAGTAAGTGAATTTACTGCCCGCGAATGTGAGAAATTTTTAGGGCGGCAACCGGACTTTATTACACCCAATGGCTTTGATGATTCTTTTGTCCCTCCGCCGGCAGTCTTTACAAACAAACGCATTGCCGCCAGGAAGAAGATACTGGAAGTAGCCACCGCCCTATTGCAGCAAGCATTGCCGGAAAATACCCTGCTGGTTATTAAAAGTGGCCGGTATGAGTTCCGGAATAAGGGTATCGATGTTTTCATTAACAGCATGGCATTGCTCAATGAAGGACAGCAGCCTGATAAAACTATTTTGGCTGTAATATTCGTGCCTGCCCATCAAACCGGTCCCCGTGAAATATTACAACGCAGCCTGCAACAACCAGACCTCACGCATCCGCGAACCGGAGAGGTGCTTACGCATAACCTGCAGGGGGCAGATACAGATCCGATTTTAAACAGCATCCGGCAACACAAACTTGACAATGCACCCGGCAGCAGGGTAAAAATTTTATTTGTTCCCACCTATTTAAATGGCGATGATGGCATTTTTAATATGCCTTATTACGACATACTGATAGGCTTTGATCTCGCTATCTTTCCCTCTTATTACGAACCTTGGGGATATACCCCGTTGGAGGGGCTGGCATTCCATATACCAGCCGTTACTACCACAGTTTCGGGGTTCGGCATGGCGGTAAGCCGCTTGCCGGATTTCACGGGAGAAGGAATCTATGTCGTGGAAAGAAATGATAATAATGAGAAATATATCAGCGCAGAAATAGCTGATATTGTTCGCAATTATGCCGCCCAGCCTGATGAAACGATAGCGCAATATAGAGCTGCTGCGGCTGCCATCAGCCGCAAATTTTGGTGGAATCGGCTTATAGAGAGATATAAAATGGCCTATGACTTTGCCTTGCAAAAGAGCGGGCAAAGAGAAAGCCTTTTCCGGGAAAAACCACAGGCTGTGCCGGTAACGGTGTCTCACGGTATGCTTGAACAACGGCCCGTTTGGCGGAATATCGAGATTCAATCAGCGTTGCCGACTGCATTGAAGCCATTGTTGAAGATAAGCAGCAATCTTTGGTGGACATGGAACCGCAATGCATACGGGTTGTTTAAAAATATAGATGCTGCGGCATGGGCACGGTATCACGGGAACCCTATTAAATTAATTAAAAACCTCAGCTATAAGACGATACGGCGCCTGGAAAGTGATAAAGCGTTTATAGACAGGCTTACTGCGCTGGAACAGGAGTTTGATAATTATTTGAAGGTCGCTGAGGAAAGAACGGGACCGCTTGTGGCCTATTTTAGCATGGAATATGGTTTATCCCCTCTGTTGAAGTTATATGCAGGTGGGTTAGGTATACTGGCCGGTGATTATTTGAAAGGCGCCAGTGATAGCAATTTGAATATGATAGCTGTCGGTTTGCTGTATCGCCAGGGATATTTCTCACAAAAAATAACTTTTCAGGGAGAGCAGTTAGCGATGCCTGATCAATTGGATCTGGATTATCTGCCGGTATATCCTGTAAAAAATGATGACGGATCGCCCTTATTAATGCAGTTGGCTTTTCCGGGACGCATCATGTCGGTGGCTGTGTGGAAGATTGCAATTGGGCGTACCACCTTGTATCTGCTGGATACGGATGTAACGGGCAACAATGCAGATGACCGGCAGATTACCGGGCAGTTGTACAATAATGAACCGGATATCCGTTTGAAGCAGGAAATATTATTGGGCATAGGGGGAGTACGTATGTTGACACTATTGGGCATACATCCGGATATTTACCACATCAATGAAGGGCACGCAGCCTTTACCGGCTTTGAAAGAATGCGTATGATGATGCGCGAAGTGAATCTTCCGTACGAAGCCGCACTCGAAATAATACGCGCTACTACGCAATTTACTACGCATACAGTGGTACCGGCAGCTGTTGATTTGTATAATGAGGAGTTGTTGAGAACCTATTTATCTTATCTGCCTCAGGATTTTAATATCGGATGGGATCAGATAATGGCGCTGGGCAAGGTAGATCCAACAAATGCCGATGAAAAATTTTCTATGTTTTATCTGGCAGCCCGGTTATCCCAGGAAATAAATGCTGTCAGTAAATTACATCAACACGAAACCTGCCGCATCTTGCAGGCGCTTTGGAAGGATTTCAGACCGGGGGAATTGCATATTACTGCCGTGACAAATGGTATACATGTGCCGACCTGGATGGCAGAAGAATGGAAACAGCAGATTTGCCAGGAGAACGTGGCAAATGTTATGATGGCTATGCCCGATAATATAGTTTGGGAAACCAGGATGGCTATTAAGAAAAGCCTGACGCCACTTATCAGGGAACGATTGAAAATGGCGCTTCTGGCTTGTCATGAAAGTCCCGCCAGAATTGGACAGATATTGGATGAATTTAAAGAAAATGCGCTATTCATCGGATTTGCGCGACGTTTTGTGTCCTATAAAAGACCACAGATACTTTTTACAGATGTGCAGCGATTGGCTTCAATATTAAAGGACAAAACGCGTCCTGTATTTATTCTTCTGGCAGGAAAAGCCCATCCGGGAGATAAAGAAGGAATGGCGATGCTGAAACAGGTAATTGTCGCCGCCAAAAGGCCGGAGTTTGAGAATAGAATGTTATTCCTGGAAGATTATGATATGGAGTTGGCTGGTCTGTTGGTGCAGGGGGTAGACGTTTGGCTCAATACCCCCCGGTTGACACGGGAAGCATCCGGTACCAGTGGTATGAAGGCGATCTGGAATGGCGTCCTTCATTGCAGCACCAGGGATGGCTGGTGGGCAGAAGCCTATCGGGAAGAGGCAGGTTGGGCATTGGAAAGTACGGCAATTTTTGATAACGAGGAATTACAAGACCTGGACGACGCCGCTACTTTATATGATCTGTTGGAGAATAAAATTATCCCGTTGTTTTTTGATCGTACAAGCAGTGGCATACCTCAGAAATGGATTAGCCGGATAAAAGCCGGAATGGCTATGGTGGCGCCCACTTACAGCATGCCGCGGGTAGTGGCGGATTACCAGATTTGCTATGAAAAATTATACAACAGAAGCCGGCAACTATTGTCCGATCAATATAAGGAAGCAATAATGCTGGCAGGCTGGAAAAAGAACATTCAGTCCAATTGGGGGCAATTACACCTCATGAACATAAAAGAACCTGCCAATACAAGCCAGGTTCATACGTATAACGAGGAGTTCTCAGCTGAAGTAACATTGTATACCGGCGAAATGGATGTGAAGGATATTGGAGTGGAAGCGGTGTTTTCACTCAAAGAAGACACCGACAACTATGTGTTCGTGCAGGAGCTCACACTTGTTACCGTTAATGGTAGCAGGGCTGTTTTTGCCTGTAAAACGCCATTGGCATTTTCCGGTTCCTGTGCCTATAGCTTCAGAATATTTCCTAAACACCCCCTTCTGCCTCATCGGCAGGATTTTCCGTTGGTAATGTGGTTTTGAGGCGTGAGAAATGTAAAGGTGATTGAACGAACAGCAGGGTTGCCCTGGTGTTCCTTGTTAACAGTGCGCGGTATTTTTCAAAAAAGTACAATTATGCTATCCAGAGAAGTATGGATGCTTATTTATTTTTATTACTTTCAGACCTCGAAAAATCAGCCAGTATCATCGAATCGCAATTCGCCACGTGGGTTGCCAGCTATATTTTGGTAAAACCCAAACGATCAATTTCCTCATGTTGCCACATTCGAAGCATAATTGGCTGTGCTATCCTTCCAGCACCTTCTTACGTTCAATCCTTTCCTTAGCCTCAATAAAGAGATGATGTATTTTTTTCTCCAGCTCTTTCTTAGGCGGTAATTCTGTCCAATATTCCACCACCATAATGCCATCCTTGTGCATTTCCAACAATTCTACTTGTTCTCGTCTGCTTTCAGCGCACAAGATTAAATCAATCGGGGATTGTTCTCCCTTTCGCTTCTCGTATTTATCCAGCCACTTTAAATACAGTTCCATTTGACCTTTGTGTTGGGCTTCAAATTTTCCCAGTTTCAACTCAACAGCTACCAGACGCTTTAAATTTCGGTGGTAAAACAAAAGGTCTAAATGAAAATCCTCTCCATCAATAATCATCCTTTTTTAACGTTCGATGAAAGCAAATCCTTTACCTAGCTCCAATATGAAAGCCTCTAATTCCCGAAGTATGGCTTCTTCCAGATCCTTTTCCATATAGGTGTTTCGTAACCCCAAAAAGTCAAAGAAATAAGGATCTTTGAAGTTGTCATTAATAGCGGGATGGTTACTTGTGTTTTGTATATTCGCAATACCTGTCCTCTCAAATGTTTTAGTTTCAATTTGTTTCCGTAGTTCCCTTATACCCAACGCCTGATCGGCAGCTGCCTGTGCATAAAAAAGCCTTGCGTCCTGGTTCCTCAGTGGCAATAATTCTACAAAATGTGACCAGCTTAACTGCCTTGACAATGGTAATATGGTCGTGAGGTTTGTAAATTGTTCAGCAAATTGGATCATTCTTCTCAAGTTCCTTATCTCAAAGTTCCTTCCATATTGACTCTTCAATTGTGTCGACACTGTCGACACAATCTGTTTTGCATACTCTCCTCGTTTATTTTTAAGGATTTGCTCGTTAATGCGTTGGCCTATTTGCCAGAAAAGTACGGTAAGAGTACTGTTAGCATATGAAAATACTTGCCGTTGGCTTTGTTCAATAAGTTGTGAAAGCTCATTGAATAAAGACTGTTCGATTGATGTTACCCTTTTTTCTTTTGGAACTCCAAATAGTAGGGCCTGTCAGATATCCGAACTTACAGACACTTGCAAAAGAAGATTTTTACGAGGCCATGAAGGTTACTTGTGCTTTATATAATTATTTTAAGAGAGTTGGTGATTCGATGAGCTTTTATGAACTTGATCAGGCAATCCCTCATATTATTGGTCTTTCAACAACAGATATTGGTGTGCGCTGGGTCGACGGTTTCTTCTATCCTAACAACATACCTGAAATAGATCACGCTGCTGTTGATGAAACCTTATCCTGGCTTTCTGATTTCCCGGCGGCGAAAAAAGATATGCAAAATGCTTTTACCAATTTCTCTGCGGGGAAAACTGAACAAGTACCCCCACTTTGTTTTACTGCACTTGAAAATATTATTCAGAAGAAAACGGGCTTAAATAAACCCTTACATGATTGCGCCCTGCATAAGGCCTTATTTCAGAAAATAAATGTTTCAGATAACTGGAGACAATTTTTGGTAAAGTTCGTTGACTATGCAAATGACTACGGGAGACACGGAAAAAATCCAGATAGGCACTCCGTTGACCGAGACGAAGTAGAATCCTTCCTATATCTATCTTGCATTATGCTCCGTATGATCATTCGGAAAATTCCCAATTAGAATCTTCGATAGAAATTGCGTTGAGGCATAGGATTAAAGACAAGCAAAGGAGCAAAAAACGCCTAGGCTACTTTACAAGAGAGTTTGACATTTTTGAGGGGTGACTGACTGGACATTTTACACCACAGGAATGAAAGGACTATTTCAATAAGTGTGTAACTTAAAAATCGGGGATCAGATTAATATTTAGATTCTCACTCTTTTATCAAAAATAGTTAAAAACTGATTTAGGATCATGCCCCAGTTTCTAATGGGCATGGTCCATTTTTTTGACACCTCACGTAATGCCAGGTATACTGATTTCAGGACGGCTTCATCTGTAGGGAAGGACAGCTTGTTTTTGGTATATTTTCTAATCTTGCCATTCAGGTTTTCAATGAGATTTGTAGTGTAGATGATCTGTCTGATCTCCAGAGGGAAGTCAAAAAAGACAGTCAGTTCTTCCCAGTTTTCACGCTAGCTTTTGATGGCGTATACATACTTTGCACTCCATTTGGCATTCAGGGCATCAAGAGCTGCCATGGCAGCCTGTCTGGTTGGAGCTGCATAAACATCTTTCATATCGGTGGTAGACTCCTTTTTATCTTTCCAGACTACATAGCGGCGGCTGTTACGTATCTGATGGACTACGCAAACCTGGGTGGCAGACTGTGGGAACACCGATTTTATGGTCTGAGTGAAGCCATTCAGATTATCCGTGGCCGTTATCAATATATCTTCCAGCCCACGGGCCTTCAGGTCTGTAAGCACAGTCATCCAATAGGCCGCTGATTCATTCTTAACCAGCCACATTCCAAGTACTTCTTTAAGACCATCCCGCTTTAGGCCCACGGCGATGTAGATGGTTTTGTTCACTACTTTGCTGTTCTCCCGTACCTTAAACACAATGCCATCCATCCAAACGATGAGATAAACCGGTTCTAATAACCGATTTTGCCAGGCGACAATATCTTCGGTCACACGACTGGTGATGCCGCTGATCGTGGCTGTGGAAACGTCAAATTTATAGGCTTCTCTTATTTGCTCTTCTATGTCAGACACGCTCATCCCCTTGGCATAAAAAGACACTATTATCTCTTCTAGCCCCCGAACCATTCCTTCGCGTTTAGGTACGATCATAGGGTTAAAACTGGCATCCCGATCCCTGGGTACTTTTATTTCAGATTCACCATAGCTGGTCTTAATCTTCTTTTTACCGTATCCATTACGGCTATTGTCGCTTTCATTGGGTCATGCTTATCATAGCCCAAATGGCTATCAAGTTCACCTTCCAGCATCTTTTCAATGCCTCGCTTCTGAATCTGGGCCAGGAAATTGTTTAGTTGATCGGCCGTTTTAAACTGCTTCAGAAAGTCGTCTGATAAAAAATCTTCTGTCTTCATAAAACTGTATATGCTTTAAAATTGAAAAATCGAGGTGAAACACCCCGATTTTTAGAATTTACACAGTTTATGAGATAGTGTCGAAATGAAGCATTGCCACTCAGCAGCTGCAGCAATCTATGTCCCCTATTGCTTTTCTTCTCGTTCATTTTGAGCTTTCAATATTTGGTTGTAAAGCATATTTCGTTTATTGAATGCCTTGATGGTTCCAATAGCAGAACCATCACTTGAAAGTAAATAATTGAATTCCCAATTGTCATCGTCGTTGTAGATAAACTGAATTTTCTCCGGATTGAGATTTTTAAGTTGCTCTGTTTTGCTTGTGATAATTGCCAACTTTTCTATGGTGAGTGAATTTAATACCCTATCTGCTTTATGCGTTGTTATCACAAGCTCAATGATACATTCAGCATTCGGATATTCGATAACGAAGTTCTTTGGTCTATTGGCGGGTTTCACTCTTTTGATTGTTTCAATAGCCAAGGTTGAAATCAATTTATAGAATTTGGCTAAGTCATCTCCAATAGCTTCGCTTATTTTTTCAGGTAGTTTTGATTTAATAATTCCTAAGATTATCGCTAATGATTTCGTTATGGTGACTATTGTTTCAGGGTCTGACAACGCCGATTTTCGCCCAAACTTTGACTGCGTAAATTCAAGACCGGATTGTTCAGCTACAATTCTATTTACCTCTGAAATATCTTGATCGCCTTCAAAGTTTGCGGGGTCTGTCGAAATTTCTAATTTATCTACTTCATCTTCTTCACATTCCACAAAGGGATGGATACCTTCACTGAAGTATTCTTTTATGAGTTTAGTTCCGTCTTCTAACTTGAAAAGTTCCTGTTTATCAAAATACACACTCTCAGCAGCTAAATAAAAATGTTCGTCTTCTCCTTGAAAAATTTCGCCGTTCATCATAACTCCGAAAGGCGGGAAGGTTCTGATATGCTCCAAACCCAACCTTACTTTCCTTTTTCCATTTAGTTGCGGCAAAGCACTTTCAAGGGCTGATTTTGCCATTCTTACGCCTTGGCTGTCTACATGAGTAGAACTGATTACATATCTCTCTTTCTTTATCATTTTTATGTCAGTTAGTGGTATTAATAAGGATATAGGCCCAATCAGTCTTCCATTAAGTCCTATTGACTTCTGCATTCAATAAAAATATAGTATCTGCTTGGTCAAAGTTTCGGGGGGGTACAGAATGGTCTTCTATATTGTAGACCAAGTTAAACACACCATCCAACAGGTCCAATTTGTGCAGATTTTCTTTTAGTACTTTCACCCATTTTTGAGCGTGTGGATGTAAGGCTTCAAACGATCGCATGTCTACTTCACGTTCTCCTTTGAAATGTTCTTCAAATCGATTGTTTATAAAAAACTTCAATTCCATATTTATTGTTTTTTAATACTTAAAATACCAGATCATTGGCGTGGTCATCAAATAAATTACTTATTCTTCTAAAGCGAGAATAGAAAATATTGTCGTTGTTTGGGTCAATAAAGGATGAGTATGAAAAGGGTTCATTCACGTTTTCAATGTGCATATCATTGACCTTGAAATAATCGCTATAAACCTTTAAGTCATTTGCCGCCCCCCATAATACCGGCATTAAGTCAAAGTGTATATCTTCCGTAAGACCTTCTTTTTTGTTGTTAATCTTTGGAATTAATCTACCATCTAAAAACTTCTTTACTAAAGTGTCATCCGAGTCAACTTTTTCGCTATTGAGATGGATATTAAAGACCTCCACTAATATGAATTTTCCATCTTTTATGGATTTAAAACGAAAATCAATAGTTTTACCATTGGGCAGTTCATATTCTATATTATCCAGTCTAAATTCTCCTGCCAATATAGTGTTATTGAGAACTGCCAACTCTGAAAAGAAATCCAAGTATCTTTTATCTAACGCTGTAAGCACATTCCAGATGTTAGATATTATGAGTTTCTTCTCATTTTCGTTCAACTGCGCGTTTAAATGGAAGAGTGATTTATTAAAGAAGTCTAACAATCGAATGGCTTGCCTATTGAATTTCTTAACTTCAACTATAATATCATAGATATTCGCCTCTACACGTAAAGTATCTGTTCCTTGTGCTTCTAATTTTTTTATTCGCTTAATATTTTCACTGTTATAAATCTCTTCAACTTCGTTCCAATTAAAATTATTTGTGCCAATTAATTCCATAATGGCAGGAAAATAGATCGTAACATTTTCTTTAACATAATTTGGAATTGACATAATTGTAAAGCTTTTCTGGGGTGAATAAAACAAAAACAGGGACAAATCGTCCCATTAAGTAATTGATGGTTAGTGTATATTACTATAATATTGAAAGTAAGAAAAATTCTTCGAATTAAAAAAACGTCAACTCTAAAAACATAGAGGCTCTCTTACTTTTGGATGGAGAGTAGAGATTTTGGATAAATTGAGTAAGCGATATTGTATTTGATTGGGTAAAAGCTAACAAACCAATCTCAATGACTAAACCCAAACGGTATTTAATTTATGCCTTGAATGGTTTAAAAAACAAACAGAGCTATGACACATGAAATGAAAAATATTGCAGAACTAAACTCATTCAAAAACAATCTTTCGCGAAAATCACGTCATGGGAATAATGGTTTTTATGTGCCTAAGTGTAAACTTTCTCCCATTGTATCTGCGAAATGCAGATAAGATGCTTGCAAAACTGAGTGTCATTGCGGGTGTCTTTTGAGTGTCAGAGATAGTGGGAAGAAGCGCTAAAAAGCGTGATTTTTTGACACTCGTAGAAATAAAAAAGGGTTGTAAATCAAAGACTTACAACCCTATTGTGTGCCCAGAACATGGACGCGTATAAGTTTGATAGTCAATATTTTACGAATGGTGCGGGTCAAAAGTGTGTCAAGAATCATCATTTTCCAGTTTGTTACACTTTTACCCTATATCACTCCAAATATAAGGCTTTTTACCCTATAATATTCTCTTGAAATTAAGATGTCGGATTGCTGGAAATCCCGGGGAGTGATGATTGAGAGCTGTTTCAGATGGTAAGCCCTGGTAATAAACGGCTTGGTCAAGCTGCCTGTACAAAAATGATATGAGACTTAATTGTAATAGCTACTACTTGATCTGACAGTACAAGGATTTTTGTCTGGTTAAGTAGTAGCTAAAGATAACCCATTTATTTGTTTTTCTTCAGCCAGGTGCTTAGTCACCAGGAATGTCTCCATCGGAGTTTTACCATAGCAATATTTACCACTGTGCGGTCTTTTGTTGTTATAATATTCGAGCCATTCGTCTAAGTCCGATTGCAATTCTTCCAGGGTAGTATAAAGCCTTTTACGGAAGGCTACAACATAGAATTCTTCTTTTATGGTCCTATTAAGCCTTTCACAAATACCGTTGGACTGAGGACTTCGGACTTGCGTTTTAGAGTGTTCTATGCCCTCAATAGTCAAATACAGCTCATATTCATGATGCTCATATTTACCTTTGTATTCAGATCCTCGATCAGTTAAAATCCGTAACATTGGTACCTGTTGCTCTTCAAAAAATGGAAGGACGCGGTCATTAAGGATATCCGCTGCTGTGATGGCATTTTTCCTATCATAAACTTTTGCGAAAGCAATCCGGGAATAAGTATCAATAAAGGTTTGCTGATAAATTCTTCCAACACCTTTAATATTACCAACATAATAAGTGTCCTGGGCTCCAAGATATCCAGGATGCTCCGTTTCAATTTCGCCAAAGGCCTCTCTTTTCTCCTTTTTACGGTCTATAGCCATGAGTTGGGCTTCCGTAAGTATAATTCCATCCTGAGCAACTTTAACTTCCAGTGAGTGCAATCTTTTCTCAAATATTTCTAAATCATGTCTTTGCCATACACTTCGAACACCTCCCGCTGAAATAAAAACACCACGTTTTCTAAGTTCATTGCTCACTCGTTGCTGGCCGAAGGCAGGATACTCAAAAGCGAGCTTAACAACGGCATCTTCTACTGATTGCTCAACACGATTTTTAAGAATTGGTTTGGAGCGACTAATCTCCTGAAGTGCAGTTTCTCCACCGGTGTCGTACAATTCCTTTATCCTATAAAAGCTATCCCGGCTGTATCCCATTACTTTGCAAGCCTGGGACACATTACCCAAATTTTCGGCTAACTTGAGCAATCCTAATTTGGTTTTGATTAACTTGTCATTACTTTTCATTTCTGACAGTTTAAAGGGGATTAAATAATAAGTGTGGTAACTTAAAGTTAATCCCTTACTGTCAGATTAAGTCGTGACTATTTCATTTAGGCCGATAGATTGGTTTAGGTTTCCCTGTACATCTTTGCTCAGAATGTAGCATTAAGCCCCTATTATGAAAATCATTGTTGTACAACTATTCCTATTGCTGTCTCTTCCTGCATGGAAAAAATAATTGTAGACTAGCAGCTCCATTATTTATGCCTGGGTGTGTCAAAATAGCATCGATTAATATCAAAATAGCGTTTGTGTGCTATTCTGTGTTTCTAGATCTTCGTTACTGTCGGAGTGATTGTGTTTGCCGTGTTTGTTAATTGACAGCTTCGTAACTTGAAAACTTAAATTTTTGTATAAACCCGTAGATTAAAAAGGTTCTATGAAGGCGTGTTTTTTATTTTTGAAATATAGACATCGAAGCTTTTGTTGGTTCCCCGTCTGGTCTCTAACTGCATCGTAAACAGTAACTTATTTCAACTTAATTTGCCGTATCTCAGCAGAAGAATTAAAGTGAGAATTTCAACAAATTCCACCGGTTAGCTCTAGCTGACAAGCTAAGGTTGCTGACTATGTAGTGCAAGCTATTTCAAAATCAAATCTTCTTCTGATGTGGGCTTATTGGTTTATTATTGTTGATATGGATCAGTAATGCTGTCCAGGAAGGAATGTCTCAAACCACCTGAAGGTTATACTGTATTGTACCTGATCGATCGGATAGTAGTTACTCAATTTTCCGAATGCTTTAAGAAAATAGCCGCTTCGCATTTGAAGAAAAATGGCTAAATAGACTCTAGTCAGATAATGCAATATGGATTGTCGAATGGTAAGCCCGCATGGCATTTCAACTAATCATGATAGAGAGAGTCGGCATTTCATGTTACATCTCAAGTGCGTATTGGGAATAATCACCAGAATAAAAAAGTAAACCCCTAAATAACTATGCTAATAGAGAACGCCTATATCACCACGACTAGTAAATATCTCCCAGGTGAATTTATCCCAATCGGAGATAAAAAAAATATCTCAGTATATACAGAAATGGTCTGAATGTATAGGCAGTTGCAGTCACTGGAACATTTTATTGCCAGAAGGCTTGTGTTACGATAAAAGTCATTTTCTTTCGGCCGGAATGATGATAAATACTTCAAGCACTACTATTTTTTATTAACCATTTAAACATTTAGACAATGAAAAAGTTGAAGCTTCAGGCAATTGAATTGGGCGCCACTGAATTACTAACCAGAGAGCAGTTGAAACATGTATTTGGAGGAGATGGAGGAGGGAGTGGAACAACCTGCAAAAAAACCGCCGATTGTGCTTTGAACGAGAAATGTGTCTTTGCACCAGGACTAACCGATGGAACATGTTTCGCCGTAGCTATTGGGACTTCCTGCACTACCAATGCAGATTGTGGAAAGGGGCAGGCTTGCGTTAGCAAACCATCCAATCCTCCCAGCACGTGGTGTAACGTTGCTATGGGGTCTTAAAATGATTTGCCTCAGGGCTGGCTGTTCCGTAAAGGAACATGCCAGTCTTTATCGCTAATTACAAGATATTAAATAACCGATATCCATGAGAATAATAACACTTCCATTATTGCTTCCAGTAATCGTTTTTATAATGGTGGCTAATACGGTTTTTGCGCAGCAAACTGCGGAGATTTCCGGTAGCTTCGAAGGGGCGAAAGAAAATTCAAAGATCTGTATCTGGTCTGACAGAGACCCGTCTAAAATGGATTCTTGCCGGACTACCGGGAACAAGTTCAAATTCACTATTAAGCCAGAGAAGGGATGGGCTGTTTATTTCGTCGGCTGTCCATCTCTGTCCCGTGATTACAGTCTTCCACTATTCCTGAAAGGCGGCTCAAAGATCCATGTAACAGTGAGTAAGGAGTTAAACAAATTTACAATCTCAGGGGATAGCAATGCTGAAGAGCAAAACCGATATTACAAGGGAGCGGATTCGATTTACCGTGCTTTTGCGCAAGTGGGGGATAAGGCCAGTGAGCACACAACAAATTACGGTGTACAATGGGTAAAGGATCACCATAATTCTCCATTCAGCGCTGCTATTATAAGGCTTTATTTGTCTAGTGGTTCCATAGAGGCGGAAGATAAAGTTGCAAAAGCTTGTTACAGCTTCTTATCGCAGCAGGCAAAGAAGGATAATTATGAATGTGAGTTATTGGAGAGCCAGTTTTCCTGGCTTGACGACAAATACGAGGTGGTGGGCCAGCCTGGATTTGTCAAGGATTTTGTGATTAGAGATACCTTAGGCCATGAAATCAGGTTCAATGATTTCAAAGGCAGCTGGTTGTTGATGGATTTTTGGGCGAGCTGGTGTGGTCCATGCAGGGAAAATGTCCCCGAACTCAGAGAAGTTTATGAGAAATATAAAGGTAAGGGCCTGAAGGTATTGAGTATCTCCGTCGACACAGATCCAGAGAAATGGAAAAAGGCAATTCAGTCGCTTGGAATGGAATGGCTGCATGGGTCCGACCTAAAGGGACAGCTTTCTGGTGTGGCGCATAGCTATCGTATAAATGCTATCCCACGTTATTTCCTGTTTGCGCCGGATGGAAAGGTCGTGATCTGGCGTAAGACTGATAATCTGGGTGCCATCGCTGATAAATTAAAGGAGGCGCTTTAGGGACGGGTGGAAGTGAGTAACCGGATTTAATGAAGTTAATAGGGACGAAATTTATTTCATGGGAATTTGCCTGCATAGGATGAAATGCTTTTATCATACGGACGAAAACTGTAGCCTAAACGCGGGGTGGCATAAATTGAAAGCTAGATGAAAATGTATGAAAATTTTCTATTTGATACTTGCGCATCATCAGCTCAATCGACTTGATAAATTAATTACGGCGTTGAATCATGAGCATGCACAATTCATTTTGCATGTAGATAAGAAGGCAGATATCCGGGAGATAAAAGAACTCCGGAAGAAATATCAAGGAAAGGTGGTGTTGATAAGAAGGCGATTTGATATAGCCTGGGGAGGGTATAATATGGTCAAGGCAACGTTGTCCCTTATAAGAAAGGCCGTGAAAGAGAGCGAAAAAGGGTATTTAGTGTTGCTAAGTGGTGAGGATTTCCCATTAAAATCCGCTGACCATATATATGACGGATTGCATGAAAATTATGGAGTCGAATATATTGAACATTTTGCATTGCCTGATCCGAGATGGAGTATGAATGGTGGGTTAGACCGCATAAATTATTATTGGCATATTGATGAGTTGAAAAGAGAAGGGAGTTTTACCACATATATTGACCAGCAGCAAACCGGGCATGTCAGACCTTATTTTGAAGGGATTATTCCTTGTGGGGGCTCGCAGTGGTGGTGCATAACATTTGAATGCGCTAAATATATATTACGATTTCTGAAGACAAATAAAATTTATGAAGAGTATTATAAGTATTGTTACATCCCTGATGAAATGTTCTTTCAAACACTTATTCTGAACTCTCCATTTAAGCATAATGTAATGAATAATAATTTAAGATATATCGATTGGGAAAGTGGCCCGCAATTCCCTAAGGAATTAACGATGCATGATCTGGACAGCTTGGTGAAGTCTGGTAAGTTTTGGGCAAGAAAATTCAAAGACGCTGTTGGTGTTACCGTAATATCTGAGATTGAAAAGGATCTAGGGCTACCATTATAAAAATGCATTCAATGAAAACAGCAAGTATTCCCACTTTTGTTATTAATCTGGAAAAAAGAAAAGAGCGAAGACAACATATTTTGAGAGAGTTTGCCGGAAGAGAGGAGTTCGATGTTACAATAGTTAAGGCCAGGGAGCACAAGATTGGAGCGGTTGGATTATGGAATACCATACAAGATATTATTGGAAACCTGGTGGATGGGACAGAAGAATTCATTTTGATTTGCGAAGACGATCATCAGTTCACGAAAGATTATTCCAGCGAACTCCTGTTTAACTGTATCACTGATGCTAAAGAAATGGGTACCGATTTATTATCAGGTGGCGTAAGTTGGTTTAATAATGCTTTACAAGTGTGCGAGCATACTTTCTGGATGGAACAATTTACTGGAACACAGTTTATTATCATCTTCAGGCACTTTTTTAAAAAAATGCTGGAGACGACGTTTGACGATCAAGAGACGGCTGATCATAAAATTTATACACTGTCGGAACACCTTTTTTTGATGTATCCTTTTATTTCTACCCAAAAGGAATTTGGTTATTCTGATGCTACCTCCATGAATAATGAAGACCATAGGGTGGAATTGTTGTTTAAAAAGAGTATTGATAGTGTTCAAATCTTAAAAGAGATAGATTGGTTTTATAATAAAAAAGATCCGAAAGTGAATATACATGGCGGATCATTTGATAATGTTTTCATCCCAACTTATATTATCAACCTTCCAGAAAGGACAGAGCGACGCGAGCATATTGTGAAACAGTTTTCGGGTAGAACCGAATTTGATACTGTTATTGTCGATGCATGTAGGCATGAAATCGGAGCCGTTGGCCTATGGAGAAGCATTATCTCCATCATTAAAATGGCCGTTGACAATGATGATGATGTGATTGTGATATGTGAGGATGATCATGAGTTTACAGAGCATTATAATCGAGAGGTTTTTATCAGGAATATTATTGAAGCAAATGCACAAGGCGTCGATTATCTATCAGGAGGAACTGGCTATTTTTATCTGGCGGTGCAGGTTTCTGAGCACAGATTTTGGGTAAATCCCAGCTCGGCAACGCAATTTATAGTTATATACAAGAGATTTTTTGATAAAATATTAAATGAGCCATATAATGACAATGTGATTGCTGATGTTTTACTTTCGGGGATGACAGGTAATAAAATGGTAATGTACCCGTTTATATCCAGGCAAAGGGATTTTGGTTATTCAGATGTTACCCCTGTTCACAACAATATGCCAGGATTGGTGGACTGTCTTTTTTCGGAAAGCAGCAGAAAATTAGGGATGTTAAAGGATACTGCCTGGAAATTTTGTCAGAAGAAATCATTGACACTTGATCCATCGAAATAGTATTACAACATGACACTTGGTATTCATACAATTTTTGTTTTGCGCGAGAATATTTTATTCTTGGAAGAGTGGATCAATTATCATATTAGCATCGGGGTTGATAAAATCATATTATATGATAATTCACTTTCCATCGGATGGGAAGGCAGTACGCAAACTACTAATAAGTATAATGTCAATTTTGGTAATTTAACTGCACATTTTTCAGACCGTGTAGTCCAAAAGATGTTATCTGGTATTCTGAATAAGTACCACAGCGAGGTAGAATACGTGGAATGGTCTCCTAAAGACGTTGATGGAAATATATTTTATGCCCAAAATGAAGGAATTGAACATTATTTGACTCATTATTCCGACAAAATTGATTGGACTGCCTTTATTGATATGGATGAGTTTCTATTTAGTAAAGTAGCTATCAAGGAGATTGTTGACAAGTATCAGACTATGGGTAATGGTGATCTTTTATTATTGCAAAAAAAATTCAAAGATCGATTTGAAGATGCAAAGCTACCCGTAACAGAAATTTTGGACTGTATTGAGGGAATTGATACAAGACATTGGGCTCCCAAGCATATTATTAAAAACAAAGACTTTGATTTTAATACATTGGCATTTTGGAATGTTCACCGTCTACCTGTGATTAACTCTAATACTATTGTTATGGATCCGGCTGAATTGAGATTCAATCATTACAATGTAAATAAATGGCAATTGGAATGGATGAAGTTGTTTTATAATACTAGTGAAGACTTTAAGTTCAATGCAAGGTGCGATGAGTTGCAAAAATTATATTTTGGAAAGAAGTTGAGGTCGTAAATATTGTAGCTTCATGTCTGAAGGTTTTGTTGGCTTACATTTTACTCCAGTATTTTAACTTAATGGAGTGAGGTGTTATATATTGGAGAGGGTACTTTATGAAAAAAAACGAGTCACTATGTAAAGCCCCGCTGATCAGGAAAGAGATAAACAAAAGGATTATGGCGGAGGAGCAGGATCTTCTGCCCAACTGTATAGCGGATAACATCAAAAATAAAAGGGTTTCCCGAAAAATCAACAGCTCGGGAGCGCCTGGGAACCATTTACTAATGTTGAAATATTATAACACAAACCTGCTAACCGAAAATATTTTTAGAAGGATTGGTCTGTTCTTATACTTTACAGATACATTCCTGGAAGAAAATCGTTTCAACTGGCTTGAAAATATGCGCCGTTATTGGACATGGATAACTTCTGCGGTAGCTGTATTATTTGTTTGTACAGTTTGCTTTAAAGTAGCAGGAAAACCAACGCCTCTGATAACGGAACTGGCATTGAATGGGATCAAACAAAAATGCCCTATACCGGGAAGCTGCAAATCCATTCTTACTCTAGCCGATGGCATGCAGCTAGTATTAGCTAACAACTCAAATGATACCGTCGGCCAACAGGGGAAAAGCAATGTTACTCACCATAAAGGCGGGCTATTCGCATATAATGCAGGTAATCAACCAACAGGAGCTATTACCGTTTTCAACACCATTGTCGTCCCGGCCGGTGCCCGATATGAGGTGGTATTATCTGATGGTACTCACGTTTTTCTTAATTCCGCGTCCTCATTAAAGTATCCAGCCTCCTTTTCAGATAGTAAACGGGAAGTTGTATTAACAGGAGAAGGCTATTTTGAAGTGGCACATGCGTTATCAAAAGATAGAAAAGCGAAACTCCCGTTTATCGTGAAGATAGGTCTTCCCTCGGGAGATGGCGGGAAGGTGAATGTACTTGGAACACATCTTAATATTATGGCTTACGCTAATGAGAAAGCTGCGAAAATAACGCTTGTGAGCGGCTTGGCGGACGTCCACAAAGGAAACAGCTACGTATTGGTTAGACCCGGTCAACAGGCCATTTTATCCAGCAACTCGAATAAACTGACGGTTAGGGAAGTTGACCTGGAAGAAGAATTGGCTTGGAGAAGTGGGAAGTTTATATTTAAACACGCTGAAATTACGGCAATTATGCGTCAGATTTCCAGATGGTACAATGTCGATATCGCATACCGAGGTGACATGTCTGGCATAAGGTTTTCCGGAAATATTATGCAGAAAGATAATGCAGCAGAACTATTTGACATCCTTGAAGCTGACGGTCGGCTTCACTTTACTGTAACAGATAACCAGGTGATAGTATCCCGTGTATCGGAATAATATATAACCATCTTGTTCTTTTATTGGGGAGAAGTAGACGCCAATATCTGGAATCTGTATAATTCGAACAGGGACGATTCACAAAATGTATTTTTTTCAGCTAGTGCGGTTGAAATGCTATTGATCCGATATTTTGCCTTTATTTATTTCGATCCTACTGAAGTATACTTAATGGCATTGCTAATCAACCGGTCCATTAAACGTGTATTTCTAGTAATAATAATTGCCTGCGCCTGCAGGCCTGTTTTGTATGGAATAGATATATGATTATTGGTAACTAGTCCGTTGTCCAGTCGTACGGTTGCCATAAACCCACTGTCGGAGGCTATCTTCGAAACATAGTTAATCGTTCCTTTTACAAAGCCGACTTCTTGGTAGGGATATGCTGCAAAGCGCAGTTGTACCTGCAATCCGGTATCTATTTTTCCTAAATTGGTCTGTGGTAAACTTATCTCTGCAAAATATTGACTAAAGCCGGGATCAATATATCCTAATGTTTTTCCCTGGAGTAAAAATTGGTTTTCCTGTAACGGCACATTTAATACTACTTCCCCGGCAATAGGCGCCATAATAACATATTTTCTTTTCCACTCATCAACTACGTTTTTCAAAGATTGTATCGCCTGTTGGAAAAGGACTTTTTGCTGTAGGTAATCATGTTGCAGCTGGTCTATCTCTTTTAACTTGTCTCTTTTTTGAGACTCGTTGGAAATTAGTGAGGCTGTTAGTTGAGGGATGCTCATTTTCTTGTTCACAAACTTACTTTTCTCATTTCTGAATTCCTCTTTTGCGATTACTTTCCCATCAAATAATTCCTTATTCATATTGTAGCTTTCTTCGGCGAGTTTTACGTCCTGCTCTGTGAGCTCCAGCTGCTGTTGGAGTGTGAGTTTTGCCTGGTCCATTGATGTCGCATCTTGACGTAATGTTTCAGTTTTTCTGGCATAAAACCCGTTCACTACATAGTCATCAAATTGCTGCAACGACTTAATAAAATCGCCGTAGGGTTGTTGTATCTCGCCCAGGTTATTGTGATGCCGGGAGAAATATCGGACCACTTTCTCAAACCGACCATGATTAAACAGGGTAATACAGCTATCTATCTGCATAGACAACTCTAGTACTTCCTGGTGACTGGCATTGCTTTCCATCAATCCCAGCAGTTCATTTTTTTTTACCTTTTTCCGATTAAAGGTGAGCAGGTTTACTAGCCGCCCTTCCTGTCTTACTATGATTTCCTTAGGCGCATTGGTGGCGGTTAATACCGCGTTGGCTTCAATAATATCGGGGTATTTTATAAACCAGGTAGTTGAAAACAGCGACAGCAGGATGATTAAAAATAAGTACAAAGCCCATCGTTCCAGGAAACCTGGTTTATGGCTGATGATTTCCTGCACCATCTCCGAACGCTGTTGGATGCTATACACCATTTCTAGTATTTCCGCGGAAGGCGAAGCTTCCTTATAATTGTTTACCACTTCGTCTATCATCATCGTATTTTTTTACATACCGAGTTCTAGCTGGTTTTTAACCAGTTCATAATATTTTCCTCTGCTGGCTGTTAAAGATGCATGCGTGCCTTCTTCGGTTATTTTTCCGTTATCCATTACAATTATTTTATGAGCATTTTTCACCGTGCTTAACCGGTGTGCCACCACTATCACGGTTCTGCCATGAAAGAACCGCTCTAAATTCTCCACAATCGTTTTTTCATTGTTGGCATCTAATGAATTGGTGGCTTCATCGAAGAAAAGATACTGAGGGCTTTTATATACAGCCCTGGCTATGAGCAGCCGTTGCCGCTGACCCTGGCTCACGCCTACGCCTTCTGCACCCAGGATGGTATTAAATCCGTTGGGCAACGTTTCTATGAATGAGAAGATATTAGCAATTTTACAACTTCTTATTAACCGGTCGTGATCTACGTATTCCCCGCTCACGGCTATGTTTCGGGCGATGGTGTCGTTGAAAATATAGCCATCCTGTAATACAGCTCCGCATTGCTTGCGCCAGAAAGAGGGGCTGAGGTACTTAAAATTATTATCTCCGATTTTTATTTCACCCTGGTACTGCTCATATACCTTCAACAACAATTTGATCAAGGTGGTTTTGCCGCTTCCGCTGGCTCCTACAATGGCAGTGACTTTGCCTTCAGGGATAGTTAGATTGATATCTTCCAGCACTGGGTCATTCCCGGCGGACGGATAGGTAAACGACAGGTGATTAATTTTTATCTCGTGTTTTTCCGGTAGTGCGGCAATAAGTGTTTTGTTAACTGGTTCTTCATCTTCTATATTATGTACCTCGTTCAGTCTTTCCATACTTATTTTTGCATCTTGGATACTTTGCGATAAACCGATGAACTGATGTACCGGACCGCTGAGCTGGCCAATAATGTATTGAATAGCGATCATGGCACCGAAAGTCAGCTGTCCTTGTACTACCAGGCCTGCTACTGTAAAGCTGATGATAATATCCTTTCCCTGGTTGATGAATAATGCACCGGCCGATTGCCATTGGCTGTAGTTGAGACTCCTGAAAGTGAGCTTAAAGATTTTTGCCTGTATATTTTCCCATTCCCATCTTTTGAGTTGCTCTGCATTATTTAGTCTTATTTCCTGCATGCCCTGTACCAGTTGCAGAGTAGCATTGTTTTCCTTCGCCGATATATGAAAAGATTCATAGTTTATTTTTCTGCGGATCCGCATAAACAGGCGGATCCAGAGAAAATACACAGTGCTGCCTACCGAAAAGATCATGAACAGGGGGACACTGTAGGTGATCAGGATAACGGCATACAAGAAAAAATTAAGAATAGAGAAAATAGTGGTTAAGGCCTGACCGGTTAGAAAGGCCTGGATTTGTTTGTTGTCACCGATGCGTTGAATGGTATCGCCGGTATGATGAGCATCGAAATAGGACAGAGGCAACCTCGTTAATTTTATCCAGAAATCGGAGAGAATCGAAATATTAACGGTATTGGATATCCGTAGTTGTAACCTGCTTCTGATAAACTCTATCACGGTGCTGCTGAACGTGAGCGTGAGCTGGGCGACTAGCACAATAGTGATGTATTGCATGTTACGGGTATTTATGCCCGTATCTACCATACTTTGAGAAAGAAAAGGTAGTATTAGCTGCAACAGGGAGCCAATGAGCAGGGCAACAAACACCTGTGCAATAGACCACTTACTGGGACGCAGATAGCGTGTGATAATATTCCAGTTAAGTTTATTCTCTTTCTCACCTTCCTCTTCGTAAAACGAAGAAGCTGGCTCCAGCAGTAAAACCGTGCCTGCCTGTTCCTCTCCGTTTTTTTTGTTAGAGAGCCAGTAGGGTAGAAACTCTTTAGTGCTGTATTGGATCATCCCCCTGGCAGGGTCGGCAATCTGCACCTTTCTTTTATTCATGGATACCAGTACTACAAAATGGTTCTGGTTCCAATGTAATATAGAAGGATGGGCGATGGTCAATAGTTTATCGTACGTGATCTGAACGCCTCGTGTTTTGAATCCTAGCTTTTCTGCTGTCTCACTTATACCCAGTAATGAAACGCCTTGCTTGCTGAACCCTGTTTTTTGCCGGATGGTATCTGCATTATAATGTCTGCCGTAGTACTTCGCTACCATTCGTAAACAAGTGGGGCCACAGTCCATCTCATTCAGTTGTTTATAAAAAGAGAAACTCATTATCTATTTTAGTTATCGATGTCAAAAATACAATTGCAAATTGTTGCCGTAACTTTTTCCCCATATATCCAGTCCGTTTTCAATCAGGTAGCGGGGTATATCTATTCTATGGAGACGGTGAAAGTGCTCAGTATTTCTGTTTTCTATTTGATGACCTCCAATATATTTTGAAGAGGAAATCCCAGTTATTGAGAGAGGTGAAAAATTAATCATCTTCATAAAGCAGGATGAAAAATCTTTCCATTGCCGGGCGATAGCCCGAAAGAATTTTTCGGCTGGCCTTATTGCACGCTGCAACCAGTTGTTTGGTAGCGAAAAAAGGCTGTGACCTCCATATGCCGGCAACAATAGGCGTCCTCTATTTTATTATCACTGCCTACACTGTGAGGAAATATTTTAGGTCCTCCACGGTATAGATATCGGGCATCTGGTAGCCATTTATAAAGAATGTGGGAGTAAAGCTTATCTCTGTCTCATTACACCATTTATGCATAGCATCAATTTTATCCTCTTGTTGTTTCAACTCACCATTCATGGGATATTTGGCGGCAAATTGGTCGTAGTTTTTTTCTTTTGCTAGGTACCATTCGTTCAGTCCTTGTTTTATAGCGGTGTTATCGCCTTTATCGGAAGCTGCAATTGCCAGCAGATGCTTAACCGGTGGAGCACTTGGATCTCCGACCTTATTACTTGCGGTGAATATTATCTGGACCTGTACATTAGGGTTGTTCTCCAGCAATGCTTCCATAGGAACGTGAGCTCTTGCACATGGACCACAATAAGGATTACATACTTTAATGATTTTAAACGAAGCAGATGGGTCCCCCAATGTGATGCCTAGTCCATCGGAAGGAATAGAAAGTTGTTTTTGTTTGCTCAATAGGGCGTCAAATACCTGGCTACTATGCTTTATTCGCTGTAACCGCGATATGTTTTCCCTGCTTTCCCTAGCCTTTTTGAAAATAGGCATTAATGCAGTCGCTAGTATAAAGGGAAAGGTATAAGCGGTGATGATGGCTGGAAGCCACTCAATTCGGAAGGAGAGGGGAAATAGCGCCCCCAGCCTGCCGGTCGTCAAAAGTGTTATCAGTTGTAATACCAGTATGACCTGTACGAAAAGACAAAGCACACACCATTGCTGTGCAATCCGCCATTGATAATAGATAGAAAAGAAAGTGTAAGGGAAAGCCACCAGTATTAGTATACCTGTAGTAAACAGCACTTGGGCACTGTTAAGACCAGTAAATAACATAAGCAGTAGCCCACCGGAAAAATAGCTAAAACCAATGGAACTCCAGCTAATACCTGCTATTTTTGCTGCCTTGGACTGGAGAATAGAACCACAGTTTGTATTTTTTCCAGCACCGCATATTTGTTGCAATGCTGGATTATGCTGATCAAGTTCATACCATAACAGCAGCCCACCCGCTGATGTGCCGGCGAGATTTAATAGCGCAAACAATAGTGATGACCAACTGCTCATTCCGTATTGTACGCAGCTGATAACACTGGCAATACATACTATTACAGGAAGCGCTATTAAGCCTAATAAAGTAAGAGTAGATTTACGTTTTTCTTCTTTTGCATTTTGGGCAAAATCCTGCTCACCTGCATCTTCCCTGGCCTCCGCCAGTAATGCCACTCCTAGGTATCTGTTTAAAAAATCATCTTTTTTACTATGCCGCCATTTAAACGATGCGGGATCATAGTAATCAATGTAGTCACCGTCAATTTTTTTTACAATAGAAAAATAATCAGGTTCATTGTTAGCGCCTCTTATCTGGGTAATAAAAGGAGTAGGAGTAATAAGTAACTTATCGCTATCCAGCCTGACCGCCAGGTTATCTACTCCGAAACGTGTCAATATATCACTGATACTTAACAGACTATTGAAGTTGGGATGTTCTTCCAGTTCTTTGTTAATAGTACCGGCAGTTACAGGTACCTTGAGCGCCTCCATGAATAACAAGATAATATCTGGGCTGTTACTTTTGGGTTTAAAGAGTTTTTTTAAGAATGAATACATCTTGTTGGATTTTGTATAATTCCGAGATGCGATAGGTCCTCCAGCAAAGGATCTCCTGAGGTCTACCTGCAGCTAGTTTTCGACGGAATCGTTGAAGGGTTTACTATCGGTTGCTGAATGAATAGATGTTGTTGGGTACTTAACTAAGATTCTGAGTTCGCAGGATCATTAGTATCGGGGGGGGCGGTGAAATATTGTGATATACATCGTTTTTTTGAGTTTGGCAAAAATCAGAGTTTATATAGTGAGATTTACAGTTGCGGCCCTAACGGAGAGCTATTGTTCTCTTTACGAAAGTATGGGGGTGATTTCTGTTAAACAACCACTATTTTGATTTATTTCATTGCTATTTTGATTTTAAAAGGGATTAACCTGCAGTTAAGACTCAATACCTGTACCTGGAATAGCGGTTTAGTGTTAAGATGATTGGGCCAAGAGGGAGACGCAAAAGGATAAAGGCAGACTACATATTTAGAAAAAAATTATCCTCTTTATACTATGGCAAGGTGTTGCTCATGTTTAACTATCTATATAAATTTATCTTATCGATTCTCTGTTTCGCAAGTATTCGGGGGAGGAACTAGTTAATAAATGAAACTAAAAGAGTTGGAAACTGAGTTGGTACAAGGTAAGAAAATAATTTCTGACCAAGCCTTTCACAGTAGTGATACTGTTGCTCTTAGGGCTTCAAATTTATTAGAATTATAGATATGAAATTTATTAAATAGTGCCACTTGGTCTTTAGGAGCAGTCAACTGTGTGAGATATTGGCAACATTTTTCTATTTTAATTTATCTATTAGTAAATGTGTCGGTGTTACTCGCCGGGAATCGTTTGTTTGTCTGCAGTGTCATGGCGAGCCCATAAAGGAGGACCATGATTGTGACAATTTTTACTATAATCCATAAGCATCTACTAAAGCTATTGCCGATATATTTACTATACGTATCAATTTTTGTAGCGTTACGTCGTGCATAAAACTGTTTTCTACTGGCAAAAGTAAAGGCCAGTAAGCTTGCTACCATTATTATGATCCCCTTTTAAATTTCCATGGGAAGATCAATGTAGGAGTGTTAGGTAATGCTTTGAAATTAAGGCGTACTATTCGATAATGGAACCACTTTCTCTCTTTTTTATTCAGAATATTATTCTTATGGTCTAAGAAAATATTTTTATTCAGTAATACGGTATATATATATTTATTATCTCCACTGAGTGACTATTGTACCTGAAATTAAAGCACAAACCATAACATCTGTATTTTTTATTTATGACGACAATTAGGCATGAGAAAGGAAATAGTCCTTCACGGCTCTTTATTCAGTGGAATCGGCGGCTTCGACCTTGCAGCAGAATGGTGCGGCTGGCCCTGTCAGAAATATTCGGTGGCAGGAAGTAGAATTGGATCTGAACCTCTCAAGGAAGTATTGTTGGATGTTGTGGAAGCAGTCAGGCCGGGATGGGCAGTGCTTGAGAACGTTTTTGGCTTTATTACTTAAACGTTTGCCAAAGAATACGATTTGCTCTGTCATTAACTGGAATCCAAGTTGGCAGAAGCTGGCTTCCAGGACCGCGGAAATAAAGGCTACAGAAGACCTTTTATCTTGGAGCGTCACCAGGAAATGAGAACCGCCCTAAACAATATATCCCGGGTAGAGTTAAGAATGGCGGCTATTACGGAAAGTAAGCCCCTTGAGGATGCGGATTTTTTAAATGGAAATATTCTGAACAGATATAGCGGGCAGCTGGATAAATTAAGAAGCCGGCTGAAAGGCCAAAAGTATAAAAGCCTTTATTATCTCCAAACGCGGATACGGGAGTCTCATAATGCAATTAAACTATTAAAGCAAAGATTAGGTGATAATACCTATTCTTTTGCGCTACAATCGGAAGTCAGGCAGGAAGCCAGAATTTTTTACTTAGCCTGTATAAAGAGGGAACGGGAAGTGATTAAGTTTTGTCAGAAACATCGAGAGTATCTTGAAATGGACCAGGAATGCAAGGTATTAAAAACGAAAAAGGACATAATACGCGGTTGTTAGTCCCACACATATTTAAAGTAGAAATTTGTCTATAGGGCCTGGGGATGATGGTTACGGTACCTTAAATCACTTTTTAAGAAAATGTATAATGTATGAAAATTGAACTAAAGAACATACATCACGCTCATACTCTTTCTGGATCGTGGAATGCTTTCTCCGCAAATCTATACATTGACGACATAAGGATTTGTACTGTTACAGATAATGGATTTGGCGGCGGACTGGAGTATGGTATTATTGATCCTCTGCAAATAGATAAATTTAATCAGGCATTCGCATGGTGCCGGTTTCAGCCTCCGGTCAAGGTGTATCCCGATATGGCGGATAGCATTGAGACTGTAGCCCTGGACCTTGACTTATTCCTACAACAAATTGTGGAAAAAAACCTTGTTGCCAGGAGGAAACTAAGATGTTGAAAAAAATGGAGAAGAATTTCCTTATCGGCATACCCGGAGTCAATTATTTCATGATAGCCTTTAAGGTTCCTTTTGCACAAATACTTTCGTCACCTAATGGCGCATTAATGATGGAGAAGATGCTTAGAAAATATGTTGTACCGGAATTAAGAGGTGATAATATTCTTTTAAATACCAATGTCCCTGAATATATATTAACATCCGCTGGACTTAATAAGTGGCAGTATGTAAAACCAATTTCATCTACTGTTTCACCTAAAAAGAAACGACGGGGGAATCATCCGTAATTGGGCGTCAATAGACCCAACTTGGGGTTAGTTATTTTCTCAAATGTTAAGAGGTGAGGGTAGTTATGGAAGAACAATCATTAAAACCGCTTATTCGTTCGTTAGAACAGCTTGAATGCGATGATCCTATTTTAATAGAACAGGTTAACTTTTTTGCATATTGCAGAATTCCGTATTTTACACTTTCTCATGAGTCTTCGTTTCCGGATGGCACTCTTGAGCTCCGCCTACGGTGCCGTCGTGATACGGTTACTGGAATCTATAGCTTAGAAAATTATAATGGAACATTTATCAGGGAAATAGAAATAACCCAAGATATCATCAATGATATTGACCTCAGGGAACTGGATAGCGATATGGAAGACATTAACTGGAAAGAAATGATTCCATTGTTAGCTTCCTGCGAAGAAAACCAATCCTGTAGAACAGTGCTTGAAAGACTTGGAGGACTAGGAGCTAATGGGACTGCCGAAGGAATTCTTCAACAAAACCTTTTAAGAATAAAGTACTGGTCCCATACTGCATGGCACGATCCATCGCTAAACGAACAACGAAAACAATATATCCGATCACAGCTGTATTCAACAGAGTCATTGACTGGGGAAGGCCATTATTTTTGTTATTACCAGCTTTCCGGAAAGTATGAACAGTATCTAAAAGAACTGCAAAGGATAGGATTTAATTTAATGTTCCTTTTTACTTAAAGCAGGTTCTTTCTGGCCCTAATAAAAATTTTTCCCTTTTCCTGAATAAAGTCGTTCCCGATGGTTTGATCGAATGCGAAATTCCCTTTAGTTATGATACTTTTAACTATCAAATACAGGACTATCACGCGAGACATGTCATACTTAACCATATTTTTGAACGTCGCATAATAATTTTGCGGAGTTTCACCAGTAAGACAATCTAGTAAGTATCGCCTGAATCGAAAGCAGAAATCATACGTCACCTCCACTGGTGAAACAAATTCGCGCCTGACGTACTTTTTGAATTTTGTGAAGCAGCAGATTAGATGCCTGCTGCCCTGCCGTTTATTGTTTTCGACATACTCTTTATAATAATCCAGGAAGTTTCGTTTGACTTTATGATTCGGTATATATCCTGTTCCTATTGCCTGTGCTTCTACAATAGCCTGTCCCTTCTTGATTTCCAGGATGGCCAGAGTTTCTTTATTGTAATTCTTTTCCGTTGGAGATTTTGGATGGGCATAAATGAATAAACCAGTAGATGGTCTCTGTCCGGCCCCCCTCCCCAAGTCATAATGAAACATAATTTTGTCCCCGGTCCGATTGGGTCTCTTTATAAATCTCATCGTTCAACACATTTAAGGGTTAAGAAATATGCCTCAAACGTTGTACCGCAACCGTTATGAAGGAGGTAGAAAATGCTCCTCCATAGCGGGGTTGAAGGGTTTGTGTGAAGATGTGTGAAAAAGCGGCAGGAAATATTTTTTAGAAATCTTCTTACCCTTAGCCATTTAAAAAGATCATTAGGTCTTGCAGTCAGTGACAGCCTGACAGGGTTTAAAAGCCTTGCCCAGGTGCGATTTTTTCGAGGTAAAAAGTGATAAAAATGCAGGTGATATTCCTGCTTTTTTCCGCCTAAAGTGCGTGTCATAGTGCGTGTCATTTGCGTGTCAGAATGGGTGGGAAAAGGTGTAAAAAAGCGGAAAAATTTGACACGCACTAAATAAAAAAGCCTTGTAAATCAATGACTTACAAGGCTTATATGTGCCCAGAACTGGATTCGAACCAGCACACCCTTGCAGGCGCTGCGACCTGAACACAGTGCGTCTACCAATTTCGCCATCTGGGCAACTGATATTGTGTCAGGGGTTGCAAAGATAAGCAGACAAAGCATTTCGCCAAATTTTTTTTTAGATTTCTGCGATTTTATTGACGTTGCTGCCGAAAAATATAATGGAACCCCTTGCTGATAATGCGTTTAAGCCTCCATCGCTTTACTTACCCGGCGATACACAAACTCATGGTAAATATGCCGGCGGCAAAACCTGCCCGGCGTATCGGAGTTAATCAACTTCACATACAAGGCTTTGGGTACGTCGAGGTATTCATAGCTGCTACCATCCTGGAAATTCAATTGCAGGGTTTGTTTCTCGTAACTGAAATCCACAACAGTAGAGGCGGAGATAGTTTCGGTATACTGTGGTAACGCAGCAGCAATGGTTTCAGGAGCAATGCTTACCAGGAAATGGTAGGCTTCTATCACTGCTTTGCTCTTGGCCTCTGCTTCCAGCTTTTGCTCCTCTTCAAAGTCTACTAACTTATCAGGATGCAGTTCCTTCATCAGGTTCCTGTAAATGCTTTTTAATTCTTTTAACTCGGTTGTTTTGGTCACGCCCAGCAACTTCCGGTAATCAACTATTTTACTCATCACATATGGGTTCAAAAATAAACAGGCTGATCACCAGGAACCGGCTACCATCTATTTTGCGGTAAAAAAGCGCAAAGATACCCCGTTTTAAGCTCCCGGCAAGGAATTATTTACCCTTATCCAGCGCCATTTTCAGGGCCAGGCTGCCGAAAACGCCCGCCATAAACCACTTCTGCATTTTCACCCAGCGGGGATTGGCCGCAAACCAGCCCGTCACCCGGGCGGCAAATAATATGATGATAAAATTGACAGAAATGCTTACACTGATCTGGGTGATGCCCAGCATAAAGCTCTGGGCAAGTACCGACCCATACGCCGGTTTTATAAACTGGGGGAAAAACGACAAATAAAATACCGCCACTTTGGGGTTAAGCATATTCGTAAATAACCCCATACTAAACAATTTCATAGGAGAATCGGCAGCTAAGGTGCGGGTGTTGTCAAATAATCCCTTTCCTCCCGGCTTTACCGCCTGCCAGGCCAGGTAAAGGAGGTAAAGACTGCCCGCCATCTTCAACCCGGTATAGGCGAAAGGAACGGCCAGCAATACGGCTGTAAGTCCAAACGATACCAGCGTAATGTGAAACAGGAACCCGCAGGCAACCCCCGCCAGGGAAATCAGCCCCGCTTTCCTGCCCTGCGTTATGGAACGGGAAATCAGATAAATCATATTAGGCCCTGGTACTAATACCATGAGTAACGCGGCAAACGCAAATAACAGGAGTTGACTGATTGGTAACATGATAGGCAGATGATAGGTAAGAGCCCGCAAGATACAAATAAAAAAAGCCTTACGCATAACTGCACGCTAGTTCAGGAAATTGCTGTATTTTAATAGCCTGCTTATTGTTTCAAACTGATCTATATGAAAATACCCGCGTTGTTAACCATGCTGCTGGCCTTTATCGCAACAGGCCATGCACAGCAACTGGACTCTCTCAAATACCCGAATGGTTATCTTTACTTTCATACCTATGGCGCCGGAGCGCCGGTAATTGTTTTGTCTGGCGGTCCCGGCAACTCCTGCCTGCAGCAGGAAGAAGTAGCCATAGAACTCGGCAAAAAATACCGCGCCATTTTACCGGAACAACGTGGCACCGGTTTATCGATTCCCGTACCATTTGATAGTACAACGATTACCCTGCAATCGGCCGTGGAAGACCTGCACCGGTTGTTACAACACCTGCATCTTAAACAGGCTATTTTTTACGGGCATTCCTGGGGCGCTATGCTGGCTATGAGCTTCGCCGCACAGTACCCCGACAAAGTACGTGCACTGGTACTGGTCAATCCAGGTTATTACAAGTTTTCGCCCGACCTGCTCACTACGCATGTCAATAACCTGCGCTCCCATTTGGGTACAACAGATTTGGCATTGTGGGATTCATTGGGCAAAACAATAGCAACCGGCAAGGGTACAGCCACAGATTCCGCCCGGTATAACCGGACTATCCGGCTTGGCTATATTTATAACAAGTCGCTGATCGATAGCTTTATGACGAAGATCTACGCTGCAAAACCCAACGGGACGATGCAAGAACTTATGGTTAGCGATCTGAACCGGGCACATTACGATCTCAGTAAAAATTTATTTCATTACAAAGGCCCCGTGAGTATCATTGCGGGCGCCCAGGATGCACTGGCGTTTTATACATATGAACTGAAAGTAATCCGCCCAGCCATACAACTATACTGGATCCAGGAATCCGGCCATTTTCCTATGTTTGAACAACGTACTGCTTTTAATAAACAGCTGTGGAGCATAATGGCTGCCTGGCCATAAATGCAAATTATCAACGCTAAATTCGTATCTTCTGGCTACATATTATCCTGATAGTAGCACGGTAGACCGGCATTGCTCAAAATACCCGTATTAACACCAACACACTTTGTAAAAATGTTTCAAAAACAATGCAACTATGAAAGTAGGTATTATCGGATCCGGCGCCGTGGGACAAACGCTGGCCACCGCATTTTTAGCTGAAGGACATGAGGTAATGCTGGGCACCCGGAACCCGGACAAAGAAGAAGTAAAGAACTGGAAAAGTAAAAATCCGAAAGGCCAAACCGGCACCTTCGGGGCTACCGCTCAATTTGGCGAGTTACTGGTACTCAGTGTAGCCGGCAGCGCGGCAGAATCGGCAGTGCAACAGGCGGGCCTGTCTAATTTTGCCGGTAAAGTGGTGATCGACACTACCAATCCCATTGCAGCCGCTCCGCCCGAAAATGGGGTGCTGAAATTTTTTACAGAGCAGAACAGTTCCCTGATGGAAAAAATTCAGGGACTTATCCCCGAAGCCAACGTGGTAAAGGCTTTTAATAGCGTAGGAAATGCGCTGATGTACAAACCGCAATTGCCCGGGGGCAAGCCCACCATGTTTATTTGTGGCAATAATACCGCTGCCAGAACAACGGTAACGGATATACTGACGGCCTTCGGCTGGGAAACGGAAGACATGGGCACTGCGGTGGCCGCCCGCGCCATAGAACCGTTATGTATCTTATGGTGTATACCAGGCTTCTTGCAGAATAGATGGAACCACGCCTTTAAACTGCTGAAGCCGTAGTAACCACCAGGCTAGATGTCCATAAACTCCCAGGCACTCTGGTAAGCGTTTTTACTTTCTGCATAGCTGATAAAGCTGGCATAAAATCCAAACCCCGACAGGGTGCCACTATCACCTATTACCACCAGCTTCTTACGGGCACGGGTCATGGCAACGTTCATGCGACGGGTATCCGACAAAAAGCCGATATTGTTTTCCGTATTGCTCCTGGTCATACTGATGTATACAATATCCCGCTCCTGTCCCTGGAAACTGTCGATGGTATTTACGGATATTTTATCAGCATAGGGTTGCAGCGCCGGTGAGTGCTGTAGCTGTTCTTTCAGTAATTGTATTTGTTGTTTATAGGGAGAAATAACTGCCACCGTAGGAAAATCTTTCGGCTGGTAATGCATCCCCAGTGAGACTACCAGCTGGGTGAGGTGTTTAAACAGGAACACGGCTTCTTCCGGGTTGGTGGTACTGGTGCCTTCCAGCTTTTCATCAAAACCACAACCGGCAGTATCTACAAACGATAGCGGGCTGTCTTCCGAAAACAGCAGATGGCTGGCCACGGAAGCATGTGCTTTCAGTTTATCTCCGTAGAAAATACGGGAAGAATATCCCATAATGGTTTCGTGCATGCGATACTGCTCTTCCAGCAGGGTTACGCTTTCGGGGTATAAGGCGGTGCACTTTTCCAGCAGGGTGGTACTTAGTCCTTTCCGTGCCGCTTCGTCGGATTTAATCGTAGGCGATAGCTGGCAATGGTCGCCTGCCAGCACCACTTTCTGTGCTTTCAGGATGGGAATCCAGCAGGCTGGCTCCAGTGCTTGTCCTGCTTCATCGATTACCACGGTATGATAGCGCTGACTTTTTACGGTATAGTGGTTAGCACCCACCAGGGTAGCAGTGATCACCTGCGCTTTGGCAATGAGGTCGTCTATGATATATTGTTCGGTATTACCGACTTCCTTCATAATTTTGCGGGCTTCGTCAAACAGGGCTTTGCGTTGTTCTCTTTCTGCCTTCCCAAAATTGCGCTTGTATTTGTGGGCCATGTCCCTGAATTCGTTGGCTTGTTTTTTCAGGCGCTTAATTTCCTTCACACTGGGGTGCTCCGATATTTTGCTATCGAGTGTGAGCGACATGAGTCGCTCCGATACCCGGGCAGGGTTGCCTACCCGTAATACATTGAGTCCCTCATCCGACAACTTTTCGCTGAGCAGGTCAACAGCGGTGTTGCTGGGGGCTACTACCAGTATCTGCCGGCCATCCTGGCGGATAAGCGCCTTAATGGCCTGTACCAGCGTAGTGGTTTTACCAGTGCCGGGAGGGCCATGCACGATCGCCAGGTCATTGGCCGTCAATATTTTTTGAACCGCTGCCTGTTGGGAAGCATTCAATGCAGGATTGGTATAAGCCGGCAGGTTGGTATGAAAAGCCGGCGCCGTTTCCCCGGTGAGGATTTTTACCAGGCGTGCGCTGGGGTCCTTGTCAGGCAAAGCATCCGCCTGTTTAAGGGCAGACTGCATTTCATCATAACTATTATCGTCAAATAGCAGGTCGATACCCAGTTTGCCGTCGTTGGCCCAATCGGGTAACTCATCGGTGCGTAAGGTGATTTTCAGGCGGTTGCCGCTCTGGTAGGAGATGGTACCGTCTAAATGGTCGTCCTTGCGATTATGATTGGAAAACAGCACGGCAGATGCGCCAAAACGAAGTTGATGCGGAATATCCTGGTGGGTGGTGCGCTCTATTTCAACGGTGAGATAGTCGCCCCGGCTCATTTCAGACCCCCTGATGGCAATAGGATACCAGCTTAGCCCATTTGCCCTGCGTTCGGCTACAGACGTGCTTTCGGTCATTTGCTGATAAGATTTCCGGTCTACTTCCCGCTCTGTTTTGAGCAAATCAAGCTGCTTTTTGAAATAATCCATGATGCAAAGGTAAGATGTTCTGCTTTGTCGCAATCGACCATTAAGAATGTCGGATTCCCCCAGCAGGAATCCTGGAGAATCGATCTAAGTTTGTATCGTCAATCACACACAAGAAAACAAACAAAAAAATTAAATGTATGGAAACTCAAACATTGTATATGAACGCCAAGGCTCCTTCAAAAAGTGCGAATATTACGGGCTGGGTTATTACCATCCTCTGTGTATTGTTCCTGTTGGTAGATGCAGTGATGAAAATAGGTAAAGCGGCTGCTTCCGTGCAAGGCAGCGCACAGCTGGGCTGGCCTGAAACACAGGTACAGGGTATAGGCATTGTGCTGCTGCTGGCTACTATTCTCTACGCCATTCCCCGTACAGCTGTATTGGGCGCTGTTTTTGTAAGCTGTTACCTCGGTGGCGCCGTGGCCGTTATGAGCCGGTTAAATGCACCTTACTATTTCCCTATTGTTTTTGGTATCCTGATCTGGGTGAGCCTGTTCCTGCGTATCCCCGCGCTGCGTGCGCTTTTTCCCCTGAATAAAGCATAAAGCAGAAAGCAAATAGCTATTGAAGCGAATGATCTTTGCAAATATGTAATCGCATTGGTCACTCGCTTCAATAGCTATTTGCTTTCTGCTTTATGCTTTTTCTTTCGCCTTTATGCCGTATTTTTGTAGAGATCCTATGAGCCGAAATGAAAACTTTTATGCGTTACGCATTACCAAAATATACCTTTGCCAGTTTTTCGGCATTCATAATCCTTGTTCATTTAAATTGTCGACCCCATGAATCACTACAATGCCGGAAACGGCGCCCAACAAATCAAGTTAGCTGTTGATATCTCTACCAACGGGTTTGCCTGGACACGATGTTTTACCATTGCGCCAGACAACACGAAATTGCCTATACCAGATGCAGTATCGGATGCCTCCGGCGACATCAATACCATGGCGGTTGGCAGCGCCAAAAGTCTGCAGGGCAGCTTCGTGCACATCGTTACCAAAGTCGAATTGTTTTGGGACGATATCGATACCCGGAAAATTGAATTCGGGAAGATAGGTACCCGCTATACGCTGGATGGCGGTGGAGACGGGCGTAAAGAATTTACCACACCGGATCAGACCCTCAACGCCAACGGCGATTTTACGACGATCTATATTTTGATGACTGTTAAACTGGATTAATCATGCCGCTATACAAACACCTACTGATAGGCCTGTTGATGATGGGGGCCAGTCACCAGCTTTTTGCACAGGAAACTACCGCAGATAAACTCAGCATACCCCAAACCAGCGCTTTTAAGCTGGTAGATGTATCGCCTACCCTGATCGAATCTCCTGCTACGCCCAAGGCTTTCGGGGTATCGGTATTGCAGAGCTTTGCCGGAGATGGATGGCCACAGAATTATACGGCCCAATTCACACCATACTGGTGGGCACTCCCCAAAAAGCGGGATGTCTTCCGCTTTATAGGCGTAAAAAGAGATACAAGTCATCCGGCGGCTGCCTGGAAAATGCAACCTTTTTCCGCTCTTCAATTCACCAATATTTCGGTGGCCTTTATCCGGAAAGATATGATCCCGGACACTTCCGGGCTGTCGCAAAAAGTGTTTTCTATTGGTTTTCATTCTACCCTGGTAAGGGCTTACCGCAGCAGTTACGCCGCCCGCCTGCATGCCCTGGTAGATACGCTTACGCAAAAGCAGCAAGCCGATATACTGGATGCGGTGAGCTCCGATCCGGCCTATGATGCCGCGGTTACCAGCGGCGATACGGCTACTATTGCCCGTATTCTCCGGCAGTATACCGCCCGCAAAAATGAAGCGCTAACGAGCCTGATGACACGGGTGAAAAACCAGTTGACGGAAAAGCCGCTTTTCCAATGGGATGTTGCCGGAGCCTATGCCACCTACGGTATCGCAGATACTACCTGGAAAACAGGAAGGGTAGGGGTATGGACTACTTTATCGCTCAATACACCGCTCAATTTTGATGCAGCGGTACCTAATACCAATTACCTTAGCATAGCCGCCTATGGCCGGTATATGTATGATGCCTATGCACTGGAGAAAGGTATGGTGACGGGCTCCAACAGCTTCGATCTGGGCGGACGCCTGTCGTTTGAATTTGATCCCATAAGTTTCGGTGTGGAAGCCGTTTACCGGAAATATGCGGTGGATGAACACCTGAAATCGCAGCGGGTGGTAGGATATGCCAATTACAGGATCGCAAAGAATGTCTATATCAATGGCGCCTTTGGCAATGACTTCGGACTGGATAAATCCCGTATTCTCGCCATCTTCGGTATCTCCCTCGGATTTGGTAACGAAAAACTGGACCTGGGTCAGCTGCCTCCGCTGCCCTGAGTATACCCGGTATACACTACCTGCTGTGGCTCCCCACAGCAGGTAGTCAATTTTTACGTAAGCTGATTTATTTTCTCGCGGATGCCCTGTTTTTCTGCATCCGTTTTAGCGAGGTTGTATGCCTTTTGTAGATGGGATAAGGCTTTGGCATTATCTATTTCTTTATACAGCTCTCCGAGCAACAGGAAATAAAAATGATTATCTGTCAACTGTAATTTCTCTGCTTCAATTAAAGCCGCTTTCCGGCCATTGGCTTTATATAGGGCAAAGGTCCTGTTGAGTGCTACGCTGGGAGAATAATTGATGAGTAGTAACTGGTTATAGAGTTGAAGGATTTCTTCCCATTTTTCGGGGCTGTCTTCTTTGATACAATGCCAGTAAGCAATACGCGCTTCCAGGTGATAGGAGCTGATTTCCTGGCCCCGGGCAGACAAGCCCAGGAAATGTTCTCCCTGGTGGATGAGTGCCTGGTCCCATAGCGATTCGTCCTGTGCTTCATATAATACCACCGTGTCATCCGGTGTTTGCCGGGCGTCGAACCGGGAGGCATGAAAACACATGAGGGCAATCAATGCATTGGTGGAAGGCCGGTTGGTAGCTTCGTATTCGGTGAGCATGAGCCCCAGCCGCAGTGCTTCTACACAAAGCTCTTTCCGCAAGATCTGGTTCTGGGTTTGGGAATAATATCCTTCGCTGAAAAGGAGGTAAATGATGTGTAATACATTATCCAGCCGCTTCACAATTTCATGTTCAGGGGGCAGCTCCATCTTTATTTGTTCGGTGCGCAGTTTTTCTTTGGCCCGGAATAACCGTTTATTAATGGTTTCTTTATTGGAAAGAAATGCTTCGGCAATTTCTTCAATACCAAAACCGCAAAGAATGCGCAATGCTAACCCAATCTGCGCTTCGCTGGCGATGGCGGGATTGCACACGGCAAACAGCATTTGCAGCTGGCTGTCTTTAATCTGCTGTGGCGAAAACTCCAGCACATCGCCTTCCGTGCTTTTTTCATTGCGGTGAGTAATTTCCGGCAACACCTTTTCTTCGTAGATTTTATTTCTCCGGAAATGATACAACGTTTTTTGTTTGGCCACCAGGTATAGCCAGGCGGTGGGATTGGCCGGCATCCCTTTTATACCCCAGGTTTCCATGGCCTGTAAAAAAGTTTCGCTAACAATATCTTCTGCCAGCTCTATGTGCTGTAAGCCATAAGTGTGGCTGATGACAGCTACCATCTTGGCAAATTCCTGTTGAAATAAATATTTGAGTGAAGCGGTTTCCTTTTCCATACGATATGGCAAAAACCACTCGCTGAAGGAGTGGTTTTTTTGTGAACAGATATAAAAATTTATTGCATGATAGCCCTGATTTCTACACTACCATTAGCATCCAGCGCAGGACAGCCATGTGCCAGTGTAGTAGCTTCTTCCAGGGTATCGGCTTTTACAATCATAAAGCTACCCAGGCGTTCCCTGATTTCTACAAAGGGGCCATCGGTAATCACACCACCGGCTTTCAATACCTTACCATCAGTTTCCAGCCGACGCCCGGTGGCGCCCAATTTGCCCTGGGCGGCAATTCCGCCTACCCAATCGGCCCATTTTTTTCCAATGGCCTGCATCTCTTCAGAAGTAGCTTGACTGTAATCATAACTGGGCTGACGGAATATTAACATGAACTCTTTCATGACGTATTATTAGTTTAAATAGTGAATGAATGTACGATTAAATTATTAGTTAGCTTTTGCGTTAAACATGCCTGGCTGGTAATTGCCGGCTACCGGGCGGAAAGCGATATTGATGCGGTTATAGCCACTGATGGTAATCGCAGCGATGGTTAAGTCGATCAGCTCTTCTTCAGAAAATTCCCGGCGGGCAGTTTCATATACCTCATCCGGGGCTTCATTGGCATTGATAGCTTCTACCCAGCCGAAGGCTGCGCGTTCACGTGCTGTATATACTGGTGATTCTTTCCATGCCGGCAACATATACAGGCGTTGCTCTGTTTCGCCCATTGCACGTAAATCTTTGGAGTGCATATCGAGGCAGAAGGCGCAGCCATTTACCTGTGATATCCGGAAATAGATCAGGTGCAGGAGAGGTTGTTCAATACTGGATTTACCCAGGTACATGCCTAAGCCAAATAATGCTTTCAGTGCTGATTGTCCTTTTTGCAGATAGTTAATTCTTGGTTCCATGATGTCTTTCGTTTTTATGTATTATTGAATGTTTGTGTTTATACTTCAATAATGCTCGGGTAAATCCGAATTGGACATTCTAGGGGAAAATTTTTCAATTTTTTTTATTTTCCGTTGTAAATCCGCTACAGTACAGTATTTTAATTTTCCAATAAAGCTACTTTTGCCGCCATGCCATCTGCTTTTTGGTTGGCTTCATCGGCAGTGATGGCATTTCTGCCAGCCCATTGCATTAGCTCGGTATTGTGCTGGCCGGCGGCAATCTGGGCTATGCGGAAATAGGTATATGCCAGCAGCTCCGGCACCCGCGATGCACATTGCAGCGCGCGTTGATAATAGCCCAGGGCCTCTGCAGGCTTATTTTGTGTGCTCGTAATCCGTCCCAGCTGATACAACAGCGAAAATTCTACCCCGGCAGTGTCACCGGCAATACCTTCTTTTAAATAGGAATGCGCCAGGCTGGCTGCTTCATTATCCTTACCATCCATCCGCAGCCATAACACCCGCCCTGGCCTGGCCTGGGCATAGGCTATCCTGGCCAGCGAATCCTCCCAGTGCAATACCTTAAAATAGGGATCTACCTGTACGGATGCTACTGCGTTGGTTACCGGCAGCTGAAATGTTTCGCTGCGGGAGTCAATGTTAATGTTCTCCATAACCTGGTGCCCATCTTTATAAGTAACCAGCACTTCCAGCGGTAGCTGGTAAAGACTGTCTTTTTGAGTAATAGTTAGCTGGAGATGATTACCTTGTTGTTGCCACTGCTGCTCCCAGGCTGGCGCCCCGGTGCGTTCGAACCATTGCCGGTAAAACCATTGTAAACTGCTGCCATGGGCGGTTTCCATTTCGTGGAGGAATTGATCCCAGCTCACGCCATCGCGACTGTACTGGTTGCTGATGGTTTGCATGGCTTTATGGAAAACGGATTTTCCAACTACGTTGGATAATAGTTCCAACGCCAGGAATCCTTTGCTATCTCCCAGTGTATGGCCATTGCCGCCGGTAAGGGCCGACAACGGTTCATCATTGCCCGCCGCCACATTTTTAAGATAGCCCAGTCCGCTCTGATCACGCAGATAGCCGGCATAGCCGGTTTTCCGGTAATAAATGGCATGTGCACTATCAAAATGGCTCACCACCTGTAGGGAGCCATACTGCGCCATGCCTTCCGACAGCATTTCGGCGCCTCTGCGGCCCTTCGACAGGACCTTGTTGCCCCACCACTGGTGTCCTATCTCATGGCCAAAGAGGGCGTAATTAAATTCATGCAATGCACCGGTGGGCATCACTACGCCACCTAATACACTGGCGCCGCCAATGCCGGTGCGCTCAGATACCGCATCAGGGAATTCAATGATGGAAAAATTGGGAATCGTTAAAGGGCCAAACAGGGAGGCGAGATAATCCAGTACCATAGCGGCCTGCCTTGATAACTGGCTGCCATTCACGCTTTTACTGATACTATAGGTATAAAAGGGGTACTTGCCCTGGTATTCCTGCCGCGTATAGTGACCAATATATAGAGAGAAGATATCGGGCTGGTCGTACCGGAATTCGGTCGTTTGCCCCGAACCTGTTGGAATGGCAGTACTCATCTTACTGGCTGCCATCACGGGCATAAAGCCGGCAGGGGTGGTTACCCGGATGCTGCCGCCGCCCCGTATGGCATTGTCGGTACCATCGGCAGCGCGTGCCATTACCTGGGGGTACCATGCGGAGCCATATCCGCCAGCCATGCAGAAGCTGCTGTCGATATAAAACTGGAAAGCCGGCGTAGCGCCGCGGTCCAGGACATAGCTAAAGCGCAGCACCGTGCCCTCAGGCAGCGGACGGCTAAACCGCCAATGATAAACGATATCGCCGGATTCGTTGGTGCTGGTATCCATCGCGGCGCTCCTGCCTTCCAGCTGTAACCGGGAATGGCCCTGGCCACGGCTCATCACCATCGTAACAGTATCAGTAGCTGGTGTACTGGTGGTAAACCGGAGACTGCCCGTTACCTGGAAAGCTTTCTTTTCAGGATCGGCCTGCACTTGTAACTGGTAAATAAGCTGGCGCTGGGCACATAACCACAGGGGACATAACAGGAACAGCAAAAGGGTAAGTCGGCGCATCTTTTTTTTATACAAAGAAAAAGATCGGGGACCAATAAAAATGGAACCAGATTAACTATTCAGGAGCCTCCTGAATTGATAGGGTGTACTGCGGTAATGCCGACGGAATATCCTCACTAAGTGGGAGGCATCCGAAAATCCGGCCGCGAAAGCAATGTCGGCAATGGGGAGAGAAGTGGTAAACAACAGGAACAGGGCTTTTTTTACCCGCATTTCCATTTGGTATTCCCCAGGCGTCATGCCTTCTTTTTCCCTGAATGCGCGGGCAAGGTAAATAGGATGTACATATACACGGGAGGCGAGTGAATGGATGGTGTGATGAGTATCAAATTCATTTTCCAGGATGGCCTTTGCTTTCGACAGCCAGGGCAGGCGGGAAGGGATTTTAACGGCACTTACATCCGACAGCCAGCCCAGGATATATTCTTCAGACATACTACCGGAAGGATCCTCCAGGAAAGAATATAGCAGCTGGTATAAATACTGGAAGGTGCCAGTTTTGTACACTGTTAGCGTGGTGGGTAATTGTTGTGGAGACGCCAACTCATTTAATCCCGGGTGTTTAAATTCAATATTCAGGCATCTGCCGGGAATGGCATGGAACCTGTTGGCATGTGTGTAACCGGCAGGCCGGAACAATACCTCTCCGGGAAGAATGGCTTGCTGATGGCGGCCCGCCATCTCCTCATATCCACCGCTGATCAGCAGGCTGAGATACGCATTTTCATGGCAGTGGTCATGCAAATGTGTATTGGGCTGATATGCGGTGATATTCAGCTTGAAAAGCGCTGTTTCGTTAAACTGCTGCTCCTTACCAAAATAATGTCCGGCAGAGAGAAGGATACTCATAAAGCTGGCCGGCGCAAGAATGGTGTTACCGGCAAAAACAAATATACAGGAAAATCAGCCGGTTTCGTCACAGCATTTACTGCTTTCACCACATGTGTATGCCGATTTCATGAAAGCATTATAATATTGGTTGCCTTATAAAACTATATTTATGCGTATACTTATTACTGGAATAATATGCCTGGCGGCGGCGGCGGTCTTCGCGCAGGGCCGCGATACAGCCTTGAAAGCCTATTTCGATAGTATTTCCGCTCATCATTTGTACGACGGAAATATAGCCCTGACAGAAAATGGGCATAAAGTATACGCCTTCTCCGATGGATACGCCGACTATGCCACAGGGCAGCGCAATACCATGCAATCACGCTTTAACCTGGCCTCCATTTCAAAAATATTCACGGCTACGGCTATCCTCCAGTTAAGAGATAAAAAGCAACTGAGGCTGGAAGACCCGGTTACCCGCTATCTGCCCGGGTTTCCATTCCCCGGCATTACCATCCGCCACTTGCTTACGCATACCTCCGGATTGCCTGATCTGGAATTGTATGAGGAGGTGGTTAAACAATATCCTGATTCGGTGATTACCAATGCGGCTATACTACCCTTGCTCCGACAGTGGAACAAAGAGCTTTATTTTACGCCGGGTGATCAATTCCGGTATTGTAACACCAACTTCAGTTTGCTGGCCCTGATTGTGGAGAAGATAACCGGCAGCTCGTTCCCAGCCTATCTCGAAAAACATATTTTCAAACCCGCCGGCATGAAAGATACCTATGTAGCAGTATATGGCAGCAGTAATTTCCAGGATAGCCTTCGTGTAAAACAGCAGGTAATACCTGCATTATATGACTCGGCCTACACAGATGCGACCCTCGTAAAGCGTTACCGGTACAGTGAGTATAATAACCAGGCAAGCATAGGGCCATCCAATGTAATTACCACAGCAGACGATATGATAAAATTTGACAACGCTTATTTTAGCGGGAAACTGTTGAAGCTGTCTACTGTAGAAGAGGCTATTACTCCGTTGAAACTCAATAATGGCAAAGTATACACGGAGCATATGGATACCATGCTGGGAGAAGGAACCGGGCAGTATGGCCTGGGCTGGGATATATTTATACAGCCAGGTTATGGAAAAGGAGTGGGGCATGGCGGGTTTAAATTTGGATTGGCTACTTTTTATTATCATCACCTGGCGCGCAAACAGGTCGTGATAGCCTACACTAACGGTAATAGCAGGTTTGGAGAAAATGTAACCTCCTGTTTTTATATGTTAAATCATCAGCGACCTATGCCATTGGATTTTAAAAAGTCTGCCGTGCGGGCCTATGCTAATGCGCTGATAACCGGGGGCGCTGACCACGCTGCCTGTATGTTGCACCTTTATAAAGCGGATACTTCTCATTATTATTTTAATACACGGGAGATGAACTTCCTGGGATATGACTTCCTGTACCAATGCAGCGCCAAAAAACATCAACAGTGGTCGCTTGAAACATTTAAACTGAATACCTTCCTGGATCCAGGGAATTTTAATACATATGACAGCTACGGAGAAGCACTGCTGGAAACCGGTTACCGCGAAGACGCTGTCAGGATGTATAGGAAATCCCTTGAATTGAACCCTAACAGCGCAGATGGGTTAAAGGCTATGAAGAAATTAGGACTACTTTAACTATCATAAAAACAGGCAGCCGGAAAGCCACCAGCTGCCTGTTGTACATAAGGGTGATATATAAATGGTTAGTAACTCACGGAAATGCCTATGTTAAATGCGGCGCCTTTGCCCTTTGCATAAAAACCCGGAATCATAAACCACTGTGATCTTGCAGGGAAGTAATCGGTGTTAAAGAGGTTTTCTACACCCAGTGTCAGCAGAGTACTGCGTGTAACACGGTAGCTGGCATTCAGGTTAAAGAGGTGATAAGGTTTTACGATACCTTCATAGCCTTTATATAGTCCACTGGGCAATTTTTCAAAACGATCCCGTTTCATAATTCCAGTATAATGCAACTGTACCTCCAGCGTATTCAGCGGACGATAGCTGATGCTGCCGCCTATTTTAGGCGCGGCAATACGGCGGTTGTTGAGGTATACATCATAACGGTTAACGCGCCCGGTATCGGATTTGCCCTCTGCATAGCTGAAAGTAGCATTCAGGTCCAGGTTGCTGAGCAGGCGATATTGTACTGCCGCTTCAAAACCGTATATACGTTCCGGTGTCCTGCTTACAACGAACAGATCGGTTTTGGTGTCATATACCATTTCAGCGCCCAGCCTCGAGGTGCTGACAAAGCCGGTCAATTCAAAGCGGAATCGCTGCATTTTACTCACAAATCCGAGTTCGTAGTTATTGACCTGTACGGCTTCGGTATTGATTTTCTTTAAGTCATTCACCTTGGCGTCACGGAGCGCTAAGCCTATGTCAGATACGGAAAAGCCCTGGGAGAAGCTGATATAGGGTGAGAACAGGGGAAGGCGGTTGTAACGAATGCCTACATTGAACAAGGTGGCGGTATAGTTAAGATCTCCGCCTTTTACGGCAAAGCTGGGCGTTATCGTAGCACCGCTGGCGTTAGTAATCCGCAGGGTAGTATAGTCGTTGACACCAATCTTCACGTTCTCTACCCGGATACCGCCTTTTACGATAAGGTCATCCATAAAAGTCCACTGCGTTTCTGCGAAAGGAGCGATGTTAAACATATTCATCTCCGGTACCCATATCCGTCCATCTACCAGTGGCTGGGAAGTAATATCGTTAACCAGGTCGGCACCATAAGACAAACTGCCTTTGCTGGTTATTGGCGAATTGAACATAAAGCGGAATCCCTTTTTCTTTGATAAAGTATGCGATTGTCCATCGCCGCCTTCAAAGCGTCCCAGGGAAACGTAAAAGATATCATCACGCGATTCATAGTAAGCATCGGCTTGCAGGCTGGCGCCGCCAATGAGACTGTCGGCATGCCAGGAAAGCTGGAGGTTATGGTTGCCGTTGATACCGGTAGGACTGCCCGCCTGTTTGCCCAATACGCCGGTAGCCGGTTTGCCCGTGAGATAATCACCATTTACCAGGGTGTAGTTGGAGTTTTGCAGGCTACTGTACAGGTTATACATGAGCTGAATACGGTGGCGGCGATTGGGTGTATATCCCAGTTTAACGAAAGCGTTGTAGCTATCGGTTTCTCCCAGGCTGTAGTTGGGGCCTACAAGTTTTCCTTTCGCATCTTTCCATTCGCCGGTACTTTCATACACGCCGTTTACTACGTAATCAAATTTACCGGACTTTCCGTGCAACAACTGGCCGATACGGCCGCCCACACTGTTTTTGAGGCCAGCCAGCGATCCGGTCATGTTTAAGCTGGTCTTACCCCCGATAGCTTTTTCGTCTCTGGGAGTCAGGGTAATATAGTTGATCAGGCCACCAGCAGCGCCATTGCCGTAGATAGCGGTAGCGCCTTTGATCACGTCGATATGCTCCAGCACCGCCGGGTCAATAGAACGCAGGTCTACTTCTCCATTACGCAGGGGAGTGGATTGAGGGATACCATCAATCATAATGAGTACGGATCTTCCGCGCAGCGACTGCCCCACATTACTGTTGGTTTGGGCAGATGGCGCCAGCCCGGGTACTTCATTGGCCAGTATCTGGGTAATATCGGTAGTAACCGCCATATTATCTTCCAGTGTTTTACGGGACAGCACTGTTACCGACGACGGGATATTATCAAGCATTTCTGGTTTACGGCTGGCAGATACGACCACCTCTCCCAGTTCGCGGGAAGCAGGTGTCAGCAGCCAGTCGACCGTTTGCTCACCTCCGGCCTGCAGCGTTTTGGACTGGGTATCATATCCTATTAAGGAAGCCGTTAATACTACCACGCCGGATTGACTGGTTTCGATAGTATATTTTCCATCCTTGTCGGTATAAGCTGCGGCAACACTGCCCTTAATCTGCACAGTGGCATACCTGAGGGGTTCACGTCCCGAACGTACTACGCCTTTAATAACAGTCTGCTGGGCGGATGCAACCAAAGAAAAAAGACAGGAAAATAAAATAGCTACGAATAGGTTGGTTGAAGTTGACATGTTTGCCGTTGAAATTTTTTGCAAAATTAGGGGCAGGGAAAGCATGGCAGCGATCGTATCGGGAATTTGATTTATGGAAATGGGAAAATTTGCAGGTGGCAGTGGAAGAGATTGAGCGTGATTCGTGGTCATCGAAATGATTACCTTTATTAAATGAAATACATCTGGTCATGAAAAAATGGTTACGACAGCTATTCATGCGTGAGAAAAAAAATCCCGAAATATATACTCCGCTTTATTTTGAAAAAAAATTGGCTGTTAATATGTGGACGGATCAGGAGGTAGATGATTTTAGGAAGGCATTACTTCGTACGATCAATTGGGTCGAAACACTGACCAGGGAGAGGGAAATTACCACGGGTACTTATAAAACAATACTCCGGCGTACCAATCCGCTGATAGCAGATGTGCCGCTGTATAATTTTGATGCGGAATACCTGGCCTGGAATCATAACCCTGCTGATGAACGCCGCTTTTATGGGGATCTCCTGCAGCAGATGATGCAGCAAAGACCTGAAGTAAGAGATCAATATCTTCCGGATATCGGAAGTATGGGAAGAATACTTTCTTTTGAAACATCCATATCCGCCGGGGATGGGGCGCCATTGGAAGCAAGCCAGGGGTTTGTTGATTTAAACGATACGCCGCCTGTTGATACCTGGTTTTATCTGAAAAGTAATTATGATCATGGTACAAGTTATGCCTGTGAGCAGGTTTTGTTTTGCTGGATTCCCAAGGCTTTTGAGAATGTGATGCAGTCAGCCATAAATGTTGAAATACTGGATAGTTACAGGTGGGTCGATGAAAATGACCGGCTGTTATATCAACAGCTGCAAAAGCATTTACCGCAATCGTGAAAAGGAGCACTTCCCCTCCTGACATAAGGTTGTCGCAACGCCGGTTTATATTTGTATCATCAAATTAAAAAGCATGGAGGCAGACATTCAAACACTTTACCAGTCGGATATCGGTGCTGTGCACAATTTTCTGTGCCAGTGCCGGCAATGCAAAGTGTCCGGTAAAGAATACCAGGAAAAATTTTCTATTGCTTATATCCGCAAGGGCAACTTCCGGTTTAAAGTATTCAGGAACGACCTGGATGCCTATAGTGGTTTATTTCTCCTGTGTAAACCTGGTTATGAACACCAGGTGGCACATATACACGATATCCCGGACCAATGCACTATTTTTTCTTTCCCGGCAGAAAGCGCGGCGCTGTTACAGGAGCAGGCTACGGGATTCGACTGGTTCTTTAAAAATCCGGATATACAGTCGGTGCTGGTAAAAGCAACGCCTGAAATGGAACTGTTGCATCAGCATATTTTCCACCAGCTTGGAAAGCCGCATTATTCCCAACTATGGGTGGAGCAGCTGATGACAACACTTTTTTTGCGGGTATTATCGGCAGGTAATGATTTAAAACAGCCGGTATTGAGTGATAAACAAAAGAGATGTTATTTACCGGTGATAGAAACCGTGAAGGCATTTATCCACGAAAACCACACCGACGTCATTACTTTACCGCAACTGGCTGCGCTGGGACATATGAGCCCTTTTCATTTTAACCGGTTATTCAAACAGGTGACTACCACTACACCTTATCATTATTTATTGCAGGTACGGTTGCAACAGGCACACCTGCATTTGCGCCATACCAGGCTACCGGTCACAGATATCGCTTTCTCCACCGGATTCAACAGCCTCGAACATTTTTCAGCAGCGTATAAAAAGCAATTTGGAAAATCACCATTAGCCACCCGTTGAAAAAAGCGCAATTTTCCTTAAATAGATGGGATAGCCGCCGGTTAATTTTGTGATATCAAATCAATAATTATGAAAACGCAATTATTAACCACCCTGGAAAATGCCAGGAATTATACCCTGGGCGTGGCAGCGGCGATGCCGGCAAAGCAATACGATTTTAAACCGGCAGCGGAAGTTTGGACCTTTGGAGAATTGTTACATCATATCGGTTATGGCATCGGTTGGTGGGAAGAGAATTTTATCCGGCAGCAATCATCCGACTGGAACCCGCCAGCGCCAGCTTTCGGTAAAGAGGCAACAATGAGTTATTTAGACGGCGCTTTTGCCGAATTGAAACAAAGCGTGGAAAAGAATGCCACCACAGATAAAGCGATAGCCGGATTTTATGCTACTATCGATCATATTACGCACCATCGCGGACAGGCAATTACCTACCTGCGTTGCAGAGGCATTGTACCGCCGGAATATATTTATTAACCTATAATAGCTGTTTTATGCCAGTGTACTATGTAAATAGTTATGATATCACCAACATGGAGGAATATGCCCGGTATGGCCCGCCGGTAGCGGAATTGTTGAAGAAATATGGCGCTGAAATATTGGCGGCCGATCTGCAGGCGATCGGGGTAGAAGGTAACCCCAGAACGATGAATGCCATTATCAGGTTTCCATCAGAAGCAGCCGCGCTGCAATGCTATGACGATCCGGAATACCAGCCCCTGAAAGCTATCAGGTGGAATTCCTGTAGTAGTGGAAGCATGATCCTGGTACATGGACTATAAAGTAAGAGCAATGGACATTCCCATTGCTCTTACCGTTTTTTAAAAAGCTATTTATATATGTAAAAATTGTATCTATTCATGCAAAAATAGAGGATGTTTTTTGTATAAATGTAACCCCATGGCGTAAATGGCCTATATCTGCTGCTCATAAATAATGGAAACCAGGCTTTCGGGAAGTATATTTTCTGTATTTTACATTTTGTATCCAATGGTATTGACTGGTTTTTACCATTATACCTGGTAACTCAACTTGTTATTTCTAAAATTGCCCGGCATCTGAATGAATGTTCAGTGCCGTTGAGCAGGGGTTTTTAAAGAGGATGGATAATAATACAGGACATGAACTTGCACTTTTCCGCCAGATCGCAATGGGCGATGAAGCTGCGTTTGCGTCGTTGTTTCATTTGTATGTTCCAAAAATAAAGCCTGTAATCACCCAGATTATCCGGGTAGAAGGACCCGAGAAAGATATTATCCAGGAGATATTCCTGGGCATCTGGCTGGGCAGGGAAAAGTTAAATGAGGTAGCCGTGCCCCATAACTGGATCTTTAAGATGGTCTACTATCGCTGTTATACCTGGCTGGAGCGACAGGGGGTTAGAAATAAGGCAGTACATATTATGGGGCTTAAAAACCCGCTTGTCTCCAATTTTACGGAAGAAAATCTCTCCTTTTCAGAAACAGCGATGCTGGTAAAGCAGGCTATTCAACAACTCCCGCCCCAGGCAAAAAAAATATATATGCTTAGCAGGGAAGGAGGGCTGAAGATTACCGAAATAGCCAGTCAACTAGACTTATCTCCCCAAACTATTAAAAATTCACTGGTCCGCTCCCTGAAGTCCATCCGGGAATTCCTTGTCGAACATGGAGTTATCCTCCCACTCATCCTCCTGGAAATGGGAATTTTATTTTTTTGTTAAAATTTTTTTATCCCGATAGGTACTATCGGTTATTTGGCGGTACGTATAAATACAGGGAGCTGTTTTTCCTGTTCACCTGTGCTACGTTATCAACTGAGTATTATATTTAAAAATCACGGTATTGCCTGATATAGAAAGACTTACATACCTGCTGACGCGTATCCGTTCGCAGCAGGCCAGCAAAGAAGAGTACCAGGAGCTGCTTTCCCTGATCCAGGCAGATGAATCGGGCGAGGTAATAGCGTTGATGGATGCTTTCCATGCACCGGAAACGCCGTCAACGGATGCCGGAGGGTATGATCATACTTATTGGCACGCCATATTAACAGAAATACTTGATACCGATAAAATCACAGCACAGCAGCCGGTGCGGTTCCTGTCCTGGAAAAAATGGTGGGCAGCCGCTGCGATTGTCGTAATCGCTGCTGCCGGGGTCTATTTTCTCCGGCCACATAAAGTGCAGCCACCTGTTGTGGCCACTAAAGCCCCTGTGCGGGATGTAGCCCCGGGTGGGAATAAAGCCATGCTAACCCTGGCCGATGGTTCACAGATAACGCTGGATAGTGCCAGCAACGGCTTATTGGCTACCCAGGGACACACCAAAGTAACCAAACTGTCCAACGGCCAGCTGGTGTATGATGAATCAGCCAATCCAGAAGGACAGGTGTTATATAATACGATGAGTACCCCTTTGGGCGGCCAGTACAAGCTGGTATTGCCCGACGGTTCCACAGTATGGCTCAATGCAGGGTCCTCCATTACTTATCCCACGGCATTTACCGGTAAAGAAAGAAGCGTGTCTATTACCGGTGAGGCCTTCTTTGATGTGGCGAAAAATGAAAAGATGCCATTCCTGGTAAAAACAAGGGGTACCGTGGTGGAAGTACTGGGTACACAATTCAATGTCAACGCCTATACAGACGAAGCGGCCATTGCTACTACCTTGCTGGAAGGGGCAGTACGCGTTAATCTGCGCCAGCAGCAGCTGCAGCTCCGGCCCGGACAACAGGCCAGGATAGCACCGCAGGCGGATAAAATAGCCGTGGTAGACCACGTAAACCTCCAGGAATGCGTTTCCTGGAAAGATGGATTCTTTTCATTCGATAATGCTGATCTCCCCACCGTTATGCGCCAACTGGCCCGGTGGTATAACATAGAAGTAAAATATGAAGGAGCCATTCCTCAACGCTCATTTACTGGAGAAATCGGCAGAAGCCTCTCACTATCACAAGTATTAAAGGGTTTAACTAAAACAAGAATCAAATATAGAATCGAAAATGGCAACAGGATCGTTATCCAGCCATGATTATTGAACAATTAAACAACTAAATAATTGAACAATGAATAAAACAAAGTCCTGGCAGCAGCCCTGCAGGCTTTTCCACGCATTTTTAAAATGAAAAAAACCGGGGATAAAGATTGGCGTCCTACCCCGGCTTTGGCTCAGTTTAATCAACAAACAAGTCGGTAAACATTATTTATTAATTCAACCAAACATTGCAAAAGTATGCAAGTAAATGCTATTTGTAATTCCGGTACCCGCAAATATTGGAAATATGCGGACGTATCCACCAAAATCCTGTTAGTTATGAAGCTAACTTCGTTTATGCTGCTGCTTGCCGCACTAGAGGTCAGTGCTAAAGGCAATGCCCAGACAGTGACCTACTCGGCCAAGGAGGTGAGTTTAAGAAAAGTGCTAAATATTATTAAAGACCAAACCGGTTATGTTTTCTTCTACGATAAGGAAGATATAAAAGACAGCCACCCTGTATCCCTGAACCTGAAAAATGCTTCTCCACAGGCAGCCATGGAAGCGGTGCTGCGGGATCAAAAACTCAGTTTCGACATCCAGGGCAATACTATTTTTATTACTAAAATGGAAACGCCGGTAGCTGCCGCCACCGTGGCTAATATACCGCCGCCGGTAACGCTTACTGGTAAAGTGACCGATGAAAACGGTGCACCTGTTCCTGGAGTATCTGTAGTCATTAAAGGCACCCAAAAAGGCGCTATTACTGATCCCGGTGGCGCATTTCATATTGCCACCACCGGCGAAAATGTAACCCTCCTGGTGACCAGTATTGGTTACGAAAGCCAGGAAGTGAAAGTAGCCGCCGGCCAAACACAGGTAAATATTAGGCTGAAACCAGATGTTAGTTCCCTGAAACAATTGGTAGTAGTAGGTTATGGCGTTCAGAAGAAAGCCAATCTCACCGGCGCCGTTGCCAGCATTGGCACCAAAGAACTGGCCAACAGGCCCGTTACCAGCTTAGGTAATGCGCTCCAGGGAACTATGCCCGGTGTAACCGTTACCGCTGCCGCCAGCGGCCAGCCAGGCTCCGATGCCGGAACCATCCGCATCCGGGGTATAGGTACGCTGAATAATGCCGATCCTATTGTGGTAGTGGACGGGGTAATCACTACCCTCGCCAACCTGAACAATATCAACCCGGACGATATCGCCTCCATGTCGGTGTTAAAAGACGCTGCTTCTGCTGCTATCTACGGTTCCCGTGCAGCCAACGGTGTTATCTTGGTAACTACCAAGCAGGGTAAAAAAGGCGTTACACAGGTAACTTACAATGCTTATGTAGGAAAGCAAAAAGCTACCGGTCTCCCTGATTTCCTACCCTCCTGGCAAGCAGCCACCCTGTTTAACCAGGCAAGGATAAACGAAGGGAAAACCGCCCGTTATACACCGGAAGAAATTCAGAAGTTTAAAGATGGCTCCGATCCGTTTAATTATCCTAATACGGACTGGTTGGGGATGTTTTATAAAGGAAGCGGTATCCAGCAAAACCATTACCTGGGCTTGTCTGGTGGGTCAGAAAAAACACAGTACAATTTGTCACTGGGTTTATTTGATGAAAATGGCCTCGTGAAGAAAACAAATGCCACCCGTTATACCGCCCGCCTGAACCTCAACTCAGAAGTAAGGAGCAACATACACGTAAATGCGAATGTGGGCTTTACCTCTACTGGCAAGAAAGAACCCAGCAATCCATATACCGGCGACTTTACACAGCTGGTACGCCAGATCAACCGCATTTCTTCTACCGTGCCTTATAAGTATAAAAATGGTTATTACGGCGCTATTGGCGACGGTAACCCTATGGCATGGCTCGAAGGCGCCAGCTTGAATCAATATGCCTACTACGACCTGATAGGTAATGTAGGCGCTGACTGGGAAATTATAAAGGGCCTGCATTTCAAGCCATCCATTGCCTACATCATGAAGATGAACCGTAACAAGAAGTTTGCTGCTGATCAACAGTACTATACCGCTAACGGCGACAGCTCCTTCTACCAGGGTCCTTCTTATGTAAGAGATGAAAATTACCTGACCAACACCCTGACACAACAGGCTTTACTGGAATATACCAGGTCCTTTGCCAAACATAATTTCAAGATCCTGGGCGGTTACTCACAGGAACATACAAAAGGAACTTTTGATGATGGTTACCGGAAGGGATTCCTGATTAATGCACTGAATGATGTCAACCTCGGTTACACAGATGGTCAGACAACCAGCGGGTATACTTACGAAATGGCTTTGCAGTCTTTCTTCGGCAGGTTGAACTATGACTATGATGGCAAATACCTCTTTGAAGCTAATCTCCGTTACGACGGTGCCAGCCGCTTTGCTCCCGACTACAGATGGGGCTTGTTTCCTTCCTTCTCTGCTGGTTGGAACATTGATCGGGAAAACTTTTTCGCTGGTGCAAAAGAATATATTTCCAATCTTAAATTAAGGGCTTCCTGGGGCCAACTGGGTAATCAGTATGTGAAAACATACGATGCTACCAATTATCCCACTTTCCCTTACTATCCATACGTTACTACTGTTAGTTCCGGACAGAACTATACTTTCGGAGGTACTAACCCCATCATTGCCAGTGGTTTTGCACCAGTAAATGGTGCTAATGCAGGTCTGCAATGGGAAAGTACAACAGAAAGCGGCCTGGGACTGGATGCAACCTTCCTGGATAATAAGCTTAATTTCACAGCCGATTATTTCTATAAAAAGACAAACAATATCCTGCTGACTCCCCCCGCCGCTTCTACCTATGGATTAAATGCTCCCGTACAAAATGCTGGTGCGGTGCTGAACAAAGGGTGGGAGTTTTCTCTCGGGTACAGCGACAGGAAGGGTGACTTCTCCTATAGCGCTAATTTCAATACTGCTATTATCAATACCAAAATAACTGATCTTCACGGAACAGGTCCCATCATTGATGGATATACGGTACAGCAGGAAGGGCTGCCCATCAATTCTTTGTATGGTTACATCGCAGAAGGTATCTTTCAGTCCGCGGATGAAATTGCCAAAGCGCCTAAACAGTCCACCACCACCGCTCCGGGCGATATTAAGTATAAAGACATTAATGGCGACGGTAAAATCAATAGTGCTGACCGGCAATACCTGGGCAACTATTTCCCTAAAGTAACTTTTGGTCTTAACCTGAGTGGTTCCTGGAAAAACTTTGATGCCAGCATCTTCCTGCAGGGTGCTGCCGGTGTGAAAACATACATTGACGCCGGTAAACTCGGTGCAGTAGGTAGCACTGTTGGTAGACCTACCACCGCACTGCTGGATACCTGGACACCTGAAAATACTGGCGCCGCGTTGCCTCGCATCTGGAGCAGCTATACACAGAATGATCCTAATGGTACCCCTTCTTCTTTTTGGGTGAAAGACGGATCTTACCTCCGTCTGAAAAATCTGCAGATAGGATATACACTTCCTGAAAATCTGCTGAAAAGAATTGGTCTTACTAAAGTGCGCTTTTATTACAGCGGCCAGAACATCCTTACATTCGATCACCTCTACAAATGGATAGATCCGGAAGCGCCGAACAGGAGCAGTATTTACTACTATCCACAAGTGAAAGTGAATACGCTGGGTGTAAATGTTAGTTTTTAACCGATAAGCATAACGATTATGAAAAGGAACATACTATATATATTTCTCTTTGCAGCTTTATTTGAAACGGCTTGTCAGAAAGATTATCTCGATAAACAACCGACCGATGCTTACAGTAATGACAATCTCTGGTCATCTTCTGTAGGTGCTACCGTAGCATTGAATGGCTGTTACAATGGTTGGGAAGGTGATTACAACCTCCTCTATATGGATGCCGTGAGTGACAATAGCTATAGCCAGTGGTATTGGGATAATTACCAGCACCTCGGCAATGGTACTGCCTCCGCAGCAGATCCAAATGTGCAAAACAGGTGGGATTACAAAACGATCCAGAAATGTAACTGGTTTATGGAAAACATCGACCGCGTACCTATGGATGATAAATTAAAAGCGCGATACAAAGGAGAGGTACGCTTCTTAAGAGCTTACCAGTATTTTACGATGTCGCAGCTCTATGGTGATGTGCCACTGGTTGTCAAGACCCTGACTGCCCAGGAAGCGGCAGCCGTAACCAGAACGCCACGGGCGGATGTACGCAAATATATCCTCGACGAACTGGCCGCTATTGCACCAGATCTCCCTGCCAGCTACAGTGGTAGCGATGTAGGACGCATTACACAAGGCGCCGCTCTTTCTCTGAAAGCCAGAATAGAACTGTATGATAAAAAATATGCAGATTGTATCGCCGATTGTAAAAAAGTAATGGGATTAGGCTATAACCTCTATCCCAACTACCAGGACTTGTTCCGCATTGCGAACGAAAACAACAGCGAAGTAATCCTCGATGTACAATATAAAGCCAATGATGTACCTAATGGCGATATCGGTATCATGCCTTCTTCCGGTTTCGGTGGCTGGGCTTCCCTGAGCCCCACGCAATCACTCGTAGATGCCTACGAGATGAAGAACGGTAAAACCATCGATGATCCTGCTTCCGGCTATGATGAGAGCAATCCCTATAATAACAGGGACCCTCGCTTATCCGCAACCGTAGTATATCCAGGCCAGATGTATGAAGGCAAATACTATAACTCTATTGAAGCCGGCAAGGATGATTATTACAACGGTAATAACAATTCTCCTTCTGCCTATATAGAGAAGAAATTTACTTCGCATCTGTCCGACTTCCCGGATATGTGGAACACAGGTTTGAATATGATCGTGATCCGCTATGCAGAAGTACTGCTCACCTATGCAGAAGCACAGATTGAATCAGGTGTAATCGACAACACGGTATACGATGCATTGGATGCTATCCGGAAACGCGCTGGTATGCCGGTGGTAGACAGGGCTGTGTACAATTCACAGGGTAAACTGCGTACCCTCGTAAGACGCGAACGTAGAGTGGAACTGGCATTGGAAGGTCTCCGCTGGTATGATGTACAACGATGGCAAATTGGTCCTGCCGTTAGAGCGGGCGTAGTATATGGCTCCAGGTTAGGAACCGTAGATCCTGCTACCGGTAAGCTTACATTGACCGGTGATCACGTAAAAGTGGAAACAAGAACCTTTAACGCGGGCAGAGACTACCTCTGGCCGGTACCGCAGAAAGAGAGAGACCTGAACAAGGGCCTGTCTCAAAATGAAGGTTATTAAGTTAGTTGAGTTTTATATATTTTCAAATCCCGCGAATTGCAAAATACGCGGGATTTTTTTTCATAAAAGGTAATATATGTATTGCTTGAAAATAGTGTCCTTATTCACCGTTATTAGCCTGTTTGCCCTTTTACCTGCCTCCGCACAAAACAGGACCGTACTTAATTTTAATACCAACTGGGCTTTTCATCGCGGCGACACTACCGGCGCAGAAAGTATTTCGTTTAAAGACAACAGTTGGGCCGCCGTTAGCATTCCCCACGTGATGCGCATTGAAAAAAAACACAACGGGGGCAACCAGGTATACCAGGGCGTTGGCTGGTACCGCAAATATTTCCGGGTACCGGCTGCTTACCGCCATCAGCGGATAACCCTGTGTTTCGATGGTGTGCAAATGAACTGCGATATCTATCTCAACGGGAAAAAAATTAAAACGCATACAGGTGGATATATAGGTTTTGTGGCTGATCTTTCTGATCATATTTTTTTTGATAGAGACAATGTACTGGCTGTAAGAGTCACGAATACCGATGATCCACGCACTACGCCCGGCAAGCCCCAACAGCACCTCGATTTTAATTATTTTGGCGGCATCTACCGGAATGTATCCTTGCTAGTAACTGACTCCTTGTTTATTTCCCACCCGCTGGAAGCCAATCGGGTGGCTGGCGGAGGGGTGTTTATTAAATATCCTGCCGTAAGCGAAACAGCCGCAGTGATGGAAGTTAACACTCATGTGGTAAACAATCATCTCACAAGTGATAATGCCACCCTGGTTTCCAAGCTCATAGATAAAAACGGAGCGACGGTCGCTACAGCTACCAGTCGCACGAAAGTGGAAACACAGCACGATAAAAATTTTCACCAGCAACTGACGGTGGCACAACCACACCTGTGGCATCCCGACCACCCTTATCTCTACCGGCTGGTATCACTGGTATACCGAGATGATAAATTAGTAGATAGCATATCCACTTACACGGGCATACGAAAGTTGGCCTTCCAGGCGGATGGATTTTATCTGAATGGAGCCAAACTATTCCTGCGGGGCGCTAACAGGCACCAGGCTTATCAGTATGTAGGCGATGCCGCCTCCGACCGTATGCAATACCTGGATGCGCTACAATTAAAGAAAGGCGGTTTTAACGCAGTGCGTGCCGCCCATTATCCGCAGTCGCCCGCCTTCCTGGATGCATGCGATTCACTGGGACTACTGGTGATTGAATGCGAACCTGGCTGGCAATTCTTTAGCAAGGATACCGCGTTTGTAAATCATACGCTGACGGATATACGCGAAATGATTCGCCGCGATAGAAATCACCCGGCAGTATTCCTGTGGGAAACCTCCCTGAATGAGTCTCCTACCCCAGCTTCTTGGATGGAAAAGGCGGTAGCCGTGGCTCATGCTGAAATGCCGGGAGACCAGCTATTCCTGGCCGACGACTATAACAGCCGGAGTAAAAGTTATTACAACGTTTCTTATAAAGTAGTCAATGAAGATGGCACCGATCCGATGCCCTCGCAACCTTTTCTGACACGCGAATGGGGCGACTCCTGGATGGCGGATGCCACCGGTGAAAACAGTCTGCGTGCCTCCCGGATCTATACAGAAAAAGGAATGATTAATCAATGTATCCTCCGGCAAAATGCACTCAATGGCGAAACTTCCGAAGCAGCCGGAGGTTACTGGGACCATGGAAAACTGGATGCCAACCCCAGGATAGGAGGGTATTTTGTGTGGAGTTATAACGACTATACCAGGGGCTCAGACGCCGTTACCGCGTTCAGTGGGGTGGTAGACCTGGATCGTTATGAGAAGTTTGGCTATTACCAGCTGAAGGCTATGCAAGACGCACATAACCCCGCCTATGGCCCTATGGTGTATATTGGCAGTTACAACAACCAACCTTCGGAAGATAGCACGATCATGGTCTTTTCCAATTGCGATGCTGTAAAGCTATACAGGAACAATATTTTCCTAGGCCAAATGACCCGTCGCGGAAATGCTGCCACGGCTACTTTTGTGGCAGCGAAAGGAGGCAGCCCCTATTTCCTGTTTCATACAGGCAAATATGAAGCCGGCACCCTGAAAGCAGTAGGCCTGATGAAAGATGCGCCTGTTTGCACGCACACCGTGCAAACACCATTAGCTCCCCATCACCTGGAAATAACAATCCCCGAGGGGCTGTCGGCCTTCCCTGCGAACGGGTGGGAGATGACCCCATTTTATGTAAAGGTGTGCGATAAGAATGGCACCGTGATAGCCAATCAAACACCGGGACAATCCTACCTGTTGCATATCAGCGTAAGCGGTGCAGGGAGCCTCATAGGAGGAAATATCCCCGCCACAGGTATCTCCCCGCAACAAACGGAAGGCGGGATTGCCTATGGCATTATTCGCCATGGCAGCAAACCTGGTAAAATCGTGATACATGCGGAAACAAAAGAAGGCTTGTCTGTGGAAAAAGTAATTAACACAGTTGCTGCCAATACAGCATTTCTAACGGACGGTAAACATCCGCATTGGATAGATGAAAGTAAGATAGTAGTAGCTGCTATCAAAGAAACGGCCGTTGCCAGCAAAGCACTCCATCCCATTATGCTTACTGGTAAGCCACTTAGCATAATGCCTGTTACAAACCAGGAGAAAGTACCGCTTATTACTGATAACAATACCGCCACTGGCTGGACGACAGGAACTACGGCCTTTCCTTTAAACATAACGATCGACCTGCAAGAAAATTATCAGCTCTCCGGTAGCCGGATCGTATGGGGAAAAGACAGTGACTGGTATATCTACAGTATCGCGATATCAACAGATGGTGAGCACTGGACTACGGTAAAAAATGCCATACGTGCATCAGGACAGGATTACAAGCCGGTAACATTTGATCCCGCAAGCGGGCGGTATGTGCGTTTCCAGGTGACAGGTATTCAGCCAGAGAGCAGCAAAGTAGCGATCCGGGAGATAGAATTGTATGGCGAGAAGAAGTAGAGCAGTGCAATATTGCCCATTATCGCTCTTATTTTTGCAGCTAAGTAACAAGCCTCCTGCTAAATGATACATTTGGTAGATGATTGCTGGGCTGGTTCCCTTCCTGTTACTATTGGCTGCCCCGGTGGCCGCACAAATAAAGCAGATTGCAGCAAATGACCGCCGGACCGCCTACCATGCGCAGTATGCCGGCGATTCCATCAAATGGTAACAGGAAAGCAATACCATTTTAATCATCAAATGCAATGGAGATAGTCTTTTTTATAACTCGTGAAGCAGATGTAACAGGCCGTTCTTTTCAGGACGGCCTTTTTTATTGCCATTGTTGGTAAACAGGTACTACAATCGATGTAAATAATTGTCGCTAAAAAACTATAAAAAAGTGACAATATTATATTAGGAAGATAACGGAATTAATTGGAGTTTTAACAAAGCGTCATAGATAGATCACTGTGATAAAACAGTGTTACACCACGTTACTTTAATCTCTTTACCAGATATCCTTTTGATAAATGTATTCCGGCCATACAGATGAACAGTTGGTAGCGTTGCTGGCCAACGGTGATGAGAGTGCATTTAATGAGATCTACAACCGGTATTGGAAATGGCTGCTTTTTATTGCGCACAAACGCCTGCGTGATACTGAGGCGGCCCGTGAAGTTATTCAACAAGTGTTTCTGAACCTTTGGAATAAGCGCAACCGCATTATGATCGCTTCATTGCCGCAATATTTGGCGGCAATGGCCAGGCATGCAGTATATCGCCACCTGGCTAATGAGGGGAGGAGACAGGAAGCGCAAACCGGCGCTATGATACAAACGGATGTCTCGCACGCTTTTGATATCGACAATAAACAACTGCTGGAAATCCTGATCAGATATGCCCACGAGCTCCCCGAAAAGTTTAGCATCGTATTTATACATCATAAATTGATGGACAAACCCCTCGAAGAAGTGGCGCAGGAACTGGGCGTATCACCCCGCACCGCAGAACGCTATATAGGCGAAGCTATGAAGATAATGCGCAATAAACTACGCGCCCTGCGTACTGCTATATTCACCACTTTCCCCCTGTGGTGAAACTTTTTTAAAAAAAGTGGCGATTTGCTGCGTACAACTTTCCATTTCATGTATCTATTATAGTAAATCCCGGATCTATGCACCCTGATAAGGACGCAATACAACAGCTTGCCCGGAAATATATGGATGGCGTTGCCAGCGATGAAGAGATAAGACTCCTCCACGACTGGTACGACGACGTCAATCCGGGAGAGATGGAAGCAGTATTCACCGATAGTAGCGAAATGCAGTTCGGGACCGATACCTGGCAACGTATACAGCAACAAATGAACGCTGAAAAGCTGTCCCGGGCGAAGATACGTCCGTTGCATCGCTGGTGGGCCGCTGCCGCTGTATTGGTACTGGCCGGTGGGCTCTGGGCCATCCAGGTGCATAACAACCGCCATAAAAGCGCTACGATGGTGGCCAGCAAGCCATTGCATGATATCAAGGCGCCGGCTGCCAACCATGCCGTATTAACATTGGCGGGTGGCAGGCAGATATTACTCGATAGCGCCGGTAACGGCCTGGTAGCCAGCCAAACGGGGATGAATATCATGAAAAATGACAGCGGCAGCATCGTATATGTGGGCGATGGAAGTCAACACGATATACAATATAATACGCTGACAATTCCTGCCGGAAGCAAGCCTTTGTCGATCGCATTATCAGATGGGAGCAGGGTGTGGCTGAATGCGGCATCTTCCCTGACTTTTCCGACCGCGTTTTCCGGTAAAGAAAGAAAAGTACTGATCAATGGAGAAGGATACTTCGAAGTAGCTACTAATTCCCAGGCCCCTTTCGTGGTAGCCCGCCCCGATAAAGGGTTGCAGGTACAGGTATTGGGAACAGCTTTTAATGTTAATGCCTACGATGGAGAACCCGATATACGCGTTACCCTGATCTCAGGCGCCGTAAAGATTTCCAGGGGAGCGTCGCAACCAGCTGTTACCATGGCGCCAGGCCAGCAGGTACGGATCTCCCCAACAAATATGGAAGTACTGAAAGATGTGGACATGGATGTAGTAATGGCCTGGAAAGATGGATTATTTGTGTTTGATGGAACAGACATCCAGGTGATGATGCGGCAAGCGGCGCGTTGGTATAACATCACCGTAAAATATCCTCATGGGGTGCCGGCAGAGCACTTTACCGGATCGCTTTCCAGAGATGCCAGTTTATTGGAATTCCTGAAGATACTTGATTACAGCGGCGTAATAGCCAATATTGATGGTAAAACCGTATTCATTAATCCTTAAAAATAAGTCTATATAAAACAAGAAACCGGCAGTGTAGCAGCACTGCCGGCGGAATGTTCAGGCAAATATAGTCCAATTAACCAATTGCTTTTATCAACCTAAACAACATGAAATTATGAAATTAAGATTTCATAAGCAATTCCTCGTTAGCAGATGGAAGGCGAATTGCTTCCGACAGTCAACCAAAATCCTGTTAGTTATGAAAGTGACGTGTCTCCTTGTATTATCGGCCTGTTTGCAGGTATCGGCCGAAGGATTTGGTCAAAACATCTCCCTACATGTCAAAAATGCGCCCCTGGCGAAAGTATTCCGGGAAATCAGCCGCCAAAGCGGTTACCAGGTTTTTGCCAACGACCGCCTGTTGAAAGGTATTGGCCGGATAAGCGCCGACTTGCAAGGCGTTTCGCTGAAAGTCGCCCTGGATGCCTGCTTTAAAGACCAGCCGCTCAGCTATGTTTTCGTAGGTAAAACGGTGGTGATTAAACAAACTGAAAATACGGAACCGGCAATACCACCTATAGAGGTAAAAGGGGTGATCAGCGATGATAAAGGAAGCCCTCTCCCTGGTGCCTCTATCCGTGTAAAAGGAAAGAAGAAGGCCGTTGTATCCGACAACCAGGGTGCTTTTACACTCACGGCAGAACCAGGTGATCAGCTGGTGATTTCTTTCATCGGGTATGAAGACCAGGTGGTTACCGTAAATGGGCAGACAGAGATCAGGGTTGCCATGAAATTAGGTTCCAGTAAAATGAATGAATTAATAGTAGTGGGATATGGCAAACAATCGAAACAAACAGTAACCAGTTCTATCACCACGGTGAAGACCGATAATTTCAAAGATGCGCCTTACACGGATATACAGTCAGCACTGGCTGGCCGTGCCGCCGGCGTAGTGATAAATTTTAGCGGAGGCGAGCCGGGTAGTGTGCCTTCAATGACCATCAGGGGCGGCGAACCACTGATCGGGCAAAGCGCGCCGTTATACGTAATCGATGGTATTATCCGCGACCGGGACGCTTTTACTGCATTGAACATGAACGATATTGAAAGTATCAGTTTCCTGAAAGATGCCGCCGCTACCGCAGTATATGGTTCCAAAGCTTCGGCAGGCATTGTACAGGTAACTACCAAAAGCGGGCAAACAGGCAAGCCCAAAGTGTCTTATTCCAATAATATGGCCTGGAATACCCCCAATCTTTTCCCCAAACTGATCAATAGCTATGACAAAGCATTGGTAGGAAATGCCATCGGCGAGGCCGCCGGTAACGGAAAGTATTCGGTGTATACCCAGGATCAGCTGAATAAAATTAAAAGCGGTACCGATCCGGATTATCCCAATACCGACTGGTACAGCCTGAGTTTCCGAAAATATGCACGGCAACAAAATCATGCATTGTCGGTAAGCGGTGGTAATAAAGAAACTAAATACTATGCCGGCCTCGGATATTTCAACCAGGGAAGTAACTATGTGAATAACTCCTTCCGCGTACAACGTTTTTCCTACAATACGAAGATCAGTACCTCTTTTGATCCGATAGGGCTCAACATCGCCCTGGGCCTGAACGGATATTATACCTACAGTACTCAACCACCTGCCGGATCCGGTTCTATCTTCAGCCATATCGTGGCTAAGAGCCCGCTGGAGAAGGCGTACAACAAAGACGGCAGCTTTTCACCCCTGGTGGATCACCCGTTGGCCGAGATCTTTTCTCCAGGATACAGCCGGAGCGAGGCCATGTTCAACGATGGTAATCTTACCTTCACCTGGAATGTACCCTGGGTAAAAGGACTTACATTGAAGGCGTTGGGCGACTATACCTTTATTTCAAATCCTTCTAAAACCTTTGATGTATTAGCCACCCAGTATAATACAGATGGTACTATTTACCCTACGCCGAAGCCTTCTTTGTCAGAAAGCAGCAGTAATACCCGCGCCTACAATGTGGAATTCCAGGCGGATTACAATACCGCGTTCGGACAACACTCATTGGGTGCTACACTGGTGTCTGTAACCCGTGGTGGAAACAATAAATGGTTCAGTGCACAAAGAAAGAACTTTGCTTCCACCGCTATTGACCAGATGTTTGCCGGAGATGCAGCCACGCAGGTAAATGATGGCTCTGCCAGTGAATGGGGAGAAGTAGGTTATGTAGGCAGGATCAAATATGACTATGCCAAGAAATACCTGCTGGAGTTTGTTGGACGCTATGATGGTTCCGATTATTTTCCTCCATCCAAACGTTTCGGCTTCTTTCCGGCCGTGAGCGCCGGCTGGCTGGTATCTGAAGAAAAATTCTATGATGAACTGCATCTCGATAAAGTATTCTCCTACTTCAAATTCAGAGGTTCTTACGGTAAGGTAGGTTCCATCGGTGGTACCAAATATGCTTATCTGCCACAATATGGCGTACATACACAAACCTATGTAGCCAACGGTAACCTGGTAAACGGTTATTATGAAGGCGGGCTCACCATGGCGAATCAAAACATTACCTGGTTTTCCACCCGTTCCCGCGACTTCGGCATCGAGTTCGAAAGTCTTAAGAAGAAGTTGAGTGGTAACATCGATTACTTCTATACCCGTACCACCAATATCCTCGGCAGCCCGGCCTACCGGTATACCGATCCTTTGGGACAAGGCCAGCCACAGGTACTTACGGATGCGGCTACCCGTAAGGAAGGCTTCGACGCAGCGGTTACCTACAATTTTAATATCAACCGGGAACTGAAAGGTTATATCGGCGTTAACTGTACCTACTTCAACTACCTGTGGGAAAGAACAAATGAAGACAGCGCGTCGCTCACCAATCCGTATACCCGTAGCCAGGGCGTAAACCAAGACTACTATGCGGCGATGTATGGCTCTCGCGGCTTATACCAGAACCTGGATGATATAATGAATAATCCGACCCGTATCACGTCTTCTGCCTTGAGTTTGGGAGATGTGTGGCTGGAAGATACCAATGGAGATGGTAAGATCGATGCGCAGGATTTCCGCCGCCTCGGTAAGTCTACCTCTCCACGATTTACTTTTGGTATCCCGTTTGGATTGGAATTCAAAGGGCTGAAGCTGGATGCACTCATCCAGGGATCGGGCACACGCAATGTATACCTGGGTGGCTACCTGCAAGGTGGTGAAGGCTTTGGCAGGATCAATTTTGACTTCCAGAAAAATTACTGGCTCTCATCCAACAAAGACGCCGAATTCCCCAGGGCTGGTAACAACACCATGAACTCCAACAATAACTATACTTCCAATACCTTTTGGTTGAAGAATGCACGCTTTGTACGCCTGAAGAGTATAACACTCACGTATAATTTCAGACGGCTGCTGAAAAAAACAAGCCAGTTCAATGAACTGTCGGCATTTGTTAGCGGCAACAACCTGCTCACCTTTTCTCCGGTAGACAAATTTTTTGACCCGGAGCTGGCAGATAACAACAACTTCTTCTACCCGGTAAATAAAACATACTCAGTAGGTATCCGTGTGGGATTCTAAGTTATTTATATCCAAAAGTCTGAAAACAATGAAATACTATATCATATTGATCATGGCGTGTATCCTTACCTTTACTTCGTGTAATAGGGTAATGGATACCAAACCGCTGAACACCTATACGGGCAGCGATGTATGGAGCAATTACGACCTGGCACAAGGGTACATATATGAATGTTACTCCAATTGCATGGGATACATTTTTTCCTGGAACTATGATGCTATCACCAAAAGTGTACGTAATCATCCCTGGGGAGGAGCCTTTACATCAGAAAAAACCGAGCAAATAGACCGTAACAACGACGAGGGTTGGGGCGCCTTTGGTAATATACGTCGCGTAAACCTGGTGCTGAAAAATGTAGCGACTGCGCCTTTTACAGCTGTGCAGAAAAGCACTTTCCGCGGAGAAGCACTGTTTTTACGCGCGGCCATTTACTCCAACCTGGCATTCCGTTTTGGTGGGGTACAGCTGGTAAAGGACGTGTTGAGTGTTGAAAGTGACTTTAATATCCCTCGTTCTTCACTGAAAGATACGTACGATTTTATCCTGAGCGACCTCGACTCTGCAGCTAACCTGCTTCCACAAACCAATGAGCGGGGACGTGCTACCAAAGGCGCTGCATATGCCCTGAAGATGAGAGTAGCCTTGCAGGCAGGCGCTTATCTCAATGATAATAATTATTACAGGGCAGTAAGGGCAGCGGGCGACAAGCTTTTCGCGTTGGGGCAATATAACCTCGACGACTATTCCAATATGTTTAACGCCTATAGTTCGGCCATCGCATCAACGGAAAATATCCTGGTATTCGAAAGAAAAAATACCAATACTGACTTCACCAGCACTCCCATGCAGTGGTTGGTATGCAACAGTGACCAGATAAGTTCCAAATTAACAGCAGCGGCTATGCAAAAATATCCGCTGAAAGAATCTATTGAAGGATGGATGAACTATGCTCCCACACAAGACCTGGTAGATGACTACCTGGTAACCGACTCAGATGGGAAAGAAAAGAAATGGGATCAGACTTCCTATATCACCACCGGCGGCAGTGCCTATGAAAAGATGTATAAGAACAGGGATAAGCGCTTTTATGCTTCTATTATCTGTGATAGCTCGAAATACTTTGGTAACTGGGCCTATTTGAGAGCAGATGGTAACGCATCCTCCAATGTGCAACCACTGAACGGCGGTAACATCAACGGCGGTGCTTCTGTTACCGGCTACCTGTTTGCAAAATATGTATACCAGGCTAAAAAACTTTGGTACTCCGACCCTACAGATTTCTGCTACAGTGTACTACGCCTGGGGGAGGCCTATCTTAATTATGCGGAAGCGTGTATTCGTTTGGGTGATGAAGGAGCGGCACGTACCTACCTTACCAAAACATACCAGAAACATGGCGGTTTCAGTAATGCGATCACCTCTGCCAATGAAGACTTATGGAATGATTACCGGAGAGAGCGGCATATAGAAATGATCCTCGAAACCGGCGACCGTTACTGGTCACTGCTGAGATGGGGAATGCAACTCACCGGTGGCTTGAAACAAGGTTATGAAAACACTGGTATGGCAATTCCCGAACTGAATGGTAAGCAGCACGGTATGGCCATCACCTCAGATGGTAAAAGCTACCAGGTATTTGAGATGAATGAACAGAATGGACAGCCGCTGAAGTTTACGCCTAAACGTTACCTCTTTCCTGTACCGCAGGCAAAGATCGTCGCGTTGCCGAGTCTCTCACAGAATGCAGGGTGGTAGCCCATTTTAATTAATTCAATCTTGTTTAGTATGAAAAATAAATATATCAACTTTATTATAGTAGCACTTAGCTCGCTGGCGCTGGTGTCCTGTCTGAAAAAGGATCTGCCACAGATGACCAACTCCGGGCTAAACGATATCAGCGACTTTAACCTGTACTACAAATATGTAGACACCATTATAGATAACAAAGGTACCCCACAGGAGAACACACGTATCCAGGTGGAAACGGTACAGTTGAGCAGAACTAAAACCATCTCAAATGACACGGTATACGTAACGCCCAGCTTCCCCGCCGGTTTCCCACGCAATGAAAAGCCCAAGGTGACCCTGGCGAAGATATGGGGTTATGCCAACATTCCCGAAGCAGCCATCATTGCACCCACCGGCAGTTCACCCGCATTGGGCAAGCCAGGCGATTTTACAAAACCAGCGGAATATGAAGTAACAGCCGCCAATGGTAACAAAAAGAAATGGGTGGTGGTAGTCACCCCGCTGCCAGTGGTGAACGCCTGGGAAGGCACCTACCTGGAGAGCGGCACGCTCAACCACGCATCAGCAGGATTGCAAACCTGCCCGGTAGGATTTACGCAAGACCTGCTCACCGTGAGTGCCACTAAATTGAAGGCTACCGCAGGTTTTTGGTACTTCAACAATTCCGGTATCACCTACTTCATTACGGTAAATGCAGATAATACGGTCACCATTTCCAGCGATCCCGATGCGGTGGTAGCCATACAGCAGGAATCAACGCCTGCGTCTACCTATGACCCGGTGAACAAGCGTTTTACGCTGTATTACTACTATTACAGTGGCGGCAATCCTGCCAACTGGCGCAGGTTTAATACTATACTGACGTTGAAATAAACAATGCATATAACAGAACGGCCACCCAAACGGTGGCCGTCCTGTTATCATTTATATCTCTATCATCTTCGGTACATGCCCGGCATATGCCAAAAAATCATGTATAACCCAATCCATAGGCACTTTCATATAGCTCGTAGTGGTACCGTCACTACAGCCATACCATTCTTCCGACAAAATATCTTTGTCAATGATCACTTGTATCTGATGCGCTTTATCCAGCATAACCCCGAAGATAGTAGTCGCCCCAACAGCGGTGCCCAACATGCTATCCAGTAATTCCACCGGCGCAAACGACAATCGTGAAATGCCCAATGCGGCGCTCAGGTCCTTCGTCTTAAAAGGTTTATCAGCAGTGGTAACAAACAGGTAGAAATTGGTCTGTTGCCGGTTACAGAGGAACAGCGTTTTTACCGTTTTCATGTTTAGCTGTTCGTTAATCCGGGTACAATCCTCCATCGTGATCGCTTCGTCGTTATCTACCCGTTGAAATGGCACGGCTAATTGTTCTAATGTATGGTAAACCATTTCCTGTAGTGGTGTTTTGAAAGTAACAGGAGGAGTGGTTATGGGTGCGCTTACATAGATCATTTGTGAAACGGGTTTAGCTATAATTTTTCAATGTACGAAGATATGAGATAATCAAGCGGTGATTACAACTCCCATTTTTTTGTTAACTTCCACATTTACGCTGATCATATTTAATGATTTCTATGGAATCTAAGATTGCTAAACAGATTGGAGGAAAATCTGCCTTTGTGGCAGTATTATTTGCTGTCATTGTTTTAGAAATTTTCTGGCTGATGATGGGTACCGGAGAAGATCTGGCCAATCACCTGATTTTCTTTATAGCAGCCCAGGCCAATATATTTGTGGTTACTTTTTTTATACTTCTTTTTAGTGCTACTTATTTTTTAGGTAGATACGCGGGAAGGGATATCTTAACCTTTAATAAGAATCACATTTGGATTGGAATTAAGTACGCTTTACTGACAAGTGTGATAAATTGGATTTATCTGCTCATTGTTTATCAGGTGAATCACATCTTGGAACATGCATGGAGCGCGGTTCTGGAAGCCCTGTTGACTTTAACTATTGCTATATTTATGGCGTGGATGTTTGCAGTGAAGAGAATCCGGTTAAAAGCCTCAAGGGAGTAGCGGCAATAAAAACTTACGGCTTGTATGAAGGTGAAAATGGATAACCTGAGTTTGTCTGTTTTCGCGCTCTGAGCTAGATCCTTAATCAGTTGGGATGTAGCCCCCTTGATCTATTATGAAGACATTGCCTTGAATTCCGTAGGTCTCATGTTTGTCAATTGGTGAAAATTATTACTGAATGCCGATATATTGGAGTATCCAATCTCATAAGCAATTTCGGTCATGTTCAAATCAGTGTCTTTAATCATTTCCATAGCCCGAATAATCCTCAACATTTTTACATATTGAACAAAGGTGATGTGAAGTTTCGTCTGAAATAACCTTGTCAGACTTCTCACGCTCATTCCCGATTGCATCGCCGTTTTTTCCAGGGTAATATTTTCATTGAGTCGACTTCGAAGCTGACCAACAATAGCCTGGAGCCGCTGATCGTCGGTAGTGGGCAGTTGGATCGAAAACTTTTTAAGGTTTTCTTTGGACAGCACGTTTCTCATTGTTGTTAGAAACTCAAATTCCCAGGAACCTTTGTGATAATCACCCTGCCATTTTTCGGTAAAAGAAAGCATTTCAGATAAAAGTTTGCTCACCGGATAAATTCCCATTTCGTCGTAAAAAACGCCCGTACTTTTCCCTGGAAAATAGATGTTGATAATATATAGATCCTGCGTGTTAAACATCAGGTTGTGGGGATATTTTTTCGGAATCCAGATATAGTGATTGGACGGAATATAGAAATCTTTTTCATCAGTTTGCAGGTAGGCAATTCCCCCGAAAACCAATAGCAACTGAGCTTTGTCATGCTGATGTGAAGGCAAACGCTGTTCGGTTTGCTGACGCATGACCACAATTGACGTAGGATTTTGGTCAACACTATTTATGAGTTGCTTAAGGATCTTCATGTGGCCAAATATAACAAATATTAGGCTAATTATATAAAAGGATGAATTTCCAATGGGAATAATTTTGCTGCGTAAATAATAGCGGTTCATAATGAAACAGAAAATCATAAAGCCGGATAAAGGCATTGAGTGTGTGACACAACGTAAGTCTCCTGATAATATGGTATGGCATTCCGCAGATGAAATTGGTGCACCAAATATCTACTCGCTTGGTTATTCTGATCCTTTTATGCCCATAATGGATTTATCCTTTGTCTTTGATGAATTAAAAAAGATGGTGAATAGCTGGTTCTTAAATAAAAGTGAACGTACAATCAATAAAAAGAAAGGTGCATGAAACCATACAAATTAATACCAATTTTGGGAACTATACTGCTACTGTTCGTACAATCTCTCCATGCCCAGGATTTAAAAACTACGCCAGTATTTAGCTTAGACGAAATGTGGAAAATTGCCGAAATGAATAACCGCCAACTAAAACTATCGGATTTAAATCTTCAACAAAGTAATCTGGAAGTCCTGGAGGCTAAAGATCGCTTGCTACCGGAACTTTCAATAGGTGGAGATCTAAAAGCCAATTCAAAATTTCTCATTTATGATAACGGATTATTTTCATCCCCACAAGATGTACCTGTAAAGGGCTATGGCTACCGGGTAGGCTACAACTTGAATTTTACCATCTTTAATGGTGGTAAAGACAAAAGGAATATCAAGATGAAGGAGGAAGGGGAGACTCGTAGTCAATATGAAGTTGATATGCAAAGGCACGGCATAAAATACAATGTTGCGGATGCTTATTTGGGTCTATATAAGTTTCTGAACTTCCGTGATTTTCTTGCTGCAGAAATTGCTGCGGAGAAAAAGCAGCTGTTACTCATCGAAAGCTTACACAAAAATGGTATCGTGCTAAAGAGTGATGTGCTGAGAACCTCGGTGAAATTGTCACAATTGGAATTAAGCCTTTCAGGTATTGAAAAGAAGATCGACATCACCAAACAGCGTTTGAATATATTGATGGGGCGAGATAATAAAGAGGAATTTGATATCACTTATAAAAGTGGTTTTGAAATGGATGCCAACACGGATACTAGTTACGCCGATTACGTAAATATCGCACTCCATCAATCGCCCGAGTATAAAATGGTTACCAGCGATCTTAGATTGAGTGAGATGAATATCAGGCAAATTAAAGCTACGCTGTTACCTAAAATTGCTGTGTATTCGAATTACGATTATACCTATCCACAGATATCATTCTATCCTTACTCGAATGATTTATGGGGATTTGGACAAACAGGAATCAAGATGCAATTTTCTATTGATAATTTATACAAAAGCAAACATGCCATTGCACGTGCTCAGGTCGTAAATGATCAGGCAAGAGAAATGATCAATATAAAAAAGGATGAAATTTCTATTCGGGTAAAAGAGGCGTTTTTACAGCAACAACAGGCTTGGGAAAGTGTAAAAATGGCGAAGGAAAATATCATCAAAACGACCGAAACCGTCAGGGTCATCAGAAGTAGCTATCTCAATCAGGAATCACTTTTGACAGATCTTTTAGAAGCAGAAAATGCCCTGCTGGAGGCAAAATTTAATCTGACAACCGCACATACCAATTTAAAACGCACTCATATCCAACTGCTGGCAATCGTTGGAATGCTTTAATACAAACACTATGAAAGAAAACAGAACAGATAAAATAATCGTGACGCTAACAAAATGGTTGGGAATCGCCTTATTTACCGCGATTATCATTTGGACAGCCCTTTATTTTTTAAAAGGATACCGTTATGAACAAACCAATGACGCACAGGTAGATGCGTATTTATCACCAGTAAATGCAAAAGTGGGCGGCTATATCAGCAAAATTTATTACAAGGACAATCAGCAAGTTCAAAAAGGCGACACGCTTGTGGTTATTGAGATTGATGAATACAGACTAAAAATAAATGCCGCATCAGCAGAACTAATGAGTTCGCATGCCAAAATGCCTATTTTGGCTGCTAACGAAGAAACACAAATTAAGAGCGTCGAAGTACTAAAAGCACAGCTCTCTGGTGCAAAAGCAAGATTAAACCAGCAGCAAAGGGAATTTGACCGTTATAGCAGTCTACTGGCAGATGAATCTACCACCCAGCAAAAATTCGAGAACGTCGGTACAGCTTTGGCTATTACCCAATCTGATTATGATCAGACAAAGGCTTCCCTGGCGGTTGCGGAATCCAAACTAAACGATCTTAGAGCGCAGCGTAATGTAATAAAGGCCGAAATCGAAATCAAGGAAGCGTTACTCGAGCGGCAGGAACTGGACGTTAAATATACCGTTATCACCGCACCTTTTAATGGGCAGATAGGTAAAAAGAATATTCAGGAAGGACAATTGATACAGCCAGGGCAAACACTGGCATTTTTAGTGAACAAATCTGAAGAAAAATGGGTGATTGCCAACTTCAAGGAAACACAGATTGGTAGTTTCAAGATTGGCCAGGCAGTATCAATAGAAGTAGATGCTTTCCCAAATGAGAAATTCAGCGGAGCCATTGAATCATTATCCCCAACCACAGGCTCCCGTTATTCATTACTTCCGCCGGACAATGCTACCGGTAACTTTGTGAAGATTATACAACGTATTCCTGTTAGAATCAAGCTCACCGACAAGCCGGAAAAATTAGCTAATCTCTCTGCTGGAATGAATGCCAATGTTTACGTTTTAAAAGATTAATCATGCAAGCACATGAAATTACGATTTTCAAATCATGGGTATCCGAATGGATGGCAAGATCCGTGATATTCGCCATTCTCATGACTTGCCTGTTTAGTTTCGCCTTTTACGGCAGTCCCGTTGCGGCAATGGGTTTTTATGGCATACAGCCTACTGATGTTCAATATGCCATGATAGTTGTTTATGGCTCAACCGTAGCTTTTTTGGCCCTGGATTTTCGCATTGTAAAGTATTTTGCTCCAAGGAAGTACCTGATCATGGCACTTGCCATCAATGCAACATGTTCCATTATTTGCTTTCATTTCAAAAATTGGGCACTATTTGTCATTTGCCAGTTTGTGCAAGGGATTACCTGTGCGTTGATGTCAGGCATCGTCTTGCAACTTACTTTTCCAAGATTACAGTCCACACGTGCTAGGGTGATTGCATATAGTCTCCTTTACGGAAGTATCCAAATCTCCGTTCAGTTTTATTCAATTTATGCTAGTATAGTACTTCATTTTTATGACTTTAACTGCCTATTTTATGGTCTCAATATAACGCTCATCATCTTGACATTTATTGTGTTACTGACCATGAATAGCAAATCCCGATTTACAAAGAAGATACCACTTTACCAGGTGGATTGGTTGGGATACCTGTTTTATGTATCTTTTATTTTGATATTAGGATACATTTTGATCTACGGGCGGCAGTTGGGCTGGTTTGACTGTCCGTTAATTGTTCTTCTCAGCTTTACCAGTTTAATCATCTTTATACTATTTGTTATTAGAGAGTTGAAACTTAAACGACCGCTGATCAACTTAGAGATTTTTAAGGTAAAGAATTTCGTCGTCGGTCTACTGCTGCTTTTTACGTTTTACATTTTCAAAGGAAGTACCGGACTTGCTTACGGTTATCTTGAAGTCATTTTAGGCAATGATCCACTCAGTACTATTCCGATATGGATCGCAGTAATTATGGGGACCGTTCTGAGTATGTTTGTTACCTCCCGATTTGTCCTAATGGGATACAACCTGATAAGAATTATCATAGTAGGTTTTGGTTTTATGGCGCTCTACTATGCTTATATGATACTTTTCATCTCTGTACAAGGGGAAACAATTGACTTCATGCTGCCCATGTTTATCTATGGTGCTGCAACAGGAGTATTGTTTGTTCCAATTGTTTTGTTCACCACCTCCGCAGCACCGCCAAAGATTGCGGTAAATGCGTCACTTATCGGAGTTTTTGCGAGATTTACTGGCTTTACAGCCAGCCTGATGCTTAATACAGAACTTCAATTATTTTTCAAATCTGCAGTCAGGGAGAAGGTTCGGGAAACATTGGCAGAAATTAACCCGCAATTGCCTGTTATTTTAAAGGATATCCAAAACAAATATATGAATGCTGGCAGCGATATCTATACCGCAAAAGGAGTCTCAGGAGAGTATTTGAATCGACTGGTGGGGCAACAAATAATGGCGCGTACTACCCGGGATTATTATGATTGGATGTTTGTTGGAGTAGTATGTGTCATAACGCTGTTATTATTGGTCCCGCAGATTCAGCGTGTGGTACTTAGATTAAAGAAAGGAAATATGCCGTATTAGATAGGATTGATCGCCGAAATCTTCGGCCTGCCTAAAAACAAAAATGGACAAACCTAAGTTTGTCCATTTTGTGCCCCCTGGTGGAAGATTATCGAACTAGTTCATGTTGATAATGAAACTTTTATCTAATCTTTTCAATTCATAATTATCATGAAGAATGTAATGGGACTATTACACAGATTTCAGCTGACTGGCTGAGAGTATAATCCAATAAAATCACATTATGGAATAGTTGCGATTTGATCTTTTCAAAACTAATTTCACGAATTTCATTTCTTCCATTCTTGCTACTTTGCTACAAGGTTTTGACTTTTTGTCTTGGTGTGGCTTTCTCCCATTGAACACATCCGCTTTCGCTGGACGCACATAGTTCGGTAAGTTTCAAGGGGTTAATTTTTCTGTCCTTACGACGTGTACCCTTTGATATACAAGATGATTTCACAGCCATACCTGCTGATTATCAATGTATCTAAAAGGGCGTGCCAATCTTTCATTTCTACCTTTTTCTACAAGTCGGTAAATTCCTCCGGATGGCACTTTCTCCACTGGAAGCACAGAATCCCGTACAGAAACGATGTCGGATACCTTTTGCCACTCACCATCATTATCAATAAAATAGAGCGTGTATTCTTTACCTATCTTCACCCATGACTCTGAACCGGTATTGAGTTTAGAAAGTTTCATCTCCAAAAGAACACGTTTATCAGCAGAAAAGTAGATCTGCCGTCCTGCCATATCCAATAAAAAAGGACGTCCGGTTAGTCGAAAACCATCACCATCTGGTAATGCAACATGATACAAAATGTTTTTTCCCATTTGCTTTATACGCACCTCTGTACCTTGCAGAATGTTGCCCCAGTAAACTGGAGTCCATCCGCCAACGTTAAAAGCACATATATAGGCAATTTTCTTCTCGGTTCTTTGGGGAAGGATAAAGTTGATATCGGCAACATCAGTATGAACGGCAGTAACATCCAACCAGTGATCGTGCGCTATGCCGGGTAGCAAAAAGGAATCATTGCCCATATAAGGCCGAATAGAGTCTCTCCAGGTATTTGTAGGAATAAAACTAATCCGAAAAACTTTTGCAGCATGCTTTAACTCATGCCCCGGAATAGCATTTATCCTTCCAGTTGAGTCCAATGCTGCGACCTCCGCATGTCCGCCATTCTTTGATCCCCAAAAAGGAACATAATCCAATGCCGCCGGAATACCGAAGCTACGCAACATGTAAACAGCCGTATAAGCGCCAAAGTAGCAATCACCTTTTCTAAGACATTTCATCATATCGAAAGACATTGATCCGTAATGTTCCAAAGGGATATTGTCAAAGGCGTACCAATTTTCTGCCATGGACAATAACTTCAATGTGACAGTCATCAGGTTTTCGTTATTACTATGTTGCTCTAGTTTATAAGCAGCCAATACCTCTTTCAATAGTCGTTCCTGCTCTCTAAAAAAAAACGTGCGCCAATTCTGGGATTCTTCCTGATAGATTTTATAAGCAAGCAAATAATTATGAAGTATATTTTTGTCCACGTTATGATTCCATGCCCATGTTTTCATATAGAAGTTATAACTATCTATATGAGTTTCTAACAGACTATCAGAGAAGATGCTACTATCTGGCAGAAGTTCTTTACGGATAGACAGACCATTTTTGATCAGAAACGAAGGCAGATCTATGGTATCTAAACTAACTTTAACAGTCTCATTTGCTACTTCATCGTAAAAAACATTTCTCACCGATGTTTGTTGCTTAAGCTGTTCTTTAAAAAACAATGCAGCCTCCAGTCTAAAAGAGTCTTCAGGGCTTTCTGAATACTTTCGAATTAATGTATTGATGTCCGCATGTTGAGTCCTATTACTGCAGGAAGCGGTTGAAATAATGAAAAACAGTAGGAAAATATTGTACTTTACCCGCATGATTTTTATTTTCGTTTTAAAAATGCTGAAGGTAATGGAAGTAGAAGTTGGTTAGTAACAAGACTCCTTTTCCTATTTACCGGATGAGGCACATTGGTAATACCAAATTTCTTCCCGTTTGCTGAAATATTGATTGCATCAACTGGCTTCTTCAGCTCCTGTAGAGAAATCTGGTTATTAAGTTTTGCCCATCGTAACAATGACCAATACCGATCATTCTCAAAGAATAGTTCTACACGTCGCTCGTTTTTATAACCTTCCCATGTAAGCGATAGGGGAAGGTGGTTAGGAATGGGCGGTAGTCCTCCATGCAGCGTATGGGTTATATTTATCACGGCTATTGCCGAATCTCTGTTACCACTAAGTAATAGAGCTTCTGCATAATTCAGCAATACTTCTCCCAGGCGCAAAACAGGAAGAACATGATCAGTCGCATCAGTATACCAAACTTTCTTTGTTTCGTACAACGTTTTCCGTACATAGTAACCTGTGGGAGATAACTGGTTACCGTCTTTCCGCGCATAAGTACTTAGATTTCCACTATCTCTTGTAAAAACCACGCTGTTAAAATAACTGGACGAGTCATATACGATACTTGCATAAAACCTCTTATCACGTTGTGCATACAAAATCGAAGAGACATAATCTTGTCCTGGTCTGTATTGCTTATATAGATTGGTCTCATTCCACTTTTTTGCTCTCCCATCATTATCAATGACCAGGTAAGCATCTGTTAAATTTTGAGTTGGATACCTTTTCGACCATCCGTCAAATGCATCCCTTAATGATGGGCCATAACCCGATTTCATTTTCCCATCAGACTGATTCACAACTAAATCCTGCATCAGCGTATGCTGAAATTTTGTATAGGCCTTTGGCTTATATACTTCTAAGATAACTTCCTTACTGGCCCGGCCTTTGCTAAAATCGTTGAAGAGACTTTTATAGTCGGGATCTATCTTATATTCCTTCTGTCGTAGAATGACTTTAGCTGACTGCATTACCAAAGTTAAGTATCGCTGCCTTTCTTCTGGAACATATGCAGCCGCTTGTAAGGATACTCGCGTTATCATGGCCAGTGCAGCCACTTTAGATGCCCTTTCAGTGCTACAAACATCCGGTAATAGCGTCGCACAACGCTGAAAATTATTAATAATAAAGCGGTAGGTTTCGGACAAAGAAGAATAATTCAGCCCCGAGCTAAAAAAGTCATTCCCAGTTGCCAGGGAATCAACGTTCAAAGCACCGAATCGCTGTACCCAATAGTAATAAACCATGTTTTTCAGGAACGATAGCTCCGCCTCCCAACGAACACGGTTGCTGTCATTTATCTTAGTATTTTCTTTTATGATCGTCACCAGGTGATTACATAGTTCTATTTTACCCGATTGATTCCATTCATCAGCATAGGCGTTATCACTCCCTACGACAGCTATTGGATTATACAGATTGTCTGTCCGTTCATCTGTTGTACAGGCATCATAATAGAGTGGGAACATTATTTTATCATAAGTATCCTCAATCAGGCTCTCTATCAATGCACTATCGCTTACCAGCAATGCGAGATGGTTCTTTCCAAAAACATTCGCAGACGAAGTATCCGGTGCGTTGCAGGCGGTAAACTTAATATAGCATAAACCCAAAATTAACGTGATAAAGTATCGTAACGTCATTGCCAAAATTCAAGGGGTGATAAAAGATGTGTACCTTACCAAATCAAGGCCTTACTAGCCATTACCAGAGAAATACAATGGTTCTTTTGCGTGCCATAAGGTGTTAATTTTCATAATTGAACGGTTTAATAAATCCACACTAAGTAATCCATTTGCGTTCCTTAATTTTCCACTCTCAACTTTTCAAACAAGTTCTAAGTACCAAGTGTAAACCAGTATATCCACACAACCTACTTTCAGTTTTTGTTGTATCCTGATAAACCGGAACAGTGATTTTTGAAACCCGTTTCCTATTCTCTAAAAGTCATTTTTTCTTTCAACTGTCTTTGAATAATTATCACTTCCTGCAACAACGCAGTTGTTTTCAGATTAGCTATTTTTAGTTTGCTCCTTAAAATAGCGGAACAATATTTATCGGCTTCAGACAATCTATTAGTAGCTAATAACAATTTCAATAAGTTCACTTTTGCCTGTAGCCTACTCGGCACCATATTTATCGCATATCTGAATGATTTTTCAGCTTCCTGATATTCCCCTGTATCTTGATAACAAACACCGAGATAGTTAAACAGACTCACATCTGAATATGACTCTGAAGACAATATAAACAGCTGCTTTGCCCTTTCGTACTCACCTGCCTGCATTAGCACACAAGCAAAGTTATAAAGAAACATTGCATCTTTATGCAACACAGAGTTATCCAGTTTTTCATATTCAGGTATAAGCAACCGCGTATCGTCACGCAAAGACAATTTGTAGTTTTTCTCCCACACAGTCAATATATAAATGTAAAAAGACATATATAAAATCAAACAGCCATTCAGAATGACCGCTATCACTCTACCACTATTGTTACAGAATTTACCAGGACTCAGTCGTATGGATGTTGTCGGGGAAAGTTCAGCACAACAGGCAATCGCATAACAGATTAATATCAGAAAGGGAGTATAAAAAAAGGGATAGGAAAATAAAGCACTAAAGAGGATAATAAACAAGGTAAGCCTTACTATATGTCCCAATAGACAATGCTGTTGTAGAACGCGGAATCTGAAACACAGGATAATAAGAACAACAAAAAGCGTCAAGCCGGCAAGGCCTTGCTCTATCGCAATAAGCATATATTCATTTAAGGGATGATGGAGCACGCCTGCATTACTGATTTCGGCCAATGAAGAGGGATGGCTCTCAAAATGACTAGCCTGTGCTGCCATGTAAACAAGGCTAAATTGATTATTACCATACCCTGTTACTATATGCTCCGGAATCAGCGATAAACTTATCTTCCAGATAAACATCCGTCCGTTGGTGGAAGCAGATTTCAGCAGCAACAGTAAAGGACAACAAGCAATACAAATTACTAGCATTTTCCATTTCCATTTTACAATTACCCTATCTCCCGCCTGCGGACTTGCCGTTCCCATATTTGCAGGAATCAAAATAAAAGCAGCGGAAAAAAAAGCAGCAGCCCATGCAGTTCTGGAAAATAGGATCAGCAGCAAAATCAGAGAAGCTGCAGAAAGTACTACCAGGGTGTACGTCACCGTTTTAGACAAACCCAAACCGGCCAATTGTTTCCTATTAACCACTAGGTAAAGCGATAACACCTGAATGATGGCAACTAAACAAGCATAAGGTGAAGGATTATCAAATGTACCTATCACCTTAAAGAATTCACGGGAAGAAGTTAATACATTAAAATATTGTAGATAGCCATGCAGAACAGTAATCCCAGCAAAAAAAATAAGCATCAGGCTTATACACTTGTAATCACTTAATGAATATTTAACCCTACTTGTGAAACGAAAGAAATAATAAAATAAAGTCAGTAGAATGGGTTTATCAATAGACGCAAAGTCCAGGGCGCTACAATTCCGTAGCAGGATATTCAACCACATGTAAACGAGATAGGCTGTAACCGCTATATCTATCAAGGAAACCCGGCCACCAATAGGGCCGTCATCCCAGAAAAAGATAAAATTTAATATAACTCCAACCAATAACAGGCTAATCAGGCAAGCATCTGTTAATTGCCGGTCAATCACTGACGTACCACCATTAAAAAAAAGTGCGACACAAAAAAAAACAAGAAAGGAATAGGGCCCTGTAATATACCTTCTCCCTTTGTACAATGGATAGTAAAAATAACGAATCAGAGTAATGAGCATTATTTGATTTGACTGATAATGGCTTTAATTTTTTTATCGGAATCCTTCGAATAGCCCGCATCGGCATAAGCAATTCGTCCGTTTCTATCAATAATGTAAATGGTAGGATACCCTGAAGCATGATACATATTGGCCACAGGTAAAGCGTCCATTAAAATAGGATAGTTTATCCTTCCATTCGCAAAAGCTTGTACTTTACTGTGGTTACTGTCATATACATTCAAACCGAGCACTGCTATATCTCTGCTTTTGTACAAGCTATCTATTTCATTTAGTACCGGCGTCATTTTCAAACAAGGGAAACACGACATATACCAAAAATCTAGGACGACAATTTTCCCCTTTAAACTAGCTAAGTCAACTGTCTTTCCCTGAAGATCTGCCAACTGCCAGGAAGGAGCCAATTCACCTACATTGAGTAATGATACGTCTGCTGCTTTTGTTTTAACAATAACTTTATATTGTTGTTGTTGCTGCTCGCTGATAAAAAAATAGGTACTATCACACTCAGATAACGTAACGTTATCAAATGTGTATTCCATATACTGCTTAAACTTATCCATTTCTGCATAGCTGATAGTACGTCTGGGCAATAGAGTATTCCTATCCAGCGAAATGGCATATGTCGATTTTTTTATAATGTCCATAGGCTTAAAGGAAGTATTGATATCAATAGCATACCTGCTTTCCACAATTTCAGCGCGAAGCACATTTGAATTCATATCGGCATTCCTGAAAGGTTGTAACAGATGTCTGTCTTTAATAAGATCCGGAATAATAAAAACAATAGAGTTCCCAGTAAAATTCGTATATCCATCTTTCTTTACATCATAAGCATTGATCGTTTTCTTTTCCTCATCCATCCACATGATTTGCTTCCCGTTATAGATCACATTCTGACCATTATTCTGATGAATATTAACCCAATAACCTAACGAATCTCCTTCTTTTTTGATCAGACTACACTGGCCTTCCAATGTAACAGTGTCATTATCCATAAAATACAATTTCTTCGCCCTAAAAGTAAAGCTAATACCTTTAATGGATTGGTAAAAACTATCAATTCTAGTGGCCCATTTTAGCTCAAATTGTCGCTGTCCCTTCCCAACGGAAACGATTACTAAGCAAAAGAAGACAACAGATAAGGTACCTTTGCTTTTACAGTTCATTTAAAAAAATTTAAATGGTCCTGCAAAAATATCTACTTTTACAGGACCTTAATTTACTATTAGTTAACAAGGTTATTTGTTTCAAATTTTAAATACAGGTCACTTCTTTGCGGATTCGTATTTGAGATTACCCTGAGTATTTTCGTGGCGGTCTTTTCAGACTTATCCACTTTTACATGCGCAGTAATAATCCCGCTATCTCCAGGCTGAATAGGTATCCTAGGAAAGTCAACGACAGTGCAACCACACGAAGGTTTTACGTCTTTGATCAACAGCGGTTTGCTCCCTGCATTTTTAAACCTGAAAGCATGAATGATCTCCTTCTTCGCTCCAATGTTTCCCATGTCAAAAAGTGTCTGATTGAAACTAAAAACCGGATAATTAAGACTATCCTGCTTTACATTATTAGTAGTTCGTTCTTCGGGTATTTCTATTACCTTGAGAGTGGAATCACTGTTGAACTTACAAGAGCCCATTAAAAAGCAAACAAGAATAGAGAGATATATAAGATAGTGTTTCATAAAATATTTACGGATTATTGTTAATCGTCTGTACCCCTTCCATTTCTCGGCTGCCAGAGAGATGAATCCATTTACAATTTACTCAACCACCAGAACACACCCCGCTCCGCTTGTACTACCACAGTAGCAATGCCAGATACCATCTGATCCCTTCTCCAAAACGCAGCCTGAACAGCTACTGTCCGCCGCTGTGCATTTGAATGATTCTTGTGGCGAGACAAGATATAACGCATTATTCTTCAGCTCCAGCTTTGTCATAGATACCTCATGCCCACCCTTGACAAGCACTTTCAGTCGCAAATAATAGTCGTTACCACTATGAACAATAGAACGATCTCTTAATTCAAAATCGCCTGTTCTTGTTGTCGTAACGATACGAAACTTTCTGCTGACCATCTCTTGTTTCATTTGACTTTTGGAAATTACTCCTTCTACACTACCACCACTCAATCTTCCAATGAGAAGGCCATTGGTATGCTCAGGCTCAATATTATTACCTTTACTACAACTCATCATCCCCATTGATAGTAAGATAAACAGTGTCAAAATAGTTGCTGTACATTTAATGATTTTCATAAAATACCTTATTTGATAAATAAAAAATAAAATCATTCAGAACTCAACACGCAGGAACTATCACCTTTGTCATTCCTGCATTCGCAACTAAGCTCAAGAGTTGTAAATATAACTGCACAGGAAGTACACTTTCCTGCACAGGAATAAGTTTCATTGGAAGACAGCAAATTTTTACCAGCATCCACTTTTAATTTGTTGTAAATTAGAAACTCATCCCCTTTGGTTGTTTTAATAGACAGAGCCAGATAGTAGGACGTATTATACTTTAGAATTTCTCTTCTCTCTATCGTATAATCCTGATGCTTTGCCCTATTCGCGATAAAAGTAAGGCAGGACTTATCTAACTGTGCACTAATGTGGCTAATATCAGCAACATTTAGTACCTGCTTATCAGAGACCCTGCCAATAGCATTGCTATTGCTGAGTAAACTATCCGGAGCATTGCCCTGTTTGGTGCAAGCAACGGCAGCCATACAGAAAAACAAAATAAAAAGCCGGAATACAGACTTCGTGGACATAATTTTCATTGAGTGTTTATTATTGATTGATGAATAAATTCATGGTAAATTGCCAGATAACTTAATAGACTATACGAAAATAGGGGCAAACCACAGGCGTACCGATATTGTTCGCCACTCCGATACGCATGTAATAAACAAACGGGTATGACGCCATTCTATACATTCATTTCAGAATGCAGAGAATTATTTCTTTTGAGAACCGGGTTATTTTGCTCCAACCAATGCCTTACCGGCAACTCCCTATTCGTATATTATTCACTGGATTTGAACAAGAAATAGGTTCATGTGCTAAAGGGTTTCAATTCAACGGCAAAAGCTAAAGAAATCTTAAGTTCAAAAGCCTTATAGCGGTTAATCCTTAAAGAGATAAATTGTGACTGCTTATAACGCAGGACATAGAATATCATAGTTCATCTGCATACATCTTCAGTTATTTATTTGGAATTTGGGTGTATATCTAATCTCTCAGTTAACAATCATTATAAAACGAAAGTCTATAATTAAAACAACTAAGACTAATGCTTTCTTGACTTTATTCACATTTATATTTGCCTGTTGCTTACAAGATAATTTAGTACTAGATAATCTTTAAATTGAATATCGTTAATAGGTCGATGGATCAGACCGAAAGATATCCAGACTTTCTTTTCAATTAAATTAAAGAGCAATGCGCATGCTTTTTGTTCTGTTGGAAAGGTCAATTTACAATTCCTATTTCTTAACTTCAAGTAGAAATTTTATCTTAACCCTTTACTATTTTAATTTGATCGATCACACAGGTTTCGGGAAAATTAGTACCTATGAATAAAGATATACTTCTTAATGCTTTCCCTCGAATTCTGAAAAGCGATGTTGCAACCATTCTGCAAATATTGCCCAAACACACTCAATACTTTGGTAGTTCCAAACAGCTTCCGATACAGACATTTAAATTGGATGAAGATGAATTGTTCATTCCGTCCCGGATCTATTATGATGAGCCGGATTCGATAATTGTTGGCAGGCTGACGGATGTTCAAAGGGCAATATTGAATTGCATTTACATCAGACACCATGATGGCTTTATAAGGCAAAAGAGTTTAGAAGCACTAGGTGAAAGAACTGAATACTGGACAATACCCTACTCTTTACAACTCCTCGGTGAATATGTTTATGAAATTTTAGAAGTACTGGATAAGCTTATCACAGAGAGGAATATTGAAAATTTTAGTCGATTAACGAAAGAAAATCCCAAATTTTGGCAGCAAACAGAAAGTAGAATAATTAGCTATTGGCATGCATACTATAGATGGCCAAAGTTCCCTAGATTGCAGGACTACCTTGGGACGCAAATTGCGGACAGAATCAGGAATGCTGGTTTTCTCGAATAGAAATAAACCGCTTTTTATATCTACCTATCCGGATGAATTTTTCTTTTCACGAGCATCTACTTTAACAATTGGCAGACTGGTTTATGCATGCTGCTGCTGAAAAAAGAAAAATCGGCGCCAATTTTCTCTGCCCCTCAATTAAGTATGTAAATCTGGTCGTAAAAAATAGTCACAGATAGCTATAAAAGCTGATTGAAGTATAGCTCTAATCGTGGGTTGCCAGCTATGTTTTAGTAAAACCAAAACGAACGCTTCCTCATGCTATCGCATTCAAAGAATAATAGATTGCCTTTATTAACCCCTTAATTGTGTAGACAGTGTCGACACAATTAAGAGGCATACGCCCCACTTACTTTAAGGATTCGATTGTAAATGCGATCACCAATTTGTCAGAAGAGTAAGGTTCTATGGGATGGAGCATTATTGGTTCGATTTTTCCTGAAAAACTCACTTTTGACGGAAGCCATTATCGAACCGCCCGCCTCAACGAAGCTGTGATGCTAATATACGCGCTGGACGCGGGTTTAGGTAAAAATAAAAATGGACAAACCAAGAGTAATCTCGATTTGTCCATTTTGTGCCCAGAACTGGAATCTCAACCAGTTGGGTTTCAATATGTTGTAGTCAAAGTGTGTCAACCGTGTGTCAACGCAAAACGACCGTTTAAATACTACATATTCGAAGAACTATCTCCCTGTCGAGATTAAAAGTACGAAATAATTCAATTGTTTTCAAATTCGGTACACTCACGTTACTGTTAGGTGTTCGTTACTTATCACTGATTTATCAACACCAAAATAATGTGGAGGTGCCGCAATGAATTTTCGCCATTCATCCGGCGGGATATCATTGTGAAAATATATATATGAGAGTGACCGCAAAAACGCTAACCCAGCCCCATCTGTTTTATAGGAGATTGGATTATTGGGTTTGGCTTCCAGCATCTTTTTAAAATCAAAGAACTGTTCTGGTAACGCAATGCTTGAGTCGACCGCCGTCAATTCACTGATATTTCCTTCAAAAAGTCCTATCTCCACCTCATCCGGCATTGTCCAGTTTGGATAAGCCGTTTGCAGGTCGATGCCTTGCATGTCGCTGCGGCAAGTGTTATAACTTGGCTCATCATTAAAAATAACTAAGAACTCCAACAAAACCTGTAACAACATAGAGCCTTTATCATTATAATCGCTTGGCCTCTCGCCAGTTCCCACGTATTCAAGAAGGGCAGTAATATTATCAGAAAACTCCGGGCGTCGACCTCTAAATGAGTGTATTAAACCAATCCGATTATATATATCAATGATGTACCCCCGTAACCAATTGGCTTCATGCGCTGTTAGCTCCTTGCTGTTCATAAAAAACAGGGTTACCAATACTATCGGTCGCGAATGTCTATCCAAAAGGGGCGTTTTGCATCCAATATTATTATCGATAACTGCCCTGATAACTCCTTTCTGAAAATGCTGCAGGCCGTACATCTGCTGAGCCTCCAACTCATAGTTGAAATCCGGACCAGCTTGCTGAAGCTGATAGTAATAAATTAACCAACCTAAATAATCCATGCTTCTCAACGGATACCCTACTTCTTCAAAAGGTCCCCCTCTCTCTGCAAATAGCCCATCCTTCTGACGGGCCACCGGAAGTGTTTTCGTGATGTATGTCTCTAAGAGGTCCCGCTGAATTATTAGCAAGGATTTAAAAATTCCAATAACTGGCTTTTTTCTCACCAACTGTTGGCGTAATATCCAGCCCCAAGCTTTAAGGACAGTATAGGCAACCCCGTCGAGAGCATGCAATAAGTTATTAACCTGCCTGGCATTATCCCAAAGAATAACACAGACCAGATTTAATGTGGAAAAAAGTTTGTAAAACTGACGTTGGCCAGGCTTCAAATCACCAGTAAGAAGTTTATCGATCAGCATTTTATAGTCACGAAGATCATATTCGGGCTGATCTATAAGCGCAAGTGTCTTTTTAAAAAGTTGGAGATGCTGGTCATCTGTTAATAGGTATTCACCGAAAAGATAGGCACTGAACAGGTCCGTTAGCTCATGGATACTCCACCTTTCGAACTGTTTTTTTCCATCACCGAAAAGTTTAGTTATGATGCCATTGTATTCATGCTCTGCCGATGGCTTCAACGCACCGTTATGCACAAAAATTACCTTAATTGGCAAATTCTCTAACGCAGGGATACCATAATCTTTAAAATCTACCACAGTAGCCGACAACAACGATTGATATAAACCATCTGGTTTTATCAGTGATTGCTCGGTAATGTCTTTATCGGAATGCCCCTTTACTTCAATATAGAATGCTTTTTTAACTCCATCCAGATCTACTCCATAGGCAACAATATCTTTACCAAATTGCTTTTGACCCTTTGCTTCGCGCGGGGTTCTCACAATTTTCCACCCTCGACTGATGAGAAGTAGAGGAAGCAAGCGATCCAGCTCCCCATCTTCCTTTAAGGTTTCTAAATATTCCCTGACGATGATATTATTTCTTTCCATGCCTTAAAATCTTCTGACCAATTTTTTTTATAAAACAAAAACATTTCCGCCTGATCACCAATAGGATCGATAAAGATATAAGACGGCAATGAAAATGAAGCCCCTACCATACTCAAAGGCATAATTTTCATATCGTGAGTAATAACGCCCCCGCCGCGACCGATGGTAGTTTGCTTTATGAACGAGGAAATACCTCCGTGCTTCCTTTGGGCCTCACTCATTGACCTCGAGCTTTTCTTTGCATAAAATTCTGCAAAGGGGCGAATTAAGTTCGCATAACCGACGTGAGGATTGAATTCAAAAATTCGCTGTTTTTGATCGATCCGCTTAGCATCCTCAGTGAATACACTATTAAGTCTTTCAACAATTTCAGTTGATAAAGGGTGATTAGATATCATTGGCTGCAGCTTATTGATTGCCTCCGGACCATAGCTGATAGCGATATGGTCCAGCTTACAGAGGGCTAGCTCAACGACAATGGGGGATTTTGAAAATAAAAATGGTACTAAAACTTTCAAATTCTCGTCCATAAACATTGGATATACAGTGGCGCTTACAATGAACTTATACTGTTGCAACGGGTTCAGTTCTTCAAGGGGCACAGGGAAAATGTGTTCTGATTGTTCATGGAGCATATGAGATAACATGCGTCCACCCGCCTTTCTATATCTACCCTCGTCATCTATGAGTAATTCCACCATGCCACGCCAGAACCTCACTGGATACTTTACGGTAAAAAGCTCGCATATTCCCTTAAACTGGGTTAATTTAAAGAAGTGGTTTTCATCCCCTAAGTAGGTGCGGATGAAAGCGAAAAAGCCATCAAGATCATCTATGTGAAAATAATAGTCACTTATTAGAGAGTTAAACTCGATAGGATAAGGGTCTACTGCAATTAACCTTTTAATCAGAGCTTCACCTATTCCTTTTTGCTTCAAATTTTTCCTAAGGGCATAAAATACAGCCCTTGTCTGCTCGAAATCTCCTTCGACACCTTCTAATAGTAGATATTCGTATAATTCGGCTTTAAGTTGTTCCGACAAACTTTCGGTGTTTTCCAGGAGGTTAACACCGAGTTGATAGGATAACGCCCTCTGGGGCTTTTTCAGCTCCACATTCTTCATTGTTTCCCAGATCTGGGTAGTAAAACTCAGGGTATAAGATAAATGGCTGTTCAAAATTATTATGCCTACATTGACAGTCCGTTGATCCTGTAAGTATCCAATTAGATCATCATTGTTGATCTCTCCCTTTCTACTTAGATAAAAAAGTCCAGCCTCGGCAATTTTGCCTATTGGGGAATCGCCAAGGTTAATCTCAAAAATTTTTCTGGCAAGTGCAAAGTCAATCTGGCTATCCAAAACTTTCTCTAACGCAGAGAAAATCGCTAACCAGCGGCTATCAAATGAGGAGTGATGGGGATGGCCGATATTTCCAGCGAACTTTGTAACAGTCTCCCAAAACTTTACAAACGAATAATCCCACAAGTCTACGTTTTCAAGAAAACATACGTTTAAAAGGCTATATGATGGATCATCTGTTTTAAGGTCGTTCAGTTGCTCTACTGGATCGAAATTTCCTTGCTTATATACTGCAAGGAAAAGAAATTGTCTAAATCTCTCCAGCGTAGCCCCGTTCCTAATCGCTCCATCGACCTCGAATAACAGTCTGATTTTTTGAACATACTCCATCAGATCGGACAGCGTGCCATCTAAGGCATATGTAACAGGTGTCTGTTGCCATAATGCATAGAAGTTTATTGGAGCATCACTTAACCCACAGTCAAAACCGCTTTGGATAAACCCATCGTTAGCTATTCGTCCCTCAGCAATGGATATAGGATATTTAGATTTAATGCGCTCACTTTTGAAACGCCAGGTTTTTTCGGCCAATACATCAGTAATTACTGTCTTCAGCTCCTGCATTGCCGGAGAGTTTTCTTCGTATTCCTCTTTCAGTGCTGAAAGATCAAAAGGTGCAAACCTCATCGAGACTACTCTTTTATTTGCAATTTAATAAAAAAAAACTTATATAGCTATTCTCTTCTCTCCATTCGCCAATACCGGCATCGTTGGGTTATCCACTTTGACCTCACCTCCGTCCAGGGTCAGGTTGCTACCTCTTGTAATCAATAAATCTTACACCTGTATTTTCTGGTGTAAGAAATCGCATGATTGTTACACCACCTTTGCTTTCATAAAACAATGGAGCATGTCAAAACAACGCAGTTTACCATCTCGCCCCAATCTTACCGCAGTTACCGTGTACTTCGTAATGATGGGGCTTACTCCCCTACATGCGGAGTGTTTCTTTCTGTACTATCAGAAAAGAAACTGGATGCTGCGCGGGCGGGAGCCTGTACGTAATTGGAAAGTGCTAGCCTTCAACTGGGTAAAATCTTTTGAGAAAGCCCGGCCGCTCCTAAAAAAATCCATCCGCTGTTATCGGTGAGGTCGCCCCCAAGCCAATGTCAGAAAGATCTTATTCCTGTGGGAATGGCTAAGAAAACTCCATTGGCGGTAGCCAATGATAGTGCAAAACGTAAACAAAGTGTGTATGAAAAAGAAGATGCTGATTAGTTTTTCTGGTGGTCGGACGAGTGCTTTTATGACGCGATGGTTACTTACCAACAAACAAGACGAATATGATATGATAGTGGTTTTTGCCAACACCGGTAAGGAGCGGGAAGAAACACTTTCTTTTGTACAGGAATGTGACAGCCGTTTCCAATTTCATCTGGTTTGGATAGAGAGCCAGCCAATATATGAGCCGGGTAAAGGGGTTTCAGCGCGTGTAGTTGATTTTGCGACGGCCTCCAGGAATGGGGAACCCTTCGAGGCATTCATAAAAAAGCATGGTATCCCGAATATGGGAGCACCTAAATGTTCCCGTGAGCTGAAAGCATATGCCATCCGTGCGTATGCGCGGTCGATTGGCTGGAAAAAATATTCGACCGCCATCGGCATCCGTACCGACGAACGCAGACGTATCAACTGGAAGGAAGCAGAGCGCCAGCGAATAGTTTATCCATTGGTAAACATGATTCCGACCACGAGCCAGGATATTAATATTTTCTGGTCTAAGCAAGAATTTGATCTCCGGCTTTCCAGCTACGAAGGTACTTGTGATTTATGCTGGAAGAAAAGCAAACGGAAGCTGCTCACCATCTTACAGGACAATCCGCATCTAGCGGCGTGGTGGGCAGCGAAGGAGAAAAAGTATGAAAATCTTGTACCACAAGGTAGCCTGTGTAATCCCGTATCAAACCACCGCTGCGTTTTACCGTGACGAATTAATTGAACAATCACAACAGCCCTTCCGGTGTGCCCCTTATGAAAGCCGGGAAGAAATTTCCTGCTCGCAGATACAGCTATTTCAAAACGAACTTGATAAAGAAGATGCTGGCTGCGTCAACGCCTGCGAAGGTTGGTCATGATAGTGATCCTATAAATAAGTACGCATTAGTGAAATGAAAAGTGAAGTTGTTTATGCGACATGGAAGTTTATTCAGCGGCATCGGTGGCTTTGACCTTGCTGCCAGATGGGTAAGTTGGGAAAATGTTTTTCAGGTCGAAATTGACCCTTTTTGTCGGCAGGTACTTGCTGTTCAGTTTCCTGAAACCAACCGATTTAAAGACGTTACACAATTTAATACAACACAGTATGACGGAACAATTGATGTTATTTCTGCCGGCTTTCCCTGTCAGCCTTTCAGCCTTGCCGGAAAAAGAAAAGGCGATTCAGATGACCGTTACCTCTGGCCTCATATGCTCCGAATTATTAACCAGATCCGACCCACTTGGGTTGTTGGTGAAAATGTTGCTGGTATCACCAGCCTGGTACACGCAGAAAGCCCTACTGGAATGGCGCACCAAAGAGCTCTTTGGGTGGAAGATCAAATCCACTACAGCCGACAACGATATATCATCGATACCATCTGCCAGGATTTTGAACACGTGGGATATTCCGTCATCCCGATTATCATTCCAGCTTGCGCCGTGGGTGCCTGGCACCGACGAGATCGCGTTTGGTTTTTGGCCTACACCAATGGCGGGCGACGTTCGGGGGACCAGCACCCGTTGGGCCATAAGGAAGCGGACTTATTTGCGCAACTACATACATGGTTCCCGGTTGGCCATATATCCGAAGTCGAGGGATTATTCTTATCCCAACCCGGATTTATACGGGTATTTGATGGGGTATCCCTCCCTCTGGTTAGAAAACAAATAAAAGCATTTGGCAATGCCATTGTTCCCCAGGTCGCCTACCAAATTTTTAAGTGTATCCAACAAATAAATCTTGAATTATGAAAGTAGAGCTTAAAAATATTAAGATGCGTGTTCCTCAATATGAGGACAGCATTCAATTTCACGCCGACCTATTTATCAATAGCAAACGTGCAGGCGCCGCCAGTAATGATGGAAATGGAGGCTCCTGTTCCTATGAAGGTTATTCCCCCGAAGGTAAAAAATTGATTCAGGATGCCGAAGCATACTTTAAAAGCCTTCCACCTATTAATCTTGCTGATCCGGGCGAAGATCTATTATTGATTGAACAAAGCCTGGAACATCGTATATCCGAGCTATCATACGATTTATACAACAAAAAGGAACTCAGTCGTATGCTGTTGCGAGGCTTTGTGTTTGGTCAAAATGGTGTTCGCCAGTGGCTGGAGTTTAAAAAGCCGATCTCCCATTTTATGAAAAGTCAAGGGGGTGAGGACTTTCTCAAAAGAACCCTCGAAGCAGAAGTTATTCCGCTTATGAAAGAAGGAGATGCGTTATTCAATACCAACCTCCCGGCAACTGTTACGGAGAAACTTTCTCACAAGCAGTTAACTAAGAATGCCCCCCCGAATAGTCAAGCCTGATAACCCCGGACGTAGAAAAGGACTGTAACATTCATCACCATAAATTTATTCAGTATGTATTTACGCTATCGGTTAGAATCAAAAAAGTTTAGCGAGCCATTCACAATTGACTATCCGGTTGCTGATGCGCAGCAATCAAAAGATTATATGAGAATGCTGTTAAGTAAGCAGGGTGAGGGTAAACGGTACAGCCATTTTGCACTACTCGACATGGCAAAAAATGTAATCGAGCGTTACCCATTAATTCGTAAAAAAAGGCAACAGCAAAAATCCATCACTTCCATGCGCAAAAAATTATAGCTATGGCAATCGTAAAAAAAGACACCATCGTTTTCTCAAACGGCAGGGAAATTACAGCACCCGGCGGTATTATTTCCATTACGAGGACACTTGAACTTTCAGACTATTATTCCCGGAATGTTTTCTTCGTGGATTCGGCCGGAAAGGTTATAAACATCTACCAGCTTTCAAAAGATGAACTGATAGAAATTGCCGATTTGATGATCCGGCTTTGGATGGAATTAAAAGACAACGTTCGTCAGGCCGATATTGCCAGCCCTGCAATTTTCAAAGCAAAGGGTGTAAGAAAATGATGAACCATGAGCGAATATTATCATATTCTGGATACCCACTTGGCTTTGCTGTGGGATAAAGGATGCCGGGAAAAAGATTTATGCAATCCCAACATTGAGGGTCTACTTTTCCGGGAATTTCAAACTAAATTATCAACCGCTGTCAACGAAGCGTTGCGCTTTGGTTACCCTACTGATTTCACTGTGGATGCGATGGGATGGTATGAAACTAAACTTGAAAATCCGGTTAACATTAAGTTATCCTATCGCATTGATCTTGAAAATGGGAATTTATCTATAGATCAACTTACCCTCGAATTCAATGGAAAAGTAACGTCAATACCCATTACGTCCAATAAAGAACTTCCACATTCCGGGCAAATACCTATAATGGTGAAGCGTGAAAATTTGCAGAAAACAAGAGTAGTTAGTTCGCCGCCAACACCGATTTCCAGCAGGCGGAAGTTGTAAAAAAAACATGTGTAACAATAAACTCTCCGGTTATGTTTGATAACAGTTTATATGTAACAGACCTTAATGGGTTAAAACGGCTGGCCGAAGTCATTTCCAATATTTCACACACCAACTTATTCCCGGTAGTGTTATCGGATGATAACTATAAGCGCATCAACGATTCTACTTTTCAAAAGGGAGCGGAACTAATTGAGATCGCAAATATAAGAGGTGAATGGCGTTACCGTAATAAAAACTGTGAATGGGATACGGGAAATATTGTTCAATTTATTGCCAACAGATACCAGGAAGGCTTAAGAAAATGCGGCGATCTTTCTGTACTTCATGTATCCGCTTTCATTGCCAAGCAGTATTACGAAGATCTGAAAAAGGCGTACCGAAAGGAGCATAAGAAGAAAGATAAGATGTGCGTAAAATCAACGGAAAACCAATCCAGAAATAAAATATAAGCCAATATTTTCTGAAAAATTAAGTAATAACAGCGTTCGCAATTCCGCGTTATTTCCAATTCCGGCTGCCTTTATTCGCATCCAGCAAGTTGTATCGTTGTTACACAACGAACTTGTTGGTAGCCTCCAAAGTCGGCTACCAATGGCGGGAAATAACGCTCGGAACTCGCGTTTTTTAGTCACCCAAAAATGGTTTAGTGTGTATGGAAAAGAGTATTGAAAGTAAACCAAACCAGCGTAAGTATTGGTGTAATATCCGCCTTACTGAACAAGAATTTGCCTTGTTACATGGTAAGCTGCAAACCACTACTTGCCAGAAAATAAGCGAATATGTTCGCAATGTATTGTTTGATAAACCGGTTACCGTCAGGCAACGAAATCAGTCTTTGGACGATCTGATGACCATTCTTATTCTTTACCGGAACGATCTTAATTCGCTAGGAAATAATTTTAACCAAGTGGTAAAGAGGATCAACAGTGTTCCACCCGGACCGGAAGTTTTTACCTGGCTTCCGGTAGCGGAGAACCTGCAAAAAGAACTATTGAGCAAGATTGGCAGCTTCCAGGAAAAGATCGATCAACTCGGTGAACAGTGGTTGGGAAAATAGAAAGCGGCCCTAATATCCGCGGCGCGTTGAATTATAACGAAAACAAAGTAAAGGAAGGAAAGGCCGCGCTTATCGGCGCCGGATTGTACCACAAGGATGCCGACAAGCTAACGTTTGCCGAAAAATTAGGCAGGCTTCAACATCGCGCAGATTTAAACGGAACCGTTGAACATAAGTGCATTCATATTTCTATCAATCTCGATCCATCGGAAAACATTTCAAATGAGCTGTTCCTGAAATTGGCAGCCGAATACATGAAATTGATCGGCCTGGAAGAACAACCATACCTGGTCTATCGGCATTCCGATGTGGCGCACCCGCACATTCATATTGTTACTACGGCTATCCTGCCTAACGGTAAACAAAAGAACCTGCATAATCTTGGCCGCAAAGAATCGTTTGCAGCCTGTCGGGAAATTGAACGTCGGCATAATTTGGTCGCTGCCGACAAAGTGCAGCCGAAAATGTTACACGCCATTAAGCCAATTGACCTTACGAAAGTGGAGTATGGTTTAAAAGAAACCAAAGCAGCTATTGGCAAGGTGCTGTATTCTGTTCTTTCCAACTATGATTTCGGATCGTTGGCTGAGTTAAATGCCGTGCTGAAACAATTTAATATCTTTGCTGATGCTGGTTCGCCGGGTAGTAGAATGAAGAATCACAAGGGGCTAGTTTACGCAATGCGAGATGCCAGCGGCCAGAAAGTCGGCATCCCTATAAAAGCCAGTAAGTTTTATTTCAAAGCGCAGCTTTCTCACATAGAAGCCCTCGCAGAGAAAGGAGAACAAGGGCGGAAGAAGTATCGATCCGGTTTGAAGGAGGATATTGAAGAAGCGTTAAGGAGATCGGACAACCGTTCAGAGTTTATTCGCCTGCTCTCGGAAAAGCACATCAACGCTGTATTTCGGAGTAATGCCGAAGGCAGATTTTATGCGCTAACCTTTATCGATAATAAGCGCGGTTGTGTATTCAAGGGGAGCGATGTTGACCGGGAATATTCCTGCAAAAGGATACTAGACCGGCTCGACCGGCCGTATCTGCATGAAGCAAAAGAGCAACATTTCAACGCCCAGTTCAGTGAATCGATCATAGCTGGAACTGATTTTAACAAAGGATTTAAAAACGTACTGGCAGAATGGGCTGCCAAAGGTTTGTTGATCCAACCCACCAGTGGTATTAATGCTCGTGGTTTTCAATCGGGCCATTTTCAACTACCGGCTTCGGGTTACCATTCGGTCCCTGCAAAAATATCCCACTATCTGCGAGCAAATAATTATTCGGTAAAAAGTGCCTCCGAGATTGAAAAATTTCTCCGCCATCACACGGACAAATTTTCTGTGGATATTTCCAAACCTCCGATAACTCCCCTGGTATTGTTGCCATCAATCTATCAATTCTTTACCAATCTTTTCCAGCCGGTCGATCCAGATCCGGTTGATGCTCACTGGCTGCGGGAAAGTAAGAGAAAAAGGAAGCGGCGCCGTCCCTCCTAATTATTGAGCCTTTAAAATGTGTGTTATGAGTAGTGGAGAAAATGAACAAGGGCTTCGGGCCATCACCGATTTTATGCGCAAAGGAAGTATCGTAATGTTGATACTTCACTTCTATGTGTTTTGTTACACAGCATTTGAGCTGTGGGGATTAACGGCGGCACCGGTTAAAAACGTCCTTCTTAATTTGGGGAAGACGGGTTTGTTTTCCGATCTCCACATCACGAAAGGTTTTGCTTTATTACTGTTGCTGTTATCTGTTTTTGGAAGCAAAGGAAAAAAAGATGAAACAATCCGACCAGGGCAAGTGGTCGCCTATATTTTTTTTGGTGTAGCCATTTTCTTTGCAAGTTATTTTTTGCTAACGATAGGTTTTACAGTTGACATAACTGCTGTTGCCTACATATCGGTTACAACCATTGGGTTTGTATTGTTTCTTACGGGTGCTGCCAGGTTATCCAGGCTGATAAAAGTTAAACTTGGTGGCGATATTTTCAATGAGGAAAATGAAACCTTTCCACAGGAAGAACGCTTGCTTGAAAACCCGTTCAGTGTAAATCTTCCTGGCAAATATCAATACAGAGGCCAGGTGCGCAAGATGTGGCTGAACATCATTAACGGCGCACGCATGGTGCTCATTATCGGCGGCCCAGGTGCCGGAAAGACCTATTTCCTGATTCGCAATATTATCAAGCAGAAAATTGAACGGAAGAATTTTCCCGGCATGCTGCTATATGACTTCAAGTACGATGACCTTGCAGTTATTGCCTATAACTCATGGTTGAAAGCTGGGCATCTGTACAGAAAAAAGCCGCGTTTTTTAATTGTCAATTTTGATAACCCCATTGACAGGTGTAACCCTCTTGAACCTTCTACTATGCGAGATATTACCGATGCCAGCGAAAGTGCCCGTACCATTCTTCTCGGTTTAAATATGCAATGGTTACAGAAAACTGGGGATTTTTTCGTAGAGAGCCCAATAAATTTTCTCACCGCGATTATTTGGTTCCTGAAAAAATTCAAGGGCGGAAAATTTTGCACCCTTCCGCATGCTATTGAGCTAATGCAGGCTGATTACGACGATCTTTTCCCTATTCTTTCCACCGAGCCTGAAATAGAGGTACTTATAAATCCGTTCATTTCTGCTTACATGAACCGAGCAATGGAACAACTGGAAGGACAGATCGCATCTGCAAAAATTGCACTTGCCCGATTAGCTTCACCTTTGTTGTATTACGTACTTGGCGCCAGTGACTTCACACTTGATATAAATAATCCTGATGATCCTAAGATTGTAGTACTAGCAAACAACCCTGAAAAAACACAAATTTATGGTGCTGTAATTTCTCTCTATCTTAACCGTGTATTTCGCATTCTGCCTAAAAAAGGCATGGAGAAGTGTTGTATTATTGCAGATGAATTTTCAAGCCTGTATGCGAATGGCATTGAGAATTTTCTGGCTATTTCGAGAGGATATAGGATTTTTTGTTACCTGGCAATTCAGAATATTGCACAATTGCGTAAATCATATGGGCGTGAGCAAGCGGATGTAATCTTTAATCTGGCAGGCAACATAATTTGCGGCCAAGCCATTGGAGATACTGCAAAAGCCGTGAGTGAAGCAATTGGGAAGATCGTTCAGACGCGAGAAAGTATTTCGATCAACCGGCAGGACACAAGCATAAGCCGTAATACCCAACTAGATTTTGCTGTTCCTGCATCCAAAATTTCAACTCTCTCTGCAGGAGAGTTTGTCGGTATTCTAGCAGACAATCCAGATCAAGTTATAAAGTATAAAGCATTCCATACGGCAATACAAAACGATCACGAAGCAATTAAATCCGAAGAATCGAAATATAAACAATTACCTTGTAGTAAGGTGACAGATATGGATTTGCAGAATAATTACATTCTGATTAAGAATGATATAATTGATTTGGTGGGAACCGAAATTGAAAGAATTAAAAACGATCCTGATTTAGCCCATCTGATATTTATTAAAGCGTAGACAAGAAAGTAACCTTTTAAAAATGGCTACAGATGTAAAAGATAATAAATGAATACATAATTATATATAATAATAAACTATAAAGTAACAACAGGTAAATCTGCTGTGAAAGGAATATGAATTACTATCACACTAGAACAAAAAAGTTTCGTCTGACGAAGAATCGATTTTCCCCATTCCATTTTTTATATGTAATTTAATTTTCGCACAGTAGGATCTTACCCAGCCTAATTATTGTAAAAATTAATTATATAACCCAAGGAACCCGGACCATGTTTTTATGAAGAAAGCGACGTATTCAGACCAATCTATTGTAGTTGATATTCTTACTCAGGCTTTTTGCAACAATAAAAGCGTGAATTACGCTGTAGGAAGGAAGAAAAAGCGAATCAGAAGATTAATGGAGTATTCATTCAACCTTTGTTATCACTCTGGCGAAATATACTTGTCAGATGATGACGTTGGCTGTATTCTTTTTTTAGATACTGAAAGGAAAAAAACAACCCTTAAAACACTGTTTTGGGATTTAAAGTTAGCTATTTGTGCCATCGGGTTACCTAATTTGAGAAAGGTTTTATATCGTGAAAATCTTGTGAAAAAGCACCATCCTAAGCATCGGATGCGCTACCTCTGGTATTTGGGTGTTCAACCCTCCCACCAGGGACTCGGTATCGGTTCTTCATTATTACGGCAGACCCTCAGCCTGAATAGCTTGCCTGTTTATTTAGAAACTTCGACATTAAAAAATCTTCCATTGTATGAGCGTTTTGATTTCAATGTCTACAAGAAAATTGATCTTCCATCATACCAGCTCTATTTTTTGAAGAAAGATCCAACCCATCACGCTATATGTTGATTCCCGGGACAGAAATGCACGTGGTTACTTTTATTTTTACAGCTGTTGAATGCATCCTGCTTTTATTCCAGCTGACATTTTTTCTTTTACGCCCGAGCGACCAGAGCCGAAAGAGATATCTTATATTATTATTGTCTTTGATATTTTATAATATAGCAGGAGGGCTGTTTCCAGATCCGAACATAAGGATTCCTGTAACAGTCCAGAATATTATTGCCTATGGTTGTGGTTTTTTAATGGCTTCGTATTTCCCTTTTTATTTATATAAAGCATTGGGATTAAAGAAATTGAGGTTCCATGCAATTTATGGAATATTTCTTTTTTTACTACTTCCTTATTTTACATTCTTCGTAATAGCCTACTCTATTACACAGAACCTTCAGTGGGCAAAGGATTATGGGTTAATAATTCCTTTCATCTATACCATATCTCTCGTTTGGGCAATCACCAAATCTGTATGGATCAAGTATAAGGAAACACCAGCTGGTAGTGAACTTTCGGAAATATTAGGAGTATATGCAGCTGTAATTCCCTGGGCGTCGCTTCCTGTGGTAATTTACTTTGATTTAGGACAGGCCACGGAAGCTACAGTAACTAATGTAGGCTTTTTAGTTGTTACCGTACTGTATATCCGAAAAATGATAATGGAGCAAAGAGAGGAATATTTTCAACTGCAGCTGTTAAATAAAAGCCTTGCTGACAAGGTGAAGGAAAGAACTCAACAGCTTGAAATGGCCAATGAACAACGAACTAATACATTCGTGAACCTTGTGCATGAAACCAAAACGCCCCTAACCATTATCAACAATATTGTTGAGGAACGTTTCAGTCAATACAGCAATAGGGAAGATTTGGTAATAGTCAAAAACAATATTGGGAAACTAATTCAGAATGTTAATAATCTGTTTGATCTGGAACGTTTTCAAAAAGGCTTCGATTACTACAATCATGACAAGATTACAAATTTTAGTCAGCTGGTACTAGATCATCTGAGTTTTTTTTCAGATTGGTGCGGTAGTAGAGGTATTACAGTGGAGGCGCAATTGCAACCCAATATATTCATGAAAGCTGATCCGGTTGCCTTACAGGGTATAATTAATAATCTCATCCAAAATGCGGTAAAATTTACCGAAACAGGCGGGACTATAAAAGTTATATTAAGGACTGAAAATAGTAAAGTGTTGTTTGAAGTATCCGATACAGGTATTGGAATTGCAGCTGGGCAACAGGACAAAATTTTTGAACCCTATTACCAGATCGGCCGTAAAAGTAATAACGAAGGAATCGGACTAGGGTTACCAATTGTAAAAAAAACTATACTAGGGCTGAATGGTAGCATCAATGTTGAAAGCCCGGTACCTGGTCAAAGTTCCGGCTCCAGGTTTACAGTATGTTTGCACGCTTACATTCCGGAAGCTAATGAACATGTAGAAAAACATGTTTTAAATCCGGTATATAATTTTGATACAGTGAAGCTTCCGGATACTCTGCCATATAACAATTCTAAGCAAACCGTATTGCTTATAGAGGATAATATTACTATGACCGACTACTTACGGAAGAAATTAACAGGTAAATACAATGTTCTTTGGGCGGTCAACGGTGCAGAGGCATTCGAAAAGCTGAGAACTTATACTGTCCTACCGGATCTGATTATATCTGATGTGATGATGGAACAACTTGACGGCCTAAAGTTTACCGAGATTATAGGAAAATCATCTGAATATGCGCACATCCCCGTTTTACTTATATCAGCTAAAAATTCTAATAACGACAAAACGCGAGCGCTGAGAGCAGGGGCGGTTGAATTTATATCTAAACCCTTTAGGAGTGAGGAGTTAGTGTTAAAAGTGGACGCGATTATTAAAAAATCGGTCAGTTTAAAGCGCGTGCTCGTAGATAACGCTTTGAAGGGGCTGGGACGGCCATCTGATAATCTCACAGAAGATTTATTGAGTAGAATTGAGAAAAATTTCAAATCCTACAACCTTACCTCCAGAGAAATCGAAGTAGCAAAGGCAATCTGTGAAGGACGAGCCTACAAGGAAATAGCTGAATTACTGTACATCTCTACTCTAACAGTAAAAAAACATGCCCAAAATATTTATGACAAACTCTCCGTCAACAATAAGTTACAGTTGATTAAAAAATTGCAGGGGTAAAGTATTATTTCTTCTCCTATTCTTCCCAATAGATAGCCCCCCTTTCATTTCATACTGTGCTGTAAACCGCTATGGTACGGCACAATACTCCATTCGACGTAAGAAAATAGTACAATAGCCTTATTGTTTTTGCGATGTTTAGCAAAAACCTTTGCTAAAATTTCAATTCTTGTTATGACACTTGAAAACAATATCCGATCAACTGATGAAATGCTGAAAGACATATTTCATGGAGCATTACATGAAATTCGCACCCCGATTAATGCAATTACAACAGCCGTCCGACTGCTAAATGATAGTCCGGAAGAAAATCAGGAGTTCCGTAAGGAGCTGATCCAAATGATTACTACTCCTGCGGAAAACTTAAGTGCAAATGCAGACAGTGTTCTAGGTGAGGGCAGGGTCTTTAGTATTCAGCTGCCAATCCGCTAAAAGTCTATGTGGTATAAAATATAATTATATATGTTATCATTCAATGAAATGCCATACTAAAGAAAGAATTTAATCCATTTGGTATTTACTATTTGTTGTTATGCCTATAAATGAACGGAATGTTCCATGATAATGCTTGAATTATCCAATGTAGAAAAATGGCTCACGATGATTACTCTACTGCAATGATAACCACAAAAAGAAAAACTATGGAAATCGTCAATCTTATTTGGAAAGCTCTTCGGGAAAAACTGGACCTCGAACAATCAACAGACCAGGGAACCATTGCCTGTATTAACCGATCTATTTCCCTAACACAAACAGCTCTCTCAGAATTAAAGGACCTCATCCTCAAAAATGGCTTTAAAGACCCTTTTGAAGAAATTAATTTCTTTAAAAATGAGCTCCCGAGGTTTTATGCGCTTTATCTTCATTTCACACGGATTCATAAGATTGAAACACGTATGCCGCCGGGAAAAGAAAACCAGTTAAAAATTCTGGAAAAAGAAGTTAAGCGCCTGGCTTTTTACTTTGAACAAAATGCTGACTGGATACTATACTACCGCAGTGGTGCCAGCCATTTGGATGAGCATTATTTCCTAAGGCAAACCAGCAATGGATTGCCAACTATTTTCTGCCCCGTTGTATTGGATCTACGCTTTACCAGCTATGGCACGTATCCATTTTCCAAAATTCAATCTCTTGAACTTACCCAATCTTATATTGACCAGAAAATTGCAGTGCTGCGAAATCACCCAATGCGAACCGACACTAATAAGCCCAAAACGATACTCCGTTGGACCGGCTCAAAGTCTGACCTGATCGAGCTTCTATATGCCTTGCATTCCTCACGGTTGTTCAACAACGATGAATACCTAGATGTGCGACAGATCGCTACATGGTTGGAAACAACGCTCAACATTGACCTCGGAAACTACTACAGGGTATTCCAGGGCATTCGCATTAGAAAAAAAAATCGTACTCAATTTATGGATAAGCTAAAAGAAAATCTTATCCGACGAATGGATGACACAGACGAAAATCCGAGGAACTAAATCTTACAGCTAACAGCCTTGGTGTAAGGAAACCACTCTCCTGCAACCGCATATTTGTGATGTAAATGAACCAATAAAATTTTTTACATCAAATATGATCGTTATGCTGGAAAATATTTCATGGTCCCAATTTATACTCATTACAGGTGCTGCCCTGGCCGTTTATTATGTATTGCTCGTTGTGGTGTTCGGCAAAAAAGCGGGGAAGGGCAATTCATCGGCCGGGCAGCTTCCTGTTTTGTCTACCCGTAAACGGGTATGGCAACCACAGGACACCGAAGAACCGGCGGCGGTACCCCTGCCTGTTGATGAATCTGTACAAACATCAAAACAGGTCATTTCCGCGGAAGAAGAATTATTTGATCTGCTGGAAACACTGGCGGACGAAATTCAGGAAATGGTCAGTCAATCCGACCGCAACGACTGGCACACGCTGCGCCCGCAGCTGCAACAACTGGTTGCCAGTTATCCCGCTTTGCATAATGAACCCTACCGCAAAGCCATCATTACCCATACCGAAAAATGTGTAAAAGACTATCTCGATATGGAGTTGCCTGCCGATACGTTAACCGGCGTATGGCGCTAGTAGTGCGCGGTATTGCCCCTTTGTGTAATTCAGAAATATAAAATAGTGTAGAATGAAAAGTGATGTTGTAAAATTTTTGAGAAGCCGGCGCTTCTCCAGGGAAAATATTGTCCTAACTGTTTTGGTAATGGCGCTGCTGATGAATTGCGCCGATGTGTTTGCCCAGGCCGGCGGCAATGGTAATGCCGGTATCACTGCCGCAGAGACGCAAGTTAAAGGCTATTTCAGCACCGCCGTCAATTTGGTCTACGCCATCGGCGCTATCGTTGGTTTGGTGGGCGCTGTGAAGGTCTTCAACAAGTGGAACTCCGGCGATCAGGATACCGGCAAAGTGGCAAGTGCGTGGTTTGGCTCCTGTATTTTCCTGGTTGTTGTGGCAACTGTACTGAAAGGATTTTTTGGTGTGTAACAATCTATCGTTTGTATTGAGATTAAAGCAGTATTAACGTCGGACCACCTACAAAGAATACTGGCAACGTGAAAATGAAAACGTGATGACGGGGGTGTTTACCATCAACAAAGGCATCAACAAAGCAATTGAATTAAAGGGCATCAAGGCACAGTACCTGGCCTATCTCGCGGCTGGATTAGTCGGCTTGTTGATCGTCTTTGCGGTATGCTATGTAGCAGGAGTGCCTACTTATGTGTTGATTCTGGGAGTGTTGCTGTTGGGTATAGTGCTCTTCTCATGGGTATCCCGGTTCTCACATAAGTACGGCCAGCACGGCTTGATGAAGCTCGCCGGCTACCGGCAGGTTACTCCTGCTATTACATGCCGAACTAGAAAAATGTTCTTTGACATATTGAAAAATAAGAAGTGATGATTGTAGTTGTAGCGTGTGCATTGGTGGCCCTGGCCGCCCTCTTATTGCATTTAAAAGAAGAAACGTCCAAAACGCTGTCACTTGAAAAAGTGCTGCCCATCTATAAAGTGGAAAGTGATTTGATCCTTTCCAAACATGGGGATGTGACTTGTGCCTTTAAACTTGACCTGCCGGAGATCTTCACGCTCTCGAGTACCGAGTACGATACCCTCCATCAGATTTGGTTAAAAGCGTTGAAGGTGCTTCCGGCAGGCACTATTATCCATAAACAAGATTGGTTCTGCAAGCAAGCATACCAGCCACCGCAGGACCAACCGGCACAAACGTTCCTGGCTCAAAAAAGCAATGTTTATTTTACGGGAAGGCAGTTCCTGGCACATTCCTGCTATTTGATGCTTACGCGAAAAGCCCCTAACCGAAAGCCTGCCAGCTCGATGTTTTCCAACCTGCTGCGCCCGTTGCTGCATGCACATCCGGCTAATCTCAAAGCACTCGGCGATTTTGTGGACAAAGCCAGTCAATTTCAAAAGCTGCTGTCAGAAGGCGGTTTTATCAAAGTGGAACGCATAAAAGATGATGCACTGGCCGGTACCGCGGAATATCCTGGCTTACTGGAACGCTACTGCTTTTTGATTTCCGAAGCAGAAGAACCTATGATCCGCGACGTGACCTTTAAACCAGAATGGAAAATAGGTGACCGGTATTGCAATATGTATGCACTAAGTGATGTAGAGGATTTGCCAGGTGTATGCGGCAGCAAAATGGTATATGACAAGTATTCCACCGACAAAACGCGCTTTCCCATCGGCTTCGCCGCACCTGTCGGCCAGTTGCTTTCCTGCGATCATATCTACAACCAGGTAATTACTATTGAGGATACGCAAAAGACCTTAAAGCAATTGGAAAGCAAACGCCGGCGCCTCCAATCACTGGCTGCTTACAGCCGTGAAAATGCCTACAGCATGGAAGCGACCAACGCTTTCTTGAATGAAGCCGTCAGCGAACAACGCCAGCCGGTAAAAGCGCATTTTAATTTGATTGTGTGGACGGAGAACAGGGAACAGTTGGGCGAGCTGCGTAACCAGGTATCTGCTGCTATTGCACAGATGGATGGTACACCCAGGCAGGAGGTTCATGGAGCCCCACAGGTTTTTTGGGCCTGCCTGCCGGGCAACGCAGCCGATTGCCCGATAAATGACATGCTGGACACGTTTGCCGAGCAAGCTATCTGTTTTCTCAACATGGAAACAGCGTATCGTTCCGCCTCTCCGCAAGACGGCATCCGCTTCTCCGACCGGCTATCCGGCCGCCCGGTATATGTGGACCTCTACAACGGGCCTCGTAAAGCAGGAGTAACCAGTAACATGGGAACACTCGTTTGCGGCACCAGCGGCGGCGGCAAAAGCATGACCGTCAACCATATTTTACGCACCTTGTTCGATCAGGGCGCCCACTGCGTTACGGTCGATATTGGGGGTAGCTACAAAGGGTTGTGCGAACTGGTAAAAGGATACTACTTCACTTATGAAGAAAGTAACCCCATCAAGTTCAATCCATTTTATCTTACCGAAAGCGCCACGCTGGATACTGAAAAAAAAGAAAGCCTGAAAAGCCTGCTGGTAGCCCTTTGGAAGCAGGACAATGAAAATTTTAACCGCAGCGAATATGTGGCCTTATCCAATGCGCTGCAAGGGTATTACCTCCATCTGGAAAAGTACCCCGACATCTTTGCGTGCTTCAACAGCTTTTACGAATACCTGGAAACCATTTACACCCAGGAACTGAAAGCCTTCAATGTAAAAGACCGCGATTTTGACGTAAATAATTTCCTGTACGTACTGAGGCCATTTTATAAAGGAGGCGAGTTCGATTATCTACTCAATGCCACAGAAAAACTGGACGCTTTTAATCAGCCGTTCGTGGTTTTTGAACTGGATAACGTCAAGGATCATCCTATACTTTTTCCGGTTATTGCATTGATAATAATTGAATTATTTATTAGTAAAATGCGTAATCTAAAAGGCGTGCGCAAAGTGCTAACCATTGATGAAGCCTGGAAAGCCATCGCCAAGTCCGGTATGGCGGAATTTTTGAAATACGCCTTTAAAACCATCCGTAAATTCAACGGCGTACCCATTGTTATCACCCAGGAACTCGACGACCTGATTTCATCGCCCATCATCAAAGATGCGATTATCAACAATGCGGATATAAAGATCCTCATGGACATGCGCAAGTTTGTTAACAAGTTCGACAAGCTGCAAGACGTGTTGGGCATGAGCGAGAAGGGAAAAAATATACTGCTTTCCGTGAACAAAGATAACCGCGAAATATTTATCGACATTGGCGGTCAAATCATGAAAGTGTATAAAAACGAATTGTGTCCGGAAGAATATTTTTCCTACACAACCGAAGGCACGGAACGGGTGATGGTGCTGGATTATGCAGAGCGGCACGGCAGTATGGAGGCCGGTATTGAAGCACTCATAAAAGACAGGAAAACAGCGTAAAAACCGGGTGCTTTTTAGTAAATTCAGGGATAAACAATTTCACCATGAGAAAAATGCTTTTAACTATTGTTTCTGTTACCACCGTGTTAGGAAGCTTTTATGGGTGCGCCAGCAAAGGCAATCTGAAAGCGATTGAAGGCGAATACGTGCGGTATGATAAAACAGACCACGCCATTGTAAAGGATCAGTACTTCATTACCCTGTTTAATGAAAAGACCGGGCAGGTATCCATCAACAGAATTGCGAACATTACCCGTATCGTTGACGGTCAAACGCAGTCGCCTTCCGTTAAAACAGATAACTATACCGGCTTCTATTTCCCTGATGATGACAAATTAACCATCAACGAACGGGGATTGGACTTTAAGGTGAATTTAAAAGACAGCACTCTATCCGTTCCCAATGAAGTGTTTAAAAAAGTGAGTTCCAACACCGCTCCCTGAATTACGCCCGCTTTATCATACTCCATGCACGTATGCAGCCGCTCCCTATAGGTTATTTGCATACGTGCATGGATCAAGTGAACACCTTGTTTATTTAACCAACTCCCTACCAAGCTCACACCACACTATTTCCCGCTTCTTATTTTTCGATATGTGACCGCCCTACGGTCATCAGGTACTTATTGTGTCAAATGAAAATGTGTACGAATGAAAAAGTGTATCTGGTTATCCATAATTGTATGCCTGTTTACCATTATGCCCAGCAAACGCAGCCACGCGATTGTGTGGGTGGTGGTCAAAGCGGCAGCTAAAAAAATTATTAAAGCCATCGACCTTAAGGTGCAGCGGCTGCAAAACAAAACCATCGGCCTGCAAAACGCGCAACGCGCCGTAGAGAATACGCTCTCCAAACTGAAACTCAATGAAATCGGCAATTGGGTAGACAAACAACGCGAGCAATACGCCAAGTATTATGAAGAACTGCAAAAGGTCCGCAACACAATTGTCTACTACCGGCGCGTAAAAGCCATCATACAACGGCAAATTGACCTGGTGGATGAGTACAAACGAGCATATACGCTGTTCAAGCGGGACAAGAATTTTATGCCGCAGGAAATCGAGCAAATGGGCATCATCTACCAGGGCATCTTCGATGAAAGCCTGAAAAACATTGATGAACTCCTGCTGGTGGTCAATGCCCTGGCCACCAAAATGTCGGATGCCAAACGTTTGGAATTGATTGCCGCCGCGGGTGAGCGCATCGACCGCAATTTCAGTCACCTGCTGGAATTCAACCGCAACAATGCTATGCTGAGCATGCAGCGGACAAAAGATGCAACAGAGGTGATGGGATTAAAAGCCCTGTACGGGATAAAATAGTGTTGTATGAAAGTGTGTGCGTCAGTACTGGTACTCCTGTGCGCTATAACGGCTTCGCATGGACAGGGTGTTAATGAATGGTTGCGGCAAAATGCTACGCAACGAAAATACCAGATTCAGCAAATCGTGGCCTTGCAGGCGCAAATTGCTCAAATCAAAAAAGGATACGAGATCGCCAAAAGCAGCTACAATACCATCCATGCCATCAAGAACGGCGAATTTTCTTTGCATGCTGCTTTCTTCACGGGCCTGAAAACCGTTAACCCGAAGGTGAAGAAGTATGCGCGGGTGGCCGATATTATCGCCAACCAGGTAACTATCATCCAGGTGGCGAATCAAAGCATCCGACAGGCCAGAAGCAGCCCCCGCTTCGCCGCTGGTGAACTGGCCGCCGTTTCTGAAATCTCCACGGCCTTGCTTACCGAAGTCGCCAAAACCATCGATCAGTTATCCGCAGTTATTCTCAACGGCAAGTATGAAATGACCGATGATGAACGCCTGCGGCGCATTGACCAGTTATATGTCACCAGCAGCCAGCAGGCGAAAACGGCTTTCACGCTATCCCAGCATGTCGGTTTTATTGACCGCAGCCGGTTGCAAGAGCTTTCAGAGATCAGCGCCATGCGCGAACTGTACAACATACCCGCACAGTAATCATTTTTCAACACCTAAAATCGATCCATGAAGTGCATATATAGCATCGTGTTCCTGCTACTGCTGGCGTCTGTTCCAATGGGAAGCAAGGCGCAAGCGGCTGAACTGGCGCAACTCGCGCTGAACATCGAGAAGCTCACCCAGTTCAAGCAAATCCTTGAACAGATGTACAAGGGCTACAAAGTACTTACCGAAGGTTACAATAAGGTGAAAGACGTTACCAGCGGCAATTATAAATTACACCAGGCATTTCTGGATGGTCTTTACCTCGTATCTCCCGAGGTACGCAAATACCAGCGCATTCCAGATATTATCAGTTACCAGATTGATATTCTGGACGAATACAAAGCAGCCTTCCGGCATTTTAAAAATTCAGGTGCTTTTTCTGAAAGTAACCTCACCTATCTCGATGCCGTGTACAGCAACCTGTTTCAGCGCAGCCTCAACAATCTGGAAGAATTAACAATGGTTATTACTTCCAATCAACTCCGCATGTCTGATGAAGAACGCCTGAGCGCCATCGACCGCATTTACGTGGAAATGAAACAAAAAAGAACTTTTCTGCGGCAGTTCAACGAGGAAGCCAAACTGCTGTACCTGCAAAAGAAAAAGGAGAAGGTGGAAATCGATAACCTCAACGGGCTATACAATTTTAAAAATTAAAACAAACAGTGGGTATGAAATATTGTGTGGGCGCCGGCGTGCTCTTGCTGGCAGTGTACTTTCCCTTTTTTTCCCAGGCACAGGGAATAGCAGGCGATATAAAGAGCTTTCAATCCGTCCTGGAAACACTCTACAAGGACATGCTGCCCAAAGTAGGCAGCCTGATTAACGTAGGCCGCGCAGTAGCCGGATTTGCGGCCATCTGGTACATCGCTTACCGCGTTTGGGGACACATCGCCCGCGCGGAAAGCATCGACTTCTATCCGCTTTTCCGGCCGTTCGCGCTCGGCCTGGCGATAACGCTGTTTCCACAAGTCTTAGCCGTAATGAACGGTGCGCTGAATCCTATCGTTACCGGCACTGCGCAACTGGTAGATAATTCCGATAAAGCCATTGCAGAACTGTTCAAAAAGAAAGAAGTGGAAATGCGCAAGAGCGACCAGTGGAAAGCACTGGTGGGCGAAAGCGGTGCCGGTGACCGATCCCTGTGGATGGAGTACACGCACCCGGACGTTAAGCAGGAAGGCTGGGTAGAAAAGATCGGCAACTCGATGGAATTTGTGATGGCGAAGATAGCTTACAATTTCACCAATGACATAAAGCGCATCATCAGTATAATCCTTCAAATTGTCTACGCCGCGGCAGCGCTTTGTATCAACACACTGCGAACGTTCAATTTAATCATCCTGGCAATGCTGGGGCCACTGGTGCTTGGTATCAGTGTCTTTGACGGGTTTCAACACACACTCAATATGTACCTGGCCCGCTACATCAACATTTACTTATGGTTACCCGTCGCCAATATCCTGGGTGCGGTACTCGGTACCATACAGGAAAATATTTTAAAAATGGATTTAAAAAACCTGGCGGAAACAGGCACCACCTTTTTTAGCACTTACGACCTCGGCTACATCATCTTTATGTTGATAGGAATCATTGCCTATACGACCGTGCCTAGTATTGCCGACCAGATCGTACACGTAGGCGGCGGTGGTGCCCTGCAACAGAAAGCGACCCAATCATTCGGCAGCATGGCCTTTGGCGGGCCCGCGGCAGTTGCTACCGGCAAAGTGTCCTTATAACATGAACAGTATTGTGTGACCGATAAAGTGAAGTAAGATATGTTCCATCAGTTAAAGAATCTGGACACCGCGTTTAAACATGTCCGTTTATTCAGCCTGGTGTTAATTCTCGCAAATGTTATTATCAGTTGTTATGCCCTTTTTTATGCCTTGAATTTTGCGGATGCGGCGCAGCAGCGCGTTTACATTATATCTGATGGCAAAGCCATTGAAGCATTTGCCAGCAGTAAAAAGGACAACATTGCCGTGGAAGCCCGCGACCACATCAAGGTATTTCATAACCTGTTTTTTACCTTATCACCAGATGACAAAGCCATCACTGAAAACCTTAAACGTGCATTATACCTGGCGGATAACAGTGCCAAATCCCAATATGACAACCTGCTTGAAAAGGGCTATTACATGCAGGTGGTGAGCGCCAATATAAGCCAGGATATTACGCCTGATAGTATTGTGGTCAACACCACCAACTACCCGTATTACTTCCGCTATTACGGTAAACAGCGCATTGTCCGTTCTACCTCCATTGCCACGCGCAGCCTTATCACCGAAGGCTATATCCGGGATTTGCAGGAACGCAGTGATAACAACCCGCACGGATTTTTGATCGAACGCTGGACGACACTGGAAAACCGGGATTTGGAAATCACTAAACGATAAGACTATGTGGAGAAAGAAAATAAACAGACCGCCATCACTGCTTGCCGTCCGCGTTGCACAGGGTTTTACCTGGTTGCAAATGAAATGGGTGATCTGGATGCAGCAGCGCGAAGCCCGCCTTACCAACCACCAAAAGAAGTGGAGCCTTGCCATCTTCATGATTTGTTCCTGTAGTGTGTGCGTGTTGATCTTTCTATCAGGCATATCACCAGGCAGTTCGGGGTTGTCTATTCCTGTAGCTGCTGAGCCGGTACGCATGCCTGCTATTCAGCCTAACAACAGCGAATATACGCCCATCACACAGAACGATACCCTTGCCGTCCGCCTTTACCTGCATACCATTGACAGTATGCAGGATACCGAACAAGGACGGGTAGAACTCCAGGACTACTTCCGCGGGCGCCCCGGCCTGGCCGACAGCATCGAAGTACTTAGAAAGCTATTTAATCATCAATAAAAAGTGAACATGGAACAGTGGGAAAGAAAAAAAAGATTTTTAATGGTGGTACCGGTACTCGTACTTCCTTTTGTGGCCTTTCTGTTTTGGTCGCTCGGTGGCGGAAAAGGGAAGGCCGCACCCGTAACAAACGCGCAGGGCATCAATGCCAGCCTGCCTTCAGCGCAACTGCTCAAAGACGCACCGGCTGATAAAATGAGCTTATACCAACAAGCAGATAAAGATTCCCAGGTGTTGGCAGAGCAAATGCGTAATGATCCTTTCCGCCAGGATAGCAAACATCACCCAGCGGAGATCAGTCCCTTTTTCGATCAACCCGCCGCTTCAACCGCCTCTTCCGGTTCGGACGATGCGAATGAACGCAAGGTGCGCCAAAAACTCGCAGAGCTGGAACAGCAGCTACGCGCCGAACCACCCAAAGCAACAGAAGCCCAACGGTCGCCCACAGAAACGATGTACCAGCAGAAAGACGAGGATATAGCTAAACTGGAAGCCATGATGCAAAGTCTTAGCGGTAATGCCGCCGCTACCGGCGGAGATCCTGAACTTAGTCAACTCAATGGTATGCTGGAAAAAGTTTTGGACATACAGCATCCCGACCGCGTACGCGAGAAACTAAAGGCCAATTCTGCAAAGGATAAAGACAAGGTTTTCCCGGTGCTTAACCAGGATAACCGCCAGCTGGATGACCTGCTGGCAGAAGATACCACCCGCAAGAAATTACTATCGCGGATCAGTGCTACCCGTACCACTGTATCTGACTTTTATGGCCTGGAAGAAACAGCTCCGGACTTTTCTAACAACGGGATTACAGCGGTCATCCACAAGAATCAAACGCTGGTAAGCGGTGCCAATGTAAAACTGCGTACGACGCAAGACCTGTTTTTGCAAGGCAAACTGATACCTACCGGCACATTCGTTTCGGGCATTGCCAGCCTGAACGGCGAACGGCTGCAAATCCACATTGAACACATCCGCTACCAGGATGCGGTTTTCCCGGTGGACTTGACCGTTTTTTCGCTTGATGGCATCGAGGGTATCCACATACCCGGCGCCATTTCCAGGGACGCCGCTAAACAGGGGGCCGATGAAGCGTTGCAAACGCTGCAAATGTCTTCGCTTGATCCGTCCATCACCGCACAGGCAGCATCGGCCGGCATTGAAACGGTGAAATCGTTCTTATCGAAAAAAACAAAGCTCGTGCGGGTAACGGTGAAAGCCGATCATCCCGTACTGCTCATGAATTCCAATAACAATTAATCATTAAACGTGAAAAAGATGAAAGTGCTGCTTGTAGTAATGATCCTGTTTGCCGGTTTTTATAACGCCGAGGCGCAAGTGCCGCCTTATCCGCAAGCTATCCAGGTGGGTAGCAATACCACTACCATGCTGGTTTTTCCCGCTGCCATCAAAGATGCTGATCGCGGCAGCGCCGATATTATCATTCAACCGGTTAAAAACGCCCGCAACGTCCTCAAAGTGAAAGCCGTTAAAGAAAACTTCCAGCAAACTAATTTAACTGTGTTTACCGAAGACGATAAAGTATACTCGGTAAGTGTTTCCTATCATCCTTCCCCCTTTGAACTGGCCTACAACTTTACGCAAGTGCCTTTGAATCTGCCGCCTGCCACCGAGCGCCCGCTCAATGATCCGGAAGTACAGGCACAATCGGAACTGATCGCAGGACTGGCGCCCATTACCCGGCATCCGACCCAAAGAGCATATGCGATGGAAATGCGACTGAACGGTATTTATTCCAAGGGCGGGGTTTTGTTTTTCCAGTTTTCTTTATCCAACCACTCCAACATTCCTTTTTCACTAGCCTTCCTGCGTGCCTATCACCGCGATAAGACCAAAGCCAAACGGTCCTCCCGGATGGAAAAGGAAGTACTGCCGCGCTATTTTGCCCAGCATCCTACGGTAGCCGCGCATACCACGGCCAATTTCGTGGTGGCGATGGATCAATTCACCATTGCCGACAACAAACTGTTTGTCATGGAGTGCTTTGAGAAAAACGGTGACCGCCACCTGGCGTTGAAGATTAAAGGCAAGCATATTCTTCGCGCCCACCCTCTACGGTAAAACTTAATTTTTACATCATTAAATCTGTGGCCTATGAATCGTATTGATGCTGCTATGGCAGATTGGCAAGGCCGTGAGAAGCGGTACAAGCAACGCTATGGGCCTAAACTGGTAAATGACAGGGCCTTTGCTAAAGTGAAGCTGAAAGCCTGGAAACGTACCCTGCGCGAAACCAGGGTCATGAAGTTGACCAACGAAGAAAAGGACGACCGCAATATCTTAAAATCCCAGGTCCGTGACCTGGAAACGCAATTAACCCCCAACCCGGTACTACGCTTCATCAAAAGGGTAGCAGAACGTACCCAGGAAGTGGCTGTCGCTGCCTGGGGCCTCGCTGTGCGCACGGTGGAAAACAGGCGAAATAAAAGCGCTTTCGGGGAAGATGTACTTAACACCACGCAGGTGGATTATGCGCAAAACCAGGGAAACGCCAACACAAGGACACAGGCCAACACCGCCACGCAAACCCAGGAGCAAACGCCTATGCAGCTTCCTGCACCGGCGCCGGCGCAGCATCAACGGTCTACCCCAATTCCCGGACCGGACAACCCACAGGTATCATTCAGCAATAACCATCAAAACCGCCTGGCATTAAAAAAAATACACCGGCAGCGCACCGTCCAGGCGGTAAGCGCCAGTAAAAAACAATCACTTTAAAAAAATAGCTTTATGGAACAGAACATGGAAGAAAAGGTGGAAAAGCTCTTACAGGAATTTGATCGTATAGGCATTCCCCGTGAACGTCATGAAACAGATGTTCGGGCGGCCATCAATGATGGACTTTCCCAATTCGCCGTTTATGATACTTTTCAGCGCGGCGATAAGTACATGGATATGGAAATCCGTGTAGATTACAACGAGAAGCTGGAACGCCACAGCCTTACCGCGGTGGAAGCGGCCGTTCTCAATGTAAAGGTACCAGCGAAAATCGCCGCTACCGATCATTTCAAGGAAATGGAGTTTTTGTTGCAATATCCCCCATCGGCAGATATGAGCCAACCCAACGCCCAGGAGCTCTACCAGGAACGCGTCACCGAACACGGACGCCAGATCACAGACAAAATGCAACTGCTGCACAATGAGGCGCCGGAAATTTATGATGTGATTGCCGCGAAATACAACCCGATCACGCAGTTTGAGCCAAGCCCCGAACGCGCCGCCGGTGTAGAAAAGGTATTGCAGGACAATACAGTTTCAGCTACGTTCAGCTCTTACTACCGGCTGCAACCTGCTGAAATGTTTAACCTGTTGACGGTAGACAATTCTTATGTACAAAAACGTCTGTATAAAAAAGCGCCCGAAGGCCAGCCCAATAACTTTGTTGGCTGGGTGCAACCTAAACTGAACAAGGTGCATGAAAGCGGGGTAACGCAAATGAAGCTGGTAAACGATTTTCCGCTTACCGAAAAGCTGTTGAGCCTGAACCTCGTGGAAGTAGTAGACGCCGCGAAATTCAAGTTCCTGGAAACCGAACTTCGCCAGGGTGGCACCATGATCGTGAATAACCTCAATAAAACCGGTGATGCCCGGATTTCCATCAAAGCCGATCCTGATGGTGGCAGTGTACAGCTTACGTCCTTAAAAACCGGCAGAATTTTACCACATAACGAATTCCGCAAAGATCCTATGGTCATCATTCAAACAGCCGAAGGAGGTGTCGTAGTAGGGAAGAAAGAAGCGCCGGAACATTTTGAACCGAAAACGTCTGTTTCGGTAGACCGTGAAAATACCTTACAAAAAAAAAGAGAGCAGCAGCATGGCTCCGCCCAGGCCACTGAACCCGTTGTTGCGGATAATCCAACCGTGAAGGAAACAGCGGGCGTAGGGGCCGAAAATTCGGTTAAAGCAACGGCCGCTGAGCAAACCCGCCAGGAAGGACAAAAAGGTGCCAAAGAACTCAACGGCAGGTCAGGCAAGAAGCAACGTGAACTAAAGGCGGATGCTGGTAAAAGCCAAAGAAGGCACGCCTGATTTTTTGGGAGGTCAGCACCGGTTTTCTTTTCAGCCCCCGTTGCGACGCTCTGTTCATCGTTTGCCCGCTGTTGTAGCGGCGGGCAGACGTTTTTTTACCTATTTTGTTTGTTGTATGTACACTCTTGCGATTCAGTTTTATTCACATGACCCGGAGCCGCCAGCGGCAACTGAAACCATACCGCCAAAGGAAACCTTCACCCCGCATCGTTCCTTGCATAAAGCAATGGCAGCGGTGCAGGCCATTGATATGCGGGAATTTGTTCCCAAATTGGCGCGTGAACTGCCACTTTCGCGGCAGATGAAAACCGCTGCTGTGCTTGATGGCAGCAGGAACGTGGTTTTTACGGTTCGCTATTTTGACCAGTACGAGAACATCGGCATGCCTGCCGGTATTTACCTTAACATACAACCCTCGACGTTTTCCCTGGATAGTTTTGAGAAACTGGCGCGTTTTCCGCTTTCCTCGTACCAGGCGCTGGGGCCGCAGGAAGCACACTTCCTGCTGCATACCAAAGCGGAGCTGCTCAACCAGCAGCAGTCCATCATCAATAAACATTACCACAATACAACGCGGAGTGTAAAGGCGGATCGTAATTCCCAATTAAAGCCATAATCCGTTCAGCGATGAAATACGATGTAGTGTGTTCGGAGCGCAACCTGGAAAAGATGTGGAACAATGAAAAAGGAATGCCTTCAAAATCCATTATTGTAGATAGTTTTCACAGCTTAAAACACGCCGTGGCCTGGATGGAAAGAATTGATATGCGCATGCTGGTGCCGCACCTGGCACTCAATTATAAACTGCCCGCGTTTATCCAGGAACTGGCCGTTGCCAAGCGCCGCAAAGAACTACTGGCAACGAAACTTTATATGCCGGAAGACAAACGGCAACGGCTATCCGAAGGAATTTATCTGAACATCAATACAGCCGTCATCAGTGTAAAAGATTTTGAAAAGAAAAGCGGCCTGTATCTTCCTATGGAAACGAACCTGCATAAAGATGAAAGAACGTTTTTGTCCGCTACTACCCGGGAACTGATCCGGCAGGAATTAGAGACATTGAAAAAACATTTGTTTGTCCGGTTGATTCGACCGGACGGCAGCAATGGTATTACGTTGAATTAAGCTATTAGGTTGGAAGAGGACACCGGCTCTGCAGGAGTGCAACCGGTTAGCAAGACAACCTAATCAGGGATAAGTAAGGGGCGCATCCGCGAAAACGGATAGCGCCCTTTTTTTTATGCTTACCGGTATGCAATAAATGTGCTGTAATCAATTCGTGCTAAATATGGCCTTTCACTCACCCTTTTCGCGAAGTTAATGCACGGGAGATGCCTCCGAACAAGGAGTCTTAAAAAAAATCTCCACCCCTTCACATTCATTCGCTCCCCATATGCTTCACCGCGGTTCTTCCACCGCACACTGCCCCGGCGCCATCGCCGGGGTAGTATTTTTTTAAAAGTCCTCGTTCTCCTGCATCCCCCGTGAATTGGCTGGTCGCTACGGGTATGTGGAAGGCGGCAGGCGTTCACTACGGCTTTAAAAAACTTTAAAAAATAGCATTATGACCAGACAAACTTTTTCACTCGTCGCGCTCATGCGCACCAGCTGGCAGATCCAGCGCACGCGGCAAATTTCCCGCGCAAAGGCCATTACCAGCGCATGGGCCATTTTTCAGAATGCGGATATAATGGTTTACCACCTGGCGCGTAAACATTCGCGCAAAGGCATTGACCCCACCCGCACCGCTCAACACCTCACCTTATTCATTGCATAAAAAACCGCGTCATGAACTACTTTAAACATTGCACCACCATCGACGAAGTAAAGGTACTTTACCGCGAACTGGCGAAAACCCACCACCCCGACAGGGGCGGCGATACAGCCACCATGCAGGCCATTAATACAGCATACGCGGCAGCCTGCGCGGCCATCTACCGCGGCGCTGATCTTTCCGAGGTCGAGAAAGAAGAAGCGATCACCGAAACGGAACGGTACCGCGAAACACTCGAAAAAATCATTCACCTTGAAGGCGTCATCATTGAACTGATGGGCCTCTGGATTTGGGTATCCGGCAACACCTACGCGGTGCGCAAAGAGCTAAAAGCCGCCGGCCTTTTCTACGCTTCCAAAAAGCAATGCTGGTACTACCGCCCCGAAGAGTACAAGTGTTTGCACGGCGGTAACCTCACGTTAGAGCAGATTAAAAACCGCTACGGGAGCCAAACTATCGCCCGCAACACGCGGCCCCTGCTCGCCCACTAAAAACGCACTTCCATTTTTTCACTTCAAAATAAATACACGATGAAAAATTTAAATCGTACAGCTACTAAAGTGTTTTGCACACTACTGGAACGGACAAACGCCATTTCTCATAAATTTTTAAGTGAGGGGTTTATGCCCCTCACACTCTCCAAAATGTCACCGCTACACGGTGAGGGTGGCAAGCATACCGCGGACCTGTACCAGCTTGCGCACACCTTCCTACAATACGGCGATACCATGCACGATCCTGCTATGGATTTTATCGTCATGGGCTACACCAAAGGTTGCGACCCAACAACGGTAATTATCTGCCCGGCCTCTTTCCGCCAGGATACAACCGGCCATTACAGCGAAAGCGTACGCTTTAACGGTTCCACCTTTGGCGGTTACTACCCGCGCGAGCAAGCCGACCAAACCTATTTCGCCAATATCTGGCTCCGCAACATCAAAGAACAAGGCTTTTTACAATAACGTAACCGGGGCACCGGGGCGCCCCTCATTTTCCCACAGTTAAAAAATTTTCAATCATGATTACCATTTATGTAAATGCAACCCTGCAATTACCGGACAACGACCAATGGCAAAACCGGTTCAACATCAAGAGCGCCAGCTCTAACCGCCTCTATGTAATCGCCCAAAACATCAAAAAAAGACATTGGGCTTGCAGTTGTCCCGGCTGGAAGGCGCACCGCCATTGCAAGCACCTGGACGCGCTCAACTTACCAGGTAAAGAACAACCCTTTGAAGTCAACATCATAAATCAATAATAAGATGGCAAAATCATTTTTGGAAGGTTACCAAACCTACGACACCGGCGACGGTTACGGCAATGCCCACGAGTGGAAAGGCGCATTCAAAGGCCGCATGAGCAAGGAAGATGCCACCGCCTTTTTTAACGGCCAGCCACAAACGCCGCACGAAATACTGAACGTACCGCTAGGCGCCACCGCTGCCGGGATAAAAAAAGCCTTCCGGCGGCTCATGATGGAATGGCACCCGGACCGCAACCAGCACCGCGCTGCGGAAGCGGAAGAAATGAGTAAAAAAATCATTGCGGCCTACACCGTCTTAACCAGGTAATAGGCGCACCTTGCACATGGAAACATACCACTATCAAATAATCGTGCTGGGCTACCGTACGCCCTGGGCTTTTATCCCCGCATATTCCAGGCGCTTTAAAAGCCGCAAAAAAGCCGAAGCGCCCGCCCTTCGCGCTGCCTGCTTTTACAAAGCAGAAGTAAGACAACCACGGGCAAACAGCCCAGCACCGGCACTTCCCACTATTTCCGCCATCCCAATTTTTAAACTAAAAAAACAAGTATATGAAACACAATTATCACGAAAGAAAGCAACGGCGCATTGACTATGCCAAACAGCAAGCCGCCAAATGTGAGCAGGAATCTACCCGCCGTTACGATGCCGCCAGGGAGATCAGTAGTTTCATTCCTCCTGGGCAGCCTATACTGGTCGGCCACTACTCCGAAAAGCGCCACCGCCGCGACCTTGCTAAGATCGATAACTATATGCGTAAGAGCATAGAAGCGACCGATAAGGCCACTTATTATAGGGATAAAGCTGAAATCGTCGAAAACAATAATGCCATTTCTTCCGATAACCCGGATGCATTGGCTTTGCTCAAAGAAAAGCTGGAACGCCTAACGGCGATGCAAGAATTTATGAAACAAACCAACAAATTTATCAAGAAGAACGACAAAGATGCTTTTTTAAAGCTCCCCAGCGCGACGGAAGCGCTATGGACCGAGCTAACCAGTGCCGCCAGTCGCTGGGATATAGGCTATCCGCATTACCGGTTAAGTAATAATAATGCCGTTATCCGCAATACCAAACAGCGTATTGCCAAATTGGAAAAACTGACAGCCCTCACCACACAGGAATTTACTTTTAAGGGAGTCCGCGTAGTACAGAATGTAGAAGCAAACCGCATACAACTAATATTTCCTGGCAAACCTGTCGAAAAAGTACGCGAGGCACTGCGCCATAACGGCTTTACATTTTGTCGAGAGGAAATGGCCTGGCAGCGCCAGCTGAATAATGCAGGATTTTCTGCCGCCAAATTTTTCTTACGGGTATATACCCCCGAATAACCAACAGCGGGCGCCGGGAAGGGTGCCCGCCTTTATTCACTTTTAAAGAAACTTGTTATTTCTATCATCTCTCTAAGTTTACTTTTTTGGGATGAAGCCATTTTGAAAAAAATAGTGGCTGGCTCTAAAATATTTTGGTCGTACCGGTTTGAATGATCCATTCGCATACGACTTCACCCGGCCGTTGAGTTTTTTTAAGTTTCTCTATACCGATCCGTTGCGCTTCCGGGCATCGGTCATGTGGACCTTTGAAGGCTACGAGAGTGATTCCCGCGAAGTCTGCGATAACATCTATCGAGCTGCGGGTATTACTTTACCTGAAAGACGGCAAAATCGTGGCTAGCCCGGTGCAGGCTTTGGAGGCTGATTAAAAACGATCATCTGCTTCCTTTTCCGAAAACGTCCGTTTTTTCTTACATCTGTATGATTTGGTGTAAGAGAAACTACCACTGGAGTACCATTTTGCAGGTAAAAATGGTCATGATAAACAAAGATGAACTGGTGGTAATGCGGGCAATAGCTCTTTGTTTTAAGCCCTTTTTGAAGCCGGAAGAAGCGCAGGTATACACCAACCTTGGAAAGTCGCAACTGGCAAAAAAGGCACAGGAAATGGGCGTTTACAGAAATGTAAGTGGTTATTATAAACGGGAGGAACTGGACACCCTTATGAATGGTTCGCCTTCGCCTTTTGAATCAGCGGCTACCCATCTTTCCATTAAGAAAATCAGATGACTTGGCCGTGCAATGGTTACACTGGAAAAAAACTTAATGATTGGTTCAAACGTAAATTCAGACAGGATGTTTTGCAACGCGTCATAGAAGTTTTACGAGATTCAAGTAATAGTTGCACTAAGCGAACACTAATACCACAAAGTCCCTCAAACTACGAGGGGCCGTTATTTGTGAAATACCCGTTACTACCAAGAGCCGGGAAATATGTTATTCGATTTCTGGCAAAAGCATAAGCGAACAAAATACCGGTGATACTGGCTGATCTATAGGATAAACAATTTCGGTCGATAGTGGGAGAAAGCGGAGGAAATGCAGGGAAAACGGAATCGACTAAAAATAAAACAGATTGTAAATCAATTACTTACAACCTATTGATATACCCTGAACTGGATTCCCAATGGCCTGGTTATTAGTATCTTGTCAAATTTGTGTCTTAAAATGAAAGAACACCGTTTTTTTAAACATCTATTCGCTCTTTCTCACTATCATAGCGAAAATAAATTGTCTATCCATAGAACTAAACCTGCGAGTTGGTTACTTGATAAATTGATTGAGTAAAATGTAGAATACTTATCAATGGAGCCAAAGGATCTGTAACTTTTAATATTACAATCGAAAAATTTTTTCTTGAGCTGATACTTGCTTTTATTGTTGGCTCTAATTGATGAAAATATTAATATATTGTACGTTTTAAATATCTAGAATGCAACTACCTTTAGAACACTTTTTATTGGAATTGAATCTCGAAATTGATTCCCAAGAATTATTTAGTGAATCCTTTTTGTGCTATAAGGCAGGCGCATATAAAGCAGCTTACGCCTTTTCATATTTGGGCTTTATGTCAATTTTAAAATTCAGGATACTTAATTCCGTTACTCCCCCCAACGGCATAAATGCTCAGCAATGGTCGATTATACAAGGAGAACTCAGGAATATTGACAAATGGGAAGAAGGATTGTTGACTCAGACTCAAAGGCAGAAAGATCCAGTTTTTTTTATTAATGATGACCTTCGCAACCAAGTTATCTATTGGAAGAATAGAAGGAATGATTGTGTGCACCATAAAAATAATGCAATAACGCGTATTACAGTTGAAGCATTTTGGGATTTTCTTCTGCACATGTTGCAGCGTTTTCAAGTTAATGGCAGTATGGGATCACTTGTATCCTTGATCGTAGATCATTTTGATGTAAATAAAAACCCTTTAGGACAAGATGTAACCCCATTAGTGCAACAGATACCCCGAGTAATGGAACTGAGGAATTACCCTGTTTTCTTTGCTGATTTAAAAAACAATATCAAGCCAGAAGAATTTTTTCAGATCATGGATAAGATTTTCCTCTTTTCTCCAGGGGATTTAAAAAGAGCAGGTGCTGATTTTGCTTTTCACCAGATAAAACTTTCTACTATAACATATTTTTTTCGTCGGTATCCACAACATTGCCATTTTCTATCCAATTATCCGCAAATTGTCCGTTCTATCTGGAAGGGGCATCTGTTTACAACAAAGTACAACGATTATACTGTTTTTTGTACATTTATACGGCTGCGCTTGATTCCAAATGATCAACTGGAAGAAGCTATTGAAACGGCTGTCGCTAAACTTGATAAGGCGTTTCCTATAGATGAAGATATAAATACGCTGAAAAATACAATCTTCTACACACAGCTCAAGGATAAATACATTGTGCAGAAAGCGCATTTAGATTTCTATAACAGCAATAAGAATAAAATCCGGCATTATTTGGAAAATATTGAACCAGACGAAGACATTCTGAAGTTCTTAAATTACGTAGTCACTAGGGATTTTGCTCCGTGGGGTTTAAATAATTCAATAGACGCTATGCTTAGGAGCAATCAACAATTAGCAGATAACTTTAAAGCTAAATTCCAAGAGTATAACATCACGCCCGCCAAATTTTACAGAGATATCTTTAGACAAGAAGATACTCCTGCGGAATAATCATGTAAGCATTAAGATGATCCATTCATTATTAAAGAGTTTTGATAGCGCTAAATACTATGAAGAAAGAGTATTGCATTTTAGAATCATCTTTTAGTAGATAGTTTTCCTCATTTAAAAATATATTTAATGATTACAAAAAAAATTTTACCGAAATTTTTAGATGTAAAGGATTGGCAAATCCTTAGAGTTATTGCGGTTTATGGCAATAAGTACTATCCATTTATAGGGCTGCTTCCATATACAAGAACTCTGAATAAAAATTATGATTGGGAGACTGGCGATACTACTGACGCTGCTATTCTTCAAGAAATTCAACGACTATACCCTGATTCGGTCCTAATTGAGCATAGCCTAATTGCTTTGGAAAATGAGCTTGAAGAAAAATTACAGCGCTATGCCCGTCCTTTTCATCTTAATTTTGAGTTGACGTTATTTCCTTCTTTCCCATATGAAGGTGAAAACCTTGGAAAATATGATGGAATGGAACTAACTTCATATACATATCCACTATCGATGAGGCTTGATAGAGAACCAAAGATGGAAATGGATTATATATTTTCCTCTTCAACAGTGCGTATACTATATAACCACATTGATGAAATTGCTAGTAGCATAGGAATAGTTTAGAGTTACTCTGAAAGTTCAACTGTTCCTGGAAGGTAGAGTAAAAGATTAAGTAGTTTCCCCTGATAGTTGGGTTGCTAGTGTTGTTTCTATTTCAAGAAATGACGCCAGGAATCCGGGGAGATATGCATAGGAAAGTGTACGGAGAAACAAGAAACGGGAGGTGCCAAAATAAAAGTTTAATAGGTTGTTATTTATTGTATTGATAATCCGAATCCCCAAAAATCAAATAATAATTCGTTATATTTATTAGGATACTAATTTATATAAAAATTTAAAGACGTATATGTGTTTTGCATCCCTCCCATGGTAATCAACAATTCTACAATTCCCTTTCGCTGACTAACATTAAGTAATTTAACCTCAATAGATTATCGTTAATATGAAGAAAAAAAAACGAGCGCTGGTCTTAGCTGGCGGCGGAGCAAAAGGAGCATATGCTTTCGGTTGTATGCAAGCATTCAAAGAAGCCGGAATCGAGTTTGATGTAGTAGCCGGAACATCCGTCGGTGCGTTAAACGCCTTTTTATGGTCAGCCGATGCTATGGAAAAGGGAGAAGATCTGTGGAATAATCTTAGTTTTTCTACTATCTATCCTGTTAAAATATTGAATTCTAAGTTTTATCCTGGATTTGTAATTAAAATAGTATCATTATTATATGTGGTATTCCGATTGCACTGGGCAACTGTACTGAGGCAGGAAGTACCATTTAGGAAGGTGTGGATAATGGTTTTATCCAGTCTATGTGCGTTGCTTCCTTTTCTGATTATGTATGCACATTTTAATGATACATTTTCGCATATCCTCATGGCCATAGGAATAGGTTTTGTCATACCTTTTTTGTGCGTGCTTGATACTTTTCTTTTAGATGATGATGGCAAAAGAGGCCGAGGAATGGGTTTGTATATGAGTAGTATATTAGTAGTTATTTGCTGTTGCTATCAGCAGCAGATACTTAATATTTGGCCTAATCACCGACTATTTACATGTATGCTTTATTTGGCAGCTAGCATGATCGGTATGGCAATATTTTATGGCCTGACTGTGCTACTAAAACGTGTCATCAACGCTTTTTGGGTTGAAGGGTCTAGTATTTTGGAATCTGGTCCGTTAAAAGCAAAATTACAGGAGATTATTGCTGAGAGCAAATTACAAGTACCTATATGGGCGACGGTAGCTAGAAATGTAAGTGTATATGATCCTGATAAACCGTCATGGTCTGTAACTGTTATGGCTCAAAACCCACCAAAGCGGGATTATGGAATTTGGAATCCCATTGTATCGCAAAAATGGTGTCCAAAATACATTAAATTAAATGAACTAGATAGTGAAAAAGCTGTAAGCTATTGTGCTGCCAGTGCTGCTATTCCTTTTGGGATAGTTCCATCAATTACAATTGATAAAGTCGAATATGTTGATGGCGGAATCGTTGACAACTGTCCGGTTGTACCAATCTTAAGATATGAAGAGGTAGATGAAATATTTGTTGTGATGCTAACTGTCTTTGAATGTGATACTAAAGCTGTTACAGGTTGCAAGATTACAACAGATGATAGTGCCTATTTATCTAGGCTTTTTGACCTATCAGAGTACCCAGTCCCTAAAGGAAATAAACGAGCACATGAGTTACCAGACATGCGGGCAAATTACCCTCCGACAGTTTTGCCACTTCAATCTCTTCACACAGATGCCAGGTTTGTGTTATTCTACCCCAAAAAACATTTGGGTGGCTGGTTCTCAGGGACGCTTAAATTCTCCAAAAAGTATTCAAAAGAGACTATGAAACAAGGCAAAAAAGACGCACAAGAAAAGTTAGCTGATTTAGGGGGACTGTAAGACAAACTGTGTCAAGTAATATTTTATAACCGTAATTTTAGTCGATCACCAAATATAATTGATAACTGGGACACAGTCAGGCTCCAGTTTTGAAGTGGCTGTGTCCATTTCTTTTGGATGTTTTGTGCAGCCAGGTAAATTTATTTTAAAAGGGCTATATCGGAGGTAAATGCGCCCTTTGTTTTGGTTACTTTACGGACCTGATGATGGAAGCCTTCGATGGTATTAGTGGTATATGTAGGCTCTGTAAATAAATGAGCTATTGTAGCTTATATAAATAAGCGTAATTTAATATATAAACGCAATCAAGCCAAATATGGTTTTATCCACCTGATGCTAAATGTCCGGCATTGAAGGCCTTCTTACAGCTTTGAAGCAGCATATGCTAAGACTGCATAAATGGCCTCTTCGGTAATTTGTGGATAAGCTATAAGAATATCTGCTATTGTTTCTTTCTCAGATAGCTTTTCCAGTATGATCACCACAGTAATTCTCGTTCCTCTGATGACAGGCTTACCCATCATTACTTTAGGATTTATTTCTATGTATTTTTGTATGTCCATTTAAAAAGAAGTTAGTATCAATTAAAAAATGGCTCCCAGCATAAACAGGCCGCGAGGTTAAGGCATCTCGAATTTGAATCCTCACCCAAATCTTTTTCTCAAATTTCCCGAGATAGACATCCCTGGACTTGTTTAAAGTGTACTTAGATAGCTCATGTGTAAATACTCGACCAGTCTTCATAACATATGGATACAATTGATATCACCATTTCAAGACTAGCGTCAACTTTCTTTATGGAAATGGTAACGAAAGTTTCAAAACGCAAGTTGTATAAACAAATGTATTCAGCTGAATATATCTTTAAATAGCATGTGCAAGTTTCGAAAGTACAGTTAGGTGCACCATTGTAGTTATCATTGATTTCTGATATAAGTAACTGCCCGATTAATGTCTGCGATCCAGTTGCAAGTGTCTTTTTATTGATATTACAAATGTCACAGCTTGCGTGTCCTGCAATAATTTATTGCTGTTTGAAAGTGATTAGCAAATTGTATACGCGCTAGCTCTTTCAAGGCCAAAAATGTCGAATAGACTGCATAATTCGATACGCTGTAGTTATCTTAAACCAATACTAAAAAGATATTTGGTGAGTGCTTTAATGACCTCACCCTACGGGTGTACAATCACCCTCTAATAAGTTAAGAACTAGTTTATTTCTCTGCTATTCCACTATAACAGTTATTCCAGCTAAACTCGCTTTGTATTCTATCTTTTGTTTGAGATTATAATAACTCCAATTTCTTAATAAAAACTGGTCCTCCTTTGCTGTACCTTCTTTAACGGTCTGATTTACTAGAACCAGAGTTGCTGCGCCATGTTTTATGCATAGATTTATCGCAGCCCTTGAGTAACTGTGGAATTTTGTGTTAATATAGTTTTTCTCTTTGTCGCTGTAGTTTATAGTTGCGCTTAGTTTCCTTTTTCTGCCGTGTTGCGACTTATTGAACTTTGAGCCCATCTGGCACCTTCTCCGAGCTTGCTGAATTGCTAAGCGTCTATGCAAAAATTCCTCCTTGTTTCCTATTTCATATCTTGCCTTACCAATCGTTACTATCATTGGAATTTCCACAGATAGTGATATTTCTGCCACTATCTCTTTTTTAAGATAAGCTGGATCTGTACTAAATTGGTATACAGCTAGTAAAAAGATCTTTCCCTTATCAAAAACCACACTGCTGGTACATAGCTTATATTCGCCTTCCAATGCTTTCTCCCAAGTTATTCGGTTGTCACCAAAATCCTTTCCGAAGAATGTTCTGAAATTTAGGCCATGCAGAGAGAAGGTGTAGTACTTTCTGTTATCCGATCGGTTGATGTTCGCAAACGACGTGGCAGGAAAAGGAATCGGTATCGTTCGCTTATAATTTCGTAGTGATTTTTCGCCTTTTAAGACTGCTATTCGCTCATGGCCTAATCGAGCCCTAATATCGGTGTTTAAAGCTGAGAGTATCGCCATGGGTATTTCCCCTTTAAAGTTCCTGCTTAGTACCTGGTATGTCGTATTTAAAGAAGACGTATTTAATATACCAGCTTCATCTTGGACCATATTCGCTAGTTTCACCTTTATACCGTCAACCAAATAAAGCATATCCTTTAACTGCTCTTGTAAATGAAATTGCGATACAATGAGATTAGCTGCTTTAAAACAAATAAATCGCCATAGTCGTAGTGTCTCCCATACCGCATTTTTTATTTCTTTATTATCACTATCTATTAATAGCTGTATTTTTCTGGTAATAACGTGTTTTTCTTGGCTCATTTGCTTTTATTTTTTTTAATATCAAAACAGTGTCGGAGTAGGTTGTTATAACATCTTCAATGGTGAAGTTTAGCTCAATGGCTATTTTGTCAAATGCATAGCCTGATTTCCGTAGTTTATATACCGCTATCTGTTTAAGATTTAGAACATCGGCTAAATGTTCATTGCATGAGCTTTGCTTCATTGTTTCCAGTTGCCTGCCATTTACAACAGACTTAATATATATTGCAGATTCCTCAACTTCCTTATATATTTTTTGATACGCCCTACCATATCTTTCTGCTATTTTTTGAGGGGATAATCGACCCTGCAAATAGTGTCTTACAATTGTCCTTTTATTTTCCGGCAAGTATGAAATTGCTTGATAAATCAGGTTTAATTTTTCTGTTTCAGCTTGTAATCTTCTTTTTTCTTCTTCTTCCGCTTCGATCGTAAAGGAAGCATATGGGGTATTTTCGCCACCGTCAATAAATATTATTCTGCTATAGAATTTATTGGATCGGAAATGTGAATATGCACCCCAGCGAATAGAGATCCTGAGAAACCTTAGAACATGCAACATACTTGTCATTCTGTGCCTAAACATCCATACTTTTAAAAATGCCTCTTGCAGTAAGGTATTTGTGGTGAAGTCATCGTTTGTCAACTTCATACCAAAATAGTATAGTGATTTATAGAAATGACCGTAGATGTAGTTAAGCCCACATTCCTCGCCCCGTTTGTATTGCTCAAAACGCTCGTAGCTTTTTATAGTATTAGTGGTAATTAACATTAGCAAAGGTTTACTAATAGTTGCTTTGTAGTTCCCATATTCAAATTGATAAAGCAAAGAAAATGTACCGTATGAGCGTATCCTACCAGATTTACTTGTATTTTACGGGTAAGTGCTGGTATTTTACCAGTTTTGGAAGAAAATCGTATATTTATTACATTTGAATCAATTATTTGACTTTTTTATACCTCATTATGGACAAAGTAGAATTTATCACAGGGGAATATGAAGGCTTAGCAGTAAGGCGGTTTCGGCAGTACCGCAATATGAAACAGGATGTGGTAGCAGACGCTTTAAACGTGTCTCAACAGACTGTTTCAGATATAGAAGCAGGAAAACGTAAACTATTGAAAGAGGATAAAGAAATACTCGCAAAACTTTTTGATGTGCCAGTAGAAGCAATTGAAAATTACAGTGAAAAGGGGTTTAATATTTATGCCACCTCCTTTACGAATACGAACAATGATCAATCTGCATTCGTTCAAAATAATCACAATCCAACCTTTAACCCATTGGATAAGGTAGTAGAATTGTACGAAAGAATGATTAAGGAAAAGGACGAGAAGATTGCAGAGTTGTCTGCTGCCCTCGAAAAGGCCAAGGCGCTGAAAAAATAAAATATTTGATAGTAGTTATGTTATAGTTATATATTATTTGTAATTTGTATTTAATTAATGATAAATGAGATAGCTTTGGCATCGCCAAAGCTATCTCATTTATAGCCTTATCAACTACCCTGAATTTTGACTCTATCCTCGGTTTGTCCACCACGAACTGATAACCGGCTCCTTGCTAATAGGCCGAATCTTCACTAGCTCTCGATAACAAATACGGCATATCTCCATTGCTTCTTCAGTATACAACCTACCATCCAGTGCCATTAAGGGTATTGAGCCAGGTTGGCTGGGAATTGAACTGATATGGTATATCTTCACTTCATCGGGAAGCAGATCGGAAAGCAATATAGATTGTGCATCTTTGACAAGTGAATACGTGGTAAGCGCCTCGCTACGCTGAATAGAAAACAGTAGGTAGTATCTGTTGCCGTTTAGTATTGGTTCAATTGCAGTGTGTTCCATGTTGTGCTTTTTACGGGAAAAGCACTGGGTAGTATGTTACCGCAATTTATAGTTTTTACTTCAATCGAGGGCGGACTATTGCGCATCTAAAATCGTATTTAAGTTCATTGATATACATATGAAGAATAAGCTTAACACTACAATGAAGTTCCTCATATACGTATATCACCTTAATCAATCCTCAACCTCATTTAGAAATTTGTGGACTCAAAGGCCGTCGAATTCTGAATATGGCCTTGCATATGCTTCTTCCTGGATATAAAATTCTTTAGACAATTTTCAGAAAAAAGAGTGGCATTAACATTTAATATACATTCGTCAGTTAGCATTAACCGACATTCATACCTGCTACAGTCAGAATATTCAATAAATGGCAACCGCTCTAATCTTGGAGTAGTATAAATTTCCTAAACATTGACTTCTTTATATTCAATAGCAAACTGCTTTAAAAATACTAATCCAATAAGTTGAAAAATAGCTTTAACGAGCATTTAATAGACGAATTTACTGCGCAATAGATTGTTGATATTGATAATCATACTGTTTAATAATTTTTCCATTTTGATCCTTAATTGATTTTAATCTCGCAAAGTTGTCATACTCATAATATGTAACTCGACCACTCGGATCTGTTTCACTTGAGATACCTATACCTGGGCTATAGGTATAGGTTTTTACCATGGCATCAGGCAAATTAGTCCGTAATTTATTCAACTCATCACGAATTTGTTGATCTGTATAACTCGCTGCATTATCAAGTAGCACGGTATTGATAAGCTTGATTACTGTGTTATAATCTGCACCTATTACTTTCGCCACAGGATACAGATTCTTATACCCCCATACATAAGCTTCCGTTTGGCCATTTAACAAAAGGGCTTCTGTAACCTGCCCATTTTTGTTATATTGTTTAAAAGTCACCTCGGTAAATGGTTGCAAAGATGAAATCGAACGCTGAACATCTATAGGGAGGACATCTCCCTTATCTCCCCAAAAAGCGTATCTGGTTGTAAGCTTTTTTAATTCTGTTGTTCCATTCAATGTTGATTGCTCAATTAAATAGCCGGTCATATTTCTTGCAATCATGGAATCATATACAATGTTACCCTTCAGATCTACCGGGTATTTACATGTATCCTTAACCCGTTCTCCTCTGCTATTTACAAAAGCTGTTGATTTAATGTGATTTTCGTTATCGTATGTGTAGTTTATTGTATTTACTATGCTGCCTTTATCAGTATAGTTAATTTCCTTTTTGGAAATTAAGCTATATGGATATGAATAAAAATTATAAATAACTGCATCCAGGGCATCCGTCTTTTTTAGTTCCAGCACAGTACCTGGTGTCTTATTAAAACAGAAATGGGGAATATACCCATCTTCATTAATACTTTGGGCTGCTAAACAGTGCTTAATGCCATTTGCATCCTTTATCCATATATGTCGATGATTTGCTTTGCAGGTACTGAATCTATATTGTTTAATCGCATTCTCCGTAGTTACGCTTACTGGATCTGCATATCTAACAATACCACATGTCTCATCCGGCTGCACTACAATATCATTTTGACAAGGAGGCGTAAAACTATTTTGTACCTTTACCATCGGAATGGTCTGAATTGAGTTTGTCCCAACTAAGCCATAATCAAAAAATTCTTCCTTTATTATGCTATAGCCATTAACCTCTCTTTGATAATAAGCAGTATAATCTTCAAGGCCATTGGGATAGAAGTAATTGCTATAGGTATTCGGTTTATAGCTCCCGTCTCCATATATTAACTGCCCTATCGGGTTTCTTTCATACCTAAAATGATGGAGAATAACACCGTTATCCATACTGTCATTAACTTGATTCTCAATAACGGTTGCATATGCGACCTGGTTTCCGGCAATGTCAAAAATTGGATTTAAGCTGCTCGATGCTATCTTCGTTTCATTATAGGAGTAAACAATTGCATCCACCAAAACTCCCTGAGAATTGTATACCTTAGAATAAAAGGCTTTATCCCTAATACTTGAATAATCAGCCTGGGCATCAAAAGGAACGATCCCCGATGACTTTACAGAATCTATTTTTTCAGTATATTTATAGGTGCTTGATGTCACTGCCCCGAATTGTGAAACCGTTTTGGTTTCTTTAAGTCTAACTCCTCCGGTTATTTCATTATATGGAACAGGTTCCGATTGCGAAACAAATGCAGAAGTGACATTGAGCCTGGAACAAGAAAATGTTGTTAAAATTATCTTGTATTGATGTCCACCAAATAAATATGCTGTATAACTTCTATCTCCTAATCCATTCGTAATAACCTCGACTGAATCGTTGGAAGGCCCAATAGGAATACTCTTTCCTGTCGTTAAATCATAGATTTTCAGTTTGCCGCCCTTTCTCCTCAGAACATCAGGATCTTGGCTGGCAGGGCACTCTGACAGAGATGCATTTGATAAGGTAGCAAATACGTTGATAAGTTGGTCTATTCCTGCATTCATCGTCACGGAAGAAACTTCAACTCCATTGTCAATTGATCCAGTTTCACTTCTAACGCTTACAGAAGAAGAATTTTGCAGAAATTTGGTAGAAGCAAATGTATTAGGCTCATATACAAAGGAAGTTCTACCTCCAGTAGGGAATACAACCTCCTTAAGCAGGCCGGTTTGGGTATATTGGGAATCTGGATCGCGATCCGCGGAAGTATAGGCACCGGGCAAACCAGCAAAAGGAGGGAGCAACGTACTATTGTTCTTTCCATTGTAATATCCCCAGTGATCCTGGCTCTTTGAAGTCCTAGTAGGAAAACCCTCCGGAGAATTATAATTAAGGATATACCTATTATTAGGGGCAGCAAATCTTACTGTATCAAGAAAAACTCGTGAGTTTCCTGATATAAAATAGCTTAATTTGATATCGTCTAAAATCTTACCAGACGATCCTTTGACAACGATATTTGTTAACAGGCTGTCCCCTCCCTGTCCAGGATTATCTATTCTATTATAAAAATCAATTCTGTGTCCATAATTACTTTCTATGCTTGACAATCGTTTTCCATCAATCGCATTAAGAGACACAAGATGCTCCTTATATCCTGAATTAGCTGTGATGAATTGATTGAATTCTAAATTGGGCTGGGTAGTAGAATTAACTGTTATCCTTGTATAAGATTCTCCGCCACTAAATGAAAATGATGTGATAACCCTAGTGTATTTAAAGTAAACGGTATCTCCCTTTGGGTGAATAACAGATGAAAGATACCACCCTGTGGGCAGAATCGGAGATCTATTATCGGGTCCTGAAGAGCTTTGCGTTGTCTCCTTTTCAGAAAATATATACTTAATCCCCAAGTCATCAGTAATCATAAATCCATTGTCTATATTGCCTCCAATATTCTCAATCCGCAATGAGGATTGCTTCTCCTGGATATACTCTCCTTTTTCTGTAATAATGAACTTACCACTAAAATTCAAAAAATTGAATGAGAATACATCATATTCGGTATCAAAATGTTCCTTCGCACCATTTAACAAATAGGCCCTGAAGGTGGGATCCATCTTATCGCCGCTAATTTCTTTCATTACTTCTTCTGGCATGACGCGAGAAGAATAGTAACCATCTGGCTCATCTTTAATCATCCTTATAATAGCCCCGCCGGCGTTGAGATTCCATACCAGGCCCGTTCTCGATGATAGCTCTTCTACCTTTATTCCACTAGAATTATACCTTAGACTGACTGGAACTTCTATATTTGGAGTTTTATAAACAGTAATAGGAATTTCTAAACTCACAGCTCCAGTAAAGAATCCGGGCTTTATAAAGCCATATTTACCTAAATTAAAAGCTGTTGGAGACGGCGGGATAACAGGTAAATTAGGATTACTTGTTTGGGAAAACACATTCGGATGCAGTAATAAAACCGATAATGAGATAAATATAAAAATCTTATCGAACACAGGTAATTTGGGTTGCTTATATTTCACAGTACTAGAATTGGATTACAAAAAACAGATTATGAATTATTCTTTTCTAAAAAACTAAAATTAGGTTGTTATACCGTTTACAAATAATTTAGCTTATAAGGATAACAATAACTTAACTTATATTATCGGATCACGGAAAAATTGTTGTTTTATTTTTGAGAGATCTTTGCGTACTCTCCCTTATACTCTTCAAATTCAAATCTCCATACAAACCCTCCAGCCCTATAAAAAACTTTCCTTGCACTCGCTCCAATATTAGTTCGACCGACGCCAGTTGCTTTAGCAGCTGCAGTGCAGCTGGGATAAATGGCTATAAAATTACCTGCAAGATCATATTGTTTAACGGGTTCCGCACGGTTACCAAGGCTACTTCGATAGTTTTGCCAATGGGCTTCTCTTCTAACAAGGTCGTTTATAGGTAATCGTCTTCCGTCCTTTATCTCTCTCAGTTTTGCTTCGCTAGAGGAAATTAGCTCTAGGTTATCAGCACTACAATTAAACCCATTGCCGTCTTTCACATATACAAACCATATCTTGCTGTTCATATGGTCTATATCACTGTCAACAAATGCCTGATACACCATTCTTCGAACACTTAAATTCATCTGACGTTTCCCACGTTTGATTATACACGACAAATGAATAGTAGTATCTCCAGTATAATTATTCTTTCTTTTGGTTACCGACTGCACTTTAATCTTTTCTTTTGTCCAAAACCCATTGGGCGCATTTTTATGCACAATAAATCTGGAAAGGACCTTTACTCTACCGAAATTTGAAACAACTAATTCACCATCAAAACCTGGCACTTCTTGCCAAATTTCGCCCTTCATATCCTTTAAGGATTTGTTTTGGTAGGGCCACTGATATTCTAGCCTTGCCATTTTAAGACGGTTTAAGCATTCTTTAGAAAATAAGATATTAGCTTCTAAAAAGTCTCCACCAGGATTTTTTATGATCTATTCCTTTCGAAAAAAACGCTTCTGGTATTTCCCCATCAAAGCGCATGTCGCCCACGGTCGCAGCGATATAAACAAATAGCTCATCTTCTCTACCATTCTGCATTCGGCTAATAACTCTTTGGACTGGCCATATAATTATGTTATTAGCAGATAAAACAGAAATATTTATTTCTCCATCTTTATCCGTATCATCAACCAGCAATTTTGCTGCCTTGGAATTTCTAATTACAACTTCTCCTATATAAGATCGGATTGCAAAACACTTATATCCGAATTGAGTAGTAAAAAGACCTCCTGGAATAGGTTGTCCCTTCTTTATTTCCTGATCGAGCAAATCATCTATTAGCTTGACACTCTCTATCGAATAATTAAGTTCTTTATGCAGCTCTTTGAATGCCTTGACCAACCAATCTGAACTTTACCAACATCATTAATTAATGTACCTATAGTTAAAATTTTCCCTTCTTTCAATAAGAAGTTGGTAATACTTTAAACAGAACAACATAACTTCTCTGACATTTTCAATAAATTCCATTGAGGAATCAGCTTACACTTTTAGTTCCAATTTCCGGCCATATGAGTTTGAGTTGATTCATTTCCTCTCTGCAATCATCCGGGTCTCAAAAACACTACGAAGAACACTTTTCTTTGTCATATAATAATTCATTATACAGCCATCTGAATCTTGATAGATTAACTACTGGAAGCAGGTGTAATCTGTTTATACTGTCTATCTATATTAGCCGTCTATATGAATCATCGGTAAGATTGCCTTTAACCGTTCCATTTCTTCTTTGCAATCATCCGTCATATCCCTTTCTATAATTAAATTACTATAAGTACTTACAATATCATCCAATGCTGGATTCTTTGCCAACTTTGCTGCGATAGTGCCCTTAATAAATCGGTATGGATCAAAAAACATATGTACAGAATATTCTTTGGGATGCGTATTTAATAACTCATCTATCTTCTTTACATTATTATTGGTGAGAAAATAGGGAAGAGCCACTTCCTTGAAGTACTTTAAAAGTTCCCAGGAAACATATGGAATATTCTTCTCCTCGAAAACAAATAAGTCCAAGCTCTGATTTCGCTTCCTATTAATGCCATCAGGATTAGCCATTATATTTGCTACGGTATTGCCAATTGTAATGAATTGCCAGTCGGTTTTCAAATAAGAGTTTATGGTAATTTCCTTATAGTATTTTTCAATCTCTGGAATATGAATATTGATTTGAGGCTCAATTTGAAAACCCTTTTCTCCCGTCTTTATGTTTGTTCTGTCGTAAATAAGGAAAAAATAGAAGAAAATGGCACCTTTATCCTTACGTATAAATCCCTGTTCTTTGAAGTTGGGCTTAAAATTATATAACCCCATTTCCTTCTCCATAAATTCTAAGATACTCTTAATAACCTCTTTTTTTATCATATTTCTTGTTTAAAATGCAACGAAAGTACCGTTCCTCGTATCCCATCGATAAACTGCCTTTTGAACTTTATTGGGATCAACACTCTGCCCTTCAAGAGCCCCAGCATTCTTCCCCGTAAAAACACCTTTTTCTCCATCATTGAAGAACAATTTTTGTCCATTGGATAAGGTACCGCCATCTACCTTTGATTCAAATACACCTAATATTTTACCATCCTTAACTACAACGAAATCCGCTCTCATCGTAGCTCCATCCATTTTGATGGTTACTTGCTCTAATATGTCGGCCCCTTTAAATTGGGTGGCTAAGACATCCTTTGTTAAAGCTTCTCCAATAGCCCCCTTCATAACTGGAGTTAATCCTTCCACAAAGGGGTTTACTCTAGCAGCCCCAAAGGACATTTTCCCTAACGCCGAACCCAAAGCACCTAGTCCTTCAGCTACTTTTGCCCCTGCATATTCCCAGGCAGCTGCGTCTACTGCTGACTTAATTATATTAAAGGCATACCCATCTCGACTCTCCCAAAGCCTGCGATTGTATTCCTTTTCATTGGCTATTTCTTTTGCAATCACCTTACATTGCGGGCAGTCCATTGTTTCGCGGATCGTTGGTTGCCGAGGATCGGGTGGTGGAGCATTCCTGGCCTGTTCTGTTTGTGCTGCTGTATATAATCCACGCTTATTCATTGCAGCAGGATCATAAGGCCCCGATATCCCCTTAGCTAAACTGCCATCTCTGGTGTACCATGGTTCCAAGCCATCAATATCTGTTGCATTCGGAAATTCATTACCTGCGAACTGATAGGTAGAATAATATGGAAACTTGTCCGCAAGCGGATCTGCTGCAAAAAAACGCCCAAGCTGTTGATCATAGAAACGGTTTTTGTAATCGTACCACTCAAGTCCTGATCCATCTGAAAATTCCTTATTCTGCAACTCTTTACCATGAAACTTCATTCTGTTTTCAGGATAATTCTTCCCTTTAAGTACGTTGGAAGAGATTCCAGCCATCGCTAGGCCGGCCGGATAATAGTGTGTTTCCTCCAAAACTTTGCCCGTTGCCTGAGTTACAACAATATTATCAAAGAACACATCCTGCGGGCTTTCGTTACTGGTATAGACATATAAGAAGCCGCTCTTTTCAATGGGCATCTTATCCTGGCCAAGTGTTTGCAACTGATCTGGCTCTCCCTGCACTTGCTTTACTCCACTGTTTGCGTCCACTAAGTTAAATTGATCATCGAAAAGAACAAAATTAAGATAGGCTTTAGGTTTGTCTTGTCTATTCTGATCGGGATCTTTTTCTTTTAATTTTCTATAATCATTATTATAGAAATTAGTATTGAATGGCGTTGAATTATTAGATGAGCTTATACTGTGATTTGATGAATTATTAACATTACCGCCAAAAGCTTGCACCAAATCGGCCAGCATGTTTTCGGTTAATGATTCAGTAGGTTGCTTATCAACAGGACCTGTGGATTTATAAAAAGCGTTTGTCCCGATCTGAATGGTGTCGCCTCTCATAACCCTCAGCACAATAGAAGGACCAATTTTTCGACCTTCTTCTTTAACATTAAGCCTTGCCACAGATTTGTTGTCTTCCGTGGTGCCACCAGAAGGATAACCTACGGGTTTAGGAGTTCGAGTTGTTTCTATATTGCTGAATAGGGCATTCTCTTCGGCTGCCAACGGTGCTTCCATCGTTGCTGTATATACAGAAAGATCGGATTGCTCGGTAAGTACTAAACGAACGTTCCCAAGGCGATCTTTTAAGAAATAGTCATATATATATTGCGGCGCCTGCCCTGTTTTTAGAAATAGTCTTACGCGACCTTCGTCATGCGCCAAATACTGCAAAGTATCATTCTGATATACAAAGCCACTGATATAATTGATAGTAGTGATCTTAGTGGGTGATTTGGTATAATCTGTAATTTCCTTTTTCAGTTTATTACCTACGGCATCATATTGATAACGAACAACACCCTTACTACCAAAATCTATCTGTGTAGGGAGATTTAAATGATTATAACTAATAGTCGATATTGATTTATTGAGGTCCTTCGACAGGTTACCATTCGGATCGTAGCTGTAGTCGTTACCCGTCTTATTACCGTCTTTAAAATCGCCAAGGGGGCTAGATATTGCGCTAGTATCAAATACCGCAGATAACTTATTGCTATTGGAAGTGTAACTGTATAGCAATTGGTCCATTGGCACAATATTGATCCCATCCATACCTTTCTGCGACATTTTTGTTATGTTGCCATTGGCGTCGTAATTTATCCAGCGCACGGTAAAGTCCATTTTGTCCTGTGTCCACTGGCTACCACTTGTGTTTTGTTGTGTGAAATATGCCTGAGTCAGACGATTAACCCTATCATAACTGTATCCATAAGCCCTTGGCAACGGGTCATTCCATCCCTTCCAGCGACTACCTGATAGATTACCGTTGTAATTCCTGCCAGTAAAGCCATAGTCATAGTTAAGCTCTTCCCCAAAATGTGACAGGATACTTCCGCTATTGAGATAATCTTTATTTAAACTTTTAAGCCAACCCCGAATATTGTATTCGTAAGATAGTTGTTCGATAGCCTGACCGCTAGCTTGCAACCCAAGAGCTTTAGTCTTCAACTGCCCTAATTCATCATATTCATTTGTTGCTATGGTCCGTTCAAGGCTAGCATTATCGTTAAGCCTCTTCTTTACGCTAATTAATCTCCCGGCCTGGTCGTACTCTTTCATTGTGAGTACGGTCGTTTGAGGGCTTACACCACTACGGGGATTAGTATGTCGTTGATAAGTACTTAGCACTTTTCCACTGAAATCATACAATGTTGTGGTTATATCTTTCCCGCCAGCAATATTATCGCTAACCACATGTATTATTCTACCTTTATCATTATACCAGGTAGTAGTAGTTAACCATTGGTCAGTATCCACAATACGCACCTTAGTGCCAGTAACTAGCGGTTTCGTCATAGCGCTGGTACCTGTCACTGGCTCAGGATAGGGGTTATTACCTGCCAGTGGTTTCGGGAAATCCCCCGAAGTAGGAGTTTGTACACCAGGATAGGTGTAATTGTCGTAAAAAGTATAAGTTAGAGGGGTGAGAGCTGTTGAAGGAATATTAGGTAGTGGATTGGATACCGTTAAATTAATGAGATCTCCTTTTAAATTAGAATCTATATAAAAATCCCTGGTATTTCCATTACCACTATCAAAACCGGATTCAATCGTTACCGAATTAGTTGCTACATAACTATTCCTGTCATCGGTAGCTACAACCAAATCTTTTATACCAGGAGCCTGATAGGAAGTACTGCCTGTTCCAGTGGAAGTATTTAAACTTGTTTGCAGGGCATCTCTGGTAGCAGATGAATTATATAAAGCCGTTTCAATTGGTCTATTAAGTCCATCGTAAAATGTAACCTGCCACTGATTCCGAGCTTTCAAGTTACCATCCCGTGAAAAAACCAACCTGTCGCGTAGGTCATACACCATCTCAGCAAGGCCTGCGCCAGGAACTTTTTTTTCGATCATGCGATTACGCCCATCAAAACGATATTGAAAACACAATTCATCTGCTACAGCGGATAAGCTCCAATTACTGGAAATCTTTTCCACTGCTAATGGGGGAATAACAAAGCGTAAATTGCCTAAGCCATCATATACATAATAAGTAGATAACCATCCGGTATGTGCCGTTCCTGGCGAATCAGATAGTTGCATTTTTTTCAATATCAGGCGATTCTCCTTGTCTTTATATTCTATAGTTTGGTTACCACTTTCATCAATCATTACACTTTTGTGTAGTTGCCCTGCGTCGTAAAAGCGTGTGCTTGTGGGTACTGGATCAACTATATCCCATATCCTTACTGAATCGCTTATATTATTTACCAAATATTGGTGTTTCACGGGGTGATTGCCTCCTGTCTTGGACCAACTATTGCCAGCAGCGTAAGTATTAAGAACACGGTTTAATGGCGATGGCTCAAAATCAACCTGGCTATAAAAGATACTTTCATCTTTAACCCCAGGATTCAGGTTATTATCTTGATAAAATGCTTTTTGAACATTAAATGGGTCGGTTTTAAATTTGCCATCGCTCGTATTACCAGTCTGCGGTACATAGGGCAAATATTTGTAAGTTTCTCTGCCAAAATTGTCATAGATGCTTGTTGTTACCAAATCCTTACCGGAGCTGCTTAATCCTTTACTGACAACCTGAATAGGTCTACCCAATCCGTCGAAGTACTGTGTTGATTGCTTCACTTCTTTTGTGGTACGGGCAGGATTACTTACAGCGGCAGTATCATTACTGGGCATGGACGGTTCCCAAGTCCGTACGTAGTTGATAGTGGTGGCAGAATATGACGAGGGAATCGTCGCTGGGCTGGCAGTTGGCCTAGAGTTGTTTGTAGGAGTATTTTGTGCGTTGGTACGGGTTACACCAAACAGTATCAGTATTATACTAACCAACTTAAGGCAGGTATGGGGGGAAAAAGGATACATATGGATTATTTTTAGTACAGGTTAAAAACTTTCTGATAAAATAAATTGTATGAAATATTTCAGTTAACAAATCTACAGGTAATAGGTAGTTTACTCGATCATCTACACCACAGGGATGCTACAGGGGTTACTAGTACCTAAAGACAATCGTCAACAAACCAAACGTCAAATGCACAAAATCTGGTTGAAAGATAGTTATTTTTCATAGAAAAACTGTCAAATATGAATGAAGAAATAGAAAATTTTTATGCATTGGTGTGGTATCATAGCTTTTTATTCTATTTTCCATAAAGAAGGAATCCAAATAAAAAAGAAAGGTGGCTTATGTCGCCCTCTTTAACTCATTCTGTTCAAAAATATCCATCTCCGCACCCTGGCTGAAGCGACCATATTGCCGTGCCTACCCCATACCGGGTACAAATTTCACATCGCCGTCCCAGTTTTTGCTATATTATCGTCCTTTATCCGGAAATTAAATTTTCACGTTTAAGAAATTTTGAGCATATTTAATTTGCCCATCGAACCCTGAACCTATTCCGATTGGAAGTGAGATGGCAGAGCTTAAGGATTAAACATATTTCCCATGCAGATTTGCGCAAGTAATGATAAAAAGTATAAACCTATAACTAATTGATAACCGCAGCTACTAATACCGTACCTTTTGGTTCTCTCGGGCTTCAAAATCCGCGGATATTAAAGTGATGCATGCCATCCAACGTTCAAATAAGATTAACGCTATTCACAACTAAAAAATGAGAGATAATTTTCCCAAACTGATTAGAGAAATACTTGCAAAACGAGTTAGTTTTAGATGCTCTAATCCGAATTGTAAAAAAATCACAACAGGACCTCATTCAACAGATGAAAAAGCAATTAATTTAGGAGTAGCAGCTCATATTACTGCTGCCGCAAAAGGTGGACCTAGATTTTGCGAAACGATGGAGCCAAATGAAAGAAAGAGTATAAAGAACGGGATTTGGTTATGTCAAAGTTGTGCGAAGCTAATTGACACAGATACCCAAAAGTATTCTACGAACGAACTGATAAAATGGAAATCACTTGCAGAAAAATACTCTTTGGCGGTAATTTCAAATGAGCACATCAATGATAACCAGAATAATAACCTTTTTGATAATCGAATCAAAGTTTACCAAAGCCTCTTTTATGAAATAAGAAAGGTTGATTTACTAATTGGCAAACTGATTACTGCAAAGGAAATATCTGCAGAAGAGAAGAAGGATATTGTTATATACTTATGTTTGCAAATAGCACAATTTACTGACGACAATTGCTTTTATCTTCAAAACGAAATCATAGTCCAATGTATTGGAACCTTTATTGGAGCGGAAGATATTTTTAGTTCTAATGAGAATACAAGTAAAGAAAGCTTAGAAACTTATCGTAGAAATCTTAGAGCGTCACAATCTCTTTTAAAATCTGTAGATTCTAAAGGGCTAATTGACACTTCAAAGAAAACCAACCTGATGGCCTACTATAATGAACTAGAATTAAAGCATCAAAAAAACGATTTTTTACAGAAAGACAAATAACGACACACATGAATGCTAAAACTTACAATGTCGGCGACAATAAGTGGGCACCAAGTTTGATTAAACCTGGAGATTCCTAACAATAGGTTTATCTGCTTTAGTAATGAATGAATCATAATAACGCTACCTTTTGCTACAGTCACCTTTGGCAATAATCTCTACAAAAGTCAATATTTTTATGTAGCTACAAGCTATTATTATCTACCTTATCCTCTACAATCCTATTGTAGATCTTTAAAATATCTGATGGGAGTTGTTGTCTGTTATAAAAATCTTCTCCCATCGGATTTAAATCATTCTCTATCATTAAACGTAAGCACGCTTCAATAATATACCAAGCCATATCTTGATTTTTAAAGTCCATTACAGGTTTGGCTGTATAAGGTAGCGCGGTGAAATCTCCTAGATTATTATTTGTGGTTGTCCAACGACAAAAGTTTAGGATTATCGGAACTATTTTGAAGCTTGGTTCTGCGTTTCTTCGTTCAAAAGCCTTTTTAATCTCATGCTCATGAATGTAGTCAGTTTTCATAAAGTTTGGACTTATCATAAAACAAACAATGTCTGAATCATCGAGGTGTTTTTGAATTTCATCGTTCCAATTTGAACCGGCTTCTAATTCACTACAATACCAATGGGAAACTTTCCCGTCTCTTTGTAATGCAGAAAGGTGTTCGATAAACTTATTAACCAATCTTAAGTCTTGTTTGGAATACGATATGAATAGTTTTTTCATTTTCAATGGGGTTTTTAGATACTTTTTGAAAGATGTTAACCTATAATATTTTTCATTGTAAAAGAAAATTGGATTTTCCTGTGCCTCGTTTTGGTGAATAATATTCAATGGAATAAAATCTTTACTAGTCTCATCTGGAACAAGCTTTGTAACCTTAATACCTTGATTTATAGAATCAATATGTTCAACGATCGTTTCAATGAATTTACCATTGGTACTGCTCAAAGAGTAAATATTAAGTGACGCACATTTATTATCACTATTCCAAGATGAGAATTTAACCATAACAATATCATTAGTACCTTCATCTTTAATGATAATTCCATTTTTCCAAAAGTAGAATGAAGAATCGTCGCTGGTTTCACTTAAAGCCTTAGAGCCATACTTGTGAAAAAGATCTAAGATTATACTCTTGTGGATAAACGTCTCATATTGGAAGCGATAAACAGGATTGTTAAAAAGTGATTGGAATAATTTAATACTTTTAGGTGGATTTTGAGGCAAATATAGAGGTGCTATGTAAGATTTTTTCTCAGCAATGGGATGTCTAAAAAGAATTTTAAAATGAAGCATTAAGTTGACTATATCTTTCACCTCTTCACTTTCTGTTTGTCTTTTCAAGGTATTTGCAATATCTAATTCACTGATTTCACCTTTGATTTTGTTTATGGAAAGAAGAATTTTATTTAAATCTCCTAATATTTGATCCTGATTTAAAAATACTTTTCCATCTAATTCACTGTTTTCGGGATAGTAGAGACATAAGCCTATGTCTGCTAGGAAAGATGCAAAGACTTTAGCATCTTGTATAGTAAAAAGAACTTTTTTTCGCTGTTCTGTTGATTTACCTTTTAATTCCGCCAACTTTTTTATCGTTTTATTACAATAATTTAGAAAATCATTGATAGAAAAACTTTCATTGAAGGTTCTTTTTTCGATATCTTGCTTTATATGATTCCACGTACCAAGAAATTGTCTATTTAAAATTTCTAAGCTGTCAAAAATGTCAAAAAGTATATTTTTAGCTAATTCGATTCTGTCATTTTTATACAATGAAATTTGTTCAAAATCATATATTTTAGGATAGCTCGTATTTAATTCTTCTTCATTTAGGAATAATTTTGACTCTTTTGAATCCACCTTATTTTGTAAAACTAATATATTTTCTTCCTCTCTTTGGTGTAACACTTCTTGGACTTTTTCTATTGAATTGGTTATTGTTTTTATCCAATTAGTTTTAGCTCTTATCGATTCTTCTATTTGTTCATCTCGTTCGTCAAGAATTTTCGATATGGATTTTTCAACCTGAGTTAATCGTCTCTTTTGGGTATGATATCTGATGGAGTCTAACCAATACTCAAGGGGAAATGTCTCAATCTTAACTATTTTCTTTTGACCGCCGATTTGTGTTTGTTCTACTTCTAATTGATCGAAGTGATTGGATGGTTTATCCCATAATAATGCGTAAGCAGTTCTGTTTGTAAAAAAAAGATGGTGCGTGTCATGGTAGTACTCCTGTCCACCAAAATCAAAAATTCTTACAGTGTAATTCTTGTTTCCTTTTTTAACTTTCCAAATTCCCAAATTTAACCAGTGAGTTGTTTCTATTGTCTTATCTACTAATCCCGTTTTTAACCAATGAACAAACGTTGATTTTCCTACATTACTATTGCCTACCATGATGAGTTTGATATCATCATTTTTAAAAGGCTTAATCTGGATTTCTTTCTCTGCTTCAAGTTGGGAAAAATATGCTTCCACACTTTGTTTTCCCTTTGCAACAACTTCTGCCGGGGGGACAGATAATGGGTTGCGTGAGATGCTAATGCTTTTGTTTTCCCATTTAGAATCTTTAATATCAATTTTCGAGATTAAAGATCTTATTGGGGTTAAATCTGTTATTTGATTAGAATGTAAATCAACAGTTTCAATTAATGTGTTCTCTGATGATAAAAAATTGATGTTTCTTATTTGATTGTTGCTGAGATATAACTCTCTCAACTCAGGAAACCTGTTAATACTAGGAAAATCGCTGATTGAATTGTTGTTTAGATATAATTTAGTCAAATGTGATAGACGATGAAGTGATGCAGTTGTCTCTATTTCATTGTTACTCAAATTTAAAATTGATAGCTTTTTTAGTTTTGATAACGGTTTGAGATCAGTTATATACCAATTTGAAGAAAAATATCTTGACCGTCTTTTTGAATTTCTCCAATTCCCTCCAGCGATAAGGATTTCAATATTTTTTAAATTTCCGATTTCTTGAGGAAAGTTAAATAGTACATTGGGTTCAAGTTTGTTATTGCTTATTTTTCTTTGCCAACTGCCATTCTGAAATTCACCCCATTCATTGCTAAGAATTAATTTTTTCAGATGCGTATTTTGAAATAATTCCCTTACCTCATTTAAACTAGTCAATCCACAATTGCCTAAATCCAGTGTTGGATCCTCTTTTTCTAAATTGAGCCTAATAAGTTCTTTTGCATGTTTAAGCGCATGAGGATAGGAGTTTATTATTATTTGCCTCAAGATAATTCCTGTCTGGAAAAAATTATCGTACTCACGATAATGAAAATCATAAATGGGTATAAAATACTCTGCAAATGGAAAAATCTTTTTTAAGGAACTAAAATTAAATTTTCTATTCAACTCATAAGGTCTTAGTAAAGGCGTTGCAATAATAGTTAATACCTTATTGGATAAAGATTTCAATTGTTCAACATCTTTTTGTGGAATAGAAAGATCTAGTTTGTGTTCGTATTCATTTGTGATATAAAAAATAATATTTTTTGCTTCTGTCGATTCAAAAGGAATAAATTTAAATTCAGAATTTCTATATTCCTTTATCTCAACTTCTATTTGAAGATTTTCTGTTCGGATGATCCAGTCATACCCAATGAATTTGTCCATGTAAGACCTTTTCTCTAAATGGACAAATTCTTCCAAGGTTCTTCTAAAAAATAATTTTCCTACTCCAGGATTTCCTAGTATATATAAATTACATTTCAAAGCATCCATAGATTATTATAATTGTTTTCCTGATCGTTTCCGTTTTTACGGACTAACCTAAAAATTCCCTCAAACGCATTTGCAGCACTATATTTTATAAAAATACAAATTAAATGCATCGCTATTTTGAAAGTTTGACATGATTTTTCAGGTTGTATGCAATAAGTATAATTCACCATAACAGATCAAATCCGCCTATAGAGTCATCTACATCTGCTGCGCTTACACTAATTGCTATCGGGAGCCCTAAACTATCAACTTCAATTAGCGAATTTACAGCTTCTAACAGACAAAAAAATTATAGAGAAAAAAGCATCCGAATTTGACAAGTGGCTTGCCAATCGGGACGAGAACTGTATGATTCGTCACACGATTCCAGACTTAAACTCTTATGATTTTAATAATTTTTTGGAATTTGTAAATCATCGAAGCGGCATTATAAAAGACATGCTGAAACAAATCGTTTGGAAATTGATACGATGAAGGAAATAGCATGATGCCCCCGCTAAAAGTAAATGATTTTGATAAGAATAACGCCCGGTAACAACCGGACGCCTTTTTATTTAATTAAATATTTAAAAAATATGGTAACAACTCCGGCGTAGGTAACTGCGCAATTGTGCCATGCTGATCTTTAGGCCGGTGCCGTTTATAGGTTTTCTGTACCTGCACAGTAGTCGCATGCCCTAACAGGTAAGCAATGGTTACATCATCTACCAATTTATCCTGCAAGAGTATTGAAAAACTTAATCTTGCACATGACCAGGTGATATGCTTCTTTATGGTGGTGGCACTTACCCACTGAATCAGTAATTTATTAGCGCCGTCAGCACTTGATAATTTAAAGACCAGCTGTGAACTGAAATCTGTATTCTCCGGCAGACTAGTTTCCAGGACCTGTTTGCGTTTTTCCAAAATCATCCGCGCAATAGGATGAAGAGTAAGGGTAACCGGTAGTCCGGTTTTTGCTTGTATGATCCGAGTAGTAAGAATAGATCCTTTAATTTGGTGCCAGCCTAACTGACTTACGTCAACCCAGCGCAAACCCGTATAACAACAGAAAATAAAGGCTTCCTGTACCTCCCTATTCAGGCAGGGTGTATTAAGCAGTTCCAGGTATTCTTCCACTTCCAGGAAATCTTTTAACTTGCTACTGGGATTAGATTTTGCACTTACTTTTTCAGTAGGATTTTGCCGGTAATAACCATCAGCAGTAGCCGCTGCCACCACCCACTTAAACCGCGTATAATAATCGGATGGCGTTTCACCGGTATATTTATCGAGCAGGTAACGGCGAAATGATTTGCAAAGGTTTTCGTTTATTTCTATCGGCGCCACATAATCTTTGCCCATGAATTGTTTGAACTGTATCAGGCTACACTGCAAATGCCGGTTGCCTTTGCGCTTATGCGTCTTTACATATTCCCCATAGTAATCCAGGAAATTCGCTTTGAACTTATGCGGGGGAATAAAGCCGGTACCTACTGCCTGGCTCTCAATAATCAACTGGCTTTTCTTTAGTTCAATGAGCGAAAGGGACTGTTTGTTATGATTTTTTTCGGTCTGATCTTTTGGTTTCGTATAAACGAAAATGCCTGTAGAAGGTCGCTGCCCTTTGCCTCTGCCAAAATCATAATAGAATACGATCTTATCGCCTTTTTTTGTTTTCCTCTCTAAGAAATTCATACTGCACACATTTTAAAGGTTATGCAATCCCGGCACAAGGATAGTGCCGTGCCGGCTTTCAAAGTAGCGCTGGTAGCGTGATCGGAAGTGTTCGGGAGAAAGACTACGTAAGATTTTTTTTCGTACACAACTGCCGGTGTGTCAGAAAATTTTGGTGTGTCACAAACACGGAAAAAGTGTCTGATTTGGGTGTCATAAAAAGCACAAACGTGCTGGTCTTGTTCTCCCACCCGCACACGAATTTGGTGTGTCATTTGGTGTGTCAATTTTGTGTCAACGATAGTGGGAGAAAGCGGAGGAAATGCGAGGAAAACGGAATTGACTAAAAACAAAAAAGGTTGTAAATCAATGACTTACAACCTTTTGACGTGCCCAGAACTGGATTCGAACCAGCACACCCTTGCGAGCGCTGCGACCTGAACACAGTGCGTCTACCAATTTCGCCATCTGGGCATCGCAGTGTCCCCGTTAAGGGATTGCAAAAGTACACGTTTTTTTAAATCTGCCAAATTTTTTTCCAAACCGGCAAAAAAGAAATCGCGCAGCAGGTCATCCCCACCGCGCGATCCCCTATAATAATAAAATGATTTATACCGCCACGTTGAATTCACGTAAAGTGTCATTCAGACTGGTTTTCAGATCAGTGGAAGCTTTACGCTGGCCAATAATCAATGCGCACGATACCTGGTATTCGCCTGCTGGGAACTTCTTGGTATAGGTACCCGGAATCACTACGCTGCGTGCTGGTACCCGGCCTTTGTACTCAATTGGCTCGCTGCCGCTGACATCAATGATCTTGGTAGACTGTGTCAGCACTACGTTGGCGCCCAATACCGCTTCTTTTTCTACCACTACGCCTTCTACTACGATGCAACGGGAGCCTACGAAACAGCCATCTTCAATGATTACCGGGCTGGCTTGCAGGGGTTCCAGTACACCGCCAATGCCTACGCCACCGCTGAGGTGCACGTGTTTGCCAATCTGTGCGCAGGAGCCCACTGTTGCCCAGGTATCCACCATGGTACCTTCGTCTACAAAGGCGCCGATGTTTACATAAGAAGGCATCAGGATACAACCTTTAGCGATGTAAGCGCCATAGCGTGCAATCGCATGAGGCACTACTCTTACGCCCAGGTCTTTATAATTAGATTTTAATCTCATTTTATCATAGAACTCAAATGGAGGTAGTTCCATTGTTTCCATGGGTTGTATAGAAAAATACAGTAAAATGGCTTGTTTCACCCATTCGTTTACCTGCCAGCCATTAGCTGTAGGCTCAGCTACTCTCAGATGTCCCTTATCTACTGCTTCTATCACTGCTTTCACCGCATCTGTATAGGAGGTTTCCTGTAAGAGGCTGCGATCAGCCCAGGCAGCCAGTATTTGTTGTTGTAATTCCATCTTTTTTTATTTTCCGCAAACATAATACGTAAAAAATAAAATTACGAATCAGGAAGGGGGAATTCGGGAAATCTTATCAGATATACGTAAATCGCCATCTGTAATTCGTAATTTCGCGTTTTCGTCTGATAGCACTATATGAAAATAGGATTCGACGCCAAACGGGCATTCCAGAACAATACAGGTCTCGGCAACTACAGCCGCACGTTAATATCTTCACTGGTAAAGGATTTCCCGGGGGAGGACTGGTTCCTGTTTGCACCTAAGCAAACAACGATGTACGACCTGCGTAATATGCCGGCCCTGAAAGTGGTGACACCGGCACACGCCCTGCACCGCTGGCTTAAATCCGCCTGGCGCAGCCGCTTCATTGTGAAAGACCTGTTGCGCTATCATATCAATATCTTTCATGGACTCAGCCATGAGCTGCCCTTTGGGATTCATAAAAGCGGTATCCGCGCGGTAGTGACTATGCACGACCTGATTTTCGAAAGATACCCGGAACAATATAACCCGATCGACGTACTCACTTACCGTCGCAAGGCAAAGTATGCTTGCCGCTATGCCGATAGGGTGGTGGCTATCAGCGAACAAACCAAACAAGACCTGATCACTTATTATCATACTCCCGCGGAAAAAATTGATGTGGTGTACCAAAGCTGTGATCCGGCCTTTGCGGAAACGCATAGCGCTGCTGATATAGCCGCCATGGTGGCTAAATACCAGCTACCGTCCCAATATTTTCTTTATGTAGGCTCGTTAATCGAACGGAAAAACCTGCTCGGCATTGTAACGGCCATGAATACACTAAAAGGAACGCTCGATATTCCGCTGGTGGTATTGGGTAGTGGCAGCGGCTATAAGAAGAAGGTGAAAAGTTTCCTGGAAGCCCACGGACTTACCAGCCAGGTGGTTTTTCTCAATGAAAAGGCAAGGCTCCGGAATGAAGAGCTGCCGCTGCTCTACCAGGGCGCGGTGGCGCTGATTTATCCTTCCATATTCGAAGGATTCGGTATTCCCATCCTGGAGGCGTTGTGGAGTCGTACTCCCGTTATTACGTCCCATGGCTCCTGTTTTGCGGAAACTGCCGGCGATGCCGCCCTGTACGTAAATCCACTCGACCCTGCAACGATTGCAGAAGCCATGAAGGAGGTGGCTGGCAGTCCACAGCTGGTAGCGGAAATGCGGGAAAAAGGCTGGCAGCATGCGCAACAGTTTACACCGGAAAAATGTGCAGCCGCCATGATGGAAGTCTATAAAAAAATAAATAACTAATAAATAACTAATAAATAACAACGGATAAAATGTTTGAAGACGATATCAACGCGGCCATGCCGGTGCTGCGCAGCGGCGGACTAATCCTTTATCCCACCGACACCATCTGGGGGATTGGCTGCGATGCGACGGATGAAGCGGCGGTGAAAAAAGTATTTACCCTGAAGAAACGCCGTGAAAGTAAAAGCCTGGTAATCCTCCTGGCCGATGTGCGCGATCTGCTGCATTACAGCGCCAACCCCCTGCCAGATATCGCCGACATCATCGGAAGCTTTACACGCCCTACCACGGTGATCTATGAAGGCGCCCTGGGCTTGGCGCCCAACGTTATCAGCGAAGACGGCAGCGTAGCTATCCGCATCGTGAAAGATCCTTTCTGCCGCCACCTGATTAAAAGACTGCGTAAACCATTGGTATCCACCTCTGCCAATATCAGCGGAGCCCCTTCCCCCGCTTCTTTTAAGGAAGTGTCGGAAGAAATCCGGAATGGAGTAGATTACGTCGTAAAATACCGCCAGGAAGATACGGAACCCGCTACGCCGTCCAGGATTATCCGGATAAACAAAGACGGTTCTATCGCCATAATCCGGGATTAAATTGTTTATTTATTACATTTGCGCCCTGGTTTCAGCGAAAGGAACAAACTTAACAGGAATATATTTATATGATCAGCAGCAAACCGTTAGATATACCCTGCTCCCTGCAGGAAAGAAAAGTGCTGGAAAAGATAGCCTTGGCCGCCCACGAACTGGGCGTACCCGCCTATCTGATCGGGGGCTTTGTGCGGGACAAACTGTTGGGAAGGAAAACTAAAGATATGGACATCGTGTGCGTAGGTGATGGGATCACCCTCGCACATAAAGTCGGACAAAGCCTCGGCGATAATATCCCCGTTAGCTTCTTCAAAACCTATGGCACCGCCCAGGTAAAGTGGAACGACTTCGAAATTGAATTTGTAGGCGCCCGTAAAGAAAGCTACCGCCAGGAATCACGTAACCCGGAAGTGAGTGCAGGCACCCTGCAGGACGACCAGAACCGACGCGATTTTACGATCAACGCAATGGCCATCAGCCTTAGAGATATAGATTATGGCACCCTGCTCGATCCGTTTGAAGGATTAGCCGACCTCGAAAGAAAACTGATCCGCACACCCCTGCCGCCTGAACAAACTTTCAGCGATGACCCCCTGCGCATGATGAGAGCCATCCGCTTCGCATCCCAGCTGCAGTTTACCATCGATGAAAACGCCTTCACCGCTATCCGTAGCAATGCAGAACGTATCCGCATCATCTCCCAGGAAAGAATTACCGATGAGTTTAATAAGATCATGCTCTCCCCAAAACCATCTGTGGGCCTTGACTTATTATATAAATCCGGCCTGCTCAAAATTATTTTCCCGCAAATGATCGATATGGTGGGAGTAGAGATGTACGAAGGAAAAGGGCATAAAGATAATTTTTATCATACCTTGCAGGTCGTAGATAATATCTCGGAAAATACCCGCGACCTCTGGCTGAGATGGGCCGCACTGCTACACGATATCGGTAAGCCTGCTACCAAGAAATTTGAACCAGGCCACGGCTGGACATTTCACGGCCACGATGCGGTGGGAGGGAAGATGGTCACCCGTATCTTTACCCGGCTTAAGCTACCGCTGGGCGATAAAATGAAACTGGTGAAAAAACTGGTAGAACTCCATCTCAGGCCTATCAGCCTCACCAAAGAGAATATAACAGACTCGGCTATCCGCAGATTGCTGTTCGATGCCGGCGATGATATCGAAAGTCTCATGATGCTCTGCGAAGCAGATATCACCTCAAAAAACAGGGCCAAGGTAAAACGTTACCTGGAAAATTTTGAACTGGTGCGCAAACGCCTCAAAGAAGTGGAAGAAAGCGACAAAATCCGCAACTGGCAGCCTCCTGTAACCGGTGAAATGATCATGGAAACTTTCGGCCTGAAACCCGGAAGAATAGTAGGTGATCTCAAAAATGCCATCAGAGAAGCTATCCTGGATGGCCATATCCCCAATACGTACGAAGCAGCATACGCTTTTTTATTGGAGAAAGCCGGTGAATTGAATCTCACCCCTGTTAAATAAAATTGGTAATTTTACGTAACCATAATAACAACTAATCATCAGCATAGGGGCTACCGCTCACTGCGGCCTGTTTAAACATTATCTAACATATAACCTTTTTGTCATGCCGGTTTTGAAATTCAGAGTTTACTGGGAAGAAGATGAAAGTGTCTACAGAGACATTGCCATTAAGCCGAATCAGACGTTTTTAGTATTTCACCAAGCTATTTTGCAGGCATTCGAATTTGACTCAAAACATAAAGCTACTTTTTTCCGTAGCAATGATAACTGGCAACGCGGCCGTGAAATTATCCTCGAACTGGATAACCAGCCCCGCAAAGCGGAACCCTTGCTCATGGCCGATACCATGATCGCCGCCGCCGTAAAAGATCCAAACCAGAAATTTATTTACCTCTACGATTTCGCTAAAAACTGGTCTTTCCTCGTAGAACTGATCGGCGTTTCCAAAGACGAAAACAGCAAAATTACCTACCCCGCCTGCGTACGTAAAGAAGGCCTCGCGCCCAGCCAATATGGTACCAAAGGTCTCGTAGGTGACAAACTCGTGGAAATGGAGGAAAAATATGACCTCAACAAAGAAGGTATGGACGCCGATGGCTTCGGAGAAGAAGGAGAAGAAAGCGATGCCATGGGCGGCGATAGCGAAGAATTCGGCGCAGAAGAAGAAAGTAATTTCTAGTTAATTTATCCAATACGATACAACGGAGTTTTGGGAAGATGCCAACAGCCATTGTGCTACCTGCCATCTGCTCAAAACTCCGTCCACTTTTCAGCTCATCAGATATGCAAAAAACGGTTATCGTCATCGCAGGACCCACTGCCTCCGGTAAAACAGCCTTGTCCATACAGCTGGCACAACTGTTCAATACCGCCGTGATCTCTGCCGACTCCCGGCAGTGCTACCGCGAAATTACCGTCGGCACTGCAAAGCCCTCTCCTGAAGAACTGGAGGCCGCTCCACACTATTTCATCAATTCCCACAGCATAAAAGAAGATATCAACGCCGGCATCTACGAAAAACTCTCCCTCGGGTACACCCGGGAAATATTCCAACAGAACGACGTGGCTATTATGTGCGGCGGCACCGGCCTCTATATCAGGGCCTTCGCCGAAGGAATAGACGATATGCCCGCTATTCCCCCGGGCATACGCACCCATCTCAACGACCAATTTGTGCAACACGGCATTGCCTGGCTCCAGCAACAACTCCAGGAAAGAGATCCGGACTTCTATGCCATTGCGGAAACCCAGAACCCACAGCGCCTCATCCGCGCCCTGGAAGTGCTCAACGCTACCGGAAAATCTATTACCACCTTCCGCACCGCCAACCGTACACCCCGCGATTTCCGTATTATCAAAATAGGAATCACCCTCCCTAAAGAACAACTACACCACAACATCCATTACCGCGTAGACCAAATGATCCACGCCGGCCTCGTGGAAGAAGTACGGTCGGTAACCCCCTACCGCGAACACAACGCACTCCGCACGGTTGGATACCAGGAAGTATTCCAGTTCCTCGATGGACACATTTCCCTCGATCAGGCCATCAACGATATCAAAACACATACCCGTCAATACGCCAAAAGGCAACTCACCTGGTTCAGGAAAGATGCCGCCTTCCAATGGTTCGATCCCCGCCAGGTGAAAGATATTGTTACCTGGATACAACAACAGCTATAACCTTACATTTGTGAACAATTACTGTATCAAAAGTGGACACTGTTTATTTATTTTGTATGTATAAATAATTTACTTTTATAGAGATGTAATCATGGCACTCCGTTCGCTGCTCCGCTTTCCAACCCACTCCCTCACAGGGGATAAATGAGCCGCTTATGATTAAAAACTACCTGAAAATTGCCTGGCGCCAGCTCACCAAGAACAAGCGCTTTACTACGCTCAACCTGGCAGGCCTCTCTACCGGTCTCGCCTGTACGTTTTTGATATATTTGTGGATACACGATGAGCTGACATTCGATCGCTTTCACCAGCACGACCAGCACCTGTTCCAGGTAATGGAAAATAAACCACATGAAAAAGGCATCGTTACCTCCGGGGAAACACCGGCCATGTTAGCGGAAACGCTTGTTGCCACCATGCCGGAAGTTGCATATGCAGCGGTAAGTACGCCCCCGTCCTGGTTCCCTAAAGCAATAATGGCTGCCGGTAAACAAAACAGCAAAGCCGGTGGCATTTTCGCAGGGAAAGATTATCTCCGCGTTTTCTCCTATCCACTGTTACAGGGAAATGCACAACAGGTATTGCAGGATAAAAACGGCATCGTTATTTCTGAAAAACTCGCCCAGACACTCTTTCACAATGCAGCAAATGCAGTGGGGAAAACTATCAACTGGCAGTTCGATGTCATTAAAAAAAACAGCATTGTTACCGGTGTCCTGAAAAACATGCCTGCTAATTCCTCGGCGCAATTCGATTTTATACTACCCTTCGATGCGTTCAAAGATATCATGAATATTACGCAAATGGACCCGCAAGGTCCTTTTCTCACATACCTGGTCACTAAAGAAGGTATCAATGTACCTGCGTTCAATGCAAAGCTGAGCCAATATATGACCAGCATTACCCGTGGTGCCGGCACGCCGCGACAGCTGTTTCTCCAACGTTACAGCAACAACTACCTCTACGGCGATTTCGAAAATGGCGTATCGGTAGGAGGGAGGATCAGCTACGTAAGATTATTTTCGCTCATCGCACTTTTTATCCTGCTGATTGCAGGCATCAACTTCGTTAATCTCTCTACTGCCCGGGCTTCCGACAGAATGAAAGAAATGGGTATCCGTAAAACTATTGGCGCCAACCGCGCTACCCTGATCTTCCAGTACCTGGGTGAGTCTATGATGATGACTTTCATCGCGCTTCTTATTGCCCTCTTGCTGGTAGCCCTGCTGTTGCCACAATTCAACCTTGTTACCGGCAAAACATTATCACTGACTCCTACACCAGGCATGGTGCTGTCTATACTGGGTATCACCTTCTTTACCGGTTTATTGGCGGGAAGTTACCCCGCTTTATATCTCTCAGGATTCAATCCACTCACGGTATTGAAAGGAAAGCTCCCCGGCGCAACAGGACAGCTGCTCGCCCGGAAAGGCCTCGTGGTATTTCAGTTTACGCTCTCCGTACTTTTCATGGTGGCAGTGATTACCATCTGTCGGCAAATCGCTTATATACAGTCCAAAAAGCCGGGCTACGATAAAGACAATGTGGTATATTTCGATGCGGAAGGCAAAGTTGCCAAAGAAGGCATGCCTGCCTTTTTAGCAGCTGTAAAGAAAATCCCCGGCGTGGTAAATGCATCCGGCATGGTAGGCAACCTGCTGGGAGCGCCTTCTATGGGTTATAACTGGAAGGGAAGAGGTATAGATAAAACGATTCTCTATCGTCCAGTCCAGGTTAATTACGATATGATTGAAACGCTGGGCCTGGAAATGGCGGCTGGCCGGCCGTTTTCCCGCAACTTCGGCACGGATAGCTTTAATATCATCTTTAATGAAGCGGCTATCAAAGCCATGGGTATCACTGATCCGGTAGGAAAAGTTATCTCGTTCAATGGTATTACCACCACGATTATAGGAGTAGTGAAAGATTTCCACTTCCAGTCGCTGCACGAAACAATCAAGCCCCAGTTTTTCACGCTCGACTTTCACAACAGTACGGTAATGGTAAAAATAAAAGGAGGGCAAACAAAAGCGGTGCTCGATAAACTGGCTGCTTTCTACCAGTCATACAATCCAGGATTTATCTTCGATTACAAATTCCTGAATGAGGATTACCAGGCGCAATATGTCGCGGAAAATAGAGTGGCGGCGCTTTCCCGGTACTTCACCGGGCTGGCGGTATTGATTTCCTGCCTGGGATTGTTTGGCCTGGCCATGTTCACAGCAGAAAGTAAACGCAAGGAGGTCAGCATCCGCAAGGTGTTAGGCGCTACGGTGGCCAATATCGTGATGATGCTATCCAAAGAGCTGCTGCGTGCCGTACTCCTGGCGGTGTTGATTGGATTACCACTCGCCTGGTATTGCATGGACCGCTGGCTGAACAGCTTTGCCTGGCATATTCAACTGGGACCAGGCGTGTTCCTGTTGGCAGGCGGTGCCATTTTGGGTATTACCATATTGACGGTAAGTTATCAAACCATCCGTGCAGCTACCGAAAACCCCGTAAAGAGCTTAAAAATGGAATAACGTCAAACTTCAGATAAATTAAAAGGTCCGGATATACTACCCCGACCTTTTAATTTATCAGGAAATAACTTGCTTAGAATTTAAACCCGATGGTCAGCATAATATTGCTCCGTGTATAATCCAGGCTGGCTGCCTTTGGACTGAGTGACGCTTCATACACTGTATAAGGCTGGTACCTGTCGTTGCCCTGTGTATAGCTATAAGTAGCATCGGCATAAAAACCCTTGTTGCGGAAACCGATACCACCGCTATATACTTTGCGGGAAGCATCTATGCCGGCATTGTAAGCATCATTGCTGTATGGGTTGGCATACCAGGCAAAGCCGGCTCTTACCGCGTACATCGACATGAATTTCAGTTCTGCACCTGCACGTAAATTGGAAGTAGAGCGGTAAATAGCGTTGATATTATTGTTTAACAGGTTCTGGGTGCCTTTATCATCACTCATCCGGAATTTACCACTGGCCTGGTTTACAAACTCATAATCAGCCGTGATAAAACCTTGTGTGCTGCGTGCATCCTGCAGGTTACCGAAGAAGTAAGATGCCCCGGCAGCTGCACGCAGTGGAGCAGTAAAGTTGTAATCACTTTCTACGGCATAACCATTAGTTTGATCAACAGAGAATGCGCTCACTTCTTTTTTTCCATCTTCTACATCAGAATAAAGTTCAGAAGTGATGGCGTCATGAAGCGAGTAGAAGGTTGGTGTCACAAAAGTACCGCCTACTCTGAAACGGTCGGTTACTTTATAGAGAATACCCACCTTACCGCCAATACCCAAACCGGTACGTTTCAGGTTCTTGTAATAATCAAAATAAGAAAAGTTGTTGTTGGGATTTTTGCTCACATCATCTTCTGACCAGGTGAGGGATTCCTTGTAGTTGATGCTGGGCAGGTTCAGGCTGGCGCCAATGTACAGGCGATCGCCATAGTTCCCGCCAATAGCAAAAACATATTCGTTCAAACCACCTTCTGTTTTCAGCATACCGCGCTGGTCAACGGATGGCAGGTTCCCAATTTGTCTTTTTGGAGAAGCTAAGCTCATCGGTTCTTTATTACCCCCGCCCGTTGGCTGGAAGTCGGCAATCAGGCCGGTGCTGAAGCCCAGATCAGTACCCAGGGCCTGGGTAGCTTTGTTGCCGCTGAAAATATCATCTACCCAGGAATCGGAATAAGAGGAATTGGTATTCCTTCCTGCAATAGCAATTTGGTTATTATAGTTGGCCAGGCGGTCCATACCCAGTGAAAAAGTGATGTTGTTCCAGGTACTGCGGCCGCTGTTTTTGTTAGTGGCAAAGATTACCCCGATATTGGGCACCTGGAAATTGCTCCGGTTGCCGGTTGTCTTATCTCCATTCGGATTAGGTAACCAGGTAGATGTATTGTTATTGATATTAACGGCTCCGGAAATCAAGAATTCTCCTGTTTTAAATACGGCAATACCTGCCGGGTTAATGTGGGCGGATGAATAATCTCCTCCCAGGCCAACGCCTGCTCCGCCTAACGCCTGGGTTCTGGCGGTACCATGAGGTTGTAAGGGCGAATAAAGCAATGCATCGTTGGAACTCTGTGCCAGGGCTGTTGCAGAAATAAACAAGCCGCCTAAAAGAGGATAAAGTCTTTTAATCATGATCTGTGGTCTTAAAAAATGAGATTTGCTTGCAGGTAAACGCTGTAGTTGCTAGCACGTACTGCAGTCTGTATAACGGTTATATAGGCAAAACCTTGTATGGAGATAAAAAATAAGCGTAGGTTTTTAGGCTACGCTTATCTTGTCAATGTTTTTAATTAACGGCCCCCTCTGGAAGGACGGCTGTAACCACCGCCTCCGCCACCGCCGGAGTTGCCACCACCTCCGCCGCCGCCAACACGACCACTACCACCGGAAGGAGGAGAGTAGCTCGGCTGACTCGGTGCAGGTCTGCTGTATTCTACGCGCTGCGGACGGGAATAATTACCACCACCGTTATTATTGCTAGGATAATTGTTATAGCTGCCGGAAGGGCGGGAAATAACAGGTCTTTCAGAGCTGCTCTGTTGGAAAACTCTGCGCGGTCTGTCACCTGATGGGTTTACATAACCACCGTTACCATTGCCATTCACCGGTTGCAAAGTACCGCTGCGGGAAGGACGGGAATAACCACCGTTACCGCTGCCGCCTACCACACCGCCACCGCTGGTATAGCTGGCCCTTGGAATTCTTTCGCCGCTGGATCTTACCGGGCCGTAGGAATTAGAAGGACGGCTGGTGTAATAACCACCACCATGTCCCCAGTATCCACCGCCATGACCCCAATAGCCACCACCATAATAAGGGTAGCCACCATAGTAGTAAGAAGGCCAGTAACTACCAATGTAAGGATAACCCCAACCACCATAGAAACTGCTGCCCCATGGGCTATAGTAACCGCCGCCCCAGCCCCAGCCTAAGCCCAGGCTCAGAGAAGGACCATAGAAGCTGCTATATGGACTGTAACCCCAGCCAAATCCGCTGCCCCAGCCCATACCATAACTGCCGAAATACAGGTTGGAAGCTGCATTGTACCCATCCCAGTAACCCCCGGAATAGCTGCTGCCACTGCTGCCAAATCTGTTTAAACGACGCTGGTAATCGCCCTGGTCATCGTCATAGGTCACATAGGTACCTTCATCCTGTACACCTTCTACATAAGTACCATCATTCTCATCCTGGCGGCTGTTGCCGCTGGATCCATTGTTGGAGGCATAGGAGCCCTGCTGCTGCTGACGCGGAGAATAATAAACATCATCCGGTGTCTGAGCCGTTTTATATGTGCTGGAACACGCCCCCAATGTGAGCGATGCTGCCAGTCCCATGTATAATATAGGCTTCATTTGAAATATATTTTAAGCGTGATTCGTGTAGTAAATTTACTTCTTTTAAACGGATTTAATAGTCAGAAAGTTACAATAACACAGACGACTATATAATATTTTCTGATAACTGTTTGCACAGTTATGTTTTTCATCTATGTTTGTGGCATTTTCTTCTTACGTAAAATTCGACAAAAACTAAGCCAATTCAGCCTTTATTGCCCGGCTGGAGAACTTATTTTTGACAGGATAAATTGATGCGTAATTGGTTTAAAATAAACGATATATAAATAAGGTATAATTTTTATGAGTAAAGAGATTACAGCCCGCTCGGAAGACTATTCAAAATGGTACAACGACCTGGTATTGAAAGGCGGACTGGCAGACTACTCTGCCGTGCGGGGATGTATGGTGATTAAACCATACGGCTTTGCATTATGGGAAGCAATGCGCGACGTACTGGATCGCAAATTCAAGGAAACCGGCCACCAGAACGCATATTTTCCGCTGTTCATCCCCAAAAGCTTTTTAAGTAAAGAAGCCGCCCACGTAGAAGGCTTCGCAAAGGAATGCGCAGTAGTAACACACTATCGCCTCAAAAATGATCCAAACGGCGGCGGCGTCATCGTTGACCCCGAAGCTAAGCTGGAAGAAGAACTCATCGTTCGACCCACGTCCGAAACTATTATCTGGAATACTTATAAAGACTGGATTCAATCTTACCGTGATCTGCCATTACTCATTAACCAATGGGCCAACGTAGTTCGCTGGGAGATGCGCACCCGCCTGTTTCTCCGCACCGCAGAATTCCTCTGGCAGGAAGGCCACACCGCCCACGCTACCGCGGAAGAAGCTATCGCGGAAACAGAACAGATGCTCGACGTATACGCCGACTTTGCAGAAAACTTTATGGCTGTACCCGTCATCCGTGGCGTGAAGTCACCCAGCGAGAGATTTGCCGGCGCAGTAGAAACCTATTGCGTGGAAGCCCTCATGCAGGATGGTAAAGCCCTACAGGCCGGTACCTCCCACTTCCTGGGGCAAAACTTCGCCAAAGCCTTCGATGTACAGTTTTCCAATAAAGAAAATAAACTGGAACACGTATGGGCTACCTCCTGGGGCGTATCCACCCGCCTCATCGGCGCACTCATTATGGTACACAGCGATGATGAAGGACTAGTGCTGCCACCTAAAATAGCACCTATACAGGTAGTGATTGTGCCTATCTATAAAGGAGCAGATCAGAAAGCAGGGCTCGATGAAAAGGTAAACGTCATCGTGAAAGAACTGAGAAACGCCGGTATCATCGTGAAATACGACGACTCCGACAATTCCCGCCCAGGATGGAAATTCGCAGAATATGAAATGAAGGGCGTTCCCGTTCGTATCGCCATCGGTGCAAGGGATCTTGAAAATAATAGCGTGGAAGTTGCCCGCAGGGATACAAAAGAAAAAATGAGCATGTCGCTCGACGGACTACCAGCCCGCATCAAAGACCTGCTCGACGAAATACAACTCAATCTCTTTGATAAGGCTAAAGCCTACCGCGACAGCCACATTACCCGGGTAGATACCTTCGATGAACTGGTGAAAGTGCTGGATGAAAAAGGTGGCTTTGTATCTGCTCACTGGGACGGTACCGCCGAAACAGAAGAACAGATCAAAGACCGTACGAAAGCGACCATTCGCTGCATCCCGCTGAATAACCCGCAAGAAGCAGGTACCTGTATCCTGACCGGTAAACCTTCTAAAGAAAGGGTGTTGTTCGCAAGAGCATATTAAGATCGTTTATTCCCTTATGGGCGTATTTTACTATATTGGCCATATTCCATATAATAAAATGCGCCAGTAAGGGAATAAACAACTTTTCGTATATCCCTATTGGACAATAAATCAATAAAATGATCCAATGCCCTTGAACCGTTTTATAATGTTATGGGCGCTGGTCTTCTTCTGTAAGGTTACTATATGCATGGGGCAGGGGCTCATGATCCGTAACTATAATGTGAAGGATGGACTGGCCAACGCTACTGTTTATGCTGCCGTGCAGGATAAAGACGGTTTCATATGGTTTGCTACACCCACCGGCGTCAGTAAGTTTGACGGGAAAAGATTCCGTAACTACACCAAAAAAGATGGACTCACCGACAACGATGTTACCAAACTGGCCGCCGATTCTAAAGGACGGGTATGGTTTTTTACACTCAATGGTAAACCCTCTTTTTACGACAAGCCGCTCATCCACAGCGATGAAAATGATTCCTCACTGATCTTCAACAGTCGTAGCCATTACATGCAGTATGCCTTCGACGGAAAAGGCGGCTACGTTTGGTTTCTCAATACCAACAACCGTATCATTATGTATACGGGTAAAGAAACCTCCTATATACAGGGTACATTCGACCTCTTTCACATGATGCGCAACGACAGCATCTATCACCCCTTACAGCCGTCTTTTCATCTTGATGGACTGGCAGATCTGAATAACTCAACCCAGAAAGTATTTCCCGTATGCCCATTGCCGTTAGATGATTCCTCCCTCCATACCCGTATCATTAATAAGGCCCTGGTAATTATCCGCAATACGCTGTATTCCTACACGGCAAAGGATGCCATCTGCTTTTTCAATGGCAGCGAATGGGGCATCCACGATGATATCAGCCACGTTTGCCTCGATAACGATAACCTCTGGGTAGGTACCCAGCGCGCCCTTTACTTTCTCAAAGATTTCTTTAAAGGAGAAAGAAAAGTGACCAGGCTGCTCGACAACCACTACATCACTTCCCTCCTGAAAGACCGCGATGGCAACATCTGGATCACCACTTTCGGTGATGGGGTTTACAATATTCCCTATAAGAATTTTTATTTCAGCTACCTCGATAATACAAACGGCCTTTATTCGCATTCTATCTTCAGCATCTCAAAAGACAAAAAAAATGACCTGCTGCTGATAGGACAAAACGCCGGTATCCTCAATACCATGGACGCGGAAAACCGTATCCGCCAATACACACTGGATACCACTTCCGGGCGAAATAGCCTGCTCACGATCCAGCCCCGCGGCGATAATAATATGCTGATTGGTACGGATAACGGGCTGTATAATTTTAATACAGCCACCCAAAAAGCATCGCTGCTGAAAGCAGTCAGAATGCTGAAAGACGTGGATATTTCCCCTACCGGCAAAATCAGGATAGCCGCTAAAAACCAGGTAATAGCCCTCGATGATTATTTCATCGGCGACCTGGATATGCTGGTCAATTCTGTAGCCTGTATCAACGACTCTGCCTATTATGTGGGTACCAATACGGGGCTCTATTATTGTACTGACGGTAAACGCCAGCTCATACCCACGGGAACGGATACCCTGCGCAAAGTCAATATCAAAGACCTGAAGTGGATAGACGGCTCATTGTGGATTGGCACCAGCGATCAGGGCATTTACGTGATGCGCCATGACGCTATTGTAAAACATTTTTCTTCTGCTGATAACCTGGCCAGCGATATCTGCCAACAGCTTTATTATGATGGCATAGGTCGCCTCTATGTGGCCACCAACCGCGGACTGTCGGTCATCGATGTGAAAAAAGAATCCATTACCCGTAACATCACCTCCAACGATGGACTGAGCTCAGATGATATTCGCGGGGTATATTCGGATAACGATCTGTTATATATAGCGACTTCTAATGGTCTATGCTATTTCAATGCAGATCATATTCCCGTAGATACCATCCCGCCGGTCATCTACCTGAATAATATCCGCTATGGCGACAGTACCTACAAGGCCATAAATAATTTTGTACACCTGTACCAGCGGAAAGCTTCCTTTGAGGCCGAGTTTGGCACCATTGTCTTCGATTTGCCGGAGCTGGTGGAGTACCAGTATAACTTTTCAGGAGATACTACTAACGGATGGGTATCTACCCGGTCAAACATCATCCCGTTCCCTGACTTGCAGCCGGGAACCTATAAATTGATGGTGAGAGCCCGAAAATATAAGAGCGATTGGTCCAATACCCTGAGTATGGACGTGAGCATCCTGCCCAGGTGGTACCAGCAATGGTGGTCCAGGGGCATCTTATTGCTGGCCGGCCTGTTACTGGTATTGGTGGGCCTGCGCTATATTATCCGGCGTATAAAACAGGCAGAAAAACGGAAAACAGAATACAACCGGCGTATCGCAGAGCTGGAGGCCAAGGCGCTGACCAACCAGATGAACCCGCATTTTATATTCAATTCCCTCAATTCAGTACAGCATCTCATCCTGGAAAAAGAAGAGAAGCAAGCCCTGAATTTCCTGGCAGATTTTGCCACTTTAATGCGGCAAATGCTCAATAATTCCCGGAAATCCTATATTTCCCTGGAAGAGGAAATTGCCTTCCTGACCCGGTACCTGGAGCTGGAAAAGATCCGGTTTGCCCATTCCTTCACGTACCACTTTATTATGGAGGATGCGCTAAAAGAATATACCATTTACATTCCACCCATGATTATCCAGCCCATAGTGGAAAATGCCATTAAACATGGCCTCGCTCCAAAAAATATCAGCGGTTACCTGGAAATCCGGCTGGAAATGGTGGATGATCTCTTATATTGTTCTGTAGATGACGACGGAATAGGCTGGGATAAGTCAAATAGCATTAAAAGCTCGAGGCTCATTAAACACGAGTCAACTGCATTAAGCGTGATTAAAGAGCGCTTGCAGATTATAAAATCTTTTAATGGAAGTGTTGGAAAGTTAGAAATTATTGATAAATTTAAATCTGGTTTCGGCAATAAGGAAGGTACCTTAGTTGAAATTCTGATTCCCATTGTTAAGATGTTATGAGTAATATAAAAGCTGCCATTGTAGACGATGAAGTCCGCAACATTCATATTTTGCGCAATATACTGGAGAACTACTGCAAAGATGTGACAGTTGTCGGTGAAGCGCAAAATATCAATGAGGCGGCAGAAATGATCAAAAACAATCCCATTGATGTTCTGTTTCTTGACATTGAGATGCCGCCACACAATGGGTTTCAGCTCCTGGAAATGTTCCCGGTCCTGAATTTTGAGGTCATTTTTATCACCGCATTCCAGGAATATGCGCTGCAAGCCATCAAATTTGCTGCGCTAGACTACCTATTGAAACCCATCAAGGTCAGCGAGGTGGAAGATGCCCTGGAAAAGGTAAAGAAAAGCAAGAAAGGCCGGCTCAATGAACTGGCATCTATCCTGAAGGATTATGTTAAAAACAACGATAACGCCTTCTCCAAGATCGTAATACCGGTCAATGACGGCTATAATGTTATCGACCTGAAAGATATTATCTACTGTGAAGCATTCGATAGCTACACCAAAATCCAGCTGATCAACAACGTTTCCCACCTGATTTCCAAATCCTTAAAGGAATATGAGGAAATGCTCTCCGATAAAGGATTTTACCGGGTGCATAAGTCCTTCCTGATCAATATCCACCATATCGTTAAGATCATTAAAGGTCTTGGTACAGCGGTAGTGATGAGCGATCAGAAAAATATCCCGATCTCTTCCCGTAAAAAAGACGAGTTCTTTACCCAACTGAAAGGGGTGATCAATTTATAATATTATTAATATTTTTTAATTATTAAAGCCGGTTGCACAACGCTTAACCGGCTTTTTGCTGCGTTCCTATCTTTCTTTACAGTGTTTACGGATCAGGGAATCTCCGTTTCATATACTTATGTTATTTTCATAATGGGTTTTCATAGATATGGCTGATTGCATGATTTGCCTTTCCAGGTAATCCATGTATGACTTAATGGAAAAGCCCCCCGCGAATCGTGGGGGGCTTTTGAATGCTTTATACTGGCTAAGGCTTACAGGTTCTGTGAAGCGCTGCCGGTGGTTGAAATATTATAATAGTAGATGCTGTTGCCTCTTTCGGGGTAAAAACCGACGAGTTTCAGGTTTTTGCTCTTGTCTAACGCACTGCTAAGTGCATCTACAGAGGTTACCGGGGTATCACCGGCTTTGAGGATCACGAAACCAGGCGCCATGGAAGTTTGTTTTTTCAGGATACCGTTGCCAATATCATTTACAATCACACCGCCATTTACGCCCAATCGGGCTGCCTGGTCCTGGCTAAGTTCACCCAGATCAGCGCCTAAGCGGTCCAGGGCGGTTACCTTCACCAGGTCGGTATTTCCCTTCAGGTTTTTCATGACTACGTTGTCAACAGTGGTTTCTTTATTGCCACGCAGGTAAGTAATGCTGATTTTATCGCCTGGTTTGTAACGGGCTACCTGTTCGCCAAGTTGGGAAGTAGCCGGAATCTTTACGCCGTTAATAGCAGTGATCACATCGCCGGCACGCAGTCCCGCAGCGGCTGCAGAGCTGTTGGGCAGTACTTCTGTTACCTGTACCCCGTTTACGTTCCTTTTAATACCGGCATCTTTCAGCTCTTCATCGCTCATATTATTGATGAGGGATGATTGGGCATATCTTACGCCAAGGTAAGCTCGTTGTACGTTGCCATATTTCAGGATATCGTTAACTACTTTTTTTACCAGGTTAACCGGGATAGCATAGGAATAACCAGCATAAGAACCGGTGGGCGAAGCGATTGCAGAGTTAATGCCTACCAGCTCACCGGCGGTATTTACCAGTGCACCACCGCTATTACCCTGGTTTACAGCGGCATCGGTTTGTATAAAGGATTCGATAGCGCTGTTCATTTTACCACCGCTGCGGTTAATACCAATGGAGCGGGATTTGGCGCTCACGATACCGGCAGTAACGGTAGCATCCAGGTTTAATGGATAGCCTACGGCCAGTACCCATTGCCCTATATCCACGTTGTCGGAGTTACCATACATCAGGTATGGAAGGTCTTTAGCGTCAATTTTAATGACAGCCAGGTCGGTACTGGGATCGGCGCCTACCAGTTTAGCCTTGAAATTCTGGTTGCTGTTGAGCGTTACATTGATTTCGTCGGCATCAGCAATCACGTGGTTGTTGGTAACGATATATCCATCGCCGGAAATCAGCACACCGGAACCGGAAGCCATTTGACCGGGAATGTAATATTTACGTCCGCCACCACCGCCGTTGAATTCATCTCCGAAAAAGTCATCACCAAAAAGATCCTGCAGGATGCTGCGTTGACGCTGGAGGTTATTGCCATTGGTAACCTGGCGGGGATTGATTTTTGTTTTAATGTGCACTACGCCGGGAACCGCCGCCTTGGCGGCTGTGGTAAAGTCGGAGGGGGGAGTAGCGTTGGAATTGCCTTCGGAACCAGGCATATACCGTGCATAATTAACAGGGACTTCTGTGCCATTCTGATAAACTATCGGCTGCCTCGGTTGGAAATATTTGCCATACACAAATATGGAGGCAGTTGCCGTTACTGCACTGATAAGGACAGTTGTAACAATTTGCTTGAATTTCATATTATAGTGTGTTTGCGTGATAATTAATGAGATAACAACGGCATAAGATCAATTTGCATGCCCTTGCTACAAATTTAACAGGTACAACGAATGAAACGCAAGTACCCATATTTACTTTAACACATTTTTATCGTAATCGTTAAACACGGCTTAAAACCCCACTGACAGAGCTGTCAGGTTGCATGTCAATATAACAAGTAAATGCGACAAATTGTTAGAAGCGGAAAGCAAAAAGCTATTGTAGCAGGTGATTAATGCGGATAGTTATCCGCTACAATAGCTTTTTACTTTCGGCTTTTTATAATTCCAGGAGAAACTTCAGGGTATCTACGCCATCGGCGTAGTCAATCAGGCTGGGTTGCTGGGCATAACCGAAAGGTGTAAACGAATGCCCTATCAGGCACTGGATGGCTTCTTCGCCCGAAAGCTCCTGTTGCAGCTGGGCCATATCTATATAATAGCTATAGTGCAATACGCTGAGGGGGGAAAACAGGGCGGTATTTTCCTGCAGGAGTATCGTACCGTTGGTAATATAAGGGCTGCTATTGAGCAGCAGTAAGGCCAGGTTATAGTCGTAGTTGTTTTTGTATTTATGGTGGTCGGCCAGGTGGCTGTACTTATCCAGTGCTTTCAGCAGCGGTTCAAAATCGTAGTTAGTCGGTACGTATATTTTGGTCACATTCCTGCAGCCGAGTCCGAAATATAGCATAATATCATCTGCCAGGGCTTCCAGCTCAGCAGCAGACTCGTTGCCGGTAAGAATGGCGGCAGAGGTGCGGTTATGCCGGATAATATGCGGGTATTTGGCAAAATAATAGTGGAAATACCGGGCAGAGTTGTTGCTGCCGGTGGCAATATAGGCATCGCAGCCTTTCAGCATCTCCTGGATTTCAGTTTGGTGTGCCAGGGCAGGATACCATTCGCCTATCTTTTCCAGGATATGTTTCAGGAGAATTTCGTCTTTGCCTGATAGCTTCATTTTAACCTGGTGCCCGCTCACGAAACCGCAAAGCCAGTCATGGAAGCCTACGAGCGGAATATTTCCCGCCGTTACAATGCCAACCGTTTTAGCCTCGCGGGCTTCCGTTACTTTTGGGTAGCCCTCCAGCCAGTCTCTTAATTTTTCCGGGGAGAGGAAATACTGGGAGATATTATCCAGGGCGTTATCTATAAAGGCAGGTGTAAACCACCCATTGGCGATAAAAGCGCGCTCTTTCACTGCTTCCAACTCGGGGCTTTTAGCGGCCAGATACTGCCCCAGACGTACCAATGCGGCTTCTTTTTCTATAATGTTCATGAAACTATATAAATAATGACTTAATTAAACCGGGAAAATTTTATTTTTGTCACACAAAATTAATGGCTTACTACTTAATCAAAAAGTTTACACTATGGCAATTAAGATAACAGACGAATGTATAAATTGCGGTGCCTGCGAACCAGAATGCCCTAACAATGCGATCTATGAAGGCGGAGTAGAATGGGCCATTGCTGATGGCACCACCGTAAAAGGCTCCTATACCCTCATGGATGGTAGTGTAATGGACGCGGACCAGCGCAATGCGCCTATCAGTGTAGATACCTACTACATTGTGCCCAACAAATGTACAGAATGCCAGGGATTTCATGAAGAACCGCAATGTGCGGCTGTTTGCCCGGTAGATTGCTGTGTACCTGACGAAATGTACCAGGAAACGGTGGATGAGCTGATGGGCAAGAAAGCAAAACTGCACATCTAGAATATTTAAAAAGGAAGCTTAAAAACCGTTGCGGCCCTGGCCGGAACGGTTTTTTTATATAATCTGAACAGTAGCTAGCCCAAAAAGATACCTATGGCACTTAAGATAACAGACGAATGTATAAGTTGTAATGCCTGCGAATCAGAATGTCCCAATAATGCCATCTATGAAGGCGGCGTAGAATGGGCCATAGCAGATGGCACCACCGTAAAAAGCGCCTATACACTGATGGATAGGAGTGTAATGGATGCCGACCAGCGCAATACGCCCATTAGTGCAGATATCTATTACATTGTGCCCGATAAGTGCACTGAATGCCAGGGATTTCATGAAGAACCGCAATGTGCATCCGTTTGCCCGGTAGATTGCTGCGTACCTGATGAAATGTACCAGGAAACAGTGGAGGAGCTGATGGGCAAGAAGGCGAAGCTGCACGCCTGAAATATTTTGAAGGAAATTTAAAAAACCGTTACGGCCTTAGCCGGGACGGTTTTTTTTATGTAATTTGAACAGCAGCAGCTGTCAGGGGCCGTTGCTCTTGCCAATTAACAAATAACCTTTAACTTTACCCGCTTATTGTAAAACATCTTATGAAGAAGAATATAGCTTTGGTAGCCGGTGGATATTCCGGAGAATATGTGATATCTGTGCAGAGTGCCGTAACAATTGAAAATAACCTGGATAGCAGCAAATATAATGTGTATAAGATCACTATCACAAAAGACAGCTGGAGCTATACAGCGGCCGATGGTACCGTTGTGGAAGTAGATAAAAACGATTTTTCGCTGACCATCCAGGGAAATAAAATCACCTTTGACGCCGTATTTATCGGTATCCATGGCACTCCCGGCGAGGATGGCCGCTTGCAGGGCTATTTTGAAATGCTTGGCATTCCCTTTACCAGCTGCGGCATGGTTACCTCCGCTGTTACCTTCAATAAGAGCTTTTGCAATAAGATAGTAGATGCCCTGAACGTGGTAAATGTATCTAAGTCCGTACATATTTTCCGCGATCAGCCTTACAATACCACCGATATCCTGCAACAATTACGTTTACCCGTGTTCGTGAAACCGGCAGAAGGCGGCAGCAGCATCGGTATGTCTAAAGTAAAAACAGCAGAAGAACTGCCATCAGCTATTGATAAAGCCTTTAAGGAAGATGCGCAGGTTCTGATAGAAGAGTTTATCAAAGGCCGCGAGCTCACCATAGGTTTATATCGTGAAAATGGCGCCATTACAGTGTTACCTATTACGGAAGTAGTGAGCAGCAAGGAATTCTTCGATTATGAAGCCAAATACACCCCCGGTGTATCCAATGAAATCACGCCTGCACCCGTATCGGACGAAATTACCCGGAAAGTGCAGGAAACGGCTACCATCCTGTACAATAAACTGAACTGTAAGGGAATTACCAGGGTAGATTTTATTTATGAAGAAGGCACCGGAAAATTATTCTTCCTGGAAATAAATACTATGCCGGGGCAATCTGAAAACAGCCTGGTACCGCAACAGGTAAGAGCTGCGGGTAAAACGCTGAAAGAATTTTATGGCGTGCTTTTAGAAGAAAGCATGAAGTAAGGATTATCACACTTAATATATCATTATCGTGTTCGACTTTATTACCAAACGCTCATTTGGAATCAACCTGCTCGCTGTTATAGCCATGTTCTTTGCATTGGCCCTGCTGTTCTTTTCTTTGCTGGGCGTTATCACCAAGCATGGACAACAGCTGACAGTACCGGATGTGCGTGGAAAAAATGTAAAGGAAGCCATCAGCCTGCTGGAAAATGCCGGTTTTGAAGCTGATGTAAGAGACTCCATTTATATTGATTCCATCCCACCGCTGGCAGTATATGCCCAAACTCCCGATAAAGGAGCCCAGGTAAAGGTGGGCAGGACTATCTACCTGACTGTGAACAAGACCGTAGCCCCTATGGTCAAAATGCCGGACCTGGAAGGACTTACTTTCCGCAGCGCCGAAATGATGCTGAAAAGCCTGCGCCTCAACGTAGGAGATACCATTTATAAACCAGACTTTGCGACCAATACGGTATTACAACAGTTGTTAGGTGGTAAGAAAATAAAACCGGGTACGCTCGTAGCGGAAGGCAGCAATATTACATTGATCCTCAGTAGCGGTACCGGCAGCGTAGAAAACCCGGTGCCTAACTTCGTGGGACTTACCTACGCCGAAGCCCGGGAAATGCTGAGCGCCAGCAACCTGAACCCAGGTACAGTGATCATCGATCCAAATGTAACGGATACTGCCAACGCCTATATTATTAAACAGGTACCGGCCCGCAAAAATGAAATCGGTGACTTTAACATGGTGAGAGCCGGCGAAAGCGTTGACTTCTGGTTATCTGCCACCAAACCTGTAACTGATAGTACAGCTACCCAGCCTGCTACACAGGAATAAAAGAAATAGTGTAATTTAAACCTGATTTTAAATACTTTATAATTATACAACTATGCAAAATATAACAGCAGAAGAACTGAAACAACGTATTGATAACGGGGAAGAGCTATATATTTTAGACGTAAGAGAACCACACGAACGCGCAGAATTCAATATTGGTGGTGTACACATTCCACTGGGCTTCGTACAGCAAATGCAGGTGGATGAAATTGAAGACTGGAAGGATAAAGAAATTATTGTGTATTGCCGCAGTGGCAACCGTAGCGGCCAAGCCTGTATGCTGCTGGATTCTATGGGATTTACCAACACCAAAAACCTGGTGGGCGGTATGCTGAAATGGACAGAACTGTATAAATAAGCATAAACGCAGAAGCTGAAAACAAAAAAGCTATTGTGGAGAATGATCTAAGCGATTTTTTTAATATTCGCTCCAGTCATTCTCCACAATAGCTTTTTGCTTTCAGCTTTTATGCTTTCTGCTCTACAATGGCGGTAACTTCTACCTCCACGAGGTATCGCGGATCTATCAGTTTGCTTACTTCTACCATCGTGGTAGCTGGCTTAATACTTTTAAAGAACTCGCCGTGCGCCCGGCCGTACTCTTCCCATCGTGATATATCTGTTACGAACATGCGCGTGCGTACTACGTCATGCAGCGTGGCGCCGGCGTTGATCAACGCGGCTTCTATTTTAGCCAGGGCAAACCTGGTTTGTTCATAGGCGTCTCCTTCTGCTACTACTTTATCATTGTCGGAAGCAACCGTGCCGGATACTTCTATCACATTGCCGATTCTTACTGCCCGGGAGTAACCTACTTTCCCTTCCCAAAGGGCTCCGGAGGAATAATTGGTACGTTTCATATGCGTTGTTAAGGAGCACCTTGAGTGCGTTGCTCCTTACTAAATTTAACAATTTTCCCCAGCAAATCAAACCAGAACGGAGCGCCTAAAGAAAGCGCCAGCGCGGTGAGCGCCCATCCTGCCCATACCAGTCGCCTATTTTGCTGGAGAGGATGGGTAAAGCCACAGCGGATGGTTACTTGCCCGTTACTGCTATCAGCTACACAGCCCCGGCTAATGCCCAGTACATTCCTGGCATCGCCGGCATCGTTGCGGAGCATGGCGTATATGCCTATCAGTGAGGTATCATTTACGAATACGCGCAACGAGGTATCTGCCCGGTAAAAGGCGCTGTCTTTATGCACCAGGTGTTTACTGATCAGGGTATCGGTAACGGCAGTATAAGCCGGCACACGGCTGGCCGCCAGCTGTACCAGTTGCGTCCTTACATTTTTATCTTTCATCAGGATACGCGCAATGGCAATGGAATCGACATTAAAAACGGCGGCAATCACCATACCCAGGCACAATAGCCAGGTTTGGGTTTGCTTGCGGTACCAGCCACTGGCGCGGGTCATGGTTTCATTGAACCAGCTCTCCAGCTCTACCCGGAAAGCCTTTACATCATGTGCCGCATCTTCAAAAAGTTGTTGCAGATGTTCGAGCGTATCCGGGGCTAAATGCAGGTAATTGTCCTGCAGTGCGATATGGATCATTTCCGGATCACCGGGACTGTCGGCAGTAGTGGGTTGTTGCGCTTTATAACTGCTACGCAGCAAATGAATGATGGCCTGCGAAAAAATGGGCGGACTGATATACGCCGGTCTCGAAGCGGCGGTATTTTCTCCCAGGTGACGGATGGAAGAACTATTGTAAAATTTTTCGAGGAAGGGACTGCCTTTGAAAGGCGCAAAAAAATAGATGATGCTCCAGCCCAATTCATAAAACCAGTTGAAAAACGTAAACCGGCGAAACCAGCGGTGATCCCGGCGCCGGGGATCTCCTTCCAACAGCCGCCGTAATCCTTTAGTGAGCCCGCGTGCCCGGGCATTCAGCATTCTCGCAATGAATTCCTGTACTACAGAAGCCAGCAAGCTATAAAGCAGGTAAATGAAAATAAGGCCAAGGGCCACATCTATGGCCAGGTTGCTAAACATAGGATAGTGTATTAAGTTGACATATATACATAAAAATAATAATTATTATTACTAAGTTACCTGCCGGCTACGCAATGTATTTGTAAACTCACCGTTATCTTTGGTAGAGCGTGGTAAAAGACCACCTGTGCAAAACCATTTTCAGACATTATACATTTGCGTACATTTTAAGTTATATGAAATTGAAACATTTATCCCTGTGTATGGGGCTGGCGGTAGCAGGTAGCGCTTCTGCCCAGATCAAATACAGGGACACGGAGAAGAAGCCAACTTTAGTGCCTTACGACAGTAGTATCGCTTTCCAGCATCTTACGCCAGATATTGCCCAGCTTACCCTGGTGGGCCAGGAGATCACCTTTCTTAAATTGAATCCGAAACGAGGAGTGAAGAATAAGGAAGACTCCCTGCTGGAGAACATCAAAGTAAAAGCGGCCATAGAGGTACCTTATAAAAGCGTACTTAGAGGCGGACATCTTTATACGCCCTATAAGGCGATAGAGAATAAAACATTCAAAATTGTGGACTACGACCGGAAAAGCGCAGAGTCGGGAGAAGTTACGCTGGTTTTTACGCTGCGCGATGAAGACCGTAAGCTGTTACTCTACCAGGTACCTGCCGACAACCTGGCCGGTACTCCGGTGATTATCAATGCCAATTATGAGTGGATGAAAAGGAAGTACGTAGGAAAACAACTGCATCTCCTGAAAGAAAATATAAAAACCAACAATATCCTGGAAGATAACAAAGACCTGAATCTGCGTCGGTCTGACGAATTTTCCTGTACAGATATTGCGGTTATTTTCTCCGGAAAGCAAAAATTCGGGCAGCCTTTTCTGATTGTGAAAAATGGCGAAAATGAAGAGTTTGCCGTGGGCCTGGGTAAGAGAAGTGAATATGTAACCGGCCCGCTGATCGAAGAATTTGGGTTGTAGTGGAGCAGAAAGCGTAAAGCATAAAGCAAAAAGCTATTGTAGCGGGTAATCAGTGCGATTTAAAATATCTGCAAGGGTCATTACTCGCGACAATAGCTTTTTGCTTTATGCTTTACGCTTTCTGCTCAAAAAAGCAGCAGCTTCCTCCCACCCAGGTATCTTGACTATTAAATCCTACGCCGATCATTTTGCCTTTGCTGATGCGGGCCAGGTTGTGTACCAGCATAGGACGGGCAGCGTCATCCTGCCAGATATAGATCATGCGTATCTCGCAGATAGCAGGCCCGGTGGGCGTTGCAATGGCAGGCGCATATTTTACTTTATGTTGCAGGATCCAGTTTTCAGGATCCTCTATACGGTCAATATCTTCCTGGGTAACATCTATCAATACGCCTTGTCCCGCAAAAGAGAACAGGGGTTTTAACACATAGTTTTCCAGGTCGGCCGGAATCACGGGCAACTCATGCAGGAACCAGCTTTTAGGCACATATTCGCTGTGAATAAAAGGCATGATGTATTTGCTGATGCGATAAAACCAGTTAGGGTGCGTAATCCACTCAACGTCGAGATCCTGGAACAGGTTTACATGCTCTCCCAGGGAAACGGATTGCTTTTGCAGATCATCGAAGATGATACGGTTATAGATACGCTGTACCGGTGTTTTAACGCCGTTGCGCAGGTAATATAATTTCTTCCCTTCTTGTATTAGATCTGTTAAACACACGGTAGGGATGCCCAGGCTTTTTTCCGTGCTATAGAAATCGATTTTTGTTTTTTGCTCTTCCGGTTTTATTTCCAGAAGGATCACTTCCTCCGGTGCATAAGGTCCTACGATCATATCCCTGAGCAGCTGGTAGTAGGCAGCAGCATCCAACCCGTTAAAAAAATTATTGAGGTGGTCAGGAATATCGAAATGTGTTTTAAATTGGCGGGCCATTACTTCCTGGAAAGCCAGCATGGTAGGGAATCCTTGTAATTCTATCAGCTGCGGTACCAGTTCGCCGGCCGCTGTTTTACAAACGGCAAAATCAATTACAATGAAGTGAGGATGTTCATTTTCGTGCGGTACCTTCAGTGCAGGAGGAATGGCATCCTGGGTAATTGTTTTGAAGTCGGGCCGGAGCAATACTTCCACGATTTCTTCGCAGGCCTGCACCAGTTTACTACTTAGCGCAGCTGGAACAAAAACGGGCGTTTCTGCAATCCGGAAGGAGGGAGCTATGCCGGCATCGGTCGCAATACCTTCCAGGAAGGCCTGGTATTGTTCGGGGGTAAATTGTTGATTATAGGATGTTCTGACGTCTGGAATCATGATGTTTTCATTAAAAGAACGAGTGTTCATTATCGGTATGGACAGGCACCTGCACCAGTCGTTCGATGGCAGCCAATCTTTCCGAGAGTTGGCCATAAATGGCGTAGTCGAGGAAAGCGGTAATGAACCGGTCATGTGTAAGCATAATCTTATCCGGATCTGTTAACTGGCTGATCATGCTGTTGTATTTTTCTATGCCGTGATGATCTATTACCTGTTTTTTCTTTTCGTTTTGCTGGAGATACATGTGCATACCTGCTGCATCGGCTTCGGGGTGGAACTGTGTACCAATGAAGTGCTCATTGAAGCGGATGGCCATGGTGGCGCGTTCCAAAGGTACATGCGGCCTTTCTTTTTCCAGTGCCAGCACATGCCCGCCCATGGCTTGCAGATTTGCGTAGTTCAGTTCTATGACCTGCCAGTCGCGGCTATCTACAATATAAAAAGGGTCGGGGAGGGCGCTAAACACTTTTTCCTGCATACCTGCCGCGGATTTATGTACGGGAAAAACGCCAAAAGCAGGTGATTTACGCTTGCAAACATTGCCCAGCTGGTAGTACCGGCACATGATCTGGTAAGAGTGACAAATAAAGAATGCCGGTTTTTTTACTTTCTCCGTACGGTTCCATTCCAATAAATCTTCTACCAGGGAAAAATAGGCGCTTTCCCAGTCGCTTCCTTCACTGGCAACGGGGCTACCGGGGCCGCCGGTAGAAATATAGATATCATAGCTGGTGTCGGGAACTTGTATCTGCTGCCTTACTTCAAATTCATCAAATTGAAGGTCCAGTGCGTGCATGCTGGCATATTTCGTCAATATTTCACGGATACAGCGCATCCCTTCATTAGGGACACCCTCGTACATATCCAGCACGGCCACCTTCCAGCTTTTTTTAGTTGGATGCATACTGCAAAATTACGAAATATGGGCTAACAGCCCCGGAGAAACTGGTCATGAATGAAATCGGTCACCGCTACGAGGTCGTTGGTATCGGCAAACACCTGCAGTTGTTTGTCGGCGCCGGTACCAGTTTCCATGAGCCTGGTGGTGGCAGCGATCACATCGCGGCTGCCCAGATCGTCTACCACATCGTCTATAAAATCAAGTAGTTCAAAGATCAGGGACCGGGTATTTACTTCCATCTCTTTACCGAAATCGATCAGGTGGCCGTCGATACCATAGCGGGAGGCTCTCCATTTGTTTTCGTTGATCAGGGCGCGGTTATAGATAATGAAGTTGAGATTTTGCATGCGCAGCTTATAAATTTTTGCGCACACGGCCTGGAACAGGCCGGCTATCATGATGGTATCATCCAGGGTAAGCGGTACATCGCAGATCCGGAACTCTACTGTATTAAAGAAGGGATGTACTCTCAAATCCCACCATACCTTTTTGGCATTGTCGATACAGTTGGTTTTTACCAACAGCTTAATATAGTTATCGTACTCCTCTATGCTGCCGAAATAATCGGGAATGCCAGTACGGGGAAATTTGTCGAAAACCTTGGTACGAAAGGATTTGAAGCCGGTATTCCTGCCCTCCCAGAAAGGAGAGTTGGTACTGAGAGCAAATATATGCGGTAGGAAGTATCTAACGGAATTGGCTATATGAATGGCCATTTCCCGGTTTTCCATACCCACATGCACATGCAGTCCGAAGATGAGGTTAGACCGGGCAGCATCCTGCATTTCGTTCACGATTTCGAAATACCGGGGATGGTCAGTAATGAGTTGTTTTTCCCATTTGCTGAACGGGTGAGTACCGGATGCGCCAATATGAAAGCCCAGGTCGCCGGCTATTTGCGCAATGGTACGGCGTAGCAAGGCTACATCGGCCCTGGCTTCATGGACATCGGCACAGATGCGGGTCCCTACTTCCACTACAGCCTGGTGAAACTCGGCCTTTACCTGGTCGCTGATCACCTTGTGCGCCTGTTCTACTATCTTTTGTTCGTGTGATCTGAGCTCGCGGGTAGTAGGGTCAATTACCATGTATTCTTCTTCGATGCCGAGCGTAAACGCCTTAAACATGTGGTGTATTTTTAGCTGCTTACAAATGTAGCGCAGTAAAATGGAATCATTTTTCTTTTTGCTGTTTTTTAACAGGGCTTTTTTTCGCCGCTGCTTTTCGTTCCTTGGGGGCCGCTTCTTTTTTCGCTTTGGGAGCAGCAGCTTCCTTCTTATTGGTTGCCGATTTAGTTTTTGCCGGACTGCGTTGCACAAATTTCCCCCAGGTAAGGTTATCTTTTCCCGGCTTCTGTGCAATGGCTCTTTCAATCGCATACCGGGCGCTCGTTTCCACTATCCACTCAAAATGTTCTGCGCCGATAGAATGCAGATCTGCATCGGGTGCAGGGTTGCAGAAGTCGATCGCATAAGGAACGCCGCCGCGGACGGCTATCTCCACGGTATTGAAGTCGTAGCCCAGGTATTGATTCAGCGTTTGAACGTGTTGCGTAATTTGTTCCAGCAGGGCGGGAGAGGACGTATAATTGGCATCATAACGCAAATGGTGTGGATGGCGGGGATTGTAAGGCATAATGCGTACTTCTGTTCCACCGATGCAAAAACAGCGGAAATACTGGCTGAAATCAATTTCTTCCTGTAGCATCATCACCAGTTGCCCGGTTTCGCTATGTTGCCGGAAGAAATCCTCTTTATCCTCGAGCCGGTATACATGTTTCCAGCCGCCGCCTGCATAGGGTTTCATATAGGCAGGGAAGCCCACGTAATCGAAGATAGTGTTCCAGTCGAACGGGTAAATGAGGTTACGGAATGATTTATCGTTGGTATCTTCCGGGTGTTTATTCGAGGGAAGGAGTACAGTACGGGGGACAGGTACGCCTACTTTTTCGGCCAGGGCGTTGTTGAAAAACTTATCGTCGGCACTCCACCAGAAGGGATTGTTAATCACCGCGGTACCCGCCATAGCGGCGTTTTTAAGATAAGCGCGATAAAAAGGCACATCCTGGGAAATGCGGTCTATGATAACGGCGTAGCCGGAGTCGGCGCCCTGTATCACTTTGTCGATGGTCACAAACTCAGCAAAGATGCCGGGGGGATTGATACGGTTCACCCGGTCTACAAATGCCTGGGGAAAAGTGTTTTCCTGTCCGAAGAGAATACCAATTTTTTTCATATCCTGCTACTTGATAAGTGAGATATAATGCGGTAACATTTCCCGCCACACTGCCCAGTCATGGGTCGTTTGCGGGCGTATGTCCAGCCAGTGGGCAATTTTTTTATGGGTAAGTATGCCTGACAACTGTTCATTTTGCGGCCGGGTCACATCCCGGTCTGCTACCCCGAGGACAATACCCATTCGCCACAGGTCTGCATGTTCATTATCCGGCATGAAGTCGGCCGGATTGTTATAGTACACGGTATCGTTGTAATAGCCATCTACCCTTGATTTGATATCAAATACCCCGCTCAGGCTAAAGAGGTATGATACTTTGTCGGGGTGGCGGAAGGCAAAGTTGGCGGCATGGTATCCACCAAAGCTGCAGCCTGCTGAAACGATGCGCTGATGGCCGGTTTCAGCTTCTATCCTGGGAAGTACTTCCTGCATTAGCAGTTGGTCGTAACAGGAATGATTATATGCTCTTTCTTCGGGTGTAATATCTTTATTATACCAGCTGAAAGCATCGATGCTATCAGGACAATAAACTTTTATTCTGCCTTCTTCAATAAACCAGCTGATGGCGTCGATCAGGCCAAAATCTTTACTCTCATAGTAGCGTCCCATAGAGGTAGGGAATAGCAGCAGGGGATATCCGCTGTCACCGAATACCAGCATTTCAAAGTCTTTTCCCAGGTTGGGCGAATGCCATTTCAAATAGTTTTCAGTCACAGGAAAGTGTTTCTTTAAATTTAAAGAAGATTATTGGTTTATTGGTAAATTGTTGGGATGCAGACAAGTCGACATAATATTCCTTCTGAGTACCTCCAACGGCAGGTGAGCCTGGAAGCCTGGTGGGAAGGGGCGACGCCTTCCATATTGCTGCTGGTAAATGATGGACAGGAGCTGGGCGCCTTATTACCGCCGGATTTGCCTGCGTCTGTACTGATTGTCGGTATTTATGCCGGTGGGCAACGGCGCGCTGAATATGGTACTGCAGGCGTATTGGATTACATGGGCCAGGGGGCGCTGGCGGAAAATTATACCCGTTTTATACTCCGGGAGGTGTTGCCCTATCTGCAACAGCAGTATCCGGGTATGCAGATCCGGCAGCGTGCTTTTGCGGGCTTCTCCCTGGGAGGCTTATCTGCCCTGGATATCGCCTGGCGCTATCCTGATCTTTTTCAGCTGGCAGGCGTATTTTCCGGATCGCTCTGGTGGCGGAGCAAGCCGTTGGGCAGCGATTACCAGGACGATAAAGACCGCATTATGCACCAGTTAATCCGCCAGGGAGCTTACCATCCGGGACAACAGTTTTTCTTTGAATGCGGTACCGATGATGAAACGGCCGACCGTAACCAGAACGGTATCATCGACAGCATCGACGATACCCTCGACCTGGTAAAAGAGCTCGAGTTAAAAGGCTACAAACGTAATGAAGATGTTTTTTACGTGGAGATAGAAAAAGGGCGCCATGATGCAACCACCTGGAAGATAGCCATGGACCTGTTTCTAGGGCTGCCATTCTTTCACCACGACTAACCAAACTGTTATTGTGAAAGGTGATAAATCACAATTTCTACCCGCCTGTTTTTTCTTCTGCCGGCCAGGGTGTTATTATCCGCTACAGGAACCGATTCTCCCATCCCCGTCACCTCGGTGATATGAATGGCAGGGTCTTTTTCATGGATATAGTCTGATACGGCAAATGCCCGGCGCATGGATAGTTCCTGGTTATACACCGGCGTACCGGTGTTGTCGGTATGCCCGGTCACGGTAACGGATATATAATTCCCTGCGGGAATACGGCTAATGAGGCTATCCAATGTGCCCAGCATCTGGTGATTGAGCTGGTGGCTGTTGACTTCGAACAGGAGGTCGGGAATCAGGGTATCGGTATGTGTAACCGGTACAGTTATTTCGCCGGCAGGCTGGCAACTGATAAATTCGACTCTTTCTGTAGAATCGCCGCCGGGAGCGCACTTTCCGATACCTGCAACGGTAAAATCATCAAAGCTATAGCCCTTTTGATATACCAGGTAAGAGGCAACCGCTTTTGCGCGGTCCTGGCCCAGGATTTCATTATATTTTTCGTTGGCATGCCGGAATACGTAGCCGGTCAATTTTATTTTGTTGCGGACATTGTCTCCCTGCAGCTGTAATATTTTTTCCAATTGCGAACTATAGGCGGAGTTAATGTACCGCGTACCAGGTACAAAGAAATCATTTTTCAGCAATAGGGTATCACAGGCGCCTTTGCTGAAGAAAACAGTTTGTAGCGTAGGGGCTACGGGTTGAAGTCCCATATCGTTATTGGGAGAAATATAGTGGTGACGGTCGTGCTGTGCATAAAGTACTTTTTTGGTGGCGGGCGCATTGGCGCAGAGCTGGCCGGAGAGTGGTGTGAATGATATGCTGTCGATGCTCAGATAATAATCGGCTTTGTTGGGATAATTGGCGGTAGACGTATCAAAGTTCCCAATCACCAGGTGGTTAGCGGAAGTGGGAGCTGTAAATGTTTTTTCCAGCACTGTCCATTTGTTTTCCGGGTGTTTGTCGGTGGTGCGGGAGAAGTAAAAGGTAGGCGCTACCTGGAGGGGACGGGGCGTCCAGCGGTATAGGGCAGCGGTATCGAATAATACCGCGGGTAAAGGATAAGGACGGTCTTCCTCCATTAACAGGTATATTTTTAGCCGGTACTGCTGTCCTTTCTGTAAAGGGCAAAGCAGCTGAGTTTGGCTGTAGGTGCGGAAATCGGGATCAATGCTGCTGTAAAGCGTAAGCGTAATATAACGATTGCCTTTATCGGCAGTATACATCAGTTTACTGGTGTTGGGTGCTACGGATTCCCAGGCGCTGGGGGCACAGGGATAGCTGTATTCCGTACAGATATTGACATCGGTGAACCCGGCATTGGCAATCATGTTTTGCGCCTGGATACGTTGAAGCGGAAGCAGGACGGCGACTAATAGAATAAGAGTACGTATAGAGGCCAAGGGTAAGGGTTTTGAGAATAACGGAAATAAAGGGCGATTTATTATAAGATTTTAAATGGGGATGGAAGGAGAAGGTAATTGGAGAAGGTGTTTGAAAAGAGGTAGATGTATAAATTCTGAACGAAATTATCAAGGCGTATTCTTTTTAAAATGATAGTCCCAAAAGAGATATTTTTATCTCGTTGTACGTAGCATTTAACCCTTCAATCCAGTAGCCTTTTATTGATTATTTACCTTTTAATTTTGGTTTATGTATCCTTTAAAACCTTATCGCAAACAGTTTAGTTTGCTATTATTTGTTGGTGCCTTTTTGATGAGTGCCTGTCAAAAAAAAGAAATAGCAGCTTCATCATCCGGGAAGGAAAAATCCCAGGAAATTACTTGTGCATGTGAAACAGCAGATGCGTTACCCGACATTCCAGGGGAAAGAGTTTATGTAAAAGACGCGGCGGGTAATGTAAAGTTGAGTTTTTTGAAAAAGAATAATGTTTATGTTAGTGGGGATATGATCTTTAATCAGGGGCAATTCGATTATTTGACAAAATATTTTCGTCACCCGTTGAAGGAATCTAATCCACTATCAATGCATCCGTCGCCGCTTGCTATGCAAAAAGCGGCATTGATAAAGTCGCAAGGTTCGCCGAATGGCAGGGCTCCAAGGAAAGATTCGTCCATTTTTTCCCGCACAGGGATTGCTCGTATTGGCTACCTCTGGCCCAACAGGACGGTATATTACACCATAAACGGGAGTTTACCTGCACAAGCAAGAGTTAGTATGGCAATTACCCATTGGCAAAACCAGACTAACATCATTTTTGTACCAAGAACAAATCAGGCGAATTATATTGAATTTGTATGGGACCCTTTAGTCTGCGCTTCGCCGATTGGAATGCAGGGTGGGCGCCAGCCAATCTATCTGGCAGACGGTTGTGGTGTTGGTCAGGTTATCCATGAAATAGGTCATGCAATTGGATTTTTTCATGAACAGTCGCGTTCGGACAGGGATAATTTTGTGACTATTAATTTTAATAATATTCAGGAAGATAGAGTGAATAATTATCAAACCTATACACAAACAGGGGATCCTGGTTTTGAGTTGGGAACATTTGATTTTAATTCTGTTATGCTCTATAGTTCAGGTGATTTTGCCAAAGTACCTGGTACTGCTGTTATGCTCCGATTAGATGGCAGTTGGATAGTTGGACAACGCGATGGACTATCAACAGGAGATGTGGAAACATATAACTATATGTATAATCCGTCTATCACAGCCGTGGTAAAATATACGAAAACGCGTGATGATTATGATTGGAATACCGGCTCTTCTGCGGTAGAGGGACATTCAACTATTTACTTTTATACAGATAATACCAGAAGTACGCCACTGGCATTAACCCATCCACTTAAGCTAACTGTCCAGGATTTGGATACAAAGAATTTTGTATACTGGACAATACCTGCTGGAGTTAGTTCCTTCAATTTGGGAGAAACGTGGGAATACCAGGTATACGACTATGGTAATCTCACTTATTATTCCGCTGGAGGTGGATGGGTTTACCCTGGCGTAGGGTACCATTATTTTTGGGAACAATTGTAGAACAAGACAGGCATGAAGGGGAGTTTTCAAACCTTAATGGCAAGAAGATTCAGGCTAACACAACAACGACATTTTTATAAAAAAGGAAAGGCCTCCATGAAAATCACGAAGGCCTTTCTTTTTTTATAAAAATGATTAGAAGCTGTAGCGAAGACCCAATTGCCCTCTCCAACGAGCGGTAAAGTTGTTGATGTAGTATGGTTTTTCATTACCAAAGCCATCGACCTCTCTTCTTCTGTCATATTGGAAAACTGCATTGCCGGTGGCATCGAATTTTCTGAATGTCAGTGGTGTAGATGCGTTGTTAGCAATGAAATATGTTCTTCCCCAATCTTTGTTGAGGAGGTTACCTACGTTCAGGATATCGAAAGTGATTTCTACTTTATGATTTTTATAAATAGGCAGTACCTGCGCTATTTTAAAGTCAAAGATATTTTCGAATGGAGTGCGGCTTGCATTTTTCTTGGCATTTTCACCACGGTGCTTACTGAGGTAGCTGTCGTTGGTAATCAGACGTTCCAGGTCGGCTTTTTGTTGGTCTGGAGTGCGGGTGTAGATCACATTACCTTTAGAATCTTTCTGGGAAATCAGATCGAAGTTCATAGCAGCAACTTCTGTTGCTTTAGGAATGTAGATCAGATCGTTGTTGCCGCTGGAGCCTAAATCATCACCGGTAGGATCAACTGTGTTGAAGTATACCCATGAGTAAGGAATACCGGATTGACCATTATAGAACAGCGTTAAGGTAGTACGGAATTTGTCTTCTTTACCATATTTGAACGTTTTGGAAACTACTGCCAGGACCCGGCTACCCATGCTATAGTTAGAGCGGGCTAATTCCAGGTTGTTCAACCCATTAACATTGGGTCCGAAGCGCCAGTTAGAGCCGGCTGTGGAAGAAGTACCGTCATTAATTGCATAGGAATCACCGTAAGAATAACCAACTTTCAGAAAGAGACCATTGCTTGTTTGTTTGGTTAACTCACCAGAGATGTTATAGGTATAACCTTCACTGGTATTTTTCAACAAAAGAATCTGGTCGCCCCAGTTTTTGTTCTTCTTTACCCAGGTAGGTCTTTTAATACCACCACCTAAAGAAACACTATCGTTAGATTGAACAATATTCAAATTTTCCCAGATAGCGTTGTTAAGCGTTTTGGTAAAGTTTCCTTCTATGGTAGCGCTCATTCCCCATGGTAATTTTCTTTCTATCGCCAGGTTGGTTTTAAACATCTGTGGGAATTTGAAGTCCCTATCGGAAAGGTTGATGTTGGAAGGGCGGCTTCCTACGCTAGCTCCCATTGCAGCGAGGTTAGCAGCAGAATATTGTCCGTAAAAAGGACTATTTGCATCATAGTTGAAGCGGAAGTTGTTTGGAAGGGCGGAACCGCTCAAGCTCACATTGGTATAAACATTACCGGTATTTGCATACTGGTTGGAGATCCATACAAATGGTACGCGGCCGGTAAAAATTCCCACACCACCACGGATGGTAGTCATTCCGTCGTTAGTAACATCCCAGTTGAAACCAATGCGCGGAGCGATCAGCGGTCTTGATTTTGGAATGGTAGTAGTGGAGTAACCAGCAAAGCTAGGATCTTTCGAGAATGCAACGTTATCCGGAGGAGTGGTTGGGAAGATAGGAATATCTATTCTTACACCATAAGTTAGGGTGAAGTTTTTCCTGATATTCCATTCGTCCTGTGCATAGATACCGATCTGGGCTGCTTTGAAGCCGATACCATCCCGAAGGGTAGAATCAGCTGTATTATAGTTGATCTGGTATTGTCTTGGTTTCAGGTTGTTAATGAATCCGTTGATGGAATCATATGTATAAGAACCGAAAGCACCTTGAATAAAGGTATTTTTGATCTTGTAGATTTCAGCATTTGCACCTACAGTGATGGTATGTTTACCTTTATACATAGTCAGATTATCTGTAATGGTCCAGATGCTCTGATCCAGGGCGTTGGCCGTAGAGGAAAACTCACTACCCAGGTTAATGGTACGTCCGTTGTCGTTAATGGTAACGGTAGGGAAGGGCTGGCCTTCGTAGCTTCTTCTGTCTTTTACATTATTATAGCCAACCCTCAGTTCATTACTTAATTTATTAGAGAAATTGGAGTTCAGCTCAATAACACTGGAATTACTTTTTGACGGGAAGGTATAATAGTTGTTTGCGAAAGCCGCAGAACTATTGCTTCTGCTGTAGATCAGGTCACTTGCATTCAGATAGTTATGACGTATCGTCAGTTTGTGAACAGAATTGATGTTCCAGTCAATACGTCCAAAGAGAGTAGTAGCTGGTTTATTACGTTCCTGGTCAGTGTAGCTTCCCAAATCTACTTTATATTTAGTAGCAACAAAATCATAGATACTTTTCAGTTCGTCAGTGGTTACGTTGGAAGCTCCTGTTCCAGGGTTGAAATCTATTGGGTTCTTTCTAACAGATCTTTCAGCGTTTACAAAGAAGAACAATTTGTTTTTGATGATCGGACCACCTAAGCTGGCACCGAAAGTTTTATTACTGAAAGTACCGTATTTAGAACGGGTGGAATCCGGCGCTTTTCCCACCAGGCTTTGATCCTGGTAATAAAGGTAGGCAGCGCCATGGAGTTCGTTGGTACCGCTTTTGGTAATGGCATTGATACCGCCGCCGGTAAACCCACTTTGTTTAACGTCGTACGGGTTCAGTACAATCTGTAACTGGTCAATCGTTTCTATGGAAATAGGATTAGCTCCAGCCTGGCCACCATTGGTACCGGAAGCAGACAAACCAAATACGTCGTTGGTTACTGCACCATCCACTGCAAATTGGTTGTATTTATTGCTTTGGCCACCAAAGGAAATACCCATTGGTGAACCGTCTTTACCGTTGGTAGATACAGAAGCCTGAGGACTCAGTCTAACAAAATCCTGTACACTTCTGTTAACCGAAGGAAGGTTATTGAGCTGGGTACGGGAAATGTTCATGGCCGTGCCACCGTTACCTTTAACAGTATTCTTAGTGCCGGTAATGCTGATTTCTTTCAGGGTAGTAGATCCTTCAGACAGCTTAACGCTTATTTTCAACGGCTCACCCAGCTTCAGGAAGATGTCGTTGTACGTTTCGGTACCATAGCTGATGAAAGATACTTCCACTTTGTATGGTCCGCCAACACGCATGTTGGGAATGGTAAACTCACCACCGTTACGGGTTGTAGTTCCGTAAATGGTTCCGGTAGGTGTGTGAGTCGCTTTTACCGTAGCCCCAATCAGGCCCTGGCCTTTTGAATCAGTTATCACACCCGTGATGCTACTGGTGGTAACCTGGGCATAAGTGAAGAGAACAGTGATTAACAATGATAATGTAAAGAGTAACTTTTTTAACCCCATAAAGCAAAGATGTTGTTGTTTCAGGCGCAAAGTTGGTCATTTTTCTTGTGAAAACTTTAACTTCAAATTAACAAATTGTTAAGTAGACTGTGGATATCTCGCCTGCCTGATAAAAAATTAAACAGCATCTAGCAGAGACGTTATAAATAATATGATTTCTGAGAATTTGCACCAAAAATTATAATTTTTCAAATAGGTGTTATTGATAATGAATGAAACCTATACACTGCGCGAACTTTATCCGTATTTAATTGTATGAAATTCAATCGTATTGATTTATTTTTTTATACATTAAAATCGCTTTGTATAATTTGCCCATCAACAATATGATTTTGACAAAAATCAACCGCTCCTCCGCTTCACCTTTTCACAGGTATATGTCGTAACTTTGCGCCATTCAACATTACTGACCCGGAGGGAATATTATATGTTAGATACAATAGCAGCAGCAATAGAAGATATAAAAAACGGTAAACTGGTGATCGTAGTAGATGACGAAGACCGTGAAAACGAAGGTGATTTTGTAACAGCAGCACGCAATGTAACACCCGAGATTATCAATTTTATGAGTACCCACGGTCGTGGGCTGATATGTGCTCCTTTAGTAGAAGAACGTTGTGAGGAATTAGGATTGGAGATGATGGTACGCGATAACACCGCCCTGCACCAAACTCCTTTTACCGTATCGGTCGACTTGCTCGGACATGGCTGTACCACCGGCATCTCCGCGCATGACAGGGCCAAAACTGTACAGGCACTGATCGATCCCAATACCAAACCAGAACATCTGGGCAAACCTGGGCATATTTTTCCGCTGAAAGCCAAAACAGGAGGTGTGTTACGTCGTTCCGGCCATACCGAAGCTACAATAGACCTGGCCCGCCTGGCAGGATTCGAACCCGCCGGTGTACTGGTAGAAATCATGAATGAAGACGGCACCATGGCCCGCCTGCCCCAACTGCGTGAAATAGCCACCAAATTTGATCTCAAGCTCATCTCGATAAAAGACCTCATCGCTTACCTGCTCAGCACCGAAACCCTGATCGAGGAAGGCGTGAAGGTACAGATGCCCACCAAATACGGCAACTTCGAGCTGGTGGCCTTTAAACAGATCAATTCCGGTGAAATTCACATGGCCCTGAAAAAAGGAAACTGGAAAAAAGATGAGCCGGTACTAGTACGTGTGCACTCCTCTTGTGTAACAGGAGATATACTCCATTCATTACGTTGCGACTGCGGGGAACAACTACATGCCGCTATGCAGATGGTGGAAAAAGAAGGTAAAGGTCTTATTTTATATATGAACCAGGAAGGACGCGGTATAGGCCTCATGAACAAACTGAAAGCCTATAAACTCCAGGAAGAAGGACTGGATACCGTGGAAGCTAACCTGGAACTTGGTTTCAAAATGGATGAGCGTGATTATGGTGTGGGTGCACAAATCCTCCGCCAAATGGGCATCTCCAAGCTCCGCCTGATTACCAACAACCCGCGCAAACGCGCCGGATTAAGCGGTTACGGACTGGAAGTAGTGGAAAATGTACCCATCGAAATTCATCCTAACCCACATAATGAAGGGTACCTGAAAACCAAGAGAGATAAATTAGGTCATGATATCCTGAAAGGATAGACACATATGACGGCCATAAGGCCGCGTGACCGGTGTGGCAACACGCCGGTAACCCATAAACCACGCGAAGGAGGAAACCGGTGCTACTACTGGTTTTCTCCTTTGTCGTTTAACCCGCCTTACTCGGTGTTTTTGGTGTTCTTTTTGGTCGCCCTGGCGGAATCTTCCTGTTCCTTTTTGAGGGCAGCGGCCTTACGCAGCGAATCCAGCAGCGGCGTGCGCCTGCTGCGGTTCCCACCGTTGAACAGTTCGGAAAACCGGTTGTACTCTCTTATGTAGGAAATGCCTACGCCGGATTTCGTACGATTGTTGAGGTTATATACGTCGTAGTCCGTTTTACTAAAGGCATTGATTCGGAAACGACCATCAGGTGTCAGGAGGTATTCGACGCGGAAGTCGCCCGCAAACCGGTTGGTGTTAGCGGAAGTGGCCGTTTTACCCCAGTCATAGTCGCCACCGGCATATAAACGGAAACGATTGTTAAACAGGTTACTGGTAATACCGGCGCTCACCTGGTTACGATCTACGGAAGAGTTATCCTGGGGGCCACCCACATTATACGCCCGGTAGTTAACATTTACACCGATACCGCTTCCTTTTAGCAGGGCGCCGGTAATGTTGTTCAAAATGGCCTGTGCCTGGGCGGATAACGCCTGTCCCACACTGTTTTTACCAGTGATACCCACATTGGCCGCCGCGGTAGTAGTGGCGTCATCGGGCAGGAACTGGTTGGAAAATAATAATCCCCATACCTGGAACAAGGCCTTGTTCTGGTCGTTATTAATTTCTTTCAGGTGGGCCGCTACTCCACTTTCATAGGCCAGGCTGCCTACTTCCGGTAATTCGATGGAATAAGTGATGTCCGGCTTCAAGAGGGCGCCACGTAAGTTAATCAGTACATCTACTTTTTCGGTGCGGGTAGCCAGCTTATCAGAGCTAATGTTGGTGCCTTGTCCTACCAGGTTATAAAGGCTCACCTTGGGCAGGGAGTACTTAGCCATAATATTTACCCGCGCTTCGGATGGATCACCGTTCCAGATGATGCTGCTGTTCTTTTCTATATCAAATTTCCAGCTGGTTAGGCGCTGGAAGGTAAAGTTGTAGGACCCATTATTGATTTCGTAATTCCCGAACATGGTAAAGTCGCCTTCGGTATTCACGGTGATCTGCAGGTTGCCGGTACCGTTGGCCGAAATGATATCGCCGGTAGTGGCATCCAGGATAACGTCTATCTGTGCATCCGGGTTGGCGGCAATGTCGAGTTTAACCGTGAGTTTGGTATTATCTTTTTTCTTCTTCTTTTCTACGATCTCGGTACCATATGTTTTGAAGGTGATGTAGTCGTATTTACCAATATCCTTGCTGTCGGACATGGGCAGGTAGAAGTGGGTGCCTTTAATGGGCCTGGCCAGGATATGCATCTGCATATCGTTGATCGGGCCGGAGAAGTATACTTTACCATCGGCAATCACATCGCCATAGAACAGGTCGTTGTCATTGGCGGTAGTGCCCAGGAAAACGAAGCCACGGCCGGTTACATCAAAATCGAAATTCAGTTTGTCGAAGTGATCATGACTGATATAGCCGCTGGCGTTACCCTGGGTATTATTTTTATCGACCAGTACAAAATTGCCGAATTCAATCAGGTTATCGTCTACATTGATGTTCAGCTTGGGAATCCGGTAATGGGTGCCGAGGTAATCAACAGTTACGCCCACTGTATCCAGGGAAAGGGTGCCTTTCACCGATGGCTGTGTGGTAGTGCCACCTATTTTGAGGTTGCCGGCTACGGTGCCGGTAAGGTTCGACACATAGCCCGCCAGGTACTTATTCAGCAGGCTGATAGAGGTGCCGTTGAGCTGAATGCCGGCGTCGATATTGTTGTTGCCTGCCAGCAGGCCTACCTGTCCCTGCGCGGCGAAAGCCTTGCCCTCATTGTCAGACTGTACGCTGAAGGTGGCTATCCCCGTTTGATGATGATAGGAGCCATCAACATTTACGATGCCGATAGAATCGTTGTCTATGCGCAGTTCCCGGGTTCTCAACGCGGTATTGATATCCAGGTTGGCGGTTGGATCCGCAATATTGATGGTACCATCTGTAATCCCTTCAATGCGGGTGGTAATGACCTGGGCAGGGATGACGTCGGCCAGGTTCAGGTTTTTAAGGGTAACGATGAACTTCGATTCATCCGGGTTAAACTCGTTGGTTTCTATGGTAACGCTTTGATCATTGCGGGTAATGCGGAAATTTTTTACCGTGAGAAAGTGTTTGCTCCAGTAAATTTCATTGCCGGGTGTTACATTCCACTGGCGCTCGTTCACCGTGAACGCACTATTGAGGAAGTTGACTTTTACCCCTTCCGCGACGGTGATGATACGGGCATAAAAGCCATCCAGGGAGGAAGTGTCTTCTGCGGAGAGGTCTACTTTCACATAAGAGGTATCATGCCCCGAGCTGGCCAGTATCACCGGGTTTTCAAACATTACGTTCTTACCGGATAATATTTTACCAATACTGGTGCTGATATTGACCTTATTAAAATTACCTTCTCCCTTTACCTGTAAATCCTGTACATGGTAACCCCGGAAACCGGCTTCCGGTATGTTGATATTCAGCGCCAGGTTGCCTCCGTTCATCGTATTCAGGGCGCCGTCGACCCGGCTTTGGTTAAAGCCGGTGAACTGGTTTGTAAAGCCTTTCAGCAGTTTATCCACGTCTCCCAGGTTGAAGGCAAAGGTGAAGTCCTGGTTGATATTGGTTTGTGACGGCGGGCTGAAATAGCTGGGATAATATTTATAAAGCAGCAAGTGAAAGGCGTTGGGTAGTTGGAGAAAGCTATATTGTCCTTTTACAAACCCACTGATTTCACTACCGGCAAATTCCAGTACTTTTTTATTGTCCACCATATGCGACAGCACGTTGAGGGAGTCGAACTCCAGTCGCCGGTTGTCTTTGAACACTGATACTTCATACATCCGGGCGCTTCCATCGAAGTTGTCGATGTTACTGCCTTTGAAATTTAGATCCAGCTTGGCCTGCAGGGTAACGGAATCTTCCGTGAGGTGCAATGCTTTCAGGTCACTTTTACGGATTTCTGAATTGAAATTAAATACGGGAAGGGCCTCGTTGAAATCGATGGTACCGGCAAAGTCCATATCGAGGTTGGGATCATTGGCAGTGAGAGAGCCATTGAAAAATTTACGGCTCATTTCCCCTTTGGTTTTGATGTTGCGATAGTCGTAGCCGAATAGGGAAATTTCCTGTATATTGGCGTCTACACTGGCTTTGAGCGTTTTAAAGTTAAAGCCGGCGCCGTCTACTTTGGCATCCAGGGAAACGGTAGACAGGTTATCGTTGTCGAAAAGGCTGCCTATATCAAAGTTGCTGGCCTTGAGGCTACCGGAATACACTGGTATATCCCTGCTGGTTTTAAAGTTCAGATCGGAGTTGAGCTTACCCAGGTTGGTCTGAAACTGGCCATAGGCCACAAAGTCATTGATGAATCCGGTGTAGCTTCCCTGGAAATGGATATTGGATAACCGGTCGATGCGAACGGTATTGACAACGTCCTTTACGATAGGCATGATTTGCATTACATCTTTACCGGTAGTTACCAGTTCGTCGGTATGGAAATCGATGAACGTTTCGTAGATGTCTGGCAGGCCACGCATTTCCAGGCTTCCTTTCAGGCGGGTGGTGCTGCCGGCGCTGAGGTCTATTTCAGATGCTTTCAGGTTACTTACCGGCCCCCGGGCTTTTCCGTTGAGAATAATTTCTTTTTTCCAGGAAGAAAGAGGTGGGGCAAAAAAGGCAATATCGTCGGAAGATAGTTTACAGTTTTTGAAATGCGCCTGCATAAACACATCATCGATATAATTGCTCATATCACTGATGTCGCTGTATTGCATGGTGTAGTAGTCGCCGATATGGCTGCGGTTTGTTTCCAGGTCGAGCTGCGAGAACTCCATTTCTACGGGCGACATTTTAAAGCGGCTACTCAACTTCTTCACTTCAAAGCCGCTGCGCTCTTTGGTACGCAGGATAAGGTCGCCTATCACGCTATCCTTTACCAGGCTGGTATTGGTGAGGGAAAGGTTGATATCATTGAAGCGGATATGATGTGGCGCAAAGTAGCCTGCCTCAATTTTAGTGGTATCGTCGGGATTATCGACGCCGAACATCCCATTTTTGATATTAATCTCTTTTATAATAAGTTTCCAGTTAGCGCTATTCCACCGAAGCTCATTGATCCGGCTACTATCCACGGGGTTGGTGCCCGGGGCAGGGCGTCTGCGGTGGCGCAGGGGGGAAGAGGCATAACTGCTCACGATAAACGTTGGTGCCGTGAGGGTGAGTTCCTGGATATCGATATTATGTTTTTGCAGGTCGAGGTTCTTGGCATCCAGGTAAATGCGCTTGGCGGAAGCCCTCATATCTTCACCTACCCAGGCATCTACCTGGTTGAACTGTATATTGCGAAGGTCTATTTTTTTAAGGTCCAGCGAAATGCCTTTGCTGGGCGTACGGCTCGTATCCGTTGGACCAGAGAACGCTTCTTCCAGGAAGTGATAGTTCCACACAGAGTCTTTGCGGGAACGGAGGAGGTTTACCTGCGCGTTTTCCAGTCCTATAAACTTGATCACCGGCTTGTCCTGGAAAAAGAACCAGTCAGTAATGCGTACCTGTAGTTTGCCGGCGTACAACAGGGTATCGCGATGTTGATCTTCTATCAGCGCTCCCTCCAGCTGCATATGATTGAACAGCTGAAACTTTACACGGTCAATCTGTACCCTTGTTTTCAGCTGTTCTGATAAACGGCTGGTCACTTCCCCCACGAGGAAGTTCTGTACCACCGGGATGTTTACCAGTATTCCGATCAGGATAACAAGGCCTAACAAACAGAGTAACACGACAGATAATATTTTCCGTACTTTTTTCAGGCGCCTAAAGTTTATCCGGCAAAAATAATTAATAGTTGCCAGTCCTTGGCAATCAGCCAATAAATAAGATGGATTTCCCGTTTAAACAGCGTAATGACGGGTGCTTTTTTCGTATATAGATAACAGTGAGTAAGATGTTTTTGGCGCTGGTGATCAATATTTGTATGGGTAAAATGCATGATAGGTATTTATCACTGGATTGTCTTGTATGTATCATTATGATGATGTTATTTTACCGTATTGTGGTTTTATTTTCATTTGCCATATATTGATATGATAATTTTATGTTTTTTAATATATTGATTATGAATTTATTATATTCATCATAGCAATATTGGTATAGTAATTCTTTCTGTCACTGCATTGTCAATAATTACCCCTATGCCTATTAAGAAAATTTTAACATTTCTAATTTTCCCCCCGGAACTGTGAACAATTGAAGTAACATCGACCAAAAAAGTAGACAGTTATTATCAGCGTGCCTTAATAAGTGAACAATACCACGAGCATTAAACATCAGTAACATTAACCAGGATCAATAATGACATGCTTACACAAATTTCAGGTGAGTGCTTAGAGAAGAAGATTATTACCCGTGAACGTTAATAAGTGAACAACATTTCAGGACTGTCAACCAAAAAAAACAAAAGAAACAATAAACGATTTCCAGTGAACAAAAGGTAGTTATCGACCCATCTGATAATTCCAGCTTAATTTATTAAACCAGAATCTATGCACAAAAAGTTGCTATTGCTAGCGCTAATGGGACTGCTATGCCTGCAGGTATGGGCCCAGGAGCGAAAAATCTCCGGTACCGTTAAAGATGACAAAGGGGTTGTATTGCCCGGCGTATCTGTGAAAGAAGTGGGTACCAACAACGGAGCCGCTACTACACCAGATGGTAAGTTCACCCTGACGTTAAGAGGTAACTCCGGTAAGCTTTCCATCTCCTATATAGGCTTTGAAACGCAAACCATTGTCCTCACAGGTAATACTTCCTACACCATTTCATTAAAACCGGATGCTAAAAGTCTAAAAGACGTAGTGGTGATCGGGTACCAGGAAGTAAAGCGTAAAACCGTAACAGCAGCGGTATCCAGCGTGAAAGGTAAAGAAATTGAAAACTTGCCTTCTCCCAGTTTCGACCAGCTGTTGCAAGGCCGTGCTGCCGGTTTGAACGTACAGAACTTTACCGGTGAACCCGGTGTACGTGGCTCCTTTGTGGTAAGAGGAAATACTTCCATCAGCCGCAACGCCTCTGCCGCCCGCACTTTGAGCTCGCCTTTATTTGTGATCGATGATATTCCCATTTCTATGGATGATGCAGCTGCATTTGATAATACCGGTACCAACTATATTGCCGGCATCAACCCTAACGATATTGAATCGATCGACATCCTGAAAGATGCATCTGCAGCAGCCATCTATGGTTCCCGTGGGGCCAACGGCGTAGTGATCGTGAAAACAAAACGGGGTAAGCCCGGTAAGCCACAGGTAAATGTTTCGGCCTACACCGGTTTGGTGCAGCAGCCTAATTTCGAAAAAGTATATGGCGGCGCGGAAGAAAGACAGTTTAAAATGAATTTCCTCCAAAAGAACCTGAGCTATGATCAGTTGGCCATCAGGATACCTATGCTGCTGACAGATAGTCTCAACCCGGCTTTTAACGGAGCCACCGATTGGCAGGATCTCTTTTACCAGAAAGCCCTGATCCAGAACTATGATCTTTCTGTGGCCGGCGCCAACGACATGACCAATTACCGTATCAGCGGTAACTACTATAACGAAGAAGGAACCATTAAAGGAACCGGCTTTAAGCGCTACACCGTATCTGCCGCCATGGGCGTGAAACTGAGCACGAAGCTAAATGTAAGCTCCCTGTTCCGCCTGAGCCGTGGCGATAGATCCAGGGGCCGCGGTACTGCGCCCGGTGAAGACGTGATCCCGCTGGCCGGCGGACAGTATCGATCTTCTCTCTTTAACCTTTCGGATTTAGATAAGAAAAACTTCGTAGGCGACTTTGCCGATGGAAAAGATAAAAATATCAATGATGATATCACAGCCAGTGTAACGCTCAACTACGATTTCAGCAAAAAGCTGCGTTTTGCTTCTACCGGTTCTATACAGTCGAGCGTCAATTCCCGCGATATTTTCAGACCCGGTGCGTTGAACGTAGCCGGATTGTCCTATGCACAAAGCAGCAAGTCGCGTTATGAAAACGTAAACCTCGATAACACCCTGAGTTACACGACCAACATAGTGAACAATGATCACCATCTTAACGTGTTGCTGGGTAACACCATTAATAACGTGAAGAATGAATACACCGGTATCGGCGCAGGCGCGCTGAGTAACGACAACGTGAAAGTAGTACAGGGTTTTGTTCCGAACTATTTAACATTCTATGATGCTGGCGGAAACCTGGTTTCCGGATCCAATTATCAGTCAGCTGGTCTGCTGTCTTTCTTCTCCCGTGTTAACTATGACTATAAAGAAAAATACCTGTTGTCGCTCGCTTACCGTGCCGATGCGTCTTCCCGTTTTGGTAAGGACAGCAGATGGGGATACTTCCCTTCTGTTTCTGCCGGATGGAATATTTCCGAAGAGCCGTTTATGGCGCCGGTGAAAAAGTGGGTGGAGTACCTCAAAATACGTGGTAGCTTTGGGGTTACCGGTAGTTTGCCTACCGATTATTACCTGCCATTCAATACCTACAGCATCAACCAGGGAACCTACGGAGGTTCAAACGGCGGTACTTACAATGGAGTGAATGCAGTAACACCGAACTTTAGTGACGGGGTAGCACAGAATGGCTTGACCTGGGAGCAGGCACTGCAATCCAACATCGGTATCGATGCGAGCTTCTTTAGCGGCCGTTTGAACGTTACTGCAGATGCGTTCAACCGCGGTACTTCCCGCAAGCTGTTCGACCTGATGCTGCCTGCCACTACCGGGTATAATAAAGTAAACACCAACGCGGTAGATGTACGTAACACCGGTGTCGAATTCACCGTACAAGGTAGAATTATGCCTGCTAACAGCAAATTCCAGTGGAACTCTACGCTGATTCTCTCTTTCATCAAAAACCAGATCGTGGCATTGCCTAATGGTAACCGTGATCTCGTGGTACCTGATGATAATACCGGTATGACCTATATCCTGACCAAAGGAAGGGCGATCAATGAGTTTTACCTGATGCAGAGCAAGGGCGTATACAGTACCGCAAAAGATATTCCTTTCAACCCTTATACCGGTGAGAAACTGACCTATTGGAACGGTAACCATACCGTACAACCGGGTGATTTTATCTGGGTAGATCAGAATGGTGACTACGATGTATGGGACTGGAATGATAAAGTACGTGCAGGTAACCCTAACCCCGGTTGTACCGGCGGCTTTACCAATACTTTTATGTATGGTCCCTGGAGCTTGCAGGTGTATATGACCTTTACCCTGAAACGTGATATTTACAATAAATACATGTCCGACAGGCTGGAAGCTTTAACCAACCGTTATGCGGACGTAGCGGCTATCGACCCTGCCTCCATCGACAGCTGGCATAAAGAGGGCGACCAGAGCAAGTATGCGCAGGTAATTCCTTATAGCCAGAATTATTATTACCAGTTCTTACCATTTTCTTCAGCCTTTGTGGAAAATGGTTCTTATGCCCGTATCAAATACCTGAACCTTTCTTATACCGTAGGGCCTAAATTATTGCAACGTGCAAAACTCAGTAAGCTGCAGATATATGGCGTGATCGACAACGTGAAAATGTTCCAGAAATCCAGCGTGCCTGATGCGGAAGCGGTGGATGAGAAAGGTACTTACACCGGTGGCGGATACCCTATTCCAAGGAAGTTCACATTAGGGGTAAATGTTGGTTTTTAATTTTAAAAAGAAGTTGATATGAATTGTCTTAAAAATATATTTACAGTGATGGCAGCGGGGCTGATGTTATCGCCATTGGTATCTTGCCGCAAGCTATTAAACCAGGACCCGATTAACTCGCCGTATAGTAATGTTTTCTGGCAAAACCAGCGGGATGCAGAGCAGGGCGCAGCAGGTGGGTATGCCTTATTGCGCCGGGCCTTAACTACCAATACAGACTGGGACCAGAGCATGTCGCATTTTGCCTACGGCTCCTTGCCGGCTTTCGAGTTCGCAGACTATGGCACTTATGATGTAAGGGCGTTGGTGAAAGGCGGAGATGGATTCAATAATGCTGACTTTTTAGGGGCTTACCTGGATAAATACCACGACTGGTCGCCGTACTACAAAATAATTACCCAGGCGAATATTATGTTGCATAATATTCCCAATATCCCCGATAACCAGTTTACGGACAACCCTACCCGTACCCGTAATCGTTTCCTGGGAGAGGCGTATTTCCTGCGTGCATTTTCTTATTTCTATATGGCCCGTATCTGGGGCGATGTACCGGCTGTATTTCAATATGATGCCGACCCGGCACATTCGACCAACATTCCCAGAACCAGCGAAAAGACTATCATAGATAGCTGCGTGAGCGATCTGAAAAATGCGATCCGCCTGCTGCCCTGGGAATATAAATCCGGTACAGAAAGAGCGGTGAGAGCCAACAGGGGAGCAGCCTTTGGATTGCTGGCACATGTGTATATGTGGAAGAATTTCCTGAATAAAGGCCAGGTGGTTTCAGATGTTACTAACGCCATCGCAGCGGTTGATTCTGTGGAAAACAGCGGCATGTACCAGCTGGAGCCTTATGCTAATTATCCGAAAGTGTTCCATGGAAAATCAAATGAAGGAATCTTTGAGATCAACATGCAGGCCGCTAACGGTGAGCAACAAATTGAAACAGGTTTTTATTATAGCCTGATGAAAGCGCCTTTCATCTATAATAAAAGCTCCAAAGTAGATGTGGTAAATCTCGACCTGATCTACTCCCTGTATGACGTGCCTTCTTCAGATGTACGTACCAATTACTTCTTCTCCGGGTTAACGGACAACAGCAATGCCTATGATGTGATCCTGTGCAAGTTTGCAGGCCCTAACCGGGAAAATATCAGTTATAAAAATCCGGGCGACAACAGCGGCGCATCGGTAGACGCCAATATTATGTTGCTCCGCTATGCCGACTTGTTGCTGCTGCGTGCCGAAGCCTATGCCGATCAGGGCAATGAAGGTGCCGCACTGCAGGATATCAATACCGTAAGAGCCCGTGCGCAGGCTGCCCCGCGTACTGCTGATGATATCGACAACATTAAATGGGAAGTACTCCGCGAGCGTTCCCGTGAACTGTATGGCGAAGGCCAACGTTGGTATGACCTGGTACGTACCGGTTTCCTCACTAACCAGGATTTGAATGGCGGTGGTATATTCCCGCAGAGCCGCTTTGATGCCGGTGGCTGGAAATGGCCAGTGGGAAGAGTACTGTTTCTCAATAACAACGTGATTACCCAAAACAGTTTCTGGCTGGGTAAAGTGAAATAGCTTTTAAAATCTTACAAACGTATTGACATGAACAAACTGAAAATATATACTACCCGGGGCGGATGGGCTATGCTGCTGCTGGCGATGTTGTTTACCGCCTGTAAAAAGGATGATCACTTTATTGGAGGCAGCCCCACCAATGATCATACACCAATGACAACTTACGATTACCTGAAGGCGAATCCTTTGTTTGATACGCTGATTTTGCTGATCGATAAAGCCGGGTTAAAGGAAACGGTAAATAGCGATATTACTTTTATTGCACCTACTGATTATTCCATTAAAACGTTCCTGGCGATGCGAACGTTCCAGTTGCAAAAGGCCACAAATGATGAGAACGTTAAATACACCATCGATAGTTTGAAAGCGCCTGAGCTGCGGGATTCCCTGATGGCTTATATGTTTGACGGCAAGATTGTAAGAGCAGACTTGTCGCTGGAAGCCCAGGTGTATAAGAATAAGGTAGGAGAAAGCTTTGCCTTCAAGCAGGTAAAATCAGGCGACTATTCTGATATACTTTCTTCAGGTGTGCGTTACCTGTCGGTAGCTAAGATTATCAATGGGCTGGATCCGGATCCGCTGCCTGATGGCTACCCCGACGGGGATAAGGACAAAACAAACATCCTGCAAACTACAGGCATTATCACCACTACGGGCGTGTTACATGTACTGGAAAACAAACATGCCTTTTACTGGAAATAGTCATTTATCAAAAAACTTAAAAGTATGTCTGAAAAATATAACCTGAAAAAATTACTGGGGCCTGCTATCCTGTTGGGTGTACTGATAGGTGGATGTAAAAAGATCGATGAAGGTTTTTTGAGTGATGGACTCTATGTGCCGGATAATCCTCTTACCATACAACGGGGTAATCCCTTCCAGAAAACCAACGCTATCCTGGCCGATGGTACCACACAGCCGATGACCATTACTTTACTGGATGTGAGAAGGGCAGATACCAAAAAACATGCAGATGAATTTTATAAGGAGTACCCGGTATACGTATATACGGCGTCGGTAGATCCTGCCGTTGACACCACCATCGAACAGGTGAATAAGAAGCGTACCCTTAAAAATCTGAAACCATTTGTGTTTTTGACGAGCGGCCAGTTCATATTCAATGGCGCTACAGATAGTTTGCCATTGGGTGTTACTTATGAGTATGATATCCAGGTGTCTAATGTGGCGGGATCCAAGGTGTATAAGAATATTGCTACCATGACTACCGTCGATCCACCTTTGATAACAGAAACGACGGCCAATTGCAACTTCTTCCCGAATGATGGCTCTGCTACTATACCCATGGGAGCGCCTACGATGACGATTACCCGCGTGAATGAAAGTGGTGCATCGGTTATCCTGAAAATAACCGATAAGAATGGCGTACCGTTTAACCCGGCTAAGGGAGAAATCATCAAGCGCGGCGACCGTCCTATTTTCGAGAACTATGCCCGTTTCCACCCTATCCAGTATACGGATACGGCCATGATCTGTAATTTTGAGATCGCGCCATTCCCGCTGAGTAAATATTCCAACGGAGGTACCAACTGGAACTACCTGATGTATTATCGGGTTCCTTCTACTTTTTTAAAGGTGGATCCGGCTTTAACAAATAAGATTGGTAGCGCCAATCCGCTGTTTGCCTTCCGTTTAATGAAAGCAGGCGTATACGTAGTAGAAATAAAACTGCCGAAAGTAACGCATATCTGATAAGGATACCGTTATGGTATATAGATTGTCTGAACCGGGAGTCATCCTGGTTCAGACAATTTCTTTTAGGAACTGGTGCAGCGTGGTAATGTCTTCCCGCAAATGCAGGGCAGATACTACAGCCCTGTTCACGGGCACGTTCTGTGGCTGTGGATAAGGAAAGCTGGAGATAATGATATCGCGGTCTTCCAGCGATTTTACCAGTGTGTCTCCCGGTGGCAGGATAAATACCGGTAACCCATGCGGATTATGCACCGGAAGATCTGCCATGATTTGCTGCATATGTGTGATATTTTGTTGCAGCAGCTTACGCATTTTTTGTATCAGCTCCCCTGCATGCAGCCAGGCATGGGCATTGGCGGGCGCCATGGGAGTGCTGCCTGCAAAAAGAGGGCTCTTTTTTAAGGCCATAATATCTGCGGCCGATCCGGCTACTACACCGCCCTGTATGCTGTAGGCCTTGGCCAGGGAGGCGGTGAGCAGGTAATGTACCTGAGGCGTTTTAGGCATAAAGTGGATACTGCCTTCTCCTGCCGGGCCAAGTATTCCTATGCCATGGGAGTCGTCGGCTACTACCAGCACTTTGCGTTCCAGTTCCTGCAGCCATTGAAAAGGGTGCCGTGTGCTGGTCAGCGGGTTGACGGCGTCGGTAATAATCACAAAGGTATGATCCGGGTGACTGTTTACCTGTTCAATCGTTTGGCGGATCCATTCTTCCCGGGTTACGAGGGGAAGTGCGGTGGGCAGGCCCCACAGCGCAGGATGCGTATCCGGTGCATATAGTGGTTTACCGCAGGTGAGCGCATAATGCACGGCCGCCTGGGAGGCGAGGAAGCCGGATGAAAATACAGCGGCCGACTGTAGATGCAGCAGTGTACAAAGCGCATGTTCTATTTCTTCGTATAGCGATAACCGTATGTTGCCTGCCCTGGAGGACGGGAAAACGGTACCATACTTTTCCACCCCCTGTGCCAGCAATGCCTTAAAAGCAGGCTGCTGGTGCAATCCAAGGTAAGCAAATCCTGAAAAAAACAGGCAGGTCCGGCCTTCCAGTAAGGTAGTTCTGCCGGGCGTATGATCTGTATACTGCATCTGGTGTTATTCTTTTTTGGTACAAAGGATAAACTGGAAATCGGTCGATGTTACTTTCATATCGAAGTAGTCGTCTGTTAACTTTGTAATGGTCACCAGGTTTTCCACTTTCCTGTCGCCGTTTTTAGCGGTCACAGAAATCATGGCGCCGTTACTGAGTATAAAATATTTACCGGTATCTGATTTACCGGCAATGGTAGCTACGAAAACATTCCCTTTCAGAAACTGGTAGTACGCATCCCGGTAGTAGGTCTTTTTAAGGTCTTCCGCCTGGATATACTGGGTGTTGCTGATAGGCGCGTCGGGCGGTACTTTTACGTCATATACCCGCCACTTTTTATTCATTAGCAGTTCATTGTTCTGTTGGCTCTTGCAGGCTGCCATCATTCCTATGCCGGATATAACGGTCAGTACTATACGTATTTTCATGAATTATTTATTCCCTGTTTTTGCTTTGTTAAAGGCGGCCGATCCTCCTTTGGGGATAGACAGGCTTTGCCATTTATCCTGGAGAATCATTTTACCGATATATACGATCTGGCCTACGTGATAGGGCACATGCGCCAGCTGGCGGTTGATGGCATCTACCACGATATGTGGTTCGTTGCGGATAAAAATGGTTCTGTCGAGATCACTTTCCTGGAGGCTGCGGATCGCATTCATCATACAGTCCCAGCCTTCATTCCATTGTTCCAGCAGCTGAGCGGCACTAGTATCGTGTTCTTCAAATTCCTGGTCCCTGTCCCGGTTGGGTTTTTCTCCATCGGTTGTCAGAAAATCGGTCCAGCGCGACAGCATGTTACCATGCAGGTGTTGTATAATATGAGCAATGCTGTTGGGTTCGCCCGCAGGTTGCCAGTGTAGTTGTGCAGTATCTAATCTTTCAATGGTTTTCAGGCCTAGCTGCCGGTGGGTTTCCAGCCGGTTTAATACGCTTTGCAGATAGATGGATTGGAAGGACATAAAAAAGGTATTTGGGTGTTATTGATTTAGTATCCAGCTGCACTATCATCGCCCCGTTTATCGCCAGACGCTTCCAGGAAGCGGCTCTCAGGAGCTCTTTTAATGATTTCGGTGCGACCTATGGGCCCTCGTTTGCTGATCTTATATCCCATGGCTTCCAGCGCCTGGATGGTACTGTCGGGGAAGTCTTTTTCCACGGCAATTTCATCTGGCAGCCACTGGTGATGAAATTTGGGCTTATTGATGGCATCTGCCGGTGACATACCAAATTCCAATGTGTTAATGAGTGCCTGGAAGACTGAGGTGATGATAGTAGATCCTCCCGGTGTGCCCAGGGAGTACAGTACCTGGTTTTGTTGTAATACCAGGGTAGGCGTCATGGAGCTGAGCATGCGCTTGGCGGGTGCAATGGAATTGGCTTCGGTGCCTACCAGGCCATACATATTGGGTACGCCGGGTTTTACGCTGAAGTCGTCCATTTCGTTATTGAGCAAAAAGCCGGATTTGCCCACTACCGTTCTGCTGCCGAAGTGCCCATTGAGCGTAGTGGTTACTGCTACTGCGTTTCCATCTTCATCGATGACGCTGAGATGGGTGGTTTCTTCGCTTTCCGGCAGTACGCCAGCTTTGGTTTTATCGCTGGAACCAGCCTTACCTGGCGTAAAGTCCTGCATGCGGGTGGCCAGGTATTTTTTGTTAGTCAATTTTGCTACCGGTACTTTAACAAAGTCGGGGTCGCCCAGGAATTGTGCCCGGTCGGCATAAGCACGGCGTTCTGCTTCCACCATCAATTGTACAGACTGTGGGGATTGGAAGCCCCATTGCGACAACGGATAGTTTTCCACCATTCCCATCAGCTGTTGCAGGCAGATGCCCCCGCTGGAAGGCAGTGGCATGGTGACAATTGTATAGCCTTTATAGTTAAAGGCCACGGCTTCTCTTTCGCGGGCCTTATAGCTTTTTAGATCCTGGAGGGAGATGATACCATGGCCCCTTTTCATTTCAGCTACGATATTGGTGGCGGTTTCACCCTGGTAGAATCCTGCCGCCCCTTTATTGCGTATAAGCGTGAGCGTATGTGCCAACTCCTTCTGTATGAGGGTATCTCCTGCTTTCCAGGGTTGTTCTTTAACGAAAGCTGTTTTGGTTGTATTTAATCTTTCGAAGTCTGCCCTGGCAGCATTCAGCCCATTGGCCTCTGCTTCGGTGATCACAAATCCTTTCTCTGCCAGCCGGATAGCGGGGGCTATCAGTTTGGAAAAAGGCAATTTGGCGTATTTCATGGAAGCAAAGAGTCCTGCTACGGTGCCGGGGATGCCGGCAGCCAGGTGCCCGTCCAGGCTAAGCTGGGTAATGGGATTGCCGGCTGAGTCGAGGTACATATCCCTGCTGGCTTTGGCAGGGGCGGTTTCGCGATAGTCGATGGCTATATTGCGCCCATTTTTCAGATGCCCTACCAGGAACCCACCGCCGCCAAGATTGCCGGCGCCGGGGTATACCACTGCCAGCGCCAGCTGTGTGGCGATGGCGGCATCGATGGCATTCCCTCCCTGTTGCAGTATCATGGCGCCCACCCGGCTGGCCAGGGGATGCGCTGATACAACAGCGCCATGCAATACTTTGATGTCTTTCTCAATCGTATAATCGAAAGGATGTAAATCATCTATGGGTTGTTGGGCACGGGCGGTTTGCCAGGTACACACCACCAGTCCGAGCAGGATCAGGAAACGCATGGGTATCGTGTTTGAAGCTAAATTAAGATAAGCGCCGAACTATAGAAAATTTATCATCCGGAGAACCGGGGAAACATTCATGCAAACAGCCATAACCGGAAAACAATTCCTACCTTACAGTATCTAATTATCAGGCTTTCTATGTGCAGACTCGTTTTACTGACGTTCGTGATGCTGGGCTTTCTTTGTACTCATGCCCAGGTACCTACCCCAGATCAATTCCTCGGCTATCCCCTGGGAGCCCAGTTTACTCCCCATTACCGGGTACTCGACTATTTCAGGCAGGTAGCTGCCACCGCTAAAAATGTAAAGCTGGAACAGTACGGTACCACTTACGAAGGCCGGCCCCTGATGATGGCCATTGTAGCCTCTCCGGAAAATTTTAGCCGCCTGGAAGACATCCGGCAACATAGTCTTGATCTTTCCAACGCCCGCAGCAACAGCAACGGCCAAGAGCCGGTTATCGTATGGTTAAGCTACAATGTACACGGCAATGAAGCCGTATCTACAGAAGCGGCTATGCAAACGCTGTATGAACTGGTGAATAACGCCAATGCACAAACGCAGCAATGGTTGAAAAATACGGTAGTCATCATTGACCCATGCCTGAACCCCGATGGACGGGAGCGGTACGTAAATTTTTATAATGCCACCCGCGCGGTAAAACCCAATGTATACGCCTGGTCCCGCGAGCATAATGAGCCCTGGCCCGGCGGAAGGTCCAATCACTACTATTTTGACCTGAATCGCGACTGGGCCTGGCAAACACAAAAAGAATCGCAACAACGGATTGCAAAATACAACCAATGGATGCCGCAGCTGCATGTCGATTTTCATGAGCAGGAAATAGAAGCACCTTATTATTTTGCGCCGGCAGCAGAACCATTCCATGACGCTATTACGCCTTGGCAGCGCGAAATACAGGTATTGATAGGCCGCAATAATGCAAAATATTTCGATCAGCAGGGCTGGTTGTACTTTACCAGGGAGCGTTTCGACCTGTTCTATCCCAGCTATGGCGATACCTATCCTATGTACAACGGGGCTATTGGCATGACCTATGAGCAAGGTGGCAGCGGAAGGGCCGGTGTGGCCGTGCTGAAGAGAGATGGAGATACCCTGACCTTATCAGATCGTATTGCGCATCATTTTACCACAGGGATGTCAACCATCGAAGTAGCTTCTCAGCAGGCTGGAAAGATCATCACAGAATATGCCCATTATTTCCAGGCTGCCCGGAAAACGCCGCAAGGAGGCTATAAAGCCTACGTAGTGAAAGCCAATGGTAATACCGAAAAGCTGAATACGCTGGCCGACCTCCTGCGCCGGAATAACATTGAAATAGGCTATGGCGCCAATACCGGCAGTGCCAGCGGATTTAACTATTTCACCGGCAAAACGGAATCCTTTACCATCGATAAAGAAGACCTGGTAATCAGCGCCTTTCAGCCTCACTCCAATATGCTGCGGGTACTGTTTGAGCCGGTATCCCACCTGACAGATTCTGTCACCTACGACATTACTGCTTGGGCGCTGCCCTATGCTTACGGGCTCACTTCCTACGCCCTAAAACAGCCACTCACACCTGCGGCAACCACGGCAACTATACGAAATAACACGCCGTTATCAGCCCAGAAGCCTTATGCCTACCTGGCCCAATGGAACAGCATACGGGATGTAAAGTTCCTGTCTGCCTTATTACAGCATGATATTAAAGTACGCTTTACAGAAGCGCCTTTCAGCGTTGCTGGAAAAGACTTCTCTGCTGGTACGCTGATCATCACCCGCTCCGGTAATGCCACCCATGGCGACCAGTTCGACCAGTTTATTACCTCCCAGGCCAATCGTTTCAAGATATCCCTGGACGCGGTATCCAGCGGTTTTGTAGATAAAGGAACTGACTTTGGTTCTGATAAAATCAGGTTCATCAAAAAGCCCAACGTAATGTTGCTCACCGGCGATGGCGTTTCTTCACTGGGGACAGGGGAAATCTGGCATTTTTTTGAACAGCAGCTGGACTACCCGCTAACGGTAGTGAATGCACGGAATATAGGAGAGGTGAGCTGGGAACAGACAGATGTTATCATTTTGCCAGATGGCAGTTATAAATTATTCAGTGAGAAAGTTGCAACAGAGCGTTTGAAAGAATGGATTAATAATGGCGGAAAACTTATAGCCCTGGAAGGAGCTGCGGTGGAACTGGCCGGCATGGATTGGGGCATAAAACTGAAGAAAGAAAAAGAAGAAGAACAGAAAGAAGACAAGAGAAAAGTTATTCCCATGAGCAACTACGATGCCCTGAAACCTTATGCCAACAGGGAGAGAGAGAGCATCCGCCAATTTGTTCCCGGTGCTATTTATAAAGTACAACTGGACACAACTCATCCGCTGGCATTTGGCTACGGCCCTTACTATTATACACTAAAGCAGGATGCCCATTTGTATGATTTCATTGAAAGTGGCGGCTGGAATGTAGGCGTATTGAAGAAAGACAGCTATCTCAGTGGTTTTGTGGGTGCAGATACCCGGGCGCAGCTGAAAGATGGATTACTATTCGGGGTAAAGGAAATGGGCAGCGGTCAGTTGATTATCCTGGCAGATAATCCATTATTCAGAAGCTTCTGGGAAAACGGTAAGCTGTTGTTCAGCAATGCCGTATTCCTGGTCGGACAATAAAAGCAACGAAAAAGCAGCTGTTTTGCGACTGCCCTGCATAACAGCTGCTTTCAAAACAGTGTGTATACCTTATAGGTTGCGCTTTATATTACAACCCAGGCTATGGGAAGTGTTTACTGCTACCGGTTTTCCGGTCAGCATTTCATTAATGGCATTATGGAGTAGCCGTGTTTTTACTGCGTCGGCATTCCCCGGGCTGTCATCAATCCCACCCTTATAGGTCAGGCGGCTATTCTTATTGAATAAAAAGCATTCAGGAGTGTGGTTGGCATCAAAGGCATCTGCCAGCACTGCTTTCTTATCTACCACATAATACCAGCTGAATTGTTGTTTGGCCGCATATTCCTTCATGGCTGCAAAGGATTCCGGGCCATTGCGGGCTGCTTCGTTGGAATTGACCATTACCACACCGATATTGTTTTTACGGGCATAGGTACATACCTCACGCAGCCGGTCGTGGTTCCGTTGCATATAAGGACAGTTATTGCTGCAAAAGATCACCAGCAACCCGTTTTCCTGTCTGGCTGTATTCAGGGAAATTTCCTTGCCTGACACGTCGGTACAGGTGAGCTCGGATTTAGGTAATAAGGCGCCCGGCTCTAACGGTGTTTCCAGTTCAGGTTGAAATGAAGAAAGTAATACAGTACAACAGGATAAATAAAAGGTGGCCTTCATCATAACAAATGGTTTTCAGGTCCGGACTAAATATAGTAAATGCGACAGTTATTTGCATGTGTTTGTCAAATAAACATATCAAGATATAGAAGAAAAATACAAAATAAAAATAATTATCAAGTGAAAAAAAATAATAAATTGATTATCTGGTGGATAGCGGAGCAGTGTTGGGTTTTTCATCTTGTCTTGCATCGCTCACGCTCCGGATGCTGGCATTTAGTTCAAATCCTACGAGGAGAAAGAACGAGTTGAAGAAGATCCATAGCATGAGTACCAGGATGGTACCGATAGATCCATAGATTTTATTGTAGTTACCGAAGTTGTTAACGAACCAGGAGAAGCCGATGGTCACCAGGATCATACAGACTGTGGCCACGGTAGCGCCGGCGGTAATAAATTTCCATTTGCGCGTGGTAGCGGCGCCAATGCGGTAAAGTACTGCGTTGACTGAGTAAAATAACATTACAATCACTACCCACCTGGCAATATCAAGCACATTTCTTAGCGGGGCGCTGGTAATGCCTACCAGGTTAAATAGCCAGCGGAGCGTGGTGCCCTGGGCAATTATAAGAGCTACCGTTATTAGTATCAGTAGTACCAATATGGCAGTAAGTTGCAGGGCGATTAACCGGTTTTGCCACCATTTTCTTTTTCGGAAACCGGCGCCCTGTATTTTGGAAAAGGAGCGGAGGATGCCCATGACGCCGTTAGACGAATAAAAGAAACCCATCAGGAATGCGATGGAGAGCAATCCATTACGGTGGGTATACAGAAAATCGTGGATCATTCCCCTCACGATCATGTAGGTATTGTAGTTGGGTGTCAGATCCTGGGCTAGGTCATAGAGGGTAGGCTCTATATTTTTTACCGGGATATAAGGTACCAGGGTAAAAAGGAAGATGAAGAAGGGTGGAATGGCCAGCAGAAAGTTGAAAGAGATGGCCCTGGCGCGGTCGCCCAGGCCCCTGTTTTTGGTTTCCTGTCCGAAGTGTTTAAGCACATCATACAAGGGTAGCCCTTCAAATCCCGGCAGGATAAGGGTTTTAGTCCTTTCCACCAGCCGGCGGTAGGGGCGGGAATGTAGGATGATGTTTTCGGGCTTGAACGGCAAGTTTATTTTTTAAAATTGATTATTCCCTTATTTCAACGGCGTTTGTTGCTGTTAAAATAAGGGAATAATTAAATATAGTATTTGTTAGAATCCTCTTTTATTTAGTTCTGCCTGGTATTTCCTGGCATTCACCAGGTGCTCTTCGTAGGTGGCTGCAAAGGCATGGTAACCGGAGAAATCGGACCTGGCGCAAAAATACAGGTAATCTGTGTCAGGTGTGTTTAATACGGCATTTAATGTTTTTTCTGAAGGGGTACAGATAGGGCCGGGAGGAAATCCGCTATAACGGTAAGTATTATACGGAGAATCGAACAGGGTATGATTTTCCCTTATCCGTTTCAATCCGAAGTCCTGCAAGGCAAACTTCACGGTAGGATCGGCCTGCAGGCGCATACCTTTACGGTAGCGGTTCAGGTATACGCTGGAAATCAGGGGCTTTTCATCGTTTTTATTCGATTCCTCTTCCACTATGGAAGCCAGTATGGTGACTTCATTGATAGACAGGCCCAGTTTGGAGGCTTTTTCTTTTCGATCATCTGTCCAAAAAGCCATCCTGGCTTTTTCCAGTTTTTTGAAGACGGCTTCCGCGCCTGTATTCCAGTAAAATTCGTATGTATCAGGCAGTACTCCACACATCACGGTATTGGTATCGAGGCCAAATTGACGAAGGTATACCGCATCGGCCATCAGGGAGCGCAACACGGTTGAATCGGCTTCCAGGTTGTTGGCTATCTTCCTGACAAAATCGTCTTTAGTGCGTATTTTATTGATGACCAGGTCTACGGGTGACTGTTTCCCGGAGCGCAGCATGCGGGCGATATCGAAATTGCTCATTCCCCGGTTAATCTTATACCGGCCAGCCTTTACCCGGGAAGGATAATCCAGCCGTTGAGCTACCCAATTGAAGCTGTTGCGGTTGCGTATAATGCCTTGTTCTTCCAGTCCATCCAATACATTGGCGTAGGTGCTGTTAGTACGGACATAGAAGTATTTGCTATCGCCAAAAGCCTTGGTATTGGGGCCAAATACGCGGTAGGAGATATATACCAGTGCTCCGGCCAGCAAGCAGCCGGCAATAACCAGTATTCGCCTTATCCAGACAGACTTTGAGCTGGGTTGTTTGTTTTTTTTTGCCATAGATAGTGTTGGACATTAGAGTGGGGCGAATGCGCGCTATCAGCTGGTTTTTCAATATACTCTGTCAGTCGCCATTAAAAAAAACCTCGCTTTTAACGGCGAGGTTTTAAATATTATTATTCAATATGTTATTTATTTCTGTGCAGGAGCAGGGGCAGGAGCCGGAGTGCCAGCAGGTTGCTGAGCCGGAGCCTGTGGTACTACAGGTTGACCACCAGCTGCTTTTTCTATTGCACTGGGAGCCATTGTTTGTACTTTACTGGTTTTACCAATGAAGAAAGGAGCTGTCAGGCAGAGTAATGCGATCACTACCGCCAGGATCCAGGTACCTTTTTCCAACACGTCAGTAGTCTGACGCACCCCAATCACCTGATTACCAACACCACCGAAGCTGCCGGATAATCCGCCACCTTTAGGGTTCTGGATCAGCACAAAGAAGCCTAACAACACACAGGCTAATATGATCAGGATACCGAAAATTATCAACATAGAAATTATTGTTTATTTTTTGTCTGTTAGTGACTTTAATTCTAATATCTTTTGCGCAAAATAAGCGTTTTTGTCGGGATTAAGCAAACTTAATTTTTGATATATCTTAATCGCGTTGCCATATTGGTGCTGGCGTATCCATATCTCTGCCAGGGTTTCTGAAACGATGTCATTGTTGAAAACAATAGAATTCATGGCCATTTTCTCTACGGTTTCAGACACTTCCGGTTCTTCATCTTCTTCATAAATGCGGTGCAGCTGTTGCTGGTACCAGTCTTTGCTGGTTTTACCTACAAAGTTGTCTTTCATCTGCCGCAGCCAGGAAGTAAAGCTTCTCATTTCTGCGGCGCCTTGTATGCTTAATTCATCTGCTTCTTCCGGATTTTTCAATCGTTTATAAGCGAAATAGTCGTCGGTGTATAAAGGCTGGAAAGTAAGTTCCGTTTCTGTTGTATCTACTGCCAATGGGAATATTTTAATAGGCCCCGGAGAAGGATCTTCTTCTTCCGCTACCGGCAGGTCAACCGGCGCAGGAGGGGGCATCACCGTGGAGGCATTTGCAGGATGCACATGGGTATCCTGTTCAAAGTCGGCCACGGCAAGTGGTGTATGGTGAATAATGTCCTGTTGTGGCAGGGCATCTTCCGGAATTACGGGTGCAATGCGGTCTTCCACTACTGGTAAGGTCGTTTCCTGTGCTATTTCTTCAGCTATGGTGGCTGTAATGCTTTCTCCCGGTATGACGGTTTCGGTGGTGACAGCAGTAGTAGCTTCCGGTGCCGGGATTTCCGTACCGTTGTGGATAGCGGCCATCGTATGCTCCGGTTCCTGCTGTGGCAGGGCATCTTCGGGGATTACGGGCGCAAGACGGTCTTCTACTACAGGTAATGCTGCAATGTCTTGTGCTATTTCCGCGGCGATGGAGGTGGTAGCATCTTCTTCCGGAAGCGTGTTTTCCGGCATATCACCCGTAATCAACTGGTAGACATAATGGGGCTGGTCGGTATACAACAGCGCTTTTTTCACGGCGTCGCCCTGAAGATTGCCGGTTTGCTGGTATACTTTTTTGGCCAGTAACAGCCTGCCTGCAGCAAAATAAGGGTGATCTGCCACGAGCTGCTCCATTACAGCTTCGTCTACCTGTTGCAGGGAAGGCTGTAGAAACACATGCGATATAATCCTGTTTACCGTCATAGGTTACTAATGTAATAAAAAATGAGTTACCCGTTACCAGTTCGCAAAAGCCCTGTTGAAGATATCATCTGTGATACCCGGGATGATCTGATCATCCAGCAGTCCGTTTTCCACGGTGCTGGGCAGCTGGGTAGCCTTGAATTCAGCAGAGCGGGAAAATGACTGGGTAAATCCTTTTTTATCGCCTATTCGTTTAATGAATACAACATTAACGGTCACGTTCAAACGGGAAGTAGCTGCCTGGTCAACATTGGTAACTGCCGCGTTGGAGAAGGAATAACCGGTGATAGTAGCTTTGAATTCGTAATCGGCTTTCGGTGCGTTCTCGTTGATCTGCGTCAGGCGGGTTTGTGACGTGATTTTATCGCGCAGCTTCTGGGTCAGTTTCTGGCTCAGGGTAGGGTTGTTGATCGGCGCCCTGTTTTCAATAAAGCGCACGTTCACCGTAGAAGCGCCCTGGTCTATACTGGCGCCGGTAGCTGAATATTTCACGCTGCACCCTGCTGTGGATACCGCCAGCATAGCTACTGACAGCCATGTTTTAATACTTTTTATCATTGTAGTGCTGATATTAATTCGTTTATTCTGCGATGTTATATTCTTTGAGTTTGCGGTAAAGGGTTCTTTCCGAAATACCCAGGTCCAGCGCGGCATCTTTACGTTTGCCCTTATGTTTTTTCAGCGCTTTTACAATGAGTTCTTTTTCTTTATCGGCAATAGACAATGTTTCTTCTACTTCTTCGTGATGATCAATTTTATTATCAGAGATGATAATGGGTTGTGCCGTGGCGATGTTGCTGCCTGATGGCGTACCCAGATCCGTAGTGGCAGGGAAACTATGCAGTACATGGTTGTTCTCTGGGTGATACTCTGCTGCATGCGCCATATTAGGATTCTGCAGGATATCGAAGAACATTTTCTTTACCTCAGTTACATCTTTCTTCATGTCGAAGAACAGTTTATACAGGATATCCCTTTCGCTGGCGAAATCGCTGTTTTGCTGCTGTGGCGCGGCCAGCATTGGTAAACGGTTTACTTCCGGCTGGTCGGGCAGGAAACGTTTCAGGTCGTTGGCAGTTACCAGTTTATCGGATGATAACACGGAAATCTGTTCTGCAATATTTTTCAGTTCGCGGATATTACCTCTCCAGGGATAGTTCACCAATATATTACGGGCTTCTTCATCCAGTTGAATAGAAGGTGTTTTATATTTTTCGGAGAAGTCTACCGAGAATTTTCTGAATAACAGGGGAATATCTTCTTTACGGTCGCGCAGGGCGGGGACGCGGATAGGCACGGTGTTGAGACGATAATACAGGTCTTCCCGGAATTTGCCCTGTTGGGTACGTTCCAGCAAATCGCGGTTAGTAGCGGCTACTACGCGCACATCTGTTTTCTGTACTTTGGAGGAACCCACCCGGATATATTCGCCGGTTTCCAATACACGCAACAGGCGGGCCTGAGTGCCCATAGGCATTTCCCCGATTTCATCGAGGAAGATAGTGCCGCCGTTAACGGTTTCGAAGTAACCTTTACGGCTGTCTACCGCACCGGTAAAAGATCCTTTTTCATGGCCGAAAAGCTCTGAATCGATAGTTCCTTCCGGGATAGCGCCGCAGTTCACCGCAATAAAGGGATTGTGTTTGCGTGCACTCAGGGAATGAATGATCTGGGAAAATACTTCCTTACCCACCCCACTTTCTCCGTTAATCAGCACTGTAAGGTCGGTATTGGCTACCTGAACAGCCACCTGCAATGCGTAGTTGAGTGCGGGACTACTACCAATAATGCCAAACCTGTTTTTTATAGCCTGTATGTCCATAAGCGGTTGTTCGTATGTTTGATGGTTAAATTTATAGCGGCATTGTTATCTGCCGGCAACTATTGTATGGCTTTTCCTAGGAGGGTACCAGAGGTACAGCTTTCTACTTTTACCATCACATAGTCACCTTTTTTGAAGTTTTCTTTAGGGAAAACAATGACTTTGTTCTGGTCGTTGCGGCCAAAAAGCTGTTCGTCAGAGCGTTTGGACGTTCCTTCTACCAATACTTTGAAGGTTTTTCCTATTTCTCTTTCCATCCCTGCCTGTGAATGTTTGCGGTGTAATTCCACTACTTCGGCCAGCCTTCTTTTCTTTACTTCTTCCGGGATATCATCGTCATAGCGGCGTTCCGCCAGGGTGCCCGGACGTTCGGAATAGAAATACATATAGGCCAGGTCGTACTGCGCGTATTTCATGAGACTGAGGGTATCCTGATGATCTTCTTCCGTTTCTGTGCAAAAGCCACAGATAATGTCGGTCGACAGGCCACAGTCAGGAAGCAGTTCCTTGATACGGTCTACTTTTTTCATGTACCATTCCCTGGTATAGGTACGGTTCATGAGCTGCAAGATACGGGAGCTGCCGCTTTGTACCGGCAGGTGAATATAGTTGCAGATATTCTCATACCGTTGCATGATAAAGAGTACTTCGTCGGTAATATCTTTCGGATGGGAGGTGCTGAAGCGTACGCGGAGCAGGGGATCTATCTGCGCTACTTTTTCGAGCAACATGGCGAAGGTGATGGTTTCGCTGCCGTCGGTGCTGGTCCAGTAGTAAGAGTCAACGTTTTGTCCGAGGAGCGTGACTTCCCGGTAGCCATTATCGAACAGTTCACGGGCTTCCCGTACAATGGAATAAGCGTCGCGGCTGCGTTCCCGGCCACGGGTAAATGGTACTACACAAAAAGTACACATATTGTTACAACCTCTCATAATGGACACAAAGGAGGTGACCCCGTTATTATCCAGTCTTACCGGGCTGATATCGCCATAAGTTTCTTCGCGGCTCAATAATACATTCACTGATTTTTGCCCGGTTTCTGCTTCTGCAATCAGGGCAGGGAGGCTGCGGTAGGCATCGGGGCCTACTACCAGGTCTACCAGTTTCTCTTCTTCCAGGAGTTTTCCTTTGATGCGTTCGGCCATACAGCCTAAAACGCCTACCAGCATGCCGGGTGTTTCCCGTTTCAGCTTTTTGAATTCTGTAAGTCGTTTGCGAACGGTTTGCTCCGCCTTTTCACGGATGGAACAGGTATTAAGGAGAATGAGACTTGCTTCTTCTGCGTTGCGGGTTGGGCCATAACCCTCTTGTCCAAGTATAGAGGCAACAATTTCACTATCGTTGAAATTCATTGCACAGCCATAGCTCTCAATGTAGAATTTTTTAGTATATGTTTGGGTGCCAGTCACTGCGGGAGCATAGGCTTCTCCCTGGCGACTTTCATCATGCACTTTAGTTTCCAGATCAAGCATCCTGACAAAAATTTTGGAAGGCAAAAATAAGTAATAAAAACAACAAAATGACAGAATGGCAGCATGTAAAATAAAACGCTCTGTAACCACCGGTTACAGAGCGTTTCAATATTTTATACTTGACTACGCTTTCGCTGCCAGTTTTTTCCCTACCCAGCTGTCTTTCAGCGGTACCAGCCACTGTGTATCCAGCTCTTGCCTGGTGAGTACGGTATTATTCAGATAGAGTGTATTTTCATCGATATAACCTTTTTCAAGTGCATAGGGCACCTGGGCCATCGGCAGGAGTTGTACTTTATCTTTTACGATAAAGCCCAGCAGCAGGCGGTCAAACATATTTACCCCGTACTGCTTTTCTATGCTTTTAATGATTCTAACGGAACTATCTGTACTGCAACCACTTACGGTAGTCCGGGATTCATCTGCAATAAGAATGATCACCTGGTTCAACACCACCTGTCCCCAGCCTTTTACCGGTGCGCCGTGAGCGTTCCATTGGGCGGTAAACTGGTGCAGCTGTTCATTTATCTCAAGTATCTCCTGCTCGTTGAACGGTCTGTTGCTTTGGTATATCCACACCCTGGAGGCCGGAGAGAAGTCTGCAGGGAAGATGTTGTTCGTATTCATACCGCAAATTTACGCAAATGAATTTATTTCATGCTTTGCTCAATTAATTCTGCAATGTCGAGCACTTTTACGCTTTCTTCCTTACCGGCTTCTTTTACGCCATCGGTCAGCATGGTCATACAGAAGGGGCAATTGGCTGCAATCACGGAGGCGCCGGTAGCTACGGCTTCCTCTCCGCGTTCGAAGTTGATCCGGGTGGTGCCTTTTTCTTCTTCTTTGAACATCTGTGCGCCGCCGGCGCCGCAGCAAAGTCCTTTACTCCGGCAACGTTTCATTTCTATCAGTTCGGCATCCAGCGTTTCCAATACTTTACGGGGCGCTTCATATATGTTATTGGCGCGTCCGAGATAACAGGAATCATGATAGGTGATCTTTTTTCCTTTAAAGGAGCCGCCCTCCTGCATTTTAACCCGGCCTTCATCGATGAGTGACTGCAGGAAGCTGGTATGATGTATGACTTCGTAGTTGCCGCCCAGCGCGGGATATTCATTTTTCAGTGTATTAAAGCAATGTGGACAGGCAGTAACAATTTTTTTTACGCCATACATATTTAACAGCTGTATGTTATTCTGCGCCATCATTTGGAAGATGAACTCATTGCCGGCTCTTCTTGCCGGATCTCCAGTACAACTTTCTTCCTTACCCAGTATGGCAAAGGAAATTCCTACTTTATCCAGTATCGTGGCAAATGCTTTTGTTATCTTTTGGGCACGCTGATCAAAACTGCCTGCACAACCCACCCAGAAAAGGACTTCAGGGGTTTCTCCGTTCGCGGCATATTCTGCCATTGTTTTAATATGCATTCGTATCTTTTTTTAATGAGTTATTCTGTAGCCCACTTATCCCGGTCGTCCATACTGAATTTCCAGGGAGCCATATTATTTTCAATATTGCTGAACATGCCGGTCCATTCTGCCGGGGCACTGGATTCCTCCATCACCAGGTGACGGCGTAGTTGCAGGATAATATCCAGCGGATTGATACTTACCGGGCATTCCTGTACACAGGCATTGCAGGTGGTGCAGGCACGCAGCTCTTCTTCGGTGATATAATCGCGCAGCAGTGTTTTGTTGTCGTCTGTAAACGTGCCGTTGTTGGCTTTGATGTTGCGGCCTACTTCTTCCAGGCGGTCGCGGGTATCCATCATAATTTTACGGGGCGACAACAGCTTACCGGTGATATTGGCCGGGCAAGCGGCAGTACAGCGTCCGCACTCCGTACAGCTATAGGCATCCAGTAAGTTTTTCCAGGTAAGGTCGGTCACATCTTTGGCGCCGAATTTAGGCATAGTGTCCGAAGCCGGCGCATTGGCGGCCAGTTCCGGTTGCAGCATCAGCTGTACTTCATGTTGTACGGCGGGCATATTTTCCATTTCCCCTTTGGGTTCTAGGCTGGCATAGTAGGCATTGGGGAATGCCAGGATAATATGCAGGTGCTTGGAGTAAGGGAGATAGTTCAGGAAAGCCAGTACCCCGGCAATGTGGAGCCACCAGCAGCTCCGCTCTATTACTTCGAGGGTGCCGTCAGACATACCCGCAAATATGGGCGTAAACATACCGGAAACCCAGAAGTTGCCGGTAGGAATATAATGCGCGGCGCCCCTGGCTTGTAATGCCTGGTCTGCCGCATTCATGGTCAGGAAGAGCAGCATCAGCACTATTTCAGTGATCAGGATATAGTTAGCATCGGAACGTGGCCACCCGTCGAGATCTTTGCTAATAAAGCGTTTTAGCTTTAAAATATTTCTGCGTACCAGGAATATGGCGCAGCCGGTAATAACCAGTACGGCCAGTATTTCAAATAAGCCGATTAAAACGGGATACAACCCTCCCAGTACGGGAACGAATAAACGATGTTGCCCAAGAATACCATCCAGGATAATTTCCAGTATTTCAATATTAATAATCAGGAAACCGGCATACACAAAAAAGTGGAGTACAGCTACCAGTGGATTGCGGAACATCTTCTTCTGGCCAAATGCCAGCAGGAGCAAATTTTTCCAACGCAGGTTGGGGTGATCGTTCAGGTCTTTGTCCCGTCCCAGTAAGATGTTTTTCCTTATCTGGCCGGCCTTTCTGGAGAAAAGGTATACTGCTGTTCCAAACAGGATGACAAATAATAATTCTTGTACAATTCGCATTATCTCAGATTTGACTCCCTAATTTATGTCTTTTTTAGGTGCCGGCCATTCGACTGCTATATTTAGTAGTATTGATTTTTTGAGAGATAACAGCAGCCTAATGGCTAATTGCTTATTTTTGCCGATATGGAAAGCAGGAACATCATTCTAACACAGGATATCATTCAAAAGAAAATTGAACGCATCGCTTACGAAATTTATGAACTCAACAGCGATGGCGGTGAAATCATTCTGGCTGGTATCTGGGACCGGGGTGTGATTGTAGCACACAAGATAGCCGCTATACTGGAGCAGATTTCTCCCCTGAAACCCCATATTATCGAGTTACGCCTCGATAAGCAACGTCCGGGAGAAGTGGTAGTATCGGAAGATCTCGACTTCAGTGATAAGGTAATTGTGGTGGTGGATGATGTTGCTAATTCTGGCCGGACTATGCTGTATGCCCTGAAACCTTTTCTGAAATACCTGCCTAAAAAAATCCAGACCGCCGTGCTGGTTGACCGTAAACATAAGTCCTTTCCATTATCCGTCGACTTCGTAGGCTATTCACTCGCTACTACACTACAGGATATGGTATTGGTGGAAATGAACGGAGAAGAAATTGTATCTGCTTATTTTGAATAACGCCGCCTAAAAGTACAAAGCGTGTAATTTCACCTGGCCTGATGAGTTCAACTCCAGGGTGGGTGCGGGAATTTTTATCATGTTCAGTACCTGGAACAATACCTTTACGCCTTTTTTACGGGTATAAATTTTAGTAAAGTCCACATCCGGAGAAAGATAGAACTGTCTTATCCGTTTCAGGTGGCTATAGTCCTGGTCCACGCCATGCTGATCTGTCCAGGTATTATCCCTGCCGCCCAGCATGTTATCCGCGCCATATCCTACCGCTATATTCAGCCATTTTGGAAAGTTACTTTCCTTATAGAAGGAGTAAACGTTGACAGACAGCCAATAGGTTTGTCCGTTATAGTTTTTCAGGGTTCTTTCCCAGAAGCTTTCGCCAAACAGCTGGCCGGCCTTGGCCCGTAATGTAGGATCATTGTATAAGTCGGGGTGTGAGGAAAACTTCAGTTGAATGCGTTGTTCATTCCAAAATAATTCCTGGCTGACCAATATGCCGGAACCGATGGCATTGGCGCCCATATCGCCCCATGAAAATCCCCACTCTGATGAAAAGCCATCCAGTACTTCCACGACCGACTGAAATGCAAAGCCGGTTAAACCCCCGATCCAGATTTGCTTTTTCCTCGGAAGTCCCGACCATCGCCACATTTCACGACTGTATTTACCAATAAAATAAGCGCTGAAGATATGCCCGGCTTTATCCATCTGGTTCCATTCGCCCATATCGTTGAAAAAATGGAAGCTGGACCTCGGATAGCCTTTATACCAGGCGGTATTCAGGGCGGCGAGGCTGGCGCCATACAGCGCTGCAGTAGTGCCGGTAAGTATCCATACATGTGAAGGGGTGGTGGTATCGGGAATAGAAAAGAAAGACACTTTTTTTTGTGCTTCGCCACACAGGAAATGTAGCAGCAGGATCAGCATCAATAGGTTTTTTTTCATGCGGGTATATCAACAATAAACCCGGGAATGCAGAAAGGGTGTTTGTTTGATGCGTCCTTTCAACATTCCCGGTGGCTTCCTCTTTAGGGGAGGAGTGGGTATTATTTCAGTTTCAGATCCTGGATAATACCATTTATTTTCTGATCCAGTTCAGCAGTTACTTTATCATAATCAGCTGCGTTGGCCAGCGGTGCATTTACACTGAAGTAAAATTTAATTTTAGGTTCCGTACCGGATGGGCGGGCAGATATTTTGCTGCCATCGGCCAGTAAAAACTGTAGTACGTTGGATTTGGGGAGGTCGAGTGCTTTTGTTTCCCCGGTTTTAATATCGCGGATCTGTTGCAGTTGGTAATCGTAGAGCGTTACTACCGGAGACCCGTTGATGGTTACTGGTGGATTTTCGCGGTATCCCCGCATCATTTCTGCAATTTCTTCGGCGCCTCTCATGCCTTTCTTGGTGATGGAGATCAGTGATTCTTTATAGTAGCCATAGCGAACGTAGATGTCGATCAGTTCTTCAAACAGCGATTTACCCTTGCTGCGTGCATAGGCCGCCATTTCACAGATCATGGCTACGGAAGAAATTGCGTCTTTGTCACGGATATTGTTGCCTATCATGTAACCATAAGATTCTTCTCCTCCGCAGATAAAGTTTTCCTGTGGCTCTTTCCGGCGGATCAGGTCAGCAATCCATTTGAAGCCGGTCAGTACATTATAGCAGTTAATATTGTTTTTTGCTGCAAATACGTCAATCAGGTCAGAGGTTACCACGGTTTTGGCAATGAAGTCGTTGGGTTTGGCCAATCCTTTGTTTTTGCGGCCTTCCACGATATAGTTGAACAACAGTACGCCGGTTTGGTTACCGTTGAGCAGTATCCACTCGCCTTTCAGGTCTTTTACGGCAATGCCTACACGATCGGCATCGGGGTCGGTACCCAGGAGGATATCGGCATCGAGTGCTTTGGCTTTTTTCAGCCCCAGGTTCATTGCTTCGGATTCTTCCGGGTTAGGGAATACGACCGTTGGGAAGTTGCCGTCGGGTGTGGCCTGTTCGTCTACGATGGTTACATTGGTAAAGCCATAACCAGCCAATACGGCGGGTACCTGGGTAATACCTGTACCATGAATAGGCGTATATACTATTTTAAGGTCGTGCTGTTGTTTATTAATGTCCGGGTTGATGGACAGGCTGATAAGCTCCTGCTGGTAAGCTTTGTCTATTTCAGCCCCAATCAGGGTAATATTAGCTTCGCCACCGGTCCATTTCACGTCATCGGGGGATGCGATATTCTCCACTTCGCGGATCACATTACCATCGTGGGGAGGTACCAGTTGGGCGCCATCATTCCAGTAGGCTTTATATCCGTTATATTCCTTAGGGTTATGGGAGGCGGTCAGTACCACGCCGGCATGGCAGTGGAGATGGCGGATGGTGAAAGATAGCTCCGGCGTTGGACGCAGGCTTTCGAAGAGAAATACCTTAATACCGTTTGCGGCGAATACATTTGCCACCGTTTCAGCAAAAAAGCGGGCATTATTGCGACTGTCGTGGGCAATGGCTACTTTAATATCGCCGGTAAAGGTTTTTTTAAGGTAGTTGGAGAAGCCCTGGGTAGCCATTCCAATGGTATATTTATTCATCCGGTTGGTACCTACGCCCATGATACCACGAAGTCCGCCGGTACCAAATTCGAGGTTACGGTAAAAGGCATCAGTGAGTTCGTCGGGGGTACCTTCCTGCATCTTCTTAATGGTGGCCACGGTTTCGGTATCGAAGTTACCGTTGAGCCATTGTGATACTTTGTTTTGAATACTTATATCCATAGTATTTTTTTTGAGCCGTAAATGCTAAAACGAAGTGTAAAGTAAAAATAAAAAAATGAATGTGGGAAATTACAGATTTCAAAAAAGCATTGAAAATTGTGGGTAATGGTTAATTTTGCGGCCATGAGGCGGTATGAAGATACTTATAAGCAAAAAGGCTTACGTAAACAACTAGTGGATAGTATCCGTCAGAAAGGTATTACCGATGAAAGCGTACTGGCGGCCATAGGCGCCATTCCGAGACATTTTTTCCTGGATACGGCTTTTGAGAGCATTGCATACGATGACCGGGCTTTCCCGATCGGGGAGGGTCAAACCATTTCCCAGCCGTATACAGTGGCTTATCAGACACAACTACTGGAGGTGAAACCCTATGAAAAAGTGCTGGAAATCGGTACCGGCAGCGCCTATCAGGCCTGTGTGCTGGCGGAGCTGAAGGCCAATGTTTTTACTATTGAGCGGCAACGCAAGCTGTTCGACCAGGTGAAAGCATTTCCTTTTAAAGCCCAGTACCCCAATCTCCGTTTTTTCTACGGAGATGGCTATGAAGGCTTATCTACCTATGCTCCTTTTGATAAAGTACTGGTGACTGCGGCAGCGCCACATATCCCTGAAAAACTACTGCAGCAGTTAAAGCCCGGGGGAAAGATGGTCATCCCGGTAGGAGGGCATGAAATACAGCGCATGTTGCGCATTACCAAAATCAACGATACGGAAAACGAACAGGAACTGTTCGATAACTTCTCTTTCGTGCCTATGCTGGCAGGAAAGAAATAATAAAGAGCGGAAAGCTTACGCTTTCTGCTCTTTAGAGCCTGCCAGTACCTTCTTTGGGTTTCTCCTCTTCTTTTTTCTCTTCTTCTTTCTTATCATCATCGTCCTGCGGCTTCTTTTTCTTGAACAGGTTGGGGTCCATTTTGCCGAACCGGTACCGCACATTCAGGCGGATAAAGCGGGTCGTTCTTTTGCGGTCGTAGTCCTGTATGAAAGTAGCGGTTTGGTAATGTGAATTGAACTGCTGGGTGTTCAGGATATCTGAAATATTAAGCGCCACCACCAGTGCCCTGGTTTTCAGGAATTCTTTGCGAACGCCGAAGTCCATCCCATTCATGGCTTTAAAAGTACCCTGGGGCTGGATCCGGGGAGAGCGGAAATGGCCGCTCAGCTCCACGCTAACCCTGCCGGGTAAACGAAACTGGGTGTTGCCATTGAGCCCATAGCTGAAATTTTCGTTGTTGATGGTAACGCTGGTAAGCTTGTTATATTCCAAATTGAGGTTGGCCCATACCTTCCACCATTTGGAAAGATTGAGGCTATAGGAAACGTTGCCCCCGATGTTTTGCTGCGTAGCCAGGTTCATCGGCTTGGTGGTGGTTACCCCCGAAATGGTGTCCAGTGTGCTGATCCGGTCTATGTTGTCGTTGGTTTGAGCATAGTAGCTGCTGATGCTCATATAGTTATTGGTTTTGGGATAATATTCGGAATAACTGACCTCGAATTTATGTGATAAAGCTGGCTGCAGTTCCGGGTTACCTGTACGGATATTCTGTGGATCGGAGTTGTTGACGTACGGTAACAACTGGTCAAAGTTGGGCCGGTCTATACGGGTAGAATAGTTGAATACCAGGCTCTGGTTCTGGTTTTTAGGCAGATTGTACTTCAGGAATACGCTGGGAAACAGGTTAAAGAAGCGATTATTCACAGTAGTATCCCGGGTAACGGAATACCCTTTGAGATGCGATTGCTCGGCGCGTACACCTACCTGGTAGCCGAGGTTACCGATAGCATTAGCAAAGTTGAAGTACCCGGCAAAGATGTCTTCTTCATAATTATACTGGTTGGATAACACGGGGCTCACCTTGTAATCGGGTATACTCCAATCATACAGGGAGGCGATGTAGTTGTTATCGATATGCCGCATGGTGGTTTTTACCCCTGCCTCCAGTTTACCTTTGGCGCCTATGGGAGAGGTATAATCGGATTGCAGGTTCCAGAAACTGTTTTTGTTGCGGGAGGTGTTGTATTGTTTATCCGCGTTGGGCAAGGTATCTATGCCGGCAACATGATACTGCGTATAATAGTTGCTGCTGCTGTTGCTGCTATTGCCGCTGTAGCTCACATAGGCGGTGAGCTCCTGGTTGGGCTTATCGAAAGTATGTTTATAGTTGAGATTGGTGTTGTTGTTACCGCTGTTGCTGCGGCTGGTATTATTTCGGTCTCCGTAGCGAAGGGTGGCTTTTTTATCATCCATGTAGTTCAGGAAGATATTGTCTTCATTCTGGTTATTATTACGGTTAATACCTTGAGAGATGGTAAAGGTATTATGGTCGTCGAGGAAGTAATCGAAGCCAAACCGTCCTCCATTATTGCGGTTGGTATTTTCGTTCCGGCTCGATTGGGAGAAGAAGCTTGTATGGCTGCTGTCGGCGATCAGGTTTTGGCGATAGCTGTAGCCGCTGCCGTTTACCTGTTCATATCGCCCGTTGTAGTTGCCGAAGAAGTTAAACCGTTTTAAGCGCAGGCTGGCGTTAAGACTACCACTTCCTTCGCCCCTGGTGGCGCCGCCGGCGTTGATCATTACATTGTAGCCAATTGCCTTATCTTTTTTCAGGACGATGTTGATAATGCCGCCGCTGCCGTTGGCTTCGAACTTAGCGGAGGGGTTGTTGATCACTTCCACCCGGTCGATGCTTTCGGCGGGGATCATTTGCAGCGCTGTTTTAGCATCGCCAAAGGGAGAAGGTTTTCCATCCACATAGATGGTGACACTTTTTCCCCGGAGAGTAATGTTATCATCTATATCTACGTCTACACTGGGAATGTTTTTCAATATGTCGGTACCGGTTCCACCTTCGGCGTTAATCATGTTACCGGCATCAAATACCTGGCGGTCTATCTGCATGGAGAAGGCAGGTTTTTCGGCTTTTATTTCCACGGCGTTCAGCACTTTCCCGGCAGGTTGCAATCTTAAGGTGCCGGCAAAAGTATTTTTTCCTTCCGTTACCTTCACTGCTTTTTCGAGCTTTTCATATCCCATGAAGGTGATACGTAATACATATATGCCCGGGGTGATATTATTCAGGGAGAAGTTGCCGGCAGGGTTCGTATAAGCGCCGGTAACCATCGCTGAATCGGCTTGTTTGAGTAATACAACTGATGCGTATTCAACGGGTTTGCCGGTAGCGATGTCTGCTATTTTTCCGGTAACTTTTAACGGGGCCGCTGCTGTCGTTTGGGCGTTCACGTTATACGACGCCACGAACAGCACGACGATGAGAAAGAGATAATTTCGCATGCGTGGATTTAGCAACTTTAATTCTTTGATACAACAACCCCATAAAAGTAATAGCCGTATGGTTAAACATCGACGAAATATGATGAGTGGTAGCTAAAAAAACATGGCCGGCAGCCGCGCTACTGCGTGGCTAACCGGCCTGTGGTTTGCATTCACCTTCTTAGATATCTTTTAGAAACTCTGCATAGGATCGCCCATCTGCATATCGTTTCCATTTCCCTGGTCTTTCTTTTTCTTTTTAAAGAGCGAAGCATCGAATTTTCCAAAGCGATAGCTGAAGTTGAGCTTCAGTATACGGGATTCGCGCTTGCGGATATAATCCTGCGCAAACTCCGGAGTGGCCTGGTTTAGCTCGTACTGGCGGGTATTGAAGATATCCGACAGGCTAAGTGTAACTGCTGCTGCTTTGTTTTTGAGAAATTCTTTCTTCACTGCTATATCTACGGTACTGAAGCCTTTGATGGTGCCCTGTGCGGTGGTTGGAATCTGGTTGAAGCCGCCGCCGCCGCCACGGCCTCCACCACCGCCGGATGCCGGCAATGCAATGGTAGGCGCCTGGTAGGTGGCATTTACCTGTACCGTGAAATTGGCAGGTAACCTGGTTTCTGAATTAATTTTGGCAAACCAGCTAAAGCCACTGTTGTTGTAGTTCTGACCATTGGCATTTACCTTCATATCCGTTTGATAAAGGTTCACATTGCTGGTAAGATCCCATCCTTTTACTACCTGGTTTTTCAGCGTAAGTTCTGCGCCATAGGAATTACTCCTGTTGGCATTGATAAACTGGGTGAGCAGTGTATCTGCACCAATAGGCGTACTGATGGTGGAAATCATGTTATTAGTATTCCTGAAATATACGCTTCCGAGGAAATTGCTGTTAGCCCAGTTTTTAACATAAGAAAACTCAAAGCTGTTGGTGTATTCCGGCTTCAGGTTAGGATTTCCTTCGCGTTGGTTCTGCGGATCGCTATAATCGCGATAAGGAATCAACTGGAAGAAATTAGGCCTGTTTACCCGGCGGGAGTAGTTGAGCTGCAGCTCCTGTTCATGTTTTAATTTCTCTGACAGGAATAAGCTGGGATATAGTCCTGGTACAGCTTTGGTAGGCTTGTATTTGGTGCCTTCATTTTCGCCGGCATATACATATTGTTCTACGCGTAAGCCTGCCTGATAGCCGAAGTTACCAATGGTATTGGCGAAGTTGGCATAGCCGGCGTATATTTCTTCGTTGTATTTGTAGTTGTTGGACAACAGTGGGTTGGGGATAAAATTACCACTGATGGTATCTTTGTCAAACACGTTATACATGCTGGTATAATCACGCACGGTGGCTTTGGCGCCCAGTTCCACCTTCCCGTTTTTCCCGATTGGATTGGTATAATCGGTTTGGAAAGTCATGAAAGTTGTTTTGCCGGAGGTGGTATTATTTTGCAGCATGGCTTGCCCCAGTGGCTGGCCCATGGCGTCCTGCGCCTGGGTGAGGTAGTCACCATTGCGGCTATTGGAGCTCCGGTTATAGTTAATGTCGGCCGTCCACTCTTTATTGGGTTTAGCATACGTATGCTTGAAACTCAATGCAGTGGTATAGTTCCGGAAGTTGAAGTTGTTATTGTTGAGCCGGTTGCTTTTGCTGGTGATAGTATGATTGCGATCGGAAAAAGTACTGGCGAGGTCTTCCTGGTTTTTGAAATCACCTGCTACGATGTTCTGTGAAACAGAGATCGTGTTCCGGTTATCGAGCATATAGTCGAGTCCGAAGCGACCAAACTGGAACAGGGGTTTAGTGGTGCTGTTGCTGTTTTGGAGCAGGTAGCTGGTATCTTTGGCGGCGCCACTGCGATAGTTGCTGCGATTGGTAGTACCATCAGCCCAGTTGTGATTGGAGTTGATATTGTAGTTGGCAAATACGTTGAATTTTCCCTGGCGGATGTTGATATTGCCGCCGCCATTGAATTTGTTTCCTGTGCCTACGCCTGCATTTACCGAACCATTGAATCCTGCTTTACGGTTTTTCTTCAGCACGATATTTAGTATTCCTGACATTCCTTCTGCGTCGTATTTAGCAGAGGGATTGGTTACCAGTTCAATGCTTTCAATGGCATCTGCCGGTATCTGATCGAGGGTGAGCGTAGAAGGTTTACCATCTACGAAAATATTGGGAGAAGCGTTACGCACAGTAACGTTACCATCAAGGTCAACGTTTACTGCCGGTACACTTTTTAATACGTCTTGAGCTGTACCACCTACGCTGCTAAGGTTTCTGTCTACATTAAATATTTTTTTATCAATCCCCATAGTGAAAGCGCTTTTCTGGCCGGTTACTTCCACGCTTTGCAGGGTTTTTACATTGGGTTGCATTTTAAGGTTGCCCAGGTCCTGTTCTATTGTCTGGCCGGTGATGACTACTTTTTTGACTACGCTGGTATAACCCATGAAGTTAACGCGTAGTATCATGGGCCCGAAGGGTAGATTTTCCAGGCTGAAATCTCCATTAGGTTTAGTGAGCATGCCGGTTACAAGAGCAGAGTCTTTTTGTTTCAGTAAGGTAACAGAAGCATATTCTATGGGCTTTCCTGTTTTGGCGTCCACCAGTTTGCCATAAAGGTGGCCTATCTGTGGCATGTTGGGGCGTCCCTGTTGAGTAGGTCCTTGCTGGGGATTCGTAGCTCTCGGCGTCTGTGCATGGGTATGGACTTGCCATAGTAATAGCCCGGCAAGTACTGCATAGCATTTTTTCATCCTGTTTATGTTTTATCCCGACTTTTCTTATCAGATCAAACAAAAGTATCGGGGTATAGGTATGAAAGGTCGGAGATTGTGATGAGTGGGATTATTATCCGCAGGAAATCACAAAAACAGGCGCTAAGAGGTCTTAACAGTAGTTAACAAAGCCGGTGTGGCAGCTTAAAGGAGACTAATACCCATGGCAATGAGCCCGGTGATAAACCCGGTGAGAGCGCCCAGCCATTTAAATTGCCGGAGGGCAGCGGGGAGGAGGCGGTGAACCGTACGTTCCAGCTCTTCTGCGGAAATGGCCGTAATTTTTTCTGTCACCATTTTTTCCAGGTCCAGGTCTTTTTCTGCGTTGTCGAGGTATTGGTTAATTAAAACAGGGAAGAGTGTATCCAGTTCAGCTACCAGGTGTGATTTGATCTGGTTAACGATGCTGTCGCCGATGAACATGGAGAGAACCGGCATTGCTTTGGGGAGTCTTTCGCGGAGGAAGGCATCCAGGTGGGTTTCCACCAGCGGAATGATTTTTTTTATCTTTTCCGGATCTGTCAGTTTGCGCTTAATGTCTTCAAAGGAAAAACTTCCGGCCACCATAGCACCAATACCTGCGGCCAATTGCGCCTGTCTTTTGGGGAACATCCCGTGTAAGGTGATGAACCCGATTTTTACGGGTTGATAGGGGCGAAACAGCAGTGTAGTAGCAAGGCTGTTAAGCAACCAACCAATGAGGGCGGCAATAACCGGGAGGAAAAAGATCATTATGAGTAATTGATTTTCAGGTTATCACAAATGTAGAGAATCAACAGGCAATTTTTGCATAGTTTATAATAAGATTGTTTTAACGATATGCTTTCTTCCAGATGGAATAGTTACTGTGGTTATTTCTGCGCGGAAAAATCTTATTTAAAAAAACAAAGAAAAAATTTCTTTTGTAGAGAAAGTTTCTCTTATATTTGCACTCCCAAAAACGAGATAATCGTTTGGACACGGTGGTTGTAGCTCAGTTGGTTAGAGCATCAGATTGTGGTTCTGAGGGTCGAGGGTTCGAAACCCTTCAATCACCCAAGATAAAGTAAGGCTTCAGTAATGAGGCCTTTTTTATTTTTATATCTCTCGCAAAACAGTCAAGCAGTAAAGTCGCTAAGCAATTTTTACAGCAATAAGATGGCAGGAAATTTTTCGATGAAGCAATAAGGAAGTGAAGACGTTATGCTGAAACCTTTTTTACTGATTTGTTCCGTTAGAAAAACAAAAAAGGCTTCGTATTTTACGAAGCCTTTTTAAAACCTGGGTGATTGAAGGGTTTCGAACCCTCGACCCTCAGAACCACAATCTGATGCTCTAACCAACTGAGCTACAACCACCGTTTTTCCGTTGTTGGGAGTGCAAAGATAAGCGAAAGTATTTTTAAATTCCAAAAACTTTGAATAAAAAAATTTCAAGGCGTTACATATGTGAATTACTGTAAATGTAATTGCCGGTCCACCATGTTAACTGATCTGGTTGTTTGTGGGCATTTGTTACCAGGTTTAGAATTATTCACAGGTTTTGCACACTTCCGGAAAAAATGTATCTTTGCGCACTTTCCCATTCCATTCCCATTTTTTTAATTAGTTGATTATCAGCTGAATGTTGTTTGCTTAGCATCATTGATGTCCTGGTTTCCGGGTATTTTGATGCGGTTGAGTGCGGATATGTTACCCAGGCTGGAATATTTAACAAAATTCCTTTACTACTGTCAATTAGAGTAATATAAGTGTTTAATTTTTAATTGTATATACATTATGGATCAGCTAAAACTGAAGTTACAGGAGTACTATCAGCGTTACCAGCAAATGGACCAACGGGTGAAGCCTGGAAAGGAGGAGCCTGGTTTTGAGGACGTGCTGGACATGGAAAACGATATTCTTTCACAGTTTGGATTGCCGACGTCCCGTCGATTTGTACAGATACTGCACGACTTTGTACATCACGGTCATGTGAGCGACCAACTGCTGGATTTTGTGAGCAAGAAACTGCGTACCGCTGCGCGTAAATACCTGTTATCGCCTGTTATGTCGGACATTGATTTGCTGGAAGGAGCCCGCGAACAGAAACGGAGTCCCTACGATGTATTACCGGAGTTGGGCTACCCGGTACATGAATATGCATTGTTCCTGCTGGGAGAACTCTTTTACCGCCGCAACATGGCCGCTACCGATATTGTGGATGAGCTGAAAAAAATGCAGCACTTCGACAGCTGGAGCGATCTGATGTTGTTGAGCAAAATACATAATCACACTACCCATGAATTGTATACCAAGCTGAAAAAGCATGAGCTGCGCTTCATCGATGAGTTTATACAGTTTACCCGCCGCCAGGAACCATCCCGGCTGGTAAATAAACGCGCTACTCCCCTGGAAGAAGGTTATACACCCAACTACAAAACCATTACCAAGGTGCAGGTGGAAGACATCATTTTCGATGAGCAAACTTCTCCCAGCTTATTTGGTAAAATAAAGAGTGGTCGCGGTTACGCCCGCATCACCATCAGCCTGGAGTTTTCAGAATTGAACCAGATCCTGATGAGCAGCGATGAACTGGGCGTAGAGATCAGTAATCATATCAAAAAACGCCTGGCTAACCCCGCTGCGGAAAAGCCAACGGTAATAGATATACGTGCAGAATTCGGAGATGTATTGAAACTCGACAACTGCTATCTCGAGGTATATAAACCTCAGCACAGAGAAGGCAGCAAATGGGTAGAAGACAAAGATAACTTCTACTTCGTAGATAAAATTCTCTCTAAAAAAGAATTTGAAAAACGGACCAAGGAAGCAGAAGTAAAACGTAAAATACAAGAATGCCTGGAACTAATCGGCGGCTCCTATGTATATTACCAACGGCTGCGCCGCCTCGGTATCACGGATGAAGAAGCCAAGCTGCGTGCAGGCTTACAGGACGAACTCCTGTTTAAATTGTCTTTCTTCCTGAATAAAGTGAAAGAGTAGCGTAAAGCTAAAAGCATAAAGCAAAAAAGCTATTGAGGCGAATGACGTAAGCGGATACTCGCTCGGTTCATTCGCCTCAATAGCTTTTTTGCTTTATGCTTTTAGCTTTATACTTTCGCCCCTAGAGCAATCCGATACCCAGCGTGAGCACACATACGGCGAGTAAAAGAACACCTGTATATAAAATACCTATCCATTGATTGGGGGCTGTTCTTGTCCTCCCTGCGGCTGCTGCAAAAAATCCGCCGCTGATCAGCAACGTACTCACGGGCACGCCTATCCGGACCAGCCAAATCAATCCTGCACTCAACGAGGCCTCATCTGCCAGGAGCTGACAAATCAACGATAAAAGTAACAATACCCCTGCATGCGCATGGCCTGCCCTGAACATGCCCTGCTGAAAAGGGGTAAGTGATAACCGGGACATCTTTCCGCTGACGACCTTTAAAAGAAAATATCCTCCAAATTCTATGGTGGGAACGGTGATCAGGATAAGCCCGCACATCAACCTGGCTGAAGCTGTCATAGTACAAGTATTGGTAAGACGATAAATATACCTGCTTGTTTATTGCGGTCCCTTAACAAATGTTAGTTTCTTCCTTACAGGGAATTTTTTATGTTTGAGGAAAAAAGATGGAAGAACTTACATTGGGCGTTGGCTCCAGGGTGCAGCACGCCCACTTCGGCCCCGGCGTAATTGTAGCAGTAAAATATGCACAATACCGGGTAACCTTCATGGACCACGGTATTAAAATGATCGATAAAACGGATCCACTCTTTGAAGTACTCGTAGCGGAAAACGCAACGCCTGAAGTAGAAACGGCATCCGACGTGGAAACATCGCTGCTCAAAATCCTGCGCCTCTGGGGCGGCATTACGGAGGTAGTGCCTCTGGGCGACCGCTGGAAAGGTGGTACGCTGATCCTGCAGCCGGGCGATGCTGGCCTTAAAGCCAAAGAATTGCCGATAGATACCTTTTTCCATAAAATAGTGATGCTGCGCGATCGCCTGCGTGTACTGGAACAAAACATCAACAGCCATAAAGTACTGACGGATGAAGAAAAGATAAATATCCAGCAATATATTACCCGGATCTATGGCTCTCTTACCACCTTCAATGTTTTGTTCAGAGACAAGGAGCATTGGTTTACCGGTGAGAAGACCAACGACTAGTTTGTATCTATATGATAAATCTGTTCCAGCTCCCAGCGGTAAGGCCCCAACATGTGATGGGTAAATACGTTTTTACCGTTGAAAGGAAATTTTTCATCATACCCGTTTACAGGATATAATATCACCGGGGTGCCTGCCGGGGTATAACTGTGGCTGTTCACAAAATCCGGCCGCCCATACCCCGGCAAAATTTTCTGTACCCGCTTGGCAGCAAACTTTCCCAATACCCGTTGCAAACGCCGGGATGACCGTTTGGTAGGGCGGTCGAGGCGGCCGTACATATAGCGTAAGGCGCCGCGGATAGGCCATTTTTGTGCTTTGATAGCGCCGCTGATATCTGTAAAGGGATTAACCGTAGTAAAGTCGCGGGTAGTTTGAATAGAGAACGGAGTTTCCGGTACCCAGTCGCGCGTATTCACAACTCTTAAGCCCCAGCCATCGCGGCTGATGTAGTCAAAATCATATGCATATTCCTGGTTACCTGGTTTAGGAGCGGCGCTGGCATAGGTTTTAAACACCAGGCCCTTGGGAAGCCCTTCCGCATACTCAAAATAGGAGCGCATCAGGAAACAGATAGCACCGCCCTGGCTATGCCCGAAGATAATATATTCGTGTATGCCTTGCTGATAGTATTCATTGATTTTACGGATCATGTCGGGACCCATAGCGGCTACAGCCAGCATCCAGCCGGCATGTACATAAGCTTTCGGATTTTGTGCCACTTTGTAGGGAACAATGGTGCTGTCGTTCAGTTTTAGCTTTCCCTCGGCGGGGATCATACCGGCGTAAAAGTTTTCCAGCCAGGAAGTGCTGGTACCGTTGGTACCACGGATAGAAATAATGCCTACGCCATCTTTGCGCAACCATAGATCCCAGCGATTTTCCAGTCCCACTACCGGCGAACGGTACACCAGCTCACAATCCCGGGGTGGCGTGCTCGTCACTTTTGTCCAGGGCGTGTCTGCCATGCGGTCTACCAGTTTTAACAGTTCGCTGTACTCCGAAGGATTGAAATTAGGTGCTAGGTGCTGTCCAACAGCATTATTTCTCCCGAAAAATAAAATTAGAAAACAGAACAGTGAAATGCGGATCCCCATAGAAAATTACGAATTACAAAACATGAACAACGTATAAAATACTAATAAAAGTGCGTTGCTTTAAAACAAAATGAAACAATCCAGATGATGCTATTGTTCTAAATGCGTTTAACTTCCATGCCTAAATTAATCTAAATATGGGAAAGAGAATTGAGCACGATTTCCTCGGAGAAAAGGAAATACCCCAGGATGTTTACTACGGTATTCAAACATTGCGTGCTATTGAAAACTTTCATATTACCGGTATTCCGCTGATGGTGGAACCCGTATTTGTTCAGGCATTGGGTTATGTAAAGAAAGGTGCGGCTATGGCTAACCGGGACCTGGGCGTACTGGATAAAAATATTGCGGAATATATTATTAAGGCATGCGACCGGGTGATAGCAGGGGAGTTCAATAACCAGTTCCTGAGCGACCTGATACAAGGCGGCGCCGGTACTTCGGTGAATATGAACGCCAATGAAGTGATTGCCAATATTGCGCTCGAAATGATGGGCAAGGAAAAAGGGCAATATGAATTTTGCCATCCCAACAATCATGTAAACTGCTCCCAGTCTACTAACGATGCTTACCCCACGGCCTTCCGTATTGCGCTGATGAATAAACTTACCGGTTATAAAGAGATACTGGGCGACCTGGCAGGAGCCTTCCATGCCAAGGGAGAAGAGTTTAAAGACGTGCTGAAAATGGGCCGCACCCAATTGCAGGATGCCGTACCTATGAGCATGGGAGATGAGTTCAAAGCTTTTGCCACCAATATCAATGAAGAGCTATCACGGATAGAAGACAGCAAACGCCTGATCTCCGAGATCAACATGGGAGCTACCGCCATTGGTACGGGTGTAAATGCGCCCAAAGGATATGCCGCGCTGGTAACTAAATACCTTGCCGAAATAACCGGGCTGGAACTGGTGCTGGCAGGCGACCTCATTGAGGCTACTTACGATACAGGCGCTTACGTTCAGCTGTCGGGCGTGTTGAAGCGTACTGCGGTGAAGATTTCCAAAATATGCAACGACTTGCGGTTATTATCTTCCGGACCACGTACGGGGCTAAACGAAATTAACCTGCCGCCTATGCAGCCGGGTTCTTCTATTATGCCGGGAAAGGTAAATCCTGTCATCCCGGAGGTGGTAAATCAAACAGCTTTTTATGTTATTGGCGCCGATCTGATGGTGACCATGGCAGCCGAAGCAGGGCAGTTGCAGCTCAACGTAATGGAACCTACCATTTCTTTTGCATTGTTTACCGCCATCACTTATATGAGCAATGCCTGCAAAACCCTGAAAGACAAATGTGTGGTGGGTATTACGGCCAATGCTGACCGTACGCGGGAAATGGTGATGCAGAGTATTGGGATAGTGACCCAGCTGAATCCTATTATCGGTTATGAGAAATGCTCTGCCATTGCGCGGGAAGCGCTGGAAACAGGTAAATCGGTACATGACCTGGCAGTAAAGGAAAAGCAATGGGTAACACAGGAGAAATGGGATGAAATTTTCACCTTCGATAACCTGATCAGGCCTCAATTTATACAATAAGTATGCGTGCCGGCTAACCGGATAACCGGCTGGCCGGAGCTACACCGCAGTATTACAGGCATTGATAGCGACTGGTATTTATGACTGAATATGGTTATCTTCAGCCATACTTTCTTCATATGATCTGGTTACAATTTGCAATTTTACTGGGGGCTATCCTTATTGGTGCCCGTATGAAGGGCATAGGATTAGGGGTGATGGGTATGGTGGCCCTGGCAATTTATATCTTCCTGTTCAGGATGCGTCCTGCAGATCCGCCTATCGATGTAATGCTGATCATATTAGCGGTAGTGAGCACTGCAGCTACCCTGCAGGCTGCGGGGGGAATGGATTACCTGGTAAGGCTGGCGGAGAAGATCCTTCGTAGCAAACCTTCACTGATTGTGTTACTGGGACCGTTGGTCACCTATGTATTTACCCTGTTTGCCGGTACAGCGCATGTCACGTATTCCCTGCTACCCATTATTGCAGAAGTATCTACCAAAAAACGTATACGGCCCGAAAGAGCGCTGAGTATTTCCGTGATCTCTGCCCACCTGGCTATTACTGCGAGCCCCATATCAGCGGCTACTGCGGCGTTGTTGACGATCCTTGGTGGCAAGATGGCCCTGCTGGATATCCTGAAAGTCTGTATTCCGGCTACGCTGATAGGCACACTGGCGGGCGTAGCAGTATGCTGGAAGAAAGGGAAAGACCTGGATAAAGACCCATTGTTTCTCGAGAAAATGAAGGATCCTGCTTTCGCCGCAAGTATCAATACAGATGTGGCTACGGCCGCAGCGCCTTTGTTGCCCGGCGCCAAAGTTTCAGTTTTTATTTTTGGGTTAGCGGTGTTGATGATTGTGTTGGTGGGCGCGTTTCCTGCTATGTTGCCTTCATTTGGAGCGGGCAACAGTAACCTGTCGGTAGATGCGCTGGGACATATTAAGATGTCGGCCATCATAGAACTGGTGATGCTGGCGGCAGCTGCGGCTATTATGTTGATTTGCCGTACAACAGCAGCGGCGGTGGCTAAGGCTAGTTTGTTCAATTCCGGTGCGCAGGCAGTGGTATCTATTTTCGGGGTAGTGTGGATGAGCGCTACTTTCATGCAAAGTAATGCCGCTACCATAGAGCATGCCCTGGGAGATATGGTGCGTTCGGCGCCCTGGACTTTCGCTATTGCCTTGTTCCTGCTGAGCATCCTGCTTTTCAGCCAGGCGGCCACTACCAAGGCATTGATGCCGCTTGGGGTCACCCTGGGTATTATACCACCCTATATGCTGGCCATGTTCCCGGCAGTAAACGGCGACTTTGTATTACCTGGTTATCCTACGCTGCTGGCAGCCATTAACTTCGACCGTACCGGCAGCACCCATATAGGTAAATATCTCGTGAATCATAGCTTTATGATACCCGGTATAGTGAGTGTAGCTGTGTCGGTAGCAGCGGGCTTTTTGCTTGCAGGGATATTGTTGTAGTACTTACTATCATAAAAAAGGGAAGGCGAATGATGATCATCATTCGCCTTCCCTTTTTTATGACATGATTTTATCAAAATTCCTTTTCCAGCCGGCCCACGCTACCATCTTCGGTAATACCTTCCGCCACCAGGCGGAAACGTTTAGTGAAGTCGTTGTTGTAGAAATGGAAACGGGCGGTATGCATCGTAGTGTCTATCGCTACATTCGGATTCCAGTAGAGAGTGAGGCGCTTATCCGGTAGGGCATGCACCTCTTTCTTCACGGAGTAATCAGGAGAATAGAACTGTTTTACAACTGTATAGCCAGCTTTCTTATACAGTTTAAATCCTCTGATGCTGGGATCATTTTTAGGTGCATTGTCGCCGCCTTTCTTAGTATATACCGCGATGGCGCCGTTAGCGCCCCCAAAGCCGCCCATAAATGGAGGACGGAATACTTTTACCAGGGCGATGTCCTGCATGGAGAGAGTGCTCAGCATGCTCACATCTGTTTGCATTTCATTCAGGTATAAGCCTGGTTTTCCACCGCGCCAGGAGAGGGAAGGATTGTTGAGATCACCGGTGATCTGTAACCCTGCTACTTTTGACTGGAGATATTGGAAAACGTTGAGTGAAATCGGTGTTTCCTTGGTGAGGTCGAAGGAGTAACCATCGCCGCCGGAGAACATACCGGAAGTATAGCGTTTTTCGGTGGTTTCCTCTGGTTTCACCTTTTTGGCATTTACGTTTACTTCCTGCAGGTATACCGTTTTGTTGTTGATAGAGCGCATTACTTTGTTGCCTTCTGATGCCGTTACGAGGAACTGCTTCAGCGCGTTAGGATCTACTGCTGGCGGTACCCGCAGCGGATAAGGTATTTTAATTTGTGTAGGACGTTCGAAGAAGTGGTTATCGAACTTCACATTTACATCTACTCCTTTTTTCACGAGGTCGTTGCCCTGGTAATAGATATAGGCTGTATCGGGGAATACCATGTTGGCTACTTCAAATTGTCCTTTGTCATTGATAGGTGCAGAAGCAAACATAGAGGAGCTGTCTATCGGCAGGCGGATGATCATATCCAGTTTGCCGGTAGGCATGGGCCGGCCATTGAGCATGGTGGCAACTCCTTTCATGCTGAGTCCCTGTTCGTAAGGGAATCGGATGTCAGGAAACTCGTTTTTGACGATTTTTTCCCAGCTGAAGCGCGACCAACCATTGGTCATCATCACCAGGTCCAGTCCTTTCAGCGTAGAGTCGGCGGTATTGCGGAAGTACCAGGATGGGTTATAAATATATCCTTTCAGATCGGAGGTCAGTAAGAAGGTAGATACAATGTTGTTGGAATTTTTATCTACCGGTACCGCATCGGCATCTGTTACGGATACAGAGATGTTGGATTGCATGCTATCGGGTAATCTCAGCTCTATGGTATTCAGTGACCGGGGTTCTTTATGAGTGTCGGCATCCAGTACATCCATTTCCAGCAGGTCATTTTTACGGACAAACGCCAGTCGCTCAGACAAAGGCAGTCCTGTTTTGGCAAAGAGGGTGATGTGGAGGATACCGGTAGGGATGTGATCTGCCGGGATAAAGCCACTGATGCGGCCTTCTCCAACATTGAGACTGGCTTTATATACCAGCTGGGAGCCCATTTGGGCCAGGATGACAAGGTCGTTGAGCGAGGTGTCGGTAACATTACCGGGAACGGCCTGGTAGAAGATGCGGTTGCCTTTGTTGAATATTTTCAGGGAAGCACCGGTGGTTACTGCTGCAGGAAGAGCAATGGTTTTGGTGCCTTTCGTGCTTTTCACAACCGCCTGGAATGCATCCTGGGCATCTGCGGGTGTAATTTCGAAGCTACCCATTCCATCATGCAGGGTTTTAATGACTGCGTTGCTGGTGTTTTTACTATTTTTTACCGTACCGGAAACTTCTATCGGGTAGCCGTTGTTGTCGATGGCTTTAAAGGCCACCACGTTAGGCTGGCCGGCGATCAGGTTTCCGCCTTCGGGGAAGAACTGTACAGAAAAGTCGGGCGCCGTGGCGGCGGCAGTATCTGCCGGTACTTTACTTTTGCCGGAGGCATCAAATATTTCAATATTCCTGCTATAGCTGAAGGCGGGGTCGAAGTTGAGCATCCAGGAGGTGTAGGCGCGGAGCTGGTATACGCCTGGTTTCTGGGTTTCTGGCAGTTCGAAGAAGCCCGGTGAGCCCCCATTGCCTACGGCGAACAATTTTTTCTGGACAATAGTATTGTTTTTATCAAGCAGTTCTACATAAAGATTGGTGGCGGTGGTAGCCGGCGCGCCCTGCAAGGTGAGGTATCCTTTGAACCAGATGGTTTCCCCGGCGGCATAATAGTCCTTGTCGAGGTGCAGGTATACCTTTTCCGCAGGATAGCGGGAGCCAAATGTATGTAATGCTTTTATGATGCGGTCGGACCAGTCATCATTCGATGGTAGGATAGCCAGTGCACTCATTACGCCGGTTAACAGAACGGCTGGGATCATCCATTTCAGGTGATGTCGCTTTTTCTTCAGGTGCGGTTGCATGCAATATAGTTTGAGCCAGTATAATATATGTAAAAATATAAACTTCGGAAGATTAATCGATAAGATTACAGCAGGTTTGTTATTATTGCGTGTTCAAGCCGTGGTTTTAACAAGATTTTAATGAATTCAGAAAGAAAACGTTTAGTGGTGACTGGTGGCGGGGCTGCCGGCTTTTTTTGTGCTGTGAATGCAGCGCGGCTTTGTCCGCAGCTGGAGGTGATATTGCTGGAAAAAACAGGTAAGCTGTTATCTAAAGTAAAAGTGAGTGGCGGCGGGCGTTGTAATGTAACGCACAATGCGCCGGATATTACGTATATGGCTAAACGCTATCCAAGGGGACAACATTTTGTAAAGAAGGCGTTCTCCCGGTTTTTTGTACCTGATACCGTGGCCTGGTTTGCAGAAAGAGGGGTGAGGTTGAAGGCGGAAGAGGATGGCCGGATGTTCCCGGTAACAGATAATTCCCAAACTATCATCGATTGCCTTTTGAAGGAAGCCGATAAGTATCATGTGAGCATACGTACCAATACAGAAGTAACGGGTTTTACGAAAACGGCCCAGGGCCATTGGGAATTGCAGTTGCAGGCGGGTACTATGCTGAAGGCAGATTACCTGTGCATTGCTGCCGGCGGCTATGCGCAGGCTGGCAAGTTTGCCTGGCTGGAGGCTTGCGGGCATAGCATCGTACCTCCGGCGCCTTCCTTGTTTACTTTTAATATGCCAGGGAACCCGATTACCAGCCTGATGGGCGTGGCTACCACGGCACTGGTAAAGGTAGCCGGTACCAAACTACAGGAGCTGGGCCCGGTGCTGATTACCCACTGGGGTATGAGTGGCCCGGCAGTATTGCGTTTGTCGGCCTGGGGCGCCCGGGAGCTGCAACAAATGCAATATACTTTTACTGCCATAGTGAACTGGTTACCGGATTACAACGAAAACACGCTGCGTGACTACTGGCAACAGGCACGTATCGACGCGGGTAAGCAGAAAATATATAATAAGAATCCTTTTGGATTACCCCAGAGGCTGTGGCAGTTCCTGTTACAGCAGGTGGATATCGGGGAAGATATCCGCTGGGCGGATCTTCCGGCCAAAGACCAGAACCGGCTCATAAAGCTGCTGGTGAGTATGGAGTTTCCAGTGAAAGGAAAAACGACTTTCAAAGAGGAGTTTGTGACCTGTGGCGGCGTTACACTCAGTGAAATAGATCCTGCTACAATGGAAAGCCGGATAGTGCCTGGTTTATATTTTGCCGGGGAAGTAATGGATGTAGACGGAATCACGGGCGGCTTTAATTTCCAGCATGCCTGGACGAGTGGTTTTGTAGCGGCAGCAGCTATTGCTTATAAAGCGCAAAGCTAAAGGCATAAAGCATAAAGCTATTGTGGAGAAACTCAGCGAATATTTAAAATTCGCTTAAATCAATCTCCGCAATAGCTTTATGCTTTATGCCTTCAGCTTTATAGCTTCAAATAATGTACTCCTGGCGCGTATTCCTTTTCCAGTGCCTGCAACAGGTTTTCAAAATCTTTCGGTTGCCGCAGGAAATCCACTTTCGTGGTATCTATCACGAGGGTACGTACCGGATGTTGTTTAATGTACTGCATATAGGTGTCGTGTACATTCAGCAGGTATTCATCCGGAATATGCTGCTCGTAGGACCGGTTACGGTGTTTAATGTTTTCCTGAAGTTTAGCTACCGGCGCATTCAGGAAGATGAGCAGTTCGGGTTGTACCAGCTGCGGATTAATGATATCGAATAATTTCTGGTACAGGGAATATTCTTCTTCCGGCAGGTTAATTTTTGCGAAGAGCAAGCTTTTGATAAAGAGGTAATCAGAAATGATGACATCGCTGAAAAGGTCTTTCGATTGCAGCATTTCCTTCAGTTGTTTATAGCGTTCGGCCATAAAGAACAGTTCCAGCGGGAAAGCGTATTGCTGCGGGCGTTCATAAAAGAGCGGTAAAAAAGGGTTGTCAGCAAATTCTTCCAGGATGAGTTTAGCAGAGAAATGAGCAGATAACATATTTGCCAGGGTGGTTTTCCCGGCGCCTATATTTCCTTCTACCGTAATAAATTTATAGTGCATGAATGTTTATTTAGTATGTAAGCATCGCGGTGGGTAGCTATTTAAGGTTGATAGCGGCTGGCCGGCAATGTGTCGGTGCAGCTGGCTGCCAGTTCGCGCACTGTTTGGTGTAATCCTGGGTGAACATAGTCGGGTACTATTTCCAGTAGTGGTACGAGTACAAATTGCCGGAGCTGCATCCGGGGATGCGGTACTTTCAGTTCCGGCAGCGAGATCACGCTGTCATTGAAAAAGATAAGATCTATGTCGATCACGCGCGATCCCCATTTCTGCTGGCGGATGCGTCCTATTTTCCGTTCAATTTCCAATAGTGTATGCAATAACGTTAGTGCATCCATGTTGGTGCGGATTTCCAGCCCCTGGTTCAGGTAATCGGGTTGATCCACGGCTCCCCAGGGAGCGGTCTGGTATAAGGCGGAGGTTTTTACTACCTCTCCGGCAGTTTCCTGGATAAGGTGTACCGCCTGTTGGAGGTTCCCGGTACGATCTCCCAAATTGCCACCTATAAGTAATATTGCTGTATTCATGTATATTTCGAACCTCAAAAGTAGCCATATTCCTTATTTTTGAAAAAATGTATCTTGTTATCTCAGTTTCATCTTAACAAAAACGTATGCGTTTCTTTAAAGTTTTCCTCGCTTCCCTGCTTGCTTTTATTGTTTTCACGATTATTTGCTTCCTCGTATTAACGGTCATGATAGGTAGGGCGCTTACCTCAGAAAAGGTAAATATTTCCCCTAATGGCGTGCTGGTACTTGAAACCGGTCAGGCCTATAAAGAACAAAAGCTAGTTAACCCGATCGGCGCATTGTTAAGGGATGAACCGGGCGAGGTGCCGGGATTGTACCAGACAATACGCCTGATTGGCAATGCGGCTACAGATGACAATATCAAGGGTATTTACCTGAAAGTAAATGGTAACCCCAATGGATTTGCCAGCACGGAAGAGCTGCGTGATGCGTTGCTTCGTTTCCGCAGGTCCGGCAAATTTGTGGTGGCTTACGGCGAGGTGATGGAGCAGAGTGCCTATTACCTGGCTACTGCGGCCGATAAGGTGTACCTAAACCCCAAGGGAGCAGTAGATTTTACCGGTTTTTCCAGCCAGCTGACGTTTTTAAAAGGAACGCTTGAAAAGCTGGAGATCAAACCGGAAATCTTTTATTGCGGGAAGTTTAAGAGCGCAACAGAACCTTTACGCGAAACGCAGATGACTGAGGCTAACCGGGTGCAGACTACACAGTTCCTGGGCGAGTTATACAGCAATTTCCTGACGGGCGTAGGTAAAGCCCGTCATATAGATACCGCTACCCTGCATGGGTATGCCAATGAAAACCTGATCCAGGAGCCCGCGGATGCGTTGAAGTATAAGCTGGTAGATGGATTGAAATATGACGATGAAATTGTGGCAGAGCTGCAGGGTAAAACTGGTATCAAGCCGGATGAGAAGGTAAACCTGGTGAGCCTGGGTAAATACAATAATGGCACCACGTTAAGTGATGGCAGTGGTGATAATAAGATTGCGCTCATTTATGCACAAGGCGATATTGTTGGAGGAGAATCCGAGCGCGATAATATTATTGCCAGTGAAAATTATATCCGGGAAATCCGCAAAGCCCGGCAGGATAAAGACGTGAAGGCAATCCTGTTTCGTGTTAACTCGGGCGGTGGTAGCGCGTTGGCGTCGGAAGTGATCTGGCGGGAATTGTCGCTGGCCAAAAAAGTGAAGCCGGTAGTGGTTTCTATGGGTGATTATGCGGCTTCCGGCGGTTATTACATCTCTTGTATGGCCGATAGCATCTTTGCGGAACCCAATACCTTAACCGGCTCTATCGGCGTATTTGGAGTAATGTTTAATATGCAGGACTTCTTTAAAAATAAACTGGGCGTTACTTTCGATGGGGTAAAAACCGCTCAGTATGCAGACCTGGGGTCTGTAGGGCGTCCGTTGACAGAAGGCGAAAAACGTTTTATACAGAATGGGGTCGACAGCACCTATGCTTCTTTCAAATCCCGTGTAGTAGCCGGTAGAAAACTGGATGCTGCTATAGTGGACAGCATTGCACAGGGACGTGTATGGAGCGGCCTGGAAGCCCAGAAGCTGGGATTGGTAGACCGTATTGGCGGTATTACCGAAGCCCTGGCCTGTGCTGCCCGCCTGGCTAAGTTGTCTGAATACCGTTTAAGGGAGTATCCTGAGGTAAAGGACCCGGTGTCGAAACTGATGAAGACAGTAGGTGCAGATGTAAGTACACATATGGTAAAGAAAGAGCTGGGGGTTAACTATGAGTTATACCAGCAAATTAAGGACATGCAGGCTATGCACGGGGATATCCAGGCAAGAATGCCATTTAAGTATAGCTTTTAGAAGCTTTTGAGCATAAAGCTTAAAGCAAAAAGCTATTGTAGCGGGTGAGCAAAGCAGATATTTAAGAATCGCGTCCCCCCGCTACAATAGCTTTTTGCTTTCCGCCTTCCGCTTTCTGCTTTTTTATAGTAGTTTTACCGCCGTTTTTAAAAGCAGATCAGATGAATGGAGCTAAGTACAGTCAGCTAAGGGCCATGCTGGCGATAACGAAGGGCAGTTTACGGGGCATTTTCCGCAGTCCTTCCGCCGTGGTATTCAGTTTGGGCTTCCCGATGGTATTTATCCTGGTATTCGGGTTTATTGGCGGCAGCAGTGTTTCCGTAAAAGTGGGAATTGACCGGCAAACGGATATCAAGAGTGAGTTTTACCAGGGGCTGATGCATGTTAACACCCTGAAGATGATTGCCGATCAGCCCGCGGCAGAGATGGAAGATGACCTGAAAAAGGGGCGTTTGGTAGCTATTCTGAATATTGTACCCAGCGAGGGGGCTGATCATGTGATGCACTATGATATCCAGATGCGCACTTCCACGGCGTCGGATGCCAGTAAGAAACAGATCCTGTTGAATATCCTGAAGGGGGTGACGACGAAACTGGATGACGAAGCATATAAACGTCCTACGGTGGCTACCATTAGCCAGACAGAGATCCCTGGCCGTGAGTTTAAAACTATTGACTTCATTTTACCCGGGCAGCTGGGTTTTGCGTTGATGAGTGCGGCGGTTTTTGGTACCGCTTTCCTGTTTTATAATATGCGTCAAACGCTGGTACTCAAGCGTTTTTTTGCTACGCCTATCAAGCGTACTTATATTGTATTGGCGGAAGCCGTGAGCAGAATGATCTTCCAGCTGATCAGTTCGGTGGTAATCATTGCTTTGGGGCATTTTGCCTTTGGCTTTACGCTGGTGCACGGATTTGCCACCTTCCTGGAAATGCTGGTATTATCGGTATTCGGACTGCTGGTATTCATGGGTTTTGGTTTTGTGGTCAGCAGCCTGGCGAAGAATGAAAGCACGATCCCTCCTTTGGCTAATATTGTGACCCTGCCCCAGTTTCTGCTGGCGGGCACCTTTTTCCCGATAGATTCTTTTCCTGGCTGGTTGCAGCCCATTTGTAAAATTATGCCGCTCACTTACCTGATAGATGCCTTACGCAAGGTAGCGTTTGAAGGACAGCATTTATGGCATGTAAGCTGGGATATTGCTATCCTTACCCTATGGGGTGTTGTCGTGTATGCGGTAGCCGTGAAAGTATTCAAATGGGAGTAGCGCGATTTCGTTAGCTTTGTGCTATCTAAATCCAGTCAGATGCAAGCCTTTTTCATTATCCTGGGTGCATTTATTGTCCTAGTACTGGGGCTCTTCATTTTCAGTTTATTCTTGTCCCCCTCCGTAAAGGTAGAGCGATCGTTGCTCATGCCTGCCCAGGCAGGCGCTATTTTCCCGTTGGTCAATGTAGTGCGCAACTGGGAGCTATGGTCGCCCTGGAAAGAACAGGACCCGATGGTGAAGATCACCTATGGGGAGAAGGAAAGCGGCGTGGGCGCGGGCTATAGCTGGGAAAGTCATAACCGTAACGTGGGAAGAGGGCATATGTCGGTCACCGAATCACGGGAGGATCAATATATTGCTACCAACACGGATTTCGGGGGAATGGGGATGGCCAAAGGCTATTTCCGTTTCGATCCCATGCCGGAAGGTACGCTGGTTACCTGGGGAATGATATGCGACATGGGGCACCACCCGCTACGGAAGGTAATGGGCCTGATGATGGATAAGTGGGTGGGGAAGGACGTTGAAAAGGGATTGGGCAATATCCGGCACCTGTTGCAACGATAAGGGGATAAGCCCTTCAACGATAATATATTTTTTCTATGCGTCTTTTTAAGTCATTGGTGATCGGTGTGATCATTTTATGTGGATTGAGTTTCTTACTGTCCTTATTATTCCCTTCCACTGCGGTGGTAGAGCGTACGGGGGTTATTAATGCGCCTATTGATACGGTATACGCCCATGTGAGCAATCTGCGGGCCTGGGATGGCTGGAATCCCTGGACCCGGCCGGACAGTACCGCTACCCTGGTATATTCCGATCCGGCGGCCGGCACCGGCGCCTGGTATAGTTGGGAAGGAAAGCTAAACAGTGGTAAAGTGACCATACTGGATAGCGCGCCAGGCAAAGGAGTACATTACCTATTGGATATCAAAGGGGTACGCCCGGTAAACAGTGGTATAGAACTAAAACCTACTGCCGATGGCAAAGGCACGGCGATATTCTGGCACCAGGAAATAAAACTGGGATTGCTACCGTGGTGGAAGCTCCGGGGGTTCGTGGCTGATAAAATTTATGGACCTGTGATGGAAAGCGGGCTGACGAAGCTCAGCCAGGTTTGTGAGCACCGTTAAATATGGATTTATTTTACCATTGATCCAATAGTTTGGTTTTCGCTGGATAGAATAGTTTAAATTGTTAAGCTATCTCAAAACAATCATCTCATTCCAGAAAAAACTTAGCAAATGAAACATTTCTTTTTGGCAACCTTATTTTTGGCAGTTACCAGCCTCGTTTTTGCCCAGGAAAAACCACCTAAAAGCCCGCATGTAACTGTAGAGGCCAACGGTATCAAAGTAGTATATGGACAGCCTTCCAAGAGAGGCCGCGTTATTTTTGGCACCCTGGAGCCATGGGGTAAAGTATGGCGTACCGGTGCTGACCAGGCTACCGAAATTACCTTCTCCAAAGACGTTGTTTTTGGCGGAAAACCAGTAAAAGCAGGTACTTACACTTTCTTCTCTATTCCTGATCCTAAAACCTGGACGGTGATCCTGAACGGCAAACTGGGACAATGGGGCGCTTATGACTACGAAAAGAATAAAGGCGAAGATGTAGTAGCGGTGAAAGTTAAGCGGGAAGCACTATCCACTCCTGTTGAAAAATTAACTTTCACTTTACCCGGAAATGCGGTGGTGTTTGAATGGGATGACACCCGGATCAGCGTGCCGGTTAAATAAGCAGAAGGCATAAAGCACAAAGCATAAAGCTCTTGAAGCGAATGAACGAAGCGGATACTTATTCGCTCCGTTCATTCGCTTCAAGAGCTTTATGCTTTATGCTTTTAGCTCCCTCAGCAGCTCGCGAATGCTTTGATACACCTGTTCCAGTTGTTCATCCGTAATACAGTAGGGTGGAAGAACGTAGAGGGTATTGCCCAGCGGACGAAGCATGATCTTCCGGGCGCGGAAGAAGCGATGCAGTTCGTCGGCCAATGAATTCGTATATCCGTCAGCATTGGTAGTGCTGATTTCAAACGCCAGAATAGTGCCCAGCAACCGGGGATGTTTTACGATGGTTATTTGTTGCAGCTCCTGTAAAAAAGCCTGGTGCTTTTCGTGTATACGCTGGCGATTAGCGGCGCAGGCGGGATCTATGAAAAGGTCCATGCTGGCCAGTGCAGCAGTACAAGCCAGTGGATTGGCCGTAAAGGAGTGTCCGTGAAATAATGTTTTTAATTTGTCGTTCGACAAAAATGCATCGTAGATGGCGGCAGTACTGGTAGTAACGCCCAGCGCCATGGCGCCACCTGTCAGCCCCTTGGAGAGACAAACCATATCCGGCAATGTTTGGAGATATTCCATAGCGAAATTCTTCCCGGTTCTGCCAAAACCAGTCATCACCTCATCGGCAATCAACAGGATATTCCTGGATTTACAGTATTGCAGCAATTGATCAAAGGCGTTGGCTTCATACATAATCATACCACCGGAGCCTTGCAGTAGCGGTTCAAAAACAAAGGCGGCTATATCTTCCGGTTGTAAGGCGTTGATGGTAGTTATGAGCTGGGAGAGATTAGCCGCACTGGGCACATCGATGAAATGTACATCAAACAGGAGGTCATCGAATACGCGGGTGAACACACTTCTGCCGCTAACGCTCATAGCACCGAACGTGTCGCCGTGGTAGGCATTGTTGAACGCCAGTATTTTACGTTTGCGAATGCCCTGGTTATCCCAATACTGTATGGACATTTTGAGGGCTACTTCGATGGCAGTGGAGCCATTGTCGGAATAGAAAACGCGGCGCTGGTTGGGGGGCAATACCTGGAGCAGGCGTTCTGCCAGGTTCACAGCCGGGGGATGTGTATACCCAGCAAAAATGCAATGTTCCAGTTGCAATGCCTGGGCAGCTAGCTGTTGCGCAATATGCGGGTGGGCATGACCGTGTATGTTCACCCACCAGCTGGAGGTGGCATCTATATAGCTTTGGTCGTTTTCATCGAAAAGAAGGGCGCCCTGTCCGCGTACCATGCCGATAGGCGCGGGGGCCGTCTGCATTTGGGTGTAAGGATGCCAGATCACGTCGAGGTCGCGGGCCGACAAAGATTTTGTTTGCATAGTTGCCTGCTTTTGTGCAGGCGCGAAGTTAGTACAAAAGGATTTATACTGGTTTATGCTGTGCGAGTATGTCCAGCAGTGCTTCTGCTGCATAAGGTTTAGGCAGGATATCTTTTATCCGTAAGGCAGCCAGTCGTGTAGATACTTCAGGGAGTATATCGGCTGTTACTACTACAATGAATGCACCGGGTTGCAGGCGTTGTATATGCGGAATGGTATCGTATCCATTCATTTCTGGCATATGCAGGTCGAGGATAATACCATCAAAAGTAGTGCTTTGTATTTTAGAGAGCGCCTCGCGCCCATTGCTGGCGGTTGTAATACTGGCGCCGGTTTTTCTCAGCTGTAATTCCAATATGCGGACATTAATGGCGTTGTCTTCCACGATCAATAACCGGATGCCATGGAGAAAATGAGGGCTGGTAGTGTTATTTTGATAGGACATGGTTAGTTTTTAGTGATGGTGCGGCCCCGACAGGTGCCGTCATGCATTTTGTTTTGGTTGCTTAATACGAGCCGGCGTGACTGTGCTGCCGGAATAATAAATGTAAGTATTTACCGGGGAATATGAACAGTCAAAGGGTATCCTTAAAAAAACGGCGTGCAGGTATTGCTGTGCCTGCACGCCGTTGAATATATAAAAGCGGTATGCTATTGCTTCATGCCATTGTTTTTAAACAGGTAGTAGGCGGTCTGGTAGTACGCGAGACTGTTTTTCAGCAGGCTGCTGTCCATTGCTGCCGGGTGTTGCTCATTTTTTGTGGCGTTCCAGCTAAAGCACTGGGCCTTCTGCTGCGGGCTCAGGATTAGTAGTTTGCCGGGTTCCAGGTAGCCTAATTTTTGGTAGGTACTCACCATGGCCCGTGGCTGATAGGCGGAGTCGAGTACATTTTCTCCATAAAGTTTGCTTTTATAGGTCCAATGCAATAAGCCCAGCAAAGTAGGGTAGATGTCAATCTGCGAGCACATTTGGGTAATTTCCCGGTGCGCCTGGCCAGGTACATTATACAGGATGCAGGGAATATGATACTTACTGATTTCTATTTCATTTTTGCCGGCGCTGCTGGCGCAGTGGTCTGCTACGAAAATGACGATCGTGTTTTTAAACCAGGGTTTGGTGCTGATCTTTTTTAAAAACTCCCCGATGGCATAATCGGTATATTTTACCGCTCCTTCCCGGCTGCTGCCGGAGGCAATGTCAATTTTTCCGGCCGGATAGGTAAAGGGCCGGTGATTGGAGGTAGTCATGATGAAGTCGTAAAATTGCTTGCCAGCAGCATATTTCTGGTCGGCGCTCTTAATAGCAGCCGTATAAATATCTTCATCACAAATTCCCCACGCATTTTCGAACTGGATATCACTTTTCGGGATGCTGGTGCGCGTGGTAGCAATGTTGTCTTCTACCAGGTTATTAGGATTTTTATGATCCACAATATCGTAGCCGTTGTTGCCAAAGTACTTGTTCATATTATCGAAGTAGCCATCACCTCCATAAAAGAAGGTGCTTTCATAGCCGGCCTGTTCAAAGATATGTCCGATGGTGTAGAGGTTTTCATTGTTTTTGCGGCGTACGATACTTTGTCCCGGTGTAGGCGGAACGGCCAGAGACAGGGCTTCCATGCCTCTTACGGTGCGTGTGCCGGTAGCATACAGGTTAGTAAACAGGATGCTTTGTTTGGCAATGCTATCCAGTACCGGTGTGATATGCTGGGTATTGCCGAAACGGTCCATGAAATCGGCGCTGAAGCTTTCAATGGTCACCATCATGATGTTGGGCATTGCTGTGGCAGCGGTATCGGTGATGTTACGGTAAATACTGCGGCCGTTTTCCAGGTATTGGCTGCCAGGCTCCTGGAGCCGTGTACGGAGCTGGTGAAAGTTATTGTCTTCATCTTCCATCAGATAATATTTGTCGTAAGCCAGCTCATTATTCAGAAAGGCAGATACAAAGGAATATACCCCTGTTTTGGAGAGCTCCTGTGCATAACGGTTTTTGCTTTTTTCTGCCCAGGTGTTGCTCACCAGGAATACATGCAGTAGTAATACGCCCAGTAGTAACAAAAAGGTAAGTAGTCTTTTACTGAAGGGGGTGTGCGATTGAAAGCTGTTACGGAAGATGCCCCGGCGCGCCGTGAGCCAGGTGAGCAGGGCGGTAAACAGTAACACGCCACCGATCAGCAGGGGCAAAGGATACGACTCGTTGATATTCTCTATTACTTCGTAGGTATAAATCAGGTAATCAACAGCAATGAAGTCAAAGCGACCAGCATATTCTCCCCAGAAGGTAAACTCCGCAAAGAAGGAAAATACCAGGATCATGGTGGCCAGGAAGAAGCCCACATAGGTAAAGATGCGGTTAAACCGGGTGTTGTTGATCCGTTGCGGTAACAGCAGCAGGTACGCGGCATAGGCAATTGTGAAAAACAGTGCTACGCCCAGGTCGTAAATAAAGCCTTTACCGTAAATAGCGGGTATATCGGAGATATGAAGACCAGACTGCGGGAGGGCCCAGATTAACAATGCAGTTCTAACGAGGAAGGACAGGCTAAGGACTAAGGCGCCGAACCCGAAGAGGACGGCGTACCTGGATTTAAACGATCTCATTTGCACAGAAAATTAGGATCGCAAAGGTACGCCGTTCTCAATATTATCTATAAATTAAATTTTACGGAGAGGTTGATGGTACGGCCATCGATAGGTCCCCATAGCGGGGCAAAGGTAGGGTTGCTTACTGTGCCGGTATACAGCGGGGTATTTTTACCCTGCCTGGCATCAAAGATGTTTTCCCCGTTGAGTACCACGGTGATATGCTCGCCGAATTGACGGGATATCATGGCTGCCCAGAACCAGTAGTTGGGCGTTTTTTGATTGTTGTAATCATATTGGTTACCCACCCAGGCGTTTTCTATGCCAAAGCGCCATTTCTCTTCTATTTCATAGGCCAGGGTGCTGGCAAATTTGTCTTGTGGTGCAAAGGCTACATGTGTAGCAGCGGTATTATCATATTTTGACACCGTATGATTATAGCCAAGGTACAACTCCAGGTGGTCGAGGGCCATGCGCAGGTAAGTATCTGTACCCAGGCTATTTACCGCAAAGGGCATATTTTCCAGCCGAACCATGTTTTTAGCATCTGCTACTGGTAAGATAGGGTTTTTGATATGGGTGTAGTACAATGCCTGGTTAAGGGTGATTTCTACCTTACCGATATTGGTCCGGTAGTTACCATCGAAATTAATGCCCTGGCTTTTTTCAGATTTCACTCCGGCGTTCAGCGGGAGGAGGTTGCGGTAACCAATGGTTTGTGTTTGGGTGGTAAATACAGCGGGTGATTTATAGCCAGTACCTGCACTCAAACGAATAGAGATATTTTCTATGGGTTTGTATACAAAGGCGAGGCGTGGCAGTACATACCAGCCGAATACGTTGTGGTAATCGGCGCGGAGTCCTGCTTCGGCCATGAACTGATCAGTGATGTGGTAGCCGTCCTGTATAAAGGCGCCCATGGTGTTGTAGGTATAGTTATTCAGGAGTGTACTGTCGCCTTTGGCGCGGCGGTATATTTCGCCGGTGTTGTTCAGTCCTGCTACCCAATCATGGCGACCGCTTTTTTTATTGTAGGCGGCTTCCGCGTAGGTGCTGGTTTGATTACCCAGCAGGGAAAAGGTTCCTTCATCGTTTTGCAGGTGAAAGAAACTACCTACTCCTTTTACTGTGAGGGCGCCACCGCCCAGGTTTTTGCGGGTAAATTGCAGGTCTACGCTATGGCGATTGCTGTTGTTTACTTCTGTATATTGGTGAATATTGTCCGCCTGGTGTTCCAGAACCTGCATATCGCCTCCTTCCCGTTTTTCGATGGTACCGGTGTACCCGGCTATCAGCGTGCTTTGTGGGTTAATATACCAGAAGAATCTTGGGTGGAGGAGATATTGGCGAACGCGGGGCACATCACTGAATCCGTCTTTATTTACGTCTACCGGGTTTTGGGTGGTAACGCCGGCGAAGAGGGTTAGGCCTGTTTTTCCATAACGTTCTGCGTAGAAGGCGTTTACGTTGGTTTCTTTGAGTGTGCTCCGGTTGGCCAGTATGGTCAGCTCCGGCTTGTTGCCAGGTGTTTTGGCGATGAAGTTGATGATTCCGGCGATGGCGCCACCGCCATAGAGGGTGGATACGGAGCCTTTGATAATTTCAATTTGTTTAAGGTCCAGTGGTGGGATGGCGAGCACGCCAAAGTTGCCGCTTAAGCCTTCATATACCGGCATGCCATCGCGGAGTAGCTGGGTATATTTACCATCCAGTCCTTGCATGCGGATGGCGTTATTGCCGCTAACGGCAGACGTGTTTTGGATATGTATCACGGATAAGTCGCCCAGTATGCCGGCTACGTTACCTGGTTTGATACCGCTTTCTTCTATCATTTCTTCTTTACCCAGCACTTCTACTTTCATGGGCAGATCTTCGATGCGACTGTTGTTGCGGGTAGATGAGATCACTACTTCTCCCAGGTCAGATATTTTGCTGATAGTATCTTTTGACGGTGCGGGCAAGGTGTCTTTAACGGGAACGGGCACACGGTTTTGTGCCTGTATGGTTCCTGTAATGCTCAGTACGATGGCTACCAGTAAAATTCGTTTCATATGATGGCTCTGATACTTTAATAGTACAAAGAAAGGAATTGAATCTGGAGTAAATCTGAACATCAGCCGTTAATGGCTGAATATATGCCAGCGCTGAAAGTATGCCATCCGGTTTCGTAACTGTATTGTAGTGACAGCTGGTAGGAATCAGCAATTTTTTTTACGATAGCCAACCCTAAGCCGTTAGAGTTCGTATACACGTTATGTTGCTTTTTAAAGCGTTGGAAAAGTATGTCTGATGGAATCTGTGGTAATTCGCTGGTATTGGAGATGCTGAAGGTTTGTGCGCTGATATGGATGCGGATATGGCCAAGGTGGTAGTTGTACTTGATAGCATTACCGAGCAGGTTGCTCACCAGAATATCGGTGAGCGCGGGATGGAGGGGCCAGGGTGCGGTAGCAATCATCTCGGCGTGGATTTGTAGTTCTTTTTCGCGGATCAGTTCTTCAAAGAGCGAAAGGTATTTTTCTACTACGGTGCACAGATCTGGTTGATCGGTAACCGGGTATTGCTGGTTTTCGATTTTTGCCAGCAGGAGCAGGTTATGATTTAATCTTGATAAGCGTTGCAGTTCGTCGTAGCTGGTCAGGATGCCTTTGAGTTGTGTTTCGGAGAGTGAGTCGTCCTGCAGCAGTAGTTCCAGTTTACTTTGTGCAATAGCTAGTGGCGTCTGCATTTCATGGGCGGCATCTTCTGTGAGTTCTTTGATGTTGGTATAATCCTGGTGAATGCGGGTAGTCATATTATTAAGCGCGGCATTCAACTGGTTGAATTCGTGGGTAGCCGTACGGTCAAACACGGTATTTTCCAGTTTGTTGAGCTGGAGCCGCTGTATTTTATCCAGGGAGGCGTAAAATGGCTTCCAGATGCTTTTGCTGATTAACCAGTTGGAGAGCAGTACAAACAGGAAGAGACCTCCAAAGGCTGCCAGCATCACATGGATAATATTTTTTATGAGGTCATCTTTTTCAATGAGTGATTTGCGTAATGTCAGCTGGTAGTTTCTGTTATTGACGGTAATGACCTGGGTCAGTTGCCGGAAGGGGGCATAAGTATCTTCCGGTTCCTGGTAGATATTGACTCCTTTGAGATTATGTTTGGTTTGAACTGGTTTGTCGGTGGGTTGTAAATTGAATTCAGGTGTATTGATAGCGAATACGGGATTGCTGATAGTGGCTGTATCAAGATAGCGCATCCACTGGAGTTTATCGTTGACCAGTTCTTCATCTGTTTCGTGTTTTATTTCCTTATTGAAGGTGGCATAGAGATAGAAGGCGCCTGCGGTAAAGACAGGCAGCATGATAAGTAGGAAATACACCATTGTTTTGGTCAGCAGCTTCATGGAGCGGGTATCTTTTTTCACTGTCAGGGAGATTTTAACCGAAGCGGTATCCGGTGCCATATACGGTTTTGATATAGTCTTCACCATCTGCCTCCAGCATTTTTTTACGGAGGTTTTTGATGTGGGTATAGATAAAGTCATAAGACCCGGCCTGGTCGTATTCATCGCCCCAGAGATGTCCGGCCAGTGCTGATTTGGTGACTACGCGGTGTTGGTTAGCGATAAAATAAAGCAGTAGCTGGTATTCTTTGCCGGTGAGGGTAATTGATTTGTTATGTACCAATACTGTTTTAGACGCAGGCTTGATAGTGATTTCATTGAAGGTGATAGTGGTATTGCCGTCAAATTTTTTGCGTCGTAAAATGGCATTTACGCGGGCGTTGAGTTCGGAGAGATGGAAAGGCTTGGTGAGATAATCGTCTGCGCCGAGTTCGAGGCCCCTAAGTTTATCTTCCAGTGAATCTTTGGCGGAAATGATGATGATACCGGCTTTGGATTCCAGTACTTTCAGTTCTTTGACCACATCGAGTCCATTTCCCAGGGGAAGGCCTATGTCTGCCACAATACAATCGTAGTCAAATTCATTGACTTTGTGGATGGCTTGTTTAAAATCTTCCGCCAGTTCACAGATATAGCCCTGGTGAGTCAGGTATTCCTGTATACTGTTTCTGAGTGCGGGTTCGTCTTCTATAATCAGCACTTTCATGGGCTAAAATTAGGGATAATTCCTAAAGGAATTCTGTAGCAGCGGGATTTGGCGGGAACTACCCCGGAAGTGGTTGTTGGTGGCCGGTTTTAAATTGATGTAGTTAGGCGTCCATATCAGTAAAATGGATTTAGTAGCTTGTCAATGCCCTGATTGCTAACCGGTTTTTTTGATAAAAGACAAAACTATGAATGGTTGAATATCGTAGATATATTACGGATAACTAAAATACTTATGGCGCTTATTTTATGAATACGTATTTTAAAATCGTTGCGAACCGGCTTATAGCAGGTTCGCCGGCAGAAGATGCAATACGGGCGCGGTCTGCGCCCGACGATGATACAAAGGAGCTGATTGCTTTGATGGATCATATCCCCAATGCCCGGTCGGTGGCCATTATGTACCGGCAAATGATGAAATCCGGCTTATTGGAGAAGCGTTTTAATACCGGTGATCCGGGCAGGCGCTGGCTGGAGATAGAACGGATGATCCTGGACAGGGAGATAAGGCGCAAAGGCAATAAACGCAAGCTTATCTGGATGTTGATCATATTTATCCTGGTGGGGATTACTTCTTATTTTGGAGGTGTTTATTTATTGACCAGGAGCCGGCATTTGGCTGTACAGGCTTTTAAATAGGCTACTTCTATGTTTTTCCCCATGAATGGTAGTGTTGGGATGAATTGTTAGCTTCCGTAATTATTTTTCTGCCTGGGTTATCCCGCAATTGAAAGCCTTGCCACTCCCGGGTTCCATTTTTCCCTCTACTGAGCTGTCTGTATATCGTTGCGCTGATCCTGCACAGGTTGGCGGTGGTGTTCTATTGCCTATTGTAAAGCGTTTTCCGGGCAGGTGTGTCCCTGCCCGGTGATGATTAATTTTTTTCCGGCATCTTAATGCTGAGTGGCAGCTCATTGCGGAGCATTTTCGCGGCCTGCCCGGTTAGCCAGAGGTAGTGATCGGAAGGCTTCCCATCCAGGTCGATAAAAGGAGTGGTGGTGCTCACAGGTGGCTGATCGGTGGTTTTAAAGATGGCAGTGGCTTCATTCACTTCATCGAACATGGCTACATACAGCATGGTGGCGCCGGCGTTAATAGCGGTAGTGATTTGCTGCCAGTAAAAGCGACCGCCCTGCCGGGGAATAGAACCCGATGGCTTTACATCGTCCGGAAATTCATAGCGGCTGAGGTTATGCCAGCTGAAGCCGGGATACACACAGGGCACATATTCCAGCCGATGCTGACGACACCAGGCCATGTCTTCCAGGGTGTTGTCGCGGTAGCGGTCCATATCATTATGCAGCAGGGGAGAGTAGCGTTGTACCGTCCAGGGCAACACAATATCTGCCTGTTGGAGCAGGGTGTGCAGGTATGGGTCTGGTACACAATCGGCGTTGAGCGTACGCCAGGCGGTAGGTACGCCCAACATCACGGCACATCCTCCGTATACCGGGTCATTTTTAAGAAAATCGATCAGTCGTTCCAGCCCGATATTTCTTAGTTGGTAAGGACGATCCGGGAACCCAATGCCCCAAATGGCCACCACTGGTTTACCATTCTCCTGTAAATAAGTTTTAGCGCCTGGCTGATTGGTTACTTTCAGCTGATCTACCAGGTATTTCCAGTCGGCAATGATGGCCGAGCAGTCTTCTCCGCTGGCTTTGAGCCCGGATAAGTCATACATGACGGCGATAGCACGGTGATACTTTGACGCGGCGGCGAGGGCATTTTTGAGTATCACACCGGAGCTGCTGTCACGGTGTTTGGCGGTGTTGAAGAAGCGTTGCATGAAAACGCCGTCTATACCATATTCCTGCATCCATTTGAAATGGAGGTCGGTTGTGCTTTTATCGTAAGAACTGAAGAACTTTGCCGGTTGCCCATCAGCGAGCTTAAAAGGAGTACTATAGGTTTTCTCATATTCACTGACATCCGGCCACATATCGATTCCACTTCGGGTTTCATCACCATAAGCAAAGTGGCTGGCGCCGGAGCCATCGCCAGCAGCCCGGAACCAGCCCTGGTAGCCGGCCATGATCAATCCGTGATAAGTAGGGTACTGTGACTCCCGGCTGTGTTTTCGCTGGGCCTGGACGGGTATGGTCACCAGGAAAAGGAACGCGGTTACATAACGCTTCATATGCATACTATTTGTTTATAACGGGAATGGTTATAGCTGCAAATAAAGCGGGAAGGCCTAATGAAAGGCCTAACAAACCATTAATAAGCGGCATTAATGGCAATAAATGTTGTTTTTTATTCTTTCCAGGGGGTAGCGGGATTGTTGACGGCCTTCCAGAGCAGACCATCCAGGTCGTTGAAAAAGCTGCTGTCGGTGCGGGTATTACAAAGCATGGCCCAGGTAAAGCCATGATGAGAGCGGATCACTTCAGCAGCGGTGCCGGGCAGGGAGCCGGAATGCCACCAGTTATGGTAGGGATTCACTGCCCATCCGAGGGCATAGCCGGGGTTGGCCGCAGAGGCAGTGGTCATAGCAGTAATGGAAGCGGGCGTCAGGATGTCGGCGGGTGCAGGAAAGCCGTCGATATGTACCAATAGCCTGGCGAGGTCGGTGGCAGATGCAATCCATCCGCCATGGGCGTCCATGCGGGAGATATTATAGATATAAGGCTGTTCGCTATGCTGGCCGTAGTATACTACCTCATTACTTTTTCTTTGTTCCTGCGTATTACCGCCAATTTGCATGCTCGTAATGCCGCAGGGCTGTAATATGGCCGTTTTTACATACTGCTCATAGGTCATGCCCGATACTTTTTCAATGACCCGGCCCAACACACAATAACCGAAGTTGGAGTATGCATACACCTTTCCGGGGGTATCCACCAATGGCTGATGATCGAGCGTCCAGCTGAGGAGTTGTTCGGCCGTCATTGCCGGGTGCATAAACATCGGATCTTCCCCGTTGTTGGTCCAGCCGCCGGCGGTATGTTGCAGCAGTTGCCGGATAGTAATCTTTTCCAGGTTGGGCGCGTAAGGTTGTTGGCCATAAGTGGTGCCCAATACACCATGTGGGCCGAACACGGTATTATCGAGCGATAGTTGTCCCGCTTCCACCAGTTTCAGTATAGCCGTGGCAGTGATACATTTGGAAACGCTGGCAATGCGGAACAGGCTGTTGCTATTAACAGGTATTTTGTGAAGCGTGTCGGCATATCCGTAATTACGGGCATATACTAACTTACCATGATGCGAAATGGCAATAGCCATACCCGGCACCTGGTATTGGGTCATGAAAGCCTGTACGGTGCTGTCGATTTCCGGGATAATTTGGGCGTTTGAGCGCGGGGGCAGAAGGAACAGGAAGGGGAGGAGTATGCGGGAATATGTCATGAGAGGAAGGTACGGAAATAATTTTTGTGGGGAACAAGACGGTTGCGGCAAGGGTAAATAGAAGGTACATAAAAGCAGGTTACTGAATCTGGATATTTTTTAATGCAATTTTAAATGCTGTAATTATTGGGGTTTTTAATGAAAAAGAATTTACTTTAGTAGTGATATAAAATGACTTTGTTTAGAATCCTTTGATACGTTATAAGACCCAATGGCATAATTCTCCATCTAAAAATAATATAACTCCATATTGTATTCCAAAATACCATCGTAGTATTGGGTGGATTCCCTGGCACTAGAAAAATTGGACGCTGAATATCTGAACCATGGCGACAGACAGGGGAGCTAAAAAAACTGTTTTATATGCAACAAATGACTTTTGCTCAAATGGAAGAGATCCAGGGAGGCTATAAAATGCCTCAGGCAATTATGTGTGGCTTGACTGTGGCCGGTTGGGGGCTCTCTATTGCTTCGTTGATTGCCGCCCATAATCCGCTCAGCGCGATTGGGTATTCAGTTTCAACAGCCGCATTGGCTGGGTGTTTTGTATAAGTCATTAAAATGGGCTGGGTGGAAGAGGCGTCATAATCACGCCTTTCCATCCTTTCTGAAACTATGACTGAGGACGGTGCCCAGCTCGTTCTCCTTATTTAAGTCAAAAAAAGAAATCTTTTTGAAAATGAATCACAATTATTATTTCATTTTGGGCCTCACAGCATTAACAATTGCCGGTATCATGTTGGCCCTGGTAATTAGTAGGTATTACTCAACAGGCTTTGATAAAGCCGTTATCTATTATACACTAGGCTTTTTAGGGACCTTAATCGCAGGAATAAATTTTATCCTAGCTAACAAAAAGCTGAGAAACGGCAGAAGTTAAACATGCTTAGGGAGATCCTCTCTTAATCCTTGTTGTCCTACGGCCACATAACCAGCGCATAAAACAATTGAGAGATAACTTGCTACAATACAGATTAGTTTGGTCATATTGCTACATTCATTTAGGGTATAGTTATCGTTTTATCAGTGGTCCCGACAGGTATCTTACTTATTCTTTTCCTTTTTTAGCAATTGAATTTCCTTATTCAACTGAATAATATACAGCGTTAATTCCTCTACTTTCTGCACCAATGTCCGGTTCACTTCTCCCAGATCCACTCCTTCTGCATTTACAGTGGCTGCTGAGGGCAGTTGGGGCAGGTGTTTGTGCTGGTCAATAAATTGTTCGAGCGTATCTAATTTGGGAAGATCATATGTTTTGTCAAATACATAATCCGGCCAGGGACTGGCTTGTGTAACCTTTACTCTCCGGGCGCTTAGGAGCCCTTCTACAGCAAGTTTGCTGGTGCCAGGATCGGTAGTACCGACGCCTATGTTGCCGTTGGGTTTAAACACCATCCAGGGTGTAGAGACAGGTATATTTGCAGTAGTATTGCCTCCGATATAAGCATAGATAAGGTTTTCGTTGTTGGCATATGCGCCCAGGGATACCAGTTTCCCGGTGCCCAGTGTGGCGCCCTTGTAGGAAATACCAAATTCTCTTGCCCAGTTGCCAACATAGTCCGCATCTATATTAATCCCATATGGATAGCCATTTGGATTAGTGGCTTTTATATTTCCTCCGTTTACATCCAGCAGGGAGGATGGTGCAATGGTACCAATGCCTACGTAACCGTTGGGCTTAAACGTCATCCAGGTAGCGTTATGTGACGCATAGTTCGTGGTGTTTCCGCCAATATAGGCATAGTTGAATATTCCGTTGTTCATATAAGCGCCAAAGGAAGCCACTTTCCCCGATGCTTTATAAGAAATACCAAATTCCCTTGCCCAGGGAGATGTAGTAGAATCCATGTCGATATTAACACCGTAAGGATAAAAGTTAGGATTGGATACTTTGATGTTTCCATTGTTTACATGTAATGAGGCGGATGGCGTGTTTGTTCCAATGCCCACATTTCCGGTGGAAGGATAGATGTTCTGGGCTTTAACCGGTAAACCGGCAAACAGCACAATGGCTGTAGTGATGACGTATTTCATGGTACAGTATAAATTAAAATGATCATGTTGTTCGTACGCAATTCCCGTAAACTTCCAATTAGGCTTCATTGAAGAAAGGCACTCACCGTTTAAAAAGGCCGCTATTGCACCTTTGGGTATAGGCGGAATGTTGTTTTTTCATGGGCACAGGCAGTTTTATAGTCCGGAGTTTAACAGCAATTTGTACAGATAATCGGTTTTTGATAAATGTACGAACTTAAATGTACGGTAGCAATAATAATAACACATTGCGTAACCAATCTGCGTAACAAACCTTCACAGGTTATGCCACAAAAATATTTCCTTCCAGGTAAGTCCTGCACGTTCCTCCAATTAGCACTTTATCTCCGGAGTCTTCGCAATAAAGTTTGCCTGTTCTGGCAGACAGCTGCAACGCCGTCATTGTTTTTTTGCCCAGTTGCTGACTCCAGAAAGGGATAAGGGAACAATGTGCGGAGCCGGTCACAGGATCTTCGAAAATGCTGGCCTGCGGCGTAAAGAAGCGGGATACAAAATCCACTGTTTTACCTTTGGCGGTAACAATAATGCCACCGGGGTCGAGATTGATCTGGTCGAGGATACTTCTGTCGGGGCGCAGGTTACGGATAATTTCTTCATCGTGATAAATCAGCAGGTAGTCCCTCGCTTTGAGCACCTCCATAGGATATACGCCCATGCCTTTTGCGATTTCAGGAGGGAGAGAAGCCGCGGTAGCCGGTCTTGCAGGGAACTGGAGTACCAGGCGTTCATTCTGTTTATATACCATTAACACACCGCTTTGGGTATGAAAGGAGATCTGGTGCATATCCCAACCTAAGTGGTTCATGAGGATATGTGCGCTGGCAAGGGTAGCGTGTCCGCAGAGGTCCATTTCTATTTCAGGGGTAAACCAGCGTAATTCATAGTGCCCGGGTTGGCCGGTGGGAACAAAAAACGCCGTTTCGGGCAGGAAGTTTTCTGCTGCAATAAGCTGTAGCACTTCGGTGGGTAGCCATGCTTCCAGGGGACAAACGGCAGCAGGGTTTCCTTTAAAAAGTTCGTCTGTGAAGGCATCTACCTGGTAAATGGGCATATGTGGCATAACGAAACGTTTGATGGCTACTGTAAAGGTATTGTATTTCCCGCAGGGAAGCATTTAATCAAGTATGCGCAGTTGTGCTTCAATCAACGTGGAGAGTAATTCATTGTCGGGGTACATCCTGCGGGTAATACCCAGCCCATTCCAGTTATTGAGCAGTAGCCGGGCCAGCAGGGCAGGATCTAGTTTAGAAGTGAGGATACCTTGTTGTTTGCCGCGTTGGAGCGCTTCGAGGAAATTGGCTTCCAGTTCCTGCAGGTGGTGGGTGGCCTGCTTCATCAGTAGCGGGTCTATATTGGATAGTTCAGCGACTGCATTGCCGAAGATGCACCCTTTTTGATGTATCTTTTTGGGTTGCCGAGCAATGCCCCGGAAGAATTCCCGGATGTATTCAATTGGATCTGCTGCCGCATCGAGCTCTTTCCGGAACCTGCTCACCGCAGCCTGGTCAAACTGTTCCAGCACTTTCTCATACAGCTCTTTCTTACCACCTTTAAAGGCAAGGTAAAAACTACCTTTGCCAATACCCATGGCGGCCAGCAAGTCTTCTGTGGAGGTAGCTTCATAGCCCTGGCGCCAGAATACTTCCGCCGCTTTGGAAATGACTGCTTCGTTATCAAATATCTTTGGCCTGCCCGACATGTGTGGTTGTTTTATCTGGCAAAGATATATTCTTTACCGGGTAGTACAAAAAGAACTAACTTTCTCTCACACCATGTAGTAATTTTTCCATCGCATTTTGCAGAGACCCGGCACGGGTTACTTCGCCGGAGTTGACAAAGAATATCTCATCGGCATTTTCGATGGTGTTCAGGCGGTGTGCAATGATCACGCGGGTAGTGGTATCGGGCAATTTTTCAAGGATTTCTCCCAGCAGCTGTTCTGTAACCGTGTCAATATTCGCGGTAGCTTCGTCGAGGATGAGCAGGTCGGGTTGCCGGAGCACCGCCCTCATAAAGGCGATCAGCTGTTTTTGCCCTAAGCTCACACCATCGCCTCCGGATACTACTTTGGTATCCAGCCCGTTTTCAAAAATAGCCAGCAACTTTTCGAGGTTAGCCTCATGAATAGCTGCTGTGAGTTGTTCGTTGGTATAATCTTTATAACGAGGGTTGCCGTATAAGATGTTCTCTTTTACGGTGCCGGTAAACAGGAACGGTTCCTGGAGAATGAATCCGATTTTCTGGGAACGCTCATCTGCGGCATAAGCCCGGATATCTTTCCCGTTCAGCAAAACGGTACCCTGGGTAGGATCATACAGGCGGGCAATCAGGGAAGCGGTTGTAGTTTTACCTCCGCCGGTAGGTCCTACCAGCGCATAGGTTTTACCTTTCTCTAAAGATAAATTGATGTTGTGCAATATTTCCCTGCCCTCTGGGTAACCGAAATGCACATGCCTGAACTCCAGTAACGCCGGCGCAAGGGATGGCTGCGTGGTATCGGGAATGGTGACCAGGTCTGTTTCCAGCTCCAGTATTTCGGCGATACGATCCCAACCCGCCATAGCCACCTGGAAGTTGGCCCAGAGCGTAGCGAGTTGTCGCAGCGGATTGTAAAAATAGGTAGCATACGCGAGGTAGCTCACCAGCAGGCCTATACTGAATTCTCCCTCGCTGATCAGGTAAATACCTCCCGTGAGCACCAGCAATTGCGCTATACTGGCGCACATGGCATAGAAAGGAAGGAAGATATTGTTGGCTAAACCCGCGCCGATAGCGGTTTGATAATTTTTTTCGTTGGCTTCATTAAAACGCTTCCGGAAATAATCGCGGCGATTGAAGGCGATGATTACTTTAAAATTACTGAGACTTTCCTGTATCTCTGCACTCATACCACCCACCGTTTTCAGGTTGGCCGCATTCTTTCTCTTAATCCAGGGCGAAAGGATACGGGTAAATAACAGGATCAGCAATGCAGGCGCCAGTGCGGCAATACCGATTTTATAGTTGATGATCAGCAGGAAAACACCAGCACCGATCATGGTAACGATGTTGCCCACAAACTGCATCAGTGATTGTGAAAAGAACTGGTTGAGTTTATCCGTATCATTGTTTACCCGGGAGATGAGATCGCCGGCCTTGTTCTGGTTGAAGAAAGCTACGGGTAGCTGCTGTATTTTGCTGAAGATCGTATTCCGCAAGGTAAACAACGTTCTTTGTCCTACGCTTCCCATCAGCTTCGTTTGAAAGAAGCTGGTGAAAAGCGCTACCAGGTACATCGCCAGCAGGATGCCGGAAAACACCAGCACGCCATGATACTGTTTATGCTGCACATAATGGTCGATGGTATACCCGATAAGGAATGGCCCCAGCAGGTTGAGGGTAGAGTTGAGCAGGATCGCTAACAAGGCCACCACCAGGTTTTTCTTTTCGTGAGAAATTAATTGCAGCAGGTTTCTGAACGCCGTATAATTTGACGTTTTATGCTCCTTGCCGGTATATTTATTAAGATTGTAATTCATAGTTGCTGGTACTTTGTTGGGAATTAAAAATCTGGATGTACTCAGGACTGGCGAGCATCAGTTCCTCGTGCGTGCCAGCGGCAATAATTTCGCCTTGCATGAGCAGGATAATCTGGTCGTAATGGGTGACGGCGGCTATCTTCTGGGTAACAGACAACAGGGTGATGCCTGGGTACAGCAATTGCACATTATGCAGGATTTTCTGTTCGGTGTTGGAATCTACGCGAGCCGTAAAATCGTCGAGCAGCAATATCCTGGGATTCACGGCCAGCGCGCGGGCCAGCATAATCCGTTGCTTTTGTCCGCCGGAGAGACTAGCCCCTCTTTCCGAAACGATGGTGTCCAGTTTGTTGGGCAGACTGTTAATAAACTCCTTTAGTTCGGCAGCCTGGATCGCTTTTTCCAGGGCTTCGTCGGTAACGGTATCGTTGAAGGCGATATTTTCGCGGATACTCATATTGAAAATGATACTATCCTGGAATACAAAGCCCACCTGGCTGTGGAAGGATTCGCTGTTATAGTCTGTTACGGGGTGGCCATCTACCAGCACAGAACCCGATGATGGTTTCAGGAGACCGGTAAGCAGGTTGAGTAATTGCGTTTTTCCGGCGGCGGTGGGGCCTATCACCGCTACTTTTGAACCTGCCTTAACAGAAAAGCTGATGTCTTTCAGCACCGGTTTCTGACCGTAGTTTACGGTTACCCTGTTGAAGGCGATATCTCCCTTTAACTGCGCTGTAAGCGTACCACTGGGCATCAGGTCGGGCATATTGATCACGGCGCTAATGCGTTGGTAGGAGGCGGTTGCTTGTGCAATGATGTTGCTCATGAAGCCGATTACCAGGATCGGGAAGATGAGCAGTGCGAGGTAGCTGTTAAATGCCGCAAAATCCCCCAGGGTCATACTGTTGGTGATCACAAAATGGCCGCCCAGCGCCAGGATAATTAGCCCGGCAATACCGGCGGTGAAGGTGATCACGGGAATTAGTCCCGCAAACAGCCGGACAATCGACAATCCGAAGCCCATCGCTTTGCCATTGGCATCGAGAAATTTTTCGTATTCCAGTTGCTGGGAATTGATAACCCTGATAAGGGCTGCGCCAAGGATGCTTTCATTGATGACTTTGTTGAGCCAGTCCATGATTTCCCGACTTTTCATGAACAGGGCCCTTACCTTGCGTAAAACCAGGAAGAAAGTGATGCCGATAACAGGAAGGGTGGCGATAACTGCCAGTGCCAGTTTCCAGTTAATGGTCAGCAGCAGAATGCTGGCGCCGATAATAATGAACAGGGATGATACCAGGGAAACGATGGCCTGTGAAACAAATAATTTGATGGAGTCGACATCGGCAATGAGGTTGGTCAGCAACCGGGAAGGGTTGGCCTGTTCTACCCAGGCGTAGCTTTGCCCGGATATTTTGTTGGATATTTTCGTGCGCAGGTTGCGCGCTACCTGTTCAGACACATAAGTTTGTATGATGTTTTGCAGGTAGGTGAAGGTGAGGATGATGATGACCGCTACCATAAATTTTATGAGTAGGGGCTGGAGTTGAAAGGTGCCGTGTTCATAGGCATCAATTCCATTTCCAATGATTTTGGGTAGCCATAGGTTGAGCCCATTGCTCACCAGCGTAAACAGTATGAGCAGTGCAACCATGCCCATGTACGGTTGCAGCAAACTGAATATGCCGGCTTCTTTCTTTTTAGTACCAGCTTCTTGTTTCATCTTAACAGGTGTGTGTTTGGCGGTGCAGCTAAAAAAGGTTTTCCGTTTGGAGACGAATCCGCACTGCAAATATTGTAAAGGGGAGCAAGATATCACAATTTTTTTGCTCCTGGGGGATAAAAATTGGGGGAAGAATATAGCGGAAGAAGCCCGTTTCTTCCGCTATATCCGGGTGTTATACGGCGAGTGGTTGTAATTGTTTCTTCTCCTGGACGGCAGATGCCAGCCAGTAGAAATCATCGATGAATTTTTGTGCCGACCGGGTGGTGTGTTCATTCGTCAGTTCGTGTCCGTCATTGAATGCGCCGTATACTTCTGGTACCAGCAATTTGGTCGGCAGCGGAAATGCGCCCAGGCTGAGGATGACCTGCTGCAGCTGTGATGCAGCATTGATCCCGCCAAATTTCCCTGCGCTGACGCCTACTGTGCCAACTACCTTTTTGTTGAATTCGGCGTAGAAGTAGTCCAGTGCATTTTTCAGTACGCCGGAGAAGCTCCCGTGATATTCCGGCGTAACCAGGATAATGGCATCTGCTGCATGGAGCCGGTTGCTGAGTTCCTGTGCTGTATGCGGCAGTTGTGGATGCTTACCTACGCGTTCTTCCAGCATCGGCAGTTGGACGTCGGCGAGGTCGACCAGGTCGGTGGTCAGGCCCCGTTGCTGTAATACCTGCTGAAGATGATGTGCTATTTTATGGGATTGCCTTCCCTGGCGTATACTCCCTATTAATATTGCTATTTTCATCGCAATGGATTTTATGTGTAAGTAAACAGGCAGTGCCGGGTGTATGGCAACCGCGTTATTATTACAAGCTATCAGCCGGAGGGCCCGGCCAGCTGACAGATGGGAAAACGCAGACGCTGCCATGGCCTGTATACCAGGCCTGTAGTAGGTTTGCCACGTTTCGTTTTAGTTATGGAACAAAGATAGTATCTTTACTGAATAAACCAAATAAACACTTTGTTTATTATGAATAATAATTTTCCGGAGAATGACCGGGCCATCTGGGTACTGAAGACAAAAGGGCCTCAGGCCTTGTGTGTGGTGGCGGAGGAGCTGAAGATAACGATGGAGGGCGCGCGTTTCCAGTTGCTTAAGCTGGCCAATGAAGGCCTGGTAGAGGCCAGCACAGAGGCCAAAGGCAGGGGAAGACCGAAGCAGATATGGTCGCTGACAGAAGCGGGGCATGCCCGGTTTCCGGATAGGCACCAGGATCTGGCCACCCGCCTGCTGTGTACGATGAGTAGCACCTTGTCGCCGGAAAAGATGGGGGAAGTATTGCGTGCTACCGCACAGGGCATCGTAGAAAAATACCGCGAGGCATTAAAAGACATTAAAGACCTGGAGAGCAAAGTACGTGTGCTGGCAGATCTCCGCAAACGGGATGGTTACATGGCGGAGTTTCAACAAGAAGGTGACAGCTTTCTCTTGATAGAAAATCACTGCCCTATTCATGCCGCTGCCAAATGCTGTCAATGGTTTTGCCAGTCGGAGCAGGACATGTTTACCGAAGTACTTGGAAAGAAGGCGCATATCACACGTACCGAGCATTTGCCATCAGGGCAGCGCCGCTGCGTTTATCGTATCAGCGGAACGTAATATTTTTTGCATATACGCAATATTAAATCGTAAATTAGTATTTATCCCAACCAATATTCTATGATCGCACTTGTAGTAAGATGGGCCTCCCTGGTAGCCATCGCCGCCGGCACTGCCGGTATGCTTTTTTGTTTTCCGTTTCTTTTTTCTGCTCTTCATGAAGACCTGATCGGCGCAGGGTTTCCGTTCGCGGGGGGCGCTATTATTGCGGGTGCAGGTTTAACAGCGCTTTCCAAAATCGTGGAGGAGGGGGAGGGGTTTATGTGTTTGCTCGTAAAATGGGGGGCATTAACCGCCATAGGCTTAGGGGTAGCGGGCATGTTTTTCTGCCTGCAATTCCTGTTCTCCGCCCGCATGGCGGACCTGATAGGGGCTGGCTTCCCATTTGTAGGCGGGGCCATTATTGCCAGCGCAGGATTGATTACATTGTCGAACCTGGCTGTTAAAAAGATTAGTGAATAAATATAGATGGAAGCAGTAATTTTTTGTGGCATACAGGCCACGGGTAAATCTTCTTTTTACAGGGAGCGATTTTTCGACACCCATATGCGGATTTCTATGGATCAACTGCATACGCGCAACAAGGAAAACCGTTTTCTTGAACTTTGTTTTTCGATGCAGCAGGCTTTCGTATCTGATAATACGAACCCGGCAAGGGCCGACCGTGCCCGGTATATTGCCCTTGCCAGGCAGCATAAATTTAGAATAACGGGGTATTATTTTCAGTCAGCCTTGGAAGGTGCGATGGCGCGAAACAGCCAGCGCTCAGGCAAAGCATTGATCCCGGAAGTAGGAATACGCGGCACTTATAACCGCCTGGAACTGCCTTCACCGGGAGAAGGATTTGATGAGTTATATTTCGTAGAAATTGTTGATAATCTATTTGTCGTTAAACCCTGGAAGAATGAAATTTGATGAATTAGACCAGAAGATGCGGTTGTATGAAACTGCGCACGATCTGGTGGTTTTACCGGAAATGTATATGGTAGCCAGGATCGATGGACGGGGATTTACCCGTCTCACTAAAGAAACACATGCTTTTGAAGCTCCATTTGATGAGCGGTTCAGGGATTACATGATTGCCACTACTCAACATTTGATGAATTGCGGCTTCCACGTGGTATATGGTTATACCCAGAGCGATGAAATTTCGTTACTGTTTGATTTTAATGAAGCCGCCTTTTCACGCAAACTCCGGAAGTATCATTCTATATTGGCCGGGGAAGCCAGCGCTAAGTTTTCTATGTTGTTGGGAAGCGTAGCTACCTTCGATTGCCGTATTTCCCAATTTCCCCATGAAAGGCTGGTGGTAGATTATTTTCGCTGGCGTAATGAAGATGCTTACCGCAATGCCCTGGAAGCGCATTGCTACTGGCGCCTCAGAAAGGATGGCTACTCCCGGAATGAAGCCGCCCAGCGACTCTCCGGCGCCAGCGCGGCGGATAAGAACGAGTTGTTATTTTCCTATGGCCTCAATTTCAATGATTTACCTCAATGGCAGAAGCGGGGAACTGGCATTTATTGGGCAGAGGTGGAAAAGGAAGGCTTTAATGTAAAGACCCAGGAAGCGGTCACCGTAAAAAGACGACAATTGTATAGCAATACCGAGTTGCCCATGAAAGATGCTTACAGCGAATTTGTGCAGCAATTTGTCCCAAAAACCGCATTATAAGGCATCCCCCAGGTATTCCGCTGTAATAAACCGGGTACACCGATGTTGTAGATCCCGGCACTCGTCGAATAATAAAGCTGCACCCTGGTGACGCTGCACCTGTTGTGTGACCAGCTCCAGGAATAAATCTTCCCTGGCTACTCCCACCGCCTGGAAGTCGGCCATTATAGCATTGGAGAGCGATAAGGCGCAACACAATTGGATAATGGCCTGATCGTTCGCATTAACCTGGTGTATATTACTGTGGGGATAAACATTTGGCAGCTGGTATATCTCCCGGATAATTGGATGATGGGGATTCCCATTTTTTGTCACGTAGGACTGTACCGTTTCGGGGATCAATTTTCGCCAAAAAGACCTGGACCCGATTTTTTTTGCATAGATGAAAGGGGATATCTCCTGGAGCTGGGGCACCATTAATCTAACCGTTTCCATAAAGTAGGGCCCACCTGGCAATCCAATGATAACTACCTCGCCGGGACTCACCGTAAAGGATGGTATATAAAAACGACCAATAGTGGCGCCTGTAAAGCGTAATAGAATATTATCCATTTAATTAAAAGCTTATCAAATATACATCACCTGCTTTGCCCCACTTTGTTTCTTGTGGCAAAGAACTTAAGTACTCACCATAAATACTTAAACTATCACCACAAACAGTTAAGCCGTTTGCCGGAAATTTGATCTATCAAAAAATAAACAAATGGCAACGAAAAACAAAATAGCATTGGTTACCGGCGGCAGCCGCGGATTAGGCAAAAATATGGCACTACAGCTGGCACAACAGGGTTACCAGGTACTGATCACTTATAAAAGCAATAAGGAAGAAGCGGAAAGGGTGATAACGACTATCCGCGAAATGGGAACATCCGGCGCCGCTTTTCAGCTGGATACCGCGAATACCAAAGCATTTGACGCGTTCTTTACTACGTTATCCGACTACCTGCAGAAGGACAATGGCAATGGCCGGTTCGATTTCCTCGTCAACAACGCAGGTATTGACCGGAGGGCGTTGATTACACAAACAACGGAAGAAGAGTTTGATGAACTATTCCAGGTACATTTAAAGGGCGTGTTTTTCCTGACACAAAAAGCATTGCCTTTTATGAACGATCATGGACGTATCATTAATTTATCGACCGGCCTGGCAAGGTTCGTTACACCTGGATACGCTGCTTATGCTGCCATGAAAGGCGGTATTGAAGTATTTACCCGTTACCTGGCAAAAGAGGTGGGCGGTCGTGGTATTACCGCCAATGTAGTAGCTCCTGGCATCATTGAAACAGATTTTACCCGGTCCGTATTTGAGCATGCCCCTGAGGCTATTGCGCATATCAGGTCGCAAACGGCGTTGGGCCGTACCGGCGTACCGGATGATATTGGCGGAATTGTGGCATTCCTGTGTACAGAGGAAGCCCGTTGGATTACCGCCCAGCGTATTGAGGCCTCCGGCGGAATGTTTCTCTGATATTTAAGTTGAAAGATAAAGTGGCTGTCCGGTTACCGGACAGCCACTTTTATGAGCAGCGTTTTTTTAAATTGCTCTACATTTAAATCAAAAAGTAATGTTGGGAGAAGCAGTATTGAAGAAATTATACTTTCATAAAGCTGGAAGCGCTTTAATTGTCAATGCGCCGGAGGTATATACCACCTTAATCGGCGACGTGGCGTACGATCAGCGTCCGGCGGCCCAAAAGAAGGGCGCCTATGAATTTGTGCAGGTATTTGCGACTACCCAAAAGGAGCTGGAGCAGCTGGTACAGGCTACTGTAGGAGTGGGGAAGCCGGATTGTATCTACTGGGCTTGTTATCCCAAAGGTACCGGCAGTATTAAAAGTGATATCAAAAGAGAAACGGTATGGGTGGCCTTTGAAAAAGTGGGATTGGAGGCTGTCAGCAGCGTGTCTATCAATGATACCTGGACGGCCTTGAGGGCCAGGCCAGCGGTCCGGTAACCCAGCCGGGTTAATTGCCCGCCAGGGGAAGTTCCAGGAAAAAGGAACTGCCACCTGTTTCATTGCTTTCAAACCAGATCTGTCCTTTTTGCGCTAAGGTGTACTCCTTGCAGAGAAATAGCCCCAGGCCAATTCCTTTTTCATTATCAGTACCGAAGGTGGACCTTACTTTCAGCGAAAATATATCTGCCTGCCTGGCCGGATCGATCCCTTTACCGCTGTCTTTTACTTCAATACGGCATTTGGCATCGGCAGTTCTGCTGGTACGGATGTAAATAGCTCCGCCGGCAGGAGTAAATTTTGCTGCATTGCCTACCAGGTTGCGGACAATCAGCTGTAGCATATTCATATCGGCCATTACTTTAATGGAAGCATCTATATTGATGTCGAGGGCAATCTTCTTTTTGACTACCGCCATTTTATTGATTTTTAGGATAGGGTGTATGGCCGTAGCTACATCTACAGGTGTGAGATGGGTATTAAGTCCGTCCATCTGTGTTTTAGACCATACCAGGATGTTATACAACATTTCCTGGGTGCTGTTAACAACATATAGCAGCTCTGTTTCTATCTGGGCCTTGTTTTCCGCGTCGAGCTCTATATCCCGCATCAGTTGCAGGTACGATTGTATAGAGGCCATGGGATTACGCAGGTCGTGGGAGATAATGGAAAAAAGTTTACTTTTTTCGGAATTCAGTAGTTCGAGCTTGCGGTTTTTTTCTTCCCCTCTTTTTTTCTCCTGGTTGTAGGCATTTTTCAGGTAGACGGTACCTACAAAAATGACCAGTATACAGGTGATATAAGTGGGGGTCATATCTTCAAAAATATCTCCGCGGGTTTTATAAACGTTTAATACGGAATTGGGGTGATAGTATTCGTAGCAAATTAACCCGATTACAGTCACCAGGTTGAAGGCCAGCCACCAGTAGTATTGTTTGACCGGGGAAATGAGCATGATCAGGAAAAAAGCCAGGGTGAAGGACAACAAAGAAGCGCCTTCTATGCCGCTGCTGTAAAAGTAGTTGATACCAAACATCACGTTGATGCTGATCACCGCCAGGGCTACTCCCAGGTTTACCTGTTTCCGCAACCTCGACAGGTAATAGATAAAGCCGAATATCAGCGTCAGGATCACAAATATAAAGGAGGTGACGGTTAGGCCCGTGGCATAATTATAAGGGATATTAAAAGCGATAATAAAGATGGCGATGGCGCAGATGGTATTAAAAATGCGGTTCTCGAGGGAAATATGAAGTGGATCACCGATAATATTATGAACCATTCCTTGTACCCGCTGCGACAGATTCCGGTTGCTGTTTATTGACATGATACGAATTTAAACAAAAAGATTTCTTTGGTATAGCTGTATATAAGGTAATCGGGATATTGAAATGTCATTTTTTTTCAGATTTCTTCTTACAATTTGATTAATTTTCAAAAAGAATCGTTGTACAACCAAAATATAATTTCAGCCGTTATGAAAAGCATTGTCTGCGCTACATTGCCCCCCTATGGCATAAATCAGACCAACTTAATTAATGTTTTAATAATGTAACATTCGTTTACCCGGTAAACGGATAAAAGTAATTTCGTCAGGTGCGATCATTCAATATATGACAACCCATTTAACAGACATATCATTGTTTCATCTTATCAAGGAGGATAACATGGAAGCCTTTACAGCATTGTATATGCGGTACTGGGAGGAGTTGTATGGGTATGCCTGGAAGATACTGGAAGACAAAGCGCCTGTAGAAGATATACTGCAGGAACTTTTTTTGCATATCTGGGACCGGCGGAAGCGTCTTAATATAGACCATCACGTAAAAGCCTACCTTTATAAAAGTCTTAAAAACCGGATCTATAATTTTCTAAAAGCCAATGCAGTGAAAAACGCACATTATGAGGCGTTGTTCAACAGTATGGGCCAGCTGGCAGAAGAAGATGCCACTATAGACCGGAAAGATTACATACAGCGCTTACTCTGCCACCTGGAGGCGCTCCCGGGAAAAATGAGGGCCATTGCGCGCCTTTATCTCCTCGAAGGCCATAATATCAAAGAAATTTCCGATCAACTCTCCCTTTCAGAACATACCGTTCGTAATCAGCTGGCCAATGTAAAGCGACGACTTCTCCGAAAATAGCATTTGTTAACGAAATGTTAAATAAGAGATCCGCCTGATCAAAAAATAACCGCCCGATTGTCTTCGTGTACACATACCGGTTATTATGCGGCGACGAGACAAAAAAATAGCGGACTTCCTGGATCGGGTGAGCCACGGGAACAAAGCCACTCCATTTGCTTCGGAAGAAGAGCGGCAACAGGCCCAACAACGCCTGCTGAGCGGCATTATGGCGAGAGCCGAAGCCCCTGTGCCACGTGTCCATATTATCAGCATTGCCCGCATTGCTGTGGCTGCCGCTACGCTTTTACTACTGGCCGGAGTTACCTGGCTATGGCAACAGCGCTCCGCTAATAGGCCTGCCGCCCTTACCTGGATCACCACCGGGGCGAGAGAACAAAAGCGGGTAATGCTCCCCGATAGTTCCATCGTTATATTAAATGCCGGTACCCGGCTCAGTTACAGTACCGCTTTTAATAAAAACGACCGGGTAATTACCCTGCACCAGGGAGAAGCCTTTTTTGATGTACATACCAACGCTACTATTCCTTTCAGGGTGTTTACAGACAGTATCAGCACTACAGTGCTGGGCACCTCTTTTAATGTCATGAAATATGCACGTGCCCATACGGTGAAGATTACGGTGAAAACAGGAAAGGTACAGATAGGTACCACCAATAAAGTACTGGGTAACCTGCTGCCAGCCGATATGATGCTGGTAAACGCCCGAACTGGTCATTTTACCAGCAGTCATGATGATGGCCTGCAAGGCGATGAATGGACCAGTGGTCGCATCATCATGCGGGAAGAACCTTTATCCGCTATCCTGGAACGCCTGGAAATGATTTACGGGGTAACATTTGACCGGCATTCGCTGCCCGACGATTCGCTGCGGACAATCACCTTCAATGCAAGTATGCCCCTGCCGCAGGTGCTGACAATTGTAGAAACCATTAGTAATGTGCGGTTCGGTAAGAAAGACGACCAAAACAAAATTCACGTCTATGTAAAATAAAACAGCATTCGCCCTAACGAATGCTGCTGAAAAACTCTCACATAAAATGTAAGCTCATGATTCTCATTTCTAAAATTAGAGAAAGGATATCTATTTGCCAATTATTTAGGGCAAAAGTACTCCGATTGTTTTTATGGCTGCTGCCATTGGCCTGGAGCAACACCATGGTAGGGCAAACCGGCGCGCAGCTCGACAAAAAAATCCCCCATGTGACCATTGCCGCCGGTAATGCACTGGACGCCCTGAAAGAAATTGAAAAAGTAACCGGGCTCAATTTTGCCTACAATGCCAACCAGCTAAAGAATTTCCCGGTAAACCGGCAGGTATACGACAACAAATCCCTGCGTGAGATATTAGCCAGCATATTGAAAAACACGAAATCCATGGTGAATGAACAGTCGGGCGTCATCGTCATTTTACCGGGAGCGGCACAGGATACTGCCCCCGGCAGACCTGCAAAGAAAGCCAGCGGTATCGTTACCGACAAAACCGGCCCTCTTCCCGGCGTAACCGTCATTGAACAAGGTACCAACAACGGTACTGTTACAGATGAAAACGGGCGCTATACTATCAAGCTCAAAAGCGTACCATCTACCCTGGTATTCAGTTTAACCGGCTCCAAAAAACAGGAAGTCCCTGTTGCAGAAGAAGGTACCTTGAACGTTAACATGGAAGGAGATTTACAGAAACTGGGAGAAGTAGTGGTAACGGCTTTAGGCATTAAAAGAGAAGAACGCTCGCTGGGATATGCTGTACAGAAAATAGGCGGAGAACAGGTCGGTACCAGCAAGATTACCGACCTCAAAACAGCGCTGGCAGGAAAGATTGCCGGCGCCCAGCTGGTAGGCGCTCCCAGCTCCACTTTTCGCGATGCCGGCATCAGGATACGCGGCGCCAACAGCCTGGGAGGCGGTTCCCCGATTTATGTACTGGACGGTACCATCATTTCTCATACCGATATTAACCTCGACAATATAGAATCTATTTCCGTGCTGAAAGGTGCTGCAGCTACCGCTCTATACGGTATCCGGGCTGCTGCCGGCGCCGTATTGCTGACCTCCAAAACAGGCAAAAGAAATCAGCGTATGCGGGTGGAAGTTAACTCCGGTACCGCTTTTGAAAAGCTGTCGGTGATCCCGCAATACCAGAATATTTATGGTGCAGGAGATAATACCAATTTTGACGTATTTCATTTTGATCCCAACAAACACCCGGCCGACTGGCAACGATTCGATGGACAAAAAATGGTGCAATATTATATGGACCAGAGCTGGGGGCCAAAAATGGATGGCACCATGGTAAGAGAGTGGTTTAGCTGGTATCCTGGTGACGACTTTGGTAAGGAAACACCCTTTGTATCGCATCCCAATAATATCCGTGACTTTTTTCGCACCGGTATCAACCTCAATAACAGCGTAGCTTTTTCCGGTGGCTCCGAGCGGGCGTCTTACCGCTTGTCGTATGCCAACCAGTACCGGGATCTTATCTATCCCAACGCCAACCGTAAACGTAATTTCATTGATTTTACCGGCACCTTTGATGTGACCGATAAATTTTCTGTTTTTGCAGACATTAATGTAGTAACCACGAAGCAGATTGCCGAACCTTATGATGGCGGTAACTCCAATCAGCGTAGTATCATGGCGCAGTTTAACCAGGAGTTTCAACGCTCTGTGGACATGAAACGGTTATGGCCCTACAAAACGCCGGATGGCACCTACCGTACCTGGAATATCCTGGGCCCTAACGGCAATGATTCTGCTACCGCCTTACGCCCGCGCAAGCGCGATAACCCTTACAGCGTGTACTATGAAAGCTATCGCCGCTATTCCAACTTCCGCGTGTTTGGTAACGCCGGGTTCAACTATAAGATTTTGCCGAACCTGAAGTTAACGTCGCTGGTACGCGCCGATATCATGGTAGATGATTACGACGATCGCATTGCATCGGGTACCGTAAAGCAAGACTGGTACAAATCCGGCTCCTCGCTGCCACGTGAGTTCAACTACGAAATGACCCTGAACTACAATAAGCAGTTGCGTGACTGGTCGGTCGACGCATTGTTGGGCGGCAATATCCGTCATTATAAAATGACCCGTAATGAAGCCAACACTGTGGGGGGATTAAGTGTGCCCAACTTATACGCCATCACAGCTTCTAACCAACGGCCCAATGCGTTCAACGATTACTTTGAACAGGAAGTTCGAAGTGTATATGGTAAGCTGTCGCTGGGATATCGGCATTTGTTATATATAGATGTAACAGGGCGTAATGACTGGTCATCTACCTTGCCGGTTGCGAAGAACTATTATTTCTATCCTTCCGTATCCGGTAGCTTTATTTTTACAGAGCTGCTGCCGAAGAGTAACTGGCTAAACTTTGGTAAAGTAAGATTAGGGGTGGCGCAGGCCGGATCAGATGCTGGTATCTACGCCATCAACACCGGGTATAACCTGCAAAACCCTTATGGCAGTTCCCCGGCGTTGAATACGCCCGACCAGCTGATAGACCCTCATCTGTCGCCTTCGTTGAGCACCAGCATAGAAGCGGGACTGGCTTTGAAGCTCTTCAACAACCGTGTAGGCGTTGATGTAAGCGTTTACAAGAATAAAAATACCAAACAGGTGGCCAGCCTGCAGATCAGCGAAACCAATGGCTACAATAGCTACCTGACTAACCTGGGAGAAATACAGAGTAAAGGAGTGGACCTGGCTATAACGGCTACCCCCGTACGAAATCGCGATTTCAGCTGGGATCTGTATGCTAATATCGCCACCAATAAATCGAAGGTCATTGACCTGGCGGCCAATATGGACAACTACCTGGCAGCCTCCCGGGAAAATGGACTAAGATTGGAGCTGGACCACCGCAAGGGCGCCGAATGGGGCCTGCTGGTAGGGCCTACCTTTCAATATTACCAGGCCAAAGACGCCAATGGCAAACCGATAGAAAGCGCATCGAATGGTAAACCCATACTCAACGCCAACGGTGCGTACCTGACCAACGAAAACCAGCCATTGGGTTCTATCCTGCCCAAGTTTACCGGGGGATTGGGTAGCACCTTTGTGTATAAGAATTTCGACTTTAGCTTTTCCATCGACTACCAGGTAGGTGGTAAATTCCTGTCGCTCACCAAGATGTTCCTGCTGGGTACCGGCCTGGATCCGGCTACCGTAGGCACCAACGACAAAGGTATCGATTGGCGTTTGCCGGTAGCCCAGGGCGGCGGTATCAAGCCGGATGGCGTACTGGCTGATGGCACGCCATTTAACGGTTACGTGGAAGCACGTACGTACTATTGGACTTACCTGTTTAACAAAGTGGCGCCGCCATTTATTTTCGATGCCAGTTATGTAAAGCTGCGGGAGCTGCGCCTGGGGTATACTTTTGCAGCAAAGCCCTGGACCAGGCGTTTGGGTGTCAACAGCCTGAATGTAGCCTTGTATGCACAGAATCCGTGGTTGATTTATACAGCCCTGAAAGGCATCGACACTTCCGAACTGGAAAGTTTTTGGGAGGAAAGGGGACAGGTGCCGGCAACCCGCACCATTGGCTTTAACCTGAAACTGGTATTGTAGGCTATCAAAATATTTACTTATGAAGCGTCAATATATTACTTATATACTATTGCTGGTATTATCACTGTACGGATGTAAGCCGGGCGATTTCGGGGATATTAATACCAACCCTAACATGCCTACGAAGCCTTATACCGGCTATCTGCTCACCAATGTTATCAGGGATATGGCGTCGACCATTGGCGGCAGCAGTGGTAGCCCTATCCGGGAAGCGCCCTTATACGCGCAGCATTTATCCGAAATGACTTATCAACGGGAAGGAGTATACGTAAAGGGTAACTGGGATTTTGGCTACTACCAGGGAGCATTAAACGATTTGCAGGTAGTGATCAGCGTAAACTCCGATCCTGTCAGGAAGGCCCAGGCGCTGTCGTTTGGCTCCAATGCCAACCAGCTGGCCGTGGCACGTATCCTCCGGGCGTATTTCTTTTTACACCTGACCGATCGTTGGGGAGACGTACCTTATTTTGAAGCCCTGAAAGGCAACGATAATCTTACTCCTGCCTACGATAGGCAACAGGACATTTACAATGACCTGTTCAAAGAATTAAAATCGGCAGCCGCGCAGTTTGATGGAGGAGTAAATGTAAAGGGAGATATTTTATTCGGAGGTGACCCGTCAAGATGGAAAAAGTTTGCCAATACCATGCGTTTGGTGATGGCCCTGCGTTTGTCGAAAATAGATGCTGCCAAAGGGAAGACAGAATTTAATGCCGCCCTGGCCGATGGTGTGATCACAGATAATAAGGACAATGTGGTGTACAATTACCTGGCAGGCGATCAGAACAATGAAAATTACTGGTCGTACAGTTGGCGGGTAGACAATAATCCTTATGCGTTGTCCAAAACGCTGGTAGATATGCTGCTGGCCAATAATGACCCCCGTTTGCCGAAGTTTGGCGACAAAGCCGGAGATGGTTTATACCACGGGCAGCCTTATGGCGTCATCAATACCAACTTTGGCGCTATGTCCATGTTGGGAGCGGGGATGCGTAAGCCAGAGTCGCCGGTGTATGTGTATACCGCCGCCGAAGTACAGTTTGCCCTGGCAGAAGCGGTGAAGCTGGGCTGGATACCTGGCAATGATACAGATGCCGCGGGTTATTATCTCAACGGTATTAAATATTCCCTGCAGCAATTTGGCGTATATTCCGATGCGGCCTATGCCACCTGCATTGCTACCCCTGGTGTAGCTTACGACCCAACCCATGCGCTGGAGCAGATTGGTACGCAGAAATGGGTATCCCTATTCCTCAATGGTTGGGAAGCCTGGTATGAGTGGAGGCGAACGGGCTTTCCCAGGTTACAGCCACCTGCCAATGCACAAACCCGCGATGGGCAAATTCCCCGCCGTCATGGATACCCTTCCAGGGAGGCATTACTGAATAAAGCGCATTACGATGCAGCCGTGCAACGCCTGGGCGGGCCGGATGACCTGAGCAGCCGGGTATGGTGGGATAAGCAGTAAGAAGCGGAAAGCATAAAGTAAAAAGCTATCGAAGCGAATGACCAATGCGGATAATTATCCGCGATAATCACTCGCTTCGATAGCTTTTTGCTTTTTGCTTTCCGCTTTCCGCTTTCAACATTCCGCTTTTCCCAAAGATTATCACTATTTTTCCGGCGTATTTGGCCACTTAATATGCGCAATAATGATGGGCGATGGTGATTTACTACAGCTTATAAGGCAAGATGATACAGCCGCATTTGAATCTATTTATGATAAATACTGGCAGGCCCTTTATTTAAAGGCTTGCCAGCGGGTGGATAAAGATGAGGCAAAAGATATGGTGCAGGAGGTGATGATCACTTTGTGGAGAAGGAGGCAGGAGATCTGCGTGAAACAGGAAGGCGATTTGGGACGGTACCTGTTTACCGCCATCCGGTACCGGGTGATCAGTCATTATGCATTTACCGCAACAGAAATTAAGCGAGCCGGTTTTTTCGACACTTTTGAAAATCAAGTAGCAGCAGATACCCTGGAGGCGAAAGAGTTGCAAGTACGTATTGAAGCGGAGATAGGGCGGCTACCCGCCCGAATGCAACAGATTTTCCGCCTGAGCCGGGAAGATGATCATACCATTACAGATATTGCGCGTATGCTCCAGTTGTCGGAGCAAACGGTGAAAAACCAGCTGACGGATGCGCTGAAAAGGCTCCGTACCTCCCTCAAAGCCTCTTCTACCAGCGATTGGACCCTGGTATTGCTATACCTGTTCTTCCACGTACATAATCACCATTAATCCGTTCCTTACTATCCTGTTCCGTTGGTTGTGATCAACCAGGGGAGAAGTATGTGCGATAGGCTGGCGGGTAAAATTTTTTTTCCAGTGGACTAGTACCAGATCAATTTTTTTCAGATAAGTAATAAAATCGCAGGCATTGGAAGTCAGTAAAATCAGACAACTCTTTAAGAAATATATGCTGGGGCATACCTCGGGGGAGGAGCAACAGGCGGTGGAGCAATGGTATCAACTTTTTGATGCCGATGTGTTGCCCAACATGAACGAAGCAGAGCAGGCCCGGGTAAAGCAGGAAATATGGCAGGGTATACAACCGCAAATTGTAGTGGCTAAAACGTTTTATCTCAGGCAGCCCTGGATCAGGGCGGCGGCAGTTATATTGTTACTGGCCTGCGCTGGCGCCACCTGGTTTATGCTTCATTCCCGCAGCACTGCACCACGTTATGCCACTTATACCACCCGCGTGGGGGAAAGAATTACCATTCACCTGGGAGACGGCTCCCTATTGGCCCTGAACGCCGGTACTACCATCCAGGTGCCGGAAGATCTATCCAAGACAAGAACCCTGCAACTCATCGATGGGGAAGCTTTCTTTGACGTGAAAACAAACCCCAACCTGCCCTTTATCGTAGAAAGCGGCCCCGTGCGCACTACGGTACTTGGTACTTCCTTCAATGTAGCCGCCTATAAAGACATGCAAACGCTCACCGTAGGCGTGGTATCCGGAAAAGTGCGCATCGCCACCAACCACGAGCAGCTACAGGTATTGGAGCGCGACCAGGAGCTCATCTATAATAAAGCGAACCGGCAAATGAGAGTAGCCTCTGTAGATGAAAGTTTGCCCGGATGGAAAGAAGGCAGGCTGGTATTTAACGACGTGTCGTTCGATGACATGGTAATACTGATGGAAAAGAACTTTGGTATCAGTATCAGCACCACGGCAGACCATGTGAAGTCAACCCGGTATACCACAGAACTGCCAACCGGCATGGATCCGGAAAAAGCCGCACAGGTACTGGCAGCCATCCACCACCTGAAAGTGCGGGTAGCAGGCCCTCATGCCGTGATTTACGAGTAATAAATAATATATAACCAAAAGCTAAACGCAAAAAAAGACAGCAATGCCACGTAAATGGAACCTTTTGTTAATGCTAACAATTAATGCCTAACCACGTATGAAGAAAATTGTAAAAGAATTTAAAAAACGAATGCTGGTCATCGTTTTAATGCTAACCTGTGCGCCGACCCTATTGCCGGCATACGCAGGACAGGGGCAAATCCTGCATGAAACCAGCGTTACCATCGCCCTGAAAAGCGGTAGCCTGGAATCAGCATTGCGCGATTTGCACCGGCATACGAAGATTACCTTTGCCTACGACCGGCAACTGATCAGTGCCTACAAGATAGACGGGCACTCTTTTTCCAATGAGCGACTCGACTATGTACTGGAAAAATTATTGCAGCATAAATCGCTGGGGTTCGCGGAAGTAAATAATATTATTGTCATCAGTAAATTGAATACGCCGGCATCATCCATTAGTAGCCCTGCCCGCCAGGAAGTGGTGGTGTCCGGGATCATCAGGGATGAAACCGGCAAACCACTCCCCGGTGTAAGCGTAGCCGTTAGAGGCGTGAGCACCATGACCACCACCGATGCAGAAGGCAAATACAAAATCCTGGTCAACCCGGATAACGCCGTACTGGCCTTTAGCTTTATAGGCTATGAAACAGCTGAAGTAACAGTAGGAAGTCAAACAGTGATCAACCTGCAACTGAAACTGGCCAGCAAATCGCTCGGGGAAGTAGCCGTAGTGGGTTTCGGTACCCAGCGTAAAGTAAGCCTGGTAGGGGCGCAGTCCACCATCAATGCCAGTGAATTTAAACAGCCGGCATCAGATATTTCAACCATGCTGGCAGGCCGCATATCGGGTGTAGTGGGCGTTCAGCGCTCCGGCGAGCCCGGCAAAAGCGGCGCCGACATCTGGATCCGCGGTATCGCTACCTTTGGCGACGGCAACAAATCAACGCCACTGGTATTGGTAGACGGTGTAGAACGGGCCATCAACAACATCTCTCCGGAAGACATTGAATCGTTTACCATCCTGAAAGATGCTGCCGGAACGGCCGTATATGGCGTACGTGGGGCTAACGGCGTTATTCTCCTGAAAACAAAAACCGGTAAGGTAGGTAAACCGCAGATCTATTTCGACTACAACGAAGGCGTTAACTCTTTTACCAAAAGACCTAAAATGCTGGATGGGATCACCTATATGAACCTGGCCAATGAAGCAGCTACTGGTCGAAACCAGAATCCTATCTATTCCCAGGAAAAAATTGATAAAACAAAAGCAGGCGCCGATCCGCTGTTATACCCGGATGTAAACTGGATGGACGCCGTCTTTAATAAATATGGCCGTACCCGCAGCGCTAACCTGAACGCCAGCGGGGGCGTGGAAAATGCGCAATACTACGTATCACTTGGCTACTTCAATGAAAGTGGTTTCCTAAAAACAGACGAGCTATCGAAGTACAACTCGTCCTTAAAGTACAATCGCTATAACTTCACGTCCAATCTCAACCTGAAAGTCACTAAAACAACCAAACTGGATGTGGGTATACAGGGATATTTCTCCAATGGTAACTACCCAGGTATTCCCAGTCACGATATCTTCCAGAGCGCCATGGATGCGTCTCCGGTGGCTTATCCCATTATGTACCCGGGTAACCTGGTACCAGGACAATCTGCCAACGGCGGTTTCCGTAACCCCTACGCAGACCTGACCCGCCGTGGATACCGCAATGAGTTTAAAAACCAGCTGTATTCCAATATCCGCGCTACCCAGGACCTGAAAGCCCTTACGCCCGGATTATCGGTAACAGCGATGTTTGCGTTTGATACCTATAACCAGAATTATATCATCCGTTCCAAGAGAGAGGATACGTATTATCCGGATATGAATAATCCCTACAAGCCGGATGGTTCGCTGAACCTGATTAAAACTTTTGTGGGAGATGATTACCTGGGATTTGACAACGCCAACAATGATCGTCAAACCAGCCGGCAGTTTTATACAGAAGCCGCTATCAACTACGATCGCGGGTTTGGCAAGCATCATGTGACTGGTTTGGGACTGTTCTATTCCAGCGACAAGACCAATACACTGGCGGGCGATTTCATTAATTCTATCCCCGAACGTTACCTGGGTATTGCGGGTAAGGCGGCCTATTCTTACGATGACCGCTATTTTGCGGAGTTCAATTTCGGTTATAACGGGTCAGAATTATTTGCACCGAAAAATCGTTATGGTTTCTTCCCCGCTATTGGCGTGGGTTGGGTAGTATCGAACGAACGTTTTTTTGAACCGCTGAAAAACGCGATCTCCTTCCTGAAGTTCCGTTACTCGAATGGTAACACAGGCTTGGGTAGTGCACGGGAAAGGTTTCTGTATATTACCAACCTGAATACCAACGACAACACCTATAAATATGGAACCGGTTTCGTCGACAATGGGCGCGGTATCAGTATTAACCGCTATGCTACCGATGTACGCTGGTCCGTGTCCAATAAACAGGACCTGGGCGTAGAAATGGTAGTGCTGGGCGACCGCCTGAGAGTGAACCTGGACGTATTTAAAGAACATCGTACCGGTATCTTCCTGCAACGCGCATCCAACGTGATGTTTATGGGATTGGAAAACCAGCAGTTTGGTAACCTGGGCGTTGTCGATAACCAGGGACTGGATGCTAACCTCGAATACCGTATGAAGATAGGACAGGTGGCCGTAAATGTGCGGGGCAACATTACCTGGAATAAGGATAAACTGATAGAAGATGACCGTCCGCCACAGCTATACCCCTGGATGGAGCATCGCGGCAATAATGTAAACGCCCGCTATGGCTATATCGCAGAAGGATTGTTTAAAGATCAGGGGGAGATCGATAAAAGCGCAGTGCCCGGCGACCGCTCCCAGGTAAAGCCAGGAGATATCAAGTATAAAGACCTGAATGGCGATGGCATCATCAACTCTGCCGACGTCACTAAGATTGGACGCGGCGATATACCAGCCGTGGTATATGGTTTCGGCGCCGATATCAGCTATAAAGGCTTTAATCTCACTTTCCTCTTCCAGGGCTTATCCGATGCCGACCGCCTGTTATCCGGCAGTGCCGTGATTCCTTTCAACGGTGGCGGTGGGGTTACCAACGCCTTCAGTATTGCTACCGACCGATGGACAGAAGACAATCCCCGCCAGGATGCCTTTTATCCAAGGCTCGCTTATGGAGAAGCGGAAAACAAAAACAATACACAGGCCAGCTCCTGGTGGGTGAAAGATGTGAGCTTTATCCGTTTGAAACAGTTGCAGCTGGCGTATAACCTCCCTGGCAGCTGGCTACAGCGCATAGGGATCCGGAATGCGGCTATCTATCTCAATGGTATCAACCTGCTCACCTTCAGCAAGTTTAAGTTGTGGGATCCTGAGCTGAATACGGATAACGGCTCGTCTTATCCTAATGTAAGAACGATTTCGTTGGGCGCTAACCTGAAGTTTTAATCACATAAGTCACTGATCATGAAAAAGCTATTATATATTTTGCTGGCTATAGGATTATTATCTTCCTGTAGAAAATACCTGGACCAGGTGCCAGACGACCGCTTAACCATTGAAGAAACGTTTCGTACCTGGGCCACAGCCCAGCGTTTCCTCGACAACGTATACAGCAGGATTCCTGATGAATTCGGGCAGCGTAATCCAGGCGATAATACCAACCGCGGGTTGTGGACCGGCGGTTGTGACGAAGCCGATTACGTATGGGGTTTTGTACAGTCGAACGATGTAAACATTGGTAACTGGGATGCCAAGTCAGGTTTTGTAGGAGATTACTGGAGAAACTTCTATAAAGGTATCCGCGCTGCCAGCGTATTTATCGACAATGCTGACAAAATCATTGACCTTACGCCGGAGCTGAAAGAACAGGCCAAAGCCCAGGCCCGTGCACTGAGAGCCATGTACTATTTTTACCTGATGCGTATATACGGACCCGTTGTATTAATGGGTGAAAAGCCGGTAGCTGTAGACGCCACCCTGCAAATTCCCCGTAATTCTTTCGAAGAATGTGTAAACTATGTAGCAGACGAATTGCAGAAAGCCGCGGCAGTACTGCCGGTAGATTATTCTTCTGATAAGCTGGGACATATTACCAAAGGGATTGCACTGGCTTTCCGCGCCAATGCCCTGATGTATGGCGCCAGTCCTTTGTACAATGGGAATACCGACCTAGCGGCGCTGAAAAATAAGGATGGCAAGCAGTTGATCGGCCAGACCTATAATCCCCAAAAATGGAAGGATGCTGCCGCGGCGTATAAAGCTTTCATTGACGAATTTGTACCGGGCACCTATCATCTGTTCACAAAGAATGATGCCAATGGTAATTTTGATCCGTATCTTTCCTGCCGCGATGTATTCCTGACCGACTGGAACCCGGAAGTTATCCTGGCCCGCCCGGATAACTCTCTTGGCTCCCGCCAGTATGAAATGACGCCTTATCACAGTGGGCAGGATTCGAGGGATGTAAGAGGCAGCGGTGGTTTGGGCGCTACGCAGAATATGGTAGATGCTTTTTTTATGAAGAATGGCCGAAGCATCGATGATCCGTTGTCCGGCTATGTGAAAACCGGTTATTCCGATTTCAGGGCGCCTAACGATAAGGTAACACAGAGCATCTATAACCAGTGGGTAAACCGCGAGCCCAGGTTTTATGTAAACATCACCTATGATGGCAGCATCTGGCTGAATAAAAGTTATCCGAATATTGTAACCCGCCTTTATAACACAGGTAATTCGGGTAAAAAAACAGGGGGTAATGATTACACGCCTACCGGTTACATTGTGCGCAAAGCTATGGGATTAGATAAATGGGATATCGGTGGTCGTACGCTGATGCTGATCCGCCTGGCGGAAATCTTCCTGAGCTATGCAGAGTGTGTAAATGAAGCTGATCCAGGCAACCCGGACGCGCTGAAATACATTAACCTGATCCGGGAAAGAGCGGGTATTCCACAGTATGGTTCGGCTTCATTGCCAGCGCCTGTTGGGCAGGCGGCTATGAGAGACGCCATCCGTAAAGAACGCCGCGTAGAGCTGGCCTTTGAAAACAACCGTTTCTTTGATGTTCGTCGCTGGAAGATAGCAGAGCAAACAGAAAATGGCCCTATTTATGGGTTGAACATCAATGCAGACTTGCCAGATTTTCTGAAAGTAGTACCTTTCGAAACACGTGTGTTTAATAAACGTCATTACTTTTTCCCGATCCCATCCGATGATGTAGACAATGACCGCGAGCTGATACAGAACCCGGGATGGTAACAATGCTTAATACGATCAGTAAATAAATAGCTATGAAAAGAACCTTTATGTTGCTGGCTGCTTTGCTGTTGCATAGCAATTGTTCCCGTAGCAGCGCTAAAAATGATGTACCGGGGCCTGCCCCGGTACAAGGCGTTTCTTTTACGCTGAAAGACGCAACTACGGCCTATAACACGTTTAACCAGTATTTCTATAGCAGCAGCGATAAGCTGTATTATGCTACTACGGCGCAAAAGGCAATCGGCGCCATCTGGACCCAGGCCATTTACTGGGACATGGCCATGAACGTATATAGGCGCAGCGGCACTGCGGCAGATCTCCAAAGGGTAAATGATATTTTCCAGGGAGGCTTTAACCGCTACGACCAGTATAACTGGAACAATACCAAAGAGTGGTTTATCTACGACGATATGATGTGGTGGATCATTTCCTTAGCCCGGGCGCACCAGCTCACAGGAAACAAGAACTACCTCGACCTGTCTTTGTCGGGATTCAAACGGGTATGGGATGGTTCCTACGACCCTGCAGGCGGCGGCATGTTCTGGGATTTTAATCATAGTGGAAAAAATGCCTGTATTAACTTCCCTACCGTGATAGGCGCTATGACCTTATACAATATTACGCACGATGCTACTTACCTGCAAAAAGCCAAGGACGTGTACAGCTGGGGCGTTAATAACCTCTATGATGCCAACTCCGGCAGGGTGGCGGATAATAATGTAAATGGGCACAAGGGCTGGTCGGATTATACTTACAATCAGGGGACTTTTATTGGCGCCGCCGTAATGTTGTATAAGGCCACCGGCGCTCCGGCTTATCTTGACCAAGCGAAGCTGGCGGCTACCTATACGCAGAAAACCATGAGCGATGTAAATGGTATACTGCCTGCGGAGGGCGACTGGAATGAACAGGGTGTGCTGAAAGCAATTTTCGGTCAGTATATCATGATGTTAATCAATGACGGCAAGCAAACCCAATTTATGCCCTGGGTACAGCAAAATATCAATGCTGCCTGGGGTAACCGGGATGCTGCCCGGGGACTTACCTACCGTAATTATAAGGTGCCTTGCGTTACTGGTGAACTGCAATCGTATGAGGCCAGCAGTGCGGTATATATGATGCAGATTTGCCCGCCGGCTAAGTAAACGGGAACATCGTTTTCATTAGGTAAAGTGCTACTTTTGCACTTCAATATTTTGTACCATATGAAGACGATGTTCTTTTTTTGTTTTGTTTGTATCCTCTCTTTCCTAACCTGTACTGTATTTGCCCAGGAAGAAACAGATGGCCGTACCTGGGGTTTATTTGCCGACCAGTCCCGCTACGTCTATGGTGATACCGCGTTTGTACGTGCCAGCGCCGATACCAAACAAGCTCCCATAGATACTTTGTATACCGGCGATGAAATTGCCATTACCGCCATCACCGACAAGGTGTTATCTCTCAAAGGCATGAAATTGCCCTGGATAAAAATTAAGTATAAAAAAGAAGGACAGGATAAAGAAGGTTTTCTCTGGCAGGGCGTAATATCGCTGGCGCCGATGCGCCGGGGCGAGCTTAAACTGGTGGCGGGAATGGAGCGCCGCATGGATACCATCCTGGTATACGATGATGGCAGTAAAAACCCCGGGAAACAGTTTTTAGTAAAAGTCAAAGCGGTAGAAGGTGGAAAAGTAGCCGCCACCAATTCCTTTCGCATGATGGATGACGAGGCCGCCAACTTTGCGGAGCCCAAAGTAATGAGCGGACTGGGTTTATCCAATGTACAATACATTATGGTAATAAGCTTTGGTGGAGAGGCTTGTGGTATTCCCACCAACTACCATTACTTTGCCTGGTTGAATGACAGACGGCTGGTAGCCTTACCGGAAAGAATGTGCGTAGGCGATGCCGGCGCTTTTTATCATGATGAATCTTTTATCTTCCCGGTAGAAAAAGGTGGGGAACCAGACACCATTATCTGGCATGTGGAAGAAGAAGAAGCAACAGATAAAGATGACAAGGAAGGCAATCCTATTATGAAAACTAATATCAAAGAGTCCAGTAAATATGCCTGGGATGGGGTGAATGGTACTTTTAAGAAGGTTGGTAAATGGAGGTCTTAAGGCGGTAAAATAAAGTTGGTAACCTTATCATTAGTAATGGCCGTTCATCTATAATTTTTACACCGTGCTATTTTATTGAAATAGCTTTGTGAAGTGTAAAAACCGCCCAGTCATTACTTCCCATGTCCGTTTACCATCAGCCCAGAAAACGCGTAATCATACTCATTATTACGGCTTTAATATTGATCATTACAACCAGGTTATTGTTCCTGCAGGTAATAGAAAAAAAATATGCCCGCCTGGCAGATGCCAATGCGGTGGTCAGGAAAACAGTATACCCCAGTAGAGGAATTATTTTTGACCGGCAGAACCGGAGTATTTTAAGCAACGATATTCTTTATGACCTGGTAGTAACGCCGGCTGCCATTAAAAAGATGGATACTGCTTACCTCTGTAATATCCTGCAAATAGATGAGGCGGAATTCCGGTCACGTATTGCCGATGCCATTAAGAAAAATGGAAGGGTCCGGCCTTCCGTGTTTGCAGGCTTATTGTCGGCGACTACGTATAGCCGTTTACAGGAGAGCATGTATTTGTTTCAATCGGGTTTTGAACTGGTACCACGGCCTATCCGGTCATATCCGTATAAGGCTGCTGCCAATATATTGGGGTATATCGGGGAGATTTCTCCAGGGATGCTGAAAATGAGTGCCTACCAGGATTACCAGTCGGGCGACTACATAGGATTAACTGGCTTGGAAAAGACCTATGAAGCTGTGTTAATGGGGCAACGGGGTACGCAATACATCCTTAAAGATAACCTGAATCGCCCGCAGGGAGCATTGGAGAATGGAGCGTTTGATACTGCGGCCATAGCAGGAAAGAATCTCCGTTTATCATTAGATATAGAATTGCAGGTATTGGGCGAGCGCCTGATGCATAATAAGGTGGGCAGTATTGTGGCTATTGATCCGCAAACGGGTGGTATACTGGCCATGGTAAGCGGGCCGGTATTTGATCCCAACCTGTTGACCGGTAGTTCCCGTACCCGTAACGTGGGTAAGTTGTTTAGCGATCCTACAGCACCTTTTCTCAACAGGGGGATACAGGCAACTTACCAACCGGGATCGGCGATGAAGCCATTAACCGCGCTGGTGGCCCTGGATGAAGGGCTGATTACACCCGGCTTTGGTTATCCTTGTCATGGCGCCTATACCAGTTGCGGGCACGTGGTGAAATGTTTACACAGCGAGGAGGGGCATGCCGCTAACCTGCGGGTAGCGATGGCACATTCCTGCAATGCTTATTTTATTCATTTGTACCGGATGGAGGTAGATGCCGACAAATGGGGAGGGGTGAAGAAAGGGCATACCAAATGGCGGGAATACATGACGCGCTTTGGATTGGGGCATAAGCTGGGCGTAGACATTCCGGGTGAAAACGGTGGTGTTGTGGCAGATACCACGGTATTGAACCGGCTTTACCGGGGGCAGTGGAATTCCTGTTCTGAATTATATGTCGGAATGGGGCAGGGCCAGGTGGCGGTCACGCCCCTGCAAATGGCCAATGTGATGTGCATGATTGCCAACCGCGGATATTATTACCTGCCTCACCTGGTGCAGTCGATTGATAATGATCATTCCAACCTGCTCAAGAAATACAAAGAAAAGCATGCTATCGGTAATGTGTCTGATACTGCCTATCGTTCTGTTATTTATGGGATGGAAGATGTGATAGAACATGGTACTGGCCGGGGCGCTCAAATCGCCGGGATTGCCGTTTGCGGTAAAACCGGCACCGCGCAGAACCGGGGCCGGGTAAATGGGAAGGTGGTCGACCTGGAAGACCATTCCGTATTTGTAGCTTTTGCGCCTCGGGATAATCCCCGTATAGCCATTGCCGTAATTGTGGAGAATGCTGGTACCGGCGCCCGGTTTGCCGTGCCTATTGCCAACCTGATGATGGAAAAATACCTGAAAGATACCTTGCCTGCTTCCAAAATGGCTATTATGCAGCGGATGTTGGAAAGCAATACGATTCCGTCGGAAAAGCAGGAGAATTCGAAGATTGATTCACTGAATACTACTACGGGCGCGTTAACGGCGGCGGATATATTAAAGCAGTATTTTCACTAAGTCGCTTATTCGTATCTTGGGTAACAAAATCTCCTTCCAATGTTTATCTGGAAATGGCTGTTGAAAATATCCGGTATACTGGCCCTGCTGTATATAGCGGTTTGTATACTGGTTTACTTCATACAGGAGCGGTTGTTGTTTTTCCCTGAGCGGTTGCCACAGGGATATACTTTCCATTTTGATGGCCGGTTCCGGGAGTATGAAATTGCCATGAAGGATGGTACGAAGCTGAATGGATTATTGTTTCTCGCGGATACATCGAAGGGACTGATCTTTTATCTGCATGGCAATGCCGGGTCTTTAGCGGGTTGGGGAGAGGTAGCGGATACGTATACCCGATTGGGTTACGATATATTTATTTTTGATTATCGGGGATATGGAAAGAGTGAAGGAAAGATCAGCAGTGAGGCCCAGTTTCATGAAGATGTACAAACCATATATGATAGTATCTGCCGGCATTACCCGGAAGATAGCATCACCATCCTGGGATATTCTCTTGGTACGGGACCTGCGGCGAAGCTGGCGGCTGGCAATCATCCGCAGCGGCTGATATTGCAGGCGCCGTATTACAGTCTCACTGATTTAGGCAGACATGCCTATCCTTTCCTGCCTTCTTTTTTATTGAAATACCGGTTTGCCACTTATCAATATATAAGGCAAATAAAAGCGCCGGTCGTTATTTTTCACGGCAACCAGGACGAGGTCATTTATTATGGTTCCTCTGCTATAAAGTTAAAGGCTTGCCTGAAACCTGCGGATACCTTGATTACCCTGCCGGGGCAAGGGCATAACGGCATTACAGATAATCCTGCTTACCAGGCGGCGATCGGTAAACTATTACAGTAATGACGTACTACACCGTAATTACTTTTACCCCTTTCTTTTTGCAGTACGATAGCTGGTCGGGAGCAGCATCCGTGATGATCGTTTGCACGGTTTCCAGTGGTGCAAAATGCAGGTAAGAAGGTTTGTTGATTTTGGCCGCATCGCAGAGCAGGTAAGTGGTATGACTATGACGGGCCAATGCCAGTGCCATATCTGCTTCCTTTTCACTATGGGCAAACAACCCCTTGGCCGATAAGCCATCTACCCCAATGAATGCTTTATGCGCCTGGTAGCGGGCAATATGTTCGATAGCCATGCTGCCATGAATGGCTTGTCGCGCGGCATCGTATTCGCCGCCGATGATATTGAGAGATACAGCGGTGTTCTGCAAAGCCTGGATGATGGGCATGGAATTCGTAATCACTTTGATTTTCCGGTTTTTAATAAACTGGCATAGGCGGAAAACCGTGCTGCCACAATCCATGAATATGATGTCACCATCATTGATGAGGGCGGCTGCCTTACGACAGATATTGTCTTTAGCGGATTGATTTGCCGTAGCTTTATGGGTGAACTGAAACGGGAGCGGGGGCTGATTTACCGGGATGGCGCCACCGTGGGTGCGGTATAGTTGCCCTTCGTCTGATAGCCGGTTCAGATCCCGGCGTATGGTAATTTCTGATATGTCCAGGGCCAGCGCAAGTTCCCGGGTATCCACTTCTCCCCGGGATGCCAGTTGCGCCAGAATTTTATTTTTTCGTTGTTGGAAATTCATATGAAATGACTAACTTGATCAAATATAATCAAAAACGATCAAAAACGATCAATTTATATGAAAGCAATCAACATCCTGGAAACAGCCATCTTATCCGACAACTGGTATACGTTGAAGAAGATCACTTATGAGATAAAGGGAAGTGATGGTGTGATGGTGAAACAGGAGCGGGAAGCGTATGATCGTGGGAACGGCGCCACCATTCTCCTGTATAATCAAGAACAGAAAACAGTAGTACTCACGCGACAGTTCCGTATGCCTACCTATATCAATGGTAACGCATCGGGCATGCTGATAGAATGCTGTGCTGGGTTACTCGACGCCGATAACCCGGAGGACTGCATCCGCCGTGAAACGATGGAGGAAACCGGTTATGCCGTTACGAATGTGCGTAAGGTATTTGAGGCGTATATGTCGCCCGGCTCTGTTACAGAGATTTTGCACTTTTTTGTGGCGGCCTATTCTGCTGCGCAGAAAGTGCAGGAAGGAGGAGGATTGGCAGAAGAGCAGGAAAATATACAGGTGCTGGAGCTACCGTTTATGCAGGCGATGGAAATGATCCGCAGTGGTGATATTAAGGATGCCAAAACTATTATGTTGTTGCAATATGCGGCGCTTCACCGCATTTTCGATTAAGATAATGAAAGGGGCGTTGGTGGGGAAAACGTTTTATCTTTGCAGGTATTATCCGGCAGCATATGAAAATAGCCCATTATTCACCATCGCCTCTACTGGTTCCCTTCGTCAAAACTTTCCTGGTAATAGAAAGTGAGGAGGGGATAGAGAATAATACCTTGCCGGATACATCAGTGGTGATGAGCTTCCGTATTCGGGGAACAGTGAGCTTACGCCAGGAAGCGTTGTTGACGCCATTGTCGGAAACGAACATAACAGGGTTGCGGAAATCCGCAAGGCTATTGCACTATGCACCGGGCACCACCATGTTGCTGGTGATATTCCAGGAAGGAGGGGCTGCTGCATTTTTTAAAGCGCCTTTGCACGAATTATTTGATACGCATTTGCCATTGGATGACCTGGTACAGCTACGGAAACTGGAAATGGTGGAAGAGCAGTTGCGCGAAGCTGCACAGCCTTCGCGGTGGATAGCTATCGTAGAGCAGTTTCTCCAACGGGAGCTGGTCAGGCAGCCCGATGTATTAATTCATCATGCTGTGGCCCAAATAAAAGCGGCGGACGGGCATATCAAAATAAAGTCTCTCGCTGCTTCGCTGTTTATTAGCCAAGATGCATTTGAAAAGCGCTTCCGGCGCAGCATAGGTACTTCTCCCAAGCAGTTTGCTGCTATTGTGAGATTAAGACACCTGCTGGCACATTATACACCACATACCTCATTGACGGCAGTCGCCTATAGCGCCGGGTATTTCGACCAGGCGCATTTCATTAAAGACTTTAAAGGATTTACGGGACAATCGCCCCAGGCTTTTTTCCAGTCGGCCGACTGGTGGTAACAGTGCAAAGCCCGTGTTCCCGGTAGTTTTACGAATATTGGCGGTTCATTTTTTCTGCGGAGGATGGATTTAAAAAAAATAAATCGCCGAAAATTTTTAAATGAGCAATTGCTCACTTATATTTGCAGGTAATGAGATACCGTGACGAAAATAAAATGCAGGCGATTCGGGATTGTGCCATTGAGATGGTAGCGAAGAATGGTTTGGAAAATTTTGGGATCAACCGTTTGGCAAAAGCAGCGGGCGTATCTCCGGCTACTATTTATATCTACTATAAAGACAAAGAGGATTTACTCACTTCCATCAGTATTGAAGAAGGGGTGAAGATGACCCGTGCTACGCTGAAGGGATTTGATCCGAATGCATCGTTCCGCGAGGGATTATGGGTACAGTGGAAAAACCGGGCAGCGTTTTCGCTGGATAACCTGCTGGCCGCTGAGTTTTTCGAGCAGCTGCGTAACTCCACCTATAAAGATAAGATGAGGGAAGCCATTAGCCTGGAGTTCCGCAAAAGCATGGGCAGCTTTATAGAAAATGCCGTGAAGCGGGGAGAGATCAACGAAATGCCGCTGGAAGTGTATTGGTCGGTAGCTTTCGCACCGCTATATGCCCTGATCAGGTTCCATAATGAAGGACAAAGCCTGGATGGCCGTAAGTTCAAATTTTCGGAAAGTATCATGAAACAAACATTTGATTGCGTGTTAAAGGGATTATCGAAATAGCTATTTTTTTTCTCAAAAAAATAAATGAGCGCTTGCTTATATAACATGAAAACAGCAAATCATATTCTCATTTTCAAAACGAACATCACTACTCCGGAAGACCGCCTGAAAGTAGCTGCCGTACTCGATCAGCAGCCATTCATCAGCAAATGGACGGTAGACACAGAAGATATAGACCGGGTATTGCGGATAGAATCGGCCATTGCTGCAACGGCGCCAATCATTCACCTGATCCGTTCGCGCAATTATGAATGTGCCGAGTTGGAAGATTAACATCATTGACTAATTAATACCTCCATCATGAAACAAATGCCTGCTTTCACCACCCATCAGAAGCTGGTGATCACCTTGTTGGCCCTTACCCAGTTTACCGTCGTACTTGACTTTATGGTGATGTCGCCCCTGGGCGATATGCTCATGAAATCGATGAGCATTAAGCCGAACCAATTTGGCCTCATCGTATCTGCTTACGCCTTTAGCGCAGGTGTGTCGGGCCTGCTCACCGCGGGTTTTGCCGATCGTTTCGACCGTAAGCGGCTACTCGTATTCTTTTACGGCGGATTTATCCTCGGCACTTTTTGTTGTGGATTGGCCAACAGTTATGTAACGATGGTAGCAGCCCGTATCGTTACCGGTTTATTCGGTGGTGTGATCGGCGCTATTTCATTAGCCATTGTTACTGACCTGTTCGACATTTCCCAACGCGGCCGCGTAATGGGATTTACCCAAATGGCTTTTGGAGCCAGCCAGGTGCTGGGCATTCCCATCGGCCTATACCTGGCCAATGCCTGGGGCTGGGAAGCACCGTTTCTCCTGATCGCCGGACTGGCACTGGTGATAGTACTGCTCATCTGGTTTATCCTGGAACCCGTTAACGCACATCTGGCCGTACAAAGGGATAAGAACGCATTTTTGCATTTGTGGCACACCGTGCAAAAAAGAGATTATCGTATAGGCTTTGCCGCTACCGCATTAATGTCGGTTGGTGGTTTTATGATGATGCCATTTGGTAGTGCTTTTGCGATTAACAACCTGCACATCACGGCGGAACAACTTCCGTTCCTCTTTATGGTCACGGGGGTCAGTTCTCTTTGCATCATGCCATTACTGGGTAAGCTGAGCGACAAAATAGATAAGTTCCGCCTTTTCGCTACTGCCGCCCTGCTTATGATGGGCGTAGTGATTGTATATACGCACTTGTCGCCACACCCGCTGTGGATGATCATGGGATTAAATATCCTGATGATGGGCGGTATTATGGGGCGTATGATCCCGTTTACCACGCTCATCACAGGTATTCCAGACTTATCGGACAGGGGCGCCTTTATGAGCGTTAACTCCTCCCTGCAGCAAATAGCCGGTGGGATAGCCGCCCTCATTGCCGGTATGATCGTATCGCAACAAAGCAAATACAGTCCATTGGAACATTATGATACCTTGGGTTGGGTGATTGTAGGACTCACCATTCCGTGTATCTTCCTGGTATATTGTGTAAGCGTGCTGGTAAAAAAGAAACTGGCAAAAGGTGCTGTGGCACATGTCGCCTCTTTCCCGGTGGAAGCCTGATAGAAGTTTTTTAAAAATGGGGGGCGCCTTCGGCGCCCCCCATACTCATCGTTTAATTTCTTTCCTGGTTCTTTATTTTTTGCGATAACTCCTGCACCTGTTTGTTTAGTTGAATGATGTACAACATTTGTTCCTCCACTTTCTGCAACAGGAGTTTATTCATTTCGCCGAGGTCAATCCCCTCTTCTTTTACCTGTTGAGTAGTGGGAATGCCCGGCAAGTGTTTATTTTGCTTAATAAAATCAGCTACTTCATGGACAGCGGGTAGCTGATAATCTTTGTTAAATACAAAGTCTGCCCAGCTTTCCTGGGTAACCTTCACCCTGCGGGCGCCGATAGTGCCTTCCACTGCCAGCTTATATCTCTGTGGATTATTATTACCGATGGCAACATTACCGGTGGCACTGATCGTCAATAAACGCCCATTGGGATTGGCGCTTAGGTTAGCATTCACAAAGTTAAATCCGCGTAGACCTGTATTAAGATTAAAGTTTACACCATCATCATTTACGCCTACCCCTAAACTATAGCCAGAGGTACAGGTGCCGGTTCCGAAAAGAAATTGTTGGTTATCACTTATAATGTGCAGGCGGGCAGCAGGGGCTGGAGGTGTACCACCAGCATCTAATCCAATTCCAACATTTCCATTTGGTGCGATATTCATATCAGTTTTATTTACTGTCCCTCCTAAGAGTAAACCGTAATTAGTGAGGCCATATACCTGCACAATAGATCTTGTAAAGCCAATACTATAAGCCTGGCCACCGAAACTGCCGTCTACTCCCAGCTTAAAGAATTTTTTTACATTCAGCGTATCCACCTGGGCATACGATTGAGCAACCAGGAATAGGGCAAACAGTGTTGCAAAAACTCTCTTCATAGATATTCATGTTTAGTGATAGATAATTCAATACGGGAAACAAAAGAGGTTAAGGGGTACCATATGTCGATGGGCATAAGTTCATATACAGGGTTACCACAACTGGAACAGCTTTCGCTCACAGAATAATGGTGTGAAAATAGCGAAAATACTTACAACAAAAAAGGATGGCACATCCGTGTGCCATCCGGGAGAAATCTGTTACAGAAGCGTACTAGCGGAGGTATGTCAACGGCGTATTTTCTTTCGCGACAGTTAAGCGGTGATAAAAAACATACGAGCCAAACAGGAGTATATATGCCACGGATATAGCCGCCCATTGCGGCACCGGATCTCCTACCGCCATACCGGAATACATGGCGCCGGTAAAGTCGAAGAACAGCCCCGCATAAGCCCACTCTTTCAGTCGGGGGAAACGGGGAACCAGTATGGCTATAACGCCCAGTATCTTCGCCAGTCCCAGGAAAGGGGAGAGATAAGCAGGGTAGCCCAGGTGTTTGAATATGGCCAGTGCTTCGGGAGTACTGAGTAAATCAGGAATAGCACCCAGCAGGGTGAGGGCAGATAATATGCCTGTGAAAATCCAGTAAGTAATTTTTGTCTTTTTCATATTTGTCAGCTATTTTGATGAGGAGTGATGAACGATACAAAAGTACTTTCCTGCTTTGACGAACACCTGGGGTGTACACGACTTAAAAAGGGTTGATTCCGACAATCTTTTGTCTTAGATTTGGAATATGAAACAGATATCCATTCTCGTTCCCAGGGGTGCGGTAGCACTCAGTTGTATTGAGGGCTCCTTTGTTGCTTTTACCAAGGCAAACGATTTTTTGGAGAGCTTAGGCCGTCCGCCGCTGTTTAAGGTACAGTTGGTGGGGCTAACGAATGAGGCGCAGGTATATGATCGTTTATTTAAAGTAACGCCGGATACTACGATTTCACAGGCGCAGGCTGCTGACCTGATCATCATTCCGGCGGTGAATGGGGAACGGGCGGATGTTATTGAACAGAACAAGGAATTTTATCCGTGGATTGTAGCGCAGCACCAAAAGGGCACGGAAGTGGCCAGCCTTTGTGTGGGCGCTTTTTTACTAGCGGCTACCGGCTTGCTGAAAGGCCGGCGTTGCTCTACGCATTGGCTGGCGGCGGATGAGTTCAGGAGTATGTTTCCGGATATAGAACTGGTGTCAGAGAAAATTATCACTGATGAAAACGGGATCTATTCCAGCGGGGGGGCCAATTCATTCTGGAACCTGTTGTTGTACATCCTGGAAAAATATACTGACCGTGATATGGCCATTTTAGCTGCTAAATATTTTGAGATAGAAATAGACCGGAACAACCAGTCTTTCTTCACCATATTTAAAGGGCAGCGGGAACACCAGGATGAATCGGTGAAGGCGGCGCAGGAGTTTATTGAACAGAACTTCCAGGAAAAGATTACTGTAGAGCAGTTGTCATCTATGTTTGCGGTGGGGCGCCGGAGTTTGGAAAGACGGTTCAAAAAAGCAACTAACAATACAGTATCAGAATATATTCAACGTGTAAAAGTAGAAGTGGCAAAGAAAGGATTTGAAAGCAGCCGGAAAAATATCAATGAAGTGATGTGGGAGGTTGGTTATTCTGATACAAAGGCTTTCAGGACTATTTTTAAGAAAACCACCGGATTGTCGCCATTGGAATATAGAAATAAATATAACAAGGCGGTTGTCAGGTAAGCAATTTAATGGTCGTGGTTAGCAGGAACGGAAAATAGCTTTTGCCACTGGCCTTCCAATACGCCTTTCAGCATGCTGCATAGCTCCTGGAAGGTATTAGGCTTGGTCAGAAATAGTTTGGCGCCCAAACGGAGGGCATCTTCCATATCCTCTTTCATGTCGGAAGTACTGAGAATGATGATGTTGGTTAATTTATGCTGCAGGATTTTTTTCAGCTCAATTAAACACTCCCGTCCATTCATCAGGGGCATGTTAAAGTCGAGAAAGATGTAGTCGTAGTCAGGCTGCGGACTTTTTTCTTCCTGGAATAAGGCGAGGGCTTGTATACCACTGTCACACACCTGTGTTTCTATTACTGGTGAGATATTATTGATGGCTTCCTGGAAGAAACTACGGTCATCCGCATCATCATCAATAATCATTATTTTTTGTGGTTTCATCATAATGGCTAAAATTTAAGATACTGGATTTTCATTCTACATTGATGGCGGGAAATATGAAGATAAACAAAAATGTGAGAGTAGTCGAATTAATTATTTCGTAATACATACGGCTGACCTGGGATGAGAAGGTGCTTATACGCCAGGATGTTGGCGGAGAGCGCCGGTAACAGATGAAAAGGTAATATAATTATCTGGTAAGAGAAGTCACTTGCGAGCCGGTAAATGAATGATATGAAGATATTTCAACAAGCTATACAACTACGTCCGAGAAAGCGGGGTTTTCACCTCATCACGTCTGAACTGGTGCATGCATTTTCCGGGCTGTCGGAAATTAAGGCGGGTATGCTGCAGGTATTTATCCAGCATACCTCCGCTTCGCTGACGCTGAATGAAAATGCAGATCCTACAGTGCGGATGGATTTTGAAACCTGGTTTAACAAAGCGGTGCCGGAAAATGATCCTGACTACCGTCATAACGACGAAGGGCCGGATGATATGCCCGCTCACCTGAAGGCGGCCCTGCTGGGTAGCTCCGTCATGATTCCTATCCATAACGGCCGGTTGGCATTGGGCACTTGGCAGGGCGTTTATTTATGCGAGCACCGTAACTATGGCGGCGCCCGTAATTTATTACTGACCGCCTGGGGAGAATAGCGCTCAGGTCAGTGCATCGTGGAAGATAATACCCAGGGTATGCCTTTGCCCGCTTAGTACCGGGCTTACGCCGTGCTTCATATTTACCCGGTAGTATCCTTTGCTGCCTTTAGCCGGACGGAAATTAGTCGTAAAAATGAGCAGGTCGCCTTTCCCGGGGCGTAACACATTGGCTTTAGACTGCGCCCTGGGAATTTGTTCGGTCAATACGAATTCACCTCCCGTATAATCTTCTCCCGGTTCATTCAAAAAAATAACCAGCTGCATCGGGAAATAAATATCACCGTACAGATCCTGATGCAGGGTATTGAATCCGCCGGCGCCATATTTCAATATGAGCACCGTTGGCTGCGTTTGGCCGTGGGCGTGGCAATATGCTTTTAGATCCGCATGCGCCGCCGGAAACCGGCCAGGTAACTGCAACAGTTCCATCCACTTGTCGGCTACGGGGGCAATAAAAGGGTATACTGTTTCCCGGATACTGTTGATGAGGCCTGGAAGGGGATATTGGAAGTATTTATATTCTCCTTTGCCAAAACGGTAGCGTTCCATGACAATTGTTTTGCGATAAGTATGATCAGCCTGGTAGGCATGGATAAGCGTTTCACATTCTTCAGGCGTTAGTACCCGGTTCACTACGGCATATCCCTGTTCCAGCAATTGTGCCGTAGTATCCGGCCAGGAATGTGCCAGCAATCTTTCCGTAATCGTTTTCATCTGTTTATCATTTAATGTGAAGTAAAATTAGCCGTAACAGAACGGCGGAAAAACCCGGTTCTTGCGGTCTTGTAAAGTTGGCAAATGGTATTATTACAATTATGCGTGGTGTTTTTTAGACAACCTGTTTGACGGGGAAACATTAAGTTGTAACGTTGCGCAGGTTTTAAAGAAAAGCGAGATGTTGAAGGTAGCTATCCTGAGTGATATTCATGCGAACCTGCCCGCCTTGCGGGCAGTATTGGAAGATATAGCCCGGTTTGGGGCCGACCAGGTATATTGCCTGGGGGATCTGACGGATGCGGCGCCCTGGCATAATGAAGTAATTGACCTGGTGCGGCAGCGGTGTATTCCGGTTATCATGGGGAACCACGATGAACGTATTGCTTTTGATCACCCGGTGCTGCCATTGAGCAAACATGGCGAAGAAGAACGGGAGGCCCGTATTAGAGCCATTGCTCATACCAAGACAACCATTACTGCCAACAACCGTGCTTTCCTGGGGAGTTTGCCCGGGCACCTGCGACTTGTTTTTGCATCATTTACATTGTTGCTTGTACATGGAAGTCCCCGCAGCAATGATGAGTACCTTTATGAACAACATGATGAAAATGATATCCTGGATATGATGGCAACACATCAGGCTGACGTGCTGATTACGGGGCATACACACTTATCGTATGTACGACCCTTGTCTGTACCGGGAAAGATGATCATCAATGCGGGATCGGTGGGGCGGTCGAAGGAAGTGGATCGTTTAGCAGCTTATTTGCAACTGACAATTACACCGGGTAAGATTACGCCGGTGATCCGTAAGATTGCTTACCCGGTGAGTGAAACCGTGATGGCTATCCGACAAAGTCCGATACCGGATTTTTATGCTGATTTTTTAGCTGGATGATATTAGTATCTTTATATACTAAATCATACGTATGGAAGCCACGCCACGTGATTACAGCAGTATTAGCCCCACAGCCAGAGCGCTGTTGTTACTGAAAGGGATGACCACTATCCCATTTATGAAAGAAGCAGCACAGCTGATCCTGTCGCCTGACCCTTACGCACCCGATTTCAACAGCAGAGACCTGGCCATGTGGGCGGGGGTATTACATTTCGAGGATCGTTACTGGAGTATTGACCAGCTGCTGGCGGGGCTGCCCCTGCGGAATGTTTTGGAGTTGTCTTCAGGTTTTTCTTTCCGTGGATTGGCGATGATGCAGCAGCCGGGTTATTATTATGTGGATACCGACCTGCCGGATATTATCCGGCTTAAAAAGCAACTGGTAAGTGCTTTAGATTCGGTGTCTACCACGGGTACGCTGGAGTTGCTGCCGTTAAATGCTTTGGATGAAGCGGCGTTTTCGCAGGTGGTAGCGCATTTCCCGGCAGGAGCGCTGGCGATTGTGAATGAAGGGTTGCTGATGTATCTCAGTATCGCGGAAAAGGAGCAGCTGTGCGGTATTATCCGCCGGGTGCTGGAGCAACGTGGTGGATACTGGATCACGGGAGATATTTATATCAAGACAGACGAGCGGAAGATGGATATGCAGCGTAGCAAGGAGTGGCAGGAATTTTACCGGCAGCACCAGATCCATGAAAACAAGTTTGATAGTTTTGACCAAGCGGAATCTTTTTTCAATAGTATGGGATTTGTGGTAGATAAGATGGCAGTGCGGGAACATGCGCGGTTAACAGCGCTTCCCCGGTTGCTGGATGTAGCTACCGAGGGGCAGTTGCAGCAAATGCGCAGTGTGGGGCGTGCCAGGGCCACGTGGCGGCTGAAGTTAGCGATGTAGCCGCTGCTAAGCCATGACTACCAGTTCTTTCAGGGTAGTGTACAGTTGTTCGATATTTACTGGTTTACTTAGAAATCCGTCGGCTCCTGCGGCGGTGACTTCTTCTTTTACTTCATTAAAACTGTTACCGGACACCAGGATAAAAGGTATTTGTCGCAGTTTTTTATCTGCCTTGAATTGTGCCAGCATTTCCACGCCGCCTACATGCGGCATGATCATATCCATAAGGATGGCGTCTGGTTCATGGATGCGGGCTTTGGTAAAGCCCTGATGGCCGGTGTCGGCCAGTATTACTTCCACGCCCAGTCGTTTGAGGGCGAGGGAGAAGGCGAGGTGATTCAGCGGGTCATCGTCTACTACCAATACTTTCATACCATTTAGGCGGCCATAGTCGATGTTGTTGCCGGCGCTAAGCGGAGGAGCGGAGACTTCCAGGGGCATTACCAGGGTAAAGATGCTGCCGCCTTCCGGGTTATCGGTAGCGGTCAGATCGCCCCCCATCATCCGGGCGATATGCCTGGCGATAGGCAGGCCGAGGCCACTGGACTCTGTATGTTGTCCCATTTCAGTGACGTAGGGATCAAAGATATGTTCTTTCCTGTCGACCGGGATGCCCGTGCCCTGGTCGGTGACCGAGAAGATCAGCTGTTGGTTTTTGACAACGGCTTTCACGGTGATAATGGAGCGTGCTTTGGTAAACTTGATCGCATTGCTTAGCAGGTTGGTGATGATGGTGCGTAGTTTGGATTTATCAGCCAGGATATATTCAGGCACCTGGTCGCTGAAGGCGATATTGATATGTACGGATCTTCTTTTAGCAAGGTATTCGTAAGTATCGCAGAGTTGCAGTATCCAGTCAGTGAAGTGGAAGGGTGACTTGTTGATTTCATCTTTCCCCGCTTCAATCCTGGACCAGCCCAGCGCATTGCTGATGACCAGCTGCATATCCTGGCAGGCAAAGTGTACAGCTTCCAGGTGAGCAATGCCTACCTGGACGGTATTTTTTTCCTTGTCGGCCGTTTCAATATAGTTTTGGAGAATGCTGTTGACCACATTGAGGGGAGACCTTATTTCGTGGGTAGTTTCCCGTACATAAATCCGCATGGCCTGGTTGGTTTTGTCAAGTTGGTTTACCAATGCCTGCAACTGTCTATTCCGGAAGCGGCTTTCTTTCGTAAAGTAATAGAGTGCGGTACCATTGAGGAAGGTGGCGGCAAATATAGCGAGCCAGTGGAGGGCATCGTTGGATGCTTTGTCCAGCGGAAGGCCGGCAATGACCGGGTGCCGGTAGTTTAATTCTACCAGTAGTAAGGCAGCAGCACTTGCCGTGATAACAAGGGTTTGCAGTAATGCCGTATGGAAGACAAGGAATACGCAAAACACCAGGAAGGGGGCAAAGAGGTAGATTTGGGAAGCAGGGCCCAGCAGTATGCCAAAGTACCAGATGGCCAGGCTGTGCAGGAGAAACATCAGCTGTTGCCCGTATTCGGGCCGGCTATACCTGGTTACCAGTAATACTGATAAGAACAACGCACTTTCTATCATGGCCGGGTACAGGATGATTTTGTAACCAGTCATATAGTATAATATGCAGCCCAGTGCAAAGGCCAGCAGACTGGCGCCAACGGCCAGTGAATTAATAATGGAAACCACTCTTGCGGTGGGGTCGTCTGCTTTATTCATATCAGTACAATAGTGCTCGGTCCTGGGTAATACATTTTTCATAATCCTATTTTTTTCCAGGTTGATTGTTTCAAATCGGGGCAGGTTTTCCATCTTGCCGCATTCAAGGTAGAGGAATGCAGATTATCAATTGTAAATTCTTTGTTAACAACATACTTATTTTGGCGTAAGTTTAAAAGGAATCAGGGAAGATTTTCACAAGAAACGCACATTTTTACGTGGGTTATGAACATTGTATCATATCTGCAAAATGCACTACATACAGCCGGTTGTTTCTTAAATGATTTGTGATATAGCAGTTGCCCCATGTTTTATCATACTCCTTTTTTTACTACATTTAATGTGCCCGCAGATGGGCAGTACTACCTATATTCCAGGTACTGTTTCCGCGATAGCTTTGCGTGACCACATGTTATCCGCTTATACCAGGCATATCACTTTGATGATACTGATGATCGTATTTATCAGTGCCCACACTTGCGGGCAGGGTCTGACGCTCCGTAATACCGACAGTATATATACTTTAACGTACCCCGCGCTCTTCCGCGATGCCGGCAAGAACATGGATATTACCGCGGTGCAGTCGGCCCCCTTTGCCCCTTCACCGCAGGCGGTGGTGGCACTGGGCGTTACTACCGATGCAGCCTGGATTTATTTTGATGTGGTCAATCAAACCGGGCGGAATAACTGGTGCGTGGAAATAGCGGCTCCGGTGTTACATACGGTGGATGTATACCTTAAGGACACCACCGGTACCCGGCATATGCAGGTAGCGGTAGATGATCATGGGTTTGCTGCACGGCCGGTGAAAGTAAATGACCTGATCTTTCCCCTCCACCTGGCGCCGGATACGGTTACCCGTATATACCTGCGGGCGACCAGCAACAATACCCTGCGTATCCCGGTGCGTATCGCCACGATGGAACGGTTGTATGAAACCAATCATCGTATTGATTTCGGAAACGGATTTTATTTTGGCCTGATGGTCACCCTAACGGTGTATAACCTGTTTGTATTCCTGCTGTTGAAAGACCTCACTTATCTTTATTATGCAGGATATATTTTCTTCAGTGCCATCTTACAATTGATATGGAATGGATACCTGTTGGACTTCTTCCCCGGCAGTGCATTAAACCTGGCTTCCCTGGCCTGTGCCATATCTATGATTTTCAGTGTGCTGTTCACCAACGCTTTTTTGCAAACCGCCCGGGATCTGCCACATATTTACCGTTGGCAGCCCTGGCTGATTGGATTGCTCTGCATTCCTGTACTATTGCTGATGACGGGCATTGCCAACTGGAGCTTCCGGGTTTTTCAATGGGAGATGTTCGGTGGCTTTATCTTTTGGCTGTATACCGGCGTGATGAGCTGGCGCAAAGGGTATCCTCCCGCTAAATATTACCTGGTGGCCTTTGTGACTTTGATCGTGACCAGTCTCATTTTTAATGGACGCGACAATGGAAGAATACCGGACCATTGGTTTTCTATGCTGACCTTGCAAACAGGGCCTTGCCTGGAAGCGTTGATACTGTCTTTTGCCCTGGCGGTGAAACTGAACCGCTATAAAAAGGAGAAAGAAAAGACCCAGGCGATGGCGTTGGCACAGGCCAATATTTTTTCTCGCGACCTGATTACTATGCAGGAAATGGAACGGAAAAGAGTCGCTTCTGAATTGCACGACAGCGTAGGGCAACAACTGATATTGCTGAAGAACAGAACCCTTTCCCTGCGGGGGCATACCGACGAAACCGTGCAGCGGCTATCGCATGAACTGGGCCAGGATATAGGCAATGTATTACAGGAGATCCGGGATATTTCTTATTCCCTGCGCCCGTACCAGATGGATATGCTGGGGTTAACAGAATCGGTGAAAAGCCTGGTGGCCGAAATGATGGAAGCTGCTGGCATCGATTGCACTATCGCGGTGGATAATATAGACCAGGTGTTGGATAGGGAGCAGGAAATGAACCTGTACAGGATTGTGCAGGAAGTGGTGAATAATATTGTTAAACATGCCGGCGCCTCCCTGGCAGCTATCAGTATCCGCCGTGAGCCTGGTCAGTTGGAAATTATTATCCGGGATAATGGCAAAGGTTTTCCTCCGGATACAAAAGTAAAGGGCCTGGGGCTAACAAGTATCCGCGAGCGCGTGGCGCTGCTGGAGGGCCATCTGGACATTACCCCATATCTGCCATCAGGAACAGTTGTTAAAATAATCATACCGCTAAAACCATGAGTACAGTAAATATTTTAATTGCAGATGATCACCCTATTTTTTTAAAGGGGTTGAAGGAAGTGGTGGAGGCAGGGCATCACCTACAGGTGATTTACCAGGCGGCAAACGGGCAAGACGCTATACAGGGCGTAGCCACTAAATTGGTGGATGTGGTGATCCTCGATATAGACATGCCCGTCAAAAATGGTTTGCAGGCCGCCGTTGAAATATTACAGTTAAAACCGGAAATGCCCGTCATTTTATTGACCATGCATAAAGCAAAAGACGCGTTTTTAAAAGCGCTGGATATAGGCGTCATGGGATATGTGTTAAAGGAAAATGCGGTCGTAGATGTCATGTATGCAATAGAAGCGGTGTTGCGTGGGCATTCCTATATCAGCCCGGAGATGACCTCCTTTTTGCTGGCGCAGAAGCGCAGCCGGCAACCGGTGATGGATAACGTGACCACTTTACTCACTTCTTCCGAAATAAAAATATTAAAGATGGTAGGAGAATATAAGAGTACGAAAGAGATAGCAGACGAGTTATATATCAGTGAAAAAACGGTGTCCAATCACCGGATGAACATCACTAAAAAATTGCAGTTGACGGGGAAGAATAGCCTCCTCCGGTTTGCAATTGAGTGGAAACAATAGTATATGCGCATAGGTAGCTGTACCCGGTTTATATTCCTGTTGCTGGCAGGCCTCTTTACTTTGCCGCCTGTTGCAAAAGGAGCGGAAGTGCAGCTGTTAGAAAACAGGGGCATATACCCGGTGCACGGTGTTTCCTATTATGTGGACAACAGCCGGCAAATGGATATCACGGCGGTGCTGCAGCATGCAGGAGACTTTCACCGGGTCCATTCTACGTTGTTATCTTTGCATACTACCGCTGCAGCAGTATGGGTAAAGATCAGCATAGATAACCATACTACCGATACTTCCTGGTATTTGCAGCTGGCTAGTCCCCCGGTGATGCAGGAAGTGATCTTATACGAATTAGCACAGCAGCACCCCCGTCGTATTTTCCATCTTCCCAAAAACAGTAAGGCATTAAATCAAACAATTATGCCGCTGCGACCTGCGGCAGGTGTTATAACAGACTATTATCTCCGGGTACGGGGCGATAATATGGTACGGCTATCAATGGCGGTGGCGGATATACAAACATTGTATGAGCGCAATCACCGGCAGGATGTGCTGAATGGCATTGTGCTGGGCGTGCTGGCAGCATTTATGGTGTATAATATTTTCATTTTTCTCCTGTTAAAAGAACCTGCTTATTTCTTTTATGTGGGCGGTGTTTTTTGCTGGGGGCTGAACCTCGCTTTTTATAACGGGTATCTTCCGCTGATCGTTCAAACGCCTGGTTGGATGAACAGCGCTTCAGTGCTGATACCTGTAAGTACGTTTTTTAGTATCTGGTTTACCAATGCTTTTTTACAGACAAAAATATACGCTTACCGTTTTTACCAGCTAGGTTGGTGGCTGACAGGAATCCTGGTCATCCCGATGACATTAGGGGTATTGGGATATTGGGCGGCAGGTTTCACCGTAATCCAATGGATCATGTATCCGTTCTTTTTTTATTGGATAGGAGCCGGCGTGGTCAGTTACCGCCGGGGATTTATTCCTGCAGGCTATTACCTGGCCGGATTTGGCGCTTTTGTGCTGGGAAATACCATCAACAACCTGAAAGACCTGGATATATTACCGGATGTTTTCCTCACCCGTACCAGTATGCATTGGGGAGCCATTGCGGAAGCATTTATCCTGTCGCTCGCATTGGCGCAGAAATTCAATTATTATAAACAGAAGGAAGAGAAAATACGGCGGGCGGCACTGAAGCTAGCCATTACCTTTTCTCACGACCTGATACAGGCACAGGAGAAAGAGCGGAAGCGTATCGCCACTGAATTACATGATAGCCTGGGACAAAAGCTGATACTGATCAAACATAAATTGTTGCTGGCACAAAAGCAGGGTATTGATTTGCCGCAGGATCAGTTTTCAGGGAATGTAGGGGCTATTATAGAAGAGGTGAGAAATATTTCCTATTCGCTGCGTCCTTACCAGATCGACTTAATAGGGCTTACGCAGGCGTTGCAAAGCCTGGCGGAAGAGCAGGCCGCTGCGGCAGGTATCACTTGTCATTTGTCGATAGATTCCATGGATGGACTTTTTCCACCGGATAATGAAATCAATATTTACCGCATTGTGCAAACGCTCTTACAGCAGGCGTTGCTCCCTGCGCCAACGGTAAACGCTTTTTCGCTGACCTTGCGCAAAACGAATGAAGAGATACATTTATTTTTTACGCCAGATCCCTATGTACCAATGGCGGACGATATCCTGCTGAGGGATATTCGTGAGCGGGTGAGCATATTACAGGGGCGCTTCCTGGTGCATGCCAGCGGCTATGATATGTCGCTGCCCGTAGTGCCCTGGCGGCCATAGGTATTGCTGCCTATATAATTAAACAGTAATGCCCATTTTTCCCGCAGGGGGCCGGAAGTACTTTTGTAGCAGAGTAATTCTGAAGATATGGCACAATTACGGTTCAATGTTTTTAAACAGGCGCACAAAGGTCTGAGGCTCTTATTAAACGATACCATACAGGCAATTCAACAAACAGATTTTTCTATACTGGCGGATGGAAATGCCTGCATAGTCACCATAAAAACTACCCTGCAACTGTTTCACGTACATGCCAGCCTGGAAGACCAGGATGTATTTCCCATGCTGTTGCCAATAGCGCCTGCCGTGGTAGTGCACTTCGAGAAGGAGCATGAAAAAGATGAAGCGCTGATTATGAATCTTCATAAGATTTTTGAACAGTATGAGTTGGCGGATAGCCCGGAAGCGCTGCTGGCCGCAGGTAATACGCTATTACATGAATTCGTTGCCTTCACTGCTTTTAACCTGGAACATATGAGCCAGGAAGAATGCCTGCTGAATCCTTTTTTATGGTCGCACTATACCGATGACGAAATAATGGCCATAGCTACTGCTGCTGTGAAGAAAATACCTCCGGCCAAAAACGATCTTTTTATACCCTGGATGCTGAAAGGTAACAGCGATAAGGAAGTAGCGCAATGGTTGCAGCGGGTAAAGGAAAGTGCGCCGGCGCCTGCCTATGAGCGCCTTTATGCTACTGCGGTACAAACATTGGACAGTAGCAGGATGCAGCATATTACCGCTGTTATGGAAGGATGATATAGGTAGTGTTGCCTATATAAATGATCATTAACGCTTATGATTGGACGGTATGAGTTCCGCTAAATTTGAGTCACTGATAATTAAATCATCAACGATGAGACGCCCCATATTAACAGGTATTTTCCTGCTGGCTATGCTGGCCTGCCGCCATCGACCAACAGAACAGCCGGAGCCGGTTGTACCTCAAACCTATACTTCCTTTGGCGATAGTGCCATTGCTTATGCACACCCCACTGCTATTGACCTGGATAAAGACGGTGCACAGGACTTCACTGTGATGGTACCATTGATAATGGAGAATGGACGAAGTGAGATGCGGTTCGTGGTGGTACCGGCCCTCGGCAATAGCACTTTATTAAATGGCAGTTTGCCGGCGAGTTACGCTGCCGGAGAACGGGCGCCGCTCACCGACCAGTCGCCACTGGTATGGGCGGTGCATCAGTCGCCGGTGCTGGTGGCAAAAATATACGATCCCGCTACCCAGCTGACGCATTGGAATGGCGTATGGAAGCAGCAATATAAACGCTCGCTGGCGGTGCGGATGCAAAAGAATGATAAGGCCTATTTTGGATGGATACGTTTTTCTTATGCAGGAGACGACCAGGAGGCGATCGTGCTGCATGATGCCGCGATTGCTACCCAGCCAGGCGTAATGCCCAAAGCACTTTAAGCAACAATACGGGCACACCTTTTTATATGGATTCAGCGTAAGCACTGCGCATCGTCAGGGCATAACCCCAAGATAAAGGACCTCCCTCTCATAGGGCAGGTCCTTTTATTATAATACTATTACTGTACCCGGAAAGAATTTTTTTATTATCTTGCCTTCTTCAAAGGAATTTTTTTTATGCATCGCATTTATTCAAGTACTCCTCCTCCTGCTGTTGTTGTAGTATCCGCACAATAACCAGCGTTCTTTTACTTAGCAGCTGCGCCTGTTGCAGGCAGCAGTATGTCCATTTTATATCTAAGTCAGTCAGACCTGGTTATTCTTCGTGCCCTGTATTTTCTCTTTTTTATTGTTTTAAACGAAAATAATGACCAGGTATATATTCATGGTTTTTGCCGGTGCGTGCAGCTTCGGCATCCTTTCTACATTTGTAAAGCTGGCTTACCGGGAGGGGTATGCCGCAGCCGAGATATCCGTCACACAAGCCTTTACAGGCATGCTGGTGTTATGGGGCCTTACCTTGATTTATCAACGGAGTAAAGAAAAACTGAGTGGGCGAGACTGGCGCTGGTTGTTGTTTACTGGCGCCACGATTGGGCTTACCAGCTTTGTATATTATGTATCGGTAGCGTATATACCGGCTTCGGTAGCCATTATCCTGCTGATGCAATTTACCTGGATAGGGTTGTTGCTCGACTGGATCATTTTTGGAAAACGTCCATCGGGTTTGCAATGGCTCACTGCGGGTCTTATCCTGCTGGGTACCTGGCTGGCCAGCGGTTTGGCCAGCGGGCGTATGGAAACGTTGTCGGTAAAAGGGGTGGCCTATGCGGGTGCTTCCGCGGTGCTGTATGCCATTTATGTGATCGCCAATAGCCGGGTGGCCAAACAGCTGCATCCCTTGCGGAAGAGCGCTATTATCATGACAGGTTCGACGATGGGCGTGCTATTGGTAAATGCGTCGGCGCTGGCGGTGAGCACACATTTTAATGTGGGTCTCATCAAATGGGCTTTGTTCCTGTCGCTGTTCGGAACGATCATTCCACCGTTGCTATTTGCGCGGGGAATACCTAAAGTAGGTGCAGGTATCAGCGCCGTTATCATGACGGCAGAATTGCCGGTCGCTATTATTTGTTCACACCTCTTGCTGGCGGAGCCGGTAAATGGTGTGCAATGGGCCGGAGTGGTAGTGATGCTGCTGGCCATGGTGCTGTTGAATGCGCATTATTTCAGGCGTTGATGAGTGCTGAGCAGGAAGCAGAAAGCTATTGAAACGAAGGATCTGCGGAAATCGCCATCCGCCTCAATAGCTTTTTGTTTTCCGCTTTCTTTACCGCGACATTACTACGATCAGCGCCAGCGCCAGTCCATAATCTTTAAACTCGCTACGCATGACCTGCAGGGATTTTCCCATATGTTTTTCTACGGCTTTCACAGAAATGCCTAAACGTTGTGCTATTTCCTTGTGACTGAGGTGTTCGCGGCGACTGAGTAAAAATACCTGCCGACTGCGTGCTGTTAATTTATCCAGTGCTTGTTCCAGTTGCTGTTCCAACAGTTTCACATCGTAGGTGTTGGCCGTTTCTGTTATTTTATCTGTGGGGAGATGTTGATGGTGTTGCTGGTGCAATAGTGAATTCCTGATTTCATTGAATATCCTGTTGCGCAGCGCGCCATACAGGTATGCTTTTATATTTTTTATCTCCCCCAGGGTATGGCGGTTTTTATACAGTGCAATAAAAATATCCTGGAGCATATCTTCCAGCAGATGCGGTACTGGAAACCTATTGTGGGCATGACGATACAGGTCGGCAGCATAACGCTGATACAAGGTTTCGAACGCCTTGTTGTCATTGTTCGCCAGTAATATTACTAATGCTTCATCCTGTAATGCAATATACTCGGTCATTCTTTCCCACTTATGCCGGCAAGGTCAGATGGCCGGCTATGCTTGAAGGCTTAAGATATAAAAAAAAGGGGGCAACGTATCAAACCCGCAAAAAATAAATTTAAAAAAAGGGGTAGGGTAGGAAGACAGTGGGGTGTCTACAGCATTAGACAACCAAAATAAATGAGTGATCAGCAACTGATTGGATTACTGGAAAAATACCTGCAGGGTAACTGTACAGCAGCTGAGAAAGCCGCGCTGGAAGCCTGGTACGAAGGATACAGGGCAGCGGTCCCGGCAGATGGGGAACCTGCATCGCCCAACTTACTGGCAGTTTATCATGACATCACCGGCCGGCTAAAAAAGGAAGGTGATTGGGTGGAAACGCCGGTGCGCACCCTCGCTCACCGGTGGTGGTGTATTGCTGCGGCTGTTTTAGTGCTGGTAACTGCCGTGGGCATCTGGAAATATTATCCCCGTCCTGCCCGGCAATTGGCCCTCGATACAGACGAAGGCATCCGGAAACAAGCCACCCTGGCAGATGGTACAGAAGTTTGGATGAACGTGGGTAGTCATCTGCGCTATCCAGCCAATATGGATAAGAGCCGCGAAGTATACCTCCAGGGAGAAGCTTTTTTTGCGGTTACTAAGAACGATGCCCAACCTTTTATTATTCATACCGATGATATGCAGGTGCAGGTACTGGGCACCCGCTTCAACGTAAAAGCCTATACCGGCGACGAATCGCTGGAAGCTACGCTGGTGGAAGGGCGTATTGCCATTGCCCACGAGGAACATATGCTAAACCTGGCTGCCGGCGAAAAATTAACGCTGAGGAAGAAAACCGCTTCCTTCCAGCAACCACCAGGCAGCCGCGTACTGGATTGGGGCGACCGGATCGCTATCGTGGAAAAAATGGCGCTGGCAACAGAGCGGGACAACACGGGCGAACTGGTATGGATGGATAACAAGCTGGCATTTAAAGATAAGTCGTTCCCTGAACTGGTAAGACTGATGAGCCGTTGGTATAACCGCAAAATTATATTGACAGATACTTTCCCGGCAGACTACCGGTTTAAGGGTACTTTTAAAAAGGAAACAGTAGAAGAGGTGTTGAATGCATTACAAATAACAGCTGATTTTAAGTATACAGTCAAAGGCGATTCCATCTTCCTGCATCACTAAATCAACCAAATCATAAAAAACACGCAATGAAAAATTTTACCTGGGTTCCACCTAAGTGGGTATAGCCACTCCTTCTGCCAAAAGAAAGGGACGCGTGCGGCGTCCCTTCCAGCCAAACATGGAATGAAACAAGTACATCCGTGCGGGATGCTCATTGTTTCAAATGTCTAACGTTCAATTTCAAAAGTATGAAAAAAACGCTGTGTTTAAAAACAGCCCGTTCCAACTATTTAGCGCGAAAAACATTCCTGGGTATGAAGCTTTGCCTGATTCTCATAACTGCTGCTGTTTTACAGGTGCGTGCAGAGGCTTATTCACAAAGCAAGTTTACACTCAATAGCCGGCAGATAGCACTGCATAAGCTGTTGGAGTGGGTGGAAACGAAAAGTGATTACCGTTTCCTCTACAACTACAAAACTTTTCCGAAAGATGAAAAGGTTGATGTAAACTTCAAAGAGGCCACCCTGCCGGAAATCCTGGACCAGGTACTCACTAAAAATTTCAGATACCGGATGCTTGAAGGCGGACTGGTAGCCATTTCGGAAAGTACCGCCGATATCATCGTAAAAGGTAAGGTAACTTCCGAAAACGGACAGGAACTGCCCGGTGTAAGCATACAGCTGAAAGGTACGGGCCGCGGTACCGCCACCGATGTAGACGGTAACTTCACCATCAACGTGCCGGAGAACGGCATACTCCTCGTGTCATTCCTGGGATACCAGGCCGTAGAAGTACCGGTAAAAGGGATGAAGCAACTACCAGTGATCAGGCTGAAGCCTTCGGAAGCAGGACTAAATGAAGTAGTCGTACTGGGATACGGTCAGAAGCAAACCCGCCAGAGTATTACCGGTGCTGTATCCAGCGTACAAACCAAAGAGCTGAAGCAAAGCCCCGTCGCCAATTTATCGAATGCATTGGCAGGACGCCTGCCAGGCCTCATTACCGCGCAGCATTCCGGACGCCCCGGTGGCGACGATGCCCAACTGTTTATTCGGGGCATCAGCACCATCGGCGCTACCAATCCCCTCGTAGTAATCGACGGATTGCCCCGCGGCGATGCTAACATCGGGCAGCTGGACCCCAACGAAGTAGAGTCGGTGTCTATCCTCAAAGATGCTTCCTCTACGGCATTATACGGTATACAGGGCGCTAACGGTATCGTGTTGGTGACCACCAAACGCGGTAAAGACGGTCCTCCCAACATCCAGGTGAATATGCAGTATGCCTTGCAGCAACCGACTAACTTTCCCCGCTTCCTGAGTTCTTATCAATCCGGCGTGCTGGAAAATGAAGCCGCCAAAAACGATGGACTGCCTCCCGTATTTTCAGACCAGGAACTGGAATATTATAAAACAGGACTGAAACCCTATGATTATCCCAATACCGACTGGTACCAGGAAATGATCCGGAAAAACTCCCCGCAAAAAACGGCCAACATCAATATTGGCGGTGGTTCCAAGTATGTGAAATACTTTGTTTCCGGGTCTTACCTGCGGCAGGAGCCTATTTACCGCAGAGCTAACGAAAACATCTACGGCGTAAAATATAAATATGACCGTTTCAATTTCCGGTCCAACGTAGATATTACGCTCGACAAAAATACCGACCTGCAGGTAGACCTGGCCTCCCGGCTGGAAAACAGAACTGGTCCTTCCAGCGATCGTAACAACAACGAATTCCTTTGGGTAGTATTGTCGCAGATGACCAACCGCCTTACACCCCGGCTCAATCCCAATGGGAGTATTGCTTCCGGCACCATGCGGGAAGACTTTTACAATCCCTATGGTATGCTCACCCGCGGCGGCTACCTCGATGCCTACTGGCATAGCACCAATGGCAGCGTAGCCATGACGCGTAAGCTGGACTTCATTACTCCCGGGCTGAAAGTAAAAGGGCTGTTTACTTTTGAAAACTATGGCGACATCAACTTCGCGCTGGACCAGGAGTTTGACTCCTATCGTTATAAGTCGGTGCCCGGCGGCGATGGTATATATACCCAACACCGCAAGGCCACCAGCCTGCAACGTTCCGGCTATTCCAGCGGCGAAAGATATTATTACTACGATCTCAAACTGACGTATGACCGTGACTTTGGTAAACACTCCATCAGCGGCTTATACCTGTTTAACCGTAATTACCGGTCCCAATCAGGTAACCTGCCAAGAGTATACGAAGGATTTGTAGGCAGGATTGCTTACAACTATGCGGCTAAATATTATCTCGAATTTAATGCCGGTTACAACGGTTCTGAGAACTTCCCTCCGGGTAAGCGTTATGGCTTTTTTCCGGCAGTTTCTGCCGCTTGGATACTGAGTAGCGAAGAATTTATGAAGCACCAGTCGGCCTTTAGTTTCCTGAAAATGCGCTTCTCGCATGGTTATGTGGGCAATGACCAGATAGGCGGCGACCGCTGGTTGTATATGTCTGATTACGCCCGGGGTGGCGGATTTACTTTTGGTAGCGTAGCATCTTCTGTTGGCGGGTATTATGAGAACAGGATTGGTAATACCGCTATCACCTGGGAGAAAGCCGCCAAAACCAACCTGGGAATTGAAACGGGTTTCATGAAGGATAAGCTGAAGTTTTCGGTAGACATCTTTAATGAGCTGCGTAAAGACATTCTTACGTATGCCGGTACCATTCCTGCTTATATGGGTATCACCGCTTCGCTCAACAGGAATATGGGGCGCATCCGTAATAAAGGGATAGAAGCGGAGCTGAACCTGTATACCAATATTTACCAGGTAGGTGTTTTTTCAAAGCTGAATTACCAGTATGTAAAAAACAGGATACTGGAGCTGGACGAACCTAAGCTGGCTTATCCTTATCAGAGTGCTGTGGGCAATCCTATTGGCTACGACCTGGGATATGTGGCAGAAGGGCTGTTCCAGAGCCAGGATGAAATCAACAAGAGCGCGAAGCAGACTTTTTCGCCGGTGATACCGGGAGATATTAAATACAAGGACCTTAACAACGACGGTAGAATAGACGAGGCCGACAGAACCATGTTGCCCATGATGAATGTACCCACCAGCTACTTCGGTGCCACGTTAGGCTTCGACTATAAGGGGCTGGATGTAAGTGTATTGTTCCAGGGTGCGGGCGGCGGGCGCCAGATCTTTTCAGCGCAGCTGACTGCCAACTACCGCGAAAGCTTTCGTCCTTTTCATGAAAGCCGCTGGACACCGGAGAATGCCGCCAATGCTACTTTCCCGGCACTGCACCTGACAGAGGCCAATATGGCCAATAACTTCGTGTCCTCTACCTACTGGATACGGAAAACAGACTACGTGAAATTAAAGAATGCAGAAATAGGTTACCGCTTACCTGCGAGCTGGCTGAAGCGGGTGAAGATGAAAAGCGTACGTATATACGTGAATGGTATGAACCTCGTAAGCTGGGACAATGTGAAAGAACTGGGTATTGATCCCGAATCAAATACCGGCGGACGTTGGGGATGGCAACCTTATCCCATTATGCGGGTATACAATGCTGGTGTGACGATCAATCTTTAATCATCTGCGATAAAATATAACCATGAGAACGTTCTTACATAAAACAGGAATCGCAGCGGTGCTGGTGTTATGCGTGGCTGCCTGCGGAAAAAATTATCTCGATAGAAAGCCCAGCGACCTGATTACCGAAAAGGAAGTGTTTTCCAATATCGAAAACGCCGAGGGGTTTGTGAATAACATTTATACGAGTTTACCTAATATCTTCAAGCCTGGCGCTGCCTGGGGACTGAGCAGTGCTACCGATGAAACCAACCAGGCGAACGACTCCTATGCTGGCAGCTTTAATACCGGTTCTATGAGCCCTTCTAATTTCCCGTTGCAAAGCTGGTGGGGCGATTACTATGGTAAAATACGGGCCTGTAATAAGTTCCTGGCGCAATATAGCCTGGTGCCGGAAGACCCGAACTATCCGCAGCGCCGCTCCCGTTTAAAAGGCGAAGTGCTGCTGTTGCGCGCCTTCTACTACTTTGAGCTGATGCGCTCTTTTGGTGGCGTGCCGTTGTTGCTGGAGGAAAAGAATCCTTTCGATAACCCATCGGGTATTTATTTCAAGCGCAACAGCATCGATGAAGTTACCGCCGCTGTTATCAAGGATTTGCAGGATGCTGCTGCGTTGTTGCCGGTTACTTATAATGAACGTCCTTCCAATTGGGGACGTGCCTCCAAAATGATTGCCATGGCCCTGGAAGGAAGGGTGCGGTTGTTTTATGCCAGCCCGCTTTTTAACCCGGGTAATACAGCTGGCCGCTGGCAAGCTGCTGCCCTGGCTTGCAGAGCGGCGTTAGATACCGCTCTCGCCAACGGATATACGTTGTACGACAATTACGGCGATATCTTTACGCAGTATTTCAACCGGGAAGTGATCTGGAGCCGTGGCGCCCCCGGCGCTTTCGGTGATGGCGGTATAGACCGGGAAATGAATCCCCGTAGTGCTAACGGGTATGGCAACATTACACCATTACAGGAACTGGTAGACGATTATGAGATGAAAGCAACTGGTTTACCTATTACAGATCCCGGTTCTGGCTACAGTGCGCAACGGCCTTATGATGGCAGGGATCCGCGCTTTTATGCCACCATCCTGTATCCCGGCTGCAGCTGGAAAGGAAAGGTACTGGACCCTAACGGCGCCGATGCGCCACGCTCCGGGCAGATAGCTACCAACTACTGGCCACGTAAATACCTGCTGCCTTCAGTAGACCTGTTTGCCGGTACCGGCGCCAGCGATCGCAAGTGGGTACTGATCCGCACAGCGGAGTTGTATCTCAATTATGCAGAAGCACAAAATGAAGCAGCTGGTCCCAGTGGCGATGTATACAATGCCCTCAACGCGATCCGTACCCGGGCCGGCATGCCCGCTTACAGCGGAGGAAACCAGGCCACCCTGCGGGCTAAGATACGTCATGAAAGAAGGATAGAGCTGGCCTTGGAAGATCACCGTTTCTGGGATGTACGTCGCTGGAAAATAGCGGAAGTGGTGGACAACAAAGAAGTACATGGTGTAGCGGTGAGCGGCACCGGTAACATCACCTATACTTACCCGGTTATCCGGAAAAGAGTATTTGACCCCGCAAAAAATTACTGGCTGCCCATTCCACAGAGTGAAATAGATAAGGTCAGTGGCCAGAATCCTGAATTTAAGCAAAATCCGGGTTGGTAACGGTTTGTATCTCCTTAAAAAAATAACAAATGAAAACTATTATATACCGTTTGCAGGTAGTTCTGTTGATCCTTACAGCTACCGCCTGCAACAAAGACAAAGGTTTTGTACACGACAACAATGCCCCGGTGATAGTGGATAGATTTACGCCGGAGGCTGGCGCCGCCGGAACCGAAGTGTTGATTTACGGCAGCAATTTCAGCACCGATACCACGGGTATTACCGTTACCGTAAATGGTAAGAAAGCCTTGATAGAAGGCGTGATCAGCGATCATATCCTGGTGGTGATACCGGAGAAAGCCGGCACCGGAAAAATATCGGTGACCATCAATGGACAAACCGGGACGGCGCCCAAAGACTTCCAGTATCAAACTTCGTATAAGGTAACTACCCTGGCCGGTAATGGCGCCGCGGGGTATGGGGAAGGGAAAGGCAGCGCAGCATTTTTTAATTTCAATAACCGCTGCGGATTGGATGTAGATGCACAGGGAAATGTATATGTGGCAGACGGTGGTAACCTGCGGGTAAGGAAGATTACACCGGATGGTACGGTATCTACTCTTTGCGGCAACGGTACTTACGGGTACCTGGAAGGAAAGGGCACTGATGCCCAGTTTATGCTGCCTATGGACATTGCCACCGACAACCAGGGCAATGTGTTTGTGACGGATCCTATCGCCTGGACGATCCGCAAGATTACCCCCGATGGTACTTCTTCGCTGGTATGCTGGGGGAATGCCTGGGGGATAGGGATCGATAAGCGAAATGGAACGATGTATTATGCCAATGCGCAAAAGCCGGGAAGCATTTACCAGGTAACGCCCGACGGGCAGTCCACACAAATCATTACCGGCCTAGAATACCCGGCAGATGTAGCAGTAGATGATAAGGGCAACCTGTTTGTTACAGAAAATGGCACCTCCGTTATTAAGCAATTTAAGGCCGGCACCTGGGAGCAGGATGGCATCGCCGGTGCAGCGGGTCAAACCGGGTTGGTGAATGGCATTGGCAGTGCTGCCCGTTTTGATTATCCCTGGTTTTTAGCTATAGACGCCACCAACAACCTGTTTGTAGCGGGCAATGGTACCTGGGATGGATCTTCCGTGAATACCAATCAATGTATCCGCCGTATCAACATAGCTACCTGGGATGTAACCACCTATATTGGAGGCACTACAGCAGGATTTGCAGACGGCTCCGGCGCTGCGGCCCTGTTCTATGCTCCTACGGGCGTAGCGGTAGATAAAGACGGTGTAATATATATACAGGATAGAAACAATAACCGGATTCGCAAAGTAATAGCAGAGTAATGAAAAGGATCATGAAACAATACCTGCTGGCAGCGGCATATTTGCTGCTGCCATTGACTGCGCCCGCGCAGCAACCCGCCTTTAAATGGAATGTATTACCAGTAAAAGGGCTACTGCTGAGCGTACCTGCTCCACAGGACGTACCCTTGCTTTGCCGCTTCATCAAAGAAGCATTGAAGGCAGAAGGCGTAAATACACTGGCACTCAGGATTGAATATGCATACCAGTTCAAGTCGCACCCGGAGCTGGCAGAACACAACGCCATTTCAGAGAACGACCTGAAACAGATTGTGCAGGCCTGCAGGGAAGCGGGCATCCGGTTTATACCGACCATGAACCTGCTGGCCCACCAATCTGAGCAAACCGAGATAGGGCCTTTATTAAAGCGCTATCCCCAGTTGGATGAGTCGCCCGACTATAACCCGCCGGTGCCCTGGAAAAATGGCGGTATGTTCGACTTCTACAGCAAGTGTGTTTGCACGCAGCATCCCGATTTGTTTCCTATCTTTTTTTCACTGATGGATGAGTTGATTGATGTGTGCGGCGCCGACGCCTTTCATGTAGGTCTTGACGAAGCATGGATTATCGGCTATGATAAATGTCCCCGTTGCGGTGGGCGTGACAAAGCGGAATTATTTGGCGCCTATGTGACTGCGCTGCATCAGCATCTCAAAGAAAAAAAATGCCAGCTATGGATGTGGAGTGATCGCCTGATAGATGGTAAAACTACCAACCTGCTGGCATGGCAGGCCAGCATGAATAATACCGCCCGGGCGATAGATATGATACCAAAGGATATCATGATCTGCGACTGGAAATATGAGGATGCACCGCCTACTCCCGGCTACTTTGCGGTGAAAGGATTTCAGGTGCTGCCTGCCGCCTGCGGGAATAAAGACGTAGCGCTGGCGCAGTTGGAGCAGGTATATGCCGCCCGTAAAAATGCCCTCCGGGCAGAATTTTCCCGTACGTTGTCAGAACGCATGCCTGGCGTATTTGAAACCATGTGGGTAAATACCCGTGAATTTATAGATGGTTATTACAACCGCAAAGGTGTGCGTCCGGCTACACAGGACAATGTAGATACTTTTAAGGCGTTGTTTGCCGAAATCCGGAAGAAAGAGAAGCAGTAGTAGCTGGCAGCATTTAAGATACAAATGAAGGAGGGCGTTTCCAAACGCCCTCCTTCTTGTTTTAATGAATTAGTATCAAAATAACAATTAAATAATAACCCCTCCCTTTTCTTATCTATATTATTGTCAATACGACAGTTAACATACTTGTATTATAGCGTTATTGGGTATTTTGGGATAATATACGTTTACAATCGGTTAATTATTCTGTATCCATGTTTACTGCTTACCCCTACTTTTATTGTGCTAACTATTCTATGAGAGCCTTCAACTGTCAACCAAACGTTAATCAAATGGCACATTCAGTAAAATCAGCAGTATCACGATGTTTCATACCGCTATGCGTGGTATGTTTTCTTGCGCTCTTCCCCCGTGCTGCATCAGCACAGAAGAGGGCGATTACAGGTACTGTGGCCGATTCATCCGGCACGCCTGTTATCGGCGCCACCGTCCGGGAAAAAGGTGGTAAGGCTGTCACTACCTGTGGCGCCGACGGGACTTTTAAATTAACCGTAGATGAAAAAAATTCCCTGCTCATTTCCAGTATCGGGTTCCTGAATGCGGAAGTGCCGGTAGGCAGCAGAACTATCTTCGCCATTACGTTAACCAGCAACACCGCCGCGCTGAATGCAGTAGTTGTAACGGCGCTGGGCGTAAAGCGGGAAAAGCGCAACCTGACATTCAGCTCCCAACAGCTGAACGGGGAGGAACTGTTAAAAACCAAGGAACCTAATCTGGTCAATACATTGGCAGGAAAGGTACCGGGCATACAGATCACCAGTTCTTCCGGTAATGCAGGGGCCTCCTCCCGCATTGTGATCCGGGGTAATTCTTCTCCTACCGGCGAAAACCAGGCATTATTTGTGATCGACGGCGTGCCGGTAGATAACACAGAAACCGGTAATATCAGCGGTGGTGCAGCAGGTTCCGGCGTAAACCGTATTGCTGATATTGATCCTGCCATTATTGAAAATATAAATATCCTCAAAGGCGCCGCCGCTACCGCGTTGTATGGTTCTTCCGGCGCCAGGGGCGTAGTGCTCATCACCACTAAAAATGGAGGGGTGGATAAAAAGCCGGTATTCAATTTTTCGTCAGATGCCTCTTTTGAACATCCGCTATTACCGGAACGGCAAACCATGTATGGACAGGGTACCAACGGCATCTTTTATAACGGGGAGGACGCCGATAAGAAAACGAGCCTTTCCTGGGGCCCCCGCATGGATACACTCAAGGTAAACGGCCAACCTGCGTCCACCTATAACCCGTACAACTTTTTCCGTACCGGTATCACCACCAACAATACTATTTCTGCTGCCGGCAGTAACAATAATTCCAACTACTTCCTCAGCTACTCCTATTTTAACCAGAAAGGAATAATGCCAGGAAATGATTTTAAACGTCATTCCTTTTTTGCGAAATACAATTCCAAAATAGGAAAATATGTAAGCACCACTTTCCAGCTGGGATACAGTAACTCCGGCCAGGACAGGCTGCCGGAAGGCGCCAGCAACGGACCTTTATTTGTATTGCTGGTGCAACCGGTATCCTGGAATCCTTACCCGGTGTTCAAGCCAGACGGCAGCCAGCGCGGCTATCGCAATTCCAGGAATATGCCCCTGTGGACGCTCGATAACATCAGCAACAATTCTAAAGTTAACAGGTTTCTCCCGGTATTTACCGCCAATATCACGCCCACCAGCTGGCTTACTATTACCGAGAGACTGGGCGCAGATATGTATACAGAGTCCGATAAATACATAGAACATCCCAGCCCGCAGATCGGCCTCACCGGGCAGATCAGGAACCAGAACGTCAACTTCCAGCAGTTTAACAATGACCTGATCGTGAACGCTACCAAAACATTTGGCAAGTTTAATGTGAACCTGCTGCTCGGTAATAATATCTATACTACCTACAACCAGTATATGAATATTAATAGCACCGGACTGAATATTACGGATTTTAACAACTTATCGTCCGGTACCACTATTACTGGTACAGAAAGCCATACCCAGCTCCGGAAGGTGGGCTTCTACTCACAGGCTAACATTGAGTACAATCGCTTCCTGAACCTGTCTTTAACCGGCAGGTACGACGGTAGTTCTGTGCTCAACCCCGACAAAAACTTTTATCCTTATGGATCGGCCGCAGCCAGTTTTATCTTTTCTGAGTTCCTAGGACCCAGGGCTTCCAATGTCATTAACTTCGGAAAGGTACGGTTGAGCTATGCCACCGTAGGTAACGACGGCGTTGGTGCGTATGCGTTATCTACTCCTTATATACAAGCCGGGCGGAACACGAATGCCGGTTATTTCCTGTTCCCCTTCCAGGGACAACAGGGATTTTTGCTGACATCAGCGCTGGGTAACCCATCACTCATTAATGAACGGCTAAATGAGTATGAAGCAGGGCTTGAAATGCGTTTCCTGAAAGACAGGATCAGCTTTGAAGGGTCCTATTTTAGCCGGCGCTCCAAAAATGGTCTCATTCCCGGTTCACAAATCTCTAATGCTACCGGCTTTAGTAATACCACTTTTAACTCCGCAGAAATATCCAACAAAGGAATAGAACTATTGCTGGGAGCCACTCCTGTGAAATCAAAAGATTTTAGCTGGAATATTACCCTCAACTTTTCGAAGATCAAAAACAAAGTGCTGACTTTGGGACCAGGCATTGAGCAGTTGGGACGCCTCATCAAAGGTCAGCCTTACAATATCTTTTATGGCGCCCGCTATAAACGCGCCGACAACGGGGAACTGCTGATTGATGCCGGCGGATTGCCGGTAGTCGATCCCCAACAGGGCATTGTAGGAGACATCAACCCGGATTGGCTGGCCGGACTGGATAACAGCTTCCGCTATAAACAATTCAGCCTTTCCTTCTTCTTCGATATGAAAAAAGGCGGCGATGTGCAAAATGATGTAGAAGCAGCCGGGCTTTACTACGGTACATCGAAAGAGACAACCACCCGCGGCAAAATCGTCATAAAAGGAATCAGCGAAGCAGATGGAAAGCCTAACAACGTGGAAGTAGATGCGCAAACATATTACCAGACCAGGCAATACGAATCAACCATCCAGGATGGTACTTATATCAAATTGCGGAACGTGAGTCTTTCCTACTTCCTGCCGGCATCCTTCCTGGCTAAAACGCCGTTCAAATCCGCTTCGCTGGCGGTTTCCGGCAGGAATCTCTGGATCTATAGCCCGCACTTTACCGGCGCGGATCCTGAAGTAAGCTCCTACGGCAATGGCAATAGCTCACAGGGCATCTATGCGTTTTCTACGCCCACCGCACGCTCTATCAACTTTTCACTGAAATTCAGTTTTTAGTATGCCAGCACCACTAAAATTTATCAACATGAGAAAGTCTTTTTATATACTGCTGATCGGGGGACTTTGTTTACAGGGCTGTAAAAAATTCCTGGATGTAAACAAAGATCCCAACAACCCGGTGGATGTGCAGGAGTCCTTGATCCTGGCGTCGGCAGAACTGAATATTTCCGACAATATACAAGGCGGTAATGCCGGGATCATTATACAGAACTATGTACAGAATATAGCTGCCAACCAGCTGAATCCTTATGTGGGCAGTTACCAGCTGTTTAATATTGATATGGATGGCGACTGGTCTAACTTTTACGTTACCTCGCTCAACAACCTGATTACTCTGAATAAAAAGGCAGAAGCGAATAACAATTGGAACTATGCGGCCATTGCCAAAATACTCACTGCGTACACACTCGGTACTGCCACCGATTTCTGGGGAGACATTCCTTATTCAAAAGGATTTACCAGCGGTGTTTTCACCGTGCCGTACGACAAACAGGAAGATATCTACAAAAGTATCCAATCGCTGCTCAGCGATGCCATTGCCAACATCGATAAGAACAGCAGTCCCAAAAGTCCTGCTGGTGACGACTACTTCTACAACGGCAATATGAGCGCCTGGCGTAAGCTCGCGTGGTCGTTGAAAGCCAGGTATTATATACATCTTACCAAAGCGCCCGGGTATATTGCCAAAACGCAGGCAGAAAATGCGATAGCCGCTTTAAAGAATGGCATGACTTCCAACGACGACGATCTTAAGTTTAGTTATGCAGGTGCTGCAGGCGCAGAAAATATCTGGTATCTCACCTTTACGCCGGTAACTACTTGCGTGATGAATGCCACCCTGGTAGATTCATTGCGTAACCGGAACGATCCCCGGTTATCAAAGATGATTGCTCCTGCCACTGCAACAGGATTGTATACCGGTAGAAAAATTGGTACGCCCACCGGCGACCTGGCCAGCTATGCTTACCCTGCTGCATTTTACGGCGCCAAAGCCTCTTCCAATTATATATTCAATTATACGGAGGCACTATTCATACAGGCAGAGGCGCTGCTGATCACCAGCGGTTATGCCGCGGCACAGCCGGTATATGTAAATGCTATCAATGCTCATCTGTCTAAATTGGGTATTGATCCCACTTCCGCTGCGGCGACTGCGTATGTGAACAGCCGTAAACTAACGGCTGGCAATGCGTTGCAGCTGATTATGGAAGAAAAAGCGGTGGCTAATATCTTCAATTTTGAAACGTATAACGACTGGAGGAGAACAGGTTTCCCAAAACTGCAGAAGGTAGACGGTGCATTGATAGACATCCCCCGGCGGTTATTATACCCGCAGAGCGAGATCATAACAAATGCACAACCACAACAAACCGCCATCCAGAGCACGAGGGTGTGGTGGGATAATTAAGACAATAGCACAAATAAAGAGGCTGTACCATTTGATTATGATACAGCCTCTTCTTTGATGCCGGGGAAAATTATTGTTTTACTACTTTGATCGTCTTGCTTTGTGTACCCTGTCTGACATGGATATAATAAATACCCGGTGTCAGGTTTTGGCCAAGCTGATAATAGGCGCCGGCATTTATCCTGGCAGAATAAACGGTGTTGCCAGCGGTGTTAACAATCATCAGCAATGCCGGAGCATTCGAAGAAGAGGTCATCCTTACATTAAATGCACCACCGGAAGGATTCGGATATATGCTGGTGGTAAAATCCAGTGTAGGATGCGTACTTAATTTGTCATCGCCTACTACCATCGTACCGGAATTTTCGCTCAAACTTTGCAAGGTATCTCCGGGGAAGGTCGTCCGTACTTCGATCGCCGCAATGGAGCCGCTGTAAGGATCATACTGCCCTGTTTTAGGATGGAAGAATACCTGTATCAGGCCTGTGCTGTTGGCTCTTGCCCGGATGGTTTTGATAACAACCGTATTCAACTTATTACCGGCTGCCTGGTATACATTAAAGTTGGTCAGGCTGTCGAGGCCGTTGGTGGCTTTTATGCTGAATATCCGGTTATTTTTCTGTGCATCCTGTGGCTCCACGAAGTGTAAGCGGATGGCATAAACTGCATTAGGCGTAAGGCCGCGCAGGTAATAACGCATTTGGGTTACGTTATCTTTGAATACCCGCATATACTCGTATATCTGTGGCGGAGCAGGATCAACTACATGAGATACATCCACCGGGCCATCTACCTTTTGTACCCAGGTATAACCGGCATGCCACAGTTTATCTGTACCCGTAGGACCTTCCGGTACATATTGCGCAAAGGTGGTATTGGCATATGGGCCCGGAGGCGTGTTGGTGGTACCGGCGTTGATGCCATAAACAGCCGATTTATTTGTTTTTAACACTTCTATACAATAATCATCCACCCATAGGGTGCCGGTGCCGGTTTTAGCTATCCAGTAGGTAAGCCCGGTGGCGCTGTCGGGCACATTGATGGTATCTCTTATCTGGGCCCAGTTGTCGCGATATGCTCCTACGTTATCCACCTGTTTTTGATAACCAGCATTGCCCGTTGCTGCGCCGGTACTATCAATGAAACCAACGCCATAACCAGCCCACCACGGATAGCCTATGACATCTTTTTCTACTTTAATCCATTGGGTAAATACGATGATACTGCCGCCTCTCACCGGTATGGCGCCTTGTACATTTAAAGCGGTTTTGGCAGTGGTGTAACCCATGGTGGCTGCCTTGTCGCCGGAGTGGCCTTTTCCACTAACTGCGTATACGGCGCCCGGAGTGAGCGTGGTATCTTTATAGGTTAACCAGTTAACCATACCACTTTCAAAGCCATAGTTGGGAATACCGCCACAGGAATCAAATGGCACTACCGTTACCGGCACGGCGGCTGAAACCCCGGAGTTGTCAACCGTATTGGCGGTAATGGTAAGCGTACCCTGTTTAAGGGCAGTGATCACGCCTGCACTGTCGATGGTCGCCAATGCCGCATTGGAACTGCTCCAGGTCACTTTTTTGATGGAGGTATTGGCGGGTATAAAGGAAACGTTTACGCGTATCGTATCTCTTTCGCCAATGGTAACGGAAGATGGCTGGAACGCTAAACCAGTGGCCAGTACATTGGCTACATGGATATTGGCTTGTGCAGTTATTGCCGGGTTATCTGCCGATGTAGCTTTGACGATCACATCGCCCTGTTTGATGCCGCTGATAAGACCGGTGGCGCTAACGGTAGCCAGGGTGGTATCTGAAGAGGTCCATATCACGCCTTTATTGCTGGCTTTGGCCGGACTGATGGTTGCATTCAGCTGCAGCGATGTTCCTACAAATACATTGGCGGAGGTGCTATCTAACGTTAACGTGGTAACTGGTATGTAGATGACATGGTATGTTTTGGTAGCAGTGAAGCCACTTTCTGCGGAGGTGGCCGTGATGGTAACCGTGCCCGCTTTTTTTCCTGTTACGATTCCATTCAGGTCTACCGTAGCAATGGAGTCGTTAGAGGATTTGTATACCAGGTTCCGGTTAGTGGCGTTGGCTGGTGTAACTGTGAGTTTCAGCGTGTCTTTATAGCTTACATACAAATTGCTGCTATCTGAATAAATATTGATTCCCTGCAGGGGGATAATATTTGCCTCAAGGGCGGCTATAGAAGCGGTGTATGGACCGTTGATAACGCCATTTGGATAAAAGAACACGGCTAATAAACCCTGGTTGTCTGATTTGGCTTCCAGGGTGCGTGTCACCACGGTATTCAGCTTATTGCCTGCCGCCTGGTAAGGGTTGAAGTTAATGAGACTATCGCCGGCTGTTTTTACACTGAATAACCGGTTGGCTTTATCCACATCGCTGGGTTCAATGAAATGTAACCGTATGGAGTAGTTGGCATTGGGAATCAGGTTGCGGAAATAATAACGCATCGGTGTTTGATTATACCTGGAGATGCGCATGTATTCATATACCTGGCGGGGAGCAGGCGATGTTACCAGGGTCAGGTCCACTGTTGCGGTAATTTTAACGTTGCCGGTATATCCTGCATGCCATAATTTATCCGTACCGGCTATGCCTTCAGGTATATACTGACCTACATTGGTATTCTGATAAGGTGTTGCCGGGTTACCGGTAGTTCCTGCATTGATGGCAATTACCGTTGTATTTACCACCAGCTGCACGGTTTTGGTGAAGCCGCCGTCTGCCGCAGCAATAGCAAGGGTAGTCGTACCCGTCTTAAAGCCGGTTACTACGCCGCTGGCATCTACTTTGGCAATAGTGGTATCCGCTATCGACCAATGCAGGGTTTTATTGGTAGTATTAGCCGGTATAATGGCCACGGCTATTTGTTTAGGCGTATTCATGGTGCCATATACAATACTGTCTATCGTAACACCAGTGGATATGGTAGGCGGAATGACGACCAGCTGCCGCGTATTTGTTTTTCCGCCGTCGACCGAGGTCAGCGTGATCATGACAGTACCTGCATTGAGGGCCTTTACGTTTCCGAAGGGATCTACTTTTGCTACTGCCGTATCAGAAGAGCTCCACGTAACGGAAGGATTGGTAGGATAGGTTGGTGTCAGCTTCGCATTCAGTGTTATGGCGTATCCCTTTACAATGGTATCTGAGGAAGGATTGACGATTTCGACCGACTGCACAGGGCCGCCTATCGGTGCACCAAAATAGATACCATTTCCGTGGGCGGAAATAATCATTCTACCTTTGTTATCGGCAGCAATGCTTGGCGCTACCCCCGGCAAGCGGTCCAGGATGGTAGTCCAGGTACGGCCGGTATCATCCGAGCGGAAGGCACCGTAGTAAATACCATTGATAGGAACGGCCTGGCTGGTGACGAACAAAGTCACATGTGCAGTAGGGGTAGTGTCGGACATGGCCACTGCTACCCATTTCGGCTTAATACTGTCGCCACCTACTTTCACGAATGTTTTACCAGTGTCGGTGGTATGATAAAGCGCACTGTTCTGAGGATAGGCTTCATTGTGATAGGCAATCCATACATCCCCTGTTTTTCCCGGCGTTGTTTCCACGTTGGAGGTAGTGGCGTAAGCGGAGCCATTGGAATTATTGCCACCATTGGCGGTAAGCCCGGCGGCAGCGGTTTGCGCGAATGATTTTCCACCATCGGAGCTAACAAAAAAGCCGCCCCGGTCCCATACATAAAAATAGTCGCCGTTTACTTTATCCGAGGCCAGGTGGTTTTCACCGGGATATACCATCCACTGCCCGCCTGCGGGTAAGATCCCGGAAGAAAGGCCGGTAGATTTAGTCCAGCTGGTACCCAGGTCAGACGACCAGTAAACGTTGCCCAGGTTATTGCCATCCATTTGCGTGAGCCAGACAATATTCCGGCGATCGGCAGATACGGCCATACGTCCGCGTAAACCCGGTGATTTTGGGAAGAGGGTATAGGTATCGCCGCCGTCGGTGGAATAGCCCGAACGTGAGTCGCTGATGTTGGAGGTATTTGCGCCATCGGAGCCCGCGCGCACGATAAAATTGGGATCGGTATATTGGAAAGCTATACCGTTCATATTGAATGCGCCAAAGACGTTGTTGTGCAGCACGGTATTGGAAACAGCACCCTGGTATAATGGCTCTGTCAGGGAACGATGATGACCGCCGCCGACATCTGCTGTAGCAGTGAGGAGAACGTTCTTGCCGCCGGGAGGACACAGCATAGGACCGGTTACCATGATTTCTTCCAATCCTACTACACGGACCTTCCAGTTGTTAGTGGCATCGGAGATGTTATCGGTAGAAAGTATATCCAGCAGGTCGTTGATCCATACCCTATTGGGATAAAAAGGATCCCACGTAAACGCGATGGCATTATGTCCTGGGTCATTATACGGCAGGCCATCATTCGCTGAATGCGGCGCTTCTGTATTATCGCGGGTGATGAGCCCCTGCGTATAAGAGCCCAGGGCACCGCCGTTCTTGGAAATATAATAGGGATCTTTTTGCCAGGAGCCACGGGTGCTTACAATGATGTAATCTGAATTGGCAGGGCTTACGGCCACCTTAGAGAAAAACCGGTCGTTTTTTACCGGATCAGGTTCTAAAGTTACCGGTGAGATGTCTTGCCAGGTGCCATTCCTATACTTGAATACGCCCTTTGGCAGGTTTTCAGCGCCGGCAGATATGTACAGGGTCCCATCGGCATGAATCGTAGCCCGGATGGGATATAAGGGGCTATTGCTCATCAGGTTGAATGAACCACCACCATCATTTGATACATATACACCTGTGGCGCGACCAATATAAATCCGCTTGCTGACATTTACGCCATTGAGGTTAATGGTACCTGCACTTTTGTCGTAAAGGAGGAAGGAGCAGTAGCCCGATGTTGTAATGGAACTTACCTGCGACCAGGTAGCGCCGGCATCTTCCGATTTCCAGGCACCGGTCTGGTCGGTTACTACCCATACCCGATTACTGTTGGCCGGATCTACCTGTATACGGTCGCCATAAGCCTGTGTGTTGTTGGGACTTACCCAAATAGGTACATGCAAATCCGTCCATGAATCGCCCCGGTCTGTACTCTTCATGATAGTGCCGGCACTGGTACCTTTACCGGGCCCGGATCCGGCTATGTGTTCTACGGTAGCATACAGGATGTTACCGGTAGAATCATTGGGATCAACGCCAATACTCCCACAGCGCTGGCTAAATTCCCAGCCCCAGTAGTTAACAGGCATCTTTTTGAATAACATTAAATCCTCCCATCTCTGCAGGTTCTTGTTCCATCGGTAAGGAGTACCTACATCGGTGGTGATGAAATAGAGGTCGGCTACCTTCGGGTGCGGTACAAAAGAGGGTAGCGCGCCAGACCCGCCTATCCGGACCTGGTTCCAGGTATACGTTTGCGCATGTAAGCCCTGCAAGACTGCCAGGAGAAAAATAGTAAATAGTAATGTGTAGCAGATCTTTTTCATGTTCATAGTGGAATTATAAGGGTTTTTTAAAATGATCCTGGCCGATGTTTTCATGACGAAGCGTAACAGACGTCTCGATGTCACCCTGCACGTGTCATTAAAATCGAAGGTTGGAAGTATGGTAACAGGCTATCGGGAACAGCCCCCGAAGGGCTGTGTGTCGGTTTTCCGATTGATAGTTTATTTGATAAACTTGATCAATCATTTATTCAACATTGTTTCACATTATGTACAGCTGATAGAGTAATACGTTTGTGAAGAACAAACTACGTAGTGGGGAGAGGGAAATATTTTTAAAACGGGGAACCCTTTACAGGAAAGTGCTTGACTAAATGGCGAGATCTGTTGGCCGCCCAAATCAGTTGGGTATTTTTAAAGTGTAAAAAGGACGTCTCATTTATTTTTGAGACGTCCTTTTATATAAGTGGTTGGTTTTTGCCAGCTTAGAAGCTGCTCATAGGCATGGCAGCGGCGGCTTTAGGAGCGCTGGCTTTGGTGCCGCGGGAAATCACCTCTTTAATTTTAGTTTCGGTATCAGTACCGAACCCGGTGAAACGCTCCATAATTTTTCCTTCTGTATCTACCAGGTACAAGGTAGGAATACCGGAAAACTGGAACTGCTCCATCGTTTTATCTTTGTTGTCGCTGAGCAGTTGTTCCCAGGGCATTTCTTCCTCCTTCATGGCTTTTCTCCAGGCATTTTTATCGGTATCTATAGAGATGCTTACCACATCGAAGCCTTTAGCGTGATAAGCTTCGTATAGTTCTTTCACTTTTGGAATAGCCTGGCGGCAAGGACCGCACCAGCTTGCCCAGAAATCTACCAGCAGGTATTTACCTTTGTATTTTTCCAGTCCGGCAAGTGAACCGTTGGCATCCGGGTATTTCACAGCAGGCATGGGCTGCCCGGTTTTCAGCTTCATGGCTTGTGCGCGGTTGGTAATAATGGTTTGCTTTAATTGTTTGGCTTCTGTTAACCATGGATAACGGATAATCAGTTTTTCCAATGCGGCCATGGCTTTGTCATACTGCGCAGACGACTCTGTGCTGGCCATCCCTCGCAAACCATATACCATTACGGGTCTGTCGGCATAGGCACGGTTCAGTATTTCCTCGCGTTGATTGACATCTTCACGCATAGGATTATACTTCTTGTGATTTTTCATATAATCAAACCAGGTAGTATCCTTGTCTGCGTATTTTTTGGCGTAATACTCCATATTGTATTCATCTATCATGCGGCGGTAGTATAATTCGTTGTTCAGTACCGACAGGTTGATGTAGTTGTTGTCATAAGATCCATCCACATAGTTGTAGTGCGGAACTTTTACTTTAAAGAAAGCGGTATCATATCCCCTCATTTCCACTTTCACATCGGCATCGCTCCAGAAGGTGGCGTGGTCCCAATGCAGCGCGTCTATGCTGTAGATGCCCTGGTGATCCTGTTTGATTTTAAAAGTGAAGGTATTGTCTTTTCCCAGTACGCAGGAGTCCACCACTTGTGGCTTACCGCTGAAGTTGTCCTTGGATAACCATACTTTGTTGACTTCCACTTTGGGATCTGTAAACGCTACTTTACCATGAACAGTAATGGATTTTACCACATTGTTTTGCTGTGCCAGCAAGGCGGCAGGTGTGGCCAGCATGGCCAGTGGCATAGATAAGGCAAGAACTGCTTTCTTCATTATTGGTAGTGATTTAAGTTATTATGAACGTAGCAGCAAAATACAGCGCCGGGTATATCCCGCCGCGAATAATGGACATACAGGGTACGTTTATGTACATTCTCCCTTTTGAAAGGGATGAACGCGTTGTAGGCCAGTTAGCTGCAGAGGCCCGCCACTGAGGACGTAAAATCTTGTATGACCTGCCTTTTTAAAAGTACGAACCAGCCAATGGGAAGGACGAAAAAAATAAGCGGATTTTTATAGCGAAACCTTTGCGGCATATAGTATCTTCAGCCCTGTTAACAATGATATTATTGAAATCGTCATATCGTTATTTCATACATCTCGCCATTTGGATGGCGTTATTGGGACTATACGCGTTTCCCCAGCTGCGGGTCAACTGGCCTTCTGCTGTTGGGCTGAAATGGGTGTTAGTGCATGATGTCGCCTATGGATTTATCAATTTTCACCTTTTTTATGTGTTGGTGTTTACCTGGTTACCATCGCCGGTAAAGCAGCGCCAGTACGCCAAAGGGGTAGTGGGTACGTTGTTGATAATATTATTGTTTGCAGTGATTAAGTTCCTCGTGGGCTATTACTTGTTCCCCGACCAGATATTACAACGGATGATCGCGTTAACCGGCGTGCCTAAAATCTATATGTCCTTCCGGGAATACTTGCCAGCTACCATCAGAACTGGACTGGGAGTATCGCTGCTGGCCTATGGCTACCGGCTTTTCCTGCAATGGCGCAATACTGAGCCGGAAGACAGGATGCTGGCTACAGCGGCTACGCAGGCCCGCTCCAGGTATGATCGCATGCAGGAAGGGTCCAGGCAGTTGTTGCATCATTTGCAACTACTCACCCCCGTGCTGGAAGATGAGCAAAAACGAGAACACGAAGGTACCAAGGCTATTCTGATCTTGTCTGACCTGTTGCGATACATGTTGTATGATAAAGCCCTGGAGAAGGAAAGGGTGCCTTTAAAAAAGGAATTAACTCACTTTGAACGTTATGTGGAACTACGCAACTTACTTCATCCTCAGCAACTCCTGCAGCTACATACCGTGGGTGAAGCTTCGCTGGGTACTATTGAAGGGCTACGCCTGCAACAGTTCCTGGAAGCTGGTTTGCAGCAATGGAACGAGGTAGCCGGTTCTATTACCATTGAATTGACTTGCAGTGAACACGTGGTAGCATTATCACTCGCGGCGCCCCATCAAAAAAGCATTCATCAACATATTCGGCTGTTTCCCGACCATGGATAGAACGCGTACACATATCCGTGAATTTTTGCTCCTGCTGCTGGTATGGATGCTATTAATGTATGTAGGTAGCTTTTTGCTGTTAAGAAATTATACAGCGGAAAGTATGCGCAATATCAACATTAACGATGGTGTATTTGGCCTGATCAACTTTGCCCAGTTTTATATTTACCTGCGATGGGTAGTTACCCCATTCCTGCAAAACAGGAACTGGAAATCTTTTGTCGGGAAGTTGTTACCGGTATTTGCCGGGTTCGTTATCATAAAATATACCATTGCTGCTGGTTGTTTTCCGAAAGATGTACTATACCGTGGGTATCGTATAGAAAACAGGCAACGGGTAGATATATACGTTACTGCCACGGAGTACGCTATTAGCAGTTTATGGAGCGGGGTATTGGTGGTGCTGGCTGCTTTTTTCTACCGTTTTTTTATATGGTGGCTGGCAGAAGATAAACGCAGAGCTATTTTGCAAAAGCAGCAACTACAGGCAGAGTCAGGATTTCTGAAGATGCAGTTAAACTCACATTTCCTGATCAATAGTTTAAACAGCATTTACTCCCTGGCGTTGATGGGGTCGCCGGAAGTGGTAAAGGCCAATAAAACGCTGACAGACCTGCTGTCGTACATGGTGGATCAGCCTTCTGATATTGACTACCGTGGACCGGTGTCCGCTGAAATCCATTATCTGCAGGATTTTGTAACCTTGCAGCGCCTCCGTACCGGTTGTGAAGCGGGGGCCGTGTTTAATATCCCGGCTCGGTTGCCGGATAAGCAGATAGCGCCTTTATTGCTGGTACCTTTTGTAGAAAATGCTTTTAAACATGGAGTGAGTAACCGGCCGGAAATGCCCGTTACTATAACGCTGGAGTGTAGTGATCAACAATTGGTATTCCGGGTGCATAACCATATTTCCGGCCATCAGCGGGATAAAACCGGCGGAATCGGGTTGGATAATGTGAAGAAACGGTTGCAATTGATTTACCCGGGGCGTCACCAGCTGGAGATCCGGGATTCAGGCAATGAATATTATAGTAACTTAGTGATTAACTGGTAATGATATGGCTTTAAAGTGTATAGTGGTAGATGATGAACCATTGGCGGCCCAGGTATTGGTGTCGTTTATCAATAAAACGCCGGACCTTCAGCTGTTGAAAGCCTTTCATCATCCATTGGAAGCATTGCAGTTTCTGAAGCAGGAGAAAGTTGATGTGGTATTCCTGGATATCCAGATGCAGGAGCTTAGTGGGATAGAGCTGATGCAGCTGGCGCCTGCGGGCTTGCAGATTGTGATCGTATCGGCATATGACGAGTATGCTGTGGAAGGATTTGACCGGGAGGCGGTAGACTATCTCCTGAAACCAGTATCATTCGACCGCTTTGCGCGGGCAGTACAGCGGGTGCTGGCAAAAAGTACACCCGCCATATCCCAGCCCGCCGGCACTGATTATATTTTTGTACGCACCGACAAGCGTATAGTGCGTGTAGACCTGAAAGATATTCTCTTCGTGGAAGCGCTTCGCAACTACGTGGCGATACAAACCAGTCGCCAGAAAATACTCACCTTGCAGAACCTGCGCAGTTTCGAGGAAATCCTGGCGCCTTTCCGGTTTTTCAGGGTGCATAAGTCGTATATTATCTCTTTGGATAAAATAGACAGCATAGAAAGACAACGTATTTTTACCGGCCCTCACAGCATTCCTATCGGGGACGCCTATTTGAAACAATTCCTGGAGGTGATCAATATGCCGAGGTAGGCATTAATTCAGTTCCTGGCTCCACTGTAAAAAAAATTGCTGTACGGTGTGCGTAGCTTCGGAGCCGCACAGTAGCACATTTTCCAGATGTAAGGCTTCTTTTCGTATTCGGGGTTTACAAATACGTTCTTATTGCGGACGCCATCTTTAAGCTCGGCGCCGAAGTCTACTTCTTTCATCTCGTTCAGCAGCTTCATTAGCCCCCGCTTATAGCCTTCCCTTACCTCGCCAGACATTTCTTTTATCTCTACTATTTCCACATATGTTTTTTTCATTTCCTGCTGTGAAAACAGGAGGTTGGGATCGGACACCGTGGCAGGCTTCCGTTCCCACATCAGCCAGGCTGCCAGTGTCAACACGATGCTGATGGTGAGTAATTTTTTCATGTCCTGTTGTTGTGTATATGGAAAATATTAACGTACACAAAACTAGGGATAGCAAAAGGTAAGGCGCATAGGTAATAGTGTTCATTTACCTGGGTAATGTTGCCATATAGGTAGTGTTACCTATGTAAATGAATATTGCTGCTTATATGCAGGTATTCCTTCCTCTTTACTTTTGTGGTATAAAGCATGGATTTTGTGATAGTAGGAACAGATGAAATGATAATCGTTGATAGGAAAAAGGACCGGTATATTGATACCGGTCCTCGTTAATTGGGCTGCATTGCATCAGCGCGATTGTTTTGGTGTATTATTTCTCCGCCTCGTGAATCGCCATCACCGTTTTTATGACGGCATCTGGTGTAACTGAAATACTATCAATTCCCTGTGATACCAGGAATTTAGTGAAATCCGGGAAGTCGGAAGGCCCTTGTCCGCAGATACCTACTTTTACCTTCATACGTTTAGCTACCTGTATCAGGTGGGTGATCATGCGTAGCACTGCCGGATTGCGCTCGTTATAAATATTGGCCACAAGGGAGGAATCCCTGTCGAGACCAAGTGTGAGCTGTGTCAGATCATTAGATCCTATCGAGAAGCCGTCTATGAGGGCGGCAAATTCTTCCGCCATCATAATATTGGAAGGCAATTCTGCCATCAGGTATACTTCCAGACCGTGTTCGCCACGGCGTAGTCCGAACGATTCCATGGTGGCCAGCACCGCCTGCAGTTCTTCTATAGTCCGGCAGAATGGGATCATTACTACTACATTTTTAAGCCCCATGGTTTGTCTTACTTTTTGAATGGCTTTGCATTCCAGTTCAAAAGCAGGCTTGTATTGGGCGGAATAGTAGCGGGAAGCGCCTCTCCAGCCAATCATGGGATTTTCTTCTGTGGGCTCAAAGTATTTACCTCCTAAGAGGTTGAAATACTCGTTGCTTTTGAAATCAGAGAAGCGAACGATGACTTTCTCAGGGTAGAAGGCGGCGGCAATTTTTCCAATGCCGTAAGCCAGTTTACTCACGAAGAAGTCTGCTTCGTTGTCATATCCCTGCATCAGCTGTGCAATCTGTGCCGACAGTTCCGGGTCATTGAGCTCTTTGTGTTTGAGCAGTGCCAGCGGATGCACTTTGATGTAGTTGTTGATAATAAATTCTTCCCGGGCCAGTCCCACGCCTTTGTTGGGCAGGTGGGTAAAAGAGAAGGCCATGCCGGGAGAACCTACGTTCAGCATCAGCGGTGTGCGAATAGCCGGGAGGGTAGACAGGTCCAGGTGGTTTTCCCGGAAGGGAAGTATATGTTCATATACAATCCCGTCGCTGCCTTCTGCGCAGCTGACAGTGATTTCCTGGCCGGCATTGAGTCTTTCTGTAGCATCGCCGCAGCCAACAATGGCAGGTATGCCCATTTCACGGGCTACGATAGCCGCGTGGCAGGTACGCCCGCCCTTGTTGGTAACGATAGCGGAAGCCATTTTCATGATAGGCTCCCAGTCGGGATCTGTCATGTCGGTGACCAGGATGTCGCCGGGTTTAAATTCACTGCCTGTAATTAAACGGTTGTCGAGGGAAAAGAGAATATTTACTTTGCCGGCGGCAATTTTATCGCCTACGGCGATGCCTTTCAGCAATACTTTAGGCAGGGAGCCATTATGGTGAATGGCAAAAGAAGATATCTGGTTATGATCTTTCCGGGAGTGGATGGTTTCCGGACGGGCCTGTACGATATACAGTTCATTAGTAAGTCCATCTACCGCCCATTCTATATCCATTGGACACCAGCGTCCTTTCTTTTCAGAGTAGTAGTCTTCAATACAACGTACCCACGTGGCGAGTTGCATGATTTGCCTATCATTTAAACAGAAGTGGTGTTGCTGCTTTTTCTCCACCGGGATAATCCTGGTGCGTTGATCGCTGCTTTCGCCGTACACCATTTTCTTATCCTTCACGCCCATTTTTTTCTCAATAATGGGGGTGTATCCTTCCTGCATACAAGGCTTGAATACGATAAATTCATCAGGGGATATGGCGCCCTGCACCACCATTTCTCCCAGCCCCCAGGAGCCGTTGATTACCACTACATCTTTAAACCCGGATTCTGTGTCGAGAGAAAAAGCTACCCCGGAAGCGCCCAGGTCGGCACGTACCATTTTCTGTACGCATACAGATAAGCCTATGCTGAAATCGTCGTATCCAAAGTTGCGGCGATAGCTGATAGCACGGTCGGTGAACAGGGAAGCGAAACAGTTTCTTACGGCATCGATCAATGCTGCGGGGCCCCTTACGTTGAGGAAAGTTTCCTGTTGACCCGCAAAGGATGCATCGGGAAGGTCTTCCGCAGTAGCGGAAGATCTCACGGCCACGTCGGTCTGGTCTTGCCCGTATTGCTGCGACAGGGCATAGTAGGCGGCAATAATTTCCTGGCTGAGTTCATGGGGAAACCGGGTGCTGCTGATGGCTTGCCTGATTTTTTGCCCCGCCCGGCGGAGGGTAATGATATCATTGAAATCGACGGTAGCCACCTGTTCTGCAATAAATTCTTCCAGCCCGCTTTGTTTCATGAATTCGTAGTAAGCGTTGGTGGTGATGGCAAACCCGGAAGGCACCGCTACGCCGGCTTTGGAGAGGTTAGCAATCATTTCGCCCAATGAGGCCGATTTGCCTCCTACCAGGGCAATAGCGTCCATGCCCACCGCTTCAAGCGGCAGTACAATACTTTCTCTCATGTAAAAATGAGTTTAGTGAATAAAAAATATGGAAGGATAACTTAAGTCTTCCGAACGTGGTTGTGTTTTTGTTACCAGCAAATTAGACCATGTAACGGTGCCACGATAAGGATTCGGACAAAAGCGAAAAGAAAACTAAAAAGGATGCTTATAACAGACTTTTTTTCTGAATCAGTAGCCATATTCCTATTTTTGATAAAAATACGCCCATGACTTTCATACCTGACCAGATTGATATGTGTATAATGGACATATTGCAGGAAGATGCCAGGACAACCAATAAAGAGATTGCTTCCCGGTTAGGTAAGTCTGTTACTTCTATATTTGAAAGAGTAAAACGGCTGGAGGCAGAAGGCTATATCCAGCGATATATTGCCGTACTCAATAAACATAAGTTGGGTAAGAACCTGGTGGCCTATACCAGCGTTACGCTGAAGGAGCATGGACACGACCGCCTGCTGTCGTTTGAGCAAAAGATCAACTCTTTTCCGGAGGTGATGGAGTGTTACAAAATGAACGGGCAGTTCGACTACCTGCTGAAAGTGCTGGTAGCAGACATGGAGGCCTATGAAGTGTTTAACCTCACGAAATTATCGCGACTTGATAATATCTATAAGATCCGTAGCCTCTTTGTGTTGTCAGAAACCAAGCATGAGGTGGAGCTGAACCTGAAAACTAACTGGCAGGCGAAACTGGTTCCTAAAAATAAATAAATTTAAAAAGTAAGGATTTCTCATCTTCCCACTACCGGGAACTGTGCAATGCGCAATTGTGTACAACCATAAGGTATCAGTGTAATCTCTTCTTCTTCTCCCATTTCCATACCGTAGGTAATACTATAGGGGATGGGACCGGTCATGTCGTTATATAACTGCCACGACGGAATACGTTTGGCTTTGGTGGTAATGGAGATAGGGGCATTAGCCTGATTCCAGGGCGAGTCGGCCAGTGTCCCGGTTTTAACTACCTTATATTGCGCTGCCAATTGATCGGTGGGCGTGGCTATCAGGGCATAGTTCCAGGGGGTGGTGGGCCGTACTTCCTGGTAAGTATCGCCATAATCCAGTGGATCTTTGGTGTTTTTAACAGTGTTCACCGCTTCTCCGATCTTCAGCGCATAGGTAACCGGGCCCCGTTCTACCGATACCGAATTTTCGAACCAGGTAGGTTGTTGAATGGTCATAGGCAGCTCCAGGGTTACCACATCTCCGGAGGCCCATTCCCGTAATACGGGTACTACCTGGTTGCCGGTCACTTCCTGCCAGGTTTTCCCGTTGATGCTAACCGTTCCTTTTTTGCACCAGGCAGGGATGCGCAGGTGAAGTGGGAAGCGCACTTTTTTACGGGTTTGTATCATAAACGTGACCGTTTCTTCAAAAGGGTATTGTGTGGTTTCGGTAATGGTAACGGGTGTATGTTGCGGGCCTACGTTTATTTTCACTTCGCTGGGAGCGTAGATCATGGCGGCTGCGCCGCTGTCGGCGCTGGCATACCAGAGGTGTTGCACTAATTTAGGCCAGCCCTGGTGCATGTTGGAGGTACAGCAGGGGTACCCTGATAATAAGCCATAACATACATCGGTGCCGCTATGATTTACATCGAAATTACGGATATGGCGGGTGGCCATTACCTGGTTGGCCTGCTGGAAATACTGCCGCTGCATAAAGTCGCCGGTTACCTGTGCGGGTAGTGCATTGAACGCAATTTTCTCCAGCTGGTCGGCATACCTTACTTCCCCGCTAACTTCCAGGATACTTTCCAATGTAAACATCATTTCCACTGCTGTGCATAGCTCTGATCCCTGGGTGGGGTTATTACCATGCAAGGCTTCATCGCCGCCATAGAGGCCATGGGCCATGCCATTGAAGCGTTGCAGGTCGTCGAAGCCTTTGCGGGTGGCTTGCCGGTATTGGTTGTCGGGGTGTTGCTGGTAATAAATCATGGGCTCTTTCATGCCCTGGGCCAGGTTTACGCCATGAATACTGCCGGGAGTAGACAGGAGATTGGTATGTAAAAAAGCCTGCGTGTAATCGAATGTTTGTTTGTGGATGAGTTCCGCCAGGTCGAGCAGGAAAGCATCGCCGGTGATATTATACAACCAGTACACCACCATCAGGTTATCTCCGGCGCGATAGCGCGCCCAGAACGTCCAGTGATCCAGTGGGTGCTGGGGCAATTCTTTGAGCTGGTAGCGAAAATAGCGGGTTAACAGGGTAATGATGCGGGGATCGGCAGTGGCCTGGTAGTATTGTTTCAGTACTTTCAGCATCACCATTTTAGGCCACCAGTCGCGGCTATTGTCCCGTTGTATGCCGGGTTCAGGGGGATAGTCTTTTGCCGGACCAAAATAGCCATTGGCCTGTTGACTTCGGATAGACCATTCCACCCATGGTTTAACTTTGGCAATAAGTGCCGTATCGTGCAGAATATAGGCCAATGGCAGTAGTCCGTCGAGCCAGTAAGGACCTCGTTCCCATTGATCGCCATCGCCGCCCAGCCAGCCATTGCGCTGGTTCATTACCAGTGGATACAGTTTATCCAGCTGCCCGGTAGCGCCATTTTTTTGCTGTATCAGCATATGCCGCAACCATCCTTTGGGCGCGATTGCCCCAATGGGCAATTCGGTAAAAGGCTTTTGATATAAGGGCGCCCGGTTAAAAATATAGTTCGTGGCTTGTTGGCTGCTTACAGGGTTACCCCAGGAAAGACCGAGCCATAACGTGGAAAAAATAGCAATACGTTTCTTCATGCTTGCTGTTCAGCGCTTATTAGAGAGGCTAAGTTAGGCGTGAAAACTGCCGGTAGTTAGCCGGATCTGCTCATTATTTCGCTAAAATGTATCAGGAATGTATCGGGAATGAAAGTAGAATAACTACAAATTCCTACTTTTGCATCACGAAAAACACCTATTTATGAAGCTATATATGGCAGTAGCAATTCCGGCATTTTTGCTAATAATACACCCTGATGCGCTTTTCAGTAAAGACAAAGCAGCGGTGGAAGCAGTAGCCCCCAAGCCCCAGTCACGCATTTCCTTTGGCAGTGGTATCGACCTTATTGTAAAAGGACTGGGATTAAACATTGATAATATCCGCTTTATCAAGGAGCCTAAGGCCACCGATTACTTCGCGAAAGCGAATAATAAAGCGTCTTATGCATCGTCGCTGATTATTGCCGCCAACAATGGCATAGAATCGGGCCGCTCGCTGAATCCCGAGTCGCCGGCTACCCGGGAACAGTTTGCCCTGGCCCTGTTTGAAGCGATAAAGTCTACCGGTCCATACCCTGAAACAATGAACTGGGTGATCATCAAAGACGAAAAATCCTTTACCGGAGGAGGGTTGCAGGCCGTACAATCGCTCAGCAAGTACAAAGTGGTTACGCTGGAAAATGGCAGCTTCCGGCCCAAAGCCTATATCACCAAAGCAGAGGCTACGAAAATGGTGAAAGCCGCCGCTGATTTTGTAAAGTCACACCGTGGTGCCGCCGAAAATGATAATGCCGGTAAAGAAGTAATTACGTATACCACCAAACCGGTAAATGATAAAGTGAAAAGTGTGGAGCTTTCAGCTGGAGAAAAACCTACCGGTGGTTATGACCTGCTGGTGAACAGTATCGTGTTTTCAGGGACCGACGCTATTATTCACTATAAGTTGATGCCACCACCTCCCGGCAGCATGAATGTACAGATGATTACGACTCCTAAGGCTACTACTTATATTCCATCTACCTATAACGTAGTATTACAGCAAGATTAACAGATTAACGTATAGTCGTCCTCGTTATACACTTTTATAGTTAGCCGCAAACGTTACAGTGATCATAAAAGCAGGGCCTCCGATATTCATCATACCGGAGGCCCTGCTTTTATGATCACTTTTAAATACTGTTCTTTCCAATCACCGTCCAATCCTCCTGCCCATGCCCTTTGGCAATCCATTGATCCATTTCTTTGGCAATAGCTGGCAGTACCGCCAGGGGAACGCCCGCTTTATTGGCAGCGTCGATAAACAGCTGCGTATCCTTCCGCGCCATATTCAGCTCCCAGGAAGGGTTGTCGTAGCTGCCGGAAGTCATACGTTTTATCCGGGCGGCGAGGCCGTTGCCGGGATTCCACTCGCCAAAGAGGCCCGTCACATCACTGAGAGGAATGTTCAACGCTTTGGCGAGCGACAATGTATCTGCGAGGCCGGCGGTTAAGGTCACGAGAAAGCTGTTGCCGATCAGTTTTATGCCCGCGGCCTTCCCTTCTACGTCGCCAAAATTGATTACCTGGCCCGTCATTTCTTTCAGTACCGGCAGGTAGGTGGCCACTACTTCCTGGTTGCCGGAAACAAGCATATACCCGGTGCTTTCCAGGGCATTCTGCGGACCCATAAATACCGGTGCGTGGAGATAGGTAAAGCCTCGGGCTTTCCAGTCCTTTGTTCTTTGCACAGCGCCATCAGCAGAGGTGGTAGTATGATCTATGATCACGGCGCCGGGTTGAAGCCCCGGAGCGGCCGCTGCCAGTACCTCATCTACTGTATGATCATCTTTTAATGTAATATGTATGCGGCTTGCACCTTTCACGGCCGCCGTTACGTCTGCAAATGCTTTGGCGCCATAAGCCTCCAGTGCAGTGGCTTTTGAGGTGGTACGATTCCATACCTGCACACTGTTCCCTTTATTAATCAACGCCCTTACGAAATTTGACCCGAGGAGGCCCATGCCTAAGAATGCTATCATAACCTTTTTTCTTTCGAAGATAGGAAAAAGTTAAAAGGTATGGGGGGGAAGTGACGTCTTGCACGTCATATAAACGATTGTGCTGTTTCTTTTTTAAGGAAATTATTGGACTTGATGCCGTTTACCTACAACTGTACCCGCAAGGGCGTAATGTGCCTGTTATTGTGGTGGATTTCGGGCGCAGTATATGGACAAACTGCGCCTGGGATCACCGGAAAAGTGGTGAATCAATTTACGCAGGAACCACTGCCCTTCGCCACCGTTTACTGGAAAGCTGCCGGCTTTGGCTGTATGACAGACAATGCCGGCATATTTAAGCTGAAACCAAGTAGCCGCCCGGCAGATACGCTGGTGGCGCGCTACGTAGGATATGCTGTTAAATACCTGCCCATGCAGCATCCGTACAACAATACGGAGCTGATCCTGCAACTAGAAGCTACGATGAACAAAGGCGTGGAAGTAAAAGCAAAGCTGGACCGCGGCCTGGTTTGGTGGCGGCAAATAGTGGCGCATAAAGTGGAAAATAGTCCCCGCCATTATAATAACTACTACGCCGAACTATACAATAAATTGGAACTCGACCTGGCTAATTTTAACCGGAAACGACTGGCCAACAATAAACTGTTACAACCTTTTGCCTTCGTATTGGATCGGGTGGACAGCACTTCTGAACAAAAGCCTTTCCTGCCGGTATTTCTCGGCGAATCGGTATCAGATTATTATGTGGCCGGCACACCTCCCCGGATACGGGAAGAAATCAAAGCTTTGCATACCAGCGGTATTAAAAATGAATCGGTGATGGAATACCTCGGTGGCATCAACCAGAAAATTAATACCTACAACAACTATATGCTGATATTCAAACGGGAATTTATCAGCCCCGTCAGCGAAAACGGCGACCGGTACTATCGTTATAAAGGACTGGATACCATACAGCTGAATGGACAATCCTATTTCCATCTTGCCTTTACGCCGAAACGGGAAGGGGAAAATCTTTTCTCGGGTGATTGCTGGGTCAACAGCCATAGCTGGGCATTGCTGAAAATCAGTTTGTCGGTGTCGGGCGCTGTGGATATCAACTTTGTAAAACGACTCGACATCATACAGGAATTTGCCCAACTGAATGAAAAAGATTGGGTAGTGACGAAAGATAAATTTATTGTGGAGCTGGCGCCGCTCGGCAACGAGAAAACTACTTTTATTGGCCGGAAAACCACGCAATATCAACAGATCAGGGTAAATGCACCCGATATTGCCGGCAAAGTAATGGCCAATAAAAAAGCGGAAGAAGTGTTGATCGCAGACACGGCCTTAACGGCAGGTAAGGAATACTTACGTCAGCACCGCCCCGATCCCCTGAGTAAAAATGAACTGCACGCTATCACATTGGTAGATACGCTGAAATCGATGCCCGCCTTTACCCGGTTAAGCAATACTTTCACCTTCCTGGTAGACGGACATATCAAGCTGGGTAAAGTGGAGATAGGCCCCTGGTATAAATGGATCAGTCGTAACCGTATTGAAGGGATGCGATTACGTTTCGACCTCGGCACCACGCCTGAATTTAACCGGAATCTGCGCCTGTTCGGCTACCTGGCCTACGGCAGCAAAGACAAAGCCATGAAAGGCAAAATGGCGGTAACATACGAATTGCCTAAAACAGGATGGAGCTTTGCCTCCTGGTATAAAGACGATCTTGATAATAACCAACGCGGATTTAACGGCGAAGAGGTATCCCTGGATAACATATTCGGCGCCCTGGTACGGCGGCATGGCATTCCACAAAAGTTTATACGCCAACGTGAGTTTAAACTGCTGGCCATGAAGAAGATTGCCGGCACTTTTTCCATACAGGGAGCCGTGTCACATAGTGCCTACACCACTTTTGATCCGTTACCTTCCCATAAAATGTTCCTGCGCCAGGGAGAAGAAAGAAATAACCTGGTGAATATGGAGATGCAACTCAATCTCCGTTATGCACCGGGAGAAAAGGAAATCCACACTTTCCGGAAGATACGCAGGATACGCGGCCAGCAACCCGTGCTGGAACTGAATTATGCGCTGGCGCCTTCCGGTATCCTCGACAGCCGGTATAACTACCAGAAGGTGAACGTAAGCCTGATGCAGCAGGTTCAGCTGCCTAACTGGGGGCAACTCAGTTACATGGTGTACGGTGGAAAGATCTTCGGCGACCGGTTGCCTTTTATGTTATTGCAGATGCACCCCGGCAACGAAACATACTATTACAATAAGCAGTCGTTTAGCCTGATGAACAAGTACGAGTTTTTCAGCGACCAATATGCAGGGATTAATATCGAACATCATTTCGACCGGAAACTGTTAAACCTGCTGCCTTTTATGCGGAGAACCGGTGTGCGCCAGTTCTGGAACGTGAAGACGGTAGTCGGCAGTATGTCGCCCAGCAACCGGAGCTTTAACCATATTGAATTTTCGGACTATGGCATGCGCTCTCTTAAAGGAAATGTATATACCGAAGTAGGTACGGGGATAGATAACATCTTTAAATTTTTCCGTGTGGATGCTGTATGGCGATTATATCCCAATAGTAAGAATGCATCCCATGCTGGTAATTTTGGACTGTTTGGCAGTTTGCGGCTACAGTTTTAAACCGGCACGCAAAGGAGTAAAGCAGCAAAGGCGCGAAGCTCTTTGTTGCTTTGCGCCTTTACCTCTTTGCGTGATCAGGTTTTTGCTTTTTCAAAGTTGCTGTTATCCCGGTTTTCCTTGCTGGTTTGCAACAAGATTACAAATGGAGCTTCCTGGTTTTTATGATCCAGGTGAATAAAGTATTCATTTTTGCCAATCAGTTCCGGTGTTCCGCTGATGATATTTTTTTCCAGGGAAGTCACATTTACCAACGTAGTTTGCGCAGGGAGCTTTACCCGCAAGCTGCCAGATACGGGTACATTACAAACCACCATGTACACGCTGTCTGTACCGGATTTGCGGATATAATATCCCCAGTCCTGTTTTGCGAAGCCGGCATCTGTACCACCGTAGATAGCGCTGCTGTTTATCTTCATCCAACGGCCTATTTCCTGCATGCGCTGCACTTCTTCTGCACGGAAAGTGCCATCACTTTTAGGGCCGAAGTTGATCACGAAATTACCGCCCAGCGAAGCAGATTTCACCAGCATTTCAATGAGTTCGTTGGATGATTTGATATGTCCCGCCCATTTGGCGTTGTAGCCCCATTGGTTTTCAGGAATGGTCATTACACCTTCCCAGTCGTTACCATGTACGTCAGATGATCTTTCCGGCAGCTTACGTTCCCAGCCCTGTTCATAATCACCCATCAGGCGGCCATTGGAGTCGAAGTGGCGGGCGCCTTTTTCATCGGCACGTAAACGGCTGCCGATGATGAGACCAGGGTGCAGCCGTTGCAGGTATTGCTCCAGCTCATCGGAAAATGCCCCGTCATTTTTCCAGGAGTCGTCCCAGGTGCCGTCGAACCAGAAACCTTTTACCGTTGGGTATCGCTGTAATAATTCGGTCAACTGGTTTTTTACAAATACCTTGAACCGTTGATAGGCAACGGAGTCTGCCGGCGTTTTTAATGCAGCGCGCCAGTCGGCCTGGTTCCAGTCGATGATGGAAAAATACAGGTATACATCAATTCCCTTTTTATTGTAGGCATCTACCATGGGACCAATAACATCTTTTTTCCAGGGAGATGCAGCCACGGTATATTTACTGTATTTACTGGGCCACAGGCAAAAGCCATCGTGGTGCTTGGTGGTGATGATCATGTATTGGGCGCCCATATCGCTGGCTTGCTGCGCCCATTCTTCCGGTTTGTAGTTGACCGGGTTAAATTGTTTATACAGGTTATCATATGCCTGTTGTGGCATCTCCTTCCAGGAACGTATCCATTCGGCGGCGCCGTTATAGGTTTTCCCTTTCCATTCGCCACCCGGAATGGCGTATAGTCCCCAGTGAATGAATTGCCCCAGGCGTTGGGATCGCCACCGGGCCATGTCGGCATCTGTTCTGTTGCCAATGCGGTGGGCGCCGTGTTCCAGCGGGAGCGTGTCTCTTATGCTTTGATTCGTTTGTGTGTGGCCGTGCAGCTGTAATAACAGGAGGGCGCTGGTGGCTATAGTACTGAATGTTTTTTGCATCATGATCAGTTAAGTGTCCAGGTAATGGTATCCGTATAGGCTTTGCCGTTATAGGCGCCGGTGGCAGTGATCGTATTGTCGCCGGGTTGAAGAGTAATATCATCAAAGATAAAATCTCTTTTATTAGCGCCTGTATGACCGGCAACCGGCGCATTATTATTTACCCGAAGGGTTACCTGCCCGAGGTTGCTGAATACTTCTACCTTTACGTGGGCCTGGTGACGGATATTGTTGCGGCGTTCGGCGATATATACCATGGGCGCCGGGTTCCAGTTGGATTTATACCAGTAGAAAGCATCTTTTTTCTGTTGACGGTCGTAGGTGATCAGGCCTTTCAGGTTGCGGGCATTCACGCCGCCTCGGTTCCACATGGGTACAGCAAACTCGAACATATTCCATAAATAGGAAGCGGTGATATACGGATGTTTTTCTATCACTGCCCATTGTTGCACGTGTGTAGCTGTTTGATAAGTTTCCGGAAATACCTGCCCGCTTACCGGGTCAAAGTCTGTTACCAGGCTATCGGTATGTTGATGAATATTCCCATCGGCGCCATATTCCGTTAGCATTAGTTTATAATCGGGGTAATCTTTTTCCAGTCCTTTTACCCAGCCTTCTATATCGCCGATCTTGCCTTCATACCAGCCGAAGTAACGGTTCATACCCTGGATGTCTGTGGACAGGTTGGCGGGGCGATTCATTTCGCCATAACCGCTTACCGCCACGGTATACCGGCCAGGGTCATTGGTTTTAGCCACGTCATTCAATTGACGGGTGAGTACCGCCACATAGTCGTCGGGTGTTTTGGCATATACTTCATTGTGCATACCCCATACGTAAATGGCCGGGTGGTTGAAATTTTGCCGGATTAACTCAGTGAGTTGCTGTTTGGCATTTTCACTTTCTTTCCCGGAGAAGTTATTAACGAAAGGTATTTCCGCCCAGATCAGGAAGCCCATGCTATCGCACTGGGAGTAGAGGTATTCTGATTGCTGGTAGTGGGCAAAGCGGATGGTGGTGGCGCCGATTTCGCGTATCAGGTCCAGGTCTGTTTTGTGCTGTGTATTGCTGAGCGCATTGCCGCAATCCTGCCATTCCTGGTGGCGGGTAACGCCATGCATCGGGTAGGCTGCGCCGTTCAGGAAACAACCTTTCCCCGCCTGCACTTCGATGCGACGCAGTCCCAGTGGCTGGGTTACGGCATCCAGTACTTTGCCGTTGGCAATAATGGAAGTAGTGAGGGCATAGAGATAAGGATCTTTGAGCCCGTTCCATAAATGCGGATGAATTACCGGTAGCTCCTGGCGGATGATGTTCAGTCCTTGTGGACTAAGGTTGACATCTTTAACGGAAATGGATACACGCTTATTTTGCTGATCTTTTATTTCCGTTTGTACCTGTACGTGCGTATAATAAAGGCGTTTGTTTTCGATCTTGGCAGTTACCCCTACCTGTGCTGTTTTATTACCCAGCTCCTGGGTAATATAAATGCCCGGAGAAGCATAGTCGGTCGTGGTGATGTTGATATCGTTGGTGATCAGTAGGTTGACCGGCCGGTAGATACCTCCAAAAATGCCAAAGAGAAAGTTGTTGACAGGCAGCACATCTTCCCTGGCTTTATTATTGACTTTTACCAAGATAGTATTTTCTTCTCCATACTTCACCACGTGTGTTATCTCAAAGCAGAAAGCGGCATAGGAACCTTTATGCTCGCCGATGAAACGATTGTTGACATATAAGTCGGCCACGGAGCCTACGCCGTCGAAGCGGAGGAACAGGCGCTTTCCTTTCAGTGAAGTGGCTACAGGAAATTGCTTTTGATAGCAACCTTCGCCGGCGTAAAAGTTTTTGCCCTCCTGCATATCTTTATTATTCCAGGTATGCGGGATGGTTACGCTTTGCCAGCTGGTATCGGACTGTGTCTTTTCTGCTATGAGCGGACCTTTTCGGAAGGCCCATCCATCGTTGAAGGGGAGGATGGTTCTTCCTGTTTGTCCGTACCCCTGTGAAAACAGGAGTACAGACAATAAGGAAATGAGGAATGATTTCTTCATGGCAATGATTTATTTACCGTAGCCATCATTTTGTGTGAGCACGGCATCTTTATTCACATCAATTTCTGATTGTGGAATAGGCAGATGTATGTTAAAATCGCTGATGGTGGGTGCTACTTTCGGATTGTATTTGCGTACTCTGGCCACCAGTGTATTAGTCCTGATGAGGGTGAGGCGGCGCAGCTCTTCTGCGGTGAGTTCCCGGGCCCTTTCATCGAGGATATAGTCCAGCGTTACATCGCCGGGTTGCACCGGTGTTGCGTGGGCGCGGTTGCGGATTACGTTGATGCTGGTGGCGGCATCAGCATTGTGCCCCTGCTTGAACTGTGCTTCTGCCAGCAGCAGGTAAGTCTCTCCAAGACGCATCTGTATCCTGTCTTTGTACGATTGCGCGCCCTGTATATCCTGTGGTTGGAACTCATACCATTTGGTGGTATGGGCATAGATGTTCTGGATGGTATCGAAGCCGGTAGCATTCACGGGTTGTCCATACTTAGGAGAAGCAGGATCGTTGTAATAGTACTGGCGGCGGATATTGAAGCGGGAGTTGCGCATATCGTCGTTATCATACAGGTTGTATGTCCACCAGTTGGTAGGCCGTATTCTGCCGATGCCGCGTCCGCCGAGGGAATCGCATACTTTCATGCCGGCTACGTTTACATAAAAAGGTCCCCACTCGCGGCGGCGCTGATCAAATGCGGAGGCGCCTCCCGGGATATTGTATTGTTGCTCTATAACCCAGATGGCTTCGGTATTGCCCTGGTTACGGCGCATATTACCGTAGGTAAACATATCGGCAAAAGGATCACCTGGTTGGGATGCTTTTACGCCATAGCGGGCATTGATGAGGCTAAAGAAATTGCTATTGATAATCCTTTTGGCGGCGGCTTCTGCATCGGCAGGCTTGTTGGCGCGCAGCAGGGCTTCGGCTAACAGTTGTGCCGCCGCAAATTTATTGATGCGCCCCTGTTTCTTTACACTGGCCGGATCTGGCAGGTGTGCCTCTGCAAAGGTGAGGTCATCGATGATTTGTTGTATCACCGCTGTTTCAGTAGCCCGGGTAAAATCGGTGCGGGGTGCTGTTACCGGCGTGGTAATCAATGGCACCCCACCAAACAGGATAGAGAGATGGTTATATGCATACGCTCGGAAGAAACAGGCTTCCGCTTTGTATAAGTCGCGCTGGGCCTGCGTGAGCGTTGCCTTCGGGTTGGCCGAGGCGGTAATGATCGCATTGGCCGTATTGATTAATTTATAACCATAGTTCCAGATGCTGCTCAGCGAACCTGTTTGGGAATTGAGGTTCTGGTAGTTTTCATATGGCGCCTGTATGGTATTCGGCTGACCGGTAACGGCCATATCAGTACCTACATAAAAGGTGGCCAGTAGGCCCTGCGTATCTCCGTAGTCATTGCGCATGACACTAAGCATCCCGGTGCTGGCGGCTTCGAAGCCTAATTCATCTACCAGCGTATTATCCAGTGCATAGGCCGATTTAAGGTCTTCGTCAAGAAAATGTTTACTGCAGGAGGAAACAGACAGTGTTAATACCCCCGCAACTAAGATCCTGCATATATATAAGCAATTTTTCATGGTCATCTCTTTTAAAATTATAAACTGATATTAACACCCAGTATCAACGACATATTCAGCGGATAAAAATCGGAGCTCTGCTGGCCCGCGCCCTGTCCGTTATTTAAGCGCGTGCTGGAAGAAGTAATAGAGGACGGCGATGTTTCCGGGTCGTATCCCTGCCATTTGGTGATGGTAGCCAGGTTACGGCCACTGATATATACCTGCAGGTTAGAAATGTTGTAACGCTGTAAGGCCTGCTTGTTGAAGTTGTAGCTGAGGGTTACGTCTTTCACGCGGATAAAGGAAGCATCCTGGGCATATTTATATCCTTTTGGATTGGTGTAAAACAAGGCCGGGTTAGTATTGATCTTGTTTTCGGAAGTCCAGTAAGGAATGGAAGCCGGCAGGTTGATAATGCCTGCCTGATCACGGTTGTCGAGGATGTTGTTGGCCCGTAGCGCTCCGTGTACATCCTGCAGGAAGATATTCAGTGAAAAGTTTTTATAGGTAAAGGTGTTTGTCAGGCCGGCAATATATTTTGGTAATTGTGTGCCGAGATAGGAACGGTCGGCGGCATCTATTTTACCACTGTTATCCAGGTCTTTGAATTTGAGATAACCTGCTTTGGCGCCGGGATCTATTTTAGCATCTTCTCCTTCCTGCCAGATGCCTGTCATGGTATAATCGTAAATGCCCAGCAGTGGCTTACCAATGAACAGGTTGTTGCCGATATCATCTTTGTTATCGCCATACAGCGATACTACTTTATTCCTGTTGAAGGAGATGTTGAAAGCCGTTTGCCAGGTGAAGTTTTCGGATTGGATATTGCGGCTGTTCAGTAATATTTCCAGCCCCTTATTGGCCGTTTCGCCGATATTGTCATATACAGAAGTATAGCCGTTGGCAGCCGGTATTTTCCTGCTCAGCAACAGGTCGTAGGTGCGGGTGCTGTAGGTTTCAATGCTACCGCTGAGGCGGTTGTTCCACAAAGCAAAGTCGATGCCCAGGTTCAGACCGGAGGTTGTTTCCCATTTGAGTTTGCTGTTGCCTAATATATCGGGGACTACACTTACGGCTGTAACCCCGTCAAATACATAATTGGTAGTGGCAAGGCGCGACAGGGTGCGATAGCTGCCTACCGCCTGGTTGCCGGAAGTACCATAGGAAGCGCGTAGTTTTAGTTGGGAAATCAATGGGAGTTGCGCCATGAATTTCTCATTATGAATATTCCAGCCTACCGCCACAGAAGGGAACACGCCGTATTTATTATCCGGCCCAAAGCCGGAGTAGCCATCACGACGGATAGTGGCAGTGAGCAGGTAGCGGCTGTCGTAGTTATAGTTGATCCGGAACATTTGCGACAAGAGCATGCTGCCGGTGTAGGAAGTGGTAGTTTTCTGCACCTGTGCTGCTTTCATATTGTAGAAGTCGAGGTTATCGTTTACAAAAGAATTGGCATCCAGCTGGGAGGTAAAGTTTTCGTCTTTCTGTGCACTGTATAAACCGGTGAGATCGAGGTGATGTTTCTTCCACTGGGTAGTATAGGTAAGAAGATTTTCAACGATCCATTGTTTACTTTCTCCGTTAATCACCTGGGCAGTGCCTTGCATATCGCCCATTTTGCGACCGGTATAGTCGCCACTGCGGTTAGGGCGGAAAGAATAGGAGGCGTTGACCCGGTATTTCAGTCCTTTTACAAAATCTGGTGCTATTTCCGCATACCCGCTGGCCGTCATGTTTTTACTGCGACTGATGGCCGGATCGTACAGATTGATCAGGGGGCTTGTATACAGTGTTTGCGGTGCAATCGGGTATACCTCGTAGTCGCCGGCTGCGTTGTAAAGCGTGCCGTAAGGGCTGAGGGCATTGGCACTAAAGAGCGATACTTCACCGCCATCGTTATTGTTATTAACGAGGAACATATTCACGCCGGTTCTCAACCAGGACGTTACCTTGGCGTCTACATTAGCGCGGATGCTGGAGCGGTTGTACTGGTAGCCTTTAAGGGTACCATCTTCTTTCAGGTAGGTACCGGAGAGATAATATTTCACGTTGTCGCTACCGCCGGAAATACTCAATTCGTGGCTATGAATATATCCCTGTTGTGCAATTTCTTTGAGCCAGTCTACTTCTTTGGCTCCGTTGGCAAAATTATTTTGTTCAGATAGGTAAGGCAAGTCTGGTGCATCGGGGCGGCCCGCCTGGATATTATACCAGTGGTTTTTGGTGCGGTATTGTTCACCGTTCATTTGTTTTACTACGTTGGACTGGTATTCCGGGCCGGCATAGCCATTATAGCTGATCTGTGGCTTACCGGTTTTACCTTGTTTGGTGGTGATCATGATCACGCCATTGGCGCCCCTGGAGCCATAGATGGCCGAGGCAGAAACATCTTTCAGCAGATCGATCGAAGCGATATCGTTGGGGTTGATATCATTATAGCTGCCGCTGAAAGGGATACCATCTAATACAATGAGGGGCTCGTTACTGGCGTTAACGGATTTAAGGCCGCGCAAATAGAAAGCAGGAGAGCTTCCTGGCTTGCTGCTGTTGCTGATGATATTTACCCCGGGTGTAGTTCCTTGAATCGATTGCAAAACATTTGTAACGGGAAGATTTTGCAGTCTTTCTTTCGGTACAGAGGATATGGCGCCGGTTACATCGCTTCTTTTCTGTGTACCATAACCTACTACAACCACTTCTGTTTGTTGCTCCAGGGAAGCTTTCAGCGTTATGTTGAATGTGCCGCTGCTGGCTACGGCAACTTCCTGGGGCGCCATTCCCACAAAAGAAAAGATTAATACCTGAGGGCCTCCTGCGCTGATGCGGAGGGTGTAAGAACCATCATCGGCGGTACTCACGCCCTGGGAGGTATTTTTAACCCTTACTGAAACGCCGGGCAGCGGATGGCCGGTTTCATCGGTTACTTTTCCCCGTACTTCGATGGGAGGCGCAGCAGGACTGCTGTTGTTGTTATAGGTCGTTGGTCTGGGAGAGATGAATACAGACTTGTTTTCAATCACATATTTCAGCGGCTGATCTTTCAGCAGGAGATCGAGGAAGGTCTGTATAGATACATTTTCCACTTTCAGGGTAATGGGATGTGCTTTTTCCAGTACTTCGCGGCTGGCTACTACGGTATAACCGGATTGCCTCCGGATAACCGAGAATAGTTTTTCTACCGGCACATTGCGTCCCGACCAGGTGATCAGTTGCGCATACCCCGTGGCACTCACTTGCAGTAAAGCGGTAGTTAATAATAAGAAAGTCAGTTTCATAACTAACAGCATTTTGGTTGAAAACCGGCTCCTGTTGCATGTTTTTCCTAACATAGGCGCATGGGAATACCGGTTACAAAGAGCAATTTTTTGCATAGCTTTGCATTGATTTGGCTTGTAAATAGATTGTTGTATGGAATACTCAACTGTTTTGCATAGCTGTATCTTTCTTAGCCGGAGGTGGGTCGAAACACTTCCGGTTTTTTATTACAGGTGTCCTGCTTGTTGATGGTTGAATGTTTAGTTCACTGTTTTTCTATAACATGTCTGATAAAAACGTCTTTTTATGATTTTATAATTATTTTTCTGCCTGTCAGCTGGAAGTGAATGCCTGAATCTTTCAGGAAATTGAGTACGCTGGAGAGGTTTACATCACTACCTATTTCTCCTACAAAGGTGATGTCTGGCGGCGTTGATTCATATACCACTTCAATATCATACCACCGGGCAATGATGCTCATGACGGTGGTTAGTTTTTTATCCTGGAAATTAAGCACCCCATTTTTCCATGCAATAACGGCCAGGGTATCTACCTGGTGTTGCAGGGTGGTGGCGCCGGTTGGTTTATTGATCAGCAGCTGTTGCCCTGGCTGCAATACTTTTGGTTGATGATGTACATTTACGCGCACCGCACCTTCGAGCAGGGTAGTGCTGATGTTGGCGTCTTCCTGGTAATTATTGATATTAAAATGTGTGCCCAGCACTTCTACGCTGGTTTCATTATTTAATTTCACAATAAATGGCTGCCGGCTGTTGGGTGCTACCTCAAAATAGGCTTCCCCATTGAGGGTAACAGTTCTGTTGCTGCCGGTAAAGGCGGTAGGGAAGCTGATGGCGCTGGCGGCATTGATCCATACCTGGGTACCATCCGGCAGTTGAAGCCTGAATTTGCGACCGCGTGGGGTGCTCATGGTATTATAACTTACTGTGCCGGCGGCTGATGCATCATAGGCCAGCTGGCCGTTTTGAAGGGTAACGCGGGTACCTTGCTGGGTGGTTACCACGCCATTGTTTAAGCTGTCCAATACTACCTGGCTGCCATCTCCGAGCGTTAATACAGCGCCATTCTTTCCCGGTTGCACATCAGTATTGGCCGTTATTGCCACGGGGGGCGGTGGCGTATGATGCCGCCAGGTAAACCAGGCAGCGGTGCTGAGGAGTAGTCCGGCGATTGCCGCCGCCGCCACATAAGGGCGACGATAGAAGCGGATTTTTTTTACCACTGGTTCTCCATGCAAAATACGCTGGAGCTGTGGTTCATATACAGAAGGATCATAGGCCGGATCGGCTATAGCAGTGGTATGCAGCTCGTTGATGAGCGCGGTCCATTCCTCGTCGTCGTTATTGGTACGCAATGCTGCAAACAATTCAGCTTCCTCCGCAGCGGAGGCGGTACCTTCGTAATAACGCTGTAATAAAAAGCGATAATAATCTTTAGCTTCCACGATACTGTTCCCTTCTTTTGCTGGTTAGACGCTAAAAAATAACAAGTGTACTATGCGTCAGAAAAAAAATCACAAAAATCTCGACAACAGGGTAATCAGTAAGATAGGAAGGCGGGTGCCGGTGTGTTTTTCCAGGTATTCCCGGATAAATTTGCGGGCGGTAACCAGTTGGTTTTTAACGGTGTTTTCAGAGATGTCCAGCGCTTCGGCAATTTCCCGGCGGGATTTGCCTTCCTGCGTATTCATCATAAATACTTCCCTGCGGGAGGCCGGTAATTTTTCCACCGCTGTTTTAATCAGGCCTTGCAGCTCCTTTGCATAAATGCCGGCAGAAAAGTCATCCTGATCAGGAATGTCAGCGATGATATCGTCTTGCCGATTTTTTTCCCGGGCATGTTGCCGGAGCACCGACAACGATCTGTTGGAAGCCAGTGTGTACAGCCAGCCGCCTGGATTTTCGATATCTGCCAGCGTGTCGCGGAGCAGCCATACCTTTAGGAATACTTCCTGCATCACTTCTTCTGCGGTGGTATCCGACTTCAGTAATTTTTTGACAGAGCCTATCAGCAAGGCATTGTACCGGTGATATAATAAACGAAACGCTGCTTCATCTCCATGGGCGATTGCTGAAAAAAGTTTTCTGTCGTCTGGTATGTTCACAGCGTGTTCCTGGTTATTGGTGGCAAAAATGTTTAGCTGCCCTCAATATTAGGGCATTTAGGGGTTTTCTGCAAACGCTTTCTTTGATAGATGGCATTTCATTTTACTTTTTTATTTTTATACCACTACCGGAAACTTTTAAACGACTGTATGACTAATTATACTAACATGGCTTCCGCAGCTATCCATGCCGCGCAATCCCATATCGCTGAGAATGCCCACCTGGTGCCAATTTTCGCTACTTCTACATTTACTTTCGATAATGCGCAACAAGGTATGGACCGTTTCCAGGGTACGGCCCCCGGTTATATTTATTCCCGCTTCGGCAACCCTACAGTAACCGTTGCAGAAGAGGTGATTGCCGCACTGGAAGCGCTGGGGCTGGAACAAGAAGATGGCAGCTCACTGCCGCTGAAAGCTATTTTACATGCCAGTGGACAGGCCGCCATGGCTACCCTGATGCTGTCGAACCTGGTGGCGGGCGACCAGGTGCTTACTCACTATTCATTATATGGAGGCACCCACGAGTTCCTGTTTAACTTCCTGCCTGCCTTTGGGGTAACGGCACAAATTGTAGACCTGCACGACCAGGAAGGACTCGATGCCCTGTTGTCGGCTAATCGTGCTGTGAAACTGATCCATATTGAATCGCCCGCCAATCCCTCTATGCGCTGCGTCGACCTGGAAGCGGTATGCCGCATCGCCGGCAGGCACCAGGTGAAAGTGAGTGTAGATAATACCTTCGCTACACCCTACCTGCAGCAGCCATTCCGCTATGGCGTTGACTTCGTATTTCATTCTACTACCAAGTTTATGAACGGGCATGGCACCGCTATCGGCGGCGTGTTTATTGGAAAAGATATTGCCTTTATGCAGTCGAAGGCGCGTAAAACCGCGACTTTGCTGGGTGGTTGCGCCAATCCTTTTGATACCTACCTGCTCATCCAGGGCATTAAAACCCTGGAGCTCCGTATGAAGCAACATTGCAGCAACGCGCAACAGGTAGCGGAATTTCTTCACGGCCATCCGGCGGTAGCCAAAGTAAACTTTAATGGGTTGCCTGATCATCCAGATTATGCATTGTCGGCCCGGCAAATGCGCCACCCTGGCGCGGTAATGAGCTTTGAACTAAAAGCGGGATTTGAAGCGGCCGTACGATTTATCGACCGCCTGCAAATGTGTTTACGGGCAGTGTCGTTGGGTACGGTAGATACGCTCATCTCTCACCCGGCGTCTATGTCGCATTCCGGTATGAAGAAAGAGGACCGCGAAAAAGCAGGTATTTCTGATGGCTTAATCCGCCTGAGCGTAGGACTGGAGGATGTAGACGATATTATCCGCGACCTGGACCAGGCGCTTTCTGCATAATATTATATCCCCGGCAGGCAACGTGATAACCCATACACGCCTGCCAGCGATACCAGCGCCATCACGATAGTGCTGGTACTATATACCCGCAGCATATCCTTTACTTCCAACCCGGAAAACCGGGAAATAACCCAGAAGTAGGCATCGTTTGTATGGGAAATCATCATCGATCCGGCGCCCATAGCCAATACACAGATGATGCGGCCATTGCCGGAATCTAACCCGATAATGGGCAGCAATGGTTGCATAATTGCAGCGGCTGCAATGATAGCCACGGTCGAAGAGCCTTGGGCAGTTTTGAGCAACGCGGTGACGAGGAAGGGGAGTAATAACCCCATGGCGGCCACTGCCGGGCTTTGTGCAATGTGACTACCAATATCGGCTTTGGCCAGGATGGCCCCAAAAGCCCCACCAGCGCCTATAATCACCAGTATGCCGGCAGCTTTTTCTGCGCTTTCCTGCAGCAAAGCGCCGGCCTTATTTTTCAATTGTGTTAAGGCTAACAGGATGCCCACACTGAGCGCTATTTCCGGGGTGCCCAGCAACGCCACGGTTTTTAAGGCATGAGATGGCGCCACGCCGGTTTCCAGGCTAAAGAGCGAGCGTACCGCAATCAGTAAGATAGGAGCCGCCACCGGCAGCACCGACATCCCTACAGAAGGTCCCGCAGCCACTGGCGTGGCAGTATTTTCGGTACTAACGTGAGCGGCTAAACGTTTTCCTGCAAATACGGACCATACATAACCGCCTGCGGCCGCGGGGATAGCAATCAGCAGGCCATAGAGCATCACCATACCGGTTTCGGCATGAATGGTAACAGTCGCCGCAGTAATACCCGGATGTGGCGGCATGAGGCAATGCACGGCGTATAAGCCGGTGGCCAGAGAGGAAGCCATGATCATCAGCGATACGCCGGAACGCTGTGCCAGCGCTTTGTTTAATCCGCTTAATACAATAAATCCCGAATCACAAAAAATAGGCATGCCCACCAGGTAACCAATCATATTCATAGTCAATGCCGCCTTACCGGTACCAATACGTTGCAATACATAATTGGCCAGTACCGCCGTGCTGCCACTCTGTTCGAGTATCAGACCCAATGTAGTGCCCAGTATAATCAGTAATCCTAATGAACCTATAATGCTGCCCATGCCGGATTTGATACTGCCGAGAATATCTGCTGCCGGCAGGCCTAATATACAACCGGTCAATACTGCTGCCAGCAATAAAGCAAAAAATGCATGTACCCGGAACCGGGCCGTGAGCAATACAATGAGGGCAACGCCCGCTAACAGGCCCAATAGGCTTTGTAGTAAAGGAATGGTCGTCATAGTTACTACAAGATAGAAATTAATGCTATAAAAAAAGGCCGGATCATTGGATCCGGCCTCCCTCCTGCAACAATTATTGCTACTGGATACTGATCTGCTGTGCAGCAGCGGTATCCAGGTAAGGTGTCTTAATATGTAACGTACCTTTTTTATCGGATGCATTAAAGAAGCAACCGGTAGCCGCTTTATCGAAGGCCTGTTGACTGCTGAACACTTTCACTGCCTGGCCATTGACCATCACCTTTTTTGGAGCGGTAGCACGGTGTACCTGGAGCAGGTATACGCGTTGTTTGTTGATACCGGGATAAGCGCCCCTGGCCGCGTTGATGGTGATACGTGTGCCCTGGGTGGCATCTGCTTCGATCAGCGTTCTGGCAAAGGCCCCGTTTTTGTATTCGCGGGTCAATCCATCATCTTCATATAAATCGAAAGAAGATTTACCGGCAGGATAAATGTCGAGCGTGAGTGTATCTGTTTTTTTTTCTCCATCATAGTTCATCTGCGGATACATAGGAATAATGGCGCCTTGCTTTACAAACAGCGGTAACTTCTCCAGCGGGGCGTTATAGTTATTCAGCACGGTGGCGCCGGTATAGGCGGTGCCATCCCAGTAATCGTACCAGGTGCCGGCAGGGAGATAAATGCTGTCGCGCTTGCCTTCACTTTTATATACGGGTGCTACCAGTAAGGATGGCCCGTTCATAAACTGGTATTGCGTAGCGGTACCACGGCATACCGTATCTTCCGGAAATTCCAGTATCATAGCCCTGGATGCAGGAACGCCGGTAGCATGGGCATCTGCGCAGAGGGTATACATATAGGGGGTGAGCCGCATTTTGAGCCGCAGGTATTTCCGGTTGGTGGCGGTGTTTGTTTCCCCCTGGAGATAGGGCTGCTTATTTTTCTTTGCCCAGCCATTCATGACCATGAGTACGGGCGTAAAACATTTCCATTGAAGGTCGCGTACGTAGGTAGAGTCGCTGCCCCGGAAAATGCCGTCTACATCGCCGGTGGCGGCGTTTTGGGCCGATAAGCCCGCGCCAATGATGGTGGGGATGTGAAAGCGGATATATTCCCAGTTGCCCGATTGGTCGCCCGACCATACGGTGGAATAGCGTTGGGTACCTGCCCAGCCCATTACGCTCCAGATATAGCCCCTGGCATCGCTGTTATTTTCGATGCCTTCATAAGCGGCCTTGCAACCATCCAGCGCAAACTTATAACCAGGGCCTACCCAGGCTACATCCAGTTTGGCTAACCGGGAGCCGTATACGCCTACTTCTTTGGCTATTTTATCTACCCCGTTTTCTGTCCACAAGCCGGTATAGAAACCACGCTTATGGAGTTCCATGATGGTAGAGTCCAGTTTCGTATAACCACAGCCGTAGCCATCGTTCGGCAGAATCCAGCCACGGGGCATATCGTTTTCGATGTATTTGTCGGCCACCAGCTTAATTACATCCGGGGTGGTACCGGTAGTTCCGGTACCTTTATATGCTTTGGAGTCGGTGCCGGTACCGCCGCGATTGTAGCAGTTGGCGTCGCCCAGGCTCAGCGCCCAGCGAGGCATGAGGAAAGGTCGGCCGGTAACGCGGGTATAGCCATCGAGAATTTGTTTGAGGGAAGGGCCGTAGAAATAGAAGCAGTCGAAACGGTTTTCATTGTGTTTGAATTGCAGCGTATCTCTAAAATCATATTTACCTACATCGAATGTGTTCCTAAAAGCACCGTATCCGGCAGTGGACATATAGAATGGCGCGGGGTTAGGGCGGCCGCCATTATCCCAGCCATTTCCTTTTTCTATTAAAATTTCCTGTCCGCGATGGGAGAAATAGCCATTCTGCATGCCGCCGCCATAGAAATATTCGTTGGGCTGACGTTTCATGGTTTGGGTGGTCACCGAGCCAAACGTAAGCGGGGCCGACTCTTCCCAGATAGCTTTGGTATCGGTAATATCGTATAGGGCAAAGCGTAAGGGCTGCTTATATATACGTACCACGCAGCTGTTGCTTTTTACCTGGTAGTAAGCACCTTTGTCGCTGCTGCTAAGGGAAACCTTTCCTGGCTGATTCATCACCACGATGTCGTTGCCGGCGGGGTCGGTAAATTCGCCATCCGGGGCCATCCAAAGCCGGAAGATATCATCCGCGTAAAAGATGAGCTTAGAGGCCGATAAGCCTGCGCGGATATCAAATTCATTGGCGCCGGCAGCCTGGAAGCCGGTTACATTACCGATGTGCGACGCATTAGCGTTGATGTGTACGCGCAGGGAGTCATTGGCGTGGTGTTCATCTTCCGGGTACTGCAATACAAACGCCACATTATGCATAGGGCGATCGGTGAGGTCGGTAGCCGGGAATTTGATGTTCAGTTCCTGGCCGGGCTGCAGTCCCTTTTTATTGGCAGGTACAGTCACTGTTACCGGTGGTCGCTGGTCGATGTTGCAGCGCACGGTAAAGGCGGATTTGATGGCATCTATCCCGCTGTTTTTCACGGTGATGGCCAATTCATCGGCTTTGGTGAACGTATTTTTTTCTTCTGTATGGGAAGTGAGGCGAGTAAGAGCCAGGTCTTTTTTGTAACCTTCTGCCAGTTCAATATCATCGATCATCCAGTACCAGCTGTAAAATCCTTTCCAGTAAAAACGGATGTATACCTGTGGCTGGTGAGCGGCTATTTTAGAAATGTTGAGTTCCTGGTTAATAGGAATAAACATGTCGTTGGCCGTTGGTACATTGTTCATTACGTTGAAGTCGGTCCAGTGAATGCCATCGGTGCTTATACCTGCCAGCAAAGCGGCGCCGGGGGCGGCAAAGGCGCTGTTGTACCGGAAGGTATGCTGGAACCGCAGTATCACCGACGACTTGCCGGCACAGTTGATAGCGGCAGTCTGGACCCACGTGTCAGGATATTCTTTCTTTTTAACCCAGGATGGCTGGTCTTCATCTACGAAGTAGCCTGCCTGGAATTGCAGGTGATAGCCGCGGCTTTTAGAGGCGATGGGAGGTGCCTGTTGCTGGTATTCGAATGAGCCGGGATAAGGCTGATTGGTAATGATCCAGTTGAGTTGTTTATGACTTGAGTCTACGTTTTTCCATCCGTCGGGCAGGTCGGCGGTATTGAAATGTTCGGCCCAGAACACCCGGGTGTCAGCGGGAGCATTTTGGGCCATGGCTTGCAGGCCAGCTACGGCCAGTAGAGCAAATAGCAGTGCTTTTTTCATGAATTGTTCACCGTTAAAATCAAAAAAATTCCGGGAGGCCGGAAGGAACCCCAATATTATGTTATTGTAATGTCCTATGCCAGCCATAGGGAAAGAAAATGACATTCGCACTACTTTTCGCCGAATCCCGGCACTGGTAGCTGTCATCCGGGGACGAGCCATAACAGTATATAACATTAACGCATATATGTTTTTCTGAATATTAGAGATTGTCGGTGCAACAGCTTGATAATGGCTATTTTACATACCTTTGTGCCCTAATACACAGGATATGAAAAGAATGTTATTCATGACACGCTATTGTTTGCTGGCCCTGGTAGCAATGGCTTTTATGGCTTCCTGCGCATCTACCAAGAAAAGCAGCAGTCCACATGTATATATGAGCAAGCAGTACGAAGAGTTGAAGAACGTATTGAATGAAGCGGAAGTAAGTATTATCAAGGACAGTTTAAAGATTATTTTCCCCAACAACGTATTATTTGCCTCTTCATCCGACCAGGTAAATGACGCTATAAAGCCTACTTTTGGCCGTTTTGCTGAAATTCTCAATAAGTATAGCAAAACCAAGATATTGATTACAGGTCATACGGATAATACCGGTTCGGCCGATTATAACAGGGAGCTGTCTGAGAAGCGGGCGGCTTCTGCGAAGGGATTGCTCAACAGTTTTAATGTGAACAACGACCGTATGTTTACCTGGGGATTATCGGATCGTGATCCGATTGCCTCTAATAATACAGATGCCGGCAAGGCCCGTAATCGCCGGGTAGAGTTCGTGATTTTGTATGATGTAAAACAGTAAGCGGAAAGCAGAAAGCATAAAGCGAAAAGCTATTGCGGAGATTTACGTAAGCGAATTTTTAAATACTCGCTGAGTTCTTTCCCTCAATAGCTTTTCGCTTTATGCTTTCAGCTTTTTTCCGTATTATTAAACCATTCGTGAAACCCAAAATATTCCCGTTATGCATTCTCGCCGCAATTTCTTACAGCAAATCGCCGCTACGGCCATGGTATTGCCTTTTATGTCGCTCCCCGGTTGGGCCGTTACCCGGCGTCCGAAAGAAGGAAAAGTACTGAGAGTAGCCCTCATGGGATTAGGCAGCTATGCCAACCGCGTAGCCGATGCCATGAAGTCCTGCACCAAGGCCAAACTGGTGGGCGTGATCAGCGGAACGCCTTCCAAAATCACCGACTGGCAGCAACGTTTTGGCATCCCGGCCGCCAATTGCTATAACTACGACAACTTCGACCGTATCAGGGATAATCCTGACATAGATGTGGTATACATTACTACGCCTAATGCTTTGCATCATGGGCAAACACTGCGGGTAGCCGCTGCTGGCAAACATGTGATCTGTGAAAAGCCAATGGCCCTCAATGCCCGTGAAGGCGCTGAAATGATAGCAGCCTGTAAAAAAGCCAACGTGCAATTGCTGGTAGGCTATCGTATGCACTTTGAACCCAAAACGCTGGAGATTATCCGCATGCGGAATAATGGCGAATTCGGGAAAATATTATTCTTCCAGGGCCAGTGCGGCTTCCGTATAGGCGATCCTACCCAATGGCGGTTGAATAAGGAACTGGCAGGTGGCGGCTCGCTGATGGACATTGGTATTTATGCCATCAACGGCGCGCGCTATATGACGGGAGAAGAGCCATTGTGGGTAACCGCCCAGGAAACCAAAACAGACCCGGTAAAGTTTAAAGCTGGCGTAGATGAAACCATACAGTTCCAGCTGGGATTTCCCAGCGGCGCAGTGGCCTCCTGCCTGTCTACCTATAATATGAATAACCTCGACCGCTTCTTCCTCAACGGAGAAAAGGGGTTTGCAGAACTGCAACCTTCTACCGGCTACGGACCCATCAAAGGACGCACTTTTAGAGGGGAACTCACCCAGCCGCATATGACCCATCAAACGGTGCAGATGGAAGAAATGGCTGACATACTGCTGGCCGGAAAGCAGCCGTTGGTAGCAGTCAATGGCGAAGAGGCGCTGAAAGACCTGAAGATTATAGACGCTATTTACCAGGCAGTAAAAACAGGAAAAAAGGTTAATCTCACCTGAGCAGCCATGGAATTGGCCGAGGAAATTCCGGGCATGACCGTTAAAATCGGCAGGATCATCTATTAGTGAATTCCCGCCCGCAATACGTATCAGATCCCTTCGTTTCTTTATGGTTAAAATAACAACTATGAAAAAACGAATGCTGGCAGCTTTGTGTGTTTTCTGCTTTGCTGTTTCATCCCTCAGTGCCCAGGGGTTTCACTATGGCCTAAAAGCCGACCTGAATATGTTTAAGCTGGATGGAGAAGGTATTAATCCCAACTATACGCTGGGAGGAAGAATTGGCGTATTTGCCACCTATGATGTTACGAAGAAATGGGGGATACAGCCAGAGTTATTGTTTTCACAGGTCGGTCCCAAGCGGGCAGATGACTTCAGCGCACGGTATATTCATGATAGTAACGACGGCGCCAATAAAAATATCAAGTTAAGCTACGTCACCCTCCCGGTATTATTGCGTTACAATGTTAATAAAATGATTACGATTAATGCAGGACCGGAATACAGCTATCTTTTCTACGAAAATGATAACCTGCTCACCTATAACCGCAGCGCGTTTAAACGCGGCAACCTGGGAGCCGCTGCCGGCGCTACGTTAACCTTTGACGTGCTGCATGTATACGCCCGATATGTATTGGGCCTGTCCAATATCAATGATATCGATGATCGTTATCAATGGAAAACCCAGCAGTTGCAGGTGGGATTAGGGATTAACTTTAAGTAAGCGGAAAGCTTAAGCAGAAAGCAAAAAGCTATGGCAGCGAGTGACCAATGCGATTTTCAATAATCGCAGAATATCATCCGCTACTATAGCTTTTTGCTTTAAGCTTTCTGCTCCTTCAACACATGCGCCTGGATATTTTCCAGCTGGCGGATATGCCGCCGGGTATGTATATTGATAAATTTGATCCACTCCAACCGGGTAAAAGGACCAAATCCGGGTACTTCAAAAGCCAGGCATTCTTCGTTGAGATCTACGGTGTTGGCAGCGGTAGTCAGCTTATCCCATACCTGGTGAATATGCTCCATTACCTGCGTTTGCGTATGTGGTGCATTGCCGGGGGCAATCATCTCAGCTGCATTAAATTTTGCATTATAATCCTGGAACAAAGCCTTTATCGCATTTACCTTTTCGTCGGCCGCCCGCTGCGTAGGTGCTGACGGGCCATACACCACGCCACAATCTCCCGATTTCCAGATATGTTCCGCTACCTGCGCCGCCGTCCAGCTACCTTCAAAAGGTACGGTATTGAGTTGTTTATCATCGAAGCCCGACAACACCTCTACCAGTAGTTGACCGGTTAGTGCTGTTTCGCTAATCAATTGCCCTCTCATAAGTGATTTTTTAAAGGATGAATAATACAGCAAACTTAGGATGATCTGCGGAGTTATACCGGGTGGTAATGCGACAAATAAGCGGGCGGAAAGCGACAGCATGCAGCGAGGTTTTCCCGGTTCCAGTCCTCCCGGTTTTTGGTCCCCTAAAAAAAATAAGCAGCTAATAATTATTAATTGTATATTAGACAATTAATAATGACAGGCGTCGGTCCTGAGGTAAAAGTCAATTCGCAGCAGGTGGTTTTTGCCGGGATCAGACAGGTTTCACGTTTATGTTAATTTTCCACTTATGAATGGTGTGCATCTTCAACAATATGCAGACGATCTTCTATTAAACTTGCTCAAAGAAGGCAACAGGGAAGCCTTTGATGTGATATACCTGCGCTATTGGGAACAACTTTACTTTTACCTGGTAAAAGCCATCAAAGACACCGAAGAAGCAGAAGATATTCTGCAGGAAGTGTTTGTCTCGTTATGGAAACGGCGCCACAACCTGGGCAACATTACCTCATTATATGCCTATCTCTTTTCTTGTGTACGATATGGAGGCTTCCGCTACATCCGGCAGCAAATGAAAAAAACTACTTTCCGTCAATCGTGGGGCTTCCTGTTTTCAGAAGCCGACGACGTATTTGAACAGCAGCTGGACGCCAGTGAACTACTTCACCTGGTGAACCGGGAAATAGATAAACTCCCCCTGAAGATGCGCGAAGTATTTATCCTGAGCAGGAAAGAGGATCTTTCGCATAAGGAAATTGCTCATAAGCTTAACATATCCGACAAAACAGTAAAGAAACAAATCAATAATGCGTTGAAATACCTGCACCTGAAACTCAATGTATAAACGCTGTTTCATGAAAACATCCCGCCACTGAAATTTTTTTTTCCTCATCTACTACCAACGTTTCTTTTCCGACACTACTTTATAGATTGCCCAAATTGTTTTTAATGAAAGAAGAAACGCCCGGACGTTTACTAGACCGTTATTTAAAGGGAGAATGTACGCCGGAAGAACAAAGACGCCTGGAACAATGGCTGGATGAACGATCGGCGGCCGGCACGCACAATATGGCCACCTTTAACCGGGAGGAAGTGCAGCAGCGCCTTAAAGCCAAAATTGACCGGCAACTGGAAGCCCGGCCATTGGTTTATATGTTACGCGCATTTCGTATAGCCGCTGCTGTTATTGTAATATTGCTGGGTACTTTTATCATTTTTAAAAACACGGAAACAGGCAATACTATATATGCCACTACCAGGGCGGGCAGAGGACAACGCCTGCGGCTTACCCTGAGCGATGGCTCTGTGGTTACGCTCAACGCGGGCACCAGTCTCCGCTATCCCCGTGTTTTTAAAGGCAACAGCCGGAAGGTAACCCTGCAGGAAGGAGAAGCCTTTTTTGAGATACAACCACGGGAACGATGCCCTTTTATAGTAGGCACTGCCAACACAGCAACAACAGTACTCGGTACTGCTTTTAATGTACAGGCCTACGCCGCTGCCAAAGAAGTAAAGGTAACCGTAGTGAGCGGAAAAGTAGCAGTAAAGGAGTCCCATGGATCCGAAACCATGGTAGTGCTGCCTGATGAACAAGCAGCCCTGTCGCCCGCAGGGATAGATAAAAAACAGGTCAGCGCTGCCGATAACACCGGTTGGCTACAAGGGAAACTGCAATTCAGAAATGAAAGCCTGGAAAAGGTAGCATTGATACTGGAAAACAATTACGATGTAACGATTACTTTCAGCAAAGAAGCAACGCGGCATATCCGTTTTACCGCCACCTTCAGCACCGACGACCCGCTGGATAAAATTCTTTTTGCCATCACCAAAGCCAACAAACTTAATTATTCCATGAAAGATAAAATCATATCACTCTAAATCACCTGGTTATTTATCAGGAATAACCACAAGTTGAACTAAATCACTAGCACATGTACTGACAATCATCAACAAAAAATAACCAGCATGATCCGCGAAATCATAGCTGGCTATCAGGTAGCCTATGGCTGCCCTGTTTAGAAAAATAAACGACCATTTATTTAACCAAAACGTTCAAATGTATGAAAAAATTCATTTGGTGTCATCTCTATGCCCTGCAGAGAATAGGGTGTATCCTGTTCCTGCTCGGCATCACCGCCGCCAGCGGATGGGCAGAAGCACAAGCCAGACCCACTGCAAGCAGGGTAAAGATCGATCTGCAGCTCACCGATAAATCACTACCGGAAATATTGGGCCTGATAGAAAAGAAGAGCGGACTCGGCATGGTATATAACGATCAGCTGGTAGCCGGTTATGATCATCTTTCTATTACCGCCAACCAACAACCGGTAACCGCTGTATTGGATAAGCTCCTGAAAGATACCCGGCTCCACTACCTGCAAAAAGATAACCTGGTGATCATCATTGAAAAGGAAAACAAGCCGGCTTCAACGCCTGTCAACACCAGCGGTCACCTCAACGAACAGGAACCCATAAAAGGTAAGGTAACAGACGACAAAGGCGAAGCGCTGCCCGGTGTAAATGTAAAAATAAAGAACGCTGCTACCGGTACAGTTACCGACGTAACAGGGCATTATACCCTGCATGCCAACAGCGCCGATGCTGTGCTCATATTTTCCTATCTTGGCTTCCAGGACCAGGAAATACCGGTAGCCGGGCGTACTTCCATCGATGTGGTGCTGAAAGCTACCGTGGCCAACCTGCAGGAAGCCGTTGTAATCGGCTATGGTACCCAGCGTCGCGGAGATGTAACCAGCGCCGTGGCCACCGTTAAATCGGCCAACTTTGTAAAAGGACCCGTGCAGGACGCCGGACAACTCATACAAGGCAAAGTAGCAGGTATGACCATCGGTACGCCCAGTGGTAATCCTACCGCCGGTTCCCAGATATTACTGCGCGGTAATACTACCCTTTATGGCGCCAATGCCAACCCTCTCGTCATTATCGACGGCGTACCCGGTGATCTTAAAACAGTAGCGCCGGAAGACATCGAATCGGTAGATGTGCTCAAAGATGGCTCTTCTGCCGCCATCTACGGCGTAAGAGGCTCCAACGGCGTTATCATCATCACCACCAAAAGAGCCCGCGGCAGTTTCTCCAACACCGTTGACTATAGCGGCTATACGACCACGCAGGTGATTGCCCGGAAATTGAATATGCTCACCGCCCAGGACTACCGCGACCAGATCCAAGCCGGTACCCGCCTGGCTTCCTGGGATGCGGGCAGTTCAACCGACTGGCTGAAAGAAGCTACCCGCACACCCATTTCTCATGTACATAATCTTACCATCCGCGGGGGCAACGCTACCACCAACTACCTCGTATCCGGCAACTACCGCGCATTACAAGGCATCTTTAAAAAGAGTGATAACAATACCTTTTCCGGAAGAATTGATGTAAACCACAGCATGTTCAACGATAAAGTGAAACTGAACGTGGGCATTCTCAATCAAACTAATAACTATACCCGCAACAATAACGGCGACAATAGTTTCAACGGATGGATATACCGGCAAACTGTGATTCGTAACCCTACAGAGCCGGTGCGTAAAGCCAATGGCGACTTCTACGAACAAACAGGCAACTTCGATTATGAAAACCCACTGGCTTTGCTGTATGAAAGCGACGGGCAAGCCAAGAATGTAAACTCCCGCATGAATGCCACGGTAACATATACGCCGGTTAATAACCTTAAGTTGTCAGCATTGTTTTCCTATGCCCGGTTTAATTCCAACAAAGGGTATGCGGAATCAAAAAAGCATATTTCCAATATCAAAAGCGGGGTGAATGGCTTCGCCTCCGTAGCTGCCGACCTGTCGATCGACCGCCTAACAGAGTGGACCGCAGAGTATAACCGCAACTTTGGAGAACACCATTTTACAGTTTTGGGTGGCTACGGCTACCAGGAAAACGAATCCTCCGGCAATTATGCCGATAACCAGGATTTTCCTACCGACCTGTTTGGTTATAATAACCTGGGGTTGGGAGAAGGTATCAAGAATAAACTGGCCAATATCAGCAGTTATAAAACAGAAACAAACCTGATCAGCTTCTTCGGCAGGCTCAATTATAACTATGCCGACAAATACCTGTTGCTGGCGAGTTTGAGAAGAGAGGGCGCCAGCCAGCTGTACGGCGCTAATAACCCCTGGGGTAATTTCTGGGCGGTATCTGGCGGCTGGAGAATTTCCAATGAAGGATTTATGAAACAGCAACGGCTGTTCGATGACTTGAAGCTGCGCGCTGGTTACGGTATCACCGGTAATCCACCTAATGCGGGCTTTCTTAGCAAACCATTGATCGGTTACGGGGATTATGTGTATACGAACGGTAAATGGTCTAAGATCCTGGTACCTGCTACGAACCCTAACCCGTTTATCCGCTGGGAAGAAAAATCTGAGGCTAATATCGGGCTGGACTTTAGTATGCTCAAAGGCCGCATCAGTGGTAACATAGATGTATACAACCGCCGTATCAAAGGATTGCTGTACAACTACGCGGTGCCAAGCCCCCCGAACCTGTACCCGATCACGACGGCCAACGTAGGGAAGATGGAGAACAAAGGGATAGAAATCATGCTGAACTTTGTACCGGTAAAAACGAGTGATTTTACCTGGAATACCAGCGTTAACTTTTCTACCAATACCAACAAGTTAATCAGCTTATCCAACGAGCTATACCAGACCACCACCCCTTATTTCACTACCGGCGCGGCAGGTGTGCCTATTCAAACCTTTACCAATATTGTAACAGTTGGAAAAGGAATAGGCGATTTTTATGGCTATAAAGTGATTGATATCGATGACAAAGGGAAATGGATCTATGAAGGGAGAGATGGTAAGCCGGTTAAATACGATGATTTCCCACATGCTTTCGAAGATAAGAAAGTGATTGGAAATGGATTGCCTAAGTATTATGCGGGCTGGAATAACAATTTCTCTTATAAGCGCTTCGACCTGGGTATTACCATGCGCGGAGCTTTCGGCTACCAGATCATCAACTCCCAGCGCATGTACATGGAAAACCCTACCATCCAGAATTATAATATCCTGAGATCCGCCTATGACAAGGTATTTGGGAAAACCGAACTAAAAGTAAATGCCCTGGAGTTCAATAGCTACTATGTGGAGAACGGAGATTTCTGGAAGATAGATAACATTACATTGGGCTATACGTTTCCCGGGTTTAAAAATAAGTACCTGAAAGGAGCGAGGGTATATGTGTCTTCCCTGAATACTTTCACTATTACCGGTTACAAAGGACTGGACCCCGAGGTGAACAGGATTGGTTTAAGCCCAGGTATGGACGACCGTGATAAATATCCTACTACCCGTTCCTTTACGCTGGGTGTAAATCTGAATTTTTAATCACTAAAATGACTGCACATGAAAATGCGCTTTAACATATATGCTTTACCATTAGCGATGCTGATGATCGTTACTGGCATGGCCTGTACCAAATTAAAAGATAAGCCGTATACGACTATTATCTCCACGGAATTTAATCCTACTAAAGATGACATAGCAGCGCTGGTCGGCGCCGGCTATTCGCAGTGGCGGTTTATATTGCTTGATTGGAACGGCTTGTGGCGTGCCCAGGAAGTAACAGCCGACCAGCTGGTGATACCCAAACGCCCCTGGGGTTGGTTTGATGATGGCGTATACCAGCGCTTACATCGCCATACCTGGACTACCGACGACGATGTGGTGAATCAAACCTGGTCGAGAACTTACGCAGGGATTACCAACTGCAACCGGATTATTTACCAGATAGAATCCGGCCTGATACCGGTGGGAGACGCGAAGCCCGCTACGCTGGCAGAATTGAAGGTACTGCGGGCTTCGTACTATGCCGTGTTATGCGATTTCTATGGTAATGTTCCCCTTGTGACCCAGTTCGATCTGCCTATGGGATATTTGCCGAAACAAAACACAAGAAAAGAAGTGTATGATTTCATTGTAAAGGAAATCACGGACAACATTCAGTTGCTGAGCAGCGCCAACGATGTAACTACGTATGGCAAGTACAATAAGTGGGCGGCGTTTACCCTGCTGGCCAAGATGTACCTGAATGCCGGCGTGTATACCGGCACGCCGCAATGGGCTAAATGCATTAGTGCCTGCGACAGCGTTATTCACTCCAACGCATATATCCTGGAGGCGGCGCAGAAGAATGTTTTTGTGACCGAAAACCAGAACTCCAAGGAAATCGTGTTGGCCATTCCTATGGATGAAGACTATACCAATAACTGGAACGCCTTTGACCTGCACATGCAAACGCTGCAACAGGAAAACCAGGCTACCTATAACCTAAAAAATACCCCCTGGGGCGGCATTTGCGCCATTCCACAGTTCATCAGCACCTTTGACGTGGCCGATGCCCGTTACCAGCGCAACTGGATCAAGGGACAGCAATACACCTCTTCCGGGCAAATGCTGTATGTGGCGCAGGGCGATTTTGCAGGCAAGCCATTGAGCTTCGTAAATGAACTGCCGGGGCTGGAGAAAGGCGAGTCCGTACATGGATTCAGGCTAGGTAAGTTTGAAATAAAAATGGGTGCTTCTAATCGCCTCAGTAACGACTTCCCGGTATTCCGTTATGCAGAGGTGCTGATGATGAAAGCAGAGAGCTTGCTGCGTACCGGCAAAGCCGATGAAGCGGCGGCAATAGTAACACAGGTTAGGCAACGGGATTTCCTCAACGATCCTGCCAGGGCAGTAGTAACGGGCACTCAGCTGAAAGCCGGCAGTGTATATGCTTATGGCATGAAAGACCAGGTAAATAACCAATTTACCAACGAAGGCGGCGCCGATATTGAGTACGGCCGTTTCCTCGATGAACTGGGCTGGGAATTTGACCAGGAGGGCCACCGGCGTACAGATCTGATCCGGTTTGGCGTGTTTACCAAAAAGTCGTGGTTATCGCATGCGGTTACCAACAATAACAACAGGATCCTGTTTCCTATCCCCAGAACGGAAATACAGAAGAATGGTAACCTGACCCAGAATCCGGGGTATTAGAGACATCGGTGTGGGGCTGCCCTGCGGGTACTTTTTCGTGTAAAGACGCGAAAAAATACCCGTAGGGCAGCTTTTTTTATATGTATATTTATGCAAATAATGTCAATAAATCACCTATTTTCAATCAACTGAAATCAACAAGAAAACACCTATATCGTTGGCCAATAGGGATGTTACCCAAAACTGCTGTGTTTTAAAAAGCGAGGAAATCATTTGTCTGTAGATGCCACACATATCAATAAAGAGCTGCTCCTGCGTATAGCCGGTGGAGATGAAAAAGCATTTACCCAACTGCTGATGGAACATTCAGGGCTGTTGTACGGCTTTGTGCTGCGGCATACCGGGGTAAAGGAGGTGGCAGAAGAAATTGTACAGGATATTTTTACCCAGGTTTGGCAGACCCGGGAAACGCTGGCGGAAATCCGGAATTTTCGTACTTATTTGTACGTCATTTCCCGTAATCGTATACTCAATGAAATCAAGCGGCTGATGCGGGAACGGAAGCGTCATGCCGAATGGGTGCATACCGCTGTAGAAGTACTGGAGGAAGATACTGCAATAATAGAGCAGCAATACAACCTGATAGAAGCGGCTATCCGGCGTTTACCTCCGCAACAAAAGAAAGTATGGACCCTGAACCGGCAGGAGGGAATGACCTACCAGCAGATAGCAGCGGCGATGAATATTTCCAGGGAAACCGTTAAGACCTATATCCAGCATGCCAATGCGGCTATTACCAGGTACATTGCCAGTCACCCGGGTATATAATTTAAAATTTTTGCTCGCCCTTTACCCCCTTTTTTCAAGTTGCGTTGTCCTTATGGATAAAAAACGTCCGATTTTGGAAGATTACCGTGCCAGGTTCGCGCAACTGCATCAATTATGGTCCATACAATCCCTCTCTGCAGCGGAGCAGGAAGAGTATGTGGCGTTGCTGGAGCAATACGGTGAAGCGGATGCGTTGGGAGCTATGTTGGACGACAGCTGGGATACAGTAGAGGATGAAGGAACGTTTGCCGCATCGGACAAAGCCGCGCTGGCCCGTCGTATTATTTCCGCGGCGCCGCCGGAGCGATTTACAACAACAAGGATACACTTACTGCGTCGTTGGTGGGTGGCTGCTGCGGTATTGTTTGTGATAGCATTGGGCGGCTGGCAGTATTATGTGTATACTCATCAGGTTGCACCGGTAATGGGGGTAACAGATATTGCACCGGGTGACAATGGAGCTATTCTTACGCTGGGCGATGGCAGCCAGGTGGTATTGGATAGTTTGAGTGATGGGATAGTAGCTAAACAACATGGCACGAATGCGGTGATCAGCAAAGGACAGCTGGCTTATGAGGCAACAGCCGGTCAGCAGAACGGAGAAGTGGTGTATAATAAAATGTCGACGCCGAGGGGAAAACAGTTTCAACTGATATTACCTGACGGCACAAAAGTATGGTTGAATGCCGCTACCGCTATCCGGTATCCTACTGCGTTTACCGGTAATGAAAGAAGCGTGGAGGTAAGTGGAGAAGCTTATTTTGAAGTGGCCCCCGATAAATCCAAACCTTTCCGGGTTCATTTCATATCGGCGGAAGGCCGCCGCCAGGGTACTGTACAGGCGTTGGGGACCAGCTTTAACGTATGTGCCTACCAGGACGACCTGGCCGCCAAAATAACCCTGCTGGATGGAAAAGTATTGATAACCCCATCGTTGGCCGACAGCAAAGGCACTATCCTGGTTCCCGGTCAGCAAGCGGCCCTCACGTATCGCCAACTGGCGAACTTAAAGGTACAAACCGCCGATACCAGCCGCGTAATGGCGTGGAAGAATGGTATGCTTAACCTGCATAATATGGCCCTGGCAGAAGTGATGAAGCAAATATCAAGATGGTATAATATAGATGTCGTATATGAAGGCAATATCCCGGATATTACCTTCTGGGGCGAGATCAGCAGATCAGAACACCTGTCAACTGTACTTGGCTTTATGGAAGAATCAGGCATTAAATTCAGCATCGGTGACGGAGGAAGGCAAATAATCGTCAAAAAGAGTAATTAATTAAAAATAAGTAGCATACCCCTGTTCCTGTGAAAGTCAGATAGGTAGCTGTAGTTCCGTTACGACGGGGAGCGCAATTTTATCAATCAAAGTAAACCAAGTCTATGCACTTTACAACCTGCAAAGGTCGTCCTGGAAAGGAACGGCTTAGTAAGCTATTGCGGAAGCTGACTGCATTTGTCATCCTCATTATGTGTTTACACATCAGCGTAAACGGCAGTACGCAGATCGTTTCCATTTCCGGAAAGAAAATACCCGTAGAAGAGGTATTTCTCACCATTAAAAAACAAACCGCTTATGCCGTTGTCTGTAAATCCTCTGTGATAAAAGAGATGAAGCCGGTAGACCTGAATGTAAAAGACATGCCGCTGCGCAACCTGATGGACCTGACCGTCAAAAATCAGGGATTGCAATACACCATCGGTAAAAATTCTGTATTTATTTTTCCTGATTCGGCGGCAGCAAAAAATGATGCTAAAAAAAACGAAAGGGAAGACGTTACCCGGCAGCAAGAGCCCGTAACCGGTAAGGTAACTGATTCTACCGGCGCCCCCTTGCCAGGGGTGACTGTTTTCGTGAAAGGAAAATATAGTACTGCGGTAACCACCAGCAAAACCGGTAGCTTTTCCATCGCTGCCGCTGATGGTGATGTGCTGGTAATCTATAACCCCGGCTTTACGACTCGCGAAATTCCCGTAAAGAAAGGGCAAACACTGCAGGTGACATTAAAAGTGCCGGAAAAATCACTGAATGAGGTGATCGTCACCGGTTTCCAACAGTTGAACAAGGAAACGTTTACCGGCGCCGTAGGCAAGGTAGATAAAGCCCTGCTGCAGCGTTCGGGCGTGGGTGATGTGTCGCGGATGCTGCAGGGCGCCGTAGCCGGTGTTAGCGTAGAAAACGTATCCTCCACCTTCGGCAGTACGCCAAAGATCAGGATCCGGGGAAGCGCCTCCATCAGCGCTAACCAGGAACCCTTATATGTGGTAGATGGCGTACCCGTTAGCTCTCCTGCCAATATACAACCCAACCAGTTATATTCCGGCGACCCCGCCGCCCTGCTCGGATCTGCCATTGCTGGCCTAAACCCCGCAGATATTGAAGATATCGCCATCCTGAAAGATGGATCCGCAACCTCCCTCTATGGTACCCGCGCCGCCAATGGCGTAGTATCCATCACTACCAAAAAAGGAAAAAAAGGACAGATGACGGTCAACGTAGGAAGCGCCCTGACACTCGGCATCCGCCCCAGCGTAGCCACCTTTAACCTCATGGACTCCAAGGAACAAATGGAGCTTTCCAATGAGCTTTACCGCTATGGTTATCTTTCAGTATTAAACTACCCGAGCACCACCGGCGCCTTTACAGATATCTATAACCAATATACCCAGCGTAATATTACCCTGGCCCAGGCCAACGAATTGCTGAATAAAGCCCGCGCAGTGAATACCGACTGGTTTAAGGTATTATTCAGGAATAACCTCGTACAGGAACATAACCTCTCTATCGGCGGCGGCAGCGAAAAAGCAACTTACTTCCTGTCCGGCAGCTACCTGCACGACGATGGACAAGCCAAAGGATATAATACCAACCGCTATACGGCTAATTTTCGTACCGTGATTAACGTTACCAAAAAGCTGGATGTGGACTTTATCACCAACTTCACCTACCGGGATCAGCTCACTCCGGGAACGTTCAACAGCAGTACCCGTAATGGCCAGTCGTCCCGTAACTTCGACCTCAACCCATTCAGCTATGCGGTGAATACCAGCCGTGCTATGGTGCCCTATGATGAAAATGGTAACTACAAATATTACCTGCGCGATTTCGCGCCGTTCAATGTATTGAATGAGCTGCGTGAAAATTTCAATACACTTAGCAGCACAGATATCAGAACAGCGTTGAAGCTGACGTACAAAATCATCCCGGGGCTCACGTATGAAACGCTGATGTCGGCCCGGAAAACCAGCGCAGACCTGAGCCACGTGATGACTGAAAGATCCAATGTGGCTGCCGCTTACCGGGTAGCCTCCCCGCTGTCTATCGCCAACCTAAATACCCTGCTGTATAAAGATCCGAACGATCCTAACGCTATACCACAAACGATTTTGCCCACAGGCGGTATCCTTGATCAGCAAACCGCCCGGGGAAGTTTTTTAACGATGCGACACGCGTTAAACTGGAACCATGCTTTTAATCGCCTGCATGTTGTCAACGTATTTGGCGGCTTCGAAATAGGCAGTGATAAAGTTAATACGACCTCCACCCGGGGATGGGGATACCAGTATTATGCTGGTAAAATTATTTCCCCCAGCCCCCTGGCATTAAGAGCGGCCATTGAAAAGAATGAGCCATATTATACGGAAACATTTACACGGGAAAATAAAACGGCTTTCTTTCTCAATACCAACTACGTATTCGATGACAAGTATATCGTAGACCTGGCCGCCAGGGTAGATGGCAGCAACTTGTTTGGTTCTGCCACCAAAACCCGGTTCCTGCCTAACTATAGTATCGGGCTGGCCTGGAACGTAAGCCGCGAGAAATTTATGGAGCAGCTGAACAGCGCCGGCAAAATAGATTTCCTGAAAGTAAGAGGTAGCTATGCCTTACGAGGGAACGCATGGCAAAGTTCTCCGGCCTTAAATGCCAAATACCAAAACTATTACCGCGGCGATCCTAACTATGATGAGTTAGGCATTAACATCCTCTCCCCGGAATTATATAACCTCAACTGGGAAAAAGATTATACCACCAGTGTGGGTATTGACGTAGGATTGTTCAACAAAATTACCCTCACAGCAGAATACTATAACCGCGCCAACAAAGACTTGGTAGCATCCAGGAACGTATCCTATGAGGATGGCTTCAGTACCAAAACGATCAACTGGGCCAGTATGACCAATAAAGGGATAGATGTAACCCTCGGGATTAAAGACATTGTACGCACGCGGGATTTTCACTGGAACTTCAATGTGCTGGTGGGGCAGGTGAAGAACAGGCTAACACAAGGTATTTTTTCACCATTGTTAACCCAGAAAACAGCGCCAACAGGTTATGGAGAAGTGGGCAAGCCACTGAACGGCTTATACGCCTATCGTTTTGCCGGCCTGGATAATATGGGACAACCCCTGTTTTATGGGGCAAAGAATAACAAGTACAGTAACATTGTGCTGTCTTCACAGGATGACTCACTGATTGCATACCAGGGTTCCCGTGATCCAACCGTAACCGGCTCTTTTACCAACAGCTTCAACTATAAATCATTCGAGTTACGGGTGTTTTTCACTTATAGCTTTGGCAATAAAGTATTCAGAAACCCTATTATCAGCAGCATTTACGACGACAACCTGGCTACCCAAAAAGATGTGGCTGCCCGTTGGCGTGTTCCTGGTGACGAGAAGATCACCAATATCCCCGGCCTGGTATCCAATATCCAGGACGCCTATAACCAGGCTGCTTTTATTCAACGGGAGTTTGCCTACAACAGGAGCGACCTGATGGTGGTAAATGCCGCAGTGCTCCGGTTGAGTGAAGTTACTTTGTCGTACGACTTTGTACCGAAGAAAGCAAGCCCGTTGAAAATGGCTCGTTTGTCGCTCGCTGCCAACAATCTTTATTTCTGGGCCGACAGGGACTTACGTGGAGTAGATCCGCAAAGCATTATTTCGGGTGTCAATCTCCCTAATCCTACATCTTATACACTCAGATTAAACGCCCAATTTTAAAATATTCAGCTATGGTAAAGACAGCTCTGAAAATAAGCAACCTGGCGATGTTACTGTTGCTCTTCTGCGGGGGAATGACAGGTTGTAAGAAGTTTACAGAAGAAGCATATGATAACCGAGCGCAAATAGAATCGGCCGATCAGTATGCCAAAGTATTGGTAAATGCCTACCCGGTAAGACATGACCTGTTTACAGACATTCTTACCGACGACTATGACTTTCATGCGCAGCTGGCGCAGGCTTCCAACATCAGTGCCTACCTGCCCATGTATTTATGGAAAGATGATTACCCGGATAATATTAACACCGGACCGGCAGTGGCCTACGCAGGGTTCTATTCAAAAATATACTATGCTAATTTAGTCACAGAAGGTATTGATGCGGCCACCGGGTCGCCGGAACAAAAAGCGGCGGTAAAAGGAGAGGCCCTGCTGGTCCGCGCCTATTGTCATTTTATATTGGTGAACCTTTTTGGACAACACTACAATGCGGCCACGGCAGCCAAAGACCTGGGCATTCCGCTGGTGACTGAAATCAATAAAGGGAATATAAACTTCTACCATCGCAATACGGTGAAGCAGGTATACGACCAGGTAGAAAAAGACGCTACCGACGGCCTTGCGTTGTTACAAAAAGGAGGCACGTATGTACCGGCCAACCCTTACCATTTTTCCGTCGCCAGTGCTAATGCTTTTCTTTCCCGTATTAAACTGTATAAGGGAGAATGGGATGAATCAGTTAAATATGCAGATGCCGTGATCGCGGAAAAGGGACGTATCGTCCGGAACCTGGCGGCGGATCTTGTTTTCCAGCAATCCAACGGCTTGCCTTTTTTTGCAGCAAGGTATATGGACCCGGCTTCTCATCCTAATTTGTTGATGTTATCCTATGTGACTAACCTGTCGCCCATTACCCCAACCGGCTTTTCTATTTGTGGTTTTTTCCCCAGCGACTCCATTGTTCCGCTGTTTCAGCCAGCAGGTACCAGCGATCTTAGAAGAAGGGTGTTTACGGCAGTAGGTACGGTAATTGACCGGCGGCTGATTGCCATCAAGTATGGCACGCAGCCTAACAGTCCGAATAACACGCCCATTAAAACACCTTACTTCAGCATGGAAGAAGTACTGCTCAATCACGCAGAAGCCCTGCTGAGAAGCACTAACGGTAATGCTATCGCCGGCGCACTGGCCGATGTGGAATCCATCCGTAAGGAAAGATATGTGCCCTATATGGCACTGGATCCAGCTATCACGAAACAGGCGTTACTGGATATAGTGTTGTTGGAGAGAAGGAAGGAATTTGTAAATGAAGGATTGCGTTGGTACGATGTAAAAAGGCTGGGGCTAAGAGTAGAGCATCGCACCTCCAGAGGCGGCCCTCCGGCAGATGTACTGACTGCCGGCGATCTGCGGAAAGCCTTGCAGATACCACGTTTGGAACAGGAACGGAACGTACCTATTGCCTCTGAATTAAATCCCAGATAACCACCTGCAAACTTCTTATTATGAAACAAGTAATCAAATTATCTGTCATAACTGCAGTGATCAGTCTGATCTGTTTCTCTTGTGTGAAAGACAAGCAGCCGATGATCAACGATACCATCGATTATTTTCCCAGGGGAGCGCTGAGAAATGGGCTGGATAGCCTGATAGATACCATTCAGCAAAAATATGGATTGCGGGTTATTTATAAGTTCGAACCCCGGGTAATTGACCCGACTACTTTTTTTGTGCCCGCCAAATATGATAAAGCCAAGCCCTATACGAAAGTAGTGGTGGAAAAAATGTGGCTGGAACCGATCAGCATCTATGCACCGGAGTTTTCCAAACACCAGATACCGATCGAATTCCTGACGGTAGGAACCGGTATCCACTTTAACTCGTTGAACTCAGGGCCCGCTGCCGGCGCAGGATTGAACGCCCAGTATTACCGGTTAGGTATGGGAGATGTGGATAACTACGTGTTGGACCGGGGGTGGATCAGGGACCATATCTGCACCGTATACCACGAACATGCACATCAGCTGGATCAGAAGTTTGGGCGCCCAATAGGATATGACCAGGTATCACAAGGGACTTACTACGATTTACAGTTCCAGTATAAAACAGATGAACAGGCAAACCAGGACGGATTTTTTACGGCTTACGGGGGATATTTACCAGAAGAGGATTTTGCCACTACGGTAGAAACCATCATTCGGCTGCCCAAGTCGGAAGTGCTCCGCATTGCCGCCATCAATCCAAAACTGGAAAAGAAGTATAAGATGGTCAACGCTTTTTACCTGAGCAAAGGTATCGACCTGCACCTGATGAAGGTAAAGCTGGATTCTACCGTGATGGCGCTGGTACCCTAACGTATTTAATGACATTAAAAAAAGGGAAAATGAAAACTACATATCAACTCCTGATAGCCCTGGCGATGGTGGCAAGTATGGTGGGGTGTACAAAATATGAAAAGGATTTTAACCTGGATGAGCTATCGGCTAAACAGGACCGGCTCAATACACAAATTCTGCAGCGGCTGGCAGATGCGCCCAATGGCTGGGTGATCTACGTGCCCAACCCGGATACGGCGGTGCTGAGTGCTACCCCCATCATCCTGAAGTTTGATACGGCCAGCCGTACCTATACTTCGAAATCGCCATTCCCGGTATCCAATGCCACCACGCCCACTTTGTTTGACGTGAGCAGCGCTACCGGTGCCCCTTTGCTGAGCTTTGCCAGCGGCAGTGTGTTCTCAGGCTGGAACGAATCGGGCGGCATCAGCGATTTCTTTTTTAAAGTACTGAACGTAGGCCAGGATACTATAGATATACAACCTTATCGTAAGGGGCAAACCTACCAGTCGGAAGGAGGTATTCCCATGAAGATGATTCGTTTAAAAGCGCCTATCACCTGGTTTGATAACCCCTTCAACCTGCGTTCGCTATTGCTGTCAGCGGCATCGCCTTTTCAGAAGAGCAGCATCAACGTATTGCAGTTGACCTATCAAAATGGATCCGCCCCCAGTTCTCTCAGCATGGCATTCTTCGCGATGGGGCCGGATGACCTGGCATTCCTGAACGCCTATGTGCCGTTTAACCGGGATATGAAAATGTATCCGGCTGCAGTGGCGGTAAACGGAGATCCGGATTATTTCAGTTTGTATCACCTGGGTAATAATAGCTTTTTCTCCCACGTAGACAATGGATTTTCTCCAGGATGGCTGTTTATCGACTTACCCCGGGCAATCATTAAGAAGTTGAAAACCGATCACCTGATCGTGCGGGCAGTGAGTAACGATCGCGCTAAAGTAACGGTGTTTGCCGTGGATAAAAATGGGAATGAAGTGATTACAGGCTTGCTGGAAGCGAGACCGTAAACGATTGTCATTTCCTATAAAGCAGGTGTTCCCTTTAATGGGGAGCACCTGCTTTATTTTTTATTCCTCCACAAAAAAGCATTGTTTCCCAACGATGAATTATTTATTTTTAGACAGATTCGCTTAAACGATTAAGCATTTTGTTGCCCATATTAACAAACAGGTGTTCCCGTTATGGGCTATGTAACCAGGATCGGCGTATGAAGACGACCGACCCGGCATCCATCTCAAAAAAATATGCGTATGAAAAAAGATAACAACCGGCGTTCTTTCCTGAAAAATGTAGCCATTGCCTCTTTCGGCGTAACCGCCCTGCCTTCGGTAGCTGCAGCGGCTCACCCGCCAGTTGACGATGAAAAACGGGATAACAAGGAAACCGGTACCCGGCGGAAATTCAACGGCGTTTATACCGGTAAATACAACAACCGGCCGGCATTTCCTATAGGCGGCATCGGGGCTGGCATGTTTTGCCTGGAAGGCACCGGCGCTATCTCTCATTTATCAGTGCGCCATAACCCCGAAATGTTTCACGAGCCGGCTATGTTCGCCGCTATTAGTCTGAAAGGTACGCCCGGACAGGCACGGGTGCTGGAAGGCCCGGTGCCCGACTGGAAAAAATTTGGACAACGCGACGCAGGCCTTGGAGGTACTGGCGGCGCTACCTGGGGATTACCCCGGTTTAAAACGGCCACATTGCAGGCTCGTTTTCCCTTTGCTCATATCACGCTCGCCGATCCGCAACTGCCATTGCTGGTAAGCATAAAGGGCTGGAGCCCTTTTATTCCCACAGATGAAGACCATGCCAGCATGCCCATCGGCGCCCTGGAATACCAGTTTACCAATAAAGATAACCAGGCGGAAGAATATGTTTTCTCTTACAACGCCCGGAACTTTATGCGCCAGGGCGACGCTGGCAATGCTATAAAACCTTACGCCAATGGATTTATATTATCACAGGCCGCCCTTGCTGATGCACCGGAGAAGCAGGGGCACTTTGCTATCTATACCAACGACAGCGAAACCGTAGTGGATCATTGCTGGTTTCGTGGTAACTGGTTCGATCCCCTCACCATGGTATGGAACACGCTGAAAGAGGGTAATACCCGCAACACCCCACCCGTGGCACAGGATGCACCCGGCGCATCCCTGTTTGTACCTTTCCGCCTGCAACCAGGTGAAAAGAAAACTATTCGCGTGATGATGGCCTGGTATGTACCGGATTCCAAATTGCGTATAGGCGACACCATTAGCAACAAACCGGGAACGCCACCATATTATAAACCCTGGTACAGCAGCCGGTTTGACAGCATACTGGCGGTAGCTGGGTATTGGACCCGGCATTACGATACCCTTCAGGAAAACACACAACGCTTTACCGATACTTTTTATAGCAGCTCTTTGCCACCGGAAGTGCTGGAAGCGGTGGCTGCCAATCTTACTATCCTGAAATCGGCTACTGTCATGCGGCAGCATGATGGGCGCTTCTGGTGCTGGGAAGGCTCCGGCGACACCTGGGGTAGTTGCCACGGCAGCTGTACCCACGTATGGAATTATGCGCAGGCCGTGCCTCACTTGTTTCCTGCATTGGAAAGAAGTTTACGCAACACGGAGTTTAACGAAAATCAAAATGCCGAAGGCCACCAGGGTTTCCGCGCCAATCTGCCGATCTCTCCGCTGGTCCATAATTTTCACTCGGCAGCAGATGGACAGCTGGGTGGGGTCATGAAGGTATACCGCGACTGGCGCATCAGTGGCGACCACAACTGGCTGAAGAAAATGTATCCGCTGGTAAAAGTGAGCATGGACTATTGTATCCGCACCTGGGATCCCGAAGGAAAAGGACTGGTGGAAGAACCACATCATAATACCTACGACATTGAATTCTGGGGCCCTACCAGCATGTGTACCAGTTTTTACCTGGGCGCATTGAAGGCCATCATGCACATGGGCACATTCCTGCAACAGGAGATAGCGGCCTACAACAGCCTTTATGAGAAAGGGAAGCAGGCATTGGAAACGACTTTATACAACGGCGAATTTTTTATACAGCAAATTAAGTGGACGGGCTTAAAAGCACCCGACCCGGTAAAGGCACAGTCGTTCAGTACACAATACGCGGAAGAAGCATTGATGTTGCTGAAAAAAGAGGGCCCCAAATACCAGTACGGAGCCGGCTGCCTGTCCGACGGTATACTGGGAGCCTGGATAGCCAGCGTGTGTGGACTGGAAGAACCTGTTGATGCCTCCAAAGCCAAAAGTCATTTGCTGGCGGTACACAAATACAATCTGAAAAAGGATCTGAGCACCCATGTAAACCCGCAACGCTCCACCTATGCACTGGGAGCGGAGGGCGGTCTGTTGCTGTGCTCCTGGCCTAAGGGAGGCATGCTGTCGCTTCCCTTTGTATATAGCAACGAGGTATGGACGGGCATCGAATACCAGGTAGCAGCTCACCTGATGTTTCATAGTGAAGTGGAAAAGGGATTAGAGATCGTGCGTGCGTGCCGTCAGCGATACGACGGTATTGTGCGTAATCCTTTCAATGAGTACGAGTGCGGGCATTGGTATGCCAGGGCCATGTCGAGCTACGGATTGTTACAGGCGCTGACCGGCGTGCGCTACGATGCCGTGGATCGGGTGTTGTATATCGATTCCCGGGTAGGCGATTTCAGCAGTTTTATTTCCACGAATACCGGTTTTGGTACGGTGAGCTGGAAGAAGGGAGTGCCTTCGCTGAAGGTGGCGTATGGAACTATACCTGCCACGCACGCGGTGGTGGCAGGTAAGAAAATGTCTTTGCAATTGGCATAACTATCCGCGAAGCGTTTGTATGTTGTTGACCAGCTGACCGATATGATCGATGCTAATTTCAACGCGGTCGTGATCCTGCAGGGTGAAGTCGTTGCCGGGTACAAGGCAGGTGCCGGTCATCAGGTAACAACCAGTGGGGAAAGCGCAGCCTTTAAAGAGAAAGCGGACCAGCTCTTCATGGCTGCGTTTCATCTGGCTGATAGGTACGTTGTCGTTGTATTGCAGCTGTTCCTGCCGGTAAATCGACATGCTGATGGTGGTATTGGCCGGGATGGGCTGGTCGGGCACCATCAGGCAGGGGCCCAGTCCCGCACATTTTTCATACACTTTTGCCTGCGGCAGGTACAGCGGATTTTCTCCTTCAATACTGCGGGAGCTCATGTCGTTGCCTATCGTATAGCCTTCCACGGTACCCTGGCTACTCACAAATAAGGTAAGCTCCGGCTCGGGTACATCCCAGGTAGAATCTTCCCGGATATATAAGGTTTGCTGATGCCCGGAAACGCGGTGGGGAGTGGCTTTAAAGAAGAGCTCCGGACGTTCGGCCACATATACTTTATCATAGAAGGTGGCGCCACCGGATATTTCCGATTCTTCCATGCGGGCGGTGCGACTGCGATAGTAAGTAACGCCGGCGGCCCATACTTCCTGCGATCCGATAGGCGCCAGCAAATCGTGGGCGAGCACAGTGGCCGCCGCATTCCTGGAGACAGGCGTACGGCCGTTGATATCTGCAAGCACATGTTGGTATAATCCCGGTCTGTTTACATATTGATCCCAGGCGGCATTAATGGAGTAGTACTGTTCCTCGTGCGCTACCAGGAGGAACTGGGAAGTTTTATAAATGTGGAGGATATTCATGTGTGTTTATTTGCTGGTGAGAAAATGTTGTACTTCTTCCAACGGCAGTTGCCACAGTTGTTGTGCCATTGCCTGTAGGGCCTCCCGGCTCCCTTCGAAGTGCATCGTCACTTGTTTATAGGTCATGGCTTCGCCAGGTTTTAAAGCCTTGGCATCAGAAGAAGATTCCACTTCATAGAAGGGCCCCATTTGTGTGCCATCGGCCAGTGGACCATCATTGTAGCAGTTCACAGCATCGCCTTTAAACGGTTCTTGTTGGTGTTCCCATTTGGCGTTAACGTAATGTCCTTCTGGTACCACTTCATAAAATAATACGGTGAGTGTATTATTGGCAAGGTCGATACTGCCTGCCCCTTTTTTTGCTACGAGTGGAGAGAGGCCCAGTTTGCCACGTGATTTACCATCGGCTCGCAGGAGCAGCAGGCTGTCTTTTACCTGCAGGTTAGCGGGACCTATTTTACCAAAATAGTCATCGGTGATGTGCTTTTGTGTGTCGGGGATATGCCTGAAAGGAGCTACCACGGCGGTTTGGTCCGATGGTTTGAACATGCCGAGCAGCCATATGCTCAGGAGGCCGCTTTGTTCCTGCCAGGTGCTATCGCCTTTGTTGGTGAGGGTGTTAGTAGTTTCATAAGCCACGCTGTGTACGCCTGCCGGTAATGAAAATCCCAGTGTTGCGTTGATGTCCTGGTTATTGAGCAGGTGGATTGTGCGACTGATAAGCAGGCGGAAATGGGTACCGGAATAATTCTGCAGGGCGCCCTCTTGCTGGTAGGTGATGGCGGTATCGGATTGCGTGGTAACGGTATAGTGCGCAGTGTCTATCAATCCGGGTGTTTGCCAGTTGGCAAAATCAAAGGGTTTTCCCGGTGGAAAGAAAAGGGCGTACTGTCCTCCTTCTGGCCCCAGCCAGAAGCGTTCTTCGCCGCCAAATGCGTTGATATGGGGCGCATATTTTCCGGAAGCGACCAGGTTGTAGTTGATCCAGCCAAAGCTTTTACCGCTGTTGCTGCCGGTGGTGCTAGTCATTACACGGGCCTGGTAGTCGCCGGTTACTACTACGCGGCCGCTGTCGCCGGCATGTTTTAATACCACCACGTTTTGGAGGTGTTGTTGCAGGAAAGCCACGTCTTCGTTGAAGTTGCTGGGAGTGGCAGTATGTTGCGCCGTGTTTTTGGTACCGCTGTTACAGGCGGCCAATCCTGCGGCGAGGCATCCAGATAGGAGGATAGATTTCATATCGGTGGAATTGAGGTGAATGTTTATATCAGCGCCCTGTCGAGATGTACATAGCCACCGTCCACATGTATCAGTTGCCCGGTGGTATGGCTCGATTTTTCTGACAACAGGAACGCAGTGGTTTGTGCAATTTCTTCCGGGTGCGTCATGCGTTTACCGAAAGGTATGTTAGCCACGATGCTTGCGAGCTTGGCTGTTTTATCCGGGAAGGTGTTGATCCAGCTTTCATACAGCGGCGTCCATGATTCCGCCACGATGATGGCGTTGACGCGGATACCGAAGGAGCGGAGCTCCACAGCCCATTCCCGGGTGAGGGCATTGCGGCCACCGTTGGCAGCGGCATAAGCGGAGGTGTTACCCTGGCCGGTTTCAGCGGTTTTGGAGCTAATGTTTACAATAGCGCCTTTGCTGGCAATCAGGAAGGGAAGGGCGTGGTGTGCCATCAGGTAATAGTGTACCAGGTTGCGGTGGAGGGATTGCATAAACCCTTCATAGGAACCTGTTTTAAGTCCTACGCCATCGTTAATGCCGGCATTGTTTACCAGTCCGTCGATCCTGCCGAATTGGGCAGTTACGGAGGCAATGGCTTGTTCACAGGTGGTAGGGTCGGTGAGCTCCGCTACAACCTGTGCGCCTTTCCCTCCGGCTTGTTGAATATGTTGCAGGTGGGCCTGGTTATCGGCTTCATTGCGGCCAATGATAACGGGAATAGCTCCTTCCTGTGCCAGTATGTTAGTAATGGCGGCGCCTATGCCTTTGGCGCCGCCGGTAACGAGGATGATTTTATCTTTCAGACCCAGGTCCATAGCTGATTATTGTGTGTTTGAAAAATGTCCGTCTACCAGTCGCCATATACCCAAAGGATTGCTGTCCTGCAATTCGGGTGGCAGCATTGATGCGGGGAATCCCTGGAAGCATACCGGCCGGCAGAAGCGGTAAATAGCGGCAGTACCTACAGAAGTGCCGGCGGCAGGGGTGGCAGCAGGCCAGGGGCCTCCATGTACCATAGCGTGATTAACGGCTACGCCTGTAGGAAAACCATTGACAATGATCCGGCCTGCCTTCTCCCGTAAGATATCTATCAGGGGGGCATGTGCAGCCAGCTCTGTTTCCGTACCGTGAATGGTAACGGTGAGTTGTCCCTCCAGCCGCTGTGCCAGCAGATATACTTCTTCCATATTGCTAGCTTGTATATGAAGGGAGGAAGGTCCGAATACTTCGTGACAGAGCGCGGGATTTTCAAGCGCCTGGGCCACAGATACCTGTAACAGGCAGGGACTTCCCTGGTGTGGGGCAACAGGTGCTTTCCCCAGTACCACCGCGCCTTGCCCGGTCAGTTGTTCCACACCGCTGGTGTAGGCTTCCAGTATGCTTGGTGTAAGCATATACCCGCCAGCTGCCGTGGCAATGCCTTGTTCCAACGACTGTACAAAGGCGCCGGCGCCGTCTTTAGCGGTGATGAACATACCGGGATTGGTACAGAACTGTCCAACGCCCTGTGTCACCGATTGCAGGAATTGTTGCGCCAGTTCGGCTCCTTTTTCCTGTAAGATACCCGGGAGAAAGAAAACAGGATTTACGCTGCCCATTTCAGCAAACACCGGGATGGGCGTAGCTCTTCGTGTAGCCGTTTCATATAGCGCTTTGCCGCCCTTGAAGGAGCCGGTAAATGCGATAGCGGACAGTAGAGGATGTGCGGCCAGGTATTGCCCTGTTTCATGGGAGGTGCCATGCAGCATAGAAAATACCCCTTCGGGCATTTGCGTGCTGAGGGCGGCCTTACGGATGGCGGTGGCTACCAGGTGAGAGGTATGCGGATGCGCGGGATGTGCTTTAAACACCACTGTACAACCGGCGGCCAATGCAGCGGTGGTATCGCCGCCTGCCACTGAAAAGGCGAGTGGAAAGTTGCTGGCGCCAAAGATGCCGATCACGCCAATAGGTATTTGTAGCTGGCGGATATCGGGCTGGGTGTTGATCCGGGCGTTGACCCAGGAGCCTTCGGTGATGGTGTCGGCAAATAATTGTAGCTGCCCGGTGGTGCGGTCTCTTTCGCCCTGTAGCCGCGCAATAGGTAGACCGCTTTCTGCAGCGGCCACCTGGATGAGCTCATCGCCCAAGGCCGTGATTTCTGTTGCAATGGCTCGCAGGAAAGCTGCGCGCCGGGTGGCGGGCAGCTTTTTGTAGTGCGGAAAGGCTTTGGCCGCCAAAGTGAGAGCGGCATCCATTTCGCCGGCAGTGGCTTCCCGGAATTCGGTGGGCAGCCATTGTTGCTGCACCGGGTCAAATGCACGGAAAGTATGGTCGCCTTCTCCTGAAAAACTGGTGCCGATCAATTGTAATCCTGTTAACATGGTTCTGCTCATCGTCCGGGTAGTTTATGCGTATACGTTAGTTTACTTCCAAATCATTTTTTGCCGGTAGTGCCGGGAAGGGAGCATGTGGTTCGCGTTGGTACCAGAACACTACGCTGCTGATATCGGATTGTTGTGGCAGATACCGCCCGCCACTGCGCCAGCCCAGGTCTTGTATGGTTACCTTCAGCTCTTTTTCGAAGCGGATGGGATCCATAATATGCCAGCGGTATAAGCCAAAGCGTTGCTGGGATTTATAGAGTCCGTCGGGACGGATTACCTGGTGCAGCCCGGTATACGGCGTATTAAATTCCTGGTAATGTCCTTTGTTGTCGAAGTTGTAGGAGCCGCAGAAATAGTCTTCCGTACCGGTACCACAGATGGTAGGGGCCTGGCGGTCGCCATCCAGGAAGAATTTGATTTCTCCTTCTCCCCACCAGCCGTTGTTGTTAACGCCCCAGGCGAGGTAGGTGCCTACGTACTGGCCTTTTCCTTTCACGCCGTCTATCATGGTAAACTCAGCGCCTTTTACCGGGTTATTGCGGCGGAATTGCGCGTGGAAATAGCCGGCATCTTCCGGTACCTGGGTAAGAGTGTAATCTACCTGGTAATAGAGCGTCATTCTTTCGGTGTTGATATTTTCCATGGTGATTTTGCACTTCTTGCGGAAGGGCATGGCCCAGTAGCAGTTGAAGGCACTACCCGGATTTACGCATATGGCGAGGGAACTGAGCGGTGCATATTCTCCCCAGCCCATACCAAAAAAATCGCCTACAGGCACTTCTACCGAGGGGGTGGATTCATCATCCCAGTAGATGCGGAGAATAGAATAGCGCCAGTTGCCGGTGGGCGTCATCCAGATGTGCTGGATGGCGCCGGGCCCGCTCATTTCTGCCAGGGTAACCGTTTTTCCGGCCTCGATGTTGATGAACGGATTCACTTTCCATCCTTGACCTAATTCCCTGGCGGCGTTTTTAGCGGTGCCCTGGTCTAATGGTGTCATACCGCCTTTGCCGGGTTCGCCGGTCAAGTTTTCCGGGCTGATAGAACGGGTTTTAGCGTCAGATAAACGGAACAGGTTACCCATGTTCATATCCAGGCCATTAAAAGGTTGTTGTGCATAGATGGCCGCGCTGACACAAGTGGTAAGAACAAGCAGCAATAGTTTTTTCATTTTTACGTGGTATTAGATCACTGTGAATAATAAGCTTTAACGTTTAAGCATGGGCATCACACTACACGGGTTTATGACTGGTGGCGGGTTAGCGGCGTTTGCCACAGGATTTTCTGACCACCAGCGTGGTATCGATACAAATATGTTCTATGCCTTTATGCGGTTGATTGATTTGTTCCAGTAATACCCGTACAGCGGCTTTACCCATTTCAGCGATAGGTTGCCGTACAAAGGTAACGGGACAGTAGAACAGGTCCAGCGCATCCGTTTCATCGAACGTGATGATGGCCAGTTCATCGGGGATACGGATACCCCGTTCATTGATATACTTTAATCCCTCTATCGCCAGGCTGTTGGTGGCAAAGAAGATGGCATCGGCCCGATGGCGGCTGTTGAGCAGCTGATCGATGGCCAGCTGCATATCTTCTTTGAGATGCGAGTAGCGGGCGGTTTTCAACAGGCTACGGCCGGCGTCATGGCCATGCGCCTGCAGGGCCTCCTGGTAGCCGCGTTTGCGCTCACTGATATGATGCAGGGTTGTTTTATACGCGATCATACCTATCCGTTGCCTGCCTTTGCGGATCAGGTGTTCCACCGCTTTCTTAGCCCCCTGGTAATTATCCACTGTAATGTAACTGGCCGCCATGTCCGGGAAAAAACGGTCGATCAGTACAAAAGGAATATTTTGCGCCTGCAATTGCCGGAGCTGTTGCTCCGACCCTTCGGCAGGAGTAATGATCAAGCCATCTACCTGCCGGTTCAGCAACACATTTACCAGGTCGCCCGACTTAGCAGCATTTTCATCCGAGCTGCCAAAAATAACGGTGTAATTATTCCGCTTGGCTTCATCTTCAATCGTTCGCGCAATATGGCCGAAGAATGGGTTGGAAATATCTGCCACTATCAATCCAATGGTAAATGAGCGCCCGCTCTTCAGGCTACGGGCAATATGGTTAGGCTGATAGTTTAGCTTCCGGGCAATTTCCCGGATCTTCTTCGCAATTTCTTCGCCTACCCGGGCCTCTTTTTCTTTGTTCGTCAGCACATAAGATACCAGGGCGGTAGATACGCCGGCTGCAGTTGCAATATCTTTTAGTGAGACTTTCTTCATTCCTTAAAAATATGCTTAAACGTTTAAGGATGCAAGTTTTTTGGAAAATTTTCTAACTTCCCATTAAGGATATCTATACGGCCGCGGCCGGCGGCCGCAAAAAAATCCAAATACCCTGTCCAATCCGTACAAAACCATTTGTTATACAGGTATAACATTAAAACGTACAACAATGCAAGAGTTTATCCTGATTTTCAGACATGAAGACGGCCATAAGATAGCCTCTCCGGAACAAAACCAGATATGGATGAAACAAACCATGGACTGGATCGGTGGTATTGCCGCACAAAACAAATTTGTAGGCGGCAATGGTCTTCCTTTCGCAGATGCGAAGGTGGTACATGCCAATAGAACCGTGACCAATGGTCCTTTCGGCGAGATAAAAGAAACCATTGGCGGCTACATTATCGTAAAAGCCGGTTCAGTGGAAGAAGCTGTGGAGTTTGCAAAGGGCTGTCCCATTTTGCAGGGCGATGGCAATACAGTGGAGGTACGGCAAATCGCTAAAGGTGATGGCGTACATTAAAAAAGGCATTAGTCCCGGTAACATCGCTACCGGGACTGTTTTATTTTTATGTCATGGAACAACCGGCCTTAATACCACATTTATTCAGGACTGAATTCCGGAAGATCACTGCAGTGCTCTGCAAGGCTTTTGGGATAGAAAACATCGCTGTTGCGGAAGATATCGCCGGCGAAACGTTTTTGTCTGCCCTGGAAGTATGGCCCTACAAGGGTATTCCGGAGAACCCGGTGGCCTGGTTGTACCTGGTGGCAAAGAATAAAACCAGGAATTATCTTTTACGCCACCAGCACTTTGCAGAAAAGATAGCCCCGCAGATGAAGGCCGTGGCAACAGACAGCGAACAGCTGGATATCAATCTCTCGGAAAAAAATATTACAGACAGCCAGCTACAGATGTTGTTTGCCATTTGTCACCCCGCTATCCCGGTGGAAGCCCAGATAGGACTGGCCCTTCGTATTCTTTGTGGCTTTGGGATCCCTGAAATTGCCAACGCTTTTTTAACGAACAAAGAAGTGATCAATAAAAGATTGTTCCGGGCAAAAGAGAAGTTAAGAGATGAAAAAATTCCCATTGAATTCCCCCCGCCCACGGAAATCAACCAGCGTCTCGATGCGGTGCTCACAACTTTGTACCTGCTGTTTAACGAAGGCTACTACTCAGAAAGCCAGGATGCCGTACTACGGGAAGACCTTTGCCTGGAAGCAATGCGGCTCACCTATTTATTGATAGCGTACGAAGCCACCAACCAGCCGGAAGTCAATGCCCTGTTTGCATTGATGTGTTTTCATGCTTCCCGGTTTGAAGCCCGTAAAAGCGACAACGGGGAAATTATATTGTACCACGACCAGGACGAAACCCGCTGGAACCAGGAACTGATAGGCCGTGGAGCATGGTTCCTGCACAGGGCTTCAGAAGGCCAACGGCTTTCCCGTTACCACCTCGAAGCGGCAATAGCCTACTGGAGTACACAAAAAAATGATACGCCCGAAAAATGGGAACAGGTGCTGCAACTCTATAACCGCCTGCTCCAGGTAGCCTATTCTCCTATTGCTGCGCTCAACCGAACCTATGCCCTCGCTAAGGTATACGGCGCAGCCATTGCTATTACCGAAGCGGAAAAATTGAAGCTGGAAAACAACCACTTTTATTTTGCCCTGCTGGGAGAGCTGTATAGCAGTATTAACCCCAACAAGGCCCGCGAACATTTTCAACGGGCATACGAAATGGCAATAACGGAGACGGATAAACGAACAATGCGGCAGAAGATAGATATGCTATAAGCCGGTACATCTCCGCAAGAAACGGGTTGTGTACACCCTGTGCAAACGTCACCTTTACTGTAAAAACAGACGTTATGCATGTAGTCAGTGAACCGGCTATACTCTACTTTGGAACACCGGTTGTATTAATCAGCACACTCAATGAAGACGGATCAGCTAACCTAGCACCCATGTCATCAGCTTTCTGGCTGGGACAAGGATGTGTATTGGGACTGGGAGCCTCCTCCAAAACGACCCAAAACCTGTTGCGCACCCGCACCTGCGTACTCAATCTTCCTTCAGTAAAAGAAGTTGCCGGCGTAAACCGCCTGGCACTCACGACCGGCAGTAACCCGGTTCCGGAATTTAAACAGCAAAAAGGTTATCGGTTTGAACCTCATAAATTCGAAACAGCCCGTTTTACACCATTGCCCGCTGATAAAGTATCCGCACCCCGTGTAGCGGAATGCCCCGTACACCTGGAAGCCACGGTATCGGCAGTACATTCCCTGGGCACCACACAAAGTATATGTATCATTCACCTGGATATAATCCAGGTACACCTTCACCCCAGCATTCTGATGGATGGGCACCTCAACCGCGTAGATCCGGATAAGTGGCGGCCGCTGCTCATGAGTTTTCAGCAATTATACGGGTTTGGAGAGAGAGTGGAAGAATCGGTATTGGCTCAAATCCCTGAACACCTGTACGCAGTTTCTAAACGGTAAAACTTTCTTAATTTCAATAGGATAAAATGTGTGGGGTATGTTACAAAACAGGGTAGACCCATTCGGCCAGCTGATTAAAACCAGCGCCCATGGTGGCTGGATGGGCAACCGGGGCATATTGCATGATGAGCAGCAACATATTTGCCGGGCATATAAATCTACTGCCTGGATCACCTGTGTACTGCAATTCAAAAACCGCAAACGAACGGTGATGGCGCCCGGTCGTTATACCGAATTGTTTTTCCTCGATGAAGCTACTGCCTTCTCCGCAGGCCACCGTCCCTGCTTTGAATGCAGGCGTCCGGCTTATCAGCATTTTAAATCCTGCTGGCTGGCAGGCAATCCGCAATATGGATTTACTACGGAGGTATCGATCCAGGAAATAGATAAGATTTTACAACAGGAAAGAATCAACAGGAAGAAGGAAAAGATCACCTATGAAGATACTTTTGGACAACTACCGGACGGTGCTTTTATCGTCATAAAAGAACAGCCCTGCCTGGTATTCCGGCAAGCGGCTTATCCCTGGTCGCCTTTTGGCTATGGTGCATCTGTAGCCGTCAGCTCCGATGCAACGGTAATGGTGCTAACGCCGGCTTCCATCATCCGGGCGTTCCAGGCCGGGTACATGCCCGAAATAATACTTCCCGGTATTTAAACAGGTAGCTTTCTTATTTTTGCACTATGAAACATATAGATTGTGCGGGCCTGATTGTGGTGAAAAACCGTCGGCTATTGCTTGCCTATAGTAATAACAAAGGCGCCTGGTATTTGCCGGGAGGAAAGGTAGATCCGGGAGAAACGGCGGTAGCAGCCCTGCAACGGGAAATTAATGAAGAGCTGAATATCCGTTTACCGGAAGAAAGCCTGCGATGGTACTACTTTATTACGGCGCCGGCTTTTGGTGAAGATAACCTGGAAATGCGACAACATTGTTTTTTGCATGAGCTGGAACAGGAGCCCGTTCCCTCTGCTGAAATTGGCGCCCTGCGATACTTTACGCCTGCCAGTTATCAAATGGAAGCCCATCAGGTAGCGGGCGTGTTAATGGCTTTCGACAAGCTGCGCGAAGACGGGCTCGTAGATTAAATTCATAAAATTTGATACCACTGCATGATATCACACGACGCGCTACTACAGCGTTTTAATGAGGCTGTTGATCAATGGATGGCTTTCCTGGACCATTACTCCTGGGAACAATTGTTGCTATCGCCAGCGCCGGGAGCCTGGTCATTAGGGCAGCTATATATGCACCTGATCGACGATACAGCGTATCATATCGAACAAATGAAGGCCGCCTTACTGGCTACCGGGGATAGCGATAAAGAGATGCACCCTGATGCTAAAGCGATCTTTGCGCGAGAGGGATTTCCCGATGTGTCGATAACAGGACCGGCTACTTACGACAGCGTATCGCAGCCAGTGAACAAAGCCGCACTCTTACAGGGATTGGAGCAGGTAAAGTACGATGTACAACAACTACTATCAGCTACCGATATTACGCAGGCCAGGGGCAAAACCATGCACCCGGGGTTACATTTTTTTAGCGCAGCAGAATGGTTACAGTTTACCACCATGCATATGCAACACCATCTGCGGCAAAAAGCACGAATCGATCGCCTCATCAATAAAAATGACCAGGAATGGGACAGGAAATAGAAAGGAAGTTTTTGGTAAACGCAGCACAATGGCAGCAGGCGGAGAAACCTGTGGGAGAGCGTTACAGGCAGGGATATCTCCTGTTGGACCCGCATAAGACCATCCGGGTACGCCTCACACCCACCAAAGGTTTTTTGACGATCAAAGGGAAGTCGACCGGCGCCACCCGGGCAGAATTTGAATATGAAATACCGATGGAAGAAGCCAGCGCCTTGTTAGATCAGTTTGCGATCGCTGAGCTGTCGAAGATCAGGTATACTCTTACCTACCAGGATAAAGTTTGGGAGATCGATGAATTCCTGGGGGATAATGCCGGTTTGATCGTGGCAGAGATAGAGCTGGAAAGCGAAGACGAATCTTTTGAACGACCAGCGTGGGTAACGGAAGAAGTGACAACTGATGCCCGGTATTATAATGCGAATTTGACGACGAGGCCTTATAACAGATGGTGAAGGCTGGAAGTAAAGAGCTGAAAGCTGAAAGCAAAAAGCTATTATAGCGAATGATCCATGCGGATAATTACTCGCTATAATAGCTTTTTCCTTTCGGCTTTCTATTAATATCCTGTATTCTGTATCAACACCGGTGCATTTCTATCTATTTCTGTTTGTGGAATAGGCCAGAAATCATACTGAGGCAGATACTTGGTTTTGATGGTGGGCTGCAGCGGATTAGGCACAAACCCATTCAGTTTCTGGGCAGCAATTCCCCATCTTCTCAGGTCGAAGTAGCGGAGTCCTTCCAGGGCAAATTCCACTCTTCTTTCATGCCGGATTTTGGCCCGCATCTGGGTTTGCGATAAACCCGCAGGTAAGTCGGGCATATTACTGCGGTTTCTCACCAGCTTAATAGCGGCATATACGGAGGCATCAGGGCCGGCCACTTCATTTTGGGCTTCTGCATACATGAGTAGCACGTCGGCAAAACGCAGCAATATAAAGTCATTGTCATCAATGGTACCATAGTCGGGATCTACAAGGGAAGGATCCAGCCATTTCTTTACGGCATAGTAGCCGGTAGTCCAACTATCTTTACCCGGGGTGGCAATCGCCAGGGCGCCTGTAAATGGCCAGCCTTGTGCTTTAGTATCGCCAGGGAAAAAGAAAGTTTGGCGCATACGCGGATCACGGTGTTCGTATGGCTTGCCAGGTACATACACGGCAGAGGAGGCGGTATCTTTTCCATCGGCGGCTTCATATTCGTCAATCAGGTCCTGGGTGCCTTGCTCTCCCTTCCAGCGTTGCAGATTCACGGAAATAGCCACATCCTGGTGCAGCACATTGGGACGAAGATATTTCACAGAAAACATAATCTCCTTACTGTTATTCTGATCAGGCTTATAGAAGTTGCCGGCATAACTCGGATTCAGTGAATATTTGTTGCCGGTAATGATTTGCTGTGCCAGGGCAGCAGCTGCTGCATAGTTTTTCTGGAAAAGCAATACCCGTACTTTATATCCCTGGGCAGTGCTCTTTACAGCATGTCCATTACCATAGGCATCGTCAGGCAGCGCGGCGATAGCAGCATCGAGGTCCGTCAGCACCTGCTTGAGTACGGCATCGCGATCTGATTTAGCCCGGCTGGATTTATAGTCGAGGCTAAACGGATCTTCTGTTACAATTACGGTATTGCCGTAGAGCTGTGCCAGCCAGAAGTAGTTGAATGCCCGCAGGAAATAAGCTTCTCCCTTGTATTGGGTAAGTTTATCGCCGCTCAGCACTTTGTCTACGTTGGCGAGGAAACTATTTACAGAGGCAATCGCCTGGTAACAGTTGGTATAATATGATAACACAAAATCGCCCGACTGTGGCGTAATACCACCGGTCAGTGCATTGAGGCCACCACCGTAGTTGTATTGCCCATAGGAATCATCGGTAAAGTTATCCCAGGCAAATACAGTGTACTGGGAAGTAGCATATCCGCCACTGCTTGCGTATAAAGTATTGTATAAACCGGTAAGTGCTTTGTCGGCATCATCAGGTGTTTTCCAGAAAAGGGAGGAGGCCAGCTTATCCGGCGGCGTTACATCCAGCACATTTTTACCACAGCCGCTGCCTATGATCATCGCTATTCCTACTAATATTAATAATTGCTGATATTTTTTCATAACTAGTCATTTAACAGGAAGAAATTAAAACTGTACCATCGCACCAAAGGTGTAGGTCTTTGTTTGCGGATAGGTAACATAGTTGCCGCTGCTTACGCGCTCAGGATCCAGTCCGGGAAACTTGCTGATGGTAAATACATTGTCGGCGGTGAAATATACCCGGAGCGATTTAATACCCACCTGTTTCAGCATGGGAGCAGGTAAGTTATAGCCCAGTTGTACATTCCTCAAACGCAGGAAAGACGCATCTTTCAGGAAATAGGTAGATGCATAATTCTGTACGGGTTGATAACCATCTGCTACATAAATCTTAGGCATCGTGTTGGTATGGTTCGTTGGCGTCCAGCGGTCTCTCCACGCAGTGGTCGGTACAGAGCCTTGTCTGAAAGGTTCTATACCCCAGCCGTTCACATAAATTTTTTGTCCTTCGGAGGCATACAGTTGGGCACTCAGGTCAAAATTTTTCCAGGAGGCGCCCAGGTTAATGGCATACTGGAAAGAAGGGTATTTCCCTTTGATGTAAGTGCGGTCTTTATCATCAATCACGCCATCGTTATTGATATCTTTTATTTTCAGATCGCCAGGAGTAGGCGTGACAGGCTGTTTGGGCGATTTGGCGATTTCATCTGCACTCTGGAAAATGCCATCCCAGGTGTACAGGTAAAATTCATCCAGCGAATGGCCTTCTTCCCGGATAGTGGTGCCACTGATTTCTCTTTTACCAAATTTCTCCAGCGTGTTTTTATACGCCTGGAAGTTACCGCCTATATACCAGGTGAAATTTTTCCCGATGCGGTCATTATACTGTACGCTAAATTCCACACCCTTGTTTCTTACAGCGCCGTTGTTGATAACAGGTGGTTGTAATCCTAACCACAGCGGTACTTGTGAGGTGCGGAGAATATCAAAAGTATACTTGTTGAACCAGTCGGCGGTAAAGCTGAGTTTATTATTCAGCGCGGTCAGGTTCAATCCAAAGTCCAGTACCCGCGTGGTTTCCCAGGAAAGTCCCGGATCAATGATCTGGCGGCCATTGAAGCCTGTGGCAATGCTGGTGCCAAATACATAAGGGGTATTGTCGAGGGTGGACTGATACGGGTAAGTTCCAATATTCTGATTACCTAACTGTCCCCAGGAGGCCCTTAACTTCAGGTCATTGATCCATGACACGTCTTTCATAAAGGCTTCTGAAGACATTCTCCAGGCGCCGGAGAAGGAATAAAATAAACCCCAGCGCGTGTTGGAAGGCAGCCTGGAAGTACCATCGTATCTTAGGCTGGCGCCAAACAGGTATTTATCTGCGTAATCATAATTGGCATTCCCATAAAAGGAGCGGATACCCCATTGTCCGGAAGTTCCATTATTGGCCTGGCCATCTTTAGGACCGAAATCAAGCTCCCGTAAATCGTTGGTAGGAAACTGCGTACGGCTGGCGCCTAAGGTATCTGCTTTGTTCAGCTCTTGTTGATAACCGGCCAATGCGGATAGCTGGTGATCTCCGAATTTCTTCTTGTAGGTGAACTGTGAATAATACACGGTATAGAGATAACCCATATTGCCCACCGTAAGGCCGGGAGTACCGTCATCGAGTAAACCGGCGGGACTCATGTCGCTAAAGTAATAAGTAGGAATAGTAGGGCGGAAGTCATTGAATTTGTAGTTGTCGTAATTCATACCGGCCCTGTTTTCCCATCTCAATCCATCTACGATATCTACATCGAGCGACAGGTTGCCCTGTGCGTAGTAGTCGCTGGTTCTTACGCGGATATCTTCCTGTACAATGGCTACGGGGTTTTTGTTGCCCAGTTCATTGGAATAGGCCTTTTTGATCCACTTGCCATCTACAGAAGCAGGGTACAAAGGTGACTGTGCCAGTGCAGACAGGAACATATCGCCTGCCCCATTTTCTGGATATTTTCTGTCGGCATAACGCATTTGTACATTGGCGCCTACCGTAATTCTTTTATTAACCCTGGAACTCAGGCCCAGGTCGAGCGTATATTTTTTGTAGTCGAAGCCAATCAGTACGCCGGGCTGGGTGCTTATGCCTACGCCCAGGCTATAGTTGGTGTTGTCTTTACCACCGCTCATGTTCAGGTAATGATTCTGGGTATAAGCGGTTTGGAAGATATCGTTCAACCAGTTGTGGTTAGGATATTTAACACGGTCGGTGGCATTCTGGTAGAGGTCAATTTGCTGCTGGGTATAGAGCGGTGACAGGCCGGAATTGGTCCGCGCTTCATTCGACAACTGCATGTATTCAGCTGAGTTGGTAATGATATCCGGCAGTTTGGCGGCTTTGGAAATACCGAGGTTGTAGTTGTAGCTAAGCGAAAAACCTCCTTTCCCTTTTTTAGTTTTCACCACGATCACACCGTTGGCGCCGCGTGATCCGTAGATAGCAGCAGATGCCGCATCCTTCAATACCGATACCGATTCAATGTCGTTGGGATTGAGGATATTCATGTTGCCGGGTAGTCCGTCGATGATGACTAATGGATCATTGCCCGCGCCGCTGAAGGTGCTCACACCACGAATCCGCAGTTGTACATTTTCGTTGCCTGGCTCTCCCGATCCCTGGGTTACCTGTAGGCCGGGCAGTTGTCCTTGCAGGAGAGAGGCGGGGTTGGTGGCCACGCGTTTGTTGAGATCGGCTCCCGATATGGTAGCTACGGCGCTGGTGAGCTTATGTTTTTCCTGGGTGCCGTAACCTACTACCACTACTTCATTCAAGCCGGCCACATCCTCTCTCAGCGTGATGGAGAACTGGCGCTGATCGCCTACTACTACTTCCTGGCGGAGAAAGCCAATGGCAGAAATAACGAGGATGGCATTGTCTGGTACTTCCAGCGAAAACAATCCTTCCGGGGAGGTGAGGGCGCCCTGCGTAGTGCCTTTGATCTGTACGGTGATATTGGGCAGGGGATTCCCTTTTTCATCTACCACTTTCCCACTGATTTTTTTGCTGCGGATTTGTTCCGTGGCGTTTTTTAGCACCACCATATTGTTTTCCAGGATGCTGTAATGCAGTCCCGTTTGATGGGTGATTTCCTCGAGCACGGCCTTGATGTCGGCCTTTTCCATAGTGAGTGTTAGCTTGGGCAGCTTTTCTATATCGCTGTTGCTGTAGTAGAAAGTATAGCCCGATTTTTTTTCGAGATAACGGAATACTTTTTCTGCATCTGCTTTTACAAAGGAGAGCGACAGGTTGTTTTGTGAATATCCGGCTGCTGAAGCCTGGAAAAATAAAAAGAGTAGAACACCAGTAAACTTGAACATCAGTAGTAATTTACTTCCATTACATGGCACTACAAACGAAATTAGTTTGGTTGCTATTTTCATAACCTGTAGAATTCTTAGGAATACTTTAAAAAATGTGGAATATGGAATAAAATACCGGGAAATTCCGGGCATAGCTTTCCCACTAGGGAGGTCGCTCCCCAATCATGATAACGTGCATCATAGCTGGATTTTAGTTAATTGTTATGATATCGTCCTGGATGGAATATTTGAATGGTTGAATTTCCTGTAAAATGTTTAATAGTTTTTCTACGGACACGTTGTCGGCGCGGCCGGAAAACCGTGAGCCGGCCAGCTCCGGATCCCGGATAATGATTTTAACGCCATACCAGCGTTCCAGCCGGAGTGCCAGGCTTTGCAATGTTTCATTACGGAATATCAGCTGGTTATTTATCCAGGCTGTTTCCAGTACATGTGTGCTGTCGGCCGTTGAAATGGGCGACAACGGTTGACGTTCTACCGCCACGTTGCCGGCCTGCTCCCGGGCTACGCCTACATTTCTTCGGGAAGGCGCGGCCCCTGTATGCACAATTACTTTTTCGTTGGGAGCTACTTTAAGTCGCTGTTGTCCCTCTTTTAATATTACTTCCACCGCACCGGATATCACGGCCGTTTCTTCAAAATCTTCTTCTTTATACGAACGTACATTGAAAGAAGTGCCCAGCACCCGGATATCCATGGTAGCAGCATGAATAATAAAAGGCCGGTTGGCTGCATGTTTAATATCAAAAAATCCTTCCCCACTGAGGTATACCTCCCGCTGATGTTTATCCATTTTAGTGGGATAGCGCAGCGTGCTGCCGGCATTGAGCCAGATGGTACTACCATCCGGTAAGCGGATCTTTGTTCGCATTCCTGCGTCGGTACTCACTATTTTATACCCATTCTGTTTACCGCCATAGAGGTAACCCCACAGCGCGCCTGCACAGCCCAGCACGAATAAAAAGCCCATCAGCAATTTAAGCACCGGCCATTTGCGGCGTGGCGGCTCAGCAGCCGGAGGCTCCGCAGCAATTGCCTGCGTGACCTTATCCATCAGGCGCGCGGTAGCGTCGTCCTCGTCCTCAGCAGATTTTCTGCTGAACGAAAGCTGGTTTAGCATCCCCGACCGAAGCCAGTCGCCCGGATGCTGCAATAACAACTCATCCAGTTCTGCCTTTTCCTCATCGGAAATCTCATTGTTCCAATGCAAGGACAGTAACTCCCATAGCCGTTTGGTCATTTATCAAAAATATAATGATTCATGGATATGCTATAAAGACAACACCCAAACAAAAAACAATTAAGCGAAACGAAAAAATTTCAGGAGTAGGAATAGAGCAAGGTAGTGCCCAGGGATAGCCACATTTTTTTCAGGGCCAGGGTCATTTGTACATTTACGGTGGCTTTGGAGATATCGAGCAACGTAGCTACTTCTTCATAGCTAAGCCCTTCTTCTTTTACGAGGACGAATACCTGCCGGCAGCGTGGCGGCAACGACCGGATAGCAGCCTGTATAAGATCCAGGTGCTCTTTGCTGATCATAATATCTTCCGGATTGCGATGGTGGTGGCGGTTCACTTGTATTTCCCAGGCAGCATGATGAGCCTCGCGGCGCCCCTGGCTTTTCAGATAGTTCAATGCCGTATTTCTAACGGCTTTAAACAGGTAATAACGAACATTCTGCGGGCAGGCTACCTGTTGCCGTTGTTCCCATACCTTAATAAATACATCAGCTACAATCTCTTCTGCTTCTTCCTCATTACCCACAATACTGTACGCGAAATACCTTAATGAAGGCGTAAATGCCCTCATCATTTCCTTAAACGCGGAAAGATCCCCCATGACCCAAAAGGATGTGTAAAGCTGGTTGACGTTGATCATAGCAAAGTGTAAACTAAAGTAGCATTTCTTTTAATGCACGCAGTATGGTGAATTACCCATATGTAATAGTATATTACCTGAAACAGGCATTCCTCATTGGGCCTTTACTATATTTAAGTAAACATTAATGTAATTTTTGAATATTTCCAGTTAGATTCAGGGAATAATTATACTACATGACATTTTCATCCCTTAAGGGCGTAATCACCTCCCTTGTTTGCCTTGGATTAATAACAACTGCCCATGCGCAGTTATCAGACAGAATCAGCACCCTCTCCAGGCTGGAACCCGCGCTCACACAAATGTTAGCAGAAACCCATACCGCCGGATTCGCCATTGCTGTTGTTGAAAAGAATAAAGTGGTATATGCCAAAGGGTTTGGTTATCGCGACCTGGCCTCCAGGCTGCCGGTTACTCCTGATACCCGTTTTGCCATAGGCTCCTGTACCAAATCCTTTACCAGCGCACTGCTGGGTAATCTGCGGCAGCAGGGGAAAGTAGATTTCGATAAACCGGCTACTACTTACCTGCCGGCACTGCATTTCAATAACCCCGACCTCGACCACCAGGTAACCCTCCGCGATATGATGTGCCACCGAACCGGTTATTCCCGCTATGATATGGCCTGGTACCTGTTTGGCACCGACTCCCGGGATACGCTCCTGAAACGGATGTATTATATGAAACCCGATTTCCCCCTGCGCGCCCGCTGGCAATACAATAACTTCATGTTCATGGTGCAGGGCATGGTAACAGAGCAGCTCACCGGCAAATCATGGGAACAAAATATCAACAGCCAGATTTTTGAACCCCTGGGTATGCAGGCATCGTCTATCGGTACCGTGGCATTAGCGGCCGCCCCGGAACGCTCCCTGGGTTACGAAGTAGATGATAAAAGCAAGATCAAGGAAATGAAATACCATCCCATTACCGCTATGGGCCCGGCAGGCGCCATCAATAGCACGGTAATGGATATGTCGAAATGGCTGATCACCTGGATCAATGGAGGTGTCTACAACAAAAAAGAAATCATTCCCGCCGATTATGTAAAAGAAGCCCTCTCTTCGCAAATGGTGGTATGGGGAGGTTTGCCAGACAACAAATCTACTTATTCCCAGTTCCTCAACTACGGCTTTGCCTGGATGCTGTTTTCCTACCGCGGGCATTACCGCGTAGAGCATGGTGGCAATATAGATGGTTTCACTGCACTGACGGCCTTTTATCCTACCGATAGCATCGGCATCGTGGTGCTCAGTAACCAGCAGAATTCTGCCGTGCCTACCCGGGTAACAGACCTGGTTTCTGATCACCTGATGGGTATCAATACCACGAAAAGAGAAAAGCCCAAGCCTAAGCAGGACGGCGGCCCCGGACCGGAAAAAGATTCCGCGTTTACCCCGCACCCGGCTTCCCATCCTTTATCAGCATTCGCCGGGCAGTATAAGAATGATGCCTACGGGTATTTTGACCTCTACGTAAAAAATGATTCCTTATACGCCAGGTTTCCCTATATCACCTGGTACCTGTACCACGAAAACTATGACATCTTTTCCCCGTTCAATGCAGCCGACTCCGTGATCGATGTGAAATACAAATCCAATATGAGGGTACAGTTTCTTCTCGCCACCACCGGGGAAGTAGACCAGCTGCAGTTTTCCTTCGATCCCATTGGCGGACCGGTTATCTTCAACCGGGTAGGCCAAACGCTATACCTATCGCCGGATGTCCTTAAAAAATTTACCGGACAGTATAAGGGCGGAGACCTGTCTATCAGCGTTAAACTTGCTGCCAATAATGTGTTGCAGGTGTATGTACCCGGACAACCCACTTTCACGCTGGAAGCGGAAGACAGCCACCTTTTCCGGGTAAAGGAACTAAAGAATTATAAACTGAGCTTTGTGGAAGACGGGGACCAGGTGACGGCTGTAAAACTAATGCAGCCTAATGGCACATTCCGCGCGGACCGGGTAAAAGAAGAAAAGTGAAAATTCAGCTAAAGTTTAGCAGGGAATAATTATTTTTGGAAGCATGGACCGGGCATCAAACACCGGCCCAACGGTTATCACTGTAATCATCCGGATGAGCAGCACCTATACTTATTTATTATCGGTCAGGAGTCCACGAAACAATGTTATCATATGAACAGGTTATTTGATCTGGCCGCAGCGCAGGCCACCGCACGTCCCAACAGCATTATGCTTGCCTCAAAAGTAAATGGCGCCTGGCAAACCCTCACTTGCCGGGAAGTAATGGAACAAGCAGCCGCCTTTGCCGATGGATTACTGGAATTGGGGATACAAAATGATGAATTGCTGCCGGAGAAACAGGAAAAAATAGCCCTTGTGTCGCAAAACAGGCCGGAGTGGATTATCGCCGACCTGGGGGTTCAGCAAACCGGCGCCATACTCACACCTATTTATCCAACGATCAGTCCCACCGAGTTTGCACTGATCCTCAACGAGGCAGAAGTACGTATCATGATCTTCGCCGGTAAAGAGCTGTACGACCGCTTCCAGCCAGCATTTAAAGATATTCCTACACTTACCCACGTATATACATTTGATGAAGTACCCGGCGTAAAGCACTGGAAAACACTCACCGCTTCCCCGGCTGGCGCTGCCAAACGAAAAGCTGTATGCGACCGCATTGCCGGCGAAACGGTAGCTACCATCATCTATACCTCCGGTACCACCGGTACTCCCAAGGGAGTGATGCTCACCCATCGCAACATTGTGAGTAATGTCTTTGGCTCCATGCCTGCATTTTCGTTTGCCCGCAAAGATGATCGCTGCCTTAGCTTTTTACCGCTGAACCACATCTTCGAAAAAACAGTCACGTATATCTATATACAGGCAGGACTCAGCATTTATTACGCCGAAAGTATGGATACCATTGGGGATAATCTGAGAGAGATAAAACCGATGATATTTACCTGTGTGCCCCGCTTACTGGAAAAAGTGTACGAAAGGATTATGGGAAAAGGCATGGAGTTGAAAGGCATCAAACGGGCGCTGTTCTTTTGGGCAGTCGACCTGGGAAAACGATATGATAATATCCACCGGGGCAGCATTTTTTATCGTGTGCAGCTGGCCCTGGCCAATAAACTCATCTTCAATAAGTGGCGGGAAGCGCTGGGCGGCAGGGTAGACGCCATTGTGAGCGGATCGGCTGCTATGCAGGAAAAGCTGATCCGCATTTTTACTGCCGCAGGTATTATCGTGATGGAAGGTTATGGTTTAACGGAAACATCGCCGGTTATTTCTGTAAATCGTATCGAAAGTAAAGACCGCCGCATTGGCACCGTAGGTACGCTGATCGATGGCATAGAAGTAAAGCTGGCAGAAGACGGAGAAATCATTTGCCGCGGGCCCAATATCATGTTGGGCTATTACAAAAAGCCTGAACAAACAGCCGCCGTCATTTCAGCGGATGGCTGGTTGGCTACTGGCGATATAGGTGTTTGGGTAGAAGACAGGTTCTTAAAAATCACGGACCGGAAAAAGGAAATATTTAAAACTTCCGGTGGAAAATATGTGGCGCCCCAGGCCATTGAAAACAAGATGAGGGAAAGTCCTTTTATCGCACAGATGATGATCGTAGGCCCCGGCCGTAAGTTCGTGTCGGCACTGATTGTACCTGGCTTCGACCAGGTGCGGAACCGGCTGGCCAGCCAGGGGATTGCCTTGCCGGACAATAACCGGGAGCTGATCAAATTGCCTGCCGTCATTCAGCTGATCCAGGAGCAGGTGGACCGCTACAACCCACTCTTCGGACACGTAGAACAGGTAAAGAAATTTACCCTGCTCCCCGGCGAGTGGACCGTCGATAACGGCATTCTCACGCCCAAGCTCTCGCTCAGGAGAAAAGTGGTAGAGCAACAATTCGAAAAAGAAATAAACGCCATGTACGAATAAGCTGCCAGCTAAAGTCGCTGTATATTTGCATCGTTATATGCAGGTACCTCCATCCATAGCGCTATCTGGTTTTATTAAACACTACCTTTTCCTGGAAACGACCACGGAAGCGGTAAAGCAGCTCCGGTTATTTGCCGATGGCCATACCGGTTGGGTGTTTTCGTTTAAAGACCGGCTGATCCGCGGGTTTACCGCCGATGATACACCCGCTTATTTACCGGATAGCTTTGTATATGGGCAGGTAAACGCCTTCCGAGATCTATACGGCCATGGGCATATTTCCCTGATGATCGTGGTGTTTCACGCACATGCTGTCTACAGCCTGCTTGGCATCCCTTCCGGTGAACTCAAAGACGATATTTTACCAACAGCCGAGTTATTCGGCACTGCCGCAGAAACTTTGTATGACAGGCTACTGGAACAACCCGGTATTTCCGAAAAGATCCAGCTGGTGGAAGACTTTTTCGGTACGTGGTTGTCGGGGAAAAGTTTTCCGGTGCAGCCGCCCGTAATTGCCGCCATGCGCTTTATTGCCGCCAGCAAGGGCCTGGTGACGGTGCAGCAGCTTACTCAACTAACGGGATGCCACGAACGAAAACTGGAGCGGGCATTTACCGCCGGCATCGGCGTTTCTCCCAAGCAGTTTGCGGGGATTGTAAAACTGCATGTATTTCTCCGCTGCCTGAAAACATCGCCCTCCTCCACACACCTTACCTCCCTGGCGTATGATGCCGGTTATGCTGATCAGCCGCACCTGATCCGGGAGTTTAAAAAATATACCGGGCTTACCCCCTCTCAATACCGGCACCAGGTACACCCGCTGGCGGTTAACTTCCTGGCATTTCGGTCACCCGGTGCTTAAAAAAAATGCTTTTGTCGGATTTGTACATTTTTCGCAAAAAGGGAGCCATTAGTTTTGTGCTATAAACAAATAGCCATGAACAATATAAGCATTGCCACCGCACAGTTTGAGAACAAGAGCGGGGATAAAAGTTATAATCTCTCCGTTATCGAAGAACTGGCAGAGAAAGCTGCCGGCGAGGGCGCCAACGTTATTGCCTTTCATGAATGCGCCATTACAGGCTACACTTTTGCCCGGCATCTCAACAAAGAACAAATGCTGGAGCTGGCGGAATTTATGCCCCAGGGCTCCAGTATAACACGCCTTCAGGAGATAGCCGCCCGCCACAACATCGTGGTGCTGGCCGGCTTATTTGAGAAAGATGAGCAACAGCGCCTGTTCAAGACTTATGTATGCGTTGATAAAAATGGACTGGTAGCCAAATACCGGAAATTACATCCTTTTATCAATCCCCATCTTACACCGGGAGACGCCTATTGTATTTTTGAGATAGAGGGCTGGAAATGTGGTATCCTGATTTGTTATGACAACAATATCATTGAAAATGTGCGGGCTACCCGTTTGTTGGGCGCCGACATTATTTTCATGCCGCATGTAACGATGTGCACGCCTTCTACCCGCCCCGGGGCCGGGTTTGTGGACCCCGTGCTGTGGGAGCGGCGGAAAACAGATCCTACCTCCCTGCGACTGGAGTTTGATGGTATGAAGGGCCGCGACTGGCTTATGAAATGGTTGCCTGCACGGGCCTATGATAATGGGGTATATGTCGTTTTTTCTAACCCGATTGGTATGGACGACGACCAGCTAAAAAACGGTTGCGCGATGATAATAGATCCTTTTGGAGATGTGATCGCGGAATGCCGCACCCTAGGCAACGATATCATTACCGCTACCATTAACCCAGAAAAACTCGCACAGGCGGGCGGTTCCCGGTATATCAAGGCGCGGCGCCCCGATTTATACCGTGATATTATCGGACAGGAACATGCACCGGAACAAAAGGTGGTGTGGCTGAATAAATAATCAGCAACGAGCATCTGGCTTAGATACTATTATCTCCCGGAAATACAGTATTTTGGTTACACTGCCGGAGTAACCTTACCGGGAAATATGGTAAAAGCAAGTCGCCTTATGCTTACATTGGTCATCGAATATATCCTGCTCGTTTTTATTATCCTGTTTTTTGTTTTGCTGGCGCGGCAGCTGAAGATCGCCTACCCGATTGTGCTCGTGCTGGGCGGTCTCCTGGTGAGCCAGTTTCATTTTCTTCCTTCCATACAAATCAACCCGGAGCTGATCTTATTGATCTTCTTACCCCCTTTGCTATATGAAGCGGCCTGGTATACGTCGTGGAAAGAGTTTTGGCGGTGGCGAAGAGTGATTACCAGCTTTGCTTTTCTTATCGTTGTATTTACTTCGCTGGTGGTGGCGGTGGTATCGAAGGCGTTGATCCCCGGATTTACGCTGGCACTGGGCTTTCTGTTAGGTGGCATAGTTTCGCCCCCGGATGCAGTGTCGGCCACTACCATCCTGAAATATGTAAAAGTACCTAAGCGGATTTCTGCGATACTGGAAGGAGAGAGTTTGATGAATGATGCCTCCAGTTTAATTGTATTCAGCTTTGCCCAAACAGCGGTGATGACGGGCGTATTCGTATTCCACGAAGCGCTGGGCAGCTTTGTGGTGGCCATAGTGGTGGGAGTAGCCATTGGGCTGGCGGTTGCAGTGGTATACTATGGCATTCACCGCTGGTTGCCTACCAGCGCGCAAATGGATGTAGTGCTTACCCTGACGGCGCCCTATGTAATGTACATTGCGGCAGAATCGCTACATGGCTCCGGCGTACTGGCGGTAGTCAGCGGGGGCCTTTTCCTCTCCTCCCGCAGCATGCGCATCCTAAACTACCGCAGCCGCCTGCAGGGCGCCAATACATGGGCTACGCTGGGATTCCTGTTGAATGGACTCGTATTTATGCTCATTGGGTTGGAGCTGCCTGTTATTATCCGCGAGCTGGGAACTGTGAGCATAGGCGCCGCTATTAAATATGGATGTATTATTACCGGCGCCCTGATTGTAACGCGCTTGTGCTGTACGTTAGGCGCTTCTGTGTTCACCGTATTTATCAGTCGGTATATTACCACTGCCGACAACCGTCCGGGCTGGAAAGGCCCCGTCATTATTGGCTGGGCGGGCATGAGGGGTGTGGTGTCGCTGGCGGCGGCCTTGTCTATCCCGGTGTTGATGAACAACGGCCAGCCTTTCCCGCAGCGCAACCTGGTATTGTTTATCACGTTTACAGTGATCCTGCTCACCCTGGTGGTACAGGGGCTGACTTTACCCTTGGTGATCCGTTGGGTGAAGATGGAAGATCCCGACAAGGTATGGTCTACCGAAGAGCAGGAAGAAAAGATCCGCGAGGCGCTGGTGGATCATAGTATTCAATACCTTGATGCCCATCATACCGGTGATATGCAGGCCATTGTGGAGCTCCGGGATCTGCGTACAGACCTGGCCACCGGTAAAGCAGTTGCCATCCGCCACAAACGGCCGGGTATGGACCGTGAGGGATATAAGAATGTATTCCTGAAAATGCTCGATCATCAACGCCATGTATTACATGAGCTGAATAAAGACCCGCATATGGACCACGAAATTATCCGGAAATACCATGAACTGGTGGATATTGAAGAGGAGTTGCTGAGGATGAAGTGGGAAGAAAGCGAATAGAACTCCCGCATAAATTGTACCTTGCCGGCATGAGAATGAGTCAATATCTCCGGCAGGGAAAGTCTGAAAACTACCAGGACGCCGAGGCGAAGGGATTGCTGAAAGCCGGTGAGGTAGCGGCCTTGCTGTCTAAACGTTTTAATAGGAAGATCGCAGCAAAGGAGCTGGAAGTCTTTGCTTCGGAGTGGCATCATGCCGGCGTATTTAAGCGGACAGCTTCCGGTAAGCTGGGTGGGCGCCGGGTTTACTTCTTTTCCGCCACCGATATCGATCGTATCTCCCTGGAGAAAATACAGGCCAACAGGCTGGCCGCTGCCAGCAAGCCAGCACCTGATACCCGGGTGGTACAGGGTTGGTATCCCCAGTTTTTTCGTATGACCGATCCTGCTACCCGTAAAACTTTTTCCAAACCTTTTATCGGGATCTATAAAGGACGGGCCGACAAAGCGCCTAAAGGGTTTACGCCATTGGAGGATAAAGCTTTTGCTGCGGCAGAAATGCAGCGGGGTAAAGCGCTGAAGCCGGGGGAAGTGCCGGTTTTTTAAGGTTGTATTACTTTTTGTCGTATCTGCCGGTATTGTGCGGTAAACAGATCAGGCGACAGCCGCTTTTCCAGCAGCAGTAATATTTCTTTGTAGGGTCGTTTTAGAAACATGCTACGGGTAATCGTCAGCTTTTTATCACCGTAAAACAGGGTAACCTGTGGCTCCATAAATTTTCCCGCTTCCATCATTTCTACTTTGTAAATGTCGCCCCAGGGAGCATGATGGGCGAGCCATCCACCGGTAAAGTTCAGCGACTGTTCGGAAAAGGTAAGTTTCAGCCGGGTATAGGCAAACATGGACCAGGCCAGGAGCAGGCTCGCAAACGTGATAAAGATAAACAGCGGGGATTCGTTGATCTGGGAAATGGCATAGCCGGTCATGGCCAGCATCACTACACTCATGACAAGGCAGGTGATTCTGAAAAAAGTGGGTATCCGGAATTCCCTGTTCATTTACGATTGGTTTAAATCTGCCTGTAAGATAATATCTAATATATTTGCGTCCTCAAAAAATACAGTTGCCGGAACGAGGATCCGCTGCATCCCGATTACAGCTTTTTTACTTATCTTAAATGAAGAAATCATCCACGATATGAAAAGCATACCTACTTTGCCACTGGTGTCGAAATATGTTGCAGAGCAACCACGCTTTACTTTACTGGATTCCGTTACCAACAGGATAGTCCTGGTTGTTTTTTGCAGCATTTTCAGTTTCCTGTTCATGTATATTTTCCTGCCATTTAATATTAATATCTGGTATGAAGGGCAGCACCTGGCGCTGATGCCCCTGTTCCTCATTTTTACTTTGTGTGGGGTAGCTGTGCTCTGTATCACCCAGTTTGCCCTGGCAGGCTGGAAAGTGCGCCGGAAGTTAACCAATGCCACCTACGGTTGTTGGTTTTTGGGAGAAGTATTGCTGGTGTCGCTGCTGGTTACCATCGTAAATGTGTCTATCACGGATACTTTCTTTTTTACCTGGACAGAATTTGTGAATACCCTCCGTTATACTTCCCTGATTTTTCCATTGCCTTACTGCATAGCCCTGCTTTGGTTTTTTACCCGGGAGAAAATAGCCCAGCTCAAAAGCCTGGAAAAAGATAAAGAACAGGTAGGGGAGAAAACGGAAGAAAATTGTATCCTGATCCGCGATGAACATGATAAGCCCGTGTTGACCCTGCATCCTGGGAAACTGCTCCTGGTAAAGGCAGAAGATAATTATGTACAAGTATATTACCTGTCGGGTAACCAGGTTTGTAAAGAGCTGGTGAGAACGTCCCTGAAGAAACTGGAAGGTTATTTATCGCCCCGGCATTTTGTGCGGGCACACCGTTCTTACCTGGTGAATATTACCAAGGTGGTGCTTTTTAAGAAAAATACAAAAGGGCATTACCTGGAGTTGGAGGGATTACATGATTTCCCCGTACCGGTATCTGCTACCTGTTTGCCGGTGTTCCAGGAACGATTCACCCCCGCGGCCTGATTTCTACCCCTAATAGCCCCATTTTCGCCCCAAAGTCTTACCTGGTAACACTTCCCCTTTCGGTATTTTATTAATATCGCTCTATCACACATGACCTTTCATTGCCAGTAAAAATTAACAACCAAGCCATCTAAATCGTTCTGCCGATGTTTAAATCCACTTTTATAAGTATGGTTTGCCTGTTCGGGTTACAATTTGTTGCTACCGCACAGATTGTCATTTCAGGAAATGTTCGGAACAGCGTTACCAAAGAAGTAGTACCTGTAGTATCTGTTACCATGAAAGAAGCCCCCAACGGCGACTATACCAACGACCAGGGGAATTTTAAGTTCTCCACGCGAAAGACATATCCTGTTACCCTTATACTGTCATCGGTTGGTTTTGAAACAAAGGAGATCACCGTTTCCGGCCCCGGTTTCCAGCGGGTAGAATTATCACCTGCCTCGGTATTAGGGAAGGAAGTGGTGGTTTCTGCCAGCCGCTTTGTACAAAAGAAAATTGAGTCGCCCGTAACCATCGAAAGAATTGGTACCAAAGACATCATCAACTCCCCGCAGCCCAGCTACTATAACATGATCCAGGGCCTTAAAGGAGTAGACGTGACTACTTCCAGCCTGTTGTTTACCACCATCACCACCCGCGGCTTTAATACCAGCGGTAACACCAACTTCACCCAGATTGTAGATGGGATGGACAACCAGGCCCCGGGGCTCAACTTTCCCATAGGCGCTATCATCGGGTTGACGGAGCTGGATGTCGATAACCTGGAAGTACTCTCCGGCGCCTCTTCCGCGCTGTATGGTTCCCGCGGATTAAACGGTACCATGGTGATGACCGGCAAAGATCCGTTTAAATACCAGGGACTCAGTGCCCAGATCACCCAGGGCGTGAACCATGTAAAAAAGGGGAAGTCTAACGACCCGTTGGGACCCTCGCCTTATTACGACTGGACCGTGCGTTGGGGAAAGAAAGTAAGCGATAAGTTTGCGTTTAAGATAAATGTGCAGTACACCCAGGCGAAAGACTGGATGGCCAACGATACCACGAATACCAATGGCCCCGGTGGCCCGCGGCAGGACCCTAACTACAATGGCGTAAACATTTACGGCAGTAAAACCTCCGCAGACATTAACCCCTTCCTGGAAGGCGCTCTGGCGCAGGTGCCGGAATTGGCGCCTATTATCAACCCCATGCTCGCAGAAGGAAGTCATTATGTGGCCCGCACCGGCTACCCCGAATATGGTTACCTGAGCAGCGATGCTAAAATGTTCAAAGCCAACGTAGAACTCCGCTATAAGATAAAGCCTAAGTTGGAAGCTATTTTATCCGGCACCTACGGCCAGGGCAACGCGGTATACAGTAATGATACCCGTTATGCACTGACCGGCTTTCACCTGGGCCAGTACCGGGCGGAATTAAAGGCCGAGCACTGGTTTGTTCGTGCCTATACCAGTCGCGAAAACTCCGGGCACACCATCATTGCCATGCCTACTGTGCAACTGATCAATGAAGCCTGGAAGCCCAGCTACAATGCCAATACCGGCGATGGTTGGTACCCGCAATATACCAGCGCTTTGCTGGAAGCTATGTCGCAGGGCAAAAGCTACCTCGATGCCAGCAATATGGCCAGGGTATTTGCAGACCAGGGCCGGCCAGACGTCGGTAGTCCCCGGTTCCTACACCTGAAAGACAGTATCTCCAATATCCCGACATCAAAAGGTGGTACCCTGTTTACCGACCGGAGCCGCCTGTTCAACACCGAAGTACAATACAACTTTACCCACCTGGTAAAATTTGCCGAGCTGATTGCCGGGCTCAACTACCGCCTGTACCGATTGGACTCCAAAGGCACCTTATTCCCCGATAATGATGCCCCGATCGATGTAGCAGAATACAGCGCTTATGCCCATCTCACCAAAAAAGTAATACACGATAAACTCAGCCTGGCAGCAGCATTCAGGTACGATAAAAATACTTTGTTTGCCAAGCCACGTATCACTACCCGGGTATCTGCCGTACTGGAAGTAAACAAGGAAAGCTTTATCCGCTTCTCTTACCAGAACGCCTATAGCTTCCCTTCCAATATCCAGTCGCTGCAAAGCACCCTGATAGACTACAACAGCTTCGCTTCCGGGGGCTCCGACCGATTACTGAATGGCGTGTATCATTTTGATAAATACCCGGCTTACACCCTGAGTAGCGTAGACTCTTTCCAGCATAGTAAAAATCCGGCCGACCTGAAACAGTTTCAGCTGAAAGATATCCGGCCACAATCCGTAGATGCATTTGAGTTAGGCTACTCTTCCCTGATTGCAGGCAGGGTACTAATTGATGTATTGGGATATTACTCTACCTGGAAGAACTTTATCGGCTATGTAAACGTAGCCAATACGCCGGGAACCGATGATCCACAGGCATTCCTAGACCACAGCAAATATATTCAATACAATATCGCTTACAATGGCGCCGAAAAAGTAAATACCTATGGCTATGCGGCCAGCGTGAGCATTGATTTCTCCCATCACTTCCTGGGAAAGGTCAATTTCTCGTCCGACTTCCTCAAGAACCGGAACAACAGCCAGGTAAATAATTTTAATACGCCCAATTATAAGTTTAATATAGATTTTGGTAACACAGGTTTTGGTAAGAAAGAACGTTATTCTTTCAATACTACCTTCCGTTATCGCCCGGCTTATTTCTACCAGATAGGCTTCGGAAGCGGTACCGTGCCGGCATCTGCGGTGATCGATGCCCAGGTGAGTTACCGCCTGCTACAAGCGCATTCCACCATCAAGCTGGGAGGTACCAATCTTACCAATACCTATTACAGGAACGGCTTTGGTAGTCCTGCTATTGGCGGTATGTACTACATCACTTTTGCATACAATGTTTTCTGATAATAAAAATAAATTACATGAAACGATACACACACTACCTGTTGTTGTTATCCTTACTGGCGGCCTGCAAGGGTCCGGAAGTAAAAGATGCCGGAGATGCCGGCGGTTATAAGAAACAGCTGAGCTTTGGTCCGGGAGACGAAACAAAAATAGCGGAAGCATTACTGACGCTCACCGACAGCAGTAACATTACCCTGAAAGAGGGACTGTACAAATTTGACAACTTGAGCATTGCGCAGCTAAAACATATCAAAATACAGGGTGCTGGCCCGGATAAAACGATCCTGGACTTCTCGGCGCAAAGCCAGGGTGGGGAAGGTATCCGGGTTACCGACGTAAAAGGATTTACCATTGATGGTCTTACACTGCGGGATTCCAAAGGCGATCTGATCAAGATCAACAAAAGCGAAAATGTGGTGATCACTAACCTGCATGCCGTGTGGTCGGTATCAGATTCCACTACCGGTGGATATGCTATTTACCCGGTAATGTGTAAAAATGTGCTGGTAGAAAACTGTTATGCGCAGGGTGCTTCCGATGCCGGTATTTATGTAGGGCAAACCGATAGCGCCATTGTACGTAAATGTAAAGCATATAAAAACGTAGCCGGCTGTGAAATAGAAAATACTTCGCACGCAGAAGTGTATGACAACGAGTTTTGGGGAAATACGGCCGGTTTCCTGATTTTCGACCTGCCGGATTTATCTAAAAGGGGCGGTTTTGTAAAAGCATACAACAACTATTTTCATGATAACAACGAACGTAATTTCGCCAAATCAGGCAGCTTTGGCTCTACGTGGGGGGTTGGTAATGCGGCTCCCGGCAGTGGAGTGGTGATTTTGGCGGCATCTGATATCGACCTTCATCATAATCGTATTATCAACAACAACTCCAGCGCTATTTCTGTAGTATCCGGATTTTTTATCGATGAAAGCGCGGGATCAAAAATCAATGATCATTATTTCCCGATTCCCCGTAACGTGCATATCCATGATAATACTATGGAGGTGGGCGCTGCGTTTCCACCGGCCGTTTACGAGCATCATACCGGTAAAATACTGGTAGGTATTGAGCAGCAGCTGAATGCGATGGATCCGTCCCGCAAAAATGCCCGTTTACCGTTTATTACTTATGATGGTATTACGACCAATGTGCTCACAAAAGGTACGGCGGTAAACCCTGATTCCCTCTGTATTCAGCAGCAGGGTCCTAATCTATTTGTGAATGTGGATGCGCTGAATATGAAATCGAAGAACTGGCATCCCAGCACGGATGTGACACCTTATGTTTGTAAATAAATTTTTCTTAGAGAGATGAGGAAGCTTTGCTTATTGATATTGTGTATAATACTATGGCTGGCCGCCGTGCAGAGTTGCCAGCAACGCCCGGCGCCTGCTGCGGTGGCCGGGCCGTTTCAATTTAAAGATAAATTGTCGGACTACGGCTTTTTCACCGGTGCCCTGAAAACACTCACACCCCGCAAGGGTGTAGTGAATTATGAGTTAGCCACACCGCTGTTTACCGACTATGCAGTGAAAGACCGTTTTGTAGTAGTGCCGGCAGGAAAACAAATCCGTTATACCGATCACGGTGCACTGGATTTTCCTGATTCTACTTTCATCGTTAAAAACTTCGCGTACACCAGTCCTGCACACGAAAAGGTGATGATAGAAACCCGGTTGCTATTCAGGGATCCGGCCGACCATCAGTGGAAGGTAATGAATTACCTCTGGAATAAAGACCAGCAGGACGCGGCCAAGTGGATACTGGGTAAGAAAATTCCCATTACTTTCCTGGACGATAAGGGGCAGGAGCAGTCGACCGTATACCAGATGCCTAATACCAACGATTGTAAACGTTGTCATATCAACAACAGCGTGCTTACGCCCATTGGGCCCAAGGCGCGCAACCTCAATTATGTACGCCATGGGCAAACGGCCAATCAATTACAGGAGTGGGCTGCCAACGGGCTACTAACAGGTATGCCTGTCCTGGATAAGGTACCGCAGCTGCCCGACTGGAAAGACAGTGTGCACTTTAGCGTGAGTCAGCGCGCCCGGGCCTACCTCGATGTAAACTGTGCCCATTGCCATACCCAGGGTGGCGATGCCTATAACACCGGTCTATTCCTGGAATATGAACAAACGGGAACCGACCACCTGGGAATGATGAAATCGCCGGTATCGGCGGGTGGCGGCGCCGGCGGCCTCGATTACGACGTAATCCCCGGCGATGCACAACACTCCATCCTGGTATACCGGATGAATAGCATTGAGCCTGGTACGGCCATGCCGGAATTGGCCCGTACGGTGATTCATAAAGAAGGGGTGGCGCTGATCCGGCAATGGGTGAATGGGATGAAGCCAGAACGCTAACTATTTGGATTTCAATGAAATAGCGAAAGTCGCCTGTACACAGGCGACTTTTTTGTGTTTTCCATTTTTCCGTTTTTTTCCCGATTGCGTAAATCATTTTCCCGATCTGATACCTTTAACGAACTGAATCACCGCAACTTTGCGAAAAATATAAGTAGTTGAAGCATTTATACTTTATTCTCAGCCTCGTTTTAATAAACCTTACTGTACTGGCGCAAAACGGCACCATCAAAGGAAAGATTACCTCTGCGGATGGCCAGCCAGCCGGCTTCGTAACCATCGGTTTAAAAGACACCAAAAAAGGCGCCCTCACCGATGAAGAAGGTCAATTTATCATCAAAAATGTAAAGCCAGGTAATTACGTCCTGGTGGTTTCCTATACCGGTACTAAAACCCTCCACAACAACATTACCGTGGCTGCCGACGAGGTAACCGCCCTGCACCTGGCCCTGGAAGCAACTTCCAGCCAGCTGAATGAAATTGTGGTAGATGGTACCCGGACTCGCACCATCAATAAAAAGCCAGTGAGCATCGGTAAATTACCAGTACCCGTGATGGACCTGCCCCAGAGCGTGGCCATCATCGGGCATGAAGTGCTGGAAGACCAACAATCCCAGCGCATGAGCGATGTGGTGAAAAATATCAACGGCGTATACATGGCCTCCACCCGCGCAGGTACCCAGGAAGCTTTCAACGCCCGCGGATACGCCTTCTCTTCTACCAATATGTTCAAGAACGGCGCCCGCGTGAATGCCGGTGCTATGCCGGAAATGAGCTCCCTGGAAAGAATAGAAGTGCTGAAAGGAAGCGCTGCTATCCTCTATGGAAACGTAGCGCCGGGAGCAGTGATGAACATGGTCACTAAACAACCTAAATTCAACTTCGGCGGAGAGATAAACCTCAGAGCCGGTAGCTTCGGACTCCTGAAACCCGCTTTCGATGTATATGGTCCTATCTCCAAAAAAGTAGCGTTCCGCGTAAACGGTACCTTCGAAACCGCCGACAGCTACCGCGACCAGGTACACTCCAAACGTTATTATATCAACCCCTCCCTGTTGTTTAAGTTGAGCGACCGCACCGAATTAGTGGTACAGGCCGACTACCTGAAACACGACTTTACACCGGACTTCGGTATAGGCTCTATCTCCGATACAGCCATCATGAAAGTGCCACGCAATACTTTCTTTGGGGAAAGCTGGCAATATGCACATACCCAGCAAACGACTGCCTCTGCTAATATCCGTCATAAACTGGGCAAAGGCTGGTCGCTCAACGGTATCGTGTCTTACTCCAAATACCAGCGCGATTACTACGCCATAGAAAGAATACAAATACAGTCCGACGGTAAGTTCAGACGCCCGCTAGGCAGAAATGCTACTAACGAAGACTATTATTCCGGTCAACTGGATCTTACCGGTAAAGTAAGAACGGGTTCCCTCGAACATACTATCCTCGCCGGTGTGGATGCCGACAGATACCTGACTGGCACCTATGCTTACGGCGTACCAACTGTATTGCCGGGTACTACCGGTATCTACGACAGTATCAATGTATTTGACCCGGCTAAATATAACCGCAGAACCGATCTGCCAACCTCCACGCTCACTACCGTAACTAATGCTCCGATCAACAGAGTAGGCGTATACGCTCAGGATCTCATCAGCATTTCAGAAAAACTGAAAGTACTGGCTGGTCTGCGTTATTCTTACCTGCAAACAGAAGGTACAGTGGCATATGATTTCAAAGGAGGTAAAAAAGTAGGTGACGGAAAATATGATCAGGCATTTTCACCCCGCTTGGGTATCGTTTACAAACCAGTAGCCAATACAGCCATCTTCGCCAGCTACTCTACCTCCTTTACGCCAAATACCGGCCTGGATGTGGATAGCCAGACATTGAAACCTTCTATCATCAGTCAATATGAGGTGGGTGTTAAAAACGATTTCTTCAATGGCTTACTGTCTGTAAACGTAACTGCTTATCGCATCCGAAATAACAACTATGCACAAACAGCGCCTTACCTGAAAGATGGTGTAACGCCTAATAACAATACCACTATTAAAGCACTGATTGGGGAAACCCTGAGCCAGGGCGTGGAACTGGATATCGCCGGCCACCCGCTGCCAGGACTGGATGTAGTAGCCGGTTACAGCTACAACAACATGACCATCGAAAAGACCTCTGGTCTGAAAGGTAGCTCTATAGAAGGAGAACGCCTTGTAGGCAACCCTAATCATACGGCCAACGCCAGCGCCTTCTATACTTTACAACAAACTAAACTGAAAGGACTGAAATTTGGTGCAGGATTCTATTACATTGGTCAACGTTACGCCGGTTGGAACAATACTGTCGGTCAAACACAAAAATTCAGCCGCCTGATCTCTGTACCTGGTTTCTCCACTCTCGACCTGAGCGCCGGATACAACTTCAAACGTTTTGCCGTAATGGCCAAGGTGTCTAACGTTACCAATACTTACAATTACTACGTACACGAAAACTATAGCATTAACCCGATACCGCCTACCCAGTTTACCGGAACGGTATCCTATAAATTCTAAACTGAATTAAAAACGCGACAGCCGGTTCTTTAAAAGAGCCGGCTGTCGCATTTTATAGAAGATGTCAGTAAGCTATTTACATTCGCCGGCTACCAGCGGAATGCTATCAAACTTCAATTTATCGTTATCCAGGTTAAAAACCGGTTGGCCCAGGCGGTCTATGCTTTCCGGCAGGGCTTCATAGGCATGTTGGCCTGAAATCTTAAAAATAGCAGGCCTGGAACTTTCCACCCCTTCACTGAAGAAAGTATACTTACCCCGGATAATCCCGTTGTGCAGTACGCCATTGAATTTACCGGTGTTTTTATCTTTCTCAAAGAAATTATAAAGGAGCGCGCCGGTGGCTACGCTGTCGGAAAAGGAGATGCTAAGCTGGATAGTATCCCTGCCTACCGCTTTGGTGTAACAATGCGTGGTGTTTTTTTCTTCAGCAGGTGCAGCGGTAGTCAGTGTATCCGTTGCCGTAACGGCTTGTTTGGATGCCTGTTGCTGGCAGGATATCAGGATGTCTGCTGCCAGTACCAGTAAGATGATAGGTGTTTTCATACCCTTAAATTAACACTATTTTATTTCCCGGAAAGAAATTGTAATTATGTGGCATCATGAAAAAACTGATCTGCTCCTGGTTATGCTGCCTGCTGGCGGTTACCTGCTTTGCCAAATATGAAAACCCATCTGATACCGCATCTACAGTGGCCAGCTGTCGCAAATGTATAGTGGTAGCGGAACAATCGCAACATCGTATCGTGATTGTAAATGTCACTACTGGGGCCATGATCTGGGAGTGGAAACCGGAATTATCCAACATCCAGCCGGCGCACGTTAAATGGTTCAGCAATCCCAGCGATGCCAAAGTGGTGTATAATAATCAATATATTTTAACCAATGCCTCCGGCGGGGGAGTAGCCCTTATCCGCATTGCGGACAGGAAAACCGTGTTTTACGCCTATGCCGGCGGTAATACGCATTCGGTGGAGCTATTGCCTGATGGTAATATTGTGAGCGCCTCCAGTACCGGCAATTACCTGATGCTGTTCAGAACCGATACCTTGCGCTATCCCGATGGCGTATATACGAAAAAGATTCCCGTGGCTTTTGGGCACAACGTGGTATGGGACGCCACCGGCAAACGCCTCTGGACTGCCGCCATGGATACTATGCACGTATTCCGCTATAACTTTAACTGCCAGGCCCCCGACCTGACGCAGGAAGCAGCGGTGGCCATCCCCGGAACGGAAGCCCATGACCTGTTTCCTGTATATAGAAAAAATAGCTTATGGCTTACGAACACAACCAACGTATATACTTTCGACATAAAAACCCGTAAAACCTCGCAGGCGCCGGTATTACAACACGATATTAAAAGCGTATCCTCCGGACCGGCCGGCTACCCGGTGCTGCTGGTAAAACCCAAGGAATCGTGGTGGACCGACGAAGTAATAGATGCCGGCGGGCATACTGTCTTCTCCCAAAAAGGCTGGAAAATTTATAAAGCGAGATGGGTATTGCCCAATACCTTCAGCTATCCCGCCGGTGATCAGTTGCATCTTTGCCGCTAACGCGCGCCAAATTTAATTTTCGTACTTTTGCGCCAAATGCAAAAAGAAAAGTACTCCTTAGGTAATATACTTACCAATCTTAAGATCGATTCACTCAACGACATGCAACAGGCATCGGTAACCGCTAACCAGCAACATGCCGATGTAATCCTGCTGTCGGCCACCGGTTCCGGTAAAACGCTGGCGTTTTTACTGCCCATATTGGAAAGACTGGATCCTGCCAATAAAAACACCCAGGCCCTCATCGTAGTGCCTTCGCGGGAACTGGCCCTGCAAATAGAAAAAGTGTTCAAACAAATGGGCACTGGCTATAAAATTACCGCCTGCTATGGCGGCCACCTGCGGGAAACCGAAGAAAATAATCTCATTCAGCCCCCGGCAGTCATTGTAGGCACGCCCGGACGACTGGGAGATCATATCCGCCGCGAAAATATTACGGTCGCCGCTATTAAAACACTGGTGCTCGATGAATTTGATAAAACCCTGGAATTAGGCTTCCAGGAAGAAGTATCCTTCATCGTGGAATCATTGCCCAATATCAAAAAGCGTATCCTCACCTCCGCTACAGAAGCCGTGGAGATCTCGGCATTCCTGGCGCTGGATCAACCCGCAAAACTGAACTTCCTGCCGGAAAACGGTACGCCGGTTGAAAGGCTCGCCATCAAGCAGGTATTATCGCCGGAAAATGATAAGGTGGAAACCCTCTTCCGCCTGATCTGCTACCTGGGCAACCGCTCTACCATTGTGTTTTGCAACCATCGCGAAGCGGTAGAGCGTACCAGCAAAATGCTGTCGGAGAAAAGTATTATTAATACCTTCTACCATGGCGCTATGGAGCAACAGGAACGCGATGCAGCCCTCTGCAAATTCCGGAACGGGTCCGTAAATGTACTGGTGACCACCGATCTGGCCGCCCGTGGACTCGATATTCCCAACATCCGCTACATCGTTCACTTTCACCTGCCACACACGGAAGACAGCTGGACACACCGTAACGGTCGTACCGCCAGGATGGAAGCCAGCGGCACCGCTATCGTGATCCTCGCCCCCGATGAAAAGCTCATGCCTTACCTGGCCAATGAAACCATAGAAACCATTGAGCTGCCCGAAACAGCGAAATTGCCCGAGAAACCTAAATGGACTACGCTGTTTATTGCCGCCGGTAAAAAGGATAAAGTAAATAAAGTAGATATCGTAGGCTTTCTCGCCAAACAGGCGCACCTGAAGAAAGAAGATATCGGCTTAATTGAAGTAAAAGACTTCTTTTCATTTGTAGCAGTGGTGAAATCCAAAGTGGGACACGCGCTGGAACAGATTAAGAATGAAAAGATCAAGAATAAGAAAGTGAAGATTGATATAGCGAGATAATAACGCTTTATATAGTTAGAGGCAGTGGTCATGGGACCACTGCTTTTTTATTTTTTCGACTTACAGTGATATAATGATATGATAGGTCATTTCCCTTCCTGGTAATAAGACTGCGTAACCTCAATCGCGCCCACAATATGATCATTAAAGGCTTCCAGTTCCTCCGCTGGTACCCATAGTTCGTTGTGTATAACTCCACCTACATTTTCCACCGGGTATCTTTCCAGGAAACGGCTGTCCACCGCAAAGCGGGTCACAAAGCCGGAGCCGTAAGCAGGAACATTCCATTCTACTGAAATCTGGATGGCATAAGCTTCGTTCATAACAGGATAAAAAATGGGTTGATCTGGCTTCCGGGGCGGAAATCTTTTCCAGCCCGACTGTTCTATTAATTTTAGTTCATCTGGGCCTACGGGCCGATATAAGGTGGTTAACTCCATTGCAGATAATTGTCTAATTTTAGTGACGAATATAACATAATGGCTACGAATACCCAACTCCGCCGGCAAGACATTCCGCAGTATGTATTGAATGATTTCCGGCATCTGCACCGGGTAGAGCACGATACTTCCGATTTTGGTTACAGCAACCTGGATGCGGCCAAACGTGTTCCCGGTTTTGAAATATACTCCAGCGAAGGATTGCGGCCGGCAGTAGGCCCGCTGAAGTCCGACTTCTACCGGATCAGCATTACCCTGAGTGGTAGTGTGGATGTGCAATTGGGGCTGGAACAGTTTAAACACCGGCCCGGCACATTGAGCTTTACCTTTCCTGGCCAGGTATTCAGTAAAGACAATATCAGCGCAGACACTTTTGGCTACTATATTTTATTCAATGCCGACTTCCTGGAAGATATTATCCCGGCAGCGAAAATCCCGGTGGAATTTCCTTTTTTCGACTATTCCGGCGTACCCTTTATACAGCTGGAGGTTGCCGCTATTACAGCGGTAGCGGATTTTGTGAGAAAAATCAACGAAGAGCTGCAGCAGCACCGGCCCGGCTGCGAAAAGGCTATCCATATGTACCTGTACCTCTTATTGCTGGAAGTAAAGCGAAGTTATGTAGCACAGGGATTGGATGTTACGGCAACGGATACACGTAATACCTACCTGGTGCCGCGGTTCAAGAAGCTGGTGAGCCAGCATTTCCTGGCCAAGAGAAAGGTAGGGGATTATGCCACGCTGCTGGGCGTTACGCCTAATCACCTGAACCGTACGGTAAAGGAAGTCACCGGGCATACCGCATCGGAGGCCATTGCCGATATGCTGGTACAGGAGGCCAAAGCGGCGTTGCGGTATACAGATACTTCCGTGGCGGAAATTTCGTGGCGACTGAATTTCAGCGACCCTGCCGGTTTTAACCGGTTTTTCCGGGAACAGACCGGGCAAACACCGTTGGCGTTTCGTAGAAAAGCATAATTGGGTTAATACAAAGCATAATTGCGATAACAGTGCCCCGCCTTTTATGCCGCAACTTTGTGAGCATAAAAGTTAATGATATGTCTACCTCATTTGAAAGTAAGAAAGTAGTGATTGCAGGCGGTTCTTCCGGCATTGGATTAGCCACAGCAGTAACATTGGTACAACAGCGGGCGCAGGTAACCATTACTGGTCGCGATGCGGATAAACTGACCCGGGCGGCGGCCGCCCATCCAGGGTTACACACGGCGGCGATGGACAGCTGTAACAGGGCGGCACTGGATCAGTTTTTCAAGGCCCATGGGCCTATCGATCACCTGGTGATTGCGCTGAGTGGCGCCAAGGGAGCCGGTACTTTTGCCGACTTGTCGCTGCAGGAACTACGGGAAGGGTTTGAAGGAAAGTTCTGGCCCCAGTTGAATACCTTACAGGCAGCTTTGCCCTATGTGAATAAAACAGGCAGTATTACCCTCATTACCGCGATATCCGCTATTACGCAGGCTCCTGGCGTATCCGGGCTGGCCGCTATCAATGGGGCGCTGGAATTAATGATTCCTTCCATTGCCCGGGAAATACAACCTTTACGTATCAACGCTGTTTCGCCGGGCGTGGTAAACACTGCCTGGTGGGATTTCCTGCCTGCGGAGGCCAAAGCTGCCACCTTTGAACAGTTTGCCACACAAACACCAGTAGGCAGGGTAGGAGAGGCGGAAGAAATAGCAGATAGCATCCTGTTCCTGATGCGAAATAGGAATATAACGGGATCGATTATACGTTGTGATGGTGGATTAAGTCTGTAACAGGGGGACTATGTATGTCGCAGGGATTTCATCACCTGTTGAAATACCTGCCGCAGCATTTCCGTAGTAAGGGAAAAGGGCTGGCCTGACATGCTGGCATTATCGATATGAAATTTAACTAACGTATAGAAGGCGCCATAGGCAATAGCCCAGAACACTTCTATGGGCAGAGAAATAATTTCTCCCCGGTTCATAGCATTTTGGGTAAACCGCTGCATGGCCGCTTTGAAGGCAAATTCCGGGGAACCGTCCTGTTTTTCGATCAGGGGAGAGTTTCGGAACTGTTCTGCAAAGCGGTAATGCAGCGGGTATTGCGTAATATATTGATAGCGGTTGTACCATTGCTGCCATAACCCGGTTTCAAAATCCGCATCAGGGTCAAATCCTTTCATGGTTTCTGCCACAAAGGTGGCGGCGGTGGCAGCATATAGCTGGTTAAGGAGGTCTTCCCGGTTCTTGAAATAGATATAGATCGTAGATACCGATATATTGGCCGCTTTGGCCAACTTATGCATACTAAGTCCGTCAAATCCTTCCTGGACAATCATTTCCATTGCCTTCTCCCGGATGGCCAATGCTTTATTTTCGTCTTTAATACGCATAAAGACAAAGATAAAAGAATGATTGTTCTTTTTAGAATATTTATTGCAGGAAAGCCAGGGAACTACCTGCCGGCAGTTCATAGGCTTCCTTGCCTGCTTCGAAGATGCGGGCGCTTAGGGCGCCTTCCAGGGTGAGTTGCCTGCCCCTGGCGTAAATCCAGCTGCCTTCCCGCAGTCCCAGCACCGGGGTGGTATTTTGTGTATGATATTCTTTGATCCTGGTTTCCCGGGTTTCGCCCATATGCTGGGAACCCTCGATGGGGTCCAGGTAATGTGGATTAAGATTGAAAGGAATCAGCCCCATGGTAGCAAAACTGGGCGGATATACGATCGGCATATCGTTGGTATTTTGCATAGACACGCCCCCGATGTTGCTGCCTGCGCTGCACCCCATATAAACGGCGCCGGCTTTCACAGCTTCTCCCAGGATATTCATCAGCCCTTTTTCATGCAGCTGTTTTACCAGCAGGAAAGTATTGCCTCCACCGGTGAAAAAGCCATTCGCCCCGGCAATAGCGGCCCCCGGGTCATCGAAGGTATGCAGTCCCCGCACTTTTACACCAATAGCTGCAAAGGCTTCGGCTGCCCTGCTGGTATAATCATCATGCGAAATCCCTCCCGGGCGTGCATATGGAATAAATATGATCTCGTCTATCCCTTCGTACAACACTTTCATGGCCGGTTGCAGGTAAGCCAGGTAAGTTTCCCCAAACAAGGTAGAAGTGCTTGCCAGTATAAAATGTTTCATAGGCCATAAAGGTACAGAAAAGCAGAAATAGGAGCGCAAGAAGCTCACTGCTTCCCGCTTCTCAAAAAAAATATTATTTTTAATTGTAAATATGACAATTATTTTGTTTTTTTGAATTCTCACAGGTCAGGCAACGACGCCTGCCCCTGTTTTTTTAAAAGCCTCGTTATGAAAAAGCACTATCAGTATATCCGCACAGGTATTTTAGGAATCCTGCTTTCCGCGGGGGCAGCATCTGCCCAGAACACGGTCACTTTTAAACCGGACGCGCCTACCCAAACCATTAACCGTAATATTTATGGTCACTTCGCCGAACACCTGGGGAATTGTATCTATGGCGGGTTTTACGTGGGCGATACATCTCATATCCCCAACGTAAGCGGGGTACGCAAAGATGTAATTGCCGCCCTGCGCAAAATGAAGATTCCTAACCTTCGCTGGCCCGGAGGATGTTTTGCAGATACCTACCACTGGAAAGATGGCATAGGGCCTAAAGATAAAAGACCTACCATCGTAAATACCTGGTGGGGCAACGTAACGGAAGATAATAGCTTTGGTACTCACGACTTCCTCAACATGTGCGAAGAGCTGAACACGGAACCTTATATCTCCGGTAACGTAGGTAGCGGTACGGTGCAGGAGATGACTGATTGGGTACAGTATGCCAACTTCCCCGGCAAAAGCCCGATGTCTGACCTGCGCCAGCAAAATGGTCGTAAGGAACCCTGGAAAGTGCAATTCTGGGGCGTAGGCAATGAAGCCTGGGGATGCGGTGGTAACATGCGCCCTGAATACTATGCTGACCTGTACAGGAAGTACGCCACCTTTATGCAGGGAAACGTCTTCCGTATCGCTTCCGGCGCCAATGGCCCGGACTATAACTGGACAGAGGTGCTCATGAAAAATATTCCTCATCATTTGTTACAGGGTATTGCCCTGCACCACTACTCCACGGTAGAATGGAGTAAAAAAGGCGATGCGGTAAATTTTAACGAGCAACAGTATTTCGCAACGATGAAGTCGGCGCTGTTTATGGACACCCTGGTTATTAAACACAGCGCTATAATGGATAAATATGATCCGGCTAAAAAAGTAGCACTGGTGGTAGACGAATGGGGTGGATGGTATGATGTGGAAGGCGGTACCAATCCCGGGTTCCTGTTTCAGCAAAATACGATGCGCGATGCCATGATTGCCGGCGCTACGCTCAATATCTTCAACAACCACTCCGACCGGGTACGCATGGCCAACCTGGCGCAGGCCATCAATGTGCTGCAATCCGTTATTCTCACTAAAGGTGATGTGATGGTATTAACGCCTACCTACCACGTGATGGAAATGTATAACGTTCACCAGGATGCCACTCTTATCCCCATAGCACTGCACAGCAACGACTATGTATATAAAAACGAGAAATTGCCTGCCGTTTCTGCCTCTGCGTCGAAAGATAAAAATGGCGTTACCCATATTTCACTGGTGAACATCGATGCACACAAAACGCAGGACATTACGCTGGATACGCATGGACAAGGATACAAGTCCATCAGCGGCCGCATACTGGCTTCTGCCAAACTGCAGGACTATAACAGCTTTACCAAACCAGATAATATCAAGCCGGCCGACTTTAAAGGCGCTACCCTGAAGAACAACCAGGTCAGCGTGAAATTACCTCCGTTCTCAGTAGTCGTACTGGAACTGAAGTAAGTAACTTACCGGTCGACAAACGGGTGTAAACGCACCCGTAATTTTTATCTCTTTTTAAATAAGTGTCAAGATTACAATAAATATGAAGGCGTCATACGTAATAGGAGTAGACTATGGAACGGATTCTGTCCGGTCTATCATAGTAGATGTACAAAATGGGCAGGAAGTAGCCGCATCGGTATTTTACTATCCCCGCTGGAAAGATGGTCTCTATTGCAATGCAGCGCAGAGCCGTTTCCGCCAGCATCCGCTGGATTACGTAGAAGGACTGGAAACGACCATTAAAGCCTGCCTGCAACAGGCCGGCAGTACCGTGGCCGCTAATATCAAAGCCATTTCTGTAGATACCACCGGCTCTACCCCGGTAGCGGTAGACGAAACCGGTACGCCGCTGGCGCTCAACCCGGCCTTCCAGGACAATCCAAACGCCATGTTTGTATTGTGGAAAGATCATACCGCGCTGAAAGAAGCTGCTGCTATCAACGCTACTGCCGCCACTTTCGGGGAAAATTACCTTCGCTATGTCGGAGGCATCTATTCTTCTGAATGGTTCTGGGCCAAGCTCCTGCATATTCTCCGGGTAGATGAATCCGTTAGAAATGCTACGCATTCCTGGGTGGAACACTGCGACTGGATCCCATTCCTGTTGTCCGGTGGAAAACATGCCAGTGAGCTGAAACGGGGTATCTGTAGCGCAGGTCATAAAGCCCTGTATGCTGCCGAATTTGGTGGATTGCCGCCAGATACGTTCTTCACGGCAATAGACCCACTGTTAAAAGGATTTACCCAACGGCTGTTTACGAAAACATATACTTCCAGCGAAGCAGCTGGTAACCTTTGTCCCGAATGGGCAGAAAGATTGGGACTGCCCACCAGCGTAGTGATTGGCATTGGTGCGTTTGATGCGCATATGGGTGCCGTAGGCGGACAAATTGAGCCCTATCACCTGAGCAAGGTAATGGGCACATCTACCTGTGACATGCTGGTAGCACCTATGGAAGAAATGAAAGATAAGCTGGTGAAAGGCATCTGTGGCCAGGTGCCCGGCTCAGTGATCCCTGGGATGATGGGAATGGAAGCAGGCCAATCAGCTTTCGGCGATGCTTATGCCTGGTTCAGTAACGTACTGGCATGGCCGTTACAACAGCTGCTGCCGGGTTCTTCGCTCATAGATCCGGAACTGGCTGCAAAGCTGGCCGCCGAAACCTCCGGCAGAATGATTGCCGAATTATCCAGACAAGCCGCCGGGATTGCTCCCGACGAGCATAGTGAGCTGGGCGTTGACTGGTTGAACGGTCGCCGTACTCCCGATGCAGACCAATCCCTGAAAGGAAGTCTGACTGGCCTCAACCTCGCTACCGATGCGCCGCGCATTTTCCGCTCCGTAGCAGAATCAACCTGCTTCGGCGCCAAGGCCATCGTAGAACGTTTCGAAAGAGAGGGCGTGCCGGTAAAAGGCCTTATCGGCATTGGTGGTGTGGCTAAAAAGTCGTCCTTCATCATGCAAATGATGGCCGATGTAATGAATATGCCTATCCGTATTCACCGCTCTGAACAAACCTGTGCGTTGGGCGCCGCCATGTTTGCTGCTACCGCCGCGGGACTCTTTACCCGGGTAGAAGAGGCCATGGAAGCTATGGGACAGGGATTTGAAGTAACCTACCACCCCGATGCTCAACGGGCCGGCATATACGAAAACAGGTACCGGAAATATAAAGCATTGGGCGCTTTCACCGCGAATATCAACATCGATTAATTTATTGTATGCAACAGTATCAACATATCCGGCAGGCTGCCTACGAAGCCAATATGCAGCTGCCAGCGCTGGGGCTCGTGATCTTCACCTTCGGCAATGTAAGTGCGGTAGACCGGCAACTGGGTGTATTTGCTATTAAACCCAGCGGGGTGCCTTATGGGGAGTTGTCGCCCGACAAGATGGTCGTTGTAGACTTTGACGGCAAAACAGTAGATGGCCAGCTGCGCCCTTCTTCTGATACCCTCACCCACGCGGTATTGTATAAACATTGGGAACATATCGGCGGTATTGTACATACCCACTCCACCTATGCCACCGCATGGGCGCAGAGCCAGCGCGATATTCCCATTTATGGCACCACGCACGCTGATCATAACACTGTAGATATTCCCTGCGCACCGCCTATGTCGGATGCCATGATTGCCGGCGATTATGAGTACCAGACCGGTTTCCAGATTATGGATACCCTCCGGGAACGGGGACTCACCTACGAAGAAATTGAAATGATCCTGGTCGGGAACCATGCCCCTTTCACCTGGGGTAAAACTGCTGCCAAGGCCGTATATAACAGCGCCGTGCTGGAGTCTGTTGCCCAGATGGCGTATCTTACAGAGTCTATCAACAGTAATGCTCCCCGTCTAAAAGACGCACTGATAAAAAAACATTTTGAACGTAAACATGGCCCCAATTCCTATTATGGGCAATAAACCAAACAACATGACGAATCTGAAAACTCTTGAGATCTGGTTTGTAACCGGTAGCCAGCATTTATACGGAGAAGAAACACTGAAACAGGTAGCGGCACATAGCCAGGAGATAGCAGCTTCCCTCAATAACGATGCGCGTATACCCGTTACCGTAGTATACAAACCTACCGTAAAAACACCGGATGAAATTTATGCCGTTTGCATGGAGGCCAATGCTGCTAGGAACTGTATCGGTATAGTGACCTGGATGCATACTTTTTCGCCGGCCAAGATGTGGATCCGTGGCCTGAAAGCGCTGGCGAAACCTATCTGCCACCTGCATACGCAGTTTAACCGCGATATCCCCTGGAAGGAAATAGATATGGACTTCATGAACCTGAACCAGAGCGCACATGGCGACCGGGAATTTGGATTTATGATGAGCCGGATGCGCATGAACCGTAAAGTGATTACCGGTCACTGGCAAGACCCCGAAGTGCTGGAAGAATTGGGTGGCTGGGCCCGGGTGGCCGCCGGCTGGAACGACTGGCAGGGAGCACGTTTTGTACGCTTTGGCGACAACATGCGCTTTGTAGCAGTGACCGATGGCGATAAAGTGGAAGCAGAGTCAAAGCTGGGCTTTTCCTGCAATACGCATGGTATAGGCGACCTGGTAGCAGTGATCAACAGTATTGGCGATAGCGAAGTGAATGCCCTGGTAAAGGAATATGCCGACACTTATACGATTTCTGCGGCCCTGTTACAGGACATAGCCCTGAAAGATGCCGCCAGGATAGAGCTGGGACTAAAAGCATTCCTGGAAGCAGGTAATTATAAAGGTTTTTCCGATACGTTTGAAGACTTACATGGCATGATCCAGCTGCCGGGTATTGCTGTGCAACGGCTCATGAAGGCTGGTTATGGCTTTGCCGGTGAGGGCGACTGGAAAACGGCAGCACTGGTAAGAGCGATGAAGGTGATGGGCAGCGGGTTAGCCGGTGGTAACTCTTTCATGGAAGACTATACCTATCATTTTGACCCTGCCAACCCAATGGTACTGGGTTCACATATGCTGGAAATCTGCGAGTCAATTGCTGCCGGTAAGCCTTCCTGTGAGAAACATCCGCTGGGAATAGGCGGTAAAGCCGACCCGGTGCGACTGGTGTTCAATGCGGCGGCAGGTCCCGCTATCAACGCTTCCCTGGTAGATATGGGTAACCGTTTCCGTTTACTGGTGAATGAGGTAGAAGCGGTGTTGCCGCCACAGGATTTGCCTAAACTGCCGGTAGCGAGAGTATTATGGAAACCATATCCCGATATGAAGAAGGGCTGTACTGCCTGGATCCTGGCAGGGGGCGCACACCATACCTGCTATAGTCAGAACCTTACTTCGGTACATATGCAGGACTTTGCAGAAATGGCCGGAATAGAACTGGCGCTGATAGGTAAAGATACCGATCTCCGCGAGTTTAAAAATGAGCTGCGCTGGAATGATGCCAGCTACCGCAGCTATTAAATGCTGGCGAAGGGCAGCAGGTATTTGAAAATATGGAGATACCTGCTGCCATCCCGCCGCTATATCAACCGATCTTTCAACACGCATAAGCCCAATGCTGATTGCCAACTGCTAAAAGGCACACAAATTACCCGTTATGAAAAATATACTTTCCATTGGCGATGTCATCGTCTTTGTTATTTATTTCGTCATCGTTGCCACTTATGGTTATTGGATATACCGGAAGAAGAAAAAAGCGGCTACTGATACAAAAGACTTTTTCCTGGCCGAAGGATCCCTTACCTGGTGGGCTATTGGCGCCTCGCTGATTGCCTCCAATATTTCGGCTGAGCAGTTTATCGGCATGAGTGGCGATGGTTATTTTGTAGGAATAGCGGTAGCTGCATATGAGTGGATCGCCGCCATCGCCCTGATCATTATCGCCGTCTGGTTTATTCCCATCTACCTGAAGAATAAAATTTATACCATGCCGCAATTCCTGAAAACGCGCTACAATGAGACGGTGGCGCTGATCATGGCAGTTTTCTGGCTGTTTCTCTATGTATTCGTTAACCTCACCTCCATTTTATACCTCGGCGCCCTGGCCATCAATGGATTGCTGGGCGGTCAATACCTGCATGTGGTAATGATTGCGCTGTCGGTTTTTGCAGTCATCATTACCCTGGGAGGTATGAAGGTAATCGGGTATACCGACGTGATACAGGTAGGAGTATTGATTATCGGCGGCTTGGCTACTACCTATATGGCACTCACCATGGTGAGCGAGAAATTTGGGTTGGGACATGATGCGATTGCCGGTTTTGGCGCACTGATGAAAGATGCGCCCGATCACTTTCACATGATCCTTGCCAAACCGGATGCTTCGTCTTCCCAGGAATATATCAACAAATACCTCGTGCTCCCTGGTATCCTGATGTATGCAGCAGGGCAATGGATTGTGAACCTCAACTATTGGGGTTGTAACCAGTACATCACCCAGCGGGCGCTGGGCGCTAACCTGCAAACTGCCCGTAACGGGATTATGTTTGCCGGCCTGTTGAAAATTATGATGCCCATTATCGTTATGCTGCCCGGTATTGCGGCGTATGTGTTGCAAAAAAATGGCCATCTGCCCGGACTGGAAAATAAAGACGGCGCATATGCTGCTATTCTCGGTTTCCTCCCTTCCGGTCTGAAAGGATTGTCGATAGCCGCGTTAACAGCAGCGATCGTAGCTTCCCTGGCGGGAAAGGCCAACAGTATCTCTACCATTTTTACCCTGGATATTTATCGTAAATATGTCCGCCAGGATGCCTCAGAAGCCAAGCTGGTATGGACCGGCCGCATTACCGTGGTTGCTGCCATGGTGCTGGCAATCCTGTTTACCTGGAATGATTTGCTGGGCATAGGCGGAGCCGGTGGATTCACCTTCATTCAGAAATATACCGGCTTTATCAGCCCCGGTGTATTTGCCATGTTCCTGCTGGGTATGTTTTGGAAACGGACTACCGGTGCGGCAGCAGTGGCAGGTATTATTACCGGTTTTACCCTCTGCGTGTTCTTTAACCAGTTTGCACCGGCGGTGCTGGGACATGAAACGATTTTCTATACCGCTTACCCCAATGGTAAAGGCGGCTACGAAATTCCTTTCCTGATCTGTATGGGCCTGGCTTTCCTGTTTACCATGATCGTAATGGTTGCTATCAGCCTGGCGGGACCTAAAGTAAATCCGAAAGCATTTATATTCGATAAGGGAATGTTCAGGATCAGCCCTGCTACAACCGTGCTGATCGTTGTAACGTTGCTGTTACTATCGGCTTTGTATATACGTTTCTGGTAATAGCTGTGGCGACTATCTTTTTTAGCCCCGTGTTTCGCGGGGCTAAACTTAATTTGTATTTTTATTGTTTAATCAATCGCTATGAAAAGATATTCGCAGCAAAGTCGCTTATTATTCGCTGTTGACTGTATTATTTTTGGATTTGACGGACAAGAGCTGAAATTGCTGCTGATACAAAGGGGCTTTGAGCCTTTCAAAGGACAATGGAGCCTGGTAGGCGGATTTGTACAGGAGAGTGAAAGCGCTGAAGATGCCGCCAGCAGGGTGCTGAAAGACCTCACGGGGCTAGATGGCATTTATATGGAGCAGCTGCATACCTTCAGTTCCCCCTCCCGCGATACGGTAGAACGTACCGTATCGGTGGCTTATACCGCCCTGATTGATATACAGAAATATAAACAGCAGCTGAACGAAGATTTCCACGCTGTATGGTTTCCTATCAACCATCACCCGGAACTGATTTTCGATCATAAACAGATGGTAGACCAGGCCAAGGCAAAGCTACGGTATAAAGCCGCGCTGCATCCGCTGCTGCTGGAACTGTTGCCGGGTAAATTTACCATCCCGCAGTTGCAGCATCTCTATGAATCCGTTTATAATGTGGCCTTCGATAAAGGTAATTTTAGCCGTAAAATCCTCTCTACTAAATTGCTGGTAAAGCTGGCGGACAAAGATAAGCTCAGCTCGAAAAAGGGCGCTTTTTACTACCGGATAGACCGTAAGAAGTATAACGCCAATTTCCATGCTTTCCTCAATTTTGTGCCCGATCCGCATATATTGGCCGCTACAAACGGGGTGTAAGGGAAATATAAGTTTTTACGTGTTTGCTGAACAATTAAAAAACTTCCGTAACTTAGGCCCACGCAGTGCAAGGGGATAGTGAACGTGTTCTTCGGAACACTTTTTTATACGATTTTTTTTAATTGTTTATTTGACAATTAATTAGAGTTTAAATCAATGCCTGATATAAATTTTTAAAACACCGTATATGAAATGGACGACTGTATTTTTGCTATCGTCCCTGTTTTTTTATTTTCACGGCCATTGGCCTGCTGCTCGTGAAGCAGCCCAGGAAAAGTAATTACCACATATGAGAACACAACGTTTGATGACAGCAGCGGCTTTGTTGATGGGCATGTATACCTTGCCGTCGGTAGCACAACAGCCCCTGCAATTTACAGTAAAGGCTAACGAGATAAAAACGCCTGTAGCCCCGCATATGTGGGGGATCTTTTTTGAAGATATCAACCTGAGTGCCGATGGCGGTATTTATGCAGAACTGGTGAAAAACCGTTCGTTCGAATTCAATGCTCCCCTGATGGGCTGGAATATCCCGAAGGAAGCGGCTGCCAACGGAAATGTACTGGTGGTGAATCGCCATGATACCCATCCTTCCAATCCCCGCTTTGCACGAATAACTGTAACGGGCACACGCAGTTTTGATATGGTGAATGAAGGCTTTCGTGGCATGGGCATTAAAGCCGGTGAGCAATATAATTTTTCTGTATACGCCCGTCAACAGGGGAGCACACTGGTAAAGATCAGGGTGGCCCTGCTGGATGAATCCGGGAAGGAGATCGGTAATGCGGCTGTATTGCCCCAGGGCAGTGAATGGCAGCCTTATAAAGCATCATTTACCGCATCGGCCACCGTGGCTAAAGCCAGGCTGCGGGTGGAATTCAGCGGACCAGGCATCCTCGATGCCGACATGATATCCCTGTTTCCCCAGCACACCTGGAAGGAGCGGAGCAATGGGCTGAGAGCCGACCTGGTACAATTGCTGGCCGACCTGCACCCTGGTTTCCTGCGTTTCCCCGGTGGCTGTATTGTAGAAGGAAAGGAGCTGACCAACCGTTACCAATGGAAGAAAACCGTGGGCGATGTGAAAGACCGCGAACTGATTATCAACCGCTGGAATACGGAATTTGCACACCGCGCCACACCGGATTATTACCAGTCATTCGGATTGGGATTCTTTGAATATTTCCAGCTGGCAGAAGACATTGGCGCATCACCATTGCCTATCCTCAACTGTGGCATGGCCTGTCAGTATAACAGCGGAGAAGTAGTAGCCGTCAATGAACTGCAGCCTTATATCCAGGATGCACTCGACCTGGTGGAATTCGCCAATGGCGATACCCACACCAAATGGGGCGCATTGCGAGCCAGGATGGGACATCCCGAGCCGTTTCACCTGAAAATGCTGGGCGTGGGCAACGAACAATGGGGCCCTCAGTACGTGGAACGCTATACTATTTTTGCAAAGGCCATTAAAGATAAATACCCCGACATCAAGCTGGTGAATAGCCTGGGCCCCAGTCCCAATGGCGATAAATTCGATTTCCTGAATGATACGCTTCGCCGCCTGAATGCCGACATCCTGGATGAGCACTACTATAGCTCTCCCGAATGGTTTTTGAGCAATGCAGGTCGCTACGATCATTACGATCGTAAAGGCCCTAAGATCTTTGCGGGCGAGTATGCTGCGCATACCAAAGACAATGGCGCCAATAAAAACTCCTGGCAGGCCGCCCTGGCGGAAGCCGCGTTTATGACAGGCCTGGAGCGTAATACCGATGTAGTGGTAATGGCCTCCTATGCACCGCTGCTGGCGCATGTTGACGGCTGGCAGTGGGCGCCGGACCTGATCTGGTTCGATAATCTGCGGTCGTATGGCACCCCCAACTACTATGTACAGAAACTCTACGCCAACCACAAAGGATCGGAAGTAGTATCCATGCTGAAAGGCAGCCAGGCGATCAGCGGACAAGACAGCGTATATGCCTCTGCGGTACTCGACAAGGCCACCGGGGAGTTAGTAATAAAGATGGTGAATGCAGCAGCAACGCCCGTTCCTGTGGCAGTAGCTGTACAGGGTGTGAAGGGACTCGCTGCCAGCAGTCGCCTCATCACGCTGCAAAGCAACGACCTCCAGGCGCTGAATTCCCTGGATGCGCCTACGCATATTGCGCCCACAGAAAAGACCATCGACACTCGTGGCAAAACAATTAAAACCACCATGGCGCCCTGGTCTTTTTATGTGATCCGCACAAAGATAAATCCGTAGTTGTCGCTTGACATATTTGTTGTAACCGTTGGCGCCTGTCAACGGTTTTTTTTCGATTTTATTATGAGCAAAGCCTTATTGATCGGATTCCGGTTCCTCTTCAGGAGCAGCCAGGCGCGGTATATATACAGCCCGCTGGCATGGGGTAGGTCATAATGCAGCAATCCGCGTGGATAGTATCGACTACCTGGTGTTTCACGCCTATGATGCCGGTAACCAGGGGAAACCGGTATTAAGAACGGCCCCCATTTAATGGAAGAACGGGGGGCCGGTAGTTCATTAATCTTTGATCATCCTGCATCCATACAACGGACCTGCACTGTTGTTGGCTTTAGGCACAAAGCGGATCTGTACCTGTTGCTTGCCTTTGGTAAGGTGTGCCGGGATAGGATAAGCGATATCGTAAAAGCGGCTGCCTTTGTACTTGTTGATATCTTCAGTGGCAATGGTAGTACCATCGACCAAGATATCGAAGGTTCTGCCGCGGTTATCCATGCCCCAGTAAGTACATTGCAGTGTGTGGGTGGCCTGTGGATCTACTTTCATGGTAAAGGCAAAATATCCTTCGGGCCAGGCGATGCGCCATTTGCGGCCATGCTCTTCTTCGGTGGTTGTTTTTTCACCGGTAAAATTGTGATCGCGTTCGGGCTGCATTTCACCCGGGCGCAGGATATCGGTGGTGCGGGCATCCAGCTCCTGTTGCTTTTTCTTTTCCGCCGCATATACTGCCTGTTGCTGTTTCCAGCTATCGGGGCTAAATACATCCCAGTATACGGTGTAATACTCATTGCGGGTAGTGTTGAAAGGCACCAGGGTAACGTCCTGCGGCTGGCCGGTGCCGGCGGAGCGGAAGCTGAGCTCGCGGCTGTCGGCACGCTTGATCCAGGTATCAGGGGTTTGATTGGCGGTTACCAATACAGGTACTCCGCTTACCGGGTCGGGTTCTTTTTCTCCAAGTATACCAGATAACAATACCGGGCCGTAGAACAGCGCCTGGCGATTAGGATTGTCAGGCATCGCTTCTGTATATACATCCGCTGGTAAAGTCAGCAATACCCGGTCGTTGTTTTTCCAGGTACGGGCGATGGTAAAATAGCCGCTTTCATCCGTTGTCAGCGGTACCTGTTGTCCGTTTACCTGTAAGCTGATACCAGGGCGTGCCCAGGCTGGTTTGCGGATACGAAGGGTAAAGGCGCTAACTTTACGGCTACTAACGGTGAGGGTTACACGGTTATCTGCCGGTAGTCCGGTAGTCTGGGTTATGGTGATGCCTTTTTCCTTCCATGTTAATACAGAAGGGATAAAGAGGTTCACATAGAGGCTGCCGTCTTCCCCGCGATAGTAAATGCTTTCACCATATTTTACATGGTTTTCCATACCCGATCCCACGCAGCAGGTAAAGGTTTCAAATTCGTCGCTGTATTCTTTGTGGCCGCCCATACGGAGGGGGATAAAGTAACACATCATACCGGTTTCGTGGTTTTGTGAAGCCAGGATATGGTTGTACAGTGCCTTTTCGTAATAGTCCATTAACCGGGCTTGTGGCGACAACGCAAACAGGTGTCTCGTCAGCTTCAGCATGTTATAGGTATTACAGGTTTCGGTGGTATTATCGGTTAAAGCGTCGTTCAGGTGACGGGCAGGACCGAAGTATTCGTAGTTGCTGTTGCCCCCGTTGGCGTAGGAATGATCCCGGGTGACCATTTCCCAGAAATATTTGGCGATGGCAGCATCTTTGGCATCTTTATTCAGTTCGAACCTGCGTATGCTGGCGATGGCCTTGGGGATCTGGGTATTGGAATGTTTACCCGGTAAAATATCTCTCCCGATAGCCAAAGAATCCAGGATCCGTTTATCATAAAAGCGATAGGAGAGATCCAGGTATTTTTTATCGCCGCTTAGCGCGTAGGTATTGACCAGTGTTTCCGCCATGCCGCCATATTCGCAGATCAGCATTTTTTGCATCTGCTCTTCCGAGAGATTTTTAACGATATTGCCGGTCCAGTCGGCCAGGCGTTTATTAACTTTTAGGGCAGTAGCATTATTGCAATACAGCCAGGCATCCAGCAGGCCGGCCATAATTTTATGCACAGTATACCAGGGCGACCAACCGCCGTTCAGGTCAAAGCCACGGGAGCGGATATCGCCTGCAGCAACCTCCGACCATAATTTATTATCGTTGGGGAAAGCGCCGATGTAGCCATTCTGCCGTTTGTCCTGGCAAATGGCCAGCTCACTTACGAGGTAGTTGACCCGGTTTAGGTACGCCGTATCTTTAGTGGCGGCATATTGCATGGCACAGGCCGAAAGGTAATGTCCCATGGTATGCCCCGCCAGCCCGCCGGTTTCCCAGCCGCCATACTGTTTGCCTTTAGGCTCCAGGCCAGCATTGGATCGGAATGCCGACAACAGTCTGTCCGGATCTATTTTAAGCAGATAGTGCGCATCAGCCAGCATAGCGGTTTTGAAGGGGCCATCTGATAAAGTAACATCCGATATGGGAAAAGGATATGCTTTAATGTCTACAGCCGGCAACACTTTCATCTTACTTTCTTTCCATCCTGGAACATAGGATTGTGCCTGCGCACTATAATAGCATTGCAGGCCGCCCGCCAGTAACAGGCAGGGAATGATCAGTCTTTTCATGTCGTCAATGTTTAACAAGGCTAAAGCTAGCTACCACCCCGTATACTTACTTTTTAATTATTGACAGATAGTACACGTATTTTAATCAATCGCGTTTTTAATTGTTATTTTGACAATAAATTTCAAATAAATTTATTTGATTGTAGCAAGATTATCCCGATATTTAGACACTCTTTTTTCACTTAATACCAAAATACGTTATGGATATGAACTTAAAGGCATTGTCCGCCCTATTGATTTCCGGTGGAACCCTCATTGCATCCTGCAATAATGGTGCAAGTACCAAAAAGGAAGATAAGGACTCCACATCAACTACTGCCACTGCCAGCGCTTCTGCTCCCGCTAAATTCGGACAGTCGGATGGCCAGGAGGTGCTGCAATACACCCTGAAGAATGCTAATGGCATGGAAGTTAAAATACTGAACTATGGTGGCATCATTACAGATATTATTACCGCTGACAAGAACGGGCAGAAAGGCAATGTCGTTTTATCCTACGACTCCCTGTCTGGTTACCAGCAGAAGGGCCAGCCTTACTTTGGTGCGCTGATTGGCCGTTATGCCAACCGCATTGCCAATGCTAAGTTCAAACTGGATGGTAAGGAATATTCCCTGGCAGCCAATGACCACGGTAATACCCTCCATGGGGGTCTTAAAGGCTTCGATAAGGTAGTATGGGCCGCCACGCCGGCCGGAGACAGCAGCCTGCAACTCACCTATACCAGCAAAGATGGAGAAGAAGGTTATCCTGGTACCTTACAGGCTACCGTGGTGTATACACTCACCACTGATAATGCCCTGCAAATCAACTATAAGGCTACCACCGATAAACCAACACCCATCAACCTCACCAACCACGCTTACTTTAACCTCTCCGCAGGCAAAGACAGCAACATCCTCGGACATGAACTGTCGCTGAAAGCCAGTCGCTATACGCCGGTGAATGATAAACTCATTCCTACCGGGAAACTGGACCCGGTAAAAGGTACGCCTATGGACTTTACCGCTCCCAAGAAAATTGGTGCGGATATCGACAAGGTAAAAGGTGGTTATGATCACAACTGGGTACTGGATAAGAAAGACAACGAACTGGAAACCATTGCGACTCTATATGATCCTACCAGCGGCCGTTATATGGAAGTGGCTACCACGCAACCCGGTATCCAGTTTTATACCGGTAATTTCCTGGATGGTACCCTGGCTAATACCCGCGGCGGACAAAAATATGGCCAGCATGCAGCCCTCTGCCTGGAAACGCAGCATTTCCCTGATTCTCCCAATCAGCCATCATTCCCCAGCGTTATCCTGAAACCCGGAGAAACATTTTCACAGACTACGGTATATAAGTTTTCTACTAAATAGCGGAAAGCAGAAAGCTTAAAGCAAAAAAGCTATTGAGGCGAATGATTAAAGCGGATATTAACTCGCTCTGGTCATTCGCCTCAATAGCTTTTTTGCTTTAAGCTTTCTGCTTTCCGCTATCCTAATAATTCGGATTCTGTATCAAAGTGCCTTTACTTCTGTCGATTTCTGTTTGCGGCATGGGGAAGAAGTAGTTCTTCGGACGGGTGAACTTGCGGGGAGCGCCACCACGGGTCACTACCGAGCCATTATAGGCCAGTTTAGGTTTGGCGTTGATGGCAACAATATCTACCAGTTTGGCTTTATCCCAACGCAGGAGGTCCTGCTGACGCTCATTTTCACCGCACAATTCCACCCGGCGTTCATGCATCAGCTCTTTCATACCGGCATTGGTAACGGCAGGCAGTGTGGCGGAAGCGCGTTGACGTATGGCTTTGATTTCGGCATCACCGGCGCCGGGGCCATTGAGGCGGATCTTAGCTTCGGCTACCAGCAGGTAGATGTCGGCCGAACGCATCAGCGGGGTTTTTAAGGAATAGTCTAAACCACCGGAAGGCTTCCAGGCGCAGAATTTCTTATAATGATAACCTGTCCAGGAGGCAGCTGCATCGTAAGTAGCGATACTGGTGCCAATGTTTACCTGGTCGCCGGGTTGCATGATGCAGATATTTTTGCGGGGATCACCTGCTTCAAATTCATCTACCAGTCCTTTTGTAGGATAGAAAAAGCTCCAGCCATTCCAGTTCCTCGGCGCGTGATAGGTGATGAAGTCGGAATAACCGCTACCATCTACGGTTTGAACTGCCAGCAGCATTTCGCTGTTGTTGCCGGTGGCTACGCTGAAGTTATCTGCATAGCGGGGAGCCAGTTTGTAGTTGGCATTAGTAATTACTTTATTACCAACTTCAATGGCTTTATCCAGCTTTTCCCAGTTCATATACAGCTTGCATAACAATCCCCAGGCAGTGCCCTTGCTGACGCGGCCTTTATCGCCATCGCCGTAGCTTTCGGGCAACTGGTCAGCAGCGGCCAGCAGGTCGGTTTCTATTTGGGCGCGCAGCTCGTCGGCGCTTACTTTAGGTTTGTTGTAGTTGGATTTTACTACGTCGTCTTCTGTTACCATCGGTGCTTCGCCATAAATCAGCAGCAGACGCCAGTACGCAAAGGCGCGGAAGAAATGGGCTTCCCCAAGGCAACGATTTTTAATTGCCGGGTCTATATCGGTTATTTTAGGCACGTAGATCAATACGTTGTTGGCGCGGTTGATCGTTTCATATTTCCATCTCCAGCCCACTTTTACACTATAGGTAGATGCATCATAGCTATAATCTTCGATGGCGGCATCATAGTCGTGATCGCCACCACGCACCTGGTCATCGGAGCAGTTGTCGAACACAAACTCGTTAAAACCGGTGTAATCTTCTTCCAGTAACACGTTATAGATACCGGTAACGCCGTCTACGGCATCGCTCTGGTTGCGCCAGTAGTTACCGGTGGTATAGTTCCCCTTGGGTTTCACATCGAGCACGCTTTTACAGCCTGCCATAAATAATGCGGAAAATGCGAGTATATATTTGATCCGTTTCATGATAATTCAGTTTAAGTTCCCGTTAATCAGAAGTTGAGTGTAGCGCCGAAAGTAAATGTCCTGGCCTGTGGATAGGCAGCTACGTCTACGCCTCTTTGCCTGTTGCCATCCCCGGTGCCGTTGGCGCCATTGGTGGACGTGCTATATCCCAGTTGTGGGGTAAGCCCGGAATATTTGGTGAGGATAAATAGATTTTGTGCTGCCGCATATACATGGATATCGGAAATACCGCTACGGCCCCATATTTTAGCCGGGATGGTATATCCCAGGGATGCATTTTTGAGGGCAAAGTAGTTACCATTTTCCACAAAGCGATCGGACACGCGGTTGTTCTGGTTGGCATTGCCCAGGGTCATGCGGGGGACGGAGTTGCTGGTACCTTCGCCATGCCAGCGGTTGAGCGCATCGGCGTACATGTTGTATGGATAGTTGGGATCCATACCCTGCATTTTATCGGCGTTATAAAGTTTTACGCCGCTAACACCGGCAAAGGAGAGACTCAGGTCAAATCCTTTATAGCCGGCGCTGGCCTGGATACCATATACCATTTTCGGATTGGGGCTGCCCAGGTTTACGCGGTCTTTTTCATTGATGATACCATCGCCGTTGGTGTCCACAAAAATGACATCGCCAGGTTTGATATTATCCTTGTTGGGATCATTTTTAATGTTAGCATCGTTCTTGATTTGCGCATCGTTTTGATAGATACCATCTGTTTTCCAGCCATAGTAGGAGGCCAGTGGCTGCCCTACATAGGTGCGGGAAATTTCCTGTCCCTGGCGGCCATAAGGAGTAGAGCCGATATAGGAAGTAGGATCATACAGCTTGGTCACTTCATTTTTGATAAAGGAGGCATTGGCGCTGATGTTATAATGAAAACGGTCGTTACCGCCCTGGTAGCTGGCTTCCAGTTCCCAGCCTTTGTTGTTCAGCTGTCCCAGGTTGCGGTCGGGGATAGCGGAAGTACCATGCAAGTCCATCTCTGGTGCTGGCACCAGCATGTCGCGGGTTTTCTTGTTAAACCAGGTGATGGTGGTGTTCAGGCGGTTGTTGAGGAAGCCGGCTTCCAGGCTGATATTGGTCATCTCTGCTTTTTCCCAGGTTATATCGGGGTTGGCTAAGCGGGAATTCCAAACGCCGGTGTATGGGTTTTCGCCGAAGTTATAGCGTCTGTCTTTATCGATAGGTGCCAGGTATTGGAAGTCGGCTACGTTTTGGTTACCAAGTTGTCCCCAGCCGCCGGTGATTTTCAGGTTGCTGATCGCTTTCACGTTATCCTTGAAGAAGGTTTCGTCCGAGATGCGCCATCCGGCTGAGAAGGCGGGAAAGTAGCCCCAGCGTTGGTCAGGTGCAAACCGGGAGGAACCGTCGGCACGGAAGGTAACGGTGAGCAGGTACTTGTCTTTGTAGCCATAGAAGCCTCTTACAAAACCGGAAGCGATGGCATTGGAGGCGTAGTAATTACCGGTTGCATCGTGGATATCGTTACCATTGCTTAATACCCGTTGGTCCAATGCTTCGTCGTTATAGCCCCAGCGGTCGCCCCGGAACCAGGAGCCGTTGAAGGTTTGCTGGGAATAGCCACCGGTGAGGGTGATATGGTGCACTTGTGAAAATACCTTGTTATAAGTCAGGAATACTTCACTAAGCTGGTTGTTATTGGTTTCATTGCGGTTAAACAATTCAGCGTGGTCGCGGGCCCTGGTTTGATCCAGCACTTTAGGTGCAAAGCTATATTGATTGGCCATGGAGCCATCGAAGCCGAAGTTACCGCGGAGGGTGAGGCCGTCGGTGATTTCCAGTTCGCCGTATACGCTGGCCAGCATGCGGTAGTTTTTGATCCACGTATCGGTGGTTTCTGCGGTGTATACCGGGTTATTGATATCGCCCAGTTCATTGCTGGCTTTGGAGCTGCCATAGCTGCCATCCGGGTTATGAAGGGGAATGGCAGGGTTGAAGCGGAGGGCGCTGAAGATAAGGCCGGTCTGGCTGGAATAGGTATCCGGCCCGCTGCTTTTCTTGTACGTAAGCTGCATATTTTCACCTACTTTGAAACGCTTGCCCAGCTTATGTTCTGAGTTGATGCGAACAGAGTACCGTTGAAAGTAGGAGTTGGTGATGATCCCATTTTCTTTGTAGTATCCTGCGCTGACGAGGTAGTTGGAGCTACTGTTGCCACCGCGCAGGCTTACGTCTGCGTTGGTGATATCGCCGGAGCGTAGCAGGGCACGTTGCCAGTCGGTGCGCTGGGTGGAATAATAGGGGTCTTTCCAGATTGCTTCTACCGGAACGCCATCGTTGGTATAGCGTTCCTGTTTGAGCATGGCCAGGTCGGGAGCGGTGAGCAGGGGAATATAGCGGACGGTGTTGGAAACGCCCCGGTATAAGTTAACGGAGGTTTTCAGTTTTTCACCGTAATTACCTTTTTTAGTGGTGATGATAACTACGCCATTGGCGGCCCGGGTACCATAGATCGCGGAAGAGGAGGCGTCTTTGAGTATTTCCATGGAGGCAATGTCGTTAGGGTTTACATCACTGAGACCGCCGGCGGGAATTCCATCGATAATGATCAGCGGGTCGGCGTTATTGATAGTACCGGTACCGCGTATACGAATGGAGGGTGTGCTGCCGGGGGCGCCGTCAGAGCGGACGATATCCACGCCGGAAACGCGACCCTGGATGGCTTGTGCGGCATCCGGTACCGGTATGTTTTTAATATCTGATCCTTTTACGGAAGCAATAGTACCGGTAACATCTCTACGGGTTTGTACACCGTAACCTACTACCACTACTTCTCCCAGGCCTTTGGTGGTGGCGGCCAGGGATACATTGATAACGGTTTTGTCGCCAATGGTGATTGTTTGCGGTTCATAGCCTATAAACGTGAACAAAACCGATTTAGCACCTGTTGGTAAAGAAAGGGTATAGTTCCCTTTTGTATCGGTGCTGGCGCCACTGCTGGTACCGGGTACGGTTACGTTTACGCCGGGCAGCCCTTGTCCGTCAGCTGCTCCGGTGACTTTCCCGGTAATGGTCTTTTGGGCAAAAGCCGCACTGGCAGCGGCACATAAAAAGACCATCAGAAAGCATAATTTTCCAGTGAATGAATACCTCATGATAAAATGAATAAGACGTGAATAGAAGAAACGTGATCGCAACAGTTATACGGCTTGTTCTTTCCTGTTGTCGCTTTCCTGTTTTTTGGCGGTGATTAAATAAAAAATGCTAAATCGTTTTTGCGCTCTTGTCTGTTTTTTTATCGGCGTAATATGGTTTTTAATGTGGACGAATAATGATTGCTAAAATGTTATGGCACGTTGCTGTTGTAGGTATTGTAAGATGTAGATTCTGATAAACGGGCGTACAAAAACGGGATGAAAGAAGGTTGACATGGTTACTCGATTAGCATTTTCACAGTTCGACAGATGGTGACCACACCGCAAATGATCAATTGATTATTGGTATTACATTCACACAGTACACACTTCACAACATGGTTGGTTCAACCGAAAAATACACTTTTTTTTGGCTGACAAGTACAGAATTTTTTTCTGTTGCCAGAAAGGTAGTGAATTTTACAAATGTAAGGGTATAGTTTTTTACCGGGGATTGATGCTGGATTAAATAAGTATTAACTATGGAAACAGGATAAGGGAAATGCTTATCAGCAAAATAAAAGCCGGGACCACTCCTAGGGTCCCCGGCAAAGGTTGGTTTATCAGGTAATTTTATGACTGTACATCTGCCGTTTCCCGCACGGAAACAGCCGCTGCTTCACCATTTTTACGTTTAGCGAGGTAATAAACCGGAATGCCAGACAAAGTAATGATCAATCCCGGCCAGGTAAACCTGGGCTTATAGATAAATAATAACCCACAAAAAGCCAGCCCCATAATAATATACAGTATCGGTAGTACCGGATAGCCAAATGCTTTATAGGGACGCTCTGCATCGGGACGTTTCCTTCGCAGGATAAAAATACCCGCGATGGTGAGCATATAAAAAGCTACTACCACAAAGGAGATCATGTCGAGTAAGTCGCCATACCGGCCGCTTAAACACCACAAACAGGCCAGCAAACATTGGATCCATAAAGCAAAAGAGGGTACCGCTGCTTTGTTGAGCGTGCCGGCCCGTTTAAAAAATAAGCCATCATTGGCCATGGTGTGGTATACCCGCGCGCCAGCCAGTATCAGTCCATTGTTACACCCGAAAGTAGATACCATGATCATGACGGCAATAACGATGGTGCCTGTATTACCAAGTACCGCCTGTGACACGGACACGGCTACACGATCTTTAGGGGCGTGTGCTATTTCTGTTAAAGGGAGTACGGAGAGATAGGTAATATTGGTGAGCAGGTAAACCACGGTTACAATAGCGGTACCCAGGAATAAACTTAATCCTATATTTCGCCTGGGATTTTTTATTTCGCCAGCTACAAAGGCCACATTATGCCAGGAGTCGCTGCTGAATACCGAGCCCACCATAGCGGCGGCTATGGCTCCAAAGGCGGCCATGGTAGTATAGGAAGCTGTGGTACCGGTGTCGGTTAACGCATGCAGGTGCCAGGCATCGTGCCAGTTGGCCTGCCATATCGCCGGCTTTAGGGCTACCAGTCCGCATACGATCAGCGCGCCCAGGCTGATTAATTTGGTAAGCGTAAAGGTAGTCTGTATGGTTTTACCTCCTTCAATACCCCGTGTATTCATGTACGTGAGAAATACAATGACGAGTATCGACAGCAGCTGCGCAGCAGTGATCTGCAGGCTGCCCAGTGGCAGCACCACGTTTTCTTCGCTGAATACCGGCAACAGGTAAGCGGTGAACTTAGCAAAGGCTACGCCCACGGCCGCAATGGTAGCTGTTTGTATGACCGTGAAAAAGCTCCAACCATACAGGAAAGCTGTCATCGGGTTGTAAGCTTCTTTCAGGTATACATATTGACCGCCGGCACGGGGAAACATGCCACTCAGCTCGCCATAGCTCAGCGCAGCGGTAAGGGTCATAAAGCCCGTAATAAGCCATACAAGCAATAGCCAGCCCGCACTACCGGTATGCCGCGTAATATCGGCGCTGACAATAAATATTCCGGAACCGATCATACTGCCCGCCACCATCATGGTGGCATCCAGCAGCTTGATAGAAGGCTTGAATGAAGGAGTGGCTGACATAAGTAGCTATCGTAATTTGGTTGATATGCAGGTATTTGTACTCCTTAAAACTACAGCTACTTTGCTGGCTATTCTATTCGCTTATTGACCAATACTATGCAGATTTTGTACTGCCGTCATGGTCCAGCTGGTCATATTCCCGCAGGTAGCTGCGGGGCGATTTACCCGTAATACTCTTAAACACCCGGTTGAAGTTGGCGATGCTGTTGAAACCACAGTTGTAAGCTACCGTGGCAATACTGTCGAATGAACCCCCAGCAAGTTTTTTGCAGGCTTCATTGATACGTACTTCGTTGAGGAACGATACAAACGTTAAACGCGTATGTTTTTTAAAATACCGGCAAAAGGCCTGTGGCGTCATATGCGCCTCGCGGGCGATGTCTTCCAGCTTAATCTCTGTATCATAATGTTGCATAATATAATTGTAGATATACCCGATGCGGATACCTTCCTGTTCATTAACAGAGGATAACCTCGACCCCGTAATCAATGGCTCGAGATTTTTCAGTGTAAGAAAGAAATTCATCAGGTCTACAAATGCCATGAACTGCAGTATGCCCTGTGCTTGATGGATCTTCAGCATGCGGCTGGATACCTCCAGCACATGCGCCTCGGGGATCTTAAATCCATTTTTCGACTGCTCTACAAATGATTTGATCTTCTTAAACTCCGGCAAGTCAAATAACGGCGCCAGCTTACCATCGGGATTGAAGAATACGGTGAGCGCCTGTACATTCTTTTTGTTCTTTCCCACAAATGGCATCGCCTCGCTCTTTAATACATGCGGCTGGTTACTACCTATCCAGTATATCTCATTCGACCAGAAAGCGTGCATATTGTTTTCTACTATCAGGGTGCCCTGCCCATGCTGTATCCAGGTTAACTGGATCTCTTCATGCCGGTGCAAGTGCGGATAAAATGCAGGCAAGGAATCATGCTGTGTGATGATAGTTTTATCATGCGCCACAGGTATGGTAAACTGCAATACTTTCATGGAATCACATTATTCTTTTTTTAACACCTTTGAAGGAATTGAGCCTCAATTTAGGTGAAGATATGAGAACAAGTTATTAAAAAACGTTTAAAAACTAAACTTTGTGCATAGTACTTTTAATAAAAATATATCCGCCAGGTTATCGATTAACTGTCGATACTACATTTATTTATAACAGACCGGAATGACTTATGAAATACAAGAAAATACTTTGCTGGCTGTTTTTATGGGGGACTCCTGCCACCTGCCTGCATGCACAGCAAAGTAAACCAACACCTTATCAGCCCACGCGTGCAGAGATACTGCAACGTTACCGCAATGCGCAGCGATGGGATACCGCTACCCGGAAAACGGTGTTTAAACACAATGTCGACGCCAACTGGCTGCCAGGCGGAACGTCTTTCTGGTACGCCAATACGGCCAGGGATAGCAGCCGCACTTTTTACCTGGTACAAGCCGCCACGGGAAAAAAAGAGCTGATAACCGACTCCGCAAAAATTGCGCAACTTAAAAAAAATGCCCTGGCGCCTAACGCTGTCCGTTCTCATGAACCCAGCCGCTGGGAAGGGTTTGCGACCGACAGCCTTTCTCCTGACAAACAATGGGTAGCCGTTACAATCGATGGCAACGTGTGTGTGCGCTCTGTAAAAGATGGGTCACTTACCCAATTTACAAAAGACGGCAAAGCCACTAAGGACTTCTACGGCGCATTGGCCTGGTCGCCCGACAGCAAATACCTCGTAGGCTACCGCATCCACCCCGTGGAAGATTCGGCCGTTTACTATGTACTCACCGACGTACCCGGTACCACCCGCGGGCAACTCCGCTCTCAGCCCTATAAGCAACCCGGCGATCCGTTTACTACCTACGAAATGTACCTGTTTACGCTAGCCAGTAATACCACCACCAAAGTCAATGCAGACATCATCGATTTCTTCGAGGCGCCCGTATTGCACTGGCGGCATAACGATGCCCGCTACTTCCTCTATGAAAAAGTGGACCGCGGACACCAGCGCTTCCGGGTAATGGAGGTAGACGCCAGCAACGGGCAAACCCGCACAGTACTGGATGAAAAGTCGCCCACCTTTATTTATGAATCAAGGTTGTATACCCACTACCTCCCAGACACCAACGAAATGCTTTGGACCTCCGAAAAAGACGGCTGGCGGCATATCTATCTCGTAAACACCCTCACCGGGGAAATTAAAAACGAGGTAACAAAAGGCGACTGGCTGGTAAGGGAAATCGACAGCATAGATGCAAAGAAACGGGAAATATGGTTCCGCGGCAGCGGCAGAAATAAGCATGAAGATCCCTACTACGAACATTATTACCGTGTCAACTTTGCAGGCAATAAACTGGTAGACCTTACGCCCGGCAAGGGCAACCACCTGGCTTTCTTTTCTCCCGACAGAAAATACTTTATAGACAAATACTCGCAGGTAAACGTACCACCGGTCAATGAGTTGCGCCGCACGGAAGACGGGAAGCTGATCACCGTGTTGGAAAAAGCAGATGTGAGCGCCTGGCAGGCACTCGGAGTACCTTTCCCGACGCCCTTTGCCGCCAAAGGCCGGGATGGCATAACGGATATTTGGGGTATTATGTGCCGCCCAACAGATTTTGATCCTACCAAACAATACCCGGTAGTGGAAAACATTTATGCAGGCCCCCAGGATGCTTTCGTTCCCAAGAATTTCATGAGCTACTACAGCGATATGCAAGGCCTGGCCGACCTGGGATTTATTGTGGTGCAAATCGATGGCATGGGCACTGCCAACCGCTCCAAGGCCTTTCATGATGTATGCTGGAAAAACCTGGCCGACGCCGGCTTCCCCGACCGTATTGCCTGGATTAAAGCCCTGGCAAAGCAATACCCGTTTGTAGATACTTCACGGGTAGGACTTTACGGTACTTCTGCAGGCGGACAAAATGCACTTGGCGGGTTACTTTTCCATCCTGAATTTTATAAGGCAGCCGTGGCATCCTGTGGCTGTCACGACAACCGCGTAGATAAGCAATGGTGGAATGAACAGTGGATGGGATACCCGGTAGGCAAACATTATGAGGAACAGTCCAATGTTACCAACGCCGGCAAATTAAAAGGCGACCTGTTACTGATTGTAGGAGAAGCAGATACCAACGTGCCGCCGGAGTCGACCTACCGTGTTATCAATGCACTGATTAAAAACGGGAAGCGATTTGATTTCCTGCCCATACCAGGTATGGGACATAGCGATGGAGGCCCTTACGGCCGTTCCAGGCGCCGCGACTTTTTTGTACAACATCTGTTACATACCACGCCACCCGATAAAAATATCAACGAATAAAATATCAGCTACTTGAAAAAAATACTATTACTGATGGCCGGTCTGCTGTTGCAACAGGCCATCACCTATGCGCAATCTGCCGATAACGACCTGTATCAGCAAACCAGTGAAGTAAATAATATCATGGTGCAGTACGAGGCAGATGCCGGCAACCTTCGCCGTTTTTATTTTGTAGAAACATCGCCGGAGCATATTGCCCGTATGAATGCGCTCATCAAAAGCTACCAGCAACGTCTGGAGGCGTTGGACTATAGCCATCTTAAGGTAGGCGCCCAGGTAGACTATACGCTGTTTCGTCGCCGGCTGATTGCCACAGCAACCGACCTGAAAGAGGCTGGTGAGGAAAATGAACGCGTGAAAAGATGGTTCCCCTTCGCGGATAAGATTTACCAGGTAGAACAAAGTCGCCGCCGGGGTACCAAACCGGATGCACCGGCATTTGCTGCTCAGCTCAGCAGTATTGCCAAAGAAATCGTGCTTCTGAAAGCTAAGCTGGATAAAGACAGTAGCTTTGCTCAACCAACGGCCCGCCAGGGAATGGCTACCGCTAAAGGTTTACGGCAGGCGCTCAACAGCGTGTACACGTTTTATAATGGATATGATCCACTCTTTTCCTGGTGGATACCGGCGCCTTATCAACAGGTAGACAGCCTCTTAAAAAACTATGGCGCCGCTTTTGCCGCCAAAGAAAAGAGTAGCGCTAAAATGCCGGACGACGGCAGCGGTATTGCCGGTCACCCTATTGGCCGCGCTGCGCTGATCAGGGGACTGCAGGAAGAAATGATTCCCTATTCCCCTGAGGAGCTGCTGGCTATTGCCAATAAAGAATTTGCTTTCTGTGACGCAGAAATGGAAAAAGCTACCCGGGAAATGGGACTGGGCACCGACTGGAAAGCCGCCATGGAAAAGGTGAAGAACAGCTATGTGCCACCGGCCGACCAGCCGGCGGCAATGATGAAGTTATACAACGAATCGGTGGACTTCCTAAAGCAGAAAGACCTGATCACCCTGCCGCCACTGGCAGAAGAAACATGGCGTATGATCATGATGACGCCGGAGCGTCAGCTGGTTAATCCCTTCTTTACAGGAGGAGAGGAGTTCAGTGTATCCTATCCCGTTAGCAGCATGAGCCACGACGACAAGATGATGAGCATGCGCGGTAATAATCCCCATTTCTCCCGGGCTACGGTTCATCATGAACTGTTGGCAGGGCACGCGCTGCAGGAATTTATGCAAAACCGTTATAAAGCCTACCGGCATTTTGAAACGCCCTTCTGGATCGAAGGCTGGGCATTGTATTGGGAAAGATTGTTGTGGGACCAGGGCTTTGCCAAATCTCCTGAAGACCGTATCGGTATGCTCTTCTGGCGTAAGCACCGCTGCGCCAGGATCATCTTCTCTATCAACTACCACCTCGGTAAGTGGACGCCCCAGCAATGTATCGACTTCCTGGTAGACCGTGTAGGCCACGAACGCGCCAACGCGGAAGGAGAAGTGCGCCGCTCTTTCGTAGGTGGCTATAGCCCTCTTTACCAGATTGCTTACATGATTGGCGGCCTCCAGTTTGAAGCCCTGAAAAAAGAGCTGGTAGACAGTGGGAAAATGACATACAAACAATACCATGATGCCGTACTGAGAGAAAATATGATGCCTATTGAAATGCTGCGGGCTATCCTCCTTAATAAGCCCGTGCCGAAAGACTTTACCAGCAGCTGGCGCTTTTATAAATTATAGCAGAAAGCTGAAGGCAGAAAGCAAAAAGCTATTGAAGTTGTTAATCAATGCGTTTTAGTATCCGCTTCAATAGCTTTTTGCTTTCTGCCTTCAGCTTTCTGCTCCACCGATCCTGTTAAAATCATCAGCCTATGAGTTAATTTTCAGGTAGTAATATCCGCACTTTTAAAATAGTTTTGTAACAGATAATAATTGTCAATATAACACTTAAATAAATCAGCCAAAAGAACGTCCATTGCCTTGTCGACAGTGTATATATAGACCTGTATCATAGAATATCAACCAGAATTTTTCAACATAGCTAAATCCTTCTCCATGCGAAAACTTGTCATGGCCTTTATCGCCCTATTGGCGGTCTTACCATCTGTTGCCCAGACAGTAAAAATAACGGGCACCATTACAGATGAAAGAAGCGGGCCACTTCCCGGCGCCTCCGTGAAAATTAAGGGCGGCTCCCAGGGCGTTGTCACCAACGACAAAGGTGAATTTGCTATCATGGCATTGCCGGATGCCACCCTGGAAATTAGTTTTGTCGGCTACCTCAAACAGGAACAAAAATTAAAAGGCCGCTCACATCTCAGCATTGTATTAACACAAAAGAATGGCGCATTGGAAGACGTGGTCGTTATCGGTTACCAGACCGTGAACCGGAGAAAGGCCACTGCGGCGGTATCCAGCATACGGGGAAAAGACATTGAAAACATCCCCGCTGGTAGTTTTGAACAACTGCTCCAGGGGCGTATGTCGGGTGTAAACGTACAGAACTTCACCGGCGAACCCGGCGCCGCACCCACCATCTCTGTAAGAGGTAACACGGCCATCGGTACTTCTTACCAGAACAACCAGTACAAAATCCTCAACAAACCACTGTATGTGATTGACGATGTACCGCAGTTCAGCGATGATATGATTGGTCCGGACATGGGAACCGGTACCAATAACATTGCGGGTTTAAACCCTAATGAAATTGAATCCGTTGACGTACTGAAAGACGCCGCCGCAGCAGCTGTATATGGCTCCCGCGGTGCTAATGGGGTGATTATCATCAAAACAAAACGCGCCCGCACCGGATCGCCCCGTTTTAGTATTTCTACCTACGGGGGACTAACGGAAATACCTAAGCTCCGTACCGTACTGGTGGGGGCAGCAGAGCGTAGGGAAAAGATACGCCTCTACGACGATGCATTTGCCGGTAACCAGGACCGTCTCATTCACCGAAGTCTGATCATGACCGATAGCCTCAATCCCGATCTGAATAAGGCTACCGACTGGCAGCGGCTATTTTATCGCAACGGCTTTATCCGAAATGTAGACCTTAACGTATACGGGGGTACGGAGTATAATACCTATCGCTTGTCTGCCGGTTATTATAAGGAAGATGGTATCGTAAAAGCCTCCGGTTTCAAACGCTATACGCTCAACTATTCTTCCTCTATACGGACTAAAAATGGTGCGTTGGAAGTGATTCCCAATATCCGCCTGGCCCGTATGGAAAGAGGCCGTGGGTCGGGTAGTGCCGACCTGCTGGGCGCCGTAGGGCAAAGCATGCCTTCTTCGCTTTTTGCCGCCGATGACAATAGCCTGCAACGCGTACTGGGCAGATATAGCAGCAATATGGATATCAATATCGATAACCAGGTAAACGGCGATATCTCGTTTAACCTGCGGTTATCTAAGCAGTTGTCTTTCCGCTCCCGTAACTCCGTGTCTATGGTGATGAGTCGCCGGGATGTATCAGTACCCGGTGATCTGAATGCGGACTTAGGAAATTCTGCCTCCTCCAACAGTGGCTTGCAACAAAGCTATACTACCTCCAACGACCTGAACTGGAATGCTGTTTTTGGCAAGGCCAAAGAACATACCATCAATGCTATTGTAGGACAGGAGGTGCAATACAGTACCTACCAGAATACCTATGCCCGCGGCGATCGCGGCGCCAGCGATCAGATCCAGGTAGTGAACGGATTTCCACAGGGACCTTATCTCTATGGTAGTTCCTCGTATTCGGCTTTCGGGATACTGTCGCTCTTTTCCCGTGTCAACTACGACTATAAAAGTACTTACCTGCTGTCGGCTTCCCTGCGTGGTGATGCTGCTTCCAGCTTCGGTCCCAATAACAAATGGGGTTACTTCCCGGCAGTATCCGCCGGCTGGATCATCAGCAACGAGCCCTTTATGCGCCGCTACGCCAGTTGGTTGTCGATGCTGAAATTAAGAGGCAGCTACGGCGTACTCGGTAACCTGCCCGGTGATTATTACCTGCAATACAGCCTCTATAATATTGGCGGGGCCGGGTACAATGGCAGTAACCTGAATCCTAATACCTATAATGGCGCGGTAACAATTACCCCGCAATTTGGCTCTGGTGGCGTAGCACAGAAAGATATCAGCTGGGAGAAAACAGGCAGCTGGAACGGTGGGATAGAAGCAGAGCTGATGAACGGAAAATATTATTTCAGTGCAGACGTATACGTGAAGAACAGTAAAGCAGGGTTGATTGATATGAACCTGCAAAGTACCACCGGTATTGCCACCGCTAAAACAAATGGTGCGCAGATTCGTAACTCCGGTATTGACATCAATTTCCAATTCCGCAATGTGCTGCCGGAAAAGAGTGCCCTGCGCTGGGAAATTTTGTGGAATGTAAGCATGAATCAAAACCTGGTGGTCAACCTGCCAAACGACAACCGCGATATCACCTTCGGCAACCTGTTTAATACCACGCATATCCTTACACGCGGAAAAGCGGTAAATACTTTTTACCTGCTGAAAACATTAGGCGTATATGCTACCGACGATGATGTGCCTACAGATAGATATACCGGTAAGAAATTCCAGGTAGGAGCTGTGAACGATCCCAATGCCAACAATCCTTTCCGGGCAGGAGAATTTATTTTCGCCGACCTGGATGGTGATGGTATTATAGATGCCTTCAACGGCGGTATTTCAGGAGATAAGATTCCTTATGGTAATCCTAATCCCTTCCTGACGGGCGGTATTACGCAGAACTTTTACTGGAAGAATTTCACTTTCGGATTCCTTTGCACGTTCACTTTTAAAAGAGATGTGTTAAATCTTTATGACTCAGATACCTATGGCCGTTATGGCTGGGACCAATCGGGTAACGAGTTTTCCAAATACGCAGTGTCTGATCTCTCCAAAATGAATATCTGGCGCAAACCAGGCGATAAAGCTGAGTATGCGAGAATGGACATCGGTACTTTCCGTTATTACTACCGGGCCGACCAGACCTTCTTCCTGGAAAAAGGCGATTATTTCCGCATCAAGAATATTTCTATGGGGTATGCACTTCCCCAGAAAGCTTTGAAGCCGCTGCACCTGAGCAGGCTGCGCTTCTATGGGCTGATGGATAATGTATACATTTTCCAGGCATCGAAAAAGTTGCCGGATGCCGAAAACGTAAACCCCTATGGAGAGTATAACGGTGTCGGCTATCCGAGCCCGCATAAATACACCCTGGGCATTGATGTAGGATTTTAAACACAGCTAAACACTTTTTATGAAACGGATCTTCTTTACACTCATCATAGCAACTGCATTTTTATCGTCCTGCAAAAAAATGCTGAACCAGGAGCCGAAAGATACCACCTACGAGGAAAAATTCTGGAAGTCGGAAAATGACATGAAGAAAGCGCTGGCAGGAGCTTATGCATCGCTGCGTTCTAACTTGCTTGACCAGGATTACTTTCATAACCTGGGTGATATGACCCTGGGCAGCGAGTATATCGTGATTCAAAACGCCCCCTATTTCTCTAACTCCGATTGGAATTTGCAGGTGGGCAAGTTTGAAATGAACTATCTCGATGTATTCCGGAACTGGTCGAGGTTTTACAGCACCATCCTCCAAACCAACCTGATGCTGCAAAAACTTCCACTGGTACCAGACAATACCTTCCAGGACGACCCCGTAAAAGGACGCAAAAATATAGCGGGGCAAACCCTGTTTATCCGTTCCTACGTATACTTCCAGCTGCTGCGCACTTTTGGGGATGTGCCGCTGGTAACCACGCCGGATCCCAATCCTATTGCCAACAAGCCATTGGCGCGCACCGACAAAAACCTGGTAGTGCAGCAGATCCTGAACGACCTGGATTCCGCGGCCAATTGCCTGGATATGTCGTATGAAGTGGAAACTACCCGTGGTACCGTGCCCAACAAAGCCAGCGTGATGGCGCTGCAAGCACAGGTATACCTGTGGCGTGCCTGCGTGATCAAACGTCCTGCATTTGAAGCTACACCGGATATGAGCGATGTGAACAAAGCCTCTGACCTGATTGAAACGATTGTAAATAGTGGCTTATATGGGTTGGCAGCCCCCGGTGGAAAAATAGACAGTATTCAGTATGCCAAAGTATTTACCAGTAACAGCCGGGAAAGCTTATTTGAACTATATACCCGCTACGCTTACAATGAAGGCTCAAATAACCTCATGCCCATTAAGTTCCTGAGAACGCCTATCCTGGCGAAGACCGATTACCCAAACCTGATCCTTGGCCCCAGTTACGTGAACAACCTGTTTCCACGGATTGTGCAGGTGGGACCTGATCCGGAAGATACTGTAACAAATACGGATATACGTAGGAAGGTATTCCTGTATGATGCGGATGGCGCCAATCCTGTTTTTGTGAAGTACAGTAACGTGATTTATAATAATCCTAACCAACAGGCCGATCCTTACCTGGACAACAACGTAACCTTACTGCGTTATGCCGACTTGTTACTAAGCAGGATGGAAATTGCGGTTTATAAAGGTCAACTCGGATTGGCTTATTCGCAGCTCAGGGATTTTCGCCAGAGCCGTAGCCGGCCGCAAATGGACTCTGCCACGTTTGTAAGCGAAGCGCCACTGTCGTACAACCGCCTGCTGGATGAAATTATGACGGAACGCGCCTGCGAATTATTTATGGAAGGACAACTGTACTTCGATGATGTAAGAATGAAACGCTCTTTTGTGCCCTGGCTAACGCCTTCCCGGTATAACCAGGAAGGTTTCCTGCTGCCGCTGGATCCTGCATTATTTAACAATAACAGACTGCTGGTACAGAATAAGTATTGGGCGGGTAAAATTTAATCATCTAAAAAAGTATTCATCATGAAATATATTCACCTGCTACTCCTGGTGCTGCTGGCCCTCGCAGGATGTAAAAAAGATAACTACCTCGTGAATGAAGGAGGTACCGATTTGGAGAGGATCAGGAAGATGTCGACCTACGATTTCCTGCGGGAAAGTAAGGTCCTGGATACAGTAGTGCTGTTGATAGACCGGGCGGGAATGAAAGACGAAATCAATGGAGATATAACTTTTTTCTCTCCCACTACCTATGGGGTAAATTCTTTTCTCAAACAACAAACCATTGCCCTGCAAACGCGCACCAATAATGAAAATATAAAGTTTACGCTCGACAGCCTGTCTGCCGATAGTATTAAATTTTACCTGCGCCGGCACATTTTCAAAGGGGTAATAGACAAGAAAGCATTGACGTATACGAAGAAAAGTTTTACCAATGTGAATGGTGAAGGGAATTATTATATCAACCTGGAGAAGTATTACATAGACGTCAGTGGTATTCGTTCTACCACCAGCAGGATCCAGTTCCGTCGCATTTTTGGCCAGCCAGATGAAGATGTGCCGGCCGGGGTAGAAAACCGGGCGCCGGATTTTTACACCTATGTGCAAACATCGGAAGTCCGCACAGCTACCGGTATGGTACATGTGTTGGATGCTGACGCCAACTACGGATTTTACGTTTACAGAAAAAATTAAAAATCAGCCGAGTATGAAATATATCTTATTCGCAATCATGGCCGGGGCATTGCTGGTAGCAGGTTGTACCAAAGTGCAGGAAGGTTTTTTAAGTGATGGTATCCGTTATAAAAGCCCTGAAATATTTATTCCCAAAGGGATTACAGCGCGTTATCCAGGTATTCTTTTCGATGGCTCTACGCCGCCGGTAAAGTTCGAAATCTTAGATATGCGGCCGGTGGAAGGAGGGAAGCTGCCGGCAGCTTTTAGTACTAAGTACCCGGTATGGGTGTTCAAAGATAAAATGTCGTTCGACCCTGATACAGATACCACCATCGCACTGTTGCGCGCCAAGCAGGATAGTCTGCAGGAACTCCCGTTCGAGTTTAACCCGGTAAACGGAGGTTTCCTGTTTAAAGCGCCGTCGGCCAACTTGCCCAATGGTGTGTATGAATTTGATGTAAAAGCCACCAACGTGAATGGCAGCAAAGTGTACAAGAACCTGGCCCGCCTGCATATCGACGATCCTGAGTACATCCGGATGACAGAAGTGCCCGTTATTCCCGGCTATGATTCAGTCACCAATACTTTCCCGGGGGCGGTCCAGGGAACGATGGAGCTGAAGCGCATATCTGCACAGGGAACCCAGGTGATGCTGAAGATCATGGATAAAAATGGAAAGCTGTTCAACCCCAAAAATGGGGAAGTGATTAAGCGTGGCGACCGCCCTTCTTTTGCCTCTTATGCAAGGTTTAACCCGGTGATTGTGACGGATACCGCCCTGATTACAGATTATGCCATTGCTCCCTATCCCGCCAAACTGATTCCCGGTTATGTGAACTATCTGATTTACTACCGTATACCGGCATGGTTTATTAAGATGGATGGGGCGGCCCCCAAAGCATGGTCGGCTAACCCGCGTTTTGGCTTCCAGATACTGTTTGAGGGCAGCTACGAGGTAATTATACATTTACCCAATGTAACCAGGCTGTAAGAGAGTAGAGAGCCGAAAACCGAAAGCATAAAGCAAAAAGCTATTGAAGCGAATAATCGGCGCGAGTAAATATCTGCCCGGGCTATTCGCTTCAAGGCTTTTTGCTTTACACTTGCTGCTTCTAAGATAAAATGTTGGGAATACTCGTTAATATCTACGCAGTATTCCTTTCTTTTTATGAATAATTTTATTTGTCATATTGACAATTATATGTTTAGACATATTTGTCAACCATAAATCCAATTTTCTATATTAGGTGTTCATAAAGATAAAAGGTATGAAATCATTTTTGGGGAAGATGGCGTTGACCGGCGCCGGCATACTTTTAGGCAGCACAGGGTTGCAGGCCCAGCTGCAAAAAGATTATCCGATAAAACCAGTGGCCTTTACGCAGGTAAAGGTGAATGATAATTTCTGGGCGCCCAAAATAAGGACCAATGCCAGCGTTACCATCCCGTATACATTGGAACAGTGCAGGAAGACAGGCAGGATAGATAATTTCCTGCGGGCAGCCGGCAAATTACCAGGCGATAAATTCACTGAGTATCCTTTCGATGATACAGATTTATATAAAGTCATTGAAGGTGCTTCCTATGGGCTGCAAACGCAGCCCAACCCCGCGCTGGAACGGTACCTCGATACCTTGATCACCATCATTGGCAACGCCCAGGAAAAGGATGGATACCTCTATACTTTCCGCACCATGAAAGCGGCTAAACCTCATGACTGGATTGGTAGTAAACGCTGGGAAAAAGAGGAAGACCTGAGCCACGAATTATACAACGCCGGCCACTTGTTTGAAGCTGCGGTAGCGCACTACGAGGCTACCGGTAAAAGAACCCTGCTCAATATTGCCATCCGGAATGCTGATCTCCTGGTAAAGGATTTTGGATGGGGAAAAGAAGAGAAGTTCCCCGGTCACCAGATCGTGGAAACCGGGCTTACCCGCCTGTACCGGGTTACCGGCAATAAGTCGTACCTCGACCTGGCCAAATTTTTCCTGGACGTACGCGGTCCCGGCACGAAAGACAGCCAGGAATACAACCAGGCCTACAAGAAAGTAGTAGATCAGCATGAAGCCGTAGGACATGCCGTTCGCGCTGCCTACATGTACACCGGCATGGCCGATGTAGCTGCCCTTACTGGCGACCGCAAATACTTATCTGCCATCGACGATATCTGGGAAGATGTGGTAGACAGGAAATTATACATTACCGGCGGTATTGGCGCCACCGGCGCCGGCGAAGCTTTCGGGGCTGCGTATGAACTCCCGAACATGTCGGCCTATGCCGAAACCTGCGCCGCCATTGCCAACGTGTACTGGAACAACCGCATGTTCCTGCTTCACGGCGACTCCAAATATATAGATGTGCTGGAACGTACTCTGTATAACGGGCTGCTGTCCGGGGTATCCATCAGCGGTGACCGGTTTTTTTATCCCAATCCGCTGGCCTCTATGGGGCAGCACCAGCGCAGCGCCTGGTTTGGATGCGCCTGCTGTATTTCCAATATGACCCGCTTCCTGCCTTCTATGCCAGGTTATGTATACGCACAGAAAGACAATGATTTATACGTAAATCTGTTTGTCGGCGATGCTGCCACCATACAGCTGAAAGCCGGTAAAGTAGGCATTGTACAGCAAACAGATTATCCCTGGAACGGGAAAGATGATATCACCATCAACACGGCGAAACCTACGGCCTTTACCCTGAAAGTACGTATCCCCGGATGGGCAGAAAACCGCCCGGTGCCCGGTAACCTTTACTTCGAGGAAGATAACTCCGCAGTTACTATTCCCATCCTGCTGAATGGTCAGCCGCTCCATTACACGGTGGAGAAAGGATATGCAGTGATTAAACGCACCTGGAAAAAAGGAGACAAGGTAACGATCGACTTACCGATGGACGTGAAGAAGGTGCTGGCCGCTACGCCGGTGAAAGACGATCAGTACCGCTTTGCGCTGGAACGCGGACCCATCATGTATTGCCTGGAGGGACCGGATAATAAAGATGCCACGGTACAGAACATCGTAGTGGCAAAAGATGCTACTGTAACACCGGTCTTCCAGACCAACCTGCTCAACGGCGTAATGACCCTGCAAATGCCGGGCAGCTCTAGCAGCCGGCAGCTGAATTCGGATGCACTGATTAACAGTCAGCAAACGGTAACGGCTATCCCGTATTATTCCTGGGCTAACCGCGGTCCTGCTGAAATGACGGTATGGATTCCGTTTGAAGCCGCCGCCGCCCGTCCTAAGCCTGCACCTACCATTGCGTCTAAAAGCAAGATCAGCGCGTCGGTAAAGAACCGGCGCATGCTCATGGCCCTCAATGACCAGTACGAACCCAAGGATTCCAAAGATAACAGCGCCTTGTATTTACATTGGTGGCCCGCTAAAGGCAGCAGCGAATGGGTGCAGTATGACTTCGACAGTGCTCATACCATTAGCCGTTCTAAAGTATATTGGTACGATGATGGTCCCTTCGGTGGCTGCCGCATTCCCACCGCCTGGAAGCTCTACTATAAACAGGGCAGCGAGTGGGTACCTGTAAAGAATGCCACACCCTACACGGTAGAAAAAGACAAGTACAATGTAGTATCCTTCGAACCGGTAACTACCAACGCCCTAAAGCTGGAAGTGCAGCTGCCGGCAGATAATTCGTCGGGTATTCACGAATGGATAGTAGAATAATAAGATAAACGCATGAAACAGGGTTATCTGGCCGCCATCGGATTGCTGATGGGTTATTACCATACTATAGCCCAATCCAGGGCTGATATCCACGTGAATACAACGGTAAAGGGCGCTACGGTGCCTGCCACCCTGCATGGTATTTTCTTCGAAGAAATCAGCCATGCCGGAGAAGGCGGGCTGTATGCAGAAATGGTGCAAAACCGTGGCTTCGAAGATCATGTAATCCCTGCCGGTACCCGCCTGGAAAACGGTTGGTTACAGCCTTTCCCGGCAAAGCCCCATTTTATGCTCGGGCAGCCGTCTGACTGGAAAATGGAATGGCCCGTTCATAGCCAATGGCCGGCGTGGCATATTGAAAACAAAGGCCTGCAGCTGTCACTGGCCACAGACCATCCATTGTACAAAGCTACGCCGAATGCATTACAGGTGATGGTAACAGGTACGGATACACGCAATTATCCTTCCTTGGTTAATGAAGGATTCTGGGGTATGAATATTACCCGGGGGGAATCTTACCGGCTGTCTTTTTTCGCGAATAACGTAAAAGGCTATACGGGAAAGATTACTGTATCCCTGCAATCGGGTACCGGTAAGGTATTGGCTGATACGACATTTAACATGGCGGGTTCTGCTTACTGGCGACAATATTCGGCAGTATTCACTGCAAAGGAAAGTGATCCGGCAGGTAAACTGGTGCTCTCTTTCCAAAACAAAGGGATACTGTTACTCGACATGGTATCGCTGTTTCCTGTACATACTTTCCGCAACCGCCCCAATGGCATGCGCAGCGACCTGGCCATGCTCATTGCCCGCATGAAACCTGCCTTTGTGCGCTGGCCCGGCGGTTGCTATGTAGAAGGGATCACAATAGAAAGTGCGCCCAACTGGAAAAATACCATCGGCCCCCTGGAGCAACGGTCAGCTACATATAGCCCATGGGGTTATTGGAGCAGCAACGGTTTCGGCTTCCACGAATACCTGCAGTTTTGCGAAGATATCAACGCCGCAGCGTTATATGTATTCAACGCAGGCGTCTCCTGCGAATACCGCAGCGGCACCTTCCTCCCGGAAGATAGTCTCGCGCCGGTGATACAAAATGCACTCGATGCCATTGAATACGCTATAGGGCCAGTTACCTCTCACTGGGGAGGAGTACGCGCCGCCAACGGCCATCCGGCGCCCTTTCCGCTTAAATACGTGGAAGTAGGCAACGAGCAGCACGGGCCTGCCTATGCGAAAAGATATAACAAATTCTACAACGCCATTCATGCCAGGTATCCGCAGATCGGCATCATTGCCAGTATGGGTATTGGCGATGTAAACCGCCATACGCTCGACAGTATGCAGCATACCGATATTGTGGATGAACATGCCTATAAAGATGCCGGCTGGAGTCTGCGAAATTTCGATCATTTCGATCGTTATAAACGCGGTAACTGGAAAATGTACGTGGGCGAATACGCCACCAACGCCGGTGTAGGTAGCGGTAATCTGCAGGCCGCGCTCAGTGATGCGGTATACGTGATGAGCATGGAAAAGAACGCCGACCTGGTTAACATGAGCAGCTATGCCCCTTTGCTGGTGAATGAGCACGACGTGGACTGGCCCGTGAACCTGATCCATTTTAATGCCGCCAATAGCTTCGCCAGGATCTCTTATTATGCCCTCAACCTGCTCAATGATCATAAAGCATCTTTCAACTATCCCGTCAGCACTACCCTGCAACCCGAAACAGTGGTAAAACCAAGGTTTTCAGGCGGTATAGGTCTCGCTACCTGGGATACAGAAGCCGATTATAAAGACATCGTAGTGGTGCAGGATAAAGATACAGTATACAACAGCGCCAAAGACCCACAGTGGATGGACTGGCTCTCCGTAAGAGGGCAATGGAAGAAGTCAGGAGACATCCTGGGACAAACAGCGGAAGGTCCTCAGCAACTGGCCGTTCTGAAGAACTATCACTTTAACGCCTATACGCTGACTTTAAAAGCGCGTAAAACCGGCGGGGTCAACGCCTTCATTATTCCTTTTGCCGTGAAGGATACCAATACCTGCCTGCGGGCGCATATTGGCTCCTGGCTCAACTCGCATGCCGTGTTTGAAAGTCTCACGAACGGAGATGACGTAGCCGGTATCAGCAACCCGGTACGGTTGAAAGCACCCTTGGAAAAAGACCGCTGGTACAATATCCGGCTGGAAGTAGGTGCAGAGGAAGTGAAATGTTATGTGGATGATATCCTCCTAATGACTTATCAGGAACCGCAAAAACTATTTGCCATCGCCGGGAAAGATGAAGCAACCGGTGATATTATCCTGAAAATAGTCAATGCAGCTGAAAGCCCTGTGAGCGCTGCCATCCACCTGGATGGGAAGGAAGTGGTAAGCCCTGTGGCGGAGGTAATTACCCTTACAGGAGATAAACCCGGCGCAGAAAACTCGTTTGCAACGCCCACTGCCTATGTCCCACAAACAAACACTATTGCTAACGCGGGTACGAACTTTAACTGGACGGCGCCCGCTTTGTCAGTTAATGTTATCCGGTTAAAATCGCGCAGGTAAGCCTGCCTGATCCGGTAGAATAACCAGCTCATGTTGTAACAAAGTGGTGATAGTCAGCAACTATCACCACTTTTTGTTATTATCCGGACAAAATATTTTTTTTACTTTGTATTGCAAAGTACTTTTTATTTTATAATTTTACCCCGTATTCAAAAACTGTATATGGAAGCAGCCCCGGCTAAAAGGCTACCAGAGCCATTTTTACTAGGCCTCGTATTGTTAACAGTATCCCTGCCGTTATTTGTAACATCGTGCTATGTGGTAGAAGACAAAGCCGTCTTTGCCTTTTTAATCAATCACCTGATTGCTCTTTTCTATTTCCTGGCGCTCTGGTGGAGTGGGGCGCTGAAAGCAGGCCCTAACCGCAGGAAAGTGACGGCAGCAGCATTTGTATTGTTATTCATAGATGCCTATACCGTTAATAATGTATTCTCTGTTTTTCAAACCTCCGCCCCCTGGTTTGTGGTGGTATTAGTGCTGCTCTGCGCCAATACCCTGGCCTTTGGTTACTTCGACCGCTGGCCGGAATGGGTAAGGCTCCTGCAATGCGCGGTATTGGGATTTACCTTCCTGGCGCCAGTATACCTGGCTATCTATCTCTTGCCCCTGTATATCATCAGCCTGATAGCCCTCATCGCTATCGGCATTTCTGTGGTCACCTTTACGCCGATACTGCTTTGCTGGTTTAATTTGAGGATGGTGCAGCAGGAAGTCTGGAAAGTGAAACGTTACCGGCTTACTTACCTGTTTAGCGGCGCCGCAGCACTGCTCCTCACGGCTGCTTACGTTATTGTGTACGGTATGCAGGTGAAAGCGATAGATGACAGCGAACACCTGGCAATCAGCCAAAACAATGGAATGCCCGTTTGGATGAAGACCGCCCAAACCCTGCCTCGTGGACCGTTGGTAGAAAAGATACTGAAAACAGACCTGGTGTATGTAAGCCCGGTATGGACAGACGCCAGCTTCTGGGATGTCCCCGACAGGCGCTACGACCATGAACTGATACATGATCCCCTCTTCGTAACAGCCAGCGCATTGTTTGGCCGTACTACCATTAGCGGGGACGATCGCCTCAACATCCTCAACGTAATCTATGATAAACGCCACTACACAGAAGAACGCCTTTGGAGCGGCAACGACCTGGTAACTACCCGGGTGGCCACCACAGCGGATATATGGCCGCAATACCACCTGGCCTATACCGAACATACACTCACCGTAGCCAATCACGACGAAAGAACCTGGACCCGCGACGAGGAAGCGATTTATACTTTCCACTTGCCACAAGGCGCAGTGGTAACCTCCCTGTCCCTCTGGATCAACGGCAGAGAAGAAAAAGGCGTGCCCACTACCCGGCAGAAAGCCACCCAGGCCTATAAACAAATCGTAGGAGTGGAGCGGCACGATCCCTCTGTAGTACACTGGCAGGAGGGCGATCGGGTAGTGGTGCGCGTATTTCCTGTACCGGCAGCGGGAGAAAGAAAATTTAAGATAGGCATCACTTCTCCGCTCTCCGTGGAAAAAGGGCAGTTATGCTATCAGCCCGCCTGGTTTGAAGGTCCACCGCATGAAGATGCCAGCTATGAGGCAAACCTGCACATGGATCGCTGGCCTGCCGGCATCACACTGCCGCCAGGGTTTCGCAGTGGCAGCCAGCATACCATCACCCGGAAAGGAGACTATGACGCCAACTGGGAACTGCGCTTTCCCTCCATACCAATGGACAATGCGGCATTCAATTTTAACGGTCTGCGCTATACGCTGTTGCCTTATACCCCCAATTACGAAATATCCCTGCCGGCCGATTATTACCTGGACCTCAACTGCAACTGGCGCTATGAAGACTACCGCAAAATATTGCTGCAGCTGAAAGGTAAGGCGGTATGGGTATTTCACCCAGTCAACGGAAAAACAGCCGTTACAGACAATAACCAACAGACGCTCTTTAATCAGCTGCAACAGGCGCGTTTTTCCCTGTTTCCTTTTCATCAGCTTCCGGAGGCCGCCAACGCTTTGGTGATTACAGCCAGCGATAATATCTCTCCGCAGCTGAAAGATCTGGATAGCTCCTTCCGGGAGCCGCTGCTGCAATACCTGGCGCATCAACCGGTGAGGGTATATAATATAGGCGCCACCATTTCTCCCTACCTGGCCACATTGAGAGAATCACGGTCACTGATCTACGATCATGGCACTACGGAAGAATTACTGCGCCAACTGAAGCAACAGCGTTTCCTGCGCCCGGAGGCCGATAGCGCCGACCAGGTGATCGCACATGCCGGCATGCGTATCGTTAGCAGTGCTGACAATGCGGGCAACACCGGTCCTGATCACCTGGCCCGTCTCTTTGCCTATAACCAGGTGCTACAGCAAATGGGCCGGCAGGTGGCAACCGATAGCTCCGCATTAATTAATACCGCTGCCAAAGCCTATATCGTTACACCATTATCCAGCCTGGTGGTGCTGGAATCTGCGCAGGACTATAAACGGGTTGACATAAAAGAAGACCTGAACTCCCTGCAAAATGCTACCCTGAAGAGTCACGGCGCCGTGCCGGAACCGCATGAATGGGCCTTGTTTATCATCGCCGTACTGATCCTGGCTTATGTAAGATTTGAGAAAGTATTGTTTCGCAGAAAAAAAACGGTATGCTAACGTTATTGGATATACATAATTTGAATAGAGGGGCAAAACTGTCGGCGGCGATGCTGCTGGCAGTTTATTTTATCCTCGCCATCCTGCAGTTGCAGGGCTATTTCGAATGGCGCAGTCCCTTCTTTTTACTGTGCGTGTTGACGATGATGCTGGTACTCCAAGTAGATGCCTCCCGGAAAGGCAGTACCCGCTGGGGCTGGATCGCCCTGGTTTTCGGCCTGCTATCCTGGCAAATGCCTGTATTTACGTTGCGATATGCAACTTTACTGACCGCAGCCTTTTTTGTAGTAGAATATTTTTACGGACGTTTGTCATTCCTGGTGGCATTAACAGCCATCCTGGCCAGTCCCGCTATCGACAATATCACCGGCGTATTTACCTTCCCCATCCGGCTGTGGTTGAGCGGAATGGCCGGTCACCTGTTACATCTTGTAAACCCCGCCATCACTACCAGCGGTAACCTGATCCTGGTAGGAGACAGCGAGTTTAGCGTAGACACAGCCTGTATGGGTTTACAAATGCTGCTAACTTCATTGCTGTGTGGTGTGGCGTTGATAGCCTTGTACCAACGGAAACTACAGCGTGTTTTATCTCCGGTTTTACTGTTGCTGGTATTGGCTTTCATCGTAGTATTAAATGTAGTCGCCAACCTGTTTCGTATTATCTTACTCGTGCAGTTGGTACTGCCTCCGGGTACTGCTGCCCATGAAATGGGCGGCATTGTTACCTTATTGATCTATGTGGTGTTACCCCTATTATTCCTGCTGCCCCGGTTAATAAAACGGTTGGGTAAGGCGAGGGTTCAAGGACCGCCTGCGCCGGTACCTTACGGTTATGGGATGGGATTGCAACTGTTGCTGGCCGCCGGTATCATTGGCATTCATTGCTGGGCGCCATCTAAAGCCGCCGCCCGCGCTATGCCGGTAAAACGGCTGCCTGGATATACCTATACGGTATTACCGGATAACGTAGTGAAAGCAACGAATGCGGAAGCGCTGTTATATGTAAAGCCGGTAAAAGGTTTTTATTTCACAGATCATCAGCCCATGATCTGCTGGAAGGGGAGCGGCTTTGAATTTCATAAAGTGAAGGAAGCCTCCATCGGGGGGAATAAGATTTTTATCGCAGAATTAAAAAAAGATAGCAGCACGCTTTATACCGCCTGGTGGTATGAAAGCGGCGCCCATGCCACCAATAGCCAGCTGGAATGGCGCTGGGATGCGGGTATTAACGGCAATGACTATGCGCTGGTGAATGTTACGGTAGAAAAGCAATTCCTGCTGGTACCTACCGTAACAAACCTGCTGAACGCGCATCTTATCCTGGAATAACCTCTGTGTCTTCTTTGTGGCGGGGTTGATAATAGAGATAGAAGTAGGCCAGTATCAGCAATCCGGTCAGGAAAGGAATCAGGGCCAGGTGTTTGTAGGTAATATCTCCAACAATAACCCGGGTATCGAAATGTAAAAATTCGCTGATCATCCAGTAGGAATTGGCGGCAATCCACACGCTGATGGCTACGTTGTGGCATAATTCTGCCATAAACTGACGGGTACGCCAGGCAATAATAATAGAAATGATCAGGGTAGGGAAGATCATGGCAATGCCCAATGGTTTCCAGATCATGCACCAGCTGATATCTTTTAATAACCAGAAAACGATATGCAGGTTTTCCATTTTACGGTAACTTAAAGGAATACTGTATACCAGCGATTTGGTTGACGACTTACTCATGTTGCTTAGACGGTTAATTTACAGGGGATAAAGATATTCTTTATCTTCGTTTTTACACCAGCCCATCGCATATGAGAGACGAATTTTACTGGTCCTGGCAGCAGACTACCTTTCATGGCATCCGGTGGATGCCGGAGCGCTTCAAACGCCTGCTGATTATCGTGCATGGCATTGGCGAGCATGTAGGGCGTTATGAACATGTAGCGGAATTTTTTATACAGGAAGGTTTCGCGGTGATGGGAATCGACCATTACGGCCATGGTAAGAGCGATGGCCCCAGGGGCGCTTCGAAAGGCTTCCCCTTTATGTTCGACTACCTGGAAGCCTGGCTGGAGGAACTACAGTCCACTTATCACCAACCGGTGGTGATGTATGGGCATAGCATGGGCGGCGGCGTGCTCACCGGCTTTTTACTCCGCCGGCAACCAGGTATACAGGCCGCCGTTATCTCGGCGCCTGCGCTCATTATTGGCCGCCGTCCCGGTAAACTATTAAGAGGCGCCCTGCAATTACTCAGTGCTGTTGCCCCAGGTATCCGGATAAACCAGGGCCTCGATATCAATAAAATTTCTCATGATAAGTCGGCGGTAGAAAAGTTTAAGGCCGATCCTTTGCGGCATGACCGGCTCAGTTTACGCCTAGCTAACGACATGATACAAAATGGCCTTTGGTGCCTGCAACATGCGGACGAGCTCCGGGTTCAATCCCTGCTTATCCACGGAAATGCTGATGAATTCACCGCGGTGGAAGGTTCTCGCCTATTCGCAGAAAGGGCGCCTGCCGGTATGGTTACCTACCGCGAATGGGAAGGCCTGTACCACGAAATGCATAATGAACCCGAATACCGGGAGGTGCTATTGTTTATCGCCGGTTGGCTGAGTAATATAAGATAATTAGTAACTTGGGTTTACAATTTATTAATTATGAAAATCCAACAATCCTTGAAATGGCTGGTGCCAGCCATTGTCATGCTTTTTTCTTCAAAAGTGAATGCACAACAATTTGATCTCGGTGTTCGCGGAGGTATCAGTATCCCTAATCTTACCGGCGGCGGCAGCAGCATGCAAAATCCTCTGAATACCGGCTATAGTTCCCGTCAGGGCCCCGACTTTGGTATCCTGGGCGAATATCATATCAGCAAACTGTTTTCCATTGAAGCCATGATCAGCTACTCCTCCCAGGGAGGTAAAAAGAATGGCTTCCAGGCTTATCCATTCCCGGATGAAGCCAAACCTGTTGTTCCTCCTGGTCAACCTATTCCTCCTTACCTCTATGCCGACTTTAAAAGTCAGGCAAAATTGAATTACCTGATGGTGCCTATCTGGGCTAAGTTCGGTTGGAACCTGGGACATTCACCCCTGCGCTTATACGCAGATGCAGGACCGTTTTTTGGGTTCCTCGTAGGAGCAAAGCAAGTTACCAGCGGCACCAGCAACGTATATTTTGACGAAGGCAAAACGATGCAGGTACCTATCGGGTCAGTTGATTTTAACAAGACCACCGACATTAAAGACCAGCTGAATACATTCAACTTCGGCATAAGTGGAAACCTTGGATTGGCCTACCTTTTCGGTCGTAGCCAGGTATTTGTGGAAGGTGGGGGCAACTACGGCTTCCTGAATATCCAGAAAGGATCTGCCAACGGTAAAAATAATGCCGGAGCAGCTACTGCTTCTATCGGGTATGCATATCGCATTTGTAAATAACATTATTGAATCGGTTGGTATTTGTTTCCCGGGAAATAAATACCAACCGATTTTATTTAAGGATTAGTAGACCATAACCCTGCTGATTTCAACAACACCCGCCGGTTCAGCTTCAGCTGCGCTACTACCAACTCCGCCAGGTCTTCCGGTTGCAATACTTTTTCGGGATTACCATCTGTTAATTGCAGATTTTTCGCCATATCAGTGGCAATGGTGCTGGGCGTTAATGCGCTCACCCGGATGTTATGCTTCCGCACTTCCAGCATCAGCGATTCTGTTAATCCCAGCAACCCGAACTTGGAGGCGCTATAGGCACTGGTGGCCGGTGCACCGCGTTGGCCGGCTGTGGAAGCAATGTTGATGATATCGCCGGCTTTCCTGGCAATCATTTCCGGTAACACCGCCCGGGTAACATAGTATGTTCCCATCAGGTTTACCTGGATGATTTGTTCCCACTGCGTGGGCGTCAATTCCAGGAAACCGCCAAAGGCAGCAATCCCTGCATTATTGATCAATATGTCGATGCCCCCCAGCTCTTTGGTTAAACTGGCTACCGCCGTATCCACAGCAGCCATATCGCTCACATCGGCAACAGCATACGCTGCTTTAACGCCGTTGGCCTGTACTTCCTTCGCTACTGCTTCCAACGATCCCGCTGTGCGTCCCATCAGGGCAATATCTACGCCTTCCTTTGCCAGGGCTATAGCCAGCGCACGGCCTATCCCTTTTCCTCCGCCCGTAATGAGGGCCTTTTTCCCTTTTAATGATTCCATATGATATATTCTTTTTTTGCAGTAAAAATACCTGACAAAGGTATTCCATTTACAGGTTATCTTCGCACCACATCCTCATTAACCACATCAATCATGGTACAGATTTCTAATGAAAAACTCACCGTACAAATAAATCCGCAGGGAGCAGAACTGCAAAGCATTGTACGTAACGACAACAATCAGGAATATTTATGGAGCGGCGACCCTGCCTTCTGGGGAAAGAAAAGCCCGGTACTGTTTCCCATTGTAGGCGGCCTGAAAAATAACACTTACCGGTACAATGGAAAATCCTACACCCTCGGTCGCCACGGCTTTGCCCGGGAACAACTGTTTACAGTCACAGAGCAGGAAGCGAACCATGTTAGTCTCCATCTCTCCGACAATGATACTACCAGGGAAGTATATCCCTTCCGGTTCGGCTTTACCATCCAATACCTCCTGCAGGACGACCAGCTGCAGGTAACCTACCAGGTTACCAATAACGACAGTAAAGAGCTGCTCTTTTCTGTAGGCGCTCATCCCGCGTTTAAACTGCCATTGGTAGATGGTACTACCTACGAAGATTATTACCTGCATTTCAATAAGGAAGAAACGGCCGGTATATGGCCCTTGTCACCCGGGGGACAAATAGAAGCCGCTCCGGTACCGTTACTACAGCAAACAAAAGAATTGCCCCTGAAGAAATCCTTGTTCTACCAGGATGCCCTGGTGTTTAAATCACTGGCCTCTACTGCAATCAGCATTGCCAGCAAACACACATCGCATGGGCTCACCCTGGAATTTGAAGGATTCCCATACATGGGCATCTGGGCAGCGAAAGACGCCAACTTTGTATGCATTGAACCCTGGTGCGGTATCGCAGATAGCGTAAATGCCAGCGGAGAACTGACAGAAAAAGAAGGCATCAACCGTTTGGCGCCAGGTGCTGTGTTTGAAAGAACCTGGACAGTGGCATTCTTTTAAGAGCTGAAAGTATAAAGCAAAAGCTATTGAGGCGAATGACCTTAGCGAGTTTTTAATATTCTTCGCTTTGATCATTCGCCTCAATAGCTTTTGCTTTATACTTTCAGCTACTAAAAATTATATCCTGCTTTGAGTCCAAAAAAGCCCCTGGTACCATCTTTAAACCAGGCTTCGTATTTGGCTTCCACATCCAGGCCCAGTAAGCGGATACCGATTCCAGGAGCCACCAGGCCGCCTACGCCGTTGTAGTTCTTACCCGTATACTGTACCGTACCACCTTCCACTTTCACATACAGCAGGGAAATCAACTGGTATCTCAACCCCAGGCGGATAGGCACTACATTATAGTTAGGGTACGTATAGGTAGTACCGTTACTGGTGTAATCCTTACCGGGAAAGCGAAAGTAACTGACAGAGCCCACCGCCGTTAAACCTGCTACGAGCTTCACATCAGCACCCAGGCCGATACCATACCCCGTATTGTGGGTGTCATTGAATTTACCAACAGGGAAACCGGCTTCCACAAAAGGCCCGATACTGAAGCGTTTCAACTGTGCCTGCGTCGACTGTGTACTGATACACATCACCAGGAGCATGGTGGCAAATGCCAGGACGATTTTTTTCATAAGAACTAATTTTCAAAGGAAATGGTTGACTAAACAATCAGCCATAAAAGTACGTAACTAATTGCTAATTACGACTGATGAATTAGTACAGGATGAGATATCGCCAAATCTTCCCGTTGGTGATCGCCGCTTGAATGATGCCCATTGCCGGATGGTAATTCTATTTTGGGCGGTATCAGCCTGTACACTACGGGTGTCACTATACGCGACAATAATGTAGAACTGATCAACCCTCCAATCAGTACAATGGCCAACGGCGCAATCAGCGGATTGGTAGATATGGCCACCGGTATCAGTCCGCCTATGGCGGTGAGCGAAGTGAGTACGATCGGCAGGAAACGTACTTCGCCGGCTTCTCGTATGGCCGCATCCAGCGGAGTACCCTGCATGCGTAGCTGATTGGTAAAATCTACCAGTAAGATGGTATTCTTCACCTCTATACCAGCGAGGGCTATCAAGCCAATAATCGCCACAAAGGACAGGGAGTTGCCGGTCAGCCAAAGGGCTATTGCCGCCCCTACAATACCCAGTGGAATTACCGACAACACGATCAGCATACTCTTAAAGGTTTTGAATTGCAGAATCAATACGGCTACAAACAGGAACACGGTCACAATAATCACGCTCATAAAGCCACCAAAGGAGTTGTTACGGCTTTCTACCTCGCCACCCATTTCATAAGTATATCCTTTGGGTAAATGCATGGCGTCCATTTGCTTTACAACGTCGTTAATAACCTGGTCGGTCAGGAAACCCTTGCGGATAAAGGCACTTACGGCTACTACCCGGTTTTTCTCCTGGTGATTAATGGTCAGGGGAGACGTTTCCAGCTGCAGCTGTGCTACCTGAGAAAGCGGAATCGCCGTTCCCTGGCTGTTGTTCACGTACAAATCCTTAAATACATCCAATGTAGGCTTACCCGCTTTTTCTTTGGTAAGCAGGATATCGTAATCGTTATCGTTTTTATCATTGTACTGGCCCAGGTTAATACCGGAGATGGCTAAACGCACTACCCGGTCAATATTGGCAGTAGGAATCCCCAATTGCTGTGCTTTTTCCCGGTCTATCTTCACCCGGATATCCGATTTAAGGGTGCTTACCGGGTTGTTGATATAAATGGTGCCGGCGGTTTTTTCCAGCAGCTTTTCCACGTTGCCGGCTACTGCCCTCAAAGTATCCAGGTTATCGCCAAAGAGCCTTACTTCTACCGGTGCCACCATCGGTGGACCCTGTTCAAAATTCTTTACTTCCACTTTGGCGCCGGGATAAGGTGTCCAGCGCTTGCGGAGCGACTCAATCAGCCTGGTTTTTTCCGCAGGACTGGCATGAGGGTCCAGCTGTACGAAGATCTGGGCATAGTCGCCCCGCTCATTTTCCTGCATTTCGTTGTAATAAATACGCGGATTGCCTTTTCCAATATTACTAACATAGGAACGGATGTCTTTTTCGTGTTTCAGCGTTTGTTCAATTTGTTGTACAATACCGTTGGTATAAGCAAGATTGGATTGCGGCGGCGCAAAAATGTTGATGAGGAATTGTGGCTTTTCAGAGGCGGGGAAGAGGCTGAAGCCGATGACTTTAAACAGGCCAATGGCGCCGCCAAAAATCACCAGGGATACGATCAGCGTCAGTACGGGCCTTTGCAGGGCCTTGTCCAGCAGGCGGGCATAGCTGCCATGGATCAACTTTTTCAGCATACGCATAAACAGGTTGCCATCAGGGTGACCACTATGCTCTTTCAACAACCGGCTGGCCAGGAAGGGAATAATAGTCAGCGACACGCCCATGGAGGCCAGCACGCTGAAAATAACGGCCAAAGGGAGGCTCCGGATAAAGTCGCCGCTCCCTTCGGGCATAAATACCAGCGGCATAAATGCAATAATCAATGCCGCCGTGCAGCCAACAACGGCCAGCCCGATCTGCGAAGTGGCTTTCAACGTGGCTTCCATACGGGAATGACCTTCCAGCATCCATCGTTCTATATTTTCTACCACCACGATGCTGTCGTCTACCAGTAGTCCCAATGCTACCACCAATCCTACAATGCTCAGCTGGTTCAGGTTATAGCCAAAGAACTGAAGCAATACGATACCAATAGATAACGACAGGGGAATGGATATCATCACGATCAAAGCCGGGCGTTGTCCTAGTGGCAACAGAGTAAAGGCCACCAGGAGTATGGCAATGAGAAAGTCTTTTCCCAGCCCGCTTAACCGGTTATTGACTGCATCGGCCTGGTCGAAATACTGCACCAGGTCAATGTTGGCGGGCAAGGTTTGTTTGAACTTTTCTATAACGGGTTTATACTGCTGCTGCGTTTTGGAAATGTTTTCACCGCTCTTCTGTGCGGCAGAAACCACAACGCTGCGATGCCCATTGAGGCGTACAAAGTATTTTTCATCTTCAAAACCATAATATATCCGGGCGATATCTTTCAGGAATACAATTTTTCCATTGGCATTGGATACAATGGTGTTGTTGATTTCATCGATATGCTGGTAGTTGCCGCTGGTTTTGATATTGAAGCTCTTATCGCCTGCATCGATGCTTCCACCGGGGATATTGGCCATTTCGCTTTGTACGGCAGCCATCACGGTATTTACTGGCAAATGCAGCTGGGCCATTTTATCGAGCTGCAGTTCCACCCGTACCTGCTGGTCTGGCAAGCCATGCAGTTTTACATTTTTGAGAGAAGGAATTTTTTCCAGTTCATCCTGCAGCTTGTCGGCGTAGTAACGCAGCTTGTCGCGGGAGGCATTTTCAGAGATCAGCGCAACTTGCAATACATTTACATCGGAGGGTTCCTGCTTCCTTACTTCCATGCTGTAAATGTCTGCCGGCAAGTCTTTCCGCTTGTTGTTGACCTCTCTCACCAGCTCCTGGTATTTCTGGTCTACGTTAGAACTGTATTTATATTCTACCCGTATCAGGGCCACGCCATCATTAATGGTGGTGCGTACCCGTTTGATGTCATCCAGTCCATAGATTTCTTTCTCCATGGGATCTACTACCAGGTCTTCCATGTCTTTGGGACTGGTGCCGGGGTATACAACTACCACGGTAAACTGTGGCGCTCTCATTTCGGGATCTTCTGAGCGGGGCATATTGAGGATGGTTGTAAGTCCCAGCACGATGATCATGATGAATATTACCAGTGTAAACTGGTAATTTTTGACGGCATATCTCGCTATTTTCATGGTAGTAATGATTATTGGATGATGCGGATAGGTGATTGATCCTTCAGATAGGCGCTGCCGGAGATGATGAGTGCCCTGGCTTGTTCCATGCCGCTGCTGATGAGTACATTTTCTTTTTCCATACCGGCTACGGTGACGGCCACTTTCTGGGCTGTTTTGTTATCGTTGGTCACAAATACAAAACCGGTGCTGCCGTTTCCGTCCAGCAGGGCGGCGTAAGGAATGCTCCAGGTGCTGCCGGCAGTGGCAGCGGCTGCGTTAATATGACAGCGGCCAAACATCCCGGCCGCAATAGCGGCGGGCTTGCTGCCGGTCAGTTGCACGTCTACCAGGAAAGTGCCGCTTTGCGCATCAATACCCTCCGATTTACGGGTAACCACGCCAGTTAAACTATCGCCTGGTACGCCGGAAATTTCTATGCTGGCTTTATCTCCTGTTTTTATCTGCGCCCACTCTCTATCGCTTACGCCTACACGTAATAACCAATGAGCGCTGCTGGCGCCGTTGGTTTGCAGCACAGGCGTGCCGGCATTGACCATTTGGCCGGCACTTACCAGCTTATGCAACACATAGCCATCCTGCGTAGCATGGATAGACGAATAGCTGCGGTTAAACTGGGAGGTGCTCAGTTGCTGCCGGGCCTGGTCCATGGTGGTTTTGCTGTTATCCAGCTGTTCCTGGGTAGCTACGCTGTCGTTGTGCAGCCGCATGGTCCGTTGGTAATCCCGTTGCGCTTTATCAAAGGCCAGTTGATCGCGTTGCACCTGTGCATCAATTTCTGTAAGATTGAGGGTAGCCAGTAGCTGCCCTTTATGCACCCGGTCGCCTTCTTTTACCAGTATATTATTGATAATGCCATTGGTTTTAAAAGAGAGATATACTTCATCATCGGTGGTAAACTGGCCAGACGCATGAATGGTGATAGCGCTGCCCTGTTTAGCCAGGGGCATTACTTTCACGGGAATAGTGTCTGAATTGCTGGTAACAGCCGCCGGCTTGCTGCCACAGGAAAACAGGAGCAGGGAAAGTGGCAGCAGCAGTAAGGTATTTTTCATGTGAGTATAATTTATTGGTTGTTGTTATCAATCTGGTAAGAGGCCTGGGTACGCTCTACTGCGGCGTAAGCGGTTTGTATGGCCGCCTGGGCAACTGTGGTTTGCAGTTGTGCCTGGGTCAGTTGATTCTGCGCATCCAGGAGTTCTATATACAGCAGCTGCCCCTCTTTATACACCTTCAGCTGATCACGATAATATCTTTCTGCGAACGATAACTGGCTTTTGGCGGTGTTGAAATTCAGCAGGGCGGTCTGGTAGTCGTTAACAGCCTGGTATACCTGTAGCCGTAGGGCTTCTGCTGTTTGGTCGGCCGCATTGGTGATGGTTTGTACATCATTGGCTGCCTGTTTGATTTTGTATTTGTATTTGTGAGAAGCAAATAAGTTCCATTCCAGGTTTACGCCGAACAGGTAATAGCGCGTATCCCGGTTGAAGTTACCGCCCATGCCCTGGGAACCCAGGTCGAGGAAGGTGCTGAGTTTAGGCACCAGGTAAGCCCGCTGCAATTTTTCGTTTAGCCGGTAGGCATTTGTGGCGCTTTTGTATTGTGCCAGCTCTTCCCGGTCGTTGATGTCTTTGCCGGGCAACTGTGCAGGCGAGGTGAGCAAAGTGCTGTCGAGCGTAATGCTTTCAGTAAGACCACGATTCAACAGGAAGTTGAAATAGGCACGGGAATTTTGCCGGGAGGCGACTGCCTTATTGATATCGGCTTCTGTTTTTTCTTTCTCGGTTTGCGCGCGATATAAGGCCGTGTTGTTACGTACGCCGTTGCGTACCATGCTTTCATTGATGCGGATATTTTCCTGGATCAGCGACAAAGCGTTGTTGTATATAGCCACGGCCTGGGAGGCCTGGTAATATTGGTAGTAGGCGGTTTTGATATCTTTTACCAGTTCCCGCTTATATACGTTTACGGCTGCCTGTTGCTGCGTGATCTGCTCTTTTTTTATCAGCTGGTTATAGTAGATTTCTGCGTTCAGCAATGGAAGTGAGGCCCGCAGTTTAGCATCATAAAAATTATCGGGGTTCAGTTGTACATGCACATTGTCGAGCGATTTAAACTGGTGGCTGCTGGTCAACTGGTTCAAACTGTTGTATACCGGGTTCATAATATCGCCAATGGGAAAGTCGATAGTACGGCCTCCTGATGATTTGGTATAACTGCCCAGCAGCGATACGCTCGGTCCAAATAAACTCCTCGCTTCCTGCAAGGCCAGCATTGATTTCGATAGCTGGAAATCCTGTTCTTTCAGCCCCTTGTTATTTTGAAAAGCTTGTTGAATGTATTGGTCCAGCACACTGTGTTGCGCCAGGGTAGGGCGTCCGGCCAGCAGCAAGGCCATTAACAATGCTCCTTTAATGATAGATGTGTACATAATGAACGGTGTTTATCAATGCGCAAAAAAATAAAGCCATTAGGCTCCTGTAATCAATGTTGATATACTAAACGGTGTTTAATAATATTGCTAAAAAAAGCCAGAATGGCTTTTTACTGATTTTATGCTTTGATCATCTCCAGGTATTCGTCAATAGCGGTCGCAATTACCCCCGGTATATCTTCTTCCGGTACCCTGGATACCTTGGTACATCTGCCCCGCAGATGCAGGCTGATTAAGCCGTGCGCAAAGCCCCATACCGACAGTGTTGCAATAGTAGCATCTTTAAATTTCACCACCTTCTTTTCTATACACTCCTGCATCAGTCCATGTAAGGCATCGTAAGAAGGATCCCCGTTCTCCCATTTCTCCTTCTCTACCAGGGTATTCATCGGCGCCTTGATAATAAACATCAGGTCGTACAATTCCGGATGCTGCCGGGAAAAGTCGAGATAGGCAACGGCCAGCTGCTCTAATCGTTTAAATGGATCCACGGCGTTTATCTTCTCCCTGAACTCCTCTGCCAGGGTGGCAAAAGCCTGGCTCTGTACATCGTATAACAGCTCGTCTTTATCCTTGTAATAAAGATAAATGGTAGCCGGACTGTACTCAATCTTGTCAGCGATGTTTCGGATGGATACTTTCTCATATCCCTCTTCCACGATCATCTGAACAGCAGCATCAACAATGCGCCGGCGCATTTCTGCCTTTTCACGCTCTTTTCTTTCAATAATGCCCAAGTTGTTAGGTTTACAGTGCAAATATACTGAACAGTGTTTATTTTCCAAATTTATTTTCAGCAATACTGTTTCCAATGCTATTCTACGCTTACCTCATCGCAGCATAAAGCCGGTTGCTTTCCCGCTACCAACCGCCATTCCGGTAAACCGGGAGGGCATTTGGCAGTAACCCTGATATACCTGACGGAAGTGGCCGGTAAAGAAAAGGAGTAGTGCTGAATTTGAACGGCATAATCTTCGCCCGGTACCGGGATATTCTTTTCCCCCACGGTGGTAAAATGTTGCCCGTCTACCGACGTTTCTACCTGGATCTGTACCGGCGTAAAAATATAATGCCGGGCATCCTGCAGGAAATTCATCTGGACCTGGTGAATAGTTTTGTTACTACCCATATCAACAGTGGCGATCATATCTTTACCATAGGTAAATAGCCAGTTGTAACTGAAATCCTTACCACCCGTTAACCCGTCGGTAAGCGTAGCTTCTTTTTTGGGTGAATACTCCGGGGTATAAGGATGAACCAGCGTTACCGGTGCATGCAATGCCAGGCTATTAACCCACTTACGGGAAAAAAGCTCCTGCCATTCCTGTACATAGGCATCGGGCGATAATCCACCTTCCGACAGCTCCTGTACGCCCGCAGTTTTACATTGTTGTGCGAATTGCTGCACACGCTGCGGCCACCTCGCCTTTACCGTTCCATTAGCCTCCAGGTAGCCATATTGCTCATTCCCATAGTAGCGCGATTGCTGTAGTACCACGTATTCCAGGAACAGGCGGGTACCAGCCACCCGCTGCTGGAAAACAGGATTATTACTGGCCGCTGCTTCGGCCTTGTCCAGCAAAGTAGCGTAGTGGTCTATCAGCTTGGGAGATAAATAGTCCCGGATGTTATAAACCGGGTTCCCATAAATATCCAGCGTAGTAGGTGTGATTTTAACGGCATTACTGAGTGCCTCCAGGTATTGCCCTATAAACGGCGCTGCCGGACCATAATATCCTTTCAGGAAATCATGGCTGACCTGTTGTATATCAGCGTCGGGATGCCATAACAGGGCCGCCTGTACGTAGCTGTTGTACGCCGCCATATCGCCATACGTTTCGCCGCTGCCCTGGGAAAAGACGCCCTTAACATGATGCGCCGCAAAATATTTGATATTGGGTTGGAGGTTATTGTAATCCGGGAAAGGAGCCAGGTAGTTGGTAAACTGCGTGGTATAATCCCAGATAAACAGGTTGGTGGTCATTGCTTCCCATCCTTCCAGGTGCTTGCGGAAGGCTGCCGCCGAAGGCGTTTGTGCCAATGGCTCCTGCCGGAAAGCATCTATGGTGCTCAGCATAATATACACATTGCTGCCCGGCTTCGTTTTCAACGGGGGGCTGGCCGTATAACCATATGCCAGTGTAGTGAAGCGTTGCTGCGGAAACTGACTGGCTACGCGGTTTACAAACCGGATTAGCGAACCCTGTGGCCCGCCTTCTTCTGCATCTGCCTTACGGCATAAATCACAGGTACAGGCGCCGCCACCATCTTCGGGTGAAATAGACCAGTATGCTGCATCAGGATTAGCCGCAATGGCCTTTTTAAACCATGCTACCGTTAATGCATATACGTTTTCATTACTCAGGCAGAGTTGCAGGGCCTGCCTTTTCCCGTTTACCAGTGAGTAATATTCCGGGTGTTCTTTAAAGTAAGTGGCAGGCGGCAGAAGCTTAAAAAAGGAATGTCCCCACAGCCCCCACAGGTCTTCAAACCGGTGTAACCGGTGCCACGACAGGTATTCCGGGTCCATCGAAGGAGGGTAGTAGCTTTCCCGGTAAAGGAAAGCCGGTTCCTGCAAATCGGACAAGGACCCATTGATACGTATATCCTTTGCCGTTGGTACAAACGCAGGACCTGCAGCATCTTTACGGCAACCCATATACGCCTGCAGGGTATGATATACGCCGTAGACTATACCCTGTCCGCTGCCTCCACGGATATAGAGAAACTTGTCTTTACTGCCGGTAAAAAAGCCTTCCGGCTTTATCTTTTCAGGGCCATAAGTATGATCAGTATTACCAATAAATACGGCCGGCTGATCTTTATATTGATTTTCCGGGATCACCGGCAAAGCGGCGCCGGAAATACGTTTTACATAGTCCCTGAATATATCTGCTGCTTTGCTTTCCGCCTTGGTAACCTCCGCGGGTACTACAATAACATAGGTACTGCGACCCTGCTGTACCAGCGGCAATTCACCTGTTTGCGGATGACAGGCGCCGAATAGTATCGTTGTCACCGTTAACAAAACACTGCTCATAAATCTGCACATTGTAAGTCTGTTAAAATTTCCGTTGGAGCATCAGGTAAATATCATACTGGTTCTGATAGCCCACGTCAGTAATTTTCTGGTTGATCCAGGTGCCATATAATCCCAGTGTAGTGCGGTAATGCAATACTTTTTGATAACCTACCCCCACACTATGCGTCAGCAACCCCGAAAGATTAGGAAAATTAATCAGCCGGCTCCGGTCATCCGGAGAAGTACCGAGGCCACCTACCAATTGCAGGTAATCCTGCCGCTTGTTCATAAAATAGCGGGTAGTGAGATTAAAGGCGGTGTAGTTTTTGGAAGATTCGTTGATCACAAAGCCCCTGAGGTTCACCCAGAAATCACCGAATGGCTTAGCTACAGAAACCACACCAGAAATACTGCTGGTACTGTCCAGGTTCAGGTAACGCCCGCCCAGCTCTATTTCTATCTCTTTTTTAAATGTTTTGAAGATGGAATAGGCCGCTCTCCATTGAGGGAATACTTCCTTATTGGAATAAGCCACCATGCCATAAGAATACAGGCTGCGATTATGGGTATAGTACATTTCGGCCAACCCCTGTAAGCCGTTACCCGTTTGCCTTCCGGCGTAGTTCACCTGGAAAGCATAAGAGCCGCGTTTCATAAAGCGCCGGTACTCCACTGTGGCAATATTATATTTATTGCCCGAGTAGTCGAAGCTGGAATTCAGGTAGTACAGACCGAACTGGTTTTTCAGCGTTTTGCTTTCCAGGTACTCGTGATAATCCCTGTTTTCCGGTGTGTTATGCAGCTTTGCTACAGAATCGGCTGCCAGTGCGGCAGCTGCAAAATCTTTTTTGTTCTCCAGCGTGATAGCCCGCTTCATTAAAAAGCCTTCATTGTCGGGGTAGTACTTAAGTCCCTGCGTTGTATAAGCCAGGGCGCTGTCATAGCGCTGTTGCCCGTTCAAAATATTGATGCTGTACAGCAGGGCCAGGGAATCTTTCGGATGCAGGGCCAGCACCTGGTTGAAGCGCAGTAAGGCGCTGTCGGGCTGCTGGTGGCGTTGGTATTCGGTTCCGGCCGACATCAGGCTGTTGATATAGGCTGTTTTATATTTTTGCGTGTAAGGATACCTGTTCATCAATTCGCCGGTAATGGCGGCAGCAGCGGCATATTCATGCTGATCCTGCAATACGGAGGCTTTCTTTAGCAGGAAATCGCGGTTGCCCGGGTAGTACCCCAATGCTTTGTCGGCGTAATACAATGCGCTGTCTGGCTGGCCGGTGGCGCTTTCCAGGTTCACCATATAATCCAGCGCATCTATATTGTTGGGGGATACGTCCAGCACCTGCTTAAACTGTTGTTTAGCCAGGTCGTACTCTTCTGCTCTCATGTAGTTCCGCCCATTGGTCAGGTAAAGGTCAGTGAGATGGTTGTTTAAACGATCATCTGCGGGGAACCGGGCAGCCAGTTGCCGGGCAATGGCGGCGGCTTCTTCATATTTGCCGGTTTCGCTCAGCAGGGCTGATTTCTTTAGCAGCAAACCGGCATTGTTGGGATAGTAGGCAAGTGCCTGGTCTATTACCCTCAGTGCGGCGGTATTATTTTTTTGGGAGATATAGGTGTTGGCCAGGAGGTTAAGGGCAGTACTGTCATTGGGACTGGCCTTCAGGGCACTTTCAAAAGAGGCCGCGGCCAGGTCGTACTGCTGCTGTGCGAGATAGTCGCGCCCACTGGCGGTTTGCAATGTTACTAATCTTTCCCGGAGTGCTGCATTGGGGGTACGCTGAAACAGCGTTTCTGCCAGCGCAGCGGCGGCACTGTATTTATGGTCGCTTTCCAGTACATCCATTTTCATGGCTAACAACCTGGCATCGGCAGGGCGGTGCTTTAATCCCTGGTTAATCCAGGCCAGGGCTTCCTTATAGGTGCCCCGGGTCATGCTGTAGCCGATGAGTTTATCCAACGCTTCGCGGTTGCCCGGGTCTTTTCCCAATACGCCGGCATACAACGTATAGGGATCGGTGTTAGCATAGTAGTTAGCGGCTTCCAAACGCAGCGAGGTAGCCAGGGTGCGGGCTTTGGCATCGGAAGGATACCGCCGCTGTATTTCGGCTAAGGTAAGAAGGGCATCTGTATAGGCATGCATCTCCTGTTCTATGCCCAGTTTGCGCATCAGCAGGTCGTAAGCACCTGGCCGGGCCGCCAGGGCCTCGTTTACCTGGTCTAAGGCCGATTGATAATTGCCGCCTTTCAAAGCCACTGATAAATTGGCTTCGCGGGCGTCGGGGTTGCGGGGATCTACCAGTAATACCCGGTCATAACTTTGCCGCGCCATACTGCTATTGCCCAGTTGCTGAAAATATTTGCCGCTTAGCAGGTAATGCTCTATGTAAGCATTACGTACGGTGGTATCTTCCGGGTACTTACTCATCAGCCTCTCTGCGTATTCATTCCCCTGGTATACTTTGTGTTGAAGGTCCAGTATGCCCAGCTTCTTGCGCATGAATTCCGGGCTGCCGGGGAAGTTGCTAAGCGCTTCATCGGCATAGCACTCCGCTTCTGCATATCTACCGGTGGTTAATTCTACGTTAATAGCATAGTAATAGGCATCGCGGTAGCGGGGATTTTTAGCCAGCACGGCTTTAAAATATTTCCGGGAGAGATCGTATTGCTTTGTGAGCATATAGAGCCTGGCCAGCAGCAGCTGCTGGTCGATGAAGTCAGGTTGTTTTTCCAATGCCTGCTTCGACAGGCTGATAGCTTTGTCATAGTGCTCCTGCTTCGTTTCCTGCACCGCCTGGTTGTACAGGGATTCAGCGTTGTCTTTTTCTTTAGAGAGCTGTGCCTGCGCTTGCAGGGCGCAACACACCACAATGCCAGTTAACAGCTGTTTTAATACCGCCATTATTTCTTATTTAAGCGTTTACTTTCTTTTTACTGAAACCTTGTCTCTGCATATTTCCCCAGGTCGATTTTTTTCCGGTGAGAAAGAACCAATATCCTTTTAGTGCAAAAAATACAATCAGCGGGTGATAGATCAGCGGTTCCAGGAAGGCCATCAATGCCAGGCCCACCACTTCCCGCCAGGTATTATAGTACCGGTAGGTAAGCTGATCCCAGCAAATGGCCAGCGTGGTAATCATCACGGAATACAGGTACACAAATCCCAGCAAAATAATGGCATATTGCCAGCTCACCTGGTCTGTGACAATCAGGTAGATATAATAACAGATACCGATAAATTCGATGATGGGCGCCAGGAATTCAAAAAACAGGTTGTAGGGAAGTACGATCAACCCTAGTTTTCTATAACGGGGATTAAACAGGAACTTCCGGTGGATGGTGATGATTTCGCTCAGCCCCCGGCCCCAACGGGTACGCTGCCGGCCAAAAATTTTCAAGTTGGGTGGACCTTCCGTCCAGCATTGGGTGGTGGGAATATAACGGATGGCGTATTGCTGTTTATTATCGATCATGTAGGCACACATGCGGGTCACGATATCCATGTCTTCTGCAAAAGAAGTATGGTCATAGCCCCCCGCTTTAATAGCCACTTCCTTATCAAATAAGCCCAAACCACCGGATACATTAGGTACACAATTGATACTGCTCCAACCCATTTTTCCCAACACATATGCCCTTATGTATTCCATTTCCTGGAAGCGGGGTAATAATTTTTCGGGGGGGCGTACCCGTATGATGATACCCTCATCTACTTCACAGGAGTTGGCCACCCGTAGTGTGGCGCCGGTGGCAATCACCCGGCGGCTGTCTTCCACCATATGCACATATCCGCACTCGGGGCAAGGCTTGCCTACTTCCTTTGTTTTCTTATGTTCCTCATCCATAAAGGGCTTGATCATACGCAGCAGTGTATCTTTTTCGATGATACAATCTACATCCGTACACAAGAAATAATTGAATGAAGCGGCGTTAATACCGGCGTTGGAAGCATCTGCCTTACTCTTTCCATTCACTTTGTCTATCACCATCAGCTTATCATAGGCCGTGTTGGTAGACTTGAATATGCGTCGTACCGGCCGGGTGGTAATACGCTGGTTGTAGGCAAAGTCAACTTCTACCAGTTCAAACTCATTTATCAGTTTTTCCAGGGTATCATCGGTGCTCCCATCGTTTACAATGATCACTTCGAAGCGGGTATAGTTCAGGGTAAGGAGGGAGCGTACATTCATGATGATGGTAACGCCCTCGTTGAAAGCGGGGGCTATCACGGATATGCCCGGTGTAAGCGGCGATTCCAGCAGCTGGCTATAGTTGGTATAACTGCTTTTGCGCTGGAAAAGTCTGATACCACGGTAAGATAAGTAAGCCAACAGGGCATACATAACTAACATGGCACTTCCATATATAAATACACCGCCTTCAAAAAACGATTTCAGCATATGCTTTTATTACTTTATTTCTTTTTCCCAAAGCCTTGTCGCTGCATATTTCCCCAGGTGCTTTTTTTACCGGTAAGGAAATAATAGTATCCACGCAACGAATAGAGCACAATAAGGGGATGATAGATTAAAAACTCCATAAAGGGCGTCATGCACAAATAAGCCACTTCCCACCAGGACTTATAATACCGGAAGGAGAGCTGGTCCCACACAATGGAAATGGTGGTGATCATCACGGAGTACAGGTACACAAAAAGCAGCAATAGCAGTGCATACGGCCAGTTGATATTGCCGGTTACAGCCAGCACGATATATACAATGATACCGCTGAATTCAACCAGGGGCGCCAGTAATTCGAAGAAGAAGTTGAAAGGGAAAATGATCAGCCCCATTTTTCCGTAACGGGGATTCATGAACATGCTGAAGTGACTATACATCAGCTGTGCCAGCCCTCTCGCCCAGCGGGTGCGTTGCCGGTTAAATATTTTGAGCGTGGCCGGCGCCTCCGTCCAGCAGAGCGTTTTGGGAATATAGCGTATGGCGTAATCGATTTCATTGTCATGGGCATAACGGCACATCCGCGTTAGCAGTTCCATGTCTTCTCCAAAGGAACTATGATCATATCCGCCACAGCGGGTGGCCACCTCTTTATCAAACAGGCCCAGTCCCCCCGATACGTTGGGCACACAGTTAATATAACTCCAGCCCATTTTTCCCAATACGAAGGAGCGGATGTACTCCACTTCCTGGAAGCGGGGAAGGAGCTGCCTTGGAGGACGCATGCGGGTCATCACACCCTCATCAAACTCGCAGGAGTTGGCAATGCGTAAGGTGGCGCCTACGGCGATTACCCGCTTGTTTTCTTCCTGCATAACCGGCAGGATCAGCTCCAGCAGGGTGTCTTTATCCAGTATACAGTCTACATCCGTGCAAACGAAATAGTTAAACGTAGCGAGATTGATACCGGCGTTAACAGCATCGGCTTTACTCTTCCCGTTTACTTTATCAATCACGATCAGTGAAGCGTAGGCGGGGTCGGTAGACTTAAATATTTTCCTTATGGGTTGTGTCCGTATTTTCACACTAAAGGCGTAGGCTACTTCCACCATTTTAAACTCTGTAATGAGCTGTTCCATGGTATTATCAGTACTGCCATCGTTAATAAGTATAATCTCGTAACGGGGATAGTTAAGGGTGAGTAGGGAACGTACGTTGGAAATAATGGTCATTCCTTCGTTAAAGGCAGGTGCCAGGATAGTAATACCCGGTGCCAACGGGGAACTGGACAGGAGGTCCAGCTGGTGCAGGGAATTTTTCCGGGTGTATTGACGGACTGCCAGCCTGGAGAATATGGCCAGTAAAGCATATACCAGCAATAACACCAAGCCATATACGAAAATCGCGCTTTGATATATTTTTCCCAGTACTTCTAAAATACCACTCATTAGTATTTGATTAATGGGTTCATACAGTGTTTCAGGATACGCAGGTTTTCCGGTGTGGCCGTAGCCATCAATTCTTCTATCACCTGTTTGGCAATCCAGTCATTTCTTACAAGCGACTTAGCAGCGCTCTTGCGCAGGTCGAAATCGGTGGAATGCAGGAATTCCAGTTTCAGGAATTCTATATGACGTCCACTGCTGATACGTCCCAGGGCTTTTAATATTTCTATCTGGCAATGCAGTGGTTGCGTACTGTAGATACTTACCAGTTTGTCTTCCACGTCGGGCACCCGCAATTTTCCCAAACAGTTGATGGCGTCGGCCCGCAGGTAATGGTCTTTAGTGTCCAGTAGTTTAATAACCGCAGGCACTGCGGGCAACTGGTTGTAGTGCACAATCAGCTTCAGGCAGAAAGACACCACGCTTTTATTGGACGAGTAAGTAACCCAGCGGGCAAAGTTAGGGATTGCAATATCTTCTGTGGTGCTGATGATACGCAGTAATTCTACCTGGTCCCACATCAGCAGTGGCTCTGTTACCACATCAAAAAACTTAAAGGGCTCATTTTTACTGAGTTTGATATAGGCATGGCGGGCAGCGGCTCTCAATTCCCGGTTACGGCTATTCGTTAACGGTAAAATAGTGACATCTGCCACGGACATGTCCATGCTGGTAAATTCGATCAGCGCCTGTACTTTCTTTTCCCAGTGGCCTGCCTTCATCTTTTTCATGGCGTCTTTGTCCAGCTCCAGCTGCATATACAGGCTACGGAGCAGGAGCCCCATATTTCCCCGCACATTGCGGCGAAAATGGATAATACGCTCGGTAAGAGCGGCCCGGGCCCACTTTTTATCCAGGGGCAGCTCCTGGAAGGCGTCCAGGTTAAGTACTACCTGGTCGGCTGGCACAGTGTCGGCCTCCGGGTGGGTCAGTACTTCATCTATAATGAGGTTATCTATTTTGGGAAGCAGTTTCGCCAAACGCTTATCCCGGCGGTTACCGCGATAACGGTTTCTCAAAATGGAAAAATAGGCGAGCAGGGTACCCCCGGCAGCTACTACTATAAATATCATGGCCAGCTGTATCACCAGCGGAGCAGACCGGAAGATATTAATAAAGGGTTCCAGGAAGGCAGGTAGTTGTATGTCGAACATCAGCTATTTATTCTTCATTAATAATCGTTTAACGCGGATCATTAATTCGGCAGGGATGATAGGTTTTTTGAGGAAATCATCTGCCCCCAGCTTAAATCCTTCCATCACCATGTCTTCGTTCCCCGCATTGGAAACAATGATCACCGGGATAGGCCGGGGCTGGCTTTTTACCTTGCTCAGAATTTCAAATCCATTGGCATACGGCATCATAATATCCGTAATAATCAAATCATAGCCGTACTGGGTAGACTCCAGTTTTTCAAATGCCTCTTTGCCATTAGATACATGATCCAACTCATATTCTGAGGATGGGAGGATTCTTGCCACTATCTTGGGCATTATTTCATCGTCTTCTACTAACAGTATTTTACTCATAGTGGCTGCGTTTGTTCCGTAAACAATGTGAATGAACAATTGTTTACCGATTTTTATAAAATATGGTATAAGTGTCTCTCTTTAAAATCAGTTTTAACGGTATATGCGTAGATATATACTAATAGCAGAAATGATTAGATTTTCTATTGAAAAAAATATTTTTAAATTAATACTAAAACCACTACATAACATGACACAAAGGTATTGAATATGAAGGCATTTCGGTACTTTTATACCTAATATAATAAATTATCAGACATTAACGAATTCCTTTTTTCATTGTGGCACCAATCAAAATTTCACTGGCCAACAGGTTGTACCTCGGCTTCGCATTAGTGGTATTGCTGGTATTGCTGAGTGGCTTATTAACCTGGCGTACATTTGATTCTCAAATGGAGGAAGCCGGCTGGGTACAACACACCTACCACGTACTCAACAATTCCGAGCGGGTACAGCGGCTCCTTTTTGATATGGAAGCCGCCAGGAGAGGGTTTAGAAGTACTTTCGACCATAAATTCCTGAAGCCCTATGAACTGGCATTGCCTAAAGTGGCGCCGGCACTCAACGACCTGCATGCCCTGGTATCAGATAATCCTGTACAATACAAAAACGTGGATTCCCTGGAAGATGAAGTCAATAACCTGTTGAGTTATTGGAATGAACTGGACCATAGCCTGAATAGCCAACGCTTCGAACAAAACAAAGCCATCACCGAAACAGAAGCCCTGCTGATGGACCGGGTACGGGCTAAAATAGCGCTGGTCAACACAGAAGAACGCCGCCTGCTGGACCTTCGGGAAAATTATAAAAACGAGTCTTTATCTAAAGCGATAAGAGCGTTGATGATCAATAATGCGTTTATCCTGTTAGTAGGCTCTATCCTGATGCGGGTAACTTACCTGGAATTTAAACGAAGGATCCGCGCGCAGAAAGCGCTCAATCTTAAGCTGACAGAAGTAGTAGACCTCAACGAGGCCGCCAATGAGCGCAACTGGATGCTCACCGGCGTGAATAAAATGAATGATAGCCTTCAGGGAGCGAACAGCCGGGAAGAACTGGTACATAATGCCCTGCAAACCTTAACCACTTTCGGCGAATTTGCCGCCGGCGCTTTTTACCACTTTAACGGGGAGGCCAACCATCTGCGTTTAGAAGCCACTGTTAATATGCCAGCGGCCGTTCCCGCCGTAGTGGCTATTAATGATGGCTTCGTGGGTACCGCTGCCAGCGACCCCAACCTGCGGGTGATCCGCGGAGTGCCGCCCAGTTACTGGCAACTGGCATCTGCCAGTGGCAACGGCGTAGCCGGGGAACTGGTATTGATACCACTCTGGGTAGATAGCGAACTGCTGGGAGTGATCGAGTTGGCTTCCTTTAAGCCGGTAACCCCACTCCAGGTAGGCCTGCTGGAAATACTAAAAAAAGACATCGCCGTAGCTGTGAATGCCGCCAATGCCCGCGAAAAGGTTATGCAGCTCCTCCGCCAGGTACAGGAACAAAAAGAAATACTCATCAGTCAACAGGAAGAACTCCGGCAGTCCAACGAAGAACTGAGCCGCCAGTCGGAAATATTACAGGCTTCCGAAGAAGAACTAAGGGTCCAGGAAGAAGAGCTGCGACAGGTAAATACAGAGATTACCGTAAAAAATTACGCGCTGGAACTTGCCCGGAATGACTTATCCCAAAAGGCAGCGGAGCTGGAAGCCAGCAGCCGGTATAAATCTGAATTCCTGGCCAATATGTCGCATGAACTGCGTACCCCGCTCAATAGTGTACTCATTCTTGCCAAAATGCTCCAGGAGAACAAGGACAAAAATCTCACCACGAAACAAATGGAATATGCCGGCATCATCCACAAGTCCGGCTCGGACCTGCTCCACCTGATCAATGATGTACTGGATCTCTCCAAAATAGAAGCAGGTAAGGTAGAAATGAACTTTGAAGCCATACCGGTGAGCGAAATTATGGATGACCTTTCTGATCTCTTTGACGTTGTATCCCAGGAGAAGAAAATACAATTCATTAAAACCATCGCGCCTGACGTGCCTATCACCCTGTTTACAGATAAACTCCGGCTGGAACAGGTGATCCGCAACCTTTTATCCAATGCATTTAAGTTTACGCCCGCTGCCGGCGTCATCACGCTTTCCTGGTATATGGTCAACCCGGATACCCTTGGTATCAGTGTTAGCGACACCGGGGCGGGCATCCCAGCCGACAAGCAGACCCTGATATTTAATGCTTTCCACCAGGGCGATGGCAGTACCAACCGCAAATTTGGCGGTACCGGGCTGGGACTCAGCATCAGCCGCGAACTGATGCAGCTGCTCAAAGGATCGTTGGTGCTCGACAACAGTACGCCAGCAGGCAGTACTTTCAGTATTATCATCCCGGTCCATCCCGATGCCAATGCCAATGCCATCGTTACTACGGATGATACCCTGGAATATATACCGTCACCATCACCGCTGCCACCCCCCGCTATCAGCGACGACCGGCATAATATCAGCAAGCAGGACAAACTGATTCTCATTATAGAAGATGATATTCATTTCGCCGATATCCTGCGCGACTTTGCCCGTAATAAAGGATTTAAAACGATTGTGGCCCACAATGGCCAGGATGGATTAGCCTATGCCCGCAAATACTTGCCGGCGGCTATTATCCTCGATATGAACCTGCCCGTTATTGATGGTAAGAGCATCCTGAAAATCCTGAAGAGTAATGAAGACCTGAGCAAAATACTGGTACATGTTGTCACCGCGGCCGACAATGCAGGTATTGGCGAAGATAACGTACATGGTTATACGAGGAAGCCACTACAACTACCCGACCTGGAAGCCGTATTTACCAATATCAACGCCCGCATACAGGCAGGGCTAAAGAAAGTATTACTTCTGTCGGCCGGCCCGCGTAGTGCAGATACCGCCATCAAAGCCAAAAGTGAAGAACGCCACCTGGAAACCCAATATGATGTGGCCGCCGGTGTGCCCGAAGCCAGGCAACTGCTGGCACAAAAGAAATATGATGCCGTTATTATGGAAATAGGCGCGGAACTGGAGCTGGACAAAGTGATGGAGCAGTTAGAGACACTGACCAGTATGCCCGAAACCGGTGATACCCCGTTGATCGTGTATCTCGACCAGGATATTACCAGCAGCGAGGAACAGCAGCTGAAGAAATACGCGGCCGCTATTGTACGCAATTCCGCCCTCGCCACCGACCGGTTAATGGATGAACTGGAACTCTTCCTGTATAAACTGGAGAAAAAAGAAAAAGTAGCACCCCAGGAAATGCCCGGTACCGCTACGACCCTGTCAGGAAAAAAAGTGCTGCTGGCAGACGATGACATGCGCAACGTATTTTCTATCAGCGCCCTGCTGGAAGACCAGGGAATCGAAGTGCTCACAGCGGCAGATGGTAAGGAAGCAGTACAAACCCTGCAGGAACATCCGCAGCTCGACCTGGTACTGATTGATATTATGATGCCGGAAATGGATGGTTACGAAGCTATGCGACTGATCCGCGCCGACCCAAGGTTTCAGCAACTGCCGGTGATTGCTCTCACCGCCAAAGCAATGGCGGAAGACCGGGTAAAATGTATGGAAGCAGGCGCCTCCGATTATATCGCCAAACCCGTAGATAATATTAAATTATTGTCGTTGTTAAAAGTCTGGTTATCTTAAAGCTATTATGATAGAAGGTATCAGCAATAGCGATTTTACTGAACTGGTGAAGATTATTCAACAGCGGTATGGCTATGATTTTACCGACTATGCGGTAGCATCGTTGAAACGCCGGTTTGTCCGCTTTATGGCATATAAGCATATCGACAGCATCTTCGAACTGAAACACCGGCTGCTCAACGAAACGCACTTCTTCCAGGAAATGGTTCAGTATATTACGGTGAATGTAACAGAGATGTTTCGCGATCCATCGTTCTATAAAGCGCTCCGGGAACAAGTGTTACCGCGACTGGCATCTTACCCTAATATCAAAATATGGCATGCTGGCTGTGCCTCCGGGGAGGAAGTATACTCTATGGCCATCCTGCTGGAAGAAGCCGGGCTAATGGACCGCTGCCGCATTTACGCTACCGATATGAATGCCGCCAACCTGAAAAAGGCGGAGGAAGGCAGGGTTACGCTGAAGGAAATGAAAGACTATACTTATAACTATATACAATCGGGCGGGATCCATGATTTTTCCGGTTATTATACCGCTCACGGGGATCATGTGATTATTCAGCCGGAATTAAAACGTAATATTATTTTCTTCCAGCACAACCTGGTTACCGACCAGGTGTTCAACGAATTTCAGCTGATCTGTTGCCGGAACGTTTTTATATACTTTAACAAGACACTGCAGGAACGGGTGGTAAAGTTATTCTATGAAAGCTTAACTTCGCTGGGCTATCTGGCGTTAGGTCTAAAAGAGTCGTTATTGTATAATGAAGAAAGAGTAAAATTTGAGCCGGTAAATGCGGCTAATAAAATATTCAGACGTAAAACATAGCCTTTGACGCTTCCCCCTAAATACCGTATCCTGCTTATCGGTGGTTCTGCCGGTAGTATGGCCGTATTGGTGACGTTGCTGAACCATTTTCCCTCTCCTTTTCCAATACCGGTAGTCATTATTATGCATAGGTTAAAGAATGTAGTCAGTGAATTGGATAAATTACTGTCGGTACAGCAGGTGATCAGGGAGCCGGAAGATAAAGAGCCATTACTGCCGGGAAAGATTTACCTGGCGCCGCAGAACTATCACCTGTTGATAGAAGAAGATGCCACCTTTTCGCTGGATTATTCGGAGTTGGTGAATTTTAGCCGCCCCGCCATAGACCTGAGCTTTGCGGGTGCCGCTGCCGTTTTTGGCGCTCAGGTAGCGGGCATTTTGCTGAGCGGCGCCAACAATGACGGGGCAGCCGGATTGTCACGCATCATTGCAGCTGGTGGTACAGGTATTGTACAGGACCCGGCTACCGCAGAATTCGACGTTATGCCGCAGGCAGCCATCGATGCCAATCCCGGCGTACAAGCTATGTCTGTAGAAGAGATCATCCACTTTATAAGTAACATAAGCACAGAAAATAAAAGTTGACAAATGAAGCAGCTCAAACCGAAAACACTTACTATCCTGTTGGTAGATGATAAACCGGAAAACCTGGTGTCGCTGGAACATATGCTGGAAGGGGAGAACCGGGAAATCATCAAAGCCAATTCCGGTAATGAGGCCTTAAAGACGGTATTACGGCGCAATGATATCGGGTTGGTGATGCTGGATGTACAAATGCCGGATATGGACGGTTACGAAGTAGCCCGCCTGTTGCAAACAAATCCTAAAACAAAAGATATTTCTATCATCTTTGTTACCGCTATTAATAAAGATGAGCAATTTGTAATGCGTGGTTTCCAGGAAGGCGCCATAGATTACCTGTCGAAGCCACTCGATATCAACGTGACCCGGGCGAAAGTCAATGTGTTTGAAAAGCTGTACCGTTCCCAGTCAGAGCTGAAAGAGGCCATAGCGGAAAAGGAAAAAATCAACAAACAACTGGAGCGGTTTATGTACGTGGTCGCGCATGACCTGAAGTCGCCACTGTCGGGCGCTATAGGACTGCTGGCGCTGATCAACGATGATGAACGTATCCAAAGTGCCCCTGATCTGAAAGAGTATATGAAAATAGTATTGGGTGCTACCAATCACCTCACAGAAATGATCACTTCTATGCTGGAGTATACCCGGCAGAGCGATATGGAACAAACAATTGAAGAGGTAAATGTACATGAACTCATAGCGCAGTTATCCCATTTACTCTTTCCCCCGGCGCATATACATATTGTAACAGAAGGCACCTTGCCGGTATTGGAAACCAATAAGCTGAAGCTCCAGCAGGTGTTTCAGAATCTTATTTCCAACGCCATCAAATACAACGATAAGAAAGAAGGATGGATTACTATTGGTGGCACTGATAAGGGAGAGTACTACGAATTTTATGTAAAAGACAATGGCCCGGGAGTGGCCAAACGTGATACCGACCGTATATTTCGGTTATTCGAAAGATTGGATAACGATAGTAAAGAAGAAGGTAGTGGTATCGGGTTAAATATTTTTAAACTACTGGTAGAAGAACAGGGAGGCAAAGTATGGGTAGACTCTCAACCAGGCGAAGGCAGTACTTTCTATTTTCTCTGGCGCCAGTCCTGATTATTCAAATATCCATAAACGCCCGCTAACTTGATGGGTGTTTACGGGAAAGCAGGATACCTTCAGGGTTTTATTTTCCAGTTGCCAGTGCCAGTTGGTAATTGAATTTTCGGGAGAAGAGAATAGCTGAACGGCCTCTCTGTAAATGTCTTCGCTATTGGTGGCGCTGTTGCGTAATTGCGTCATGGCATCCGACAAGATAGCCGGCAGTTGTTCCCCCGGACCGGAAAGCCCCAGCAGGGTAGCGCCTTCCTGGTTAATCCACCCCGAAAATCCATCGTTGTTGATAAATACCATAGCATGCGGGATGGTGTGCAGGATAGCGGAAAAGCGTGCGGCAATACGCTGAAAGTACAGTTGCTGCTCAGATTGCAACAGGATTTCTTTCAGTCGTAAGCTGATAGTTTCAATACATTCCTGGAATTCAGCAGTAAAAGTTTGGGGCGCACTCCAGCCCAGTATCATCAGGCTGTTATTGGGAGTGGTATTTACCGGAATAATAACAGCAGAGGATAATGCCTGCAGGATACCTGAGAACGCATTTTCTTTCGCTGGGGGGATTTCCCGCCAATAAATAGTTTTAAACCCCTGTGCATACAGCAGCTTTTTGATGGGGTCAGGGTTCAGTACAATTCCATTCAGATGAACGGGCGACGCGCATTTTACCTTGGCGGTGTCTTCATCTTCAAACTCCAGTTGCAGGGCAATATCTGCCGTGGTAAGGCTTTTTACCAATGAAATGCTGAATGCAAGAAAAGAAGAAATGTGTTTGTCTTTATCCCAGCGACCCGTTTGATTAATAAAATTTAAGGCTTTACGCTCCCAGTTACTCACAGTATGAAATTAAAAGAATGAAATAATTACAGGAAGGACTGTATCGCAGCAATCACTTCCCCGGGTGCACTGATATGCGGGAAATGTCCTTCTGTATTCACTTTGGTTCGTCGGCTATTAGGTATATGTGCTTCCAGGTATTCGCTCACTATTCCCGGAACAGCAATATCGTTGGTGGTTTGTACTATCAGGGTGGGGATGGTTACTTTGGGCAACTCGTCCCGGTAATCCATATAGAAAATAGCTTTAGCTACCTGTATGGCGATGTCTGGTCGCAGCTCCTGCAGGGAGGCAGCAAATTGCGCCGCCAGTTCGGGCCTGTCTTCATTTCTCATAGCCAGTTTGGAAAAGCCGGCAGCCCAGGCATGGTAGTTGGCTTCCATGGCTTCAAAGAGACTGGTCAATGCGGCATCATCAAAACCGCCTATATAGTTGTTTGCCGGATCATTAAGATAACGGGGGCTGGAACCCAGCAACACCAGTTTGTCGATAATACCAGGGTAATATACACTGTGAAGCAGCCCAATCATGCCACTCACGGAATGTCCGATAAAAGTAACATTCTTCAGTTCCAGTGCCTGTAAAATATCAGCTACATCAGTGGCGTAGCCATGTATGGTTTCGTAGCGCCGGTGACTATAAGCTTTAAGGTCAGCTTTTCCGCCGCCCACGTTATCAAACAGTACAATCTTGTAATCCCGGTTAAAGGGCGCAATGACGTCGTGAAAAGAGGTTTGATCAATGCCAAATCCATGGGCAAACACAAGGGTTTGCGGGGCAACGAGGTTACCAACTACATGGATGTGATTTCTTTGGATGATGTCCATAAGACGCGTTAATAATTGAAAATGTGCACTATAGCAAACGAAACAAGTGGTTATTTGGAATAACGGACCAGCCCTATAGGACCGGTCCGTTATCATCTTCACATCTTCAAATATAACGCAATTAGTCCGAACGAACTATTTACTCACCTCCAGCACCCTGAAAGTGCCGGGAACAATGGTTTTGGTGGCATCCTGGTAATCTGCTACCGGCAGGTATACACGATGCGTAGCAGGATCTACTGCCAGCGTACGTGCGCCTTTACGAGTGGGCACGGTGGCAATCGTTTGGTATTTATCCGGGCCCTCAGCTGCAATCACCGACAAGGTACCTTCTCCATTGGAAGTGAAAATAGTTTTTTGACTGGCATCAAAAGCTACCCCGTCGCAGCCTCCGCCTATATTGATTGATTGCACAATATGTCCGTTGCCGGCATCCATGACAACGAGCAGTTTATTGGCGCAGCCGGAATAAAGGCGGTTTGTTGCTGTATTGATAGCCAGGCCGGTAGGCCCTTCGCCCTTGCCCAGCGACCAGTGGGCGCCTGTAGTAAAGGTGCGGGCATCTACTTTTACAATCTCGTTTTTATCTTCCAGGTTCACGTAAATGTTCCCTTTCCCATCGCTTACCGCCGTTTCGGGACCGCCTCCAAGTGCTACGGTGGCTACTACCTTGTCGGTAGCTGGATCTATGACACTAAGGTTGTCGCTTTCTCCATTGCAGATAATAATTTTCCGGGAGAAGGGCTCAAATAGAATGGCGTCGGGCTTGTTACCGGTTTTAATTTCACCCAGCACACGGTTGTTGCGGATATCAAATACAGTGGCGGTATTAGCCTTGCCGTTAGTAGTATATCCCTTCCCTGCTTTCACGGCAAATGCCACCCCATGAACACCCGCCGTATTTTCAATAACGCCGGTGCTGTCGCCTTTTACTTTGTCCAGTACATTTACCCGCGTGCCATGCGCAGCATACAGCTGTTGCGTAACGGGATTCAGGGCAATATAGTCCCACTTGCTATCGCCTGCTACGGCAAAGGTGTTGGATACATGATACTGGCCCGATTGTGCAGCAGCAGCAACCACGGATAACAGGAATGCTGCGGTGAGGATTTGTTTCATACAAATGAATGGATTTTGAACAAAGCTCAGTAGCGATTCTGTAGATAACCTGTAGGAGTGAAATCCTCCGGCTAAAAAACTCCTTGTTTTTTTGCAGGGCTTTTACATATATTTATGCCTAAACCTTTTTTGTGATTGATGGACTTGCCGGATTCCGCACTGCTGGAACGTATGCAGTTACTGGACGATAGAGCTGCCTTCGATGAACTATACCACCGTTATTGGGAACGGTTATACATCGCAGCATATGCCAGGCTGAAGAATGAAGCAGATGCAAAAGATTGTTTACAGGAAGTGTTTGTAGCCCTATGGCATAAAAGAAAAGCAATCGTCATCCGGGAGCAACTGGACGCTTACCTTTTCGTTTCGCTCAAGTATCGTGTGCTCAATCATCTCCGTAACCATAACAATTACTTAAAACACCTCGACGTTTTTTCCGCGTTCCCTCATCCGATTTTGCCTTCGGCAGATGACCACCTTTTCCTGGCAGAAATACAACAGGTGATCAGCAACACCATTGCAGACATGCCCGAAAAAATGAAGGAAGTATACCTCCTGAGTCGCCGTGAAGGCCTATCGGTGCAAGAAACAGCCACGCGGTTGGGTATCTCCCAGCAAACAGTAAAAAATCAGCTCACCTCCGCCCTGAAACGCCTGAAAGACCGGCTGGGCAACTACCAATAAAATATTTTTTTTACTGACTTAGTACTACCGTTTCACAGCGGTGTCTTTAACAATACAAATGGGTAAAAGCGTGGATGATCAAGATAAAATAGCAGGGATTCTCCAAAGACTTGAAACCGGGACCTGTACTCCGCAAGAGCTGCAATGGCTGCAAGACTGGTATCATTCCCAGGACGGACAGCCGGCGTATACATTCCGGGATGAAGCCCATAAACAGCAACTGAAAACTGGTATGCTGGAGGGAATTCACGGGCAACTGGAGCCGGAAGAAATACCCGTGGCGCGTATGCATTACCGCTGGCAGATAGCGGCAGCAGTAGTGGCAGGCGTAATAGGAGCAGGAGGCTGGTGGTTTATGCATAGCTGGCAGCCCCGTCATAAAATGATACAGGTAGCAGTGGCCGCTGGTCAGCAACAGGAACTGTTTTTACCAGACAGTACCCACGTATGGCTCAATGCCGGTGCTAAAATGGAGTATGCACAGGAGTTTGGCGACGTACGCACGGTAAAGCTGGATGGAGAAGGGTTCTTTGATGTAAAACAAGATGAACATCGTCCGTTTGAAGTACATACACAAGATATTCATGTGCAGGTACTCGGTACCTCCTTTGATGTAAAGGCCTACAGTACCCTGGATGAAACCCAGGTAACTGTAAAAGCCGGGATGGTAAAGGTATTGCACGACCAGAGAGGATTGGATGTACTCAGCGCCAACGACCAACTCACGTTTAGCCGGTCGGCGCAACAATACATGAAATCAAAAGCAGACAACCAACAAATCAATGAATGGGCCAATGGCATGATCAGCCTTTCCCAGGTAAGCTTTGCTGAACTGGCCCTGACGCTGGAAAATCAATACGGGGTACATATCCGCTTTAATCCGGCCGAAATGAAACACGACGAATACACGCTGCGATGCAGCAAACAACTCACTATCACCCAGGTATTAGACCTGGTGAACAGTATTCATCCTGTACAATATGATATAAAAGAGAAAGAGATTACTATACATCGCAAAAACTAATACGCGCATACAAGGAGGATGCAACCAAAATAGGTAAGGATGGCCACAACTACTACCATCCCTGCGATAGCTATGTCCCATAGGGAATAAAAAACCGCGTCTGTTGGCGCAGACACGGTTTTAGAAAAGTTATATAACAGTCAGGCAGTGAATTGCAGACACGCTTGATGACTGCTATATGCATTTAGTTAACACTAAAATCAACCAAATATATGCAAAAATCGCTTACGCTAACTTTTATACCAGGTCTTATGAGATGGAGCGTAATGGTCACTGTCTTTATACTGGGAGGTTTCACCCTCTTGTATGCCAACAACGGCTATAGCCAACTGTTACAACAGGTAAGAGTGACCGAAAAGTTTGAGAACGAATCGCTCGCTTCCTGTGTCAAAAAATTGGAATCCAACTATCACCTTTCTTTCGGGTACGACAACCAGGAACTGGTACGCTACCAGGTGAAAAAAATGAAATTTGTAAATGAGCGGCTGGACAAAGTATTAGACGCTTTGTTAACCAATACGCCACTCCACTACCAGGAGAAAAACGGGGTGCTGCTCATTGTAAAAGCAGCCACGCCTGCCATTACGATGGCAGCACCGCCACAAACCGGCCCGGGTAAAATCAGGGGTGTTGTAACCGATGGTCCCGGTGGTACACCTATACCCGGCGTAACCGTAAAATTAACCGGTACAAAATATTATGCCGTCACCAATGCAGATGGCAGCTTTGAAATCACCGTACCCGCTGGTACTTACCAGATAGCTCTTACCAGCATTGGATTTGCCGCCCAAACGGTGCCTGCCGTGAAAGTAATTTCCGGAGCTGTAGCTATGCAGCAAGTATTTATGTCCACTACACCTGCCCGCTTAACAGAAGCTGTGGTAATCGGTTACGGTGTGCAGGAAAGACGCAGTCTGCTGGGATCTGTGGCCAGCTATGTCCCCAGCAAAGATCCCGGTCAAACGCCCATTACGCTCGACCAGGCTATGGTAGGTAAACTGCCCGGTGTATACATTGCCCCTTCCAGCGGTGTGCCCGGCGCTGCCAGCAGTATCACCATCCGTGGTATCAGCACCCTCAACGCCAATGGCAACGCGCCGTTGATCGTAGTAGATGGGGTGCCGATTTATGGTATCGATCCTAACCTTAATACAGTCAATTATAACCAAGGCGTGGGACAGGGCTTCTCTTTCGGCGGTAACCAGGTACAGAACGAATACCGTCAGCCTACCACCTTCGAGAAAAATCCGCTGTCCACCATCAACCCGGATGATATTGAATCCATAGAGGTGCTGAAAGATGCGTATTCTACCGCTATCTACGGCTCCCGTGGATCTGCCGGCGTTATCCTGATCACCACCAGGAAAGGTGCCCGAGGCAAAATGAGGGTAGATGCACAGTTGAGCGTGTCTGTGAGTAAGCCCCGTAAATTGCCTTCACTGATGACAGGCGATCAGTACGCTGGTTTTTATAATGAACTTTTCCGCGTGAAAGACTCTATCGGTAAAGCCCAATCCGGTTTTTACCGGCCGCTCAATTATAAATTCCCACAAGGCGTAAACACCAACTGGCTCGATGAAGTGGTACGTAATGCCATTGGCACCGATGCCCAGGTATCTATGAGCGGTGGCACCGATAAATCCAACTACTATGTGAGCCTGGGCTACAATAAAGAGCAGTCTTATATTGTAAACAACGATTTCACCCGCTACCAGGCGCGCGTAAACTTCGATAACCAGGTGTTTAAATCGCTCAAAGTAGGTGTGACTATGGCCCTGAACCAGGCTACCAATAACTCGCTGAATGCACAAAACGTTTACCGCGAGGCCGTACAAAAAGCGCCTAATATCGGGATATACGATAGTACCGGTAAATATAACTGGCTGTATGGTAATAATCCCACCGGTCCGGAAGATGTGTCAAACCCAGTAGGGGATGCCCGTTCCGGCCAAAACTATAGCACCGACAGCCGAGTCCTGGGTAACGTATTTGCCGACCTGAAGGTACTTCCAGGTTTGACTGCGCATTCCGATATGGGGGTAGACTGGATTAATTCCCGCTCTTACGACCGTATCATCGATCGCCCTAAAACCGTGGGGGGCAGCGCAAATGAATCGCAACAGCAACTCCGCAAATGGGTGATCAACAACCGCCTCGACTTCAACAAAATGATCGGCGATGGACATGCCATCAGCGCCATGGTGGGACAGAGCTACGAAAAGTCAGTAGAAAATATCAACACTGTGTATGGCACCCAGTTCCTCAATGACGACATGCTGAGTATCATTACCGCTACCAATAAAAGGGTGCTGAACTCCCTGCAACAGCAGTGGGCACAGGTGTCGTACCTGGGGCGCCTGAACTATGAATTTAAGCACCGTTACCTGGCCGGCGTTACTTACCGCATGGATGGTTCTTCCCGCTTTTCCGCCAATCACCGCTATGTAGGATTTCCTTCCTTTGCAGTGGGATGGGTGCCCAGCGAGGAAAGCTTCCTGAAAGGCGTAAAAGGAATTGATCAGCTGAAAGTGCGTGCCAGCGTGGGATTTACTGGCAACGACGGAGGCAATGGCTACTACGGCAACCAGGGACAGTATATCATAGACGTGTACGGCGCCACCTACGGTAATACGCCTACGATCGCCAACAAGCAACCCGCCAACCCAAACCTGCAATGGGAACGTACCACCACCTGGAACATAGGGGCTGATATCAGTCTGCTGAACGGTCGCATCAATGCTACATTAGATTACTATCGTCGCCAAACGTCCAATGCTATCCTGCAATCGGCGCTGCCTTATTTTATGGGCTTCAGCCTGCAACAGCAGAACCGTGCGGATCTCAGCAACAAAGGGCTGGAGTTTAGCGTCACCACCCAGAATATCAACCACAAGGCCTTTACCTGGACCACCACCTTCAATATTTCTGCTAACCGTAACATCGTTACCCGGTTGCACCAGATCAATGAAGAACAACTGGCCCAGCAAAATGAAACCTCTGGTGGCCGCTTCTGGCGCGTAGGGCACTCTGCTACCGCATTTTACCTGTATGATTGGGCAGGCATAAACCCCGACAACGGGCAGCCACGCTGGAGCGATAATAGCGGTAAAATCTCTGAATCACCTATCCAGGTGCAATATTCCAGCGCTCCCTATACCCAACGTAAATATATGGGCGATGCTATGCCTGCGGTGTTTGGAGGTTTTGGCAATAACTTTACCTATAAAGGGTTTGAGCTGAATTGCTTCTTCTCTTTTGCCGCAGGCAACAAGATGTATAACGGTGCAAAAGCAGGCATGTACAGCTACCTGGGCAGCTCTTACTTTGCCAACAACGTATATAATCTTTCTACCGACCTCCTGAATTACTGGAAAACACCAGGGCAGCAAACGGACGTCCCTGCATTGTTCAATAAATCTAATTTCTCACAAGCTGGTTTCGGTACCTCTTACGACTACACGCTCGACCGGAAGAACTCCCGTTTCCTGGAAGACGCTTCCTTCCTGAAGTTACGCAGCCTAGTGCTGGGATATAACTTTAACAGTAAAATGTTGAAGCCTGCAAGAGTATTCAGCGCGCTGAAAGTATATGCTGAAGCCAATAATGTGTTTATTCTCACCAAATACTCAGGCCTCGATCCGGAAGTAAGCGCCTACGGATCTTCTGCACTGAGTATGGGTTACGATGAGCTGACCATGCCAGCACCACGTACCTGGAGAATTGGCCTTAAAGCATCTTTCTAATTTTTAAACTGAGCCGGAAATGAAAAAATACAGATACCATATAAGCTTGTTTACCTTGTTGCTGGCACTTTGTGCCTGCAACAAGCAGTTAGACCTGAAGCCGGAAAATACCATGGTGGAGGCCGAGTTACTGAAGAATGAACCTACCACCGTTAACTACCTCGCAGATACCTACATCCGCATGATGAATGCCTGTGCCGGTAATAACTATATATTGGGAGATGTAACCGCAGGCATTGTCAGCGGCTATGACCAGGATATTGTGAAAGGGACAATAGACCCGAAGAGTGAGAGCTACGCTTCCTTGTGGTCTGCTCCTTACCTGGCCATTAACCAGGCCAACGTGATCATTGCACAGTTGCCAAGATGGGCGCAATTCGATAAATCTAAGCAGGCGGTGTATATAGCAGAAGCCAAATTTATCCGCGCGTTCTGCTACCTGACATTGCTACAGTTATATGGTAATGGCGCTTTGCAGAACAAACCGGATAATATGGGCGTGCCGTTGCGCCTGGGCGCCTTCGATGGCTATGATGGTTCACAGAATATTCCCCGTGCTACTAACAAGGAGGTATATACACAGATATTGAAAGACCTGGATGAAGCGATCGCCGATTTGCCGGCTAACCGTGGCGATGCGTTAAACCAGGCCAGTCGCGCTACCAAAGGCGCCGCCAATGCTCTCGCCGCCAGAACCTGCCTGTATGCCCGTCAATACGACAAAGCCGCCGCTTACGCACAGGCTGCTATGGCCGGTAATTATTACCAGCTGCAGCTCAATTTTTGGACGCTGTGGCCGGATCATAATAAACAAAGCACTGGTAGTTACCCGCTCAGCAGCGAATTGCTGTTTGCGTTCCCGGAAAGTTATAACAAGTCATCCAAATTCAACGACAACAATGGCATTTACTATGCAGCCGGCTACTACCCGGTACTGCCCGATTTTCTGGCCAGTTACGGCGCCGGCGATGAAAGGAAAGACAGCCTGATGTTGTCCTATAAAAATATCATCCGCAAGTTCACGGATACGAATACACGGGATAATGTGCCAATGATCCGCTTGCCGGAAGTAATGCTTACCGCAGCAGAAGCGCTGGCACACACGCAGGGGGTTAACAGCACTTCCATCAGCCTGCTCAACCAGGTATACGCCCGCGCCTATACGAAAACTGGCGTACCACATGTATATACAGCAGTTGATTTTGCAACACCTGCTGCACTGATTACCCGCATACTGCAGGAACGCAGATGGGAACTGGCCTTCGAAGGATTTGCCCGCTTCGATGCTATCCGCAACGACATGGCGCCTAACCCGCAATTACCGGTCAACCGCTATGCTTTTCCCGTTCCCCAGCATGAAATAGATATCACCCAGGGCCTGATCAAACAAAATCCAGGCTACTGATTATTATACGGAAACTAAAACACATGCAAATGAAGAAAGTTATCGCAGCCCTTTCGGGTACGCTGATCAGTTTGGGCTGCTTTGCCCAAACCGTCCAGGAGATTACACTCCAGGGTACCATTACCGGCGACCTGAAGGGACACAATAAAATGTATCTCTACTCCCGCACTTATCACGACTCTACCACGATAGAAAATGGGAAATATACCTTTCATATCCCCTTTAAAGAACCGGTTTTCCTGATCCTGTACCCGGAGTACATAAAGGCGGAAAGGCAGATGTATACGCCCTTCGGTATTCTTATGGATAAACCGGTTACTTACACAGTTACCAGCGATATCGCCAAAGGGCTGAATGCCTCTACCGTAAAAGGTTCTGAGGCAGTTGAATTACTACAGGCCTACGGAAAAGATAAATCAGCCGCCTGGAAATTTATCAGTGAAGCACTGAAAAAAGAATACGGCCAGCCGTGGCTGCAGGAGTCCGACCCCCGCTATGCTGCGTTCGAGGAAAGACAGAAAGCTTTACAGCAACAATACCTGGTGCCCCTGCTGCAAAAGCTGGTGAAAGACCACCCGGATTCCTACGCATCAGTATTTAGCCTGGGGGAATCTAAAAGCATCATGACAGTAGACCAACAGGATAGGCTGTACGAAGGGTTATCGTCCCGGATGAAGCAAACTAAGGAGGCAAAAGAATTTCACGCGTTTGCACAAGGTATTAAAAATTCTGCCGTAGGAAAAAAAGTGAAAGACTTTACACTGCCGGATGAAAAAGACCAATCCCTGGCTTTCAGCCAGTTCAAAGGAAAGTATGTGCTGATCGACTTCTGGGCTAGCTGGTGTGGCCCCTGCCGTAAATCGTTCCCGCATATGCGCGAAGTGTTCCAGCAGTATAAAGATCAGCGCTTCGATATCTACAGCATCTCCATCGATAAGAGTAAGGAGGACTGGTTGAAAGCGGTTGCGCAGGAAAAGAACCCCTGGAAGCAGGCACTGGACAATATCAATATTGCAGGCAGTGGCTTTGCCATTACCGGCGTGCCTACCACTTACCTGATCAGCCCCGATGGCGTAATCCTGATGAAAGAAGTGGGTTTTAATCCGGATGGAACCGGCGCTATTGAAAAGAAACTGGCAGAACTGTTTGGTGGGAAAAAAGTAACTACAGCAGAAGTGCCTAAGCCAGCCAGCGGCAACATCGCAAAAGCCATTCCTATGGCCACCATGCAATAATGAAGCTGGTCTTTTTGGTAAATAATGAAATCACCTGTAATTAAGTTATGTTTATGAAAAGAATATTCACGCTGTTGTTAATCTGTTGCAGTGCCGCGGCCATGGCTCAAATGCAGGCCGCAAAGAAGATCATACCGGACTATACTCATGAAACTATTATCAAAAGCTCTCCCGTGAAAATCTGGCGGGTAATACGGAACCTGTCACAGGTAAAGGATTACTCCAATGGCATGATTAAAGACGTGCAGATTACCGGGGAAGGCGATAGCCGCGTGCGGGAAATTACTTTCACCGACAATACCAAACGTAAAGACGCCATTGAACAGGTACATGAATCCTATAAATTTTTTGTATTCAGTATTGTGTCTCCGCTGCCTACAGGCATCACCCATGCTACGGTGACTGCCCTGGTAGAGTCAATGCCGGATAAAGATGATACAGCGGTAGTAAGATGGAGTATTATACTGGAAGGAGATAAAGGTAGTCGCAAGCCATTGGTAGATACACTTTCTACCGAAATTGCCAACTACGAAACGGGGTTGAAAAAGATGCTGGAATAGATACATTTGGTTTATTTTCCTGCTCAGGGCCGTTATAGTATGGCCCTGGGCAGGAAAAAAACGCAGGAATGGTGTATCTTTGCGCCTTACTAAAAAAGGCCTTATGACACAGCAGCAAAAAGCGTTTTTATTTGATATGAATGGCACCATGATCAATGACATGGAATTTCACTTGGAAGGGTGGTTCAACATGTTGAACAAGCTGGGCGCCAATCTCTCAAGAGAGATAGTGAGGAGTCATATGTATGGTAAGAACGAAGAACTGCTGGTACGCATCTTCGGAGAAAACCACTTCACACCGCAACAGATGAGTGAGATAGCCCACGAGAAAGAAGTGCTGTACCAGGAAGCCTTCCGTCCCCACCTGGAGCTGATTGCCGGTTTACCTGCTTTCCTGGAAAATGCCGCCGCCGCACATATCCCCATGGCCATCGGTTCTGCGGCCAATGCGTTTAACATCGACTACGTACTGGATAATCTGCATATCCGTCACTATATGGGCGCCATCATCGGGGCCGAACAGGTAGCTACGAGTAAGCCCAACCCAGAGGTATTCCTGCAATGTGCAGCAGCCTTGGGTGTAGCACCCGCCAGCTGCATCGTGTTTGAAGATGCGCCCAAAGGCGTGGAAGCGGCATTGAATGCAGGTATGAAAGCGGTGGTGCTAACGACCATGCATACCCGGGAGGAATTTGCCGCCTACGATAATATTATCGCTTTCGTGGCAGATTATACCGATCCGGTGTTGCAACAATTGTTGGGATAATTCCGGAATCTGACAATATAATTTCTTAATGTCAACAGGGAATTATAAATTGCCGGGTTATATAAAATTTTGCTGGTATGACACGTTATTCCGGGCAGTCAAGGATGCTGGTGGCAGTTGACTGTATCATTTTTGGCTTTGATGGAGAAGCATTAAAACTGTTACTGATAAAGCGTGGGTTTGAGCCCCTGAAGAACAAATGGAGCCTGATGGGTGGGTTTGTACAGCCCAACGAAAGCTTTGAAACCGCGGCTGAACGTGTACTGCATAAGCTCACCGGCCTGGAAGGCGTATATATGGAACAATTGTTTGCTTTTGGCGATCCCACCCGTGATCCCGTAGAGCGTACCGTATCCATCACCTACTTTGCACTCATCGATATTAACCAATACAAGCTGCAGATCAGCGACGAATACCATGCGGAATGGATTGCCCTCGATCAGCTACCAGACCTCATCTTCGACCATACTGAAATGGTAAAGATGGCCCAGGAAAAGCTCCGCTATAAAGCCGCCATACATCCCATCCTGTTTGAGCTGCTGCCACTGAAGTTTACCATTCCGCAGCTCCAGCTCCTCTATGAAGCGGTATACGATGTCACCTTCGACAAACGGAACTTCAGCCGTAAAGTACTTTCTACTGGCCTGCTCATCAAACAAAAGGATAAAGACCGCCTGAGCTCCAAGCGGGGCGCGTTCTATTTTAAACTGGACAAGCGCAAGTATAACGCGAAATTCAATGCCTTCCTGAACTTTGTGACAGATCCCGGCAACCTGCGCTAGTCATTTACATACCAGCATCTATCCATATACGCCCGCTCACCGGCGTATAATTCAGCATAAGGTTTCCCTGGCTTTCAGGCCCCATCCGGCTAGCCTCCTGGAACTTGGTGCCTATAGGCGAAATAGCGCTCATAAAACCGATATCGCCCTCCGGAAAGGCTGGCGCGGTATGGTTGTTGCCCGCTCCTTTGGGCGGCAGGGGACGAAACACCTGCAAAAACGTACCCTCATTGCCGATATAAAAGGTAACCGGGGTACCGGTGGTGTAAAAAGTAGCCCGGTGCACCTGTGCATGATAGCCTTTAAACTCAGGATATTCCCAGCTTTCACCGGTTACCGTGTTGTTATAGGTTTTATACCAACTGCCAAACTGTTGACCCTGCAGCCTGTTTTTCCATACCCGGTACGGCCCTTCGCCAATCCAGGCCATTCCTTTCACCGCACTTTCCGGGTAGTTAAAGGTAATGCCGGTAAACGGCGTTTCTCCTTTTACGCTATAGCTATAATCCAGCTGGGCGGGGACGCCAGCTTTAATGGTCCATTTTACCTGGAGAAAGCCATTGCCTTCATAACGGGCGGTAACAATGTAACCGCTGTCGCCCGGGCTGTGGCTGAACTGTTGCAGGGTTTGCGTTACGCCCGCCAGCACGGGGCCTCCGCTGAGCGGCACCACCTGCCCATTGGCAACGATCTGCATCAGCTGCCCACTGGTACGGCTAAACGCATACCGGGTATTGCCGGCGGCAACGGTCAGCGTATCCCCACTGACAACGCCCGCCACTTGCTGTCCGTTGCCGGTAGCAGCCGGCGGCGCCGGCAATCGTAAAGGCCAGCTCTTTTGTAAGATCGCCCGTCCATACGGGTCGGTTACTGTAATATATAGCACGTCGGCCAGGTCCCAGACCCGGGGATGTGCCAGTTGCAGGAAGCCTTTGGTATGTGGCGCCAATGCCGGCGCGGTAATATAACCGGCACTGATGGTGTCTGCCCGGTTATCTTTTCCGGGAGAAGGCAACCGCAGCAGCTGCCACCGGAACCCGCACTGGGAGAGAGGCGTATAGTCATAACAATTTTCAACAGGTATACGGCCGTTGAAGGCAGCTGTAATAACAGGCAATGATATTTGTACCGGCGACCAGGTGTCTTTAATGGCGTAAAAGCTGCCCTCTTTCTCCCGGTGAGGGCCCACAATGCCGTCAGGAGCATGATTCCCGTCGGTATCTATCCATCCGTCCTTATCGGTACGTACGAGCCCCTCATCCGCCAATACCCACAGGAAGCCGCCACCACCCCGCGGATGCTGGGAAATGCGCGCCCAGAAATCCTGTAACCCTGCGCCCATACCGCCATCGTACAAGCCATGCATAAACTCGGTGGGCATCAGGATGTCTTGCTGGTCATATAAACTCGAATTCACTACGTAGTTGTAGTCGGGATAGTGTTTCGTGTCTATGCCGCTGTATCGCTCCCAGGGATGCAATACCGGCCGCTGTTGCGGATCATAAAGGGCATAGTCGCCGTCCAGCGCCCGGTTAAAGCCGCCTTCATTACCATTGTCCCAGAAGATAATGGAAGGATGGTTAACATCCCGTACCACCAGCTCTTTCACCAGCCGGCGCCCGATAACAGTATCATAAGCAGCCTGCCAGCCCGTAAGCTCGTCCAGTACAAAAAGTCCCAATGAATCGCATACATCCAGGAAGTGCTCATCCGGCGGGTAATGCGACATGCGCACCGCGTTCATGTTCATATCTTTCATCAGGTTCACATCCAGGATGCTGATGTCTTTACTCAGCGTACGACCGGTTTCCGGCCACGCACTGTGGCGGTTTACGCCTTTCAGCAAAACCCGCACGCCATTCACGTATATCCCATCCCGTGGACGTACCGCAATGGTGCGGAAGCCAAAGGGCTGCGTAACACTGTGTACTACCTGGGCACCGTTCTTCACCTGTATTACCGCCCGGTAACGATGAGGGAACTCAGCACTCCACGTGCGGGGACGCGCTACCTGTTGCTGTAATGTATATATACGTTCGTTCGGCTGCGTGGTATAGGCTTTCTCGTTGGCTGTAACAGCTTCCTGTAACGGCTTACCATCAAGACTAAATATTTGGGCGCTGACGGAATATCCGGACGGAAGGTTGTTGGTAAATACCTGCACGGTAAAGTCGCCTTTAGCCGTAGCATTAATAGCCAGGTGGTTAATATGTACCCTGGGCTTCACTTCCAGGTAAACGGGCCGGTAAATGCCTCCCAGTACCCAAAAATCGCCATTACGTTCGGCCCTGTTCACACTGGCATTGGCCGACATTTTACTCACTGTTACCTCCAGCAGGTTGCTGCCCTTACGCAATAGCTTGCTGATATCGTAGCTGAACCGGTAAAAGCCGCCCTGGTGAATAGCGCCGGCAGCACGACCATTAATTTTTACATCCGCATCGGTCATTACCCCATCAAATACCAGGCTTACCTGCTGTTGTTGCCAGTTGGCCGGCGCATCAAAACGATAACGATAACTGCCTTTTTCATCTGCTTTTACTTTATCATGTCCATAGTTATAACCGCCAAATCCCTGCTGTTCCCAGTTGGAAGGAACGGGAATGGTCGTCCACTGCCCGCTTTTGCGGCCGCCGGAACAATAAAAGTCCCAGTCAACGGTATGGTCTTTATCGGTGCCGGAAAGATAGATGCGTTGGGTTTCCTGTGCGGACGCGGACTGCAGGCATAATGTTGCCAACAGAAGTAAAGCAATGCGTGTTAACATAACTAACTGGAATTTTAAAAATGCCCCTAAAAATAAAAAAGAAAAAGGCCAATACCAGTAAAGTTTTCACTTTTACCAGGTATTGGCCTGTAGCTATTTACGGAACCCCTTACCAACTAGCGTTTGTAGCAGGCCATCATCTTTTTAAAAATTTCATTGTTCTCATATACTCCCCGGAAAAGCTGGGAATTAGGGCCGTAGGCAAATACCATCACCGGGATACCCGTATGATCGTTGGTAGCAAAGTGGCCACGCAGCGTGCCTTTGGCGATATCGCCATCCATGAGGGCAAGGCCGCCGGTTTCATGGTCGGCAGTAACGATCACCGTGGTCTGCTTATCCTGGTCTGCAAAGCGTAAAGCTTCTCCTACGGCTTCGTCAAAATCGAGCATCTCACGTACCAGGTAATCCAGGTCATTCATATGGCCACCCTGGTCAATACGGGAGCCTTCTACCATTAAAAAGAAGCCTTTACCGGAAGCATTGAGCTGCTGTAACGCTTTCTTCACCGCTGCTTTCAGGTAATTGCCCCGGCCATTGCGCATAGCGCTCACTACTTTATTAGGGAGAATAACCAGCGTACGATTTTTCGTAGTGGCGTTCCAGTTATCGAGGTTATCATATACCTGTATACCGGAAGCTGCCAGTTGCGGTCCAAAGTCTTTGTCGAGCGATTCCCGGCCGCCGCCTACTGCCAATTGCAGTTTGCTGCTCAGCAGCTGGCGCTCCAGGGTATAGGTGCTATCGCGGTCGGCAGTATGGCCGTAGAAAGAGGCAGGCGTGGCGCCGGTGATTTCTTCGGTAACAATCACACCACTTTGTATGCCTTTAGGCGCCAGTATTTCCGGTAATACGGGGATGGACACGTAAGTGTTATCGAGACCAATGGCGCGGTTATGCGTTTTCTGCCCGGTACCCATGGCGGATCCGCCGGCGGCAGAATCGGTGTGGTAATTATCGGTGGACTGGGTTTTGGATAAGCCCAGCTGTTTCATCTGGAAGATGTTCAGCGCACCTTTGTTGGCGGTATAACCGGAAAACATTTCTGCCAGGCCGGTACCATCGCCAATCATCAGGATCACGTTTTTAGAACGTACTTGGGTGGCATCGGATACATATGTAGGTGTATATACGGGATGTACCGGCATATTGGACGCGGTGGTGCGTTGAGTACTGTGCATCACATCATACAACTCTGCCGGATGGTCGGAGCCAATCCAATCTACGCCCAGGTCCATTAGCTTATAATAGGTGGAGCGGGTAGATGGCGCACCCCAAAAGCGGAACGCATAGCCTTGCTGGTGTACACGTTCTATCACATGGGTTACCTTTTCCAGCTCCGCCGGTACCAGGGTACCTTTACCATTCCAATGACTATAGGCGCCGAAGTCAACGCTGAGCATGGCAATGCGTGACTTTAACGTTGCCGGGTATACGCTGTCAGGCCGGCCATCGAAGAAAAAGATAGGATCGTATTTGGGCCATTCCGCCATAGGAGGTAAGTTACCGGAGATGACCAGCTTTACGGCAGCAGGGTTCTGGCTGCGATCAAAATACTGGCGATAGGGAAGTATCAGCTCCTGTAATGCCTGTAACGTAGGGCTGCCTGCTGTTTTCAGATCTATCAGTAATTGCATGGGAGCGCCATCGGCATAGGGTTTCCCATTATAAAGTGCAAACTGCCGCAATACCGGCTGCAGGTACATTTCTTTAAAAGTACGGAAAGGAGTGATGGCACTGGGATCATGGGCTACATACAGTACACCGTCTTTCAGGTGTATGTCGGCTTCTATGGAACCAAACTGGAGTGAAGCAGCGGCATAAAAAGGCGTAGCCCGTTCATAGTCATTATGGGAGTGTGCATTGGCCATGCTATACTGTTGCATTTGCGCCTGTGCACTGCCGGCCAGTAATATACCTGATAGTATGGGCAGAAAATTTTTCATTGTATCCTAAAATCTGATTTATAACCTGTTAAATGGAGAATGTACCCCGTTTTGCGGGGCCAAAGTTGACATAATCCTATCTTGTATCCATACACCGCACCTTTATCTTTGTGTTAATTGTTCCACTTGGAAAATCGATTTAGTCTTTCGCTCCGGGTGGCAAGATATATTTTTTGACGGCAAAAGAAAAACGTGGGGATCAGTGGGAAAGAAAAACAGTAATTACCCGCTAAACGGAAAATTAGCCGGCATCAGAGGGTGGGCCAGTTTTGTATCAGCGCTTTCAGAAGGTTTTGGCCTTCGTGCCATTCACCTAAACCCGACTCACTGTTGATATGGCCCTTGGCGCCGGCATTCACAAAACGGCTACCCCATTGGTTGGCTAAAAAAGCGGCTCTTTCCAGTGAGCAATAGGGATCGTTGGTACTGGCGACTACCATACTGGGGAAGGGCAGTTTCACCAGGGGAATAGGGGAAAAGCCCTGCGCTTCTGGCGGGAAATCCTGCCTTTCGGCATCTGCAGGCGCTACCAGCAAAGCGCCGGTAATTTTCAACCTGGTTTTTTCCGCCCAATGCACCAATGCTATACAGGCCAGGCTATGGGCAGCAATCACTACCTGTGGACCGGCATCCGCCACTGCCTGCTCTATGGTGGCTACCCAATCCTCGCAGACCGGGGCATCCCAGCTATGTTGCTCAATCCGTCTGGTACCTGGAATCAGCTGCTCCCACAGTGTTTGCCAGTGTAATGGCCCGGAGCTACCTAGCCCGGGCGCTGTCAGAACTTTAATTTCCATGACAAGAAGCGTTGTATGTTGAAAGATAGTAAAAGAATAAGGAATAACACAGGGTGATTTCCAGACCGGCCATGAACAAGGCCTGCCACAAAAAAATAGCCGGTACTGGAAAGCACCGGCAACAGGTAACAACCAAAACAGCATTATTAATACTGAGTATCGTCGATTTTAAAAATACCGGCAGGAATATTCCCGCCGGTGTACATAAGTGGATTTTTAAAATACAAACCCTTTCCGCTTGAACATCCAGATATTACGCCAGCCATCTCCCTGCTGTACCAGCGTCATCTCGTTTTCGTTCAGCTTTATAATATTGTAAGCCACATTATTGCCCCAGCTAATGTCGGCCCCGTTAATCTTTATTTTCTGATTCAGCGTATCCAGGCTAAAAAAGCCCTGGGTGGTAGTGCCGTTATGCGTGATAGCAAAATGGGCATTACCGTTCAGATCAAAGGTCATCTGGTCATCAATTACGCCCTGGGTTTTCAAGCCCGCGGCGTCTACGGTCCACCAGGCGGGCTTGTCGGCATCCCCGGGACCATTGCCAAAGCAATAGCCACCAGGTACATCTACTGCCCATACCCAGGTCTTACCAGCCGCATCATTGGTAAGCAGGTGATATAATTTACTGGAGAAAAATTTCGGGTCGTTGGCGCTAACTTTCACTTTCACAGAATCCGTTTTAGGACCGCCACTGCCATAGGCGGAATATTTGACGTAAAACTCGCCGGCAAAAGGTAATATCACTACGGCCTTCGTTTCTTTAGTGGTGCCAAAAACGTAATCCCAGAAAGGAATTACACCTTTGGTGTTGCTTTCCAGCGTTACCTGGTTGTCGTACCCCGGCGTTTGGGTAACGGAAAAGTCGAGTTTAATGCCAGCAGGATCTTCCGGGGTAATCCGGTCCTCGTAAGGCGTACAGGCATTCAGTGACAAAGCCAGGGCGCCGGCTAAAAATATATACAGCGATTTCATTTTGGTAGATTTTAATGTGAACAGTATCACCATCCGGTATTTTGTATCAGCGAACCATTAGACAAATTGATCTGTGTTTCAGGGATAGAAAACAAACCATTGGTTTCACTCCTGAAACTGATATTGAAGGCAGGATCGGTAGCGGTATTGTCTATGGCGTTCTTCGCTACACTCATGCCCTGTCTTAGCAAATCCCAGTAACGCAACCCTTCGAGCGACAATTCCAAACGGCGCTCTTCCATGATTTGCGCCTTGCTGCTGAGCGTTATCCGATGCGTTTGATCGCCGAAGGCACGGTCACGCACCCGGTTAATATACCCCTGCGCTTTGGCAACATTGCTACCCAGGTTGAGTTCCGCACCCATCAACAACACATCTGCAAAACGAATGGCCATGAAATTATCGTAGTTGTCCCATTGGAAGCTACCACCCAGGTCATCGGCATTACCGTCTTTTAAAGGCGTATATTTTTTACAGAAGAACCCGGTGTACTGCGCCTGATCTCCCTTTACATAGGTATTCGTATACCCTTCGGCGTTAATAGAAATGATGGAAGCAGCCTGTCTGCTATCGCCAGGTGCGAAGGCACGGTACAGCTTTTCATTCACCGTAGCGCCGCCCCAGCCTTTATAGTAAGGACCCAGCACCTGGCTGCGTATACCAATCATCACCTGTACCCGGTTACCATTCTGCTGGTTCTGATCCCCTAAACCCAGGTAGGTAAATTGTATGGTAAAAATGCCTTCCTGGTTATTCTGCCCCGCATAGGCTTCCTTGCTTTCTGCTGACGCACGAAACAGGTTTTGGTATTTAGGCACCAGGCTGTAGCCGCTGTTGTTAATCACATCATCAATAGCAGTAATGGCATCTGCCTGGGTAACTACACCAGCTACATCAGGCTTGTTATAGTAGCCGGTATAATAGAGAAATACACGACCTAATAACGCTTCTGCGGCCCATTTGGTGGCACGCCCATTTTCAGCAGCAGGAATACTGCTGTAGGACGTAGCAGGAAGATCGGCAGCAGCCTGCTTCAGGTCACTGGCAATGAGATGATATACACTATCTGCGCTCGCCTGGGGCACACTATAGTTGCCAGGCTCCAACGGCGTAGTGATCAACGGCACATGGCCAAACATCCGTACCAGGTCGAAGTAAAAATAAGCCCGGAGAAAATGCGCTTCTGCGATGTAACGCTTCTTCGTAGCATCGTCGCCTTTAAAGTTTACGCCATCTACCTTTTGTAAAAATTTATTAGCGCGATAAATACCAGTGTAGTATTTCTTCCAGGCATTGCTGTTCTGATCGGTCATCCGCAGGCTTTTGTCCCATTGGATCCAGCCGTTATCAGAGGCGCCACCGCCGCCAAAACAGTTGTCTGAGGCGATTTCGGAAGTAAGGGCAATGTTACCAAAGCCATCCCAGTTCAATACACTATAAGCAGCCACCAATCCCTGGTAGGCATCGGTAGGTGTTTTATAAAAATCTTCTTCTGTGATCGTATTAATCGGCAATGTTTCCAGGAATTTCTTTCCGCAGGAACTCATTACCCCTGTTATTATAATCGCTGCAAGTATCTTTTTCATGATTGCCCGGGTTTAGAATTTAACATTAAGACCGAATAAAATAGTTCTGGGCTGTGGGAAATAACCGAGGTCAGTTCCGGAAGACCAGGGATCTATACCATAACCAACTTCAGGATCCAGGCCACGGTAATGTGTAAACGTAAACACATTCAAACCGGAAACATAGAGCCTTAACTGCTGCATAGGCAGGCGTTTCAGTAATGTCCTCTTCAGGTCGTAGCCCAGGTTGATACTCTTGATACGCAGGAATGCCCCGTTGTGTACATACAGGTCAGAGAAGCGGGTATAGTTCTGGTTAGGCTCGTTGTTTTGGGTAACACGGGGCAGGTAGTTAGAAGTACCTTCTCCATGCCAGCGGTCAAAGATGGCCGTAGTATAGTTGTTAATATAACGGTCGTAAGCGCGGGTACCATCTACGATATCATTGCCGCCCACACCGCTGAGCAATACCGACAGGTCAAAGCCTCTCCAGTCGGCAGACAAAGACATTCCATATGTTTGTTTTGGATTCGGATCGCCTACCTTGGTTTTATCATCGCCGGTAATGATGCCATCACCGTTCATGTCTACAAAACGTACATCGCCAGGCTGTGCATTTGGCTGTATCTTCTGACCGTTTTTACCGGTATAAGCATCAATTTCTGCCTGGTTCTGGAAAATACCGGCTGTTTTGAGGCCATAGAAGAAGCCGATAGGCATCCCATTCTGTGCCCGGAAGTATTCATCCATATTGGAAGCCAATACCCCGTTATAAGACGGATGCAATACACCTTCCTGGTTAGGGATCTGCAATACGGTGTTTTTATTGAAGGAAATATTACCACCAATACCAATATTCACTTCACCAAATTTGTGATGGTAGTTGATACCCAATTCTATCCCTTTGTTTTCAATATTACCCCCATTGATGGTAGGTGCGCCGGTACCTACGATATCCGGGATGGGCGCGGTTACCAGCCAATCGCGGGTACTCTTCTTGTACCAGTCAAAGGTGATGTTCAGATTTTTAAACAACGTCGCATCAAATCCTATGTCCGTTTGTTCCGATGCTTCCCAGCGTAAGCGGGGATTGGGAATTTTGTCGGGAGCGGCGCCCACGGCTTTCACGCCATTGAAGTAATAGTCGCGGTAAGTGGAGTTAATGGTTGCCAGGTAGCGGAAATCGTCGATCCGGTCGCTGCCATTTTGCCCCCATCCACCACGGATCTTCAGGAAGTTCAGCCAGGAAATATCACGCAGGAAGTTTTCATTGGTGGCAATCCATCCTACGGAAAAGGAAGGAAAGTATCCATAACGGTTATCTGCGCCAAATTTCGTGGACCCATCCCGGCGAAGGGTGGCGGTCAACAGGTATTTTTCATCGTAGTTATAAAAGATTCTTCCAAAGTAAGACTGCAGGGCATTCATGCTCCGCGTACCAAATACTTTACGGGTATCTTCGTTGGTCCCATTGCTGATGATGGCGTGATCAAAGTCGGGAATGATAAGGTCCGATTTGCTGCCACCTACATTATATCCTTCATACTTCTTAGCGGTGGTACCTACCATTACATTCAGGTTATTTTTACCGACATTCAACTGGTAGGTGAGGGTGTTATCCCAGTTCCAGGTAAGGTTGCGGTAAATAGCCTGACTGGCCTGTGAGTGGGTACTGCTGTTATTGGTACCCAGGTTATATACCGGGATAAATGAATTCACATAGTTATAGGAGATATCCGCGCCGAAATCAGTGCGTAGGGTCAATCCCTTGATCAGCGTAGCTTCTGCATAGATATCGCCGATGATACGATCGATGATAGTTTTATTGTTTTGCAGGTAATCGATACCGCCAATCGGGTTAATTTCATCTGCGTAGGCCGATTTACCATAGCTGCCATCGGCATTGTATACGGGGAAAGTTGGATTGGCATTTAACAGCCCGCGGATGGAGTTGTTATAGATATTGCCGGTACCGATTCCCCGTTGACGTGTGTGGGTATACGTTAAATTCTCCCCGGTTTTAATTACATCTTTATACAACTTATGCTCTGAGTTAATACGGAAAGATGTTCTTTCAAAGTTAGACCTGCCGGGTAGTCCCATAATTCCTTGTTGCCCCTGGTAGGAGAGGGAAGAGGAATAAATCGAACGTTCATTACCACCGGAAAATCCCAGGCTGTATTGCTGGATGGGTGCATTACGAAGCGTGGCTGCTTTTTGCCAGTCGGTGCCTTCGCCCATCTTGGCAATGGAATCTGCGGAGTAGATAGGCACGGAGCCTGAGTTAATGGCCGCTTCATTCATAATGTTGGCATATTGCTTCGCATTGAGCAGGTCCAGCTTTTTAGCAGGGTTCTGCAACCCATAAGACGCATCAAATGTTACGCTTACTTTGCCGGCTTTTCCTTTTTTGGTGGTGATCATCACCAGCCCATTTGCAGCGCGGGTACCATAAATGGCTACGGAAGCGGCATCTTTTAATACATCAATACTGGCGATATCAGTAGGATTCAAATAGGCGATATCTTCCACGGGGAAGCCGTCTACGATGAATAACGGTTTTGCATCGCCATTAGTGCCTATACCACGGATGGTAAACTTCATCGGGTCGCCGGGCTGGCCGGAGTTAGCCGTTACCTGTACACCCGGGGCCTGTCCCTGTAACGATTGCTCAAGACTAACACTATGATTCTTGATCAGGTCATCGTTGTTCAGGTGAACGGTGGCGCCGGTAACTACTTTCTTCTTTTGCACGCCATAACCTACTACCACCAGCTCATCCAGGCCAGTGGCGCTCGATTGCAGGCGGATGGTCATCGGGCCTCCCACGGTAACCGGCACTTCCTGCCTGGTATAACCTACCAGGGAAATTACCAGTATTTCGCCGGCATCGGCTTCTAGTGTGAATAGTCCATTGACGTTGGTGACGGTACCACGGGCGGTACCTTTTACTACTATATTAACCCCGGGGAGCGGCGCGCCATCTTTGGCGCCCAATACCTTGCCGGTAACGGTTTGTTTTATAACATGCGTATAGGCGCTGCTGTTAGCAACGGAGGCCAATAACGCGGGTGGAGCAGTAGCCGCTAAACTGCAGACAGCAATCGCCCGTAAGACATACTGCCGCGGAATAAAATTGCTGATGGCGTACCTGTTTTTCATGTGAACGTGTTTTATTAGGCTAAAAAGTGAACAGACAGTAAATGTTTTTTTGATGGAAGAATGGTCCAGGTCAGAAGGCCCGGACCGTTTTTGCTATTCCATTATATGTTATCATTTTACCTGCTATTTGCTGATTGTCGGGCCCTCCGGGCTGTTGCTTACTTACAAATACTACCTCGAAGTACCGCTGCTGCAGCATGCCGGGGAAGCTGCCTTCCCGTTGTCCTATGCGGAGCGTTTGTGCAGCGTCATCCCACTGAAAGCTAATCTGGCTGTAAGCGCCTTTCTCGTATTGATAGTTATTGGTTTCATCTTCATAAAGGGTAAAATTCCCATCTTTACCGGTATACACGTACAGGCGGATGGTGTCGGCAGGCCGCTCGCTGGTATATTGCAACGCAGGGCCAACCGGCAGGATCGCGCCTTCCTTTACATACAAAGGCATCCGTGATAAAGGCGCATCGGCTTGTATATGCCGCCCGCCCGGCTGGTATTGCCCAGTGTAGAAGTCATACCAGCCATTACCCATCGGCAGATACAATTCCCGGCTACGTGCTTGGTAATGGGTAACAGGATTTACCAGCAGCGAAGGCCCAAACATATACTGATCACGGATTCCCAACACCGCTGTATCCTGGCCATAATCCATGGCCAGCCCGCGCATAATCGTATAGTCGTGATGGTAAGTACTGCCTGCCAATGAATAGATATAGGGCAGCAAGCGGTAGCGCAACTGATCGTAATACAGCATCGACCGGTACGCAGCGCTGCTGTCGGGCGCTATATTATACATCTCGCGGTAAGGGTATTGCCCGTGTGACCGGAACAAGGGGCAAAAAGCGCCATACTGGAACCAACGGGTATTTAATTCTCTCCACTCTTCCAATGCTGCGCCTTGTGGATTGGGCTTATCATATTTATCTTCTACAAAAAAACCGCCTATATCAGTGGTCCAGTAAGGCAAGCCCGACATACAAAAGTTCAGACCCGCAGGTATTTGCCTACCCAGCTCTTCAAAAGTGGCGGCAATATCCCCGCTCCAGGTGGCGGCAGCATAGCGCTGCAACCCCGCATAGGCGGATCGGGTGAGGATAAATACCCGTTGATCAGGCTTCACCGACCGCTGCCCTTCGTAAATACCTTTGGCATTTACCAGCGCATAGGTATTGAAGTATTGCGTAGATGATCCAAGTGCGGTTGGATTCATCAGTGTTTTCCTCACTTCAATGGAGGAATTGGATAAAATATCCGGTTCAGTGGCATCCAGCCACCACGCGTCTACACCTTTGCTAAACAGGTTTTTGTTGATCAGGCTCCAGAACAGCCGCCGCGCTTCGGGATTAAACGCATCATAAAACGTAGATACGTACCCGTTACCAATCCAGTCGCGCTGCCTGTTTTTGATGTTCTGTTTGTACAGCCAGTTTTTACTGTCAAACAACTTGTAATTATCGATCCCCTCGTAAAATTTGGGCCATACCGATATCATAAAGTTGGTATGATACTGTTCGTGCAAACGTTTAATCATACCCGCCGGGTCAGGGAAGCGGGCCGGGTCAAACTGCTGGCTTCCCCATTCATCCTGCTTCCAATAGCTCCAGTCAAGCACAATGTTGTCGATAGGAATCTGTCTTTTGCGGAACTCCGCCACAGTATTTTCAATCTCCGCCTGCGTTTTGTAGCGTTCCCGGCTTTGCCAAAAACCGAGTGCCCAACGTGGAATCATAGTAGCCTTGCCGGTTACCTGCCGGTATCCACTGATCACTTCATCCATGTTTTTACCATACATGAAATAGTAGTCAATTCTTTCGGCAGCTTCGGAACTGAGCTTCATTTTATCGGTAGCTGCCGGATCAGGAGCAAGGAATTTAAGGGAGATGAACGACTGGGATGTTTCTGGAATCCATTCTACTTTAACAGTGGCAGGCTGTCCCTTTTTCAACGTTTCCCGGAAAACGGAGGCGCCGGGATTCCAACTTTCTCGCCACCTGTCCAGTTTCAGCTGCCCATTGATCCATACTTTGGTATAACCGGAAGTAGTCATGAAAAATTTGTAGTCGCCGCTGGCATCAGGAGTCACCGTGCCTTCCCAGGTCACCTTCCCTTCTACCATCGGGAACGCCGCCGGTAAGGCGCTCAGCCGGTCCAGGAACTCATAGTCTATTTTATCTTCGGTCTTTTTAACGTACACTGTATTGTTATACCGGTCGCCATAAGTAGCAGTAAAGCCTCCCGGCTTACCCTCCGCAGAGACTAAGTGTAAAGCTGACATTTGCTGGTAAGGCCGGTCATCGCCAAAACGGGTAATGGAATAGTTATCCCATAGAATACCGTAGTTATGGTTAGATATCACAAAAGGCACCGCCGCCACAGAGTTGTACTGGGTAAGGTCTACATCCTGGTTTTTGTAGTTCATTACCCCGGTCTGATGTTGCCCCAGCCCATAAAAAGCTTCGTCGGCGGGCGATTCAAATACCTGCTGTATTTTATATAAAGATTGCTGATCGATAGTAACCGGGGTAAAAGTTTTACCTCCGCCGCGTTGCTCTTGTAGTATAACATGACCTGCCTTATCAGAGAAACGCACTTCTCCTGTATGCAGGCCTACGGTGGCGATGAGGCTGGCGGTGCTGAGGGTTACATTATCTGTGCTCTCTGCCGCATCCCATTGAATGGAATGGCCCTGTTTATTAACGGCCATGAGGCTCGGGGCTCCCTGGAAACTTTCGCCAGGGGTAGCGGTTACGTGAATCACCTTATCTGAAACCACCTGTAATTTTATCTGCCTCGCGCCATTACGGGCGGGTTGTTTTAAATGTACAACTATACCATCTGATAGTTTATCTACCTGGCTGGCAAAACATCCCGTGGTAAGAAGTGTGGCAAGTACAATCGGTATCGCCCTCTTTGTCTGCATAACTTGACTTGATTTTTCCTTGATTGAACGTGGTTGTTGGTGATAGGTAAATGGCCTTTTTCCAAAACGTGGTTACTCAAAACGTGTGGAAACAAAAGTAAATGGCCCCCCGGATTCATAGGGTACGGGTATGTTTTAGATGTGGGGCGATTATGTTAATCTGTTCCCCCTGCGAGGTAACATAATGATAGGTAACTGGGTATAAAATGTTAATCCGGGAAAATGCGAGCGATTGATTTTAAATAGGTTACAGCAGAAACAAGCCAATGAGTGATGCGGTAATCAAACCATACAGGATGATCTCTATTAATAGATACAAACGGTTGCTCTTCTTAAAATTGTGCTTGAACATAGACAGATATAATAGTTTCCGGGGCAAAATTATCTATTGTCCCCCGTTGCCAGGGGACGTCTTTCGTTATTTGATAGGGTAGATTTGTTTTAAAAGAGCGGAAAGCATAAAGCTATTGTAGCGAATAACAATTTTATCATTCGCTAGTCATTCGCTACAATAGCTTTATGCTTTCCGCTTTATGCTCTCTGCTTTATACTGCGATGGCAGTACATTATATTCCATCTTAAAGTAACGGGTGAAATATTTGGGGTTGTTGAATCCTACCTCATAGGCTACTTCGGCTACAGTGAGCTGGCTTTTTTCCAACAGTTGAACGGCGCGCTTCAACCTTATACTCCGGATAAACTCAATCGGTGATCGTCCGGTGAGCGCCAGTATTTTCTTGTAAACAGATACACGGCTCATAAACAACGCCCGGCTTAGTTCCTCCACAGAGAAGTCAGGATTGGAAATGTTTTTCTCTACGATCTGCAAGGCCTGCTGAATAAATTGCTCATCGGCAGAAGAAATGGCAATCTCACTGGGATTGGCTTCTATATGCTGCTGGAAGGTTTTCCGCAAGGAGGTTTGTTGGGAGATAATATTGCGGAGTCGCGATAATAATACCTCAAAATTAAAAGGCTTGGTAATATAATCTGATGCACCTGTTTCCAGGGCCTCCAGCTGTTGGACCTCTTCCGCCCGGGCGGTGAGTAATACTACCGGCAGGTGGGTAGTACGTTGTTGGGCCCTCACTTTTTTACAAAGTTCCAGGCCGTCCATTTCGGGCATGGAAATATCGCTGACGATTAAGTGGGGGAGGGTTTGCTGCAACAGTTTCCAGGCTACTAACCCGTTTTCGGCTTCCAGGATCTGGAAATATTGCGACAGGTTATCTTTCAGGTAAAAACGAAAATCTTCATTATCCTCCACCAACAATACTACCGGCTTTTTGCTGTTGTTCACCGGCGCTGCTACAGCAAGTGCAGCCTGCTGTGTGCGGATGGTTTCCTCCATAGCGCCGGCAACAGCAGGAGTAACGGCCTTCACCGGCAATACTACGGTAAAACAGCTGCCCATTTCCGGTGCACTGTCTACGCTGATATTGCCTCCATGCATTTTCACAAACTCTTTGGTAATGGATAAGCCAATACCGCTGCCCTGGTTCACCACAGAGGCGGGCAAATCATGCTGAAAGAAACGTTCGAAGATATGGTCCTGCTTTTCCAGCGGAATCCCAATACCGTTATCCTTTACCGCTATTTCCAACTGCGCATCGGATTCCCGGTACTGTACCTGCACACCAATGGCCCCGTCTTCCGGGGTAAACTTGAAGGCATTGGAAAGCAGGTTAAAGAGAATCTTTTCTATTTTGTCCGCATCATACAGCATCTTCAATTCCTGTACATTGCTCTGAAAGGTAAGCGAGATATGCTTTTTATCGGAGAGGTCTGAAAAGGAACCAGTGAGCTCCCTTAAAAAGCTGATGATATCTCCCTCGCCGGTATGCAGTTTTATTTCTTGTACTTCCATTTTACGGAAGTCGAGCAACTGGTTAACGAGGCTCAGCAGCCGCCGTGCATTCCGTTGCATCAGCTCCAGCTGGGATCTTAACGGCGCCTCCGCGGTTTGTTTGATGATTTTTTCCAGGGGAGTAATAATGAGACTGAGCGGGGTTCTGAATTCATGGCTCACATTTGTGAAGAAGCGTATTTTCAGGCTATCCAGTTCATGCATGCGTGCCGCTTCCTGGGTTTGCTGCGCCATCCGGAACTTCAGCCTTTCCCGCTCCAGGATGATCCGGCGGGCCAGTAACAAGGCGCCTATGATCAGTAACACATAACACAGGAAAGCAGGCCAGGTTTTCCAGAAAGGAGGAAGGACCCTAATCTTTAAGGTAAGTCCTGCATCATTCCATACGCCGTCATTATTGGATGCTTTTACCCGGAAGGTATATTCTCCCGGATCGAGGTTGGTAAAAGTAGCCCTGCGTTGCGTGCCGTCGGTATATAGCCAGTCTTTGTTAAACCCCTCCAGCATATACGCATACTGGTTTTTCTCCGGGTGAAAATAATTGAGGGACGCAAACTCCAGGGAAAATACATTCTCCCCGTGTTGCAGGGTAATACTGCGTATTTCGGAGATGGCCCCCGGCAATAGTACCCTTCCATTGATTTTTTCACCGGGTAGTATGCTCTTGTTAAAGATCTGCAGATCGGTTAATACAACGGGTGGTATGTTTTTGTTAAGGGCAATGCTGGTAGGATAAAACAAATTAAACCCATTCCCTCCGCCAAAGATCAGCTCACCCCGGCTGGTTTTAAGGGCGGCATTCTCGTTGAAATCCTTGCCCTGCAATCCATCCGATTCATCGTAATTCTTGAAGTGATACGTAAGCCCCTTCCCGTTAGCCCCCGGCTGAAAAGTCATATTACATAAACCATTGGGAGTGCTCATCCAAAGGCTATGGTCATTGGCCTCCAATATATTCAGTACGGTATTGTCAGGAAGACCGTCGCTTTTCCGGAACGTCGTGAAGTCGTCGTCTTTCGGATTGTAAAGATCCAGTCCCTCGCGGGTACCGATCCATACACGGTCCTGGCTGTCCTGGAAAATGCATACAATGTTATTATGACTCAGGCTCGCCGGGTTATTAGGATCATTGCTGTAATGCCGGAAGATCCCAGTTCCCGGACTGCGTATATCCAAACCATCAGAAGTACCCACCCACAGGCTCCCTTGCTTGTCTTCCAGCAGCGCAGAAACATATTTGGAGGGAACGGCCGGCCGGAAATGAGCGAATTTATTCGTGACAGGATCTAGTTGATTCAGTCCCCCCGCCAGCGTCCCCACCCAAAGGCGGTGTTGACTGTCTTCCAGCAATTCCCAGATACTATTGTCGCTTAGGCTGCTACTGTCTTTCGGATCATGCTTGTAGTGAACAAACCGATGGCCATCAAACCGGTCCAGCCCTCCAAAATAGGTGCCTACCCACAACTGACGGGCATGGTCTATTAAAAGACTCACTACTACGTTACCAGATATACTATTGGCGTTGGCGGGATCATGGCGGTAGGTGGTAAAGGTATTGCGGCTGCGGTCGAAATAGATTAATCCACCCCCATTGGTGCCTATCCAGAGATTGCCTTTATCGTCTTCCACAAACCGGTTCACATCATTAAATGTTAAACTGTTGCGGCTATACGACATGTTCTGGTAAAGCGGGAATTTTACCATGTTCTCATGGTAGTAATTCAGCCCTTTTTTAAAGGTGCCTATCCAGATGATACCGGTGTTATCTTTATACAGGGCGTTAATACTATTCTGACTCAGGCTGCGACTATCCTCGCTGATGTTTTCAATATAACGGACCTGCTGTGCTTTTTTATCTATAATATTAATGCCTCCATGATCGGTGCCTACCCATATCAATCCATTGTTATCGGGCACAATACCCCTCACGATGTTATTATTAAGCGCCAAGCCAGGCGTATGCTGATCTATATGCCGGAAGGTATATTGACGGGTATTAAAATGGTAAACCCCGTTGTCTTCATTATTGTTGAACAGCCAGAGATCCCCGTCATTGTCGGCCACCATCGACCAGTTAGCGCCGGCCAGGCTGTTATTACGATAGAGGACACGGTGGCTGCGGCTGTCCATTTTTTCCAGGATACCGTTGCTATGTAGTAGCCAGCAATCGCCGGCCTTGTCGGCTACCAGTGCAGCAACGCTATTGGTGGCAATACTGCTGGTATCGGCATTATGCGTAAGCCTCGTGGCGGTATGTTGTCCATCAGTAATAAAAATGCCGGCAGTTGGGTGTAGCAGCCAGTACTGGCCGGAAGGCATCCTGGTGATGGCTGTTAGGGTATTGCCGGGAATGCCCCATTGCTGCAGCAATATCTCCGGATGGCGGTTAAAGCGGCCGGTAACGGGATCATAAATATTGATACCGCTACGGGTTCTGATCCAGAGCCGCCGCGCGGGTCCCTCCATGATCTGGCTGATATTGTTGTCGGATAAAGAACTGCTGTCGCGTAAGTCGTGGAGATAAACGGTAAAATGGTATCCGTCAAACCGGTTCAGTCCTGCTCCTGTCCCAATCCATAGGAAACCAGTACTATCCCGGAAAATGCAGTTCACCTGGTTGTTGGATAAGCCCTGGTTAATGTCAATCCGGTTAAACTGGTAAGCGAGGGTCTGACCCGGTAATGTCCTGGTAAATAGTAGAAAAAAGAAGAATATAATAGCCCGCTTCCGCATGTGCACACCCCTTGGTTGAAAAAATGTTAGCCTGACAATTATTAAGGCGCAACAATATAACACAAAACGATTATAAACAAAGAAAGGTCGAAAGAATTCGACCTTTATTGCTAAAATTCCACGTTATGGCACTCAGGTCCATAAAAAGTTAATCAGCTAATAGTCCGGTATAACCGATATATAATAAGTGATATTTTGCGACGGTGTGCGGGTTGCCAGCCACTTGCCATACAAAAGTAGGGGAAGCTAAAACGATTGTCAAGAAATTAGCAAACAATATTTTTAAAATTGTAGAAAGAGTGTCCGGTACCCACTTTTTACCTGCATGATAATTTCAGCAACCGGTTGGAATTATAATCTTTAAAGAATATTGAGTATTTTTTGGCCAATTTTAAAAATTCCATGAAAGTACTTGCACTCAGCCTATTCTTGTCGGCCGGCCTTGCCTGTGCCAGCGTTGCCCAACAGCCCGTAAAGTCTCCGAAGGTCACCCTTGATTACTATTACAACAACGAATTTAAAAAAGACCACGCCGGTAACCCATTCAGGTGGCACTACATCTGGAATGAAACCGATAATGGCGGCTTGTCTATCTGGGGCGGTATCTTCGACTCCCTCGGTGTAAGAAGGGATAGTCTCCTGGAAGCCCCCACTATGGCTAACTTGCAGCATACTGATATTTATATGATCATCGACCCGGATACAGACACCGAATCGCCACATCCTAATTACATGAATGAAAAGGATGCCCGCGAAATTTATAACTGGGTGAAAGCTGGTGGCGTACTGGTATTGATGGAAAATGACTCGCTAAATGCCGACTTTATCCATTTTAATAAACTCAGTGAAAAATTCGGTATCCATTTCAACGGCGACAGCAAAAACCGCGTACAGGGCCGTAACTGGACACAGGGCGCTTTTAAAATCCCGCCTGGACATGAAATATTTTCCGGTGTAAACAAAGTATATATCAAGGAGCTATCTACCCTCACGCTGAAAAGGCCTGCCAGGGCAGTATATGAAAACGGCGGCCATGTGATTATGGCCGTTGCAGCCGTAGGTAAAGGCACCGTGTTTGCGGTTGGCGATCCCTGGTTTTATAATGAATATGTAAATGGGGAAAGGCTTACGCCTGATTATGAAAATTACGGAGCAGCCGTGGATCTCACCAAATGGCTGCTATCTAAAATAAGACGATAATGGCTAGTGTCCCAGGAATTGCAGGTTCCTGCGGATCCCGGCAAACTTACTGCGCTTCAGGGGAGAATGGCGGAAAATGGTTTTAAAGGCTTCTTCTGTCAGCTCTTCCCAGTCACGGGTAGTGAAATTCAGGACAGCCGGAATCGGGCTGAACTCCGCCTCCTGGTGCGCTTTGGAGAAACGATTCCAGGGACATACGTCCTGGCACGTATCACAGCCAAACATCCAATCGTCAAACTGCCCCTTCATCTTCTCCGGTATCAGCTGATCTTTCAGCTCTATAGTAAAGTAGGAAATACATTTGCTGCCGTCTACTACGCCTGGCGCTACCAGCGCTTGGGTAGGACAAGCATCCAGGCAGCGTGTACACGACCCGCAGTAGTCGCCCACCGGACCGTCGTAGTCCAGGGGAATATCGGTGATCAGCGTGGCTATAAAGAAAAAAGAACCTGCCTGTTTGTGGATCAGGCTCCCATTTTTGCCTATCCAGCCAAGCCCGCTACGCCGCGCCCAGGCCCGCTCCAATACCGGCGCCGAATCTACAAACCCGCGCCCCTGCACCGGCCCGATATGCTCCTGCATCCGCAGCAGCATAGTCTTTAACCTGGCCCGGATCACCTCGTGATAATCATGACCGTAAGCATACTTGGAGATACGGGGAGCATCCGCCCGCTGCTGGGCAGAAGGGAAATAATTGAACAGCAGCGTAATCACCGACTGGGCGCCGTCTACCAACTTCCGGGGATCTATCCGCTTGTCGAAATGGTTTTCCATATACTGCATGTTGCCGTGCATGCCCTTATTCAGCCAGGACTCCAGCCGACGCGCATCATCATCCAGTTGCTCCGCACGAGCTATACCACAGTGATCAAATCCCAGCTCCTTTGCCAGCTGCTTTATGAATAAAGTATGGGTCATCTCCGCAAAATTACATGAATTTTTATACCTTCATGTAGCATAATTACCCTATGCCTTGTAACTGTATGCGTTATATCCCTTGTTTGCTTACCTGCGTGGTAAGCGGTTTGTTGTCCCTGAGTGCCCTGGCCCAGGAAAATGGAAAAATAAAATTCGGGAAAGTCTCCAAAGAAGAATTTACCGACAAAAGATTTGAGAAAGATACCGGCGCCCACGCGATCGTACTGTCGGAAATAGGATCTTCTGCCTTTGAAGCAGATGGCGGCGACTTGCGCCTGGTCTATAAAGTACACCGCCGCGTGAAAATCGTGGATAAAAATGGCTTCGACGTGGCCACGGTGAGAGTACCCCTCTACAAAGGAGATACCCGGGAAGAGAAACTCCTCAACCTCAAAGCCGCCGCCTATAACCTGGAAAACGGGGAAGTGGTGGAAACCCGGATGGATAGTAAAAACATCTTTAACGATAAGCAGGACAAATCCCTGCTGGTAAAGAAGTTTACACTGCCGGCTGTAAAGGAAGGTACAATCATAGAATATGCTTATACGGTGGCTTCTCCATTCTACCGTTACCTGCGCTCCTGGACTTTCCAGGGAGAATATCCCCGCCTCTGGAGCGAATATAGCGTAGCCATCCCGGAATATTTCGACTATATGCTCATTCCGCAGGGGTATGAGAAGTTTGCCATAGAAAAAAAAGACTACAGCAGGGTTACCTTTTCCTTCCGCACGGAGCGTAGCGGCGCAGCCGGTCCCTCCGACATGGTTACGGTAACACCGGGCGTAACCACCTACCACTGGGCCGTTAAAGAAATTCCGGCTATTCACCCCGAAAGCTTCATCACCACTGTCGATAACTATGTACGCAAAATAGAATTCCAGCTGTCGGCCTACAACTGGCCCAACGAAGCCCGGAAACCCGTACAGAGCTCCTGGGAAGAACTGATGAAAGACCTGATGAAAACGGAAGACCTGGGCGGCGTACTCAATAACAACAACGGCTTCCTTTCCGGCACGGTAGAAGACCTGGTGAAAGGTGCCAAAACGGACCAGGAAAAAGCACAACGGATTTATAACTGGGTACGTAATAATTATACCTGTACCGACCACAGTGCCCTGTGGATGGAGAAATCCCTGAAAACAGTGTTTTCCGGGAAGAGCGGTAACGTCGTGGAAGTAAACGTGCTGCTGACCGCCATGCTCCGCAAAGCCGGTCTGAAAGCAGATCCGGTGCTGCTCAGTACCCGCGACAACGGCTATGTGTACCAGTTTTATCCTTTGCTCACCCGCTTTAACTACATGGTAGTGCACTTAACTATCGGAGAAGAATCTCATGACCTGGATGCATCGGAACCCCTGATGGGCTTCGGAAAATTGCCGCCGGTATGCTATAACGGCGCCGCCAGAACCATCGACGAATTTGCCACCCCTGTGTTTTTAAATGCAGATTCCTTGCGGGAACAGAAATTTACATCGGTGTTGCTGGGAAAAATAGAAAATGGCGCGGTAGCCGGAACATTCATGCAAAGGCCCACCTACTTTGAATCGTATGACATCCGGGAACAGATAAAAGCCAAAGGCCGCGATGAGTATTTCAAAAAGATCGCAAAGTCCTATACCGGCGAAATTGAACTGACCAGCAAAGAAATTGAAGATATTGACAGCCTGGAATTACCCGTGATGACAAAATATGAGTTCAAAATGCAGGTAGGAGGAGATGATATTGTGTACATCAATCCATTGATGGGAGAAGCTTACAAATCGAATCCGTTCACCTCCATGGAACGCAAATTCCCCGTAGAAATGACCGGCGTTTCTGATGAAATCTATTCTTTCAATATGGACGTTCCCGATGGCTACGTGGTAGATGAATTGCCTAAATCTGCGATCGCCAACTTTAATGAAACGGAAGGCGTATTTCAATACATGGTCCAACAGGTAGAAGACCATATACAATTGCGTTGCCGCATCAAGCTGACGAAGGCTAACTTTATGCCCGAAGACTATAGCGGCCTGCGGGAATTCTACGACCTGATCGTAAAGAAGGAAGCAGAACAGATTGTATTAAAGAAGAAGAAATAACGTATGCATAACCTGTTAACAACCATCGCCGCAGTGTTGCTTGCTGTGGCTGCCCGGCCCGCATGGGCGGGCGATCCCGAATACCCGGTGAAAACCATTCCTGCCGCTCTGAAAGAGAATGCACACATCGTTAAGCGCCTGGAAGAAACGACCATCCGGATAAACGATCTCACGGATGTGCGTGTCAACCGGCACTACGTTATTACCGTGTTGGATGAAGCAGGCGCCAATTACGCCAAACTGGCCGTTTCCTACAGTAAGCTCAGCGAAATACTTGGTATCAGCGGTAGTCTCTATGATGCGGAAGGAAAACAGGTAAAACGCCTCAAACAAAGCGATATCAAAGACCTGAGCGCAGTAGATGATGGGAGCCTGATGACGGATGAGCGCATAAAAGTGCATCAATTCTATTATAACGTATACCCCTATACGATAGAATATGAAATCAGTGAACGCTCTTACAGCACCCTTTCGATTCCCACCTGGATACCACAATCAAATAGCGATTGTACAGTAGAACAAAGTACCCTGAAAGTAACGGCACCAGCCGATTTTACCCTGCGCTTCCGCAGCTATTTATACAACGGGGAACCAGTTATCACTACCAATAGGGATACCAAAACATACGCCTGGGAAATAAAACAGATCAAAGCGCTAAAACCAGAGTTAAATGCCGTGGAGTTTTACCGCCGTACACCTGCGGTATTCTTGGGCACTACTGATTTTGAATTGGATAAGTATAAGGGCAACTCAAATTCCTGGAAAGGACTGGGCACTTTTTTTTACCAGCTCAATGCCGGCCGGGATGTGTTACCTGATGCCGCCAAAGCAAAAGTGCATGAACTGACCGACGGACTGCATAGCCGGGAAGAAAAGATAAAAACACTCTACAAGTTTATGCAGCGCAACAACCGCTACATTAGCATACAGCTGGGAATAGGAGGGTGGCAAACTTTTGATGCGGCTTCGGTAGCTACTAAAGGCTACGGTGATTGTAAAGCATTATCCAACTACATGATGGCATTATTGAAAGAAGCAGGTATCAAATCCAATTGTGTATTCGCAAAGGCAGGCGAAAATGCACATACTATCCGTGAGGACTTTCCATCTTCCCAGTTCAACCACGCCATCCTGTGTGTGCCCGGTGAGAAGGACACCACCTGGCTGGAATGCACCGATCCCTATTTGCCTGCCGGCTACCTGGGAGGTTTTACAGACAACAGGCCCGTATTACTGCTGGATGAAAAAGATAGTAAACTAGTAAGAACACCTGTGTATGGCATGGATTGTAACCAACAAATCCGCCATATTAATGCTACCGTAGATTCCAGTGGAAACATGATGCTGAGCGCAATAAAAGTGACCAGTGGTCTCCAACAGGATGATTTACGCAATGCAATTCATCGCCTGAGCCGGGAAAAGCAACTGGAAATGTTGCGGAAAGGCTTGGGACTGTCGAGCTATGATATTGTAGATTATAATTATAAAGAGCTGGAAACTGCCACCCCGGCTATTGAGGAGATGATAAAGGTAAAAGGGAATAACTATGCCACGGTAACGGGTAAACGAATGTTTATCACTCCCAATATTTTCGCCCGCGATGGAATAAAGTTGGAACTTGATACAACCCGTCAATCGGATATCCGGTTGAATATGGCCTACCGCGACATTGATTCCGTAGAGATCATCCTCCCTGTAGGGTATAAGCCGGAATCAGTACCAACACCTGTAAGCCTGTCTTCAAAATTTGGGAACTATAGCGCCTCTGTCCTATTAAAAGGCAATACGGTAACTTATATACGAAAAATGGAACGGCAGTCGGGTACATTCCCTGCTGCAGAATACCCGGAGCTCGTGAAGTTTTATGGTGGTATTTACCGGGCAGATAGAAACCGGTTGGTATTGGTGAAAGAGTAGTAGAAAGCATAAAGCAGAAAGGAGAAAGCTATTGCGGAGAGGAACTTAGCGAGTATTTAAAATTCGCTTTAATCATTCTCCACAATAGCTTTCTCCTTTCTGCTTTCTGCTCAACATTTATTTTTCCCTCACGCTTACAGAAATATGTCTGTCTTTTTTCCGTTCTTCATCCGGCGCATCTGCGGCAGCTTTGGCAAATTGTGAACCATAGCCTTCTGCTCCCAACAGCTGGGCTTCATTGGCGTTTTGTTTCTTCAATGCCGTTAGCACAGATGTTGCCCGTTCTTTAGAAAGACGGAGATTGGCGGTACTATCGCCGGTACGGTCGGTATAACCGCCTATTTTGATTTTCGATTTCGGGAAGGCTTTCAGAATAGCGGCAATATTACCTACCTGCTTCATACTTTCTTCTGTTAATTCTGCACTACCGGTTTTGAAATTGAGGTTGTCGAAATCAAACCATACATCTTTGCCTGGCTTGCGGCTATCATCTTTCAGGAAGGCGACCAACTGGTCTTCTATACCTCCTTTGAACGCATCCAGTACGGTACCATCTGGTAGCGTGACTTTAATGCTTTCCCGGGTGGTAGCTGCCGCGGTCGGACTCGGTACGGTCATAGAAGCGGAATCTGCCAGCTGCCCGGTGCTGATACTATCGGTAGTAGTGGTACCTGTTTTATTGCCACCGCAACCCCGCATCAGGTACCACAGTAGTATGATGGCAATCAATATCAATAACAGCGACCATATCCAGCGATTACTGCTGTTGGCTTGTTTCAGGTTTACTGCACCGGCAGTGGTAGTGGCGGCGCTGCCAAGGCCGCTGGCAAGTCCCCCGAGCTTCTTTCCTAGCTCTCCAATGCTGCCCAGGCCCAGTATGCCGGCGATATTCAATCCTCCTGGTATAGCGCCCAGGATCTTATCTTTTTGAGTATCCAATAATGATAGAAATGAATTGGGCGTGAGATTGTTTTGTACCGCATATTGCCCCACGGTACCTAATGTGGCTGGCGCCGCTGATTGTAGTAACGTACCGGCCGATGATTCCTTTATCCCCGCAAAATTAGACACCATACTGATAATAGCATCAACTTTTTCACCGAATAAACTGCGCAGCAGGTCTGCCCCCTTGGCGAGTAAACCACCTGCACCACCCTGGATCGCACCGGCTACAGCGCCTGGATTGGCATCCCCGGCTACTCCTTTTACCATGTCCAGTAAACTGCCCGCATTACCCGATGATCCGGCCTTGTTTAACAGTCCGCTTAATACCACCGGCACAATTCCACTTAATGCTTTCTGAATACCTCCTTCACTCTCTCCAAGTTGTGAGGAAGCCTGACTAACTACATTGTTGTTGAAAATGTTCTTGGCGCTTTCCAGTAAATCGAAAGACATAATTGTAGGGTTTAATAATGAGGAATGTATTGCTTAGATTTGATACTTCTCTATGGGTATACCACTATGCCGTCACAGGAATTTTATAACAACAGAGTCGGCCGTGTTGTTTGATTCTGTCAGAATTAACCTGGCATATTACCGGGAATACCTGCTTTTCCTCAATTAATGAATTGATCTCTAACGCAGTACATCTCGCCCGCCCAAGCTTCAGATATACTGTGAACCTGAAAAAATAGCAGTCTCCTCCTTCTCTTTCTGCTAAAAATGCAGTAAAACTTTATTGTATATGTCATAATTTCCGGATATACAACATTGGATCAGGGTTTGTTGTTACCTAAACATGTTTGATGACATCAAAAAAAGGAGAAAAATAACTAGATATGAATTTGAATAATTTCACTATAAAATCGCAGGAAATACTGCAACAAGCACAGCAACTGGCCTTTAACAATCAGAACCAGTCCATCGAAACCGGGCATCTGCTGAAGGCTTTATTAAATGATGAAGATAGTCCTATTGAATATTTACTGAAGAAAAACGATGTGAATACGTCGTTTGTTACCAGTAAACTCAATGAGCAGATCAATAAATATCCCCGCATCGTAGGTGGAGAAGGTGGTCAAACCCTTAGCCGCGATGCTAACAACACAATACTCCGCGCCGGCGCTGCCATCAAGGAGTTTAAAGATGAGTTTGTAAGTGTGGAACACCTGCTGCTCGGCATTCTTGGTGGTAGCGACGATACTGCTAAATTGTTAAAAGACGCCGGACTAACCGAAAAAGGACTGAAAGCCGCTATCAAAGAGCTGCGCAAAGGCGATACGGTTAATTCACAGACGGGCGGTAATCAATATAATACCTTACAGAAATATGCGAAGAACCTCAATGAAATGGCCCGGGAAGGGAAACTCGATCCTGTAATTGGCCGTGATGAGGAAATCCGCAGAACATTACATATTCTTTCCCGCAGATCAAAAAATAATCCCATCCTGGTTGGGGAGCCTGGTGTAGGTAAAACCGCCATCGTAGAAGGCCTTGGACACAGGATCATTAACGGTGACGTACCGGAAAACCTGAAATCCAAAATCATCTATGCCCTCGATATGGGAGCCCTCATGGCCGGCGCTAAATACCGTGGTGAGTTTGAGGAAAGATTGAAAGGTGTGGTAAAAGAAGTAGCCGAAAGCAACGGGGAAATCATCCTTTTTATAGATGAGATTCACACCCTGATCGGCGCCGGTGCAATGGAAGGAGCCATGGATGCGGCTAATATCCTGAAACCAGCGCTGGCACGAGGGGAACTCCGCGCTATCGGTGCTACCACGCTCAATGAATACCAGAAATATTTTGAGAAAGATAAAGCGCTCGAACGCCGCTTTCAGAAAGTACTGGTAGACGAACCTTCTGTAGAAGATGCGATCTCCATCTTACGCGGACTGAAAGAAAAGTATGAAAGTCATCACCATGTGCTGATCAAAGACGAAGCTATTATTGCCGCCGTTGAATTATCACACCGCTATATTACCGACCGCTTTTTACCAGATAAGGCCATCGACCTGATTGATGAAAGCGCAGCAAAGCTCAGGCTGGAAATGAACTCCATGCCGGAAGAACTGGATGAGCTGGAAAGAAGGATCAGGCAACTGGAAATCGAAAGAGAAGCAATTAAGCGCGAAAACGATGAAGATAAACTGCGTGAACTAGGGGAAGAAATTGCCCGCCTCGGTGAAGAACGCAACACCTTCAAAGCTAAATGGCAAGCGGAAAAAGAAGTAGTAGACCAGATACAGAACGCCAAGTCAGCAATCGAAAACCTGAAGCTGGAAGCTGAACAGGCCGAACGCAACGGCGATTTTGGACGCGTAGCCGAAATCCGCTATGGTAAGGTGAAAGAAAAGGAAAAACTGGTAACCGACCTGACCGAAGAATTGAATAAAATATCTGCCAATCATAAACGTCTTCTTAAAGAGGAAGTAGATGCAGAGGATATCGCAGAAAATGTGGCAAAAGCAACTGGTATCCCCGTATCTAAAATGATGCAGAGTGAAAAAGATAAATTGTTGCACCTGGAAGAAGAGCTGCACCAACGGGTAGTAGGACAGGATGAAGCCATCATCGCAGTATCTGATGCTATTCGCCGCAGCCGTGCAGGATTACAGGACCCGCGCCGACCTATTGGCTCTTTTATCTTCCTGGGTACTACCGGTGTAGGTAAAACAGAATTGGCCAAGGCATTGGCAGAGTACCTGTTCGATGATGAAAACATGATGACCCGCATCGACATGAGCGAATACCAGGAAAAGCACTCTGTAAGCCGGCTGGTAGGAGCGCCTCCGGGATATGTTGGATATGATGAAGGTGGACAACTCACAGAAGCCGTGCGCCGTAAACCATATTCAGTGGTACTGCTCGATGAAATCGAAAAAGCACACCCGGATACCTTTAACATTTTGTTACAGGTACTGGACGATGGACGACTCACCGATAACAAGGGCAGGGTGGTGAATTTCAAAAATACGATCATCATCATGACCAGCAATATGGGTAGTCATATCATCCAGGAAAACTTTGAAAAGATTACGGATGCCAATAGGGAGGAAGTAGTAGATAAAACGAAGGAAGAAGTGATGTCATTGCTGAAACAAACCATCCGTCCGGAGTTCCTGAACAGGGTAGATGAAGTAATCATGTTCCAGCCTTTGATGAGAAATGAAATTAAAGGAATAATTAACATTCAGTTACAACAACTGAAGGACATGGTAGCAAAAAATGGCATGATATTGGAATTTTCTGATTATGCGCTCGAATACCTCTCTGTTCAAGGTTACGACCCGCAGTTTGGAGCAAGACCGCTGAAACGTCTCATTCAGAAAGAAATCATTAACCTGCTCAGTAAGAAAATTCTCGCAGGCGACATTGACAAATCGAAACCAGTGTTGATTGATGTGTTTGATGGCGTAGTAGTAATAAGAAACAAGTAATTCTAAATACGACGATACATAGTTAACGATAAGCCCCGCGATTCTTCGCGGGGCTTTTTTATGGTCTGTACTTATACCGCGTTGAGGCGGGTTTTATCAGTCGCTTTCAGTAAATTTGAAAGAATCAAAACTTAAACGATATGCCGGGAGAAAGAGAAAGAAGATTTATGCAGCATGCTATAGCGTTGTCCCGCAGGGGCATGGAAAATGGCGACGGCGGACCTTTTGGATCTATTGTTGTAAGAGGTGATGAGATAGTGGGAGAGGGATGGAACCAGGTGCTTTGTGATACTGATCCAACAGCGCATGCAGAAGTAGTCGCGATTCGTGCTGCCTGTAAAAAGCTGGGTACTTTCCAGTTACACGATTGTGAGATCTATACCTCCTGCGAGCCATGTCCTATGTGCCTGGGCGCCATTTACTGGGCGCGCCCGCAACGGGTATATTATGCCAATACCAAGGAAGATGCCGCTGCGATCGATTTTGATGATTCATTCATTTACCGGGAAATAAATGTGCCGCATACCGATAAAAAGATTCCGCTGATTGCTATGCCGGAAGCCGCTGCCCTGGATGTATTCAGCGACTGGAAAGAGAAAGGGGATAAGACATTATATTAAATCAGAAGGCATAATGCTAAAAGCTATTGACGCGAATGACCAGTGCAACTAATATCTGTAAGGTATTCGCTTCAATAGCTTTTAGCTCCTATTAATATTAGCTCCTGTTAACAGTAGAAAAATGATAGGCCCAGAAAAGTGCCAGTAATAAGAAAAGTATACAGAGGATAATAACGGCCAGGTATATATAATTTTCAGATTTTCTCCGGGAGCGGTAACGGGTACGTAGTTTTTTCAACAGCTCCCATTTCATCTGTCGGATCCACCCGGGGATCTTTTCCTTATCTTTTATAGCTTCCAGCCCTTCCAGTGCATCGCTGCAAAGCTCACAATCAGACAGGTGCATTTCTACTTCATGTTGTTCTTCAGCCGTCAGCTTACCCTGCACATAGTCCAGTAGCTGCTGTTGTGAAAGACAGCGTGTTGTTGAAAAGATATCGTTGAAATGCTCGTTCATATCACTATGGATGCAAATTAACTTTTATTTGCGCGTTGTTGTTTTTCCAGTAAAAGTTTCAGGTTTCGCTTGCCATTTTGAATATAGCTTTTCACCTGTAGTAAACTATACCCCGTTTGATCAGCTATTTCCTGGTAAGATTTCTTCTCCAGATAAAATAGCCGCACACAGTCCCGTTGCTCAGGACTCAACTGGTTCATGGCCTGTTCCATATTTTCCAGCAGCAAATCCTTTTCCTGGTATACCCGCTTATCTTCCTGTTCCGCTGCGATGCCTCCCATATGCTTGTCGGAAATTTCTTCCTTGTATTTCATATGTTTTTGCCGCAGCTGCATCAGGCAGTAGTTTTTGGTTACCTGGTGTATCCAGGCCCTGAAATATTGTATCTCATGTTTATGGATGTCGGACAACATCTTGAGAAAGATTTGTTGCACGGCATCCCGTGCATCTTCTTCATTCTTCAGGTACTTCATGCATATACCCAGCAGTAGCAGGGCATAGCGATCAAACAGCACACCGATCCAATCACTGTTGTTGTCAGCTTTGAACCGCTGTAATAGCTCCTGGTCTGTTAGTTGTTGTATGGCTGGATTATTCACAGGCTAATAAATGGAATGCTGCATACTAGATGCAGCATTCACAAAAATCCATATTATTTTTTGATATAAAAAGTTTACATGCTATCCAGCGCTTGCTTGGCGGCGTCTTTCATGCTGCCGTCCATGCGTATCACTTCACGGAACATGCGGCGGGCTTTGCCCATTTGTCCTTTGCTGCGATAGCAGATAGCGAGTTGATAGCGGGCCAGTTCCACGTATTTGCCGGAACTGACAGATTCCAGTCTGCGGTACCTGTCGATTGCTTCGCCCAGGTTACCTTGTTGCTGGTATACCATGGCGGCTTTATAAAGGTATTCGTCACTGTTGATGGGGGAGGCGGCGGCTGATTCTTTTTTAGCCGGTTCTGGCGCCTTTTGTTCCTTGGCTACCTGGGCAGGCTTATTATCTGGTTTTGCTGGCGTCTTGGTGTCATCGTCTTTGGCTTTATCATCTTTATTTGCCTTATCCGCTGCGGCTTTACGGATGGAATCCTGCTTTTGCTTCAGCAGGTTAGCCTGCTGTGCTTTGCGGATACTGTCTGCCGCAGCTTTATGTTGCGCAGCTTTCAGAGCGGCTGCTTTCTTCAACGCCGCAGAATCTACAGGCTTCGCGGCTGCCGCCAGGATTGGTTTTGCCGGTGGTGTGGCTGGTGCCGTATGGGAGGCTTCCGGTGCTGGTGCTGGCGCAGTAGTATGATTTACGGGCGTTACTACCGGCGGATTACCGGTGGCGGCAGTAGCAGCGGCACTATCCCTGGCGGGCACACTGGCCATTACATGCATGGGTGGCGGCTGGTTCCGGATATGGCCACGCATTACATATACGCTGCCTATACCGAGCCCGATAAAAGCAACGATCCAGAAGTACGCCAGCATATGCTCTTTATTCCTTTCCTTGCGGGTATACTGGGCTATCTTCTGCGTGTGGGAAACAGGCTGAATGCTGCTATGTACATAGCGTTGCAGCTTATTGGTCAGGTCCTGGTATCTTTCTGTACTTTCTTCCTTTTCCAATGCCTGTAAGGCATCAAAGCACAGGTCGCAATCTGTGAGATGCTGCTCTACCAGGTGTTTTTCTACATCTGTCAACCGGCCTTCCAGGTAACGTGGCAGCTGATCCCTGCTGAGGCAACGGATCGTAGAAAAAATCTTTAGTACTTTATCATTATTCGGTTTACTACTTAACATATCCATTCATAAATAGCTTGGCAAGTTTTCCTTTGGCGGCTTTCAGCTGTGTTCTCAGTTTTTCCCTGGAGATACCGGTGGTAGCGGAAAGGTCGGCAAAAGGTTTATTTTCAAGATAGAATTGCGTGATGAGTGCCCGGTCGTCGGCGTTAAGTCGCTGTAAAGCCTGTTCCAGCCGTACTATCAGGTCCTGCCGGTCGATAATATTAGTAGCGGCTTTATCTACAGTATTTTCGATATGGAGTAAATCTCTGCCATCGCGTGATGGGTAGAAGGGCGTATTTTTCTCTGGTTTACTAAGATACCCTTTCTGTATATGTAAAATCCATTCGTTTACCTTGTAGATCGTCTGGGTTTTAAGACTGGCACTTAATCTTTGGAGAAGGGAAGGAAAGACTACGTTAGGGTCCAGGTTGGATTGCTGACTTAAATGAGGAAGGGTAACCGCAACCAGCAGATGGCTGTACCTATCCATCAATACGCCTTCTGCCTCGCGGTCATGTTGTTTTCTGGCGCGGGATATTAACTCTTTGTCCGATAAATTGGTTAACTGTTGTTGCATAAACTTATTACTTTATATTTACGTACAAAAGCGGAAAAAGTTCATTCAGCGCATAATATTATTGAATAACAAAACGGATTTATACAATTAATATGCCATACGCCATTGTAACTGTGCCAGTTGCGCCATTGCGGGGAACGGCCTCACACAGAAGTGAAATGATTTCCCAGCTGTTATGGGGCGCTGCTGTATCTGTTATTGATACAGCTCCAGATGGCTGGGTACAAGTAAAAAATCAATACGACGGATATATGGGGTGGGTCACCGCCGCCCACCTGGAAACCATTGACGAAGCGCTTTTCCTGGAACCGGCTACCAGGTATCTGCCGGGTTGGGTAAATCGCGTAACGATGAACGGGCTGCCAATGCAGGTGCCTTTCGGTTGCCTGGTGAAAGGACACGGCGACACAGCCGTTCAATGGGGTTCTATTACCGTAGGATTCGAAGATAAACCAGTTTCGCTAAATAACAACAATTCTGTAGATGTTGCCGCACTTAAAGCAGCTGCGGAACAGTTTTTAAATACCGGCTACCTCTGGGGAGGCACCAGCGTGTTTGGCGTGGATTGTTCCGGCTTTACACAAAACGTGTTTAAACTCTCAGGTATCTCCCTGCTCCGGGATGCATATCAACAGGCCGGACAGGGGCAATTAGTGGGATTCCTGCAAGAGGCGCACCTGGGCGACCTGGCCTTTTTTGATAATGAAGAGGGACGCATCACGCATGTGGGCATCCTCCTCAACGACCATGAAATCATCCACTCTTCCGGTAAAGTACGCATCGATGACATCGATAACGAAGGGATCATTAACCGGGATACAGGCCTTCGTACACACCGGCTGCGGATTATAAAACGATTCTTTTAAGAACGAAAAGCATAAAGCCGAAAGCAAAAAGCTATTGAGGCGAATAATCGATGCGATTTTAATATTCGCAAAGGTCATTCGCCTCAATAGCTTTTTGCTTTCGGCTTTGAGCCTTCAGCTCTTATCAGCTCTGTTTGAAAATCTTACGGTAATCTTCGAAGCTCTTTACAATAATTTCTTCTGCTTTTGCTTTGTTCTGGAATTCTTCTACCACCACGGTTTTCTTTTCCAGTTTTTTATACTCCTCGAAGAAATGACGCATTTCATCAATGAAGTGAGGAGGTAACTCGGAAATATCGTTAATATGGTTTACACTCATATCATTGGCAGCTACTGCGATGATTTTGTCATCTGCTTCACCACCATCTATCATCTGCATCACACCAATTACTTTGGCTTCAATGATGCACATAGGTACGCATTCTATTTGAGAGAGCACCAGGATATCCAGTGGATCGTGGTCATCGCAATAAGATTGTGGAATAAATCCGTAGTTGGCAGGGTAGTATACAGATGAATACAGTACGCGGTCCAGTTTTAGTAAACCGCTTTCTTTATCCAGTTCATATTTGGCACGGCATCCCTTTGGAATCTCTATAATGGCATTTACAATGTTAGGCACTTCAGAACCGGGATTCACACTGTGCCAGGGATTTGTCATCATAATAATCTACTTTACTTTAAGGTTTATTGTTCAATATTGGATTAATGCTGAAAAGTGAATAAAACACTCACCTCACTTTTCATGAAGATATGGTCAAAAGGTTCCGTTAAGTAAAAACAGGAAATAAGCCACACATTCAATCATTAATGCGTGGCAAAATTAAGGTAACTGGCTGTTAATAGCTAAAAATTATCCTCCTTTTGTACAAAAAGCCAAAGGGGGAGAAAATTATTTAGTTTCAGGCAGTATAGCGCCGGCGGAAGATGCGGTATCAGCCGGCAGTACAGTGGTGGAGTCAAATGTGTTGCCAGTTTGTGGCGCGTAATTAGGAATGATGCTGTCGAAGGTCAGGGAAATTTTCCACTGTCCGTTTTCCTTCACCATTTGTAGCACTTCTTTCTGGTGGGCAGATGAATTCAGGATGGTGACAGCCGCTTTGTCGCCATTCTCTTCTATATTCACCACTTCTATCTTCGCATTTTTAATTTTCTCTCTTTCTGCACCACTGCGGCGGCCATCGAAAATAGCATAGATCTGTATTACCTGTTGGGATTCTTTGGTGGCATAATCCCTTGCCTGGTCGTAGTTCGAATCCTGAATGGCATGCATAAAGGCCAGCGCTACCTCTTCTGGGGTAGCCCTCTTCTTACAACTGCCCAGCAGGAAGGTTGTAGTCAATGCCAGTGTCATGATTCGAAAAAAATTGGTCATGCGGTCGATAATTATAATATATCACAACAAAAATAGGGGTAAACTTCAATTCTGCAAAGTCTTACGACTACAGCTACGCTTATTCACAGGCTCCCGGACTGAATTTTCCCTCAACGTAAAAACAGGTGAACTTACGGTAAACGCCGTTAACAAAGAGTTAATATTTGATAATCCGGCTATTTTGCCAGGTACAGATTCGGCTGCCGGGAGCTGCCCGGAAGCGTAACAGGCCTCACAAAATAGCCGGTAATAAATCGGTTTATTTGTCCTTGTTAGCGTCGTATGCCTTGATGATTGCTTTTACCAGGCGATGTCTTACCACATCTTCTTCATCAAGTTCCACATGCCCTATCCCTTCAATGTTACGAAGGATTCGGGTGGCTCTTTCCAGACCGGATTGCTGATTTTTAGGTAAATCTATCTGGGTAAGGTCACCAGTGATGATGGCCTGTGCAGAAGCGCCAATACGGGTTAGAAACATCTTGATCTGTAAATCAGTGGCGTTTTGTGCCTCATCCAGGATAATAAAGGAATTATCCAGGGTACGGCCGCGCATATACGCCAGCGGGGCAATTTCAATAACACGGTTGGTCATATAATAACTCAGCTTTTCAGCCGGGATCATATCGTCCAGCGCATCATACAGCGGACGCAGATAAGGATCAATTTTTTCTTTCAGATCTCCCGGCAGGAAGCCCAGGCTTTCACCGGCTTCCACGGCAGGACGTGTCAGAATAATCTTTTTAACCGCTTTGTTTTTCAATGCGCGTACCGCTAATGCCACTGCCGTATAGGTTTTACCAGTACCAGCCGGACCTATCGCGAAAATAATGTCATTCTTTTCCGCCATAGCCACCATCTTCTTCTGGTTAGATGTACGCGCCCTTACTGTACGACCGTTAGGACCAAACACCAATACCTCATTGGGGTTACGCTCACTGAAATTATCGATTCTCGTGCCCTCCTCATCTCCTAGTATCTGCTCAAAATAGTTCTCCGTAAGATTACCATTCCGTTCCAGGTACTTCACAATCTGACTGATTTTTTCCTCCGCTGTAGCCACTTCTTCCGGTGCCCCACTCAATTTTAACTGGGTGCCCCTGGATAGGATCTTCAGCAATGGGAATTTCTTTTTCAGCAGATCGAGCTTTCCGTTGTTAACGCCGAAAAACTCAATGGGATTAATACTGTCTAAATTGATAATGGATTCAGTCAATGATTCTATGATTTAATTGTCCAGGAAATCGCTGTTCGTATCGAATATATTTAAATCTTGTATAACCTGGAGGACGCAATTGTTAAGCTATCACTAAATTCTGTACCCATTCTGCTTGAAGGACTCCACTTTAGCGGCAATATCCTTATTACCTAAAGCAAGAATGCGGGCGGCCAGGATAGCTGCGTTACGGGCACCTGCTTTACCTACTGCCAGCGTACCAACGGGTAAACCCGCAGGCATTTGCACGATAGAATACAACGCATCAACACCACCAGGTAAACCGCCATCCAGAGGAACTCCCAGAACAGGCAGCGAAGTGTAAGCAGATACCACTCCCGGTAAGGCTGCTGCCATGCCCGCTGCGGCAATAATTACGCCAAATCCCTTCTCCTGTGCGGTTATACACAATTCTCTTACTTTATCCGGATTCCGATGTGCTGAAGCTACGATCATCTCGTTCCCGATGCCAAAATATTGAAGGTGCTTCTGCGATTCTTCCATCACTGGCTTGTCACTCTCAGAACCCATGATAATCAAAACTTTCATCTCTTGATATTTAAGTAAAAATGTTAATGTAATAAGTTGTCCCAAAGATATTGATCGTTTAACAATTTGAAAAAACTGAAAATCCACAGCTAGTGGATAAATGATGTACTTGATGCGCGCTTCCCCTTGTTAATAGCGATTTTATAAGGAATTGACCTTTCCGGAACATTTTATTACTTTTACCTGTGCAATAGTGTTTTTTATTATATTATGTCTACTTTCGGCATTCGGGACACAACGATCTTAGTCACTGCTATCATATGAATGTAGTTATGCTGGAACAGCATTACCGGCACTTGCAACATCTTGAATCCGCCATTAATGCCTGTGCACTCTCTGTTACAATCAACACTGTGGGAACAGTGACTGCGGTAAATACGCAGGTGGTAACGGCATTACAACAACCAGCGGAAGCATTGGTTGGGCAGCCCGCTATCAGCATACTTCCGCCTGCCGATCCCCGGCAATGGCAACGCATCTGGACATCCCTGCTCGCTGGTCAGCCTGTACAGGAACAAATCTGCTTCCTGAAACCAGACCAACAACCACTCTGGCTCGAAGCCGGTATCAGCCCTTTCATGCAGGAAGACGGTACTATGGCCCATTGTATACTCATCGGCATGGACATCACCGCCCGCAAACTCGCTGAAATCAAACGGGCACAGAATGAACCCTACTATAGCCAGGTACTTGAAAATCTTCCACTCGGCCTCCAGCAGTTTTCTCCCGAAGGGAATAGCCTCGACCTCAATACCCGCCAGCGGGAAATATGGGGAGAAACACACGCCTTCTTCACCAAACCCGGCTACAACTGGCTGGAAGATCCATTCTACCGCCTCAATGGCCTCGTGGGAATGTTTGATGAAGTCCGTAAAACCGGCAAAACACTCAAACGGGAAGTGCTCCTCAGCTATCGCGAAAAAACCAACGAAAACATTACCAGGCTATACCCGGTATACTTTGAAGCCACCATCTTCCCACTCACCGATCCACAGCGGAATATGGTCAATATCTTCCTCATACTGGACGATATCACGGAAAAAAAGCTCTCGGAACTCAGCCTCCAAAAAAGCGAAAGACTCCTCGATAATATCATCGAAAACCTGCCCATAGGGTATATACAGTTTGATAACTTCGGCTTTATACGCCGCATTAATCAAACCCAGCGGCAGTTCTTCCAATCGCCACATCCCACTATGATGCGCCAGCCCTTCAATGTCATGAACGATAGCCTGGCCACCATGTTCGAATTGGATAAACTCTTCCTCCAGGCCCTGGAAGAAAATAAGTCCCTGCGCGTGGAAAAACGCATCGACTTCTCACAGGACAAACGCTGGACCACGGTAGGACGCGAAGTATACTTCGACCTCACCGTGTTCCCGGTGATTGAACCCGTAGATAAAGAAATGATCGTAGTAGCCCTGGTCAACGATATTACCGATAAAAAAATACAGGAGCTGGAAAACCGGAAAAACCAGGAATTCCTGCAACAAACCGGCAGTATCGGCAAAATAGGCGGCTGGGAACTGGACTTGGAAAGTAAACAAGTGCGGTGGACCGACCAGTCGTATTACATCCACGACTGTACCCCCGGCTCCCCGGTCGACTACGAAAGCGCCCTGGCGTTTTATACCCCCGAAGCCCGCGAAAGCCTGGAAATACTGGTCCATCAGTGCATGACCACCGGCAAGCCCTTCGATGCCCAACTCTCTATTATTTCGGCCCGCCAACAGCTGAAAAGAGTGCGCTCTATCGGTCAACCGGGATATGTAGACGGGAAACTGGTACGTATGTACGGGGTAGTACAGGACATTACCGAACAGGTGGAAATAAAGGACGCACTCTCCCGCAATACGGAACTGATGCGGCTTTTCTTTGATACCATTGATATGGGATACGCCGCTATGGAAAGAAACGGTAATCTCAACTTCCTCAACCGCAAGGCAGAAAAGATGATTGGCCACCCGGTAGCCATTGGCAGCAATATCTTCGAAGAGTTTCCCCGGCTCAGTGGTACCGTTTTCTATGCCCGGCTCCGGGAATGTATACAACAGCAAACCTCCCAGTCCTTTGGCATCTATTTCCCGGTAGTCGACAAATGGTACGATTTCCTGCTCACACCCATGCAGGACGGCGGTATTTCCGTATTTATGCGCGATATTACCGACAGCAGGAAATTACAGAAAGAACTGAGAAAAGCCAACGACCAGTTATCGAATCTCAATAAAAACCTGGTTAACCAGAATAAGCAGCTGGAAGATTTTGCCCATATTACCTCTCATAACCTGCGGGCGCCCATTGCCAATCTTAAGGCGCTGATGCAAATGCACAATGAAGCCATTGCGCAGCAGGAGCGGGATCTGTACCTGGGCATGGTGCATGAAGTCATCAAAAAAATTGATGAAACCCTCAACGACCTGGTGGAAGTAGTACAGATACGTAAAGACGTAAATGTGGAAAAGGAAAAACTACTCTTTGCCGAGCGCTTACAAAAAGTAAGGGATGTGTTGCTGGTAGATATTGAAACCAGCCATATTCAAATTACCTTTGACTTTGATGAAGAGCCAATGATAGAATATCCCAAGGTATACCTGGACAGTATCCTGCAGAATTTTATCACCAACGCGATCCGCTATCGTTCCTCAGAACGTACGCCAGCAGTACATTTGAAAACCTGGAAGGAGAACGACAACATCGTACTGAGCGTACAGGACAACGGGGTGGGCATAGATATGGAACGTTTTGGCAACAAACTTTTTGGGTTCAGAAAAACATTCCATAAAAATAAAGATGCAAAGGGAATAGGCCTGTTCATTACCAAAACCCAGGTAGAGGCGATGGGTGGTAGTATACGGGCTGAAAGTCATCCTGGCGAGGGAACAAAATTTATTATTACATTTAGATCCGAATAAACCCCCTTTATGAAGTTGATCGATACGATTTTTATTGTAGATGATGACCCGATTCACCAGCAGATTGCTAAAATCATGATCGAACGTCAGGCTATCAGTAACCACATCCGCGTATTTTCAGATGCACAGGATGTCCTGGACTATCTCCGTACCAACGCTGGCAGTCCCGAAGCCTTACCAGATCTTATTTTGCTCGACCTCAACATGCCGGTGATGGATGGTTGGGAGTTCCTGGAAGAGTATGCCGGGTTCTGTACAGAACTCCCCAAGAACATCAGAATCTTTGTATTAACCTCATCCATTGATGAGAAGGACAAGGAACGGGTGAGCGGCTACAGCTTTGTAACTGGCTATCTCACCAAACCTTTATCCAAGGAAATTATTGCGCACTTGTCTTAAGGAGATGAATCATTTTTTCGGGATCGGCAGCGGAAAAAACCGCACTGCCTGCCACTAATACATTGGCGCCCGCCTGGATTAACTGCCCCGCATTTTCGGGTCCTATGCCTCCATCCACTTCTATCAACGCCTGGGCATGATTATCTGTAATCAGTTTCCGCAGTTGCCTGATTTTATGATAAGTCTGCTCTATAAAGGTTTGACCACCAAAACCAGGGTTTACACTCATCACCAGTACCACATCAATATCACGAATCACATTTTCCAATAGTTCAATAGGTGTATGCGGATTCAGTGCTACACCGGCTTTCATACCCAGGCCCTTGATTTGCTGGATATTCCGGTGCAGGTGTATACAGGCTTCATAGTGCACTGTTAAAATATCGGCGCCCGCTTTTTTGAAATCTGCCGCATACTTCTCCGGCTCTTCTATCATCAGGTGTACATCACAGGGTTTATTAGCCTTTTGCCGGATCTGGGCAATCACCGGCAGACCATAACTGATATTCGGTACAAACCGGCCATCCATCACATCGAGATGAAACCAATCGGCCTCACTGCGATTAACCATGTCCACTTCTTTTCCCAACTCCAGGAAATTCGCTGCCAGTAAAGAAGGCGCCACTAAAACAGGATGTTTTTCCAAATGCAATATTTTTGAGTCATGTAAATGTAAGCAATTAAGGCTTCAGTCTCTGTAAGGCCTCTCTGGCTTCTTTGAAATCTTTTTTGAAGGAAACAGCTTTGGCATAATCATCTGCGGCCATGGCTTTATTGCCTTGCTGTTCCTGGCTTTCGGCCCGGTAGTAATATGCCCAGGCGTCTGTAGGCGCTGCTTTGGCGGCCAGGTTAAAATAAGTATAAGCCTGTTTCCAGTCCTGCTTACCCCGGTAAATTTTACCGATAGCCAGGTAGGCCGGCTCAAACCCCGGATCTGCTACAATGCATTGGCGATAGGTGGCCAACGCGTGCTCCGGATTATTAAGATAAGTTTCTTGTACTTGTCCGGCTTCATATAAGGGCTGGGCATTGGTAGTATCCATCCGCCAGGCCTGTTGATAATAGTCAACGGCATGGGGTGCCGTCTTGGCGCGCAATAAATCACCCAGTTCCATCACGGCTTCAAACTCTGCCTGGTTGCCGGCTGCCTGTATGGCAGTGGTCAGGTGCTGAATAGCTGCAGCTGTATCGTGCCGGTCTTCTGCCATCCTCGCTTTCAGGTAAAAGGCTTTATCGCGTGCATCTTTGCTTTGTGCCAGCACTCCGGCAATACTATCGGCCTGACCATACTGTTTATTTTCAATCATCGCAGTGGCCAGGCGGTATTGCAGGTACGTATAGCCGGGAGCGATAGCCAGTGCTTTTTGGAAATTGCCGGCTGCCTTGGCATAGTTGTTCATTACCAGGGCCGCTTCGCCAGCACCGGCCCAGTAATCTGTATTGGAAGGCTGCAGGGAAGCTGCTTTCTCAAAATCAACCTGCGCCAACTCCGGATTGGTATTAAACAACAGCAGGGCACGGCGGTAATACAGGGCATCATTTTCCGGAAACCGTTGAATGGAATCTGTGACAGGGCGGATAATATCACTATATAAAGCCGAATCAGCAGCGTTGGCACCAGCTGCATGACGGGTGCCGGACTCATGACAGCCTACGGCACCCACGAACAACAGGAGGATAGGTAAATACTTCATATTGGCGCCAAAACTACAGAATCATTACCGCATTAACCAGTTTTTAAGTGTAGCATAATCCGCCGGTAATAAGGTAGCTTCTTTTTCCTTGCTGTATAACGACATCACCTTGGCGGGCGTATATATTTCTTCCCGGATAGACTTAGGTGCCGTATCCTCAAACTTCACCGGGTGGGCTGTTTCCAGGAAAACGCCGGTTAGCTCCGGCGAATTTTGCAGGTAGCGTTGTAAACCCATAAAGCCTACAGCCCCATGAGGGTCCAGCATATAGTGATGTTCTTTCCACACCTGTTCCATAGTGCGGATGGTGTCTTTATCATTAAAGCTATAGGCGGTAAATCGCTCTGCTAGTTGGGGAAGACTGTTGCCGAATAACTGTAGGATCCGTACGAAATTACTGGGGTCGGCCACATCCATCGCATTGGAGAGGGTAGGCGTAGCGGTACCAGGCTCGTATTTGCCGCTGGCCATGAAACGGGGCACCGTGTCATTAATGTTGGTAGCGGCCACAAAATGTGAAATAGGCAACCCTATGGCGGCAGCCATCATACCGGCGCATATATTGCCGAAGTTGCCGCTGGGTACAGAAAATACCAAGCGAGGATGGGCCGCTTTCATTTGTTTGTAAGCCAGGAAATAATAAAACATCTGCGGCAGCCAGCGGGCCACGTTGATGGAATTGGCGCTGGTCAACGGCCGGTAGGCCTGTAGCTCTGCATCCAGGAACGCTGTTTTTACCAGTTGCTGGCAGTCGTCGAAGGTGCCGGCAATTTCCAGTGCATGTATATTATGCCCTAATGTAGTAAGCTGCTTTTCCTGTAAGGTACTCACCTTTTTAGAGGGATACAGGATCACTACCTCTACGCCAGGTACCTGGTAGAAGCCATGGGCCACGGCGCCGCCGGTATCGCCGGAAGTGGCCACCAGTACGGTAACCGGCTGTGTGGCATTACGGCGGAAATAGCCCAGGCAGCCGGCCATAAACCGGGCGCCTACATCTTTAAAAGCAAGCGTAGGGCCGTGAAACAGCTCCAGTGCATACGTATGACCGGTTACTTTTTGTACCGGGAAGGGAAAATGTAAGGTGTCTGCTACGATCTTTTTTAATGCTGCTTCGGGTATTTCATCTCCAACAAATGGGCGGATGACGTTAAGTCCGATTTCATGATCCGTATAATCTTGCAGGTGACTAATAAAATCTTTGTCTAAACTAGGAATTTGATCCGGGAAGTAAAGTCCCCTGTCTGGTGCTAACCCTTGTACAACTGCTGTCTCGAAATTTACCTGGTGCTGCTTGTTTTGTAAGCTGAAATACTGCATGAATAAAACGTTGTTAAGAGGTTAGTCAATCACTTTTACACCTGCGGTGTTGATTTGGGATACATAGATTTTATAATCTACTCCCAGTGGTGCGTAAACGCTATCCATGGTGGCCGCTACTTTGCGGGCATTCTCTTCGCCTTTGCTCAGCATGAAAACAGATGGGCCGGAACCGGAGATCCCTCCACCCAGTGCGCCGGCTTCTTTGCATTTTAATTTCAGCTCATGAAATGCCGGGATCAGGATGGCCCGTACCGGCTCTACAATCACATCTTCCAGCGAACGGCTGATCAGCTCATAATCGTCCTGGTAAAGACCGGCTACCAGCGCGGCCACATTACCCCACTGGCGGATGGCATCCGTCATCAGTACTTTTTGTTTCAGTATCTCCCTTGCATCCGATGTTTTTACTTCGATCTGGGGGTGTATAACGGTCACCCATAAATGTTCCGGTGTACGTAAGCCGGTAATATCGAGTGGGCGGTAGCTTCTTACCAGAGTAAAGCCGCCCAGGATGGCCGGTGCTACGTTATCCGCGTGAGCAGAGCCACAAGCCAGCCTTTCGCCTTCCATGGCAAAACGCACCAGTTGTTTTTTGGTAAAAGGCTCTCCCAGCAGGTGATTTACGCCTACTACAGCGCCCGCACTGCTGGCGGCGCTGGAACCAATACCGCTGCCCGGATGTATCTTTTTAAAGATCTCTATTTCAATACCAATATCAGGTCGCTCATATTTCTGTAATAAGGCCTGAACAGCCACCCCGGCCACATTCCTGGAAGCTTCCAGGGGCAGGTCGGCGCCATGGATGGCGGTAATACGGATACCGGGTTCACTGCTCCTGCGGAGAATCATCTCGTCTCCCGGTGCATCCAGGGCCAGCCCTATTACATCAAATCCACAGGCAACATTAGCCACAGTTCCCGGCGCAAATACTTTGATACTATCCATAAACCGTATTAGTTAGTTTAATTTAAGAATTGATTTTTACGTTTGCAACAATCCGCAAAGTCTTCATATAAAATTTATAATCTGGCACTGCGGATAATATCTGCAAATATGCCCGAGGCGGTAACATCAGCGCCTGCACCGGCCCCCTTTACAATCAGCGGCTGGTCTTTATAGCGGCTGGTACTATACAGTACGATGTTATCCTTGCCTTCCAGTTTATAAAACGGGTGATCCACGCCTACGCTTTGCAGGCCTACGGATGCTTTACCATCTTCATAACGGGCTACAAATTTCAAACGCTTGCCCTCAGCGGCAGCGGTTTCCCGCAGTCCCTGGAAATGACCGGCATGTACATCCAGTGTTTCATAAAAGTCTGCTACCGACGGCGCATCCAGGCAGGCATCGGGGAGGAAGGAGTAGTTGGTGATTTCATCCATCTCAATGGCGGCGCCACTTTCCCGCGCCAGGATCAATATTTTTCTCATTACATCTTTCCCGCTCAGGTCTATCCGCGGATCTGGTTCGGTATATCCTTCATCCTGCGCGGCTTTTACTACCTGCCGGAAGCTGGAGCCATTCACAAAATGATTGAATACAAAGTTCAGGCTGCCGGATAATACGGCTTCTATGCTATGTACTTTATCACCGCTCCTGATCAGGTCATTCAGTGTGTTGATCACTGGTAAACCGGCGCCCACATTAGTTTCAAACAGGAACGAAGCATTGTATTTCCGGGCCAGGTCTTTCAATTTCTTGTAGTAGGCATAGTCGGAAGAACAGGCAATCTTATTACAGGTAACCACGGAAATACCATGTTGCAGGAATTCGTGGTATACGGCGGCAATATCGGCGCTGGCAGTATTATCCACAAATACGCTGTTGCGCAGGTTCAGTGTTTTGATCTGTTGTACAAAATCAGTGGTGCTCAAATGTGCTCCGCCGGCCAGCTGGTTACGCCAGTCATCGAGTACAATGCCGGTTTCGGCTACCAGGGTATGTTGGCTGTTGGCCAGCCCGATCACCCTTACCTGCAAGCCCAGCTCGTTGCGCAGGTAATGTTCCTGCTGTTGCAGTTGTTCCAGCAGTTTGCTGCCCACGTTGCCAACGCCTGCTATAAAGAGGTTGATCTGTTTGAGCGGTGTTTCAAAGAATGTTTCATGCATTACGTTCAGCGCTTTCCTGATATCTGCTTTGTTGATGACGGCAGAAATATTTTTTTCAGTAGATCCCTGTGCAATGGCCCTTACGTTGATACCATTCCTGCCAAGGGTGCCGAAAAGCTTGCCGCTGGTGCCATGGTGATTTTTCATGTTATCGCCTACTACGGCTACAATGCAGAGATCTTTTTCTACCTGCAGCGGTTCTATACGTTTCTCCAGTATCTCCTGTCCGAACTCACTGTCTACGGCAGTTTTGGCTTTCAGCATATCTGCTTCATGAATACCTACGGTGATGGAGTGCTCCGAGGAACTCTGGGTAATCAGTATCACGTTGATGCGTTCCCGTAGCAGGGATTCAAACAGGCGTTTGGAAAATCCGGGGATGCCCACCATGCCGCTACCTTCCAGGGTCAGCAGAGCAATATGTTGAATACCGGAGATACCGGTAACGGGTAAACTCCGTTCTTCGGTGTCCTGTATCAGGGTGCCATGATCTTCAGGAGCAAAAGTATTTTTGATCCAGATGGGAATACGTTTACTCATGACCGGTTGAATGGTGGGAGGGTAGATGACTTTGGCGCCGAAGTGCGACAACTCCATGGCTTCTACATAAGAGATATGTGAGATAGGAATGGCCTGTGATACCATGCGGGGATCAGCGGTCATCATGCCGCTTACATCTGTCCATATATCCAATACAGAGGCATTTACGGCAGCTGCTACAATGGAAGCGGTGTAGTCGGAGCCGCCCCGGCCCAGCGTAGTGGTTTCGCCATCTGCTGTAGCGGCTACAAAGCCCGGAAGCACTACATAGTCGCTGGTATTCTGTGCAAAGAACTGTGCAATATTATGATTGGTGGTAACAAAGTTAACGGTAGCATGACCGAATTGCTGATCGGTAACAATCAGTTCGCGGCTGTCTTTACAGCTGGCGGAAAATCCCTGTTGCTTCAGCTTTTCTGCTACGATCACGCAGGACATCAATTCGCCATAACTCATGATTTTGTCGAGGGTGCGGGGACTTAGTTCCGCTACCTGGAAGATGCCATCACAGAGGTTTTCCAGGGCATTGAGTTTTTTCTTCAGCTGGCTGATCTGGCTGCTTTGTGCGGTGATGGGAAACAGTTCACGAATGGTATCCAGATGCCTGGCTTCAATTTCCTGTAACACTTCTTTGTAAGCTTCCTGGCCTTTTTCAGCCAGTTGACCACAGCGTATAAGCTTGTCCGTAATTCCTCCCAGTGCTGATACAACAATGGCATACTGTCCTGCAGGTTTATATTGTTTGAGGATGTGACAAACCTGTTCTATTGCTTTGGCGCTTCCTACTGAAGTGCCGCCGAATTTTAATACTTGCATATGGAAAATTTATACGTAGATAACTCCGGGTCCTCCCGGTTAGGTACCACCTGCTGTGGTCATTGGATCATATGTGAAAATTAACCCCGTACTGGGGTTGTAATAATGGTAGACGTGGTCGCCATAGTGCCCGTAACCACCTGCCGGGAGGCAGCAGTTGTTCTAAAGGATTGATATGTATAAAACGGTATCACTATTGAAATATGACGATTGTGTAACAAAAGTCCGCAATTACACTGGTAAATAAAAGCGCAGTGAGCATTTTTAGAAATGTTTCAAAAAAAGATCATTTGGTTTGTTTTTGTTTGTTATAAAGCTTTTTTTAATGATATTTTTTCAAAGAAAGAACGATTGTTTGATGTTTTTGCTATTTCGTTATTTTCAATAAATATTGAATCCATGACAATTTAATGACTGTTGTGTTTATTATTATTAAGTTTTGTTATTCAGGTAACCGGATCGTCAGATACCTTTATTTATCTACCATCTTCAGAACATCTTTTGGCGATTATTAAATTATATCCTTACCTTAGTAACCTAAACAATCGCCACTTGTCCATTTCGCTGAAATATACAAGCAACAGTCAGTCAAATTATTACTTCCTCATGGCAACACTTGCCATGGATTCGGCTTTGGCATAACCTTTCCCAACGGCCTCTAACGGCCATTCTTCGTATTTATATATTGTAACTTTGTAATAGTATTCTGTTGCTATTCCTGCGTGTGTACAACTGCTTACCAGTTCACATTTACAGGTATCCGGCAACCCGCTACGCAAATAATTTTATATACCGGCAACCGGGGAATCATACACCCATTCAATTATTAATTATACACCAGAACAATCATCGTACACCAGAACAATCATCGTACACCAGCACAATCTTTTCAACTTACCTGTTATGCCACATTATCATAAACTTGGACAAATACCGCATAAACGCCATACTCAGTTCCGCAAACCGGATGGCAAGCTGTATTCGGAACAGTTATTTTCTACAGAAGGCTTTTCTTCTCACTCCAGCTTATTATACCATTGTCACCCACCTACAGAGATTGTTAAGGTGGGCGAGCCCTATTCTGTGGCGCCCCTGGTGGCAGAAGAGAAAATGCTGAAACACCGCAGTTTCATGGGCTTCAAAGTAAAGCCGGAAGATGATTTCCTGCAAAGCCGCAAGGCGGTATTGGTCAATAGTGACCTTCATATTGTACTGGCCGCCCCACGCCAAAGTATGGAAGGGTACTTCTATAAAAATGCAGATGCCGATGAAATGATCTTCGTACATGAAGGAAGCGGCGCCCTGAAAACACAGTACGGGCAACTTACTTTCGGCTATGGCGATTACCTGGTAATTCCCCGTGGTACTATTTACCAGATCAAATTCAACACTGCAGACAACCGCCTGTTCATTGTAGAGTCGTTTAGTCCTATTCGTTATCCTAAAAGATATCTCAGTAAATATGGCCAGCTGCTGGAACATTCGCCCTATTGCGAAAGGGACATCCGGCAACCGGAAAACCTGGAAACGATCGATGAAGAAGGCGATTTCCGGATCCTGGCAAAAAAGAAGGGCATTATTTACCCGCTTCATTATAAACATCATCCGTTTGATGTGGTAGGATGGGATGGCTGTGAATACCCCTTCGCCTTTTCTATCCACGACTTTGAGCCGATCACCGGCAGGGTGCACCAGCCACCTCCGGTACATCAGACATTTGAAGGCAACAACTTCGTAGTATGCTCTTTCTGTCCACGGTTGTTTGATTATCATCCGCAGGCAATTCCTGCTCCCTATAACCATAGTAATATCGACAGCGATGAGGTATTGTACTATGTGGACGGCGACTTTATGAGCCGTAAACACGTAGAGCGCGGCATGATTACACTGCACCCGGCGGGCATTCCGCATGGACCGCACCCGGGCGCCGTGGAAAAGAGTATCGGGGCTAAAGAAACAAAAGAACTGGCCGTAATGGTGGATACCTTCCATCCATTACAGATAACAGCAGCAGCACTGGACATTGAAGATGGCAGCTATGTAATGAGCTGGGCAGAATAATAACAAAATCAACCTCCTTAATAGAACCAAAACAATTGAATGTTATGGAAACAGCATTAATGAATGCCGACAACCTAACCGGTCAGCAGGATTTTTTACCACTCAACGGCACCGACTATGTTGAGTTTTATGTAGGCAACGCCAAACAGGCTGCCCATTACTATAAAACAGCTTTTGGCTTTCAATCCGTGGCTTATTCAGGCCCTGAAACCGGGGTAAGAGACCGGGTTTCCTATGTATTGGTACAAAACAAACTACGTTTTGTACTGACGACTTCCCTGTTGCCCGATACTGATATTGCCCGCCATGTGGCCAAGCATGGCGATGGTGTTAAGGTATTGGCCCTGTGGGTAGATGATGCCCGCGCCGCTTTTGAAGAAACGGTAAAACGTGGTGGTACGCCTTACCTGGAGCCGGTAGTAGAGAAGGACGAATTTGGTGAGGTGGTGCGCAGCGGTATCCGCACCTATGGCGACACTGTGCATGTTTTCGTGGAACGGAAAAAATACAACGGACTTTTCCTTCCTGGTTATAAAGAATGGAAAACTGCTTATAATCCCACAGATACCGGTTTATTGTATGTAGACCATTGCGTGGGTAACGTAGGCTGGAATGAAATGAATACCTGGGTATCGTTCTACGAACGTGTTATGGGATTCAGGAATCTGATTTCTTTCGACGACAGCGATATTTCCACCGAATACTCTGCCCTGATGAGTAAGGTGATGAGTAATGGGAACGGCCGTGTGAAATTCCCGATCAATGAGCCGGCAGAAGGAAAGAAAAAATCCCAGATCGAGGAATACCTGGATTTTTACGGTGGCCCCGGCGTACAACACGTGGCCATTGCTACCAATGATATCGTAAAAACAGTGACCGAACTGCAAAGCAGGGGAGTGGAGTTCCTGACAGTGCCTTCTTCCTATTATGAAACGCTGCTCGACAGGGTGGGTAAAATTGACGAAGAAGTGTCTCCACTGCAAAAACTGGGCATACTGGTAGATCGGGATGATGAAGGATACCTGTTGCAGATCTTCACTAAGCCTATACAGGACCGGCCGACAGTGTTTTTTGAGATTATTCAGCGTAAAGGAGCCCAGTCCTTCGGTAAAGGTAATTTCAAAGCCCTCTTTGAGTCGATCGAAAGAGAACAGGCCCTGCGTGGTAACTTATAATTAACACGACCTTTATCTGGTGTACGGTTGCCACAACCTGCCACTGATGGTTACAACTATTAAATGCAGAGCCCGCCTGGATTGCCCGGCGGGCTTTTTTTATTTTTATTTATACAAATATTTATTATTTTTAATGTATAATTTTAAATAATAAAAGAATGCGGATATAGCGGAGATTGTTTCAGAAAGTACTTATTGTTAACAACTTAATAACTAGCACTTCCTTTATTTCCGGTTATTTTTATACTTTCTTTTACATAATTTAACTTTTCTTAATGTAAAACCTATGCTCAACAAATTATTCATCCGACGGGCTGGCGCAGCTATGCTCATCGCCTCCACCATTACCTTTTCTGCTTTTCGGGCTGATAACGATGGCCAGTCAGACACTTACCTGCATAAAATATCTTCTCCGGCAGGGCAAACCTTACTGGAATACAATGCCGACAAAACCATCCGGAAAATTGTGCAACAGCATAAAACAGAAAACGCAGACTACAACAATGTGCAGCTGCCGGTATATGAGAATGGCCGCCTGGTAAAAAGCCTGCTGGCAGATGACGAAAATGCCACTACCGGTGAACTGTATACCTCTTATGATTATACACCTGATGGCGATAACATGGCCAAAATCAGCTACTACCGTAACAATGTAGTATATGCCTGCGATTCGCTGGTATATAACGCTGCCGGTAAACTGGCTTTCCGCTACCAGGTAAGTAAAGACGCACAGAAAGACGCCTGGGAAAATACCGGTTACCAGCAGTTTACCTGGAATGAAGATGGTGACATCTCCAGAATGGATACTTACGGTAAACAACCCGGCTACACCAGGTTTGTACATACGGCCATGGTAACCTATACTTACGATAACCGACCTAATCCGCAGCAGCAACACCCTGAGCTGGCTGGTCTGATGGACCTGAACGTGGCGCATTTATCAGCGCATAATATTGTAACTGAAAGCTATAACAGCGCCAATTCTTCCCGGGTAGTCACCAGCACTTACTCTTATGCCTATAATGCTGGTAAGTTTCCTATACGTGGCACCTATACCTCCGGAGTGGATGCAGCAGTGGTAAAACTGGAATGGATAAAGCTACAGTAAGGCAATAATCTGTAACTTTACAATATTAAAACCAGGGTTCCGTTTTTTATGAGGATGCAAACATTATTCGGCGTATTATTTCTGTTGGGAGGAATTTTTCAGGCGTTCACGGCTATATTGATCTACCAGGGACATAAACATTATATACTTAAGATTGCCAGTAAAAAGGTGAGTATGGTAGTATATTTTATTCTTTCGCTGTTATTGTTTTATCTTGCTTACGTGAATCTGGTTTAATATTAAAATTTTGTTGAATTAGTATATGAAACGACTTGTTGTAATCGCTTTGATATTGCTTGGTGCCGGTAAAATTTTTGCGCAGCAGTCTTTCCTCGAAAATCAGAAAATGTTTCCCAAAGTAGGGGAGGCCTACCGGGAAAAAGAGGAGCTGCTCAAAAAGGAATTTGAAAAGAAAGGGCTTACCTATCCTGCGAAATATATTTTCATACGCTCTTTTAAACTGGACAGCGAAATGGAGATATGGGTAAAGAATAACGCATCAGATAGCTTCCGCCTGTTCAAATCCTACCGGGTTTGTACCTTGTCGGGGAAAATGGGTCCTAAGCGTAAAGAAGGCGATCGCCAGGTGCCGGAAGGCTTCTATTATATCAACGACTTCAATCCAAATAGTAACTACCACCTCTCCCTGGGTATTAATTATCCCAACTATTCAGACCGCATCCTCAGCGATCAGAAAAATCCGGGAGGTGAAATCTATATCCACGGCAACTGTATCACGGTGGGTTGTATTCCATTAACCGATGAGTTTATAGATGAGGTATACGTGTTGGCCGTAAATGCTAAAAATGCAGGACAGGATTTTATCCCGGTACACGTTTTCCCGGTTAAATTCAACAATCAGGGTTCCATGAACTACCTGGGTACCTTTACCCTTACCGACGGTTCTTCCAAACAGTTTTGGACGGAGCTAAGGTCCGCTTATGACTATTTTGAAAAACACCATAAGCTGCCGGTAGTGCTGGTCGATGCCAAAGGCAAATACATACTCTAAGCCGAAAGCATAAAGCAAAAAGCTATTTTTTAGAGCTGAAAGCATAAAGCAAAAAGCTATTGTAGCGAATGATCTTAGCGATATTTATAAATTGCGTTGATCATTCGCTACAATAGCTTTTTGTTTTATGCTTTATGCTTCCGGCTCTAAATATAATTTGGTTTTTAGAATTATTTTTTTCAACTTGTTCAACGGTCAAATCAATTTACTATTTATGCATAGAAGAGACGCAATAAGGAATGTGGCGATTTTGTTGGGTACAGCCATTTCCGCTTCCACGTTATCAGCTTTAGAAAGCTGCACGGGTTCCGCACCGAAGAACTATGATTTGCAAAAGCCTGAAACCAAGGCATTATTAGCAGAAATTGCGGAAACTATTATACCCAGAACCGGTACGCCAGGTGCCAAAGATGCTAAAGTAGAAGACTTCATCATCGTGATGATGAACGATTGCTACAAGAAAGAAGACCAGAAAGTATTCCTGGACGGCCTGAAGAAAATCAATGATGCGAGTGACAAACAATTTAAGAAAGGCTTCATGGACATCACCCCGGAACAACGTACCGAACTGCTGACTAAAATTGAGCAGGAACGTGTAGACTACAATAAACGCAAAGACAAAAAAGAAGGAGATCCTACCCATTATTTCCAGTACCTGAAGGAATTAACCCTCCTGGGCTACTTTACCTCTGAGCCAGGTGCTACCAAGGCTTTACGCTATGTAGCTGTTCCCGGCAAGTACGAAGGGTGTACGCCTTATACCAAAGGCGAAAAAGCCTGGGCAATATAATATAATGGCTACCGGCTGTTAGCGAATGCAAAAGTGTTAACCCACTAAGCACTAATAACCGAATGCTTTCTTTTTTATGCGTTAAATCTGATAATACATGAACCTGAATATAAAAGCACAGGAAGAAAACACCTTTGATGCCATTGTAATTGGCTCCGGTGTAAGCGGTGGCTGGGCTGCCAAAGAACTGACTGAAAAAGGCTTGAAAGTACTCATGCTGGACCGTGGTAAACCACTGGAACACGTGAAAGACTACGAAACGGCGACTAAAGATCCCTGGGAATTCCCGCATCGCGGCCGTATTACAGTAGATCAACGCGAAACGCACCCCAAGCTGAGCCGCGACTATCCGTATAGTGAGCACAACGAAAAATACTGGATCAACGATTCGCAAAGTCCCTACAACGAGGTAAAACGTTTCGACTGGTACCGCCCCGATATCGTAGGTGGTAAATCCATTATGTGGGGCCGTCAGTCTTATCGTCTCAGTGATATTGACTTCGAAGCAAACCTGAAAGATGGCATCGCGGTAGACTGGCCTATCCGTTATAAAGACATTGCGCCCTGGTATGATTATGTAGAGAAATTTGCCGGTATCAGCGGTACCCGCGAAGGCTTACCACAGCTGCCTGATGGCCAGTTTATGCCTGCTATGGAGATGAACTGCGTGGAGAAGGATGTAAAGAAGAGCGTGGAAGATAAATTCAAAGGCCGTATTATCACCATGGGCCGTGTAGCTAACATTACGCAACCACTGCCTGGCCGTGAAAAATGCCAGTACCGCAACCTCTGCAGCCGCGGATGTCCGTTTGGCGCTTACTTCAGCACACAATCCTCTACATTGCCGGCTGCCCGGGCTACGGGCAACCTCACGCTTCGCCCGGATTCTATCGTAAACTCCGTGATTTACGACGAAAAACAAGGCAAAGCAACCGGCGTAAGAGTCATTGATAAGCACACCAAACAAATGGTGGAATACTATGCTAAAATCATTTTTATTAATGGTTCTACTCTCGGTTCTACCTTTGTAATGCTCAACTCCACCTCTTCCCGCTTCCCCAACGGATTGGGCAACGATAGCGGCGTACTGGGTAAATACCTGATGGATCACCACTTCCGTACAGGCGCTTCCGGTACCGCCGACGGGTATGAGGACAAATATTATTTCGGTCGCCGTGCCAACGGTATCTATATTCCCCGCTACCGTAACATTGGTACCGATAAGCGTGATTACATACGCGGATTTGGTTACCAGGGTGGCGCCAGCCGCTCCGGATGGAGCCGTGGTATCGCGGAAATGGGCGTGGGTAAAGATTTCAAAGAAATGCTTACCGAACCTGGCAAATGGAGCATCGGTTTAGGTGGTTTCGGTGAATGCTTACCATACGAAGCCAACCAGGTAACGCTCGACAACTCCGTGAAAGACGCGTGGGGCCAGCCAGTACTGAAGTTCGATGCCGAATTCAAGGAAAATGAGAAAAAAATGCGGGTAGATATGATGAACGATGCAGCTGAAATGCTGGAAGCGGCAGGTATTAAAGATGTGAAAACATACGACAACGGTTCTTATCCGGGTATGGCCATTCACGAAATGGGTACCGCACGTATGGGCCGTGATCCGAAAACATCCGTGCTCAACGGCTTCAATCAAATGCATGCGGTGAAAAACGTATTCGTTACAGATGGTTCCTTCATGACTTCCGCTTCCTGCGTGAATCCTTCCCTCACTTATATGGCAATGACAGCACGCGCGGTAGACTATGCAGTGAAAGAATTAAAGAAAGGTAATATCTAAAAAGGGATCAATGAATCTGAATATAAAGGCCGTCAAGGAAAATACCTACGATGCGATCGTGGTGGGCTCCGGTATCAGCGGAGGCTGGGCGGCGAAGGAGTTGAGCGAAAAAGGTTTGAAAACACTGGTGCTGGAAAGAGGGCGTAATGTAGAACATATCAAGGACTACACCACCGCCATGAAAGCTCCCTGGGAATTTGACCATCATCTCAGCATCAGTAACGAAATGAGGGAAAACCACCCAATCCAGAGCCGTTGCTATGCATTTGATGAAGCTACCCAGCAATTCTGGGTAAATGATAAAGAAAATCCCTATAACGAAATAAAGCCGTTCAACTGGCTTCGGGGATACCATGTAGGCGGACGTTCCATCATGTGGGGCCGCCAGGTGTACCGCTGGAGCGATCTCGACTTTGAAGCCAACGCAAAAGACGGGCATGGGGTGGACTGGCCTATCCGTTATAAGGATATTGCTCCCTGGTATGAATATGTGGAAAGATACATTGGTGTAAGCGGGCAAGCCGAGGGCTTGCCGCAACTGCCGGATGGCGTTTTTCTGCCGCCTATGGAGATGAACTGCCTCGAGAAACACGTGGCCGCCAGAATAAAAGAAAAATACAATGACCGCATTATCACCATTGGCCGGGCAGCACACCTGACCAAAGGACTGAACAACCGCGGCCCTTGCCAGTACCGTAGCCTCTGCGCCCGGGGCTGTCCGTTTACCGGCTATTTCAGCAGCAATGGTGTCACCTTGCCGGCTGCTGCCGCTACCGGTAACATGACACTGCGCCCCGACTCTATTGTACTGGAGGTGTTATATGATAAGGATAAGGCTAAAGCTACCGGCGTAAGAGTGATGGACTCCCATACCCTGCAAACGGTAGAATATTATGCCGACATCATCTTCCTGAATGCTTCTACATTGGGTACCAGCTGGATTATGCTGAACTCTGTATCCGATCGTTTCCCGAATGGTTTTGGTAATGATAGCGGACAACTGGGGCATAACCTGATGGACCACCACTATGGCGTAGGCGCCGGCGGCGAGTTCGAAGGTTTCGAAGATCAGTATTACAGCAGCGGCCGCAGACCCAATGGTATTTATATCCCCCGTTTCCGCAACACCAACGACAAAACCATGCAGAAGGATTATGTGCGTGGATTTGGCTACCAGGGCGGCGCCGGCAGGGGCAGAGGCATCAGTTGGGATGGCATCGGCGTAGCTTTGAAAGAAGCGCAGACCGAGCCAGGAAAATGGCATATGGGCGTGGGCTCCTGGGGCGAACACCTGCCTTATTTTGAAAACAAGGTAACGCTGAACAAGCATAAAAAGGATAAGTATGGCCTGCCCACCCTCGATATCGACTGCGAGTTCAAGGCAAACGAAATGGCTATGCGTAAGGATATGCAAGCCAGCGCCATTGAAATGCTGGAAGCGGCAGGGCTAAAAAATGTAAGTGGTTACGACGCGGCGCCTCCTCCAGGCCACTGCATTCACGAAATGGGAACTGCCCGTATGGGTAAAGACCCGAAAACCGCTGTACTCAATGGTTTCAACCAGGTACACGCGGCTAAAAACGTGTATGTAACAGATGGCGCCTGCATGACCTCTTCTTCCTGCGTAAATCCATCTATCACTTATATGGCGCTTACCGCGAGGGCTTGCGATCACGCGATCAGCGAACGAAAAAAAGGAAATATTTAATAAAGGCCTTATCGGGCTTATTAGAAAGGGCTGTAGTTTTATGACCGGAGCATACCGGGAATAAAATTGCAGCCCTTCAATTTTACCGATTTTAAATTATTTAGCGTATTTTGAACGCTTATCGGCAATTTATCTGAACAATGAAGAAAATAATTCTAAGTGGCATGCTGGCGTTGTCCTGTTGGATGGGACAGGCAGTACAGGCACAGAGTAAACATGCTTTTGCTTTAAGCAAAACGGATTTCCTGCTGGATGGCAAGCCTTTCCAGATGATTAGTGGAGAAATGCATCCGGCCCGTATTCCACATGAATACTGGCGTCACCGCATCCAAATGGCAAAGGCCATGGGTTGTAATACCATTGCTGCCTATGTTTTCTGGAACTACCACGAGCCTGTAAAAGGTCAGTTTGATTTCAGTACCGGGAATCATAATATCGCAGAGTTTATTAAAATAGCCCAGCAGGAAGGAATGTGGGTGTTGTTGCGCCCGGGCCCTTATGTATGCGCAGAATGGGAATTTGGTGGCTTACCGCCTTACCTGTTGCAATCGCCGGATATTAAAGTACGCTGCATGGACCCGCATTATATGGAAGCAGTAACCCGCTACGTGGAGCACCTGGCTGCGGAAGTAAAGCCCTTGCTGGTCACCAATGGCGGCCCGGTGGTGATGATGCAGATAGAGAATGAATATGGCAGCTATGGTAATGATAAAACTTATTTAAATACCCTGAAAGACCTGTGGGTAAAACAGGGAATCAATATTCCTTTCTATACAGCCGATGGCCCTACCGCCTATATGCTGGAAGCCGGCGGCGTAGATGGCGCTGCGATAGGACTGGATTCTGGCGGATCTGAAGCAGATTTTGAAGCCGCTAAAAAACAGAATCCCAATGTACCATCCTTCAGCAGTGAATCTTACCCCGGATGGTTAACACATTGGGGCGAACAATGGCAACGCCCAGGCGTGGAAGGTATCTCCAAAGAGGTAAAATTCCTGATGGATACCAAACGTTCTTTTAACCTGTATGTGATTCATGGAGGTACCAATTTTGGGTATACTGCCGGGGCTAATTCGGGCGGCAAAGGAGGTTACGAACCAGATGTCACCAGCTACGACTATGATGCGCCTATTAACGAGCAAGGAAGCGCTACGCCTAAATACCAGGCTTTGCGTCAACTCATCGGTAGTTATCTCCCGAAGGGTAAAAAACTACCACCGGTCCCTGCGCCTATTCCAACGATTACTATTCCGGCTATCAACCTGACGCCTTTCACCTCCGTATGGGATCATCTGCCACAGGCCGTACAAACACCGCAGCCTAAGCCATGTGAGGCATTCGGGCAGGATTATGGTTTTATGCTGTATAAAACCACCCTCATCGGGCATAAGAGCGGTAAGCTGACCATCAAAGATCTGCACGATTACGCCACTGTATTTCTGAACGGAAAATATATCGGGAAGTTGGATCGCCGCCTCGGTGAAAAAACGATCGATATTCCTGCAAGCGACGTGAAAAACCCTGTACTGGAAATCCTGGTAGAAGGCATGGGCCGTATCAATTTCGCAGATGCCATCATCGATCGCAAGGGGATTACGGATCGTGTAGTCCTAAACGGTATGACCCTGATGAACTGGGAAGTATACGGTTTGCCGATGACAGAAAAGTATGTACAGGAACTTACCCCGTCTGCCAACAATGCAGCCAAGCCGGGCCAGTTCTATAAAGCCTCTTTCCAGCTGGATAAAACCGGCGACACCTATATCGATATGTCGAATTATAAGAAAGGCATAGTATGGGTAAATGGCCATAACCTTGGACGCTACTGGGAAATAGGCCCACAGAAACGCCTATACTGCCCGGCTCCCTGGCTGAAGAAAGGAGAGAATACCATCGTGGTATTTGATCTGCACCAGGAAGAGGCGGCGCCGGTGTCCGGAGCAACAACGCTGTAGAGCAGAAGGCTGAAAGCAAAGCAAAAAGCTATTGTGGGAGAATAACCAGAGCAAATAATAAAAATCGCTCTGGTTATTCTCCCACAATAGCTTTTTGCTTTCCGCCTTCTGTTTTTCACTCATTGTGTATTGTTTACACAAATAACTTTCTTTTTACACTGCCTTGCTTTTAACATTGAAAAATGGTAACTTAGAAATGGTGGTTTTTCATTTATTTACTTCTTAAAAAGCAGCTTGCCATGGGAAAAGTACGTAATATCCTGCAGGCTAAGGGTCATGCAGTATACTCCATAAATCCTGATAACACCGTTTTTGAGGCCCTTCAGAAATTGGTAGATCATAACGTAGGTGCGTTGACTGTAGTAGATGAGAATGATCATTTCCTGGGGATTTTTTCAGAACGTGACTACGCCCGCCGGGTGATCCTGAAGGGACGTGCCTCTAAGGAAACATTAATCCGGGAAATCATGACAGAGCGGCCTATCACTGTTACGGAGGACGATGCAATTGAAGACTGCATGGCATTGATGACAGATAAAAGAATTCGTCACCTGCCGGTGGTAGATGATAGGGAAAGACTGATAGGATTGATTTCTATCGGTGACGTGGTGAAGTTTATTATCGATGACCAGCGGTATATTATTACCAGTCTGGAGTGTTATATTACCGGTACACATACCTGATGAGCGCAGTGTAAACAGTTTTGTTCATTCGCGGTAGATTTAGTAACTTTATTTTCATAGAGTCTTTACCGTTAGTAAGAAAATGAAATGTTATGAGCCGGATATATATCCGGCGCCCCTCTGTGAGATGGCGGTTTACAGACTAGCTGATTTTTGTTTACAATCTGGTTAATCATTAATAGCAGACCTGTTCAGTAGATTGGAAAGCAGACTACTGGTTTTTTTCTAAAGCATGGCATAACGGACTTTTAAGTAAATCGCTCGGAGGGCGAACACTTTGAAAAGCGCTGTTTCTGACATTACGCCCATGTGGCCGTTGCTGGCCTATGCGGCTATCGTGGTGGTACTGATTGGTACTATCCTGGGTCTATCTTATGTGCTGGGTCAGCATCATAAAGATCGTGCTACCGGCGAAGCATATGAGTCCGGTATCATCTCCACCGGATCTGCCAGACTCCGGTTTCCTTCCCAATTTTATCTCGTAGCAATGCTGTTCGTTATCTTCGATATCGAAACTGTATTGATTATTTCCTGGGCCATTGCATATCAGGAAGTAGGATGGACTGGATTTATAGGCGTAACTATATTCATTGTTATATTATTGGCAGTACTGATTTACGAATGGCGTAACGGTGCATTGGACTTCGGGCCCGATGGGAAAAGAATTTTACGCGCATACAAAAAAATGAAAAGGAAGCATCCCTCAGGAATTCACCATTACCAGGAAAATAAGACATCAACACCCCCGGCACTTACGTAACAGCAGTAAAATAATCAGGCATAGCTAAATCAATTTCGTATGAAATGGTGGTTGACTAATGCAAATGATCTAACCGGTAAAGTATCCGGCAATACGTCTATGGAAGAAGTCATACAGCAAAGTGTGATGTTGACTTCCGTAGAGAGCCTGCTGGCATGGGGACGGAAAAATTCGCTCTGGCCTTTTCATTTCGGCCTTTCCTGTTGTTTTGTGGAGATGGCTACCGCCATGACCCCCAAGTATGATATGGCCCGCTTCGGCGCAGAAGTGATCCGGGGCACACCCCGGGAAGCCGATGTGATGATTATTGCCGGCACCGTATTTATCAAAATGGCGCCCGTTATTCAACGGCTGTATGAACAAATGATGGAACCCCGCTGGGTGATTTCTATGGGCTCCTGCGCTAACTCCGGCGGTATGTACGATATCTACAGCGTAGTGCAGGGAGTGGATAAATTTCTGCCGGTTGATGTATACGTGCCCGGCTGCCCTCCACGCCCCGATGCGTTTATGCAGGGACTCGTATTACTGCGTGACAGCGTAGGTAAAGAAAAAAGGCCGTTGAGCTGGGTGATCGGAGAACAAGGCGTAATAAGGCCGGAAAAAATTTCCATGAAAGAAACCCTGCGCGAAAAAAGACAACAAATGACCAATTTTAAAACACCTGATGAAATATAAATAATACTAACAGTAATGGCTATATGAAATAAATTACCGGAAGAAATCAGAAGATTATTTACCCTCATCGTCTAAAACTTAATACGCTATGCCAGAGCGCATTGCAGCGGAATTAAGCACCCGTTTTGGTGATATCACCTTTCAGCCTCAGGCTACACGGGATGGGACGCCCACCTTCTGGACGCCACAAGAGCATATTGTGGCCATACTACAGTTCCTGAAAGCGGAAATACAAATGCCTTATCGCATGCTCTATGACCTCACGGCCATCGATGAGCGTGCGTATAAACAGCAGCAGAACGGGCATAAACCCTATGACTTCACCATCGTATATACCCTGTTTTCTTTCGAAAGAAATGAATTCCTCCGCCTTAAAGCCGGCCTCCACGGCGAATACCCCGCCATCCAGAGCATCACAGCGGTTTGGCCTGCTGCCAACTGGTATGAACGCGAAGTATACGATATGTTTGGTATCCGCTTTCACGGCCATCCTTTCCTGAAACGCATCCTGATGCCTGCTACCTGGGAGGGGCATCCGCTCCGTAAGGAGCATCCGGCCAGGGCTACCGAAATGGGGCCATTTAAGCTCTATGATGAGAAGCAGGATAGGGAGCAGGAGTCGCTGCGCTTTAAACCCGAAGAATGGGGCTTAAAACGCCATAGCGAAGATGCCGACTTTATGTTCCTCAACATTGGTCCGCAACACCCCGGCACTCACGGCGTTTTACGCATTATCCTCCAGCTCAACGGCGAAGATATTGTAGATGCTGTGCCGGACATCGGTTTTCATCACCGCGGTGCGGAAAAAATGGGCGAACGCCAGTCCTGGCATACATATATCCCCTATACAGATCGTATCGACTACCTGGGCGGCGTTAACAATAACCTGGCCTACCTCCTGGCGGTAGAGCAACTGGGAGGTATCGACGTGCCGCTGCGTGCACAGGTAATCCGGGTGATGCTCTGCGAACTGTTTCGCATCGCCAGCCACCTGGTTTGGTATGGCACCTTCGCCCAGGACCTGGGGCAGTTATCCCCCGTATTCTACATGTTCACCGACCGCGAACGCGTTTTCGAAATCATTGAAGCCATCTGCGGCGGCCGCATGCACCCCAACTGGTTCCGTATCGGCGGCGTAGCACAAGACCTGCCCAAAGGCTGGGAAGTGCTGGTGAAAAACTTCCTGCAATATTTCCCGCGACAGCTGAAAGAATATGACGCCATGGTGATGAAGAATTACCTGTTTAAAGCCCGTACCAAAGGCATTGGTATCTATACCCTGGAGGAAGCGATTGAGTGGGGCGTTACGGGGCCGGGACTACGCGCCTGTGGCTTGGAATGGGATATGCGCAAAAAGCGCCCCTATAGCGGGTACGAAAATTTTGCCTTTGAGATCCCGGTGGCACAGAACGGCGACTGTTACGATCGTGCTGTAGTGCGGGTGGAGGAAATGCGACAAAGCCTCCGCATCATAGAACAATGCATGAGCTGGATGCCCGAAGGCGATTATAAGTCGCATCACCCGCTGGCGACCCCTCCGGTGAAAGCCAACACCATGCAGGACATAGAAACGCTGATCCACCATTTCCTGAATGTGAGCTGGGGACCTGTTATTCCCTCCGGGGAAGCTATGAGCTGTACCGAAGCTACTAAGGGATGGAACAGCTATTACCTCGTGAGCGATGGTAACACGGCTGCTTACCGGGTAAGGGTACGAACGCCCTCGTTCCCGCATATGCAGATGATTCCGCTGATCAGCCGCGGATATACCGTGGCAGATCTTTTATCGATACTGGGAGGAATGGATTATGTATTGGCAGACATCGACAGATAATTAAACCATATATGCTTTCTGCTATTGAAATAGAACAAATCACCCATGAGCTGCAACAGGTGCCGGTAAAAAAGGCGGCCTGCATTGAAGCCCTTAAAATTGTGCAGCAGCAACGCCGCTGGATATCCGATGAAAGTGTGGCCGATATTGCCGCCATGCTCGACATGAGTACCGCTGAAGTGGATAGTGTAGCCACCTTTTACAATCTCATTTTCCGCCGGCCGGTGGGCCGCCACGTGATCCTGCTCTGTGACAGTATCAGTTGCTACGTAATGGGCTATACGAAAATAAAACAGGCGCTGACAGACCTGTTGCATATCGGTTACGGGCAAACAACGTCCGACGATCGTTTTACCCTGCTGCCCAATGCCTGCCTGGGTACCTGCGATCATGCGCCGGCGCTGATGGTAGACAACGACCTGTATCGGGATATAGCCATCGCAGATTTACCACAAATACTGGATCAATATTTATAAAAATGGAACGACCACTTACACAACATATTCCTCTTTCCGGAGCCGCCCTTCAGCTGAAGGAATACGAAGCGGTGGGTGGTTACAGCGCCTTACGCAAAGTATTGCAGGAGCTGACTCCCCGAGAAGTAACCGAAAAAGTAAAAGATGCCAACCTCAAAGGAAGAGGAGGCGCTGGATTCAGCACCGGTATGAAATGGAGCTTTGTGCCCATGAATGTTACCGGCCCCAAATACCTGATTGCCAACGCCGATGAAATGGAGCCCGGTACTTTCAAAGACCGGTGGCTATTAGAAGGCAATCCGCATCAGCTGTTGGAAGGGATGATCATTGCCGCCTACGCCATACAGGCTACACAGGCATTTGTTTTTATGCGCTGGGCGTATAAGGAGGCTGCGCAGATCATGACCAGGGCAATTGCCGACGCCTATGATGCCGGTTATCTCGGTAAAAATATACTCGGTAAAGACTTCCGGCTGGACATGCAACTGCACACCGGCGTAGGCCGGTATATGTGTGGAGAAGAAACCGCGCTGCTCAATTCACTTGAAGGCAAACGCGCTACACCCCGTGCCAAGCCTCCATTTCCGCAGGTGAGCGGCCTGTTTGGTAAACCTACTATTGTTAACAACGTGGAAACCCTGTCTTACATCCCGCATATCATGAATAACGGGGGCGACTGGTTTAAATCGCTGAGCTATACCGCCGACGGGGGAACGAAAATTTATGGCGTAAGCGGAAAGGTCAACAAGCCCGGTGCCTGGGAGCTACCTATGGGAGTTACGATGCGCGAATTATTGGAGGAATACGCCGGTGGCATGAAAGCTGGCCTTCGCTTTCGTGGCGTACTGCCCGGTGGCGCTTCCACGGATTTCCTGACCGATGCCCACCTCGATGTGAAAATGGATTTTGCCGGCGTAGCTGCTGCCGGAAGCCGCCTGGGTACCGGCACTATGGTGGTATTGGATGACCAAACCTGTCCCGTTGGATTCGTTCATAACCTGGAACATTTCTTCGCACAAGAATCCTGCGGCTTTTGTACGCCCTGCCGGGAAGGGCTGCCATGGACGGAAAAAATATTACTAGCCCTTGAACAGGGAAACGGAACATATGCAGACCTGGAACAATTGCAATTACATACGCAATTGCTGGGACCTGGAAATACTTTCTGTGCGCTGGCGCCCGGCGCCATGGAACCGTTGCAGAGCGCACTGAAATATTTCCGGGAGGATTTTGAGCAACATGTCAAAGATAAAAAATGCCCATATGCCCATCATTAATATCGATAATAAAAACTACGAGGTAAAGGAGGGGAAGAACCTGCTCGAAGCTTGCCTGTCGCTGGGTTTGAACCTTCCTTACTTTTGCTGGCATCCCGTGTTGGGCGCCGTGGGCGCCTGCCGGCAATGTGCGGTGAAAGTGTTCAAAGACGCAGACGATACCAAAGGCAGAATCATCATGTCGTGTATGGAGCCGGTAAAAGATCAGCTGCGTATGTCTATCGACGATAAGGATGCCCGCAGCTTCCGGGAACACGTGATCGGCTGGCTGATGATTAACCATCCGCACGATTGCGCCGTATGCGATGAAGGCGGGGCCTGCCACCTGCAGGATATGACCGTAATGACAGGCCATAGTTACCGCGATTATCATTTCACCAAACGCACTTACAACAACCAATATCTCGGACCATTCCTGAACCATGAAATGAACCGCTGCATCCAGTGTTACCGCTGCGTACGTTTTTATAAAGATTTCGCCGGCGGAAAAGACCTGGATGTATTTGCGGCGCATAACCATGTGTACTTCGGGCGCCAGCAGGACGGTATCCTGGAAAATGAGTTCAGTGGCAACCTGGCAGAGATCTGCCCTACTGGCGTTTTCACGGATAAAACACTCAAGCAGCACTATACCCGCAAATGGGATCTCACGTCTGCCGCCTCTGTATGTCAGGGTTGCGGCCTGGGATGTAATATCCTGGCAGGAGAAAGATATGGCGCAGTAAGACAGATCACCAACCGCTTTAATGCGGCCGTGAATGGATATTTCCTCTGCGACCGCGGTCGCTATGGCTACGAATTTGTCAACAGCGACCAGCGTATTAAAACACCTATGGTATACCACGGGCCAGCCGAACAATCCAATGGTATCCCTATCCTGGACCATGTGCATCGCAGGATGGTACCGGGAAAAACAATAGGCATCGGGTCTCCGAGGGCATCGTTGGAATCCAATGCGGTATTGAAAGAGTTGGTAGGAGCAGATAATTTTTACCTGGGCGTATCAGCCGCCGATCACGATCTGGTATCATTATCACTCCGCCTGCTCCGGCAGGGCCCTGTGCGGGCAGCTTCTCTGCAGGACGCTGCCGCAGCAGATGTAGTGCTGATCCTGGGAGAAGATGTAACAAATACAGCGCCGATGCTGGCATTATCCGTACGGCAAGCAGTTCGGCGTATGCCGGTAGCGGCAGCGCAGCAACAGGTGCATCTCGCTGCCTGGCAGGATGCCGCCATACGCGAAGCTGTGCAAGACGATAAGGGGCCCCTGTTTATTCTCAGCGTGCAGGAAACCAAACTGGATGAAATAGCTCAGGGCGCCTGGCATACAGCGCCTGATAATATTGCACGTATAGGCTATGCCGTTAGCCACCTGCTCAATGATGCTATTCCGGAAGTAACCGGTATGTCGGAGCAGGGGCGGGACATTGCTGCTACCATTGCAAATACATTGAAGACAGCAGCCCATCCGTTGATCATTGCCGGCTATGGCGGCGGCAGCGAAGCCATTCTCAAATCGGCCGCCAATGTAGCCTGGGCCTTGCATGACCTGGGTATTGACGCCATGCTCAGCTTTACGGTACCTGAGTGCAATAGCGTGGGACTGGAAATGCTGGATGGGCATCGGTTGGAATCGGCTTTAGGACGGGCACTGAATAACGGTATAGATACAGCCATCATCCTGGAAAATGACCTTTATCGCCGCCTGAACCAGCACAGCGCAGAGCGCTTCTTCAGTAACATCAAAAATGTGATCCTGCTGGATCACCTCTATAATGCTACGGCCGAAAAAGCAACCGTGATACTGCCGGCAGGCACCTTTGCAGAGTCGGATGGCACGCTGGTGAATAACGAAGGCCGTGCACAACGTTTCTTCCAGGTGTTTGCCCCAACAAGCGCTGTCCAGGAAAGCTGGCGCTGGCTGCTGCAGGTAGCCGCTGTTTGTGGCCATACTACTTTATCTTCTCTGCAACACCTGGATGACGTAGTGAAATACATGGCGACTACCTACCCACAGTTCGACGGCATCACCACACTGACACCAGATGCTCATTTCCGCCTCGCCGGGCAGAAAGTGCCGCGGGAGCCCCATCGATATAGCGGTCGCACCGCCATGCTGGCGAATAAAAATGTAAGTGAACCAAAGCCGGCAGAGGATGAAGATACCGCGCTATCCTTTACCATGGAAGGATACCGGGGAGAACCCCCTTCTTCCATGATTCCTTTTTTCTGGCAACCAGGATGGAATTCGGTGCAGGCAGTCAACAAATACCAGGTAGAAACCGGTGGTCCGCTGCACGACGGCAATGCAGGAAAACGGCTGATTGAGCCTAATGTTAACGGGCATACGCCTTTTTATACGGAAGTACCCGAGCCCTACCTGCCGCTCAAAGAACATTTATTACTGGTACCCTGTTACCATATATTCGGATCGGAAGAACTGAGCATTCATACGCCCGGTATTGCAGCACGCATGCCCGCTCCCTACCTGTTGCTGCATAGCGAAGATGCCAAACGCTTCCAGGTAACAGAAGGGCACCTGTTGCATTTTATGGATAACGGTCACCACTATACGTTACCGGTGATTATTAACGATACCTTACAGCAAGGGGTAGCCGGAATACCTGTAGGCCTGCCAGGCATGCAGATAGCAGAGGTGCCGCAGCTGATAAAAGTATAATGATATGACAAACTTCTGGTGGATCATTGGCGGAGTACTCTTTGCACTTCTGAACACGGCCGCAGGTCTGATCTGGGTGGAACGCCGGATGCTGGCGCTTTGGCAGGACCGCTATGGACCTAACAGGGCAGGGCCGTTTGGATTATTAGTCGTGCTGGCAGACACACTAAAGCTGTTCTTCAAAGAGGACTGGATTCCTCCCTTTGCAGATAAAATAGTGTTTGTATTTGCGCCCGGCGTAGTGATGCTCAGCGTGCTGATGAGCTTTGTGGTAATGCCTTTTGGGCCACATGTCATTGTAGCCGATTTAAACATAGGCTTACTTTTTTTTCTCGCCATGTCATCGCTGGGGGTATATAGCGTAGTGCTGGGCGGTTGGGCTTCGAATAACAAATACGCCCTATTGGGCGCTATGCGCGGAGCTTCCCAGATGATTAGCTATGAAGTATTCATGGGGTTGGCACTCATGGGCGTAGTAGTACTGAGCGGCTCCTTTAACCTGCGGGAGATCGTGGAAGCACAACGAACCATGTGGTTTATTGTGCCGCAATTCCTGGGTTTTCTCATCTTCCTCGTGGCGGGGGTGGCAGAAACGCACCGCCTGCCTTTCGATATACCGGAAGCGGAAAGTGAGCTGGTAGCGGGCTTCCACTCAGAATATTCCGGAATGAAGTTCGGGATGTTCTTCATCGGGGAATACCTGGGCATTACCCTGATATCAGGGATGCTGGTAACGCTCTATTTCGGCGGCTGGCTGGGCCCTGCCTTCCTTCCGCCGGTTATATGGTTTGCGATAAAAACTTTTTGCTTCATCCTGCTCTTCATCCTGTTCAGGGCTTCTATGCCAAGGCCGCGGTATGATCAGCTGATGGAATATGGATGGAAGGTACTATTTCCCTTATCCATCCTGAACCTGCTGGTAACGGCAGCGATCAAACTTTGGTTAAATAATTAAAACAGAAAACAATGTTTAGTCTGGTTAGAAGTATGTGGCTGATATTCCTGCATATGTTTCACAAGCGGGAAACATATCAGTACCCCGAGCAGAAAGCGCCACTGCCGGCCCGCTGGCGTGGGCGTATTGCGCTTACCCGTGATCCGGATGGGGGAGAGCGTTGCGTAGGCTGTTATCTCTGCGCAGCGGCCTGCCCGGTAGATTGTATTTCCCTGCAATCTACAGAAGATGAATCCGGCAGGCGATATCCTGAATTTTTCCGGATCAACTTCTCCCGTTGTATTTTTTGCGGGTTCTGTGAAGAAGCTTGTCCTACTTACGCGATACAACTGTTACCCGATTTTGAAATGGCTGAATACAGCCGCCAGCAGTTGGTATATGAAAAAGAAGACCTGCTGATTAACAGCGAGGGAAAATATCCTGGCTATAATTACTATAAGGTAGCAGGGATGGCTATCCAGGGAAAAAATAAAGGCGACGCCAGGAATGAAGAACCGCCGGTAGATGTCAAAAGCTTACTGCCATGATGGGACTTACATTTTACATAGCGGCCGCTATTGCGGTGATTGCCACGGTAATGGTCATTACGCGCTATAATATCATGCATGCTTTGCTGTACTTGGTGGTATCGTTGTTAGCCGTGGCCGTGGTGTTATATCTCTATGGCGCGCCCTTCATTGCCGCGCTGGAGGTGATCGTATATGCGGGAGCCATCATGGTATTACTGATATTTTTTGTGATGATGCTAAACCTGGGTAAAGAGTCGGCCATACAGGAGCAACAGTGGTTAAAGCCCCGCATCTGGATATTCCCGTCTTTACTCTGCCTGGTGCTCCTCGGAGAACTGGTTTTCCTGATATCTCAGAATCATCAGCCACCATCAGCAATAAAAGTAGTAGATCCAAAGGCGGTAGGGATGGCATTATTTGGCCCTTACATGGCGGCGGTAGAGCTCACAGGTATCTTGCTGATGGCAGGTATCGTGGGTGCCTATCATTTAGGGCGACAGAAAGAAAAAACATTACACCGGTTTCTCGAAAATTAAAGAACATGAATATACACCCCACCACCGCAGGTATGCTGCTGGCCGGCATTTTGTTCGTATTGGGACTGATCAGTATACTGGTGCGTCGCGACATCATTTTTATGTTACTCTCCGTAGAAGTAATGCTCAATGCAGCTGGTTTGGCTTTTGTAGTGGCATCTGCGCACTGGGGTAGGGCCGACGGACAGGTGATGTTCATCTTCATATTAGCCATGGCGGCGGCGGAGGTGTCGGTAGGATTGGCCCTGATACTACAGCTATATCATCAGCTTAAAACATTGGACAGCGATGAAGCCGCTAAAATGAACGGATAAAATGAACTGTTATGCTTCCTGCACTCATACCGATCATTCCTTTTATCAGTGCGTTCCTGCTCATGCTGGGTTGGAAACGCTTGAGCCGTATAGCCACAGCTGTATTAGGTTGTGGCAGTATCGGGCTGGCAGCGCTGGTGGCCGTCATCATAGCCATACAATTTGCTGGTAATGCCGAGCAAGCCGTTGTACAACATGCCACCAACTGGGTACTGGCTGGTACTTTCCAGGCAGGCATCGATTTCAGGCTCGATGCGTTGTCGGTTGTTTTTGTCCTGGTGATTACGGCGGTAGGCTTCCTGATCCACATATATGCCGCAGGATACATGCACGACGATCCGGATTATGCACGTTTTTTCGCGTGTATGAACCTTTTTGTGGGCGCTATGCTCACGTTGGTGATGGCCGACAATCTATTACTACTTTACTTCGGCTGGGAGGGCGTAGGGCTTTGCAGCTACCTCCTGATTGGTTTCTGGTATAAAGACCCCGCCAATGGATACGCCGCACGTAAAGCATTTATTGTAACGCGTGTAGGCGATACCGCTATGGCCATTGGATTGTTTATGTTATTTCAATATGCGGGTACGCTCAACATACCCGATATACTCGGGAAGAGTCCACAGCTCTGGACCACCGGTGCGCCGGTAGTGACCATCATTGCTTTGTTATTACTGGGCGGAGCGGTAGGTAAATCTGCCCAGCTGCCACTGCAAACGTGGCTACCGGATGCGATGGCGGGTCCTACACCGGTAAGCGCCCTGATTCATGCCGCCACCATGGTAACGGCGGGAGTGTACCTGGTCGCGCGCATGCATGTGCTTTTTGAACTGGCTCCGCTGGCTGAAACCATCACGGCTGTTATCGGCGCTATTACCCTGGTGTTGGCCGGTTTCAGCGCATTGGTGCAAACAGATATCAAGCGGGTATTGGCTTACTCCACGATCAGCCAGATAGGATATATGTTCCTGGCATTAGGCTGCGGAGCCTGGTCGGCGGCTATCTTTCATTTTGTTACCCATGCCTTTTTTAAAGCGTTGTTATTCATGGCGGCGGGAGCGGTAATAGTAGCCCTGCATCATGAGCAACGCCTGGCTAAAATGGGAGGGCTCCGAAAACTATTGCCTGGTGTGTATTGGGTATTCCTGATTGGCTGCGCGTCGCTGGCAGCTATACCATTTGTAACAGCAGGTTTTTATAGCAAAGACCAGATCATCTGGTTGTCGTTGTCTGCTACCCACGGGCACGTGGCGTTGTGGCTGGCGGCCTTGCTGGGCGCCCTGCTCACAGGCATGTATACCTTCCGTATGTTTTTCCTGGTATTTTATGGAGAAGCTAAAACAGCGATGCATCACCGGCCCGGTAAAAGCATGATGATTCCTTTGTATATACTGGCTGTTTTATCAACCATAGCCGGATTTGTAGAATTACCACATACCATGGGGCATGTAACGCTTTTCAGCAATTGGTTACACCCCGTATTGCCGGAAGTAACGGTAACAAACGATAGTAACGCCATGGAATGGGCATCGCAGGCGATGTCGGCTTTACTGGCCATAGGCGGCATAGGCCTGGCTTATGCCTGGGTGCTGCTGCGCCCTAAAGGAATGTCCGATTTCCTGGAAATGCCTGCCATAGATTGGTTACGGAAGTATTGGGCCAGAGGCTGGGACTTCGATTATGTATACAACATCTTACTGGTACATCCTTATATCCACCTGTCGCGCATGAACCGGAAAGACCTGGTAGACAAGCTGTATACTGGCCTGGCAACCCTGATGCAATGGTGCCATAATGTGCTGGCACGCACGCAGAGCGGTTTATTACGTTGGTATATCATGGCAGTAGTACTAGGTGCTGTAGCGGTATTGTCGGTACTTATCTGGAGAATATACATATAACTTAAACGAATAAACGAAAAAATATGATCCTGCTGGTGCTATTAATCGTTCTTTTTGCTGCTGCCCTGCTATCCTGGATAGCGGGGGCAAAAAGCCATGCAGCGTGCCGTTGGATAGCGCTCTGCAGCTTGTTGTTTAACCTGGGGATAGTGATCCGTATCTGGCTGGCGCACACTGCCATCTCCGGTCGCTGGTGGTACCAGTATAAGATAGACTGGGTGCCACATTTTGGCATCAGCCTGCACCTGGCCATGGACGGCCTCAGCCTGCTGATGCTGGCCCTTACTTTTTTCCTGGGAGCACTGGCTGTGCTCATTTCCTGGAAGGAGCTGCAAACACGGGTGGGGTTCTTTCATTTCAACCTATTGTTTGTACTCTGCGGCATCACCGGTGTTTTCCTTACCATGGACCTGTTCCTCTTTTATTTTTTCTGGGAAATGATGTTGATACCGATGTACTTTTTGATAGGGATATGGGGGCATGAACACCGGGAATATGCGGCCAACAAGTTTTTCCTGTTTACCCAGGCCGGGGGGCTGCTGATGTTGCTGGCCATACTGGGACTCTATTTTGTACATGCAGCTAACACTAACGTATATACGTTTAATTATTTCGAATTGCTAAATACGCCCATGGAAGGGACTACCGCACGCTGGCTGATGTTAGGATTCCTGGTAGCCTTTTTAGTTAAGCTCCCGGCAGTGCCTTTCCATACCTGGTTGCCGGATGCGCATACAGAGGCGCCTACTGCCGGTAGTGTAGTGCTGGCCGGATTGTTATTGAAGACTGGCGCCTACGGTATCCTCAGGTTTGTATTGCCTCTGTTTCCTGCGGCGGCGGCGGAAATAGCGCCGCTGGCCATGCTGCTTGGAGTAGCGGGCATTTTGTACGGAGGCATGCTGGCATTTGCACAAACAGACCTCAAACGATTGATTGCCTATACCAGCGTGAGCCATATGGGATTTGTGCTGCTCGGGGCATTCGCCTTTAATGAAATAGCCTACCAGGGCGTGGTGATGCAAATGATCACCCATGGCATCAGCACGGGGGCGCTGTTCATCATTGCCGGCGCTTTGTATGAGCGGATCCACACCCGCAACCTGTGGCAAATGGGAGGACTCTGGCTACGGATGCCTTTAATGGGTAGTGCCGCTTTGATCTTTGTGATGGCCTCTCTGGGATTGCCGGGCCTGGGCAACTTCATCGCCGAATTCCTGATTCTATTGGGTAGCTGGCCTGCCAGCCACTTGTTCACGATCCTGGCTACGATAGGGCTGGTGATTGCTACCGCCTATTCCTTGCGGCTGATGCAAAAAGTTTTTTTAGGTCCCTGCGACCGGCAATACGCTATGCGGGATCTTAACGGGCGTGAATTGGTAATCATCATATCATTGGTTATTGTTATCTGCTGGCTGGGCTTTCATCCGCAGCCGGTTCTCAACACCACTCAAAACACCGCTTATGTCATTCGTTGATTTCTTAAGCCTTGGTCCCCTGATCACACTTTGCGCGGCGTCGGTTATCGCGATGCTGTTGGTGGCCATCTGGCGCAATCACCGCATTGTATATAGCTTTGCCATTATTGCATTTTTGATGTCGATGACGGCGGTGATACCTGCTATTATATACATTCCTCACCCAGTACCTCCTTTATTGGTAATCGATGAATTTTCATTATTCAATACAGGGTTAATCCTGACGGCTGGGTTGATCATCCTGTTGCTGTCATTTAACTATTTTGAAGAAAGGGAGGAGCGTAAGGAAGAGTATTACCTACTACTGATACTGGCCACTATCGGGGCACTGGTACTGGTAGTAAGCCGGCATTTTATGTCGCTGTTCCTGGGGTTGGAAATACTGAGTATCAGCCTATATGGATTAATTGCGTACTTGCGCGCCCGCGCACGCTCCGATGAGGCGGGCATTAAATACCTGATGTTGGCGGCACTATCATCGGCCTTCCTGTTGTTTGGAATGGCGCTGGTATACGCTTTTACCGGGCATATGGATTTCCCGGGGATTGGTGCCGCGCTGCGACAGGCGGGATATTTGCCGGTAAGCGTTATGGCTGGCTTCGGGATGATGCTGATAGGAGTAGGATTCAAGCTGGGCGTGGTGCCCTTCCACATGTGGGCGCCGGATGTATATGAAGGAGCGCCGTTGCCCGTAGCAGCCTTTATTGCTACCATTTCCAAAGGAGCTATGTTGGTATTGCTGATCCGCTTTTACCAGGATATACAGGGCAACAATTATCCGATGTTGTGGTGGATGGTGGCTATTATAGCAGTGGCGTCTATGTTTGCCGGCAACTGGCTGGCCCTTACGCAACAAAATATTAAGCGTATCCTGGCTTACTCGTCTATTGCACATATGGGTTATATCCTGGTGGCATTTTTGTCGGGCGTGCAAACGGGGCTGGAGGCATTGGCATTTTACCTGGTAGCCTATTTTATTACCAGCATAGGCGCTTTTGGCGTAGTGATTGTAATGTCGAGCAGCCTGCAGGATGCAGAAACGATGGCGGATTACAAAGGGCTGTTCTGGCGTTATCCATGGGTGGCCACGGTGTTTACTGCGATGTTGTTGTCACTGGCTGGTATTCCATTGACAGCAGGGTTTATTGGTAAGTTTTACGTGGTAATGGCCGGAGTGAACGGGCATCAATGGTTCCTGCTATTTATGCTGGCCATCAACAGCGTGATTGGACTATATTATTACATCCGCCTGGTAGCCACCATGTTTGCAGTTCCTGCACCGGGACAGCAAACAACGGTAGTACCGGCGTTGCCTATAGCAGGGAATATCACCCTGGGTATTTTAACGGTATTGTTGATTGGGCTGGGCGTGTATCCCACCGCCATGATGCAGCTGATACAGCAAATGATGCGCATTTTAAGCTGATCATCCTGCCCTGTTCTGTTCATCAGCGGTGCCTGTTTTTCTTTCCCGCGCTGCCTTGATGCTGGCATTGCCGAATTTATAGCTGAAAAAGAGATTAAAGGTTCTGAACTGCCAGGTATTGAAGATGCCCAGGTTCAGGTTTTTGAATTCTGCGACGCCGCGATAGCTTTCATTCCGCAGGATGTTATTATAACTTGCTTTTACCGTCAGCTTCTTATCCAGGAACAATTTCTGTATTCCCAGGTTCAGGTTATATTGACTATACCCCCTGAACATACCGAAGATAAAAGGAGAGTTGTAGTATCCCATCACTTCCATCTTCATATCATGCGGCAGTGTGATAGTATTGGTGCTGCTTACATATGCATGAAAATTATACCGGCTGTAAGGCTCATTGGTGGAAGGATCTTCAAATTTGTACTTGTTGTAGGAAAACTCTACGTTGTTATCACTGCTCCACCATTTGGTGACCTGTACCGGGATGGTAAATATCAGGCCGTAGAAATCGGTCTTGTCGTAGTTTCGCTCGGTACTGATAGAGGCTTTGGTACTATCGTCCTGGGTAATAAACTCCTCCATCATATCTTTTATCCGGCTATACCGGAAGGTAGCAATATACTTGTCTTTCAGGGTGTACGATAGTTCGGCTATATTGCTGTACTGTGGCCGCAGGTAAGGATTTCCCCTGAAATAAGTGTATTTGTCGAGATAAAACATAAATGGATTTAACTGCCCATAACCCGGACGTTCTATCCTGCGGGATAAAGCCAGGCTGAGTTTATTTTTATCATCCAATTTTTGCTCGATCCCAATGTTGGGGAAGAAATCGGTGTAGGACCGTTTTACATAGGTGTCGGTAGTAAAAGAGCGCCCGGCCGAGCGGGTATTTTCCACCCTCAGTCCCAATTGAACGCTCGTTTTTTGTATCTGCTTTTTAAAGCTGGCATAGGCGGCATAAATATCTTCCTGGTAATTAAAACGATCACTTTGTGAGAGGGACGGCTTGTAAGCGCCCTGCATCAGGGAATCAAATCGCAGGTCATTGGTGGTAGTAACGAAGCTCACCTTGGCGCCTGCTTCCAGTTTCCCCGACGGGCCTAGAGGCCAGCTGAGATCCGCTTTCAGGCTTTTAATGATTACCTGGGTATTACCGTTGGTGCGAATACTATTGGGGTTACGGCTCGTATTGGAATGGGTATCATACAGACTGTCATTTAGCTGCATCAGGCGGTGATTGTTAAACTGGGCATAGTCTGCATCAAAGCTGATTTCCCGTCCGCCTACGGTATCCAGTACCCCTTTGTAATTGAGGTTGAGGGCTATGTTATCGAATTTATTGTTGTTGGTGGTAAGGCTGTGGATGATGGAATCCGGTGTCATGTTTTGTTTGCCGAGAAACGCATCACTGAAAATTTGGTTACTGAAGGCGTTTTTATAGCCATTGGCCAGTATCCCGATGGTGTGTTTTTCAGTGAGGAAATAATCCAGTCCCACTTTCAGGTAGTTATTTTTAAAGCGGTTGCGCTGGAAAATGCTCTGATCAAGGGAAGTAATGCTGCCATCGGTTTCCTGGAACAGCCGGTCATATTTGCGGGTAACCATCCGGGGATAGTCGCCCTGGTCGAAGTCGCCGAAGAGGTTAAACTTTTCGGTTCTCCAGTTAATATTCCCTGATACGCCATAGCGGCCGTATTTAGACTGGGTAAGGGTAGTGTTGATGGCACCGTTGATACCTGTCAGTTTTCCTTTTTTAGTTTTAATGTTGATGATCCCCCCGTTACCGGCCGCATCATATTTGGCAGAAGGGCTGGTCAGTATTTCTATCGTGGCAATGCTTTCTCCCGGGGTAGTTTTTAGGAGGTTCGTGAGTTGTTCCCCGCTCAGGTAGGTCAATTTGCCATCTATCATTACCGTTACGCTCTGGCCTTTCAGGGTTACATTTTCATTATTGTCTATCTGTACGCCCGGTGCCCTGCGGAGCAGGTCCAGGGCGGTATTGCCGGCGGCGCTTACACTGTTTTCGATATTCATCACAGTTTTACCGGCGGCGGTTTCGATCAGGGGCTTTTGTGCCGTCACATTTACGGCCTGAAGGTTTTTACCCAATGGCGGCAATAATACATTGCCCAGGGCAATGGCTTTATGGGTGGCATCTACCTGGAATGGTTTCGTATAGGTAGTGGTATATCCCACCTGGGAGGCCTGGATGAAATAGTGTCCATGAGACACTTGTTGAATGGTGCAGCTGCCGTTTTCAGCGCTCATTTCTCCTTTAACAAGGGCGGAGTCTTTCACCTTGCGTAGTATCACGCTGGTAAAGGGGAGCGGTTTCCCGCTATTGTCTGTTATTGTCAGTGTAATCTTTCCTGTGATGGGTTGTTGTGCGAACATAGGGGCTACGCAGCAAAAAAGCATTCCCAGGGCGACGATGATTTTTTTCATACGATCGTTTCCGTTGTTAATTTCTCAAAAGCTATTTCCTGAATATTGGGTCGGGTCCTTACAATCTACTATTTGCTAATTTTTAATTGATCTTCGTAATACTGCAATGCCATTTTCAGCACACTTTGTATTTGTCCAAGGGGCATTTGTGCATTATCATTTGCTACACATGATTGGGTATTAGCAGTACAGGAAGAGGGAGCCTGGAAGCTTCCCAGGGTGATCAGGTAGACAGGAAGTTCATCCGGGTTTTTGGCCGAAAGGTGGCCATGGCTTGCTATTTTCCCTCCAAATGCCAACAACAGCATCGCTAAGGAACTCAGACATAAAAGAATAGCAACTTTTTTCATACCACATTTTTACTAAAGACGGACAGGTACGAAAAAAGTTGCATGAGGAAGGGAAATAATTTAACTGGATAAATTTATTTTTTCCAGAGGCGCTGTATAGTGGCGGGTGAGCGTTGTTCCAACAGGATGGTATGCCCATCGCTCAGTTCCTCCAGAAGGCTGGCCTGGTAATAACGCACCGTCAGTAGTTCCAGCCCTTCATTATAAACGATTTTGAATTGCTGGTGCAGGGTTTTTATCAGCAGCTCTATTTTTTCCGGGTTATTGTCGATACAGCAGGAGAAATTAATAGCTCCATTTTGCATCAGGTTGATTTTTACCTTCAATCCGTGGAAGATTTCATAAATATCGCTGATCTTATCTTCTGTAATAAAGGAATAATCTTTAGAGGTAATGTTTAGTAAAACCTGGTTTTTCTTCAGAACGATAATAGGAGGGAGCTGCTTTACGTCGGCAGTTTCCTTGATAACGGTACCTGGAAGGTTTTTATCCAGGAAACATTTTACCAGCAAAGGAATTTGTTTGTTCTGAAGCGGTTTAATGGTTTTTGGGTGTATCACCTGGGCGCCATAATACGCCATTTCTATCACCTCGCCGTAACTGATTTCCGGGATATTTACGGTATTGGGGAACAGTTTTGGGTCGGCATTTTTTAAGCCTTCCACGTCTTTCCAGATGGTCTGGCTTTCTGCATCGAGCATATTGGCAAAAACGGCGGCGGAATAATCGCTGCCTTCCCTGCCCAGGGTAACGCTTTCATTTTGGTCAGTACTACCTATGAAGCCCTGAGCAATGACGATGTTGGTGCTGTTGAACAGCGGAGCTACTTTTTCGGTCACCTGGCGTTGTGTATACGTCCAGTCAATGTTGGCATCCCGGAAGTTGTCGTCCGTACGGAATACATCCCTTACGTCCACCCAGGTATTCGTGAGCCCTATGCTATTGAAAAACGCGCTGACAATGGAGGTACTGAGCAACTCACCCAAACCTACCAGTTGGTCGTAATAATAGTCATAAGTCCGCATGGGCTTTTCTCCGAGTGTCCATTCGGCTTCGGTAAAGAATTGTTGCAGCTGTGTAAAAAGGGGGTGCTGGCGATTGCCTAACAGCGCCTCTGCCACATTGAGGTGATGCTGTTCAATGTTAAACAACAATTGGGCAGCAATTTCCCTTTTGCGGAGGAAAAAGTTTTCTGCCACTTTTTCCAGCTCATTGGTCGTTTTTGCCATCGCAGAAATAACGATGAGGAGCTTTTCGTCCGGAAATGACTGTACGATTTGTGCCACCTGGCGGATACGTTCAACACTTTCTAAACTTGCGCCACCAAACTTGAAAACCTTCATATGAGAGTTTATATTCTATTAAAAAATTATTTGGCAAAGTAAGACAAGTTTAGAATTGTTTTAAAATCTGTTTACAGATAAATGACAGTTCTCTTAAAATAGTGGCATTTCCGTTAATTTCGTGACAGAACCTAACGTTATGAATCTTAAGCAAAAAGTTATGACCCTGGATGAGTTTACCATTCAGGAGTTGCGTAATTACCCGGGCGCAACAGGGCAATTATCCGGTTTACTACGGGATATTGGTTTGGCGGCTAAGCGGGTGAATGTAGAGGTAAATAAGGCGGGTATTGCCGATATCCTGGGGGAAGCCGGTAAAACCAATGTACAGGGGGAATCGGTAAAGAAACTCGATGAATTTGCCAATGAACAATTCATTAACTCATTAGAAACCAGCATCTCTTGCTGCGGTGTAGCGTCCGAGGAAAATGAAAACTTCATTGCCTTCAAAGATGAGCACTCCAAAAAGTCTAAATACGTGGTGCTCATGGATCCCCTGGATGGTTCCAGTAATATTGACGTCAATGTATCTATCGGTACCATTTTCTCTGTATATCGCCGGCTAACCCCGGAAGGTACAGCATGTGAACTGGAGGACTTTCTTCAACCCGGCACCCGGCAGATTGCCGCAGGTTATATCATCTACGGCTCTTCCACGATGATGGTGTATGCCACCCGGCGTAGTGTACAGGGGTTTACCCTCGACCCTTCTATCGGGGAATTCTGCCTGTCGCACCCGAATCTTAAATGCCCTCCGGAAAGCGACATCTTCTCCGTAAATATAGGCTACTACCATCTTTATGAAGCCAAGATCCGCAAATCAATTGATCACTTTATGGCCAGGAACGAAAACGACCGCATTTACCGCCATCGTTTTGTAGGCTGTATGGTGGCTGAAATACACCGTACCCTGATACAGGGGGGGATTTTTATGTACCCCGCCTTTGGGAAATGGGCATCCGGCCGTTTACGGCTGTGTTATGAATGTAACCCCATGTCATTTATCATGGAAAAGGCGGGCGGAGTGGCCATGGCCAACGGTAAACAACGCCTGCTGGAGCTGAAACCAGCGCAACTGCACCAACGCATACCTATTTTTATCGGGTCCAAAAATATGATGGATACCTGGCAGCATATTGTTAACGAATAGGAGAAAGATTTTTATAAAAACGGTGTGGAATGAATACAAAATATTCATTTCACACCGTTTTTAATTTTTGGTATAACACTTGCTAAACCCCCGGCTAATTTATTAGTCTTATTAACTACCATTCATTATTTATTTTTAATTATTAACCATTTTAGTTCTATGTCGATTTTGAAGAACCAACGGATCTTTTTACTGTTTGTAGCCATGCTGGCTTTCTTCCAGGTAAATGCGTGCTCACGTGTTACCAGCCACCAGGGCGACCATAACGGGGAAGGTAGCATGGATGAACAAATCCTCTACTACACCAACAAGTTCCGTCAATCCAAAGGTCTGAAGCCCCTGCAACTCGACGAAACCATCAGTCAGCAGGCCCGCCGCCACAGCCGCGATATGGCCAACGGCAGCACAGGGTTCGGACATGAAGGATTCGAGGACCGCGTGGCCAACGTGTCCAGAAAGATGGGCCGCGTAAGCAGCGCTGCTGAAAATGTAGCCTATGGTACCCTCGATGCCGAAGCTGTAGTAAACGGCTGGATCAAAAGCCCCGGCCATCGCAGGAATATGCTGGGCGACTACACCCTGATCGGCATAGGTACGGCAGATAAAGGCCGGATAACGTTCTTTACGCAAGTCTTTATTAAGCAATAGAGCAAAAAGCGGAAAGCAAAAAGCTAACGTAGAGAAGAACTTAGCGAGTATTTAAAATTTGCTTTAATCATTCTCCACAATAGCTAAAGCTTTCTGCTTTCCGCTTTTTTCGTATTTTGGCCCCATGGAAAAGAAAAAGATCATCGAAGTAAACAACCTCGTGAAAAAATACGGGGAGTTTATGGCGGTAAAAGGAATCAGCTTTGAGGTGTATGAAGGCGAGATCTTTGGCCTGCTGGGCCCTAACGGCGCCGGAAAATCCACTACCCTGGAAATTATTGAAACCCTGCGCGATAAGACCGAGGGAAAGGTAGTTGTTGGAGGATACGACCTCGACAAAGACCCAAACGAAATCAAAAAAATCATTGGCGTACAACTGCAAAGTTCAGGATATTACCCGGGACTGAACCTGGTAGAACTTATTGAAATGTTCGGAGGGCTGTATAACCAACCTGTAGAGCCCATGAAGCTGCTGGGTATGTTTAACCTGGAAGATAAGGCGAAGGCAAAGTTCAAGGAGCTTTCCGGCGGGCAAAAGCAACGCTTTTCCATTGCTACCACCCTGATCAACAAGCCACAGATCATATTCCTCGACGAGCCTACCACGGGGTTGGACCCCCAGGCCAGGCGCAATCTCTGGGATCTTATCCAACAGGTACGCAACCAGGGTACCACCGTAGTTATCACCACCCACTATATGGATGAGGCAGAATTCCTCTGCGATCGCTGCGCCATTGTTGATAGCGGCCGCATCATCGCCATCAATTCGCCGGATGCACTCATCGATAACCTGGTATCTTCCGGTTTTGAAAGAAGGAAAGAAGTGAAGAAAGCGAACCTCGAAGACGTATTTATTCATCTCACTGGTAAAGACCTCCGGGAGGAATAGATGATGGAAGCACTCAAATATCCAATTGGCCGCTTTGAGCCACTACCGGCCTATACACCCGCCATGTTGCAGGGCTTTATAAAAGATATTCACTACCTGCCACAGCTGATAGAAATTGCGGTACAACACCTCGACGAATACCAGCTGCAAACGCCTTATCGCCCCGAAGGGTGGACGGTAGCACAGGTAGTACATCACCTGGCCGACAGCCATATGAATGGGTATACCCGCATGAAGCTGGCCCTCACGGAGGATAAGCCGGTGATCAAGCCATATGAGGAGGGCGACTGGGCACTATTGCCAGATGTAGCCGCTACCCCCATCAATGTTTCCATCACGCTGCTCCATGCCCTGCATACCCGCTGGACCAACCTCATGGAACACCTGGCGGAAGCCGACTGGGAAAGGACTTTTATACATCCGGCCAACGGCACCCAACACAATCTCAAAACACATGCGGCTAATTATGCCTGGCATGGAAAACACCATCTGGAGCATATTCTGCGCCTGAAAGAAAGGATGGATTGGTAACGTACTGATATGATGACTATGGACTGGAAATTACTTTCTTCAAAATACCTTTTTAAAGACGCCTGGCTCACCGCCCGGGCAGATAAATGTGAAACTCCGCTGGGTAAAATTGTAGAGCCTTATTATGTACTGGAATATAATAACTGGGTAAATGGAGTGGCCATCCGCGAAGATGGACAGGTGATCATGATCCGTCAATACCGCCATGGCATCGGCCAAACATTGCTGGAAATCCCCGGAGGTACGATGGATCCTTCAGATCCTTCTCCTTTATTTGCGATGCAACGGGAAATGCTGGAAGAAACCGGGTATGAGTTCAAAGAATGGGTAGAACTGGGTACCATTGCGCCTAACACCGCATCCAGCAACAATTACACCTATATGTTCCTGGCTACCGGTGGGGTAAAAGTACAGGAACAGCAACTGGACCACAATGAAGAAATAGAAGTGGTGACAATGCCTATTGGCGAGCTGCAGCAACTCCTGCTCGACAACAAAATAGTACACAGCCTGCATACTACCTGTATCTTCTATGCGCTGCTGCACCTGGGCAAAATGGGCATGAAGTAACGTTACATCACTTCTGCCACTACAAAAAAGCTTCCACAAACCAGTATCATATCATCCGTTTTGGCATGTTGCCGCGCTGCTTGTAAGGCCGCCTGCACGGAAGGGAAGGCATGGCCCTGTAAGCCGCTTTCAGCGCCCATTTCTGCCAACGCTACTTCATCCAGCGCACGGGGAATCTGCGCTTTGCAGAAATAGTAATGTGCGGTAGCAGGAAACAAAGGCAGTACTTTTTCCACTTCCTTGTCTTTTACAAATCCCACTACGATATGTAACTGCTGGTAATTGACATGCCCCAGTTGTTCCACGATTTCTTTTATACCGGCTTCATTATGGCCTACATCTAATACTGTCAAAGGATGTTGTTGAATAACATCCCAGCGTCCTCTCAGGCCAGTGAGTTTTTTTACATGGGAAAGTGCCGTGCTTACGTGCTCCCAGGTAATATGCCAGCCTTGTTGTTGCAATAACTTTACGGCCGACAACACACCCATCACATTTTTTTCCTGGTATTGTCCGTTCAGGTCGAGCTGAAACTTCCGCATTTGCTGCTGCTGCCGGTCCATCAGCATCAGGCTGAGGTGATGTCCTTCAATAGCACTGGAAGACTCCATCCATTCCTGGTCGGCAAAGTGAATAGGGGCCTGTTTCGATTGTGCGGTAGTAATAAATACTTCCTGTACTTCAGGTTGGGTTTCACTGATCACTACGGGTACACCCGGTTTTATTATACCTGCTTTTTCCGCTGCAATTTCCGGGAGGGTATCTCCCAGCATATTTTTGTGGTCATAGCTGATATTGGTAATCAGCGACAGTTCTGGTATAATCACGTTGGTGCTGTCCAGCCGCCCGCCAAGTCCCACTTCAATGATGGCGATATCCACTGCTTCCTGTTTAAAATATTGGAAAGCCATGGCTACTGTCAGCTCAAAAAAGGAAGGTGCAATATCGGTAATATGCCCGCGCATATCTTCTGTAAAACGCACCACAAAATCTTCGGGTACCATGGCGCCATTTATCCGGATACGCTCCCGGAAATCCAGTAAATGCGGAGATGTATACAGTCCTGTTTTATAGCCCGCCTGCTGAAAGATCGCTGCCAGCATGTGACTGGTAGAGCCTTTCCCATTGGTGCCGGCTACATGTATAGTTTTGAAAGCGTGTTGTGGCTGTTGAAGCTGCTCCAATAACGCCAGCGTGTTGTGCAAATCCGTTTTAAAGGCACTGGCGCCCACTCTGGTAAACATGGGCAACTGTGCATATAGATAATCCAGCGTTTCTTTATAAGAGGCCATATTAATTATTATTAACCGGGCAGCCAACCTGGCGTTTACGCATCTGGAAGATGCCTCCACCATTGCCATCGCCCCGTTTAAACATGCTTGAGTTTAAACGCAAAGCTACGAAAGCCTCTCCATGATCGATATGCTTTTCAAGCAGGTTGGTAAAAATTGTGCCCGAGCCAATCACCAGGGGACCAATGCGAATGGCGGCGCCTACATCGGCCTGGCCATTGTGATTAATGGTGAGTGGGAGATAAGCACCAAACAGGTAGCTTTCATATCTCGGTGTGATATTAAACTGGGTAAGCGCATAGGTTTTGGTAATGTCGCGCTGCCCTGCTGTAAGCGCTATCACTGCCTGAGCGCTCACAAAAAAACGGCCGTCTATATTGTAATCGCCCATTAAGTTGAGCGCAGTAGGTAAGGTCATGCTGAAGGTAGAATCAGTGGCCAATGGGGTAAAGTAGTTATTCAGCCGCCGGGCATATTGCTGCAGACTTTCATTCTTTTTATACTGCAAATCATTAGGTACTACATGGTCTTTTACCAGGTTCAAATCAGTATTGATAGCGCCCTTATTGTATTTAATGCGACCAATATCAGTAATGGAAACGCCTATACGAAATTGATAGTCATCCACATCGGAACCTTCATATTCGCCAAAGCCGCCATTATCCGCGCGATATTCGTAGATCACGCCGATATCAGCGCCAATCCCGGCATTTTGAAATAGATGCAGGTTTTTCTGCGCAGGCGATTGCCAATCGTCCAGCTCTTTATTGTAACCGTAATACATGGTACCACTGGTAATGGTGCCATCATGGGTATTGTTTAGCCGGAAGTCTACATTTTTTACCGCTGCATACCCGGCGGCCACACCGCTCAACAGTTTCAGGGTAACACCAGCTTTCCAGCGGCCTGTATAGGTTTCCTTGATCACCCGTGCATAGCTGAGTCCCAATTCATGCCAGATGTGAGAAGACACGCCCACCTGCGGAATACTCAGCGCCTTATCCACGAATGCGGGATTGGGGAAATTGACGCCAAAAAAATTAGCAATAGGTGTAGTTACATTACCGCCGTTGCTGCTGCTGCGCATACGCCATACAAAGGAAACTGATTGCTTTTCATCAATTTTGTAAAGTACGGAAGGTAACACTACTTCTGCCATCTCCCAGCCATTTTGCTTTCGGTTGGCGCCCTGGTCAAGGAAGTAATCTCTACCCAGCCGGAAGGTATCAGGCATATGGAACAACACTGATTTGGGCACACTCGCATAGGTATTGCCCGCGTTTACGTCTACGCCAACAATGTTGACGTCCCATTTGTAGCGATAGCCGGCCGCACTGGCGGGGTTGGACAGAACGCCGTGAATACCGGCGTAAGTGCTGTTATTATATCCCGGAAATGTTTGCGCAATAGCGGTAGCCGGCAGCAATAATAGTAAGGCTGCGGCACGGAAAAAGATACGGTCAAGTTTTTCAATCATCGTTGGCGATAAAAAATAGGTTTCTCGAAAACACACACAAACTTTGCGCATATTGATGTTTATAGTCATAGGTAGAGATGTAGGAGCCGGTAAATACGTATTTTTTGCAGTCAGACTTATCAGTCATGCAAATAAACAAGGGTACTCGGTGTCATTATTACAGATTATTCAGCTTTGAAATAGAAGCGTATAGTGCCAAATTGCTCTTCCGGCGCATCCGGATTGGCATTATACTTTAATTGTCCGCTTCTCGCGGCCTTCCTGGCAATCTCGATCAGTTGCGGGTTGCTGATGGTAGACCCCTTCATACTAAAAGTGGCAGATGTCACATTTCCTTGTTGGTCTACTTTTATATTAATGGCTACATAGCCTGTTTCTGTACCGTCGTAGGTTACTTGTGGTCTTCCAATGAGGCTTCTGCCATTCAGGTGAAAATCTGAACGACCACCCCCGAGGCCACCACCCGTATAACCGCCACCGTTGGGATTACCTCCCAGTTGGCCACGGTCGCCGGGCTTGCCGGTATTGCCTTCTCCCGTAGCGTTATTAGACCCGTTGGCTCCATTACCGCTATTGGCGCTGTTACCCGTACCGCCGGAAAATACCGCTTTGGGCTTAGGCGCCGGAGGTGCAGGCTTGGGAGGCGCTTCTGTTGGTTTCTTAACTGGCTTGGTAACAGGTTTGGGCTCTAATTTTTTAGGAATTTCTTTTGGTTTCTCTACAGGCTTTTCTGGCTTCTTAATTTCAGGCGCCTCTTCTTCATCCTGTGTAGCAATATCCTGCTGCGGTTCGCTGTTATCCCTAACGGCAGTGGCTGGGCTCTCAGCAGGCGCCGGTTCCGCCGCTGCAGCGCTGGGAGGATTAGGATTCATGGGTTGTACATCCCCCATTCCCTCATCGGAGGTGCCGAGGTTGACTTCCATGCCCAGGTCCTGGTCTGGCAATGGGGGAGGTGCTGAAAAGCCGGTAAATATGAGCGCTACTAACAGCAACGCATGAACGCCGATAGTAACCCCTAATGCCTGAATATTTTTTTTACCGTTTTTATCCTCCATGATAACCTTATTGAGCGCCTGTTTAGACCAAAGTTAATCTTTTGCGCCAGAAAAAATAATCACTATCCCAAAGATGAATTCCGGATCTTTGCAAAAACTATGCTGTTAATCCTGTTTTTGCTATTTATTTGAGCCAATTTTTATGAACCTTATAAAACAAACCGTTCGACTTTATCAAAACGCCTATACCGGTCTTTCCCCCGCTACCTGGTGGTTGTCGCTCGTGCTGCTGATTAACCGGAGCGGAGCGATGGTAATTCCGTTTATGACCGTTTATCTTACCCAGCACCTGCACTTCAGCATTGCCCAGGCGGGGCTGGTAATGGCCTGCCTTGGCACTGGCGCTATAGTAGGTGCTTTGCTGGGCGGATGGCTGTCAGATAAAATCGGTTTCTACCAGGTACAATTCTGGAGTCTGTTCTCTAACGGATTATTGTTCATTTTATTGGGACAAATGCGCACGTTTGAACAAATTTGTATCTGTGTATTCGTGATGAGCTCTGTAGGAGATGCGTTCCGGCCGGCCAACAGCATTGCCATTGCTGCTTATAGCGCGCCGGAAAACCGGACCCGTTCCTATGCGCTCAACCGCCTGGCCGTTAACCTGGGCTGGTCAGTGGGCCCAGCCATAGGTGGAATACTGGCCAGTTTTAACTATCACCTGCTTTTTTATGTGGATGGAGGCACCTGCCTGGTAGCCGCCCTGTTGATGCGCATTTTCCTGCCCCCTGTTCCGGCGCCACCCAAAGCAGAAAAAGCTGCTGTGAAGCCGGAAGATAAAGTATGGAAAGACCATATTTACCTTTGGTTCCTGTTTTTCGCCACGCTCAGCGCCATTTGTATGTTCCAGTTCACCAGCATGGTACCCCTGTACTATAAAGAAATCATACACATGCAAGAGTGGGCCATCGGGCTTACGATGTCGCTCAATGGCATTATGATCGCCGTGTTGGAAATGGTGACGGTATACCGCCTGGAAGGTACAAAGCCCAACCTGGTATTTATAGCCCGGGGAGCCGTGATGGTATGTACCGCTTACCTGTTATTGTCGGTAATGCCTCCTTTCTGGGCTCTTGCCGCCATATTTATGATGGTTATCACTTTCGGCGAAATGTTTTGTCTCCCGTTTATGAATAGCTTCTGGATTGCCAGAAGCCGCGATCATAACCGTGGTCAGTATGCAGCGCTTTATACAATCTCTTATTCGCTTGCCAATATTGTATCGCCTACTACGGGCGCCTTTGTAGTACAGCATCTTGGATTTAAGCCCTGGTGGGCTATTACAGCGCTGGGATCTTTATTGGCCGGTGGAGGATTTCTCTGGCTGCAAAAAAAACTGGGAGTGGAGAAAACAATACCTGCATCCGGTGTTGTATAACGCGGTGACGGATGCAGGCAAGTACTTTATAAACACTGATAATTGGTAATATTAATATCAAATGGAACAAGACAGTCAGTGGAATAAAACGAAAGCGTTGCGACTTTATTGACCGCCGGCGCGCAAAGATCATTAAGCCCCACATACACTCCCTGAGCTGGTACACTGGAAAACCATACTTTAAAAACATAATCGCCATTCCCCATTTGAGGAAATACATAAGGGAAGGTAGGGTTAGTGATTGTCACAGAGGCTCCGGTGGGCACAAATGTTAGCTGCATACTCGATACCGTTGCAGATGCCTGCTTATAAGCAGTAATAATTGGACTACATCTTTTAACCTTGGCATGGTTACCCTTCTTCTCTTTTTTGGGCGTAGTACCCGGCAAATCAAAACTACTGGCTGTCAGCAATAACAGGAAAAGCGCTGATAAAAAGGAATACTTCTTCATGTGGGTCATTTTTTTAGATGAAACAATGCCTTAATTTAAGTAATTCCGCCTTCGTTACATATTAGAAATTCATCATGAGAAGTAGGCGTTAATGATCCAAAATTGTTCAACACTTTACAATTATTGTCTTCAAATCGGTAATTTTGCAGAAAAACTAGTAAAATTGGTTAATGAAAGTCATTCAATTTACGGTCCCCGTTGCTGAAGAAGGCGCGGTGGTCATACAGGAAGACATTTTGCCCTACTTTTATAACTACCTGCACCGGCACAAAGAGGCCCAGGTAACCCTCATCATCAAAGGGGAGGGAACGCTGATTGCCGGCAATTACACCCAGCCATTCCGGGCGGGAGAGATTTATGTGATTGGTGCTAACCAACCCCATATGTTTAAGGGGGATGCCCGTTATTTTGAAAATTTACAGGAGAAGAATATACACGCCATCCATATCTTTTTTGATCACGAACAGGCGTTACAGGGATTATTTTCCCTGAAGGAAATGGATAGCGTACGGAAATTTTTGCAACTGACGGCCAACAGCCTGCAACTACCGGCCATTCACGAGGAAAAGATGAATGCGGAAATTTTAAAGATTTCCCGCCTCTCCGGCGCAGAAAGACTCCTCGCATTTGTAGGGATGCTGGTATATTTTTCTAAACAGGTGAAGGACTGGAAGTCTTTATCCACCGGCTTTTCCCGCCATTCCTACAGCGAATCGGAAGGGTTGCGCATGAATGATATCTATCAGTACACGCTGGAACATTATGCGGAAAATATTTCGCTCAGCCAGATCGCAGGAGTAGCACATCTTACCACTTATGCATTCTGCAAATACTTTAAGAAACATACCCGTAAAACCTACCTGGAATTCCTGAATGAAATCAGGATCAATGTAGCCTGTAAGAAAATTATTAATGGCGATTTCGATAGCATCGCTGCAGTGGCCTATGCTACAGGGTATAACAATCCTATTACTTTTAACCGGGTGTTCCGTAAGGTGACGGGGATGTCACCGTCTGCCTATGCCAGGCAATACCGCTTTGAAGAAGTGGCGGAATAAAATAGCCTTTGGCAATTGACCGGAAGCATCCGGAAAAATTACCAAAGGCCGTATCTATTAATGGGCAAAATCGCTCATGTAGTCGCCGGTAATACGTTCCATCGGCGGATTGAAATAGCCGAATTTAACGTCCGGGAATTCTTCGTGGATCAGTTCCTGTAACTGCTTTACCCCTAAGCACTCGCCGGTTTCAGTAACGCCCAGCTTGCCCAGGTACCAGTCAGGATCAATATTGAAGTTGCGCCATTGGATCATGTTCAAACCGGTTTCCTTAATCAGTTTGCGCAATGCTTCATACTCATCTGCACTATCGGTCATGCCCGGAAATACAAAGTAGTTGATGGAAGTCCATCCGCCAAATTCACGTACCACCTTCAGGCTCTCTATAATATCATCGAAAGTATAATTGTTAGGACGATAGTAAGGCGTATAATACTTTTCCTGGGCCGAGTTCAAACTTACGCGAATACTGTTCAACCCTGCTTCACACAAGGCTCTTACAGCATCCGGTTTACTGCCGTTGGTGTTGATATTGATACTGCCTTTAGGCGTATGCTTGCGTATTTCAAGGATCGATTCACGGATGGTTTCCCACATCAGTAAAGGCTCTCCTTCGCAACCCTGGCCAAAGCTCACGATCGGGTAAGGGGCTGATTCCAGGTGAGGAACCGTGTATTCCACGATTTCTTCGGCAGTAGGTTTAAAGCGTAACCGGTCCTGCGTAGAAACAATGCTCTCTTCTTCCGGCTGGAAGGAAATACAACCTACGCAATTGGCGTTACACGCGGGAGAAGACGGAATTGGGCATTCCCATCTCCCCATAAAATAATTACGGGCAGCAGGACATTCATAAGTCAACGCACAGTTTTCAGCCAGATGTTGTACCAAGCGGTTATGCGGATATGCTTCCAGTAAGGTTTTTACTCCTTGCTTTACTTTTTTGGCATCAAATCCTGCACATTCCTGGCGGATATCGGCTTCAATACGGGTAGCTGGTACATAGAATTTACCATCCAGCCAGCCTACAGCAGTATAGCAGAACAGCGGCAGGGTAGGCGCGTCGGGCATGGTTTCGTAGGCGGCCAGGTAAAAGCCGGTATGCGCCGGCGGAATAAAGGCGGCTACGGCCCATCCCTTTTCACAAAGCTGCATGTCGCCGGTTTCGGCATTGATGCCAATACCGCGACGGCCAGGCAACTCATACAGATTACCTCCTTCCGGTAATTCAATCCATTCATCCGCTTCTACCGGCCATGCATCCCAGCCACTACGGCCGGTAACATACATGCTGGTATCTTCAAAAATATTTCCTTTACCGTCGGAATATAATATGTAAGGTGTTTGTTTTAACATCGGGTGATTTTATAAATTATTGAACCCTGCTCTGAAAGAACGCATTTAATGCAGCCCTTTGTTCCTGCCCGGGCTCATCCAATACTTCCAGTTGCAAAATCCTGTTGTTCTTATAGTCTATTGTCAGCAGGTCGTTCCGCAAAATTACGTTATTCAGTTCGTTCCAGCCAACCAGCCTTTTAGAAAAGAGGGTAGGGAGCGTAATACCTGTGTTGTCCATCGTTACATAGGAAGGCTGGAATATTTTGTACTCCATCCAGCCTACATAGGCCATACAGCTGCCTACTGCAAATAATAACAGCGCTGTAACCGGGTACAGGTGCGACAGGAAATACAGGCTGCCCGTGAAGCAAATGAAAGCCTCAATCATCCTTGCTACCGTGTTGGCTTCTGTAAACTTTTTAAATTTCTTCATCATAAAAGGGAAGCCAATACAGGCTATTCCTACTACCAGGAAGAAGAATACCAGGAACCAGTTGGGCTGCGGACTACGGTACACGCCAATGGCATTAAACAAAAACAATATGCCGGTGAGGCCATGCATAATCGGTAATAACCGTATTCTGCTGCTGGTATTCGGATGCAGGATGCGCAAACGGTGCATGAATAGAAATGTAAGATTAAGAATTAGAACTGATCAACAGGTTACAGAGCTTAAATAGCACCCGGGCGCCCACATTGGCATCCCACTCGTCATGGGAAGCGCTCACTTCATTCAAGTCGAAGCCAATCAGCTTACGCCCGCTTTCCAATACACGTCTGAAAAGATAATATACCTGTTCTGCTTCAAAACCACCAGCCACCGGTGTGCCGGTATTAGGGCATAACTTCGGATCCAGTCCATCTATGTCAAAGCTGATATATACCTGTTGCGGTAAGGTCTCCACAATGCTATCGCAGATGGCCTTCCAGGTTTCGCCCTCAAATTGTCTTTCTTTGATCTGTTTATCAAAAAAGGTCACTACCCGACCTTCGCTGTTATTGATATAATCTACTTCTTCTTCGCAATAGTCACGGATACCTACCTGCACCAGTTTGCTGAGCTGCGGCACCTCGGCTAATGCGTTAAACATAATAGAAGCGTGCGAATACTGAAAGCCTTCATAAGCATCGCGCAGATCGCAGTGCGCGTCGATTTGCAGGATGCCAAATTCGCCTTTGTTTTCGCCGATGGCCTTGAAAAAGCCCAGGGGCGTGCTGTGGTCGCCACCCACGAGGCCTACCAGTTTACCTTTTTCCAGTAAAGCCTTGGTTTGGTTGTATACCCATTCGTTCATTGCACGGGTGCCATTACCCACATCTACCAGCGTTTTCTTCAGGAATTCGTTTTCGGAAATATCTCCTCCTTCAGTCAGGAATTTCAGGTACAACTCTGCTTCCTTACGCAGGTAATCGCTGCGTAGCAAAAGGTGTTTATCTGGTTCACGCATGTAAAAACCCTGTTTCCAACCATCTTTTACATCCGCATCGTAAAGGTCTACCTGGAAAGAGGCGCGGAAAATATGCTCTGGTCCACGGGCAGTACCGTTATTATACGATACCGTTACTTCCCAGGGAACTGGTAATAATACCAGGCGCGCTTCTTCTTCAGAAAAAGGTAAGCCGAAAACGTTGTTGGACAGCAGGCCAACTGAATTAGGGTCAAATTGAGATAAATCTGCCATGATAAAATCGTACTTTTCTAAATTCGGCGCAAAGATAGGATTATGTTTACTTCCAGCCTTCCTTCTCCTAAAAAGAATTGCCTTTTATATAAAATTTGCCGTAAGAAGGTCATTTTGACTTAATTTTGCCGATCGATCGGAAACAATTAAAGAGAAGCAAAAAGGAAGGAAGTGTAATTGTGTGCTGGTAGTGGGTTTTGCCGCTTATGTCAAATAGGGAAGATAATTTTCATATGAAAAAAACAAATATTATTCTGCTGGTGGTAATTGCCATTGCAATTGGAGTGATCGTCACAATGGTGGGAGATTTCAGTACCTATGAAACTTTCGCAACTGCAAAGGAAAAGGAAGGGAAGGAGTTCCATGTTATTGGTAAGCTCGATACCCTCCAGGCTATGAGCTATGATCCAACAAAAGATGCTAACCTGTTCAGCTTCTATGTACACGATAAAACCGGGGAATCACATAAAGTAGTATTCTACGGAGCTAAACCTACCGACTTTGAAAAAGCAGAGTCTATCGTGCTCACCGGTAAAATGGAAGGCAACGAATTCCATTGCAGCAAAATACTGATGAAATGTCCTTCGAAATATAAGGATGACCAGGTTGTCGTAGGCAATAAACAACTGTAATTTAATTGTTTGAGAGTTTTGCAGGCGATCAGCTCACTTCCCGGAAGTGAGCCGGTGTCGCATGAAAGCTTTCAGATGCCGGAATATTCACATCTCAGAGGAATTTTATGAAGTTTGTAGGGGAACATTTACTGCCAGGCCAGATAGGCCACTTCTTTGCCATACTGGCATTTGTAGCATCCATGGTAGCCACCGTGGCTTATTATAATGTGGTTAAACTAAAGGATCCCGCTTTACAGGAGTCCTGGAAACGACTTGCCCGCTGGTCTTTTATTATACAATCTGCCGCCGTTATCGGGGTTTTTGCTTGTCTATATCATATTCTGTATAATCACTATTTCGAATATAAATATGCCTGGCGCAATACTTCTCGCGACCTGCCTATTCAATATTTACTATCAAGCCTCTGGTCCGACCAGGAAGGAAGCTTCCTCCTCTGGAGCATCTGGAACAGTATCCTGGGTGTGATCCTGATCCGTACATCCAAAAAATGGGAGGCCCCGGTAATGACCACCTTTTCCCTGGCACAACTGATTATGGCCAGTATGCTGCTGGGTATTTTCATCCTGGGCTATAAAGTGGGCAGCAACCCGTTCATGCTCCTCCGCCAGGCAGCTGAAAATCAACAGGCGCCTATATTCCAGACACCTAATTATATGGAGCACATCCATGATGGTAATGGCCTGAACGTAACCCTCCAGAATTACTGGATGGTGATTCACCCGCCGATCCTGTTCTTGGGCTTTGCTTCCATGATTATCCCGTTTGCCTTTGCTTTTGCCGGCATCTGGACCCGCGACTACACCGGTTGGGTAAAGCCAGTACAACCCTGGGCACTCTTTGCCGTGGCGCTCCTGGGCACCGGTATTATGATGGGGGCCGCCTGGGCATATGAATCACTGAACTTTGGCGGTTACTGGGGCTGGGACCCGGTAGAAAATGCCTCGCTGGTGCCCTGGCTCACTATGGTGGCGGGTGTACATACCCTGCTGGCTTATAAATCAACCGGCCACTCACTGAAATCTACCGTATTCTTCTTCTTCATCTCCTATATCCTGATCCTCTACTCTTCTTTCCTGACCAAGAGTGGTATTTTGGGAGATACATCTGTACACTCCTTTACAGATATGGGGATGACCGCCCAACTGCTGTTTGCCATGCTGGTATTCACCATACCATCTATTGCATTGCTGATCATGCGGAGGAAAGAAATTCCAACAGTGCGGAAAGAGGAAAGCAGCTACTCCCGCGAGTTCTGGCTGTTTGTAGGTTCACTGATCCTGCTGATTGCAGGCATCCAGATAACCTTCACTACTTCTATCCCGGTATGGAATAAAATACTCAGCGCCACCGGCTTGAAAACATTGTTTAAAATGAATGACATCGCGCCACCATCGGATGTTATTTTCCACTATAATAAAATCCAGGTATGGATTGCCATTGTACTGGGCGTATTGACCGCCATTGTACAATTCATGAAATACAAAGACACCCCGCGTGGACAGCTGACTAAAAAGTTGGCCGTTCCCACTGTCCTGGCATTGCTGCTGACCGGCCTGGTAGCCTGGAAAGGTACCATCACCTACGATAACTATGGCGCAGGGTTCCTGACAGCTATTTACCTGATGCTCTTTGCCAGCATTTATGCTATAACGGGTAATTTCGTATACATATTCTCCGGGCTGAAAGGCAAACTTAAAAATGCCGGCGCTTCTGTGGCGCATATCGGTTTTGGGATGGTATTACTGGGCGTATTAATCTCCTCATCCAGGATGGAAGTAATTTCCCTGGATAAGATGAGAATGCTGAATGATGGCTTCTTTAGAAAGGAAAGCAAGCAAAATCCGCGCGAAAATATCATGCTGCCGAAAGATGTGCCGGTACAGATGGGTGAGTATCATGTGACCTATGCGGGCGACTCTATCGCACAAGGTGATCCAAAAACTTATTACATTGTGCACTACGAGAAAAAGGATAAACAAACGGGTAATATCCTGGAGAAATTTACCCTCTATCCGGACGCGTTTGTAAACAGGAAGGAAAATGCTATTTCTTCCAATCCTGCGTCCCGTCACTACCTGACCCGCGATATCTTTACCTATGTATCGGCTGCGCCGAACAAGGAAGAAGAAGCAAAAGCGGATACTACCGCATATGTGACGCATGAAATTAAACAAGGCGACTCTATCTTCTTCTCCAAAGGGTTCATGGTACTCAAGGGATTAAATACCAAACCGGAAAGCCGCAACTATATTCCGCAAAACGGAGACCTTGCAGTAGGAGCAGAACTGGAAGTATATACGCAAACAGACGATCACTTTAAATTACAGCCGATTTACTTTATCCGCGACAGCAGCTACCAGTACAGTGTAGAAGACACCCTGGCGCCATTGTCGCTGAACGTAAGGTTCTCTAAGATTTTACCTGCGGAAAATAAGATTGAGCTGAAAGTAAAGGAATCAACTGGCTTCAACGATTACATTGTAATGAAAGCCATGATATTCCCTTATATCAACGTACTGTGGCTGGGCGTAATCATTACGATTATAGGTACCGCCATGAGTATTTTCCAGAGGATAAGAAGATAACCGGAAGATATTTAATAAAAGGAATCCTCCAGCGGCTGGTCCGTTGGAGGATTTTTTCTTTATTAAATGTTCCCGCTGTGTATGGCATATCAGAAATCTTATCTACATTTAATCTTATTAAAAATCCTCTTAATGCCCAGGTGGTTACGTATATCCCTCATCGTTATTGCCACATTGTCGGTGGTATATCTGTTAGGCCCCAAACCAGCAGATCCGGAATATAATCATGCCTTACCGCCCGTTCCAGCGGCCGGCCCGGCGCTCGACAACTATATCGCTACTAAGGAAGCCCGGCACTTGCTCAAACCTGATAACCAGGCCCGCATTGTGTGGCAGGATTCTGGATTTCATAAAACACCTTACGCAGTGGTATACCTGCATGGCTTTTCCGCCAGCCAGGAGGAAGGAAACCCTGTGCATCGCAACTTTGCACAAAAGTTCGGCTGTAATCTTTACCTGTCGCGGCTCGATGGGCATGGCATCGATACCAGCGATCCCTTGCTGCACATGACGGCAGAGGGCTTATGGAAAGATGCGGAAGAGGCTTTGAGCATAGGCAAGGCCCTGGGAGATAAAGTTATCCTGGTGGGCACATCTACAGGCGGCACCCTGGCGCTCAAGCTGGCAGCTGCGTATCCCAGAGACGTATATGCCGTAATTAATATGTCGCCCAATATCGCGATCAATGACAACCTCGCATTCCTGGCCAATAACCCCTGGGGCCTGCAGCTGGCACGGCTTGTCAACAAAGGCGATTTCAGGCGGGGAAAAGATACCAACCCGGAAGTAGCCAAATACTGGTACAATACTTACCGCCTGGAAGCGGTGGTACAGCTGGAAAGCCTCCTGGAATCCTCTATGACGAAGGAAACATTTGAAAATATTCATCAGCCGGTGCTCAACTTATATTATTATAAAGATGAGCAACACCAGGACCCAACCGTAAAAGTATCCGCTATCCTGCAAATGGAAGAAGCGTTGGGGACGCCCGCTTCCCTGAAAGAAGCCATCCCTGTGCCTAATGCCGGCGGGCATGTAATGGGCTGCTCATTGGTGGCGCATGATGTGCCTGGCGTAGAAAAGCTTATCAGTGATTTCGCTATAAATAAGCTTAATTTGACACCCATCCACTGACACTATTTAGTTAGCCGCAAATCTGAAATCTTTTATAACTTGTGATAACATTATATATTGAAGCAACGTTAGGTATCTATGCGGTTCCGTCTTAAACAATTTCTTGTTTCCACTTTCCTGTTAATGGGCATATCCCTTTGCTATACAAGGGCGATGGCACAGGAAGCGCATGGGGCGGACGTAATACCCTTACATGCCATTGTAGTAGGAAAAGATACCATCCCCGTTATCACCCTCGCGATTGTGGATGTAGTAGAAAAAATGCCGAAAGCCTTGCGTAAAGAGCGGGAACGCTGGAGCCGCCTGCGTAATGCCGTATATGTAACGTATCCCTACGCCCGCTCAGCCGCCCGAGTATTAAAAGATGTGAACAGCCGCCTGGCTACCATGAATAGCAAAAGAGAGCGCAAAGCGTACCTGGCTTCCAAGGAAAAAGAACTGAAAGCCCAGTTTGGCGATAAGCTGGAAAACCTGTCGGTATATCAGGGGAAAGTGCTGATGAAACTGATAGACCGGGAAACCGGGCAAAATTGCTACGACATCATCAAGGAACTGAAAGGCGGATTCAATGCCCGCGTATGGCAAACAGTAGCCTTTTTCTTTGGTGGCAATCTCAAAAGCGACTACGATAAACAGGAAGACCACGACATAGAAATTATCGTACAGGAGCTGGAAATGTACCAGCACTACCGCGCCTACAATTAATTCAGCTATCTTCGTAATATTCGCCTGAACCAGAAAAGGGACTATTATGAAAGCAAGGATCTTACTTACCAGCTTATTGTGTATATCAATGGGGGGCATGGCCCAGTCTGTAGCAGATGATGACCCGGTATACGTACTGGACAGTGTGGTGGTTACCCAAACTGCCATCGGCCAGGTAACCCCGGATCGTATCGGTGTTATTACCATTGCCAAAGGGGCAAAGGCCATCCTGAAATATGGCAACCAGGCCGCCAACGGCGTAGTATATATTGAAACCAAGCCCTTTGCCCGTCAACGTGTCAATGTGTTGCTAAGCAGCCAATCTTCCGCCTACGATAGCCTGTTGCATAAATATGGCAACGACAGCAGCTTTTATTTTATCGTGAATGGCACCCCGGTAACGCCAGTGAATGAAACCGGATTTATGACCCTCGACCGGAAAACATTTCGTTCCCTCCAGGTAATTTCTGAAGCGGTGTTACAGGATAAATACCGTATCATGGATAAGAAGGCCGGGGTGATCATCACCAGTACAGAAGATTAAATAATTTCCCATCTTTGCACCTCAATTTACAGCATATGAAACTGGATATACTGGCTATTGCCGTGCACCCTGATGATGTGGAACTGGGATGTGCCGGCACATTGATGATACATGCACAACAGGGAATGAAAGTAGGCGTGGTAGATCTTACCCGTGGAGAGCTGGGTACCCGCGGTACTCCTGAATTAAGAGAAAAGGAAGCCCAGGACGCCGCGAAGATTATGGGACTGGAAGTACGGGAAAACCTTGGCCTTGCCGACGGCTTCTTTAGAAATGACACCATGGAACAAATGGCCATCATTACGGCCATCCGCAAATATCGCCCCGACATCGTACTGGCCAATGCTATGGACGATCGTCACCCCGACCATGGCAGGGCCGGCAAACTAATTGCCGACAGCTGTTTCCTGGCCGGATTAAGAAAAGTAATTACTACCGTAGATGGACAGGAGCAGGAAGCCTGGCGCCCCGCCCAGGTATTTCATTTCCTGCAGGACCGCTACCACGAACCTGATTTCGTAGTAGATATTACCCCGGTGATGGAAAGAAAACTGGATGCCATTCGCAGCTTCAGCTCACAATTCCTGGCGCCGAAGGATCACGAACCGCAGACCTATATTTCCGGTGCCGGTTTCTTCGACAGCGTTATTTACCGGGCTAAGATGCTGGGCAAAATGGTGGGTGTGGAATATGCCGAAGGCTATACTTCTGCTAAGATGATCGGCGTAAAGAGTTTTGCCGATATGATTAATAAAACTACCTGAGCATAAATACAGGAAACAGCCGGTTCTTTTATTATATTGGTAGTATGAATCCAATGAAGTTACCCATCCTGCTGTGCCTTATTTTCGTCAGCTTTTCCGCAGGCGCTCAAAAGAATGATGAGCGCCTTACTGCCATCTTACAGCCCATGTTGGAGTCCTTTCATGGCGTGGCGGGCATTTATGTACATCACCTGAGAAAAGACCGCACCGTGGCCATCAACGCTGATACGGTGTTTCCTACTGCCAGTATGATTAAAATGGCTATCCAGGTCGGTGTTTTCAACAAACTGGCCGCGGGCGAGCTGCAATATCACCAAAATCTCGTCTACCGGGATTCCTTATTGTATAAAGGGGAGGACATATTAGGCTCTTTCCGTGACAGCGAACAGATAGCACTGGATAAAGTGGTGATGCTGATGCTGACCATGAGTGATAATACTGCCAGTTTGTGGCTGCAATCGCTGGCCGGTGGAGGAGCGGTGATCAATCAGTGGTTGGCTGGGCAGGGCTTTGAGCATTTGCGGGTAAATTCCCGCACCAAAGGGCGGGAGACTAACCGGGAAGAATATGGCTGGGGACAGACGAGCCCCCGCGAAATGGCCCGGTTAATGGAAATGATCTACAAGGGACAGGTAATTAATAAAACGGCCAGTGAGCGAATGTATCGTAATCTTACCCGTAATTATTGGGATGCCCAGGGAATATTGCAGGTACCCCCAAATATTCGCACCGCGTCAAAAAATGGCGCGGTGGATGAATCACGTTCGGAAGTGATAATGGTGAATGCGCCTCACGGCGACTATGTATATTGTGTGATTACCAAAAACAACGATGATCAGGGATGGAACCATGATAATGAAGCATGGCAACTATTGCGGAGAGTGGGATTTGCGATCTGGCAATACTACGAACCAGCCAGCACGTGGAAACCCGACCCCGCCTTGGGGCAGTATTAGGTAACGGTCAATGGGACCCGCTAAACACTAAATGAACAGATCTCGGGTAGCGTCAAATTCATCGTGTTTAATGATACTGTTTTTAATAAACGGAATCAAAGCAAGTCCAATCGTTATAACCACCAGTAAAATGTATTTTTTCTTCATTTCCATGCTATAAATAATTAATAATTAAGTCCTCCTATATAACTAAATAGCGTGCCAAAAGGTTACAGAAATAGCATTAAAATGTTAACTCCAGGATATTTTTTTTGTGTATATCGAGCATGATCCCGCCTGTACGTACAGCAGCAGGGAAAAAGCATATATATAGAGAAACTCAATGTCGTATTTCTAAAATCTATTTGATTAATAATGAATGTAATGTGATCTTTGCGGCGTCAAAGAAGAAAATCATTAGTCTGTAAATCAAAAAGAGAATCGTAATTATGAAAAATGTTATCTTATCCGTAGGGTCAGAGTTTCCCGAATTCAAAAAAACGGCTGTTGTTTCCATCGAAAAAGGTAAAGAGTTTTATGAACTGTCTTCCGAAGAGCTGAAAAACTCTGGTAAATGGATGGTGATGTTTTGGTGGCCTAAAGACTTCACATTTGTTTGTCCTACCGAAATAGCTGAATTTAACAAACATGCACAGGATTTTGCGGATCGTGATGCAGTATTGATCGGAGCATCCACTGACAGTGAGTTTGTACATGCTGCCTGGAGAAGAGATCATGAAGACCTCCGTGGTTTACAATTCCCTATGCTGGCAGATACTTCCAAGTCTCTCGCTACTGAACTGGGTATCCTGGAAGCCAATGAAAAAGTAGCTTACCGTGCCACTTACATCGTAGATCCACAAGGTATTGTACGTTGGGTTTCCCTCTACGACCTGTCTGTAGGCCGTAGCGTAAAAGAAGTACTGCGTGTACTGGATGCGCTGCAAACAGATGAGCTGTGCCCTTGTAACTGGACAAAGGGAGAAGCTACCCTGAGCGTTTAATTGATTCATTACTTATTTTATCAGGAGGATATTTATGCCGGTGTTTATCGGCGGCATAAATATCCTCTTTTAGAAAATCTATATATTATGTTTGCAACTACAAATCAGGATACAGCAGTGCAATTGCTGGAAACGGTAGGTTTGACGGGAGCGCATCTTTCGGGAAAGCTGCAATCGTTGGCTAATGTGGATGCACGTTACCTGAAGGATCTGAAGATTAATGTGACCAATGTTATTGCGGCAGGAACATTAAGCAAGAAAGAAGCTTACCTGATCGGGTTGGCGGTAGCCGTTAATGAGCGGCACGCCGATTTGCAGACAGCCTTCGAAAAGTTGGCTGTACAGGAAGGCGCAACAGAAAAAGAAACTGCCGAAGTGTTGAGCTGTACTTCCCTCATGGCTGCCAATAACGTATATTATCGTTTCAGGCATTTTGTGAATAAGGAATACTATACCGCCACACCTGCAGGCATCCGCATGAGCATTATGGCTAACCCGGTATTGGGAAAAGAGTTTTTTGAGCTGCTCAGCCTGGTGGTATCTGCTCTCAATGGCTGTGAAATGTGTGTTACTTCGCACGAAGAAGCCGTAGTGAAACATGGAACGGAGCAACAACGGGTATTAGAAGCGGTAAAATTAGGCGCGGTGTTACGGAGTCTTATTGTACTTTTGTAAAAAAAAATATCAGGCAAAAGGACAGATGAAAATTTGTCCGATAATCAATTGATTATCATTATTTTGCATTGTGTTCACTTATTAACTAAAACCGGTGTTGAGACTGTTTTTTACGTGTATGTGAATAAATTCATTTAATAATATTTGCAAAATCCGTAAAAAATATGGACTTTTGCATTCCTAAATTTTTAGATCATGGCAAGAGTATGTCAGGTGACAGGAAAGAAGCCGATTACGGGTCACCATGTTTCCTTCTCCAACATCAAGACAAACAGAAGGTTTCTTCCTAACCTGCAAAAGAAACGTTTTTTCCTGGCAGAAGAGGACAAATGGATTTCATTAAAAGTATCTGCTGACGGTTTAAGAACCATCAACAAGAGAGGTCTGTATGCAGTTGTGAAGGAATTGCGTGCAGCTGGTCAGGAAATCTAATTCTAAGACTCACTTAATTTGTAATACACAATGGCAAAAAAAGGTAATAGAGTACAGGTAATTCTGGAATGTACAGAGCACAAAGCTTCTGGCCAGCCTGGAACTTCCCGTTATATCTCTAACAAGAATAAGAAGAACACTCCTGAGCGTCTGGAGTTGAAGAAGTACAACCCGATCCTGAGAAAGGTGACTGTACACAAAGAAATTAAATAAGTAATTGTTGATGGTGAATGGCTGTATTTGCATACTGCCAATTAGCCATTAGACCATAAAAACAATAGTATACTATGGCAAAAGTAGCTTCAAAGAACGCGAAAGTAAAGGATGCTAAAGCAGCAGCTGAATCAAAGGTTTGGACCAAGGTTATCAGAGCCGTTCGCTCTCCTAAAACCGGTGCTTATACCTTTAAGGATGCGATCGTGCACAAGGACAAAGTCCTCGAGCACATAAACCAAAAGTAATTCGGCTTTACTAATAATACTGAAAAGCTGTCCCGTTAAACGGACAGCTTTTTGTGTTAATACCCTTGGATAGTTATATCGGGTGCATGATTCAGGTAATGAACTTCCTGTGGTGAAATCCGCTTCGCGATTGTTAACACAAAAGACGTATTTTAGCAACTTATTATAACAGGTGCTGCAGTAAAGCAGCCGGATCACTCAAAAAGGGTCATACCCATACCCAACTAAACTAACTATGAGCTTTTTCAATAAACTATTTTCTAGGGAAAAGAAGGAGAATCTGGATCAGGGATTACAGAAAACCAAAGAGAGCTTCCTAAGTAAGATAGGGCGCGCTATTGCAGGGAAGTCGACCGTAGATACCGAAGTATTGGATAACCTGGAAGATGCCCTTATTTCCGCTGATGTAGGAGTGGATACTACTGTAAAAATCATTGACCGGATTGAGGCCCGTGTGGCAAAAGATAAATATCTGGGAACCAGCGAGTTGAACAGGATGTTGCAGGAAGAAATTGCAGCGCTCCTGGTAGAGGCACCAGATAGTGGCTTCCGTGATTTTGACATACCAGCCGGAAAAAAGCCCTATGTGATTATGGTAGTCGGTGTAAACGGGGTTGGTAAAACTACTACCATTGGTAAACTGGCCTATAATTTTAAGAAAGCCGGTAAATCTGTAATGCTGGGAGCGGCGGATACTTTCCGTGCGGCCGCAGTGGATCAGTTAACGATCTGGAGTGAAAGGGCGGGGGTACCTATTGTAAAGCAGCAAATGGGGTCCGATCCTGGGGCAGTAGCTTTCGATACAGTACAAAGCGGGGCCGCCAAAGATGTTGATGTTATTATTATAGATACTGCTGGCCGTTTGCACAACAAATTGCACCTGATGGATGAGCTCGGAAAGATCAAGCGGGTAATGAAGAAGGTTATTCCGGATGCGCCACATGAAGTATTGCTGGTGTTGGACGGCTCTACCGGTCAGAATGCCCTGGAGCAGGCTAAACAGTTTACAGCTACCACGGAAGTAACAGCCCTGGCCATTACTAAACTCGATGGTACTGCCAAAGGTGGCGTGGTGTTGGCAATTGCCAATCAGTTTAAAATACCGGTAAAATACATTGGTATAGGTGAAAAAATGGAAGATTTGCAGGTGTTTAACAAAGAGTCTTTCGTAGACTCATTATTTAGTATAAATAGCTGATTATCTGTTAATTATGGCGGATAATTGTCAATTAGGATAAATCTTATTTAATATTTCACTTTAAATAAAATGAAGTTCGGGCTCCAAATGAAGGAGTCCGGACATTTTTATAACTTTCCAGCACGTTCTTTGTTTCTTTAAAATAGTTCTGCATTTATTACATTTGATATTGTTCCCTTTTTGTACCCTTTTTTAACCAATTCGTAAGTATGATAGTACAAAACATAGATCGAGTTGAAGGAATTACACCAGCGGATTTCAAGAAGCATTACTACACTCCACGTAAACCTGTTATTATTGCCGGGACGGGACTCAGTCAAAACTGGCCGGCATACTCAAAGTGGACATGGGATTATTTCAAATCGATAGTGGGAGACAAGACAGTAGGAGTTTATAACAATGAACGGGCGAATGAGAATACCCTGGTAAACGGGGCAGATGACTACATCACTTTTGGTGAGTACCTGAGTATGGTAGAGAAAGGGCCGGTAGCGCTCCGCATTTTTCTATTTAATATCTTCCAGCATGCACCTCAATTGGTGGAAGATTTTACCTGGCCGGATGAGCTGGCATCAGGATTCCTGAAAAAATATCCCATGTTGTTCGTGGGAGGAGCGGGCTCAGTAGCGCATATGCATTATGATATTGACCTGTCGCATATTTTTCATACCCAGTTTATAGGCCGTAAACGGGTATTATTATTAGAAAACAATCAATCTCCTTTTATTTACCGCATGCCATTTACCGTGGAAAGCGCTGCCAATTTTGTAAACTGGAGCGAGCACCTGGATACAGACCAGTTTCCCGCCTTAAAGCATGCCCGGGGTTATACCAGCATATTAAACCACGGCGACACCATGTTTATGCCCGCCGGCTACTGGCATCACATGGAATACCTGGATGGCGGATTTGCCATGAGTTTACGCGCCCTGGATCCCAGTCTGCTGGGTAAGCTCAATGGATTATATCATATTGTGGGCTTACGGGGCATGAATAACCTGATGATTAAGATGGCGCCTAAATGGTGGTATCATAAAAAGAGGGAAATGGCCCGGCAACGTGCAGAAAGAGCATTGCAGGAGTTGCATTGACAAAATAAGTTCGGGAATGGATAAGTCGCTAATTAACAGATAGTTAGTATAAATTTCTAATTGTCAATTCTTTTTGCTACCTTTGCACCTTCCTTATTCAACCCCCACTAAGACTCAAAGTCACATACAGTAAGTCTGCTGTTAAATTCAATCAGTGTCTGTGTGTCTTCGTGGCGGTAGCGGTTCAATGAATGCTTGACCGCTTGTAAAAAACATTCGCGCTTGAAGACAAAAACTTTAAAGAAAGACAAGGTTAATATTATTACGCTTGGTTGTTCCAAGAACATGGTGGATTCAGAAGTGCTCAGCGGACAGTTGGCAGCTAATGATATCGACGTGGTGCATGAGAGTGCTAAACGTGACCACAATATTGTGGTAGTGAACACCTGCGGATTTATTGACAAGGCTAAAGAAGAATCGATTAACACCATCCTGGAGCAGGTAGAACTGAAGCAGCGTGGTAAGCTGGATAAAGTATACGTTACCGGATGTTTGAGTGAGCGTTACCGGGGCGACCTCGAATCAGAGATTGCAGGGGTGGATGCCTGGTTTGGCACCATGGAACTACCATTGATCCTTAAAAAATTTGACGCAGATTATAAAGCAGAGCTGGTAGGAGAAAGACTTTTAAGTACCCCTTCTCACTATGCTTACCTGAAAATAGCCGAAGGCTGTAACCGTACCTGTTCTTTTTGTGCAATCCCACTGATGCGTGGTAGCCATGTATCCAAACCGATTGAGGAACTGGTAAAGGAAGCCGAGAAGCTCGTAAAATCAGGTGTAAAAGAAATCATGCTGATTGCACAGGAGCTGACCTATTATGGTCTGGATCTGTATAAACAACGTCGTTTGGGAGACCTGATGCGTGCGTTGGCCGGGGTAAAAGGGCTGGAGTGGATTCGACTCCACTATGCATATCCCACCAAATTTCCTATGGAGATACTGGACGTGATGAACGAGTTCCCCAATATCTGCAAGTACATTGACATGCCGCTGCAACATGCTTCCAATGCCATGCTGAAAGCCATGAAACGCCAGATTACCCGTGAAGAAATTGAAGAGCTGGTACATAATATCCGGGCAAAAGTGCCGGGCATCTGTTTACGTACTACCCTGATTGCCGGCTTCCCCGGTGAAACAGAGGACGACGTGGAAGAATTAAAAGGCTTCCTGGAAAGAATGCGCTTCGACCGGGTGGGGGTATTTACTTACAGCCATGAAGAAGGCACCAGCGCCTATGAATTGGAAGATAATGTTCCGGCAGAAGAAAAGGAGAGAAGAGCGCAGGAAGTTATGGAAGTACAGCAGGAAATCTCTCTTGAGAAAAACCAGGAAAAGGTAGGAAAAACATTCAGGGTAATTGTAGATAAGAAAGAAGCGGGTAGATACCTGGCTCGTACAGAATTCGATTCCGTGGAAGTAGACAATGAAGTAATTATTGATACCACCAAACGCCTGAAGCCAGGTGATTTCGTGGATGTCAGGATTACCAAAGCATTCGACTACGACCTGGAAGGTGAACTGCTGAGCTAACGGGTATGAATCCGGCGGCGATTCGTTCCGGCCACATTATTTTTATAAACGAGGCAACACGATTCAAGAGCCAGCTGTAAATACCGGCGGCTGCACAGCTAAAAGCAAACACCTGATAGCTGAAATAATATTTCTAACGGCTGATAGCAAATAGCTAAAAGCCATATCCACAGCTCCCGACGGAGCTTGATTAATGCAAATCAATGACAACATTTGAATCACTGGGCTTACAAGAGTCCATCTTAAGGGGAATTACAGACCTGGGTTTTGTTTCCCCAACCCCCATCCAGGAACAGGCAATACCAGTATTGTTAGGAGGTGACCGCGATTTCGTAGGTCTTGCCCAGACGGGCACTGGTAAAACGGCAGCTTTTGGTCTGCCTTTGCTGCAACAGCTGGATCTGAAGATTAATAAACCACAGGGACTGATCTTATGTCCTACCCGTGAACTTTGTCTCCAGATCACCAATGATCTGAAAAACTTTAGTAAATACCTCGGCGAAGTAAGTATCGTAGCGGTATATGGCGGTTCCAGCATCGTGCAGCAGCTGCGCGAACTGAAAAGAGGTGTACACATTGTAGTGGCAACTCCGGGCCGTTTACTGGATATCATCGACCGTGGCGCTGTTAACTTTGAAAATGTGCGTTACGCCGTGCTGGACGAAGCAGATGAAATGCTGAACATGGGCTTCCAGGAAGATATCAACAACATTTTATCCAACACACCGGAAGGTAAAACTACCTGGCTGTTTTCGGCTACTATGCCGCAGGAAGTTCGCCGGATCGCCAAGAAGTACATGGAAGATCCGTTTGAACTGACGGTAGGCAGCAAAAACAGCGGTAACGTAAATATAGAACACGAATACTATGTAGTGCGTCCACGCGATAAATACGCGGCCCTCAAACGTATCGTAGATTTCAACCCTGAGATTTTTGGTATCATCTTTACCCGTACCAAGATTGAATCCCAGGAAATCGCTGAATCGCTGATTAAAGACGGATACAACGCGGATGCCCTCCACGGTGATCTGACCCAGCAGCAGCGTGATAAAGTAATGAAACGTTTCCGTGAAAGAGCGTTACAGGTACTGGTGGCTACCGACGTGGCAGCCCGTGGTATCGACGTAGATAACGTTACGCACGTAATCAACTATGACTTACCGGATGACGTAGAAAACTACACCCACAGAAGTGGTCGTACCGGTAGAGCAGGTAAATCCGGTATCTCTATCGCTATTATCAGCGGTCGTGATACGGGTAAAATCCGCCAGATTGAACGCGTGATCCAGAAGAAATTTGTGAAAGCGGAAGTTCCGGATGGTTTTGCAGTATGTGAAAAACAACTGTTTGGCCTGGTACATAAAGTGCATAACGTAGTAGTAAACGATGAGCAGATCGAGCCTTACATGGAGCGTATCAACGAAGAGTTTGCAACAATGAGCAAGGAAGAGCTCATCAAACGTTTCGCTTCCCTGGAATTCAACCAATTCCTGGATTACTACCAGGATGCGCCGGACCTGAATGCGAAAGATGACCGCCGTGTGGGTGATGACAGAGGACCACGCAGAAGCGACGGTAAATTTACCCGTTTATTCATCAACCTGGGTTCAGTAGATGATTTCAACCGTGGCGATATGCTCCGTTACCTGTGTGATAACACTGGTTTGCGGGGTAATAAGATTGGCCGTATTGACCTGAAGGGCGTATATTCTTTCTTTGAGGTAGAGAACGACGAACTGGCGAAGGTAACAGAAGCTTTCAAGAAAGTGGAATACAATGGCCGTAGCGTGCGGATTGAAATGTCGCAGGATGGCGACAGACGTCCCCGTAGCGGTGGTGATCGTGGTCCACGCAGCTTCGATAGCAACCGCAAGAAAAGCTGGAGCTCTGAAGGCGGTCGCCCGGGCGGCAGCCGCGGTGATAAGCGCGAGTCTTTCGGCAGCGGTAACAAACCTCCGTATAAAAAGAAATACTAATTCCGTTACCGGAATAGATATAAAAAAGGAAAAGGTGTCCAATCGGACACCTTTTCCTTTTTTATATCTAGTTGGATCGTATCTCTCATTTTCCCAAAAATTAAACTATCTTGTTAATAAAGACACCCAATTCACACGTTATTATGACCGGAGATACTAATCGCACTATACAGTATGTAGAGCCCTTTACCCTGTTTTCTTCCACTGATATTACGTTGTTTCAGTCGGGATCACATTACCGGCTATACGAAAAATTCGGTGCCCATCCGATGGAGGTAGAAGGTGCCAATGGTACCTATTTTGCCGTATGGGCGCCAGATGCTGCTTTTGTGGCCGTGATGGGAGACTTTAACGGGTGGGATCATTACAGTCATACCTTATTACCCCGCTGGGACAATTCGGGCATCTGGGAAGGATTTGTACCGGGCGTGAACCCGGGGTCGTTGTATAAATATTTTATCCGGTCTAACAGTGGGGAGGAGCTGATTAAAGGAGATCCTTATGCCAATTATTGGGAGGTACGTCCAAAAACGGCTTCTGTTGTGCATCGGCTGGACTATGAGTGGGATGATAAGAAATGGATGACCCAACGGCAGCGGCGTAATTCGCTGAATAGCCCGTTTGCTGTATATGAAGTGCACCTGGCTTCCTGGCGCCGCCCGGATCCGGCAGACCCAGAACGGGTATACTCTTACCAGGAGATAGCCGACATGCTGGTTCCTTATGTAAAAGAGATGGGCTTTACCCATGTGGAGCTAATGCCGGTGATGGAGCATCCTTTCGATGGTTCCTGGGGTTACCAGCTGACCGGTTATTTTGCGCCTACCTCGCGTTATGGCACACCGCAGGATTTCATGGAAATGGTAGAAGCTTTTCACCTGGCCGATATTGGGGTGATACTGGATTGGGTGCCTTCGCACTTCCCGTACGATGCGCATGGGCTTTTCCGCTTTGACGGATCACATGTGTACGAATATGCTGATATGCGTAAGGGGTATCATCCGGATTGGAACAGCTATATTTTTAACTACGCCCGTAACGAGGTGCGCTCTTTTTTATTGAGCAATGCTGTTTTCTGGCTGGATCGTTTTCATGCCGACGGGTTGCGGGTGGACGCCATTGCCTCTATGATCCACCTGGATTATTCCCGGGAAAAAGGGGCCTGGGTCCCTAACGAGTTGGGTGGAAATGAAAACCTGGAAGCGATCAGCTTTTTGAAGAAGCTGAATGAAACCATTTATGCATTGTTTCCCGATGTACAAACTATCGCGGAAGATTCCACTTCGCATTATGGCGTGTCCAGACCCACGTTTATGGGGGGCTTAGGATTTGGTATGAAATGGATGATGGGTTGGATGAATGATACGCTGGATTATTTCAAGAAGGATCCCATTCACCGCAAATGGTACCAGAATGATTTCACTTTCAGCATTGTATATGCATTTGGAGAAAATTTTATGTTGCCGCTGAGCCATGATGAAGTGGTACATGGAAAATCTCCCATGATTTATAAGATGCCTGGTGATGACTGGCAAAAGTTTGCCAATCTGCGTTTACTATATAGCTATATGTACACGCATCCGGGCACCAAGTTATTATTTATGGGGGATGAGTTTGGGCAAACGTCTGAATGGAATTTCCGTGGGGAGCTGGACTGGCATCTGATGCGACATGCCACGCACAAGGGATTACAGGCATTTGTAAAAGATTTGAACCAGTTATACACGCAGTCTACTGCTTTGTATGAACAACAGTTTGATGCTGCAGGGTTTGAATGGGTGGTAGTCAACGACTATGACAATTGTATATTGGGTTACGTAAGAAAAGGGAAGGAACCGGGAGATGTGTTACTGGTAGTACTTAATATGACGCCAGTTGTGCGGGAAAATTACCTGGTAGGATTGCCAGTAGCGGGAGAGTGGATAGAAGTATTGAATAGTGACAGATCTGAGTATTATGGCAGCGGCGTGATAAATACCGGGGTATTAAGGACGGTGAAGCAAACATATAACGGCAGGGATTATACGCTGTCCCTGCGCTTGCCGCCGCTGGGAGCTGTCATATTGAAGTGGCAGCCAACAGACCATGGGAAAAAAAAATAATGATTTTTATACGTTGATAATTTAGGCAGGCTTTAGCAAAGCCTGCCTGTTTTTTTAATAACCTGTTGATAAGCTATCTTTTATAAAAGATTGAGCAGTGTGATATCCCATTTTGAATGCCTTCTCTTAACAAATTTTAACACTGCTTTAAACCTTTTTATCTTTTATCGATCTATACTCAAGCTGTTCCGGAATAGCAATAACGATGGGGAAATGAGCGTTTTTATAATTACGTCAACTTTCAGCCAGATCGATCGAGCCATACTTTTATTTAGTTATTTTAAAACCATTAATTTATGAAAAACTTTCTCCGTAAGTCGGGGCTAGGTTTAGTGATGGTAGCGGTGGCTGCCGTTTCACTGATGGAGGCCTGTAACAAGGATAATTCAGCCTCTACAAAGCCAATTGCCGCCAATCAGCAAAAAGTTAGTCTTTACCTTTCAGATGATCCTGGATTTTTCGATAAAGTGTTCCTGGATATCCGTAAAGTGGAAGTGCTGGTAGATACGTGTGGAAAGACAGATGACGAAGGTTGGGAGGATAAAGATCGCTGTTGGTGGGATGAAGATCATGACCATGACCGGGGTAGCAAACCTGACAGCTGCCAGTTGTGGGATTCTTTAGACATTCATCCAGGGGTATATGACCTGTTAACTCTGCGTAATGGCGCTGATACACTGCTGGCCGGCGGCGCTGTTCACAAAGGTACTATGGAACGCATTCGTATTACTGTGGGCGACAATAACTCGCTGGTAAAGAATGGCGTTACCTATCCGTTGAAATCCGTTTCGGGTCAGTCTAAAATTATCGTAAGGGTACGTCACAACGAATGGGATGCGTTGACATCCGACAATCTGCAGTTATGGCTGGATTTCGATGTACAGCGTTCTATCATCAGAGTATGGGATGGCAAGTTTATTCTCCGTCCGTTTATCAATGTATTCACCATTGTAAAAATGGGTAGTATTTCCGGTAAAGTAACTCCTTGGGATGCATATCCGGTGATTTCTATCTACAACAGCAATAAAGATACATTGTACGCATTGCCATGGAGAGATGGTGGCTTCAAGGTACGTGGTTTGAAAGTAGGTAGCTGGAATGTATTTGTAAATGCTTCCAATGGTTACAAAGACACTACGGTTACCAATGTGTCTGTAACAGCTGGAAAAGATACCCGGATAGGAGACATCAAACTGCATAAATAATCAGGAGCAGAAAGCTTAAAACGGAAAGCAAAAAGCTATTGTTGCGGATCATCTTAGCGAGTATCAAAAATCGCATTGGTCGTCCGTAACAATAGCTTTTTGCTTTCCGTTTTAAGCTTTCTGCTTTCAATTATATGCATAAAATATATAAATTGTGCTAAAAGTAGTTACGATGAAACAGACATTCTTTTTATACCTGCTGTTACAGCTGACGTTTGCAGTGGGCACGGCACAGGTAAAATCCAACCAGCGGGATGCCCAGCATCGTAAGCAGGGTTATTGGGTTGAGGTTGTGGGAGAGGTAAGAGGAGAGCCGGGATATACCTGGGAAGGGGTGTATAAAAACGATCGTAAAGAAGGGGTTTGGAAAAAGACTTCCGCTATCGGCAATTTGCTGGCGGAGGAAACGTATAAGAACAATGTGCTGGATGGCTATTGCAAGTATTACTATTCAAATGGCAAGCCCAGTGAAGAAGGCGCCTATATCGCCACGGAAATCGATGGGCAGCGGGACACAATTATGATTATTGACCCGGTGACCAATGCAGAAACGCCTACAGAAATTGTACGTAAAGGAAATTCTGTGCGTAATGGCGTTTGGAAATTGTACGATGAAGAAACCGGCAAGATGGTTAAGGAATATTACAAGCGGGGAGATACCGTTACTGCGGAAGAGTTAGGGGATAGCACTACCGTAGAAACGGCGCCGGTGAAGAAAGCGGCGTTGCAGTTACCTCATGAACACAATACCAGGCAGAAAAAGAAGGGGTAAAAAATGAACAGGCCAAAAAGCTAAAATGAACAAAAAGATTTGTCCATTTTAGCTTTTTTTATGTAATTTCATTAAGAGGATTGAATTTTAGGACCCCGTCAGTTGATCATTATTTTGTGTAAATCCTTTTAACTTGTTTGTATGAAAAGCCTGACAATCAACCACGCAGAAAACTCTCCTGAATTACATGGAATTGACTACAGCGGTACTTCCCGGATGGAGATGCTGTTCAGAGGTATTTTTATTTTCCTGGTATTCTGTGCATTGGTATCGATATTTTTCCTGTCTATATTTTATTAACGATAGATAATTATTATTTGCAGGCATTGCCTGTTAGTAAAAAGCGCAAGGATTCTTTGTAATCCTTGCGCTTTCTGTTTTAGCACGTATTTTATCCTTTTGCTAAATTGATTTTTTTCTTTGAAATGATTGCCAGGCATGACTTTCGGAAGAAACCCGTTTGTTTATATCATTCGGCACTCTTAATACAATGTTAACGAGTTATTCATTTTGTTCATTGTGAGTTTCAGGCGGTTATATTTTTTGTACAATGATTTTTAGCATCTACTTTTATATTTCTAAAGTTGGCATAGGTTATGAAACCGGCGCTAGATCTCTATCTGTAGTGCCTTTTCTTTTTCCCTGTTTTTTGTTTAGCTGATTTTTATTTCTTCAAAGCTACGCGGCACAACAATCGCCACTGTATTATCAGGTAGCACATTTTCCGGCTGCCATGTTACCGGCGTACCATCTACTATCAGCGAGGACGGCTTAAAGGGTAATCCGTGTATAATGATCCGGTGATTTTTATAGGCCGTTTCATAATTCACATAAAACTGCTTTCTCAGCTGGAATTGTTGTGGCGTAGAATATTGCTTGAAGCGGATTACGTTGTATTGGCCGTTCTTATAACCATAATGGTCGCCCGCATCTTCGTATAACACGCTCTTTACTTCCTGATCGCTGTAGTATATATGCAACAGCATTTCGGTAACCGCCTTTTCCTGGGTGTATTGCATATCGGGATATTGGGGAATCACTACCCCTGCCTTTACAAACAAAGGCATTTCATCGAGTGGCGTAGGCACGGTTACTTCCCGGGCGCCGGTATATTGCTGATCGTTCCAGAAGTAATACCAGTTACCGGCAGGGAGGTATACTCCTTTTTCTTTCATACCTTTTTCACTGACATGGCTGATCAGCATCGCATCTCCGAACATGAACTCATGTGAACAGTTGTGGGTGGCCGGATCTTGTTGAGCTACAAATGCCAGCGGGCGGAGCATAGGCGTGCCGTGTGTAGCATATTGCCAGAAGGTGGTGTACAGGTAGGGTTGGAGCCGGTACCGAAGGGTAATGAACTTGGTGACCACTTTTTCGTATTCCGGTCCAAAGCTCCAGGGCTCCTGGTTAAAACCGGTTTCATTGCTGGCTGAGTGCGTACGCATCAGCGGATGAAAAACTGCTAGCTGAATCCAGCGGGTATACAGTTCACCATCGGGTTCCCCGATAAAACCACCGATATCACTACCGGTAAATGAGATGCCGGATACGGCCAGACGTTGACATTGTACGCTGGCCAGCCAGAGGTGTTCCCAGCTGGATACATTGTCGCCAGTCCATACGGAAGACCAGCGCTGTGCGCCGGAATAGCAGGAGCGGGTGATCAGGAAAGAGCGGTGCGGCATGAGGTATTTTTTCATACCGGCGGCCGTGGCCTTACTCATGAGGTGGCCATATATATTATGCGCTTTACGGTGGCTCACTTCTTCTCCATCGTAGTCGTGGCGTACATCTTCAGGGAAAGTACCCATTTCAAAAACCGCTGGCTCATTCATGTCGTTCCATACACCACGCACCCCCGTTTCTGCCAGGCTTTTGAACAGGCTGCTCCACCATTCCCGCACTTCGGGATTGGTATAATCAGGGAATACGCATTTGCCGGGCCATACATCGCCTTCCATGAGGGCGCCGTCGGCACGTTTGCAGAAGTAGTTATTTTTAACCCCTTCCTGGTAAACCGTATAGTCGGGATCTACCTTGATACCGGGATCTATAATCACCACCACTTTAAAGCCTTCTGCAGCCAGTTCTTTTATCAGGCCCACCGGGTCGGGAAACCACTCTTTGTTCCACGTAAAGCAGCGGAAACCATCCATATAATCGATGTCGAGGTAAATGACATCGCAGGGTATCTTCCTGGTTCTGAATTCTTTGGCAATTTCTTTTACACGGGTATCAGGATAGTAACTCCAGCGGCATTGGTGATAGCCCAGTGCCCACAGAGGGGGGAGTTCCGGTGTACCGGTAATTTTAGTATAGGATTCCGCCACTTCCAGCAGATCCGGTCCGTAAATAAAGTAGTAATTCATTTCACCGCCACGGGCCCAGAAGCTGCAGGCATCTTCTCTTTCCTTTCCAAAATCGAAGATGGTACGGAAGGTATTGTCGAAGAAAATACCGTAGCCAATACCATGGTGTAGTCCGTAATAAAAGGGAATATTGCGGTAGAGGGGGTCGGTATCTTTCTGATAGCCATAAGCGTCGGTACCATAGTTTTCCAGGCGCTTGCCCCGCAGGTTCAATTCCGTAGGTTTATCGCCCAGGCCATAGAAACACTCGCCTTCCTGTACCAGTTTGCTGCAATATTGGATTTTACCGCCTTTCAGCAGGTAGTGTTGCCAGTGATAGCCCATTTCATCCTGGTTAATTACCTTTCCTTCTTTATCGGAAATGGTGATACGGAGGTTGTCGCGGGCAATAAATACCCGGAGGGCATCGGTATATATTTCGAAAGTTTCTTCCCATTCCTTGATACCAAACGAAATAGGCGATTCCTGCAAAGTATCGCTGGTGGCGTAGGAGAAGTCGCGTTGAAAGGTTCCTTCCGCCGCATACCTGAAGCGGATAATTTTGTCGGCTATGACCCTTACTTCGAGTATCGTTTCAGTGGTATAAAAACAAAAGTAATTTCCTTCTTTTTTCCATTCCCTGATACTATCGGGATAATGTTTGGCGCCATATTTACTTGACGAGGTTTCAACTTGCATAATCTCTTTTTCTGGGTCCGTGGCAATATAATACCGTGGTTTTAAATTACATAAAAAAATCAGACTAGTGATAATGTATCGCGTTGGAGGCTGATATTTCTGCGTTTACCTGATTATTAGGGTGCTTGACAAAAAATACTACAAAGTGATTCAATTACTCGTTAACTTCATATTAATATAATTACTTTTTGCTTTAACCTATTTTAGCAGGTGCACCTTTCCAGGAGCACCTTTTTATTGGCGATTACCGGAAACCGGTCTTACTTTTTAGCGGTATCCAGCTGAGCAATTTCCTTCCCGGCCAGGTATATTTTACTGCCTTTTCTTGCCCTGGCAGCCACATTGAATCCTTTCCCGATTTCCTGCCAGTTTTGCCCGCCATCCGTTGATACCGCTGTGCCGGAGGTACCGGTGGTGATGAGGAACCGCGGCGACCGGAAGGCTACACATGACTTATAGCCTACAGGCGGTGTCTGGGGTGTTGTCCAGCTTTGACCACCATCAGTGGTAAGCAGACAGTTACCTTTGCTGGCGGTATCCTGCTTATAGTCGCCGCCTACTGCGATACCATCGCGGGCGTTACGGAAAGCAATGGAAAATATGCCGGTAGTGCTGCTGCCCTGTACGGTCGGTATCGTATAGGCTTGCCAGTTAGCTGTTTCTTTAAACAGCCTGGCGACGGTTCCGCCGGTGGCAAAATAAACTTTTTTCCCGGGAAGGTTGACTATGCTGGTGCCGCTGGCAGCAAAAATTGCTTCTCCTTCTTTGGCTACTGGCAGAGCGCGTGCTGGATCTGCTTCCCAGGACAGGCCGCCATTATGTGTGCGAATGACAATAAATTTATGATCGATCGGATCGCCGATAGCGATGCCTTCTTTATCGTCAAAGAACTGCATGGCATCGAAGAAGATCCCGGGGCGATGATCAGAAAAAACGCGGCGCCACGATTGGCCCCCATCTTCCGTTAAAAAAATAAGTGCAGGAGCCCCCGCATTCAGCACAATGGCTTTATGGTCATTAAAGGCATAAAGAGAGCGCCAGTCGCAGCTATCGCAACCGGGCACCTGTGTCCACTGCCAGTGAGCACCGCCGTCGATACTGCGGCCTACTTGCCCACCGGTACCGGAAGCCCACACAATATTATCTGTGACCACACTTAATCCCCGTATACTTTTTGCAGGAGGTGCCGGGGAAATGACTTTAATCTGGTATAACGAAGCGCGCTGCTGTGCCGATGCAGATAACCAGCCCGGGAAACAGCCCAGGCATCCTATGAATAATATATGGGAACGGAAGGCCGGCTTGCTGGTAGTAACCAGCCTCAGTAAGGCTTTGAGCGAAAAGCGGCCGGATAAAGTCAGGGCGGTAGTCATAAAGCATATCATTTATTTCCAATCTGTTATCAGGAAGAAAATTACAAAATTGCTACAAAGTGTGAGGCAGATTTATATATTTGCAGATTACCTGACCTGCTTACTTCAATACATTATTATAGTGCATCAACCGCATCGCTTAAAAATGTTCGTCCTGTGCTGCTTATGGGGGATTATCTCCGGGGCGCTGCATGCACAGGATAAACCCTATATTTTTGATAGCTATAGTGTAAATGAAGGGCTTTCTCAGAGCACAGTATTCGATATTACACGAGACGACCAGGGGTTTATGTGGATTGCCACCCGCGATGGGGTGAATCGGTTTGACGGTTATACTTTTAATGAATACCGCTATAAACCCAGCGCCTTATACAAGGCCGGGGAAGGTAAAGGGGAACTGGTTCCCCGGAGCGCCACTGGCAGCAGCGCCGTTATCAATCGTTTTGACCTGAAAGGATACAAGGGTTTTTCGTTTTATAAGGATAGCCGTCATCAGCTGTTACTGGCGCATAATAACGGGATTAGCGTATACAATAAGTATCGTAATAACTTCCGTACGCTGCTGGAAGATACCTCTAATGTAAATGCTCAGGAGCGTGATGCCAACGTAAAATTCAGCATATTGGGGGAAGACACTGCTACCAATTCGTTGTGGGTATGGCGTCCTATGAAAGGCTTGTATATATTGGATAATACCACCTATGCCATTCGGCGTATTATCCTATACCCACCACAGTTTTGGCAGAAAGGTATATTGCCTTCAGCCATGGTTAAAGACGGCAATAACATCTGGATGAATGGAGAGCCGGGAGAACTGCTTTCTCTTAATATCAGGAACCTGCGTTTATCTACCTATTGTTTGCCGGGAGTAGGCGCCCAGCCAGTGCTGCGGAGTCTGAACAAGGACTCAATGATTATCGTAAGTCCCGGGCATATTACCATCTTCAATAAACAAAGAAACAAGTTCAGCGACCTGGCCTTTGATATAAAAAACGAACGGGGCGAAGCCTTCGAGCCAGCGGTGGCAGAGCAGGACCAGTACGGGAATGTATGGATAGGCGGCAGTGACGGGGTGCTCATTTATAGCATTACCCGCAATGAAATTATCCGTCATATTGTTAGTTTCAACACCTTTGAAACCCGTTCTTTCAATAATGTGTCTTACCTGTACCGGGATAGCTCCGATAATATGTGGGTAGGCACAGACGGGGACGGTTTGAAGAAATATTCCCCGCATAAAAAGGTATTCAACCTGTACCGGTCGCCTTATATCACGCATAACATGGTGCAGGCTTTATACAAGCACGATGATGGGAAGCTCTACGTAGGCCTGATGCGTGACGGGCTGAATATTTATGCGGAAGGAGGCCGGTTCCTGGAGCGTATTTCCAATGAGTTATACCCGGGGAAATTTCCCGGAGATGATCTGGGCGCTATTTGCCGGGAGGATGCAGATCATTTGTGGCTGCATTTTACAGAGATGCATATAGGCTTGTTCAATGTACAAACCAAGGCTTTCCAGGATCTCACCGGCAAAGTCACAGCCCTGGGACTGCCCAAGCAGCGTGATGCCTATCCATTCCTGTTTAAGCGTACCAACGGCGAACTGTATTTCAACTACGGCAGCTACCTGTTGTTATTCAACGATCTGCGCAGTGATACACGGACCGGTTATGAGGTAGCAGTGGTGCATAATTTTACCGACGAAACGCTGACCACCTATTTTGAAGATATGATGGGGAACCAGTACGTAGGTACGAAATCAGCATTGTATGTAAAGAAAACTACCGACTCCCGGTGGAAGTGGGTGCAATTACCTTCCGGTACTACAGTAAAATCGATCAACAAGAATGCGCATAAAGAGTTGCTGGTAGCCACCAACAAAGGATTATTTGTCATTGACGAAGCCAATAATATCAAACAGCATTACAACAGTTACGACAATCCGAAGCTGATTAACGACTACATGTATGGTGTGTTGTTGGACGATAAAGATAAAATTTGGGTGAGTCATAATAAGGGGTTATCGATGATTAATCCGTTAGGAGGTGAGATCACTACTTTTAATTATGAAGATGGGCTACAGTCGAATGAGTTTAATACCGGTGCATTTTATAAATCGATAGACGGTGAGTTATTTTTTGGCGGGATACGGGGTGTAAATGGCTTCTATCCTAAGAACTTCCGGGATAATCTGTCTAACGCCAAAGTGATTATCCGCCGTATGGAAGTGCTGGATAAGCCCTACGAATCAGATACGGCCATATCCCTGCTGAAGAAAGTTGAGCTGCCTTACAACCAGAATACGATTGCGATAGAATTTGTGGCACTGGAGTACACCAATCCCTTAAAAAATCGCGTGCAGTATAAGCTGGAAGGCGCAGATGAAGATTGGGTACAGGCAGGTACATTCCGTATGGCCCGCTATACCAATTTGCATCCGGGCAGTTATACATTTAAAGTGAGAGGATCAAATAACGATGATATCTGGAGCACAGTGCCTACTACGTTGGAAATCGTGATTAAAATACCTTTCTGGCAATCGTTGTGGTTCCGGTTCTTATTGCTGCTGTTGTTGTTGGGCATTGCCTATTATTTTTCCACGCTGTATCTCGATTATAAGATCCGGCATGAGAAGCTAAAGCTGGAAAAAGAACAGGCGGTAGACCAGGAGCGGGCGCGTATTTCAAGCGATATGCACGATGACCTCGGATCGGGATTGTCTACTATTCGCCTGTTGAGCGAAGTGGCCAAGCGAAAGATCAAGGATCCGTCGCAAACGAGGGAAATAGAGCGTATTTCAGAGACAGCCGGAGAGATGGTGGATAAAATGAGTGAGATTATCTGGGCGATGAGTTCTGCGAATGATTCACTGGCCAACCTGATCGCGTATATGAGAAGTTTTGCAGCGGAGTTCCTGGAGCATGCGCATATTACCCACCAGTTCTATATTCCTGAAACCATACCCAATATTAAGCTGAGTGGGGGGACGCGGAGGAATATTTACCTGGCGGTGAAGGAATCGTTGCACAATGTAGTGAAACACGCCAAAGCTACAGAGGTAATTGTGGAGGTGAAAGTGCATAAGAACATGACGATAATGATTAAGGATAACGGGAAAGGATTTGACCAGGAGAAAGTGAGGTTATTCGGTAACGGATTGAAAAACATTCAGAAAAGAATGTTGTCTGTAGGGGGAAATGCCGATATTACGTCGAACAATGGGACAATAGTTTTTCTCGATATCCCACTAAATTGACATACATTTGTTTTTAATAACATCTAAGTGTTATAATTCCTTTTAAACATGACGGTATACTCTAAGAAAAAGTCCCAGGATAACATGGACACTATCACCATTGCGATAGTAGAAGACAATCATGATATCCGCACGGCGATGGAATTGCTGATTAATGGTTCTGACGGTTACGCCTGTGTTGGTACTTTTAATAATGCAGAAACCGCAGTTGAACAGATCCCTCAATTGATGCCAAATGTAGTGCTGATGGATTTCAACCTGCCGGGAGGTATGAATGGCATTGAATGTATTGCCCAGTTGAAGCGGGAGCATCCGGATATGCAATTTATGATGCTCACGGTGTATGAAGATGACGACAAGATCTTTATGGCATTGGAAGCAGGTGCCAGCGGGTATATTCTGAAGAAAACTTCTCCAGGCGAATTGCTCGAGGCTATCCGCGATTTATATGATGGCGGTTCGCCTATGAGTTCGCAGATAGCGAGAAGGGTAGTCGCATTTTTCCAGAAGCAGGCAAAGCCTAATCCGGCCCTGGAAGCGTTGACTACCAGGGAAAAAGAAATCTTGGACCAGTTGTCTAAAGGCTATCTTTATAAAGAGATTGCCAGCAACCTCTTCATCAGTATCGAAACTGTACGTCGCCACGTACACAACATCTACGAGAAGCTGCATGTAAGAAGCCGTACCGATGCAGTGAATAAATATTATAACAGATAATGAAGAAGCTGAAGGCATAAAGCTGAAAGCAAAAAAGCTATTGTAGCGAATGATATAAGCGGAGATATTATAATACTCACTGTTTTCATTCACTGCAATAGCTTTTTTGCTTTCAGCTTTTTGCTGAAACTTTAGTTTTATGCTTTTTGCTTAGCTTCCAGCTTTTTGGAAATATTATGCACAGTCAGGACTACAGCTGCTATTAACAGACAAGTAAGCTTAAATAAAAGACCAGTTTTCATAAGATAGGGATTATACGATTACTAGGTGAATACGGTTAAGTATAGACATAACACTCCCTGATGGCTAATGCCAGGCTGATGAAACTTGTAAAAGCTATTGTGCAGTGCCGGTTATAAAATAAACCAGTAAAAGAGAAATTGATTATCGCATCATTTGCCAGGAATCGAACTTTTGCATCAGCTGCAGAAATTTGTTACCAATACGGTTATCCTGTTCTTTTTTAATAAAGTAGGTGGCTATCAGTGCCACTAATAATAGGACAGATAGCAGGATCAGGCATAGTGTTTTCATAAGGACATAGGTTAGGATTATTCAAAACTTGATTGTTGTAAATATAGATAAATATTTGATATAAGTTTTATTTAACATAAATTTTTTTATCCCATTTTGTGGTTTCATAACGGAGGAAATTTTTTCCGGATAAAAAAACAGGTGATCCGCCTGATTTTAACAAGTCTTATTGTATTGGTAGTCAGTATCGTAAGCATAGTGTATAACTTATACTTGGGATGATTCACTGAATCCTTTATTTTTGCCAGCAATCAGATTTTGCTAAAAGATTTAGTATCCTTGCAGAATCGGATACATCCTTGAAATAATAGTATTTAGGAAATTTAATATATATGGCAAACACGGACAAAACGGATAACAAAGATCTATTTGCTTCCTACACGGAAGACTCCATACGGTCGCTGGACTGGCGGGAGCATATCCGCCTCCGGCCTGGTATGTACATTGGAAAGCTGGGAGATGGATCGAGTATGGATGATGGTATTTACATCCTGTTGAAGGAGGTGACCGATAACTGTATTGATGAGCATACCATGGGTTTCGGTAAACAGATTGATATCAAGGTAACAGAGCATCATGTTACTGTCCGCGATTTTGGGAGGGGTATTCCTTTGGGAAAAGTGGTAGATGTGGTGAGTAAGATTAATACCGGCGCCAAATATGACAGCAAAGCCTTCCAGAAATCGGTAGGATTGAATGGGGTGGGTACCAAGGCGGTGAATGCTTTATCGAGCTATTTCCGGGTACAGTCCGTTCGCGACGGCCGTATAAAGGCTGCCGAATTTGAAAGGGGCGTACTGGTAAAAGAATACAAAGAAGGGGCTACCACCGAAGCAAATGGCACCCAGGTAACGTTTACACCGGATGATACGGTATTCAAGAATTACCGTTTTATCCCAGAGTTCCTGGAAAACCAGATATGGAATTATTGCTTCCTGAATGCTGGTCTCACGATCAGTTTCAATGGCAAGAAATATCTTTCTAAAAATGGCTTGCTGGATTTGCTGCAACGCAAAACCAACGAAGATGAACTGCGCTATCCTATTATTCACCTGAAAGGAGAAGACATAGAAGTAGCCATCACCCACGAAAGCCAATACGGGGAAGAATATTATTCCTTTGTAAACGGTCAGCATACTACCCAGGGAGGTACACACCTGGCTGCGTTTCGTGAAGCATTTGTAAAAACCGTTCGGGATTTCTACAAAAAAGATTACGATGCTACCGATATCCGGGCTTCTATCTGTGCCGCTGTTTCCATCAGGGTGCAGGAGCCGGTTTTTGAATCGCAAACAAAAACCAAGCTGGGTTCACTGGTAGTATATGAAGGAGGTCCTTCTGTGAAAGCCTTTGTATTGGAATTCCTTTCCAAACACCTGGATGATTACCTGCACCGGAATCCTGCCGTAGCAGATGCGCTGAAGAAAAGAATAGAACAGAGTGAACGTGAGCGTAAAGAGCTGGCAGGGATTAAAAAACTGGCCAACGAAAGAGCCAAGAAAGCCAATCTCCATAACCGTAAACTGCGTGACTGCCGTTTACACCTGAACGATGAACTGACTGGAAAAGACAAGGCTGAGCAGGAAGCCCGCCGTTTAAACTCTACGATCTTCATTACCGAAGGTGACTCTGCGAGTGGTTCGATTACCAAATCCCGCAACGTGGAAACGCAGGCGGTATTTAGTTTACGTGGTAAGCCGCTGAACAGTTTCGGGCTGACCAAGAAGATTGTATACGAAAATGAGGAGTTCAACCTGTTACAGCATGCGCTTAATATCGAAGAGGGACTGGAAGGCCTGCGGTACAACAACATTGTAATTGCCACAGATGCAGATGTAGACGGGATGCACATTCGTTTGCTGTTACTCACCTTCTTCCTGCAATTCTTCCCTGACCTGGTGAAGAATGGGCATGTATATGTTCTGGAAACACCTTTATTCCGGGTCCGTAATAAACAACAAACGCTCTACTGCTATACAGAAGAAGAGAAGCAGAAAGCAATGAAACAGCTGGGAGGTAAGCCTGAAATTACCCGCTTTAAAGGATTGGGTGAGATTTCCCCGGATGAGTTTAGCCGTTTTATCGGTGATGATATGCACATAGATCCGATTATTTTATCGAAGGATATACATATCCAGAAGTTGCTGGAATACTATATGGGTAAAAATACCCAGACCCGCCAGGAGTTTATTATCAACAACCTGCGGTATGAAAAGGATTTAGTTGAAGAAACTGTATAGCTAGGTATATGGGTTTAGTACACATTGTTTTTGGTCAGTCTTCGGTACCGGTATTGAGTGAAGCCGTGGCGATGGATGAAAAGATGAGCGGAGAGTTGCTCTGTTTTGAAGATGATCTGTCGGTAGGGCCCCTGTTCATACTGGACACCAAAGAAGGCCGGGCAGGGCGCAGGCAGTTCTGGATGCAATTGGCAGGTGTTGCTTTACCTCCGGTAACAGCCGCAGAAGAGGAAATGCCGGCAGCACCGGCAACGCCGGCAGAAGAAGTACCGGAAGATGCTGACCGGTTCCAGGTGCTGAAAGCACAGCTGAAAGAAAACCCTGACCTGGAAGTATGGATCTGGGCCGGGCAAAATGCACGGGATGTGTGCGGTTACTATTGGCTGGTAAGCCAGTTGTATGATTTTGCAGGCCGTATTCATATTATTTACCTCAACAATCTGCCTTTCCTGAACGAGAAGGGGGCGGTATTTTATCCTACCCATTTGCACCAGATTTTGCCAAAAGAGTTCCTGAAAGCGAAGAAGCTGGCGCGTGCTATTTCTCTCGCGGAGTATGAGCTGGATGGAGATGAATGGCATCGCCTGATGAATGAGAATGCAGGCATTCGCCTGCTGGAAGGAGGAAAGAAAATTAAAGGTGAGCCCACCCTGTTTTATGACAAGGAGTTGCTGACGCAGAGCGGAAAAGAATTTGTGAAAGCATGGCGGGTGGTACAGCAGGTAACCGGTAAGCTCAAATACCCGGTGATGGACCAATTCCTGGGTTGGCGGCTGAAGGAGCTGATTCGCGAAGGTAAGCTGGAAAGCAAAGGGGAGCTAAAAACCATCCGTGATTTTGAGGTGAAGCTACCGGGGGAAAATATGCCTGCAGAAAATACTGAAAACCCTCATACTGTATGATTAAAATAACACCGCTTGCGTTAATGGGCGCCGATGATCGTGGCAGTGGCTACTTTTGGGACTGTAACCGCACTGGCAATTTCCTGGTATGCTACCGCAATGCCGGCAGCAGCAGTGGGCAACATTACCACGAAGGCAAGCGGGATAACAAGAACCCGGAAATTATGTATCTCTTTACCGGCAAGGCCGCCATTCACTGGTGTGCAAAGGATGGAGATGCGATTACAGTTAGCGAAGTAACAGCGCCTGCAAGGGTGGAAATTCCCATCAACATATGGCATCAGCTGATTGCCATTACAGATTGCTGTTTTATAGAAATGAATTCTCTGGAAGATGTACAGCAGGACAGTGTCCGTGTATGGAGGCCCGATTTTGAAAAAATGATTAACGTAAAACCGTAAGTGTATTATACATGGATATGGAAAATAAAACATCAGACGAATCTCTGCACAATGTCATCCACGTGGGAGGCATGTATGAGAGCTGGTTCCTGGATTACGCTTCCTATGTAATCCTGGAGCGGGCCGTGCCCAGCGTGGAAGATGGGTTGAAGCCTGTACAGCGTCGTATCCTGCATGCCATGAAAGAAATGGATGATGGCCGTTTTAATAAAGTGGCCAACGTCATCGGGCAAACGATGCAGTATCACCCGCATGGGGATGCTTCTATCAGTGATGCTATTGTAAACCTGGGTCAGAAAGACCTGCTCATCGAAACCCAGGGTAACTGGGGGGACGTTAGAACCGGTGATGACGCTGCTGCCGCGAGGTATATCGAGGCCCGCCTGTCGAAGTTTGCCCTGGATGTAGCTTTTAATGCTAAAACCACTTCCTGGCAACTGAGCTACGATGGCCGTAAAAACGAACCATTGGCATTACCAATGAAGTTCCCGCTGCTGTTGGCACAGGGTGCAGAAGGTATCGCCGTAGGGTTGTCTACCAAAATATTACCGCATAACTTCTGCGAGCTGATAGAAGCGGCTGTGAAGTACCTGAGGGGCCGGAAATTTGAGCTGTATCCCGATTTTACTACGGGTGGTATGATAGATATTGCCAACTATAACGATGGTAAACGTGGTGGAAAAGTAAGGGTACGTGCGCATATTGAAGAAAAGGATAAAAAGACCCTGCTGATAAAGGATGTACCGCATGGGATCACCACCACCCAGCTGATGGAGTCTATCGTAAAAGCAAACGACAGCGGTAAAATCAAGATCAAGAAAGTAGTGGATAATACCGCTGCTGATGTGGAAATTGAAGTGCAGCTGGCGCCTGGTATTTCACCGGATATTACAATCGATGCGCTCTATGCCTTTACGGATTGTGAAATTTCTATTTCTCCGAATGCCTGTGTTATTGTCAACGATAAACCGCAGTTCCTCACGGCGTCTGACCTGTTGAGGGCTTCCGTAGATTATACCAAAGAGCTGCTGAAGCAGGAACTGGAAATCAAATTGGCGGAGCTGCAGGAAAAATGGCATTATACATCCCTGGAGAAGATCTTCTTTGAAAAAGGGATCTATAAGGAACTGGAGCAAAAGCATAAGGATTGGGAAGCTGTACTCACCGCAATCGATAAAGGATTTAATCCGTATAAGAAGCAATTGAAACGCGAAATTACCCGCGAGGATATTGTGAAATTAACGGAGAAACCTGTACGCCGTATTTATCGCCTGGATATCAATGAACTTAATGAGCAGATCAAAGGTATTGAGGCAGATATTAAAGAGGTGAAGCATCATTTAGCCAACCTGGTTGATTATACTGTGGCTTATTATGATAACCTGTTGAAGAAATATGGTAAAGGCCGGGAGCGTAAAACACTCATTAAAACCTTCGACACCATCCAGGTAGCGCAGGTGGCCATTGCCAATACCAAGATATATGTGAACCGGGCAGATGGATTTATTGGTACTTCCCTGAAGAAAGATGAGTTTGTAGCCGATTGTTCCGACCTGGATAATATCATTGTATTCCGCCGTGATGGTAAGATGCTGGTGACAAAAGTAGCTGATAAAACTTTTGTGGGTAAGGATATTATCCACGTAGATATCTTCCGCAAGAATGACGAACGTACTACCTACAACATGATCTATGTGGAAGGTAAAACGGGCGTCAGCTATGCGAAGCGCTTTAATGTAACGGGTGTAACCCGCGATAAGGAGTATGAACTGGCACATAAAGGAGAGAAAAACTCCAAGGTGCATTACTTCTCCGCTAATCCGAATGGTGAAGCAGAAGTGGTGACTATCAAGCTGAGTCCGAACTGTAGCGCCCGTAACAAGGAATTTGACCTTTTCTTTGAGCAGATTGCCATCAAAGGCCGTAGCTCCATGGGAAATGTAGTGACCAAATATCCTATCCGCGGGGTGAAGTTTAAGGAAAAAGGCGTATCAACACTTGCCGGGCAGAAGATCTGGTATGATACCGAAACTGGCCGTTTAAATACTGAGGAGCGCGGCGTATATATAGGCGCCTTTGAAGGTGACGACAAAATATTTGTGGCGTTTAAGAATGGTACTTATGAGTTAACCAATTATGATCTCACGAACCGTTACGAGTCTAACGATGTCGTGTATATTGAGAAATTCAACCCGGAGAAAACGGTCACCGCCATCTATTTTGATGCTGACAAAAAGCAATTCAATGTAAAACGTTTCCGTATTGAAACGCAGACGTTGAACAACAAATTCCTGTTCATCAAGGAGGGTGCTGCTAACTACCTGGAGATGGTAACGACCCATACTCAACCGGTTGTATTGCTGAAAACAGGTAAAAAGCGCAGCCCGGAAGAGGAAGAAATAGACCTGTCCGAATTTGTGGAAGTAACCGGCTGGAAAACAGTAGGTACGAGGATTGCCGGCGATGACCTCATAAGTGCAGAATTGTTGTCGGAAGATGAAGACCCGGATCCTAATGAAGAAGGACCGGCAAGCGGAGGACAAGGGGAATTATTTTAGAAGGAAAGCATAAAGCAAAAAGCAAAAAGCCATCGTTCATTCGCTACGATGGCTTTTTGCTTTATACTTTCCGCTTTCCGCTTTTTCTCGTTTTTTTTCCCCTTAACAATTAAATAAAACAGTATCTTAATATGGATGTTTAATTTGCACCTGTCCATATTTTTATTGTTGGGATGAAATACGAGAACTTAGCCGAAACTGAACTGTTACAATTGATCGCCGCTGATAATGGCGCCGCTTATGAGGTATTGTATAACAGGTATTGGCAACCGCTTTTTCTTTTTGCCTATAAGCGGCTGAAAAATAAGGACGAATCGAAAGATGCGGTACAGGATGTATTTATCAATTTATGGAAGCGAAGAAATACGTTGCAGTTAACAGCTTCCCTGCGTACTTATCTTTTCACCGCAGTCCGGTATGAGCTACTGCGAAAAATAGCACAGTCGAAGAAAACATCGGGTAGCGAGGAAATGGCATTGATGCCAGTAGAAGCGGCTACTATTGACATGTTGAATGAAAAGGAACTGCAGCATGCGTTGACTATCGCCATTGATCATTTACCGGCTAAAATGAAAGAGATCTATCTATTAAGCCGGCATCAACATAAACCCATTGCCATTATAGCCGAGGAATTATCTTTATCTGAGCAAACCGTAAAAAACCAGCTTTCCAAAGCCTTACTGCGACTGCGTCAGCATTTAAAAGAAGCGACCGTTATCCCCGTACTCTTTCCCTGTGTTTTTTATTTCCTTAACATTTAGTTAACATATTGGAATGGTACTACCTTCAGGTTTAAGATGCTTCACTATAGCATGAGTACATCTGAATTTAAAAATATTGTTGAACGTTATCTGAAAGGAGAGGCCAGTGCTGTAGACCAGGCGATGATTGAAGCCTGGCTGGCGGCTACGGAGGATAGCCCGGTAGACCTGACTGCCGATGAGTTATCAGAAATCGGGGTGGATATGCTCCAGCATCTGAGAGTGCAGAATGGCTATGCCCTGGGAACCGAAGCAGGGGAGTCTGCATCCGATGCCGCATACCCGGAAATAAAGGAACGACGGTTATTATCCTGGCTGCAGCGCATAGCGGCAGTACTGATGGTAGCCATCAGTGTAGGAGCGTTATTCTATTGGGGACGTATGTTCACCCGTACCAGACCGCCCGTGGTATCAGTAAGTACACCGGCGCCGGTTACCATTTACCGCGTGAGGGTAGTGGCTACCGATGCTGTCAGGAGAGTGATGCTGCCCGACAGTTCTATTGTGCTGCTAAATCGTGCCAGCAGCCTGTATTATACTATTCCATTTGATCATGCAATACGAGAAATATATATGGAACGCGGAGAGGCCTTTTTCCAGGTAAAGCAGCTGGCTGCCCATCCGTTTATTGTGCATGCTGCGAAAACCAGGACGACTGTATTAGGTACTTCCTTTAATATTCGTATATTCGATAACGTTAGATCTATCAAAGTGATAGTGAAAACTGGGAAGGTACAGGTAGCCACCGGGTTATCTATAGCAGACAGTACCCGGCTCCTGACACCGGAGCAGGGCATCGAAATTAATGCCGCTCATAACAGTGTACGTGCCTTTTCCCAGCCCGCAGATATCATTACTTCCTGGTATGATGGCGTGCTGGTATTTCATCAGAATACCATGAAAGAAGTGGTAGAAGCATTAGAAAACCGTTACCACGTCCGCATCCGGCTGGGCACACCCGCGACGCAACAATGCCGTGTTTCGGGCAACTTTACCAGGAGTCATACTATCACTGAAGTATTGGACGCTATATGCCTTGTACATCGTTTGTCTTACAAAAAGAAGAACAATGAATTTTTCATCTATTAATTAATAAATAAAAAACCGGCTATGCGCTAACATAACCGGTCACTTGTTTTGCTGACTAATCCTTCCGTAACGCTAATTACCGGATGAGGCAGCGTGTTTTTAATTCAACATAAAAACTGTTCAAATTTATGAAAAATGTAGCAAGCAATTCTACAATCCGTTATCTTATGCGCCTAAGTTTACTGACAACCTGCCTTGCCGTGGCAAGCTTGTCTTTGTGGGCCAAAAGCCTGGAGGGGCAGTCTCTCAAAAAGAATGTGTCTCTTAAAGTAACCGGCACTAACCTTAACCGTATCTTACAGCAGATTGCACGTCAAACGCACCTGCGCCTGGTTTATGATGCAAAAGAGGCCGACAATTACTACATGGATTCGCTGGATACAAGGGTACGCCCTGCAGATGCCCTGCTGGACTCCCTGCTGGCGCCTACCACGCTGGCATACCGCGAGGTAAATGACCTGTTGGTAATTTATCATAAAGATGAACAGGAGTTTGGCCTGCATGGAAAGGTGATAGATGAAGGCAGTAAAACACCGTTGCCAGGCGTAACAGTTTCGCTAAAAGGTACCAAACGCGGCAATGTTACAAACGCGGAAGGTGGTTTTACGCTGGCTTCTGTAAAGGCAGGCGACGTGCTGGTGATATCGTATGTAGGCTACGAAACAAGAGAAGTAATTGTTTCCAATAATACCTTTCTGACCATCGCCCTGAAGAGCAGCAATGCCCGCATCAATGAGCTGGTGGTGGTAGGTTACGGTACCCAGAAGAAAGTAAACCTTACCGGCGCCGTAAGCCAGATCGATGCCAGCGCCATTGAAAGCCGTCCTATCGCTAACCTCGGACAAGCCCTGCAGGGTGCTATCCCTAACCTCAACATTAATTTTGGTGACGGCCGCCCCGGTGGCAGCGCATCACTGAATATACGCGGCTTTACCTCCATCTCCGGTGGCGCTCCGCTGGTACTCATAGATGGTATTCCTGCTAACATCAATACTGTAAATCCCCGGGATATTGAATCAGTATCGGTATTAAAGGACGCTTCCTCCGCAGCCATATATGGCGCCCGTGGCGCCTTTGGTGTGATATTAGTGACTACCAGGAAAGGAAAGTCCGGCAAGATGCAGATCAACTACGGCACTAACTACGGCTGGGCTACGCCTACTGCCAGCACCAATTTTATTACCAGTGGCTATGATGCTGCTATGCTGAATGATGAGGCATTTAAAATTACTCTGGGAAAAACCTACACCGGTTATACCGATGAAGACTATGCGGAGCTTCTGAAAAGAAAGACAGATCCCACCTTACCTTCTGTAGTTATACAGAACCGCAAGGGTAAAGATATGTACATATACTACGGAAACACCGACTGGTGGCATACGATGTTCCGCGATGAGCTGCCATCACTGGAGCATAGCCTGAATGTAAGCGGTGGATCCGATAAAATCAACTACCTGGTATCAGGCAGAGTATATCAGAAAAAAGGGATGATGCGTATTTCACAGGACGTATATAATTCCTATAACTTCCGGGCGAAGCTGGAAGCAGAAGTAAAGCCCTGGTTGACTTTAACCAGCAACACCCAGTTTAACGCCAACGACTATACATATCCAGGCAGCTCAGTTAACGGAAACTTTGTTTCTGTAAGCGTGCATGCGTTACCATCATATGTACCCGTAAATCCCGACGGTACTGCTACCTATCGTACAGAGCTGAATAACTATACCATTGGCGATGGTATATACGCCGATCTGCTGCATGGCAAAAGCAAGGGAGCTACCAAACAAACGGAATTGATTAATACCGTTGGCGCCGTCTTTAAAATTACACCTGAGTTTAATATTAATGCCAACTACTCACTGACTGTAATTAACGGTAACAGCTATCACCGGCAGACAGCCTCCCCCTGGTCTATTTTTCCGGGCGTCATCAGTTATGTGAATAATGACGATCTGTGGCAACAAGACGATAACTGGACCAACCAGGTAGTAAACCTGTATGGCAATTATAATAAACGTTTTGGCAAACATTCCCTTAGTCTTACTGCCGGGGTGAATGGGGAATTACAGCGATATCGTATGCTGTATTCCCAGCGGAAGGATGTGTTATCAGAAGATTTGAATGAAGTGGCGCTGGGTACCGGTGATGCCACCGTAAACAGCGACAGGCAAGAACTGGCACTGCTCGGCGCTTTCGGCCGTGCCGCCTATAGCTACGCCGATAAGTACCTGGTGGAATTCAACGGCCGCTATGATGGTTCTTCCCGTTTCCCATCCAACCGTCGCTTTGGTTTCTTCCCTTCGGTATCTGCCGGATGGCGTATGAGCGAGGAAGCATTTTTTGCGCCGGTGAAGAACGTAATCAACGATATCAAATGGCGGGCGTCTTATGGTGCATTGGGCAACCAGGACGTACGCAACAACAACTACCCTTATATCCCGATCATGGGAATGGGTACCTTAAGTTATATCACCGAAGGCAAACGTACGCAGTATGTAAGCCTCCCGGCGCCTATTTCTCCCAGCCTTACCTGGGAAAAGGTAAACTCTACCAACTTTGGGGTGGATATGAGCTACCTGCGCAACAGGCTGAATGTAACGTTCGACTGGTATGTGCGTAATACCAAAGATATGCTGACCAAAGGGATGACTTTGCCCGGTGTTTTTGGTGCTTCAGAGCCCAGGGAAAATGCGGCAGACCTGAGATCTAAAGGTTGGGAAGTGAACGTGGACTGGCGTAATTCACTAAAGGTGGCCGGCAAGGCGTTTACTTATAATGTTGGGTTTAACGTAGCTGACTTTAAAGCGGAAATTACCCGCTTCGATAACCCCAATAAAATTCTCAGCGATTATTATACAGGTCAGCGTTTAGGAGATATCTGGGGCTATAGCATTGCCGGATATTTCCAATCAGACAAAGAAGCGGCCGACTGGAAAGTAGACCAGACACAGGTAGGAAATAACATTTTCTCTGCTCCCGGTGAATGGGGTAAACTCCGTGCAGGTGACCTCAAGTTCGTAGACCTCAATGGCGACGGTATTATCAACAAAGGAAAGAATACATTGGAAGATCATGGCGACCAAAAAATAGTAGGTAATTCCTTGCCTCGCTATACATTCGGTATCCGGGGTGGTGCAGACTGGAACGGTATTGATTTCAGTTTCTTCTTCCAGGGCGTGGGCCATCAGAATTGGTATCCCGGCGCCAACGCAGATAAGTTCTGGGGGCCCTTCTCCCGTCCTTACATGTCTTTTATCCCGACAGATTTTGCTGATAAACTATGGAGCCCTGAAAATCCCAATAGTTATTTCCCGCGGTTGAGAGGATATATCGCACTGAACGATAATGGATCATTAAAAGAAAACAACGATAAATACATGCAGGACCTGGCTTATATCCGTTTGAAAAGCGTGATAGTAGGTTATACCCTGCCAGAGACTTTGCTGAAGCGCATTAAGCTTACCCGTTGCCGCATTTACCTGAGTGGCGAAAACCTGCTCACTTTCACCAAGTTGAAAAGCAGGTACCTGGATCCAGAGCAGCTGACCACCGATCCTAACCTGGTAAAAACCGACGTGAATGGCCGTGTATATCCTTTTAGCAAAACCTTTTCTGCCGGTTTGGATATCAGTTTTTAATGTTTATCAACGAAAAAGAAATGACGATGAAACAAATCAACTTACTTATCATATGCTTGCTGGGATTGATGATCGGCTCCTGTAATAAATTCATGGACAGAGACCCGCTGGCGAAAATTTCTCCCGATAATTTCTTTAAAACAGAAAAAGATTTACGGTTGTATATCAACTCCATGTATACGATGGTGCCGGATGCGGAAGGGATCTACAACGAAGACATGGACAACGTGGTAAAATCCAGTACTTCGGAGTTTCTCACCGGCAAACGCCAGGTGCCGGTAACCGGCGGAGGATGGACCTGGACAGAGCTGAGAAAAATCAACTATTTCCTGGTCAATTGCAATAAGGTGTTGCCCTACGCTACCACGCGCAAGTATGTAGGCGCCGCTAAATTTTTCCGCGCCTGGTTTTATTTTGAGATGGTTAAAAAGTTTGGAGATGTACCCTGGTACACTACTCCGTTGGATGTAAACGACCAGGCGCTGCTACAGAAAGCGCGGGACCCGCGTAAGCTGGTGATGGATTCTGTAATGGCTGATATCGATTCGGCAATTGTGTCATTGGATGGCATCAAGAGCAATGAGCTGGTGACTAAATGGACCGCCCTGGCTTTGAAAGCACGTATCGGTTTGTTTGAAGGCACTTTCCGCAAGTATCATAAGGAATTCAATTTACCAGATGAAAATAAATTCCTGCAGGCTGCCGCAGATGCTGCTGCACAGCTAATGGCCGGCGGACAGTATCGTATTTTTACCAGCAGTCCGGACGTAGCCTACCGCGATTTGTTTGCCACGAAGAATGCTAACACGGATGAAATTATTTTAAGCAGGAAGTATAGCGCAGGATTGCAATTGTATCATAACGCCAACTACTATACGATTACTGCGTCCTACGGACAACCGGGGCTGGAGAAAAGTTTGGTAAACAGTTACCTGATGAAGGATGGTACCCGTTTTACGGATCAGCCGGGATATGATAAAATGCAATTTTTCCAGGAGTGCCAGGGCCGCGATCCAAGGTTGGCGCAGTCTATTCGTACACCTGGTTATACCCGTATTGGAAACACCAATAAGTTGGTACCAGATTTTGGCGCTGCGGTTACAGGTTACCAGGTGATCAAATATGTGACGGATGAATCGCAGGATTCTTATGTGAAGAACGATAATGATATGCCGGTGTTTCGATATGCAGAAGTATTACTCAACTATGCTGAAGCGAAAGCAGAATTGGGACAGCTAACCCAGGCTGATATTGATCAAACTATCAAATTATTACGTAACCGGGTAGGTATGCCTGGTCTGGATGTAGCCACCGCTAACGCCCATCCTGATCCGTATGAGGCTGCCCGTTACAGCAATAAAAATATTAGCGGTGTTCTCCTGGAGATCCGTCGTGAGCGCCGTATAGAACTGCTGATGGAAAATTTCCGCTGGAATGATATCTGTCGCTGGAAAGAAGGGACTATGCTTACCAAACAGTTTAAAGGCATGTATTTCCCGGGTACCGGTTCATTTGACCTAGATAATGATGGCAAAGTGGATATCGTGATTTACGAAGGAACCAAGCCAACGGGACCTAAAGGACCGGCTTACCTGAAACTGGGATCAGAAATAGACCTGGAAAATGGTGCTTCGGGAGGCTCTATTGTTGTGAACCGGAATATCAGTAAAACCTTCAACGAAACAAGGGATTACCTGTATCCTGTACCCATACAGGAACGCACGTTGAACAGGAATTTGACACAGAATCCCAATTGGAATGATGGACTATAACAACTATGATCAAGGCCGGGAGCATTTGCTTCCGGCCTTGATTCTTTTTAAATTTTACCTCCCATATTGGTGATTATCGTTTCCAGGAAACGGATAGTAGCCAGGTATTCTTCCACGGTAGTTCCTTCCAGTACTTTTTTCCTGTTTTCTTCCTGTAATGCTGCTATCTCCGCGTAAGCGGTTTTCCCTTTTTCTGTAAACCTATACAGGTCTTCCGCTTGTTCCAGCCATTCCCGGGCCACCAGTGCAGCCATCACCTCATCGAGTTCTTCAACAGTCAGGAATTTGTCGACCATGTGATAGTATAGTTGCTTGCTGATTTTTCCGTGTTTGTCGATGCTTTTCAGTACCTGCCAGTGAAACCGGTTAATGCCGTGTCTTTCAAAAGCAGCGTTGGTGAAGGCGGTGATCAGGCTGTCGGCTTCTTTCAGGTACCAGCCAATGGGAAGTTTGTGAGTAATGTCGGGTTGCATAAAAGTGCTTTTAATCGTTGACAGGTGTAGTGACTTCTATCAAAAATGTATCAAATGAAAAATAGAACCCATAGGTCTTGCGCATGAACTGTGGCGTTTGTGTTGCCGCGATGCCGCCCTGTAGCAGGCGTTCGTGCATCTGGTTCACAGCAGCCTGGCTGTCCAGGTAAAACCCTATGTGAAAAGAATCCGGGTAAGTATGATTCCCTTTCTCATTAAAACGCTGGTGCATCAACACCAGTACAAAGTTATCGGGGCCTTTCAAAACAGAAAGCGCATCGTTGGGTTTAGGGTCTGTACAGGTAAAATCGAAGTACGTTTCGAATAAAGCGCGTGTTGCCGGCACATCCTGCACGCTGAGGTTGAGGTGATTTAATTGCATGTTTCAATAGATAATAAATGAATGTTCGCTCTTTTAAATGCAAATATAAACGAATGACTGTTCTTTTATAAATTATTTTTTTAAGAGATGGATAGGCGGTTTATTGTTTCTTTTTCGGAGCTGGTTTCTTCGGCGTTGGCTGTTCGAAATAATCCTCTGCACTTTTGGGCTGGGTCATACTTTTCTTTTTCTGGTCCAGCGGCAGAGGGGTAGGAGCGCCTTTACCCAGTGGAATGGCGTCATGGAAGATCTTGTCGACATGCATCCATTTGCCGGCCGCCCATTTAAAACCCTCGTAGTCCATGTCAGATACGTAAGTATATTTCTTCCCGGGTTCATTGGTTTCGGATATCAGGTGATCAAATACGATCATATCCAGGTCTTTATTGTAGTTCAGCGTCGCTGTGCTTTCCTTTTTATATTCTATGATAAAACGATTTCTGACCGGCTTAGGGGCGCTATCTTCTGCAAAGCTGAAGTAGGGGCCGCCGAATACCGGCGCGCCGTTTTTAAAGGTCAGCATTTCAATTATTTTCTTTTGGCTGCGCGGGTTATTGGCATCCCAGCCAAAGAGCGTATAAAACTCCTGGTTGAAGTAATGACGGTGGATGATATTGTAATACAGGCAACCGTACCAGGACTTATTGTTGGTAATGGTATCGGTATTAGTCATAAAATCAGACGCATCAAATAGTGGAAACAGTTTAAGTGTTCCATCGGGTGTATTCAGCTGGATGGCGCCAAAATGCCTGTAGAAGCCGTTTTCGTGCTCAAGTGCCCAGGTAAAGATCCGGAAGGTACTATCCTGCGGATACTGGATAGATACTGTTTTCAGGGAATCGAACCGGAAACGGAAAGAATATTTTGTTTTCAATGCCCGCACCAGGAGAGGAATAAACTCATCTGTGGCCCTGGCCCGGCCATCGTCGCCTTTACCGCTAAAGATTTCCTGGCTCAGTGCCTGCAGGGTATCCTGGTCGCGTTTCAGCTGTTTTAAGCCGGCAGCATCTGGTTGCTGTGCATAGGTTAGTAAGCCGGTAAGGAGCAGGATAATTGACAGGAGTGATTTTTTTGCCATATCTATTATACGGTTCAGAAAGGGAATTATTGTACAGATTGTGCAAACTGCAACAGGTTTTCGTATCGTTGGTCGATGAGTGGATGCGGAAAGGGGACTTCGGGGCGGGTAGAGGGAATGAAAACTGTTTTCATGTCCAGGCTTTTTCCAAACTGCATATCGCTGAGGGTATTGCCTACCATCACCGCCTGGTGGAAGTCGATATCCGGGAAGTCCTGTTTTGCCTGCAAGCCCATACCGGTAGCAGGTTTGCGGCAAGGGCTATTGCTATCTACATCCGGGCAGAAATAAATTTTATCAATCCTGCCCTGGTGCGCTTCGATTTCCCGGAGCATGAGGGCATGAATATCCTGCAAGCCGGCTATTGTCAATAGTCCCCGGCCAATACAACGTTGGTTGGTAACCAGGATAATGCGGCTGAAATGTTTAGCCAGTATAGGCATGGCTGTTAGTACGCCTGCACTGAAGTGGAACATGTCTGGGCGCAATACGTAGCCATCCCTGATTTCATCATTTACAACGCCGTCTCTGTCGAGGAATAAAGTCATATCAGTGTTTAGCAGTTACCAGGTATTTTTTTGCCGTTTCATAATCTTCCGGGATACCAATATCGATGAAATAAGTATCGCTGACAAATCCGTATAGTTGTCCCGCAGCCACGCCCGGTTCCAGCACTTCTTTCTCAAAGGAAAATTTTTCCGGTAAAGCGAGGCTTTTTAGAAAGTGCTTATTGGTGAGGTAAATACCGCCATTGATTAACCCGTTTTCACAATATTGTTTTTCATGAAAAGCGGTGATCTTTTGCTGTGCATCTAACTCAATGCTGCCGTAGCGGTCGAATTGCTGCATAGGCTTCAATGCCAGCGACAAAGGCGACTGTTGCGCCTGGTGAAACTGGTACAATGCAGCCAGGTTTACATCGAAGTAAGTATCCCCGTTTACGATGAATACTTCCTCACCGGTAATCGCGGGCAGGGCGTGTATTATGCCTCCACCGGTACCCAGGGGCTCCGGTTCAACGGTAAAGGATACACGAAGCGGTAGCTCCATACTATTGCACCAGTCAATCACTTGCTCCGACAGGTAACCGAGGGACAAAACCGCATGGGTAATACCCTGACGGTGCAGGTATTGCAACAGGTAATATAAAAACGGATGTGCTCCGAGGGGAGCCATGCACTTGGGTTTGTTGGCTACTACGCTACGCAGGCGGGTGCCTAAGCCTCCGGCGAGGACAATACATTCCTGGGTCATTCTCCAAACAGGTTGGTTTCCACTATTTCGCAAATGATATGTCCTACGGTGATATGTGCTTCCTGGATGCGGGGCGTGTCGGTGGAAGGAATATTTATCAGGTAATCGCTGTTGTCCTTCATTTTGCCGCCGGTGCTGCCGGTCATGCTCACTACGATCATTCCCTGTTCCTTAGCCACTTTAATCGCTTCCAGGATGTTAGCAGAATTGCCCGAAGTAGAAATGCCGACGAGCACATCGCCCGGGCGGCCTATTCCCCTGAGAATGCGGGCATATACCTGGTCGTATCCATAGTCGTTACCCACTGCCGTTAAATAGGAAGTATTGCAGTGCAATGCTTCTGCATATAAAGGCTGACGGTCTTTATAAAAGCGGCCGGAAAATTCGGCGGCCAAGTGTTGCGCATCTGCAGCGCTGCCACCATTGCCACAGAAGAGTACTTTGTGATCGGTTTGCAGGCTGTGTGTGATGGTATCTGCTACCAGTTTGATGGTATTAAGCAACCGCTCATCCTGGCAGATGGCTTCTTTCACTGCAATGCTTTCCCGGATCTTATCAATAACTTTTATCATCAGGCAGATTTTTGAATTGTTGCAACGTTAAATACTCCACGTTTGAATACCGTGATTCGTAAAGGTATAACGTTTTACATCGCCGCCAAAACTGCTCAGGGCGTCTACCACCGCAAAGCGTGTATTTTTAGGGCAATAGAAGATCATAAATCCTCCTCCGCCTGCGCCTGAAATTTTACCGCCGCTGGCGCCTGCTTTGCGGGCCGCATCGTAAATTTCATCCAGTTGCGGATTGGTGATGCCCTGGGCCATCTTTTTCTTGTACTCAAATCCGTAATCCAGGATTTCACCTATTTTATCGATGGTACCACGCAGCAATGCCTCCTTCATCATAACGGCCTGCTCTTTCAGGTGGTGCATGGCTTCGATGGATGTATCCTTCTTTTCAGTAACGTTTTTCTGTTGTTCAGATATAATAGAGGAAGATAAGCGACTGGTAGAAGTATAGAACAATACCAGGTTATTTTCCAGCTCATGCAGGTTTACTTCTTTGATACGCAGCGGGTTTACAATTACCTTGTCGCCTTTGTAAAACTCCATGAAGTTAACGCCTCCGAAAGTGGCGGCGTATTGGTCCTGTTTACCTCCGGCCTGTTGTAAATCCTCGCGTTCAATAGAGTAGGCCAGGTGAGCCATATCATATTCTCCCAATGGGAGCTTCAGCCATTCGGCAAATGCGCCCAGCACAGTGACGACCAGGGTGGAAGAGGTGCCGAGTCCTGATCCTGCGGGGGCGTCTACAAAGGTGGTCAATTTAAATCCTGTGGCAGGCAGCAATCCATAGTCTTTCTGTACCCGGTTAATCACCCCTTTCAGGATATCCAGCTTGCCATCTAACGGTAAAGGATATACGGCATCGTAGGTAGCTGTTTCCCTTCTGTCGGCGCAGTCAAAAACAACCTGTCCATTGCTGAGTGGTTCTATGGATGCGCGGGCGTATAAAGAGATCGTAGCATTCAGGATGGCGCCACCGTATAAATCCGAGTAGGGGCTTACATCTGTACCGCCACCGGCCAGGCCTATACGTAATGGTGCTTTACTTCTGTATATCATTTTCGTTGTTTAAATGTTTGTTGTGTAACGTACATGGCCGGCCTTTCAGCTTCCTGCTAAAATATGGATTTCTTTGGCCAGCCTTGCCCAGGAATATTGCAGTTTTTCTTTCTGAAGAGCGGCCACCATATCAGCTTCGCGGTTATCTACAAAATATTTTTCGATAGCAGCGGCGATCGCGGCGGGATCAGGTGCTGCCTGGAATCCTACAACACCGTCTGGTACCATTTCCACGAGTCCTCCCACATTGGTAACTACCATGGGTTTTTCGAAGTGATACGCAATCTGCGAAATTCCGCTTTGGGTGGCGCTTTTATAAGGCTGCACTACCAGGTCGGCAGCGCAGAAATAGTTTTTCACCGCTTCATTGGGAATAAAGTCGGTATGCATCAGTACCCGGTTGCCCAGTTGTAACTTTTGGAGCAATTCCAGGTAAGGAGCGGCATCTTCGTAATATTCTCCTGCAACGATAGCGTGTACATCCAGCTTTTTGAGTCGCTCGTCTGCCATGGCCTGCAGCAGCAGGTCCAGTCCTTTATATTGACGGATGAATCCAAAAAACAGGATATAGCGTTTGCTGGGTTGCAGCTTCAGCTGTGCTCTGGCAGCTTCCTTGCTGATCAGGGCGCCGTAATTATCGTAAATAGGATGGGGGATGAGCGATACTTTTTTAGAAGGTTCAAACACCCGCAAGTCGTTGAGTACCGACTGACTCATGGCGATGAAGGCATCTACCGGTTTCAGGAAATATTTGGTGAAGGCCACGTCGCCCGGACGTTTCTCATGTGGTACCACGTTATCGAGCACAGCGATGACTTTAGTATTTTTCCTTTTCCCCAGTCTCAACAATGAGCCCAATGCAGGCCCCATAATAGGCAGCCAGTATTTTGTAATAATAATATCTGGGTTCATTTTCCGGATTTTGCGGCCTACGATCAGCCAGTTGAGCGGATTTACGGAATTAATGAGCCGTTTGATCCGAAGGTGCGAGGGAGCGGGATCGCTGGAGAACTGACTTTTTCCCGGGAAGAAGAGTTTGGGATACTGAATGGTAAATGTCCAGATTTCCACATCGTCTGTTTGTTGCAGTTCTTCTGCCAGCCGCTCGTTATAAGCAGCCAGCCCACCCCGGAAAGGGTAGGCTGTACCTAAAATAAGTATTTTCTTTTTGTTGGACATAGCTACAAATTACGGGATTAGAGGCGTCTCTCCGCCAGGTTTGACACTTGCAGATCGTAATCTGTAACCGGTTGGGTGTGATCCATCCGCTCTTCCACCAGGTAAGCATTGCGTTCGGTGGCGTTGCGGGTTACCAGTTCTCCTATAAACCCGGTAAGGAACAGTTGAGAACCAATAATCATGCAGAGCAACCCAAAGTAGAAAAGCGGCCGGTCTGTCATGTTCACTTTATCGAAAAAGATTTTGGCGAGGGCCAGGTAGGCCGCTACTACAAAACCCACAAAAAAGCAGAGTGAGCCCAGGGCGCCGAAAAGGTGCATGGGACGTTTGCCGAATTTGCCGATAAACATAATGGTGGCCAGATCGAGGAAGCCGTTGATAAAGCGTTCCAGGCCGAATTTGGTGACGCCGTATTTGCGGGCGCGGTGTTCCACTACTTTTTCTCCGATTTTCCTGAATCCGTTCCATTTGGCTATTACCGGGATATAGCGGTGCATTTCACCGTATACCTCGATAGATTTAACGACCTTTTTGCGATAGGATTTAAGGCCGCAGTTCATGTCATGCAGCTTTACTCCGCTCATACGGGTGGTCGTATAGTTGTATAGCTTGGAAGGAATATTTTTGGTAAAGGTATTATCGTAACGTTTCTTTTTCCATCCGCTCACCAGGTCATATCCGTCTTCCATGATCATGCGGTATAATTCAGGTATTTCATCCGGGCTATCCTGCAGGTCGGCATCCATGGTAATTACCACATCGCCCTGCGCGGCGCTGAAGCCTTCATTGAGGGCAGCAGATTTGCCATAATTACGCTGAAATTTAATCCCCTTGATACGTGGATTTTGCGCCGCCAGTTGCTGGATAACGTTCCAGGAGTCGTCGGTGCTGCCATCGTCTATCATCCATACCTCGTAGGTAAAATGATGGGCATCCATCACCCTCTCAATCCATGCGGTCAGTTCAGGTAATGATTCTTCTTCGTTTTTTAAAGGAACGATTACGGATATGTTCATCTTTATAGAATAGTATTATAGTTTGGCGCCTACTGGTGCTTTTTTCCGGACAATCAATGACAACACCGCTGAAACAATGAAAAATTTGATCAAATTTCTCAGGTATTCAATAAAGGAAGAAGCCATGGTTACCCGGTAATCAGCGTTTTTCAGGTCATTCAGTTGTTTGTCTATCTCGTCCTGTGGCGCTTTAAATGCGTGTAATAACCATTCTGTATCCTTCATCAGGTGTTGTTTGGATATTTCCAGGAATGCTGGCGTGGCCATATAATTAAATACAACGTAATTGTATATTGCCACTAACAGCGAGCTGAGAATAAATGTGGTAAAAATAGGCTTAATTGCCTCTTTAAAACCGATATATCCGCCGAGCTCCTTTCTCCTGGCTACTCCTGCGAGCATTCCCAACACCGCCCATACAATAAATTGTATAAATTTCAGCTTCAGTGAAAACAGGTATTCATATCCGGCTTTCCAGGCTACCAAATTCCAGGCAATCATGATCACACCGACTAGCAATCCCCATTTCAGGCCGGGATTTGAATTTTTTTGCATATGCACACGTTAGTTATTTATATGAAAAACGGGTCCATTCACCGTGGCATGTACTTTACCTTTCAGCTGTTCGCCAATATACGCTGAATTTTTGGACCGGGAAGCGATATGGTCAGCAGTAAATTGCCAGCCGGCTTCCGGATCAAAGATAGTAAGATTGGCGGTGGCGCCTTCCTGCAGGGCAGGTTGTGGTAATCCGAATATATTTCGGGGATGTATGGTCAGCATATTAATCAGCTGTTCCAGCGGCAGTTGCGGCAGGTATTGCCTTAATACGCCAAAGGCACTTTCCAGCCCGATCATACCATTTTTCGCATATTCAAATTCCACTTGTTTCGCATCCCAGTCCTGCGGCAGGTGGTGGGTGGCGATACAGTCCACTGTACCATGTAATACCGCTTCCTGTAAGGCTTTCACGTCATCTGCGGTGCGTAGTGGCGGGTTTACTTTCAGATGGGTATCATAGTTAATCAGCTGCGCATCTGTGAGCGACAGGTGATAAGGCGTTACGGAGCAAGTTACCTTGATACCTGCTGCTTTGGCGGCAGCAATCAGTTCTATCGACTGGCGGGTACTAACGCCGGTGAAGTGGATCCGGGAATCCGTGTATTTAGCCAGTTCAATATCACGTTGTATCAGTAGTTCCTCTGCCAGGGCTGGTTTGCCGGGCATGCCGAGTTGAGTGGAGTAAATACCTTCATGCATGAGTCCATGCGCGGAAATACTCTGGTCATCCGGCAGTTGTATCACGGTGCCATGGAAGGCTTTCACATATTGAAGGGCTTTAAGCATCAGTCCCGGCGACTGTACCGGTTTAACGCCATCCGAAAAGGCTACGGCGCCTGCCTGCTGCATTTCATACATTTCCGCCAGCCCGGCGCCTTCCAGGTTTTTAGTGATGGCGCCAATTGGCAGGACTGTAGCCGCCGAATGGCGAGATTTGCTCAGTACATATTCGATTTGCGGTTTGGTATGTAAAGCAGGTTGGGTGTTTGGGATCACCATTACGGTAGTAAAGCCACCGGTAGCAGCGGCCCTGATACCACTTTGCAGGTCTTCCTTGTGCTCCTGTCCCGGATCACAGAAATGCGAGAAAACATCCATCCAACCGGCAGATACATGCAGGTTATTACCTGAAATAACAGTTGCCCGTGCATCTTCCAGGTGATCAGCTACCTGTTGAATGATACCATTCTGAATGGAAATATCTTTTTGCTGCCCGTGAAGAGGGGAGGAAGGCGCGATAATCTTTACGTTCTTAAGTAATATGTGCATGCGTTACGTTCTATAACCGGTCCGAAAATACAGGGGCAAATGTAACATAAAACTATTAATTGATGAAGCCCGTCACCCGTAGTTTTGGGATAGATATACAGGTTGGTATGATAATTGAAAATGCAGGGGTAGCAGATCAAAATAACAAGTGATGACTGATTATCTTTCTAACCTCATAGCCCGGATATGCGACCGCTCGGATGAATTGCATAATGGCCAGACAACCAGCTGGCAGGCCCTCCGCGAGGCCGAGCAATTGGCGAATCACGCCTATATTCCCCAGCTGTATCAATTTATTGAACAAGAACCTGACAAAGAAAAACGCCGCGCCGCTTACTTCATTATCACCCAGCTTTCCCGTAATACCAGCGATCCGGAAGTAATCCGTTTCCTGCTGGACCGCTTGAAGCTGGAACAGGACGCTGACATGATTACGGCAATCCAGCAAGACCTGGAGCGTGGGCCGGCCATCCCGGGATATATTAACCTGGAGCCATTATTTAACAATACCTTATCACTCAATAATAATGTACGCCGCTCGGCCTTGCTGGCCCTGCGAGGTACTCATAACCCTGCAGTGGAAGATTGGGCGCACAACCTGCTGAAACGCACCAGCAATGAGTATGATGTCTATTATATTACCTTGTTGCTACACAAAGTAGGTACGCAAAAAAGTGTACCGATCCTCCGCAGATTGCTGGAATACCAGCGGCAAGATGTAAAAAGCCTGGCATTTGCTACCCTGGCAGATATTGAAAAGGAGAAGGAAGCCATGTTTTATATGCGTTGCCTGCTCCGCGGTCAGCTAAAATTCGAAGCCATGGAAGCCATCTATAAATACGCAGATGAAAACGCCATTCAGGCTGTTACCACCCGCATTACCGAACTTTTATCCAAAAGGCGCAGCAACGCCCGGATGACCATAGAAACTGTGAAAAACGGATTTACAGACCTAATGCTGGGGATGGAATTCCTGTTCCGTTTCCGTACCGCAAAATCAGATATCCGGAAAACTTTTTCCTGGATCACAGAAAAAAGAGCCGATTACTTGTTACCCGAAGAAAAAGAATGGGTAAAGCGGCATTTGGCCCATTAATCGGAAAGCATAAAGCCGAAAGCAAAAAGCTATTGTGAAGATTTATCTAAGCGATTTTTTAATACTCGCTAAGTTCTTCTCCATAATAGCTTTTTGCTTTCGGCTATATGCTTTCTCCTAATTCCTTACATTTGTTACCCTAAAAAAGCCACCATGAAAAAAGCTTTCTTATTGATTTTAGCCGGATGGATGTGGAGTGGAACTCCGGGAGCAAAGGCCCAGCAGCGTCAGTATACGATGGCCGAAGCCACCAATGGACTTCGCCAGCAACTGGCGCCGGAACGGTTAAAACAGTTTGAGTGGATTCCGAATCAAAATGCCTATACCCGCGTAATACCGGCAAATGGCAACTATGCCTGGGTAAAGTATACGCCCGATGCTACCAGCACAGGAAGCGATATAAAAGCAGATACCTTACTAACCTTATCTTCGCTCAACCAACAGTTGTTTGCTTCTGGCGAATTACGCGGCATGCCGGTATTGCATTGGATGTCTGCCAACAGTGCCTGGTTTTCCATGAGCAATGATTTGTATAAAGGACAACTGGAAAATGGTACTATGCACTTCGGCCGGTGGTGCACATTGCCGGCTGCCGCTGAAAATATTACTGTCAACAGTCAAAGTGGCCAAATAGCCTGGACGGAGAAAAATAATTTATATATCCGTACCGCTGCAGGAGCCGTGCAGGCAGTAACCAGCGATACGGATGTGAACATTATAAATGGTAAAAGTGTACACCGGGAAGAATTCGGTATCGATAAAGGCATTTTTTTCTCTCCCCAGGGCGACCAGTTGGCATTTTACCGCATGGATCAACGTATGGTGAAGGATTATCCGATCATCGACTGGTCGGTAACTCCTGCCAAAGCCAATAATATTAAATATCCGATGGCAGGCGGCCCTTCTCATGAAGTTACTTTAGGTGTATACCAGCCAGCTACTCAAAAAACTATATTTCTGAAAACAGGGGGACCAGCAGATCATTACCTTACCTGTGTAACCTGGGCGCCTGATCAGCAGTCCATCTTTGTGGCGTTGCTAAACCGGGAACAAAATCACCTGTGGTTAAATCAATACAATGCTGCTACCGGCGACCTGGTAAAGACAGTGTTCGAAGAAACGGATCCTAAATATGTACATCCTACACACCCATTAACTTTTATACCGGGGAAGAACGATCAGTTTATCTGGTGGAGCGATGCCAGTGGCTATGAGCATTTATATCTCTGTAATACCAGGGGAGAGCGCAAGGCGATCACTTCCGGCAATTGGGTGGTAAATGAGCTGGTGGGCATCAATGCAAAACGCAATGAGGTTATTTATACAGCGGCGAAAGAAAGTCCGATGGAAAAGCATATTTACGCGACGAAATATGGCGTAAAGCGGTCTGATAATATGCGTTTAGACACTGTTGCCGGCTGGCATGATGCGCAGGTGAGCAGTGATGGTAGCTACCTGGTAGATGCTTATAGTGCTGGTACCACGCCCTATGCAGCCCGGGTAGCGGCAACTTCCGGAAAATGGTCGCAAAATGTGCTGATTGCCCGGGATCCGCTGAAAGATTTTCAGCGTCCAGAAATCAGGCAGGTGACGCTGAAAGCGGACGATGGTACGCCTTTATATGGCAAACTGATATTGCCGGTAAATTTTGATGCAACCAGGAAGTATCCTGTTATAGTATACCTGTACAATGGTCCCAATGTACAGTTAATCCGTAATACCTACCCTTACAGTGGCAATCTCTGGTATGAGTACATGGCGCAACATGGTTATGTAATTTTTACCATGGATGGCCGGGGAAGTGATAACCGTGGAAAAACCTTTGAACAGGCTACTTTCCGCCAACTGGGTACTGTAGAGATGAATGACCAGTTGCAGGGAGTGGCCTATCTGAGATCATTGCCATTTATCAATACAGATAAAATGGGTGTGCATGGCTGGAGCTTTGGTGGTTTTATGACCACGTCGCTGATGTTGCGTCATCCGGATGTATTTAAGGTAGGTGTTGCCGGAGGACCGGTTATTGACTGGAGCATGTATGAAGTAATGTATACCGAACGCTATATGGATAGGCCGCAGGACAACCCCGAAGGATATGCCAATGCCAACCTGCTCACCAAAACAAAGAACCTCCGGGGTAAGCTGATGCTGATACACGGTACTAACGACGATGTAGTGGTGTGGCAGCATTCAATCGATTTTATCAGGACCTGTGTAGATAATGGCGTGCAGGTAGATTATTTTGTATACCCGGGACATTTACATAATGTATTGGGAAAAGACAGGGTACACCTGATGCAGAAGATTACCGACTACTTTGATGCATATCTGAAGTAGTCATCAGATAGATATAAAAACGAAGCGAAGAAGATAATGAATAATAGTTTTTCATTATTCTCTTCGCTTCTTTATTTGATATGTGTTATACCGTCTAATCGTTGAGTAATGCAGAAATAGCGCATAAAGATGTTTTAAGGGCATTACGCAAACGCTTGCGCTGATAACGCAAGCGTTTGCGTATGCAGAATGTTAAAAAAATCACGTAGAATCGTTGTAGCAATTAGCAATTAATCAGCAAGTAGATTAAGCCTGAAAAGCAGCAATTATAGACAGCGAACAATGAAGTCGTATAACCTGCCACGGTGAGCAGCTGTGGCAAGGTTATCGATCAAATAACTCCTCAACGGTTATGGATCACCAGTTGTGATTCCATAATAGTGCGTTGATAATCATTCAAAGCATGTTCTCCACTCAGCAGTGACAATAACATCTTAGTAGCGGCCTGCCCTTGTTCATACGGGAATTGTTCCACAGAAGCCGCAGGAGGGAATGCTGTATACCCGCTTACCGGTGTATTGGCGTAAGATACAAAAGTTATATCCTTATTTATTTCTAATTTTTGTTTGAGGGCATATTGGACCGCATCCATGGCTACATAGTCATTAAAGGTGACTACTGCCGTTACCTTTCTTTTGAGGGACAGCAGGTATTCCATAGCACCGGCGGTACCGGCAGCGGTAAGGTCGGCATTTACGATCAGCTTGGGATCGTATTTCAGCCGGTGTTTCTGCAGCGCCCTGATATAGCCGGCTGCCCGCTCTTTGCTGGCTACCATGGTTTCGGGGCCATTGATCATGCCAATAACGCGGTGGCCTTGCTTTAGCAGGAAATCCACTGCTTGTACGGTGCCGGATTCCAGGTTACAGGAAACGGCGTGGATATTGGGAAGATCGGGAATGCGATCGAAGAATACTACCGGAATGCGTGCCTGCTGCAGCATCTCAAAATGTTCGTAATTGCTGGTATTTTTACCGATAGACACGATACAGCCGTCTACCCGGTGTTGTTTCATACTCTGGATGATTTGTTTTTCCCGGGCTTCATTATCGTGCGATTGTCCGAGTAGCACTGTATAATTGTTGCTATAGGCCATATCTTCAATGCCGCTGATTGCACTGGCGAAGAAAGCTTCCGATAACTCGGGCAGCAGGATACCAATGGTAAATGTTTTACCCTGTTGGAAATAAATAGCTGTCTGGTTGCGCTCATAGTTCAGCTCGGCCGCCAGCTCTTTCACCCTGGCTTTGGTTCTTAAACCAATACTATGATGATCATGTAATGCTCTTGATACGGTAGATACAGAGATGTTCAGCCTTTTTGCAATTTCCTTTATTGTTGGTTGACCCGAAGAAACCACCTTTCTCATACATTTCAGCAATTAATAGAAAATAGATACAGCATATACTCTAGTGGACAAGTTACTTAGATATTACAAAACATTAACTTTTTTTTATGAATAAAGGTCATTAGATAAGAAGAAGATACTTTTTTGAAGGAAGAACAGCCCCTGTTTTAGGTATTCTAACAATTTTCTAACTATTGATGAGCTGCTTCGGCCTGCTATTTGCTGTGAACGGGTGCCTTCCATTGTATCCCTAAAAGATCATATATAGCCTATTATTAGATTAACAAAATTTGTCATTTTTATGAAAATAGCACACCTAGCCTTGCCGGTAGCTTTAGTAACCATTTTCGCTTCCTGTTCTGCCCCGCGCAAACTGCGGGAATCTCAGGCCAGAAACGCTCAACTGGATAGCCTGTACAGGGCAACATATGGTAAGTTGAGAAATTGCGAAGAAGATGCTGCACGTGCTGCCGCTTCCTATAAGGACAAGGTAACCAACTTAACAGAACAGCAGGAACAGCTGAAAGCCAACAACACGCAGATGCTGGATCACCTGAAGGAATTATCTGTTATTTCCAGCTCACAGGCAGAAAGTATTAAGAAGTCGCTGGATAATATCGGCGCTAAAGATGCATACATTAAGGACCTGCAATCCGCTATCGCCCGTAAAGACTCGCTGAACATGCAGCTGGTAATGAACCTGAAAGGCGCTATCGGTAACCTGGATGATAAAGACATCAATATCAAGGTAGACAAAGGCGTAGTATACATAGATATTTCCGACAAGCTCCTGTTTAAGAGCGGTAGCTATGAGATCAACGAAAGAGCGAAGGAAGTGTTGGGAAAAGTGGCCAAAGTATTGATTGCACAGCCAGATATTGAATTTATGGTAGAAGGACATACGGATAATGTTCCTTACCGTCCTAATGTATTGCTGGACAACTGGGACTTGAGTGTAAAAAGAGCTACTTCCGTAGTGCGTATCCTGCAGAACCAGTACGGTATTCCGCCTGCACGTATGACAGCTGCAGGTAGAAGTGAATATGTACCGGTTACTTCCAATGATACACCGGAAGGTAAGGCCGCTAACCGCAGAACCAGGATCGTGATATTGCCGCAGCTGGATCAGTTCTTTAAGCTGCTGGAAAAGCCAGCCAATTAATAGCATAAAGCGTAAAGCAAAGAAGCTATTGAGGCGAATGATCAAGGCGAATATTAAGAATCGCTAAGGTTATCCGCCTCAATAGCTTCTTTGCTTTACGCTTTACACTTTATGCCTTTTGCTTTCCTATCTTTGTCAGCACCTAATAGTAGTTATATGAATGAACCTATGTTTTGTGATCCTGTGAGCGGAGTTTGTGAAATCCCAGGATCAGCGCTGAGTACTGCACCAGCTACCAGTGGACTGGAAGCAACTGATAAACCTGTTAAACTCATTTATTTTACGGATCCGATCTGTTCAACATGTTGGGGAATAGAGCCTCAATGGCGGCGGCTGAAGCTGGAATACGGTCATGTACTCGATATCCATTATCATATGGGAGGATTGTTGCCATCATGGGATGTGTATAGTTCCGGAGGTATTAATGGTCCGGGTGATGTTGCCCATCATTGGGATGAGGTGAGCCAACATTACCAGATGCCAATTGACGGCAACGTATGGCTGGAAGATCCATTGTCATCTTCTTATCCCCCTTCTATCTGGTTTAAAGCGGCACAGCAACAGGATCCACATAAGGCGGTAATTTTCCTGCGTCGAATGAGAGAATTACTGTTTATGGATAAACAGAACATCTGTAAACCTGGACCCGTATTAAAAGCAGCTGGTTATGCAGGGTTGGATTTGTCGCAGCTGGAAGCCGATTTTAAGAGCACTGGTCCCGCGTTATTTGAAGCGGATTTGCAGCTGGGAAAACAGTTGGGAGTGAGGGGATTTCCCTCCATCTTTTTCATTGATGGAGAGGGGAAATCTGAGTTGGTGTATGGCGCCAAACCTTACCAGGTATTTATGACGGCTTTGCATAAGATGTTACCGGCATCGCAGGCGAGGACTTATGCTACCGGCATTGCATTATTTTCTTATTATCCTACGCTCACTACTAAAGAATATGCAGGATTAAACCAGCTTTCTTTCGAAGATGCGGCTGCACAGTTAAATGGTTTGCGGGCAGAGAATAAGCTGCAGGTACATACTATTGCGAGCGGACAACTTTGGTCCCTGAAGTAGCCTGGTAGGGCTTATTTGGCTGCAGGGCTGCTTTTTCCAAAGAACCAGGAGAGGCTGAAAAGGAAGTATTGGGCAAGGATAGTGTTAGTTTGTTGTTCTATATAGGTAAAGGATTGCATAGTGGATAATGATTGGTTTTTTCGGAACAAATCATATACGTATAGTTTTGCCTGTAAACTTTTTTTCGGGAGGAAAGTTTTTGATATCCAGGTGTTCATCACTATAAATTGTTGGTGCTGGCTGGTGTTGTTAACATATAACGTACCTAGGCCAACATTTATATCCAGTGGAAGGTAAGTGTTGGTATTTAAGTTGACCAAATAATTAAGGAAGTCATAATGCGCATTGTCCTGGATGGAGTAGGTATTGCTGGTATATTCCATATTGGTCATGCCCTCTACTTCCAGGAATTTTTTATACATCCAGGAGACGTTCAGCCGTTGCTGGTAGTGGAATTGAGAAGTGGTGTTTTGTACTTTATTAACGAATGTATTGACGTGGTTGAGATCATACCCGGTATAAAAGTTCAGAGACAATCCAGACTTAGCAAAACGTTTGCCAAGGGATACGCTTTGACGTATTACATAGTTTCCGTTTGTATTAATCATCTGAGTGATCTGTTTTCCGGAGGAATCTGAGGAGGTGCTTTGTGTAACAGCATTTTGTTGCAGATCTAAATTCATGTTAGTGCTGAAGGAAAGTCCGCCGACACTAAAGGAACGGTATTCTATGCCGGCGCTGTTGGCAATCGTAGGTTTCAGATCGGGATTGCCTAATTGTATATATAAGGGATTGGCAGTAGATATAACGGGTAAGAATGAAATGCGGGGTGGGCGGGTGTCCCGGGAGAAGTTAGCACTAAGCGTTTTGTAGTTATCTATTTTATAAGTGACAAAGAAATTAGGGGAGAAGTAGTTAACTTTTTGACGATATTGTTTTGCCAGCGTAAGGTTGTTGCTATTGGAGCTGGCGCTGATATAGGAGATATTGAATGATGCATCCAGTTTTTTCCCGGAGCGGAATATACCTGTGGTAAAGGTATGGTTACTGAAGTCATTCTGGAAATCATAGGTCAGGTCTTTGTTGCTGCGATAGAATCCTCTTTTTATGGGATCAAAATCAAAAGCTTCCTGATCATTGTCTGTATGTTGTTCATTGAATTTATACCCGAGCGCGAAAGCCAGTTCAGGGATGATCAGGTATTGATAGGTAACTGAGGTATTGATGTTGCGGGTTTTAGTGGTTGTATTTATTTCCTGGTTAATGGTGTCTGATGAATGTGTGCCTGCATCAAAATTCAGTGTATTGTTATGCTGGTCGCTGCTGGTATTGTCCTGGTTAATGCCGATAAGAATATTAAAGGTTCCTTTTTTATTATGTGATCTATTGGTATATGTACCATTGTACGCAAATGCATTTCTTTTATTATTAGAAGTATTGTTGGTATTGCCGCTGTTAACGGTATCATTATTTTTTCCCCCGACAGAAATATACTTGTTTTGAGAATTGATCTTGCTACCCGAAATAGTTCCTGAAAAGTCTAGCCCAATGGTGTTCCTGTCGTTGGGCAGTATCGTTAGATTGGTAAATAGTGCGTTATGAGAGGCTGCGTTATTCGTTTGTGAATGACTGTTGTAGCTGAAGCTGCTATCTGGCAATATATTTTCCCGGTGTAGTTGCTGGTCATTGGTGGCGTGATCATAATAGAGCATCAGGTTAGCGTTTAGTTTAATTTTGGGCGAGAGGTCGAAGGAAGTGTTTCCATTCAGGATCTTCTTCCTGGAAACTCCCCGTCCAAAATTGTCTACTGCCATGGCATCATCATTGGAATAGGGGCCCTGTTGGGCATTCGTATTATTGATATAGCCCGAGGTAATGATTTGTTTGTCGTCTCTGAATAAGTTGGCATTAAGAGCCATGTTGTAACGGCCGTCGGTACCGTAGCCGGCGCCGGCTGCCCCATTGATTTTCTTCTTCATATCCTGTTTTACGGTAATGTTAATGACTTTTTCATTTTTGCCGCCTTCAATCATGCCATCTATACCTTTTTTGTCGGCGATCTGAATTTTGTCTACCAGGTTGGCCAGTAACATTCGTGATATTTTTTGCGGATCGCCGGAGGAGTTAGGTCCTTGCGAGAAAACCGGGCGCCCGTTGATATAGAGTTCCCGGATGCGACGGCCCAGGTAATAGAAATTCCCTTCCTGGTCTATTGTTAAGCCAGGGATTTTTTGCAGCAGATTTTTCATCGATGCGTTTTCCGCTGTAGGAAAATCTTTAGCGGAAAATTCGATGGTATCTTTCCGGACGATGAAGAGTGGTTTGTTTATCTTGATGCTGATACTATTTAGGGTGATGGCATTTTTTTGCAGCCCGGTTTGAGGAAGCGGTATTTGCCATAGTCTTGCCCTTTCCGTAAATTCTACCGGGAGTGTGGCCGCCCGGTAGCCCATAAAGCTGATGGTCAGCACATAATTGCCGGGCGGTATATTTTTAATGGCGAAGTCGCCATGCTGATCCGTGACTGCCTGTCCTTTCAGAATAGATTTTTCTGCTGTAAAAAGGAATACGTTGGCTTCCTGCAACGGTTTCCTGTCATCTTTATCGTATACGTGACCTTTTATTTCCCGTTGGGCAAAAACTGTGAAATGAATAACTGTCAACCATGTAATGATAGTAACCGTGAGTTTGACCATTGGTACGATTTGGTTAAAAACAAGAATTACTGCAATGATACCGCGGGGGCGCTGACAGTTAGTTAATCAAATATGAATATTCGCAAAAGCGTGAAAAAAGAATTATAATGAGCGTATTAACGAATCATTTACAACTTTCAGGTGGGCGGAAGTGTTATAGCGAAAACCCAGTACTATTTATGACGGCACCAACTTTAGTGAAGTCTTTAAAGGAAATGTTGTTGAAAGCCAACGCACACGTGACTTTCAAAGATGCGGTGAGGGATTTGCCCGCTGCGCTGAGAGGGGTAGTACCTGCCCATATGCCCTACAGCATCTGCCAGCTGGTAGAACATATCCGGATTGCCCAGCATGATATTCTTGATTTTTCGCGTAATCCCGATTACAAGGAGCTCGACTGGCCCAAAGATTATTGGCCGGCGGCAGCCGCACCAAACAACGAAGCGGCCTGGAAGCATAGTATTGAGCAGGTGGATAAAGATCTACATGCTTTTGTAGACCTGCTGGAAACCTCAAAAGATCTGTTTGCCCCTTTTCCACATGGTACGGGGCAGCATCTATTCAGGGAAGCTGTTTTACTGATAGATCATAACAGTTATCACGTAGGGGAAATTGTGGCGCTACGGCGGCTTTTGGATGCTTGGGAATAGGCGCTCAGACACATTTCCATAAACAATCGGTATACCAGTGCCGGTGATCAAAAAAACGGGCTACTGGTTTGAAGCCCGCTTGTGCGGCCAGTTGGTCCGTTTCTTCCAGGCTGTATTTCTGGGAGATTTCCATATACAGCGATTCATTTTCTGCAAAGGGTATGTTCACCTCGTCTCCTATGTGCACTACCTGGTCTTCCAGGCTGATAAGATAACTTTTGCATGCACCGGTAGCCGGATCGTAAGTAGGGTAATGTTCAAATTTGCTGGTGTCAAAATCTGCCTGCAGTTCCCGGTTGATGCGGTGTAACAGGTTGAAATTAAATGCACGGGTAATGCCAGCCGCATCATTATATGCGTTCAGGATAATCTTTGGGTGTTTTTTTAGATCGAACCCTGTTAGCAGCAGATCGCCAGGCTGCAGATAGCCTCTCAGCTGCTGGCAGAAAGTCCTGGCGGCATGCAGGCTATAGTTTCCTATGTTGGCGCCCATGAACAGCAGTACTTTTTTCCGGCTGGTATGGAGATTGGCTTGTTGCAGCATGTGGAAGTATTCACCGTTTAACCCGTGCAGGCGAAGACCGGGAATCATAGTCGGGAGGGATTTCTCCAGCTGGCTGATTACATTGGCGGAGATGTCTATCGGAAAATACGTATAGTCGACGCCGTAATTGATCAGCTGCTGCAGCAAATGTACTGACTTGGTAGCATCGCCGGCGCCCAGTTCCACGAGGTCGAAAGTGCCGGCATAATATTGCATAGCCTGTGCGATCTGTGCGGACTGCTGGCTGAGAATTTCCATTTCGCATCCGGTAAGATAATATTCATGACATTGCATGATTTGCTGAAAGAGGGCATCGCCGGTGGCATCGTAGAAATATTTAGGGTCCAGGTATTTCTGTGGCGCGGTGAGGCCCTGTATTACATCGTGGTAAAATACGTCGGTTGCAGGCTTGCGTTTGCCAGGAGCCAGCATTGTCGGAATTACAGTCATACACACTTTTTAATGTTCGGAAGCCAGGATGCCGGTTTTGTCAGAGACGGTGCCGGCAAGCGGATTTATCTCATAACGGCTGCTCAATCACCTTGCCAATCTTATTCCCGTAAATTGCCATCTTAACGGGGGATGAAAAAAATTGCGATAAGTAATACGGCTGTGGTTGGGAGAAGTAACTTCGGAACTACCGCGCAACACCATTTGGTTTACCATAAACTTCCCGTTATACTCCCCGATAGCGCCGGGCGCCTGCACAAAGCCCGGATAGGGCAAATACGCACTGTTACACCATTCCCAGCGGAGGCCGAAAGAAAGATGCGGCGCCGCTGCCTCCCATTCGAACTCTGTGGGTAAGCGGCAACCTTTCCATGCAGCGAATGCGGCCGCCTCGTAAAAACTGATATGCGTTACTGGCGCTTCCGGCATCAATGGTTGAAGCCCCTGCCAGTTATAATGCATCCATCGTCCTTCTATTTGATACCAATACATGGGAGTAGTGACTTGGTTATTTTTTACCCAATCCCAACCTTCTGCATGCCAGTAGCGGAAATCCTGGTAACCGCCGGCATCAATAAAGGCAAGATATTCTGCATTGGTTACGAGTTGGTGACTGATGCTATAATCGCCCAGGTACACTTTATGTCTCCCCAGTTCATTATCAAAACAAAAGCCATCACCTGAAAATCCAATCTCGTAAATATCAGCCTTCATAGTTAACCATGAATCGCCGTGATTGTTCACCGGTAATATATCTTTACGGGTGATGTCGTAGGGCGGAAATAGCGGATTGTGACCCAGTATATATTTAATGTCGGTATAAAGCAGCTCCTGGTGCTGTTCTTCATGGTTGAGTCCTAAGATAAACAATGCCTGTAGCTCCGGGGTGAGGGGATGTTTTTCGAGGAACATGCTCATGGCTTCATCAACATACCGGCGATACCGCATAATATCTTCCACGGCCGGGCGGCTCAGGTTTCCCCGGTTAGTGCGGATAACCCGTGCGCCTACAGATTCATAATAGCTGTTGAATACATAGTTGTACTGCGGATCAAATGCCGTATAGCCCTCGTCGTTAGGAAGCAGGATAAATGTTTCAAAGAACCAGGTAGTATGGCCCATATGCCATTTCGGGGGGCTTACATCCACCACGGGCTGTACCACATAGTCTTCGGTTTTTAGTGGAGCACAGATGCTTTCAGTTCTGCGACGCACGGTTTCGTATTGTTCTTGTAATGGTGTCATTGCCGTTTGTTTACAAAGTCTGTCAATGCTGAAATATTGTTGATATGCCATTTTTCTGCATCTGTTTTACGCATCATTAAAGCATATGTATTATTAAAACCTATTGGTGTCAGCCAAACGATGTCAAATTCCTTTTTGAATGCCTGGCTCACATACTCATATACTTTTTGTTTGTCGCCAATAATGCTATCTGTCACATGTTGTGGCGTTTTTAGTAATACCAGTAGTCCTGTACCGGTATATTCCGGGTAGAGATCTATCTGGTCATTGGTTAGTGCATCGAAAACAATTTTGGTGCCGCCCAATCCTGTTTTGGTAACGGCGGCATAATCGGTATAACCTTCAATGAGCATTTTATAGATGCTGGCCAGGATATAGCCATCGCCAAAAATTTTGGAACCTATGCGGATGGTACCTCCTTTGCCGCTACCTGCAGGTTGTAGCAGGTGTTGCGACCGGAGAAAATCCCTGGCTACCGTTTCCGGATTCTGTTTGAGATAATCTACCTGGTAGTTCAGTTCCGTCATAATACTATCATTAATTCTGCCGGCGAGACGGTTCAGGGCAGGGGCCAGGGCCGGGTATTTGATGAGCGTAGTGTTACGAAGGATGGGGGCCGCATAATAGGGTGGGAAAATATGTTTGTCATCTTCCAATACCACCAGGTCAAAAGCTTTTACACGGCCATCGGTGCTGCTGCCGCTGATCACGTCCAGTTTTTTCTCATAGGCTGCTTTATACATAATCATATCGCTGATCACCAGGGTGCGCATATGCAGGCCATAAACGGAGCGGAGGCCGAGGTATCCGTCTTTTCTTCCCATAAATTCCGGGGTAAATCCCGCCAGCATTTTGCCCCGGTAAGTGTCGGGCAGCAGGTAGAAGGAAGATAATACCAGGAAGATCAGTGGGAGCAGGTATACCATTTTCCTTGTTTTGCGGATATTGATATGTTGCAGGAGAGATAACAGCCAATCGAACAGGATGGCCAGCAATGCCGCGGGGATGGCGCCGGCCAGCATCATATTGGTGTTGTTGAGGGCAATACCGCCAAAGATAAATTCGCCTAGTCCGCCGGCGGCAATATAAGCGGCGAGTGTGGCTACGCCTACATTGATAACGGTAGCCGTACGGACTCCTGCCAATATAACGGGCATGGCTAAAGGAAGTTGTACTTTGTATAATAGTTGACGCCGGCTCATTCCCATGCCGGTAGCGGCTTCTGTTACGGTGGCATCTACTCCCTGTATACCGGTGTAGGTATTACGGATGATAGGCAGCAGGGCATAGAGGAAGAGCGCTACGATAGCTGGTTTTGGGCCAATGCCCAGCAGTGGGATCATGAAGCCCAGTAATGCAATGCTGGGAATAGTTTGCATCACACCTGCAAAACCGAGTACAAGGCCCGATATTTTTTTTCTCCGGGAGATAAATATGCCGGCGGGTACTCCTATTGCTACGGCAAGCAGTACAGATATAAAGGTTAGCCCGGTATGTGTGAGGGTTTGTTCCAGTAGTTTGCCGGACTGTTGTTGTAAGAAGTCGAATAGTGTTTCCTTTGTTTCCATTCGTGGTATCAGTTTTTCCAGGCGGCAATGGCTTGCATTAGCCCGCTGCCATCCAGTATTTTTTGTTCTTGCGCGTATTGTACCAATACGGGTTGGGAGATAACGGCTTCCATGGCCTCCCAGCAGTTTTGGTCGGCGCTGAGGGCTGTTGTGTGGCCGGGGCCGTGCTGATGGGGAAGCCAGGGCCAGAGATCCTTTATTTTTAATGTTTTTAATTCCAGCAGCAGGCGTTGGGGAGCCAGGAAGGCGGCTACAAATTCATTGGCCGGGCGCCGGAGGAGTTCCAGCGGAGTGCCCAGTTGCTGGATCGTTCCTTCGTTCATCAGGCAAATGCGGCTGCCCAGCTCAAACGCTTCTTCCACATCGTGGGTGACCAGAATAATGGTCCGGTTGCTGAGTTCATCGAGGGCTTTGAATTCCCTTCGTACGCTGATACGGGTGAGCGGGTCCAGGGCCCCGAAGGGTTCATCCATCAGCAGCACCGGCGGATTGGCCGCCAGGGCGCGGGCTAGTCCTACGCGTTGTTGTTGCCCGCCGCTGAGCTGCTGGGGCCAGGCGTCGGCATATTCAACGGGAGGGAGGTGAAGTTTATCCATTAATGTTATCACCCGTTGCTGAATGGTGGCTTTATCCCATTGCAGTAAAGAAGGAACAATGGCTATATTTTCACTGACGGTATAATGGGGAAACAACCCGGTATTTTGCAGTACATACCCGATATTGCGACGGAGTGTTTCCGGAGCCAGCTGCCTGATTTCTTTACCGTTTACATAGATGTGTCCGCTATCTGGTTCGAGCAGGCGGTTAATCATGCGTAAGGTGGTTGTTTTCCCGCATCCGCTGGTGCCAAGTAATACGAGGGTTTCTCCATCGGCAACTTCCAGGGAAAGATCGTTCACGGCATTTTTTTGCGGTCCAAAATTTTTGAAAACATGATCCAGTTTAATCATCGGCGATAGATAAGATGGGGAAAAATTTGCTCAATATGCCGCCTATTTTTCCAGGGACATAAACAGGTTGTTCAGCGCTTCTGCATACAAGGGGTGCGCAAATACCATGTCGCGTATCTGGGAGGCTGTAATGTCGCCCAGCATGGCCATCTGCAGGATAGACATGATTTCGCCGCCTTCGGGTCCGAGTATGGTTACACCCAGTATTTTGTCGGTTTGAGGATGTACCAGCGCTTTCATAAATCCTCTTGTTTGCCCGGTTTCAATGGCCCTGGCAACCCTATCCATCGGTAGGTGCGCTACCTTCACGGGAATGTTATTGTTCATCGCTTCTGTTTCGGTCATGCCTATACGCCCCAGTTGCGGATCTGTAAACATGCAATATGGTACCTGTCTGGTTTGTATGGATAAGTTGGCGTTTTCGAACAGATTTTTATAGATAACCAGGTGATCATTGTAGGAGATATGCGTAAAGGCAGGTCCTCCCTTTACATCGCCCAGGGCATAGATGCCTGGGGCACTGGTTTCCAGTCGATCGTTTACCTGTATAAATCCTTTTTCGTCCAGGAGCACCTGTGTATGCTGTAATTGCAGATCGGCGGTATTAGGCGTACGCCCCGTAGCTACCAGTATATGGGTGCCCGTTAGAATTTCCCGGGTGGTACCTGTCACTATATCTACGTTGATCAACTTGCCTGATCTGCTGATGCGGGTAGCCTGGGTACCGGTATATATCTGCATATTTTCAGATTCCAGCATCTTCTTTATCACTGCCGCCACATCCGGATCTTCCTTATTGACCAGCTGGGGCGCTGACTCAATAACGGTAACGTTGCTGCCTAAACGCTGGAAGAGTTGTCCCATTTCCAGGGCAATGTAACTACCACCGAGAATGAGGAGGTCTTTAGGAATGACCACTTCTTCCAGCAGGGTCGTGGAGGTGAGATAAGGCACTTCTTTGAGGCCTGGGATATCGGGGATGTGTGGACGAGAGCCGGTGTTAATGAAGATATGCTCCGCGCTGAGGACATCAGATTCGCCCTGATGGCCGGTTACCTGTATGGTATGTGGACCGCTAAATACAGCGGCGCCCATGAATACCTCTACCTGATCATCGAGCAGACCTTTCAGGGTGCTTTCCCTGAAATCTTCCACGATATTGTTTTTCCTGGATATGATGGCGGGGAGGTCGGCGGAGAGTCCATGGGAATGGATGCCCCAGAATTTGCTGTGAAACACGGTGTTTGCCACCTTTGCCGAAGCTATCATCGCTTTGGTGGGTGTACATCCGTCGTTGATGCAGGTGCCGCCCAGGTATCGTTGTTCGATGAGGGCAGTCTTCCATCCTTTCTTAGCCAGTTTTCTTGCCAGCGGGTTGCCACCCTGACCGGATCCGATAATAATAGCGTCGAATTTCAGCATACAGAGAGCTTTTGAGAGCGGGGCCAAAGATTATACCAATGGAATGTAGTTAAAATTTACGAATGCTGGCGCTCCATTGGTTCGGCAATATTTGTTTATCTTTGCGGTTTCTCTGAAAAAAACAGATTTTGGTAAAGATTGATAATATAACGCTGCCTGATTTTCCGTTGCTGCTGGCGCCTATGGAGGATGTAAGTGATCCTCCGTTCAGGGCTGTCTGTAAAGATGCAGGGGCCGACCTGATGTATACGGAATTTATCTCCAGCGAGGGGTTGATCCGTGATGCCATTAAGTGCCGGAAAAAGCTGGATATTTTTGAGTATGAGCGGCCGGTGGGAATCCAGATATTCGGAGGTGATGAAGACAGCCTGGCGATGGCTGCCAAAATTGTAGATGTTACCAATCCCGATTTGCTGGACATTAATTTTGGTTGCCCGGTGAAGAAAGTCGCTGGTCGGGGCGCAGGAGCCGGTGTGCTAAAGGATCTCGACCTGATGGTGAGGCTTACGGAAGCTTGTGTGAAGGCTACCCGCTTGCCGGTAACCGTAAAAACGAGACTGGGTTGGGACGAGGATTCCAAGAATATAGAAGAAGTGGCAGAACGCCTGCAGGATGTAGGAATAAAAGCCCTGGCAATACATGGGCGTACCCGCAGCCAGATGTATAAAGGGCAGGCCGACTGGGAGCTGATTGGTAAAGTAAAGAAGAACCCTCGTATACATATTCCTATTTTTGGTAATGGAGATATCAACAGTCCCCAGAAAGCGGTGGAGTATAAAAACCGCTATGGCGTGGATGGTATCATGATTGGCCGTGCGGTAATTGGGTATCCCTGGTTATTCCGGGAAATCAAGCATTACGTAAAAACCGGCGAATTGCTGGCAGGACCTACACTGGAAGAGCGAATTGCTGTTAGCAAGAAGCATTTGCGCCTGTCGGTGGAGTGGAAAGGGCCGGTACAGGGGATTAACGAAATGCGGGGCTGTTATGCCAACTACCTGAAAGGGTTACCGGATATCAAACAGTTTCGTCCCCGTTTGGTAACCGGCAAAACGATTGAAGAAGTAGAAGCTACACTAGACGAGGTAGCCGCTTATTACAAGGGTATTGAGCTGGAAAATACGCCTATTGAACTGATTGATTATCACCAAAAGTGTCCGTTATAGCGGAGGAATTTTATGATATAATAAAACTTATTATGCATTTGTTTTGTTATATCATAAAATTTAACAGATGTTCAAAATCTCCCTAATGATTGCTGCCCTGGTTGGCAGCTTAGCAGGCCTTCTTTCCTGTAATTCATCTCCAAAAGAAAAACCGTTATCAGACTCCAATAATATTTCCACGGCATCTGCTGCCAGTACTGATTTTCATTACAGGGATCAGCGCCAGATTGAAAAAGTGATTTATGGTTTTTGTGAAAATTTCGACAATGGAGAATTGAACAAATGTGTAGCGTATATGGATGACAATATCCGCGGCGAAATAGACGGGGTAAAATTAAAGGGTAAGCAGAACTGGACAGCCAAAATTGATTCCCTGTTATTGAGTGTACATAATTCGCATTATCAGCAGCGGCATATGATTACCAATATGCAGTTTACGCCTGGTATGAACGATACCGTAAAAATAAGTATGTATGCGAGCTGTTTATGGACCGATTTAACCAACGGACAGATTCAGTTGATGTCGGTAGGATATTATAAAGGAAAGGTGGTGAAGAAAGGAGACGAATGGTACATTACCGTATTGAACTCGCTGCCGGACAGCAGGCTGGTAAAGCAATTTTACCATGATGTGAGGGCAGACGCCCCTGTTTTGAAATGAGTTGTATATACTGGTGAAAGATGAAAATGGTGAAGGCTTGTGGGCCTTCACCATTAGTTTTATTTAGCGAGTACCTGTTGACTGATGTTTCCTGGTACCACTTTGTATTCTTCGAACGTAAGCGACGCGGTGGCCCTTCCAGAGGTGAGGGTACGCAATGCGGTGATATAACCGAATAGCTCTGACAGGGGAACCATCGCGGTGATGGTTTGTACCTGCATATCCGTAGCTATCTGTTTAATCAGGCCGCGGCGCCTGTTAAGATCGCCCGTTACGGTGCCGGTGTATTCTTCCGGCAGGGTAATGTTTACTTTCATCCAGGGTTCCAGCAGGCGGGGAGCTGCCTGGGTGGCCACATTTTTGAAGCCGATAACCGCCGCATGTTCGAAGTCAGGCGCATGCGAGTCGGTGGGGTGAATCGCCCCATCCAGCAAGCGTATACGCATTGACTTCAGTGGGTAACCTGCCAGGGCGCCATTGTGCATGGCTGACTCGAAACCTTTGCTGATAGCCGGAATGAATTCTTTTGGTATGGCGCCACCTTTTATCTCGTTAATGAATTCCAGTCCGGGTTCATCATCTGTTCTTGGCGACAATTCAAATTCTATGTTGGCAAAATTACCGGAGCCGCCATTTTGTTTTTTATAAATTTCGCGGTGGGTAACTGCTTGGGTGAATATTTCTTTGTACGCAATTTGTGGCTGGCCTTTGTTGACCTGCACCTGGTATTGTGTAGCTAGTTTTTCCAGCACTACTTCCAGGTGTAATTCGCCCATACCTTTGAGAATCGTTTGCCCGGTAGCGTTATCCACTGTTACGCTGAGGGTAGGATCTTCATCGAGCAGCCTGCTCAGCGCTTCACCCAATTTGTCGTTATCCCTGGAGGATTTGGCTTCTATGGCATAACCGATCATGGGTTCGGGGAAACTGATTTTCTCCAGCAATACAGGATGATCCGGATCAGCGAGACTGTCGCCTGTTTTCACATCTTTCAGTCCCACTACGGCGCCGATGTCGCCGGCGCCTATTTCATTTACCGTTTCATATTTATCGGACATGATGCGCATCAGGCGGCTGATCCGCACATTGCGGCCGGTACGACCATTCCAGAGCGTGTCGCCATTGCGTAACACGCCGGCATATACGCGTACCAACGTTAACTTCCCTACGAAATCGTCGGTAATGATTTTAAATGCCAGTGCCGCTAAAGGCGATTGTTCGCTGGCGGTAATAGGTACCGTGCTATCCGTATCGGGACTGGTTGCTTTCACTTCACCGATGTCTGACGGTGCAGGCAGCCAGGCAACCACGGCATCGAGCAGGGGTTGTATGCCTTTATTTTTAAAGGCGGCACCTGCCAGTACCGGCACCGCTTCCAGGCGAATGGTAGCGTTGCGCAACGCACGATGTATGTCTATGGCGCTGATGCTGGCGGGATCGCTGGCGTATTTATTCAGCAACGATTCATCCAACAGCGACAGTTCTTCCAGCAGATAACGGCGTGCGGCCTGCGCGTCTTCCAGCAAAGCAGCCGGTATATCGCGTGTATCGTAGGTTTTACCATCGTCTGTAGTCCATAACAGGGCCTTCATGGCGATCAGGTCTATTACACCACTAAAATCATCTTCTGCACCGATAGGTATTTGTACCGGTAGGGCGTTGGCGTTAAGACGTTCCCGTATATCCTGTACTACGCGTCGGAAATCGGCGCCCTGCCGGTCCATTTTATTGATGAACGCAATGCGGGGAATCTGGTAGTGATTAGCCTGATGCCATACTGTTTCCGATTGCGGCTGGACGCCAGAGCGGGCGCAGAATACGGCGATGGCGCTGTCGAGCACCCGCAGGGAGCGTTCTACCTCTGCTGTAAAGTCTACGTGCCCCGGCGTATCAATAATATTGACCTGCCAGGTGTTATCGTTGTATTTCCAGTAAGTAGTAATGGCCGCAGATGAAATAGTGATACCTCTTTTTTCTTCCTGTGGGTCCGTGTCCATCACGGTATTTCCATCATCTACATTACCCAGTTTATGTGTAAGGCCGGTGAAGTAAAGCATACGTTCGGTGAGCGTTGTTTTACCTGCATCTACGTGCGCCATGATACCTATATTTCTGAAATCTGCTAAGCGTTTCATAAAGTCTTGTTTAAAAGAAGAAAAAAAAGCCTCTCATCTGGTAATGAGAGGCTTTTGCAAACATGCAACAGGTAGCCCTGCATTACCGACAGGTAAGTGATAAAATTGCTTTAATAATAAATTTCCTGTTGCTGTTCATGATTAATAATGTTAGTAATGCTAATGATATTTGGGGTGCAGGGGAAGCAAATAAAAAGGCCTCTTCGGATGAAGAGGCCTCTTGAAATAAATTCAGGAGTATTATATATTAACCTCTCATATCCGGGATGGATTTGCCTCCCCGTCTTGAATTAAGACAATGCGCGTACTTGCAATTACCGCTCTGATAACGACATTTGAATAGTTGCTTGTCTGATATGTGAGTATACGTTTCATACGTTTTTAAAATGCTCCGCAAAGATAGTAATAATTCATTAAAAAAACTAATCCATTGCTTTGCCTGTGACAGGCGTGCATTTACAAAGTTACGAAATCGATGAAGAAAGATGAGGGGACGTTTGTTGGAACCAGCGAAGCCCGCCTTCTTATTTTTATACAAAAAAATCTTTAACTTTTACCGGTAATACGTCTGTGAACCGTTGTAAATTTGACGGTTGTTGAATGGGTAATTATCGTTCCGTTTGAACAAAAATGCCTTACCGGCGTTTCAAATAACTGGATAAAATATTGTTTTATGGATATTACGAATTTGAACGGGACAGTGGGGCTGTCCAATGGTGTTGAGATGCCTTACCTGGGATTGGGTGTTTTTAAGACGAAGGAAGGAAAGGAAGTGGTAGATGCGGTAACCTATGCCCTGGATGCCGGTTACCGGCATATAGATACTGCCGCTATTTACGGCAATGAAGAAGGGGTAGGAGCGGCTATTGCACAGCATGTAGTAAACAGGAAAGACATTTTCCTGACCACGAAAGTATGGAATTCAGATCAGGGATATGACAGCACGCTGAAAGCATTTGATGCTTCCCTGGGGCGTTTAAAGACAGACTACCTGGACCTGTACCTGGTCCACTGGCCGGTAAAAGGGAAGTATAAGGAAACCTGGCGTGCGCTGGAGCAGCTGTATGCAGAAGGAAGAGTTAAAGCCATTGGCGTGAGCAACTTCCTCCAACATCACCTGGAAGATCTTTTCCAAACGGCTAAGGTAAGGCCTATGGTAAACCAGCTGGAGTTTCATCCTTACCTGGTACAACAACGTTTGCTGGATTTCTGCCAGCAGCACCAGATCCAGTTTGAGGCCTGGAGCCCTCTTATGCAGGGGAAAGCCTTTGAAGTGCCTTTGCTGCAGGAGTTGGCGGTAAAATATGATGTATCGGTGGCGCAGTTGATCCTACGATGGGATTTACAGAAAGGGGTGGTAACGATTCCTAAAAGCGTTCGCAGAGACCGGATTATTTCCAACGCTGATCTCTTTAATTTCTCTATCAGCGAGGAGGATGTGCAAAAGATAGCTGCGTTAGACCGGGGACAACGGGTAGGACCGGATCCGGATAATTTTAATTTCTAAATATAAACAGGGTGTGAGATGATCACACCCTGTTTTTTTATGCGATAGCCTCCAGGAGGCGGTCGATATCTTCCCGGTTATTATAAAAATTCAGGGCTACGGTCAGCTGATTATTTTTATACCGTGCTACAATATTACGCTGCACAGCGCGGGCATACTGTTCCGGCGTGATATCCAATCGCTGGATAGCGGAACGATGCGCTTCCGGATAAGCCGTAAGCAGTGGAATGTTGTGAGCAGCGGCCTGTTGCGCCAGGTAGCTGATCAGTGATTGTATGTAATCATCAATATCAGCAATGCCTATTTGCTCCAGGTATTGCAGCGCATGTCCCAGCAGCTGTATATTGATATAAGGCGGCGTACCGGGTTCAAATACTCCTGCGTCTTTCCGGGGGGTGAAGTGGCTATAGTCTTTCACCGACTGGAAATCTGATGTTTCATACTCCACGTTATACCAGCTCATGAGGGTAGGGGGATATTGCGCCAGTATTTTTTGTGATACATACATGGCGCCTGCACCATAGCCCGCGGTTACCCATTTGTACCCATGGAAGATGAGGATGTCGATGTTATATTCCTGCACATCTATCGGGTTTACGCCAAACGACTGTGTAGCGTCTACGATATGGATGATGTTATGTTGCCGGCACAGTTCCCCGATGGCTTTCAGGTCCTGGCGGAAGCCGGTTTTAAACATTACGTGGCTGGTAATGAGCATGCGGGTAGCTGGTGTAATTTGTGACGCTATATCTTCCAGGGAGATGTGGCCGATATCGTTGCTGTCGACAAAGCGGATTGTAAAGCCGTTGTGCAGCCATCCCACGAAGCTGGTAGGAAATTCATCCCGCATGGTGATGATTTCATAGTCTTTTGGGAACATGCCATAGAGCATGGTCATTGCATGCGCAGTATTGATAACAAAAGCGATTTCGTGTGGCTGCGCATGGACCATTCGGGCAACCAGGCTGCGTACTTCATTGCTGCTATTGTCCCAGGCAGGCATTACCTCCCGTCCTTTTTCCGACAATTCGGTCAGCAGGCGGTGGGCATGTTGCACAAAGGGCGTGCTTACAGGGCCTCCGCCATTGGTGAACAGGTATACGCATTTGCTGGTTACCGGGTAGTCGGCTCTTATTTTTTCCCATTTATTCATATGTGCCGGTTATACTATTTTATTAATTATTACACGATAATAAACAAAATAAACAACTGATGGGGCAGAGCATCCTGATTATGTTTTTTATATGATAACTTGCAGACAGGGCAGGGAACAATATCATTTTCAAATTCACTTTTTTAGCATGTTGAGGAAACAGTATCTTGTTATTTATGCGGCCATATTTTTATTTGTGTTGAAGGCCGGCGCACAACAACCTGCGCTATTCAAAAGGCCGGATGCTCCTTTACAGGAGCGGGTTAATGATTTGTTGCATACGCTGACTCTGCCCGAGAAAATCTCGATGCTGGGGTATAATACACCGGCTATAGACCGGCTGCAGATCCCGGCGTACAACTGGTGGAATGAAGCCCTGCATGGCATTGCCCGTGGCGGGGAAGCCACGGTGTATCCGCAGGCCATAGGACTTTCTGCTACATTTAATGCCCCTTTAGCCAAAGAGGTAGCGAATACGATTGCTACAGAAGCGCGTGCCAAATACAACCTGGCCGTACAGGAACACCGGCATGTACAGTATATGGGGTTGAATTTCTGGACGCCCAATATTAATATCTTCCGGGATCCCCGCTGGGGCCGTGGGCAGGAAACCTATGGCGAAGATCCTTACCTGACCGCCACGATGGCCGGCGCTTTTGTGCAAGGTTTGCAGGGAGATATTCCCGGGCAGCTGAAAACCGCTGCCTGTGCCAAGCATTTCGCGGTACATAGCGGTCCTGAAGCAGACCGCCACAGTTTTAATGCGATTATCGATGAAAAAGACCTGAGAGAAACCTATCTCTATGCTTTCAAAAAACTGGTAGATGGGAAAGTAGAATCGATTATGTGTGCTTACAACCGGGTAAACAGTCAGCCTTGCTGTACCGGTAATACCTTGCTACAGGATATTTTGCGGCATGAATGGAAATTTGGCGGCCAGGTGGTAACCGACTGTTGGGCATTGGACGATATCTGGTTAAGGCATAAGGCGATACCTACCCGTGAAGAAGTGGCCGCTGCGGCTATTAAAGCTGGGGTAAACCTCGACTGCGCCAACATTTTACAGGATGATGTGATGAAGGCCATCCAAAAAGGATGGTTAACCAATGCGGATGTAGACAGCGCGCTGGCGGCCAGTTTACGTACCCGTATGAAGCTGGGATTATTTGATGCAGCACCATCTGCTCTTTATGGCCAGTTTGGAGCTGATAGTGTTAACAACAGCTGGCATGCGCAACTGGCCCGCCAGGCTGCCAGGGAGAGCATGGTGCTGCTGAAGAATGATGGGGTGCTACCATTAAAAGCCGATAAATATGCATCTATGCTGGTAGCCGGTTCTAACTCCGCTTCACTGGAAGCGTTGATGGGCAATTACCACGGCGTATCCGGTAACATGGTGACGTTTGCCGCCGGTCTTGCCAAAGCTGCCGGTCCTGGTATGGCCATGCAGTACGACCAGGGATGCGACTTTACCGATACGCTGCATTTTGGCGGCATCTGGGCTTCCCAGAACTGCGATGTAACCGTAGCGGTTATAGGGTTAACGCCTTTGCTGGAAGGAGAAGAAGGAGATGCCTTCCTGTCGGCTTCCGGCGGAGATAAAAGCACGCTGAGCTTACCCCGTTCGCAGGTCCTGTTTATGAAGAAGTTGCGGGAAGCCCATAAAAAACCCATTATAGCTGTAATTACAGCTGGCAGTGCGGTAGACGTATCAGCGATTGCCCCTTATGCCGATGCGGTGATACTGGCCTGGTATCCCGGCGAGCAGGGTGGTAATGCACTCGCTGATATCATCTTCGGAAAATATTCGCCGGCAGGTCGTTTACCGGTTACTTTTTATCAATCCTTACAAGACCTGCCCGACTATAAGGACTATAGCATGAAGAACCGCACCTATCGCTATTTTAAAGGCAAAACGGAATATCCTTTTGGTTATGGACTAAGCTATACCACCTTTGACTATGCCTGGCAACAGGCGCCTGCAAAGGAATATAGCAGCAAAGATGTCATTCGTATATCCGTAGCAGTAAGGAATACCGGCACTTGCGCTGGAGATGAGGTAGTACAGGCCTATATCAGCTACCCGGACGTAGAACGGATGCCGGTAAAAGAACTGAAAGCGTTTAAAAGAGTGATGGTGAAACAAGGGGGACAGGAAGTAGTGCAATTGGAAATACCTGTCACCGAGTTACAGAAGTGGGACCTGCAAAAACATGCGTGGAAGTTATATAAAGGGATGTATAAAGTGAATATAGGAAAGAGTGCTGACAACTTTGTGCTGAGTGAAAATATCAAAATAAAGTAAGCAATAGTATATAAAAGGAAAGGGGCTGGTATGATTACACCGGCCCCTTTCTTTTTACGCCATGCGGTCTACCACTCTCTTTAGCGTGAGCCCCTGTACAATGATAGAGAACAGCACCACGAAGTAGCTGGCGGATAAAATAAGTTCTTTATAGGGGGATTCCGGTAAGGATAGCGCCAATGCGACAGAAATGCCGCCACGGAGTCCTGCCCATACCAGGATGGTAATTCTCTTGTAGTTGAGTTTCAGTGTGCGTTTAAATATAGCGGAAGGCCCGACAATACTGGCTGCACGGGCAATCAATATAAATATTGTTGATACCAGGCCGGTAAACCAATAATTTTGCAGGAAGGGCATAATTACTATCTGCAGACCAATCATTACGAATAAGATCGTGTTCAGGAGCTCATCGATGAGGCTCCATACGTTATGAAAGTAGCGTTGCATATCTTCCGACTGTTTGGTACCCAGGGAAGTGTTGCCCAATATAAGTCCTGCAGAAACGGCCGCCAGAGGAATAGATACATGTAACATAGCACCCAGCACAGAAATGACCATCACCATGGATAACGACACCATGACAATAATCTGGAAATCATCCACCCGTTTCATGGTCCGGTAGGCAACAATAGCGGAGATGACGCCGAGTAGTATGCCTCCGAATACTTCCTGGGAAAAAACGGCAGCCGCATGGCCGAAGGTAACATGCGGATCAGTGGCGCCGGCTACTTCTTTGAGAATGACGAAAAGAAGGATACCGGTGCCATCGTTGAGCAGCGACTCGCCGCCGATAATCGTTTCCAGGGATGCGGGCACTTTTGATTTTTTCAGGATAGATAATACTGCTACCGGGTCGGTAGGTGAAATCAATGCGCCAAAGAGCAGGCAATACACGAGCGGGACATCGATCCGCATCAGCTCAGTGGTCCAATACAGCAGGAAGCCAAAGATAAAAGTAGAACCTACTACGCCTATTGTACTAAGTACCAGCACCGGGTAGCGTTGTTCTTTTAGTTTATTGAAATCGAAATGCAGGGCGCTGGCAAAGAGGAGGAAGCCTAACATAATGTCCAGCAGGGTTCCTGTAAAATCGATACCGTGGGTAACGTCTTTGATAAAAGAAAATACATCCGGGAATATTTTACCGGTCAGGGAAATGAGGACCGATAAGGAGATAGCCACTACCATTACACCAATAGTGCCGGGTAGTTTGATAAACCGGTTGTTGAGATAGGAAATTAATGCACTAATGGTAACTAATGCCGTTATCAGCGTGAAAGTGTTCATAAGCAAATCGAATAATGCCAGTTAAAAAATCAGGTTCCTAATGATGCTACAATTATTCCGGAGGGCTTTAAAGATAGAAAAAAAAGTAGGCAATTATGGGCTGATTCGCATTTTCGATTTACTTTTTCCTGGAAGATGGCGCTTTTTCGTTAAATTCTAATGCCATTTTAATCCAATGCTGTAATTGTTTTTTGGTGTGAAGGGTATCTTCGTTAACGAAGATGAATCCTTTCATTTCTTTACCGCCATGCACCATTACTTCCGCGCCGCTGGCCTCTTCCAGGACTTTGTCCGATTTAGCGGGATCTATTCTTACCATCATTTTATCGGGTCGTACACCCACACACATTTTATCGTTGACCATAAAGCACAGGCCTCCGAACATTTTCTTTTCAACAATATTATTGGTAGCGGCGGATAATATTTCGCGAACGCGGTCTGCCAGTTTTTCATTGTATGCCATGGCGTAAATTTTTGGAAGATAATAAAGATACGATTTCCCGCTAATTGCCATACAAATCGATTAGCGGTTAATGTACCGGTACGGCCTCTTTGGTAGCAGCAACGGCGGTTTTAATATTCCTGCGGCACACCAGCAAAATCAGTAGTGCCAGGAGGGAAGTGCCACACATGGTGACAGCCATGGGGGTAGCGGTATGTGTATTGAACAAGCTCACTATTGTTGAAGCCAACGCACCGATGCCCATTTGAATGGCGCCCATCAGGGAAGACGCGCTGCCGGCATTCCTGGTGAAAGGGGCCAGTGATAAGGCAGAAGTATTAGGGTTGATACAACCCAGGCAGCACAGGTATATAAAGAGCAGGGTGATGGTTCCTGTAAGAGACAGCCAATTATTCCAGGCACAAATAATAAAAATAAGTCCGGTGATGCTTTGTCCCACCAGGGCTATGGGTACTATCTGCTGGCTGCTGAAGCGTTTGAGCAGCTGGCTGTTGACCTGGCTGGAGCCAATCAATCCAATGGAAAGAAAGGCAAAGATCCATCCATACGTTTTGTCACTCACTTTATAAATATCCATGAACACCTGCGGGGAGGCCGATACATAGGCGAAGAGGCCGGAGAAGGCTATGGCGCCGGCAAAGGCATAAGTATAAAATTGTGGTTCACCGACAACTGCCAGGAAATTATTGATGATAGGTCGGGGTTTGAGCGATAGGGTAGTATCCGGTTTGTAGCTGTCGGGCAACCAGCGTAAACTGGCTATCAGCATCAATGCGCCCATCAGTCCCAGCACCAGGAATACCGTATGCCAGCTGAAAGCGCTGGTTATATAACTACCGGCGGTAGGGGCAATCATGGGGGAAGTGCCTACTACCAGCATTAGCAGGGCAAATACTTTGGCATTTTCACTCACGGGAAACAGGTCTCGCACCATGGCTACCGCTGCCACAGCCGCTGCGCAGCTGCCTATAGCCTGGATAAAGCGAAGGATGATCAGGCTGTTGAGCGAAGTGGCATACATACAACCAATAGAGGAAATGATGTACAAAGCGAGGCCGATGCAGAGTGGTTTCTTTCTGCCAAAGCGATCGAGCAGCGGCCCATACAGCAATTGCCCGGCAGATATCCCAATGAAAAAGCTGGAAAGAGACAGCGCTACTCTTGCAGGGTCTACGCCCAGGTCTTTTCCTATGGCGGGAAAGCCTGGCAGGTACATGTCGATAGAAAAGGGACCTAGTGCTGTTAGGGCGCCCAGTATAAGAATAAGAGAAATATATTTTGCGCGGGAAAGTTCGTTGGCCAAGGCGATACGGTTTTATAAAATGCAGCGCAAAGGTAGGCTGAAAAAATGAGGGGTGTGCGGCGGAATTGTCTGTAGAATGTCTAAAAGTGTAAGTTGGTTACCGGCATGTTTATATGTATCTCCAGACGTTTGGCGTTGCCTCCGTAAACTCGTTGCAGTGCCAGGTTTCCTGGGTATTAGAAATTTTATGCCGGTGTTGTTCGGCAAGGTCCATGAGGTCATGTTTATTGTTTACCCGGAGAATTTCTTTTTTTAAATGCCGGTAACAATTCATGCCGCCGAAAGTGTCGTTTCCTAACGGATGATAATGGGAAAAAGCGCAATAGTAACAGTACTGAAAAGCAGTGTCTTCCGGCAGTAGTTTTTGTAGTTGAGATAATATTCCTTCCATTGTAAATTCTCCACCACCATCCCGAAGCGTATAAGTATTTAGGGCATTGATGGTCAGGCTGCATTGGTCGTAGCGGGCTTGTATACCGCTGCGGAGAAGCAGCTTGACAGTCAATGCTGCTGTAGCCGTAGCCTGGGCTATGCGCATCTTAATAGGGATGGTTATCTGAAAGGTGCAGTTGGTGACGCATTGAAACGGATCGAGCGTAATGCCTGGCGGCAGCTGTGCCGGATCGTCTTTTTCCAGGCCGTCGAAGTTGCGGCCGGTAAAATTGATATCCCGGATGGGGACGCGGAGCATTTCACCATCGCTGGTAAATTGTGTGTGTACGGTGCCGGTGCTGTCGGTATAAATAGCAGGGAATGTCATTAGAAAGTGGCGTTATATGCGTCGATAAAGATAGTGATTCCATTGTCAGCTTATTTCTCCTGTTTTTTCAAAAGGTACGGCACGATATTTTTATTGATTAATAAAAATGATCATATATTTGCCACACTTTAATACATCTGTCGTTAAATGCACTTGCCACTTTTGAAAAGTCTGCATGCACTGTTATTGCTATGCCTCTTATTTCCTGTGGTTGCATGGGCACAGGAAGGAATGCCAGTGAACATACGTCCTTGCGGCGCCGACGCCCTACAGGAACGATGGCGGAAGGATGCCTCTTACCTGGCACGGGAGCAGGCGATAAACAATGCTATCCTGAAGCGCCAATACATTACCACCCCAGGATCGGTGGCGTCTTTTACTCCGGTAGTATTACCGGTAGTTTTTCATATTATCAACGAAGATCCGGCGGCATTTCCGGATGCGGCGGTGATAGCGGCGCTCAAGGAACTAAATGACGCCTATGCTGCCACCGGCGCGTTCACCGGCGCCCGTACCGATACCAAGATCCAGTTTTGCCTGGCTAAAACAGCCCCCGATGGTGGCAAAACCAGTGGCATTGTACGGACACATTCCTATTTATCTGATTTTGACAACGAAATGGAAGGCAGCGATCTTACTGCATTGGGTAAGTGGGACGGCAGCCGTTACATCAATATATGGGTAGTTACCGATATCAAGTCGGAGTATATGCAGGACTTCAACTGCGGTGTCTGGACCCGTCTTAAAATGGGCGGCTATGCCAGCGCCGGTGGCGATATTGTGGTGGCAGGGCTAGGCGTAGGTGTATTAGCGCATGAAATGGGACACTACCTGAGCCTGCTGCATACTTTTGCCAACAGGGACTGTAAGAACGACGATTGTTTGGTAGATGGAGATAAAGTGTGTGATACGCCACCCGAAAGAACAATTACCGGCGGATATGCCTGTTCTGCTCCGCAGAACTCCTGTAGTACCGATACCTTATCTGGGTTTACTACCGATGTGCCCGACTTACCCGATAATTTCATGGACTATGGCCAGGGTACCGGATGTGTGTTATCATTTACGGCCGGGCAAGCCCAGCGAATGCACGACTTTATTGCCGTGGCACTCACCGGGATGCTGGCCAGCACAGTCTGCAACGATCCCTGCACAGATAACATCGCCGCTGCTTTTACCCGCGATATTGAATACCCTGTAGTAGGCGATAAGGTAACCTTTACCAGCACCGGTACGGGTGGGAATGCCTATCAGTGGCTGGTAGATGGCGTGGCACAGGGAAATGCCCCCACTTTACAGCTTACCGTAACACAAAAAAAGAATTATGAAATCATATTGCGTGTAACCAATACCGTGAGCGGTTGCTTTGCCACCTCCAATGATGTGATACAGGTAAGTTGCGGCGTGGTTGCCCGTTTCTGGCCCAGTAAGCGAAAGATTGCTTCTAAAGACGGCTTTTCGCTGGACAGCGTGTTGTTTCATAACCGGTCGCGCAACGCTACCAGCTGGAGCTGGCTGATGAGCAACGACAAGGGCATGGCAGAACAGGAAATCAGCACGGTTGAACAGCTAACATACGTTTTCAAAACACCTGGCAATTACCATGTTCGTTTAGCCGCTACTGACGGACATTGTTTTGATACTTCCAATGCTGTACAGATCATTGTAGATGATCCTACGCCTGATGGCGCCGTATATGTGACTAAAGTAGAATGTTATCAGCAAACCAAAATAAAAGTTACTTTATACTTCCATAATTTTGGTTACGATACCATCCCCAAAGGTACGCCGGTATCCTTTTACGATGGCGATCCCCGAAAGCCCGGTACTAAGAAGGTTGGCGCTGTGTGGCCGCTGCCATCCGATCTCCCCGGTAAATGCTCCACACCCTTGTTATCTACTATTGTAGATGCGGGCAGGGCGGGAATAGATACGCTAAGCGTAGTGCTGAACGATAATGGTACTACTTTGCCATTACTTCTCCCCAATACCAGCCTCGTGGAAACCAACTATGGTAATAATATTGCGATAAAGAAAGGGTTTAAGTTCAGGGTGGTCCTGGATCCGGCAGATTTTACACTGACACCCGAACAACAGGTGGTGTTAACGCCCAAAGGTGTGAATGGGACCCTCCAAAGTGCCAGCTGGACGGGCAACTATCTCAGCTGTACTAATTGTGTTACACCTACTTTCACGGCGCCTTACCGGAAAGATACTGTGACTACAGACAAGGTGCTGGCCTATTCACAATATGCTTGTTACGATAGTGCCATTGCCACCCTGCATATCCCGGTGGTAGATGATTATACCGTGCAGGTGAAAAGTGTAGATTGTTCCCATGGCGACAGTTTGCATGTCACTTTCTCCCTTTGTAATGCTTATAAGAAAGGTAATATCCCGGCGCAGCTAACGGTGTCGTTTTACGACAGGACCCCGGGAGATCCTGCCGCAAACGTGCTGGGTAATGGGTTTATTACACCTGTCGCCAGCACAGGCGTCTGCGAAGATTATGGCAGTGATATCAGGGGCACGTCTACCGGTAATGTATATGCCATCGTGAATATGGATACCCGGCCACAGGTGCCGGAAACGGGACTGAATGAAGCCAATTATCAGAATAACACCATGCAATGGCAATACCAGCGGCCTGCCGTATCGATCTTTCCACAAGATACCACGGTGATGCGGAAAGCGATATTTCCGCTTCGTTACCAGGTAGCCGCCTTTACGCCCAGGGATATTTTATGGCAGAACGATGATGCTTATACGCTGAGTTGTTATACCTGTGCTACTCCCCAGGCAGTAATGAAAGACAGCGCTTTTGTAGGTGTGCAGCTGACTAACCGGTACGGCTGCACGATCCGGGATCGGCAATATGTGCACATTTTTCCGCCGGACTTTACGGTAGACCTGTTGCAGACCGACTGTTATGACAACCAGCATATGCTCGTAAAGTTTAAGATATGCACAGATAATGGTTACGATAGTATACCGGCAAAATTGCCGATATCTTTTTATGATGGAGATCCGGCGAGCGAGCGCACCCGCGTATTACTGCCTTTGTTTTATACGCCCGTGACAGATGGCGTTTGCAGGGAATTTACCACGGTGGTGGCCTCGCCACAGGGGAGGGATATCACGGCGGTTGTAAACAGGCAATCGGCAAATTATGTGATGGAAGAAACAAATTATGCCAATAACCAGGCGAATATAGGTTACACGCCATTTTCGGTAACCATGGACCGTACGTTGATTGAGCTTCCCCGGCCGGCGGCTACCGGGTTACTGGCCATTGTAGAAGGAGGCCCGGCAGTTTCTTACGCCTGGACGCCGGCCATGGGCTTGTCGTGCAGCAATTGCGTAGCGCCTGTGGCGTCAGCATTATCATCTATGCGTTATACCGTGATGGCTGCTAACCGATATTATTGTACAGATACGGCATCCGTGTATATCAAAACATTCACCAATACGGGCATTACTATGCCCAATGCTTTTACGCCCAATGGGGATGGGCAGAATGATTGGTTTTATGTGATAGGCAGCTGGGATATTAAGCTGATCCGGGATTTTTATATCTACAACCGGTCAGGCAATAAAGTATTTGAAGCGCATAACACGCCGGCCAACGACCGGAGCTATGGTTGGAACGGCATGATCAACGATAAACCGGCAGTGATGGGCGCTTACGTTTATTATGCTACTGTGGAGTTTATGGATGGCAGTACACAGCTGGTAAAGGGTGCAGTGACGCTGATCCGATAGTTGCGCCGCATATCACTTCACGTTGCTGAAAGCGATGCAAAAGGTGTATCTTGACACCAAATCCTGTTATGTTTGTTATGAGAATATCTAAAGCCACTGCTCTTCTTTTCGCAGCCTGGTTGCTGGCTGCTACAGCTTATGGGCAGATAAAAGTACAATTGATAGATCCTGCAGCTACGCAGGCGGGTATACAAACCATTCACTCTCCTCATATGGCGGTGCAGCCTGCGGCAGGTATTAATCAGCATCGGCTGCTACTGATGATCCCTGGTACCGGTGGGGCTGCGATACATATGCGTTCTTTCGACAGCTGTTTCGCCGCCATGGGATATTATGTGATCAGCCTGGATTATATGAATAATGTGATCACTACCGTTTGTTCCAAGAGCGAGGATAGTACCTGCTTTGATCATTTCAGAGAGGAAATTATGTTTGGAACACCCGTGAGTGATAAGGTAGTGGTAGATTCAATAAATAGTATTGTGCACCGCGTGACAGCGCTGTTGAAATATCTTGCGGAGAAGGATGCCGGTTGGAAAACGTTTTTAAAACAAGGGGCGCCAGCCTGGGATAAGATCATTGTCGCAGGACATTCACAGGGCGCCGGTCATGCTGCTTTCATGGGTAAGCATTTCCGGATGGGGGGTGTATTGCTGTTTTCCGGACCGCAGGATTACCTGCAGCAATTTCACCGGCCGGCTGGCTGGCAATGGGAACGTGGATTGACGCCGGTAGGGAGGTATTATGCTTTCCTGCATGTACGCGATCCCTATGTGTTCGACTTCCAGGCGCAGGATGTGGCGGCAGTTATTCGGCCCGCGGCCGCAGATACCATGATGGTGTATCCTGGTGTAACGGTGGCGGGTAAACGGCAGATACTGGTGACCGATATAGATCGTAAAGATACGCATGGCTCCACGCTGAGTAATGAATTTGTGCCTGTGTGGCGTTATATGATCAGCAACGCAATAAAAAAATAGGTTTATGCGGAAACTGGAAGCGGGGGTGTTTTTAGGAGAAGCGGACGGGGTGTTTCACCAGGAGGGCGTGATAGTAAGCAAGGCTGTTTACAGGCGGCCTCCTGCATACCAGGGTTGGCACTGTCATGAGCATCATCATTTAACGGTAGTAGTAAAAGGAGGGAATGTAGAGCATCGTTCCATTAAGGAGAAAGAGGTGCTGGCCGGGCAGGTGTTGTTTTATCATAGCGGGGAGTCGCATAAAAACAGCCATACCCAGTGTCCTTCCGTTAACATCAACCTGGAGATACCTGATAGCTTTTTAACCCATTATGGGTTATCATTCAGCGCGGTTAACCGTTTTCCGGAGCAACTGGAGCAAATGAAGTATGCGGTGCTAAAGGCGTATCAGGCGTGTAAGCTGGGAGATGCGGCGCTCATTCCATCCCTGTTATTGCCCGGGTTTACCGCGCCGCTGGTGCGTAAAACTGAAACGCCGCCCTGGGTATTGCAATTGAAAATGTTGTTGAACGACCGCTGGAATGAAACATTGTCGCTGCAGGAGATGTCTGTTATCCTGGGTATACACCCGGTGACTATTTCGCGGTATTTCCCAGTTTATTTTAACTGTTCGCTGGGAGAATATATGCGCAAGATAAAAATAGACCGGGCCATGGTGATGGTGCATACGCAGGAAGCATCGCTTACCGACATCGCTTATAGCTGCGGATTCTTCGACCAGAGCCACTTCATACGTACTTTCAAGTCTGTTACCGGTTTTTTGCCCCGCCGGTTCCAACAAATATAGCAGGCTAATTTTATACTATTTTGAGAACGGAGAACATCGGATCTTTGGCAGATAAATTTTATAGGTATGAAAAGATTTATCTGGCTGGGATTGTTCTGTATGCCCCTGCTGGTAAAGGCACAACAGGAGTTGGCCCCCAAAGAGGTAGCCCGGGCGGTGGACAGTGCTGCGGCCCTTATAAAACGTCATTATGTTTTTCCAGATAAAGGCGCCGCTATTGCCAATCATCTTAAAGCGCAATATAAGGCGGGTGCTTTTAATCATTTACCCAGCTGGAAAGCCTTTGACTCTATCGGTACTGCCATACTGCATCAGTTTAGCCAGGATGGCCACCTGTATATGCGCTACAGCCCAGAAAGGGTGAAGGGTATCCGTGCGCAGCGTGAGGAGAGCGGTGGTACGGACGATTTCTTTCACAGCCAGGAAGCGCGGGAGCGCAATTATGGTTTCCGCGAGGTGAAGGTATTAAAAGGTGATACCGGGTATATTAAGCTGGACCAGATTAATATTTCTGCCGAGAGTTTACCTGTATTACAGGCTGCCATGGCTTTTGTGCACCGTACCAAGGCGTTGATCATCGATTTGCGGGACAATGGTGGTGGAGGTAGTGAAATAGACCTGGTGTTCGAGGGTTGTTTTTTGCCGCCGGGCTTAACGTTGCTGGAGTCTTATGGTGGTAATGGGCCTGGAGAAGTAGATCGTACGGTGGCGGTAGATTCAGCCTATAGGTATAATGGTCCGTTGTATGTGTTGATTAATAAAAGGACCGCTTCTGCGGCCGAGGCGTTTGCTTATGTGATGCAGGCGCATCACCGGGCGAAGATCATTGGCCAGGCATCTGCGGGGGCAGCCAACCATAATGAGTTTTACGTGGTAAATGACCAGGTATTTATTTCTGTATCGGTGATGGCGGCGGTATTGCCGGGTACCCGGGATAACTGGGAGTTAAAAGGCGTACAGCCGGATGTAGTAACAGCGCCTGGCGAAGAAATGAATCATTTGCCCTAAAAGCGGCAATGTATAAAAAAGAAAGCCGGTTCTCAGTGTAGAACCGGCTTCTTTGTCATCACACACATCACTATCAAACTACACAGGAATGGTTTTAAGCATGGTTCCGTTTTCCTGAAAGCGGCTATGCCAGCTAAGGGCCTCCTGCAAGCCGTGGGGCATTTGGCCGTCGCTCTTGCAGGCATTGGAAAAGTATTTGTTCGGTGCGTCGCGATAGCTGGCGTGGACGCCGTTATTTTGCGGAAACAAAATTACGCTGCCTGCTGGTGGCGGATATGCGTTTTTGGGTCAATTCTTTGTTTGAACCGGCCAGCTCGTTATTGCGGGTATTTCGTTATATTAGAGGGAGAGTCTATTGATTTCACCATTATTAAATTCCCTTTTTTTTATGAAGCGTATTGTTCTCGCATTATCATGTGTTTGTTTTTTGGGTGTTTCCGGCGTAAAGGCACAGAGTATCCTGGATAAGGCCAAGCAGGCTACTGGTGCCGTACAAAGCCCTGCGTTGCCGGATGCAGGCAGTATATTAAGTCAACTTACGCCTGCACTGGGGTTAACCAATACGCAGCAACCCAAAGTACAAAGTTTGCTGACTACTTTTTTGAAGAAGAAAGCGGCTATACTGCCTTTGCAGCAAACTAACCCCAGCGCCTATACGTCGAAGTTTGGTGGTTTGAAGAGTGGACTTTTTTCCAAGTTGAAAACACTGCTTACGATCAGTCAATACACAAAGTTACTGGGATTGAAGCCGAAGACCAATGATGTAACGAACGTGTTGTCGCAACTTTTTTTCTAGTAGAAATTTTAAAGTAAAAGTTTATGGCAGCAAGCGAAACGCTAAGAGCGTTTCGCTTGCTGCTTTTTTCTATCTTCGCAGGCGTTCGTTACCATTCTATGCCAAAGAAGAGAAAGAAGCAGAAAAAGCAAAAGACACAAAGGAAGAACCAGGGCCTCAGTAGTATACTCATTATTGTTATATTGATACTGGCCGCATTCGCCGTTACTACCTGTTCCCGCAGAATTCCCGGAGATCCGGGCAAACCTGTGCATACTGCGAAGAAAAAATCTCACCGGAAAAAAAATAATAAATCAGCTACCCACACAGTACCATTATTAGCGGAGGATTTTGAAGCGGGCAATAAAACCAATTACAACAATGGTGTAGTGACTTTGTCGAGTGGCCCCTGGAAATTCAAGGATGCTGTTACAGGCGCCCTGGACGAAGATCATAAAACTGGCAGCCAGGCATTGCGTATCAGGGACAACGGGATGGCAGGGATGAACTTTGATATCGCAGTGAATGGTACTGTTACTGTATCGTTGAAGTATGCGCTCTATGGAGCCGATGAAAGCGGAAGTTGGGAGTTATGGGCGTCTGTGAACCGGGGACAAAGTTATGTTCGTATAGGTGTGCCTGTAACCGTTACTGCTACTACATTGCGCAGTGCTGTCTTCACTGCTGCTACCAGCACAGGGACCATTCGTTTTGATATCCGGAAAACGGATAAAGGGAGTAGCAGGATCAACTTTGACGTGTTCCGGGTAACTGCCGGTGGCCAGTTGACACCGGACGCGAAGCCTGTCAGCACGGTTAGTGGCGACGATGATAATATGTTGCTGGGGAATCCCAGTGGCGCTACAAGTTCACTGGTAATGGCCAACAATTACCTGATGGATAAGGGTTATTACAAGCTTTCTTATAATCGCGACCGGGGTACGCCGAATTGGGTGTGCTGGCATGTGTCGCGTAAGGACCTGGGGCCTATGTCGCGCGCAAATGATTTCAGGCCGGATGCTGATTTGCCGGTTGATTGGTACCAGGTAACGCAATCGAGCTATATGGGGAGCGGCTTTGATAGGGGACATAATTGCCCTTCCGGCGACCGCACTGCATCACGTGAGGCCAACGAGGCAACGTTCCTGATGACAAATATGATCCCCCAGGCGCCTAATCACAATCAGCATTTGTGGAAGAACCTGGAAGACTATACGCGGGAGCTGGTAATGGATGGTAATGAGGTGTATGTAATCATGGGTAGCTATGGCAGTGGGGGAGTTGGCAGTAAGGGATTGACCAAATCAATAGACCATAGCAATATCGTAGTGCCCGATCATATATGGAAAATATTGGTGATATTACCGGAAGGAAACAACGACCTGCAACGTATTAATAAGCATACCCGGATCATTGCCGTAAATACGCCCAATAAAAATGAGGTAAATACGAGATGGTCAGCTTACCTGACTACAGTGGATGATATTGAACGGGTTACTCATTACAAATTGTTAGACAAAATACCAGTAGCGGCAAGGCAGGAACTGATAAAAAAAATTGATACAGGGGAATAGCGGGTTTTCATGACCTAAAAAATATTATGTTGTTATGGTAATTATGTTATAAATTGCATAAAATTATTATGTTTTTCCATTCCAACATTTTTAGCCTTAGAAAACTCATGATAAATTTCAGAAAAGGCCAAACTGGCATAATTTTATTGAAAGTACCGTCGGAATGTAACTTATTGAATCCTTGGAACGTTATTAGTAATTACAAGCTAACTTGAAAATATAACTAGCCGATTTATTACAGCATTAAACCTACAATGTTAATTATATGCAACGCATGACTGGATACAACTATGCAGTGGAAAAAGCTCAGGACATAAAATAATGAAGGTAGGACGGCGTTATATGCTACAGAGATAGCGATGTGAGTATTTTAAATATTAATTTTATATCTAATCTATATGGGTGAAAGAGTGTCGGTGGCCTTACTGATAACAACGTATAACTGGCCTGAAGCGTTAAAGTTGGTACTTGATAGTGTTTTGGTACAAACTGTTTTCCCTGATGAAATCATCATTGCAGATGATGGATCAGGGGCTCCTACCAAGGCTGTTGTGGATGCGTTCAGGAAAAAGACCAATATTCCGGTCAAGCACTTCTGGCACCCTGATGAGGGTTTCCGCAAAACGCTCATCCTTAATCAGGCCATCACCGGTACCTCTTCCAATTACATTATACAGATTGACGGAGATATTGTTTTGCATGAGCTTTTTATACAGGATCATATCAGCGAGGCCGAGCGGGGATATTATATCCGGGGAAGCCGGGTACTGTTGCAGGAGAGGATCACCAGGCGTTGTATCCGCAATGGTAGTTTTGAACCTGTGTATACCCTTAGCAGCGATGTACGTAATAAATTTAACTCCCTTCGTATTCCATTCCTTTCTTATTTACTGATCAGGAGGACCAGCCGGTCGAGGAACTGGATTGGTTGCAATTGTGCGTTCTGGAAAGAGGACTTTATGAAAGTGAATGGCTATAATAATGAACTGTCGGGCTGGGGCCATGAAGATATTGAATTAGCAGCGCGTTTCATTAACTCCGGGCTGCGTCAGAAAAGAGTAAAACTAAAGGCGGTGTGCTACCACTTGTATCACCCTTATAATGACCGGGGGCAGGAAACGATTAACTACCGGGTGTACCTGGATACCTTGCATCGTGGAATTGCCTACTGCGCTAATGGTTATCACCGGCATCACCACCATCATCAGCATCAGTTGACCGATTAAAAAAAGATATTGATAAAAAAACGGATGTAGCCACAAGGTTACATCCGTTTTTTTATGCGTTATAGTTGCGCTTATGAGTTGGCAAATGTCTGCATATCTATCAGGCGTTTGTAAATACCGTTATTTTCCAGCAATTGGGTATGCGTGCCTTGTTCTGCTACGCGACCATCATCCAGTACAATAATAAGATCGGCATTTTGTATAGTGCTGAGTCGGTGGGCAATCACCAGGGAGGTGCGGTTGAGCATCAGGTTATTCAGCGCTTCCTGTACGAGTTTTTCAGATTCTGTATCCAGTGCAGATGTAGCTTCGTCGAGCAGCATCAGTGGCGGGTTAGAGAGTACGGCCCGGGCAATACAAATACGTTGACGCTGGCCACCGGAAAGCTTGGAGCCTTTGTCGCCGATATTTGTCTGGTAACCATTTTCTGTATTAAGAATGAAATCATGCGCATTGGCAATCCTCGCGGCGGCTTCAACTTCAGCGGCAGTAGCATCCGGTTTTGCGAAGGCGATGTTATTGAAAATTGTATCGTTGAAGAGGATAGACTCCTGGTTTACCACGCCCAACAGAGATCGGAGAGACTCCATGGTAACGGCTTTCAGATTTTTCCCATCTATCGTTATATTTCCTGATTGCGGGTCCATAAACCGGGGAATTAAATCCATTAATGTGGATTTGCCTCCACCGGAAGGGCCTACCAACGCCACCGAGGTGCCTTTGGGAATCGTAATATTTATATTGTCCAATATTTTTTTATCGCCGTAAGAAAATGATACATTTTCAAAGCGGATAGCATCATTAAAGCCCGTTAATACTTCTGCGCCTGGCAGGTTGTTGATCGCTGGTTTTTCATCGATCAGCTGCAACACCCTTTCGCCGGCAGCCACGCCAGAATGGATATTGCTGAATGCAGTGGATATCGCTTTAGCTGGGCGCATGATCTGGGAGAAGAGGGCAATATATACGATAAAGGTAGAACCGTCCATATTCCCCTGGTTATTGATAATAAGGGAACCACCATAAAATACGATGAAGGCCACCATCAAAACGCCCAGCGTTTCAGAAACGGGAGAAGCCAGTTGTTGCTTTTTAGCCATCGAGCGCGTAATCTTCGAATAGCGCCTGTTTTGCCCTTCGAAGCGGTCGGTAATAAACTTAACCGCATTAAAGGCTTTTACGATGCGGATACCATTCAGGGCCTCATCGAGGTAGCTGATCATGACGCCATAAGTTTCGTGGGAATTGGTAGCCTGTGTTTTTAACCGTTTTACAATCCTGGATATAACCAGGCCAGCCACCGGGATCACCAACATGGAGATCAGCGTGAGTTTATAAGAGATCAGGAACAGCATTACCAGGAAGGCTATCAGCTGGGCCGGCTCCTTGAATAATACCTGGAGCGTACCGGTAACAGAAAATTGTACAACCTGTACGTCTGACGCGATTTTAGAGATAATATCTCCTTTACGCTCATTGCTGAAATAACCCAGGTGCAGGTCCATTACATTGTTAAACACTCTTCTGCGGAGGTTCAGCAAAGTTTGAATGCGAAGGTTTTCCATGGTACGGTCGGCGAAGTAGCGGAACAGGTTGCCCAACAACACCGAGGTAGCAATGGTAATACACACAAACTTTAAGCTGGTCAGCCGCCCATATTCTACGGAGATAAGAGAGGTGTAGTGTTTGAATATCTCAAATAATTTGAAGTAATTATCCGGCATCGGAACCACTTCCGTTACCGGTACCTTACTAAACAAGGTGTCGAGCAAAGGTGCCAGCAGTGCGAGATTGAGGGTGCTGAATATAACAGACAGCAGCGTGCAAATAATATAGGGGAAAGCAAATTTATTAATAGGCTTCGCAAATGATAAAAGTCGGAAGTATGTCTTCATGTTTAAATAATAATCAATAATGATTGGAACGGTGCATAAAAAAAACCGCATCGTTGCTGATGCGGTTCCTTAAGTTTTAATTTCCTATTTATCAATAACTTAAAGAATTATTTTTCGAACACACATTCAAGCCTGCAGATCACCAGTAAATACTGCCATCAAGCCCCAAAAATAACCCTTTTGCCTCAATTGTCAAAAGATTTACGTGCCGGGCGGCAATTTCCGCTGATGTGTTTTTTGCTAGTCTTGTTAGCCTGCGTAAGTTTCTGTAACTTTAAATACCCCTATTTATCCTCCATTAAATTCAAATAGCCATGCATCCGGAACCCCCTACAGTCCTTAAAAAGAAGGCTGCCATTGTGGTAGCTCATCCTGATGACGAAACGTTATGGGCCGGTGGAACGATCCTTTTCCATCCGCAATGGGATTGGACCGTGGCAGGGCTTTGCCGGGCCAGCGACCCTGACCGCGCGCCAAAATTTTTCAAAGTATTACAGGCATTAGGCGCTCAGGGTGCGTTGGGAGATATGGAAGACGGACCAGAACAGACGCCGTTACCGGAGGCCGAAGTAGAACACCAGGTGTTGTCTTTGTTGCCCGTTCAACCTTACGATCTTATTATCACACATCATCCGCAGGGAGAATATACCCGGCACCGGCGTCATGAAGAAGTGAGCCGGGCAGTGATTGCCTTGTGGGCGGCAGGAAAATTGGAAACAACTGAACTATGGGTATTTGCTTATGAAGACGGGCAGCGTACGTATTACCCGGAAGCAGTGCCGGAAGCTACCATTTATCATGTACTGGAGAAAGAGATCTGGCAACGGAAATATGCGTTGATGACTGACACATATGGTTTTAGGAAAGACAGCTGGGAAGCAGCCACCACGCCTTTGGCAGAAGCATTCTGGTGTTTTCATCACCCTCAGGAAGCCCTGCGGTGGCTTCATACCTTATCGGCATCGTCATGAGAATACTTTTGTTGTACGATTATCCGCCAGCCCCGGGGGGACTGGCCACACAAGGTAATTTATTGTACCAGGGTTTACTGGACATCGGCGTAGAAGCACAAGCCGTGCATTACGATTCGCCTTTGGAAAAGGAGTGGTATTACCAATGGTTTAAACCAGACATCGTATTGGGTGTTGGTTACTGGGGATATACCCCACAGCTGGTGCTGCATCCTCAGCAGTTTGGTTTGCAGCCGGTACCCTGGCTGGTAGCAGATGGGTACATCGCAAACTACCAGGATGTATTAAACCAGTTGCCGCTGATATTGGTTACCTCCCAGTGGGTAAAGGAAATGTATATACGTGATGGCATCCGTGGTGATCACATCGTAGTATTGCCGGTAGGATGCAATACCGACGTGTTTACACCCTTGCCCAAAGAGCATCCCAGGGTGAGCGCTGTTCGCGCTTCATTGGGAGTAAAGCCGGACGAGCTAATGTTGTTGACCGTAGGAGGAGATGCCTGTTCCAAAGGGGCCAGGGAGGTAATGCAGGCACTGGCAGGATTAGCCGACGCCGTGCCCTCCAACTGGAAATATATTTGTAAAGTATGGCCGCAGCCACGTACCCGGCTACAAAATGAGCTGGATATGGAGCTGGCGCGACAGCTGGGCCTGGAGCACAAAATACAATATGTGACCAGCATCGTATCCCGGAATTACATGCCCTACCTGCTCAACGCCTGCGACTTGTACGTAGGGCCGTCGAGGTTAGAGGGCTTCGGCATGCCGCAGGTGGAGGCTGGCGCCTGTGGCAAGGCGGTGATCGGCATTCACGCCATGGGTATGTTGGACACATTAGTACATGAAGAAACGGCCCTGATGGCTGAAGTAGCCGAGCAAATTGTAGTGACTGAAGTCATCCTGGGACTGGAGTCTGGTTACCCGGAAAATCATAAAGTAGTATTTGGCACACCACGCACGGTAGACTACCGTGCAGACATCAACGATATCCGTACACATTTGCAACGATTAATGAATGATGCCACCTACCGGAGTCAACTAGGACAGGCAGCGCGGCAGCGGGTGACCTCCAAATTTGATTACCGTACCGTGGCCCGGCAATTTGTACAGATACTGAAAGAGAAACTTAATATTCATTGAATATGGAAGCTGCTAACTGGTTAACGATCGACGCGGCAAGAGATGCTGCCCTGCAGGTATTACTGCATAATGTAAATGGCCCGTTTCATGGTTTGCCCCGCACCGCGGGCTGGGGCTACCCCGAGCCATATACGAGGGATTTGTTGCTGTCATTTTTCGGTGTGGCCGTAACGGGGAATGAAGTATTGATCAAAAGTATTAAGCGGGTACTGGAAACGCTGGCAAAAAACCAGACACGGCATGGACATATTGCCTCGCTGGTACATGACAAAGAAGACCTGGGTTCCAGCGATAGCACACCTTTATTCCTGCTGGTGGCAGGCATGTACCGGCAGCTTTCCGGCAATACCACTTTCCTGGAAGAAGCGGTGAGCAGGTCGCTCACCTGGATGGAATACCAGACGCCGTCTGACCGCTACCTGGTGGCACAGCAGCCTACCAGCGACTGGCGGGATGAGCAATGGGTATTAGGTTATGGACTATTCGTAAACACTCTGGTGTATAGTTACCTCCGGATATTAGGTCATCATGAGCGGGCAGCGAAAGTAAAGCAAGACATGGGAAGATTTACCATCACCGCCGGCGTACAACACCGGCATGTACATGAAGGACTGATGGTGAAGTATAAGCCCTACTATGCTATGTGGTCGTATAAAGTATTGAGCAGCGAGCGGTTCGACCTGCTGGGCAACAGCCTGGCGATTCTTTCCGGCATAGCGCCGCCTACGCGTGCGGCTGAAATGGTAGCCTGGATTGAAGAAGAATGTACCGCGCTGATGAACAGCGGGCAGCTGGCCGTAAAACTTCCGCCTAACTTCTTCCCCTATACGAAACCCGGGGATTACGACTGGCATGAGCGATATGCTATCTTCAACCAGCCGGGAGAATATCATAATGGCGGCATCTGGCCGTTTATCTGTGGCTTTTATATCGCGGCACTGGTGGCCGCCAAAAAATACCGGCTGGCCGAGGAGAAGCTGATGGAACTGACGCGGATAGTGACGATCAGCAACAGCGGTACCGTGCAATTTGGATTTAACGAGTGGCTTAAAGCGCAGGATGGAAGCGCCAAAGGGCAGGAGTGGCAAACCTGGAGCGCGTCACTATACCTGTATGCAGTGAAATGTGTAGCAGAGAGGCGGACGCCTTTTTTTGAAGAGATCAGGATGGCGGGATAGGAATGGCTTTAATCCTTTCCGTATTGAAGAGGCACCATCCAACTAGATAACTATGTGTAACTAATTCCCTTCATAATTACTTCCAGCCCCTATCTTTGCAACCTAATCCCTTTTTTGTGTTTTTAAACCGATGAAAATGAGTCGTTTTACATCCCTGTATCTGTTGGCGTTTTCCCTGCTAACCCTTAGTGCCTGTGGCAGTCTTGAAATGGCGCATCCCGATGGGCCTACGCCGGTAAATCCCCCTGGTACACCTTCTGGTGGTGGTAGTAAGAGTAAAGTAGAAGGTACCTGGAGCTTTGTGGGCGCCATGAATTATAGTGTGGCTTCTTCTTCCCAGCAGGGAATGACAGCTGTTATGACTTGTTCGTACAAGACTGTCGATAACCAGGGTGATATTGTTTTTGATGGTAAGAATATGATTGTCAAAAATGTGGGTTACACCTTAGATGGAAGTATCAGATCCGTTTTATCTGAGGGTAGCACCGTACTCAATGATATGACTATGCCGCTGGGTATGGCCCAGCCTCCTTATAATGCTACGGCGCCCTACAAGCAGCTGGATGATAATACGCTTTACATGGAGAAAGGAGTTATCCAGGATGTTTCAGGTATGATTGGTGCCGAATCAAGCGGCGGAGCTGCTAAAATATCCTGGGGGGGAGATACGCTGATACTGACCGTAGATCTGGCGCAGGTAAATTCGCCGGGTACAAAGGTCTCCGGCTCTCAGGTAATCAAGTGCCTGAAGAAGTAACTTGTGTAGCATATATCACAAAAAAGAGAGGGGCCAATAGCCCCTCTCTTTTTTGCCCCAATAATTTTTCTGGTTTTAATACCGCCGGTAATAACGTGAAACGGTATTGTCTTCCCAGGTGATATCTACATGATCCCAGCCGTTGGTATACCGGTTGGTAGCGTATTTTATCTTCGTGGCATTCCTGGGCAGGTCTTTATCATAGTCCAGGCTGGGGTCACTCACACTTTTATACGTGTTCCGGTATACAGTAGGGTGAAGCGTAATGTCGTTGCCCTTTTGTTCAGCCGTACCTTTCATATAAAAGAAGGCATATGATTTTAGCCCTCCCATACCGGAGTTGGTAAAGCGGCAAATCTCAAAATCGCCATTGGCGCTGAAGCGGATGCCATTCCCTGGCCGTGGTACCATATCCCAGGGATCAGGGGCATTGTTAAACCAAATGCCTGTAGTGGGATTATATACGGTAAGCGTGTAGTGCAATTCATTATCCATATTCACTTCATCCAGGCCAAACCAGGAATCACCTGCTATGTCGGTAGTAATATTCGTGCGTGGGGTAATGGGAGTGTCGTTGTTGTCTTTACTTTTTTTGCAGGCGATGTTCATGCTTAGCAAAATGGTGGCTAAGCCCGTTCCTGTTATGGAACGGAGTAATTTTAATCTCATATTAACTAGCATTTATTGGATGTTGGTAATGGGGGCGATCATATTTTTCTGATGACGCGAAACCGGCCCTTCATATTTTTATGGCGTACCACCAGGTTTGGGCAGATACCTTCCTCTTTATATACGGTAGCACTAAAGGAACCTTCCAGGTATTCTACATCTCCCGATTTTTCTGTTTTCGTTATCGCTATTCCACCGGGTGAGGCTATGGGGTCCGACGCACAAGGCGTATAGTTGTGAACGTATCCATTGCCTGCTCCGCCGTTATATACGGCGATACCTGTTCCTGCATTTTCATCAACTGTGAATGGATAAAATCCGGCGTTGGCGCCATTGGTTACCAGCATAATACTGGTGGTGGCAGATAAATTACCATTGATGATAAACTTTCCATCTTCCATCGTATAGAAGATACTGTTAAGGGTATACGGAATGCCATCTATTTCTGCGGTGAAATAGGTTTCGTCTACAATATAAATATTAGACATCAACACGGCTTTGCCCGTAGCTCCCGGGCGGACATAACCGGCAGGGATAAAGTTGTATATTTCTACACTTACCTGTACCGGGTTATGGCCTGGTATCTGGTCCGGGGCCGTATAGTGTGCGCGTTTGTTACTGGATTCAACGGTGAGCTTACCATCCTGGAATATCTGCCAGTTCTTTATATTCTTAGGATTGTCTTCGGCGTGGGTATCCATGATTTCCATCGGATCGCCTTTTCCCAGCGGCGCTACGAGGAAGGGGGATGAAATATCTACGGTAGTGGAGCCTTTGGGTTTTAGTTCCTGGTGTTCCACATTCAGCCAGAACTCAGCAAAAGGGGCCCAGTCGCTAAAGTGTGTAGTATTAACGGTAAGCGTGTGCGCCGCTTCATCCAGGGCTGTTTGCGGAATACATCTCCAGATACCATCGTTGCTCTGGAAGGCAAGGAATAGTACTTGCGCTGCGGTGCCTTCCAGGTCGTTGTCGTTGTAATGGAAGGAGAGGGTTACCGGTTTGGTAAAGGTTTGCCCTTCCGGTAACAGGCGATAAGCATTACCGGGACTACCAGGCAGCGTATTGGTAACCGGCTGAATGGTAAAATCGGTTTCTTTGGTTACCGCACCTGCAGGTACATCTAGTTTCATGCGGCCATCGGTGGTGGTAAGTGTGCCACCTGCGGGGCCTATTGTGGCATGTACCGCTTCTCCCACAGGGGTGCCTTTTTCGTGTACAGTACCATGTTGGAGAACTGTTGCAGGCTGATTGTTATCATTCTTTTTACAGCTGTAAAGGCCGATCAGCATACCGCCCACCAGGAGGAATGTTTTTGAGTTTTTAAAAAATGAACACATGATGCTTGTTTATAACAATTTGATAAATAAAAAGGGGCTACTCTTTGGGATTGCAAATCTAGCGCAGGCATATGAAGCCTGCTTCGGGGAAAAAACGGATAAAGATAATTACGTAGTAGTACTTAAATTCCGGTGCTTGATAACGGGGCCATTCGCTGATGCACCCGGTAGAGGCAATACTTTTAAGGTCACCTTGAAATAGTTTTTTTGAGAAGCGATAATAGAAGACGGTAAAACTGTGCTATATTTAATTTTCAAGGCACCTTTATAAATATGAACCATTTGTTCCCCGATCAGTTTCCTGTGCTGCAAACCTCACGGTTACGACTCATCGAAATACAGTACGTACATCAGCCGGATTTATTTTACCTGTTTACCGACAAGCAGGTAACACAGTATTATCATGTGATCCCCTTGCAGGAAGTCGCCGATGTGAGGAAGATTGTGGATATGTTGAAACAACGTTTCCGGGATAAACAGGCCATCCGCTGGGGGATCGCATTGGATAACCAGCAGGAGTTAATCGGTACCATCGGTTTCAACAGCTGGGTGCCGGGTCATAAAGCGGTATTGATTTATGCGCTGGTGCAGGAATATTGGGGCAAGGGTATTATGACAGAAGCGATTAACGCCGTAGTACAATACGGGTTTAATACGTTGCAGTTAAAAAGGATCGAGGCGGAAGTATTGCGGGGAAATACCGGATCGGAGCGGGTGTTGCAGAAAACAGGTTTTCAGCATGAGGGCTTGTTGCGGCAGGGAATGATGTGGAATGGTGCAGCTTACGATATTAATATGTATGCGCGGCTGGCTACTGATCCACAGCCTTGAAGTATCTTTATTGACCGCTGTTGAACAGCATAGCATTGGCAGTTGTTCTGGTGCAGCGGAACAATAAAGACACTTTTTATACCGTGGTTACTGAGTTAGCTCTTGTGGGTAGCCGCTTTTTTAGGAGCCGCTTTCTTGGTGGTAGTTTTAGGGGAGCTGGCTTTAGGGACAGTTGTTTTTTTGGCAGCTGCTTTCTTGCCTGTTGCTTTCTTTTTGGGCGCTACTGCTTTCTTATCAGAAAATCCTGCTACCATGGCCTTACTGGCTTTCTTAATATTGCGGAGGAATTTCTTCTCTCCTAGCTTCTCTTTTAAATCAACCAATGCGGCTGTTAATATTTCGGCAACTTTTAAACCAGCTTCTTTTTTCAGATGCTTGCCGCCTGGTTTCCTGGAATCGCTCATGGATTTAAAGTTTTACAAAAAATGATGATATTCAAAATTAACAATTATATAATATTGCCAATGTTAAGTTTTATAGTCCTTTGGTCAAAAGAGCTATGTGTAATGTGGAAAATAAATATATGTGTTCCTGGCACTTTGAATTAGCTAAAAGGAAATCAATTATAAATTCGTTATATTGGAGCTAAGCTACCACATTGTGTTGGAGCTTGTTATTGTTTTAACCATAGGGGTATGGGTGCAAGAGATGTTATTATTATTGGGGGAGGGCTATCAGGGCTCACCAGCGCCATTCATTTATCGAAGGCCGGATTGCATGTAACGGTGATTGAGAAAAACACCTATCCGTTACATAAAGTATGTGGAGAGTATGTTTCCAACGAGGTATTACCTTACCTGGCGTCGCTTGGAGCCGATCCTGCTGTTTTAGGTCCTTCCCGGATCAGCCGTTTAATTATTTCAGATCACTATGGCAAAACCCTGGAAACGGCTTTGCCGCTGGGCGGTTTTGGAATAAGCCGTTATGCATTCGACCAGTTCCTGATGCAGCAGACGCTCCAAAGTGGGGTAGAACTGATTACGGATACGGTGACCAACGTATTTTTTGAGAACGACCGTTTTTTTATAGATACCAATGAACAGGGAGTGTTTTCGGCGCCGGTAGTATTGGGAGCATATGGAAAAAGGGCTGCGTTGGACCTGAAGTTGTCACGCCCTTTCATAAATGAGAAATCGCCCTGGCTGGCGGTAAAAGGGCATTACCGGGGAGAATTTCCCGCAGATACCGTAGGCCTGTATAATTTTGATGGAGGCTATTGCGGGGTTTCAAAGGTAGAAGATGATATCCTGAACATCTGTTACCTGGTGAGTTACGAAAGCTTCAAAAGCTATAAGCATATAGAGGCGCACCAGGAACAGGTATTGGCACGGAATACCCACCTGAAAGACATTTTTGAAAGAAGCACCCCGTTATTCGATAAACCTTTAACGATTAGCCAGGTATCTTTCTCGGAAAAAGAAAAAGTGGTCAATCATATCTTAATGACAGGAGATACAGCAGGACTTATCCACCCGCTCTGTGGCAACGGTATGGCGATGGCCATCCAGAGCGCGCAGATAGCATCGGAAAATGTACTGGCGTATTTTAATGCAACAGCGAGGAACAGACCAGCGATGGAACAACATTATACGAAAGCCTGGAATAAAATGTTCAGCGGCCGTATGCGCACCGGCCGTTTATTATCCCGATTATTCAGCAACGAAAAATTGTCGGCTACCATGATGAAGGGATTGATACTCTTTCCCGGACTCCTGCCCGGTATTATCAGGCGTACCCATGGTAAACCGTTAAAAGGAGCCGAAGTATGCGTGTAGACACCCGGCATCGAAGCCAGGCTCCTGAGATCATGGATGATTTTAACATGGAAGGAGCGTTACTAAAGGAAACCCTGCGTAAAATTGCACAAATCAATCGTCTCCTGGGAGGCAACCGGATTACCAGGAATGGCGTATCTGCACTGATAAAAAGTATTCCTGCCCACCAACGGATTACCATCCTGGATGTGGGATGTGGTAATGGAGATATGTTAAGGGAATTAGCTGATTATGCCAGGAAGAACAACCGGTCATTTCAACTGGCAGGCATAGATGCCAATCCGGCTACGATCGCGTATGCACGGGAATTATCAGCGTCCTGGCCAGATATTCAATATCATTGCCAGGATATGATGGATCCTGCTTTTCAGCAACAACAGTACGACATTATTTTATGCACGCTCACATTGCACCATTTCAAAGAAGAAGAAATTTGCCGCCTGATGAATATTTTCAGGCAGCAGGCAAAAGTCGGGATTGTCATCAACGACCTTCACCGGAGTGCATTAGCCTACCGGCTGTTTCAACTGGTCTGTGTGGTATTTAATCTCAACAGGATGGTCAGATATGACGGGCAGGTATCTATTCTCCGTGGTTTTAAGAAAAAAGAATTACATCAGCTATCAGCGGTTCTCAATATCGGTCGGTATTCCCTCCAGTGGAAATGGGCTTTCCGGTATCAATGGATAATTAATAATTTATGAGCGTTAAAATTCAGTCTGTCGCGAAAGCATTACCACCCTATACCAGATCTACCCAGGATATTTTTCCTTTTTTAGATATCTGGTTATCCGGGCAGGAAGAGCGTTTTGTGAAGAAAGTAAAGAAGATATTTGAGAATGCAGGCGTAGATAACCGTTACGGGATTATGGGACCGGAAGATGTGTTTACAAAAACTTCTTTCGAAGAAAAAAACAATCTCTATATGCGCGAGGCCGTTGTGCTGGGAAAGGCTTGTTTGCAAAATGCATTGCACAAGGCACAACTGCAACCTGCGGATATTGATTTTATTATTACCGTTAGCTGCACCGGCATCATGATTCCGTCTATGGATGCTTACCTGATCAATGAGTTGCAGTTACGGCAGGATATTGTGCGGCTGCCTGTAACGGAGATGGGCTGCGCTGCTGGCGTATCGGGCATCATATACGCTAAAAAGATGTTGCAGGCTAACCCGGGAAAAAGAGCGGCCGTTATTGCGGTTGAATCGCCTACAGCCACTTTCCAGCTCGATGATTTTTCCATGGCCAATATTGTCAGCGCCGCGATTTTCGGCGACGGCGCCGCCTGCGCTATCTTATCTTCCCATGAGCAGGATACCGGGCCGGAGATCATAGGGGAAGAGATGTATCATTTTTACGATGCCGATTACCTGATGGGTTTCCACCTGTCTAACACCGGTTTAAAGATGGTACTGGATGTAGAGGTGCCGGAGAAGATCGAAGCACACTTCGGGGATATTATCCATCCCTTTCTCGCCAGGCATGAGCTGACCATTGAAGATATTGACCACCTGATTTTCCACCCGGGGGGAAAGAAGATTATCAGCCTGGTGGAAGAGCTTTTCCGCACCATGGGCAAGAAACTGGATGATACCAAAGAAATTTTGCGGTTATATGGCAACATGTCGAGCGCCACTGTGTTATATGTACTGGAACGATTTATGGACCGGCAGCTTCCCAAAGGAGATAAAGGGCTGATGCTGAGCTTTGGACCGGGATTTTCCGCACAGCGAATTTTATTACAATGGTAAAAGAGTTTAGCGATTACTGGGCATTGATACTGGGCGGCAGTACAGGATTGGGCCTCGCGGCTGCGCATAAGCTGGCTACACACGGCATGAATATTTGTATTGTACACCGCAATACGCGGGTGGAATGGCCGGGTATTGAGCAGTCTTTCGCCGCTATCAAGGCAACGGGCGCGCAATTGCTGCATTTCAACGCTGATGTCCTAAATCCCGAAAAACGTAATGAGATGCTGTTGCAATTAAAGACGGCAATGGGAGCCAGCGGGCGGGTACGCTGCCTGTTGCACAGCATTGCCAGGGGCAATCTTAAAGCCATGCCGGCGTTGAGTGGCGATGATTTCCAGCTCACAACAGCATATATGGCTACCAGCCTGTATGAGTGGACGGCGGCGGTACTTCAGCACCAGCTGTTTGCCCCGGATGCCCGGGTACTGTCTTTTACTAGTGATGGAAGTTATAAAGCTATACCGCATTATGCGGCAGTATCTGCCGCTAAAGCTGCGCTGGAAGCTATAACCAGGAGTATAGCGCTGGAGTTTGCACCACAGGGGGTACGGGCTAATTGTATTCGTGCAGGCGTTACCGATACAGCTTCACTGCAACGGATTCCCGGTGGCAGTGAGCTGTTGCAGCATAGCAAATCCCGTAATCCTTTTCAACGGGTTACCACACCGGAAGATGTTGCGAATGTGGTATACCTCTTGTGTAAAGATGAAGCCGCATGGATCAACGGTGCTATCATACCCGTTGATGGCGGCACACATATTCATTAGGCAATGACAACAGCAGCAATATTACAACACCTGCCCTACACCGCGCCTTTCCTGTTTGTAGATGAGCTGAGCTACATCGACGACGAAAAGGTGGCAGGCAGGTATACCTTTCAGCCAGATATGCCCTGCTACCAGGGGCATTTTAAAGGGCGGCCGGTTACGCCGGGTGTTTTGCTGACGGAAGTGATGGCACAAATTGGTGTTGTGTGTTTGGGTATTTATTTATTGAGAGATAGTATTGGGCAGCAGTTTCCTACGGTGGCCATGACTTCCACCCAGGTAGATTTTTACCTGCCGGTGTTTCCCGGTGAAACCGTGGAGGTAAAGGCAGAAAAGATATATTTCAGATTTAATAAACTGAAATGCCGGGTGTCGCTGTATAACGCAGCCGGGAAACTGGTTTGCGATGGCGTTATTGCCGGTATGATCATTTATCCGCAACATGCATAACAGGGTTGTTATAACAGGATTGGGTGTAGTAGCGCCCAATGGTATAGGGGTAGCGGCTTTCCGGGAAGCCATTAAAAATGGTGTATCCGGTATCCGTTATGAGGAGCAGCTGGCTGCGCTGCAGTTTTCCTGCCAGATAGCAGGCCGCCCTCCGCTGGAGGAGGCGAGGTTGCATCCTTATTTTGATGAGCTGGAGTTGAAACAATTAAAAGCATCGGGCATTATTTACGGTGTTATGGCGGGTATGCAAGCCTGGGCTGATGCAGGTTTGCCGCTGTTACAGGAGGTATCGCCGGATTGGGACAGTGGTACGGTGTTTGGTACCGGCACCTCAGGTGTCGATAAATTCCGGGAGGCTGTTTATAAACTGGATGAGTTACAGGTGCGTCGCTTAGGCAGTACGGCCGTTACCCAAACGATGGCCAGTGGGATCAGCGCCTTTTTAGGAGGCAAGCTGGGGCTGGGTAACCAGGTAACAACTAACTCCTCCGCCTGTACGACGGGAGCGGAAAGCCTGCTGATGGCTTATGAACGGATAAAGTACGGGCATGCCAAGCGTATGTTGGCAGGGAGTACCAGCGATAGTGGTCCTTATATATGGGGCGGCTTTGATGCCATGAAGGTGAGTACGTTCCGGCATAACGATCGGCCGGAAGCTGGCTCCAGGCCGATGAGTGCCAGCGCCAGCGGTATTGTACCCGGCAGCGGCGCCGGCGCCTTGTTACTGGAATCGCTGGAGAGCGCATTGGAACGGAAAGCTACCATCTATGCGGAAGTGTTGGGCGGTAATATTAATTCCGGCGGGCAACGAAATGGAGGCAGCATGACAGCGCCCAACAGCGAAGCTGTGCAACGTTGTATTACCGACGCGTTGATACAGGCTGGTGTGAAGGCTAAAGCCATAGACCTGATCAATGGACATCTTACCGCCACGGGTAAAGATGCGGAAGAAGTAAAAAACTGGAGCGCTGCGCTGGGCCGGTCGGGCGCCGATTTCCCTTATCTCAATGCGCTGAAATCACAAATAGGGCATTGCCTTGGTGCATCTGGCAGCATAGAGCTGGTGGCAGTTGCCTTGCAATTGAAAGAAGGGTTTATATTCCCCAATATTAACTGCGAAGACCTGCACCCCGACATACTGGAATGGGTGGACCCGGAAAGAATTCCCCGGCAGCTATTGTATAAAGACCTACATTTAGTGGCAAAAGCAAGCTTTGGTTTTGGCGATGTAAATGCCTGTGTGATATTGAAAAAATACCCGCAACTTTAAACGAACAGACATGGATCAAGCAACATTTATTGCAGAATTAAGAGAGATAGTAAAGCCTTACGCGAAGAACCAGGAGGCATTAGCACAGATTAGCCTGGCGACCGATTTTATCAACGACCTGAAAATTAATTCCGCCAACCTGGTAGATGTGGTGCTGGATGTGGAAGAAAAATATGATATCGTTATCCAGAATGAAGAGATGGAACGTATGCTGAATGTGCAGGCCGCGATGGATATTGTCAACGCCAAGTTGCAGGAGAAATGATCGGCAACGACATTATAGATCTTCACCTGGCGGAAAGAGAAAGTAATATCTGCCGCCGGGGCTTCCTCGACAAATTGTTTTTGCCGGCGGAGCAGGATATCATTGCAGCGGCGTCCCGACCGGCGGCTATGATATGGCTGCTGTGGAGTTGTAAGGAAGCCGTGTATAAAATTATTCATCGTTATTCACAGGAACGTCTATACGCCCCTCATCACTATGTTTGTGCATTGCAACAGGTCACCGGCACGGTAATAACAGGCACAGTGGCACACCAGCAACAAACCTGGTATTTTAAAAGTACTAGCCTGGGCGCCTGCATCCATACACAAGCTGCTGCCAGTACGGCACTGCTGGAACGGGTACAGGTGTTTACGGGTTATCATCTTACAACCGATTATACCGCCCTGTTACCCGGGCGTGTTTTTTATAAAGACACATACGGAATACCGTTTACCCGCGATAAATACACTGGCGAGTGCCATCCAGTTTCCATAAGCCACCATGGGAAGTACCTTGGTATTGCCAGCATCTGACTCCTTTTACCATCCTCTTCCTTTTTATTCTTTTTACCAGTTTTATTTTTTATTTGTAGGTATGTATGTACATATTTGCAAAAAAATGTTATTTTACATCAAAATACTGCCGAAAGTATAGGGTTAGATACCCGATATTTACTGACAGTAAACACTCCATTAGCTATAGTTTGACAATCAGACCGGAGTTTCCATGTTATTAATGTATCGCGATCATCGAGGGGTACGCGTACAGTGAATATTTAATATTGTAAGGATATGTTCCAGCGTTATGTAGGATCCATGATCTGTTTCCTGGCGGTGTTATCAGCATGCAACAGCGGGGGTGCACCTGGCCAACAGGAAGAGAAATTACCTGAAATAGTGGATTACAATTTTCATATAAGGCCTATCTTATCGGATAAGTGCTATGCCTGTCATGGTCCCGACGCCAATAAGCGGGAGGCCGGATTACGCCTTGATATTGCCGACAGCGCGTATAAAGCGCTCCGGGAAACGCCGGGCGCCCATGCACTGGTGCCGGGTAACCCCATGGCATCGGCAGTATATCAACGTATCAGCAGCAAGGATACGGCTATGCGTATGCCGCCGCCGTCGTCTAACATGTCGCTTTCAGCCTATGAAATCAAGCTGATTGAAAAATGGATTAAACAAGGCGCCAAATATAAACCGCACTGGGCTTTCGTAGCACCAGTTGCACCTGCATTGCCTGCAGTGAACAATGAAAAATGGTCGCGTAACGAAATAGACCGTTTTGTGCTGGCAAAGATGGAAGAGAAAGGACTGGCGCCTAATACCGCGGCGGACCATGAACGTCTGCTGAAACGCCTGTGTCTCGATCTTACCGGCCTGCCTCCTTCGCTGGATAGAATGGAGCGCTTCGCCAAAGATACCAGCGATAAAGGCTATGAGCGCATGGTAGATGAGCTGTTGCAGGACAGCGCCTATGGCGAAAAAATGGCAGTACACTGGATGGACGTAGCCCGCTATGCCGACTCACATGGCTACCAGGATGATAACTACCGCAGCATGTGGCCCTGGCGCGACTGGGTCATTCACGCGTTTAACGAAAACTTGTCCTATAAAGACTTTGTTACCTGGCAGCTGGCTGGCGATATGATGCCCAACGCTACCCGGGAACAGCTGCTGGCAACGGGTTTTAACCGCAACCATAAAATTACGGAAGAAGGTGGCGTGATCGATGAAGAATACCGCATTGAATATGTAACCGATCGTACGAACACTTTCGGAAAAAGCTTGCTGGGCATCACTATAGAATGCGCCCATTGCCATGACCATAAGTACGATCCTTTTTCACAGAAGGAATACTATGAACTGTTTGCCTTCTTTAACAACGTAAAAGAAGTGGGCCTGCAATCGACCGTGGGCGGCCCTGATACTTATGCTAAGACTCCCTATATGGAGATTACCAAAGAAGATCTCCAGGGCGTGTTGCATTTCATTAACAAACAAGACACCAACCGGTTGATTGTATCTGTGATGGGTGACCGGGATACGACGCGGAAAACGTATATTCTTGGACGTGGTAACTACGACAACCCTACGCTGGAGGTAACGCCTGAAACACCCCATGCTGTATTGCCTTTCGATGTAAGGCAGTATCCGGCTAACCGGCTGGGACTGGCCGCCTGGTTGTTTGATAAACGTAACCCGCTCACCGCAAGGGTTTTCGTGAACCAGCAATGGCAGGAAATCTTTGGTCGCGGTATTGTGAAGAGCACCGGTGACTTTGGCATGCAGGGCGATCTGCCCGTAAATCCTGCTTTGCTCGATTGGCTGGCCACCGACTTTATGCAGCATGGCTGGGATATTAAACGATTGATAAAACAGATGGTAATGTCGGCCACCTACCGGCAGTCGGCCGTTGCGTCTAAAGAAAAGCTCAAAGCCGATCCTGAAAATATGTATCTCTCCCGCGGCCCGCGTTTTCGCCTGCCGGCGGAAGGCGTAAGGGACCTGGTGTTACAGAGCAGCGGATTGTTGGTACATACTATTGGCGGTCCCAGTGTGAAGCCATATCAACCTAAAGGATTGTGGGAAATGGCCACTTCCGGGAGGGGCATACTGGCCTCTTATAAGCAGGATCATGGCGAAAGCCTTTACCGCAGGGGCTTGTATACGTTTATTAAACGTACCGTGCCACCGCCTTCCATGATGATTTTTGACGCCAGCAACCGTGACCAGTGTGAGGTTAAGCGCTCCAATACGAACACACCTTTACAGGCATTGATCATGCTGAATGATCCTACTGTACTGGAAGCCTCCAGGGTATTGGCTTCCCGCCTGTTGGAAAAAGATAATAACGCGGCAAAGAACATTACGCAGGCGTTTAAAATGATTGTATGCCGTACACCACAACCACAGGAAGTGGCGCTGTTGCAAAAGTATTATGACCAGCAACAGCAACAGTATAAACAACAGCCGGCTGCGGCAGTGAAGTTGTTGCACCACGGAGAATATCCCATGGCCGAGCATCTCGACAATGCTTCCTGGGCTGCCATGATGCAGGTTATTACCACGATTTATAACCTGGAAGAAACACTGTCAAAAACATAATTCACCGGGATATCCCCTTTCAATACCAGGCAAATGAAAAATGAATTCATAGAACATCACCTGAATATGAACCGCCGCAAGTTCCTGTCACGCCTCAGTTTAGGCGTAGGCAGTATTGCGCTGGGTTCTTTACTGATCCCGGATATCTTTGGTAAGGGCGGTGCAGATGAGGCGCCGTTTATTCCCGGTATTCCACATTTTGCGCCGAAGGCAAAACGGATTATTTACCTGTTCCAGAATGGCGCGCCGTCGCAGTTGGAGAGCTTTGATTATAAGCCGAAGTTGCGAGAAATGATGGGGCAGGAGCTGCCACCTTCTATCCGCATGGGGCAACGGTTAACCGGGATGACTTCCGGGCAGGCTTCTTTCCCGTTGGTAGGTTCGCACTATGATTTTAAGCAGTATGGCACCTCCCGTGCGTGGATCAGCGACTTGTTTCCGCATACCGCCAAGGTGGTGGATGATATCTGCATTGTAAAGTCGATGTTTACAGAAGCTATCAACCATGACCCGGCGCTTACCTTTTTCCAAACCGGTGCGCAGCAGGGAAACCGCGCCAGCTTTGGCTCCTGGATGAGCTATGGGCTGGGTAGCGAAAATAAGAATCTGCCGGCATTTTGTGTATTACTGTCCCGCGGAAAAGGGAATGGACAGGGCGTATATTCTAAATTATGGTCTAATGGATTTTTAGACAGTATACACCAGGGGGTACAGTTCAGCAGCGGGGAAAGCCCGGTGTTATATCTCAACAATCCTGATGGTATCGACATGGCCAATCGCCGGCAGATGCTGGATCAGCTGGCGGCATTAAATGACCAATCGTACAAGGAATTCGGCGACCCGGAAATCAGCACCAAAATACAGCAATACGAAATGGCATACCGTATGCAAACTGCGGTGCCTGAGCTGACTGATTTGTCGAAGGAGCCGGATGATATTATTAAGTTGTATGGCCCGGATTGCCTGGTACCAGGCACATTTGCGGCTAATTGCCTGTTGTCGAGGAAACTTTCGGAAAGTGGCGTGCGTTTTATACAGCTGTATCACCAGGGCTGGGACCAGCATGGCAACCTGCCTAATGAAATGGCAGGGCAGGCGAAAGATGTAGACCAGGCTTCTGCAGCATTGATCACCGATCTGAAACAACGGGGACTGCTGGATGAAACGCTGGTGATATGGGGAGGAGAGTTTGGCCGTACCAACTACTGCCAGGGTAAAATGTCGGCCGACAATTACGGCCGCGATCACCATCCCCGTTGCTTTTCCATCTGGATGGCAGGAGGAGGCGTAAAGCCAGGTATTGTTTATGGAGAAACAGATGAGTTTGGTTACAACATCATTAAAGATCCGGTACACGTGCATGATTTTCATGCTACCGTGCTGCATCTCATGGGACTTGATCACGAAAAACTAACTTTTAAACACCAGGGTCGCCGTTACCGGCTTACAGATGTTGCCGGTAAAGTACTACCGGGATTAATGGCCTGATAAATCAATTACTATGGAAAGAAGAAAATTCATACAGTCGTCGGCGTTAGTAGCTGCCTCATTTTATATTTCCCGGGATCTTTTTGCCAAACCCAAAGGACCTGTATACGGCCATAACGGGATGCGGTATGCCCTCGATATTAAATGGGGAACGCTGGACAGTAGCCGGTACCCGGTAAAGGATTGCCATGAAATGGTACAGGACAAGAAAGGCCGTATTATCCTGCTGACTAATGAAACCAAGAACAATATTCTCGTCTACAATAAATCCGGCAAACTGCTGGAAAACTGGGGACATGAATTCCCCGGGGCACATGGCCTGACCCTGACGAATGAAAATGGTACTGAGTTTTTATTTATCACCGATACAGAAAAACACCAGGTATATAAAACCACAATGGAGGGCAAGATCTTGCTGACTATCGATTACCCGGCAGAAACCGGCGTATACAAAAAGAAAGAAGAGTTTGTGCCTACCGAAACCACTGTGGCAGCCAATGGCGACTTTTACATTGCAGATGGTTATGGTGCGCAGTATGTAATACGTTATGACCGCAATGGTAAGCTGCTGGGGTATTTCGGTGGCCGCGGCGAAGGTCATGAACACCTGGACAATGCCCACGGTATTTGCGTAGATACCCGCCGCGGCGAACCTACGTTGATCGTGACCGACAGGACCCGCAACAGCTTTAAACGTTTCAGCATGGATGGAAAGCTACAGGAAGTTATCACCTTACCAGGCGCCTGCGTTTGCCGCCCGGTGATCAAAGGAGATCACCTGTATGCGGCGGTGCTTCGCTCGCCAAATATGGATGCAAATGGCAGTGGCTTTGTGACCATCCTGGACAAAGACAATAAGGTAGTATCCAATATTGGCGGTACTGTGCCGGTGTACACCAATGGCCAGTTACAGCCCATGCAGCAGGCAGAAAAAATATTCGTTCATCCGCATGATGTGTGCGTCGATAATGACGAAAACTTATATGTAGCGCAGTGGAATGCCGGGAAAGTATATCCCTATAAACTCAGGAGGGTGTAATGATATTGAAACAGCGCTTTCGTTGGCAGCAAGTGGGTAGTAGCCTGTTATTTGCTGCAAATATTTTTATCCTGTTTTTGCTGGTTTTCAGCAGCCGGTTGGTATTACCGCCCTGGTTGCAGGTATTGGGACGTATGCACCCTTTGTTGTTGCATTTTCCCATTGTGCTGATCATCATTGCAGGTATTTTAACGTTTATCCGTTTGCGGGAGCCGGCAGCAGAAAGCTGGAAGCAACAGCTTACGGCGGCCTTATTACTGGCAGGAGCGCTCAGTGCAGCCGTTACCGTTATCATGGGCTTGTTCCTTTCCACGGAAGATGGCTACCATGGCAGTGGGGAACTGCAATGGCATAAGTGGAGCGGTGTTACCATGCTTTGGCTGGCCTCTGCGCTATATTGGCTGGGACAATCGACTATACCCCGGCTGCTATGGCAGCAGGCAGGCGCCGTGATGACGATCCTGTTACTGGTGATTACCGGGCACCTGGGAGCAGATATTACCCATGGCAACAACTTTGTGCTGGGCCCCGTAATGCCCGCAGGAAAGCCACAGGTACCTTTTGACCAGGCATTGGTATATGAGCATCTGGTGAAACCAGTATTGGAAGAGAAGTGTATGAGTTGCCACAACGCCGGCAAAGCCAAAGGAGAGCTGGCCATGGAACTACCACAGCAATTGCTGAAAGGGGGAAAAAGTGGTAAATTGTTTATAGCGGGCAAGCCGGAGCTGAGTCTGCTCATGGATAGACTCCACCTGCCGCTGGATGCTAAAAAGCATATGCCTCCGGCAGGGAAGCCTCAACTAACACCAGAAGAAACAACACTATTGTATTATTGGATAAAGAGTGGTGCCGATTTCAAAACGAAGGTGGCCACCTTGCCTCCACAAGATAGTTTACGCCTGTTGGCAGCTGCCTTGCTAAAACCGGCTGCTGCCGCTCCAGAAGTATACGATTTTTCTGCCGCCGATGAAAAGTTGGTACAAAAGCTGAACAATAACTACCGCGTTATTTACCCGATAGCCGTGAATGCAGCGCCGCTGGTGGTAAATTGTTATAACAAAGACCAGTTTAATAGCAAGGCAATAGAAGAGCTATTGCCGTTAAAGAAGCAGATCATTGAAATGCACCTGCAGAAAATGCCGGTGCACGACGAGGATTTAAAAACCATTGCGCGGTTCGAGCAACTGCGTGTACTGAATCTCAGTTTCACTAACGTAAAGGGGCAAACGTTATCTGCCCTGGCAAGTTTGCCACACCTGGAAAGTTTATCGCTATCGGGTACCCCGGTTACGCTGGCGCAACTGCAGGTACTGAAATCGGCTACCAGGCTGAAAGAGCTGTACCTGTGGAATACCGCCCTATCGCCGGCCGACCTGGATCGCTTGCAGGCTTCCTTTAAACAGGTAGCAGTGATCAAAGGGTTTGTGAACGATGGCAGCGAATTACTGAAATTGAATCAGCCGCAGGTGGGTAATACTGCCATGGTGTTTGACCAACATATGCAGCTACTGCTTAAACATCCTATCAGGGGAGTGGAAATACGTTATACGACCGATGGTTCCATGCCTGATAGCGCCCATTCACCAGTGTTTAAAGACAGCTTGTTGCTGGAGGGTAGCACTACTATTCGCGTTATCGCCTGTAAGAAAGGCTGGCTGGCCAGCGACCCGCTTCAGGTATCTTTTTATAAATCTACGTATAAGCCTGATAGCGTGATCCTGTTAACGCAGCCCAATAGCAGCTATGCCGCCAGCGGAGCCAAAACCCTCTCGGATGGCCTCAAAGGAGGGCAGGACCAGGGCAATGGAAAATGGCTGGGTTATACCGGCAATAACCTCGAGGCGATGTTGCTGTTTAAGCAACCTGTGTCGGTGCAGTCTGTGTCGGTGGGCATCCTGAGAAGCATCAACGCTTATATCTTCCCGCCTACTAAGGTGGAAGTATGGGGTGGTATGGATGCGCAGCATATGAAATTGCTGAAGCGCATTATCCCGGCTGCAGGTCAGAAAGATGACCCGCTCACGGCCATGAATATTGATTGTACCTTTCCGCACACCACTGTTAGCTGTGTAAAGCTGGTACTAACGCCTATCGATAAGCTGCCGCTATGGCATCCGGGCAAAGGAGGCCATGGCTGGGTATTTGTCGATGAAATTCTTTTAAACTAAAAGCTGCGTAAAAAATAAAAGGAATGTATTAATTTAATACCCATCATTCCACGTATTTTATGCAACAGCTTTCCCGGTGTTTTTTGCTCTTATCAGTGCTGTTAAACAGCATTGTTACCTTTGCACAACAACCACATCCTATAAAAGTAGCCTGTTTAGGTGCCAGCATTTGTGCTGGCGCCGGACTGGCGCATCCGGAAAATGAATCGTACCCGGCACAGCTGGGGCATAAGCTGGGAGCCCGTTACCGGGTAACTAACTACGGCGTAAGCAGCACTACCTTACTGAAAAAGGGGGATTACCCTTATTGGAATACAGATCAGTATAAAGCTGCTCTGGCGGCAGCGCCGGATATTGTACTGATCGACCTGGGAGGTAACGACAGTAAACTGGTAAACAGAATACATCTGGATGAATTTGTATCAGATTATCGGGCATTGATACATGCGTTCAGGGCCTTGCCTTCGCATCCACGCATTTTGTTGCTGCAACCTGTTGTATCATTTGTTACTGATACCAGTCAAATCTGGGACCCGGTGATTACTCAACGCCTTTTACCCAAAGTGCAGCAGGTGGCTTATGAAGAACAGGTGGAGCTGGTAAATATGAACGCCCTGTTGAAAGGCAAGCCAGCCTTACTGCCGGATGGTATCCATCCTAACCTGGAAGGTAATACGCTCATGGCCAAAACCCTGTACGAAGTATTACATACCGGAAGGGACGACGCCTACGATCTTATTGGGCTGTTGAAGCAAGATAAAAGCATCTCTTCTTTTTATGGATATCGTTGTGCCGACTTTCAGTTTGCCGGACATGCCTGTAAGGTAGTAGCGCCGAAGAAACCGGCGTTGGGCCATCCCTGGGTCTGGCGGGCCCGCTTCTGGGGGCATGAGCCGCAGGCAGACATCGCGTTGCTGGAAAGAGGCTTTCATGTGGTGTTTTGCGATGTAGCGGAATTATTTGGCAATGCGGAAGCTATACAGGTGTGGAACCGTTATTATGCCCATCTGCATGAAGCAGGACTGTCCACAAAAGTGGTGATGGAGGGAATGAGCAGGGGAGCGGTATATGTATACAACTGGGCGGCCGTAAATCCGGAGAAGGTGGCTGCAGTATATGTAGATAACCCGGTGCTGGATCTGTGCAGCTGGCCGGGAGGCGCTATACGGCGGGGGAAGGGTAGTAGTGAATGGAACCAGTTTAAACAGGATTATGGGTTGGCGTCGGACAGTGTGGCGCTGCTTTTTAAAGGTAGTCCGTTATACAAAACAAAAGAAATAGTAAAAGGAAAATATCCCCTGTTACATGTATTGGCAGATGCTGATACCGATGTTCCACCGGCAGAGAACACTCTTCCTTTTGAAAGAAAGATAAAAGCATTAAAAGGAAATATAACGGTGATGCATAAACCGGGTTTTGCCCATCATCCGCATAGTTTCCCGGATCCTACGCCCATCGTGGATTTTATCCTGCATGCCGTATATCAATAGGACTTATTGAGCAGCCATTCCAGTTTATACATGCGGCGAAAGGAATCGTAATGCAGTAGTTCTGCATCCCGCTTAAACAGCGCATCCACCTGGTCAGGCAGACTGGCATGTGTGTCGGCAAATGCCTGTTTTATGTTCCAGGTAGTGAGTGCCTGCATAGTGCCATTGGGGGCGGAAAAATAGTATTTAAACTGGTCGGGGGGCCCTTCTTTGGGAGAAGTGGGTTTTTTCCGCTTGTAGAGCAGCAGCTTAGGGTTATTGTTTAATATCTGGTAACTATGATTCCCTTCAATACGGTAAATTTCGCCGGAAGTGAGCTGATAAGCAAAGATATCTTTTTTATAAATGTGTGTGGAGGTGCTCGCAGTACTCACCGTTACATAGCTTTTAGGAGCCAGGGTATACAGCTTTATTTTGGAAGCCTTACCGTTATCCGCGGTATAGCTAAGCTGTTTGTCCAGGTAGTCATTCATAGTACGATAGATGCCTGTGATCTTCTTTTGTGCGCTTAGCGCTGTGCTGATACACATAAAAAGGACCAGGCAGATGGTCTTCTCCCGATGTTTTATAATGCTGCTACAATACTCCATATGACGTTTTATTTGTTTCGGTGTACGGCAATTTTACAAAAACTGTGCTTCATTTAAAATATTATCGCAAAAAAAACGGCAGAAAAAGCTAAAAATGTTGTGGTATAACGGGATTGAAATGTGCAAATTTAGGCGCTTCACAGAAAGTATATTCTATTATTCAAGTAAAAAATCGAAATGAAACCAAGACGTTTCTTCAAAGGTCTGTTTACATTCCTGGTAATTGTGACAGGGGTTGCTGTATTGCCGGCTAAAGGGCAGGTAAATTTTAAAACCAGGCAATGGAGTCTTCAGCTGGATAATTCCGGGAAGATTACCAGTATGAAAAGCCTTGCTTTGCAGCGGGAGTTTCTCTATGCAGATAAAGCAACGGCGTTAATGAGCATCAAAAAGGAGGGGGCTATCCTTCCTTCTCAACGTTGTACCTGGAATCCGAAAAAATCGGAGTTGGTGTTATCTTACCCGCAGGGGGTAACGGCCACCGTAAAAGTGCAGCGCAACGACAGTTATACCAGTTTTGAACTGATCGACCTGACCCCTGCCGAACATGTTGAGCTGGTGTTATGGGGCCCGTATCCCACCACCATAGCAGATACCGTAGGCGAAGTGGTAGGAGTGGTACGTAATAAGGAATTTGCGATCGGTATTCAGGCATTGAACATAAAAACGCTGGGAGGCTACCCTAACGCGGAAAACGATGTAGAACCATCGTACGACATCTTTGAAAGTGGCCATAGAGTGGATGTGACGGCGGACGATATGAACAAGCAATTGTTCAGGGGCGACGTAGCACGGCCAACGGAATATGGGGCTTCATTGCAGGCCTATTGCCGCAATCGCGATAAGGACAGAGTGATTGAGAACTGGGGGCATGCTGCTTACCTGGCGCCCGCCTTTAAAGACGGAGGTGTTGTGGGCAGCAAGATTGCGCTGTTTGGCGTGGCCAATGCAGATGTGCTACCTACCATTTCCCAGATTGAACTAAAGGAAGGATTACCGCATCCTTTACTGGATGGCGAATGGGGTAAACAGGCCAGCCATGCTTCTGAATCGTACCTGATCATGGATTTTGGCGTAGATAACCTGCCGGCAGCGATAGCGGCTACCAAACAGGCTGGTCTCCGTTATCTTTATCATGGCGACCCCTTTGATACCTGGGGGCACTTCAAACTGCATGCAAAGGAGTTTCCGCAGAACTGGGCAAGCATGAAGCAATGTGTGGAAACAGCGAAGGCAGCGGGTGTACGGCTGGGTGTACATACTTTATCCAACTTTATTACTACCAACGACCCTTATGTAACGCCGGTACCTGATCCGCGGTTGGGCAAAGTGGGCTATTCAAGGCTTAGCCAGTCGATCGATGCCAACACAAAAGAGATTGGTATTGAAGACCCGGTTTTCTTTAATCAATTTCAAAATAATACGTTGAAGTCGGTCGTTGTTGGTAGTGAAATTATCCGTTATGGAAGTGTATCTGCTGCTGCTCCGTGGAAATTACTGGATTGTCAGCGTGGAGCCTTTGGTACTCATGCGGCCGCACATCAGCAAAATGATAGCATAGGGAAATTGATAGATCATGCTTACAAAGTATTCCTTACCGATTATGCGCTGGAGGAAGAAATGGCGACTACCATTGCCAATCTTTTCAATGAAACAGGCCTCATGCAGATTTCTTTCGACGGGCTTGAAGGATGTTTATCCTCCGGCATGGGACAATACGCCCGGCAGTTATTTACTAAAACATGGTACGATCATCTGAAGCCTGAGTTAAAAGGGAAAGTGATCAATGATGCCAGCACGCCGGGTCACTACTTCTGGCATATTTATACCCGGATGAACTGGGGAGAGCCCTGGTACGCGGGTTTCCGGGAGAGTCAGTTACAATTGCGCCTCAAGAACCAGCAGTTCTTCCGCCGCAACCTGATGCCATCTATGTTGGGCTGGTTCAGTCTGCGTCCGGAAACCACGCCGGAAGATATAGAATGGATGCTTGCCATGGCGGCAGGATACAATGCTGGCTTCGGACTGTCGACCAGCCTGGAAACGTTGCAGAAACACGGTAAAAAAGACGAGGTGCTTGGATTGATTAAAACCTGGGAACAGGCGCGTATGCAACATATTTTCAGTGAAGCCCAGCAAGCGCAGATGCGGAGCCTTAAGCATGAATTCCACCTGGAGATGACAGGGGCGAATGAATACCGGCTAACGCCAGTTTACAATGCTTACTTCAAGCATAGTCAACAAATGAAACAACCCGGAGAACCTGTTTTTTCTACATTTCAGTTCAATAACCCTGCAGGTAGCCAACCCGTTTCTTTTATTATTTCTCTCGCTGGCGGCAAGGATTTTGATCCCGACGTTACCTTCGATCAGATATCCATCGCCATCAATCATCAGGATGCCCTGGTGTTGCCGGTAAGCCTGAAAAGAAACCAATTCCTGAAATGTGATGGTAAAGTAGTGAAGTTGTATAACAAGCAATGGCAGGTGATACAAACGGTAGAACTGAGTAAGCCCTTGCCAGTGCTATCTGATAACGCCAATGAAATTGTTTTTGACGGGAAGTATTCCGGAGAAAATGGGGCAGATGTGAAGCTCGAGATACGTGCTAGTGGCGCTCCGGAGGTGATTCACGCAGGTCGCCGGGATTGAGCAATAAATGTGTTTTCATTAACAAGGCTGACCAAACAGGTCAGCCTTGTACGTTATATAAGATTCTAATAGCATCATTATTTACCAATCTCAAACGCGCCGCCTTTCATCAGGTCTTCATGCCGCAGTACCAATGCCGAATACGGCTTACCATTTCTTTTAACCCCGGGTTGAGTACTGGTTGTCAGCGTAGTTACCGTGTTATGCCCGGTATGAATGACAACGCGATCAAATGAAGGGACAGTCAGTGCATATTCTGGTGCTACGGGGTTGACCGGGTAAAATCCCATAGCTGCAAATACATACCAGGCGCTGATCTGGCCGGCGTCGTCGTTGCCGCAAAGTCCGCCGGGCCCTTCGTCATATTCATTGGCCAGTATTTCCCGGACGCGGGCAGCTGTTTTCGCACGGTTGTTGACGTAGTTGTATAAAAATGGAATCTGTTGTCCCGGTTCATTACCATGCCAGTATTCTTTTTTGATAAAGAGACTGTCGAGCGCCTCTTCAAATTTGGCCGCGCCGCCAGTGAGGCGGATCAGGCCGGGTACATCCTGTGGTACATAAAAGCCATATTGACGGGGCGTACCTTCTGTTATAAAGAAAAGTTTCTGATCGCGGTTAGGGTGTTTATACCAGCTGCCATTGGCGTAGCGGCCATTTACATCGCCCAGTGCTGTGTCGAATACATGCGCATAGTTTTGGGCGCGTTGCTGCAGGGCGCGATAGTCATCGTTTTTATGTAGCGCCTTTGCTATGGTCGATAACGCATAATCATCGAAAGCATATTCCAGGGTACGCGACACCTGCTCTTTGTTGTGGAAGGCAAAGGGCACAGCATCTTCCAACGGCACATAGCCATATTGCAGGTAGGAGGCCAGGGCTCTGCGGCCTTTACCCTGTTGATAATCGGCTGGTGCGGCCGTATCGAAAGCATTTTGGCGCATGAGGCGATAGGCCGCTGCTACATCATAGTCACGCATCCCTTTGTTATAGGCCGATGCAATAAAGGCGATGGCATGGTCGCCGATCATGGCGGCAGTATAGTTGTTCCAACAAGGGAAGATGGGCAGCCAGCCTCCCTGTTGTCCTTTCAGGATCAGCGAGCGTACGAAATCGTTGACCAGCTCGGGGTGTAGGATCTCGTATAGTGGTAACTGTGCCCGGTAAATATCCCACATGGAAAAATCGTCGTAGTAATTACCTGTCGCCAGTTGTTTTACCTCGTAGGATTGGGAGAAGGCAGGGTAGGTGCCTTTAACGTCGTTAAAAAGACGGGGATGCTGCATGGTATGATACAGGGCGGTATAAAATATTTTTTTGGTTTTTTCTTGAGATCCATCCACGATGATTTTATTCAATGCCTGGTTCCAGGCATCGTTGCCTGCTTTGGTGACTGCCTTAAAATCCCAGTGATTGATTTCGGCGCGGAGGTTTTCGCGGGCCGCGGCAATACTGGTAAAGGAGGTGCCAATGCGTACTTTGAGGATGCTGCCTTTATGCACTTTGAACTTAACGATGCTGCCAATGCCCGGTTGCGATTCCATGCTGCGGGCCTCCAGTAGCGTGGAATCATGGAATACCTTTGGTGCTTCAAAGCTTTCTTCAAATTGTACCACAAAATAGCCACTGAAGCCGGCGGGTTGTCCTTGTCCCTGGTAAATGCGATAGGCCGGATTATAGCCGCTGATCTCGTGTTGCCCGGGATCGATATATACCGCGCCTTTGCCACGGTCGCTGTTGGGGCGTATAATAAAGTAGCAATCGTCGTCCTGGTCGAAGCTGAATTGCATCATGCTGCAGCGGGCTGTGGCAGATACTTCTGCTTTCAGGTGATATTGAGGCAGCGTAATGCCGTAATAAGCTGGGGTGGCGACTTCACCGGCATGTGAGAACGTTGTAGCGTAGTCGTTAGGTTGTGTTTTCGGTGCACCGCAAATGGGCATGATGGTAAAGCTGCCATAGTCCTGGGTGCAGGAGCCGCTGAGCCAGTGCGTGCCCCGGAAGCCGCTGAAAAGGTTGTCTTTGTAATAATAAGGAGCCACGCATTTTTGCTCGGTGAGCCGCGTTTGTGGCGTCCACTGCGTCATTCCAAATGGAGTGCCCACCGCCGGGATGGTATTGGCCAGTTGTTCTGTGCCTGCGCCATGTTTGATGGCGGTCAGCGTAGTACTGTTGGCTGTACCGGTCAACGGATTTACATAAGGTACCAGGTCCCGCTGTTGTGCGATGGAGGATAAGGTAGTCAGCGAAGAAAAGAAGAGTATATAAAAGAATGGACGCATTACGGATTCATTTAACTTTGGCTATCCCAATAAAAATAATAAACTATTATGACCAATAAAATAAAAGTGTTGGCTATTTGCGGCAGCACGCGACAATCATCATCCAATCATAATATTATCAAGGCTTTTACGGCTTTAAGCAGCGATATTTTTGACGTACGGTTATACGATGGACTTACTCATTTGCCGCATTTTAATCCTGATGAAGATCTGGCGCCTGACGACGCGCCTGCGGCGGTACAGGATTTTCGCCGGCAGTTGGAGCTGGCCGATGCTGTATTGATCAGCACACCGGAATATGCTATTGGCGTACCGGGTACGCTCAAGAATGCAATTGACTGGACCGTGTCTTCCATGCATTTTTCAAAGAAGCCAGTGGCGCTGATTACCGCCGGTACCTCCGGCCATAAGGCGCATCAGTCGCTGTTAGGAACGCTGTTGATTATTGAATCGCGGATCAGTGAAGATACGCAGGTGGTGGTATCGTCGGTGAGGACTAAAGTCAATGACCAGGGTGTGATTACTGATGAGGTAACGCTGACGGCCGTACGTAAATTGATACAATCCCTGGCAGGATTGACAGATGGTAGCGTTACTGCCTGTTTGCCGCCACCGTCGTTGTTTTAACGAGCAGAAAGCTTAAAGCCGAAAGCAAAAAGCTATTGAAGAGGATGACCAGAGCGGGTATTATGTCCGCTAACATCATTCGCTTCAATAGCTTTTTGCTTTCGGCTTTAAGCTTTTCGCTTTTAGTTAACCGTAAACTGTTTGTTTTCCGTAATGCCTTTCCAGTTATCTGTACGGAAGGGCGCTGCCGGGAATCCTTCCTTATTAAACAGGTTGTCTTCTATATTATCGTCGGCCCAGCCATAGCGTACTGCTACGGGGGTAGTCACTTCATCGCAGGATACAATTACTTTATCACCGTTTACATAGGCTTTGGCGTAGTGGAATTGCTGATCGGCGCCGGCGATTTCAAATCCGCGGATATAGCCGTATTTATCTTTTACCACCAGGCCGGAACCGATGCTGGTAAAGCTGAGTTGGGCTTTGTTGCCGTTGATCTGCATAGATTGGAATACAGGTCCGCTATATACGATGTTTTGTCCGTAAGTGTTGTGAAGCGCTACGGCGGCGAGGCGTTTACCTACATCCTGTTTATTCCGGGGATGTATATCTTTCGGATCGCCTACGTCGGTAATCACCGCCATACCAGTATTAGGCAGCTGGAGCGTAAGGGTTTGGGCTTCGCGGAGCTCAGCCCAGTCGCTCCCTTTCTGGCTGTTACCATTGTTGGCGTTGAAGCTGGCCAGCTGAACGAAATAGAACGGGAAATCGCCCTGGTTCCACAGGCGGCGCCAGTCGGTGATCATCAGCGGAAATGCTTTCCGGTACTGGTAAGCGCGCCCGGCATTGGTTTCTCCCTGGTACCAGATGGCCCCTTTGATGGCGAAAGGCAGGATGGGGTGTATCATGGCGTTATATAACAGGGAGGGGTAGCTGTTGGGCCCCACGCTTTTTTCAGGTGAAATGGCTGATGCAATCCGGAAGGCCCAGTCGCCGGCCAGTGGTTGCTGGTGATCATCTACCTTGATAAAGATATTGGCGGCTTCGCCATAGAATCCGCCGCCACCGGCATTATCTTCTATTTTAACGGCAATCACGTTGTTACCGGCTTTTAATACCCCAGCGGGGACCTGGTAGGTGCGCGCTGAATTATAAGAATTGGTATTGCCTACCGGTGTACCGTTGATATAGGTAACATCATTGTCATCTATCGTGCCCAGGCTGAGTACTGCAGCTTTCCCGGCGTCGGCAGCATCAATGTTAAAGCTGCGTCGGAACCAAACTACCCCATCGAAGTTGGGGAGCTGTTGCTCTTCCCACAGGCCGGGGACTTTCATTTTCTTCCAGGCCTGGTCGTCGGTATTCACGGAAGACCAGGACGCAGCGGTAGCTGCGTCGGGGAGACTCCCCTGTACCTTTTGAATTAATTGAACTTGTTTTGCTTTTGCTACGCTGGAAAGGGAGTCGATGTTGAGCACCGGTAAATCTTTCATCAGGTCGCGGAACGTTTCACTGCCAGCCATACCATCTCGGCTGATCCACGTTTCCACCATGGTGCCTCCCCAGGAGGTATGGATCAGGCCAATAGGCACATGCAGCTGTGCCTGCAGGGTTCGGGCAAAGAAGTAGCCTACTGCCGTGAAGTTGCCGGTAGTAGCAGGATCTGCCGCTTTCCAGGCGCTTGCTTTTACATCGCTTTGGGGTGTAATGGCTATATCTTTCGGTAAATAAAAATGACGGATATTGGGGTTGGCGGACGCGGCTTCCTCGGCAGCAGCGTTAATCACGCCATTTACCTGGAATTCCATGTTCGATTGCCCGCTGCATACCCACACATCGCCCATCAGGATATCGTGCAGAGTGATGGTGTTATTGCCTTTAAAAGAAAGACTGTAAGGGCCTCCTGCGGTTTCAGGTTGAAGGAGCACTTTCCATTGACCGTTTTTATCTGCTTTTATGGTTTTAACCTGGTCGTGGAACCGGATAGTAATTTTTTCATTTTTATCGGCCCAGCCCCATACCGGGATGGGTTTATCACGCTGTAGCACCATATTATCCCCGAATATATTGGGCAAACGAACGGTGGCAAAACTGGCAGTGCTGATCATGGCAGCCGCCAATAAAAGAACTGTTTTTTTCATGATGTCGGTATTGTCTGTATAAAGAAAGGAGGGTAACTCCGTGGAATCGCGCCTATAAATGTAGCAAACACAAATTTCATATTTATATTTTTTTTGTTGGCCGTCAACAGGGGCTTAAAAAGATATAAAACTAACAGGCAATAGTGTAACAAGACCGGCCTGGGGGCGGCGTAGCTTTGCATTAAATCGAATAAATTATGTCAACCGCTATATCAATGCAACCTATTGCACACACGAAACGCCCGGTAAAAGAAACCTTCCCCGTACTGGAAATGACCTGCGCAGCCTGTGCTGTCAGCGTAGAATCTATGTTGAAATCTGTGCCCGGCGTGGCGGATGCCGGCGTTAACTTCGCCAACCAGAGCGCCTGGGTAGAATACGACCCGGGAGCTGTTACCCCCGAGCAGCTGCAACAAAGTGTACGCAGCGTGGGGTACGATCTGCTGATTGATAAGGAAAACCAGGAAGAAGAACAGGCCAACGCCCAGCAAAAGCATTACCGACAGGTGAAACAACGTACCATCTGGTCAGCCATATTATCGTTGCCTGTAGTCATTATCGGTATGTTTTTCATGGATATGCCCTATGGTAATTACATTATGATGGCCCTGGCTACGCCGGTGGTATTTTTCCTGGGCCGCCACTTTTTTGTGAACGCCTGGAAGCAGGCCCGCCATGGCAAAGCCAATATGGACACGCTGGTGGCGTTGAGCACCGGTATCGCCTGGATATTCAGTACTTTCAACACCTTTTACCCTGAGTTTTGGCACCAGCGCGGCTTGCATGCCCACGTATATTTCGAGGCAGCGGCAGTAGTCATTGCATTTATTTCTCTCGGGAAATTACTGGAAGAAAAAGCAAAATCCAATACCTCTTCTGCCATCAAAAAGCTGATGGGATTACAACCTAAAACCGTGCTGCTGGTAGGCGCCGATGGCCATACCACCGAAGTGCCCATTGCACAGGTAAAAGTAAATGACCTGTTGCTGGTAAAGCCAGGTGAAAAAATTCCCGTAGATGGTAAAGTAGATAATGGTAGTTCGTATATAGATGAAAGTATGATCACCGGTGAACCGGTACCGGTGGCTAAAAAGGCCGGAGATCCGGTGTTTGCAGGGACTATTAACCAGAAAGGCAGCTTCAGGTTCAGGGCTGAGAAAGTGGGCGCCAATACCCTCCTGGCCCAGATCATTAAGATGGTGCAGGAAGCCCAGGGGAGCAAAGCCCCGGTACAGAAGCTGGTAGACCGCATCGCCGGCATCTTTGTACCAGTAGTTATTGGCATCGCTATACTGACCTTTACTACCTGGATGGTATTGGGCGGCGATAATGCCTTTACCCATGCGTTACTGACCGCGGTGACCGTATTAGTAATCGCCTGTCCTTGTGCTCTGGGTCTGGCTACACCTACCGCCATTATGGTAGGCGTAGGAAAGGGTGCAGAAAATAATATCCTGATCCGCGATGCAGAAAGCCTGGAGCTGGCCCATAAAGTAGATGTGTTGATACTGGATAAAACCGGTACCATTACCGAAGGAAAACCGGTGGTAACCGATGTTCTCGACTATACCGGCGAGGAAGCTGCCTGGTCAGTATTATATGCCCTGGAACGTCAGTCTGAGCACCCGCTGGCCGAAGCTATTGTATCTCATCTCGCTGGAAAAAACATACAGCCGGTAACGTTACCCCATTTCGAAAGCATTACCGGGCAGGGGGTAGAAGCCCGTTATCAAAACCGTACCTGGTATGCAGGTAACCATAAACTGATGACCAGTCGCCAGGTGGTGATCAGCGATGCTACTGCCGCCAGTGCCAGCGCTTTACAGGCTGCCGCCAAAACCGTGATCTACTTTGCTTCCGGTACCACCCTACTGGCAGTGATAGCCATTGCCGATAAAGTGAAAGCCACTTCCAAGACAGCCATTGAAACCCTGCAACGTAGCGGTATCGAGGTATATATGCTTACCGGTGATAACGCCCATACTGCCGCCGCAGTAGCGCAGCAAACAGGTATTAAACACTACCGGGCGGAAGTGCTGCCGGCCCTCAAGGCGGCCTTTGTTAAAGAGTTGCAGCAGGCAGGTAAAGTAGTGGCCATGGCCGGCGATGGTATCAACGACTCCCAGGCACTGGCGCAGGCAGATGTAAGCATCGCCATGGGTAAAGGGTCTGATATCGCGATGGACGTGGCTAAGATGACGCTCATCACCTCCGACCTGAATAGTATTCCCAGGGCCCTGAAATTATCCGGAAAAACAGTCCGCACCATTAAACAAAATCTCTTCTGGGCGTTTATATATAACATCATCGGGATACCGATAGCTGCAGGCGTATTATTCCCCATCAACGGGTTCCTGCTGGATCCTATGATTGCCGGAGCCGCTATGGCACTAAGTTCTGTGAGTGTGGTAAGTAATAGCCTGCGATTGAAAGCCGCTAAATTATAGGCCGGTAATTATATAAAACGAAACATGAATTATATAACGATATGCCCCCCGGGTCGAAGTAATTTTACATCATCAATAAATCAATCACCATATAAAAAAAGTATATCATGGAAACGACTCAATTCAAAACCAATATCAAATGTTCAGGATGTATAGCCACTGTAACCCCCGTATTAAACAGCCTGGTTGGCGAGGATAACTGGGAAGTAGATCTGCAGAGCCCTGATAAGGTGCTAACCATCGCCAAAGAAAATATCGATAAGAGCGAAGTACGCAACGCCATAGAAAAGGCAGGCTATAAAGCAGAAGCACTGGCATAAAGTAAAACAGCCGCCGGCATCATTCATTCAACATTAAAACTGATCATATGAAAAAGATATTATTGACAGGTATAGCACTGGTAGCAGCATTTTTACAACCCGGTATGGCACAGGATCGCCCTGTATCCAAACAATTATCGCCTCTGCTGACGGAGTATTACAATATTAAAGATGCGCTGATTGGCAGCAATGCCGGTACGGCGTCCGCAGAAGCTGCGGCCTTTGTGAAAACTGCCGCCGCCATTGATATGAACAGTATGCCTGCGGCTGCACATGATGCTTATATGCCACTTTCTGCTAAGCTGGTGGCCGACGCACAGGCGATTGCCGATACCAAAGATATCAGCAAACAACGGGCTTCCTTTAAAACATTTTCCGACAACTTTTATCAACTGGCAAAAGCAGTATCTTTATCTGCTCAACCAGTATACCAGGAATACTGCCCCATGAAAAAGGCCTACTGGTTAAGCAGCAGCAATGCTATCAAAAATCCTTACTTCGGCAACCAGATGCTGACCTGCGGAAAAGTAAGCGATACCATTCAGTAGTTTTTTAATTTCCATCATGAGAGCACTATTTTTGTATATCACCTTTATGAGCCTGTGTAGCATTGCCGCCGCACAGGCTTCTTTGAACCAGCCACCCCGCGTGGTACGCTACGACCTCTATGTAGGCGATACCATGGTAAATTATTCCGGTAAACACAGTCACGCACTGGCCATTAATGGATCTATACCCGGACCCACCCTGGAATTTACCGAAGGCGACACCGCCGAAATTTATGTACACAACACCCTCAAGGGTGAAACCTCTATCCACTGGCACGGTGTCATCCTGCCCAACCAGGAAGATGGCGTATCTTACCTGACCACCCAGCCCATCAAAGGCGGGCAAACACATAAGTTCCGTTTCCCGATTGTGCAACATGGAACCTACTGGTATCACAGCCATACCATGTTCCAGGAGCAGAGCGGTATGTATGGTGCGCTGATCTTCCATAAAAAAAACGAAATTCCCGGTAAAGAATATACGTTGTTACTCAGCGACTGGACCGATATGCATCCACATACAGTAAACCGTTATCTGCACAATGCCAACGACTGGTTTGCCATTAAGAAAGGATCTGTGCAAAGCTATACAGAGGCAATACAACACAAACATTTCGGCACCAAAGTGACCAACGAATGGAAACGTATGAACGCCATGGATGTGAGCGATGTATACTATAACCGTTTCCTGACCAATGGCAAAGCAAGTAATGAAGCCCCGCAGTTTAAAGCAGGCGACAAAGTAAGGTTGCGGGTGATTAACGGGAGCTCTTCCACCTATTTCTGGCTCCACTATGCCGGAGGTAAAATAAAAGTCATAGCCAACGATGGCGCAGAAGTAGTACCCGTAGAAGTAGACCGGCTCATCGTGGGTGTATCAGAAACTTATGATGTAGAAGTGACCATCCCCGACAACATGCAGTACGAATTTATGGCCACCGCGGAAGACCGCACCGGCTCTACTTCCCTGTGGCTGGGCCAGGGTATGAAAATGACCGCTAAACCACTACCACGCCTCAAATACTTCGAGGGTATGAAGATGATGAACGACATGATGAAGATGAATGGCAACCTCGATACCAGCGGTGGTATGCAGATGACCAACCAGGAAATGGATATGAATACCGTGATGTATCCTGAAATAACCGGGGAAGAAAAGCCAGTGTCTATGTCACACGATATGCATGGCATGCAAATGGACAGCAGCACTGGGGACATCGTAACTCTCAACTATGGCATGCTGCGGGCGCCGGAGAAAACCACGCTGCCGCCGGGGCCGGTGAAGCTGCTGGAATTTGAACTAACGGGCAATATGAATCGTTATGTATGGAGTATCAATAACAAAACCGTATCAGAGACAGATAAGATCCTGATTAAAAAAGGAGAGATTGTGCGTATTGTGCTATACAACAACACCATGATGCGGCACCCGATGCATCTGCACGGGCACTTCTTCCGGGTACTGAACGGCCAGGGTGAATATTCGCCGCTGAAAACTGTACTGGACATTATGCCGATGGAAAAAGATACGATTGAGTTTGCCGCAACGGAAAGTGGCGATTGGTTTTTTCACTGTCATATCCTATATCATATGATGAGCGGAATGGGAAGGGTGTTCAGCTATGAAGATTCGCCTCCCAATCCACAGGTACCGGATCCTGCGATGGCTTACCGCATGCTGAAAAAAGATGACCGCATGCTGCACACGATGGCAAGAGTGGGACTGGAAAGTACCGGTAGTGATGGAGAGATCATGGTGGCCAATACGCGTTACCGTTTATCCACCGAGTGGAGGCTGGGATTAAATGACCGTCATGGTTATGAGAGTGAAAGCCATTTTGGACGTTACCTGGGAAAAATGCAGTGGCTGTTTCCTTACATCGGTTGGGATGTGCGCTACCGTAAGATGCATGAAGCAGAAAAGAATTTATTCGGACAAAGTAATACGAAAGATTTCAGGCAGGTATTTCATGTGGGCCTGGAATATACACTGCCCATGCTGATTGTAGCCGATGCATCGGTAGATACCGATGGCCGGGTACGGTTCCAGCTGATGCGCGACGATGTGCCGGTAACCAAACGTTTGCGGTTTAGTTTCATGGTCAATACCGACAAGGAATATATGGCCGGATTCCGTTATATCGTTACCCGGAACTTTGCTTTTTCAACACATTATGATAGTGATATGGGACTTGGAGCGGGAATCACTTTAAGCTATTAATTTTTTATTATGGAACATCAGCATCAGCACGATCACACGCACATGGACGGAGGAAAATCAGCCCATGATCATAGTGCTATGGAACACAGTGAACAGCAACACCAGGACCAACACGGCAAACAGGACAAACACGATCATCACGGCGGTCATGGTGGTCATCACGATCATCATGCTATGATGATTGCAGATTTCAGGAAGCGATTTTTTGTGGTGTTGGTACTCACCCTGCCGGTCATGTTGCTTTCACAAATGATCCAGCATTGGTTGGGTATTAATATCCATTTTCCGGGAGATAATTACCTGCTGCTGGCGCTTTCTTCTGTAGTCTTTTTCTACGGTGGCTGGCCATTTTTAAAAGGCTGGTGGGAAGAAATGAAGGGCCGGGAACCAGGCATGATGACACTCATAGGATTTGCCATCACGGTAGCCTATATCTATAGCGTAGCTACCATAGCGGGCTTGAAGGGAATGGACTTTTTCTGGGAACTTACTACGCTGATTCTCATCATGCTGCTGGGGCACTGGATTGAGATGAAGTCGATAGCCGGCGCCTCACGGGAGCTGGAGTTGCTGGTGCAGCTTATGCCCGATGATGCCCACCTGGTGCATGGGGAACATATCATGGATGTAAAAACTGCCACGCTGAAAGAAGGTGACGTGATCCTGGTAAAACCGGGTGAAAAGGTAGCAGCAGACGGTAAAGTGCTGGAAGGCACTACCTGGTTGAATGAGAGTATGCTGACGGGGGAATCTAAACCAGTGGAAAAGCAAAAGAATGATAATGTGATCGCGGGATCTATTAACGGCAACGGTGCTATTAAAGTAGCCGTTGCGCACGGCGCCGCCAACTCTTACCTTTCGCAGGTGGTAAAGCTGGTGCAGGATGCGCAGCAGTCGAAGTCAAAAACACAGCTATTGGCCGACAAAGCGGCGCGTTGGTTAACCGGTATTGCCATCTTATCGGGTATTGTCACTTTTTTATATTGGTGGGGAAGCGGTCGTGAGCTGGCTTTTGCCATAGAACGCATGGTAACGGTGATCGTGATCTGTTGTCCGCATGCGTTAGGGCTGGCGGTACCACTGGTTATTGCCCGCTCTACTGCTTTATCGGCCCGGCATGGATTGCTGATTAAGAACCGTACCGACTTTGAAAACTCCCGTAACATCACGACAATCGTATTTGACAAAACGGGCACGCTCACCGTGGGCCGTTTTGAAGTAGTACGGTTTGAGTCCCTGCAGCAGGGCATATCGAAGGAAATGGTATTGCAATTAGCTGCCGCTGTAGAAGGAAGTTCCGAGCATCCTATTGCCACAGGTATCATCAGTAAAGCGCAAGCTTTGCAATTGTCCTTACCCGCCGGAGCCAATATCCAGGCCATTACCGGGAAGGGGATCACCGGCAGCGTAGATGGAAAACAGGTACAGGTGATAAGCCCCGGATATGCTACCACGGGGTTTAGCAATGCACCGGCGGTAGACATACAGGCAGGGGAAACGCTGGTATATGTGGTGGTAGACAATACTATCGCGGGATTTATAGCCCTGGCAGACCAGATAAGACCAGAATCGGCGGGCGCTATTGCCACGTTGCAGGCCAATCATATCAAAACTACTTTATTGACGGGCGATAATAAAGTGGTGGCAGAAAGTGTGAGCAAGCAATTGGGTATGGACAGCTTCATTGCAGAAGTATTACCGCATCAGAAGCTGGACAAGATCAGGGAACTGCAGCAGCAGGGCGAATTTGTGGCCATGACGGGAGATGGTATCAATGATGCGCCAGCGCTGGCCCAGGCAAATGTAGGCATTGCGATAGGCAGCGGCAGCGACATTGCCGCCGAAACCGCCGGTATAGTGCTGGTCAACAGCAATCCCCAGGATGTGGTGAACCTGGTATTATTCGGAAAAGCCACCTGGCGTAAAATGATGCAGAACCTGGCCTGGGCAACAGGCTATAACATCATTGCCCTGCCCCTGGCAGCGGGGGTGCTCTACAAGGAAGGTATCTTGCTGAGCCCTGCTGCCGGCGCTGTATTGATGACCGTCAGCACCGTGGTGGTAGCGATTAATGCCAGTCTCCTGAAAGTGAAGAACGGGGGGAAATAGGCAGCGCCCCTGGAAGTCACATTGTGATATTATGTATATTCGTGTATTGATCGCTATTTTGCCCTGAAAAGGCAGGGTAAAAACAAAAGGAGGATTTAAATACTATATGGTGACGAATATTCAAAGCCTGGAGAATATACATTTGGCAGTTATTGGCCTGGGATATGTTGGATTACCACTGGCCATTGAGTTTGGCAGAAAATACGATGTGTTGGGATTTGACATTAACCGGGAACGGGTAACCGAATTGGCGGCGGGCGCCGACCGTACCCGGGAAGCCAATATGGAAGACCTGAAGACGGTGATGGAATTGAAAACCCATGGGCCGCTCGGACTTTCCTTTTCCTCCGACACTGCAGATCTGAGCAAATACAATGTTTTTATTGTAACCGTGCCTACACCCATAGATGCTTTTAAGGCGCCGGACTTAGGCCCGCTCCTGAAAGCCTCTGAAATGTTGGGAAAGATATTGAAGAAAGGAGACCTGGTCATTTATGAATCCACCGTTTACCCGGGCTGTACAGAAGAAGACTGTGTTCCGGTACTGGAAAAGACTTCCGGCCTGGTGTATAATACTGACTTTTTTGTGGGCTATTCGCCGGAACGTATCAACCCGGGAGATAAAGTGAACACGCTGACTAAAATAAAAAAGGTGACCAGTGGTTCTACGCCGGCCATCGCCGATAAGGTAGATGCGCTATATGGTTCCATTATCACAGCAGGTACCCATAAAGCGCCCAGCCTGAAGGTAGCGGAAGCTTCCAAAGCCATTGAGAATGCTCAGCGCGATGTGAATATTTCCTTTGTAAATGAGCTCGCGTTGATCTTCGACAAAATTGGTATTGATACCAATGATGTAATTGAGGCTGCCGGGACCAAATGGAATTTCCTGAAATACAAGCCGGGGTTAGTAGGTGGTCACTGTATAGGAGTAGACCCGTATTACCTGGCGCATAAGGCAGAATCATTGGGATATCATCCACAGGTAATCTTATCGGGCCGCCGGGTAAACGACCATATCGGTCACTTTGTAGCCAACAAAGTGGTGAAGCTGATGATCGACAAAGACCATAAGATTAAGGGTTCCAAAGCGTTGATCATGGGTATTACCTTCAAGGAAAATTGCCCGGACGTGCGGAACACACGGGTGGTAGATATATATGATGAGCTGAAACAGTTTGGGTTGGAAGTAGATATTTATGATCCCTGGGCCGATCCCAAAGAAGTGGAAGAAGAGTATGGACTGAAGATCATTGGTGCGATTGAAGAAGGAGCGGTGTATGATGCCATTATTGTGGCGGTGGCACATAAAGAATTCCTGAGCTTCGACTACGCAAAGCACCGGCGCAACAATGGCGTTATCTTCGATACCAAGGCCTGTATAGACCGGGAGTTGGTAGATGGAAGACTATAAAAATAATTGCGATAGCAAATGAAAAATGGGGCGTTTCCGTTGCGGGAACGCCCCCATTTTTTTTGACATCTTATTACTGGTTGATTTCCCCGGGAATTACTTCCACCACGTGTTTGGCGCCATTTCTCAAAATAGTGACCGGTATCCTTCTGCCGATTTGTTTTTCAGAGAGCAGGAGATGGAGATCATCCACAGCGGCTACGGGTTGCTGGTCGAAGGCAACAATGATATCACCGATATGCAGTTCGCTGTTATAGAAATTTCCGTCTGGTACAATTTCAAAAATGTATACGCCCGTTTGGGTAGTCAGTTTGTTGGCGGCAATCATACGACTGCTGAGGTTTACCGGTTGAGCTGCTATTCCCAGCTGGGCTCTCCTGATTTTGCCATGCAGGATCAGCTGCCCGGCTATCTGTGCGGCCAGGTTAGAGGAGATGGCAAAACAAAGACCTTGTGCCGCGGCAATTACCGCCGTGTTAACGCCAATTACATGACCTGCCGAATTAACCAGTGGCCCGCCGCTGTTGCCGGGATTAAGCGCAGCATCCGTTTGAATAACGTTGTCGATCAGCCGGCCGTTGGCGGCACGCAGCGTACGCCCGAGGGCGCTGACTACGCCTGCTGTAACGGTATGTTGTAATCCCATTGGATTACCGATGGCGATCGCGATCTGCCCTACCTGCAACGCAGACGAATCCGCCAGCTGCATGGCTTTTAGCCCCGTTTCATCAATTTTCAACACCGCAATGTCGGTAGAAGGGTCGGTTCCTTTGACCTCTGCTGCCACTTTACGGCCGTCGGCAAAAGATACCCGGATGCTGCCGGCATTTTCTATGACGTGGTGATTGGTAATAACAAAGCCATCGGAGGAAATAACAAAGCCGGAACCGGCACCCGTTTGCGGCCGCTTATCCCGCGTTCGCGGATCATTTGTCTTTATCTTTTTCTGTACTTCTATATGTACCACAGATTCAGCTACCGTGCCTACCACACCGGTAACAGTCTGAGAATAGGCATCTAATAAACTCCTGTCTTTCGACGCCTGATGCGTAAGAAATGAAATTGAGTTATCCATAATCTTTAGCGGGTCAAATATATTTCCAGTTTATTGCAGATGTCGTTTTGGCATTTTATCGGCTATTTTTTATGACAAGATAGCTGAAAGGAGCATAAAGCGGAAGCATAAGGTAAAAGCTACTGACGTGAATGACGAAGAAATACCCGGCTAAAATCATTCTCTGCAATAGCTTTTTGCCTTATGCTTTCCGCTTTATGCGCTTAATTGCCTATTTTGACGGTCTATGCCAGGAATCGATTTAAAGGCACTGTGGAAAGCTGTTTGTATGGAGGACGATCAACAGTCGTTCCGCCAGCTGTTTAATCATTTTTACACAGGATTAGTGCGGTTTGCCATGGACCTGACGATCAGCCGGGAAGCGGCGGAAGAACTGGTAGCAGATGTTTTTATTCAGCTCTGGAAAAACAGGAAACAAACGGACCCCATCCTGTATTTTAAAACTTATTTATATACGGCTGTACGTAACCGTTGTTATAACCATCACCGCGATCAGCAAAAGCACCAGTGGCTGCAGCTGGAAGAAGAAGATGCCCTTCCATTCGATGAAGTGCATCCGCAGCTGGAATGGAAAGAAATGCAGCAGTGGCTGGATAGGGCGGTGGAAAATCTCTCTCCCCAGGGGCGGACCATTTTCCGGTTGGTACGGGAAGAAGGATTTAAGTACAAAGAAGTGGCGGATATCCTGGGTATTTCTCCCCGCACGGTAGAAACCCAGCTGGTGAGGGCTACCGGTCGCCTGCGGCAGGCATTGCATCAATATGGCGGCGGTTTTAACCAGCCCATCTCCGGCCGCTGAAAAATTTTTTCTCCACTTGTAAGTAATTGTCTCCATCCTGGTGTCTATCCCGGTAAGGTACTCTTTGTCGATTAAACCAATCTTACATGAATGCGCATCGCCTGGATGAATTAATCACCGCTAAACTGAGCGGCACGCTGGATAAGAGCGGGCAGCAGGAGTTGGCGGCGTTATTGGAGCAACACCCTGAGTGGAGAACGGAGCTTGGTTTGCTGGAGCAATACTGGCAGTCGGCGCCAACGCCGGAAGTACCTGCTCCTGGTGCTTTTGATAAAATGATGGCAACAGCCCTGGCGCCTGTAGAAACAGATAATATGCCGGTGGTAAAGCGGATGCGTTGGTGGAAGTGGGCGGCGGCGGCGGCCGTAGCTGGCTTGCTGGGTGCACTCAGTTACCAGGCCTGGTGGCACAGCGGGCAATCCGCTGCCGGCGAGGCATTGGTGGCTACCCGCAATGGAGAACGCCGGCAAGTCATTCTCAGCGATGGTAGCATCGTACACCTGAATGCTTCCAGTCGCCTTACCTGTCAATTGAATGCCTATCGCCGGGAGATTTGGCTGGAAGGGGAGGCTTACTTTGAAGTAGCGCCTGATGCGGCCCGCCCTTTTACGGTACATGCCGCTCATCTCAATATACACGCCCTGGGTACTGCCTTTAATGTAAAGGCCTATCCCGGGGATGCCCTGTTTGAAACCACCCTGTTGCAGGGAGCAGTGGAAGTATACACCGATAAAACGCCCGATAATAAAATACGGCTACGACCCTACGAAAAGATTGCAGTAGCGCGTGACCAGCTCCGGGAACTACCGGCAGGAAAGCTGGAAATAAAACCGGTGGTGTCCAAAGCCGTCGTCGCCAAAGCGGGTATGCTGCCGGCGTTGGACAGTACAATACGGGAAACCGCCTGGGTAAGTAATCGTCTGCAGTTCGATTCGGTCAACTTCCAACAGCTGGGCATTTTGCTCGAACGCTGGTATGGAGTGCAGATCGTGTTCCGGAACGACGCCGTAAAACAGTATGTATTCAGCGGTTCTTTTGCTTCCGAATCGGTTACACAAGCCTTGCAAGCGTTACAGTTGACGGAGGATTTTCACTTTGAAAATAAAGGCACGCAGATCATTATATATTAAATACACGTTCACCTAAAAAGCGTTTATGAAAAACTAAAAACCTGTAACACAGTCCAATGAAAAAAACAGGAAATGCTGCAAACATTTCCTGTGTAAGGCAAATCAGCAAAGCGCCGGCCCCTCTTGCAACAGACGGCAGGGCTTTGCTATTTTATCACCCGTTATCACAAATTTATGGAAAAAGTCAACCAATCGGATGCATGCCGGCGAAAAACGGCTATGCGCAAGTATTTGATCATTATGAAGCTATCATTCTTTATTGTTTTGTTTTCCTGTATGCAGGTGGCTGCTACCGGGTATTCCCAAAAGCGCATCACCCTTAACCTGAAAGATACAGAGCTGAAAAAGGTGCTGGACCGCATTGCGGGACAGTCGGATGTTCGCTTTTTGTACAGCAACCGTAAGGTAGACCTGCAACAGCGCGTGAGTGTCAATACCTGGGAAGCACCCCTGCCAACGGTACTGGAGAAGGTATTGGCCGGCACCGGCTTTACCTATAAAGAACTGGAAGGGCAACTGGTGGTGATCATCCCGGAAAATACCCGTTGGGAGAATATAAAAGTCAAAGGCCGCGTTACCGGCATCGACGATCAGGCCGCCCTGCCCGGCGTTACCATACAGGTGAAAGGTACGGCTGTCGGTACGGTCACCGATGCCAACGGTAACTTTTCCCTCGATGCGCCAGCCGATGGCATCCTGCTGTTTCGCTATGTAGGATATGAGCCACTGGAACTGCCTGCCAAAGCCAATATGGAAGTACAGTTAAAAAAATCATCCAGTGCACTGACGGAAGTGGTGGTGATTGGTTATGGTGTTACACAGAAAAAAGACCTCACCGGCTCTATCGCCAGCGTAACGCCCAAAGAGTTCAATAAAGGCATCATCAGCAACCCGGTACAGGTGTTACAAGGAAAAGTAGCTGGCCTGGTGATCAGTAAACCCGGCGGTAACCCCAACGGCAAGATCAGTATCAGCCTGAGAGGCGCTTCTTCTTTATCGGCCAGCAGTCAGCCGCTGTTTGTGGTAGACGGTATCCCGGGTATCGACATCAATGCAGTTCCTCCCGATGATATCGTGTCGATCGATGTTTTGAAAGATGCTTCCGCAGCTGCTATCTACGGTTCCCGGGGCGCCAACGGCGTTATTATCGTTACTACCCGCCGCGGTAAAGACGGCGCCTCACAAGTTTCCTACAGCGGTTATATCGGCATGGAAAAACTCTCCAATACCTATGATGTGCTCGGCGCCTCCGCCTATCGCCAATACCTTAAAGACAACAGCATCGATCCGGCAGGCTTCGACCTGGGATCTGCAACCAACTGGCAGAAAGCTATTACCCGTACAGGTATCAGCCATAGTCACAATATTTCTATGAGCGGTGGTAAAGCCAATACCCGCTACAGCGCCTCTGTCAACTATCTCAACAATGAAGGCATTGTGCTCAACTCCGGCCTCGAACGCATGATTGGCCGCATTACGTTGGACCAGGGCGTGTTCGATAACCGCCTCCGTCTCGGATTATCCATGAATTATGTTGGAGAGAAAAATAGATACCAGGGCCTGGACCCCGACGGCAACGGGGACAACCGCATATGGGAACAATCTGTTGCCTATAATCCCACTGCGCCCGTTTACAACCCGGATGGTTCCTTTTTCGAAAAACTGGATATCAACGATAACTACAATCCCGTTGCCCTGGCAAACGAGATTAAACACCAGCGGGCACTGAACCGCTTTATAGGAACGGCCAAAGCCACCTACGATATCACTTCACACCTCAGCTACGACCTGTTGCTGGGATTGGAGCGTGCCTCCAGTGATCGCGGGTTATATTATTCCAAATATTCACCGGTAACAGAAGGCGCCGGCAGCAATGGTACTGCTACGCGCGCTTCTAAAACCTGGGACAATAAAACCCTGGAAACCTACTTTACCTATAACCTGCCCTGGGGAAAGAATGTGCTGAAAGCCACCGCAGGATATTCTTACCAGAACTTCTTTGCCAACAGCATGTCGGCTGGCAATACCCAGTTTGTGTCTGATATTTTCGGCTATAATAACTTAGGCGCCGGCCAGGGCGATCAGCCCGCGGTAGCATCCGGCGCAGAGGAAAACTCCCTGGTATCTTTCATCGGCCGTGTATTTTACAGCTATAACGATAAGTACCTGCTCACCGGTACCGTGCGCAGGGATGGGTCTACTCGCTTTGGGAAAGACAAGAAGTGGGGTACTTTCCCCTCTGCCTCGCTGGCATGGCGTATTACACAGGAACCATTTTTACAGAACAGCAGCTGGTTGCAGGACCTTAAACTGCGGGTAGGCTACGGTATCACCGGTAACCAGGAAATACAGAATTATAAATCGCCGCTCACTTATAGCCCCGGTGGTAAGGTGCTGGATAATGGCCGCTGGGTAACTTCCTACCAGATAGGGCAAAATGAAAACCCCAACCTCCGCTGGGAGTCGGCAGCGCAATTCAATGCGGGTGTAGATTTTACGTTATTTAAGGGAAGACTGAGCGGAACGCTGGAATATTACGATAAGCGTACCAAAGACTTGCTCTTTAATTACAATGTTCCTTCACCGCCTTATCTTTTCCCTTCCATGCTGGCCAACGTAGGTAAGATCAGCAACAAGGGGGTAGAACTGTCGTTGAATGGCGCCATTATCGATCATAAAGATTTCAGCTGGAATGCTTCTTTCAATATTTCACGTAACTACAACGAGATATTGTCTATCGCCAACGACCAGTTTAAAAGCGATGCTATCTACGATGGTACTGTTGGCGCACGCGGGCTCACCGCTGTACAGATCGTGAAAGTGGTGCCTGGTTATTCTATCGGTACGTTTTACATTCCCCATTACATTGGCACCGATGCAAATGGTAACCAGCAGTTTGAAGATCTGGATGGCAGCGGTACTTTCGATTTTCGCAGCGACAGCCGCGTGGCGGGGAATGGCTTACCTAAATACCAGGCGGGTTTAGCCAACAGCTTCCGTTATAAAAACTTCGACCTCAACTTTTTACTCCGCAGCCTTTTTGGTTACCAGATCTTCAATGCCACTGAACTGGTGCTGAGCGATCGTTTCAGCCGGTTGCCCGGCCGTAATGCCATGGCTAAATATGCTAACAGCAATATTAAAGGCACCTACGTATCCGATCGCTTTATTGAAAATGGCGCCTTCCTCCGCCTGGATAACTTTTCACTGGGATACAATATCCCGGCAGTGCATAGCAAATGGTTCGCTAATCCCCGGGTATATATTTCGGGACAAAACCTGTTCGTGATTACGAAGTATTCAGGTCTTGACCCTGAACTACCTATAGATGGCCTCGCGCCAGGGATCGATAACCGCAATATCTATCCGAAAACACGTTCATTTGCCCTGGGCTTTACGGTCAACTTTAAATAAAAACAATCCACATGAAAGCAACCTTCTTTACATATACTTTACTAGCAGGGATGGTGTGTTCCCTGTTTAGTTGTACCAAACTGGATGAAACATTTTATGACAGGGGTACTGACGATAATTTTCTGAAGACAGAAGATGAACTGAATGCTTTTGCCAACGGCGCTTATGCCAAGTTGCGCGGATACCGCGACAGCTACTGGAAAATGAATGAGGTCACCACCGATGAAACCACGGTGCCTTCCCGTGGCGCCGACTGGAATGAAGGCGGTTTATGGCGGGTATTGATCAGTCATGAGTTTCCAATCACACACCAGTATATCAATGATATGTGGAACTTCATTTACCGGGATGGGGTAAACCCGGTAAATGCCATCCTGCAAAAGCTGGAAGGTTCCACCATCGTACTGCCTACCAAAGATCAGCTGATTGCGCAGATGAAAGTTTTGCGTGCATTTCATTATTACCTGGCTATGGATGCTTTCGGGAATATTCCCATTGTAACGTCCTTTGCACAAACGGAGCCGCCAAAAAATACGCCGAGGGCGCAGGCTTTTGCCTTTATCGAAAAAGAGATCAAAGATAACCTGGCGGCGCTGCCCACTACGCTGGACACCAAAAACTATGGCAAAGTAACCAGGGGCATGGCCTTTATGTTACTGGCTAAATTATATGTGAATGCGGAAGTGTACACCGGTACCCAGCGCTGGGCCGATTGTATGCGTATGTGCGACTCCGTTACAAAGATGGGGTATCAGTTGGAAGCCGATTATTTTGCTAACTTCTCTACAAAAAATGAAAATTCTAAAGAGAATATTTTCGTAGTGCCTTATGATGCTATCAACGCCAAAGGCATGATGCTGCATTATCTTACGCTGCATTACAACAACCGTTATACTTACGGGCTGCCCAGCTCGCCCTGGAATGGCTGGTGTACCCTGAAGGCATTTTACGAAGCGTATGATGCCGATGATAAGCGTAAAACCATGTTCCTGATTGGTCAGCAATATGCCCAGGATGGTACGCCGTTGAAGACAGAGCAGGGAGCGCCGTTGATCTTTACCAGCACTATCGGCGATCTGGCTAATGCTACGCAAACAGAGGGCGTGCGCATCGTGAAATATGAAATCCAGAAGAACACGCCTTATTCCGACCAGGACAACGACCTGGTGATTTTCCGTTATGCCGATGCACTGATGCTGAAAGCAGAATGCCTGCTGCGTACTGGCCAGGAAGGTGCGGCATTGGCATTGGTAAACCAGGTGAGGAGCCGCAATTTTGAAAATGGTAAGCCATTCACTACGCTCACGTTGGACAATCTCCTCGCTGAGCGGGGACGGGAGTTTATATGGGAAGGTTGCCGCCGTCAGGACCTCGTGCGTTTTGGCAAGTGGAACGGCGCCTGGCAGTTTCATCCTGTTGACCAGCCTTTCCGCCGGCTATTTCCCATTCCGCAGGCCCAGCTGGATGCCAATCCCAACCTGGTGCAGAACGAAGGATATAAATAGCAATTATCTTCATAAAACAACAGCAGCGAATGACCAAAGTCATTCGCTGCTGCCATTTTAAGTGAACAGTCAGGGCTGTTTTATTTCTGTTCGCGGAAGGTCTCGGTCGTGGCACCAGGGGCCATTTGCATGCCGGAAAGCGAACCGCATCAACAGCACGTTAGTGCCGATAAATAATATAATCACCAGTATAGCAGCCACTTTGGTGATGGTACGAAGGGCTGGTTTTTTTGAAAAACCGCCAAAAACATAACCGATAATAAACACCATACATGCGGCAAATAGTATGCGCAGGATGATGATAAACACGAGTCCCATAATAACACAGATTTAAAGATTACTTGAATTTGCTCAGCAGGGCCTGGTCTTCCGCTTTACCCCAGCGCGGATAGTTTCCATTGGTGGGGGTATTCAGTTTAGACAGGCTTTCGCCGGCGAGTTTTTTCGCGAGGTCTTTGTCGCCGCCCCACATCTTCGGTGTATAATATTTCAGCCAGGCAGACACATACAAGGCCCGGGGATTTTGTGCATCCAGGGCGGTGGCTTGTTTCAGGAACTGGTCTGACAGCATGCCGTATTTACGTCCGTATGTCATCGGATTGATAAATACCTTGGTGCGGTATATCATGCTCAGCACGGTGTATACTTCCGCCACTTCCTTTTGCTGGGAGCCTGTATCCAGTAAGGACAATGCTTTCTTGGCCTGTTCTTCTCCACGATTGGCATAGCTTTCAATTTTATCACCATCGTCTTGTAAGAGGAAACCGATTTTAGCATTGCAGAGGGCGGCATAGTAGGGCGCCAGCCAGGTAGGTTGTTCACTGATCCCGGTAAATGTTTTTTCCAGTTGTTCGTAATCTTTTACCGTTTGCGCCTGGTCCAGTTTGGCGATAGCCGCTGACAAGCCGCCAGACTGTGCATACGTGCTGTACTGCAATAAAACTGCTGAAAATAGGGTGAAGAGTAGCTTTTTCATTTTTCTTTTTTTGTGAGATTTATAAATCATTGTTGAGAAAATCCTCTGTACGGTCTATGCCTAAGCTCATAAACACCCCGATGAACACACTGCGTGTAGCCGGAGGCGTTATAGCCTCTTTAATTTGCCCGTTATAGCTGTAATTATATCCAAATACCTGCCGGGTGCCGGTAATGTTGTTGATGCCAGCAGCGATACCAGAAAAATCTTTCCAGCGGCTGTGCTTAAAGAACGAGCAGAGGTAGGCTACGTGCAGGTTAAGCATATTGTATGCATTGGTAGTACCCTGGTCGGTAATGCCGTTGGTAGTAATATGATAGTAAGGCCGGCCGGTAGCAAAGGCCCAGGATACGTTCACGCTGGTATTGATATCGGGCAGGAACTTTTTTACCGCGATGGTAGCCGTATGCGGCGCAGCAAAAGAAGGGCGCAGGGAGTAGGGGTAGTCCAGGAAATTGCGTTTGGTATCCAGATACGTATAGGTGACCCAGTAGTCGAGATTTTTGAACGTTTTTTTATCTCTCCAGAATAATTCCACTCCTTGCGCATAGCCTTTGCCGTTATTGTCCAGTGCCGGCATTGTTTTAACCAGGTGTTGGTACTGCTTATAATACGCTTCCACGCGAAACAGGCGGTTGCTGGCTTTCCTGGTATAATTCAGCACGTAATGCGTAGCGCTGGAAAACTCGAGTTGGCGCGATAGGTAAAGAAAGTCATTCGCCGGCTCCTGGTAAAAAATGCCATAGGCCAGGTTAAATTGTCCACCGTTATGCAGGCGGTAGGCGAGGCTTATCCTGGGCGCCAGCACTGCCTTGCCCAATGCGCTGGCATACTCCATACGCAGGCCTGTTTTAGCAGCGAGGTTATCGGCCAGGTAGATATCTCCTTCGGCAAATACGGCAGTCAGGTGGTCGGTGAACCGTATGGCGCTATCGTTGGCATTTCCCTGGTCGTGCGTATAGAATTGTTCTGCTCCTACACGTAGCGCTTGTCCCCGTGGAAAGAAATGGGTGAGCAATATCCTGGCTTGTGCAAAGTTGCTGTTAATGATGCGCTGGCCGTTTTTATAGATAAACGGAATGGTTGGCAGATGTACCGGATCGCCTTTGGCATCACTGAGCAAGTAGCTGTTCTGTTGCTTATTGTAGCTGTAAGCCGCACCCAGCTCTATCTTCCAGTTATTGCTGAGCAGGCTGCGGAAACTGAGGTTGTTATAGCTATTCCAGCCTTTTACCCGAAAGCCTGCTTTGAGGGAGCTGCTGTCGATATCAGGGGTGTTCAGACCTACGTCGCTGTAACCCCAGTTGCTGTAAAATTTGAGCATACCGGTCTTACCGGTGCGTATCCTGAAGTTGGCATTGCCATCGAGGTAGGCGGGGCCAGCATAAAAATCGGGCTTTTGCGGCACAACGGAATTATACAACGCGAGGTTGCTATAAGAGATTTTGGCGCCGTAGCTGCTGCGGTTGTCCGGTGCCAGGTATTGCATACCTGCAGAGAGGTTCATTGGAAATATGCTGAAGCTGGCCGACGTTTTTTCCGGGAGATCTACGCTTTCCAATATGAGCGCGCTGCTCATGGCCTGGCCATATAGGGCGGAATAACCACCGGAGCTGAACAGGATGCCTTTAAAGAGAAAGGGATTAATGCGGGCGTACTGTGGTACGCCGGGAACAGCGGGGTAGTTGGGTGTTCTGAGCAGGGTACCATCTATAAATTGTTTGGTTTCATCGCTGGTACCACCGCGCACGAAAAGCCCTTCCTGTTCGCCGATCTGCTGGGCGCCGGGCAGGGAGCGTAATGCCTGGGAAATATCGCCGTTGCTGCCAGCTACGGTGACGGCATCTATTGGCGTTAGGGCGGCGCCTTTGGCCTTATCGCTGGCTTCAAAAGCGCCGGCGCTTACTACTACCTCGCGTAAGCCCCTGGTACTTTTGATGGTGGTATCGCGTTTCATGGTACTGTCGGCTGCCGGCGTTTTTTGCTGTGCATGTGTGCCAAAGGCAAACAGTAACAAGAGACCTATGGTAAAGAGTGTTTTCATCGCTTAAAGAATGATCTGTCCACAAAGCTATCGGGAATAGCTACTGCGTTTTTGGTGTGTAGACAGGATGGGTAAGTGTCGCGATGAAATGGGAAAAGCTTACTGGTTCAGCAGTTTGTTGACATTGTCTTTGTAAAATTCGCTGACCGGAATTTCTATATCACCGATACAAACCAGGTCGCGTTTGATCGTAGTGATTTTGTCGACCGAATCAGGCGGTAGTTTTGCTGGAAAATAATGCTTATAATATCAGTGAGGTGGCTTATAAAGTCGGGCACAGTGATCCGAAGTATTGCAGTAAAGAATTTAAGAAGCACTTTGGGAAACCACCCAGTGATTGGACATGCAGCGTGTAATCACCTGATGGAATCATTTCCCGCCAATGTTGCTGCTGCTTCTTTTTTGATGAATTCAACCTCGGGACTATTGATCTTTATAGGCATAGACATTATCATGGTTGCCACCCGCTGGATGTTTGCCGAATCGGCAGTTTTTTTATACAAGCGTAATAAATCGTTTTTTACGCCAAACCTGTTGGGCAGGTAGTAGCCAAGCCATTCGTAACAGGCAATAGCATGGTGGTAGTCACCGCGCACGGCGTAGGCCTTTCCCAGCTGTTCTATAGTTAATTTGCTGACAAAATAGTTCCTGCTGCGCTGGAGTATAGGCAACGCGAGCATTGCTGTATTGTGATTTTCCTGTAAAAACAACCCGTAGTCCGTTAGGAACTTTCCATTCTGCTGCAGTATTGGGTAGAGATTTTCATATACTTGTTGCGGGGGAACGTCGGAATTATATCGTCCTTCTGTGAGCATTTCCCATCGTTGAATAGCCTTGTATAGCTGTAGTCCCTTATATATCCCCATGCCCGCCAGTACTAACAGGCATAACATTAAACCTGTTAGCAGGGCATTTTGGTTTGGCGGTGAGTCTATGGAGCTGACCCGTACCAGTACTGATATGGCAAAGCATAAAGCCAGTATCAGCAGGAAAATATTAGTATGCAGCGCGTAGGTGGTGAAGCTGCATGCTAGTATACCTGTTACTGTTAGTTTGGTAACTTTTAGCAAGCTGCTGTAATTGGTGTTGCGTGTGCTGTAAATGTATATCAGCGCGACCATAAAAATTAGAAAGCCGCCAATGCCCACTTCTTTGAGCAGTTGCAGGTATTCATTAAAGAGAATATAGCTTTCACCCGCTGAAAATATTTCCGCCTGAGATATGTCAGGGTGGCTCCTAAAATAGTCCGATTGCCATTGGGGATAGTACCAGCTGAAACGACCAAGACCCGTACCCAGCCAGAAGTGGTCAGTGATGTGCTCCCAGGTAATTCGGATTTTAAGCATTCTGCCGAGGGCCGACATTCTCTTCGCCTGGAACAGGTAGTAGCCGGCACCGCTTAATGTCAGTGTCATCGACGCGGATAAAGTCAATTTTACGATCATCGGCATAGCGGCTGCATATCTCCGGAGGTTTTTCGACCAGGTACTTCCGGCAAAGGCTAATAGCATTACAAATGCTGCAACAATAGCAGACCGGCTTTTCGTGACGAATACAAGGGATATGACGGCTAAAGCAATGATGCTGCAAATGATAAGAGGCGCCCGCTTTTTCAATGGCAGAATATAGCAAAAAAAAGGAAAGCTTATCACCAGGTAGCAGGCGTAAATGCCGGAATTATGTAGGTTGCCCCTGATCATCAAACTCTCATTTTCGCTTCCTGCTACAGCCAATAACTGGGAATATCCGGCATAGAGCTGGAACATGAAGGCAACCGCCAGGGAGACAATTATCGGGATAATGCTGTCGATATTATTGAAGAGAAGTAACGAGCATAATAGGGCAAACATGCTGATACAAACAAAAAAATGTTCATTACCAAAGCTATAATAATTACTGAACAGGAGCAATACCCAAACAATAGCCATGGTAAATACGACGAAATAACCAGGACCGTTGGGCAGCGTTTTTACCGAATTGCCGATGTATCCGGGTTTTATTGATATAATAAAGAAGAATATCAGTGAAAATGGAAAATACAGTAAGGTCCATGCCAAAGTATAATGGTTATTAATATATATCTCATAGTTAAATGAAAATGGGTAACGTAGAATGAAGTACAGGATGCAGGCCAGCCAGGGTACTGCAATAAGGAGTGCGCTTATGCGTTGGGATATATTCATGGAAGGTGATTAAGTTTTTTTCTCCGGCTTCCTGATAGATTACCGCCAAACCTGGAGACTATTTCTATATTCAAAGGGGCGCTCCAACCGTTTGTTACCGACTTTTTCAGTCAGGCGGTATACACCACCTGTAGGGGCTTTTACTGTCGGTAATATGGAATCACGCGTGCACAATATGTCTGATAGCTTTTGCCAGTTGCCAGCTTTGTCAATTCCGTATAGGGTATAAGTATTGCCCTTTTTAACCCAGGATCCGGAGCCGGTGTTGAGTTTGGAAAGCTTCATCTCGCAAAGTTGCTGATCGTTGGCTACGAGTTGGGTTTGTTGGCCTGCAGAATCCAGCAGGAATGGCTGTCCTACAAGCTGGAAACTATTACCATCGGGTAGTGCCATGCGATAGAGAATGTTTTTTCCCATTTGTTTTACATGAACCAGTGTGCCTCGTTGTATCCTGCCCCAATACACGGGTGTCCATTCGCCATAGTTGAAAGCGCAGATATAAGCAATCCGTTTGGTCGTTTTTTGTGGAAGCAAATAGTCGATATCAGCCGTCTGTGTATGAATGGATGTAACATCCAGCCAGTGATCATGTGCTATGCTGCCTAACAGGAACGAATCTGTACCCATGAATGGCCTGATGGAGTCTTTCCAGATGGTGGTGGGAATAAAACTTATCCGGAACACTTTTGCTGCGAGTCCTAATGCATGACCAGGGATGGGGCTTATCACACCGGTGGAGTCTAAAGCCGCTATTTCCGCATGACCTCCATTTCTGGATCCCCAGTATGGAACATAGTCCAATGCGGCCGGGATGCCGAAACTTCGCAGCATATAGATACCTGTGTACGCGCCAAAGTAACAATTCCCCTTTCTGACGCATTTCATCATAGCGAAAGACATGCTCCCGTATCTGTTAAAAGACTGATCTTCAAAGTTGTACCATTTGCTGGCCATGTCCAGTACCTTTGCGGTAATGGCAGCCGGGTTATCGGTATTGCGCTGCCCCTCAAATTTATTGGCGGCTAATACTTCTTTTAATAACCGGCCTTCTTCCCGAAAGAAATATTCACGCCACCGCTGTGGCTCCTCCTTGTGAATCTTGTACGCCAGTAAATAGTTGTGCAATGTGTATTTGTCAGCTTTACGATTCCATTTCCATTTTTTCAGGTAGAAGTCGTAGCTATCTATCTGAGCCATCAATAGATCCGCAGAAAGAATATCTTCGTCCTGTATTATTTCCGTGCGAACAGCCAGGCCATTTTCAGTTAGGAAGGCCGGGAGATTCACGCTGTCCAGGTTAACCTGAACAGTTTGATTGTTGGCTACACTGTAAATTATATTTCTCTCGGAAGTCTGTTGTTCCAGCTGCTCCCTGAGGAATACGGCAGCTTCTAGTCTCGCAGAATCTTCAGGATGTTCCGAATATTTTTGAATCAGCTGATTTATGTCCGTATGCTGTGTCCTGAAATTGCAGGATACTATCAGTAGCACAAGTATAAAAGCCGGAATACTGTAATTTGTCTGCATACGTACTATTTTCGATTAACGGGATTGGGAGGTAATGGAAGCAGCAATTGACTGGTAAAGGCGAAATCATTCCTGTTTACGGGGGGCAGTATACCGGTGATTTCAAAGCTTTTGCCATCGGCTGAAATATGTATGGCTTCAACTGGGTTGCGCAATTCTTGTACAGTAGCCTGGTTGTTAAGCCTGGCCCAACGCAGGAGCGACCAGTAACGGTCATTTTCAAAAAACAGTTCCACACGCCTTTCCGTTTTATATGCATTCCACAGGAGTGGAAGGGAGGTGTTGCCGTTAAGCGGAGGTAGCCCGCCATGATGGGTGCGAGTACTATTGATTGCAGCGATCGCATCTTTGTCGTTGCTCAGTAGCAATGCCTCCGCATAGTTTAGCCAAATTTCTCCCAAACGTAAAACAGGAAAATAATGGTCCGTTCCATCTATGTACCAGACTTTCTTCGTTTCGTACAGAAATTTCCGTACATAGTATCCTGTAGGTGATAACAGGTTGCCATCCATCCTGGCGTTAATACTGAAGTTTCCGCTATCTCTTATAAATGCTGTACTGCTAAAATAAGCGGAGGAATCGTATACGATACTGGCATAAAATCGTTTATCCCGATGTGCGTAAATAGTGCTGGAAATATAACTTTTTCCTGGTTCATATCCGCGGTAGGCAGCGCTTTCACGCCATTGTTTTGCCAAGCCGTCGTTGTCAATTACCAGGTAGGCATCTGTCAGGTCTTGGGTGGGGTACCGCTTGGACCAGCCGTCGAAACTTTCCTGCAAGGGAGGGCCATAACCGGGTTTCATTTTTTCGTTGGACTGGTTTATCACTAAATCCTGCATGAGCGTTTGCTGAAATGTGGTGCTGGTCCTGGATTTATATATGCCAAGAATCACCTCGTTGCTGAAAAGTGCCTTCGCGGAATTATTAAAGAGTTCTTTATAGTCAGGGTCTATCCTATACGCCTTGTTTTGAAGAACTGCTTTGGCCGATTTCATTACCAGATTTAAATATGCTTGCCTTTCGGTTGGCACATATGCAGCAGCCTGCAAAGCTACCCGTGTTAGCATGGCCAACGCCGCAAATTTTGACGCCCGCTGTTTGCTGCAAGAATCAGGCAATTCAGTAGCACAGCGTTGAAAATTGTGGATGATAAAACGGTAAGTGGTAGCGAGCGCGTCCTGCCTGGGATTGGGGATAAAAATGCTGTCTGCCACCTGGGTATCCAGGTTTAAGGTTCCAAATCGCTGTACCCAATAATAATAAACCATATTCTCCAGGAATAGACACTCGGCCTCCCAGCGATTCCGATTAATGTTGCCAGTAGAGACATTCTCTGCTATGATGTTTTGCATCCTCCGGCACATCCCTATCTTGTCCAATTGATAGTATTCATTTATGTACCATTTATCGTTTCGATTAATAGGTACCGGATTATAAAAATTATCCGTACGCTCGTCCGTTGTGCATGCATCGTAGTACAGAGGGACTAATATCTTCTCATAACTATCTTCTATACGTGTTTCCACCAAAGCGCTATCACTTGTCATTAATGCGATAGAATCCCTGTTGAACACGCTGGAAGGTCTGTTGCCAGTCGTGCGGCACGCAGTCAGATTAGTAGCGTAAAAACCGGCCAGTAAAACAATTATGTATCTTGTAATCATTGTATCAATTGTTAGTCTCCGAAAAACTCCAAGGGGAGTTATTTTCCGAATTTCCTGGGGTAGTATGAAAAGCTGAGCATAAAATATTGCTGTAGCACATTATTATACCCAAAGGTCTGCATGTTCTTGTCGCCTGTGTTGATCACGCCTTTGTTTTGACGGAGCAGGTCCAGGGCGGATAACTTAACTTCTCCCTGTTTCGCCGGCAGAAACCGATAAGCAAGGCTTGCATTCCATATAGTGTAGTTCACAGCGGGCAGTCTGTTGGCAGTACTTCGGTTATAGGTGATATTACTGCTCCAGCTGAGAGACTGTGGGAGTCGCAATGTGCCGCTGATACGGGTAAACAGGTTGTTACTGCAGAAAGCAGCATCATTGCTGCTGCGCTGAATACTGTTGTAGTAGGATAGGCCCTGTTGCAGCTTAAAGGCAATGATATCCCTGTAGGCATATCCCAACTGTACATCTATGCTGTGTGCGATGCTTGTTGATATATCCGCTGCTTTATTAATATACATCGGATTATCATACCTGTTAATATTGTACCATGTAGTAAACTCAAATGTATTGTAGGTATTAGGACTATATGCCTTCTTATAGCCAGCAGTGGTATGCCAGTAGTGCCCCCCCTTTACATTTACAGTGTAAATAAGGGTTCTGCCGGTATTGTCATAGAAACTGCTGTCTGCCATTTTATTATCAGTTTGCGTATAATCGGCACTTATCGAAAAACTGTATGGGTTTTTGTGCCTCCTGCTTTCAAAGGTATAGCTGATGGCATACCGTTTATTGTACTCTGGCCGAATACCAGGATTGGCCTGTGGCAGGAGCCATAAATTGGTACTGTCAATAAGTGGTGCCATCTGATTCACCAGCGGATAAACTACATTGGTTTCAAATCTGAAATCATAGGTGGCCTGGTAGTTTCCATATTGGTGGTTATTATAGGTAACGGATGCCTGAGGTATAAAGTAGTTATAGTGGTATTGCAGGTTCTGAATGACCTGTGTGGCGTTATCGCGCAATGAATAGTACTGACTTCTGGCAATGAGGTTGATAGTTACATATTTATTGTACCTGTTGGTAAGCCCCTTGAAAAACAGTCTGGATACTACGAGCTCAGGCTGAAGGTTGCTGATGTTTTCTCGCCGCCAGCCGGTAAGATAACTGTTCTGTACGTAGGCTTTGTTCAACGTATCCAGGTCAGATGCCTCGTTAGTATAGCGATTATCCCTGAAATCGCCGGTCCCGCCAATTTTCAGATCAATATCTCCCAATCTTCCTTTACCGAAAATCAATTGCTTTAGGTAAGGATATTGCACATATACAGTATGATTTTTAAGTTCACTGTTCCGTTTTCCATAGATTCGGTCATAAGCTTTCTGCACTGCCTGTCCGGACAATGGTGTTGCAATAAACAACGAACGGTTACTGCCACTGCCTTCATTGTCCGCAATGCCGAAAGTATAGCGGATAGTAAAGCCGGTAGGCACCCTTTTCGGCTTGGTAAGAGCAATACCACCGCCATCGTTTCTCCTTGTAAATTCCGTTGAAAAAGTTGAATTTTTTGAAAGCAGGCGGTTTTCCTCCGAGGAGGTGCTATTGCTTAGTATACCGGCATCTTCTCTTTTCTGTTCGTCGTCGCTTTTATTTATCGAATGGCTGGATGCGATGGTGCCCTGCGCCTCGATGGTGAGCGCGTAGTTCCTGGTATCTTTTTGATATTTTGCAGCAAATTTCTGATTGGTGTAAATGTTTGTGCGAGAGTTATCTGATTGCCTGATCAGTATACTGTCCGGCTTGAGTAGCGTTTTCGTAATGGTGTTTCCTTCTATCAGCGTATTGTTATGATCTATGAAATAATCTGTATTCAGTCGCTCGCTCCGTTGATATTGCACGTCGGGTAAGAAATCGTATTGGAATTTTAGTCCTGCAGTTACTGGTCTGTTCAGTCCTGCCATGGTGAAATTAGGCTGGTAGTCTATATTGTTGCCTTCACCTTTGTAGGAATTATTATGGATCAATCCATCCGTACTGCTGGCTATTTTGTTGACGTTATTTGCAGCGCCAACTGCACTAATCTGCATCTTCTTATTGAACCCGCTAATCATACCATCTGCGGCGTATCGTTGGGTTGTTCCGTAACTTGCACTTAGTTTGCCGAAGTAACCAGTTTTTTTATCATCCTTTAGTTTCAGGTTAGCCATTAATGTGGAATCCAGGGGATTTTTCTCATCCCGCTGCTGGTACACCTGCACTTTGTCAAGTGTTTCTTTCGGTAAATTCTGACTGGCTACTGTTATGTCGTTACCTGCCATGAAAGGCTTGCCGTCCACATATAAGGCGGTAATCTTCTTCCCATTAAATGTAATGTCCCCATCGCCCCAGATGGTGAACCCCGGCAGGCGCCGCATCAGGTCCTCAGCAGTAGCGTTCGCTTCCGTCTTAAAGGCACGGGGATTAAACTCCAGGGTATCCCCATTCATGCTCACGGGTGCAACCGCGGTAATCACTACTTCCCCGATGTTTTTTGACGACTGATGGAGATATATCCAATCCAGATTGAGCGGATTTTTATCAGGTCGGATAACAAATGTTTTCTCGTACGTGGTATATCCCACATGCGTAATCTGTATGCTGAGGGTATCACGAAGAGGGAGTTTGGGTAAAGAGAATTCACCAAAATTGTTAGGGATACAAAACTGCAGTAAGGAACTGTCTTTCAGTCTGTAAACCGCTATAGTTGCATTACTGAGTACAAAATTGTAGCTGGAGTCTTTTACCTTTCCTTTCACTATTCCGGTGCTGTCTTGTGCATACAAACCGGACGCCAGTAGCATGATACACAATATTATGCTACTGGCTTTGGCATGGAGTACCGCGAACGAATTATTTGTCATGTCCCTGCTTCAAAGTTGTTCTGCCAGTATTTATACCTTTTTGAATGAGCATACGGCACTGATCATATTATTGTTATTACTTCAATTTCATTTTTACAATAACCGGGTTGCTTTTCCTGTCCTGCGTTTTGAAATATTCTTCCAGGTTTTTCGGATAAACAGGATGCCGGTCGGCTGTCTTATCTCTTTCTGTAAACATTTTCAACGAGGAAATACTGCTGTAAAAGTTCTCATTGTAGTATTCCAGCCCAAAAACACTGACACGGTAATCGAACAGTGGCAAGAAGAAATTGGAAGCATCGGCGGTGATTCTTTCCAGTGCCGACAGGCGTCCGGATGTTGTATCATATATGAAATTGTAAATACTGGTATTGTCTGTTCCTGCTTTAGAGATGTATACCCTGGTATTGATTTTGAAAAACAAGAGATTCTTGTTGAAGAAAATATTACTAACGTCCATCACCTTTGTTATGTCGTTGGAGATTTGGTCGCGGATGTTATTCAGGAGGGTTTTGTCATGGGAGTCGAGTATCTGTCCCGAAAAACTTCTATTGCCCGGAAAAACAAATTGAAACATTTTGACGGCGGTATCCCGGCTCACTTTGTATACCTCATGCCGTAATGGAGTAGAAACGTATACAGAGTTGTTCTGTACTACTTTCCCAAGTCGCAGCCAACCCATCAGTGTACAAAACGACATGTCTTTCTGCTGATTGCAGGGAAGCATGGACTTGTGCAGTTGATTGTTTTTGTATATTTCCACCAGTCCCACGGTACTGTCCACCGGTGTTTTTCCCGGGCGTATCAAACAGTTTCTGGTGGTTACGTAGTATCCGTCTCCTAAAGGTAGCATGTTCCTTTCTTCCATTGATTTAAGCGTAAGGGGTTTGATCTTTAGAGGCTGTCCCGTCGATGAATAGTACTTTAACTCAACATTGTAGGTATATGGATTATAGGTAGATACGGTAACCCGGTGACTGGCTTGTTCGTAATTGATATTAGAATACATATTTTCCTTTCCTCTGATCCTCGTGATGTATTTTCCTCCGGGGGTAAAGAAGAGGGTCGATCTTGTATCCCAGTCGTAGATGATGATACTACTGTCAGTGATAATTAACTGCGTTACGTCTCCGAAAAGGCTCTCCTTCGTTGACTCCAATGGTATGTATTCGATCTTGGAAAAGTATTCAGATGCTGTACCGCCGTATGCCGAGGATGGGTCGATACGGATCTTCTGAATCTCCTGTGAAAAGGACATCCGGCAAATTAAAAGGAGCAGCATTGTTGCTGTAAGAAATATTTTCATAATCTCAATTAATCGTATGCTAAATATGCTGCGATACTGTTTTCCTGTTTTTTGCGTATGTTAAACCCATGAAAGCTGAAATAGCAGATAATACCAGGAATGTAACCGCCTGAATCCGTAGATCGATGTTGAATAATACATTTGCACATCCGCATTCACTACCGGTGGATATCAGCAGGTAAATATTGTAGGTCGTATAGAGCAGAAATATCAGCGCGGCCAGTAAATATGTCATGCGGTTTCCAATCATCACAACCAGTATTAATGACAGAACATTCAGCAGCGGGAGGGCATATGCCAAGATGCCCACAATTGTGGGGGTAAACAGATGACTCATGCCAAGTTTGAACATAAAGGCGTTCAGGTGCCTGAAATGGGTGATGGCCAGGTAAGCCAGCGCCGTTGCGAGGATCATATTTCCTCCATTGCTGTACTTATTTTTCATTGTAGCTTTTTCTGATGTAGGTGACCAGGATATTAGATTCATATAGTGCAGCTATTTCATTTCCCGTAACAGCTATGCTGATTGGCCTGTGCCCATCTGCATTCGGCAGTGATACTGATCCTGCATAGGCACCCTTGGAATCGAGGTTGTACATATCAATACTGTTATCTTTATGCTCAGATATATTATTGAGTATAAAAAGCATATTGTTGTATACTGCAGCCCCAGGGAAGAACATGATATTGGGCTGATTCTCCAGGTGTTTGACATCCGGCGTTATTTTAATGTAGGAAGCAACAGGTGCTGGAGTTTTATCAATTGTTTGTGCGAAGTATTTATATTGGCCGGTATTTGTATCAAATACAAAGTAGTAGCCGCCGAATTTGCAGGCATACACCATATATTTTGAAGTGGGATGAGTAACGAAATCTCCGTCGAACGACATCTCCGGAGCGTTTATCTTTTTATTGCTGCCTAGCAGTTGCGTGAGGCCGAGTATGTCATTAGTGCTGTCCTTGTCAGTTCTAACGATAAAGGATAGGTCACTAAACTGCCGGTTGGGATAAGCATAAATGATATTGTTTCCTTGCAGAAAGCCAACTCTATATACGCCCGAATTATCTGGGATATTATATGATCTCAACAGGCTGAAAGATTGTGTGCTGGCATTTTCCAGTTTAAACACCTTCGGTGTTCTGGTGGTGAAATCATATACCCGCAGATTGCCGACCGTATAGTCATAATTCATGATTTCTTTCGCATGGGTGCCGCCGCTGAATGTAAGAATGGTATTGAGGCTGGAGTCCAGGAAACAGATTTTTCCATTCCTATAGTCCTGGACGGAAAGGGTATCATTGTTCAAGTATTTAACGGAGGATGTGTTTCCCTCCGAAAAGATTTTTCTTTTTGAAACAATCAGTGTGTCGGTATAATCTCTTGTGAAATCCCAGCTGTAATTATACTTTTCGCTTTTGAATTTTACGTGTACAGTTCCACGATACGAGGCATTATTGTCGTAATTACTGCATGCAGAGAGGAGCAGTATCACCGCGCATCCGCAGGTCGCTAAAGAAGTATATATTTTTTTAATCTTCCGCATAGAATTAATATGAATCTGCCAGGATTTGCCTGGGCAGTAATGGAATATATAAGGAGCCTGCCAGGATTTTCAGTATGTTTTTGAACTCCCAAACAGGCTCCTGGGTTTGAATGGTATTTGTAATAACTATCTGATGTTGACTACTCTCTCGTATGAAGTAGCCTGGTTATTGAGTGATGATTGTAGCATATCCGGTTGCATTTACCTTTGTGCCATCCTGAAATATTACGATGCAGCTTTGGCTGTTGAGAGCATCACAGGTTGTTCGGGTGCCATGTTCATCACCATCGGCAAAGGAGGAAAGACTCAGTGCCAATGCTACAGCCGCGCAGGATAGGATAAGTTTTTTCATTGTTTTTTATTTTAAGGATGAAATGTATTGAAATTATGTTACAGAAATCTTTTCAATAATCCTGTTGAATAAACAGTGTAACCTCCTGTGGTATTTTCAAAGGTGCAGGCGGTAGATGTGCTTTGGTCGCAGTAGTATCCAACTTTACCACCACCTTCGTCGCCATCTGTAAACGAGAAGAGCAGCGCCGAAACAAAAACAGCGCTAAATAACAATGCAATTTTTTTCATTGTAGATTAAATTTTTAATGATAATAAGGGTTAAGAATAATGCTTTGCCCTGTCACCAGGAAATTGTCAGGGAGCAATCCAGGCACCAGTGGAGTTGGTTATAACCGTTCCGTCGTACTTGGTAATTTTGCAGGGGTTCTGATTAGATTTGTCACAAGTGCCATAAGGGTTGCTTTCATCATCTCCCGTGAAGGAGGATAGCAGCAGCACCGCCAGAACCGGGATAATCGACCACTTTAACTTTTTCATTAACATTGTTTTTAGTTTAAATTGTTGGTAAGAGTATAATTGTGTGAGATTTTATTTCAAACGTACCGCGATAGTTTATTTAATTGGGAGTATTGATTTGCTCAAGGCTGGCGTATAAGATAGCCATCCTTATTGCATAGGGGGCATTACAGGCTCACAAACATACGGCTCACACCTGCAAAACTATCTGTGAACTGAGGTTTAGTTAGCTGACAGTTACATAATGATTATCAAGTTGCTTGTATTTAAGGGTTTTCTAAATTCTGCACTAAAACTAAGTTAGTAACGCTTAACTGGATTTACTAATGCTTTATTGATTCTAATAGCAACAATATTTGCAGAGTAGGTTACTAGATAATTTTAAAATAATGAGAATAAAAACTAAAAGCATTTATTCCACATTATAAAAATACCTGTTTAAATATTGACTGGGAGAAGCACCGGTGACAGCTTAGATACAAAGGTATACAAGGTATGTTTCTTGAGGAAGCGGCAGAACGTGTGAGGTATCATATGTACCGGGCCTGCAGCATCTCCCTGGTAATGGCCTTGTCGTGGCTTTGCATAATGTAGTTATAGATATTACAGATGCGGATACCATCTTGATCGCTTACTGTCATTTTTCTTTAAAGATGAAATGGGAAAAGCTTACTGGTTCAGCAGTTTGTTGACATTGTCTTTGTAAAATTCGCTGACAGGAATTTCGATATCACCGATACAAACCAGGTCGCGTTTGATCGTAGTGATTTTGTCGACTGCTACCAGCCAGGATTTATGAGTACGTATGAAAGCGGGGGCAGGCAGTTTTTCCTCCATAGCTTTCAGTGTCATGCGGGTGAGTATTGGTTTGGGATGGTGGAGGAGATGTATCTTGATATAGTCTTTCAATGCTTCGATATAGATCACCTGGGCGGGTACAATTTTTACCTGCGTATATTCTACATTCACAAAGAAGGCTGGTACTTCATGGGAGCTGGCCACTGGCGGTTGTTTTAGCCGGAACAGTTCACTGGCCCGGTTACAGGCTTTCAGAAAGCGTTCAAAGCTAAAAGGCTTCAGCAGGTAGTCGACCACCTGCAGGTTGAAGCCTTCCAGGGCATACGACTCGTAGGCGGTTACAAGGATTACCAGGGGGGGCTGTGGTAGCGACTGTAATAACTGTAAACCATTGATTCCCGGCATTTGTATATCGAGAAATAACAAGTCAATTTTTTCCCGCTGCAAAATGGCGAGTGCTTCCATTGCATTTTTGCAGGTAGCGACTAACTGCAGGAAAGGTACCTGCCGGATATTATCTTCCAGTAGTTCCCTCACCAGGGGTTCATCATCTATGGCAATGCAGCGTATCATGATAATTGGAGGATAAGTGTTACATGGAATAAGGGCGCCTGCCGTACTATCGACAGCTGGTGCTTGCCCGGGTAGAGCAGCTGCAGCCTGGATTGTACATTGGCAAGGCCGATACCTGAGTTACTATCTTTGCTGGACTGTGGGTCGTCGTCAAATTTGTTTTCTACTTCAAAAGTAAGAATGGCATCGTGAACGGTTAAACGAATGTTGATTTCCGGCTGGGCCGTATAGCTGGTACCGTGTTTAAAAGCATTTTCCACGAAAGGAATCAGCAACATGGGCTCTATGGTGTAATGAGCGATGGACGCATCGGCAGCAATATGCGTATTGATCCTGACATCATTGCCAAAGCGCAGCTTTTGCAGGGAGATGTAGCTGTTAAGATAGGCTACCTCTTTACTGAGCAATACTTTTTTCCCGGTGGTATCGTACAGCATATAGCGCATGAGGTCGGAAAGCATGATGAGGGCAGGTTCCAGCTGATCAGATTTTTTCCGGGCCAGCGATACCAGGTTTGTCAGTACATTGAACAGGAAATGCGGACTTACCTGCGACCGGAGAAATTTGAGCTCTGTGCTGAGTTGCTCTGCCTGTTTCTCCTTAAGGATATTTTCTGCCCGTATCCTGTCTACCACTTTACAGTACACCACACTAACGAAATAGATGCCTACGGAAGGGGCAAATACAAATTTGTATACCGAATAATGCTGTAGCATTTCAGGAAACCAGTTGGCCATTATCGCATATTTCAGCGGGAAGGAGCCACCGATCAGCACGAGTACAGCCGGAACGTATAACCACCAGTATTGCCGGTTACAAAGGGCTGGGTAAATCAGTAGCGCATGGATATAAAATATAGCCATGTGAATGATTACTGTCAGGGAAAAGAACAGCCCGGGAATAGCGCCAATACTATATTCACTGGCAGCGTTGGATACCAGGTAGGGTAGCAGCAGCAGTACACTCCAGATCAGGATATGTAATGCAATAGTTATTTTTTTGAATGGAATACGAATGCTCATTTGTTGCGCTCCTTAAAGCTACAGATTTTTCGCTTTTATCCGGTAGCCGGGTGAAATTAATGCTAATAGGAAGATATAGGAAAAGGTGTAGATAGTACCCGAAAATGTTGCGGTGAGACCGCAAGATGCCGCGATGGGAAGTAATTATCATACTCAGAGAAAATACCATTACTATGGCTAATGGAAGTTGCTATTTTTGAGTTCGTATAGATTTAAATGAAAAACGAGTTATGAAAAAACGTTGTATCGGGTTGTTGTTACTATTGCTAAGTACTTCACTTGTTTTTGCCCAAAAGTATGAAGCCAACTGGGAGTCGCTGAATAAGCGGGGTATTCCGGCATGGTTTAACAATGCCAAGTTCGGGATCTTTATTCACTGGGGTGTATATGCGGTGCCATCTTATGCCGTAGTAGGCCCGGGCGGCTATTCTGAATGGTATTGGTACAACCTGAGAGGCACGCAGGAAGGATCTCATGCCCAGGTGCAGGCATTTCACGATAAGAATTATGGGAAAGGCACTCCTTATGAGCAATTTGAAAGTCAGTTTACTGCATCGCTCTTTAACCCGCAGCAGTGGGCAGAGGTGTTTCGCCGCTCAGGTGCTAAATATGTGGTATTAACTTCCAAACACCACGAAGGTTATTGTTTGTGGGATAACAAACAAGCCAATGAATCCTGGGGCCATTCCTGGAATGCGGTGACGGGCACGCCTAAACGCGATTTGCTGGGCGACCTCACGGAGGCAGTACGGAAGGAAGGGCTGAAGATGGGGTACTATTATTCGCTGTATGAATGGTTTAACCCGCTGTGGTTGAAGGACCGTCAGCGTTATGTAAAAGAAGTAATGACTCCTCAGTTCAAAGACCTGGTGACCCGCTATAAACCTTCTGTTATTTTTTCTGACGGAGAATGGGAGATGTCGGATACCGCCTGGCATAGCCCTTCGCTGCTGGCGTGGCTGTTTAATGAGTCGCCTGTAAAAGACGAAGTAGCGATAGATGACCGCTGGGGCAACAATACCCGGGGCAAAAATAACGGTGCTACTTACCTGACTTCTGAATATGGCAGCGGTATGCAGCCCGGCGTGATCTGGGAAGAAAGTCAGGGAATAGGGCAGTCGTATGGTTATAACCGTATGGAAACTGCCGATGATTACAAGAAAAGCAGCGACCTGGTGCTGATGCTGGTAGATATTGTATCGAGAGGCGGCAACCTGTTGCTTGATATAGGCCCCACGGCTGATGGACGTATCCCGGTGATCATGCAGCAGAAGTTGCTTGACATCGGTAAATGGTTGGAAGTAAACGGAGAAGGCATTTACGACACCAAACCATGGAAAGAAAGCCGGCAGTGGAGCAATGGCAAACGCCCGGAAACAAAGGAGGCAGCGTATATGGCGCATTACAGTGTAAATGACCTGGTGAAGAAATCGGCCGATCATGCCAACATCGAGCTATTCTTTACCACTAAGCCGGGAGCATTGTACTGTTTTGTACCAGCCTACCAGCAACAAGTGACCATCCGCAACTTTGTACCTGCTAAAGGAGCCGCGGTGAGCGTGCTGGGCGCCGGCAAGGCAGTGAAATGGATGCAGAAAGGAAAAGATTGTGTAGTGGATTTATCAGCGCTGCATCCTGGCGATGTACCGGAAGGGCTGCTGGTGATTAAAGTAAAAGGATAAACCGTATATCCCAACCTTATAAGGTCCCCCTATGCTACAGTGCAGGGGGATTTTTTTATTGGAAGATGTTAACCGAAAGATTCTCCCACCGCTGTTGTAGTTTTCTTAAAAAATTATTTTAAAAAGTATATTTTTAAAGGAATAGAAAACCAATAGCTAATTTCATGCGTTCCACTCCGCTCCGGTGGCTGCTCCTTTCCACGTTATGGGCTGCCTGTACTCTACAAGATAAGTCGCATCATACCTGGCAGGTATATGGCGGAAGTAAAGAAAATATCCATTACAGCTCGTTAACGGCGCTCGACACCAGTAATGTATCACTGCTGAAAGTGGCCTGGGCCTATCATACCGGCGATGCGAAAGAAATGACGCAGATGCAGGTAAACCCCATAGTAGTGGATGACCGGCTATACGGCGTTTCTGCGGGGTTGAAATTATTTGCGGTAGATGCCGCCACCGGCAAGGAGATGTGGGTCTTTGATCCGCATACCAGGCCTTCCAACACCTGCCGGGGCGTGGCATTTTATGATAATGGCTCCTCTGATCAACGCCTGTTTTATACAGTAGGTGCCAGGTTATACTGTATCAATGCCGCCACTGGCCGGCCTATTACAACTTTTGCGGATAGCGGCTTTGTAGACCTGCACCGGGATATGGGATGGAATATGGATGGGATGTATATAACCTCCACCACGCCCGGCATTATTTATAAAGACCTGATCATTATCGGCACCCGGGTATCGGAAGAAGCGGGTGGTGCGCCAGGTTATATCCGGGCGTATGATGTACACAGTGGTCGACGGAAATGGATATTCCATACCATTCCTCAGCCTGGAGAGCCTGGATATGAGTCCTGGCAGGACACCGCCGCCTGGCGGCATACCGGTGGCGCCAATGCATGGGCCGGTTTCAGCCTGGATGAGCAAAACGGGGTAGTATATGCACCTATCGGGTCGGCATCTTATGATTTTTATGGTGGTAAGAGAAAGGGAAATAACTTGTTTGCCAACTGTGTACTGGCCCTGGATGCAGCCACGGGGAAGCGTATCTGGCATTATCAAACAGTACATCATGATGTATGGGACCGGGATCTGCCTACTGCACCCATGTTGCTAACGGTTAAAAAAGAGGGGAAGCCTATTGATGCGGTAGTGCAGGTAACCAAAACTGGCTTTATCTTCCTGCTGGATAAGAAAACCGGTCTACCCCTGTACCCGGTTACGGAAACGCCTGTACCGGGAGATACGGCATTGCCGGGAGAACTGCTATCGCCTACACAGCCAGTACCCACTTTTTTCGCACCTTTTGTACGTCAGTCGCTGGAGGAACAGGACCTGAACCACCTGGTATCCGACGCGTCTTATGCAGATATCCGGGCGCGGCTCGCCTCCTATAAGAAAGGCCATCTTTTTATGCCTCCCTCCCGACAGGGCACCGTTATTTTTCCGGGATTTGATGGCGGCTCGGAATGGGGTGGCCCTGCCGCTGATCCGGCCACCGGCATCCTGTATGTAAACGCTAATGAAATGCCCTGGGTGCTCACCATGGTAGATGCCGATGCAAAGCCCGTTGCTGGCAAAGAAACGCAACTACAAGCCGGCAAACGCCTGTATACTGCTCACTGTATGGTTTGCCATGGACCGGAGCGAAAAGGAGGTGGTAATTTCCCTTCACTCCTGGACATTCATCAACGCTATGATGAAAAAGGATTTACACAGCTGGTAGATGCCGGGAGAAGAATGATGCCCGCCTTCAAACAGCTCGACAGTAGCGAAAAACACGCCCTGGCTACTTTTATCCTCGACCTGAAAACGCAGCAGCAAAGCACTTTTGTGGCCGTGCAGAAAAAGTCAGATCCGTATGTAGATTTACCTTACCGGGCCACTGGTTACAATAAATTTTTAACGAAAGAAGGTTATCCTGCCGTATCGCCTCCCTGGGGCACCCTCAGCGCCATTGACCTGAATACCGGGAAACTGCTGTGGAAAGATACGCTGGGTGATTACCCGGAGCTGAAAGCCAGGGGTATTCATAGCGGCACCGAAAATTATGGAGGCCCGGTAGTTACCGCCGGCGGCCTGCTGTTTATTGCTGCTACTGCCGACAGCAAATTCAGGGCATTTAATAAAAGAACGGGGCAGCTGCTATGGGAAACGACCCTGCCTGCCTGCGGTTTTGCTACACCCGCGGTATATGAAGTGAAGGGAAAGCAATACGTGGTGATCAGCTGCGGGGGCGGTAAACTGGGAAAACCCTCCGGGGATACCTATCTCGCTTTTTCGCTGTAATTAACAAAAAAAAATATCCATCCACATTTAAATATCTGTTACTATGCAAATTTCAAGGAGAAATTTTCTGTTAAAAGGAAGCCTGGCCATTGCCGGCACTGCGCTGCTGCCTAAGTCGTTGCTGGCAGCCGCCGCATCGAAGCCCGTATTAGGCATACAACTGTATTCTATCCGCGAGGATATGAAGAAGGATCCCGCCGGCACCCTCAAACAGCTGGCCGCCATGGGATATAAGTATGTAGAACATGCCGGCTACAGCAACCGGAAATTTTATGGCTACAGCGCTACAGAATTTAAAAAACGGCTCAGCGACCTGGGCTTGTCTATGCCCAGCGGTCATACGGTGATGCGCAAAGAACACTGGGATACGACGAAAAAAGATTTTACCGATGAATGGAAATACACGGTGGAAGATGCTGCCACAGTAGGTCAGCATTTCGTGATCAGTCCCTGGCTGGATGAAAGTCTCCGTAAAAATTACGACGATTTCAAAGCTTACATGGATGTTTTTAACAAAAGCGGCGCCCTGTGTAAACGCTCCGGGATGAAGTTCGGGTATCACAACCACGATTTTGAATTCAGCCAGCAGTTGAACGGGCAAAAAATCTTTGACCTGATATTAACCAGTACTGATCCTGCCCTGGTGGCGCAGCAGCTGGATATCGGCAACATGTATCATGCGGGTGGCATCGCCCTGGATATTATCAAAAAATATCCCGGCCGCTTTGAGCTCATGCATGTGAAGGATGAAATTAAGAGCGCCAAAGGCGAAATGGGAAGCAGCTATGAAAGCACGGTACTGGGCAAAGGCGTGATCCCGGTGAAGGAAGTGATCGACCTGGGCAAGCAGTCAGGAGGTACCCGCTACTTTATTATAGAGCAGGAATCCTACCAGGGACAGGCGCCATTGGATGCTGTAAAAATTGATTTACAGGTAATGAAAAAATGGGGGTATTAGTCAAATTAAATCTTACACTATTCAATGAAAAAAATCGCACAAGTATTAGGTGTTGCCGCCTTACTGTTGCCCGCAGCCCTCACTGCGCAGCAGATCAGGTTACAGGGAGCAGAGTCAGAACTCATTGCCGGCCCCGAATCCCCCTCACAAAGGGCCCAATGGTTAGATTCTATACAACAGTGGCGGCTACACGAAAAAGACAGGCTGCAATATAGCGGTAGCGAATATAACAGGAAGGAACTCAGCTGGGTCAGCACTACGTTTATGTATGCGCAGATCATGGCACATGACCGCTACCTGTATGACCCGGTGAACCGGGAATATACCGTAGGTCGCTTTCTGGACGATCTCGAAAAACGGTATGGAGGACTGGATGCTGTATTAATATGGCCCACCTATCCTAATATAGGGATTGATAACCGCAACCAATTTGACCTCGTGGCAGACTTACCCGGGGGAAAAGAGGCGGTGAAGCAAATGATCCGTGACTTTCATCAACGCGGTGTGCGGGTGTTCTTTCCCATTATGATCTGGGATCATGGCACCCGTAAAATAACCATTCCCATGGCCGCTGCACTCACCGAAGAAATGAAGGAGCTGGGCGCTGACGGACTGAATGGCGATACCATGAATGGCGTAACATTCGATTTTAAAGAAGCGTATACCCGTATGGGGTATCCACTGGTATTACAACCCGAAATACATATCGGCGACCTGAAGATGGTAGCCTGGAATACGATGAGCTGGGGTTATTATTGGTTAAAATGGGGCAGCCCTGCCTTTGGGTATGTTCCCGGCGTGAGCCTGTACAAATGGCTGGAGCCCCGCCACCAGGTACATGTAACCGACCGCTGGTCGGTGAATAAAACAGATGATTTACAGTCGGCCTTTTTCAACGGTATAGGCTATAATACCTGGGAGAATATATGGGGCATCTGGAACCAGCTGCCGGAGCGGTATGCCGCCGTCATTCGCCGAATCAGGATGATATACCGGCAGTTTCCTGAGGTATGGAGCAGCGAACAGTGGGAACCGCATATCCTGGTGATGCAACCGGGCGTGTTTGCCTCCGCATTCCCCGGCAAAGCAGCTACCTTGTATACTTTCATCAATAGGGACTCAGTGGCCCGCAATGGCCTGCAAATAACGCTGGCGGCTAAACGAGGCTGGCGTTATTACGACGTCTGGAACGGGATTGAACTGCATCCCGTAAAGGAACAAGGCAATGTGACACTGCGTTTCAATATGGAAGCCTATGGCTATGGTGCAGTAGCCGTTCTGCCCGATACCGTTACCGGCAAAAGCTTTGGTGCTTTCCTGGATAGGATCCGGCAAGAGTCCCGCGTACCTTTGTCCGGACTATCGGCCGATAGCAAGCCCCTGATGCAACGGCTTACGCCGGTTGCCACCACAACGAAACCTGTACAAGCACCGGAAGGCATGATCCTTATTCCTGCTGCAAAGGAATACCGGTTTGAGTCGCATGGGGTGATGATTGAAGGCAATGAACTGCCGAATGCCATTGGGGTGCAATATCCCTGGGAGGCGCATCCGCAGCGTGACCATCAGCACACCCTGGCCATTCCCGCTTTTTATATAGACCGCTACCCGGTTACCAACCAACAATTCAAACAATTTATGGATGCCACCCGCTATCGTCCGGCGGATGATCATAATTTCCTGAAAGACTGGCAGCAGGGCACTTATCCCGCCGGATGGGAGCAGCGCCCGGTAACGTGGGTAAGCATAGAAGATGCCAGGGCTTATGCTGCCTGGGCCGGGAAAAGGCTCCCGCATGAATGGGAATGGCAATATGCCGCCCAGGGCAACGACAAACGGTTGTATCCCTGGGGCATGACCGCCGATTCCAGCCGTATCCCGCCGGCTGATACCAGCCGGGAGCGGAATCCGCCACCTTTCGTCAATGCGTACCCGGCAGGCGCCAGTCCCTTTGGCGTGATGGCACTTACCGGCCATGTATGGCAGTGGACCGATGAATACACCGACGCGCATACCCGTTCGGCCGTGCTGAAAGGAGGTAGTTACTATCACCCGCAAACGTCTTATTGGTATTTTCCACAGGCGCAGCAACTGACACAGTATGGAAAATACCTGTTGCTATCGCCTGGTATGGATCGTGCCGGTACGCTAGGATTCCGCTGTGTGGCAGACTATTAAGCAGTCATCCTTTTTTTTTGAAGGAATCGTCCCGCTTTTTGTATTTTATCCGCTACTGAAAAAAGCAATTACAATTTACCTGGTAATATGAAAATGAAAATAATCTCCACGATTGCTATTCTTCTCCTCACTACAGCGGGAAGCATGGCGCAGCAAGCTGCTTCACGCACCTATAAAACCTGGACGCCTGCTACCGATACCACGTATGCACTTGAAGGACAAGGCTGGAAAACAGGACTTAGAAATTATTACGACCGCTTACCGGAAAGGGCGCAGAAAGATGTACGCCCGCCCGTTTGGAAACTGTCTAATAACAGTGCTGGCCTTAGTCTGCGCTTCCGGACAGATGCCGATGAAATTATCGTTAAATATGCCGTGGCTGATGATAAGCAGGCGCCTCATATGCCTGCCACCGGTGTGAGTGGTGTAGATATGTATGCGAAAAGTATTGATGGCAGATGGATGTGGTGTGGTGGCAAGTATAACTTTGGCGACACCATCGTATACCGGTTTTCTCACCTGAAACAGGCAGACCAACACGTAAAACATGTGGAATATACGCTGTATCTGCCCTTATACAACTCGGTAAAATGGCTAACAGTGGATGTACCAACAGAAAGTATGTTTACACCCTTGCCTGTGCGTACTGAAGCGCCGGTAGTCGTTTACGGTACTTCCATTGCGCAGGGCGCCTGTGCTTCCCGCCCGGGCATGGCATGGACCAATATCCTGGGCCGGCGGCTGGAAAGCCCGGTCATTAACCTGGCATTTTCCGGGAATGGCCGGCTGGAAAAAGAAGTACTGGACTTGGTGGGAGAACTGAACGCCCGCCTTTATGTATTGGATTGCCTGCCCAATCTCACCGGCGCCGCCTATGCAGGCCCAGAGCTGAAAAAACGAATCACCAATGCGGTGACTATGTTGCAAACCAAACGGCCGGGTATTCCCATCCTGCTCACCGAGCACGATGGATATACAACAGATGAAACCAATACCGACAGCAAAGCGGCCTATGAACAGGTGAACGCCACCCTGCGGGAAGTAGTGGATTCCTTGCAAAAGGCCGGGGTAAAGGGCCTCAGCCTGCTGTCCAAAGCAGAGATAGGGCAGGACCTGGATTGTATGGTGGATGGTACGCATCCTAACGACCTGGGCATGATGAACTACGCCAACGCTTATACAAAAAAGATCCGGGAGATCCTGCACATGCAGAATGGCGAGGGGGTTACCGCTACGGCCGTTACCCAGCGGCGCGACTTTGCCACATACGATTGGGAAGTACGTCACCAGGAAGTAATGGCATACAATAAAACACATCAGCCACAGGTAGTGTTTATGGGCAACTCTATCACCCATTTCTGGGGTGGAGAGCCAATAGCCCGCACCCGGAGAGGTACCCAGTCGTGGGATAAATACTTTGCGCCTAAACAAGCTGAAAACATGGGCTTTGGCTGGGACCGCGTAGAAAATGTGTTGTGGCGGGTACAACATGGCGAACTGGATGGCATAGCCCCCAAATACCTGGTACTCATGATTGGTACCAACAACCTGCAACTCAATACGGATGCAGAAATCACAGACGGCCTCAAATACCTGCTGCAGGTGATCCGAGCCAAGCTGCCCACCACGCATATCGTTCTCATGGGACTTTTACCCCGGAGAGATATGGAAAGCAGGGTAGCAGGTATCAATAAGCTCTACGCCCGTATTCCTTCCGGCAAAGACATACAATTCCTGGATGCAGGTAAACTGTTCCTGAAACCAGATGGGAAAATTGATGAAAGTCTTTTTTCTGACGGGCTGCATCCCAATGAAGAAGGCTATGGGAAGCTGGGAGCGTTGATCGAAAAGAATTTGAAAATGTAGCAGAGAGCAGAAAGCTATTATGGAAAATGATCTTATCGAATTACTAAAAATTGTTTTTGGTCATTCTCCATAATAGCTTTTTGCTTTATGCTTTCCGCTTTCTGCTCTAAGCCTGGTCTTCCTTTCCTTCGAGCCAGTTTTTGAATTCAGTAACTCTTTCACGGCTAATAATAACATCAGTATCAACATCAGGTGCTAATTGAACAATTAATCGGCTATTGTAATAGGTGGTAATTTTTTTGATGGCGTCCAGGTGAATGATGAACTGCCGGTTAATACGAAAAAACTGGTTCCGGTCCAGCAGCTTCTCTATCTGGTCGAGCGAATAATCCAGCGGTACCCGCTGATTGGCATTGGTGGTAGCCCAGGTAGTGCCTTTGCTAAACTGTAGCCAGGCAATGTCTTTCGCTTTTACGTAAATCAACTGGTTATTGATCCTGCCAATAAAACGGGTGCTGTCGCGGCGCAGGAACTCTTCTGCAATGCGGCTGATATCCAGGGTGTAATTATTGGCCGGCCGGAACTGTTCGTATTTTTTCAACGCATTTCGCAATGCTTCCACTTCAATAGGCTTCATCAGGTAATCAATGCTGTTTACCTTAAATGCCTGTAAAGCGAAACCATCGTAGGCAGTGGTGAAAATGATGGGCGTTTGTACTTTTGTTTTATCAAATAGTTCAAAGCAGTTGCCGTCTGATAGCTGGATATCCATCATCATCAGGTCCACCCGCTGTTGCAGCTCCATCCATTTCAGTCCTTCTGCTACGGATTCAATCACCGCTACGATTTCTATGTCCGGATCACATTTATGCAACAGTTGAATCAGCCTTTCTGCATTGTGCATTTCGTCTTCAAAGATTACTATTCTCATGAGGAAGTGATAATGGGTAATTTTACAATAAACTGATCATCCCGCTGACACACGACTACATTGTTATTCCCAACTAAGGCGTACCGTTTCTGGATATTTTCCAGACCTATGCCGGAAGATATTTCCGGGTTGGTGCGGGGGCGTATATGATTAGACACTACCAGGCAGTTGTCTTCTTCGCTGATCTTCACCAGCAAGGGATCCTGTGCTGAAAAGCGGTTGTGCTTAATGGCATTTTCAACCAGCATTTGCAGGGTCACGGGCGGTATCATGCCTTTAGCTTTCACCTTTTCGGGCAGCACTACGTTAAACAGTATGCTTTGCTGATGACGGATACGAATGAGAAAAAGATACGCATCGAGAAAGTCGAGCTCCGTTTGGATGGTGACCAGGTTCTCAAATTTTTTATCCAGGATATACCGGTAAGTTTTCGCCAGCTGCGTGATATAATCGGCCGACAAGTCGGGGCTTTTATATACCAGGTTAGTCAGCACACTCAACGAGTTAAAGAAAAAATGCGGATCTATCTGGTTTCTCAGTGCGTCGTAACGGGCTTGTATGTTTTCCCGTTTTAGCCGCTCTGCCTGTAGCTGGTATTCTTTCCAGCCGGAGTAATAAAAAATGATACCATTGAAAGTCAGGATCAGCAGGTAAAACATAAAGGTGCCGAAGTTCAGGTCGTAGCTGAAATTGCGGAAGCTTTCCCAGGCTTCATAGCGGTGAAACAACAAGATGTCTGAAGCTGCATAGCCGAATCCGAATAAAAACGCCACGATCATCCCGTACAGCAGCAGTCCTCCGCAGAGGATCACCAGCCGTCCTGAATTGTTATGACGGATAGTTTTCTTTTCCAACCAACCGGCCAGGCGGGCTGCGCCTTCCCATACAATCAGTCCGAATACCACGTAAAAGAGACTGAACATTTGTCCCCTGAAATCCAGTATCCGCAGTCCTTTTACGAAGGTGTGGTCAAAGGATTTGAAGATGGTACTAAAGGTGTACAGTATCAGTATCCGGGAGAGGTACAGAAACAGCTTGCTGGAAAATAGCTTTTCATTCTCTTGAAAATTCATCGGGTCGTTTGTCTGTTACTAAAAATAGTTATTTTCCTTAAACCAGGTAAATGCGCCTTTCACAGCTGTTTCTACGGGTGTATAGCTTAATTGGAGTTCCCGCTCGGATTTTTTGCCGGAATAGTAGTTATCCAGGCATAACATATAAGCGGTGCTATAGTTTAATTTTCCGGAGATACCGGGAATAGAGCCAATCAATCCTCCCAGTTTCAGTACAAAGGCCGGGATGCGGATCAGTACTTGCCGTTTGCCGGAGATTTTTTTCAGCAGCCGGAAAAACTCCCCGTAACTGAGGTTTTGCCCGGCCAACAGATAGCAATCGCCTGTTTTTCCTTTGGAGATGGCGTTAATAATACCACGACACACATCTTTGATATGTACGAAATTCTTTCCTCCCGGCGGATAGAACAATAGCCGGTGTTTAAGCCCATAGAGCAGCAACTGGCCGGAGCTGGGCTTTACGTCGTGCGGGCCAATCATGAAAGTGGGATTGACCACCACCGCGGGTAATTGCCGGCTCGTTACCTGTTCCAGTACATACTGCTGTGCAAGGTACTTACTGTTGATATAGCCGGAGTTGGCATGGAACAGCGTGAATCCATTGAGTTCATTGCCTGGATTATTTTTCTTGCCCGGACCAATGGTATTGGCCGTGCTCACATAAATAAATTTCTCTACCCGGTGAGCGATGCAGGCGGCCGTGATATATTTGGTAGCGGTGAAATTAGCCCGTTCATACTCGTCGAACGAAATGCCCCACTGCCCTGTGATACAGGCGGCGTGGATCACGATATCGCAACCTTTTACTGCCTCATGTACCTGGTCGTTGTTATCGATGTGTCCATAGAAAACATCGCAGGGAATATCTGCCATGCCTTGTAAATCGGCCGTGGGGCGGATGATCACCCGGATATCATATCCCAGGCGGAACAGTTCCCGGGTCAGGTTAGAACCGAGGAAGCCATTGGCGCCCGTAATCAGTACTTTTTTTCTATTCATTTTATACAGATAATGCGTATGGTATTTCCTTTTTTACTTCCCGGGATACAATCCTCATTTTGAGCGACAAGGGCAGTAATTGCATCAGGGCATGGTTAATTTTATTCATCATCCCCGGAATAATTACCGGTTTACCTGCCAGTGTGTTTTTCAGCGCAATGCGGGCAATAGCAGGGGTAGACAATAACCCCATCTTTCCCTTGATCCCCTGGCTGATAATGCGGCGGGAGGTATGGGAGTTGGTCATGATAGGGCCGGGATATACCACGCTTACAGACAGGCCTGTATTCGCCATTTCCTCTTTTAGTCCGAGTGAAAAAGAAGAAATGAAGGCTTTGGATGCCGGGTATACTGTTTTATAGGCAATGGGCGTAAAAGCGGCCATGCTGGCTATGTTCATGATATAGCTCTGCGGGTGCCGGAGTAGGTGGGGCAGTAGTTGATGGGTAAGCAGTACGGTGCTTCTTACATTCAACATAATAATATCGTCTATCCGTTCGCGTGAGGTGTGGGTAATGGGAGAGGTGCCGCCTACGCCGGCATTATTGATGAGAAAATCGATGTCATACCGTTCCGTCATGCGTTGCAGTTCCTGTTTGAGCACCTGGTCGTTGGACAGGTCAAATTCAAATACTTTTACCTGTATAGGATATTCCAGCATGAGGTTGTCGGCTACTGACCGGAGGCGGCTGCCGGGCAAGGCCACCAGGATGATATTTCTGCCCATGCGGGCGCATTGAATGGCAAATTCTTTCCCCAGGCCGGAGCTGGCGCCGGTAATGAGGGTGTAGTTATTGTTTGGCATATACATCATTTTCGAGCAGATCTTTAAACCTGGTCATGGTCTTAAACAGGTTGTCGTGAATGATCGGATCAGATACCCAGCGGGGAATTTTCTTACTGCGATCGGTGGTAACGAAGTAGGTAATTTTCAGCTGCCCGTTGCCGGCGGATTCCATCATCCATTTCCCCCGGGTGCCTGTAATCCGCGTAATTTTGTTGGAGAGTGGAAAGCGGTGGTCGGAGGTACTTTCAAAGTTTATTTCCGCCTGGTTGCCTGCCGTGGGCTGGTACATATATAAGAGGCAGCAATCCTGGTCGTCCATTGGCCAGGGAATGGCATACCTGATATAGGTAATCCACCTCCCGGCTTCCGGGGTGGAGGCAATTTTATAGTCGCTCGCGTTGGTATTCCATTGCCGTCCTTTTGCCTGGTCTTTGAAAAGCCGTACAACGGCGGGCACAGCAGTTTTTACCAGGAATATTGCTTTTATTTCTCTTACATTTTCCCCATCGGCGCCGGGAATCCACCTTTCATATAATGCAATAGCGTCGTTTTGCTTTACCAGCTTAAAGTCGCTGGTATCCGCAAATAGCGACCTGATCACCATTAAACTGCCGATACAAAATAGCTGCAAACGCTCCATACCTTCATAATTTACAGCAAAAGTGCAACGGCATGGCCGGGTGGCAAACGATTTTCCGATGAGTTGTAGGATAAAAGGGCTGACCTGTAAACACAGGCTGTTTTATTGCAGTATCTGGTTGTTTTTATTATTTTGGCCGCCATTCGCCCTTTGGAGGGCCTTTTTTGTATCAAATCAATCGTTATGAAGCATTTCCTGTTGGTGCTGACCGGTGTGGCGGCATTTTTTATCGGTAAGGGACAAACCGTTTGCCCGGTGATTCCACTGCCTGTAAAAGCCGTAAAAGAGTCCGGCGTATTTCCCATGAGCGCACAAACCGTTATCTGCGCAGGCGATGCCTCGCTACAGCCGCTGGCGGTATACCTGCGGGGGGAACTGCAGCGGCGGTACCAGTTGCCGGTAACGGTGGGCAAAAAAGCAGGAGCTACTACTATTTATTTAAAGCAAAGCGGGAAGGATACTAACGTAGATGCATATACGCTTATCGTAAATAAGAAGGCGATCACCATTGCTGCCGCTCACCGGGAAGGCATCTTTAACGGTATCGCTACGCTTTTGCAATTGAGTACGGCGGCCACCTCGCATGGCGGTGTGCTGACCATAGATGGCTGGAAAATTACAGATGCGCCGCAATATGCCTGGCGGGGGCTGATGTTAGATGAATCGAGGTTTTTCTTTGGGAAGAAAAAGGTGCTGCAGCTGCTCGACTGGATGGCATTTTATAAATTGAACCGTTTCCACTGGCACCTGACGGATGTTCCCGGCTGGCGCCTGGAAATTAGAAGATATCCTTTGCTGACTACTGTAGGCGGTATCGGGAATATCGTTGATTCCACTGCGCCGGCAGCTTATTATACCCAGGAAGATATCCGGGAGATTGTGGCTTATGCCGGGCTGCGCAACATTACCGTGGTCCCGGAAATAGATATGCCGGGTCATGCTGCGGCGGCCAACAGGGCCTATCCCGCATTTGATGGCGGCGGCACCGACAGGTATCCGCGATTTACGTTCAACCCAGGCAGGGAAGGTACTTACCAATACCTGTCGGATATTTTAACGGAAACGGCTCAACTTTTTCCTGCCGGTATGATACATCTTGGCGGGGATGAAGTTACTTTCGGCAATGCGGGCTGGGACAGCGATACCGGGATTACCAGGTTGAAACAGCAACATGGCCTGAAGGATCGTAAAGCAGTGGAAGACTATTTCATACAACGTATGGCCGATACCGTATTGCGGCTGCATAACAAAGTAATGGCCTGGGATGAAATTGCTACTGCCACCTTGCCGGCCGACAGCACCATTGTGTGCTGGTGGCGTCATGATAAGCCCGAAGCCCTGGCAATGGCACTGGATAAAGGATATTCTGTGGTATTGTGTCCGCGGTTACCGTTTTATTTTGATTTTGTACAGGATAGCAGTCATCATATTGGTCGCAGATGGGCAAAAGGTGCCTTTAATTCGCTGGAAACGGTCTATAATTTTTCTGCGGCGGAGCTGCCATCCGTACCGGGGCATGCATCGCAGGTCCTGGGTGTGCAGGCTTGTATATGGACGGAAACCGTGCATAACGACAACAGGTTGGATTTCCTCCTTTTTCCCCGTATTTCCGCCCTGGCAGAAACCGCCTGGACGCCGGCAGACCGCAAGAATTTTAAAGGCTTTACGGACCGTTTAAAGACCCAGCAACAACTATATAAGCAGGCAGGTTTATACTACTTCGATATATTCAACCCTGGCTGGCATAAGGAGTCGGGCAAGTCGGCCGACCACTATATTGATTAGTGTCGGTTTTGTTCTATTTCCGGAAGGGGGAGGTTGGTAATATTGCCATGGGAATATAAAACCCCCCTTCCAACGATGAAAACTTTTTTATTGGCGCTGGCCACTATTACAACAGGACTTATTGCCGGCGTGTATTACGCATTTTCTGTTTCCGTGAACCCGGCTTTTGCGGGCTTACCGGATGGCGCCTATATCGAGGCCATGAATAAGATCAACGTGGCTATCGTTAACCCTGCATTTTCCCTGAGTTTTTTCGGTGCGCCTTTGCTGTTGCCGGTGGTGACCTGGATGTATGCGCGTCCTGCTTTTTCGCGGAAGGCCGGCTACCTGCTGGCAGCATCGCTGATATTTTGGATCGGTTCTTTAGGCGTTACCGTTGCGGGTAATATACCGTTGAACGATAAGCTGGCTGCTTTTGTGGTGAACGGGGCTACAGCGGAGCAGGCAGCCACCGCCCGGAAAGCATTTGCCGGCGCCTGGAACAACTGGCATGCCTTACGCACCTGGGCCAGTATTATAGCGCTGGTATTAACGGTGATGGCTTGTTTAACCAAAGATGCCCCTGCGCAGGCGGCTAAAAGATAAACATTCTTTGTAATTTAGGATATGCGTTATGATACCATTCTGCCACCGCCGCACCTGGCACATCTTATCCGCTTTTTCTGGATCATGGAAGGAGCAGGGGGATATACGCATCATAATATGGCAGATGCCTGCGTGGAGTTGTTATTTCACTACCGGGGACAGTTCGACGAGATCACTGCCGGCGGTCGTTTAAGCAAGTCATTTACTGCCGGTTTGCATGGCGTAACGCATGTGCTGCGTCAATATACCATTGAAGAAGGATTTGGCATATTCGGAGTCTACTTTTACCCACACGCGATTCCTTTGTTGTTTGATATGCCCGCCGCAGAGCTAACCAATGAAACGGCAGAACTGCGCTACTTGCTGAAACACGAGGGGAGTATACTGGAAGAGAAAATAATGCTGGCGAAAGATAACCGGGAACGTTGCAGGATTATCTGCAACTTTACGGAGCGGCGGCTGGCGGCAAGGTATACCATTGAACTGCCGGTGTTTGCCGCTATCCGGGATATCATCCGTTATCGGCCACAGGTGCCCATTGCGAAGCTTTCCGGGCAATACTATTTATCAGAGCGGCAGTTTGAGCGGCAGTTCAAACAATATGCGGGCTTGTCGCCCCGGCTGTTTTCCCGCATCGTCCGTTTCCAGGCAGCGGCTTCTTTTTACAAGCGTGAGGTGAGTAGCCTGGGTAGTATTGCGCTGGAGTGCGGGTACTACGATCAATCGCATTTTATCAACGATTTTAAGATCTTTTCCGGCCTGCATCCACGGGAGTTTTTCTCCGGCAGGTCGCCGGCTACCGCCTGGCGGAATGAAGAGCAGGGATAAATGTCGGTTTTTTCCAATTTTAAGTTAGCCGGGTATGGCAATTTTGTACGAGTATCTCACCTTAAAATTTAATGAAGATGAAAGTACCAGCAGGACACCAGCAAGTAATTCCTTATCTCGTGATAAGAAATGCGGAACAGTTTTATGGATTTGCCCAGCAAGCCTTTGGCGCGATAGAAAAGATGCGGGTGTATGACGAGGAAACCAAAGTGTTTAAGCATGGAGAAATATCCATTGGCGGTAGCGTGATTATGTTTGGCCAAACCAACGATAACTGGGGAACACAGAATGCCGGCCTGTTTATTTACGTAGAAAGCGCGGATGATAGTTATCAGAAAGCCATCCACGCAGGGGCTAAGGAAGTATTGCCATTGTCGGACCAGAGTTACGGACGTACCTGCGGAGTAGAAGATCCATTTGGCAATACCTGGTGGATTACATCTGTGCAATAAACCTTTTCCTGTTCATTAATTGAATACCTCCTAAGAAGCTGTAATTATCCGTATCTTGAGCATAGATCAATTGAGCTCCAAATGTTGTCGTCAATAATCGCCCAGTTGAAAAAGGTAGAACATGGTTTTAAGCATATCATGGAAGCCGGGGATGAACTCATGAAGGACCGGCAAGCCAACCATTTCAACCTCGCAGTTACCTTATTGTCGGGAGAAAGTTACCAGGAGCGGATGCTGGGCACCTACCTGCTGGGGCTACTGGCGCCTGAGAACAGGGAGGCCCTGCGGCTGTTGGAAACAAAAGTGGCGACAGACGATAACTGGCGGGTACAGGAGATGCTGGCCAAAGCGATCGATCATTATTGCCAGGCAAAAGGGTATGAAAAATCGTTGCCGGATATCCGGCGCTGGCTGCAAAGTTCCTCTGCCAATGTAAACCGGGCCGTTGTAGAAGGACTGCGGGTCTGGACCCGGCGCCCGTATTTCAAAGATCATCCCGAAGTGGCCATTGGCTTAATCAGTGCATTAAAATCAAAGGAAAGCGAATACCTGCGAAAGTCGGTAGGAAACGCGTTACGGGATATCAGCAAGAAGAATGCGGCCCTGGTGCAACAGGAAACTGATACCTGGGAATTGGGCGACCCTGTTATCGCATTTGTCTACAAGCTCATCAAAAAATAAAACACCGGTTCATCGAAGCGAACAGCATTCAATGAACCGGTGCTTCCGGGAAATAGTGTAACTATTCCCAGTATTTTTCTCCCTTCTTCATTTTCTCCAGGGTCGTTTCATAATTTTTCCTCTCTTCGTTAGCAGCCTTATTCATGGCTTTTTCTTCCCAGGCCAGTGCTTCACTTTTTTTACCGGCTTTATACAGCAGGTTGGCATAGGTATCCATGAAAGCGGGAATTTCCTTGTCTTTGAAAGAGCGTTTACTCCATTCCAGGGCTTGCTCTATGCACTCCATGTCGTTACATTTTTCGAAGACAGTCCACGCAAATTCATTCAGCGACTGAGGATCTGCTTTGTGGCCATATTTTTTCATATAGGCCACAATGTTAGCCACTGCGTTGTTGGCATCTTTTACATAGCTGTAGTACTGGATTTTTGTTTTCAGGATCAGTTCTTCAGCAATAGATGGATATTTGGCCTTCACGCTTTTTTCCACGCTTTCCCAGTCCGGAGCGCTCTTGTCTTTCTTCATCAGCTGGGGATATACATCTTCTTTGGCAGCAATTTCCATCACTTTGTTTTCAGCTACATCTTTACCCAGCGCTTTATTTACTTTATCGGCGTGGTGCAGGAACACATCAAAGCCGGGGTCTTTGCTGGACTGGGTGAATTTGCCCAGGAACTCCAGGTTAACAGGCGTGTACAGGTCTTTCTGTTGCGCCAGGTATTCTTTAGCAATTTTACCGGCATTGTCCATGTCGTATTTGTCCTGCGCCAGGTAAGCCAGCTTGCGGAGGAAAGCCGTGTCTTTCTGCCCCTGGGTGTATTTATCTAGCTGGGTATAGTATTGCTGGGCAGGGTCCAAAGAGGTGGTAAAACGGTTGATGAACTGGTCTGCTTCACTGCCTCCTACCTGGCGGTCCACGATGCGGCCATCGGGCGCAAATACCAGGAAGGTAGGATAGGCGCGAACGCTGTAGTCTTTTTCAATTTGTTGGGCATCGGCATACCACTGTTTTACTTCCTCGTTGTCTTTGGCGGTTTGGTCCATCTGCACCTTTACGCTGACATACTTATCATTCATAAAGTTGCCGACTTTTTCCTGTGGGAAAATCTGCGCAGACATCATCTTACAGGGACCGCACCAGGTGGTGAAGCAATCCATGAAGATATACTTGTTTTCTGCTTTGGCTTTGGCTTTTACTTCCGCCCAGGTGCTGCCATGTTCAAAATGGATACCCTTCTCCTGGGCAAACGCCATCATGGGCGCCAGGAAGGTTAACAGAAATAGTTTTTTCATGCTAATGTGATTTTGGTGGTTTTGATTGCCTGCTAATTTCGGGATATAATCAGGACGCTATGGGAATTTGTTTGACATGATAAGTTGATAGAAAGGCAGCCCTATCGCCATAAACTGCCGGTGTAACTTTTCTATGATTTCCCGCGTCTTACAGGCAACCGTTCTGATACCTAAACGCATCTATGTATGAAATGTTTTTTTACCTGGCCGGCTGTAAAAAAGACAATACACCTTCCCCTCCAGGCCCGGTTACCGGTAGCTGGGCAGTGGCAGCCACCAGGGGAATCGACGGTTACCGTATTTTCGAAGCGGGAAGTAAGGGAATACTGTATTTGAATGCTGACAGTACTTATGCCGCCACGGGAACTTTTGGGATACAACCGGCATTTTCCATATAAGCACTGAACAAAATAGTGACAGAACCGTGTTCCTGATTCGCTTCGGCGATAGCCCGGCCTGTCAGTACCATTTTGAAAAAGACACCCTGGTGCCGACGCCCTTTGAAGGTATTGAGTATACCTCTCATGCTATAGGGGAAATTAAGTATATAAGCATGAGCCATTAGTATAATGACATCCACTATGAGGGCGGTTCCCGGTACGGCAGGGAACCGCTTTTTTATGCTTGCTTTTCGCCGGGTAATTAAATTGTATTAAATTGTTATGGGTTAAAACTTTGGCCATGGCCGGAAAACATTATGTACAACCAGTTGCGCTGACACCTCACAAGCATCTGCAGCAACTGGTGGAAAACAGGCGCGTATTCAATTTAAAGAACTGTGAACTAAACATCTATGAAAGTTATGAACAAGCATGGCGGGTCCCTCTTACCTTCAACAATTTCGTGATCACGACCATGGTGCAGGGCAAGAAGGTCATGCATCTTTTCGATCAGCCGGCATTTGATTATCGCCCCGGTGAAACAGTGATTGTACCTGCCAACGAAACGATGGTGATCGATTTCCCCGAAGCCACCATGAATAATCCTACCCAATGTATGGCGCTGGCCGTGGATGCAGGTTATATCGGTAAAACATTGGATTATTTAAATGAGTATCACAACAGTGAACGGACAGAAACCAAAGACTGGCACCTGCAGTTTAACCAGCATCATTTCAACAACGACCCGGATATCACTGCCCTGATAGATAAATTAATGCGGGTATGCTCCAGTCCCGACCGGGCCAGGGACATATATGCCGACCTGGGTGTAAAAGAATTGCTGATACGTATTATCCAGCAGGATCATTTAGGCCTGATTGCGCAGGAAAGTAATACTAACAGTAACAGCAGCCGTTTGCATTATGTACTGCACTATATACACGAACACCTGACGGAAAATATTTCCGTAGATGTGTTGTGCCACAAGGCTTGCCTGAGCCGGAATGTGTTTTTCAAATGGTTCAGGGAACAATTCGGCATTACGCCGCTGCAATACATTAACCGTGAGCGGCTCAAGCTGGCCAAGCAACTGCTGGCCGACCGGAACAAAACGGTGAGCGAAGTAGGACTGCTATGCGGCTTTAATGATACCAACTATTTCATCCGGTTGTTCAGGAGCACCGAAGGTGTTACGCCGGGTACGTATCAACTGGTTTGTGCTAAATGATGCAAAAGTATTTTTTCAGACGGGGTATACCTTGTTACCTTTTTTGAGATCAATCTTTGCCGGTTGTTTTTTCCTGGCCAGTAAGAATATGGTCGAGATAATACATGCACTACCCAGCCAGTCCATAACAGTAAACGGGACCTTCAACCACAGCAGGGAAAACAATGCCGCTGAAAGCGGTTCTGCAGACGCCAGCAGGCTGGTAGTCTGTGGCCCGATTAGTTTAACGGCAGTAAGGTAAGCGTAAAATGCCACCAGGCAACCCAGCAAAATAATGAATGCGGTGAATGCCAGTGTATAAATATCCCATTGACCGGAAATGTTCCACGGCGCATGGATGGTTCCCAGCAGTGCGCCCCCGATGATCATTGCCCAGCCAATAATGACGGGTGTTTGATAACGGGTAAGCAACCCGGCGGGATAGATGCTGTAGAAAGCCATGCTTACTGCCGATCCCAGTCCCCATGCCAATGCCTGGCCGGAAATAGATAAGCTGTCGGTTTTTCCATGAGTGACCATCAGGAAAGTACCGGCTACGGCCAGTATAATGGCCAGGTACTCAGCGAGGGTTGGCCACTTGCGTGAATGCAAGGCCATGTAAACGGCGATCATCACGGGACCGGAGTATTGTAATACGGTAGCAGTAGCGGCATTGGAATGTTTAATGGCTGCAAAAAAAGTGTATTGTACGGCCAGCATACCGAGGAGGCTGAACACCAGCAGCTGTGCGGCCGACTTTTTGTCCCGCCAGATAGCCAGCACTTCCACAGGATGCTGGCGCATGGCTATCAGCAACAACAGGATACCGGCTACCAGTAGCCTTACCGTAACCAGCCACTCGGTATTGATGTGGCGGTACATAAAGAGGAATTGCCCGCAGGTACCGGATATTCCCCACAATATTGCTGCTGTAAGCGCCAGGATAATACCCCGCCATTTTATCTTTTGTTTCATATATACTTTCCGGTGAGATAAGGGATCAACGGGTATGCAAATTTGCAGATATTATGGGAAATTATTTCGTGACGGGTAAGGGACTTTGAGTTATTTATCGGGAACGGCGGATAGAAATATCTGCAAGTAGTTTTTTACATAGCGGTTATATACCACTGCTTTCCCGTTGTGCAACCAGGTAACGGCGCCGGTGAGCAAATCTTCACTGCTATTGTTCGTTGTCAGCGGCCAGCTCCGGTGGGTAGCCGGTTGCGTGATATACACGGTGTTGTTGGCGATATAGGCGAGGCGGCTGCCATCGGGACTAAAATTAAAGCTGCCCTGGATACTAAACCGGTGGAAGGTGAGTTGCTGGATGGCGCCGCCATTGGGGGATACGGCAAAGATATTGATAAAGCCGGCGGTATCTTTTGCGAGGAAAGCGATCAGGCTGCCGTCGGGTGTAGTACGCAGCCAGTGCCTTGGTCCCTGTATGCCGTTGGCAGTGAAGGTGATCCGCCGTTGCTGCACGCCGGCAGGTATGCCCGGTGGCTTATCTGCCTTACCTTCCAACGGTTGGCCGGTAACCGCTGTCGTCAACTCATCGGGCAGGTCAGCTACAAATACTTCCGTTTTCGCCTGGTTATCTTTATCTCTCACATTGCCCTGGAAGGTAATGGCTCTTCGCTGGCGGCTGCCATCCGGGCGCAGGTAGCCGTTGACGCCTATCCAGCTTTCATCGAATGCTTTGTCTATTTCATCGCTCCCCGGTTTGGGCGCCGGTGTAACGGAGGTGACGATTACAGCAAACATAGCGCCGCTGTTATTTTCTGTGGTATCGCTTGTGGGAACAGTTACCGGCCCAGGAAACATGACGCCTACGGTGCGCAGATCTTTCACTGTGGGATCGGATTTACTTAATGTTTCCATCACGTAGTCATTATACGTAAAGCTGATCCACTGTCCGTCGCCGCTCCAGGAATGCGCATGTGTGCCGCCGCGTAAGGCGCCGCGGGTGAATGGCGGCGTGATATTCCTGGCATCCATAAAAAGGAGACGAAAGGGTGTATCGATATCTACGGCCACGCCTGTACGACGACTTACACTGTATGGATGATCTTTATCTGCATCACGGATCCCGTGGAGAAACAGGACCCTGTTCTTCGCCGGGGAGAAGGTGGCAGCGCCCACCCCCGGCCCGAAATCCGTTTGGTGGGAAGTGTGGTATAATTCCCTGATTTCTTTTGTGTGGACGTTTACCATAGCGATGCATCCCGTGGCAGCAATCAGTGTATCGTAGTTGCGCGTATCGTATACTATCCAGTTATCATCAGGCGAAACGCATTGTGTGCTATTGAGGGTGTGGCCACCGGCGGTATAGGTAAGTTGTACGGTAGCCGCCTGTTGTTCCGGCAGGAGGGGCTCATAGGCTTTGCTGGTTTTAAAGTGCCTGAAATCATGGATCCGGTGAAAGGTCAAATAGTTGGCGTTGTGCTGGTTGTCGGCGCCGCCGTTAGCGTCGTCGTAAGCCGTTCGCGATACCGCTATGATATCACTGCCATCAAACTGAAAATCCATGTACTGGAAACCATGTTTTGTTACATCGTCGTGATGCAATACAATTCCTTTTATCTGCCAATGATACAGGTCCGATGAATAGAGCAGTGCCTGGGTATTCCTTGTTCTTTCCGGGTTTCCGCCTTTGTCTTGCTCCGGAACGTAATTGGCGAGCGACCAATACAACCTGCTTTTGGAATCATACCTTACCGCAAATTTTTTACAGCCTCCGGGGAAATCAATAAAGCCTGTTTCGGGGTGAAAGGAAGCTGTTTTACCATCTGGGTTGATATCGATGATGGCTGCTTTTTCGTTGCCATTAACGCGGTAGTCGGTCCTGAGCATCATCACCATATGTCCGTCGGGGGCAGGGACCGCGTTGCTTTCGAGCCACCCGCCGAATTGTCCGTTCAGGTAGCTGGCATTATATCCCAGCACATTGCTGGTGGTCCAGTTGCGGGCGTCGAGGTAGTTGCACCCAAGAGGGGCCGACATGATAAATGACCGGAAGTGCTTGCCCCATCCGCCGCCGCCGTTTACATCTTCCATGCCTTTCCAAATGCGGCCGTTGGCCACCACTACCGGGGTGGGGGCGCAATGATGCCGCCCTTTCAGCAGCCTGCCGGTAGTATCATTTTGCGGATTGCTCCAGGTATGGCCACCATCGGTCGATTGCCGGATCACCACATCGCCGCCTTCTTTTTCCGGACCAAGCAGGTATAGTGTATTTTTTTCTGCAAACAGCTGCGACCAGGTCTGTCCCCGGATTTGGTCTACTTGCTGCCAGCTTTTGCCCTTGTTGCGCGAAGCAAAAACGTGCACGGTATTGGGCTGATTTTTCAGACCGGGACCAAAAAATTCATGGGAAGCAATGTAAGTGCCGTTCTGCAGTGTACAGATGCTGGGAGAGCCAATGTACAGGCTGTCGGCCGCCGGCCGGTGATTGATAACAATGCCGGGTACCTGCGCATCGCTGCTGGTCTGACAAAATGTTATACTGACCATCAGGCCCAGGTATATTTTATGTAAAAGCATGCTTTCATGTAGTTAAGCGTAGGTATTACGTGGATAATCTTTGAAAATAAGAAAACTGGAGGAGCCTTACAATAGTCCATGGGCAAATAATGGTATAAATCGCCTCCTAATTGTCGTGATTATACCCGCTCTATGATGGGCAGTCTATAGATATTTGTGATAGAAATAAACACCTCACTTTTTAAAAACGATTGCTATGCGAAAATTAAAATTACAAATGCAAATGACTATCGATGGTTTTGTAGCGGGGCCAAATGGTGAGCAGGACTGGGTATGGCTGGCAGGGCCTGATGAAGTTGGCTTCCAGAAGATAATTGAGCTGGCGGATAGTAGTGATACCATTTTGCTGGGGCGCAAGATGACCCGTGAGTTCATCGATCACTGGGAGGATATGGTTGACCATCAGCCAGACCATCCCGCACAGCCTTTGGCCCAGCTCATCGTAAATATGCACAAGATTACTTTTAGTCATACGGAAACGGATATTACCGGCAGAAACCTGGAGGTGGAAAACGGGGACCTGGTTACGGCAATACAGGCGCTGAAAAAAGAACCGGGTAAGGATATCCTGGTATATGGCGGTGCCGGTTTTGTAACGTCGCTGATTGATCATGACCTGGTGGATGAATATTTTATTATCAGCAACCCGGTTGCTATCGGCAGCGGACTTACCATTTTTAAAGAAAGGAAGGTATTGAAATTAGAAAGTTCTCTTCCTTTTAAAAATGGGAAAGTACTCAACAAATACCTGCCGGCATAGAATATTTTGTTGTTCCAAATGGTTTAGTTACATTTATGTAATTAATTACGTAACTAGATTCGTATGGACTTCTTTAATAAAACAGGCAAGACTGCCATAGGCAGCAGGCTCCGTATGTTGACCGAAACCATTATGGAAGATGCGGCCCGGATTTACCAGTTGTATGGTTCCAACCTGCAACCTAAATGGTTCCCGGTATATTATGTATTAACGGAGGGAGACGCTAAAACCATTACTGCCATTGCGAAGGAAATAGGGCATTCCCATCCTTCTGTGTCCAAGATCATAGGAGAGATGAAGAAAGCAGGGCTGATAGTGGAAAAGAAGGACAAGGTAGATGGCAGAAGGAACCTGGTACAGCTTACTAAAAAAGGGTTAGAGATCAATGAAACGCTGCAACTACAATTGATAGATGTGGGAAATGCTGTCGAGGCTATTTCTGCGCAGACGACCAACGATTTGTGGAAGGCCATTGCTGAATGGGAATACTTGCTGGAGCAGCAGTCGCTGATCAGCCGGGTAACCGCTTTATGGAAGAAGAGGGAGGCAGACAAAGTAAAGATAGTTGATTATCAACCAGCCTATAAAACTGCCTTTAAGGCATTGAACGAAGAATGGATTTCCCGCTGGTTTAAAATGGAGCCGGCCGACTATCAGTCGCTCGACGACCCTGATGGATATTTCCTAAAAAAGGGAGGACATATTTTTGTGGCATTATTCAATGATGAACCGGTAGGGGTGTGCGCTTTAATAAAGCTGGATGACCCGGACTACGATTATGAAATGGCTAAAATGGCGGTATCTCCCAAAGCCCAGGGCAAAAGCATAGGCTGGCTGCTGGGGCAGGCCATTATTGAGAAAGCACGCTCCCTGGGTGCGCGCAATGTGTTCCTGGAAAGTAACACCATCCTGAAGCCCGCTATCAGTCTCTATGAAAAGCTGGGCTTTAAAAAAGTGGTGAACCGCCCTTCTCCCTACGAACGCGCCAATATACAAATGGCATTGGATATCGTATAGTCGTTACTGTTATAATAAAAAAGCAAAAAGCATAAAGCGGAAAGCAAAAAGCTATTGACGTGAATGATGTTAGCGGATATTTGACAAAATACCTGCTGTGGGCATCCCCTTCAATAGCTTTTTGCTTTCCGCTTTATGCTTTTTGCTTTCTACGCCGTATATTGGAGTATTGAATGTGACCGATCCACGTTATATAAAAAAATTAAAAACTCAGAAGATGCTATCACCCGACTCGCTGGTAGAAGAAAAAGCCGTTTCTTCCGCTTCGCCGGCAAAATTCACCGAGAAAAAATATGTGATTACACTGATATTCGTTACCTCACTGTTCATGTGCTGGGGCATTGCCCTCACGATGGGGGATGTGCTTAACAAACATTTCCAAAACGTATTAAATGTATCCAAGTCCCAGTCCGGGCTGGTGCAGTTTTCCATCTTTGGCGCCTATGCGTTGATGGGTATCCCGGCGGGATTATTTATTAAGAAGATGGGATACAAAAATGGGGTGCTTTTAGGCCTTACGCTATATGCCATGGGCGCCTTCCTGTTTGTGCCTGCTGCAAACGCAGGCTCCTTTGCTGTTTTCCGGATAGCCCTCTTTGTACTGGCTTGTGGCATGGCTACGCTGGAAACAGTGGCGCACCCCTTTATGGCCGCCCTGGGCGATCAACGCACCAGCGATCAGCGTATTAACTTTGCCCAGTCGTTCAATGCGGTTGGCGCAATGGTAGGCCCTACACTGGGGACGCATTTCCTGCTGAGCGCTACCCACGAGGCAGGAAATGAATTGGTGTCAGTTAAGCAGCTGTATATTTATATCGGGGCCGTAATCGCTGCTATCGCCCTTGCATTTGCTTTGGTGAAAGTGCCGCCCGTAACAGATCCGCATGATGGCACCGGGGAAGCAGTTGACCTAAAGGACGATCGCAAAACATTATTCCAGCATAAAAATTTCGTATGGGCAGTAGTTGCCCAGTTCTTTAACGTGGCTGCACAGGCAGGCACCTGGGCCTTTTTCATCAACTACGGGCATGAGGTGATGCATTTCTCTGATGAAAAAGCAGGTTACTTTATGCTGCCATTTATGGGGATGATGCTGGCCGGTCGCTTCGTGGGCACCGCCCTAATGCGTTATATTGCTCCAAATAAGCTGCTTGCAGCCTTTGCACTCGGCAATATACTGATGTGCATACTGGTAGCACAAGGCTGGGGTTGGACTTCCTATATTGCCCTGCTGATGATCAACTTCTTCTTCAGCATTATGTATCCCACTATATTCAGCCTTGGGTTAAAGGACCTGGGCCCTAAAACCCAACAGGCTTCTTCCTTTATTGTGATGGGGATGTTTGGAGGGGCCGTATTTCCTTTCCTCATGGGTCGTATTGCTGACACTAACATTGCTACTGCATACTACCTGCCGGTAGTTTGTTATGCCGTAATCTTCCTTTTTGGCTATAAATTGTATAAACTAAGATAGGCGGATGAACTACCGCTTTGTAATATGCCTGCCCCAGGGGCGGTAACGCTATGGGGCCAATCATTTACCCCAAACAGGATATCATCCTGGATTAAGATAAGGATGCACACATTTGCGGTCCGGCAGCATTATTCTCCTGACCTGGCCCTTGATGCGGCTAACGGTACCCGCCGGCCGCGCTGCCTGCGCCGGGGATATGGAAGCTGGGATATATTGATGAACAAACGGGCCGCATTCATTGTTCCTAACTTAGTAGATGCATTGATTCATCAAAGATCGAACAGCTATGGTCCGTACACCAAATGAAATCGTCACTCATCTTTTATCTTCTGCCGGCATTGCTATCAACGGCCAACAACCATGGGACATACAGGTACATGACGCCACTTTTTATAAATCAGTATTGCACAACGGCTCCCTGGGATTAGGGGAGTCATATATGCACCAGCGGTGGGACTGCGAGTGCCTCGATGAGTTCTTTGCCAAAGTACTGAGGGCCAACCTCGATGTAAAGGTCAAAAAGAGCCTGTCGTTCCAGGCGGAAGTTTTAGCGGCCCGGGTATTGAATTTCCAGACCTCCTCCCTGGCTTACCGCAACGGCAGTGCGCATTACGATATCGGCAATGATCTGTTTGAAGCCATGCTCGACAAGCGGATGACCTATACCTGCGGCTTCTGGGAAAAGGCCCATACCCTGGACGAAGCACAGGAATATAAGTTGGAGCTGAGCTGCCGCAAGTTGCAGCTGCAACCCGGCATGCATGTGCTGGACATCGGCTGTGGCTGGGGGAGTTTTGCCCGTTATGCAGCCGAACATTACGGCGTAAAGGTAACCGGCATTACCATCTCCAAAGAACAAGCGGAGCTGGCGGCTGCCCGTTGCAAGGGCCTGCCGGTAGAAATACGGCTTACCGACTACCGCGCGGTACGTGAATCGTTTGATGCCATTGTATCTCTGGGCATGTTTGAACACGTAGGGTACAAAAATTATGGCACTTACCTGCAAATGGTTCACCGCTGCCTGAAAGACGACGGATTATTTTTGCTGCATTCTATTGGTGGTAACACAGCCAACCCGTTTACAGACCGGTGGCTGAATAAATACATTTTCCCTCACGCTATGATTCCCACCATCCGGCTGATAGGACAGTTTATTGAAGGATTGTTTGTGATGGAACACTGGCAGAATTTCAGCGTCAACTACGATCGTACCCTGATGGCCTGGTACGATAATGTAGTACAGCATTGGGACCAGCTCAAATCCCGTTATGATACTACTTTTTTCCGCATGTGGAAGTATTACCTGCTATCCTGCGCCGGTTCTTTCCGGGCGAGGAAAAGTCAGCTGTGGCAAATCGTGCTTTCAAAAAATGGCGTTCCCGGTGGGTACCGGTTTGACCAGCCTTAGAGCGGTTGCAGAAAGTATTATCCCTCTTTTTTCAGGTAGTCAAATCCGCCTGTTCTCAGGTTAATGTTGTACTCCAGATATGCTTTCAAACAAGCGAGGAAGTTAGCCCATCCTTCGGTGTTTCCTTTCAGCCATTGGATACCTGCTTCATTATTATCCATCTTGCCCTCAGAGATCTTTATTAATGTAGCGTTACCAGGTCTTTCCGTAAGTGCAATATTTACAGTGAGATGATGATCTTTAGCGCCCTCCCATTCAAAGGAAACTAATTCATCCGGTACAATTTTCAGCACTTTGATGGTAAATTGGTCAGGAAATTCTGGGAATTGCCAGGTCACTTCTTTACCGGCTTCCATCGTGGCAGAGCCATTGGCAATAAAATAGCCCGACATTTTCTTCGGGTCGATAATGGCCTGGAAAACTTCCTGCCTTGGTTTGGCTACCTGGATAGCAGCATTGATTTCTAATGATTGCATAACAGGGCGTGTTTAGTGAGGATAACGAATATACGAAAAAGCGGAAAGCTAAAGGCAGAAAACTCAAAGCGAAGACGGCGAATGACCAATACGACTTTTACATCGTAAATATCATTTGCTGTCATCGCTTTGAGTTTTTTGCTTTAAGCTTCTTCGCTAATAACTCAGCGCTTTAAAGATGGCTATATCCTCTATGCTCAGGCGGCCATTGAAGATATGGAGATTGTCAGTAGTGCCTAATCCCAGTTTGTTAATGCGAAAACGTACCGGACCTTTTATATTCATCAGGAACGTAGCGGTTTTAGCGGTGGCGCTGGCATCGCGGATAGTATCGCCGGCGGGGAGCCAATTAGCGCCCTGGCTGGTAGAGTACTCCAGCAGCCAGCTGCAGCTGGCATCGGTATAGTAGGATCCGTACGACAGGGTTACTTTGGACGCGCCGTTAGGCAGGTCGAAGTTCATCTGTACATACCCGGATCTGTCGAGGTTTTGCTGCATGCGTATACATTGTTTGCCGGCGGGATTGAACCGGTCGCGATCTTTCGTGGTTCCCAGTATTGCCTGGTCGAGCAGCCACAGGCCTGTTTTTAAGGTAATGACTTTCGCGGCGTAGCTCCCTTTTTCTGCAGCATCGGGCGATTCAAAATCTTCCGGGTAGCCGGCGTATAAAGGTCCGCTGGCGTTACTAACGTCTTTGGCTGTACGTAAACGTAATTGTTTAACTGTATTGCTGTCCGTGAAATTGCCATTGGCATTGTAGTAAACCGGGATACCGGTAAAGGTGGCGCTGGCAGGCATCTTATCCTTTGCAAAGGCAGCGCTTTCCTGGGTATGTAATACGATAGAGGCATTCAGTCCGTCAAACAGCTGTTTGTCTCCCGCATAAGTATCGGTGGGCGCAGGCAGGTTTTTAAAGTCTGCATTCACTTTTACCAGGGTTCCTTCGTAATTGGAGAAATTGGCTGCCAGTTCAGAGAGGGAAATGCTTTTCACCGTGACTTTCGCTTTCCGTTTCAGCAGGGTAATTTTATCCGGGCTGATGCCGCTGAGTTGCAGGGTACCATTTACATTCGACAATGTGGCGCCTATGATGTTGATGGTAACGGAATCGCCTACACTGTAGTTAACAGCGGTATTGGCGCCCATGGCAATGGTAATACCGCGGAGGATGCCGCGGCCCTGGTCCTGTATCACCAGGTTGCCGGCCGCTAGGTTGCCGGAGCTGGTATCAGAAATCACCACGCCATTAATACGACCGGCGCCCATCAGGTGGTCGGTCGTTAATTGAAAGGTGGTGCCTTTAAAGGTGTTGCGCAATACTTCCACGGCGGCTACGGGGCTGGGAGTGCCATGTGCATAATCGATATCTTTCTTCAGACAACCGGTGAAGGCCATGCCTGCCAGTAAGAGGGTTGCTGAGAAACGTATATATTTCATGATTGAGATTATTTATTTCCGCTAAAGAATTAATTTTTGTTCCACCATACCTTTACGTTCAGGTCATCGCCTCCCATGGCAGCTACCGCTTTCTGGTAGTTGGTACGGTTGAGCGATTGTACATATACCGGGTATTTGAAGCGTGCCGGCATCAGGCCATTATTCTGCAACCCTGGTCCTTTAGGCAATACGGGGTGCCCGGTGCGTTTGTATTCGTGCCATTGCTGGAAGTCGGTGAAAAAGAGGCTATAGTATTTCTGTACCATGATCATCTCCATTTTATCTTCCAGGGAGAGTGCGTCGTTCCATTTTACGCCTTCGCGGTTGGTATACCCCGAGGGTATGGCGAGGCCCCAGAGTGTAATCCCGGCTTCCACGCCTTTATTGTAGTAGGTAGCGGGATTGCCGGAGATATAGCCTTTAAGGGCTGCTTCTGCCAGGATGAACTGCAGCTCGGGGTAGTTCATGATATTTCCCAGTAAGGGTTCATTCATGAGTGCTTTGGGATAGTAAGACATTCGTTGGGGAATATTTCCCGGCGCATATCCACTGGGAATGCCTTCATAGGCGCCACTCACGGTAGTAGCCCATTTGGCGATGCGGGGATCACCCCATTCTTTCAGGTTATTGATGAAGAAGGTAGAGAGTCCGTTATCGCCGTTGAAGTCAAACTCCCGGTAGGTATAAAAAGCGGAAGTGTACGGAGGTACGCCGGTAAATCGGAGAATGGCGGATTCTTCGTTGTTCTGGAAGATGGGATAGTTACCGGTATTCGTTTCTGCGATCTCTTTTATCTTGGCCGCTGCATTGATGTCCGTTTTCGCCGAAGCGCGCATCAGCAGGCGCAGGTAAAGGGAGTTGCCGAATTTGCGCCATTGGTTAACCGTGGAATCGCCTTTGTACAGGGGATCCAGCGGGGCATCATCGGTAGGCACGGTTTGCTTTTTAGCCAGCAGGGTATTGGCTTCTTCCAGTTTGCGAAACAGGTCGGCGTAAATATCCTTCTGCGCGTCAAATTTGGGTTGGTAAATCGTATCGCGCCCCCTGTTGGCTTCTGAGTAAGGTACATCTCCAAACATATCTGTGAGCATGGAGGTGGTCCATACATCGAGGATCAAACCGATACCCATATATGTGCTGGACTGTAATTTTTGAGCGCCTTTGTACATATCTACGAAGTTGGTGCGGGCCAGGTACCAATTATTCCACATATTATCTGATTCGCCGGGGCGGATGATATAGCGGTGTATTTCATCGGAATTGATGGTGGTCACATGATCCTGCATCAGTTCATTGGTGAGGCGGAGCGCGCGGGTTTGATTATTATTAATTACGCTATATAATGCCGGCGCCAGCAAGGTTTCCGGGGTGGCTACCGGCGACGTGTTGGGATCGTTGTTGATATTGATGAAATCCTTTTTACAAGCCATCGTACCGATACAAAGGGTGGCCAATAGAGAAAAGGCAGTGATCCTGATATTTTTCATGATACTTCTTTTTGCGATAAAAACTAGAATGATGCGGTAAGATTAATACCAAAGCTCCGGGTGGAGGGGAACTGACCGATTTCAAAACCGGCGTTGATGTCTCCATCTCCCAGGGTACCAAATTCGGGGTCAAAGGAAGGCCAGTGGCTGAATACCAGCAGGTCGCGGCCATACAGGCCGATGGTGCCTCTAGTGAAACCGATTTTTTTCAGGAATTGCGGTGTGACTGTGTAATCCAACCGGGCTTCCCGTAGTTTGATAAAGTCAGTGCTGAACAGGTTGGACTCAATATTATCCCGTTTAAAATGTTCGGAATAATAAGTTTGAATGTTAGCCGCCACCACATCATTTTTACGGAAGGTGCCATCTGCATTCCTGATTACGCCATCGCCGATGATACCATTATAGCGGCCGGGTATGGTTTTTTTCAGTTTGCCTTCTTCAGCCAGGACAGAGTGGGTGAGGGAGTAGGCTACCCCGCCGGTTTGCCCGTCGAACAGGAAGCTGAAACGGAATTTTTTATAGGTGAAGGTGTTGGTGATCCCTGCTTTCCAGTCGGGGTTGGTATTACCGAGATAGGAAGCGGTTTCGGACAACAGTGGATAGCCTTGGTCGTTATAGATGATTTGGCCGTCGGGGGAGCGTTGATAGCCCAGACCGTAGATGTCGCCCATTCGTCCGCCGGGGCGGGCTTCAATGGAACCACGGCCGGCAGGGCCGGTAGACATTACATACGTTTCAATACCATCGGGGAGAGAGCTGATGCGGCTACGGTTAGCGGCAAAAGTACCGTTCACGATCCAGGTAATGCCTTTGGGCTTTTTCACCGGCGTAGCGCTGGCTTCTATTTCGATGCCCTTGTTGGCTACCGTACCGGCATTGATGATGGCGCCTTTGAAGCCGGTGGCTTTGTCGAGCGGCGCTTGTATGATCTGGTTATGCGTATTGTTTTGATAGAAGGTGATACCGAAGCCGAGGCGATTGTGGAACATGCTGGCGTCTATTCCTGCTTCCACGCTGATGGTTTTCATCGGCTTCAGGTTGGGATTGGCGATGTATCCAGGGTTGGAAAGACCGCTCTGGAATTGTTCTTTCAGGTAGCCGAAGCGGGTAAAGTAAGGAGTGGTGCCACCACTACCTACACCTGAAACAGACGATCGTACTTTCAGCAGGGAGATGGCTGCCGGCAGTTTAAAGATATCCGACAGGATAGCCGATGTATTAATGGAAGGGTAGAAAAAAGAGGTGTTATCTGTGGAGGTTTCCGACGCGAGGGTGCTGCTCCAGTCGTTACGCGCGGTAATATCCAGGAACAGGTAATTATTGTAGCTGAACTGCGCCAGGCCATAGAAGCTGTTCACCGCATATTGTGAGCTGTATGGCAATGCTACCGGGATATTTTTGCTGTTGGCAAAATTGTATACGCCGGGATACCTGAGTTTGTCGGCCCGTACTTCATCGCGATTGTAGAAGTTACGCATCTGGCTGCCTCCGAGGGAGATGGTGGCATCGAACTTACTGGTAACCGCGTGGTGATAACGCAGGAGGAAGTCATTGTTCAGTTCACGGGAATATATGTTTTGTGTACGGAACATACCATCTGCAAACTTCTGGGTATTTTTCGGACGTTGCTGGGAGCGGCTTTCTGTGCTGTAATCCAGCGAGGTACGTACCATCAGGCTGAGGTCTTTGGTGAAGTTGTAGGTAGCGGATATATTACCAATAACGCCGTTGCGGTTTACTTTATTCAGCATTTCATAAGCCTGCAGGTAAGGGTTGTCGAGCAGACTGCTGAAAGGGCGGTTTTGCGCCATTTGTTCCTGTCCGGGTAGCCAGTATTCCTTGAACCAGTCGAGGTTGGCGTTGGGCACCATACCGCGGATGAAATACATAATCGTCTGGTTATTGTAACCGCTGGAGGGCAGGTTATCACTTTTCTTGTTGGTATAATTTACTTTGGCAGCGATTTGTAGTTTATCCGATACTTTGTGATTGACGGATAATGCCACGGTATTTCTGCCATATCCGGTATTAGGCACGATCCAGTTGTTATTCAGGTTGGTATAGGATAACCGGATGGAGGTGTTGTTATTACCACCCTCCAGTGTTACGCTGTTGGTAAATGTTTTGGCGGTATTAAAGAAGTCTTTACGATTGTTTTTATAAGGCACCCAGGGTGTTCTGACGGTGCCGCCGGTATGGGTAACGGGATCATACTGGTAGTACATTTGTCCGTCGAATTTAGGGCCCCAGGCGGAGCTAGTGCTTCGGGTGCTGGCGCCGTCGGCGGTAGCGCCGTAGGAGTACCAGGTATCCTGTCCGGATGCGCCCTGTCCGTATTCGTATTGATAGTCGGGCCAGCGGTTAATTGTTTCGAAGGTAGCATTGGAGTTAACGGTAACGCCCAGTCCTTTTTTCACTTTACCGGATTTGGTGGTGATGATGATGGCGCCGTTGGCTCCCCTGGCGCCATAGAGGGCGGCAGCGCCGGGGCCTTTCAATACGGATACACTTTCAATATCATCGGGGTTGATATCATTGAGGCTGGTACCAAAATCGGTGGGGGAGTCGCCATCGAGATAGGAGCCGCTGCCATTGCCGGTTTGTTTACCGCTGCTACCATTGATAATAACGCCATCAACTACGATGAGGGCTTCACTGCTGCCGGTGATATTGTTTTCGCCGCGCAGTATAATTTTAGTGGAGCCTGCGGGGCCTCCGTTGGATTTCAGCATATTGAGTCCGGCCACTTTCCCGGTGAGTGCGTTGGTCCAGTTGTTACTCAGTGCGTCGGTAAGCTGTTCATTGCTTACTTTACTGACAGCATATCCCAGGGCTTTTTCATCGCGCTTGATGCCGAGTGCCGTTACCACCACACCTTCCAGTTGGGTGATGTTTTGTTGCATTTTTATTTTGAGATTGGCAGCAGCGCCGGCTACCGGGTAAGTATATGGATCGAGGCCGATGGCACGGAATACCACGTAGCTGCCAACGGGGGCCTGTATATCGAAGATGCCGTTTTCCCCGGTGACGGCGGCTGTTTTACCATCGATAGAGATGCTTACGCCGGGCAAGGCGCCGTCGGCGTCGCTGCCCAGCACTACGCCTTTTACGGGTACTTTTTCTGCGGCGTCGGTGTCTTTGTCTTTAATGTAGATATTGTTGCCCTGCAGTTTTATGTCGAAGCCGGTTTGCGCGGCGATGAGGGCCAGCAGCTTTTCCAGCGGCATTTTTGCTGCCGGCAGTTGTAGTTCATGGCGTGCGCGTACTATTTTATCGTCGTACAGCACCGCTATTTTCTCTTGTTGCTGGAGGGTGGTGATCACCTCCTGGAGGGACATCTTTTTTTTTGTAAACTGGATGACACGGGTAGCCGTTTGCGCCCATACTGACCCCGCCAGTACCAGGCAACACAGCCCGCCAATAATTTTTTTCATGCTACATTATTTATTTGTTGTTCCGGAGAGAATTTGATTGTAAAGAAAGAATAACACTGTCTGCGGTTACGTTGTATTGTACCCCAGCAAGGAAGCTGAGTCCCCCGAGTACAGCTTGAATGCCATTGTCTTCTACGCTACCGGTGAAGGATACCCGTTGTGGTGTACCATGGATAATGACTTTACGGTTATACCATTGTTCCAGTTTTGCGGCAATGCCGGGTAAGTCGTCGTTTTCAAATACCAGTTTATTATCTCTCAGGCCAGTTATCTGGTGGAGGGAGATATGGCTGGTAGTTGTTTTATGCGTAGCCGGGTCGTAACTGATTTTTTGTTCCGGCAGCAGGTTGATGTTGAGCTGATCGGCGGTTACATTGATCTTACCGGTGGCCACGGCAATTTCCTGCGGTGCATTTTCACGTGCGTTGATATGGAAAGAGGTACCTAATACGGTAATGGCTGTATGGGATGTTTTTACCCGGAAGGGTTGGGCTGCGTTGCTGGTAACGTTGAAGAAAGCGGTTCCCTGCAGGGTCACGCACCGTTCGCTGTTGTGGAAGGTGGTGGCATCGTAGGTAATGGAGGAGTTGTATTGCAGCCATACCTCTGTGCTGTCGGGCAAGGTGATACGTTTTTTATCACGGGCGGTGGTGATTAGTTTCACCAGGTGTGGCGTAACGGGGGCCGGGCGGTGTGCCCAGTACCAGCTGGTGGTGCACAGCATGGCTGCTATGGCGGCAGCGGCGCTGTAACGTTTCCACGGAAACATTTTCTTGATGGGCGCTTCCTCTATACTAGCTTGTATTTTAAGCCAGTCGCTGTCGGCACTGTCTTTATCGGCTGCTTTTTCGAGCGATAGTTTACGTTGTGCCAGGGCAGCCAGTATATCCCTGTTCTTTTCCGATTCCTGTAGCCAGGCTACTACCATTTCCCGTTCGGCGGCATCTGATAGTTCATGGATATAACGAAATAAGATATTAGCGTTCAAAGTAAGCCGTTTATTATAGAGGAGGAGGCGCCGATCCCAAATTCCTGTAAATGTGTGTTAAGGAATTGTTAACAAGTGATTTTGCGATACAGCAAAGGATTTGGGCGGATTGCTAGGAAGGGATGAGCAGTAACAGGGAGCCAATCATGAGGCCTATTTCGCAATCCTGTGCAGTGAGCTGCATGGTTTTTATTTCATCCTGTAGTACCCGGATGGCGGTGTTTAGCTGGTACTCTACTTTTTTGGGAGTGACATGCAGGAGGTGGGCAATTTCTTTATTAGTGAGTCCCAGTAGTTTTAGGTCAATGATTTCTTTTTTCACCGGGTCTAGTCGCAGCAGGAGTTGTTGCAGTGCTGCTTTTGATTCTTTATGCACCATATGTGTATCGGGTGTATGATGCGAGATGCCTTCTTCCAGTTGATCATCTGCAATGGTAATGGTGAGGGGGAGTTTATCTTTATGTTTTTTGCAGCGGCGGCGTGCGGCTACCAGCAGGTAGTTTTTGATATTGGTGTTCACGCGGATGTTGGCGCGCTGGCGCCAGAGGTCACAAAACAATTCAGCGGCAATGTCCCGGGCCAGTTCATAATCGCCCGTAAACGCGTAGCAGTACCGGCTTACCAGTACATAATACTCATCATACAAAACTTTAAAAGTCTGCTGATTCCACTCTGCTCCATTTAGTTCTGATACAGGTTGCATATAGGGTGGCGAAATTAAGTAAGGCGATAGTTTAATTACTTCAGCGCTCCCTAATTTAATAAAAAGTTCATACTGTACAGGGGATATTTTGATGGGATTGGGAGGGGGGATGGCCCATATTATTCCTTTCTTTTATCATCCATATGTTTTTCATAGCTTTTGAGATTTACGAGGAAAATGAGGAGTATGATCATGATGATGACGAGCATGATATAGGCAATCATAAAAGGCATATTATAGATGGTGAGCGGCATCAGGTGGGGTTGTTTTTGCGAGGGGCGGGCAAAGGGGGCTTCGTCTTTGGGAGCTTTGCTGGCTTCTTCTTTCACATAGGCGAGTATATCTTTAATGAGGTCATCACTGAGATCGGGATGATCGGGCATGGTTACCTGGTTGTTTTGGTTGTATACGGTTAATGCGTCTTTATCACCGGCTTTGATCATGCTTTGGGAACCCTTTACGAAGCTGAGTATCCATTCCAGGCTGCGCCTGTTTTCTACTCCTGCAAGGGCCGGACCGATCAGCTTTTTATTTACGTTGTGGCAGGAAGCACAGCGGGCCTGGAATAGCTTTTTCCCTGATACGGGGTCGGCTGCCCGGAGGAAGGCCGGTAAAAGCAGGAAAAGGAAGAAGAGAACTTTATTTTTCATGTTGTAATTTTTTGATATCAGACAGGAGCAGGGCGATTGTGCTGGCCGAAGTACCGGGATAATATCCCCTGATGCGTTGCTGTTGATCCAGTAATACGATGTTATCGCTATGAATGAAATCATCTTTTCCTCCGTCGCCATCTGTGGCGGTGAGGTATAGTCCTTTACGGGCAAAATAGTAGAGGCTCTTTTTGTTGCCGGTGAGCAATTTCCAGGTTTGAGGCGGAATGTGCCACCTCGTGCCATAGCGTTGTAATGTGGCCGGGGTATCCCGGTCGGGGTCTACGGTGAGCGACAGGATACGCAGGCTGCTGTCTGCCGCGGCTAAACGTTGCAGTTGATGCATCATTTTAGGACATACTACCGGGCAGGACGTGAAGAAGAAATTGGCCACGCAGATACGGTTTTGCAACCAGTCGTTTGTAACGACTTGCTGGTCCTGATCCATAAAGGAGAAAGGCGGCAGGTATACCGCTTCTTTTTGGGTGGCAGCCAATTGCTGGTTGCGGCCATAGAGCGGGAGTGTCCCAAATTTATTTTCGGTCCAGTGCACAATGCTCCAGGCCAGTAGTGGTAGCCCGATCAATGCTATCAGTGCTGCTTTCCAGGAGTGGAGTATATGGAATCTGTGCATGTTCATTTTTTCTTGACAATAGGTGTAGGATCGGAGGGAAGGTAGGGCGGCGCCTTTCTGCCCGTGTTGTTCAACGCATCTGAGATGGCCGGTATATAGGTTATCAGTATAATGAGTGCCATCAGTGCCAGCCAGGGGCGGAAGGTATCGAACAGGGGGATTCTTTTTTCCGGGTGAAGGCTTTCGCTTACCGGGAAATCGATGGTAGGGGCGAAGGACGGTTTCCGGAAAAAAGTACCGAAGAAGACGACGAAGTAGAGGAAGCCGGCAATGAACATGATGCCGCCGCCTGCGAGTCCCAGCATACTGGAAATCACCCAGTAGGAGTGAAACTGTTCACTGGCAGGGTTGAGGTAAGTGAGGCCCATATTGGTTCTCCTGGGTTCGCCCATTAGCCCTCCCCACATCAGGCCGGTAGAGAAAATAAGTACCCCCACCGTCCACAGGTAGGGGATAATAGTATTGATAACTGGCAGGAATATTTTTTTGCCGGTAAGCTGGGAGACGAGAAAAATCGACATGCCTAATATGGCGAGAAACACCGGGCCGGCCACGGTGAGATGAAAATGCCCGGGTATAAAAGCGGTGTTATGCACTACATTGTTTAGTGAATAAGATGCATTTACCAGGCCGGTTAGTCCACCGAAAATAAAAAGGATGAGCCCATTGATCAGGTAGCCGAACAGGTACACATCTTGCCGGAAGAAGGGAAGTTTCCATATCCATTTGTACAGGCCTGTGCCCCCACGCTGGCGGGCTGCATGTTCCAGCGATGCGGCAATGGTGAAAGCGGTAATAAAGCTGGGAATGGCTACGCCGAAAGTGAGTACTGATTGGGTGAGTTTAATACCCCTGCCAATTGAAGGATCGCCGAACTGGTGATGTACACCGATGGGGATGGAGAGGATGAGGAAGAGGAAGAAGGCGATGCGCCCGGCGGTGCCGGAGTAGAGTTTGCCTCCGGCTAGTTTGGGTAGCAAGGTGTAAAACATGATATAAGAAGGTAGCAACCAGAAATATACCAGGGCGTGTCCAAAGAACCAGAATAGGGTACGTGCCAGTACTACGTTTACACTGGTGGTCCAGCCCAGGCTCCAGGGCACCAGCAATACCAGTACTTCATAGGCAACCGCCAGGGTGCAAACAAACCAGATCGTGAAATTGACCAGCGTTCCGATGACAGCGAGCGGAGTATTGCTGTCGCGGTTTTCTTTCTTCCATTGTACATAGATGATGGCCCAATCCCAATAAGCTACCCAGGAGCCAACAATCAGCATAGCAGTGCCTATATAGAAGGCGGGATGTGCTTTCAGTGGCGGATAGAAAGTATAGAGTACGGAGGCTTTGCCCGATAGCATTGCTACCGCCGCCATCAAGGTGCCTGTTACCATGAGCACGAGCGACAACATCGTTGCTTTGGGGTTAGGTTCCCGTTTGAGGTAGAAGGCGATGGTGGCATGACCGAAGGCTACCGCGAAGAAGGTAGTGAGAACAATGGCATTGATCACGCCGTGAAGGGTTAATCCCTGGTAATAGTCCAGTTTGGCTACCGACGCCTGGTGTATCACGCCGGCGCGGTAAATCACCTGCATGAGGCCATGGTAAATACCAATTGTGAGTAACAGTACCGGTACAAATAATTCGACCAGTATAACGTTCTTGAGGAACCTGCTGACATTCATCGTGATTATTTTTTGGGAAAATTGACTATGATTTCGGCTTGCATATTCTGGTGTCCGGTGCCACAAAACTCATGGCATACTACTTTGTAAACGCCTGGCTGGTCGAACCGGATGGTCGTTTTGGCAACACCGCCGGGAACCCCCATCAGGTTTACATTTTTATTATAGATATTAAAGCCGTGTACCACATCGAGGGAAGTGACAAACAGGTCTACTTCGCTACCCACGGGGATATAGGCGATAGCAGGTTCGAAGTTCCACATCCTGGCCACATAAAAGATCTGGTAGGTGGATTTATCGACCTGGTTTACCCGGGCGGTTTCGTACGATTTGTCATAGGGCAGGCATTCCGTCACATCCGCCTTCCTGGCGCCCATAGCATACAGGAGGGAAAAGATGAACAGGCCTGACAGGCAGAATGCCGTGATAATAACGTTTCTCTCAAATTTATCGATCATAACAACGACGATTTAGATCCTGGAAAGCATGAGAAAATAGATACCAAACCAAATCACTAACCCAATAGCTACCAGTAATACAAAGAATGCGATAGCGCCTCTGGGAACAAATTTTTCAGGGTGGTTAGGGTCCTGCATAAGGGAATGTTTTGTGTTCATTTCTAATACAAATAATTGCAGTAAAGTGTTTATCTCCTGGTAAAAAAAGTTGGGACAACCCTGGCTGGCGGCCCGTATTTAGCCGTGTAGCCAGTTTCTTCATCCAGATAGCTGTCTTGAACAGGCGATATCGGCAGATGGGATGCCACGTCATTTTTGACGTAAGTCAATTTATTAACCCAGGTGCATCAAAAATGAGGTGCGCCGGAATAGCTTTGCAGGTATAACAAATCAATTTTATTCACATGCTGTTATTCAATATTATACTGATCATCCACGTGAGTGCTTTCCTGCTGTACTTATGCCGCTTGGCGCTTTTATTTCCCATAAAACAGCCGGCCAAAGATAAGTGGGGACTTCCCCTGGGCATCCTGGTCCTGTGCACCGGGATTGCCCTGGTAGCCCTGAAATATCCCGTAATCAACTATTACAAGATCGTGCCTAAGCTGAGTTTATTTTTACTGGTGGGAGTGATCAATGGTATCTATGATAAACGGCCGTTGTCGAGATGGGCTTACTACCTGCTGCTGGGAGCAACAGTGTTGGCAGCGTTGATCGCGGTGGTGAAGGTGTAGGTGTAGGAGGAACGCTGAAACTAACTATCATCGCAATATTAACTACCCTTCTACACGTGGGCTATGGCAACGCGAATACAAAGGCATGCCTATATCAGTTCGATACTTTGGCAGGCATGAACGTTTTTACTCAGGTAGATCACATGCCGGAATACCCGGGAGGGCAGGTAGCGTTAGCCAAGTTCCTTGTCAAAAATTTCAGATATCCTGAGCAAGAGCTGTCGCAATTCACCTTTTTCTGCCGTTTTGTAATTGATACAACTGGCAAAGTAATAGCTGTAGGAATCTTGAATAAGTCGCCGGCTGACTATTCGCCAGCGGAACGAGTATTGGTAAAAGCCGTGAATAAGATGCCTAGATGGAAGCCCGGCTCCTGTGCGGGAAGAATTGTGCCTGTATTGTTTGTGTTGCCTTTGCGGCTGTAATATATGAGGAGTTGTTTTTTGAATCAAAAGTAAAAAGCCGCCAGGCCACGTTTCCCCAGTATGAATTTTTACTCGCTGCAAAAATAGCGCAGTGGCAAAATTTAGTTTTGCATCACAAAGAAATGCCAACATTATCCAATAAAAGGTAATCGGGAAATTATACTATGTCCAGCAAGATTCCTTCTGCATTGAAATTATCATGTCGGAAGTGAGGCTATTTGCCGTTAAGGAAACCAGGTCATGAGAATGCCGTTTATGTAATTGAAAACCGAAAATGCGATCATAATAATGATGTCACGCGATATGTGTATTATTCTCCTCTCTTCATCCAGCTGATGTTAAAACGAACATGCTATTGACAAAAGACAATGCAATGAAAAAGAAACAAGTACTGCTGGAGCTGATTATCATGGGATTGGTATTCCTGTTCGTATACACTCCCGCCAGTAAGCTGATGAAATTTCATGAGTATGTGTTAACGATGAAAGCCCAACCTTTTGCTCCCTGGTTTAGCACCTTTCTTATTTATGCGGTGCCGGCGACAGAAATACTGGCAGTAATGCTGCTGGTGATACCATTCACCAGAAAGATAGGGCTATATGTATCCCTGATGTTGATGACGTTATTCACGGGATATATTGGGTTAGTACAGTTCAACTACTATGGTAAGATCCCTTGTACTTGTGGAGGCTTCATTTCTTCATTAACCTGGAATCAGCATTTGGTACTTAATATAGCTATAATGCTCCTGATTGGGCTGGCGTTTTGGTTGATGAGAGAAACAGCAGAGGACAGGACAAACGAAAGGAACATATTGATATGACCATCCTGATAACATCGAGCATAAAATCTAACATATTACTTGTAAGTAAGGTCCAATCACTATCGTTAATCATTAAAAGTTTCCAAACATGAAAATCGTAAAATTTGCCCTGGCTGCTACAGCCGTTTTCGTTGGCCTGGCTACTGCCTATGCCGCCAATCACCGTATCGACTACACCTATGTTAATTTACTCAACAATGGTACCTATACCAAATTAACGACTACCTATGATGCAGCTAATTGCGCCAGTTCATCTACGAGGATTTGTGCCTATAGTTCTCCGGTAGATTTCGGAGCAGGCGTAACGCCAACGGCTACACAAATCTTAGCCGCCGGCGGTTCGGTAAAAACGAATGTTAATAAGATTTATTTGCCCTGATAGCGGGCTGGGTATAGAGGTTACCGAAAGGTAACCTCTATACTATCGTTGCAGGCTGTCGGTAGTACCAATAGCATGGGCAATAATGGATCTTAGCTTATCAGCAGCGTTGGAGCCATTGTTTGTCGGTATGGGCGGATCGCCATCAACTATGTTCCCGTCTTTGCCAATGATGATAAGCTTCGGATATCCTGTTATGCCATAATATTTTATGATGGCATGCTCCATTCCTTCCCCGTTGGTGTATAGATTCACGCCTCCTTTATGCGTATAAATGCCAGACGCTACTGACTCAAGGAAGAGCGCTTTAGATGAATCGATCGTGATAGATACAAAAGCCACATTGGGATGGTTCCTGAACTCCTGGTAAACGGGTTCAATTGCCCTGACAAGGAACGCACATCCGGTACACCCGTTAAAATAGAAATCAAGTATAACTACCTTCCCTTTAAAGTCATCGAGGGATACCCATTGATCATGTTCGTCCGGTAGTTTGAATGGGTAGGCTTTTTTCCCCCGTCCCAATGCATTGCGTTTATTTACAAGCAGACTTCTGCTAGGAGGATCTGTAATGATGGGCAGATCTTTTTCCAGGACATCCAGTAAATTTATCTTTCCAAAAAAGTTAGTAGAAAATATTAATGTGGTTAGCAGCCTGTCCCGCGTTACGTTGGAATAGTAATGCATAAAGCTGGAATGTAATTCGTTAAATCCATAATCGCTATTGGGGTCGTTATTGAAATAACGGGATTCTGCACGGCATCTTTCCTTCAGATACAGGTAGTATAGGTAGGGAGATGAATTGAGTGCTGTTAAGGGGTTCACCGCTGCAGAATCGATACTCAGTATCAATTTTTCAATAACTGCAGCCATTTTGCTTCGCATAATTGAATCCCTCGATTGCCGGAAGTAAAATATGAAATAGGTGAGCTTATCTGAGTTACTTTTGTATACAGCATTCATTTCGAGCACATCCCACGAACGGGGATCGATCTTCGTCTTGTACCCCGTAAGTATTGCCAGCTGCTTGGCCATTACGCCGTCCAGTTCTTTGAATCTTCTTTCTAATGTGCTGGCGTCGTCTGGTGTTATCTCGGAGGTGGTTTCGGGAGGCACCGATGCCAATTCCCATTGACATCGGTATTGGGGGGCGTCCATAAAAGTAACCTTCCCTCCGTCCAGTTTTATGGCAATATCATCTCCAGACGTGGTCAGCAATAACTTATCGGTGATCTCCAGGTAAGGGGGCGGCGGCACAATCCTGATATATGCAAAGGGCTGATCCTGTTTAATAGAAAAGGAAAGCGTTTTACCGGTTATTTTTTTTGTGAAGGTGCTACAAAATGTTCCAACAATAGCTGGCGTGTAATAGATATATTGCTCCACCTGGAGATCTTTCCCAATAAGTGAAGCATCAGAAATTAATACTTTGAGGTTGATAGCCCCATTTCCCGGGGTGTTTGAAAAGGCGTTATGTAATAAGGCAGTTATCAGAAAAATTGATAGTATGCAATTTTTCATAACTATCTTATATTTTGTTGGATATGGCTGATCGCTATTTCGTCTATGGGAATGGGCATCACATATTTAGGGTCATTTGGGGAAAGTGTGAATGTTTTACCATCCAGCTCCCTTTTTAAAGTAATATTTGCACCTTCCTTGTTTAAGCGTTTCAAGTCTGTCCACCTGGTACCTCTCCATACCAATTCTTTTCTTCTTTCCAACAGGATGGAGCGTAATAGCTGATCGGGCGGTTGCTGCGTAATGGGCGTAAATGTGCCCGCCTTGTATCTTTTTGCTAATAATGTGTTCATGGCGGCAATGGCATCGTTTAACCTGCCGGTCCTGGCATCGCTTTCGGCTTTTACCAGGTAAACTTCATCCACGGCCAGCCCCGTGAAGGGATATGAGCCGCTTCCTGCATACACTGTTTTGGGTATGAATGTACCTGTTTCATTCCTGAAGAAAACAGGTTTTCTTAAATCGTCGTCATCAAACAAGTTAATTAGGTTGCTGTCGATGCTCACCAGGGAGGCAGATCCTGTTAAAACAGCCCCATAGTAAACGGCAGTAGCATTTAATAATAGGAGTTCATCGTTGTAAATGGTGAGAGGATACCTGGCAGTAGTATCCAGTGTATTGTAGTCAATTAACTTGTTATAACAGGATAAACTGCTATCAGCATATTTTGCAGCGCCGGCGTAATTTCGCATACTCAAACATACCCTGGCCAGGAGGGCGTAAGCCGCCGCTTTGGAAGGCCTGTTGCGGTGCTGTACGGGAAAGGTACCGGAGAAGTATCCTATGGAGGATGTCAGGTCTGAAATTACCTGGTTATATGTATCTCCTAACGTTGCACGCTGTTTAACTTCATTGATATTAGCCGATTCTTTTAAGGGAACGCCCAGGTCCGTTGTTTTTTTGCTTTCATCATAGGCTGATGAGAAAACAGAAACAAGATTATAATAAGAGAAGCCTCTGAAAAAAAGTGCAGCGCCCCTGACAAACTGCCCGGGCACACTGTTTTTCTCCTCCGTTGCCAGGTGATCCCACTGCTCCAGTACTGCATTGCAATAGTAAATCGATTGATAGGGTAGGTTCCAGTCAGGAATGGCAATTTCGCCATTATAAATATCCTGGTTCCATATATAGCAGTTTTTTTCTGTTTTTGTTGCCAGCGTATTGTATACATCAGCGGAGGCATAGTAATATTCATCTCCTGACATAATCCCCAGGGAAGCGCTATTTGACCTGAAGATATTCTGGTTGTCTAATAGCTGGATCATATCAGCTACAGTACCAGGAATCACAATATTGGTATTGGGCTTTTTGTCGAGGAAGTCGCTTTTCGAACAAGCAACGAAAAGCAGGCAGCTCAACAATACCAGGTTTTTTTTATAGTTAGCCATAGAGAGAATTAAAGTATCAGAAATTGACGGTTGCTCCAAAAGAATAGCTTGTGGGAGTAGGCATGACATATCCTCCATTTCCCACGAAATCCGGATCAAGCTTCAGTTTATTGGCACGCCATAGGATTCCCGGGTTATTAACATATCCATATATTTTTATACTGCTAAACAGATACCTGTTGTTTTTTCGTAGTAACGTATAAGCTACCTGAATATCCTGCAGGCGGATTTGATCCCCTTTTTCTACCAGTATTTCAGCGCCATTATAAAAGGCATCCCGTTGATCATCGGCCGGGTATATCAGAGAGGGCACGTTAGTCATTTTCTCATCTCCGGGATGTTGCCAACGCTTGTCGTAGTCGGCCTGCTGATAGCTGTCGTTAGTGGCATTGAACGATCCTCTTCTAAAATAGTAACCCATTTTATATGTAATGTTAAACGACAGCTCGGCGCCCTTATAAGAAAAGTTGTTACGAATACCTCCAAAAAAAGAAGGACTTGCCGGACCTTTATACATCAAGCCCTCCCGGTTGGTGGAGTTTAAGATGGCGCCATAATCTTCACTGATCTTTCCATCGATGATCCCCTGTGGATTCCCGTTGTTGTCGAGACCTGCCCATGCGTAGGCAAATATGGCCGAATACGGGCGCCCTACTATTGGGTTAATGTAGTTTGATTGGATATAGCTGTTATTTACGCCTGTCTGAAGTTTATAATTCGTGATTTTATCCCTGGCATAGCTAAACAGGAAGTTGGTGGTCCAGGTAAATACGCCTTTTACGTTAATACTATTGAGCGTCAGATCAATGCCTTTGGTGAGCATATCGGCCGTATTACCGGTGAATTGCGTATTACCTGTTTGAGGAGCTACCGGACTATTGCCGATGAGGTTCTCCCCTTTTTTGGAATAAAAGTCGATACTTCCATTTAACCTGTTACCCTTACTACCAAAATCGAGTCCTGCATTGAGAATATTTACTTTTTCCCAACTCAGGTCGGGATTAGGTGGATTGATAATTACCTGTTGAGGGGCGCCATAATTGTTGAGGCCATCCGCTTTGGCTGTGGTATATGCAGAAAGGTTTTTACTCAGGTTACCATTGTACCCATGTGTCACCCGGATTTTCAGGTAGGGGATGGCTTCCAGGTGATAGAATTTCTCCTTGCTTATCAACCAACTGACGCCGGACGAATAAAGCGGTACTCCCTTCTGGTTGGCATTTACGCCGAAAAGATTTGATTCATCCCTCCTGAGACTGAAGGAAAATGAGTATTTGTAATCATAAGTGTAGGCAGTATTAATATAGTACGACAGGAAACGATCTGAAATACCACCCTGCCCATCCATATTGGGAATCCTGTCCGGGTTGCCATCAAATTGCCTGGTAAAGTAAGTAAAATAGTCAACAGGAATGTTAGTCGCGTTATCCGGATTGTATCCATACAGCGTAGTCCGGCGATTGAAACTGTTATAATCCTTTATTTCAAACCCCCCTATGGCGGTTACCTGGTGTTTGGCTGAAAATGTTTGATTGTAATTAAGCTGTACCCTTCCTGTATTACTTTTATAGCTGACAGTGTTATTGGTAAAAATAGCCCCTAGCGGCACAGGGTAAGTAATATTACCAGCGGGATCAATCTGCGTAAACTCATTGATGAGCAGACGTGTTGCATAGCTCGACTGATCCATGAGGATATTTTGATCGGTATTACCTTGTTGATATTGGTAGTTGATATGCAGGCTCAGTAATGTAGGAATAATTTTATACTGTACCCCAATATTTATTCTGTAGTCAGAAAGATCGGTTTTGTTATTATCGTTCAACCGTTCATTAAACGGGTAGTAATTCCAATCAAGATAATCTGCGTTGGACAGTTCGTCTTTGCTGGCCTGGCGAAAGTCCCGTATAACTGGTAACGCATTTCCTTTACTGTCAACAACTTTTTCATAGGGATACGAAGGGCTGTAACGTGCAGGGTGGGAGCGTGTCAGGCTTTTAGTAAAAAATAAGTCGCTGGTTAATTCCAGGCGTTCCTGTAATAGTTTATAGGTATTTTTAGCATTTAAGGTAAACCTATTATAATTGTCGGGCACAGCGCTGTTCAGGTTCCTGTCAAAACCACCAGATAGATAGTATTGGTCATTTTGACTGCCACCAGACATATTCAGGGCATATTGCTGATAGATGGCTTTTCTGAGAAAATATTTTGAATAGTCACTCCGGCTATCTATGGAAGAAAGCGCGTTGAGCTGCTGCTCCGCATCGGCATGGCTAATGCGTCCTTTTTTTTCATTGTCCAGGATATCAATAACAGGGGATTGCTGCATATAGGGTATATACGAAAGAGGGATATCGTATTTCCCATGGTCAAACCAAAATTTTTCCAGGTCCACATATGCTTTGGTAGTTAGCTGTGGTATCGCATACACATCAGGTTTACAGGCCACGGTGACATTGGTGTTGAAGGAGATAACCGGCTTTTGATTGCGTTGTCCCATCTTTGAAGTAAGTACTATCACGCCGTTTCCGGCGCGAACGCCCCAGATTGAGGCGGCTGCTGCATCCTTTAATATGGTGATGGATGCTATATCATTCGGATTGATGTTGGAAAGATCTCCATCGTATGGAAAGTTATCCAGGACAACAAGTGGGGCCGTATTAGCAAAAAGGGTGCTTCTGCCCCGAATACTGATGGCGGGATCACCTCCATTTCCCGGGAAGCCCACCCGGTTGGCCGCTTTGTTAAAGAGCACGCCGCCCGATATGCCTTCCAAACGGCTTAAGATGTCTGTACTCACACTCCTGTTAAGCAATTGGTGGTCCAGGTACTCAAACGATCCTGTTGCCGGCTCTTTGGGTAATTGCTGATACCCGGTAGACAACACTTCTACCTGTCCTAAGTCGCTGGGACTGGGCGTCAAATCTATTTGCAGGTCCTGTTGACTGCCTGTAATAAGGAGCTCCCGCTGCTCAAACCCGGTAAAGGTAACCTGCAGCCACGAATTTGGAGGTATTTGCTGGAGCGCGAATTTTCCATCAGCATCGGACAGGGTGCCGATACCGGAACCGGCTATACGTAAGGTGGCGCCGATCAGGGGAGCACCGGTTTTATCTGTTACCTGACCGGTGATAGTACTGGTAGCACTGGAGTCGGAGGCTGCAATAGTGGGTGAGGGGCGTTGGACATCACGGCTCACAATACGAACGGACTTATGTTTCCGGTCGATGACCCAGCTGAATTTTTTTATGTCAAGGATGAGTGTCAGGGCCTGTTCCAAGGGAACCTTGCTCACTTTAATCGTGCGGCGCTCTTTGTTGTTGAGCAGGTTGTTACTATAGAAAAAGATGAATCCTGTTTGCTGTTGGATGCTGTTCAGAATTTCCGCAATTTCAACGTTGGTAAAACGGAGGGTGACAGGTATATCGTCCGGTAACCTGCTTCCTGGTTGCTGGACGGCCACCATTGTATGAAAAGTAAATAAAAAAAGTATCCCTATAATAAATGCTCTATAGGTAAAAATGATCATAAATGAAACATTAAGTGGTGGAAACACCGTTGAATCTCAAAACCCTACCAGCGTAACAATGTTAGTTTAGTTGACTTGTTTTGGTAAAAAAGCATTTCCAGGTGAACTGCCCGCTACGCCTGTCCGCCTATCACTTAACAAACCTTTAACCAAATTAAATAAGTACGTCCAAAAACCATTTTTGGTTTTATCTCGTTAGTAAATAGGGAAGAGAATTTTATCGCTTATAGCCAGCTTGACAACCCTGTTAACTTTTGGAATGCGCTATATGCTGTACTATGGGGGATCGGGCGGCATTATTAAGCCAGAACTTTAAACATTTAGTGAAATTGCCATATCTGAGTTAGTAAACACCTATGCGGTTGATGCGCATTTTAGTTATGCCATCAAATCCCTGAAAATGAAATATATAGATTGTGCTTAGGAGTAAAGATTAACAAGGGTACTGCGTTTTTTAAAGATATCATGGGTAAACTTACCGAGGAAGAAATAGAAATTTATTTCACATTAAAGCTGTCGAATGCTTTACCCGACCGGGAATTGAACAGCTTAAACGAAATGATGGAAGACGACCCGGCCTTAAAGGCCAGGTGGGAGGAGTTTTGTTTGCGCTATGCTCATGAAGACGTCGACAGCCATTTTGCCAGGCTCCATGATGATCGCTTATGGGAACCATTAGCCCCCATCGAAAGACCGGCACCAGTAATAGAAGGAAAAAGGCATCGGCCGTTATCCATATTGGCATCCCCCAAAGGCGGCATAGTAGCCTTATTAGCTGCTGCCGCGTTATTGGCGATCATTCTTTTAGCATACAAAGGGAATTATTTCGCCCCGGCTAAACCCAAACTAGCTGTTAATGGTCAGGCGCAGCCAGGCAAGGAAAACACCCGGCTGATACTCCCGGATGGCAGGAGTATCAACCTGGACGACGAAAGGACACATTTCAGCCAGTACGGCATTCAGTTCGATCGCAGCGCAGGAGGGCTCCTGGTGAAAGCACCCGCAGCGATGAATGGAACCGGCCAGCTGATAGTACCACCCGGCAAGATTTTTAACCTTAGGCTAAGCGATGGGTCGGACCTGCAAATAAATGCCAATACCATCATATCCCTGCCCCTAACATTTTCTGGAGGTAAAAGAGAAATCTGGGTTAACGGAGAAGCCTATATTGACGTAACCAAAGATCCCGGTCGTATGTTTATAGTACATACCAGGAACGGTGATATACAGGTGTTGGGAACCGCATTCAATGTCAATACGTACGATAGTAATCATACAAGGATAGCATTGGTAAGCGGCGCCGTGAATATCCAGACGGCAAAGCAAAAGATGCTCTTGAAAGCCGGTACCACCGCTACAACAATCAGCAACAATGGGATTGAGGTACACAACACAAATTCAGACACAGAGCTGTCCTGGAAAGAAGGTCGCTATTTCTTCCAGAATGCAGGCATCACTGAAATCAAAGCAATACTGGAAAGATGGTACGGCGTGTCCATAGTGGTGAATAACAGCGCCTCCCTGGTAGACCTCCGGTTTACCGGCGGTGTGAACAAAGATGAAGACATCAAAATATTCCTGGATAACCTGAGCGCCGTTACTCAAGTTACCTACCAGGTCCGTCCCGGACAGGTTATTTTAAATTAAAACGACATCCACCCAATCGTTTCATATTCCCCGTTTTTCTAACGACTTATCCCGCTTTGTAAAGCCACATCTCTGCTATGCAGGTATAATTTTATGCCTTCATCAAAGCTGTTATTATGCTAAAGAAATATCTTTTCTTTCTGCTCTTACTTGGCGCTGCTGCGCGAAGTAATGCCCAGGTAGACACCAGCAAAGTATACCGCGTAGCGGTGTTGCTATACCCTGGCGTGGAATTACTCGATTTCGCCGGCGCTACTGACGTATTTGTAAAGGCGGCCGGGGTTACCGGTGGTAAGTACCAGGTATATACCCTGGCAATGACAACGGGAATGGTATCGACGGAACGTAACACCATCACGATACAGCCTGAGTACACCGGGCGGGGGGCCTCTCCGCCGCCAGACATCCTGGTGATTCCCGGCGCGCCACTGGAAACCATCGACACCCTCATGAGTAATACCGCTTTTATGGGATGGCTGAAGCAGTTAACGGACAGGGCCGGTATAACCATGTCGGTATGTACCGGCGCTTATTTCCTGGCACAGGCCGGGCTGCTCAAAGATAAGCCGGCTACCACGCACTGGTACGCTTCAACGGACTTCGGGACGCGGTATCCCGGTGTCCGGCTGGTACGGGATGTGCGGTACGTGGATGCCGGTCGCCTGGTCACCGCATCGGGCGTATCGTCTGGTATCGATGGCGCATTGTATATAGTGGAGAGGTATAGTGGACCGGCCATAGCGGCGCTGGTGGCAAAGATTATCCAGTATACGCCACACCACCAGGAGCCCTGGCCATTGAAATAATTTTTAGCGAACTGCTGACATAGGGTTGTCACCTGGGGGATCTAATATTGTATCCTGTTTCGGTTTTTTAGCAAATATACGGGCCTGCTAAAAAACGCTATTTAAAGTTCCTGTAGATATGTAGCTGTATATGGGCATACAGCGGCATATTTGCAGGGCTTTTTAGCAAATTGGACCTTGTAACAGGCAACAATATCGATTAGCTGGCTGTTACACAAGAAAGAACCCGATAAAAAGGCAGTTATGAAAAAGTTATTATGCTGTTTATTGCTGTTGCCCGCTTTAGGATTTGCCCAAATCAATAAGTTATTGAGCGGGTATGTGTATGTAATGGCGCATGATGGTAGTATTGGAGGAGGATTAACCGGTAACGTCGAACTGTTTAATGCCATAGGTATCGGGCCAGGAGTAGAAGTTACCTCCTTTGAAGGCCGCACTCTCATGCCGGTATTTGCGGATCTGAAAGTAAAGCACCGGTTTAAATACATCGAGCCCTATATCAACGGACAGTTTGGATATAATGTATACAGTGTAGACCGTACCGAAAATGTACCTCTGTCAACCGGCGGAGGGCAACAACCCATTACCTATAACCAATCGGGCAAATTCTTTTATGGCGCCGGCGCCGGCGTGGCCTGGCACTTCAATACCATGGGCGTTTTTGTTTCCTATGTGTACCGGGGATATAAATACAGGTCTCCTAAAAGCGTTGCAGAAGACGGGCAGTCGGTTAATTTCGGCACCCGGTCTGTCAATGCCAATGTATTTACACTGGGTGTGGTATTTTAATAGCCGCTAAGCTTTTTTCCGCTTAGGCATTACGAGGCTGTCGGCCGGGTACTTTGCCTGTATCGCTGCACGGATGCCATCACACCAGTCGTTCAATTGTTTTTTCTCGTCAGCACTCAACTTTGCGTTGGTATGTACCAGTGTATAGGAAGATAAGGGCATATCGCCTTCATTCACTTCTTCGGCTACTTCTCCGATTTTTTTATATTGACGGGCAATGCGATAACCCAGGAATTCGCTAAAGTTCAACTCACGTTTCCCTTCTTTAATATGATTGTCTAACCACCATGCTACCGGCTGTATCTTTGAGTACCAGGGATAAACGGTATTGTTGCTATGACAATCATTACAGGCGCGTTGTAATATAGCCTGTACCTCCGGGGAAGCCGGGTAGGCTTTCATAATGTCATGATCGCTCACAGTGGCGGATACATTGGGCGCCGGACGAAAGAACTGGATGATGAGCAATATGCCCAGTAATACCCACAGAAGTTTTTTGATGATTTTCATGACAATTATTTATAACCTGAAGGTAAAATAATCTCTGGCATTTTAGAAATTCTGTCTCCGAAGTTTGAAAAATATGTTAACAATAAATTGATATGCAGTTTTTCCACAGCTGATTACTTTTGGCTGGAAATTGATCTTATGGATATCGAAATGGGGAGACTTCCGGGTGAATTTTTGCTGATAGAAAGTTTGAAGAACGGAGATGAAAAAGCTTTCCGGGATATTTATAACTTTTATTGGGAGAAGCAGTACGACCTGGCTTACTATAAGCTGGGCATCAAAGAGCTGGCGGAAGAAATTACCCAGGAAGTATTTGTTGCGCTATGGATGAACAAGGCAAGCCTGGACCCTGAAAAGCCGGTAGGGGCCTGGCTGTATGGGGTGATGAAAAACCAGCTGCTGAATGCCTGGCGTAAGCAGTCGTCGCATCACAAATACCTGCAACAGGCGCCATTAACCGTAGTCACCAACAATACCCTCGATCAGTTATCCTTCAATGAGCTCAATGCGATGGTGAATCAATACATTCACCTGCTACCCGAAAAATGCCGCGAAGTATTTACGTTAAGCCGCATCCGTGGCCTGAACACCCAGCAGATAGCAGATACGCTGAATATTTCTCCGAAAACAGTCAATAACCACCTCGTAAAAGCCCTGAAAATAATGAAGGTGGGCCTGAAAGATTATATCACCATCCTGTTGATCCTCTCTCTCCGCAAATAATAGTTGTTCATATTAATTTAACATGGCTGCGCGTAGGTGTTTGTGTGCACTTGCGGTAAATGTAATTGGTGCCGGGAAATATCCGATCACCAGGCTGTCAATTTATTTACATGCAGGAAGATCATACAATACAACCACTGATAGACAGGTATCTTGCCGGCCAGGCTTCGCCGGAGGAAGCAAAACAGGTAAACGACTGGTTCGACCAATGGTATACACCTCCACAGGGAGGCGCCAATGATGAGCGTCCGTCGGGAGATGATATTTTTGCCAGCGTGCAGGCGCGGGTGCAGGCTTATGAGGCAGAAAACGCCGGCAAGGTAGTAGCCATGAAACCCGGCCGCATCAGGTGGCGTTTAGCCGCTTCCGTTATATCCGCTGCCGTGATGGTAGCAGGTGGATGGTGGTATAGATCTAAAATGCCTGCGCGCACGCCTGCGGTTAAATACCTCGATCTATATACCCGGGCGGGGCAACTATCAAAAATTACGCTTACCGACAGCTCCATTATCTGGTTAAACGCAAGCAGCCATTTACGCTACCCGGAGCAATTCAGCACCAATAGAACAGTATACCTGGAAGGGGAGGCATACTTTGATGTACACCAGGATCCGCAACATCCTTTTTTGATTGAAAGTAATGGCTACCGCACGCGGGTACTCGGCACCACTTTCAACATCCGTTCCTATACCGCACCCAATACTTATAAAGTGACCGTGTCTTCCGGCAAGGTGGCCGTATACCAGGGCGTCGATAGCTCACATGCAGTATTGCTCACCGCCAACCAGGAATTGCGCGTCAACATCGACAAGGGCACGCAGCAGGTTAGAAATGTGCCTGCACAGTCCATTATGCGATGGAAGGAAGGAGGACTCTGTTTTGAGAAAGACCATCTAACTGAAGTGGTGATATCGCTGCAGCATCGCTATGGTAAGACGTTCCGGATAACGGCTGCCCCTTTGCAGAATATGGAGATCAGCGGCACCTTCGATCCGCATCAGTCCCTGGAGGATATCCTGAAGATATTAAGTAAGGTATATGGCCTGCATTTCAAAGCAACACGAAACGGTACTATTAATATTTCCTGACCTACTAAAACTGACATGATGAGAGAAAGATTTACTTAATGCACGTCATAAAAAAAACCGGATCACGCACGCGTACCCGGTTTAAGGTGTGATAGATATGAAACCTGGCCTGAGAAACCGATCCATATCATCGCTGTCATTAACTAACCCGAAGGATTAACTAATTAACAAGGTAAAAGTATGAATTTTTTCCTGGGGAAACCCTGTGCTTATTTAAAATGGGTTATGCGTATCTCCTTTTACGTAATAGTGCTTGTTGTTACGGCTACGAACCTGATGGCCAGCGTAACTACCAAAGGTCAGTCTGTGGAGCGGATACGTATGTCTGTCGATATCCACGACCTGCCTCTGCGGACTGCGCTGGAAGAAATATCTGCCCGGTCTGGCGTACGGATTTATTTCAACGATGAAAAGGTAGACAAAATAAAACATGCCAGCTTTAGGGCCAATAATGCACCACTGCTGGATATCCTGGCAGGATTGCTGATGCCGGCCAATATGGTGGCGCAGGTGTATGCCGACAACCGTATTACGGTAATGCCGCTTCTTCCGCCGGTAAAAGGTACCGTTACCGACAAAAACAATGGTACCCCGCTGCCGGGCGTAGGCATACGCATCAAAGGACAAAGCGCCGGCGCCATCACAGATGCCAACGGACATTTCAGCATTACCATTCCCGACGAGGGCGCCGTATTGGTAGTGACCTATATAGGTTACCAACCACAGGAAATCAAGGTAGCGGGTGGCGCCACCACTTTGCAGATTGCCCTCAAACCTTCCCGTACACAACTAAACGAAGTGCAGGTGCAGGCCCGTCGTAAAGCCAATACAGAAGCGGCGGTACTGGCGGAAAGAAAGGCATCGGCCATCGTGCAGGATGCCATTTCCGCTGCCAATATCGAAAAAACAGCCAGCATCACCACTACACAGGCCCTGCAACGGGTATCCGGTGTTACCATCACCGATGATAAGTACGTGGCGGTACGTGGACTGGGCGACCGCAGCGTAATCGGACAGCTCAATGGCGTACGCCTGGCCTCCTCAGACCCCGATCGCAGCGCCATCCCGCTGGACCTGGTACCGGCAGCCCTGCTGGAAAATATTACCATCTATAAAACCTATACGCCTGATAAACCTGCCGACGCCGCAGCTGGTATCATAGAGCTGAAAACGAAATCGGTCCCCGATTCGGCTACACTCAATATTACCGCGCAATCCGGATTCAATTCCAACATCGGCATGGGTGGGCAGGTCAACAGTTTCTATAACAGCGATCCGGGCTTCTTCGGGCAAAAGGTAAAACAGGCGGGCTTATCATCCGACTTTACCGCGCTCGGAAAGCAATATCCAGGCGGCTTTGCACAGGTGCAATCCATGATCGCCAATAGTGGCAACGACCCGGCTATTAAACAAGAGGTGAACCGGATCAATGGTATCATGCACGGCTTCGACCCCGTACTGACCACGCATTATGCCAATGCAAAGTTGAACCAGATTTATGGTATCACCTATGGCAACAGCTTCCAGGTATTCAAGCGGCATAAGCTGGGCGTGATAGCCGGTGTGAACTACTACCAGCGGTCTACCGATATACATGGCGGCGACCTTACGCAATGGAGCATTTACCAGGGGGTGTTAACCGGTAACAACCAGGTAAACAGCACCCGCATTATTCCTAACTATATCACGCCCAATAACATTAACCTGGGAAAATATATTTCGTATAAAGAAAACACCGGAACATCTACCCTTAACTACGGGTTCCTGGGCGGATTGACTTACCGCTTTAACCCACGTAATGAAATCAGTGTACAGTACATGGGGAGCCGCGGCGCGGAAGTACAGGCCACTAACCTTTATGGAGCCTATGAGTACACCGGTTTATCCGGCGCCGTTTCCAATACCGTGTATTCACTCAAACGCAGTTACCGCACGCTGAATACGTTCAACTTACAGGGCGAGCATAAACTGGCCACGGGAGAATATGCGCCGAAGTTGAGCTACAACATGGCCAGTTCTACTTCCGGCCAGGAAGATCCGGATTATCGCTTCGTGAACCTGGCGGTGTATCATCCTCTTGGCGGTGGCTCTATTCCGGTAAATGGCAGCCTGCCTGGTAGCACCGGCAGCACCGGTACGCCGGTGTACTACTCCCTGGTATCCGGTTATGTAAATGGATATGGCCCGTATGGTATTATTCAGGCCGACCCTAACGGCCGCCGGTATCGTCAGCTAAAAGAAACTAACTATAACTATAAAGCCGACCTGGCCTGGCCTTTCCGCCTGTTTAGACAAAAACAGGAATTCAAAGGCGGCGTCAACTACCTGCATCGCGATCGCACGTTCAACGAAAACGTATTGTCCCTGCCTGGTTCCAATTTTTCCTCTACCGGCAACCAGGCGTTGTATAACGTGCACGGAAACCTCGACAGGCTCGTAGGATACGACCAGATTGGCGTGAAGGTGCCCACCGGCGCCGTCGGCGAGGGACAACCAGCCGTAGGAGGATTTTTATATAACGCACAGAAATCGCCCAACAACTACAAAGGTTCTTTTGAAACCCGGGCATTTTATGGTATGCTCGACCTGCACTTGTTGCAAAATCTCCGGGTGACTGGCGGGGTGCGTTTCGAAATGACCGACATCCGGGCAGCGGTAGATACCGCCGGCGTTTTCCTCGATCCTTCACTGACTACACCTAACAAAGACGGGCAAACGGTGAAGCTGGTATTTACACAGCCTAACTCAATGTATAAAACAGATTATAAGCCCTATTACTCACTGAACCTTACCTATACCCTGCAGGAGAACATGAACTTCCGATTGGGCTACAGCACTACGCTGGCACGGCCGGAGCTGCGGGAAATTACCAACGTGTTTGAATTTGATCCCTTCCAGTTTGCACTGGTGGTAGGTAACCCGAAGCTGGTAAACCAGCAAACCACCAACTATGATTTCCGTTGGGAATGGTTCCCGAATTCTGGAGAAGTGATCGCGGCATCTGCTTTCTACAAACAAATTGATCACCAGCTAACCAAAGTATATTCACAGAATTCAGCCGGCCTCGATGCACGCTTTCCTGAATTTCCGGCCATTCGTTTTGAGAATGATCCCAACAGGGGACAAGTGTATGGCGTGGAACTGGAGGTCGTGAAAAACCTGGGCCGCTGGTGGTATCCGCTGAAAAACTTTTATCTCGGCTCCAACCTGTTGCTCGCACAAAGTGAGATTAAAAAATCACCTGAACGGTTAAACGATTCGCGCATTGTAGACCGCAAGGCGCCTTCCAACAGCCCTTTGTTTGAACAGGCGCCCTATTCCATCAATGCTTACCTGAACTATAATAACCCGCGTACCCGCACCGACCTCACCGTTACTTTCAATGAAGTAGGAGAGCGGCTCATACAAATTAACCTGACCGGGGAGCCGGATCTGTATAGCAGGCCAGCGCCGGTGCTGGACTTTGTTTTCAGCCAGTATCTCACCCGGCGGTTACAGCTGAAAGGATACGCTAAAAATATCCTGAACCCGGCCTGGCGGGAAGTATATGCCAACCCCGGCACAGGAGGTAAGTACTATGGAAATACATATATCCGCCGCAGTTATTACCGGGGCACGGAGTTTATGCTGGGCCTGAACTATAATATTTTCTAAAGGGATTGACTGTAAAATGAAAATGATGCAAGCTGTAAAATATTTTCTGGCTATACTACTGCTTTCAGGGCTATGGGCCTGTAAGAAAAGTAAATCGGACTACCTGTTCCAGGAACAGCCGCAGTTGCCGCCATTGACGGCATCTACCGTGCGGCTGATGAACATGGGCAGGACTGCTACTGAATTGATCATCAATGATACGCCGCTTACCAGTTTCATGCAGCCTAACATAGAAGGCTACTACCTGGAATCAAGGCCTACAATATATTTCCAAAACGGTCGCCTGGGCGCGTCCTATGCCATTCCGCAGCGTTTTATTAATGCCGGCGGTAATGCGCATATCCGTATCGGAAGCATGATTTTTGGCGATAAGCAACTGCAGTATCCAAAGGATTTCGATATCCATGAAGACGTGAATAATCCAACTGACTTTTACAATGTGTTGTATGGCGCGCATGGCGATGCCGGCGCATTGGGAGATGATTCCCTCTTTGCCATTCCACGCTCTATTTCACCGCCAGCGGCGCCGGATCGCTTTAAGATACGTTTGCTGAACCTGAGCTCTGCGCCTGACGTAGCATCGCTGGAAGGTAACATGACGTTGATACTGGCAGATGGCACCAGGGTGAGTGCCGCTACCACCAGTATAGCGCCTGGTAAATACTCCGACTACATAGAGCTGCCCTACGGCACCTACCAGTTTAAAGTGATGACGGATGACGGGAAGTTATTGCCCGCTGTAAAGATGAATAGTGATGAGCTGTTGAGCATAGTCAATAAAACTACCGCTACGATGACCACGGGAGAAAATCCAATGATAGATACCCGGCTAACGTATGCGCCTACACGTGCCTACCAGCCCGGAGGAGTGTATACCATCATGGTATGTGCTAATGCTGGATTCAGCTTTAAAGACCCCGGCAGCAGTTATGCCGCTTCGGTAACGTTCAACAGCTTCCGGATTATTGCAGACAACAAAGAAGCGATGAATATTACCTATGGCCACCTGCAGGCAGCCAATGCTTTGCCGGGACAGCCGGTGACCGTGAATGTTGACGGCCTGCCGTTAGCGGAAGGAGGACTGGCTTATAGTAAGTCTTCTGCCTATAAAATCCTCATTACAGGCACGCATTCAGTAACATTGAATGACGCCAGTGGAAAAAAGTTGGCGGAGCAACCGCTAACCATCAGTGGCAGCGACAACTACACTGCCTGGGTATATCCCGACAGTAAGGGACAACCGTCGTTGAAGATCGTAGCCAATAACCTGAGCGGCAGTTTTTATCTCCCCGGAAGCAGTAAAGGAGATGATGGCAGCAATGACCAGTACAGCGTGTCGATGCCCTTTAAAGTACGTTTCCTGAACTTGTCGACAGACGTGCCGGAGGTGACATTCACAGGTGCTAACGGCGCATTGCTTTCCGGCTATCTTACCTTCAGTGGCACCGCCAGCCAGCACCTTAGCAGGGGGCAGGTGTTGACTGATCAGCCTTATATACTTTTTTCGCCGTTGACGGGCATTAATAAAATCGGCGTATATGCATCGACACCTGGTGTATTACCCGGCGATTGGATTACGGACATACCACAGCTGAATGGCACTGATTTCATAGCCCGTCCTGAATTGTATAAGAATGGTTTGCCGGCGTATGAAACCGGCGTGTATACGGTGGCGTTAACCGGTACCCTGTATCCAAAGAATCCCGGGGAAGTGCGGGCGCAAATGATCATCATCAAGCACAATCAATAACGATTATTATGAAACGTATATATAGCAATAGCAGGAATATTATCTGGAGATATATAGCCGTAGTGAGCATATTGGTGATGGGATGCCGCAAGACGGATTTCCCCGAGGTAAGCTCCCCCGCTTATCTGCGGGTATTTAACTGTCTTACCTACAATGTGTCTGTCGGCAATAAGGATGCGCCGCAACCTTTTATAACCATGCTGATAGACCCGCAACTGGATGCCGCCGGTGTGCCAATCGGCGCCGACGTTACTTTCGATTTCATGGCTACCCGCGGGCCTTTGGCCAGACCTTACCCGGATGCCGGCAATACTACATTATGGCAAAAGGAGTTTCCCGGAACCGCCAAAATACCGGTAGGTCCCATTGTAAACGGATACGATCTCTCCGGCTACGGCATGGTGAAAAGTGGTAAGCACCGCTTCCTGTTCATGACACGGCCGCGCAGCAGCGACCCGTTTTATACCCTACCCGTCAGCGCCAGGAAAAAGGTATTGATAGATACAACAGTGAACCTGGAACAGGGAGAAATTTATACCATGAACATCCTGGAAAAATCTGTGTACACGCGTGAAACAGGGGTATATCTCCGAAAGGAACAGTTTACGAAAATACCTTTATCGGATTCATTGGTATATACCAATTTCTATAACCTCAGTGCGGAAGGATTTGCGAAAACCTACGTGTTCGATCTCTCTAATAACGACAATACCTGTATAGGGGATACCATGAATGTGTTTTATTCCCTGTACAAGGAAGGTAATACGCCTGTGAACGGATATAAGAATGTATATGCAACGAAGATCACCAGGTCGCAGGAGCCGGTGGCGCAGCCATTTACCAATTTCCCGCTGTTCCCGGATGCGGGCGCCAGCCATATTTATGCCGGCCTCGCCGGGCAGCTGTTCAATATCCTGAAGCCAGGTTTGCCGCCCGAGCAGGATTACCTGAACTCCAACAGTAAAGGTAGTTATACCTCTTTTTCATTGGGGCCTGTAGCGCCGCCAGCGGTGTTTGTGCTGGGAGGGGATGTCCGTACTGGGATGGTAATTTCTGTGTATTCGGGTATATACAATCCCCGCTCATTTGCTACGATTAATACGGTAGAATACGTGAACGGCAATATGTATATCACGACGCTGCAACGCCGCTATGATCCGCCCATCTATAAATAAATGTATTATGAAAAGATATTTTCCTTTCTATATTTTCCTGTTGACATTGCTGGTAGCGGCATGTAAAAAATTAGACATTACTTCCGACGATCATACTGCTGATGTACGTATGGTGGGTGATTTCATACATAATAACTATGACCTGAGCATCCTGTCGGCTGCCCTGCAAAAAACAGGATTCCTGGATAGCTTAAATACAGACGGTCCTTTTACCGTATGGGCGCCCGATAACCAAGCGTTTAAAGCTCTGGGGATCAACAAGCCGGAGGATTTCAATGGCATGAATGCCGACAGTCTGCGCACCAGTTTAAAGAACCTGGTGATCAAAGACCGTTTATACATAGCCGCTATTCCCACGCAGCTCGACAATCGCTACGCCACCCTGGGCAATATGAACAGCTATGTATCGGTAGGGGTGATCGGTAACAACGCCGACGCCTATCCGGCCGCTTTCAATGGTGGTATGGTATATGATGCGCCTAAGCGAAACCTGGCCATGAAAAACGGGGTAGTACATATTATCCAGGCCGTACCAAAGTATGTGCCACAGCGGATTACCGACTTCCTGTCGGCCGATACCAGCCTGTCTGTTTTTGTAACGCTTTTGAAAAAAACAAACCAGTGGGAAACCCTGAAAACCGACGGACCTTTTACCATTTATGCTCCATCGAACAGCGTTTTCCTGGGGTATGATCTCACGACCGACAGCATCAACAAACTGGATGTGAGCCGCTATAATCCGCTCGCTTTTAATATTTATACGCTAGGCCTGCAACCGCACCATATTCTAATGAAAGATTATGATGTGATAGGCGCATACTCTGAAAAGCTGGATATGGGAAGTGGTTATTTCATGAATCCTCGTGGCAGCTTTGCTATTTGGGCTCCTGGCGGCAGGTGGGGAGCACACAGCCCGGGTAATATCACCGTTGATGGAGGCGCAAAGGGACAGGATATTATGGTGAGCAACGGGGTCATTAACCGCATGAATAATATCCTGCTATATCCTGATTCACTTTTAATCAAGTAAAAAGAGGACTGATGAATAAAAATCATTTCATATATACGTTTACGTTAGTGCTGTTATTCCTGGCTGCCTGCCAGTTGAAAGATGCACAGGTAACGCCCATAGGTAAGCCTATTGACTACACCGGTCCTTCCATGAAGATCAGGCAGCTGCTGGATAGTTCCAATCTTACCATTTACAAAGCGATCTGGAAGAAAGTGAATATGGATTCCGTAATCGCCGATGACAACCTACAGGCATATACGCTGTTGGCGCCTTCCGACGACGCATTTGCGAAGGCAGATATTACCATCGATAAAGTAAATACCATGGCGGTAGCAGACCTGGACACCCTGTTGTTCTACCATGTGCTGGACAGCTGGTTATCGGGCGACCAGCTGCAGCGGTTGAGCGGCAGCAACAATATGCATACGTTGCTCACGCGCGTCGATTTTCCGGGCTTCTATTCCAACAATCCCTATATCTATTATCAATACCTGGGACTACATAACGGGAAGCTGATGGTAAACGGGAAACCACATCCACTGAAAGCCCTGGAGGCCACTAATGGAACCATCTATGTACTGGATGAAGTGTTGACCAAACCGGAGCAGGACCTGTATGGTTACCTGACCACCCATCCGGAGTTCAGCTTCCTGATGGAAGCGTTTCGTATCAGTGATAGTATTTACCAGCAGAATTGGGCGAATCCGATGATGATGAGGTTATTGCAGATCACCTCCGATAATAAACCGGTTACACTGTTTGCACCAACTAACAGGGCCTTTCAACAGAGTGGATTTAAAACGGTCGATGATCTTAGACAGAGGGCCCTGTTATATCCGTTAGATGGTGCGCATTACGACGAAAATGCCTTTTATGTGAGCCCTACCACTTCGCTCGATTCGCTATTGTCGGCCAACCATCTGGACTTTAATAGCGCCATGCGGGCAGACTACCCGATGATGCTGTTTTCCAATGACCTTACCGACAACCCATTGCTGTCGGGTTTTCAAATAAGGCCAGGCGCCACTTACCACGAGCCGCCACAGTTTATCCGGCTCACCTTTGCCGGCAGCAACGGCAGTATCCTGGTGAACCAGGTAAAATCGCCGCTGCCTGCGCGTAAGCTGATAACTACCGACCTCTTGTTGCTCAACGGCGTTATTCATGTAGTGGATGATGGATTGTTCATGCCATAAGGCGCATACCTAAAAGCATTTAGTAAAATGAAACAACATATTTTAATTTTTGCATCGGCGCTTTTATTGTTTTCTTGTAAGAAAGACGACAATAAACCGGCAGATAGCCAGGATAATAATAAGCTCCTGTACGTAATTGAGGATAATAAGTTCAACTTCTCCTTTTTTAATACGGCACTCACTGCCACCAATTTCAATACCCTGTTGCTGGATAAAGGGCCTTATACCGTGTTGATCCCGGATAATAACGCCTTCCAGAAAAGTGGTTATAACACGGAACAGGATGTAGCCAAAGAAAGCGGCGCTGTATTGGTGAACATGGTACAGTACCATATCCTGAAAGGACTGTGGCAACTGAATAAGCTGCCTTTCAGGTTTAACCAGCCAGTGAGCACCTCTTCCGGCGCGCAGTTGTTTGTTACCCATTGGGTACATAACCAGGACACCGTGATTACCATCAACGGCACCCCGGTAACGGCGCAAAACCTCCCTGCCAGCAATGGCCTGGTGCAGGTGATCAGCGCCGTACTGAATCCACTAAACCAGGATAAACTGAGTGCTGCTGTTGCCGCAGAACCTTCGCTAACCTATTTCAATGCGGCTTTACAAAGGGCGGGGATGAAAGACCTGTTGAAGGGAGATGGCCCGCTGACGGTATTTGCTCCCAACAACAATGCATTTATAGCCGCCGGTTTTCCTACTACCGACAGCATCATACAAACCAGTCCCGATGTTCTGCGCAACTTGCTGCAGTTTCATATGTTAGGCAGCCGTCGTTTTGTATACGATTACGTACTCACAACAGATGATTCCAATCAAAGTTTACAGAACATGCTGAACAACAGCACGACTACGGTGAATATACAAAACAACGGCAGCGATTATACCATTACCGTTCAGGGAGCAGGCAACCGCCAGCCGGCACAATTGCTGAAATCCAATGTACTCACCAATAATGGCGTGTTACATATCATCGACCAGGTATTGATGGAAAATTTCTGATGCTTTCAATTAAAATGAATCAATGATGAAGAAGCTATATATACTTTGCTGCATCATATGCATGTTGTTATGCATACGCGTGCAGGCACAGGAAACCAGCGGTCGCCTGGATGGGCGTATCGTTGACGGGAAAGGGCTGCCGGTACCAGGAGTTACGGTGCAGGCCATACATACGCCCACAGGCACCCGTTACGGCACGGTTGCCGGTAACGACGGCCGCTATCACCTGGCAGGCATGCGGGTAGGAGGTCCGTATACTGTACTGGCATCTATGATGGGAATGGGTACGCAAAGCCGTGAAGGCATTATGATCCGCCTGGGAGAACCTCTGCAGTTGTCCATTGTGCTGGAAGACAGTAAGCAGCAATTGTCGGAAGTGGTAGTGAAAGGCAGCAAGACCGCCAAAGCCAACACTTATGGCGCCGGCCAGAACATAGGCAGCACCCAGTTACACAATATGCCTACGGTAAACCGCAGCATTACCGACATGACACGCCTGGTGCCACAGGCATCTAAAGACAACTCTTTTGGTGGAACCAACTTCCGGTATAACAACGTTACCCTGGATGGAGCGATTAATAACGATGCTATCGGCTTTAGTCCCTCTACCGGCGGTATTACCGGTACTTCCGGTATGCCCGGCTCCAGCACGCATAGTAACCCGGTATCTATGGATGCCATTGAAGACATGCAGGTATACCTGGCGCCCTTCGATGTAAAAATTGGCAATTTTACCGGCGGCAGTATCAACGCGGTAACCCGTAGCGGTACTAACCAGTTCACCGGCTCTGTGTACGCCTATGGTCGGAATGCCGCTCTTACCGGCAAGGATAAAGTAGGTACGCTCGGCAAAATGAACAGCGATTTTTATGACTATCAGTCCGGCGTAAGACTGGGTTTCCCCATTGTAAAGGATAAGCTGTTCTTCTTCACCAATGAAGAGGTAACCGGCCGCCGCGATCCGGCGCAACTGCTGGTGGGACAGGCAGAAACCGCCCAGATCCTGAGTGTAAAGGATGAACAGGATATCCGCAATGCCACCCTGCAACGCTACGGTAAAGCATTTGATCCCGGTACCGGCGGAAGCTACAATGCCAGCACCCATTCGCAGAAGTTCTTCAACCGCCTGGACTGGAACATTAACGCCATCCACCAGTTGTCGTTACGCAATAATACCATCTTGTCGGATGCCATGATTATGGACCGGGACCAGGCGGATTTTAGATTTACCAGCATGGCATATAAGCAAACCAATAACCAGACTTCTACCGTAGCAGAATTGAAATCACGTTTCAGTCAGCAGCTGGCCAATAGTTTACTGGTGGGTTATACGGTAGTCAATGACCGACGTGATCCGCAGTCCGACCCTAACCTGCCGCAGGTGCAGATCATGGGGCGTACGCCTGGTACTACCATTTACCTCGGCACCGACCGCGAAGCCGCCATCTTTAACATGCAGCAACGTACCTGGGAAATTACAGACAACCTCACCTTGTATAAAGGCAAACATACTTTCCTCTTCGGTACACACAACGAAATTTACCATATCAACTATGGCTTTGTAAACAGCTGGAATGGCCGTGTAGACTACCTGGGCATAGATGATTATCTCAACAATAATCCGTGGAGAGCAAGAGGTAACTACAACTATACCAACAATAGCCGGGATTACATCCTGTCACACCCCGAGTCCTTTAACCTGGGGATGCTGAGCGCTTATGCCCAGGATGAAGTTCAGCTGACAGATAAGCTGAAGATTACGCCGGGTATACGGGCGGATTATACGTTGTTGCCGACAAAGCCTATCCTGAGCGAGAAAACACAAACGGCTATACAGGATGCCTTCCTGGGTAACACGTACTACTATACGCCGTTGAATGCTATCCGCAACAACTACTTCAATAAAATACAGATTTCACCGAGACTGGGATTCCGTTACGACTGGCTGGGTGATCAAAGCCTGATCCTGCGGGGTGGTATTGGTATGTTTACCGGCCGTATCCCGTTGGCGTGGCTGGCATATGCCTACTATAACAACGGCGATACCTATGGTTCATTTGACCAGAAAGCAGACCAGCAAGCTTTCGTAAAAGGTACCGACCCGCTGAAAACAGGCAAGAATGGAATCGCAGATTTTATTGGCCAGAACGGGGCTGTTCTCAATAATAAAAATTCAGGTAAAACACAAGTGGATGTGGTAGACAACAACTTTGTAATGCCTAAGGTATTACGTACCAGCCTGGCAGTAGACTATACCACCTTTAATGGCTATAAGTTTACGTTGGAGGGCATGTATACCAAAAGCCTGAAGGATGTGATGTTCCGGCAGGTAAATATCAAAGATGATCCCCGCTATTATGGCTATGATGCAGGTATACAGCAACCGATATATAGCGGCGGTATAGATCCGCGTTTTGCCAATGCTTATGAGTTGAGCAATACCAACAAAGGCTATCGTTACAGTATTACCGGCAGTGTGGGCCGTAACTTCAACAATGGACTGAATGCAGGGGTATCTTATACCTACGGTACCTCTAAAGATGTGTCTAATGGTATCCGCAACTCCATGGAAAGTAACTGGCAGCTGAACCAGGCCCTGAATCCAAATAATCCGGACCTGGCCTATTCTAACTTTGACATCCGTCACCGTATCGTGGTACATGCTGATTATCGTAAAGCATGGAGTACAAAATGGATCAGCAGTTTTTCGCTATTCGTCAGTGCCCAATCTGGTTCACCGTTTACCTACGGTATCGTGAACAACAGCATCCAGGGATTACCACAGCAGGTAAGCCTGGTTTATATACCGCAGGCGGATGATGCCATTCATTTCTTCCAGGATTATACCAATACTGCCGGAACCCAGGTGAGTGCTGCCGCACAGGCAGATGCCTTTAACCGGTATGTGGACGGCAACCCGTATTTGCGGAGTCGCCGTGGTAGCTTTACCGAACGTAATATGGGACGTACGCCCTGGAATACACAGGCTGACTTCCATTTCGGACAGGAGTATCATTTTTCGGAGCATCCCCGTAGCAGCTATCTCACCTTTACCCTGGATATTATGAACCTGACTAACCTGTTGAATAAAGATTGGGGAAGAGCCTATTTCTCTCCCAATACTTTCAACTCTACCGCCAGTGTGGGGTTGACGCCGGTATATCCGGGCAGGCAAAGCAGGGAGAATTACCCGGTATATACTTTCGGGGACCCTGGAAAGCCTTATGCTACGGACTTCTTCGGTTCCCGTTATCAGCTGCAGCTGGGTATGAGATATTCATTTTAGGTGTTACATCAAATAAAAGCAATGAAACAATATTTATATGTGCTAGCAGCTATGTTGTTCTTACTGGCGGCCTGCAAAAAAAATCGTGATGAAATGGTGCTGCCATTGTCGATCAGCGGATTCCTTCCCAGCAGTGGAAATCCCGGTACAGTCGTCACTATCCGGGGTACTGGTTTTGGTGCTGGTATCGGCGGCAATACGGTGTCTTTTAATGGCGTCAGCGCTACGGTTGTCAGTGTGAGTGATACGGTGTTAATTGTACAGGCGCCTGAAAAAGGAAGTACCGGTCCGTTGACTATTACTGCCGGTAATCACACGGCGACCGGCGCCGTATATACGTACCAGGCGTTGAGCATTCACCAGGTGTCGCCCGCGAATGGACCGGAAGGCACCAATATTTATATTTCCGGCGCGGGCTTCAGCAGCCTGGCAGGGCCGGCAGCAGTATCGATTAACGGTCACCCCGCTATTGTATCGAACTCAAATGATACTTTGTTGACGGCCATTGTGCCGGCAGGCGCGGGGAGTGGTGCAGTGGAGGTAACGGTCAACAATACCCATGCCACCGGCCCGGTATTTACTTTCCAGTCGATCGCCAAAATAAAACCGGCTACCGGTGGCGCCGGTACGCTGGTTACCATCAACGGAACAGGCTTCAATACCACTGCAGCCAACAACGTAGTGGCATTCAACGGCCTCCCTGCAACAGTGGTAAACGCTTCTGAAACTGTGCTGCAGGTATTGGTACCGGCACAGGCAAAAGCCGGACCTGTATCCGTTACCATTAATGGACAGAAAACTGCAGGCCCGGTGTTTACGCCGGTGCCGCCACCTGCCATTCGTACCATAGCGCCGTTGAGCGGTCCCGTAGGAAGTATCATCACGATTACCGGCGATAACTTCAGCAGCCTTAGCGATGAGGACACCGTTTTACTCAATGGTAAACCGCTGACGATTATGAGCGCTACCAGCCAGCAATTGACGTTGACGGTGCCGGTTACAGCTACTACCGGTATATTGAGAATAGCGGTCAACGGCCAGGCTATCAATGGGCCGCAGTATACGGTGCAGGCGCTGGGTATCACCCAACTCCTGCCAGACAATGGCTTGGATGGATCCGTAATTATAATGAAAGGAACCGGGTTTGATAAAATAGCTACCAACAACCGCGTATCTATTAACGGGCTGGAGGTGACCGTCACCGCTGCCACTGACACTACGTTAACGGTAACTATGCCTGCCGGTTTCACCACCGGCTCGCTCAACGTAAGTACGGGCAGCTTGTCTGCCACTGGACCCTTATTCCGCAGAGCCGGTGTCAGTCTCTTCTATAAAGGTGCTATGGCATCCGGTAATGTAAGAGGAGTGGTGGTAGACAGCAAGGGCAATGTGTTTACGGCCGGCGACGGGCATATTGGTAAAATTACCCCGGATGGCACTGGCAGCCTGTTTGCCGGTGGCGACGACAGGGGGAATACTGATGGTACAGGCATTAATGCACGGTTCTTTGCTATCTCTGGTATGGCTATCGATGCACAGGACAACCTATATGTGAGTGATGCATTTAACAATAATATCCGCAAGATAACGCCTGCTGGTAAGGTGAGCACCTTCTATGCCGGACTGGACTTCCAGCCAAAATACCTCGCCATCGATGCCACTGGTAATTTATATGCAGGCTCGGATTATAACGGCGTTTTCAAGATAACCGCCAATGGTGCGCAGATAGCGCAGGTGGCCAGGAATGGTATTGCTTCCCAGTTTAGCTGGTATAACGGTTACCTATATATGTCGAACGTAGATGGAGCTATAGAACTGCGACTGAACATAGCTACGGGAGAGAATCTCGTATTCGCCGGCGCGTTTTACCAGAGCGACTATATCGATGGTCCGAAAGGGATAGGCAGGTTAAACGGACCGGCCGCATCAACGTATGACCCGGTATCCGGCCTACTCTATATCGTAGACAGTTATAATTATTCCATCAGGACCATTAATCCGAACGACGGCACCATCGGCACCATTACCGGCGCAGAAGGAAGTTATCAGCCTTTCCGTAGCGGTAATAAAAACGGAACGCTGAAGGAAGCGCTGCTGAGCCCTACCAGCGGCTCACCATTAGCAGTAGATAAAGCCGGCAATATTTACCTGGTAGAAGAAAACCTGGGACAGATCAGGAAAGTTACCCTTAGATAGTCAATCAACACAACGCTAAAACAACAACTGGTCCGCAGATGCTGGTATCTGCGGACCAGTTGTTGTTTTGTAGGGTTGATTACCGGTGAAAATTCACTGAACAAAATCCTGATGAAGCTACCTGTTGCAGTTAGCGATTACAGTCAGCGGTCCATGTTCTGCCATTCCTGGTAAATCCAATTACCAGTTTATCTTTATTGATAGTGATTAGTCCGGTACCATCAGATCCAACGCTGGTTAAGGTATTAGCATCTTTTTTTTCAAACTGTACACCGGTGAGGTCTGGAATGCCATCAGAAAAACGGAAATCATAACGGGTATCTACCTTGGTAACGAAGACGCTGCCGTTCGCCTGACTAATATTTTTTTCATTATCGATGTAGCCGACTTTTCCCCTGAAGGTACCTGCAAAAATATCTGTATCTGCCGGGTCAGTATTTTTACTGCATGATGCAAGTGCGATGGCGGCTAAGAGTAGTATCCCAACAATTTTAAGCATAGATTTCATAAATTAAAATTTATGGTTACAGAATAATAGTCTGTACCAGAAATACAATTAGCATACCAGAAGCGGGTTGTGAAACTATTTTCCTGATCACACTCATCCTTTGAAAAAGCCCTTTTTACGCTATAGTGCGGGCTTACATGGCTATTTTGGGCGCCTTATTATTTCACAAGCAGACTGTAGTGAAAGCACATGCATTAATTATCAGGAACGTGCCTGGTTTTAATGAGCAAGGCTTTTTTATATTAAAGAATTATTCCTATATTTATTGAAGCCCTGTTGCTTGCTTTATTAATTAATAGCAGGCACTAATAGCCAAATGCTCTGCTCCGCATTCCACCTGCACAGCAAGCCCCAGCAATTTATATAACAACATCACTTTTTGTTTACGTTGATGTAAATATTTACATGCTTCCAGGGGCATATAACTTTTATATCTATACGAAATAAAAAGCGGTTTTTACTGCCGGCCATTTGATGGTCTGGCAAAGAGAGTATTATTTTTAGCGGAGCCAGGTTTGCAGCATATCCGCTAATGGTAAGCTATTGAATTAACCCGATACCCAACATCTTTATCCATTTATTTTTTAATCAATCAATTCTTACAGATGAAAACTTCTAATTTGCTGATGACCGGAGTAATGTGCCTTGCCTTGTTCTCTTGTCGAAAAAATGAAAACGCTCAAACAGGTACCATTTCAAACGAGAAAAATCCTGTGGCTGCAGTACCAAGATCTGAAATCAATCGCTTTATCCGTGAAAAATTAGCTGATAGCGGATACTTTAAATGGGAGATGGCAGGCAATGATATTGCCTGGAGCGCCCTGGTACAGGGAGATAGCATCCTCTCAGTAGGTTATCAACCGGCAGATTTCAATGATCTCTCTCATAATATTCATGCTATTGATCTTAATAGCACCAACTGGAGGGAAGCAAAACAGCAGGTAATTAACCTGATCCTGGAGAATGAAAGAAAGGACAATCCTGCTTTGACAGAAAGGGAAGTAGTGTTGTTATCCCATACCAGGCTGCCGAGTATCAATGTAAAAGTTAGCCGCATGGCTACCTTAAAATCATTGAGGAACGCTAAGTTGGTACGATATGCCGAACCTATTGGCTATGGGGCTTATATGGCGGGCAAGGTTGCTGACGGCAAGGCAGGAGTGGAATCTACGCTGCTGAATTTTGGATGTGGCAGTAATACTGCTGAACCAGGCCTGGTGGCAGGCGCCGACTACACAAACATTACACCGGGGACAAAGCAATCCTGGAATTATGCTTATCATAATATTCCGCAGGCCTGGACAAAATCTACCGGCAGTGGCGTAAAGGTAATGATCATTGACACCGGTGTGAGTGCCGATCAGCCGAATTTTGGCAGTTTGTTTAACCAGGGATCTTCTTCGGGCAGAACTATTCAGAAACTGGTAACTTACCCGGGAGGTACGCCTGATGATCTTTGCGGCCATGGCACCAGCATGGCAGGTGCTTTGGCGGCTCCCAGAGGTACCAGTGGCAGCGCGGCAGGCATTGCCTATAATAGTAACCTGGTAACAGTGCATGCTGCTGAAAATGTGGTGATCCTGTCACCCGAGACTGTAACCGGTGTAACTAATGCATATGTCCTGGCTGGTGACGATCCGGATGTAAAGATTATCAGCATGAGTTTGGGCACCATCATCGATGTGAGTGTGATCATAGATGCTATTCGTTATGCCTATAACAAACAGAAGTTGATCTTCTGTGCAGCGGGCACTTCTAATAGTTTTTTCGGAAGTTTTATAGGTGTTATTTTTCCCGCAAATCAGCCGGAAGTATATGCAGTCACCGGTATGAAGGATAACCTTACGGACCGTTGCGGCAATTGTCATGTGGGAAGCAAGGTAGCGTTTACCGTGGTAATGGAAAAGGCCTCCAATGGCCACCTGGCGCTTTCTACGGCTATGACGGGCAATGATCCTTCTACCGTTGGAGGTTCCTCTGTAGCCACCGCCAGTTGTGCAGGTATTGCTGCTTTGGTGTGGAGCAAATATCCGTCGTATCCAAAAGACAGTATTGTGGCACGTATGATCAGGGCAGCCAGTTTGAGCCAGCATAAAAGTAGTCAGTTTGGTTGGGGGAATGTGGACGCCAGCTTAGCGGTAGGTCAGTAGAAAAATCAGCTACATAGAAGAGAGGTATCGAAAGTAATTTTATCCGATTTTTATTCGGACCCTGGTGAAAGGAAATTTCGTTTACGGAATTTTTCTCCGTCAAATTACTTTTGATACCTCCTTTTTATTAATGTGCTATGCCTAAGGTAATAAGGATTCCAAATGATTTATAATAATCAATTTCTTTCTTTTAGAAATTTATTCTACATTTATAAAGAACTACTATCCAGGCCCTGCTGCCCGTAATATTACAGAACCAATAGCAAGTACGAGAAATAAGAACAGGCAGCCGGCAGATATGAAAAATTCTGATGAATCCCTCAAATACGTGACCAGAAAATGTTTACACACATCGAAAAGGAAGTCTCCCTGCTTCTTTATTCCTATGACGGCTGCTCTGCAGGCCAATACCTCGCAATACCCGGCATGACCGGTGTTCAGCAACCACGGTATACTATTATACAATTTGAAGTCACGGATGCCTAGCTATGCGTAGGCTTTCCGGAAAGATGTCATGTGGCGGCACAGTGCCGGCGGGTATGCTATGCCCACAGGTATATGAATAATTAGCAGCCCATATACGATGACCCTATTTAAGGGGCCGCGTTACAGCGGTCTTCTCTCCTGTATATACTAAAATTTAAATTGCATTTTATGGAAAAGACAACAGCTGGTCTGGACAATTTTATTGCCATTTCAGTACCACTCACCGGTTATTCCAGGGTAGCGCTACTCGCTACGGGGATGGCTGCCGACTATTACCATGCCGTACGCCGTATTATCGGTGATGACCGGATGAACGATTTCCTCTCAGTGGCGGCAGATATCCTGCAGTATACTCATGGCAAAGCCCCCGCACAGGAACGGGAAATCAGGCAGCAGTTGCTGGCCAGTTTGCTGTATGGGCCTATTACCCGCAATATTATCCAGCTATGGTACTGGGGCGCCTGGCTTCCCTTGCCTGACGCCTGGATCGCCAAATATGGTAAAGGCGTCAAAGGCAATGAAAATCATTTTATCTCCCCTGCAGCCTACCAACAGGGATTGATATGGCAGGTAATGGGAAGTCACCCGGAAGGTGCCAAACAACCTGGTTTTGGCTCCTGGAGTATTGCCCCTTTGTCATGATAACAATTACGACTATGCGAAGTTACCTCATCCTGTAAAAATCCTCAGAAATGGAAAACAAAGAATATGATGTAGTCATTGTAGGCTCCGGGATTGCCGGGGCTATTGTAGCTAAAACGCTTACCCAGGCCGGTAAACAGGTGCTGCTGCTGGAAGCCGGGCTGGAAGCTGGTATGGCATTCGACGCTGATGGCGCCTATAAGAATTACCAGGAATACCTCCGTTCTTACTACCTGGCCCTGGCTAAAGTGCCCAATGCCCCTTATCCTGATGTAAAAGATGCGGAGTCGCCCAATGTGCTGGACATGACCCAGATCAACGGGAAGCCGGATACCAAGGGATATTTTGTGCAAAATGGTCCCCTGCCTTTTGCCAGCGACTATGCCCGCGCGGCTGGAGGTACCACCTTGCATTGGCTGGGTACCTGCCTGCGGATGCTACCCAACGATTTTAAAATGCATTCCAGGTACGGACAGGCGGTCGACTGGCCCATCGACTATGAATACCTGAAGCCTTATTACGAAATGGCAGAGCGGGAGATAGGCGTGTCATGCGATGTGCAGGAACAGCAATACCCTAATATGGGCGGCGATTTTTTCGGGAAAGATTATGTGTTTCCCATGTATAAAATTCCACAGAGCTATATCGACAAACATTTTATAGAAGGGCTCAATGGTCTCAAAGTATCGCTGAACGGTGATGTATATGTACCCTGGTGTACCAGCACTCCACAAGGCAGAAATTCTACGCCCAATGAAAAATACCGCTATGCGGGCACCGGATGGAATGCTACCAAACAAAAACTGGAATTGCAGCCTTTCCCCAAGAGGAGCGAGGTATATGAGCCGGTAGGCGCTATCTGGGATCCTTATGCCGGGCAGCGTTGCGAAGGCAATGCCAGCTGCGTACCCATCTGCCCCGTGCAGGCAAAATACAATGCGCTGAAAACACTGAAGAGCGCCAAAAAAGAACATCTCACCCTGATGAGTCAAACCGTAGCTACTGAAATCCAGATCGACTCCACTACAGGCAATATCACGGGGGTGGCTTATAAGCAATACCCACAGGCCGATAGCAAGGAATATGTAAGCGGGGTAGCCAAAGGAAAGATCTATGTGCTGGCAGCCAACGCCATTGAGAATGCCAAATTACTGCTGGCCTCCGACGCCTGCAAAACCAGCGACCAGGTAGGCCGTAATCTCATGGACCATATGGTGCTGCTCACCTGGGGACTAATGAAAGAAAAGGTATTCCCTTTCCGCGGTCCGGGATCTACTACCAACATCCCTACTTTCCGTGATGGCGATTTCCGTAAACAGCATGCCGCCTGGATATCACCGATCGATAACTGGGGCTGGGGCTGGCCTACCGGCTCACCTGATACAGACCTGGATCATGCCGTATCTACACTCAACCTGTTTGGCAATGACCTGAAAAATTACCTGGGTGATTTATTGTCGCGGCAACTGCTGCTGCATTTCGAATGTGAGCAGCTACCCGAAAAAAGCAACCGGGTAACTATCAGCAAAAAATACCTGGACAATATCGGCAACTACCGCCCGGTGATCGACTATAACGTGTCTGATTATACGAAAAAAGCTTTTAAAGCTTCCAAAAGCGTATCGGATCAGATTTTCGCCGGTATGGGCGTACAGGATTTTACCAGCTACCCGTCTAATGAACCGGATTATACCACCTATGAAGGACAAGGGTATGTTTTCCGCGGTGCAGGACATGTGGTAGGTACGCATTGCATGGGTACTACGGCTAAAAATTCGGTAGTGAATCGTGATCAGCAGGCCTGGGATCATAAAAACCTGTTCCTGGTAGGGGCCGGAAATATGGCTACGCTGGGAACTTCCAATCCCACGCTCACCCTGGCTGCTCTGTCGTTTGCTGCCGCAGAAAATGTATTGAAAGCGCTTAAATAATCATTCATTTAATCCATCCCACATATGGAAACGAATCAACTGATATCCGGCATTCGCCACCGTCTGGTGCGAAGCGGAGAACCCACGCTGACAGATTTTAACAAGATCACTACGCTGGATAGCCTGCGTAAACATTTACAGGTAGCTATTGAGCTGGAACATTCTACCATTCCGCCCTACCTGTTTGCCTTGTATTCCATCCGGGAAAATACCAACGAGGTAGCCTCCAGGATCATAAAAGGAGTAGTGATGGAAGAGATGCTGCACATGATATTGGCTTGCAATATCCTGAATGCTGTGGACGGGCGTCCGGATATTTCGCATCCCGGCTTCATCCCGGAATATCCTACCTACCTGCCTCATAGCAACCAGTCGTTTGAAGTAAACCTGCAAAAATTTTCCAAGCCGGCTATTGAAACTTTCCTGAAGATAGAAAAGCCCAGCGGGAAAGGCGCTCCGCCGGAAGCAGACCGTTATGCTTCTATCGGGCAGTTCTACGAAGCTATCCTGGATGGTATGGAACGGCTGCAGGCAAAAGGAAATATTTTCACCGGGAAAGCATCGCGGCAAATTACCCCCGAACAGTTTTATGGCGGTGGCGGAGGAGTAGTGGTGGTACACGACCTGGCTTCTGCCCACGAAGCCATTGCCGAAATAGTAGGGCAGGGCGAAGGCATTGATGGTACTATAGAAGACAGCGATCATCTGTTATTCGGAGAAGAGGTAGAGTATGCCCACTATTTTCGCTTCAATGAAATTCATGAAGAGCGCTACTACCGGCCAACAGATACGCCCAAAAGCGGTCCTACCGGGGCAAAGCTGCCCGTAGCCTGGGACCAGGTATATCCTGTCAAAGAAAATATCAAGATGAAAGATTTCAAGAAGGGCACGGAAGAATGGGGCAGGATGTACCAGTTTAATAAAAGTTATTGCGATATGCTGCGGGCTTTACACGATACGGTAAATGGTGATAAGGACAAATTAAGAGAAGCGGTTATCATGATGTACGACCTGAAGTACCAGGCATTGGGATTGATGAATATACCTATGGGCAATGGGTTACATGCAGCGCCCAGTTTTGAGTATGTGAAATAACAACCCCTTTTTCCTTCTACTAAAACAAATTATCACATGCCATCATTTGCAATTCCCCGGTCTGAATGTGAAGAACCCCAATGCTGCGCTGCGGGAGGTATTAGCCAACCAGCAGATAGGCAAGGTAACTACCTTTGTATTGGATTCTTCCGGCTTACTGAATATTCTTTTTACACAGCAGCATGTGACGCCCAATAAATTCAGTGCCGTATTCTGGGTGGAAGAAGTTGTTTACGGTATTTTTCAACAATGCCGGGGCGTGTGCCCCGGCATTGTTATACTTTATGGTTTGTTCAAACATCCCCAATAGAAAGTCGCGGAATTTTGCTTAAGTTCAGGGCGGATTTAAAAACTATACTATGCTCCAACGACTCTGTTACTGCCTGCTGCTAATGATCAGCCTGCCGGCCCTGGCTCAGAAAACCGCTGAAAACCTTCATTTTACCAGCAGCAAACAACAGCTGATCGCGGTATATAAAGGCACTATTTTCGTAAATGGCAACAAAACCTACCAGTTGTCGCCCGATAAAATCGTATATAACAGCCGGCGTAACCGTCTTATTGAAGACGGCGGAAATGTGTTCCTGTTCCTGGAAGTGACCGCTGCTCCCAATAAAAACAGGTTGATTGTATTCGGTATCAACAACTCCATTGCCGATTCTCTGCTCAGCGCAGTAGCTTCCGATGTAAAAGACTATGACCACGATGGGCAGCTGGAGTTTGGCGGCAGCGAAGCGCCAAAGGCACATCCTTCGGCAGATTCTATCTACTATCTCCCTTCCCGGTTTTATGAAATAAAGAAAGGAAGAATCAATGTAGATGCCGAGTATACAGAGAAGATAGATAAGAAAGTAAATGGCGTATACCTGGCAGATCCGTTAGATAGCAACGGTAACTGTTGTAAAGCCATTCCTAGAACCAAAGGTCGCCCCAAATAATCACGCAAAGGCGGAAAGCAGCAAAGCAGCAAAGGGAGTAAGTTTTATACTTCTTTGCTGCTTTGCTGCTTTCCACCTTTGCCTGCTTCATTCCTCGTCTTTGCGTGCTTTATTTTCTACTGAACAGCGCCGCGTACATTTTCCCTGACCGGAATACGGAGGGGCGTTCATTTATTTTAACCGCGTTACCAAAGCCTTGCTGCCGGAACAGCTGTGCCAGCTCTTTAAAAGGAACAGGATAAGGTACCCATGTATTGGCGGAAGATGTATCGTATTCGACTACGAGGAAAACACCATTGGGCTGAAGATGAGATTGTACTTGCCGGATAAAAGCGGCTTTATCAGCCACATAGTGAAGGGAGTTAGCCATCAGGAGGCCATCCAGGTGTTGAACAGGCAGCAGCGTTGTTACAAAATCCAGTTGCCCGGTGCGAATGTTTACCCCTGGAGGGTTGGGTAAAGACTGTAACCTCACTGGCACTTTATCATAGGCGTACACGGTACTGTTGCTGCCCAGCAAATGCGCCAGTGCATAGGTAAATAAGCCGCTGCCGGCGCCTAGGTCTGCCCATATCTGGTGGGGACTCCTGTTGAAATAAGGGTGATTAATCAGTGAAATAGCGTCGCTCAGCTCCATAGGGTGTAAATATACACGACAACCGGAAATTTTCATGAATAGAGGGATGCGCGCTTTATCCCGTTTTATAAGTGAAAACCAATATCCTCATAATTGACTACAGTGTCCTTAAACGGAAACCCATGCATTTTAGCACAGGCAAGCGAAGCCATATAACGTGGCCCCCTATACGGCATAACAGATTAACGCAAATTTCGATGGCACTTCAACAGCCCGGTAAATAGTACTTTATCGGAAAGGGCGGTAATAAGACATATGTTGTCTCTGTTTCACCGGCCGCCGGACGATTGTCCGGCGGCCATTTTTTACTGTGGAGATCATCTTACATCCAGGCGGCAATGAAATTTCTTATACTCCATGGGTGTTTTACCGGTGATCAGTTTAAACATGTTAATGAAGTGGGAGAGGGTGTTATAGCCGCATTCATAGCAGATTTCACTGATGCTGGCATCTGATTCTATCAGCAGGTTACAGGCATGACCTATCCTGAGTTCCGTGATAAAGCGTACATAGGTAATGCCTTTCTGTATTTTAAAATACCGGCAGAAGGAAGTGCTGGTCATGTGCATGATGGCGGCTGCTTCTTCCAGGCTGACTTTATTTTTAAAATGGGTGAGGGTATATTCCATCACTGCCTTTAGCCGTTCATTTTCATGGTGACCGGTGTTAGCCGGTATACTTTGAGTAGATAGCAACCGGTAGTCGCCGCTGTCGGCAATCAGGAAAAGGATTTGCAGCAGCGACAGCAAGCGGCTACCGGGCGATTGCTCGGGCAGCTCTTCCATCATGCGGGCTACTTTGGTGGCAGTGGGTGCTTCTACTTTCAGGCCCAGTCGCGAAAGCGATAACAGGTGTGTGAGCTTCCGCATTTCCGGTAAAGCAGTGAGCATCGGTGTAATATCCTGCTTGAATAAGGCTACTACGGCTTCCCCGGAAACATCTTTCTGTTCGCATACAAATGTTTCCTCATGGCGGAAAGCGTGGGGAAGGTTAGCGCCAATCAGCACCACATCCCCGCTTGCAAAAGGACCGATATAGTCGCCTATCAGCCAGGTGCCGGAGCTTTTCTTAATGTACAGCAGCTCCAGTTCAGGATGATAATGCCAGTTATTGCGCATTTTTTCCCCGATATCCCTTCTCACGGTGAAGGAACACTCGGGGGAGGTAGATACATTTTTTAATACTGCTTTCATACACGTGGTGGATTAAGACAGTCATCAGATAGCGCTAAAATAGTTGTTTTCTGTCATCATTCCTTATTTACAGGGTCACCATCGCTTTAACCACTTTGGTGGCCGGATCGGCCAACGAGGGGAACGTATCTTTTATTGCCATAAAATCGATGTGATGGGTGATATAGGCTGCCGGGTTGACGAGTCCCTGTTGAATAGACCTGATCACATGCTCAAAATCGGCCCGGGTGGCATTCCTGCTGCAAAGCAGGGTAGTTTCCCGTTTATGCAGTTCCGGGTTGGAGAAGCTCAGGACTTCCTTTTGCAGGCCTACCAGTACGTAGCGGCCTCCATGCGCCAGGTAATAGATGCCATTATTCATGGCTTGCAGGTTGCCTGTGGCATCCATGACTACCGTGGGCATATCGCCCCCGGTGATGGCTTTTACTTGTTCCCTGGCATCGGCATCGCGGGCGTTGACTGCAAAAGGGATCTGGAACCTGGAGGTGCAATATTCCAGGCGTTCGGCATTTACATCCAGCGCGATTACCTGTGCGCCGGCAATACGGGCAAACTCCATGGCGGCGAGGCCTATTGGCCCTGCGCCGGTCACCAGCACATATTCGCCGGGTTGTATGGCTGCCCGCCTCACGGCATGGGCGCCAATTGCCAGCGGTTCTACCAGTGCCAGCGCTTCGTAGCTCAGTCCCTCGCCATGCAGCAGCGATGCAGAAGGAATGGAAATATATTCCTTCATCCCCCCGTCGCTATGTACGCCAAACACATTGATTTGCTCGCAGCAGTTGGGAAGTCCCCGGCGACAGGCAATACAGGTGCCGCAGCTGAAGTAGGGAATGAAGGTAACGGCCTCACCTTCCCGGAAACCAGGTGCATTGTCAAAGGCCACCAGCTCCCCGGATAATTCATGTCCCAGTACGCGGGGATATTGAAAGAAAGGCTGGGTGCCTTCAAAGGCATGGAGATCTGTGCCACAGATGCCTATCCGTTTAATTTTGATAATGGCATGGCCCGGTGTTAATACAGGTAAGTCCGTGCGTGCATAGGTCAGATGACCGGGAGAAGAACAGATCAGTTCGTACATCATATCGTTGTCTTATTTCAGGCTGATTTTCAGGCCGGTAACGGTCCAGGAGGGGAGTTGTGCCGGCATATCTATCACCAGTGCATCTGCTTCCACTTTCCATTTCAGCGGTTCCTTACTACCCAGCAGTTGTATAGCTGTAATTTTTTTATGATTCAGGTTGGCGTTGCTGCCTAATGCTTTAATCCGTACAGCCCTGGCGGGCTTGTCGAGGATATACGCGTAAAGGTAGTTGTTGCGCGTGGTAAACCGGATATCTTCGGCGGTATATTTTATTTTGTCTTCGTTAAAATTGCCTGCTTTGACAGTGGCCGTGTTGCCGGATTTCTCTCCGAAAACTTTCCAGGGGCGGCTACCATAGATACCTTCTCCGTTTACAGCCATCCATTGGCCTATTTCATCCAGGGTATGCAGGATATCGGGTTCCAGGTCGCCTTCCGGTGTTTGCACGATATTGATCAGCAGGTTCCCGTTTTTGCTGACGATATCGGCGAGCATGCGCAGGATATCGGTAGCCGATTTATAATGCTGCCCGGTACGGTAGTACCAGTCGCCGATAGAGGTATCTGTTTGCCAGGGGAAGGGGCTGATACTATCCTGTACGCCTCTTTCCAGGTCCTGCGCCCACTTGCCATCAGACGGTTGCTTACAATTGTATACGGCTGTCGCCTTGCCTTTATGGTATTGCAGGTTGTCGTTGTAAAAGTTGGCCAGCATACTGCGCCCGGTATCTCCAAAGGGTAGCTGGCTATCGGAATAGAGCAGGTCCGGATGATAGGTTTCTACCAGTTCTTTTACATCGTCGTACCATACTTTCATCCAGGCGGGGTTGGTGGTGAGCCAGCCATTGTCGTTGTCGGCGGCGCGGGTATGATACAGCGAGGCATAGGCAGTGTCATTGCCATCGTAGGGAACGTCTTTGTACTGGCCGGCTTTATCGGCGCGATGGCTGGGCTGGAACCAGGTGTAGCTGGCGGCCAGGTGTTCAGATACGCCGAAATAAAGTCCCTCTTTTTTGGCCGCCTTTTGCCAGAGTCCCACTACATCTTTTTTCGGGCCCATTTTTACGGCGTTCCAGGGGTGGATGCGCGAGTTCCATAGGAAGAAGTTGTCGTGGTGACTGCCCATGCTCACGAAGTACCGCGCCCCGGTTTTTTTATAGAGTGCCATTAATTTTTCCGGGTCCCATTTTTCTGCTTTCCATAATGGGATGATATCCTTGTAACCAAATTTGGATGGATGCCCGTAATGTGCCACGTGGTATTGGTAGTCGGCGCTGCCTTCTTCATACATTTGGCGGGCGTACCAGTCGCCCATACGAGGTACGGCCTGTGGTCCCCAGTGTGCCCAGATACCAAACTTGGCATCACGAAACCAATCGGGGTACTTGTATTGTTGAAGGGATGCATCGGTAGGTTGATAAGGGCCTTTTGTAACGGGTAGTTGCTGTGCCACTGCTGCCTGGGTCATGGCAATGGCCAGGGTAGCCGCATACAGGGTGTGTTTGATAAATGGTCCGGTCATAGTAGCAGTGTTGTTTAAAATCAATGTCCGTCAAAAATAAGATGATCACTTCCCGCGCTGGTCGACAATTTTATCTGGTTGATAGTGTATTTTGTCTTTTTACCAGGGGGCAAATCCCCTGTAATATTTTGCCGGAAGATGATAACCGTTTTATTTACATTTATTGTTTTGGCCGGCCAGCGGGCTGGTTGACTGATATTTTTATGTGCATCACAGATGCTATTTGAATGATTTTTGATCAATTGCTAAAAAATAGCTACATTGACAGTACTAATAAAAGTTTTAGCCAGCTATTATTAAGACCAAAATCAGTTTTGCTGTAAAAGATCCACGCATGCCTGCAATGAGAGATGCTCGTTTTGACGAAGCGGCTTTATGGAAGCGATTTAAAGCTGGTGACAAAGCTGCCTTTACCTTCATTTACCGGGAATATACCGTGTACTTGTTTCAATATGGTTTTAGGTTTTGTACCGACCAGGAGAAACTAAAAGACATGATCCATGATCTTTTTATAGAAATATGGAATAGCCGGGATCACGTGAGTGAAGATGTGGCCATACGGTTTTATTTGTGCCGAAGTCTTAAGTATAAATTGATCAGGGCTAATTACCAGTACCGGAGTATCGCCGGCAAGCAAGACCAATACCTGCACGATCATATTCAGCCGGAAGCGACGGTAGAAGAGCAAATCATTGATTCGGAAACAAAGGATTCACGCAGCCAGTTGCTGAACAACGCCATTAAAAAGTTATCCCGGCGTCAGCAGGAAATTATTATGCTCCGATTTTATATGGGTTTTACCAATGCCCAGATAGCTGAAATGATGCATATGAAATACCAGTCTGTCAGCAACCTCCTTTACAATGCGCTGGGACGGATTAAAGAAACCCTGGAAACCACTCCTTTTGCCCGGCGTTTGCTGAAAACCTTTTATTTCTTTCTATAAACGGCCTTTATTTCTTCTTTGCCATCCCTATGAATGTCCTTTATGGAGGGGCGTTTCAAAGAAAAGTTAAAAAAACTTTATTTTTTTTGAGTATAAAAACAAAGCTTTTGTCATTTATGATAAAAGGGCAGTTTTATTGCCGTTTAAATCATCGTTGCATGAAGTATTTTGGAGAGGATACCTGGGAATTTATACAGGACGACCATTTTGTTCAATGGGTATTGTTTCCCGATGCGGCCAATACCGCACGGTGGGAACAATGGATGGCAGACCATCCCGAGCGGGTGCCTGTGCTGGAAAAAGCCCGGACAATGGTGCAGACTTTGGGTAAAACTGTTCCCCACAAAGTAGACCGCCGTTTACTGGACGAAATATATGCCTCTCTTGATCAATACCTAGACAAGGAAGTGCCTTCGCCTGCGCCAACTACCGCCAGGATAGCTTCCCTGCGTAAATGGTGGTGGGCGGCAGCAGCTGTAATAGCGGGTGGTATCGCGATGGTATCCATCTCCCGGAAATCCGCCACTAAAGAAAACCTGCTGGCCGATAAACTGCAAAGCCATATGGAACAGCAGCAGCTGGTGCGGGTTAATACCAGTACTACCGACCAGGTAGCGTGGCTGACAGACGGCTCCTCTGTTATATTAAAAACAGGCGCCACCATCAAGCACGACGCCTTTCTTACCCAATCTAAAAGAGAAGTATACCTGAAAGGAAATGCTTTTTTTGATATCGCTAAAGATGCGGAACGGCCATTTTATGTATATACGCCCAAAGTAGCCATCCGCGTACTGGGCACCAGCTTTAATGTATCGGAAGAAAGTGGTAGCCTCACGGTTACCGTAAAGACAGGAAAAATTGCCGTGTGCAGCATGACTGATAAGCAGCACAGTTATATTATTACACCCGGTCATCAATTGCGGTTCGATGCCCGCACTGCTGCCTTTGTAGCCGATTCGCTGAACAGCGAGCAGCTGGCGGCCCTCCAGCCGGCGGCGGAAATACCCGCTTTTGCGTTCGATAATGCACCGGTCCTCAGCATTTTTAAAGCACTGGAAAGCGCCTACAGTATTAAGATTAATGCCAGCGAGGAAACGTTTGGCAAGTGCCTTATTACCACCACTATCAGGAATGAAACGTTTGAAAATAAGTTAAAGATTATCTGCGCGGCTATCAACGCCAGTTACGCTATCAGGGACGGCCAGGTATTTATTACCGGCAAACCCTGTAACTAACCGTATTGTTCATTTATAAATCGCTTGTTATTCACTTGTAAATCACTTGTAATTCTCGAAAAACGAACCCAATGTTTACATAATGTATCAACCAAAAAAGAAAGTGGCGATGCGCTAACATCGCCACCCGGGTAATTTTTCCTGTAATGTCTGGACAACTGCACAGGAAATGAATTGTCGTACTAATCGATTTTATTAATCACAACAAAACATTTGAAGTTATGCACAAATTTGCAAACTCCAACAGGACTGTCATATTTTTTATGAGGGTTGCCTTACTACAAATAGCGCTTCTGTTTTGCCTGATTACCTGCACATTCGCAAAAAATGTTCACGCGCAGGAAGTTTTGAGTAAAAAGGTGTCATTAAATATGCCACCCAGTGATCTGCGCAGTATACTCAAAACTATCACGGAGAAAACATCCGTCAACTTTACCTATAGCAATAATACGCTGCCGGTGCGCCAGCGTATTGCGGTTACTGCCCGCGATGAGCAATTAGGAGAGGTATTATACCGTTTGCTTAACCCATTGCACATCACTTTTGAAGTGATCAATGAACAGATTGTTCTGAAGAAAGAGAAAAGTAATGAAGGTGGTATGGAGATAGACGGCCTGAATGCACTTTTCCAAAAAATCAGCGGCTTCGTAAAATCAAAGGAGGGCGATCCCCTGCCCGGCATTAACGTAATGATTGCCGGCTCCAACAGGGGGACCGTTACCAATATAGATGGACACTTTGAGCTGGAAGCCAAGGATGGCGATGTGCTGATCTTTTCTTCTGTAGGTTTTGCCCAGCAACGGGTGACCGTTAGCGGTAATGGCATCATGAACATCGTGATGATATCTTCCGCTACCTCGCTAGACGCAGTGGCCATTACCGCATTGGGTATTAAAAGAAATATAAGAACACTGGGCTATTCTCAGGAAGAAGTTGGTGGTAAAGAAGTGGCCCGCTCCAATGCGCCCAACGTGTTGAATGCACTGGCAGGTAAAATGGCCGGTGTAAACGTGACCAGCCCCAACGGCGTGGATGGAGGTACTACCCGTATCCTGATTGGTGGTAACAATACCATCCAGGGCGATAACCAGCCGCTGATCATCGTAGATGGTATGCCGATGGCCAATGACCTTGCCCGTCCTTATGATGTACGTTCTGCTCCCACTGGTAGCGCCCTGTATGCCGGCAATAATGCAGATGCCGGCAATACCAGTGCCCCCAAAGATTTCGGTAGCCCGATCAACATGATCAACCCGGAAGATATTGAAACCATCAGCGTACTGAAAGGCCCAACCGCCGCCGCATTATACGGTGGTAAAGGCGCCAACGGCGTTATTCTCATCACCACCAAAAAAGGAAATAAACGCAATGGCCTGGGCGTGGACTATACCTATGGTTATAAAACCGTAGATCCCTATCGCTATCTGCAATTGCAAAATGAATATGGCGCAGGTGGTATGGTGTCCCTAAATGCTCCTCAATACCTCACAGACGCCAACGGTAATAATCCGCGGCTCACAGAGAACTGGAATGGTATGTATGTGGATCCAAAAACAGGCTCTGGTCCTTATGGTATCAATACCTACAACCAGGTAGGATGGCCCGGCTCCGGCGTTTCCTGGGGGCCAAAAATGGATGGTAAAATGATTACCTGGTGGGATGGTACCCAGAAAGCGGATGTACCGCAACCCGACAATATCAAATTGCTTTTCCGCAACGGTATGCAATCTTCCCACAACGTATCGTTATCTGGCGGTAATGAATGGGGATCTATCCGTGCGTCGTTTTCCCGGTTGGATAATTCGGCCGTATTACCCAACAGCAAATACTATCGCAATACTTTCAACCTGGGCGCCAATATGAAATTAACGAAGAGAGTTAGTGTACAGCTCACCTCTTCCTATATCGTGAACCAGTATCATAATCCTCCGCAATTGGGTAATGATGATGGTAATTCCTGGATGAAACGCCTGGTATATAATGCTGGCAGAAACTATCGGGGAGAAGATATTGCCATCTACAAAAATCCTGATGGTTCTCAGAACCAGCTCACCAACTTCCCCTGGGTAGGTAATGGTGGCGCTACTGTATGGAACATCCTGGAAAATAACACCGACCAGAACAGGCGCAAATTACTGGCCGGCGTACAACTAAATTATGAAGCCACCGATTTCCTGGATTTCATTTTCCGCGGTGGATTGGATAATAACACCAACGAGCTGACGACTAAAAATACACCGACAGATGTGTTAGGTATCAAAGGCTACTATGCCCATGGCGTAGAGCGCGACAATGCTTCCAACATGGACTTCATCGGTACCCTGCATAAGGATAAAATATTTGGCGGCGACTTTAACGGTAAGTTCTCATTGGGTGGAACCATCTACCAGCGGGAAGCGGCGGGTATGTTTAACTACAACGATAACTGGGCAATGCCATATGTATATTCGCTGAATTCAGGTACTTACCTGGGTAATCCGCATCCGACCACAGAAAGCCAGTTGCGCAAACGCATGAACTCTGTGTACAGTTTCATTAACCTGTCTTACAAGGATTACCTGTTCCTGGATATCACGGGCCGTAATGACTGGTCTTCTGCATTACCTAAGGGCCAGTGGTCTTATTTCTTCCCGTCTTTCGCCGGTAGCTTTGTATTTTCCGATGCCTTTAAAATTGATCCGTCTGTATTGAGTTTCGGTAAAGTAAGAATAGCCTGGGCACAGGCGGCTACCGATCCGGCTCCTTACCAAGTTAACTATACTTATGGTACCTCTACGTTTGCAGGACAAGCAGCTACCATGCTGCCAGGTAGTTTACCAGCGCTGAACTATAAGCCAACTGTTAATACTACTGCAGATTTTGGTTTGGTGTTAGGCTTCCTGAACAACCGGTTGAATGCTGATTTCAGGTATTATAAAGGAAAATCGCGTAACCAGATTTTAGCATCCCCGCTGCCTATCAGCTCAGGCGTGAGTAGCATTATTGTGAACTCCGGCGTACTGGAAAATTCCGGTATAGAGTTGATCCTGCGGGCAAAAGTCATTGCGCAGAAGGACTTCGGTTGGGATGTCTCTCTTAACCTGGCACATACAAACAATAAGCTGCTGTCTTTATCTGATGGAACTGACCGTGTAGATATGGCCAGTGCCTGGAATGACGGCGGCGCGCACGGTCCCGTAATATCTGCCCATGTAGGCGACCAGTTTGGTACCATTTACGGTTATGACTATGTATATGATCCGAAAACACATCTGCCATTGATGGTAGCAAGTCCTTACGGCAAGCCGGAAATGAATGGTACATTGTACCAGGCTACTGATGGACTGGTGCCATTAGGTAACTCAACGCCTAAATTAACCGGTGGTATTACCAACACCTTTACCTACAAAAATTTCTCAGTAAGTGCATTGATTGATGCAAAAATAGGGGGTGATGTATGGTCAGGTACCTATGCAACTATTATGCAGCAGGGACAGGCAAGAGAAACGTTGAAAGAAAGAGATGGAGGCGGATTGCCGTACACCACACCGGATGGGACCAAAACCAATTGGGGCGTGATTTTACCGGGAGTGTTTCCTGATGGTAAGATCAACGACAACGTAGTACACTATTATTATAAATATATGCCTTATGGTGTGTGGAGCAGTACTGACCTGGGTAGTGGTGTAAAAGGAAGTGACTGGATCGACAGGAATGCCGTTCTGGAAAATACCTGGGTGAAGATGAGGGAAATATCCATTAACTACCAGGTGCCATCAAGCTTTATTAAACGGACAAAAGTATTCCAGTCAGCATCGCTGTCACTCGTAGGAAGAGATCTTTTCTATCTCTATACTTCCTTACCGGATCATATCAACCCGGAAGGTGTGAATGGCGCAGGCAATGCCCAGGGACTGGAGTATATGTCTTTGCCAAGTTTCCGTTCATTAGGTTTCCAGGTAAGGGTTTCTTTCTAAGGGAACAGATCTACTCACCGATTAAAATGTGCAAACATGAACAAGACAAAAAAAATATTCCTTTATATAGCGGGTGTTTCGATGACGTTGGGCGCCTGTACGAAAGATTTCCAGGATATCAATACCACTCCGGGATTGCCTACTACCACTACCGTTCCTCCCATGGTAAATGGGGTGATCAGTACCCTGTTTCTGAAAGGACAAGAGCAGGCGGCCATTCATAATGAGTATTATTATCCCATCACCCAGCTGGCTACCATTAGCGGTAATTCTGGTTACCTTGTGCAAAATGGCGCTTCCGATATCTGGAACGACTACTATGCTGCGCTCCAGAACATCAACCAGATCCAGGATAAGATCAATGCTTATACGGGTGATAAAGCGGAGATGGATAATATACAGGGGATCACTTACATCCTGAAGGCTTATAAAACGCTGCGTATAAGCGATCAGTTTGGGGATATGCCTTATTCTAAAGCGGGACTGGCCTACACCAATGAGTCGGCTAATTTCAGGCCGGCGTACGACTCCCAGGAGAGTATTTATAAAACTACCCTGGACCAGCTGAAATGGGCTTCCCAGCACCTTACTACCGCTGCCAATACACCTGGAGGCAAGCCGTATGTAACGCTGGGCTCTTCTGAAACGCTGTTCAACAACAGCATTACCATGTGGCAGAAGTTTGGCAACTCGTTGTTGCTACGTTATGCCATGCAGATAGTAGAGAAAGATCCCGCTACAGCTACTCCTTACCTGCAATATGCGCTGAGTGGGATACCATTGATCGGGGAACATGAAGATGCGGGGATGTGGCCACAGAAGCTGAACAATTACGTATTAAATGATAGCCGTTTCTGGTCTTTCACTTCTCATAAATTTGTGCGCATGAGTACTACCTGCTGGAATATGCTGGCAGATGGTACCGCTGATGCACAGATCTTTGATCCGCGGGCGAAACTGTTTTTTGAAACCAACCAGGCTGGCAAGTGGGCGCCACTGGCGCCAGGCAGCACAGCCAGCGATAACACCAACCCTTACCAGGATAAAAGGGATGCCGACTTTTCAAACAAAGACAACTGCGTATTCTCCCCGGTGAATTACCTGTTGGTGAGGGATATCTACTATCAGCCTGAATTGTTCATGACCGCAGCAGAGGTGCATTTCCTGAAAGCGGAAGCTTATGCGCGTGGCCTCGGTGTAAACAAGGACATGGTCAGCGCCGGCAATGAATATTTCAGTGGTATTACTTCTTCCGTTAACTTCTGGGATTCTATTGCACATACCACCAATGTAACCAATGATAACTGGTCGGCGGTGGCGCCTCCAAGTCCTACGGCGGTGCAGATGGCAGCACTTTTTGCCAATCCTAAGGTGGCCTTTACCGGTACAGATGATCAGAAGCTGAATAAAATTTATGCGCAGGAATGGCTGTCTTTCTTCCGTCAGCCCTGGCTTGCCTATAACCTGTGGAGAAGAACCGGTCGTACCCCGCGCGATGGTAACCCGGCTGCTTATGTCAACTTTAACCGTTTGCAATATCCGCAACAGGAATCAGTGAACAACACTGCCAATTATAACGACCAAGCCAACCGCATGGGAGGAAACTCAACTACGGTGAAGGTATGGTGGATGAAGTAAGTTTTATGCATATAATAGTTATATAGAAGGCCCCGGGGAAGTATTTCTCCGGGGCTTTTTACTGCCCGCACAAAAATAAATTTGCGTAACTCAAAAGTTACATATACTTTTGGGTAACTTAAAAGTTACATATCATGACTAAGACCATTCGTCACGAATTTTTCTTTGCGCATCCGGTGGAGAAGGTTTGGACCTACCTGACTACCGCTGAGTTGATGTCGCAATGGTTAATGCCCAACGATTTTGAACCCATTATCGGGCATGACTTTCAGTTCAGGACCAAACCAATACCCAGCCTCGACATAGACGGCATTATGTATTGTAAGGTGCTGGAGATAGTACCCTTTAAGAAGTTGACCTATTCCTGGAAAGCAGGCCCCGGGAGTGGCAAAATATCATTGGATTCGCTGGTAGAGTGGACGCTCTCATCGGATGAAAAAGGTACCACCGTTAAACTGGAACATAGTGGCTTCCGGGAGATAGAAGATTTCAATATCTACAATGGCATGAACGATGGATGGAGGCAGAAGCTGCAGAAAATCGATGATCTTTTAAACGCCGTACCACATGATGCAGCCAACGCCTGATATATTCCAGGCTATTGGAGATCCCAGCAGGAGGCAGATCTTACAGCTATTGTCGCAGGATACGCTCACCATCAATGCCCTGGCGGCGCATTTCGAGATGAGTCGCCCCGCGGTGTCGAAGCATATAAAAATACTGCACAGCACCGGGTTCATTGTCATAGAAGACAAAGGTCGGGAAAGGTATTGTACCCTGCACCGGGACGGCTTCCAGGCTCTGCAGCAGTGGATCAGCTTCTTCGATGTATTCTGGCAGCACAGGCTGAAAAAGCTGGAGAATTTATTGGATAATACCGGCCATAAAAGTAAAGGCCATTGATATGAACCGCTAAAATCAATGATTATGACAATGCTCAGTACCCAGGACGTGGCCACCAGGTTTAATGAACTGGCCATGCAGGAAAAATGGTTTGATATACAGGAGGAGCTTTTCTCTGCAGATGTAAAAAGTATAGATCCTGCTGACTCTCCTTATTTTGGATTTGCGGAAGGCAAAGCAGCCGTGCGCAAAAAAGGAGAAGACTGGGTAAAAAAAATACAGGAAATCCATCAACTGACTACCTCCGCGCCAGTAGTAGCCGGGCGGCACTTCGCCGTGAGCCGGATGATGGACTTTACCGTAGCGGACTTTGGAAGAGTGAAAATAGATGAGATCATGTTGTATGAGGTAGCGGATGGGAAGATTATATCTGAACAGTTCCTGTATTAACAAGAATATTTTCACGCAACGGCGCGAAGAAGCAAAGCAACGAAGAGCCTTCTTGACAGCTTTGCTTCTTCGCGTCTTCGCGTGAACAAACCTTTGAAAATGGTTATCTTTAATACATGGAAAGTAATACCCTCGTTAAAAATATTCCCCGCAGCCCGATGCTGGGAGCCAACGGACAACCCATACACTTCGATATCTGGGAAGTCAACGGCGAACACAGGGAATATCCCGCTATTTTCCTGAAGCCACACCGGAAGGATTACTACTTCCTGGTATTGGTAGAAGAGGGCAGCAGCCGCCATTGGGTGGATATGCAGCCTTATACGCTGCAACCATCCCGTTTTTATTTTTCTGCTCCTCACCAGGTGCATGTAAAAGAGCAGGCAAAGCCCATGAAAGGTATCATACTCCGGTTTACAGATGCTTTCCTGGCCAGGGACGAAACCCGTTCCCTGAAACAACTTCCTATCATCCAGAACCTCCATAATGGACATGAGATCAGTCTCGACGCCACCGCCATGTGCCATATCAAAGATACGATGCAGCATATGGTGGCAGAGTACCATGCACAGGACACCTGGCACAACTCCATGCTCATTGCCTATTTGCAGGTATTGCTGATCTTCCTCAGCCGGTTATATAACGAACAGTTCCAGGATGCCGTGCAACCCGGGCGGGAGCTGCTGAAGCATTTCACCGCTCTCGTAGAGCAACATTACCGCGATCTGCACGAAGTAGCTGCCTATGCCAGTCTGATGAATATCAGTGCCGGTCACCTCGGAGACACCATACGGGAACAGGCGGGGAAAACCGCTATTGCGTATATCCATGACCGCGTGTTACTGGAAGCGCGGCGGCTGCTGTTTCATACCGATCACTCTATTAAAGAAATCGCTTACGAACTGGGCTTTGAGGACGCATCTTACTTCAACAGGTTTTTTAAACGTCTCGGCGGACAAACGCCCTTACTATACCGGAACGCCACCCGGAAAATGTACCATTAATGCCGGTGCCGATACCATTTATCGGCATTCCGGGCTCCTAATTTTGTACCATCATTTTAAACAATAGATGGTATGAAATCAGTATTTATTACAGGCGCCAACAGGAGCATAGGTTTTGAAACCGCCAGGCGTTTATGGAACGACGGCTATTTTGTATACATAGGTAGCCGCGACGAAGATAAAGGTAAAGCCGCGGCCGCGCAGATAGGCACTGAGCGTATTGCCGTTGTACAACTGGACGTTACCGATCCGGCCTCTATCCAGGCAGCGCGCAACCAGGTAAGCAACACCACCGGCACCCTGGATGTATTGATCAATAATGCGGGTATTCTCGGTGGTTATTCTCAACAAGCCACCAATGCGCCTGGCTCCACTATCCGGGAAGTATTTGATACTAACTTTTTCGGCGTTATCAGTTTAACCCAGGCATTGATGAGTCTTTTGCAAAAGTCTGCCCAGCCAAGGATTGTAAACGTTACCTCCGGTTTAGCTTCGCTTACCAACCACTCCGATCCGTCGTGGAAGTATTATAACGTAAAAGGCGCTGCCTATGGTCCTTCCAAATCTGCATTAAATGCCTATACGGTAGTACTGGCGTATGAACTGAGAGATACCACCTTCAAGGTAAATGCCATAGATCCGGGTTATACTGCCACCGACTTTAACCAGCACCGGGGAACAGGCACTGTAGAAGATGCTGCCGCTATTATTGTACGCTTTGCCACACTTGATGAGAATGGGCCGACGGGAAAGTTTTACAGCAATGATGCGGAGGGCGGTGAAATGGCGTGGTAGTAGTGGACTTCAGGCATCTGCTATTCTTCGCAATGCCGGCAGCGGCAATTGTTTACATTATTAATCGTATCTTAACTATCAAACCATTCGCATAGTAATGAAAATAAAATGGATAAACCCTGGTCTTCATATCTATATCTGCTCAAGAACAGCAGCAAGCGTATCATCATCTCCTGCTACAATCACCGGAATTTTTTCTCCATGATATAATATATATCCATCTTCAGCTTTTCCACCCATGTTTTCGATCAACCTTCTCTTATCTTCCTCACTTTTGCAGATGATAGCAATCACATTTGACGGTAGTGGTATCCGCTCCCAGAACATTTGTTCATTATTACTAACTCCCTCCGGGCTATCTTGATTTATGGCACTATTAAAAGCGCTGTTCCTTCCACTTTCTGTTTGCTGTTGCCATAGATCAAAAGTGTCCAGCGTTCTGGCCGTATCCAGCTTCTTAGCAGCTTCCCCACCTGGTGCATTGCCCATGAGGTCGGTGGAGCTATGCCTCCACACCATGTCTGATGCCAGTATCTTCGGATGGAGCACTATTTGTGCCTTCTTGTCTCCACTGCCTACGCCATATCCATGCGCTGGCCATTTAATATGTTTCTTACCAACTGCCCTTGTATACACAGCCAGTCCACCACCTCCCAGGCGATCTGCATCACGTGAATAATTTCCATAGGGCCCCTCCCTCATATAAGCGCTTGAAAGGAATCCACTTTTAAATGCACCTGGTATATATTCACTGGAAATACCATGTACTAATGCCAATGCATTCTCTGCATCCACCTCCTTGGGCTTTCCAGGTTTATTCGCTGATCTGAATTCCGGTGTTTTCCCTTGTTTGAAGAACGTACCCTCCTTGGGTATCGTCTTTGTAATACGTGTACCCGAACTGCTACGGGGGTAGAAATTTATCAAACGTCGCTTTGTACTGGCAGAACTGTCTTTCTTCGCGTCGGAAGTGCGTATTACCGATATAGTGATTTTCTTTTTCAGGAGAACATTCTTTTTCTCCAATCTTTTTTTGGAGGAGGGCGCTGTAGCTCGTGATGTTGGTGAGGGGCCCGAGAATGTGTTCAATATTCCTAAAATATCCACCGGGCCAGCCTGTGTGCCGGTATTTGCAAATTCAGCGAAAGCTGCATGGAGGAGACTATCCGACTTCTTTACGGCCTCAATGCCATGGTACTCGAAGTAGCTGGCCAGTTCAACTGGATTTTCCACGCTTGTTTTAGCACCTCCGGTATTACCAGCCGTATCGAGAATGAGTTTCATAACGGCATCAAAATGTTCGCTGTCTTTACTTTTATCCATGGCCCCCGAGCTAAATAATATATTTCTATCGCGCTTATAAGATCCTTTCATGTCCGGGTAAGAACGCACATATTCATAAGAATCAGCACCGGCTATTAAAGCTGCGCCCTGTTCCTCACTGGTCATGTCATTCCATTTTTTCTTACTGATTGAAACTGTACCTTTTAATTTTAAACACCTTATTGCCCACTTATACGCTTCCTCTTTAATTCCTTCAATGGGCATGCTTTTACTGTTCTCTCTAAACTTTTCTTCGAACAGCTGTCCCTGCTTCCCTTCTGCTAACTTGTCATCTTCACGCATGTTGGCTGCATCATGCCATAGCGCAGCCATGGACAATGCTGCCAGATGGTCCTGATCAGTGCTGAACTTTATTTGCAGCGATGACGATTGAGATATCGTATTCACTAATTTCAGTACGCTGGCAGATATCCTTAACCCATGCCCCAGGCCATGTGCTCTCCTTGCCCTGTACTTTTCATCTGTTTTTCTCTTGTTACTGACATTTTTAAACGGACTATGATACTCTTCCCTGGCCAGATTATACATTCCCTGCTGGAATACATCTGTCGGTGAAACATCCTCAGGTATTTCACCGGACGAAACCTTTCCTGTATCAGCAAATTTTCCAGGGTCATCCACCGTAACCAGCCGTTCGAAATGCGTGCCGCTGGAATAAATGGGGATAATAGGCTTCTCTGCTGCAACATTCACCGGAGCTGTTTTCTGAACGCCTCCCATAAAATCATTTTCAAATAATTGAATGCTTTTTCCATGTATGATAGCCAGAGCTTCCAATTGCTCAGCATTCAGCCAGTGATACTGATGTTTCAGCAAGGCGAGATAAGCATCATGAACTTCCCGCTTTTCTAAAGCACTTTTTAAAAATAATTCGGTATCTATTTTCCCTTTTTTATAGGGTTTAAGCAACTCATATATTGAAGATGCCTTTACTTGCATTCGTTCCGGCAATACACCCATAAGTTCCTCCGCTTTAATGCCCGGATTAATAACAGTACCGTCATCACCTACAACGTTCAATTTCACCAGTTCCTGTAATATTTCACCACCGCTGATACCTTCTATAACATCATTAAAGGTAGTTTCCGTTATATGTTTGTTTATGGAAGCCTCATAGTTGTCTGCATTGGCAGCATGGATGGCCCACTGTAAATTGTTTCGCAGTTCACCAATAGAAAGCTCTTTTCCACTTTCTTCGCTTTTCTCTTTATCTGTTCCTTCTTTCCCGCTCACTTTCATACTGCTACCTTCGTTGTTGATATGTTCCTGCAGCAGGTTATAAGATACATGCCTGATGGTATTATTACGACCGGCATGCATTAATTCCATGGCTTCTGGAGACAAGAGTTCATTACTATAATTTTCGGCAAGCTGTCGCCTTATTTCCTGGGCATTTTCGCATACCAGTGTACCAGTGTCATTGGGTGTTCCCAAAAGCGCATGAATGGAACAATTTCCATCACCAAGGGTTGGCTGTGGTTTCAGGCCAAATGTTCCCAGGTGATCAGATTGTGATGACAATGTATAATCGGCCTTCCCTTCATCAAACGTAAGTCCTTCAAGTATGTTACTGCTGGTTTCATGTAACACCTTTTCATCAACATCAAAATAGCTACTGATTTCATTCGTTATATACTCGCGCATCATAACCTTGTTTACATTCGTAAAAAAGAGCAGCGTTTCTGCTCTGGCATGAAGATCGTATATAAATTCCCGGGGAATCCCCTGGATGATATCTTCTTCTTTTTCAAGGTTGTCAATCGTACTTAGCTCTTCTTTTCCGGGAGATATACTTATTTCCTCTTTGGGGACAGACACCACAGATTCTGGCTTTTTGACTGTTGAAGAAGATATAGCCTTTTCATTCGGAGAAAATGAGTCAGGTTTGTTGATCCGTGCAGTGCTGTTTTTATCTGGCAGCTTGTGTGTGGGTGTTTTCCTGAGATGCGCAGACATAGATGGCCGATTCGCTGCAACTTTCCATCGATTAAGATTTGTACGCATCACATTAGCTCTCACACTTGTATCCGTCTTGATATCTTCCAAGAACGTGTTTATCTCAGCAAGCATCTTCGTCTTTTCACCGCGTTCATTCGCCATTTTCCTGATGGCAGCGAAACGTTTTTCCTGTTCACCCGTCACTCGCTGTATCAATGGCGAAACAATGGGCGGCACTACTCGTAATGGCTCAGATGTTCTACCCGCATCTGCCATAGCCTGAAAAGATTGTGACTGTTTTATTACCAGGCTATTGTTTGCCATAGCCTGGAGCACCGTGGCATGTTCAAGATGGGTACTATTTTCTACCTGCGCTAACAGGGCTCTTTCGGCAATAGTCTGTGGACGGTTATCAATTGCCTGTCCGCTGTTCTCTGTTATAGCCGAAGAATTCCCCATGTTCTCCGGGGCTTTATGTTGCTGCGTCTTATTTAACTGGGTTTTCATGAACGTAAGATGGTTATGCTTTGCAGAGATAGGGATAAGTCAATATAAGTTACAAATAATTCACATCACACAATCAAAAATAGTGATCCTCTCCAACTACAATACATATAAAAGGAAACTGATATCATTACTATAATCAGAACTTATTTTATAGATACCTGACAATATTTCTTAAAATGATAAAAGCAAAAGCGAGATGAACAAAAGCCTGATAGCGTTCGATATCTCTATCATGACGATTAATAACGCGTTTGAGGGCATTGGGCAGAAGAGGTGTGCCCGGCGAGTGGAAGACCATTAGCGTCAACAATGACCATGAGCTTCGTACCTTTGCCCCGCTTGGTCTTTCCCACCTGGGCCCCTTTTTTAGCCACTACAAAAGTGCCATCAATGAAACTATGAAATAAGTTCTGGCAATGATTTTAAAATGGCTATACTGGCGGTCATATCTTCTTTTGTGGAGGAGGCAAACCCCAGCCGGATAGCGTTGGTGTGATAGCTGGGATACTGATGTACTTTTCCGTCGGAAATATATAACCCTTTCTGAGCGGCCTGCTGTGCCAATGTTTCGAGATTGATGTGTTCCGCAAAGTTGGTCCATACCGTCATGCCTCCTTCGGGAATGTCGAAGTGGACCAGCCCTCTCAATTCCCGCCGCAGCAGGTCGCAGAAAAAATCCCTTCTCTCTTTGTATACAGCCAGCGTTTTTCTCAGGTAACGTTGTACAGTGCCGTCGTTGAGGATTTCGGCCATGGCATTGTCCAGGATATGATCCCCTTGCCTGTCCAACAGCATACGCACGCTGGCCAGGTGTTGTATCACGTTTTCGGAAGCCACTAAGTAGCCAATACGTACGGCGGGAGAAAAGCTTTTGCTGAAGGAGCCGCCGTAGATTACCATGCCCCTGTCGTCGGCGCTGGCCAGGGGCAACAGGGGGCGGTTCTTGTAATGGAAGTCGTAGTCGTAATCATCCTCAAAAATGATGAAGCCATATTCCTGCGCCAGTTGCAGAAGTTCCAGCCTACGGTCGATCCGCAGCGATACCGTGGTAGGGTAGTGGTGGTGCGGGGTTACATATACCATGCGGACTTTTTTCCTGCGACAGATTTTCTTTAGTTCCTCCGTTACAAGGCCATGTTCATCTACGGGGACGCCTATATGTTCGGCGCCGGCATGCAGGAAGTTTTGCTCTGCCCGCCCCCAGCCTGGTATGCCGGATACGATGATGTCGCCAGGCTCAATTAGCCCGTTACACACCAGGTTAAGCCCCATTACCGTTCCGTTGACCGACAGAATATTTTTGGGGCTCGTGTTGAGTCCCCTGGTGTCGTTGAGGTAGTTGGAAATGGCTGTCCTGAACAGCTCCGGCCCTTCGGGGCGACTGTAGCTACCGAATTTATGATACAAGCCACCACGGGTCAATTGGCCCCGCCACGCCCGGTAGAGTTCTTTCAACGGGGCAAGGGAGGGGTCGGGAAATCCATCGTCTAAATGTAATCTGCCGGTAACGAGCGGCAGCCGTGCGGTGAGGTATGCGGGAGCAGGCACCGAAAAGCCGGCTGTTTCATTGGACCCGACAGTAGGTAAAGGTTGCAGCGGCTTGGGCTGCATGGTGGGCAAATGCCGGGCAACGAATGTTCCCCGTCCCACAAAGCTTTCCACCCAGCCTTGTGTTTGCAGCTCTTCATATGCCTTGGCGGCAGTGATCCGGTTGATTTGCTGCCATTCGGCCAGGTCGCGCGAGCCGGGCAACTTTTGCCCCGGCCGGAGCCTCCCCTTTTTTATCAATGCCAGCAGGGCATCGGCCAACTGCAGGTATACGGCGCGTTTGCCGGTATTTTGCAGGCGGATAGCACTGAATATTTGTCTTGAAATTGGCCTATTCATTTTGTTAAAATTGGTCTACTAAGATAATCCAATTGCCTGGTATTTTTGTATTCATTAAATGCAAGGATATGTACACTCCCCGTTCTTTTCAGTTCCAGGACCAGGAAGAAATGATTGGCTTTATGAAGCAATACAGCTTTGCCACCATCGTTACCATAAAAGACCGATTGCCCATAGCCACACACTTGCCTTTTGTGGTAAACGACAACACTGGCAAACTGGTGCTAAGCGCCCATTTTGCCGCGGCCAATGAGCAGGCTAAATATATTGAAACCACTCCTGCCCTGGTCATATTTTCCGAACCGCATGCTTACATTTCGCCGGTACATTACGACAAGCACGAAAGCGTGCCCACCTGGGATTATATCGCGGTACATGCATATGGGCAGGCTCAGGTCTTAAGCGACACAGCCGCTAAAGTAAAGGTGCTGGAGCAAATGATTACCTTTTACGATCCGGCTTACCTGGCCCAGTGGCATAGCCTGCCTGACAAATACCGGCAAGGCATGATACAGGGCATCGTGGCATTTGAGCTGGAAGTGACCAACCTGCAGGGACAAAAGAAATTAAGCCAGAATAAAACGGCGGCAGAGCGGGAGCGCATTGCCGCACACCTGGAAAAGAGTGAACAACCCCTCGACCAGGACCTGGCACGTCATATCAGGAATCTATAAATCATGTATCATGGAATTTACGTTACAACCCGTGCTGGAAAATGAACAGGTGATCCTGTTGCCATTAGAGGAAACTGACTTCCCCGCTGTGTATGCTGTTGCCTCCGACCCCAAAGTGTGGGAACAACATCCTAATAAAGACCGCTGGCAGCATGATATATTCCGTACTTTCTTTGAAGGCGCTATCCAGAGCAAAGGTGCATTTAAGATCGTGGAGAAGGCCACCGGCCAGGTAATTGGTAGCACCCGTTATTATGACTTCGACGCCACCGCCAGTGGCGTGGCGATTGGCTATACTTTTTATGGAACCGCTTATTGGGGAACCGGGATTAATCCGGGCGTGAAAAAATTGATGCTGGACCACGCTTTTCAATTTGTTGACCAGGTGTATTTTCATATTGGGGTCAATAATATCCGCTCCCAGGTCGCCATAGGTCGATTGGGCGCAAAGAATATCGCTACGCAGGAAGTGAACTACTACGGGGAACCGCCTAAGCTGAATTTCTTGTATCGCATCGGCAAAGAAGAATGGGCGGCACGTAAATAGTACGAAAAAAAGTACCTTCATGATACAATGTAGAACCAATGAATGCAGGTATGTTTTTGCGCAGTACCCCACTGCTGGATGATAGTTTTTTTGAGCGTACCGAGTTGTTTATTACAGAAGTGAACGACAAGGGCGCGATGGGTTTCGTTGTCAACAAGCCCTTTCCCCGTAAGTTCAATGAGCTCGTGGAGTTCCGCCATAGCATTGCCTTCCCGCTGTATGATGGCGGTCCGGTAGACCGGGAACATCTTTATTTTATTCACCGGCGGCCGGACCTGATTGAAGGCGGTGTGCTGGTAGCCGGTGATATTTATTTAGGGGGAGATTTTAAAGCTGCCGTAAAATACATAAATAATAAAACGATCACAGAAAACGATATACGATTGTTTATCGGCTATTGTGGCTGGGATTCGTTTGAGCTGGAAGAAGAAATAGCGGAAGGCAGCTGGGAGATAATAGAAACGGGGAACCTGTTTTAACAGGATCTTTTCCGGATACCTGAGATGCTTTGTGCGGGCAATTTGGCAAAAAAAGCATCTGAATTTGTCAATTCCATGGATAAATGAATGAAGTACATACTGGATCTTTGAAGACGCAGTATCCTATTAACGGTACCAGCGCCAAATCAGCGAAATATGGCTGTTCAGCAGCAAGTGAACAACCGTGACATTTTTATTTAGTTCAGTCCATGTATTATAGTTTGCATAAGCATTTGCCCGGATGATAAATCAGCTTTCTGACAAGGAAATATTATCACTCGGAAACGATGATGCCGCTTTCCGTGTATTATATGAAAGATACTGGAAAAGCTTATACCATAATGCTTTGGCCCGGTTGGGCAATCACGAAGATGCCCAGGATATTGTTCAGGATATTTTTGTCAGTTTTTGGCGTAATAGGGAACATATACAAACAGATGGTTCTTTTTCCTTTTATTTATTTGGGGCATTAAGATTTGCTATCATTAAGCATGTATACAGAAAGGCTGAAAAGGGCACTATTTTGCCGCTGTCGGTAATGCACCTGGAGTTGTCTGAAGTAGCTTTAGGTAAACACCTGGAGTTGAAGGAGCTTCAATCTGTGTTAGAGGATGAAACCAGCAAGCTGCCAGCCAGGATGCAGGAAATTTTCCGTTTAAGCAGGGATGAAAACCTATCTCTATCCGAAATTGCACGGCGTTTCGATATTTCAGAACAGACGGTTAAGAATACTATTACTACCGCACTAAAGAGGCTGCGCTCAAGGCTTCGCGAATATGCCTCTCTTTTTTTCCTGATTTAATTTTTTAAACACTAGTACTTCCACTTTAATCCCGGTATTTGTATGACAGGGAATGCTTTCGGATTGATAAACCTGAAGGGAAAATTTCCGGTTAAAAACAGAAGGAATGAAGTATCCCAATGCAATCAGGCTTTTAAGACGATATCTAACCGGGAAGGCAACTCCCCATGAGGTAGAAAAGATTAATGATTGGTATGGGCCTGTTCAGCAGGATATACCAGCTACGACAGATTTGGATAGCGTAGAAGAGCAGCTTTGGAGCAAGATCCAATGTAAGATTGTCGATGACCATAAAATAGTGCCGCTTTATCAAAGGCCGCTATTCAGAGTAGCAGTAGTGGTATTGGGAGTGATGGTATTAGTTACCGGCGCCATATTTTTTTTACAAAGAAGTCGGCATTTGCCAACATCGTCGCTGCCGAAAGTTTTGGTCAACGACATTCCAGCCCCTGCCGCCAACAGGGCCGTGCTTATACTGGCGAATGGCGAAAGGATATTGCTGGACTCAGTTACCGGCACAGCTGCCGCGGGCGCTTCATTGGCCCGGGTCACTAATGGCAACGTTGCTTACCGGCAGATACCAGGCAGCAAATCTTTAGGGCCAGCGGGTAACAATACTTATAATACCTTGTACAATCCGCCCGGAAGCAAGGCTATTTCACTTTCCCTGGCAGATGGCACCATCGTATGGTTGAATACAGGTTCCCGTTTGCACTACCCCGTTGCGATGGAGGGGGCAGAAAGGCGGGTAGAGGTAGAAGGGGAGGCTTATTTTGAAGTAGCCGCTGATGAGCACCGGCCATTTGTTACCGTTAACCTTAAAAGAAATGTCGAGGTAAAAGTGTTGGGCACTTATTTTAATATCAATACCTATGACGATGAACCTACGACTAATATCACTTTGTTACAGGGAGCCATTCGTGTCAGTAAAGATCATCAATCTGTGGTGATGCGGCCCGGGCAGCAGGCGAGGATAGGCAGCCGGTTACAAACAATAGATAACGCCGATGTAGAAGAGGCGATTGCATGGAAAAACGGGCGCTTCCTGTTTCCCGAAGGGACCGATATACAAACAATTATGAGACAGGTAGCCAGGTGGTATAACGTAAAAGTCATATATGCCGGAGATATTCAACAAAAATTTGGCGGATCAGTCTCCAGGTCTTCCAATCTATCCCAGGTACTGAAAATACTGGAGGCCACAGGCAGTGTTAAATGTAAAATGGAAAATAATGCCATCATAGTCAGCCCGTAGCGGATATCAACCAGGTAACTTAAGTATTTAAAGAAAGATAGTATTGGCTCAAAAAACAACCGCTCCGGGTCGCGACCGGAGCGGCGGTAAGTTGAGTTAATAACTCCACGTTCCAATGAAAATGTAGTAGTGGAAAAAAGTAATCCGGACAGACTACCTATTTATTAACCACATTGCTCCTTTTAGAAGGGTGAGCAAAATGAAAAATGAATGTATGCAATTTAATGCAATTAGCAATGCTTTGCCTGGATGGCGAAGAAAACTACAACTAACGTTAAGGATCATGAAACTCTCTGCAGCCTTTCTGTTTGTTTCTGTCATGCAAGTGGGGGCCACAGCGTATTCCCAGGTTACGCTGTCGGTACGGAACATGCCTTTAGGAAAAGTTTTTACACTTATTAAAAACCAAACCGGCCGGGAAATATTTTATGCAATGGATTTACTCCATCCGGCGGAAGATGTAACCCTGGAGTTAAAGAATGCATCGCTTCGGCAAGCGATGGAAGAGGTCCTGAAAGGGAAAGGGCTCTCTTTTGAGATAATAGAAAAAAACATTGTTATCACCAGGAAAAAAGCAGAACTGTCAAAGGCTGTAGAAGAGCAGGTGATCACGGGTAGAGTAACGGATGAAACAGGTAAACCTTTGCCTGGTGCCTCGCTTAAGTGGAAAAATACCACACAGGGAACGAACACTGATGCCGCTGGTAATTTTTCGCTGAAAGTGCCATTCGGCGGTGGAATGCTGGTAGTTACCTTCGTGGGTTTTGAAATGCAGGAAATACCTGTTTCAAAAGGTGGCAGTATGCAAATATCCCTGAAATCATCTACCTCCAAACTGGAGGACCTGGTGGTAGTTGGTTATGGCAGCCGGAAAAGGGCCCTGTTAACTTCCGCAATATCTACCGTAAAGGCGAAGGAGTTTGAATCGATACCTACCGGAAGTTTGTCTAACGTGTTGCAAGGCCGTTTGTCTGGCACCTATGTGCAAACAGGAACCGGATTCCCAGGCGAAGGGTCGAGTATCCGGGTAAGGATAAACACTTCCTGGAACAACTCTCCCCTGGTATACGTGATTGATGGGGTAGTAAGGGATGAGCAGAGTTTTAACGCCCTGGATGCAAATGAAGTGGAAGACGTAACCGTTTTGAAAGATGCTGCTTCTGCAGCGATTTACGGCTCCCGCTCCTCCAACGGGGTATTAATGGTAACAACCAAAAAAGGTAAAAGTGGTAAGCCTTCTTTTACAATTGGTTCTACTGTAAGCACCGAACGATATACACAATTACCAAAGTATATGGAGGTGGGAAAATCGATGGATGCTATTTCCAGTGTTTACAACAATGTCGGACCTGATGAAAGAGACTGGATTATAAAAAATAACCCCGATGGGATGGCGATGTTCAAGGCTGTTTATCGTAATCCGCGTGATCAGCGATACACGGCCAGCTTATCGGGAGGTAGTAATGACGTTACTTATTATTTAGGAGCTTCTTACTATAACCAGGATGGTTTTATGCCTAAGCTGAACTATAATAAATATAACCTGAGAGGTAATGTGCAGGTGAAGTCTATCAAAAACCTGACAGTGGGTTTAAATGTTAGTACCAACAGCGGTATCTATAATGGTTATAGCTTTGGGCAAACAAGTAAGAATTCATCTGAGCAGGGTTTCTATAAAAACCTGATGTATATGAATCCGTGGGCGCCTCCCTACATCGATGGCAAAATTCCGGATGTTGGTTGGATTGGTAACCCAATTGCCCTGCTAACAGGCCCTGGTTATAGAAAGAACACTAACCAGCAAATTGATGCGTTGTTGAATTTTGAGTACAAGATCCCTTTTGTGGAAGGGTTAAGTGTAAATGGTGCATTCAGTAAAAATTACAATAACAATTTTACCAAAGAATTTGCTGCGAAAGTACTCCTATACAAATTTAAAATGGCCGGTACCAATAGCAGGTTGTTTACCAATGAAATAATCGGCACTACTTACTCCAATTCACCGAATGAAGAGTTTGTGGCTAACGCGAATGCACAGAGTCGTTCTTACCAGCTCAATGGGCAAATTAACTACCACCGTTCATTTGGAAAGCACCAGGTGGAAGCAAATGCCATTGTTGAGCAGTACGAGTATCACTTTAACACCATGAGTGCCGCCAGGAAAAATTTTCCACTATATCCGCAGGACCAGTTTTTTGCAGCATCTGGGGATAGTAAGTACTGGTCTGCCAATGCCAGTGAAGATCAGGATGGGCGCTTATCTTATATCGGGAGGGTTAACTATAACTATGATGAACGTTATTTGCTGACTGTTTCGGCGAGAAGAGATGGCTCTATAAAATTTGCACCGGATAAAAGGTGGGGCATTTTCCCGTCTGTTTCCGCAGGCTGGATTATTTCCAATGAATCCTTTTTTAAAAATAGTACAGAACTGAGCTTCGTCGACTTCCTGAAAGTACGTGGTAACTTTGCACAAACAGGTAACGATGCCATTGGCGGCTGGGGATGGCTGGAACAGTATAATATTTCCACCAACAGTTATTTTGAAGGAACCAACGGTACCCCTAAGCCCAGGTTAACCTATGGAGGAATTCCCAATCCCGCACTTACCTGGGAAAAATCAAATTCTGTGGATCTTGGGCTTGAATTAGGCGTGTTCAGATCAATTAACCTGACAGCCGACTTTTGGTCCAGGCATACTTATGATATCCTGGGAGCGCGTATCCTGGCAGTGCCGAGGGAATATGGAGCAGATTTGCCCAAAGAGAATTATGGCATCGTGAATGGCCGGGGCGCTGATTTCGAAGTGGAATACAAAAAGAACCTGGGATATGGATTTTCCTTGGATGTAAAAGCTAATTTCGGTATCGCGGCAAACAAGGTGATAAAGAAAGATGTTGCCGCCAATGCGCAGGATGTGGATAATCCCAATGGAAAATCATTGTCTTACCAGGCTGGTTACGAAACAGCAGGTATCCTTCGTTCCAAGAGTGATATTGATAAGCTGCCGCAGGGGTACACCATTTTTGGCGCTAAACCAGAATTGGGGATGATGAATTTCCTGGATATCAGCGGTCCTAACAATGTTCCGGATGGAAAGATCGACGGTTACGACAGGGTTGTACTGGGCAGTAATTTTGGCCCAGGTGGCGCTAAAGAATCTTTCGGGTTACTGTTGAACCTGGGGTGGAAAAACCTGCACCTGGAAATGTTGTTTTCCGGCCTCACCGGCTTTAAAATAGCCTATAACGACCCCTGGGGAAAACAATTCAGCGGAGGCAATCTTACACCGATCTATCATGAAGATGCCTGGTCGCCCGAAAATCCCAATGGAACACACCCTAAGCTATATTCCTGGGGGGATGCCAGGGCTAGAGGATATGTGGAAGTATCCAACTTTAATAGCTATCCTGGTGGCTTTGTCAGGCTGAAGAACCTTAATTTGTCGTATTCACTTACTGGAAAACGCATGCAACGGGTTGGTTTAACAGGTGCCCGTGTATGGGTTTCCGCTGCAAATTTATTTTACCTCTCCAGGTTTAAGTTTTACGATCCGGAATTAAGTGATTATTCAAGTTATCCTGCTTCAAAAACATATTCTCTGGGTTTAAATATCAATCTGTAATCTGTTATGAAATATCATCTTAGAAATATAACTATTGCATTGGCAGCAGTTGTCGCAACTGGTAGCTGCCAGAAGGTATTGGATAAAGACAACCTAACGGCTGTGGATCCTACTATGGTATGGAGCAATGTTAAAATTGCCTCTGCTTACCTGGATGAAATTTATGCTAACCTGATGCCCGATAATCCTTATGGAACAGGAAATGATACTGATGAGGGGGTAGCTTATCAAAAGCAAACAAATGATTGGTTTGTGGGCACTGCTACTTTTGATAGCAACGACGATTTTGATGTGTATAAGAATATACGGTCTATTAATACCTTGCTGGGCAATATTGACAAGGCTACTTTTGGACAGGCGGATAAAAACACCATCAAAGGCCAGGCGCTGTTCTGGAGGGCCTGGGCTTATCACCGGCTTGTAAGCGCCTATGGCGGGGTGCCACTGATACTGGAGGCACAGGCGCCTACATCGGATCTTTCACAGTTACAGAAACCAAGGAACAAAACGTCGGAGTGTGTAACCCAAATTGTAAAAGATCTGGATGATGCGATTGCTCTGCTGCCGGAATCCTTTACTGGCGAAGACGTGGGTAAGATCGACAAAGGAGCTGCGATGGCCTTTAAGGGAAGAGTATTGCTGTTTTTTGCCAGCCCGCTATTTAACGGACTCAATGGCGTAGCCTCCTGGCAAAAAGCCTATGATGCAAATTTAGCTGCCAAACAGTTTTTGGATACGCATGGTAAAGGATTGTATAGCCCATATAGCAAAATATGGGATGATAAGCTGAATAAGGAAGTGGTAATGGTGCGCCGCCACAGCTACCCGCAGGATACTTATTTTCAGGGTGGTCTGATTCCGTTGAACTGGTCTGCCGATGACGTAGGCGCTGATAAGCCTTCACTGGAATTGGTGAACGCTTTTCCAATGAAAGACGGAAGCGCATGGGATGCGATGCCAAGGCTGTACGACACCCTTTTCAGAAATCGCGACGACCGGTTCTATGCTAATATTTACTATAATGGAGCACCCAACCAGTACCTGCAGGGCATGCGCGATGAAAATACTTATCTGTGGACCTACTTCAATACGGTATCCGATTATGACAGTCCTGTGGGAATAGAAGGAGATCATAACCAGGTAACCTCAGACCCATTGTGGAGTAATTCCAGTTTTTACCGCATTAAAGCCATAGATAAGAATATAAATAAGAGCCAGGTATGGCAGGCTTCTGTCGACTGGATTGAAATTCGCTATACTGAAGTGCTGATGAACCTGGGAGAATGTGCCAATGAAGTGGGTAAATCCGGGGATGCGCTGGACGTGTTGAAACAGATAAGAAGCCGTGCGAGTATTTTGCCGGGGAGTGGCGGTAACTATGGCATTAAAGCCACCTCGCAGGAACAGATCCGCGAGGCCTACAAGAAGGAGAGTTTTGTAGAGTTTTGTTTTGAGGGTAGACGCTGGAATGACCTGCGCCGCTGGAAAATGTTTGGATATTTGAATGCGCTCCCACAGCGACATGGATTGGGTATTGCATTGAAGCCCGGCCAAACAGGGGCGGTAGGGAATCCCAAGGCTGATATTAATGTCATCTGGAACCAGTTTACTTACACCGTGATACCTACTGATAAACAGAACTTCGCGCTGAAAGATCAGTATTACATCTATGGAATTCCTAAAAAAGTACTGGACGGAAATCCTCTGCTTACACAAAATAATAACTGGGGAGGAGGATTTGATCCTTTGCAATAGAAGGCCAACGATTTTTACAAACAGGTATGGGAGAAACAGGGTTCTCATACTTGTTTGTTTAGATTGGAAGAATGAAATTTAATAAATGCTTGCTTATAAAACGTATAATCATAATACAGATGAGTCTAAAATACCTGATCGCGAGTTGTTGCCTGTTGTTGAGCTGTCAGACCGTTTGGTCGCAACAATCTTTCACATTTTGTAATCCGCTGGACCTAAATTACCGTTTTGCATATGATGATGCCAGCTACCGGGAAGCAGCTGACCCCGTAATTCACCTGTTTAAAGGGAAATATTATCTGTATGCATCTAAATCGGGAGGGTACTGGACTTCGGATAACATGGTACAATGGAAATATCTGCGCTGTACTACATTGCCAGTGGAAGACTATGCGCCAGCCGTTGAAACGATCAGGGATACTGTTTTTTTCATTGCATCGGGAGGAAACCCCAAACTATATTACAATACCGACCCGCAAAAAGACAACTGGAAAATATACAATGCCCATTTCCCTATATCTATGACAGATCCTGCTATCTTCCGTGATGACGATGGCAGGATATATTTTTATTATGGCTGCTCTGCTACTAACCCCATCATGGGAGTAGAACTGGATCCTGACCGGCGGCTTGATACCATCGGTACACCGCAAGTATTGATTGATCACCGTTTCAGGGAGCATGGCTGGGAGGAGCCTGGAGAAAGTAACAACAACGGGAAAGCGGGATGGAACGAGGGCAGCTGGATGAACAAATACCAGGGGAAATATTACCTCCAGTATGCGGCGCCAGGTACCGAATTTAACGGTTATGGCGATGGCGTGTATATAGCCGATAGGCCGCTGGGGCCATTTACCTATATGGATAATAGTCCGTTTAGCTATAAACCACGGGGCTTTATTAATGGAGCTGGCCATGGCTGTACTTTCCAGGATAAATACGGTAATTATTGGCATGTGACTACCATGACGATTTCGGTACGGCATATGTTTGAACGGCGTTTAGGCTTGTTCCCTGCATGCTTCGATAAGCAGGGACAGTTGCACTGTCTGACAGCCTTTGGCGATTATCCGATGAAGATGCCGGACCGGAAAATAGATATTAAAGCGTCTTCGCTTTTTACGGGTTGGATGTTGTTATCTTATCATAAGAACGTAGCGGTTTCTTCGGCTTTACCCGGCCACGACCCCGCATTGGCTGCAGATGAAGAGGTACGTACCTGGTGGAGCGCTGCCAGCGGTCGTTCTGGAGAATGGTTACAGATGGACCTGGCAAAGGAGTGCACAGTAAATGCGTTACAGGTAAATTTTGCCGACCAGGATAGCCGGCTGCAGGCCACGAGCACCATCAAGCCTTACAGGTATAAAATAGAAGCGTCATCGGATAGCTTGCACTGGAAGCTACTCGTTAATAAGGCACGGAACGATGCCGATGTTACCCATCACTATATTATGCTACCTAAACCTACTCTGGCCCGTTATATCCGGGTTACCTGTTTACAGGTACCGGACGGATGCTTTTCTTTGTCCGACCTGCGGGTGTTTGGTAAACATGCAGGCCACCTGCCTAACGCCGTGACCCAGGTATCAGTCAGCAGGGATAAGGCTGATAACCGCCGGGCTACGGTTTCATGGAATGCCGATGAAAATGCCACGGGGTATGTGGTTTACTACGGTACAACCCCGGAAAGTCTCTATACGTCGGTGATGGTTTATGGAGACCATCAATTACGGCTAACAGGGCTCAATAAGGATATTCCTTATTATTTCCGTGTAGATGCTTTTAATGAGAGCGGGGTAAGTAAAGGAAAAGAAATGAATAATTAGATATTAAAGAGGTTATCAGAACTCCGAAAGAGATGAAGCGTTTTCCTGAATAAAAACAATGCCTTTATTTTAAAATTTCACGCTTAAGCCGGCGCTATTCCTGGCGCCGGGTAATTTAAAAAGCTCACAACAGAAAAAGACAACCAGGAGAGCATGTTATGGATGACGATGATGGAATCTGAAAAAACGCTACCGGATACCCCGACCACTTGCCATTTCGGGCAAAAAAAGCATTTGAAATAGTCAGTTTTATGGAGAAATAAATGAAGTGCATGCCGCATCTTTGGCGGCGGTAAAAGTGAGATACCCGGGCCATGAATTGTTGAGAAAACAATCAAAGGTCCATCAGCAATATGGAAAGGCTTCCCGATAAAAGCAAGTCTTTTATTTTAAAAATTCACGTTTAAGCCGGCACTAGTCCTGGTACCGGGTAATTTTAGCAGGCAACCGCTGAGTGTAAAAAACTTTGCAGCATTGATGGTACAAAATGCTATCCGCGGCGTTGTACTAACATAAATGGAAAAAGGGGTATTCCGGTGTTTTAATACAAGTTGGCGTTGGCCAATAGGTGTTGATGGTTAACCTGTTTACCACGGCTATTGACAGATAATTTTTAAACAGAGAAGGAATGAGACGAATCCTCGGTGTTACCCTGGTATTGGCATTTATGGCAAAAGTCAACATCAGCGCTATGAGTATGCATAGCGATACCACCCGGTATTTCCCGTATCCGGATAGGATACGCTATGATGGCAGCTGTATGACTATTGACGGAAAGGATATATTTATTTACAGTGCAGCCTTTCATTATTTCCGTTGCCCGCAGGAGCTCTGGAGGGATCGTTTCAGAAAAATAAAACAAGCCGGATTTAATACGGTAGAAACTTATATCCCATGGAACTGGCATGAGCGTACTATGCCGGATAACATCAGCGATACCTCGAAGTTCGATTTCCGGGAGCTGAAAGCCTGGTTAAAGATGGCCCAGGAAGAATTTGGTCTTTATACTATTGTGCGCCCTGGCCCATTTCTATGTGCGGAATGGTCGGGAGGCGGATATCCCCGCTGGATAAGCTTGTTTGGGCCGGGAACAGGAGAGCTCTGGCTGCGTGGAGCAGATCCGGTGCATGTAAAATGGTCGGAACACTGGTTGAATGCCGTGTCAAAAGTAGTAGCCGGAGAGCAGCTTACCCGAAAAAAGAAAGGACAGAAGGGCGTGATCCTGTTCCAGCTGGAAAATGAATATGATGCGCATGATACGCCCAACAAGGACGTACTTTTAAAAGCATTGTACCGTTCGGCCAGGAGCAATGGTATTGAGGTGCCATTGTTTACCTGTCTTACCAATGAGTGCCGGGCCAGCAAGGACGAGGAATTGTCGCAGGTGTTCGATTGCGACAACTATTATGTAGACCTGACTGAAGCGCCCAGTTGTGCCCGCCGGATGGTGAACTTGCGCAAGGCACAGCCGGATGCCCCAGGTATGGTGACTGAATTGCAAGGTGGTTGGTTTTCGCTGGTCACCGGCCGGTTAAGTGAAGAAAATTATTCCGATGCCCGTCATTTAAAGGCGATCAGCTTAATGTCGTTGTTGGGAGGTGCTACGGGGATCAACTATTATATGTTTTATGGCGGAACTCATTTTGCAGGGTGGGGCGCCCGTGGAATGACCACCAGCTATGATTATAATGCGGCTATCCGCGAAAATGGCGGGGTAGGAGCCAAGTATACCGTAGCAAAGGAGATAGGCGATTTTCTCCGGGTGTATGGCGGCCAGTTGGCCCGGTCGGCTGGTGGCCCTTGTGAGTTGCAGGCATCCGGTAAATTGTTTGGTGGCGTTCGTGTAGCGCCGGATGGTACCCGGTTTGTTTTCCTGCATAATACAGATCCGGACCATGGTGTAAAAGAAAAGGTGACACTGGTGCCGGGAAAAATAGACAAGCCATCCGTTCCCATGTATAATATTAATCAGCATGGCGAAAGAATACTAATACGCGACACGGATACCAGTGCGGCTGGTTCGCTGGCTATGGCAGCTTTTACCATTGAGGCGGATTTACCGGCGCTGGGCGCTGGCATCCTGGTACTCCCTCCGGGAGCATCACCGGAGCAAGGGGAGTGGTGGCCTAAAGCGGCCGTTGCTACCCCGCGTCCGGTACTTAACATACAACCTGTACGTATTGCTGTTGCCAAACGGGTAGAAGACCCGGTAGCAAAGGCGGTGTGGAAGCCATTGCCAGCGGCTACTTCCTTACCGGCGTTGGGAATCAGCGACTTCCGGTATAGTCTTTACCGGTCGGTTTTTCAGCTCACTTCAACGGAGGTGAGCAGGGAGCCGTATTTGTTGTTTAATATGTTCACACGTGATATTGTTGCTGTAACCGTGAATGGCGTACCGGCAAAAAGACTTTTCCCTGATCGTGCGGATGCACAGTCCTGGCCCACCCGGAATGCCGACAAACGGATTGGCAATAACGAATTCGACAACCGTTTTGAGGTGGCCGGGCTATTGAAAGCCGGAACAAACGAAATTGTAGTTGCCTATGAAAATTTAGGACATGCACATGGGTACATGCCTATGGAAGAACCGGCGGGCATCAGGGCAGGAGGCCTATCGGTAACGGATACCCTGTTATCACATCCTTTGAGCTGGGAATATGCAGCAGATGTAGCCGGTATTACGCAAAACTACTGTCAACCTGGTTTTGATGCATCTAGCTGGGAGAAGATGGCATTGGATACAACGGGCGACCTACCGCGTAAAGGCAACCGGATCCAGCCCAAAGACAGGCAGACGGGTTTGTTTACCTGGTACCGTATTGAATTTTATCTCCCTGATATTTCATCCAATATATGGATACCCTGGATGGCCAGGATTAATGCTTCGGGCAACGGCTATATGTGGTTGAACGGTCATAACATAGGCCGGCATTGGGAAACAGGACCGCAGCGGGAATTTTATCTCCCCGAATGCTGGCTAAATATGGGAAAACAAAAAAAGAACGTATTGGTGTTTGGGCTTAGGCAAACAATCAACGGCGCACAGCTTCATGCGGTGGAAATCAGGCCCTGCATAGAAGACGCCGCATTCAAACAGTAAAATATTAAAGTAACAGGAACAATGAAAAAGATATTACTTCCGCTTTTGGGGCTGTCTATGTGGTTTGCTTCCGGCACGGTTTCCGCGCAAAAAGCAGGTGCAGGTATTGGGTGGACGGCAGACAACGGCGATGGAACCTTTACAAATCCGCTTCAATGGGGCGATTGGCCCGATCCTGATGTGATCCGCGTGGGCGATTGGTTTTACATGGTATCTACCAGTATGCATTATGTGCCCGGCTGCCCGATATTAAGGTCTAAAGACCTGGTGAACTGGGAAATGGCCGGTTATGCAGTAGATCGCTATAACGAAGATCCAAGGTACGATATGAAAGGCGGCACGTTATATCTCAATGGCTCGTGGGCTGCTACCATCCGGCATCATAACGGTTTGTTCTACGTTGGTTTTTGCACCCCTTATGGATGGGGTACCGAGAAAGGACATTTTTCTATCTGTACGGCAAAGGATGTGAAGGGACCCTGGACCAGGACCATCTTCCCGGAGTTCCTGTATGACCCGGGATTATTTTTTGATGATGATGGCAAGGTATACGTGGTGCATGGCCAGGGTACACTGTACCTGACTGAGCTGGCGCCTGATGCCTTGTCGGTGAAAGGAAAGGCGGTGAAGATCTGGCAGGGTGGAATTGAGCGTCCGCAAGGCTCTTCGGCGCCTAATGACAAATACGGTATGGAAGGATCGCACGTATATAAGATCAATGGTTACTACTACATCGCTAATGCAGCCGGTGGAACAGAAGGATGGCAGGTTTGTTTACGCAGCAAGTCTATTACAGGTCCTTATGAATCGAAAATCATTTACCAGGACGAAAGTTCTTATCCCAATAATGGCCTTCACCAGGGTGGTATGGTGCAATTGAAAAACGGTGACTGGTGGTTTATTATCATGCAGGATCGTGGTCCTATTGGGCGCGTACCGCATTTGCTGCCGGTAAAATGGGTTGACGGGTGGCCCATATTGGGCGATAACGGGAAAGGATTTGTTACCGGAAAAAAGCCGGATGTGGGACGCACCTATACGGTTATGGCGCCGGCAGCTTCGGATGAGTTCAATACCACTCCGCTGGGATTGCAATGGCAATGGAATCATAACCCGGATAACAGTAAATGGTCTCTTACCAGCAGAAAAGGATATATGCGGATGCAGGCTTCGTATGCAGGGGCTTTAAAGGAGGCGCGTAATACGCTTACACAGCGGGTACAGGGGCCATCCAGCGAAGGTAGCGTGGAAATGGATATTACCGGGTTAAAGGAGGGAGATGTAGCAGGCTTAGGCATTTTCCAGGACCCGTATGCTTTTATCGGTGTTAAAAAAGAGGCTGGACATACGGTATTAGTAATGATCAACGATGGCAAAACCATAGACAGTATAGCAGGAATATCGCAAACGAAAATCTGGTTGAGTGCGGCTGTTACGGATAAAGGGTTTACGGCCAGCTTCTCGTATAGTTTGGATGGTAAAAAGTTTATTCCCTTTGGAGATCAGTTGAAAATGGGGCTAGGTTATCCGTGGACAGCCAACCGTTTCGCGCTATTTAATTTTAATACACTCGCTGGAAATGAAGGCGGTTATGCAGATTTTAACTGGTTTCATTTTACCGGTGGAAGGCAATAAGGAGTAAAAAAGAAGATGCTTTTATTAATAGCACGTGGAATAGCTCAAACCTGGCCTCCCGTTCCCGGGAGGCCACTCTTTTATAACAGGGGCAATTTTTTCCTCAGCCGGGGTAATTTTTTGCAAAAAAATGTACCGCAAAGAAAACATGTAAATAAATCAATTTTAGTGTAGTTTTACGAAGTATCGCCCGATACTTTAGTGAACATGCAATTTTTTATTCCTGATGAAAGAAGAGTAGGGGCTACAAGCGACAACTGTCCTGCCGGCTACGGCAGTTTTTTTCAATCGCCGGAAAATCTGCATTTTTAATTTACTAACATAAGGTGCTTGCCTGTGCTATGGTTTTAGAAGTATTAGATGACGAGGATTGTTATAATCGGTTAAGGGCAGGAGATGAGTCCGCGTTTCGCCACCTTATTGGCGTATATGGACCTGCGCTTTGTCGTTATGCAGATAGGATCATCATGAACAGCGCTGCCGCAGAAGACATTGTTACCGAGGTATTGGTAAAAGTGTGGGAGAAGCGGGAAACGTTTCACTCCTTTACCAACGTGAAAAGGTTCTTTTATGTTGCCGCCAGGAATGCCTCGCTGCAATATATCCGGGACCGGCAGCGGGAACAACGGAAATTTGAAGCATTTAATGAAGTGCATACAGATATAGCGGTAGATGAAGTGATTTACGCAGAAATGATGGTGGAACTGCAAAAAGCCATCGCCGCATTGCCGGCCAAAATGCGGGAAGTATTCATCCTGGGATATATACGTCAACTTAGCAACCAGGAAATAGCCACACAATTAAATCTCTCCGACCAAACGGTTCGCAACCAGAAAACAAAAGCCCTCTCTATTATCAGGAGTAAATTGGGGCACCGGTCTCATTTGGAAATTTACCTTGCATTATTACTGTTGTTTCGGCAATAAGCGAAAATCTGCTGCCAGGGCGCCTTGGGCGCTTCTTCCCATGTTGCGGTGGCTATATTTACTTCCCTGAAAAAAAACTTTGTAATACCGATGGTACAAAACGTACCATGCGGCGTTGTCATTATAGATAGAAAATTCCTTTGCATGCCATGAAAGAAGAACGGATAGATGAAGCGTTGCGCATAGCGGCGCTGATACAACAATTGAAAACCGGAAATATTACAGCGGAGGAGTTACAGGCGCTGAAAGCCTGGATAGCGGCAGACAAAGGGAATGAAGCCCTCTTCCAGCGGCTCAGCGATCCTGCACATTGGGAAAGTGAGTTGCAGGCTATAGAAAAATATGATGCACATGCATTGACCCAACGGGTAATGACGTCGGCTGGCTTATCATTGCCGGCAACGGATGCAAATACCAACCGCCGGGAGCCACGCCTGTGGAACCTGTCGGCCTTTTGGAAATGGACGGCAGCGGCAGCAGCGGTCTGTTTTGCGGCTATTCTCATCCGGCATGTCACGAGTAAACAGACACCGGGACATAATGTGGCGATTAACAGCGGTGCTATTAATCCTGGTGGCAATAAAGCCACACTGGTATTGGGAAATGGCGCAACCGTAGCTTTAAAAGATAGTACGGCTGATAGCGTGGCCATGCAGGGAGGTAGCCTGATTGCCCAACAGCAGGCAGGCGTATTGGTATATCAGCGGGCCGGCGCGGTGACGCAGGGCGAAACCTGGAATACGGTGTCTACCCCCAAAGGAGGGAAGTATGAAGTGGTGCTGTCTGACGGTACGCATGTTTTTCTCAATGCCGCTTCCACGGTGAAATTCCCGGTACCCTTCAATGAAAATGGCCGGGAAGTAGTGCTCACCGGCGAGGCCTATTTTGAGGTGTCACATACACCGGGTGAAAAGGCAGCATGGCCTTTTGTCGTAAAAATACGGCGTGCTGGCGAAGATGGCGGAGAGGTAAAGGTACTGGGTACCCACTTTAATATCATGGCCTATGACGATGAGAAATTCGTAAAAACTACGCTGGTAGAAGGTTCGGTGAACATGCACAAAGATGCAAATACCGTCATACTCAAACCCGGGCAACAATCGGTATGGTTTCCGCAAACCAACACGCTACAGGTAAGGCCAGCCGACCTCGAGGCGGAAATTGCCTGGAAGAACGGACGGTTCCTGTTCCGGTCTACCGATATAAAAACTATTATGAGACAACTATCCCGGTGGTACGATGTAACTGTCGACTACGACGGAGATATGACCGATATCCGGTTTGCCGGGAATATAGAGCGAAAAGAGAATATTAAAGAGTTAATAGAAATATTGGAGGCAGACGGCCGGTTACGCTTCCATATCACCGGAAATAAAATTATTGTATCACGTATTTAGAATAAGGAGGAACTGAACAATGAAATAATACCATTTACACCACGTATCAACCAAAAATAAACCGGAATCCGCGGCCAGGCGGTATTCCGGTAGAAATGTCCGCTTTCTTGACAAGGCGTAGTAATCCTGTTATCAAAAACGAAACTATACAAATATATGTATTTGCACGTGCAAAATGCGCGCTCATTTTATGGGAGTTGGCGCAGAACCAGAATCTTGCTACACATCGTTATGAGACTTGCTTTTTTTGTTATGTTGGTCACCTGCTTGCAGGTCCGGGGCAACGCTTATTCTCAAAAGATTAATTTATCTGGGAAGAACCTTTCCCTGGAAAAAATATTTTGGGTAATCGGCCAGCAGAGCGGTTATCAGATGATTTATAATCCTGACCTACTGAAAAATACCTCCAGCATTGACCTCAACGCAAAGGATATGCCTTTGCGGGACGTACTGGATAAATGCCTGGACAAACAAGGGCTTACCTACGTGGTCAGGTATAATACGATCATCCTGAAAAAATCGGTGACGGCCCCGGAAGCAGAAAGTGCCACCGCGCCACCGGTAACCGTTCGTGGGCATGTAACCGATGAAAAAGGACAACCCCTGGAAAGGGTAGGCGTACAGGAGAAAGGTACCGCCAACGGTGTTTACTCCGACAAAAAGGGTGAGTTCGTGATCCAGGTGAAAGATGGGCATGCCATCCTGCTGTTTAAATACCTGGGATATGCCACGAAAGAATTACCGGTAAATAATCAAACCTACCTGGAAGTACAGCTTGCGCCGTCTTCTATCGGTATCGACTCCGTGGTGGTGACCGGTTTTAACACTAAACAAAAGAAGATCAGTATCGTAGGTGCTATCACTACTATTTCTCCACAGGAGTTAAAGACGCCTTCCAGTACGCTATCGTCCTCCTTTGCAGGTAGGCTATCAGGGGTTATTGCGCGGCAATCTACCGGGGAGCCTGGTAGTGGCGCCCAATTCTGGATCAGGGGGGTATCCACTTACGGAGGAACCGGTGCATTGATCTTCCTCAATGGCGTGGAAATATCTGCCGGCGATCTTAATAGTATTGACCCTAGCAATATCGAAAGCTTTTCTATCCTGAAAGATGCTTCGTCTACCGCATTGTATGGCGCAAGAGGCGCCAATGGCGTCATCCTGATTGAAACCAAGCGCGGTAAGATCATGGACAAACCGAAGATCTCCGGGTTAGTGGAAAGCACTGTTTCTACTCCCACACAGATTGTGAAGTTTACCGATGGTGTTTCTTACATGAAATTGTACAACGAAGCACTACGGAACGACAACCCCTATAATGCCGACCGTTACTCCCAGGAAAAAATCAATGGCACCGCGCAGGGACTGGATCCTTACATCTATCCAAATGTTGATTGGTATAAAATGTTGTTTAAGGATTATGCACTGAGCCACCACGCCAACCTCAATGTGACGGGAGGCGGCCAGGTAGCGCGTTACTACATGGGTATTGCCTATTATAAAGACATGGGTATCCTGAACAACGGTTTGCTGACCGGGTTTAAAAATAATATCGATAACAACCGTTTTAACTTCGTGAACAACGTGAGCGTAAAAGCCACCAAGACCACGGAGCTGGAACTGAATATCAATGCCGACTATTACCGGAACACCGGCCCTGCCAACAGTGCCTCTTCCTTGTTTGGTAGCGTAATGGGCGCTAATGGCGTGGATTTCCCCGCTTATTATCCCACACCCGCCGATGGCGCATTGGATCATATTTATTTCGGTAATAAAACAGACGGTTTCCTGGGAGCCAATACCCGCGATAATCCGTATGCGGATATGATCAAGGGATATAGCCAGTCAGCTGCTTCCACACTGTTGACCACATTGAGAGGAAAACAAGATCTGAACATGATCACCAAAGGATTGAGTTTTAATGCACTCATCTCCTTCAAGAACTGGTCTAGCAGCAGCATTACCAGGACTTATACTCCCTATTATTATACATTGGATAGCTATAGGAAAGAGGCAGACGGAAAATATATTTATAACCTGAACTGGATTGCAGCAGCCGGTGGGTCTACGGCATTGGGCCAGTCGGGAAGTAATAGTGGCGACAGAACACTATATATGCAAACCACCCTGAACTATAACCGTGTGTTTAATGATAAGCATGATGTAGCTGGTATGCTGGTGTTTTTAAGAAATGAATATAATACCAATACACCCGGCGGTGATATTGTGGACGCTTTACCGTCCCGTAAGCAGGGCTGGGCAGGCCGCCTGGCCTATGGTTACGACTCCCGTTATTACCTGGAGGCCAACCTTGGTTATACCGGCTCTGAAAACTTCGCAGCAGGCCATCGTTATGGTTTCTTCCCTGCCGGCGGGATTTCCTGGGTAGCTTCTAATGAATCATTCTTTAAAGACGCGGCATGGACCAGCCATATTAACCTGTTGAAAGTCCGTGCCTCCTATGGTTTGTCTGGTAACGACCAGATCGGGGGCGATCGTTTTCCTTACCTCAGCGTAGTGAATATGAATGCCGGAAACGGTTTTACCACCGGCTATAACTTCGATAATGGTATGTCGGGCATTCAGATTACCCGTTACCCCAATAATAATATTCAATGGGAGATCAGTAAAAAATTGAACCTGGGCGTGGATTTGGGCTTGTTTAATGATCTTACCCTGAATCTTGACTGGTTCCGTGAAGAACGCAGCAACATTTACCAGCAACGGGGTACCATACCTGCTACAGCCGGCGTATCGAGCGCATTGCCGTATTCCAATATCGGGCGGGTGCTGAACCATGGTATAGATGCTACGCTCCTGTATAATCATAGCTTTAACAAGGACCTGCAGGTTTCTTTCAGGGGAACATTTACTTACGCACGTAACAAAATATTGTACTACGATGAACCGAATTATGCAGCATTGGGTCTTCCTAACCTGTCATTCATGGGGCATCCGCTGAATACCAATTTTGGCCTGGTAGCGGAACGTTTATTTATCGATGATAAAGAAGCGGCTAACAGCCCTGTATTTGTGGCCTCCAAAGCCGGGGATATCAAGTATAAAGATATCAATGGCGATGGAGCGATTAACAACAACGACCGGGTGGCCATGGGGTATCCACGGGTACCTGAAATTGTTTATGGCGCCGGCTTTACCGTTACCTACAAGAAGTTTGATGTAGGCGTTTTCTTCCAGGGCCTGTCGCATATGTCTGATTATATCAGCGGGGCCCGGCCTTTCGGACGTTCGCAGAATAACCTGATTGCAGCCATTGCCGATAATCATTGGTCGTCCGACAATCAAAACCTGTATGCCTTTTACCCGCGGTTAACCGCATTGGAAACGGCTCCCAATAATGAACAATCTTCTTCCTGGTGGTTGCGCGACTTCTCTTTCCTGCGTTTGAAGCAAGTAGAGATAGGCTACAACCCGGCAAAGATTGTCAGGGTATATATGAGAGGTATTAACCTGCTTACGTTCTCAAAGTTCAAACTATGGGATCCTGAACAGGGTGGAGGTAATGGTTTAGGATATCCTCCACAGGCGGTTGTCAATTTAGGCGCGCAGTTTAATCTCTGATAACATCCATTCACCAGCTGAAAAAGAAATTTATGTATCTATTCAAACGCAAATATATATTCGGGGGTCTTTTAGTTCTTCTTTTATCATCAGGATTATTGTCCTGCAAGAAGTATCTCGACATTGTGCCACCCAACACGGCCACTATCAATACGGCTTTCCAGAACTATAATACGGCGCTGCGGTTCCTGTATTCGTTATACGCCTACATGCCCACTGAAAATGATGCCAGCTACGGTAACATCAGTGCATGCGCTACCGATCAGGCTATTACCGTATGGCAGAATAACGTTATTTCAAGGTTATTGAGAGGGGAACAAAACTCTTCCAATCCATTGTTTAACTATTGGGAAGGAAAGAACATTGTTTCCAGTGTCAGTCTTTTTGAAGGTATCCGGCAATGCTATATCTTCCTCGATAATGTAGATAAGGTTCCCGGTGTTACCGCTGATATTGCGAAGCGCTGGAAAGGGGAAGCAATTTTTCTCACCGCTTACTATCATTATATCCTGTTGCGCCAGTATGGACCCATTCCGCTGATTGATCACCAGGTAGATTTCAGTAGTACAGCTGGCAATGATATTTTTCCGTTCCGTCAATCCTACGATTCGGGTGTGAATTATATCGTAAGAAAATATGATGAAGCCATCAGCTTACTACCTAACACGATCCCTGCTCAAAATGAACTCGGACGGGTCACTACCGTGATTGTAAAAGCCATGAAAGCACGGCTGTTACTCACAGCTGCTTCTCCGCTGTTTAATGGTAACAGTGAGTTTTACGCTAGTTTCAAAGACAGGAATGGCCAGCAGCTGATGAACGTTTCGTACGACAAAGAAAAATGGAAGCGCGCTATTGATGCTATCAAGGAAGCAATAGATGCTGCCACACAGAGTGGAAAGCGCTTGTACCAGTTTGCAGATTATAAAGGGCCTACCAATATTTTTGAAAAAACACGCCGCGATACCGGGATGATTGCTTACCGCTTTGCGATGGTAGATCCGTGGAACGTAGAGTTGATATGGGGCTATTCCGTACCGGAAGGATGGTACCAATGGCAGCAGAACTGTGCCCCGCTAACAGGTAATTCTTACAATGGTATTGGCCCAAGTTTAAGAACGGTGGAAACTTTCTATACCGAGAATGGGCTGCCGATAGATAAAGATCCTACCTGGGCGTATGCAAAAAGATATGAGGTAGATCCTGATGAAGGCACCATGAATGTGAACCTCCACCGCGATCCCCGTTATTACGCATCTGTGGCCTATGATAACGGTAAGTTCCTGGTGAATGGTACCGCCGAAACCATGCATTTCAAAGCCGGAGAAGATCAGGGATGGCGCTCTGGAGCCACCAATTACTCCAGCACCGGGTTCCTGGTGCAAAAAGTAGTGCATCCCCAAACTGTAGCAGACGACAACAATTTTACCATTGTTCACTATCCCTGGCCTATCATCCGTTTGGCAGAGTTATACCTCTCTTATGCAGAAGCATTGAATGAATATTACGGTGTGAGCCAGCAACAACAGGTGCTGGATAACCTGAATATGATCCGGCAAAGATCCATGTTGCCTACAGTACAGGCTGCCTGGGCTATTGCCGGCCATGCTCCTGTATTTACCCAGGATGAAATGAGGGATATCATACGCCGGGAGCGCACCATAGAGCTGGTGTTTGAAGGGCAGTACTTCTGGGATGTACGCCGCTGGAAACAAGGCGATAAATACCTGAACCAAACCATTTATGGGATGAATTTCCAGGGCGCCGACGAAAGCACCTTCAACCAGGTAACGCCCGTGATGTCCCAGTTATTCCGTACACCGGCCAGCTACCTGTTCCCCATCAGCGTACAGGAGCTGAGCAAGAATAATAACCTGGTTCAGAATCCCGGCTGGTAGCCGCTTTGAAAAATAATTCATCATCCAAACAACTTTTCGTTATGCTACATAAAAAGTTATTATTAGCCATGCTTTCAGGGCTTTTATTTCTTCACCTGGTGAGCTGCAGTAAGAAGGAAGATGCAGGTGCACCGCCTCCTGCGTTGAGCAACGTAAAAGGTACGCCAGGTTACGGTGAAGCTATCTTTACCTGGGATGCTATTGGCCGAAGCCCCAAAGATTCTGCCCTTTATCTCTATACCTCTATTAGCTACACGGATACTGCCGGAAAGGTGATGGAACAGAAATTCAGTCGCTATACCGATACCGCCGTGATAGGTAGCTTAACCGACAAACCCTACACCTTTACCATCAAAACAGTAGGGCCACAGGGGGCCGTGAGCGCGATGACTACCATGTCGTTAACTCCCAAACCACCGGTGTACATTGCGATTGCCGGTACCATCAAAATCACTGCCTCTATAGGCGGCGCACGCGTGGCGTGGGAGAATAACTCCGGGAAAACAGTGATCGTAAATGCAGCGTACACAGATCCGGCCACTAATAAAGTGGTGAGCAAAGCTTTTACATCAGCAACACAGCAGGGCGTGGGTTATCTCTCCGGTATGCCCGGGGGAAGCCCGGTTACGGTAGTGGTAACGGTAACGGATATATCCAGACGCCAGTCCAACCCCGTGAGTGCTACTATTACTCCGCAGACCGAAGTGAAACTTTCCCGGACCGGCTGGTCTATTGCCGGATTCAGTGACCAGGAAGCAGGTGGTGAAGGACCTGTGAGCGGTTATGCTACTGCAGCAATAGACGGCAACATCAGTACATTCTGGCATACCACCTGGTCGACCGCTGAAACTCCTTATCCGCACTGGATTGCAGTCAATATGGGTCAGGTGGCTACTATTTCAAGGTTCGGCCTCGTGAACCGCCAGAACAACCACGGCGGACAAACTGAAATACAACTGATGGCCAGTACAGATGGACAAACCTGGACAGACCTCGGCACTTATCCTTTCGTACAGAAGAATGATGAGCAATTCTTTTCTGTACCGCCTCAATCCTGGAAGTACGTGAAGGTGGTGCTTACCAAAGGCCCCAATTTCTTTGGGTTCCTGGCAGAGATCAACCTGTATGGCGCACTGTAAGTATTTCTTGACTTTAAAATAACACATGCATATGAGCAAGGTTAACCTATGGATGTATATTTTTTTGACAGGTATGGCGCTACCGTTTATGTATTGCGCCAAACATTCCGGAACGACTACGGCTGATGATAAACCAGCCGTGGAAGTGAATAAGAGTACCTATAAGCTGAACGTAGTATATTTTGTTCCACAGGGACAGGATACCCTGCTACGCTACCGGGAGCGGATGACGGATATGTTGTTTTTCTTCCGGGATTTTTATGGTAAAGAGATGAATCGTAACGGGTTTGGTAATAAAACGTTCGGGCTGCAGACCAATGCCGCCGGTACACAAGTGACATTTTCGGTGGTTCGTGGCGCCCATCCAGCATCTTCTTATAAGTATGACGGCGGCGCAGGCCCCGAGATGGAAGAGATAAAAGCCTACTTCCTGGCGCATCCTGATGAAAAAAGAAGTGAGCATTACCTCGTAATTACGCCGGTACCGGATGTTACGCATGCCGACGTTCCTTACTACGGCATCGGTAACTGGGCTTTTATCCTGGACCACGACCAGCTGGATATCAAAAAGTATGGACCAGGTATCGACTGGGTAGCGGGCAATGCGCATGAACTGGGTCATGGCCTGGGTTTGCCGCACGATAAGGAGAAAAGGAGTGAAGCCAACACCATAGGTACTTCCCTGATGAGTACTACAGACTTTACCAAGGGAACGATGCTATCGAAAGCTGCCTGCGCTATTTTAAACAACTGCGAGTTGTTTAACAACGCCACAGTAGCCGATTACCAGCAGTCTTTCAAAACGTATGCGAAGACAGTGCATATCAGTTATGCCAATGGTAATATGGTAGTCTCCGGGCGTTTTTCTGCTGCCCAGCCGGTGAATGGGATTAATGTGTACCAGGACCCTGATGCCAGTCCTGATTCTTACGATACCCCCAGCTGGTCAGCCGCTCCTATAGGAACCGATAGTTTTAGTATCTCCACGCCGATAAATGAGCTCTGGGATCTCCAGGGTAGCTATGAGCTCAGGGTAGACGTGCTGGGTAATAATGGTTATCGACAAACGATTGTTTCCTATCACTATTCGTTTATTAACCAGGCGCCGGTGCTCGACCCGGCTATTGGTTCCCAGCCTGAACTTCCGAAAACAGGGTGGGTGGTTGCTGACGTAGACTCAGAAGAAAGTGGTTACCCGGCTACCAATGCGCTGGATAATGATCCGTCTACCTACTGGCATACACAGTACAGCGGGTCTGAGCCCACGCATCCGCACCAGCTTACAATTGACATGGGCGCCTTGCATCAGCTGAAGGGCCTCACATTCCGGGATCGCCAAGGCGTATGGCCAGGCATTAAAGAGATGACGGTGTATACGAAAACTGCTACCGGTAGCTGGACGTCGCAAGGTGTGTTTACGTTGAGAAAGAGCGATATGGATCAGTTTATCTCCTTTGCAGCCCCGGTAGATGCCAGGTATTTCAGAATCGTGACTACCAGCAGTTATGATGACGGGAAGTCTTGTTCGCTGGCAGAAATTGGCGCATATTGATTGATGAATGCTTATATGTTAACGGCCCGCAGGTGTATGCCTGCGGGCTTTTATGTGGGTAGGACTTATACGGGAGTTGCCGCAGACGCTTCATAAATAAACAATGTCGACTCATTATCGTCTGGCATAAAATAGCCCCGTACTTTATCCCCTTCTCCTAACTCAAAGAAGCTGGGATTCTGTGTCATAACAGCATCCGTGGCAGGTGACCACAGTTCAACGGGCAACTGGTGCACTGGTTGATATGAGTCCAGATTAATGATTTCTATACCTCCAAGGGAAAACAATGGCTTCCCTGGCCGTTTGTAGGCGTTAAGCCCCGTATATAGCATTTCTCCACCGCCCAGGTATTGATTATCCTGGTAGTCGATGTAATAGGCATGGTTGGGTAAGGGAGAAACGTTGGTATGGCGTAGCTTACCTGTTGCATTCAGTGCCCATTGATAGAACCGGCGCGAACCCCAGCTGACGCCGTGTAAAGTGTTGGTATCAGGGTTCCTGGCAATGCCGCCGATATGGTCATTCCATCTAAACATCTCTTCCAGAACCATCTGGCGGGGATCGAACCGGTAGATGATAGCCCTGCTGTCGGGCCGATATTCGGCAGCTGCTATCCAGATGTGCATGCCATCGAAATCGATGCCGCTGGGATGAAAGATGGCCCCTTCGCCAATGGCAATATCTGCCAGCAGATTGCCGCCGGCATCGATTTTAAAGAGGTGTCCTGCTCCGGAGGATCGGTCATTGCCGGGATGCACCTCTACAGAAGATACCCAGTAATCTGTTCCGATCTTAACCATGCCCTGGCAATGGAAGGTGTTGAACAGGATCTTAATCGCTTCTACCTGGTTCCAGGGAGTATGCCGGGTGAGGGATTTCAGCCGTTTGCTTAAAAGGCTTTCTGGCCTTTTGGGTTGAGGTAGGCCATCAAGATTTGGTGATAGGCAAAGTGCGCCCAAAGGCAGCAGGCTATGTTTTAAGAAATCTCTTCTTGCAGGCATGATGTTATCCGGGTTTATGTGGTAATGTTACATAAATACCAATAACATCAATATTATAAAATTAATAACAAACATGAGTGGCTATAAATGGTATACCCGGGCTCAAACGAGCCCGGGTATACCATTTATGTTTCAGGAAACGCCCGTTATTTTAATTTATCCGCGATGTTCCATACCTGTATATCTTTTATCACGCCTTTGAAGGCATGTGCAGTATCGCCAATATTTTGCAGTGGAAATACCAATGTTTGTACAACCGACATGGAATCTTTGGTGCCTGCAAAACCTATCTTTTTCTTCGCCAAATTTTGTACCAGTTGCCCATTTGCGTATAGGCGAGTGCCTTTGCAATCCCCGCTGATAGCCAGTTGTGTCCATTGATTAGCCGGCACGGTATAATCGAACGTATAATCGTAGCCTTCCCGCGAGAAGCCCAGTTTACCTGTTTGTTGTTGTTTGAGTTTAACAGTGGCATGGGGGGAGCTAAATAATACAGCATTGGGTGCATTAGCGGCATCAGGTTTAACGGTAAACATTACGGTATAGTCATACCCTATTTCGGGAATGGGCGTTTGTGCGAAACTCCGTCCTCCGTTGATATGCAGGCCATCGTGCCGGATGACCGCATTGGTTGTTTTGCCCAGATTTCTTTGATTGCCGGAATTGTCTTTGCTCTTATTTTTTCCAGGTTCATATTGTAACACCAACCCGTTCTTCCCTTTGAGTTTGCCGCGCATATTGGCGCCGGGGCCTTCGCCGGTATTAGCGGCATTGGCGGCAAACACGGCATAGCTTTGGGAGCTGTCGGCGCCTCTCCACATTTTTTGAGCGAGTACCTGCATCGCCGGGAATACGCGGTCGTGTACATCCTGCTCTGTGATGCCGTTGCCTACATGATCATTCCATACGGCAAAAGAGCCGCCCATGATTTGCGGATCGCCGTCTTTAAACCGTACATCCCCTACCTGTATGGGTTCCCATTTGTTGTATAGTTCACGTACATCGAGGTAATCGTAGTAATAGCCCGCCGCGGGAACAATGTACAGCCATCCATCGGGGGTAGAGATCATATTGTATCCAAGTTTTGCCATGGCTACCGGGTCGGCATAGCCGTTATACCATACATTCATTGTCACATCTTTTACCTTCACCGGGGTATTGCCCTGGGCATGTGTGAGTGCGCCCCAGACCCGCGCTTTTTTCCCATAGCTTTCTACGAGGCGTATGTAATGGTCGGTGAATGCGCGGAATTGCTCTGCTGCAGCTTTGGCATATTCGTCTGTTCCGATGTGCACTTCCGGGCCTGTAAATACCGGTTTAGGGCCCGACAGGTATTCCATGAATACACTGTCAATGACCTGGTAGGTAACCGGGTTATCCAGGTCGAGATGATCCATGCCATATTGTTTGCTGCCAATCTCGGGGCGGAGTTTGGTGAAGGCGAGGGAGTGCGCCGGTACATCTATCTCCGGAACTATATTCACACCATAGGAAGCTGCCAGCGCCTGCAGGTCCCTGAATTCCTGTTTGGTATAGGAGCCGTCTTTGGAGGTAAGCCCGGGATAGAAATCGCTCTGCAGGCGGAAAGCCGCATAGGTGCTATCCCAGTTTTTTCCAAAGAATTGCTTAAAACCGTTATCATTGAGGTGTATGTGAAAATCGTTCATTTTATAGTAGGACATGAACTTCACATATTGCCGGAGAAAATCCAGGCTGAAGAACTTACGTCCTGCATCGAGCACAAAGCCACGAACACCGTATCGGGGATAGTCCCTGACTGTGCCGCAGGGGAAATGAGTATGGAGACTGTCCTGTTCTAATACCTGCAACAGGGTACGCGTGCCCCAGAACACGCCCCGGGCACCAGGCGCAGCTATATTCAGTACGTCCTTTCCAGCGGCAATCTGGTAACCTTCTTTACCGAGCGACGTATCAGCGCTGTTGAGCAGGAGAAAAATGTCGCCCGCGGCAGGTGTACCGGTCTTGATAGAGAGAACAACACCGTGGGTTAACGGCAGGAGGTCCTGTTGCAGCACCTGCGCAGTAGCAGATAAAGCGGCTGCCGATGTCGGCTCCAATACAATTGCACTGGTCGGTTGAAGGGTAAATTGTCCCTTGCCACCCTGCCACTCCTGCAGGCCAGGTATTACAAATGGAGCGGGATTGGTGGTTTGCGACCAGGCATTACCCTGAAATAATCCCAGCGCTAAACCGGTAATAAGAAAAGTTTTTTTCATTTGATGAGTCATAACATTGTTCACTGATTGGTTGCCTCACAGGCATTGGTAATAGTAATTACTATCGCGTATCTAATGTAATCACTTCCGGCTGATTTTCTGTATCCGGCTATGTAAAAGGCAATATAGGAGGGGTATTGGTCAAAATAGCGGAAGGTCTTGAATGCCTATTTCATCGTGGTCATGCTTCGCTGTTTGTTGCCCCAGGTACTTAACATTTTAAGGATTGGTTCTAATTCCCGTGCCATCTCAGTTAATTCATATTCAACCCTGGGAGGTACTTCAGCGTATACGGTACGTTTTACCAACCCATCTTGTTCAAGTGCTTTCAATTGCAGGGTGAGCATACGTTCTGTGATATTGGGAAATGCTTTTTTTAGTTCCCCGAAACGCAGTGTTTTGCCTTCCAGTTTACTAAGTATGAGTAATTTCCACCTGCCGCCTATCATGTAAACAGCATAAGTGAGGTCACATTCAATGATGGTGGATTCGTTGCGGGTATATGTAGAATTTATCTTCCTGGTTGCCATTACTTACATATTTGTTCGTACCATACAATTGACGGTAGAGTGCATAAAATTAACTGCTCGCCACTACTTTTACAAAGAATTTTTGAAGGTAAAAAAGATTAGCATTATGGATCTCTATTTAAAAGGAAAAACAGCCGTGATTACTGGCGCTAGCCAGGGATTTGGCCGCGCTATTACAAAAGAGTTGGCCTTGGAAGGTGTAAAAGTATTAGCCATCGCCCGCAACAAAGAGTTGCTGGACACACTCCAGAAAGAAATTATGGTTGCTGGTGGTGTAGTACCCGTTGTAATTGTACAGGACCTGATGGCACCCGATGCCCCGCAATTGATAGCTGCAGCTGCATTATCCAGCCTGGGGCAGGTTGATATACTGATTAATAATGCAGGTAGAAGCCAGCCGGTAGATGTTGCCGGCGCAGCAGATGCATGGGAGGAGTCAATGACGCTTGATTTCGAACGTCCACGTCAGCTTACTGAAGAGCTGTTGCCTCATTTTATAGCACGTAAACAGGGAGTTATCCTGAATATTACGAGTTCTTATGAGTTGCGCTCCATTAATGTATCTGCGGTAGCGAAGGCATCGTTGGTAGCCTGGTCGAAAGGATTGGCCGGGCAATTGGGCCAGCATGGTATCCGGGTGAACAGTTTGCAGCCGGGACTTATTGATACGAATAACACCAGGCGTTTTTTTCCTGACGAAGGGCGTGCGGAATTCGCCGGGAAAGAAATTCCATTGGGTGATTTCGGTGAGCCGGAAGACATTGCCAACATGGCGGTTTTCCTGGTGTCGCCCCGGGCAAGGTATATCACGGGTAGCGTAGCGGTGGTAGATGGCGGTATGCGCAGGTATCCATTTTGACGGAATAGGGGCGAAACGAAGTTAGGGATTCATCAAAAGGTTGGCAATATGTTGATAGCCTTTTGATGAATTTATACTTCCGCCATTGTGGCTTGTAATTCCAGTTCCGCGATGAGCCTGGATTTTACCTGGGTAAACGCCGTATCCTTTGCTTCGGCAAACGAGATGTTATAGGCGCGGTTTATTTGTTGTAAGTGCGGCGGGAAGGGCGCCAACAGTTGTTCGTAATAATTGTCCAACTCTTTCGTACCGGGCATTTCAAAACGGATGCGCAATTGAAAACGCCTTAATATGGCTGCATCAATCATTTCAATATGGTTAGTGGCACAAATGAGCAACGATTTTTCGGGATAATAATCGATCAGCTGTATCAGCGTATTCACCAGGCGCCGCATTTCTCCTACATCTTTATCATCATCGCTGCGGGCTTTACCAATCTGGTCAAACTCATCGAGGAAGAGGACGGCGCCTTCCCTGGCGGCTTTATCAAAAACAGATTTGATGTTTTGCGCGGTTTCCCCGATGCGGGGGCAAACAACATTGCTCAGGTTCAGTATCATCAAAGGCTTGTTCATGGCGCCGGCAATGCCTTTGGCGGTAGTGGTTTTCCCACAACCGGAACTGCCGAATAACAACAGTTTGTTATTGACAGGAAGTCCATATTGATGGAGTGCGTGTATGAACCGGTGCTCTTTGATGAGCTGCTGAATGGCTTGCCTGTTTTGACCCGGGAGGAAAATATTCTCGAGCTGTATGGTTGGTTGATCATGGATGATCAAATCGTATATATTCATTCGCGTTACTGTTATGCGGTTCCCTTTTTCGCGCTGACGCAAACGGGACAACCGGCGTGATAGAAAATTGCTTTTCCCATGATGATGCAAATTTAGTTAATATTTTACTGGTATGATGAGTGCCTGGCTGTTATCACTTCAGCAGCCAGCCTTTTGTGTGATGATGAAACAAAAGTATACTATATTTGGACCAGGTAACTAGTGCAGAATTTTTAAAATAAGGTAGTCCAGATGTTAAGAGCATGGAAGTTGGAAGTACAATTGGATGAGCAATCGGAGAAGGCCATCTATCTCCAGGTGGCAGATGCCATCATAAAAGATATTCATTCCGGCAGGCTGAAGTCGGGCGACGCATTGCCGGGAAGCCGGTATCTTTCGCAGCAGTTGAAACTTAACCGGAATACGATAGTGGAGGCGCTGAATGTATTGCTGATAGAAGGGTGGCTGGAATCAAAGGAAAGGCAGGGCACCTTTGTAGCCGCCACTTATCCTTTTCACCCTGATGCACCGAAGAAAGGCGTGAGACTCACTGCTGCTCCGGCGACGAAGCCCTGGCGTATTTTTTTCGATGATGGTTATCCGGACAGTAAAATAGCGCCCATCGCTGAACTGGCAAGGGCCTACCGCCAGATCTTCAACCGGAAAGCAAAGTGGCAGATGATGGGATATGGGACAGAGCTGGGCGACCTGGAGTTCCGGAAGGAGATGGCGCAAATGCTGAACCATCAAAGGGGAATGCATACACAGGCTGGGATGCTTTGTATTACGCGCGGCAGCCAGATGGCGCTCTACCTGGTAGCACAGTGTCTACTGGAGAAAGGAGATTACATTATAATAGAAAACCCTGGCTATAAGCCTGCCTGGAAGGCTTTTGAGAGTACAGGCGCTCAATTGTTGCCGGTAAATGTGGATGAAGAAGGGATGATGATAGCCGACGTTATCCGGCATCTGAAATCACGAAAGAAGATCAGGGCTATCTACCTGACGCCACACCGCCAGTATCCTACCACCGTTACCTTGAGCCTGCAGCGCCGCCTGAAGCTGGTGGAGCTGTCGAATGAGTACGGGTTTACGATTGTGGAAGATGACTATGACAATGAGTTCCACTTCGGCTACCGTCCTGTATTGCCCCTGTCTACTTTTACTGAATTAAAAAAATATGTTTATATCGGCACCATGAGCAAGGTTGTTGCTCCGGCGTTGCGCATTGGTTACCTGGCCACCAGCGACCTGCAGCTGCTCGACAGAATAGCTGCCCTCCGTAAGATTATTGATGTTCAGGGGGATAATATTATGGAGCAGGCGGTATTACAGCTCATCAGGGAGGGGACTATCAAACGGCATATCAAAAAAGCCAGCCTGCATTATAAAGCCAGGAGAGATGCTGCTGCGGTGCTGCTGCAAAAATACTTGAAAAATAAAGCTACCTGGCATATCCCCGATGGAGGGCTGGCATTTTGGATCATGCCCAAAGTGCCGGTGGACTGGTGCCTTATCTCTGAAAAGTTACAGGCAAAAGGTATTAAAATTATCTGCCCGGATAGTTATAGCTATGATGCCCCGGTAAATGGCATCCGGCTGGGATATGCTTCCCTGGGAGAAGAACAGCTGGAAGAGGGAATACAGGCGCTGGCTAAGTTGCTATAGCATTAGCGGGACCTGCTATCCTCGAGGTATTTCCGGATATTATTTTCCATTTCTTCCGGGTATGGATAATCCAGCTTCCGCGATAATGCGGTTCCCAGTTCGTGGACTATATCTGCCATAGCAAATAGCGCCTCCCAGTTATCTGCTATGCTGCTCCCTGAAAATGTTTTTTCTATCTTTTTCCACAGTGCCGGTGAGAGATATTTTTTGAAAAACCGCCCATATTTGTTGGTCGTAACACGCCATTGATGCTCGCTTCCAATATACCATTCAATGAGAGGCACGAGGTACTCCGTGCGGATGTTGGTTTCCGACATGAACTTGGCATAAAAGATTTCATCGCGGGCCAGGCATTTGGCAACGTAAGTGGTATCCCACCAGAAATCATTGATGATCCGTGTAAATTCTTTTTCGGTAGGTGGTTGTATCCTGCCAACGTCGTACATGGGTGGCTTTAAATCCTTTGTAAGCTGATCTTTGTCCAATAATATTTGGTAGCCAATGTCCCAATCTTCCGGTAGTACAGGCGCCTGCGCATCTTCGAGAAATTTATGGCGGCTGTAAAGTTTGAAGTCTACTTTAACCCTGTCATCATACAATACCATCTTCATCCCATGCCTGCCATCAAAGCAAGTTTCATCTTCTTCGATCATCGAAATGGGATGCCCGAAAATTTTCAGCCAGGAGTTGTCGGCAAGATAAGGCGCGTTATCTTCAAAGACCAGTTCTATATCGAGGTCGCTGAATTCGTCGACAGGGGCGGAGGGGTTAGCCAGGGAACTGGTTAATAATAAAGCCCTGATATCCCGGTTGCGCTTTGCCCAACCTATAATTTCTTCCAGTTTTTGGTCTCTCGTTGTCATACAGCCAGATTAGGTTCCTTGTAGGTAAATATAGGCTGTTCCCGCTGATAATTACAGGCTCCCTGTCCTGTGTACTATTAAATTTGACAATTAGTATTAAATTTACCCCTGCCGCAGGGAACGGGAGCTGACGGCATTTTATTGGGATGAATGAACTGGAACTACTGCAACAACTGGCGCTCGGCAACCGCGATGCGTTTACTGCTATCTACCAGCAGTACCATGGCGGCATCTATAATTACTTGCTGAAATTCACCCGGAATCCGGCGCTTACGGAGGACCTGGTGCATGATGTTTTCCTGAAGATATGGGAAATCCGGTCGCAGCTGGATATTAAGTCGTCGTTTGCCGCCTACCTGTACCGCCTGGCCCGTAATACCGCCCTTACACAACTGAACCGCATTGCCTTGTTTGATACCATCCGCGACGAGGTAATGCATCGCGCTTCCCTGGGCATCGACGACCAGTCGCTCATGAATGCCGTAGAAGCTAAACAATATGAGGAGCTGTTGCACAAGGCTATCAATAGCCTTCCGCCACAGCGCCGGGAGGCGTTTATCCTCTGCCGGCAGCAGGGTAGAAGTTATGAAGAAGCCGCCGCTCTTATGAATATTTCCCGTAATACCTTTAAACAGCACCTGTCGCTCGCCGTTAAATCGATCCGGGAATACCTGCTGGAGCATGGCAATATTTCCCTACTGATACTGTTGGTATCCCTGAAATAAAAAAAAGTTGGATTTTTTTTCCAACGCATCCACCCATTTGTTTTATTCATTAGTCTTATTGATATGGAGCCAAAAAATTTTCCTGTTGCTGACCTGCTGCAAAAATACCTGGATGGTACCCTCACGGATGCCGAGAGTATTGCTTTGTTTGCATGGCTGAGGGAAAATCCTGTGAAGGAAGATACTCAACTGGAGCCCTTGCTGGAGGCGGTATATCACCGTTCTTTCGGCGAACCGCCGGCGCTTTCGCCGGCCGCCAGTACACGTATCCTCAATAGGTTAATGGACAGTACTGCCACACCGGTAGTGCCTTTACGCCGTCGTTGGCTCCGCTATGCCGCCGCTGCGGTGCTGATCCTGGCCGCAGCCGGTACTGCCATGCTGGTCATGCGCCACCGGGATACTACACCGCCGTTGGCCGGCAACGTGGCTGCTCCGGCCAAACAAGGCAATCATGCCGTATTAACACTGGCCGATGGGCGGCAGATACAACTCGACAGCGCCCATGGCAATATTGTGCAGAGCGGGGAGCTGAAGGTGAACAATGACAGCGGCCAGCTGGACTACGAGGGGAAGGCCGGTAATATGGAATACCATACCCTCACCACGCCGCGGGGAGGCCAGTATAAGCTGCTGCTGCCCGATGGCACCACGGCCTGGCTGAATGCCGGATCCAGTATCCGCTTCCCCACCGCCTTTAATGGTAAATACCGGCAGGTGAAAATGACCGGCGAAGTATATTTCGATGTAAAACAACAGGCTAATAACCCGTTTGTGGTAGACATAAATGGTAAAGCTACGGTAGAAGTACTGGGCACGGCGTTTAACGTGAACGCCTATACGGACGAACCAGCCATCCGCACTACCCTGTTACAGGGCAGCGTCAGAATGACCCACCAGGGGAAATCCGCCATACTCGAACCCGGCCAACAGGCCATTGCCAGTCACGATCAGTTGAATGTGACCAGCAACACCGACACGGAAATGGCCGTTGCCTGGAAGAATGGACTGTTCCGCTTTGATCACACTCCCCTCGATGAAGTACTGCGACAGCTAGCCCGCTGGTACAACGTAGAGGTGGTGTATGAGAAAGGTGTACCAGACGTTCCTTTCAGTGGCGAAATAAAAAGAGACCTCGATCTGAAACAAGCACTGATCGTGCTGGGCAGCATGGGCGTGCATTGCCGGGTCGATGGCAACAAACTGATCATTATGCCGTAACATTCCGTCATGTGAGCCATACCTCGTATTCTCATCAACAGGTTGCATGAACATACAGGCCTTGTGCTGATTAAAAGCTGGAAAGCTACTGGCGGAGCTTTGTCCTGACTAAAATTAATTATTTAATCAACCAGAATTATCATGATTCCAGCATCCAATTTTTATAAACGGTTTGCCCGGAGGAACCGGCTTTTTAAAAAGCTGACCGTAGTGTTGCTGATGACCTTCAGCCTGGGGGTGTCCCTGCAGGCAGGAGCGCAAACAATTACCTATAGCAACAAAAAAGCTTCGTTGCAGCAGGTGTTTGCAGAGATCAAGAAACAGTCGAACTATGTCGTAATATTTAATCCAGACCAGATAGACGCTAGTGTCACTATTCCAGTCAATGCCAAAAACCAGCCATTAGAAGCATTTCTCAAAACCGTCTTTTCCGGTATGCCGGTGAGCTACAACATTGTAGGGACCACCATCGTACTATTCAGGAAAACCAACGGTCAACCGGAGATAACGCCCGACGACAAAACGCCCACGCGTGATGTGTCGGGCGTGGTATCCGATGACAAAACAGGCGCCGCACTGATGGCAGTGAATGTGGTGATAAACGGTACCAGCAAAGGAACACAGACCGATGAAAAAGGATTATTTACAGTAAAGAAAGTAACAGAAGAGGATATACTGACCTTTTCCTGTATTGGTTACCAGAAGATATCCGTGCCCGTAGTCAAACTGCTTTCATCCTTTAATGTGCGGATGAAAGCTGCTACCAGCGAATTAGACCAGGCCGTGGTACAGGCATATGGTGTTACCAGTAAACGCCTGGCCACCGGTAATATTACCAAGATCACCGCCAAAGAAATAGAAAGACAGCCTGTGCTCAATCCCCTGCTGGCCCTGCAGGGACAGGCGCCGGGGCTGTTGATCACCCAAACCAGCGGTTATGCCAATGCGCCGGTAAAAGTGGAGATCAGGGGGCGCAATTCCCTGGGAAGTAACTTCCTCGGCGACCCGCTTTATGTGATTGATGGCGTACCCCTGACCGTACTGGACTTACCTGGTTCCATACATAACGGAGGGATTTCTTCCGGCTTCGTACAAGGCGGCTTTTCTGCTACCGGTGGACAAAGCCCGCTGTTTAGCATGAACCCGCGTGACATTGAAAGTATTGAGGTACTGAAAGATGCCGATGCTACCGCCATCTATGGTTCCCGCGCTGCCAATGGCGTGATACTGATCACTACCAAAAAAGGCAAGCCCGGCAAAACCAACTTCTCCCTGGATATTAACCAGGGGTATATCGATGTGCCGCACCGCCGCAATATGCTGAATACCCAACAGTACCTGCAAATGCGCCGGGAAGCCTTCAAAAATGATGGCGTGGCGCCCACGCCGGCAACTGCAACAGATCTGATGGCATGGGATACTACGCGCTATACCGACTGGCAGAAAGTGCTGCTGGGCACCGGTAGCCAAACATCGGTCATGAGCAGCCTCTCCGGTGGAGATACCCATAATACCTTCCGTATCAGCGGCAACTACGCCCGGCAGGTAGATGTGCTCAGCAAAAGCGGTTCTAACCAACAGGCTACTCTGAGCGCCAATATCGGTCACCGCAGCCAGAACCAGAAACTCAACGTTTCCCTGGGAACTACTTATTCCTATACACATGTGGACGCAGTATTTGCCCTTCCTTCCATATTTATGCTTCCGCCCAATGCGCCTCCCATTTACAACAGCAAGGGTGACCTGAACTGGGACGAGTGGAATGCCACCGGCAACGGAGGCGGATTTCCCTTTGCTTATCTGAAACAAAATAATATTATTGAAACGAACCAGTTCAGCAGCAACCTGGGAATCAGTTACGAACTGCTGAAAGGGTTCACGGTTTCTGCTACTGCAGGCTATACGAACATGAATGGCTCCAGCAACCTGTTTACGCCGATTGCCTCGCAAAATCCCATCCTGAATCCCACCGGCTCCGCCAATTTTGGAACTACTAAAAATACCAACTGGATCATCGAACCACAGATGGCCTACAGCCGGTTTGTTGGCAAGGGCGATCTGAAAATACAGGTGGGTGGCTCGCTGCAATCGACCATCACCGACGGCGCCTCTACGTTTGGAATAGGGTACAGTGATGATAACCTGCTCCGCAGCATCAACAATGCGCCCATACAAATTAGTTCAGAGGCCTATGCCCGCTATAAATACGCCGGGTTATTCGGACGTATCAACTACAACTGGAATAACAAGTATATCATTAACCTCAATGCGAGGAGAGACGGATCTTCCCGTTTTGCTCCCGGCAGCCAGTTCGGCAACTTCGGTTCTATAGGGCTGGCCTGGAATGCGTCTGAAGAGCCCTGGATGAAGCAGTTGTTGCCCGACTGGGTGAGCTTCGTAAAGCTCCGCACCAGCTATGGTATCACCGGTGGGGATGGCTCTATCGGCGACTACCAGTATTTATCGCAATGGGCTACCACATCGGGTGGACGGCCGCTTAACCCCTATAACGGGCTGCAACCTATCATCCCTATTCATGCAGTAAACCAGGAATATCAGTGGGAGTCCAACAAAAAATATGAAGCCGCCCTGAGCATCAGCTTCCTCAACGACCGGGTTAACCTGGAAGGCGCTTATTACCAGAACAGGTCCGGTAACCAGATCACACGGATTCCTACACCGAAATACACCGGCTTCAGCGCGGTAGTGGGCAACTGGGCAGCGGAAGTAGAAAACGCCGGTTGGGAAGGCTTTGTACGCGCCCGCCTGATCGATAAAAAAGATATCAGCTGGTCTATGACCTTCAATATCTCAACCAACAGGAACCGGCTGATTGCTTACCCCGGCATTGAGCAGTCGCCCTACTATGCCATTTATAAAGTAGGACAGTCACTCAGCACCGTATATGTGTTGCACTACCTGGGCATAGATCCGCAAACCGGGAAATACGCTTTTGTAGATCTCAATAAAGACGGCCTGATAAATGTTAACAGCAGCGTACCGGCGGGTACTGCTGATGACGATCGTTATGTAAAAGTGGATACGAATCCTAAATATTATGGGGGTATCAATAACTCATTTACCTATAAAGGCTGGAGCCTGGACCTGTTCTTTGATTTCAAACGGCAGATTGGGTTAAATCCATATGTGGTAATACCGGGCGCCTTCGGTAACCTGCCGGCAGACGCCATACAGGATCACTGGCAGAAGCCGGGTGATATTGCTACCCGTCCAGGATTCACCAACGGTTTTGGTACCTCTATCGGATCATCGGATGCCCAGTATATCAATGCTTCTTACTTCCGCCTGCGTAATGTGGCGCTCACCTACAGCCTGCCGGAAAAACTGGTGGCCAGGGCGCATATGACCGCCTGTCGTGCGTTTATTCGCACGCAGAACGTATTTACCATCACCAACTATCCCGGTATAGACCCGGAAGTACAGGACCTCTCCAGTGTTCCTCCTTCCAGGACGATTACCGGTGGCTTATCCTTTAACTTCTAAATCAACAGCTATGCAGAGATATCAGAGAAAAATTGTGATCGCTTCCGGCTGCCTCCTGCTGGGAATGTTGGCTGCCTGTAAAAAGCTGGTGACGGTACCTGATCCGATCAACACAATTTCTACCGGGCAGGTATTCAGCAGTGAAAAACAGGCCAACAGCGCTATGGCGGGTGTATACACCCGTATGATCAACGGTGAAAGTACAGGTGATGCGAGTGGCGCCGGGCTTACCAGCTTCGCTGCGGGGCTATCTACGGTATTAGGTAGTTTGTCGTCTGACGAATTGTATAACTACCGCGGTACTACAGAACAATCATATTACGGGCTTGCTACCAACAAGCTTACCGTTTATAACAGCGACCGGCCCTGGGCTATGTGGGAGAGTGCCTATATCGCTATTTATGGCGCTAATTCTATTATTGAAGGAATAGCAGATTCCAAATCATCTATGCTGAAAGATAGTGTGAGAAAGGCGCTTGCCGGGGAAGCAAAGTTCGTGCGTGCTTTCAGTTATTTCTATCTCGTTAATTTCTTTGGAGATGTGCCGCTGGCCATGACGGTAGATTTTAACCAGACGGCCCGCCTGCCACGTGCACCACAGCAGCAGGTATATCAACAGATGCTGCAGGATCTGAAAGATGCGGCAGCTTCTATGCCGGCTGATTATCCCACTGCCAACGGCGAGCGTACAAGGCCCAACCGTTTTGCCGCTACCGCACTGCTGGCCAGGGTTTATCTGTACCTCGGCGATTATACCAATGCTGCTGCTGCGGCAACCACAGTGATTAATAACTCGGTCGACTATACGCTGGAGAGCGATCTTAACAAAGTATTTCTCAAAGGCAGCCGGGAAGCCATCTGGCAGCTGCAACAGTCGCTGCAGGACATGTACCTGAGAGATGCCACCCCCGAAGGATTTGCGATGATACCCAATGTACTGAAGGTCGGAGTAGCCAGTTTCTGTCTCACTCCTTCGCTGTTATCAGCTTTTGAGCCGGGTGATCAGCGCCTGGAGAAATGGACAGACAGCACTGACAATGCCACCGGGACTGTTGGCCAGCCTGGAGTTACCCGCTATCCGTTAAAATATAAGGTTGGTAGTCCTAATAGCAGTTTTGGTATGCCACCGGCAGAATACTATATGGTATTGCGCCTGGCGGAAATGTACCTGGTGCGTGCAGAGGCTGCGGCCAATGGTGGTCCGGGAGGTAATGCTACGGCTATCGCCGATCTGAATATGATCCGTAGCCGCGCAGGTTTGCCTGCTTTACCGGCCACCCTTAGCAAAGAACAGCTGCTGGCCGCTGTAGCAAAAGAAAGGCAAACAGAACTCTTTGCCGAATGGGGACACCGCTGGTTCGACCTGAAGCGCACCAAACGGATGCATGACGTGTTATCGGCCGTTCCGCTCAAACAACCCTGGCTGGGCGACTTCCAGGCATTGTATCCGATCCCAGTACCAGAGATTACTGTCAACCATTTCCTCACTCAAAATCCGGGCTACTAAGATGAAATCATACTTTTTCATATATGCATGGCTGTTAGCTACCGTATTGGCATCCTGTGGCAAGGAATCGGTAGCCCCGCCAGGCGCCGCTTCGCTCAACATTGTCAATGCCGTAGCAGGCAGCAGCTGGCTGGCGCCCAACCTGAAAGGCGGATTGCCGTTCGACTTCTACCGTTTGAGATTGATACAGTACGGCCAGTTCAATACCATCAACAATCACTACAGCTCCTATAGCGGGGAACAGCCCTTGTGGATATACAACTATCCCGATACAACCGATAAGGATGTACCATTGCTCAAAATGAAGCTGCAATTGCCCATAGGGTCCATGCACTCGTTGTTTGTGACTGGCACCCTGGCTCAGCCGGATAGCCTGCTCGTAGAAGAGCACCTGCCGTATCACCGCCTGGGCGACAGCACCACCGGTATCCGGTTTATGAATCTCTCTCCCGGCAGCAGGCCTGTGAAAGTAGTGATGCAGGGCAAGAATAAACCGGAGGTGACCAGCATCGCCTATAAAGCCATGTCAGATTTTATTATTTATCCTGTGAATACCTACTACGGAGACTATGTGTTTGAGTTCCGGGACGCAGCCTCGGATGCTGTTATTACCACTTACACGGCAACGGGTATACGAAATCCGCCGTTGCCGCCGAACCGGCATCCCTGGCTGTACCAGAACGCCGCCCTGGCGCTGATAGGCATTCCCGGAGGCACTGGCACCCAGCAACAAACGGTAATGGTCGTAAACTATTGATCCAACATTCAACAACCGCTATGAGTACAATACTAAAAATAGAGGGGCTCTCGCACCGCTACAGCAGCGCATGGGCTATACGTGACATCAACCTGGAAATTAACCAGGCAGGGGTAGTAGGACTACTCGGCTCCAACGGTGCTGGTAAATCCACCACCATGAACATCCTGTGCGGGGTGCTGAACCAAACCGAAGGCCAGGTAACGGTCAATGGCATCAACATGCGGGAAAACCCGGAGGAAGCCAAGAAGAACATCGGCTTCCTGCCACAGAACCCGCCGGTATATACTGATCTTACGGTAGATGAATACCTGGCTTACTGCGCCCAGCTGCGCAGAATGGAGAAAGGAAAGATAAAACAGGCGGTAGAAGAAGCCAAAGAACGGTGTGGTATTGCCCACTTCAGCACACGGCTGATAGGCAATCTCTCCGGCGGCTACCGCCAACGTGTAGGCATTGCGCAGGCCATCATCCACAAACCCAAACTGGTAGTGATGGACGAGCCCACCAACGGGCTCGATCCTAACCAGCTGATCGAAGCCAGGAAATTAATACGGGAAATAGGACAAGACCATACGGTATTGCTCTCCTCCCATATCCTGTCGGAAGTGCACCTGCTTTGCCGGGAAATAGTGATGATAGAAGGGGGCCGGGTGATCTTCTCCGACTCGATGGACGCTTTCAACAACTATGTACAACCACACAGCGTATTGACCCGCATGGAAAATCCTCCTTCCGCCACAGAACTGATGAAGATACCAGGGGCTACCAAAGTGGAATTCCTGAGCGACCGGCAGATACGCATTTATTTCGATGGCGACCAGGATATTACTGAAAGAATCATCAGCGCCAGCGTTCAGCAAGGATGGAGGCTTCGGGAGATCAACCTCGACAAAGGCCTGCTGGACGATATTTTCAAGCAATTATCCATTCAATCTCTCCAATAATATTCTTACATGAAGATGATATTCAAGATCGCGAGAACAGAATTGCGTAACCTTTTCTATTCTCCGGTAGCGTGGTTTCTTACAATTGCCTTTATGGTACAATGCGGCATATATTACACGTATGCCTTGTATCCCGTGGCCAAATGGCAGGAGGTGCTGCAACAGAATACGCCTAAGTTCAAAGACTTCGGCCTGTCGATGACCAACGGCATATTCCTGGCGCCAGATGGCATTTTTTCGAACGTATTACAGAACTTATATCTTTTTGTGCCGCTGCTGACCATGGGGCTGATCAGCCGGGAAATCAACAACGGCACCATCAAACTACTATATTCTTCCCCGGTAAAGGTAAGAGAGATCGTGTTGGGTAAATACCTGGCGATTATGACCTATAACCTCTTGCTGGTAGGAGTTGTGGGCGTTTTCATCGTAACGGGTCTGATTAATATCCGGCATGCAGATTACGGTGTGCTGTTATCAGCCGCACTGGGCTTTTACCTGCTCGTATGCGCCTATACGGCCATCGGGTTGTTTATGTCGAGCCTTACCACTTACCAGATCGTATCTGCGATAGGCAGTTTTATCCTCATCTTCGTGCTGAGCCGCATTGGTGGCCTATGGCAGAAGTACGACTTTATCAGGGACCTTACTTATTTCCTGTCTCTCTCCGGCCGTACCACCAAGATGTTGAGAGGACTGATCACGACCAAAGACCTGGTGTATTTCATTGTAATTGTATACATGTTTGTAGGCTTCACGCTGATCAAGTTAAAAGCCGGCCGTGAGTCGAAGCCCTGGTATGTGAAAGCCAGCCGATATGCGCTGATAGCGTTGACCACGCTGATAGTGGGCTACTTTACTTCCAGGCCGGGATACATCGGTTACTGGGATACCACCGCCACAAAAAGCAATACCCTGCATGCCAATACCCAGGAGATCATTCGCGACATGAAAGGGGAGCCGCTGGAGGTAACGCTGTATTGCAACCTCTTTGGAGGCGGCGTTGGGCGCGGCTTACCAGAAAACCGCAACGACTACCTCTGGACACTCTGGGAACCTTACCTGCGTTTTAAACCGGATGTGAAGTTCAACTATGTGTATTATTACGACGTAGCCGATAACGACAGTACCCTGTATAAAACCTGGGTGGGCAAAAGTGCGAAAGAAATTGCGGAAAAGATGTGCGAAGGCTACGATATTAAACCATCGCTGTTTACACCAGGCCCGGAAGTACGCAAAGTAATTGACCTGCAGCCTGAGAACTATCGCTTGGTGATGCAGTTGAAATACAAAGGCAAAACCACTTTCCTCCGTACTTTTGATGACGCCGCCTTCTGGCCGGAAGAACAGCAGGTGGCTGCTGCCTTTAAACGCCTGCTCCAGCCGGCAATGCCGAAAACTGTTTTCCTGACCGGCAACCTCGAGCGCGATATTACCAAGAAAGGAGAGCGGGAATACTTCTATCATTCGTTAGCTAAGGACAATCGTTATTCCCTGATCAACCTGGGATTTGATTCTGATACAATGTCTGCCGATACACATGATATCCCGGAAGATGTGACCACGTTGGTGCTGGCAGATCCTAAAACTACGCTGAGTGCCACTACTATGGACCGTGTAAGCCATTATCTCCATAAGGGTGGTAATATGCTGATATTGGGTGAGCCTGGCAAGCAGCAGATGCTCAACCCGTTGTTGCAGGGACTGGGCGTGCATATGTTGGATGGAACGCTGATAGAGCTATCTAAAGATGAAATGCCGCATATGGTAAAGCCTTTTATCACCCGCGAGGCAACAGATCTTTCCCAGGAACCTATCCTCGTGCTGCTGAAAGACGGATTTAAGACCGGTGAAGAAGATAATATGCCTATGCTGATGCCGGGCGTGACCGGCCTCACATTTACTACCGACAGTGGTTATACGATTACTCCGTTGCTCAACACCGCAGCAGGCAAGGTTTGGCTGAAAGCTGGCGCCCTGGTGACCGATTCGGTGCCACCGGTATATAGTCCCGCAGAAGGTGATAGCCAGGCGCCTTATTATACTACCGCCGTAGCGCTTAGCCGGAAAGTGAATAGTAAAGAGCAGCGTATTATTGTGAGCGCCGACGCCGATTTCATGAGCAACTTACGCCAGGGGGGAGCATTTCTCAGCCGCTCGTATTATTCCTGGCTCGATTACGGCAACTTCCCGATATATACGCCCAGACCAAAGGCGCAGGATACCCTACTGACCGTTGGCACCATCGGCGCAGGTATTCTTAAAATCGTATATGTGTGGGTGTTACCCGGGTTGGTATTGCTGACAGGAACCATATTATTGATCAGGAGAAAAAGAAAATAAAATACACGGGCATGATATTGCAAACAGATGACCAGACTATAGAAGATCTCCGGATATTCGGGAAGCGCGACAGCAGCGGCATCTACGACCTGTATAACCATACCCATACCCGGGGAGGTGAAGCGATACTGGGAGATATGTTCCGCCATCCTTTGTCGGACCGGGGAGAGATTAACCGCCGAAGCAGCATCATTGAACATTTTGCGCGATATAACATCCGGTTTCCATTCAATGCTTCTTTGTTTGACATGGCAGAGAAATACCTGGCTAACGCCGATGCGCAAACGAAAAATGCCACGCGCAACGCTACCCTGGGGGAAAAGGAAATTAACAACGGCGTAGGCGCCGTCATCGAGTTGATTCAACAGGTAGGCGCCTTCGTTCATTCGGATGCGGTAGAAGGCATTGCAGCCTATGCCCGCGAACGCCAGGATATTGTGAGTCTGCTGGCAGATCCGGCGCTGGCGCCGGTACATGGAGAAAAGGGCAAAGGAAAGCTGTCGTATGCGGCAGTAACTGCCTACGACCTGCTATTCCGTACCCGGGAGCGCCAGCGCATAGAAAAGATCCTGCAGCATGTATATTACCTCGACGTATATATTTCAGTAGCAAAAGTAGCCACAGAACAGCGTTTTATATTTCCCAAAGCGCTGGAAAAAGGCGGCGATATGTTGTTGCTGGAAGGGGTATATCACCCCGGCCTGAAGAATGCCATCGGCAATAATGTGCGGCTGAATACCACAGAACATGTCATCTTCCTGACCGGGGCTAACATGGCGGGGAAGTCCACTTTCCTGCGTTCGCTGAGCATTGCCGTATACCTGGCACATATGGGATTCCCTGTGGCGGCGCGGCGGATGGAGTTTGTAGTGCTGGACGGCATTTATACCACTATCAACCTGCCCGACAACCTGGGTATGGGCGCCAGCCACTTTTATGCGGAAGTACTGCGGGTGAAAAAGATTGCCACGGAGTTGGGGGCAGGCAAATCGCTGCTAGTCATTTTCGATGAACTCTTCCGTGGCACCAACGTAAAAGACGCTCATGAGGCCACGGTAGCCATTACCGGCGCTTTTACCAAAAAGAAGAACAGCCTGTTTGTCATCTCTTCCCATATTGTGGAAGCAGGAGAAGACCTGAAACAATATCCCGGGGCGGGATTCCTCTACCTGCCTACCCGTATGAACGGGCATACGCCGGAATATACGTATACCCTTGAACGTGGGATTACAGATGACCGCCACGGGATGATCATCATCCGCAACGAAGGGATACCGGATATCCTGAAGAATGGCCGTAAACGTGCATTGGAACAATAAAAGAACTGTTATGAGCTTCAATATCGATAAACAGACCGTAGATGAACTGAACCTGCTGGGTAAATACCGTAACGGTTCTGTATACCACCTGTTCAACCAGGTGAAGACGAGGGGAGGAGAACAGGTACTGGACAACATCTTCCGCCATCCATTGGAAGATGCGGCGGCGATCAACGAAAGAGCCACAATTTTCCGCGCCTTCCAGGAGGCGCAGCTGGCCTTTCCTTTCGATGCCCCGCAGCTGCACCTGATGCGTGAGTACCTCGACGGCAGCGCACCCCGCAGCGCCGCCGTAATCATGATAGATACCCTTATCAAAAAGGTTCTGGCCACGCTCACCCGCGATGAAAGATATCGCAGGAAAGTACAGGGGCTGCAGGCCACCATCGTAACACTGAAACGGTGCTATAGCTTCCTGCAAACGCTGCCCGCCACTACCGGTCAATATACTGCACGGGTAGGTGCCATCAGGGATATCCTTGCGAATAACCAGGTAGATAAGCTGATGAATATCGATATCTATCAACCGTTGTCGGTGAGTACACTCGCCTTCTATGATCATTTATTAAAGGGGCGGCTGCGTGATGCGATGGAACAGGTATTGACCTTTATTTATGAACTGGATGTAAACATCGCTGTCAGTGATGTAGCGAGGACTAAAGGTTTTACTTATGCCACCGCGCTGCCGAAAGGGAAAAACAAATTGACGGTTACCGGTTTGCGGCACCCATGCCTGCAGGGAGCCGTGGGCAATGATCTGACCATGGAAGAAAATAGTAATGTACTGTTTCTCACCGGGGCTAATATGGCTGGTAAATCTACGCTGATGAAATCAGTCGGCATCGGGTTGTACCTCGCCCACATGGGTTTCCCGGTGGCGGCAAGCACGATGTCGTTTTCCGTAAGGGAAGGCATTTGTTCTTCCATCAACGTAGCAGACAACATCCACCTGGGATACAGCCATTTCTATGCAGAGGTGATACGCGTGAAGCAAGCCGCCGAAGCCGCTGCCAGTGGTAAACGGTTGCTGCTGATGTTCGATGAGCTGTTTAAAGGCACCAACGTAAAAGATGCTTTCGACGGTACACTGGCGGTTACCTCCGCTTTTGCAGAGTACCAGGACTGCCTGTTCATCGTATCTACGCATATTATTGAAGTGGGAGAAGCATTGAAAGGAAATCCTAACATCCGGTTTGCTTTCCTGCCAACGGTCATGGAAGGCGCCCGCCCGCGTTATACGTACCGCCTCCAGGAAGGGATTACGGAAGACCGGCAGGGGATGATGATCATCCGCAACGAAGGTATCCTGGAATTAATCGGCTCCTGACGTTTTCATACATTTCAAAACAATTTACATGAAGAGATTGATCATTTCCAGCGCCGCAGCGTTGCTGGCGCTTTGCAGCATGCGCGTATCCGCCCAGGAGAAAAAACTGGCTAACCTGACGAAGGAAGACTTCATTGCAGATTTTAAACTGGCAGTGGAGATACTGAAGAAACAGCATCCTAATCCTTATAAATTCATCGACTCCATCAGCTTCCAGCGCAAGGTGGATTCGCTGATGGAAAAGGCAGCGGGGCAGCCTGACGTACTTTCCTGCCTGCAGTATTCGCCCATCTATCTCGTCAGTGATGTGCATACCAACCTGGGTGTGAGCAACGATAACGCGAAAGAACTGTATAGCCTGATCCACCTGTTTCCATACCCGGTGGTTATAGAAAGGGGTAAGATATTTATTAATATCAAAGGCGGCCCCATTCCTTTTGGTGCGGAAGTAACCAGCATTAATAATATGCCGGTGAAAGATATACTCCAGGCGTTGTCGGCCTCCGCCTACAGCGATGGCCATATTACCACTGGTATGGATCGCCTGTATCCTAACTTCCAGGTGATGTACAGCCTGTTGTCGCCGAACCAGTCAACGTTCCAGGTAAGTTATATTACGCCCGGCAGCAACGACACCAAAAAGGTGACACTGCCTTTCGCCGATCCTACACAGGCATTCCATGCCAGCAAGATGGGAGTATTCCCGGTAAACCTGTTGCAGCGCGCCTACTATATCTACAATAACTATTACGACGATACGAAAACCGGTGTGCTCACCGTCAACACCTTTGCCATCAATGAATCAGATGCTTACAAAGAATTCAGCGAATTTTTTAAAGAGATCAACAAACGCCAGTATAAGCAGGTAATCATCGATGTGCGTGCCAATGGTGGTGGTAACCCGGCTATTTCCGCATTGCTGTATTCGTTCCTCACCAATGCGCCGTTCCGGAATGTATACAACTACCGCACCCGCACCATCGATATTGCCTACCCGGAATATGCTATCGCAGAAAATGGAAGACGCTTGTCGGACGAAGATTTACAAACCCAGAAGAACTTCCTCTACCAGCGTTTCGACAAAGACAGCAGCGGATTATATATCGGCAACGCCCGGCTGCGTGACGGCTTGCTCGAAAACTTTCCGCCCGACAAAGATGCCTTTCATGGTAAAGTATATGTTCTTACCGGTGGCGGCACCGTATCAGCGGCCACTTATTTTGCCGCACTGGTACAGCAGAATAAAAGAGGCCTGATTATCGGTAAAGAAACGGGTAGTGGCGCCGCCGCCACTACGGCAGCCTGGTTTATGAAATACCTGCTGCCCCGCACTAAAAGCATACTATCAGTGCCGATGTCGGAGTTGTATTTCTTCAATGCTACAGCAGATAAAGGTCACGGCATTCTTCCTGACAAAGAAGTGCCCATGAATAAATTTGTCTCATACATCCAGGCCAGTAAAGACCCGGAGCTGAGTTATACCCTGGAATTGATTTCAGGAGAAAAGCATTAATTAGTGGCAACGGTTGATTAGGGGCCATGCGGCGGGAGCTGCATGCGCCCTTTTTGTTTCAGCATATTTAAAAATGCCTGTCCTTCCCCACATTCGCCGGGTTAATCAGTGCCCGGTTACAATACGTATCCGGATCAAAATCATCCACATTGATAGATAAGAAAGATACCTCCGGTAATAACGGCGCCAATTGCTCTATGATAGCGCTCGATAGGTGAGATTTTTGCTCTTTAGTACGCCCACCCATAATACTGGCGAAAATATGCAGGAAGCTATCCTTTCCATCACCCAGTTTGTAGTGCGTGAAAGCGTTGAGCCGCACTTTAATATCGTTTTTGGCAAACAGCCCGGTAGATTCCGCAGCCTGGTACACGGTATCCATGATCCGTTCGGGGGATTGCAGTCCCAGCACATTGTTAGAGCATTCAATTACAAAATGTGGCATATAGAAGAATATTATCTCACCTAAATATACGTAAAAAGTAAAGCTGGTCTATGCAGACCAGCTTCACATAAAGCACAATGGCGTGTGCGATCATTAAATTTTAACTACCCGGAAAGTTTTTGTTTTGTTCTCTCCTTCCAGCTTCAGGATATAAGTACCGCTTGGCAGCGTACTGATGTTTTTGTTGAGTTGCCTTTCTCCTTTCGGGATCATCCATTGCCGCAGGATGTTACCACGTATATCCATCAACGTAACCATCCGGTAAGTAGCGCCGTTCAGGTTAATGGTTAACTGCCCGTTCGTGGGGTTAGGGTAGGGCAGCAGTTGGGCCGGTGTGGCGCTTTCCGCCATTGCTTCGGGCTTAATATAAGCCATGCGGGCGGTAGAAGTATCTACGGCGCAGTTGTCGATGCTGAACCAGTTGAACTTAAAGGCGCCCGATTGCACATGTATGCCGGTATAGCTGAGTGCAGGCAATGTGATCGTTGCCTTGATAGTGCGCCAGGTACCGCCGGTAGATGGAATGCTGATGGTACCAAAATTAAACCCGCTATGTCCTATCCATACGCTGGCAGCGGCGGTAGACGATACGCGGATGCTGATGGTATATTTACCTTTTACAGGAACATTCAGGGTGTTATATGCCCACCAGTCGTTGACATGCAGGTTGGTGAAATCCTGGCCTCCTCCCACATCGGTACAGGTTTCCAGGATAGGGCCTGTTGCCCGGTTGGAAGCGCTTTCAGCTTCGTATTTATCATTTACTGTACAGGTATAGCCCGTTGCTGCGACTGCTGTGGCGGATATGGCGCCGGAGCTGGCGGTTACGCTATAGGTGCCCACTGCATTACCGGCGGTAAATACGCCGGTGGTGTCGATGGTATTTGCCGGGTCGCTGGTACTCCATATGGGCTTAAAGGCAAAGAGGCTGTCACGCTGGTCATAGCCTTTGGCGATGAACTGCTGTGAGGCGCCTAATGGTACAGTTACCGTATCGGGTGTGAGTACAATGCGGGTAAGAGCTGGGGGTGTAATTACCTGTACGATGGCGGCATCTGTTATGCCAGCCGCCGTAGCCTGTACTAGGTAGTTGCCGGTAGTGCCTGCCGTAAAGAGACCGCTGGCACTGATGCTGCCACCACCGGATACTGACCATGCCGGCGATATTGCAAATATGCTGCTGTCTTGACCATAGCCTGCAGCGGTAAATTGCTGCGTTTGACCGGTATTCAGGGTAGCGCTGTCGGGCTTGATGGTAATGCGCGACAAGCCGATGGAATCAGCACGGAAAACGCTTAGCCAGTTGAAGTTCCATCCATCTTTGTTGGATACGATCCTGATGGTTTGCTGCCCCTGTTCCAATCGTATAGGCGCCGACGTAACCGTTATCCATTTCTGCCAACCGCCGCTGACAGGCAGGTTCACGGTTTGCAGGGTAGAGGTATCCAGCTGTATCTTCAGGCTGGCAAGCGAATTTACTGCTACACGGAATTGCAGGCGGTAGGTATCAGCCCGGGGCACGTTGAGGTCATATTCAAACCAGGTATTTGCGCCGATATAGCTTACATCCAGCCCTCCTCCTATGTCGGCCGTGGTTTCGGTGCAGCAGGCATTACTGTTGTCAAAGCTTTCTGCCTGTATTTTTACGGGTAGGTTCCGGTAATTGGTAGCCCGCACGTTGACGTTGGTATTGCCTGTTTTAGTAATAGTGTCGACGGTGGCGGTGGCGCTTACTTTGCCGGAGCTGTTCAGGGTTGCCAATCCGTTGGCCGTAATGGTATTGCCAGTGCCGGTAATACTCCATACCGGTGTAATGGCCATGGGATACCCGTTCTCATCAAACGCCTTGGCTGTATACTGCTGTTGTTTGCCAGCGAGGAAGGAAAGGTCTGCTGGCGTTACTTTAATGGTGTCCAATACTGGTGTACCCAGCCCTTTTTGGTAGATGCGTGCATAGTCTACCTGCATACTGTCTGGCCAGTCGGCTTCTACAATATTACCTCCCATGCCGCCGCCAATAGCGACGTTCAGGATCAGGTAGAATTTCTGGTCGAAAGGCCAGTCTTTCCAGTCGGTATGTGGATTGGGGTAGGTAAGGATCACCGTAGAATCATATATAAACCGGAGGGTGTCGGGCGCCCATTCCATGCTATATACATGATAAGCAGTGTCAGCATCCATTAGTTTCTTGCTGGCGGAAATACCGCCGCCATTGGTCCAGTTATGGTTTTGGGTATGAATGGTAGATAATACGGTACCGAAGTTATTACCCACATGTTCCATGATATCGAGTTCCCCGCTTTTGGGCCATCCACCGTAGACGCCGGAGGTAGGCATGAGCCAGATGGCAGGCCAGGAGCCGCGGGCGCGGGGAAGCTTGGCTCTTACATCTACGCGGCCATACAGGAAATCAAATTTCCCCTGTGTGATCAACATGCCGGATGACCAGGGCTCGGTGGTATTGCCGTTAGGGAAGTCTTTTTTCCCGGTGATCACCAGGTTACCGTTTCTTACACGCGCATTATCGTGTGTACTATCCGTATATACTTCCTGCTCTCCATTGATCCAGCCTTTAGGATGTGGATCTATTTTCCATTTGCTGGCATCAGGCATACCGTTGGTATTAAATTCATCGGCAAATACCAGGGTCCAGTCGGGATTGCCTTCAAATACCACGTTGCCTTTTACTGTATAGGAGGCCACGTTAGCGCTGTCCAGTTCGGCGCCGGCCACGGTGAGTTTAAGGGCGGTGCGGGAATAGTTAGCGGGCGAGTTGCCGCTGAGCGTCACCAGGGCAATCGTGTCATTGAGCCGCTGTACGTTGCCGATCGTAACGCCTGCCGGCAGGTTGGAGGCTACCCAGCTGCTGGTATGGAGCGTGGAACTGAATGCGCCTCCGTTTACCTTGGCAGTGAGCACGACGCCGTTTTCATTTCCCATCCTGATAGTGGTATCTTTTAAGACGATATTGGTAGGATTGGGCGCCTGTACCAGGTCGAAATACAGGATACCATTGGCTTTCTTGCCATCAATAAACTGTATGGCGATGGTGTTAAAGTCGGTCCTGTTTTTTACACTTTGAAAGTTGAAGGTGGCTTCTTCCCACTGGTTCACGCGGGAAGGTCTGTAGGTGAAGTATACCGCTTTGCTGTAATTGGTGCCCGGCTGCAGCTTAAACATGATATCTTCCTGAACGTTGCTATATACCAGCATTTTGAAGGTGCTGTTGGAAGAAAGATTGAACGAATCTTTCAGGGAAACGGAGGTGCTCATGTACTCAAAGCAGCTGGTGTCTTTGATAAATTTAGCTACCAGGGGGCTGGTATTGAGCCCGGATGGATTGGGATTAGGTACCCCAAACTGCACTTTCCCGGTAGTGGTGTTACCGGCATAGTAGGTCCATTTGCCGGAGCAGGGACCATGACCTTCCATATCATCCAGCAGAAGGTATTGGGCGTGGAGGCGGCTGCATAGCAGCATGCTCAACACCAGCAAGAGTGTAGACATCTTTTTCATAACGCTTCATTTTGGTGGATGGATCAGTCCCGCTTTATGCGGGGCTGATCCGGGTTTTCGGGTTTTGTTTACGTGGTTAGAGGATTACTTACATAGGATCATTTGCTCATCTAAAAGGTCATAAATTCGGGTTTATTACAGCATCTGCACCGGGTATGGGCATCCAGTAATTCGCTTTGGTAATGGTACCGGAAGGTGGCAGATCTCCCGGATTTTTATTGGCATTGGCTGCTTCTACCTGTTCCAGTCTTACCAGGTCGAACCAACGGTTCCATTCGCCGGCAAATTCCCAGGCGCGTTCATTTACCACCGCGGTGGCAAAATCAGCGCCGGACATACCTGCTGGCAGGTTAGCCAGTCCGGCGCGCTGACGCACGGCATTAATAGCCGTATAGGCGTCGCTGTTAGGTGCGCCGGCAGACCGTGCCTGGGCTTCTGCGTAAATCAGCAGTACATGTGCGTATCGCATCATAATTACGGGATTGGCGGACATATACACATTGCGCGCGCCTGACTGGATGGTGAATTTTTTATAGTAAGGATGTTTGGTGCTGGTTTGTTGCCAGGAAATGGTTTTGCCGTCGCTCAGCGTAAACTGTGTGCTGAAAGTGGCATCTTTCCGGGTGCCTGCCGGGAAATTGTTGAAGAAGTTGAGCTCCGGGAAGAAGTCGCTCCAGCCACCTTCATCTTCAGGCATGGTAGACAAGCCATAGAAAGAGTTATAGGTGATCCACTGTCCGCGGGTGAAGAGGGTGAATACGTCTTCCACGGTGCCGCCGGCGAAGATCTTCAGGTAATCGCCCTGGTAAAGATCAAATCCATACAACGTTTTATTGTCAATCACTTCTTTGGCTTTAGCAGCTGCCAGTGCATACCTTGACTGGTTTTTCAGCGGCCATCCGGCTTCCGTGAGATAAACATCTGCCAACAGGGCTTTGGCGGCGCCTTTATTCGGGCGGCCAGAGCTGCGGCGGGCATTGGGCATCCATTCTTCTGCTCTTTTCAGGTCTGCTTCTATCAGGGCATATATTTCGGCAGGTTTGCTCTTTTTCAGTGTGAGATAATCTGGCGAGTATATTTCGGAAGGGATGATCGGCACTTCTCCCCACAGCCTGGTGAGCCAGTAGTAGCAGAGCCCCCGCAGGTAGCTGGCTTCACCCACCATGGCGCGGATACTGTCGGGATTTCCTCCCTGTACGGCCGTATAGTTGTTGATGATATTGGTGGTAGATTGTATGGTTTTGTAACATCCTAACCAGATGGGGGGCATCCGGCCATTCAGGGAAGAAACGTTGAAGCGGTCGAATTCCCTGAATTCTTCCTTGTTGGAGCCAGCGTGGGTGGTAAGGTCATCGCCGCCCATCGTCATGGCTATTTGTGCCACGGAGGTAAAGCCACTGGTCCATGGTACCAGCAGGCTGCCGTAGGCGCCGGACAATACGGCTTCCAGACCTGCCTGGCTGCTGAGGGCGTCCTTGCCGGCTACCAGTCCACGAGGCTCTTCATTTAGCTGTTTGCTGCACCCCGCCGCCAGCATGAGGCAGAGTACCAGGTATATAGTATGTTTCATATTGTATCGTTTAGTCATGACCGTTATTTTTTAAAAGCTGAGTGTTACGCCACCGGTAATGGTTTTTACATTTGGATAAGTGCCATAGTCAATACCCTGCCTGATATCGCCTGCAGATGAATTGCTTTCCGGATCCAGGCCGCTGTAGTTGGTGATGGTCAACAGGTTAGTAGCGCTGATAAATACCTTAACGCCAAGCGCATTTTTCAGCGCTGATTTAGGAAGGGTATAAGCGAGGCTCACATTCTTCAGGCGCAGGAAGTCACCTTTTTCCAAGAAACGGCTGCTTTGCGTGAAGTTGCGGTTGGTGGTGCTGAACGCCGGTATATCTGAGGTTTCATTCACACCGGGAATGTAGCGGTCTTTGATGGCTGCCAGGGTGGCTTCGCGTGCATCGCCGCCATAGTACATGGCTGCGGCGCTGTTGTAGTTCAGGCGGTCAAACCCAAAGAGTCCCTGGAACAGTAAGTTCAGCGTAAATCTCTTATAGGCAACGGTATTATTCCAGCCGATAGAAGTTTTGGGAATACCGGTACCGATCACATGATAGTCGTTGGCGTCGATGGTGCCGCTATTGTCCAGGTCGAGATAGCGGGAGTCGCCGGCTTTGGCGCCGTACTGGCTGGCTTTGGCATCGCCGGGTTTCCAGGTGCCTAGGTAAGTGAGGCCCCAGATAGCGCCGAGTGACTGACCAGGCATTACCACAAATTCTGATTGGGGCGACATACCACCGCCTATTCTTCGGTTGTTAGGATCGAAGATGCGGGTTTTTCCTTCGCCGAGGGAAAGCACTTCGTTCCGGTTGAAAGACACGTTGAATCCGGTGTTCCAGGTCACGGCACCGTGGTTGATGACATCGCCGTCGATAGAAAATTCCCAGCCTTTATTCTGTACGGAGCCAACGTTCCTGGTAATGGGGTTACCACCGAGGTACATGGGTAAGGTTTCTACCAGCAGCAGGTCGCGGGTTTTCTTTACAAAGTAATCTGCAGTAACGTTTACACGACCTTTTAATAACCCGATATCTATTCCCACATCTTGTTGTTCGGTGGTTTCCCATTTCAGGTCAGGATTGCCGATGTTGCCCATCATCAGGCCCACGAGGTGACTGTTGTTGGTAAACGATGCGGCTATATTGGAATAGGATGAAAGTGTACTATAGGGACTAACGGCCTGGTTGCCGGTAAGTCCCCAACTGCCGCGTATTTTCAAGTTGCTGAAAGTATGCTGGTCCTGCATAAAGGATTCGTTGCTCACCACCCATCCGGCGGAAACGGAAGGGAAATGGCCGTATTTATTATTACCCTGGAATTTGGAAGATCCATCGCGGCGGATAGCGGCTGATACGAGGTATTTATCGCGGTAGCTGTAGTTCACGCGTCCTACCAGGGAAAATATCGCCCATTTTGAATAACCAGAGGAAGGGCTACCAGGGGTACCCAGTGCCAGGTTATTCCACTGGAAGTTTTCATAGGTAAGGTTGGATGCGCCGGCAGATGAGTAATTGGAAGTTCCTTGCTGGTATTCCATCACCGCCGTGATATCGATGTTATGTACCTGGTTGAATGTTTTCCGGTAGTTCAGTGTGTTGGTATTCTGTAACACGATGTCTTTGCCCGAACGTATACTGGAAGAGGAGACATTGTTGTTTGTGATTTTGCCGGCGAAACTCTTGTCGTCGGTTTGCAGGTAATTGGCGCCGTATTGCAGGTTGAACGTAAGCCCGGGAATGATATTGAATTTGAAGCCACCTATCATATTGGCGAGCATGCGATCTTTTACTGCCAGCCTGTTTTCGGTGAGCGCTACCGGGTTATAAAACAAAGACCCTACAGGGTCGCTGATAACGTAGCTGCCATCGGCATTGCGCACCGGCGTGGTAGGCGCCCAGGTGATGGCTTGTGCGAGGGGGCTGCTGGGGCCATCAGGAGGAATATCTACATTTTGTGAGCTGCTATACGAACCGGTGATATTGAGGAAAGTAGATACCCGGTCGGATAGCTTGGAATTAATATTGGATCTTACCGTATAGCGTTTATAGGAAGAGTTATTTATCACCCCATCCTGGTTCAGGTAATTGCCGGAAATGAAATAAGTGGATTTATCGTTTCCGCCGGAGAGGTTTAATAGATATTCCTGGGTGGGCGCTACGCGGAAGATTTCATCCTGCCAGTTGGTGCCACCTTTGGTACGAAACTCCGCGATCTGCGCATCGGTAAACTTAGGTGTGGTACCAACGGCTACCGCATGAGCATTGGCAGTTTCTGCGAAATCGGCTGCATTGAGCAAGTCCAGTTTTTTCAATACGGTGGATGATGACAAGCGGGTGGTGAAGTTGACGCTCAATCCGCCTTTATTACCTTTTTTGGTGGTGACGAGGATCACGCCATTAGAGCCCCTGCTGCCGTAGATGGCGGTGGCAGCAGCATCTTTCAATACCTGTATCGACTCGATATCATCGGGGTTAATAGCAAAGAAGTCTGCGCCTACAAAGCCGTCCACTACGTAGATAGGATCATTGCCTCCATTGATAGAGTTGGAACCGCGGATACGTATACGCACGGCGCCTCCGGGCGCCCCGGCGGAATTGGTGACCTGTACACCGGCGGTACGTCCCTGCAGCACCTGGTCGAGCCGGTTGACCGGCGCATCCTGGAAATCTTTGGAAGAGACAGATGTAATAGCGCTGCTGAGACTACCTTTCCGCTGTTCGCCGTATCCTACTACCACCAGTTCGTTGATATTGGAAGCGGAGGGACGCAGCATAACAGGCAGGTCATTCCTGTTGCCTACCGGTATTTCTATTTTGTTATAACCGAGGGAGGAGATGATCAATATAGCGTTATCGTTGGGTACCGCGATGGTGTATTCTCCTTTTTCGTTGGTCACCACGCCCTTGCTGGTGCCTTTTACCTGGATGGTGGCGCCGGGAAGCGGCTCTCCTTTGTCGTTGGTCACTTTTCCTTTTACTTCTTTTTCAACGATGGGAGCTGTTTCCCCGGGTGTGGCTTTCCGTTTTACGATGATCACCTTATCGGAAATAGACCAGGAGAGGGGTTGATCCAGGAAGCAGGCGTCCAGCGCTTGTTCCAGGGGAACATTTTTTAGCTGGAGACTTACTTTTCTTCCCTGTAATAGTTGTTCATCTGTATACAGGAAACTGTAACCGGTTTGCTTCCGGATCTCCTGGAAAATTTTATCCAGGGACGCATTGCGTTGTGATAGGGTAACTGTTTGTGCATACCCTGCTGCGTGGACCTGTAGCAGGGTGATGGTCATCAAAAGCACCGTTAATTTCATGATCAGTACCGTTTTTGCAGATAATCGTGGAAATTTTTTGCCCCATGCGGCACAAGTTTGCCTGCCTTGGGAAAAAAGCATCAATTGCATACATTTGTATGGTTTGGGTAAATAATGAATAATTGTCACAAGCGATTTTACATACAGACCCAGGCTTTACCGGGAGCGGTGCAACGCTTCCGGTTTTTTTGTGCCTGTATGGGTAAAGGGATAGTGGAACTTAAGGACTCATGATACCAGTTTTTTTAACGTATAGGTAAATGTCAGGGTGACACGATAATCTGTCTTCCCCTGATCTCGAAATGCACTTCTCCTGTCATTTCCATCATTTTTAATACCTGGGATACCGGTACGTTCCTGGGTATGATACCGCGGAAGTGTGCGGTAACAGGCGCTTTATACACCACCTCCATATTATACCAGCGCGCGATGAGGCGCATAGCGGAGGCAATGTCGTTGCCTTCCAGTTGTATGAACCCGTTTTTCCAGGCGATGGCTTCTTCTGTATTCACATGTGGTACGATGGCCAGTTGGTGATTTTGTTTATCTAGCTGGGCGCCTTGTCCTGGGGCCAGCTGTTGACTGCTACGGTGGTTACTTACTTTTACGGCGCCTTCCAGCAGGGTAGTCTTTATGAGGCCTTCATCTTCATAGGCCATGATATTGAACTGCGTGCCCAGTACCGTCACTTCGAGACTGTCGCCCCCGGTGCGTGTTGTTACCCTGAATGGCATGGCTGCATTAGGGGCTACGTCGAAATAGGCTTCACCGGTAAGTGCCACCTGCCTGCTTTGGCCGCTGAAAGCAACGGGATACCTGAGGGAGCTGGCGGCATTGAGCCATACTTTGGTGCCATCGGGCAGGGTCACCTGGAATTGCCCGCCCCGCGGCGTGCTTAAGGTGTTGTAGGAAAACGCTCCCGCCGTGTTGGAGTTGCCTGCTACAGAAGTATACATCAGTTGCCCGCCGGAAGGCCTGCTGATCCGGGTATTGCCTTGTTGTGCCAACGGTTCGCCATCAGTGCTGTCCAGCGGTACCTGTGTGCCGTCTGCCAGGGTGAGCATGGCTTTGTTGCCGCCGGGCGCTATATCGCTTTTGATCGCAGATGTAGTTGTTGCAACAGCGGGTGCTTGCGGGGACTTATGCTGCCATGCATACCAGCCAGCCGATAGCAATAGTAGTACAGCCGCAGCAGCGGGTATCCAGCGTAGTGGCCGGCGGGCCGGCAGGGCAATAACCGGTGTGGGGGTGGTGAGTTGATCTGCTGCCAGTATTTTACTGGCGATAGTATCCCAGTAGGCAGCATCATAGCTGGCAGCCGGAAGATCATTCTGCAACAACATTTCCAGCTGCTGCGTAATGTCACCGGTAAGGTCATCCCTGACCAGGTCAGACAGTTCCTGCAGCTCCGCATCAGTGGCCGAGTGATTCAATGCCTGCCGGAGCAGGTAGGTAAGACGCTCTTGTATCAACAATTTTTTGGTTGTTTTATGATTCTAAACGTGGATAACGTGGTATTTTATGCAATGTGACAAGGTCCCTTCTATATCAACAGACGCGCAAGCGATTATTTAGGACCTATGGTTCTGAAATTTTTTTTAGAGTCGCAATAACCACAATATAAGGGCGGGGAGCAGATGCCCCGATGCTTCCAGGTGCTTGCGGATAGCTTGTAGTGAACGTACCAGGGAATTTTTTACGGTGTTGGAGGAAAGGGAAAGTTGTTGGGCAATCTCCGGTATCTTCAGTCCCTGTTCCCGGCTGAGCCGGTATATCTGTTGCGCCCTGGGAGGAAGTTGGGCTACGGCAATGCCTACTTGCTTTATCATAGATGCATAGGCCATATTTTCCTCCATGCTGAAGGCTGGCTCAATGGGCGCCAGGGTATCCAGGGCCTTATGATGTACCGCCTGCTTGCGGAGATAAGTAAATGACTGGTAAAAAACAATACGCAGCATCCAGGATCGCGGCTGCTCGATGTCGGGCAGCTTGTCACGGCTAATCCATAACCGGAGGAAGGTTTCCTGGATAATATCTTCGGTAACAGCCGCTGTTTTAGTGATGTGCTGGGCTATGGCGCGGAATTGCGGTACATATATATGAAAAAGCTTCCTGAAGGCGTTTTCATCACCTTCAGAGATTGCCTGGAAAAGTTCTTTATCATTATATGATTGCGCATGCATGCCGGAGAGCCCCTTGTCGCTAAAGTAGCAAAATCTTATGGAAGATTTTTAATTTCCCGGGAATCACAGGGGAGGGAATGTTTTTAATAATGCATATCGAAACGGCCCCAAACTTATCACTTCCGGTGCTTTCAATAAAAAGATTATCTTGGCGATTACTTATCCTTTGTTTGAAAATGAATCTTAAAAGCCTGCTCCCTTTCGAGCAATATACCTTCGTTACGAAGCTGAGCATACCCGAAATAGGTAAACGGATTGCGGATAGTACTGCACCCAGGACGAGAGCGTTTTCGTTTCCTGAACGGCCCGCGGCGGGTAAATTATTTACAGGGTCTGTATCCGGTAACCAGTTTGAGTTAGCGAGAATCATCCAGTACAGGAATTCTTTCCTGCCAGTCATAAAAGGAGAAATGAATACCTACCTGGGAAAAACGGAGGTATCGGTCCGGCAGGCGCCGGCGCTCCCCGTACTTGTTTTTATGGGAATGTGGATGGGTATTGTTTCCCTGGTATGCATCGGAATGCTGTCGTATGGCGTCACACATTTACATCTATTGAAGCCGGGACTAACAATAATGCCTTTCTTCGTTCCTTTTATTATGTGGATAGGAGGTGCCGCCATGGTGTCTATTGGGTTTAAGTCGGAGAGTGGGAAAGCGAAGAAGTTGTTGTTGGAGTTATTGGAGGGAGAGGTGACAGGTAAGGATGCCAAGGCCTACTAGTACTCAATAGGTATTGCAGAAGGGCCATTGGCTATATATGCCTTTGCCGTAGCTTCTGCCTTATCTCTGGCGGATTTTCCGCTGATACATTTCTCAGAGCGCATATTGGAACTGTCAATGGTTACTTCATTGTTGTGCATATCATAAACTGCCCACCACCAGTGGTAATGATCCATCCATTCTGCTCTCAGTAACAGGCCGGCCCACTGAGCTGCGCAGTCATCTTTAAGATCTCCTTCCCAATTAATAGGCGCCATTGCTAATGCTTTTCTTTCTTCCCAGGTCATAAATGTAATTTTACCAGCTTGCGAAAAATACACTTTTTCCTTCTATAAAGTTGTCAATAAATTCCGTTGGAAAGTACACGGTTACCTCCGGACGATGATCAATATCGAGGTAAGAAGCGGCTTTCAACACATCTGCTTTATAAAAATAAGGTTTGCAGTTCACAAATTCGGAGTAGAATGGCATATTCATACCTTTTCTTTGGTAGCCAACTTCTTCGAAATAGATGACCTGCCGTTTAGAAAAAGCAATAGGGTAGGATATTTGAGTAGTCCAGAGCAGAGGACCTCCGGGATCAGTATTGTCTCTTAAATGTGTTTCCGTAATCATCTTCTCTTCAATATCAAGATTTCTTTCCGCTTCGATGTTGAAGATATCCATCGCCAGATCCTGTATGCTACCAGCCAGCAAAGCGCTATCAGCTTCGGAATAATCAAACCGGCTGATGTAGTAGTTGAGATATTGATTTGCCTGGAAAATATAAATGGTAAAGTAGTGAGTGGCTTCTACCAGGTCGCAGATTAGCTGCCGGTGATTCTCGACAAGTGGGGGACATTCTTCTAACTCATCTACGTAGAAAAAATCTACTGAATCATGCTTTTTATCTGTTGGCTTGACATGCCATAGGTCCAATCCCATTTTTATGAGTTTACCAGATAAAGATAATGAGAATGCCGAAAAATATGGCGGTGAAGTTATTTTCGCCATGATAGAGATTGGCATAGAAACATTATCCCCTTTCATTTATGCAATATATCCGCAGGGAAAATCACGTAAAAGGAGGATTTTATCTCTGTCTGTTTTATACTAAATTGTTAGCATTTCTAATCACTCAAACCGGTAATTTATGAAAAAGAAACCTGCTGCCAAATTGAAATTGGCTACAATCAAAGTTGCTGTGCTTAGTCAAACTGCTGTGATGGAAGACCATAACCGCACCCTACCCATTACACAGCACAAAACCTGTCCTGCTACTTATTGGGTATGTTAGTACTGTAGGCAACCTATTTGTCAGTAATGACAACCGGCGCATGGGACTCCATGCGCCGGCTTTTTTTAACAACGCTATGACTTATAATAATTTCGCTGCGCATTCATGATATCCATATTCCGGTCCCTTTTAAACTGTTTGATCTGTTCCCGTTTCTCCTGGTGGGAAAGACTGTTATCCAGTTTTACAGATTTGATTTTATCGGCGTAATCATTCCTGATATCCGCTATCTGCATATCCAGTTTGCTGGGTATTACTGGCGCTGCATAGTAAGGGTAGCCATAATAGAAACCGAATGGAGAGTAGAAGGGGCTGTAGTAACCATAACCACCATAACCACGGTTAATAATGATTGTACTGTGTCCATAGCCTCCTCCTCTGAAGTGTCCGCCCGGTAAATTTGCGAAAGCACTGGTACCTATTACTGACAGTAGAAATACCAGTAAGCATATCCGTTTCATAACTCTTTTGGTTTAAGTACACTTCTTAGACAGCCGATTAACAAGAAAAATTAATGGTATTTACAGCTTTAACATTACTGTAACGCCGGATGTTTTTTTAAGACAATACTTATCTTTGCCGCTGACCCAATGCAGACGTATGCCAGTTTCAAAGGACGGCTACCGATAAAATATACAGGATGAAGAAGAATTTCCCGATAGCTACATTGATAAGTGCAAGACAGGAGCTAGAAGCATCACAAAGAACACTCAAAAGCGACAAAGCCGCGTGGACGGCGGTTAGAAAAACCCTGAATGATGCCACCAGGAAAGTATTGGATGAACAGGTAAACCTGCTCTTTGCCAGGGATATTTGTGCGTACTTTTGGTCGGCTCAAAAGCCAGACTTAGACCAGGTGATGATGTCCCTCCGCCAATTATATCAGCAAGGTGCATCGGCGCGATCGCTCAATAATTATGAGTTGGGAGAATTTAACCTGGCCATGGTGGTAAAAAGTATGATGGATATCGAAGATCGGCAAGTGCTGGCGTTAACGCTGGAGCTGGTGCAACTCACCATCATCGCAGATGCAGATGTCTACTCCCAGAAAGCATATATGGGCAATGGAGGAAGTGTGTGCCTCGAGTTGGCGTGTGTGGGTCTCGGTTGGGGGTTAAGAGAAGGCGATACCTGTGCAACCACCCAGGAGCAATACATGGCCTGTTACCAGGTGTTTTTGTGGTTAATAGAAAAGCCGGAAGTTATGGCTGCGAAATACCATAACCTCGATCCCTTTGCCCTTTTCTTCGGGTTGCATGCTACCGGCTATGGTAATTATGAGGTAGTAGCGCCCATCCATGATAAAGTTACCTGCACGATGATTAGCCTTGGCTTCCTTCCTTTCAGTACTTCGTACCCGGAAAGCGAATGGTCTGACATGGGCTCGGTAAGCAGCTTCCTGGGAAGGACGAAAGATGAAAAGTGGATTAACCTGCTTTTTCCAAACGAACATCCACTGTTAATGAGATACCTGCAAGCGTGGGAAAAAGCTATGATACCAGCCCCATTAAATATCCTGCTCAATAATTTTTCCGCTTCAAATACCGGGAGAAAGATCTTTAAGGCCTCCTTTTCTCCAGGGCCACATTGGTTAATTGCCGGGATGATCAGGCATATTCCAGGAATGTTGTTTAGCCTGGTGACGAGGAATGAAAAACAACTGCTAGCGCCTTTCCTGAAGAATTATAAGCGACAGCTAAGCATTTTACAGAATGAGAAAGGGCAATCCCTGTTGCAGTATGCGCAGCACACAAGAGGTGTAAAAGCAGATACCATTCAATTATTACGAGAGGCGAATATTCCCTTTCCGGCGTATGGACAATAAATAATGATTACTAACGTTTACGGTTATACTTTTTTAAAATCATAAACATCTATAAACAGACCAGGTAAAAGCCAGCCCAGCATTATGGCTTTTGGTTTGTGTATAATGTACATATTGATACTGTTCTCCCCTGAATTAATTTTTTGCAATACCTGAAAAAAAAGATACCCGGTTACAAGAAAAGATTTATTTTTATTACAGAAACCCCAAAAAGTAAAAAGTAGATTATGCCTCTTCATGACCCCAAAAAAACGGGTAATCCTCAGGATTATCGCGGACAGAGCGTATTCTCATCTAACAACGATTCCGCCTCATCTTCTCCCGGCGATATACAGATGCCCGTTGTTGCATTGCCAAAAGGAGGGGGAGCTATTAAAGGTATTGATGAGAAATTTAACGTAAACGCTGTCACCGGCACTGCCGCTTTTTCCATTCCCATTCCATACAGCCCCGGCCGTAACGGCTACCTACCGGGTTTTGAGATGTCGTATCATTCCGGTAGTGGCAACAGCAGCTTCGGACTGGGCTGGGAAGTAACCATCCCGTGTATCAGCCGGAAAACTGAAGATGGGCTACCCCGATACCGCGATGCCGAAGAGTCAGATATCTTCGTTTTATCCGGCGCTGAAGACCTGGTACCCCTGCTGGAATGGAATGGCAGCGAGTGGAAAAATATACCCGTTCCCAGAACGGTAGATGGCACCTCCTACGTGGTGATGCGCTATCGCCCGCGGGTAGAAGGCACCTTTACCCGTATCGAAAAATGGACAGATACCAGCACTGCCCAGGTACATTGGCGCATCATTTCAGCCGATAACCATACTTCTTATTATGGGCTTACCACCAACAGCCAGGTGATTGACCCCGATAACGGAAGCCGCGTGTTTAAATGGATGCTTTGCCGCACACACGATGACAAAGGGAACCTGGTACAACTGGTATATAAACAAGAAGATTTTGCCGGTATTACTGCGCAGCAAAACGAAATTCACCGCCTTCATCATTGTACACAGTTATATATTAAGCAGATATTGTACGGAAACAAGCAAGCGTGGTACCTGGGCGATCCGTTACCGGATGAAAAGGATTTTCTCTTCAAAGTCATTTTCGACTATGGCGAACATGATACCGCTACCAATATCCCGAAAGATATAGACCAGGAAAAGAATAGCTGGACCTGCCGGAAAGATCCCTTTTCTTCCTACCGGTCAGGCTTCGAAATTCGCACCTATCGCAGGTGCTGCCGGGTAATGATGTTTCATTGCTTTCCAGCGGAACAGCTACCTATAAATCCCTGCCTGGTAAAATCGTTGCAACTGTTTTACGATGATAATCTTCCGCTCACGGGTAATGGCAGCCAGGTAAATGGTTATTCCTTTCTCGTGAAAGCCCGGCAGAACGGGCATCTTTGGGATGCCGGCGCCAACGCTTACCGTACAAAATATTTCCCCGAACTGGAACTGCAATACCAATCGCATGAATGGAATACCAGCGTACAGGCGGTAAGTCCCGATAACCTGGTCCACGCCCCGGTAGGCATCGATGATAAAACCTATCTATGGGTAGATCTCTATAGCGAAGGAATCGCCGGTATTCTCACGGAACAGGGCGGCGGATGGTATTATAAATCCAACCTCGGCAACGGGCAGTTTTCTCCTGCAAAACCGGTAGCCCCCCGGCCATCCTATGGAGGCCTCAACAAAGGCGTGATGATACAGGAGCTGGAAGGCAATGGTATCAAGTACCTGGTACAGGTAGATAAAAAATTCAACGGTTTCTTTAAGCTGACCGAAGACGCCACCTGGGAAGGCATGAAGTACTTCGAGCAAGCGCCGGTGCTCTATCCGAAAGAAAAGAATATGCGCTTTATTGACCTCACCGGCGATCATATACCTGATATGCTCTATACCGATGAATACCAGTTCCGCTGGTATGCCGGCGCAGGAGAAAAAGGCTTTGAAGTACCGGAAACCGTGATAAAAGCAACGGATGAAGAGCAGGGACCAGCCATCGTTTTTACAGACCAGGAACAATGTATTTTCCTCGCAGATATGAGCGGCGACGGTTTGACCGACATTGTACGTGTCCGGAACGGGGAGATTTGCTACTGGCCCAACCTGGGTTATGGCCGGTTTGGCGCCAAAGTAAATATGGACCATGCACCGGTATTCGATTATCCCGAGCAGTTCAATCCCGCCTACCTCAGGCTGGCAGACATCGATGGTTCCGGTACCACAGATGTGATCTACCTGGGTAAAAATAATTTCAGTGTATGGATGAACCTGAATGGTAACGAATGGGCAGCTGCGCCGGAAGTGATCACCGCTTTTCCCGCAGTAGACCAAATGTCGCATATAGCGGTGATGGATTTCCTTGGGGCAGGTACTGCCGCTATCGTATATGCGTCGCCGATAGCCAGTAACCCCTTGCAGTATATCGACCTGATGGGAAGCAGGAAACCGGCATTGCTGATTGGGTATAAAAATAATTGCGGGAGGGAAGTGACCATCGAATATAAATCTTCTACCTTCTACTACCTGGAAGATAAAGGGAGAGGTATTCCCTGGATCACGAAGCTCCCATTCCCGGTGCATTGTATTTCCCGCGTCACCACTGCCGATAAGATACGGGAAACTATTTTTACCAACACCTACCGTTATCGCCACGGCTATTACGATGCTACAGAGAAAGAATTCCGGGGATTTGCCCGGGTAGAGCAGGATGATACCGAAGTATTCAGCCAGTTTGTAGTCAATGTGGCGTTGAACGTGGTAGAAGAAGATCTGCACCAACCACCCGTTACCACCATTTCCTGGTTCCATACCGGTGCTTACCTGGCCAATCAGCGACTGTTGCACCAATGTGCCGCAGAGTATTTTAATGGCATTACGCCTTACGACATGCCAGATCCGATATTGCCGGTGGGTTTGCAGCCCTACGAAATCCATGAAGCATTACGTGCCTGCAAAGGACAGCACCTGCGCACAGAAGTATATGCGTTTGATGGCAGCCCGCAACGGTCCTATCCCTATACTGCCATGCAGGCCAACAATGAAATACGCCTGATTCAGCCCAAAGGAAGTAACCGTTATGCGTCTTTCCAGCTGCTGCCATCGGAAAGTATTACTTATGCCTATGAAAGAAACCCGGCAGACCCCCGTATTGCCCATTCCTTTGTATTGGAAACAGACGACCTGGGCTATACAACGAAAGCTGCTGCGGTAATATATCCGCGGTTAAGCCGGCCCGCTGCACCCAACGATATCCCCGATAAAGTATGGGACGAACAACGACAACTCCACATTACCTATAACGAAACAGGATATACGAAAGATGTGATCGCAGAGGATACCTACCGCCTTCGCGAGCAATGCGAATCGCGCGCTTACGAAGTAGGTGGTATCAGTCAACCTCCGGGCTTTTACCTGCATAGAACTGACCTGGCAGGAATACCTGCCGCTACTGTTATCCAGTACGAAGAAGAATTCAGTGGAGGTGTACAGAAGAGATTATCCGCGCATGGCCGCATCTACTACCTGAAAGATGATTTATCAGGTCCCCTGGCATTAGGCACGCTTTCTTCGCTTGGATTTGTCCATAAAAAATACCAGCTCACGTTTACCCAAAACCTGGTGACCAAATACTATGGTACGGAAGTAACTTCCTCTATGCTGGCAAACGCAGGTTATACCCACACAGAAGCCGATGTACACTGGTGGGCTCCCTCCGGGACGGATATTTTTTCTGCTACACCGGCAGCAGATTTTTACATCCCCACCGGCACCAAAGATGTATTTGGCAGGGAGCATCATATACAATACGATGCCCTGCATATACTGGTGGAAAGCAGCACGGATGCCATCGGGAATACCGTTAAGGCAGATAATGACTACCGCGTATTAAAGCCTCACCAGATTACCGATATCAATGGCAACCGCTCTGCTGTGGAAACCGACGAGCTGGGATTTGTTGTTAAAATTGCTGTGATGGGCAAAGCCGGTAGCAGCGATGGTGATACCCTGGCAGATCCGACCAACCGCATGGAGTACGACTTGTTTAACTGGGTGAATAATGGCAAACCTAATTATGTACACTGCTTCAGCAGGGAACAGCATGGCGCCGCCAACCCACGGTGGCAGGAAAGTTACGCTTATTCCAATGGCAGCGGCGCTGTTATCATGACCAAGAACCAGGTGAATCCCGGCAAGGCCAAAGTATGGAACAATGTTACCCATACAGTAGACGAAGTAGATGCCAATCCCCGCTGGGTAGGCAACGGCCGGACCATCTATAACAACAAAGGCAACGCGGTAAAGAAATATGAGCCTTATTTCAGTACTACGTTTGACTATGAATCAGAAGCTGAGCTGGTGGAAACCGGCGTCACTGCTACCCGTTATTATGATCCTACCGGACGCTTAATAAAAACTGTTTTCCCGAACGGCACATTTTCCCATATTGAATTTACCCCCTGGTATTTTAAGTCTTTTGATGTAAATGATAACGTAGCCGCCAGTCAGTGGTATAGCGACCGGGGAAGCCCTTTATCAGGCGATCCGGAACCTTCCGATCCGGAAACAAGGGCTGCCTGGCTTACTATACGCCATAACCTTACACCGGCCATGTTTCACTCCGATGCCATCGGCCGGCCATTGATGACCGTATCAGATTATGGTGCTGGTAAAACTACTGCCGTATGGGTGGAAACAGATGCGTTAGGGCGGTACTCAAAATCGTTTGATCAGCTGAAGCGATTGATCAGCTTTGGCGCCAGCAACATGGCAGGCGGACCTATGTATTCCAAAACAGCGGAGAAAGGCGAGAAATGGGTATTCCAGGACGTGCAGGGCCGTATATATAAAATGTGGAATGGTGGCGGACAGTACTATCGTTTTGAGTTCGATGACCTCGACAGGCCAGTGAGCAGCTATCTGAAAGTGGGTGCTACTGAATGGTTGTATGCCCGCGTGGTGTACGGCGACTTGTTTCCCGATGCACAGGCCAGGGCGCTCAACATGAAAGGCAAGATATACCAGGTATACGACCAAAGTGGAGTAAGTACGATCAAAGGCATCGATTTTAAAGGTAACACTACAGCAGCTGAGAAAAGGTTAACCAAAGATTATCAGCAGCTGATAGATTGGACACCATTGAAAGGGCTCATCGTCATTCCTGATATTCTTACCGCTGCTGACCCCCTGCTGGAAACGACTATTTATAGGTCGGCCGGTACCTTCGATGCGCTGAACCGGCCTATGACGGCTACCTTGCCGGATCAATCCATTGTACAGCCAATCTACAATGAAGCCAATTTTATTGCTACCCTGAATGTGAAACCCAGAGGGGTTGGGGCGTTTATACCCTTCCTGAAGAACCAGGACTACGATGCAAGAGGGCAAAGGCAAATGGCACAATATGGAAATGGCACGATAACGAAATATTTCTATGATCCGCTTACCTTCCGTCTGACGGATTTGCTAACGCTGCAAAAGGATACAGATACCGCGCCGGAAGCGCTGCAAAATATTTCGTTCACATACGATCCAATTGGTAACATCACCCAGATCAGGGATGATGCACAACAAACACATTTTTTTAAGAATACTGTAGTATACCCTGAGTCAAAGTTTGAATACAATGCCATTTATCAATTGACAAAAGCCAGTGGCAGAGAGCACGCCGGCTTGTCGATGGATACACAGCGTAACAATATGGACATCGCATTTATTCCGCAATTGCCGGAAATGAATAACAGTACGGCGGTGAGGATGTATACGGAGCAATATGATTTTGATGATTGTGGTAATATCCGGTGGCTGAAACACAATGCCCCCGCTGCCACCTGGCAGCAGCGGTATCGCTATGAATACGAGGATGATCCATCCAACGTGACCAACCGGTTAAAGGCCACCAGTATGCCGGGCGATGGGCCAGGCATATTTTCAGGTACCTATGTGCATAATGCAGGAGGGAATATGGCTTCCATGCCGCATTTATCGGCGCCCAACAGCCTGACCTGGAATTTCCAGTCTCAGCTGAGCGGTGTTAACCTCGGTGGTGGTGGACAGGCCTATTATGTATATGGCTCCGGCGGGCAACGGTGCCGGAAAATTATAGAACGCATCGGCGGAAAAAAGCTGCAGCGTATTTATCTCGGTGCGGTGGAAATCTATCAGGAAAGTACCGGGATGGGGACGCCCGATTTTGAGCGGTACACATTGCGGATAGCAGATAATGCCGGCGTCATTGCCCAGGTAGATACCAAAACCATTGATACGCTGGGCAGCGACCCGGGTACAGCATTAAACGCCCCGGTAGTACGCTATCAGTATGGTAACCATATTGGTTCCGCAGTGATGGAAACCAACAGTACAGGAGACGTGATCTCTTATGAAGAATATCATCCTTTCGGTACGTCTGCTTATCGTATTGCCAAGCCCGGTGCTGACCTTAGTATGAAGCGATATCGTTTCTGCGGTAAGGAAAGAGATGAGGAAACAGGTTTTTATTATTTCGGCGCGCGTTACTATGCGGCCTGGCTTGGGCGTTGGATCAGCAGCGATCCTGCGGGGTTTGTAGATGGATTGAATTTGTATTGCTATTGTTCCAATAACCCGGTGATGATACAGGACCCTACCGGTACCGATGGGGGACGGGTAACGATTTCTGGTCATGCTACCGGCCGCGAAACAGAATCGGATATCAGGAATGTATTGAGAAAACAGGGATATGATTTCCGCAGGATGCCTACCTGGGAACCGAATGCGAGTGGTACCGGCGGCAGGTGGAATTTCGGTGATGACAATCTTTACCGCATACCGCGGGGAAGTGGTAGTAGTCACCATAGTTCAGGTGCTACACATCCCAGTGGAGGCGGGTCGGGTTCCGGTTCAGGTTCCGGTACCACACCGCCGCCTACAGGCGCTGGCGCCGGTAGTGGGGGAGATGCGGGTGCGCCACCACCGGATACACATCCGCAAAGCGGCCCTACTGGTACGCCGGGAGGCGCTGCAGGTGGCACACCCGGAGGATCTCCCGGAGGAGGGCCTGGGGGCAGCCCGGGCGGATCTCCGGGCGGAGTACCGGGAGGTAGTCCGCAAGGCAGTGCCGGTGGCAGCCCGCAGGGTACATCTGGCGGCAGTCCTAACGGCACACCGGGAGGCAGCGGCAGCGGAGGAGGTGGTGGAGAACGTTCGTTCTGGAGCCGTGGTGGAGCTACCTTACTCGGTGGCCTGTTATTGTTGGGCGCCGGTTTGCTTACCATCTTCACTGCCGGTGCCGCCACGCCTTTGCTGGTGCTGGCAGCAGGCGCCATGGCCACAGCAGGCGGTGTAGCGGTAACGACCGCGAGTGCAGTGCAATTAGGTGTTTCCTATAGCGGGGGTACTACCGCAGCGCAAGACCAGGAGATGAGACACGCATTGAGTACCGTGTCTTCCCTCAGTTCACCGGGTGGATTGGTAGGCGGTACCGTGGGCGTGGCGGTAGATGGCGAACAGGGGCTGGAAAGAGGCGCGCTGATCGGAAATGTAGCAGAGTTGGGAACAGGGGTAGCCAGGTTCGGCATTTCCCGGTTCTCCTCCGGATCTTACCGGATGTTGTCTCCCGACCCGGCTTTAGCAGGACAGGGAGCTACGTTTGCACCAACGGTGCCTAGAGGCGTACAGGTGTTGAGTACGCATGGTGTGCCAGGCATGGTAGATGTAGGCGGTACGTTGGTGCCGGTAGGAGAGCTGGCGCCTACAATACAGAGTACTGCCGGTGGAAGGGCCATGGTACTTGCATGCAACGTAGCGCATGACCCGGCAGCGGTGCAGTCACTCGCTAATGAAACCGGACGTAGTATCACGGCATATACCAATTTCGTTGGTGCAAATGATTATAACAACATTGTGAGCTTTGCAGGTACGCACCTTACCGGCCCGGTAATGCCACCTGTTGTAACAGGACTTGCTACTCCAACGGTATTCAACCCAACTTATCTCAGCCCATATCTAAGTCTGACGCCCAATGTGGCTGCTCCTGCAGCCGCCACGGTAGGTGGGGTACAGGCCCAGCAATAAAACGTATAGCCGGCGCCGTGTTAACCGGAAGATTATCACGGCGCCCTGTACATCCCTCTTCATTGTTCTAATTCCAAAAAAAATGAAAGCACACCTCATCAAAGGGTTCATTAAAAGTTCCCGCACTGGCCACCCCCTCCACGGATTGAGGATAGAGGCCTGGAGCACCGAAGCACTCATCAACGTGCCACTCGCCAACGGTATTACCGACGAAAATGGCCGGTTTATGCTGACTTTCAACGAAGGCCTGGTACAGGAATTACTAAGGCATAACCCGCAGATTTATTTCCGGGTATGGCAGGAAGAAGTAATCCTTTCCGGCAGCCATGATGCAAAAAGCTGGAATGTACATGAAACAACAGAAGAAATAACGCTGGAGGTAGAATCGAAAAGCGGCCACGATGGCGTGCAAAGCGCTATTGTAACGGGTACAGTATATCAACCGGATAATACGCCTGCCCCACATCTCACCGTAAAAGCATTTGACAAAGACCTGCGCTCGGAAACCACTTTGGGAGAAGCCCTCACTGATGCCAACGGAAAATATAGTATCCCTTACGATCAGCGGCTGGTAGAAAGAAATGAGTACCAACGCGCGGATATCTTAATGCGAGTATATAAAGACAGCCAGCTGCTGTTTGAAACAGATATCAACGATATTGTATTCAATGCTCCCGCCCGCGTGAATATTGATATTCACCTGAAAGAAAGCCCAGGAAATACGTCCAGTGAATATGAAAACTATCTGCGGATATTATCTCCGGTAACTGGTAAAATAACACTGGATACCCTCGAGGAATCCACCACTCATCCGGACATCACCTTCCTAAACCGGGAAACCGGGATCGACTATCACCACCTCGAATACCTGGCATTATCGTATAGGATCCGGCAACAATTCCAGTTTGAGCCTGCCTTCTTTTATGCTATTTTCAGAGAAGGTACTTTACTGAAGAATGATCTCCAACAATGGCTTACTACCAGGGTGACCATCAACATCTCTTCCGATGTGAAATCCCTGGTATATGAAACGGCATTGGTAGACACCGACACGATCAGTACTGCCATTACAGATGCTATTGCTGCCCATATTATTCCGGATATCAGCAAAGTCCTGCCCGTTATGCTGCGGCAATTACAGGGGCTGCAGGAAGAAGCAAAGAAATATATACAGGAAGAAAGACCCCGTCAATGGGCTAATCTCCTGGTAGGCAGTGTCAAAGACGGGTCTTACAAAAAACTGGTGGAACTGATCAGTCAGAACGCCGGCGGCAACCTGCCACAACTGCTCAATAACCTGATAACTGCCAATCCTTTCTTGAATGCGGCTACTGCCAATGACGCCGCAGTAAACATTAACATCGCTAGTCTGCTGGGCACCGATGATACCCTGATACAACATGTAAAAGCTTCTGCAAAGATCAAAGATGAGCAGGAAGTGTCGCAACTGGCGGCCCTTTCTACTGACGAGTGGAAGAATATGCTCAACCGCTTACCTGATGAGCAACTACGCGCCAGCATGACCGCCAGTACCGATGCTTTGGATACGCATGCCACCATCCTGCAGGGGCGCTTCCGGCAAAAATATCCCCAGGTGGCCTTCATGGCTGACTTCAAAAGAGATCAGCCTGCCGCTATGGAAGAAATGAAACAACTGCCGGTAATAGACCTGGGAGGCAAACCGATAGATACACAGCTGAAAGATTCTCCGCTGTCGGACAATGCGAAAGCACAACTCCGCTCCCTGCAAAGGCTGTACAAGCTAACACCCGACTACAATAAAGCCAAAAAATTGCAGGCAGATCAACTCACATCAGCTTACCACATTGTAGGATTAGGACAAAAACAATTCGTTACCCGATACAGTAAAGATCAAACCTTTACAGAGAAAGAAGCAGCTGCCGTATATCAGAAAGCGGTAAATATTCATACTGCGGCGATGACACTTGGCGCCGAATTGAAAGAGTACGGCAGCGCAGGTAAGCTGAAAGCGCTAAATGGTGAAGCATTATCGTTAAAGATAGAACAGGTATCGAAAGATTTCCCCAACCTGAAAAGCCTGTTCCAGGAAACAGATCTCTGCGAATGCATGGACTGCCGGTCAGTATATGGTCCGGCGGCCTACCTGGCGGATGTATTGCAATTCCTGAAGAACCGCTTGCTGGCCAATGGCACCAAAACTGCGAAGGACGTATTGTTTACCCGGCGGCCAGATATCGGCGATATTGACCTGAACTGCGATAATGCTAATACGCCTATTCCCTATATCGACCTGGTATGCGAAGTGCTGGAAGATGCGGTGAGCCCCGACCTGGGTATTTTACTCGATAACAGCTATACTGCCGATATAGTCGTGGGAAAAATCAATGGTCATCTCCTGAAAGGTCTCACTGACAATGGCGTGAAGCATGTTACCGACCAGGCGCTATTGTATCCTAAGTATTCCGCAGCGGGCGTAGATACCTATATGTTGCGCGATACCCAAAGTACCACTAAGATATCGGCGGAAGGCAGCGGTTGGCGGGTAAGACAGCTTCGGCAGACACACCTGGGTGCTGCGGAACTAAATGCCGCCCCGGAATATGTAAATGATGCCGCTTACCAGGCGTTGTCGGTGTCACATATATCTTTCGGACTTCCTTTTGATATCTATCAGCAAAGAAGCAATAGCTTGCTGGAAATAGTGAATATAGAAAGGGCAGATCTGATGGACACGCTGGGAAACGCTGCTGGCCCTGATGCTCCATCCAAAGCAGCCGTATACCTGAAAATATCGCCGGCGGAAAGAACATTGATCGTAACGCCGGATCCCACTACCGCAGGACAGGCGGTTTACTGGAATACCGGCGCCCTCCCATTGATTACTACTTTGCAGGAAGTAGATGTATTCCTGAAAAAGAGTGGGTTGAGCTATGTAGACCTGCAACAACTGCTGACCGAATCTTTCATTAATCCCGGCAACAACCTGTTTATCCAACACCTGGATAACACCTGTGATACGGCAAAGAAGATCATTGCAAATCTTGACGAGCCGGCGCTGGACCGCATTCACCGGTTCCTGCGACTGTACCACAGAACAGCGATCAGCATGGATAACCTGAACAGTATCATTATGTATACTGACCTGGGTAACCAGCAACTCAATGATGCTACATTGGTATTGACCGCCGACCTCCTCAAGCTGCAAAACAGCCTGGGTATTACCTTAGAACAAGCCTTGTCATTTTATGGGCAGCAACCGGTTAGCTTGTATACTTCCGTATATCTCAACCGGATTGCTACCAACCCGATAGATGAGGCATTTACCGTAAAGAATATCGTGGCCAATGAACTCCTGCCGGTAGGTAGCCGCGATACACTCAGTGCGCATCTGACTACACTGGGATTAAGCCTGAAGCTGAAGGCCGCTGATATCACTTTTCTCATCAGCCAGTTGAATCCTGCAGATACTACGCTGACGCGTGATAACCTGGCATTCCTGTACCGGCATGGTTTGCTGGCCAACCTGCTGGGACTGAAAGTACAGGAACTGTTTTCGTATAGTAGCCTGGCTACGCTACCGTTATTTACCACGCCGGCTGGCACCAGCGGATTGGTAGCTAGCGTGCGGTTTATGCAGGCAGCCGGTTTTACTGTGAGCGACCTGCAATGGTTCCTGCAAAACAGCGATCCTACTGGTTTGCTCACAATGCAGGATACTGCCATTACTACCTGGCTCACTACCTTGCAGGGAGCCTATCAGCAAGCATTTAATGCTACCCGGTCTGCTTTTAACGCCGCATTAACGCCGGATGAAAATAAGAATGGCCTGAAGCAACAAATGAATTTGCTACCGGGAATAGCTGCTGCGGCAGTAGATAAGATGCTGGCCATTATAAGTAATACCTTCGCAGATGCTTTATCGCCACAGGCTTACGTGGCAGCCAACCTGGGCGTGTATTTCGATACCCTGGACATCCAGAGTAAGATCACCACCCTGCTGGCGCTGGCGCCGGGCGATCCAAATATTCCCGCTGCACAAAACGCGTTGATACAATCCTTCAGTACGCCTATCTCCCTGTATCTGTTCCAGGCTGCCAAAAAAACGGCGTTGTATAATGCCGTACAAAATACGTTTGGTACTACCGATGTCGTTACACAGGTATTGTTGCAATATGCTTCCTTGAAATTCCCTGGCCCGGCTAAGGTGCTCGGCGATGTATTATTGGACGATCTGCTGATAGACCAGGTAAATATGCCACCGGTTCCGCCAGTGATAACTCCTGCCGGATTTGAAAAGCAGTACCGGGCTATCCGGCTGCTAAAGCTCATGGTCAGTTATTTCAACAGGATCAGTATCCAGGCGAAAGACTTGCAGTGGTTCCTGCAAAACAATGCGGTGATGGGCTGGTTGGAACTGGATACCCTCCGGTACCAGGGCGATGTGCCCGCAGCAGATTTTGATAAATGGGTGAAATGGCAGACTGCATTACAACTAATGCAGAACGATGGTACGGTACAAAGCCCGGCAGATCCTAATGTAATATTATCCTGGACAGATGTATGGGGACAGGTGGCATCCGGTGCAGCGCAATTAGACACCATTCATACTCTCACCTTATTTACTGGTTGGGATATCAACGATGTAAATGACCTGGTTACCTGGTACGGCTATACGTATCCGGCAGACTTTAAGCTGCCAGCTACCTGGCAGCGGCTTGGCGCAGCAACAGCGGCTTTACGGCTGTTGGGTGTGCCAACGGTCACTGCTACGCAGTTCATTAAACCTGTGTTGACGAACGTGGAAGCGGACCTGATCACCCAGACATTGCGCAATAAATACGACGACAAGCAATGGCTGAACGTTATTCAGCCCGTGGAAGATGCGCTGCGTCCACAGAAAAGAGACGCACTGGTAGCCTACCTGCTGGCATTTAACCCCGACCTGAACGGACCGGACGACCTGTACGACTATTTCCTGATGGATGTATTGATGCAACCCGGTCAGCCGAGTTCCCGTATCGTGATGGCGCATGGAATCCTTCAATTGTTTATACAACGCTGCCTGATGGCGCTGGAACCAAATGCCATTGCAGACGTAACGCAGGATGATGGCTGGAGCCAATGGTTGTGGATGAAGAATTTCCAGGTATGGGTAGCCAACAGGAAAGTATTTCTGTATCCCGAAAACTGGATACAACCGGAACTGCGGACCGACCAGTCTTATTTCTTTGCTGACCTCATCTCAGAACTGCAACAGAATGAAATTACAGACGACAACGTGGAAACAGCCGCTATACATTATCTGGAGAAACTGGACGATGTAGCCAGCCTGGATGTGCGCGCCTGCTATTATGATGTGAGCACTTATACCATGCATGTGATTGCCCGGGTAAGAGGGGGTAGCACCTATTACTATCGCACTGGCGTGAAAGAACGCAAATGGGAACCATGGACAAAAGTGGATGTAGATATTTCCGGCGACCACCTGCTGGCCTATATGCTTAACAACCGGCTGTTCCTGGCCTGGCACCTGCCCACAGAAGAAATCCAGCAGGGGCAGAACGTGAGCATTCCAAGTACGCCTATTAATCAACCAGTGGCAGCGCCATTGAAACGCTATAAGATACAGCTGGCCACCAGCGAATGTATCAATGGGGTATGGCAGCCTAAACGAACTTCGCAGGATGTATTGTACACGGGGTATTACAATGACCTCAATCCCGTGAAAGATACTTTCCGCATGCTGGATTTTGATATGGGGACCGTGGGATATGGCATCCTCTGTACCTTTGACGGCTATGCGATCGGGATGTTCAATCTTACGGGCTGTAAAGGTTATCCGGAAGTGGCTAACTGGGGAGGGCAATCATTGCCTTATCTCGACCTGATCCCGGATTTTATGGATACCCGGTTCCTACAGATGCAATACCGGGAAAATGATAACCGGTCGCTGGATACTTTGTCAATGAGGAGCATATTGAGTCCATATAAATATGAAGCTATCCTCAATAAAACACCAGGCATCTTCCGAATCACCTATCCACACGAGTTTTCATTGATCGACTGGATTTATGTTGCCCTGGAATTGATGTCTGCTAAAAATGGTTATCGCACTAATAGTGAATTTGCCAGCGATAGGAGACTGGTGTTACCCATGGCCAGCTTCATGCCTTTCTTCTATGCCGATGGTTCCCGGGAGTATGTGATCATACCAGGGTTTTTCGGAGAAGATGGTAAGAATGAGCGCACCTTCAGCGACATTTATAAATTCGTGACAGACCTGATTGCGTTAGTTGTTAAGTATGTGAAAATCCTGCTGGCGGATCCTGCCCATGACCTCAATAAGTTGTTGCAGCAGTTGTACGCAGACCCGGAATATATCCGGCTTACGGCGGAATGGGATTTTTACAAGAAACATAAGCCCCAGCTGATGTTCCGCAATTTCTATCACCCGCTGGTATGTTATATCAAGAGCACAGTGTATAAAGGAGGATTGCCAGCTATTATGACTTATGAAGTACAGTCGAAGGTCAACAGTTTTAATTTTAATACGACCTATCAACCGCAGTCGCCTGTGGCAAAGCCTTATCCGGTAGAAAATATTGATTTTGATGCGGAAGGAAGTTATTCTTCCTATAACTGGGAATTGTTTTATCACCTGCCTTTCTTCATAGGCAACCAGCTGAGTCAGAACCAGCAATTTGAAGAGGCCCGGAAATGGTATCATTATATTTTTAATCCTATTGGAGGAGCCGGTGGCAGTGCTCCACAGAAGTACTGGATCACGAAACCTTTCCATGAGTTCTTTGATTATGTGAACCAACGTATCGATACTATCCTGACTGATATTGCCAGTGATCCTACCGGGACTGTTTATAAGGACCTGGTGAATGCTGTAGAAAGCTGGCGGGAAAATCCGTTTATGCCACATGAAGTAGCCCGTACCCGGCCACTGGCTTATCAGAAAGCGCTGCTCATGAAATACCTGGATAACCTGATTGCATGGGGCGACAACCTGTTTATGCAGAATACTATGGAGTCGCTCGTACAGGCAACGCAAATGTATATCCTCGCGGATAAGTTGCTGGGGCCAAAGCCCATGATCATTCCACCGGCGGTACCAGTTCCGGATGAAACTTACAACCAGCTGGAACTGAAGCTGGATGCTTTTAGCAACGCTATGGTAGACCTGGAGAACCTGGTACCTGACCTGAACCTGTTGCCACATAAGGGCGCAGAGCTGCCCACACCGCATAATACCGTGTCTTCCCTTTACTTCTGTATCCCGGCCAATGATCATTTGTTGTCTTACTGGGATACTATTGCAGACAGGTTATACAAGATCCGCAACTGTGAAGACATCAATGGGGTGCACCGTGTACTGGCATTATTTGCACCGCCAATAGATCCTGGTATGCTGGTGCGTGCAGCTGCAGCGGGGTTAGATATCAGTGCGGTGACAGCGATGCTCAATGCGCCACTGCCGTTGTATCGCTTCCATGTCATCTTGCAGAAAGCAACCGAGTTGGCAGAACAGGTAAAAGCTATGGGAGCCGCATTGCTGTCTGCCCTGGAGAAGAAAGACAACGAGGCATTGGCCCTGTTGAGAGCGGGCGAGGAAATAAAGCTACAGCAACAACTATTACTTATCCGGCAAACGCAGGTGGAAGAAGCTACACAGTCGATCGATGCCTTGCAGAAAACCAAAGCCATTTCCCAGAAAAAATTCGATTACTACAGCAGCCGTGACTTTATGAATGGATGGGAAATAGCCCAGGCTGGTATTTCTGCCGGTGCCATTATCTCTGAGATCGTAGCTACCGTATTGGATGCTACATCAGGCGGTACACATATGATACCTATTATTACTGGTGGGGGCGCCGGTTTTGGCGGATCGCCGGTAGTTACGGTATCTTTTGGTGGTAACAACGTAGGTAGTTCCACCGGGCAGTTTGGTACCCTGTTTCGCGGCATTGCTGGTATCCTGCATTCTACCTCTGGCCTGATTGGTAACATTGGCGCATACCAGCGCAGAATGGACGACTGGAACCTCCAGAAAGACCTGGCCAGCCTGGAAATGGCACAGGTAGACCAGCAGATAGTGGTGGCGAATATCCGTAAAGATATTGCAGTAAAAGAAACCACCACACAACAGTTGAGGATTCAACAGGCGCAGGAGGTGAATACATTTATGACCAGCAAGTATACCAATAAAGACCTTTATGCCTGGATGACCGGGCAGATCAGTACCCTTTATTTTCAATCGTACCAGCTGGCATTTGCCATGGCTAAACAAGCGGAACAATGCTATCAGTTTGAACTGGCGGCCGATAGTGATGTGATCCAGTACAACTATTGGGATACAATGAAGAAGGGACTCTTGTCGGGCGACCGGCTGCTGCTAGATGTAAAACGGCTGGAATCCAATTACCTAAAGAATAACCAACGTGAATTTGAGCTGACCAAGAATATTTCTATTGCTGCATTATCGCCAGAAGCCCTGATGCAGTTACGCAATACCGGTCAATGCGATATCAATATTCCGGAAATGTTGTTTGACATGGACTACCCGGGTCATTACCTGCGTCGGATCAAAGCCATTTCAGTAAGCATACCTTGTATCAGCGGTCCATTGGTGGCGGTATCCTGCACTTTATCACAGGTGAGCAATAGATACCGTAAGAATACACAGCTCAATCCGGCGGGGGCAGATGCTTATGATAAATACGTGGAAAAAGACGGCGGGGATGACCGATTTACGTACAACATTGGCGCCATCCAGTCTATTGCCACCAGCCACGCACAGAATGATACCGGGTTATTTGAACTGAATTTCCATGATGACCGATACCTGCCTTTCGAAGGCACCGGCGCCATTAGCTCCTGGCACCTGGAAATGAACGATCCGGCTTCGCTGGCACAATTCGATTACCAGAGTATCACCGACGTAATCATCCAGATGAGCTATACATCCCGGCAGGGCGGAGGGTTGTTCAAGAAGGAAACTACCGACTACCTGAAAATACTGTTCAAGAAGATCGTGGACAGTGTGCCGGTAGCGGGACTTTTCCGGATGTTTGACCTGAGGCATGAGTTGTCTGATAACTGGTATGCATTTATGAATGGCACCGGTACTTTCAGTGGTAGCCTTACCAAGGCGGGGTTACCGTATTTTACGCAGAATAACGCTATAAAGGTTACCATACAGAGCGTAGCCTTGTTTGTACTCACCAGCAACAGTGGTAACCTGATGGTATCTGTTAACGGCGCTGCCGCCCAGGCTATGACCAAGAATGCCAGTAAGTTTGGAAGCCAGATACAGCTGATAGACCCGATCAGCGTAATTACCGGGTCATTGAAGCTGCCCGGTGATCATATTGATTACAACTTTACCGTGCAGAACTTTAATGCCGTGAAAGGTACGATAGCAGGCGCCTGGCTGATTGTGAATTATACGATGGAGTAATGGAATCAACAGGTAAAAGCGTGATAAATGAAAACGCCCATGTAGCAACTGCATGGGCGTTTTCTATCCGAATAAACCAGGTTAGTTGTTCAGGTTCAGGAGCTGTTGTACTTCTGTAGCTGTCAATGTTCTGCCGTAGATACGGATTTCTTCCATTCCTCCTTTGACAAAATAGCCATTGGTAGGAGAATAGATATCATCGCGGCCAATATATAATTTAGCGGTAGCGGGGGCATTGGCAGGTAATACGCCGGTAGTTGTATTATCCAGCACACCATCGATATACATGGTTATTTTTTGCTGAACCAGGTCGTATATGCAGGTGACCATATGCCAGGAGCCGGTAGTGATCACTTTCGTGCTGTAGGCATTTTTGTTGCTTTCATAATTAATAAGTAGTGGGATGATTCAGTTCTGGTATTGGTTTAAAAAAAAGGGTTGTCAAATTAATTGTACAGCTACAGCATGTTTTATATGACGTCATATATACTTACAAAAGTATGCAAAGGAAGTGTACGCCTGAAGTTTAAAAAAGGCTAGTAAAGTTGAAAATTGAAAGGAAATTGCCGGTGTCCAATGATTTTGAAACGATTATTATTAAAAGCTATCTTGAAAGAATATTTTGTGTGATAACTTTATAGGAGTGAAGGGTATTACAGGGGAAAGAAGGGGTGTTGTTTTTTCATACTAAGGATATTTAACGCTATGACAGATTTATGGAAATTACAGCGGGATACTGCTTTTGTGAAACATGCTGAGAGCAAAAGCCTGTTGGTAGGCAGCCTGTATGAAAATGGTTATTTATTTCATTTAGCTACCAAAGAAGTCACTTATATCAATTGGTTCTACGGAAATCCCACTTGCGCCATGATCAGCGACGATGAGCAATGGGCCGTAATTGGTGGAGGAGAGCTATTAACTGTTTGGAAGAACCAGGCTATCTTCGATATTGCCCTGGCATGGCCTTACGATATGCGTCAATCCGGCCCCGGAATAGTGCATGTATTAACTGATCCATGGATGGAAGATGCGGCCGTTTGGGAGCTGCATATAGCTACGCTTGACGTACAAAAGGTAAGAGACTTCCGGGAATATATCGGTAAAGCATATACGGAGCTGATTATTTGGTAGTGTTTATCCTTTGAAATTCTCTACCACAAATAATGCTATATCCGGGTAGGCGGCTGCTTGCTTGTCAATTACCTGTTTTACATCGTCCCAATCCAGCTTTCCCAGGCCGGCACCGATTTTTGGGAGCGCAATTTTGTCAACGTGGTTTTCTTTTGCCAGCCAGAGCATTTTTCCGAGGGAGGTTGCTACTGCTTCGATAGTTGCTTTAGTCGTCCAAGACTGCTGTGTACCAAGATTGAATACCATACCTCCGCCATAATTATGCATAAAAACGTCTCCGGGAGTAAATTGCTTATTACGGCATAATTGCTTGTACTCCTGGTACATCTTAGGGAATTTTTCTTTGAATGTAACGGCAATTCCTTTGCCCATAGCGCCTGCGCAATTACACCCGTGTGCATAGTTGTTGACGCCGGGAATGAGGAAGATATCTCCTTCGTTGATATAAGTAATCATGGTGTGATGATGATGGGGGTTAAACGGTGTGCAAGATACTGTTTTTTGTACGACAATAGCCGGTACAAATAATGCTGGTTACTAAGAGGCAGGGATGTTAGCGTGGGACTGATGTGAGAGATAATCTCCCTCAGAGGCCGTAAGAATGTTTTTTTAAGCTAATTTTGCCAGTTAACGCAGCTAAACAGGTACAATATGTCAATAGATGAAAATAAAAATGCCAGCTTAAACGGAGATCCATATGAAAATTTTCGTTCATTACTGCAGCAATCCATCGTATTCCCTACTGAGTATACTTTTAAGTTCATCATAAAAGCAGAAGCCGATAAGATCAGCGCATTGAAATCTATGTTCGAGGGTACGGGTGCCCGCCTCACAGAGGCCAGTTCTTCCGGCGGAAAGTATAAGTCATTTACGGTACAGGTGCAGGTGCAGGATGAGGAGGAAGTGATTGCCTACTATAAGGAGGTATCCAGGATCGATTCGGTGATTATGCTCTAAACAGGCTTCTTGAGGATAGTAATGTAAAAGAATTGTTATAATATTGATATTTTTCAATGTGTTGTAACATGCTTTAAATTAAAACCCCTAATTTCGATGGCTTATACATAGTTTTAATTTAAATTTATGAAGCAAACAGTACCTGCATTTATCCTGCTGGCCACTTTGGCAGCATGTGGCGGTGCTTCTACCGACCAGGCGAAGACCGAAGAAAAGAAAGAAGCAGCTGTAGCCTCCGGCACAGCCTATGCAATCGACACCACCACTACAACCGTTCAATGGCGTGCTACCCACAAAGGTGGATTTGCGCCACGCTTTGGCACAATCAAAGTAACAGATGGTAGTCTTAACGTGGAAAATGGCGCTGTTACCGGCGGTAGCTTTAATGTAAACCTGGCTGCCCTGGCTGTAGATCCGGCATCCATTACCGAACCAGACAAGAAAGCATCTGACCTGGAAGGTCACCTGAAAAGCGGCGATTTCTTCGACGTAGCCAAGTATCCATCAGCAAAATTTGTGATTACCGGCATAGCTCCTTACGACAGTGCTAAACAAAAAAGCCTGCTGCCTGGCGCTACTAACCTGATCAGCGGTAACCTTACCCTGAAAGACAGTACACTGAACATTACATTCCCTGCACAAATCACCGTAGCGGCTAACGATGTAACTGCTACTGCAAAATTTGTGATCGACAGATCTGCCTGGGGTATCAGCTACAAAACAGAAGGGAGCCCAGAAAACTGGATGATCAGCAAAGATGTTGAAATTGGTTTCAACCTGAAAGCAGCTAAAAAGTAAGATACTTCAGTATAAATCATTTACAAAAAGAGCCTCGCAGAAATCCTGCGAGGCTCTTTTTGTAAAGAAGGTGATTACTGCATTTTTTCTTATTTTACATGCCTAATCCCCTATATTATCACTATGGAAGACATCCTTTTATTAGAACCCGAAGTCGAAAAAGAATACCCACTATTAGGTGCCAGAGTACAATCGACTTTTATTGACCTGCTCTTTATCGTTTTGTTGATGTTCATTTTCGGCACCTTACTGGAACAAGTAGGAGAAGTACCGGATGGGGTACGGATCGGCTTATTTGTTTTCGTATGGATTGTGTACGAGCCATTGTTTACCACGTTGGGAGCCACTGTCGGCAACTATATCAAAGGTATCCGCGTACGACAGCATTATAATACTAAGAGGCGCCTGCCATTTCACAAGGCATTGCTCCGCTACCTGGTAAAGTTTTTCCTCGGCTGGGTATCTTTTTTAACAATACATACCAACAAGGAAAGAAGAGCGATTCACGACCTGTTATCAGGTAGTGTGATGACATTCCGGGAGAAGTAGCAGGACTGTTGTCGCCACTTTAGTATATATTATTATAAATTGACAATGAAAGAAAAAGATATTGATTGTCTGATTATTGATCTCGGAAAAGCGTTATTGACTAATGAAGAATTGTTTGAGGAAAGGGCCAGACAGGAAGCTGAAAACATCGGCATTGATGATTTAGCATACCTCCGTCAAAAGCTGCATCAGCCTCCCGAGGTTCCCCTGGATATTAATAGACAACAACTTGGGCTGGGAGCGTGGTTGTTGGTTTGTCAATATACTATCTTTGAGCTTGTTTATCAGTTAGATGTAAAGGCTCTACATTGGCTTAAATCAATAGCCTTTGGAGAATATGACTGGACACAGGCAAATGCAATGGAAGTAATTTACAGGCTTTATATTGATGGTAAAGTTCCAGTAGATATAATAACCGAGATAGAGGCTAACTTGGGTAAGATGAGGTATGAGACACTTTTATATCTGGCGCAGGGACTAAATAAAAGGAAGGAACGAGATCATAGATTTCATGGACTTATCAGGCAAATTAAGAATATTGATTTCTACGAAGCATTAACTGAACTAAACCTGCATAACCCCATGACAAGAGCAGAACTAATTGGCCTGGGGAACAGAATAATTACTGCCGACGGAAGCGAAGAGGAAATACAGCAGCTGATGGAAATATTCGACAGGAATGTACCCTATCCCGATGGGAGCAGTTTGTTCTTTTATCCCGAAAATTATAATGCCCGGGTAGATGACATATCTGTCTATGAGCCTACTGCTGAAGAAATAGTCGATAAATGCTTAAGCTATAAACCCATTAACGGGTAACATTATTTAATAGCGATGGATATACTGGAGAGTACATCCATCGCCATTTTTTTATCAGTTAGATCCTTCGTTCTGCGTAATCTTCGTTTTATTAATGTCTATCTGGCTTTGCGGAATAGGAAATACCAGGTTCTGTTGAGTAACAGGGTTTACCAGGTTTATCTGGGCTGACTTCCCATTAAGAACAGTGATAGCGCGGTCTGTTCTTACCAGGTCGTACCAGCGCAGGTTTTCAAATGCAAATTCCACTCTTCTTTCATGCTCCATGGCGAGCCGGAATGCGGCCTGGGTAGGAACGTCTGTCGCGGTAAGACTTACCAGCCCGGCACGGTTACGTACGTTATTGAGATAGGTAAAAGCATCGCCGCCAGCTACGTAGCCAGCCTCGTTCAAACATTCTGCATACATCAGTATCACATCTGCATAACGGATGACCGGAATATTATTTCCATTATCATTGGCCATGGCGGGTACATCAAAATATTTCTTCACGAAGTTACCGGGGATGGTAGCGCCGCTGGCATTAACATAGGAAGTAGCAATGGTGGCTGCTTTTCGCTGATCGCCCGCTTCATAGTCATTTACCAGGTCGTCGGTAGGCGTATTATTCCCGCCCCCACCAAACATGATTACTGCATTGCCGGAGTTTTGCGGTGCAAATGAATTGGGCCATGGGTTACCTTGCCCTACGCCGCCTGACCGGTACTGCACATCAAAAATGGCTTCTTTATTGTTTTTGTTGCTCACTTTGAAGAAGTCTGCATACACAGGCACCAATGCATATTGGCCCTGGCCAATTACGGCTTTTAGTTGTTCCGCCGCAGGAGCATATTTCTTCTGCGTCAGCAATACACGGCCCAAAATAGCCCTGGCAGCGCCTTGCGTGGCCCGTCCTGCGTCTGCCCCGGTATAGGAAACCGGTAATGCGGCGATAGCGTCTGTAAGATCCTTTTCTATTTGAGTATATACTTCGGCCTTGGGATTTCTGCCATATTGGTACCCTTCATCCGGGTTGGTGATCTCTTTTAATACCAGTGGCACATCTCCAAATGTGCGAACGAGATTAAAATAAAAGAGGGCGCGGAGAAACTTAGCTTCCCCGACATACCGGGCTTTCAGCGTATTGTCCATTGCAATAGGGTCAATGCGCCCGATAATGGCGTTGCAGCGGGCAATGGAAGTGTAACTGTTGCTCCAGCGGTTGTTGATATACGGATTGGTGGTGCGGATATAAAAGCGGTCAAATTCATCCTGGTCAGTCACAGAGCCGGAAGCGACGGGGAGGGAGTTATCAGACCTGATTTCTCCAAAAATATAACTGTCTACTCCATAAGTACCTCCTGTTCGCAGGGCGTTATAGGCGCCGCTGACGGCATTCTTAAAGTCTTCGGCTGTCTTGTAAAAGTTATCGGTGGTAACAGCGGATACCGGCTTCAGGTCTATAAAGCCTTTGCCACAAGACGACAACATAAGCGCAAGTAATGCTGTCTTGTATATAGTGCGATGATTGAATCTCATGATACGTCAATTTTTTGTAGTGGAAACGGTACATTAAAAGCCAACGTTGATACCAAAGGTCACGGTGCGAGCCAGCGGATAGCTGCCATAATCAACCCCACCGGTAAGCGGTCCTTCATAATTACTTACTTCAGGATTATAGTTCAGGTATTTGGTCCAGGTATAAAGATTCTGTACCGAAGCGTATATGCGTAACCGTTGTAGCCGGATACGGTCGGTAACAGGCTTAGGTAACCTATAGCCCAGGCTTATATTCTGGATACGCAGATAAGATCCATCCTCTACCCAGCGGGAAGATACCGCATTGTTGTTGCCGGTGGTACGTCCATTGGCCCGTGGTACTTTACCATTACCTGGTTCTTCCGGAGAACGCCAGCGGTCCAGCGCCAGGGTGAGGTTGTTGCCTCCGCCTTCCAGGTTATCAAAAAAGCGGCGGCTCAGGTTGAGGATCTTACCGCCCTGTGTACCCTGTATGGAAATGGCCAGATCAATATTTTTATAAGAGAAGATATTGTTCATGCCATAGATAAAGTCTGGCTGATTATTACCAATCAGGGTCCTGTCTTTCGCGTCTATGATTCCGTCTTTATTTACATCTTCATATTTCACATCGCCAGGCCGGGTGGTGTTGTCATGCGGATTGGTATGCAGGTCGGCTGCATCTTTGAAAATACCCAGCTGCCGGTAGCCGTAAAAACTTCCAATAGGCTGGCCAATCATGGTGATATTGGTTTCTCCCACGCCGCTGCCACTGAGGATAGGGTCGCCTGTGGGACCTAACGCCAGTACTTTATTCCGGTTGAACGACAAGTTGGCGCTGGTATTCCAGGTGAAAGCACCCGTGAGATTATAACTCGTTACCCCAAACTCAAATCCTTTGTTGCTCATTTTGCCGATGTTTTTAACAGCCGTGCTAAAGCCGGTCAGCGTGGGTACATTTACAGAAAGCAACAAGTCTTTGGTGAGGCGGTCGTAATAGTCAACGGTGAGTGAAATCCTGTTTTGTAGCAGGCCAATATCCACGCCCAGATCCAGTTGTTGGTTACGTTCCCAGCTCAGGCCGGGATTGCCGAGGGTGCTGATAGCAAGACCCGTAGCAATATTATTGTAAAAGCTATAGTTGGTGGAGCCCACGTTTCCTGCATATGGGTAATAGTTATTGGAGGCATTGGAGCTGGAGATATTAAACGCATTATTGCCGGAAAGACCGTAGCTGGCGCGCAGCTTTAGCTCCGATAGCACCGGCAGATTTTTCATAAATGGTTCTTCTGTTACTCTCCAGCCGGCAGATACGGCCGGGAATGTACCAAACCTGTTATCGGGGCCAAAGACAGAAGAGCCGTCGCGACGCACCGATACTTTCAACAGGTATTTGGCCTTATAATTATAGTCTATCCTGGCAAAGTAAGACACCGTAGCATTTTCCATGGTCTGGGAAGTGACGGATGCTGGTTGTCCTGCGGCATTCAACGTTTGTACGATATCATTGGCGAAGGTATTACCTACTGCCTCGGAAGATTGGTATTGTAATTTATTGGATTCGGTGCCAGCCAATATTTCCAGGTTGTGTACTTTATTGAAGGATACATCATAGCTCAATACCTGGTTCACCAGCCAGCTGATGCCCTGTTCTGAAAATGCTCTTCCCACCGCGGCAGTAGGGGGTAATAGCTGGTTCAAAGGCATCTTTGATGTAGTATAGGCATTTCTCCTGTTCTGATAAATATTGGCGTTGCCGGAAACCCGGTATTTGAGGTTGGGAAGAAATTTATATTCCGCGTAGGCATTGGACAGTAGGTTGACTTCCTGGAAGGGACTATTGTATTCTGTGATGTTGGCTACCGGATTCGTGATCCCTGGCAGGTTGTAAGGTGCGGCGAGGGCTGTTTGGGAAGAATAGCTGCCATCGGCGCTATAGACAGGCGCCATAGGGATGGCATTGAGTGCAGCATTGATGATGCCGTTGTCTGCCCAGTGCCCATCAGATTTAACCTCCTGCGTTATTTTGTAAGAAGGGTTGATGTTCACCCCGATGGTGAGCTTTGGCGCGGCTTTAATATCCACATTGGCCCGCAAGGTGTAGCGATCCATGGTTGATTTCCGGATGATGCCATCCTGTTTCAGGTAACCTGCGCTCACAGCATACTGCACATTTTCAGTACCACCGGTAGCGGAAAATTGGTAATTGCTGATAGGGGCTGTCCGGAAGATAAGGTCCTGGTAGTTGTTATCCGGTAGTGCAGCCACTTTTGCGGGATCATCAAAATTAAACCAATCAAAAAGATCTCCGCGGGGATACCGGTAACGCAGGAAGTTGGACGGTCTTGCGCTGTTGGGGTCGGATACCTGGGCGCCGGGTACATTGTCGAGATACGCGTTGTTGGCGGCATCTTTGGAGAATGCGGCATATTGTTGCGAGTTCAGCATATCCAGTTTTTTAGTGACCTGCTGAAACCCAGTGTACACATTCAGTCCCAAGGTTGTTTTGCCGGGGCGGCCTCTTTTCGTAGTGACGAGGATCACCCCGTTGGAGCCGCGGGATCCGTAGATCGCCGCAGAGGAGGCATCCTTCAGCACATCAATTTTGTCAATTTCTTCTGCATCCAGCAAGCCGAAGGCGGAGGCAGACACGATGTTGCCATCTACTACGATCAGGGGACTGGTGCCTGCAGAGATAGAGCCGAAGCCCCTTACCTTGATAGCGGGCGTTTTGCCGGGACTACCGGAATTTTGTTGCACCACCACACCGGCTATTTTGCCTTGCAGGCCGGAGGCTACGTTTGAAACGGGCATATCCCTTAGATCCTGCATGGGAACCGATGCGATGGCGCTGGTAACGTTTTGTTTTTTCTGCGTGCCGTATCCAACTACAACTACGTCATTGAGGTTGCTGGATACCGCTACCAGTGTGACGTTGAGCGTAGTTCTACCGGTAAGTGGTTGCTCCTGTGGGGCAAACCCGATATAGGTAAACAGCAGGATATCATTGGAAGACCGGACATTCAGCTTGTAACGCCCTTCGGCATTGGTGGTAGTGCCGATAGCCGTCCCTTTAATGTTGATGCTTACACCAGGCAGGGGCTGATTACTGTTGTCTGTTACCAGCCCGGTAATGGTTACCTGTGATTGATCTGCGGCTTCGTTGGTTTTTACCGGGGAGATAACGATCAGGTTATTTTCCATTTGCTGGTAGCGCAGCCCGGAATGCTCTAATAGCTTGTTGAGGGCATCAGCCACCCTAGCGTTCTTCACGGAGAAGTCCATTTTTTTTGTCAGACAGGAGAGATCATAATTGTAAAGAAAACGGACTTTGGCTTTTTTCTCAATAACATTCAGGATGGTGCGCAACTCCACCTGCTCAAAGCTGGCGGTAATGTTTTGGCTGAATAGTTTTGTAGCATTAACCTGGGAAGCTGTAAGAATGACTAAAAAAGAGGAAAGCTTCATACACAGAAGGAATTTAAGCACACGTGGCATCATAACCCCACTGATTGGGGGGGCGTTTTTTTTCATAACTTTACATTTATGGTTTAAGGAGAAGAAACCCGTTGATTTTCCCGATCGGAGGTTTCTGAAACATTAGACTTCATCGGGGAATGTTTGCCGCATTTCCCGTTTTTTTTTGCTGCTACTTGTAAATATTTACTTCATTATTAGTGATTTTAAATGTGAAAGGAAGCGATAGCTGAAGCGCTGACAGCACGTTATTGAGACTTTCATTTTCAAATTTTGCGTGGAACCGGTATCCTGCTATCGTGTCGTCATGAAAAACGATCCTCACATTGAACCATCTTTCCATTTCATCAGATATCTCCCTGAAATTTTCGCCGTCAAACACCAGTTTATTATAAACCCAGGCTGTTTCCACCATCGAAGTATCTGCTGTATTTTTTGCGAGACGTTGAATCACCATCCCTTCGGGAACCGCGACAGACCCCGGTTGGCCGGCAGCAGGCGTTGTTTGTTGCGGCAGCCTGTGAACGACCACTTTTTCGTGTGGATGCAGCAGCACCTCCTGGTGTTGTGCTTGGGTTCCGGATACCTGCACCAGGCCGCTGATCAGTGTGGCGACCGTTTTATGATCTTCCGGGTAACATTTCACATTGAAGGCTGTACCTAGTACCCGGATGTTGATGTCGCGAGTGCGCACAATAAAAGGATGCTCCGGATTTTTAGCAATATCAAAATAAGCTTCTCCTTCTAGTTCCACCTCCCGGACAGAATCTATGAAGTTGGCAGGGTAACTGAGCCGGCTCCCGGAATTGAGCCATACCACGCTGCCGTCGGGGAGTAACAATCTCGATTTGGCCCCCGGCTTGGCAATGGTTTCTATACGGTTGGCCATAGCGGTAGGGGACAGGTACCCTGTTCGGGTTATTATCCACCAGGAAAGAACTGTCAATCCCGCGAGGGCTGCGGCAATGGAAAGGCGACGGATTATCCTGTAACGTGAACGGCTATGGTAAGTTGGCCCCGCTACGGGCTCCCCGGGCATTTCACCGCTGGCAGCATCCAGCACCTGGCGGAAATGTGCTTCGGGGTCTGCATTTTCATCGGCCGCCGGCAATACGGGCGTGGACCAGTAATCAGCCAGGAGTGAAAGGAAATAGGCATCTCCCGGATGCGCGGATAAAAGCGCGTCCAGCTCCTTTATTTCTTCCGGAGAGGCCTCTCCGGATAGTTTTCTGGCGATTAGTTGGGCAATCCTGTCGTTATGCATTGGAACCTTAGTTAACTATACAGACAGGGAAATGTGGAGATGACCTTAAAGGAATTGAAATTATTTTTTGACGGCTTTTTTCGGGAAGGCGGTAAAATGGGCCTGCACTTTTTCCGATATACGTTTCACCGCAATGACCATCTGAGCATCTACCGTATTCACCGACAGGTGGAGGATGTCGGCTACATCCTGGTACCGGAGACCATCTTCCCGTACCAGTTTAAAAATCATTTTACACCGGGGTGGGAGCGCTTCCACCGCCGCCGTAATCCGGTGCATCAGTTCTGTACTGATCATTTTTTCATCCGGCGCCTCGTTATGGCTCAACGTAATATCGATATGATTGAATGGTGCTGTTATTTGGCGGTGGGCTTTGGAAGAAAGGTAATTAAGGGCGCTGTTTTTTACAGCGATATAAAGATATACGCGGATATTAGCAATGGCCGGCGCCTTTTCCCGTTGCCGCCAGAACCGGATAAATACATCATCCACTATTTCTGCTGCTGCTTCCCTTACCTTAACGATAGAATAGGCAAACTGGTTAAGTCTGGGCGAATAGTATTGAAACAGCCAGCGGAACGCTTGTTCATCGCCCTTTCCGATTTGCTGAAGCACTGCAAGAGGTTCCTCATTATCGTGAAGTGAAGTATGCTGCATGCAATCGATTGTCAATATTTGATTGATAATATAAAAATTCATCCCGTTTTCCGGAAAACCAAAATACATTGTTTTAATTTAGGAACAAACAGGAAAGTTTAGGTTGAGCAGGGGATGGGCGCTGATCAACATAAATACCAGCGCCAAACGGGAAATCGGGGCGGTCAAACAATGACTACTGCTTTATATTTTTTCGATGAGACTAATATCAATGCCCTGGAAGCAGTCATCCATACAGCCATTCTCTATATACCCACAACTGGATATCATTCCATTATTCTCCGCTCTAAAATAGGTTTTGGCGTTACTGCGCTTTATCAACCACCGCTCTTTCGCCGCCCGGTATATTTCATCTAACGTTTGAGGAGGATAGGCATCTCCATGTGAACCTACTTTACTTTCGTCTTCCGTCCACTGCAGGTATACCTCACGCTGACCCGGGAGGCTGTCAATCCGGCGTGTGCCGGTAAAGCTGCGTTGTACCACTTTCCCTTTTTTAACGGTAATAACCGTTTCCGTACTAAACCCGGTCCAGGAGTAAAAGTTAACGACATAACGGTAGGAGTTGCCCGATGCTGCTTTGAAGTTCATCCAGGATTGTACGCTGGTATTAAAATCGTTTTCATAAGCGATGTCACTTTTCTTGCAGGAAATAAAGAAGACGCTGGTAAGTAACAGTAGAAATAGGTAGATGTTTGCTTTCATACAGAAGGTTTATCTGGTTAAACGGATGAAAGCGGATAATGTTACTGGATAACTACATCTACTGATCTCTGCTATGCATCGCTATCAACTATTCACTTCGACCCCCAGTTGCGATTGGGCTCGGGGCTCAATGTTAACTCCAATGTACCACCATTACGCAGCACGTTATGATCCAGCCAACTCTTTTCATAAGTCTTTCCATTTAGTTTAGCCGATTTAATATATTTATTTTCAGGAGCGTTGTTGATTGTTTTTATAATGAATTTTTTACCACTGGCATACTTACTATCCAATTGAATAGTAATGGTATCAAATAAAGGGGTACAGATCTGATAGCGGTTGTCGCCGGGACATAAAGGATGTATCCCTATTGCTGCTAAAACATACCAGGCCGACATTTGACCAACATCTTCGTTACCCACCAAACCCTTCTCGGCTGAATTATGATATGCTTTTTCACAGATAGTTCTGGCCCATTTTTGGGTTAGCCAAGGTCGTCCCATTGCATTGAACATAAATGGTACGTGATGTACAGGTTCATTTGCATGGTTGTAATAATTGTTCCATAACATGCTATCGGGAGTCTTTTCAAAAAAGTTCTCCAGATCGGCCAGGGCTTTGTCATTGCCTCCTAATAACGCGGTCAGCCCTTCTATATCATGTGGTACAAACCAGCCCTGCTGATAGGGGTTGCTTTCAACGCACCCGTATGATTGTTCCAACCTACCTGCTGTTGGCCATGCTGACCAATTACCTTTCGCATCCTTTGGCCTAAACCAGCCAACAGAAGTATCGAATACGTTGTTATAATCTTTTGACTGACTGATTAATTTCTTATAGTCTTCCTGCTTACCTAGATCCTGGGCCAATTGTGCCAGGCACCAATTATCGTAGGCATTCTCTAGTGTACTTGAGATGTCTCCGGGGGTGTAACCTAATTGACCGTTACCCAGTCGCTGCATGGTATTGCCTGCAAATTCATAGGCCTTTGCTACATCATAATCACGGATACCTTTCATATAGGCGTCTGCTAATACCACCACTGCGGGGTTGCCTATCATACAACCGCTGTAGGCATTTAGAAATTCCCATCGCTCCAGGTATTTGGTTTTGTTCTCTTCTGCCAGCTCCACCAGCGAATTGATCATGTCGTTAACTACGCGAGGGTTAATGATAGTTTGTAGGGGCATTTGACTGCGGAATACATCCCATCCACTAAATATAGTACGTTTGGTAAACTTGCTGGTGTGATGAATATTCCCATCTCCCCCCGGGTAATTTCCATCTACATCAGTAAAAGAGCGGGGATCAATCATGCTGTGATATAAAGCGGTATAGAAGATTACTTTTTGTTCAGCTGTTCCGCCACTTATTTTTATCTTACCTAAAGCATCATTCCACATTTGCGTGCTTCTGTCAGCTATCGCGTTAAAATCCCAATCGGTAATCTCCTGCTGCAAATTCTTCCGGGCACCTTCCATACTCACAAATGAAATACCTGCTTTCAGCAAAACTGGTTCCCCCTCGCTCGTATTAAATGTGGTATAAAATCCAAGATGCTTGCCTTGTTTTTCATTACATCCCGTTAAAATATTTGCATGGGCTGTTAATGATTGAAAATCTGTACTTTCTATGGCTTCCCTTTTGCGGTTTGCATTTGGGGCGATGGCTACTTCCCAAATGCCATAATTTTTCAGCGGTTTGCTAAACTCCGCGTAAAAGTAAACGGTGTAATTGGGCTTTCCATCTCCATTTCCCCATCCACCACCGGAAGGGTCGCATTTCATCCAGCCGGTAATGGCGTGATCATTCACTACTTTAACATATTGTTCGGTAGAGGTGCCACCTACTCTTCTGGCCAGGTCAATTTGTATACGCGATTGCTTATTGGCAGGAAATGTAAATCGCATGATACCACCATGGGGAGATGCTGTCATTTCTGCCCTGATATTATAGTCTGTCAGCTTCACAGAATAATATCCTGCCTTAGCCTGCTCTGTTGATTTGTCATAGTAAGAGCGATATCCTTTGATACCGTTTTCCTCTTTACCGGAATTCGTTTTTAATGGGCCTGTGGTTGGCATTACCAAGAAATTTCCCAAGTCACCATACCACCCAATTCCGCTCATTTGTGTAAACGCAAATCCTTCAATTGATTTATGTTCATAGCTATAGCCAGAACCATTATCTCCCCCGGTTATGGTATTCGGGCTGAGTTGCGTTAATCCAAACGGGGTTGTGGCCCCAGGGAAAGTCTTTCCCCCGCCATGAGCAGAGGCAGCTATTTTTGTGCTGGTTGTGGCTCCAATAAATGGGTTTACGTATTCGGCTGGTTGCTTTTCCTGCGCTGCACCTAGCAAAGGGATTGAACAGCAAAGGGCTGCGAAATGAAACTTAAGTTTGTAAATCATATTTGGAACCTTTTTGAAAAATTTGAGGGCGGCCAATTAACGAATCGATCTCTCGGTTTGCTTACGTCAATGACCGGTTGAAAGTATTGAAAATATTTATTAACTGCAATTAATGAACATCAAAGCAGTTTCCCTGGCTATTAGAAGCAACCAGAAATTCTTTCCCCAAATAGTAAATTTCACAACGATGTTATCAAATTCCGATGCTTTTTTGACCAATAAAAACTACATAGCCTCTTTTTTAACAGGCTATCAAAAAGTCAGAATTTGACGAGACGTACATTGGTATTGACTTTAAGGAAATTAAGAGCATAGTCACTGCCATTTATTTTTGACGCTGGTATCTTATACCCGCCAACCCACCACTCCCTACGAGAATAAATAATCCTTACTTTTAGCGCCATCACGTTGTTGAAGGAAAATTTTGAGCTAGCATGATCGCGTCAAACACCCTGCCCATTTGTAGTTTCCAGACTTTGCTCCTGGTGGCCGGTGGAGATGAAGCCGCCTTCCGGCAGATGTTTGATATCTATGCAGATAGAATTTATGGCGTTGCCTATACTTATACCAAATCACCGCAGTTGTCGGAAGAGATCGTGCAGGATGTTTTTGTTAAGATATGGCTAAAAAGGGCCACTTTGCCTGCCATCAGGAATATGGCAGATTATATCTTTATTATTGCGCGCAACCGGATTATCAATGAGCTACGTCGTTTACGGGTGGAAAAAGATTATCTCAGGCAACTGTTATCTGAAGAACCCGACGGTCTCAGATCACCCGAAAGCGAATATGTACTGAAAGAATCCCGTAGCCTTATTGCCAATGCTATCAATAGCCTGCCGCCTCAGCAGAAAGTGGTATACCAGCTCAACCAGCTGCAAGGACTCAAGCTGGGCGATGTAGCGCTGCAACTGGGATTATCCAGGAATACCGTCAGAAACCACTTGTCACGCGCCCTGCAATCTATCCGGGAATATCTCCATGAACACTCTGATGAACAAACCATTCTTTTCGTAATAATTTTTTTCTCATTACACTAATTCCCACTGGTACATTTTCAATAATCAGGTGTCTTTATATCTTGAACCAGTTACAACAGCACTGGTGATGCAAGTAATATGCAACGATTTCGCAGTATAATAAAGGCATACCTGGACGGCAAGATGTCGGCGGAAGAGTTATCGAAGCACCTGGCGGCCCATGATGAGGAGCTGCATACAGAGATGCAGGAGCAGCTCGAATCCGGTATGGCTGATGGATTGACCAGTCCGGACAGCCGGGAGGCTATGTTTACCCGTGTAATGGAATCGGTGAAAGAGAAGGAGCCAGGCAAGATCGTTTTTTACAAGCATTGGTTAAAGGTGGCTGCTATATTGCTTCCGCTGATAGCCGTGGCAGGTTGGTGGTATTACCGCAGCGACATGCATCCTGCTAAAATAGCGCAACACCCTCTCGTTGTTACACCCAAAAAGAAAGTGATCCTTACCTTATCAGATGGCACCGCCGTTGAGTTGGATAGCTCGGGCAACGGGATGGTGGCCAGGCAGGGGAATACGCTGGTATTAAAACAGGGCAACGGACAGGTGGTGTACCAGCCGTCGTCTGAAAAGAGCAGTGAAGTATTATATAATAAGATATCGACACCCAAGGGGGAAACGTTCCAGGTAACGCTCCCGGACGGCAGCACGGCCTTACTGAACGCCGCCTCCTCTATTCGTTTTCCCATCGTGTTTTCAAAAAACGACCGGGAGGTAGAGATTTCCGGGGAGGTATATTTTGAGATAGAAAAGTCTTCCACACCATTCCATGTGAAGGCCCCGGGAACAGAGATACAGGTACTCGGTACAAAATTTAACGTAAATGGATATACGGATGAAAAAGCCCTCAAAGTAACCTTATTGGAAGGCGCAGTAAAAGTGGCCGGCGGAAAGGATAACGTCCTGCTGCGGCCCGGTCAGCAGGCTATACTAACAGGCGATGGCGCCAATGTAAAAGAGCATATCGACCTCGATGAAGTGATGGCCTGGAAGAAGGGGAATTTTGTTTTCAACAGCCTAACCCTGCCTGAAATTATGCGCCAGATTTGCCGTTGGTACGATGTGGAAGTATCTTATGAAGGACCAATAAGCCAGAAACGTTTTACAGGTATCGTGGGTCGCAACGACAGTATTGCAGAAGTACTCGATTTTATGCAAACAGCCGGAATCAAATATAAAGTGAACAACAGGAAAATAGTTCTAATACCATAATAAATATCACCAAAATCCGCCCTTAAAAAAAACGCCCTGTGTGCGAGACAGGACGTTGCTATAAGGGCAAACTGTCCGGAATATCGTCCGGATAAGGAGTGCTATGCACATAACTCTCTATTTATTTACCCTCATCCACTCATTTGAAAATGAGTAGCTGCAAAAACAAATGTATGAATTTAAGAGGACATTTCCGTGCCCATCCACGATGTAAAACAATCACAAAACTATTGTTGATGATGAAGTTTACCGCATTTAGCCTGCTCTGTTTTTGCATGCAGGCCAGCGCCATAAGTTTCGGCCAGAGCGTTACCTTATCAGGGAAAAATGTATCGCTGAAAACGGTGTTAAAGGAAATCAACCGCCAAACCGGGTACCGTTTTTTTTACGAAGACGACCTGTTAAACAATGCTGCGGGGATTAACATCGATGTACGTAATGCCCCGCTGCCGGATGCCTTGAAAAACTGCTTTAAAGGGCTACCATTAACGTACCTGATTTCAAAAAACAGGATTATTATCACTGCGGTAGAAACCCTGGGAAAAGATTCCCTGTCGGCCGCCGCACCAGCGGCGATTGAGATAACCGGGGTGGTAATGGGCGACGATGGCCTGCCATTGCCAGGGGCAACGGTTAAGCTGAAGGGTACTGCCAAAGGCGTTACCACCGATGCTTATGGCCGTTTCTCCATCCAGGCGCCGGCTATCGGGGCAACGCTGACTGTATCGTTTATCGGGTATGAATCACTGGATGTAACAGTGCGTTCCACCGGTCCAATGCGCATCATACTGAAGCGACTGGAGTCTAAAGTAGATGAAGTCGTAGTAGTCGCGCAGGGAAGACAGAAGAAAACAGAGGTAGTAGGCGCGGTAACTTCTATTAAACCATCAGAATTAAAAATCCCCAGCAGTAACCTGACCAACGCGCTGGCAGGCAAACTGGCCGGTATCATCGCTTACCAGCGCAGCGGCGAACCGGGATTTGATAATGCCGATTTCTTTGTCAGAGGGGTTACTACCTTTGGCTACCGGAAATCGCCCCTCATCCTCATCGACAATATTGAGGCCACCAGCACAGACCTCGCACGGCTGCAAGTGGACGATATCGCCAGCTTTTCCATTATGAAAGATGCCACCGCCACCGCACTGTATGGATCTAAAGGCGCTAATGGCATTATATTAATCACCACCAAAGAAGGTAAGGAGGGCGCTGCAACGGTTTCGTTCAGGGCGGAAAATTCCGTTTCCCGCTCCACCCAAAACGTACAGCTGGCAGATCCTATTACTTATATGGAACTGGCCAATGAAGCCGTGCTCACCAGGAACCCTCTCGGAGGCCTGCTATACCCGAAAGATAAAATTGAAAATACTAAGAATGGTGTCGATCCGGTAATATACCCGGCAACTGACTGGCAGAAAATGTTGCTGCGTAACTCCGCACTCAACCAACGTTACAACCTGTCGGTAAATGGTGGCGGGAAAGTAGCCCGCTACTACGTAGCCGGCGCTATGAACCTGGATAACGGGATACTGAAGGTAGACAAGAAGAGTAACTTTAACAGCAACTCCAAGCTCAAATCCTATTCTATCAGGAGTAATGTCAACATCAACCTGACGCCCTCTACCGAAATGATTGTACGTATCTCCGGTAGCTTTGACGACTATTCCGGTCCTATCAATGGAGGAACGGACGTCTATAACCAGATCATGCAATCGAACCCTGTATTGTTTCCGGCTTATTACCAGCCTACTGAAGAAACAAAGTACGTACGGCATATCATGTTTGGCAATTCCGCTGACGGGAAGTACAATAATCCCTATGCGGATCTGCTAAAAGGATATAAACAATTTAACCGGTCGGCCATCAATGCACAACTGGCGCTCAACCAGAAGCTGTCTTTCATTACAGAAGGACTCTCGGCGCGTGGACTGGTGAATATCCAGCGCAACGCCTACTTCTCTCTCTCCAGGCAGTATAATCCTTTTTATTATGTAGCCTATAATTACGACTATGTAACCAAAGGCTACTCCCTGAAAGCGATTAACCAGGAAGCCGGCCAGTCGCAGGCGCCCGCCGGCACGGAGTATCTCAACTATTCAGAAGGTGATAAAACGCTGTCATCCGACTTTTACGGTGAACTGGCACTGGACTATCGCAGAACATTTAATAAAGTGCATGGCGTGAGTGGTACCCTGGTGGGCATCGCGAAAAACAGCCTTACCGGAAACGCCGGCAGCCTCCAAAACTCCCTGCCATTCAGGAATGTAGGGCTATCGGGCCGTGCCACTTACCTGTATGATAACCGGTACGCGGCGGAGTTCAACTTCGGCTACAACGGGTCAGAACGGTTTTATAAAACGCATCGCTTCGGCTTTTTCCCATCAGCCGGGGTAGCGTATACTGTATCCAATGAAAAATACTGGGAGAACCTGAAGAATGTTATCACCAAGCTTAAATTAAGGGCTACCTACGGCCTGGTAGGTAACGATGCGATCGGTAAACCGGAAGACCGCTTCTTTTATTTGTCTAATGTAGATATGAATAGTAAGCTTAGAGGAATGACCTTCGGTACCCTGAAAGATTACAACCTCTCCGGTATCGATATTTCCCGGTATGCCAACAACGATATTACCTGGGAAAAGGCTGCAAAAACCAATATCGGTTTCGAGACCTCTTTCTTTGATCGTTTGAACATGGAGGTAGATGTATATAGCGAGAAAAGATCCAACATCCTCATGCCCCGTACCTCCATTCCCACCACCATGGGCTTGTCGGCAGGGCTGAGCGCCAACGTGGGTAAAGCGTCTGCACATGGTATAGATATAGCGCTGGACTACTCACACCAGATCACGCGGAAATGGTGGGCCAAAGCCATGGCCAACTTTACCTATGCCACCAGTCGCTTTGACGTGTACGAAGAGCCGGCTTACCCGGAAAAGAATAAATCACACGTAGGTCACTCCCTGGGACAGCAATGGGGATACATCGCAGAAAGGTTGTTCGTGGATGACCTGGACGCAAAAAATGCACCGAAACAAAACTTCGGTATATATGGCGGGGGAGATATTAAGTACCGCGATGTGAATGGCGACGGACAAATCACGGAGCTGGATATGGCGCCTATTGGTTTCCCCACTACTCCTGAAATCGTGTATGGTTTTGGTATATCCTCCGGTTATGATCGTTTCGACTTTAACATTTTCTTCCAGGGATTAGGCCGCGAATCTTTCTGGATTGATTCCAAAGCAACTTCTCCCTTTATAAACGATCAACGCCAGCTGCTGAAGGTATGGGCGGATAATCACTGGAGTGAAGATAACCAGAATATCTATGCGTTGTGGCCCCGGCTTAGCACCAGCCTTATCGATAACAATAACGAAACCAGCACCTGGTTTATGAGAAACGGCGCCCTGCTCCGTATTAAATCGGTAGAAATCGGGTATACGTTGCCTACTCCAATGATGAAAAGACTACGTCTTACCAACGCCAGGTTTTACCTGAATGGGACCAACCTTTTCACTTTCAGCAAATTTCACCTCTGGGATGTGGAAATGGGCGGTAATGGTTTAGGATATCCTATCCAACGGGTGTTTAACGCGGGTGTGACCTGTTCATTTAAATAGCAATTAGCAACAGAAAAAAATGAGTATGAGGACTATAAAGATAATGCTACTGGGAATGATCATCCTTTGCAGTAGTGCCTGTAAAAAATTCCTGGATGTTATCCCGGACAATGTGGCTACACTGGATCAGGCGTTCCAGATGCGTGCCACTGCCAAGAAGTACCTGTTTACCTGTTATTCCTATCTGCCCATGTTGGGTAGTGTTTCCCAGAATTATACTTTCCTGGGATCGCGGGAAATTGCTACGCCCTATCCGGGTTCCCAGGCGCCTGGTGTGCCGGAATCAATAATGCAGCTTTGTTACGATTATCAGAACATTGTAACCCCCATTGCTAACTACTGGGATGGCGAAAATGGAGGAGTGGCCATGTACACCGCTATGCGTACCTGCAATATATTCCTGGAGAATATTGGTAAGGTGCCTGATATGACGGAAGTGGAAAGAAAGAGATGGATTGCCGAAGTAAAAGTATTAAAAGCTTATTATCATTTCCTGATGATGCGGATGTATGGTCCCATTCCCATTATGAAGGTGAACATCCCGGTATCGGCCGATGTAGAGGCGGTGAAGGTAAAACGGGAGCCAGTAGATGATGTAGCCAACTACATTGCGCAATTGGTAACTGAAGCAGTACCGGACCTGCCACCCACCATCACTAACCAGCGGGAAGAGCTGGGACGTATCACGGCGCCCATTGCCCTCGCTATTAAAGCGTATGCACTGACACTGAATGCCAGCCCGCTTTTTAACGGTAATGCGGATTATGCCGGATTGAAGAATAAAGATGGCAAGGCACTGGTAAACACCGCAGCGGATGTATCGAAGTGGCAGAAGGCGGCAGCAGCCTGCCAGGAGGCTATCACAGCAGCTAACAGCGCCGGGTTCCAGTTGTATCATTTCGAAAAACCTTTTGATCTCAATACCATCGGAGATACCACCAAGACATGTATGGATATCCGGTGCGCGATTACCGATGACTGGAACCAGGAATGTATATGGGGTTTCCCTCAATCCACGACCTCAGAATTACAGCGGGAATGCGCACCCAGGAACGATGTTTATTCCTATACCTATGCTTTATGGGCGGCTAACATGAATGCTTGTGAAATATTTTATACCGGTAATGGCGTGCCCATCGACGAAGATATTGACTGGGATTACGCCAATCGATATACGAAGTTAGTCACCATCCCTGCCGGTATGCGCAGCATCTTAAAACCTAACTATACCACTTCTTCTTTTAACGTGAACAGGGAGTATCGTTATTATGCTGACCTGGCGTTTGACGGCTCTTCTTACTTTATGAAGCAGCGGGCCAATGAAGACAACCTGTTGTATATAAACACCATGTGGGGCTCTTCTTCCGCTAATTCATTGTCGAGGTATTCCTTTACCGGTTACTGGCCCAAGAAACTGGTTAGCTGGAAAACATCGGGCGATGGAGGTTCCTATACCGCAGATGCCTATACCTGGCCAGCCATCCGTTTAAGTGCGCTCTACCTGATGTATGCAGAAGCGCTCAATGAATCGGAAGGCCCATCGGCCAAAGCGTATCAATATATTGATGCGGTACGGGGCCGGGCAGGACTGGCCGGCGTAGTGCAATCATGGGCCGCACATTCGAGGAATGCTACGAAACCCTCTACAAGGGAAGGATTGAGAAGTATTATCCAACAGGAAACCATGATCGAATTTATTTTTGAAGGAGAAAATTATTGGAACATGCGCCGCTGGAAACGCCTGGACCTCATGAACAGAGCAGTTACCGGTTGGGATGTTACGCAAAGCACGCCTGCGGCATTTTACAAGGTAAGGTCCATTTACCAGCCACATAATACTTATAAGGATTTCCTGGCCCCGATCAAGGAGGAGAACCTGTATGTAAATCCTAATCTTGTTCAAAACCCCCTGTGGTAGCTTACCTGGATCTATTAAACTAAAGAGAAATGAAGAAGCAATTATTCCTTTATATAATGGCAGCAACTACGGCGATCATTGCCGTGGGCCTCTATTCCTGCCAGAAACAAACCGGTACCAACCTGGAACCCATCTACAAGAGCGATAAGAAACCTCCTGTGGTAAAAAATGTACAGGTGAACAATTTCCCCGGCGGAGCTCTCATCATCTACGACATCCCCGCAGATCCGGAAATACTCTATGTACAGGCCGATTACATGATTAATCAAAAGATGCATCAACAGGTGAAAGCTTCGTATTATACAGATACTTTAAAGGTGGTGGGCTTTGAAAAAGCAGGAGAGTATAAGGTAACGCTGTATGCCGTTAGCCGCAGCGAAGTGAAGTCCGACCCTGTTGAGGTGACAGTGCATCCACAAACGCCTCCTTATCTCACGGTAAAATCCTCCCTCCAGATTGTGGCTGACTTCGGAGGTGCAAATATCCAGTTCAGGAATGTTACCGGCGCCGATATCGGCGTAGTGACACTGGTAGACACCATTGGCAAACCGGAATATATCTATACCAACTATACAAAGGATACATCAGGCAATTTTTCCGTCAGGGGATTTTCCGCAACGGAAAGAAAGTTTGGCGCCTTTGTACGCGACAGGTGGGGAAATGTATCTGATACGGTTTGGGCAAAAGTGACGTCGATGAATGAACAGGAACTGGATCGTACCAAGATGAAAGCATTGGTACTACCAGGCGACCAGACCGCCTGTTGTGGTTCAGACCTGAGTGTGCCACTTTCGAATTCCTATAGCGCAGGGGACTGGGCATTTTATGGAGGTACTAGTCCAAACGACTCTGTGCCCGCCCGTGTGACCATAGATTTTGGACGCCCGGTAGTATTAAGTCGTTTCCGTTACTGGATGCGGCAGAATGGCGGTGCAGAATTCAGGAACGGTACCCTGCGGTTCTTTAAGGTATATGGCAGCATGAACCCCAATCCCAACGGCGCGCTCGACAATACCTGGACGCAGATAGGAGGCGTGTATGAACTGGTGAAGCCCTCCGGTCTTCCCTATGGACAGCTCAACAGCGCCGACAACGCAGTAGTGGATAATGGATCAGAATTTATCTTCCCCCTGCCGGCAGTTACCATGCGTTATTTCCGGCTGGTGATCCTCCAGAACTTTTCCGGCGGACAAGGATTGGAAATGGCTTCTATCAAGTTCATGGGGGACTATAAGTAATTATATCCGGTAGCATTTAAAAAAATTATTATGAAGAATATTATGTATGCCCTATTACTGACAGTAACAGGATTGGGTGCATGTACAAAAATGGATCACGAATATGCGCCTTACCTGGCCAGTGGGGAGATCTTTTATACCGGTGTGCCCACCAACCTGGAGGCGCATCCCGGTAGGGGAAGGGTGGAATTACAGTTCACCCGGTCGAAAGACCCCAATATTACCCGGTTTGTGATTTATTGGAAAAATCGCAACAGTAGCCTGGAAGTTCCTGCGTCGGATAGTGTAATACGGAAGGTGATTGTGCCCAACCTGCCCGAAGGTGAGTACGCATTTGAGGTGGTTGCCTATGACAAAGCCGGCAATCCATCTACTCCCGGATCAGCGGTTATCAGTGGTTCCAGCCTGGGACAAGCGTATGAAAATAACCTGCAGGCCCGCCGCGTGAATATATCCAATAGCCAGGCTGGTATTATCCTGAGCTTTGTTTCGGTAGATACCATCTGTAAGTATACATCCGTAGGATATGTAACAGCATCCGGACCGGCCGGGTCAGTGAAATATCTTTCCCAGGATGCGTTCCAGGATACGCTGAAAAATGCCTCCCCATCGTTGGCGGCTGTGCAATTGAAAACAGCCTATATTCCTCCAATGGGTATTGATACTTTCTATGCCTCACAAACGCTGCCAGTAAACCTGGCCGCTGCGCAATATACCTGCACCGGCCAGATGATCGATCATACCAACGGCTCCTTAACAGGCCCCTATCCCTGGAATGTAACGCTGCGGCCTACTACCGCCACACAACTTGAGCTGGTAGACAATGATGAGACGAACGATGTGTATCACAAGATTTTGAATGGAGGCAATGGTTCTTACTACGGATCGTTTGGTGTGGTATTTAACCTGGATAATAATTACCGGGTGATCAGCGTCGTCAATAAATATGGGCAACCTTCATCCAACGGAAGGTCAGCAGAGCTAGACCCTTCGGGTATAAATAAATTTGACCCCAGCACCCGTACTTTAAAAGTAAAGTACTGGATGAACCAACCAGGAGCAACACACCGGACTTCATTTGATGAAACCTTTTCAATGAAGTAAAAGGAGCTGCTTTGTAGACAGGAGCTGCAAGCAGCTCCTGTCTTTTTATCAAGCCGCCGGGTGCAAATAAAACATAGGAATTGGATAATTTTGCACTGCAATTCCCCTGCTTTCATACCTATTTTTACGCAATGGTCATAAAAAAAATTATTGCACTGATTACCGCATGTGCGCTTTCTTCGAGCCTGATGGCACAAAGTGATTTTAATACTGCTTATTTTAAAATTCACATCGACGGTAAAGGATGGATTACCAGTATGAAGAATACCACGGTAACGCCTAACCGCGAATTCAGCCCGCCCGAAAAGCCCTCTCCCTTGTTGTGCCTTTATAACAGCCAGCAAAAAACATATTATCCACCTGTAAAAGCTACGTATAACAAGGGGAGTAAAACCCTGTTACTAAACTATGCCAATGGAGCTGTGGCCAAAGTTTCTATTCTTCCGCAGGAAAAATATTTTAAGCTCACCCTGCAATCCCTCACCCCACGAAACGGTATCGACGCTATCGAATGGGGCGCCTATCACACCAATATTACCAACCTGCTGGGTGAGATCATTGGCGTAAGCCGCGATACCAGTGAAGCGGTAAACTATGCCATTGGTATGCTGGCGTTAAACGACAATACCCTCGGGGGTACAGCAGCCACCATCGGTGATGCTGCCCCATTTCAATATATCATTCATTCGCCCGATGCCAAACGCTACCCCCTGCCCGATAGCCTGCACGAAGGACAGGTATTTAGCCTGGGGGGCGATGGCGTGAGTGACGTCGCATTTTATGCCCACAAGGAGCCTTACTACCGGATCATGTACGGTAACGCAGCCAGCGTAGACGCAAAGGGAAGGATATCCATTACTTACCAGTCGCGCGACCGGTCCATTGAAAGGGAAGTGAATTATTCACTGATCCCGCATATGGCGGCCAATATCCCCAACCATATACAGGTGCAGCCATTGCCGGGTGTAGATTATATCGGATCTTCCATTGCCTTGTGGGGGAGCCCGGACAGCACTGCCCTGCTGGATGTGGTGCAACAGATTGTAAAGGCAGAACGCTTACCTTATCCCACTATCAATGGGAGATGGGTAAAAGATCCGGCTGCCTACATGCCCGATGCTATTACCAGTGGCAACCTGTATGACAGCATTATATCCTATACATCCAGGCTGGGCTTTAAAACCATCAGCTTATATGATCAAGGTTTTTTAAGGCCGGATCGTGGTAATAATGGCTATATCGATGGCCGGAATTTTGAAAAACATCCCATTCATTTAACCGCCGGTAATGTGTCGCACAAAGCATTTTCGGAGATGGCAGCCAAATATGGTATTACCATAGGCAGAACAACGATCACCAATTCGCTGGCGCCGGGCACCCTGGATGCCAGTCCCGTGCCAAGCGATAGCCTGTGCTACCAGCAACGCCGTTTGCTGATGGCGGATCTTAGTCCCACCGATACCATCATCGTGGTGGATGATCCTAAATACCTGGAAGAAATTGCCAGCTGGGAAGGACATTGCGCCGATTTAAATATGATAAAAATCGGGAAGGAGTTAATCCATTACCTGGGCGTGTCCGATAAGGCGCCTTATAGATTGCTGAACGTGAAACGCGGCTACTGGAATACCCAGGCAGCCAGTCATAAAGTACGCGATACCGTGTATAAACTCCAGGTGACGATTAATTACGGCTACGAGGGCATTATCCCTAATATGCAATTACAGGATGCAATTGCGGCCTACTATGCAGATGTTTGCGCGCTCAATGGCTTAGCGTACTACGATTTCGATGGCCAGGAGTTTTTGTTTAACAACGGCCATGGCTACTACTCTGCCAAACGTTTCTTCCGCGGAATGTTTGAGCGGGCGGCGAAACTGGGACTCTCCTCCATCCGCTTCACCGGAGCTACCTTGTCGGAAGGCTCCTGGCATTACCAGAGTATCTGGAATGTAGGGGGTGGAAAGAACCTCTACGATGCCGATACCCGGGAGTGGGGAAGTACTACCAGCCAGGGTAAAGATCTGAGGGACGTTACCTATGCCAACTTTTTCCCCGTGGGTATGGGCGGCAACTTTCCTATCAAGGCACATTCAACTGTTGCCCAGTATGAGCATATACAGGCTATTTCCGTGGGAGTGGGCACCACCTACAGTTTGTACCTGAACCAGAAAGATGTAGAGAGCTGTCCGCAGAAAGACGCCATTTTTAAGACGATCAGAACCTGGGAAGACGCCAGGGCGGCCAACGCTTTTCCCCGCTGGGTGAAAATGGTGCTGGCAGATCCTTCAAAGTCGTTTCACCTGGAAGCCATAGACGCCAATAGCTGGAATTTGTATGAATCCAACCGCGATGGTTCGGGGCAGCAGTTGTTGGCCCGCCTGGTGAGAGCTCATGGTTATTAAGCAAAAGCAACAATAGCAGTAAATACTTCCCATAATTTTAGCGGCCTCTTACGGCTAACAGCCCTGGCGCTGGGTGATTACCTTTGGTATAACCTGGCCCAGGGCTGTTTTGCGCAGGTAGAAAATATTTTGACGAACCCCTTGCCTAAACAAATAATATTTCCATTATATTTATGGCTCCTTTGAAGGTCATGCCTAAAAACTCAAGAAGTGCAAACTATCACTGAAACAGCGGAAAACACGCAATTATTCGATTATGATCATTGGAATAGTCAGCTCCCTACACTAAGTAAAGATTACCAGGGGGCTAGTCCTTATCCTCATATAGTATTAGAAAATTTCCTGAACCCGGATGTATTAACTACATGCTCCCAGGAGTTTGATAAATTAAATGAGGAAGACGGATGGATCAACTATGTTCACTACAATGAAAACAAAGCCGGGTTGAATAAACTCGACCTGTTGCCTGCCACTATCAAACGGACTATCAATGAGCTGAATTCACCGGAGTTCCTGGCGTTCCTCAGTGAGCTGACCGGCATAAAAGGACTGATGAAAGATGATCTCCTGGAAGGAGGCGGCATACATCAGTCTAAGCGGGGAGGCTACCTGAACATCCATGCCGATTTCACCGTGCATCCGCACCATCGCCACTGGCAACGCCGGGTAAACGTGCTGGTGTATCTCAACCCTGATTGGGTAGAAGAGTGGGGCGGTAAACTGGAACTGTGGGATACACAGATGAAGGCCTGCGAAAAGAAAGTGCTGCCGGTTTTTAATCGCTGCGTGATTTTTAATACAGACGCCGATTCCTATCATGGACACCCGGAACCTACTACCTGCCCGGAAGATCGTCACAGAAGATCTATCGCTTTGTATTATTATACCGAGGAAGCCCAACCTTTCCGCAGAGCTACGCATTACATGGTACGTCCGGGGGAAGAGAAAAAGAAATTTATGGTGAAACTGGACAATACCATGGTGGCTGTTTATACAGAAATCAAAGGTATGCTGGGATCTAATGATAAAGTAGTAAGTAAGATATTGCGGTTCTTTTCCGGTAAGAAAAAGAAATAAGTTAGTTTAAAATAATAAATAGAAAAGGCGTTGAATTTACTTCAACGCCTTTTCTATTATCGTATGACCAGCAGTTATTTTGCCGGTACTTCTCTCTTCAGGAATACAAATCCATTCTTACGATACAATTCTTTCAGGGAATATTGTTTGTAATCATCTACGCGGTCTACTTTGGTAACAAAATAAACAGGTTTATCAATATCTCCTTTCAACAGCCACGATTCCTCATAGGAATTTTGATTGGCTGGTTTTTCTTTATGGGTATAGAAGAACGGCGCATAGCTCCAATAACCTAAGGTGGTTACATAACAATCTTCTCCCTGTCTTTGCTCAAAAAATTCAATGGCTGCAGCCTGTGAGTACTTTTCTACTTTCGGCACGATGATCGCAGCCGCGAGGAAAATAACCAGGCCTGTTCCTACAAAGTAGGTGGTGGCTGCATTGATAAAGTCGCGTTTACGCAGCTGTATTAATCCCACGATAATAGTTACCACCAGTAAAATACCTACCAGTCCTTCCCAGCCACTCCAGTGTACATCCGCGGCCATATTAGCCTGCGCAAAGGTGTCGTGTACATAAGGGATCAGTCGCTTGATATTTAAGGCAATGAGGGTTACCGCCAGCAATACTATCGCAATGATGGCGCCCAGGATGGTGGTGAGTACGCCCACATATTTTTTATAATCCATTTCCTTCCTATCCCATTTGTAAAAGGAATAGGCCGCCAGGAAGGTAATTGGGAACCAGGCCAGGGAGGAGTAGTGGATTATACGGGATTGTACGATCGTGAATAAAATGGTGACTACCCAGAAAAGCAGTATCATCCAGATCTTAAAGTCTTTATCGTACCTGCTGGTATAACGGCCTTTAAAGAATGCCGGAATAGCAAACAGGGAGGCGGGGAAACAGCCAACGAGCAACACCACGTAGTGATACCCGAAGAAGCCCGCCTGTCCTGCGTCGTGCGTAGTAAAGAGACGGTATTGGTATTTTAAGAATTCTGTAATAAACCAGGGCCCGTTTTTAGCGGTTTCATATCCATACCAGGTAAGCGTCACAAGGGCTGTAGCTACCAGGAACAATAAGGCATGACCCCAGTTAAAAAAGATACGAAAACGGTTATAAAAGAAATATACGCCTAACACCATCAGGAACACCATCAGGGCTACCTGTCCTTTGGTCAGGATGGCCAGGCCCATAAAAATGCCGGACCAGATGGCGTAAAATACCGGTTTTTTATTGACGCCTTCCTTATCAAACCCGTTTCGTTTCCAGTGGTATAATATAAAGTAGTAGAGCGCCAGGAAAGTAAACAGGTTAAACCAGGGATCAATGATACCTGATTTGAAGTACATATTCGGAAACAGGGAGCCGCCAAAAGCGAGCGCCCAGAGAATACCAAATTTCCTGTCGTACAACCGCGTACCGCAAATGAAAAGTACGATCAGGGTCACGATGCCACAGATGGCATTAGGAAAGCGGGCGGCAAATTCATTGATCCCGAATATCTTCATGGACAGGCTTTGCATCCAGAAGAACATGGGTGGTTTTTCCCAAAAAGGTTTGAAATTGACATAGATCCTGGTATAATCGTCCAGCTTTAGCATTTCTCTCGAACACTCTGCAAAGTTGATTTCATCCCAGTCAAACAGATGCACCCGCCCCAGGAAGGGGATGAAGAAAAGCGCAGCAATCAATGCCAATAAAAGAATAGTAATTAGTTTGGGTGTACGCATATGTACTGTATGTAAATGATTGTATTGAACAAATATATGTTGATATACTATCATTTGCAAATCAGGCACTTCGTTGCGCCACCACGGCGTCCACAACGGCTGCTTCGTCGGTATGGCCCTGCTGTGGGTCCTGGTTGCAGGCCCGGGCAAACCAGGCGGTAGCAGCTTCCCCCAGCGGCGCCGGGCTGCCGGCACTATGGGCCAGGGCTACACCGTAAGAGGCATCTTTTAGCCGCAGGCCTAATGTAAAGTTAGGATCGTCCATATAATCGCGGTTGGCCATGCGGTGAATATACCTCACCACCTGGGGACTGGCAGCCGCGCTATGCTCCAGGGCAGTCATGACAGTGGTTTTATCGAGCCCTAGCCGTTCTGCAAGGGCAATACCTTCGGCCAGGGCCGCAATCTGCACGGCGCCCATCAGGTTAATCAGCAATTTATAATCTGTACCTGTGCCCACCGGGCCGAAATGCCTGATCACTTTGGAAAAGGAGCTCAATAACGGTCTTACCTGGTCCAGCGTTTCGGGAGCTGCGCCCACCAGCAGGGTCAGCTGACCGGCAGCTGCCGCCTCCGGAAGTCCGGTTACCGGGCAATCTATATACTGTACGCCGCGTTCTTCAGCAGCAGCAGCCAGTTGCCGTACATGCCCGGCGGATAGTGTGGAGCATTCCACCAGGAATGCACCCCTATGCATATACGATAAGGCGCCATCGGCATGTAGCCACACTGCCTCCGATGCCCGATCATCCGCCACCATGGCAATTACCACGGCAGCCTCGCTGGCCGCGGCAGCGGGGCTTTCTGCCCAAATAGCGCCAGCCTGCAAGAGCGGAGCGGCTTTGCCAGCGCTCCGGTTCCATACAATTACGCGATATCCGGCCTTTAAAAGACAGGATGCAATTCCACGGCCCATTCTGCCAAGTCCTAAAACGGCTATTGTTTCCATCTGTTTAGCTAGTTTATTGCGGGGCTAAAATAGTGTAAAATAGTTAGGAGTAATGGCAGCCGGTTGGGGAATGTCTCCGTGCGGTGTTTAATCGGTTGTCATCTGCCGGAAAAGCTTACGGATACTATAGCCCACACTCATCGCAACACAAAGTGGGCATACGCCGAAACGAAAAAAGGTTAAGGCGAGCTTCTTATACCAGGGCAGCTGCGTCGGAATTATCGGACAGCTTTTCCCATCGCCTTCAAATTCTTTGATTCTCCAGATGTTGACATCTCTCTTCATATTCATCATTTTTTATTACCCAAAAAAATGATAAAGACAGATACCAGTCAGGAGCAGGGAGGTGATACAGAGAATGATCTTTGTTTTTGCAGTCATGATAAACAGTTTTAAAGGTGATATATCTATTAATACCAGGTTATGGCAATTATCACCCAAAAATTATCTGTCTTCTTCCTGCTGTTTTATTTTCTTCACCTGCTGAATGCATTTGTATTGTTGATTGGCAGCGGTATGCTTGTTTTTCCATCCCATTTTTTTTATCAATACTTCCATCGGTTCCCGGTAAAAGAAAATGGCGCGTAAGATACGTTGGCAATGCCCGGTGATCCTGGATATCCAGGATTGTACTTTCTCGTCTTTACTTTTTTCGGGATGCAGCGTGATGGAAAAGGAAGTCGTTTCCCAATGATAGATAGATATGTCTGCTACCGGCATTAGCTTATTATCCCGTAGGCGTTTCAGCCATAGGTTCCGGGCAATGGAAAAGAGATATGTTTTAATGGTGGCGGTGAGAAAGAAATCTGGTTGTCTTATTTTATGACGCAATACGATAAGGGCTTCCTGGAAGATATCTTCTGCATCTTCGGTTTTACCACCGTTATATATAATATAAGTGGCAATACTTGGAAAGTAGTGTTCATACAATACCCCGAAAGCGGTGTTGTCGTCGCTTCTCAGCCGGGAAAGGAGGGTATTGTCGGGTACAGTTTGCATGCAAAGGTGAATTTAGTCACTACTATATACCGGGAGCGGTGTTTTATCACCCAATAAAAGTAAAATTATTTTGATGACATCTTAAGTAGTGTTGTTAGCAACTTGTAATCAATTAGTTATAATTTTTGTATAAAAAACCGACCGTTTTATCGCGCTTATTCGTCAATAGAGAAAACAAGCACTATGAAACATCTAAAAGACAAAGTAGCCGTGGTATTTGCGGCATCCGGCGAGATTGCAGGCGCAGTGGCGCGGTCATTTGCAGCACACGGGGCCAGGGTATATGTTACTGCCCGCAACCTGGATGCGGTAAAAGCGCTGGCCAGGGACATTAACGCCAGTGGCGGGCACGTAGAAGCTGCCAGGGTAGACGCATTGAATGAAACGGAGATAGACGATTTTTTAAAGCAGGTGGTGGCAGACAACGGTAAGCTGGATGTGGTATTCAATGGTATTGCAGCTGAGTATAGTGAGATGGGGGGACGCCCGCTTACCACCCTGGCTACTTTCCAGCAATTTATGGCCCCCATGGAAAAGATCTGTGGTTCGCAGTTCCTCACTTCAAGGGTAGCTGCGAAATATATGATGGAAACCCGGTCCGAGGGCACCGTCTTATTATTGACTTCTGCCTTATCCAGGTCCAAGCTCCCTAATATGGCCGGCATAACGGCGGCCAGCGCAGCCATGGAAGGGCTAACGAGGGGAATGGCAGCCGAATGGGGTGGAGCAGGTATCAAGGTGATCTGTATTTGCCCCGGCGCTATTATGGAAACGAAGCGCATATCGGGATGGATTGAAGCAGCAGCTGAAAATCTCCATATACCAGTGGAGCAGCTGGAGGCGCAGTATAAAGTTTTCGATATCTTAAAGGTAGGGCCCACCCTGCAAAACGTAGGGGAAACAGCCGCCTTCCTGGCTTCCGCACCAGGAGTCGTTTTCAACAGTCATATCGTGGATGTGGACTGCGGGAAGCTAAACATATTATAGTACATTAGTGGTTGCAGTCTCCGCCTGGGGGACTGCAACCTGTTATTGCAAGAAAAATTATGGGAATGGAAAACGAAGATGTCTTAGCATCGGCCATGGCCGGTGATATCAATGCATTTCAAACCTTGTTTGCCACGTTTCAAAACCAACTGAAATCGTACCTGTACCGCCTGCTCACCGATCGTAATGATGTGGACGACCTTACGCACGACACTTTTATCAGGGCATTTTCCAGGATCGCTACGTTTCAACGGGAGTCTTCGTTAAAGACCTGGGTATTTAAGATAGCCACCAACCTGGCCTATGATCATTTGAGAAAATTAAAGAGATGGCAACCCGATGCCCAGGATAGGGGCGCAGACCTGGCCATAGGCTCAGAGGAAGTCAGGAGAGCTTTCTGGATAGCGCATGATACCTCGCCGGCCGGCGCTTATGAAATGAGGGAGCATATCGATTTCTGCTTCACCTGTATTTCAAAAACGCTGGCGATAGAGAACCAGGTAGCGCTGATACTGAAAGACATGTACGATTTTTCTGTCAAAGAAATTGCAGACATCCTTGGAAAAACGGAAGGCGTGATAAAGCATTTATTGAACGATGCAAGAAGTATTATGACTGATATTTTCGAGTATAGGTGTGCGTTAGTCAACAAGAACGGCGTTTGTCATCAATGCAGCCATATCAATGAAATTTTCAACCCCAAGCAAAATCAGCAGGAAGAATTGATGAAGCTGGAACTGGTGAAAGCATCAAAAAAATATAACCGGGAGCAGCTGTTTGCATTGCGAACCGTGTTGGTAAAGGCTATCGACCCATTGCATGCTGCCGGCACGGATCTGCACGAATCTATTATGAATTGTGTGAAAACAGCTATCGGCGAAAAAGGCGGTTTTTTTGAGGGCCATTGAATGCTTATTTTTTCTTTATTTTATCGACACATTTTCCCCGCATATCTACTTTCAAAAATGCTTATCGATGCACAGATTAGCTTTGTGTAACAAGCATTTTTTATGAAAGCATCTGTAGAACGTAAGATCATTCGCTGGTTACATATTATCCTGAGTATTCCTATCCTGGGATACATTTATGGACCGGTAGCCAGTAACCCGCCTGCTGCAAATGCAGTGCGCTGGGTATTTTTACCGGTAGTAGTATTAAGCGGTTTTTGGATGTGGAAAGGACACTGGCTCCGCAAGAAACTAGGCAGACGCAAACAACTGGCTACCTGATTTCTCCCCAGGACGTACACATAATTCCACAATGTACTGCTCGTTTTGCATCAATGTTGATACCCCATTGAATGTACACTCTACCTTGCCTCAGTATGGCATACATTTTATGGCATTTAAAAATATTATTGTGTTAATAATATTTAATATGGAAAATATTGACATTAATGCCACTAAAAGGCCCGGCTTCTTTGAACGCATGGCCGCTGCTGCCGTATCCGTTACCGGTAGTCCCGGCGCCTTTGTGGCGGCGGTTTTAATTATCGTTATCTGGGCTGTAACAGGACCCGTCTTCAAATTTTCTGACACCTGGCAATTGGTGGTTAACACCGGTACTACCATTGTTACCTTCCTGATGGTGTTCTTAATTCAAAAGGCGCAAAACAAAGATTCCAAGTCCATCCAGCTAAAGCTCAATGAACTGATTGCTGCCAACAGATCTGCCAGTAACAGGTTGATCGATGTAGAAAGCTTAACAGAAGAAGAGCTGGATGTATTACATAAATATTATTGTAAGATGGTGGAGATCACCAGCTCGAAGATGGATGTAAAGGAATCTCATTCTGTAGAAGAGGCAATATCAGAAGCATTGGAAAAACATGAAGAAACCCTGATAAGGAGGAAGAAAAAGCAATAGCGTGGTAGCTACGGGAAGATAGTTAGCCTTTTCAGACCTTCAGTTTAATGAATATCTTTGTACGCTCCCTTTCGCTTGAAGTTAGCTTCTGACATCAGCGTGCCGGCAAAAATCAGCGCACCTCCTGCCAACAACTGCCAGGAAAGCTGTTCTCCCAGCATAAGAATGGCAGCAATGGCCGCAAAAATGGGCTCAAATAAATAGATGATAGCCACTTTTTCCGCGGAAATATAACGTTGGGAAAGATTGGAGATGGTATACATGTATGCCGTGGAGAAGAGCGCACAGTAACCGATACCCATCCAGAAGCCCTGGTTCACCGGTAACCAGTTGGCGGTTTTATCACCTGTGGCTATGCAGAGCATGATTAATGCACAGGTGGCAAACATGGGGATAATAGTAGGTAAGATGTCACGGCCGGTGCTATAACGTTCTACCTGGATGAGATATATCGCAAAGCCAAAGGAGCCGATAATCGTATATACATCTCCCCGGCCAATAACCAGGTTCCCTCTCACAGAAATGATGAAGAGACCCACCAGCGCAGTAATAGCAGCCACCCATATTTTCAGGTCTACCCGCGTTTTATACACCAGCTGCTTTATAACAGGGATCATGACCACGCATATACCGGCAACAAATGCACATTGAGAGGCGGGTGTGTACTTGATGCCCAGTGTTTGGAAATGGATGCCAAATGTGAGCGGGATGGCAAGTGCCATGCCGGCGGTAAGAGCCGGCCTATCCATCCGCTTTAACTGCTTCCGCAGGACTGCCGCCAGGACAATGGTAGCCGCCAGAAACCGATAAAATAAAAAGGTAGAAGGGGAAACGGCGTCCGTCGCCATTTTGGTGACAGGAAATGAGATGCCCCAAAATGCAGTGCCGATAATCAGCAACACTAAAAATAAATACTTCTTTTCCATTAAAACCTATGCTCCATATGTTTGCTGTAATTGAACGATATTATCCGGGGGGGGTATTTAACGGTTAACTGATTTAACCGGTTAACCGGGGCACAAAATTACCTTTGAAAAGGGAATGTTCCTACACCAATTTAAATAAAACGAATAGACCGATTTTGAACGGGGTGTTAGTTATCTGGTTTCCCGTGTAGCTGGTTTTGGATTGAGGTATGGCAGCCAGTTCGCTGGCGGCGCATTTTTCCAGGTAACATCAGCCCGGTTGTTGGCCGTGCCGGTATGGCGGGCTGTCCAGATTCTCGGGCGTGGGAGGGAGCAAACATATTGTTTCGCTGCTGATACCTGGGAGGAGGCCGTCCAGCTGGCATCTACGTTGATCAGCTTGGGGTATCCTTCCGCGGTAAACTTTGGGTCGCGGGTACGGGCAATCAGCTGACAGTGACATTTCGATTCGAAAAGCGCGCTGATAAAGCGGGGCTCCGCATCATCCATCCAGAGGAGGCGATCGCCGGGAAACAATTGCTCTTTGTAAATAACGATATCGTTGTCTGGGGTGTTACCCGCATTGTCGGGGGAACGGGGCTCATCGTTAGGAAGGGATGCAGGATTATCGGTAAAATAAAGCTCTAGCGTATCTCCATCGGTATGTACCTGCCAGAGATCAATCATGGCTGCTTCCAGGGCAACGAGGGACGGATAGGCGCTTAAGAAAAGCACCTGGCCCGCTCGAAGCGATAACAGCAGGCGATCGCCATCCTGCAGGTATAGCTGCGATTTCTTTGCCCAGGCTTTTATGCCGTCGGTTTCCTGACGTGCCTGTAAAATAGTGCTGGCGGCCAGTTCTGGCGTTACTTCAAAAAACTCGCGGTTCGGGCGGTATCGTTTTTCTTTAAGCTGCTCATGTACCCGTTTTTCCAACTCAGCAGGGTGAGAGGTAATGGCCCTGAAAACGACCTCGAAGGCATCGGGCATGCCCATCGTGAAGAGGCTTATGGGCCTGTCTTCCTCAGGCGACGCTGTTATGCCAATTTTGACTATGCCGGGCATTATTTTGTTGGTGAGCACATAAACAAATCCGAAAGAATACTGCGACATCATCTCTGGCTTTAGTTAACGGAATAATGGATTTAATATACGAAATATTAGAGAGATGGGTGTTATGACAGGCGTGGGTTTAAGCCAGGTGCTGTAAATCACCTTCCCTAGGACTGTTTATTACAACTAAAAAGACCTTACAATATAGCATTGTAAGGTCTTTTGATCCTGTCGGAATTTTTTTATGAGGAAATATTCGTCGTTATTTCTTTTGTTTTTCCAGGAAGCTCACCAGCGATGCAAACTCCTCGTAAGACAAGGCGTTAGCGAGGCCGGTTGGCATCATAGATGTTTTCATTTCCTTGCGGCTCAGGATATCTGCCGCATTCACCGTATATACTTCACCGGTAATATCTCTCATCACTACTTTATTGGCCGTTTCTTCGGTAATAAATCCTACATAGGTTTTATTTCCCTTGGCGGTGATCGTGTAGGTGGCAAATCCCTGGGAAATCGACGCATTAGGCTTCAGGATAGATTCGGCAATCCGTTCGCGGTTCATGATAGAGCCGATCTGTCCCATGAAAGGACCTTTCATTTTTTCGCTTCTGCTGAGGCTATGGCAGGCCACGCAGCCCTGGTTAGAGAATAATATCTTGCCTTTGGCAGGATCTCCTTTTAATTGTTTAACTGCCAGCAGCACATCTTCAATAGAAGACTTACCTACCTGTCCTTTCTTGCTTTTTATCTTCTCCAGGTCTACTTTAGGTTCTTTTGCGGCAACGGGTTCTGCTTTTTTCAGTGGCGCGAATGCAGCGATCTCCATTCTATGACGTGCATCGAGATCCCTGAAGAGGGCCAGGCGTGCCGGATTGGCTGCTTCTTTCTTCATGAACTTTTCGATCACGGGTGATCCTTCCCAGAGCACTGCTTTGTAGTACGGTCCATGTGAATCCGGCCGGGTTCCCCACCACCAGGATGCATCATAGGCGTCCTCTTTTTTGTACAGGCGTGCCAGGGTAGTCAGGATCTGCTTTTTTAGCTTTTCGTCTTTCGACTGTTTGTAGGCAGCAATTAATCCATTCACCGCCTTTTCATCGTGCATATAGCGCAGTGCCCATAATGCCAGCGTGGCATGGGGGCCGTTGACAGCCGATACCGCAGCATCTACTGCATTCAATGCTACCAGGGAGCGTACCGCGAGATGTGGCAACACAATGGCAGCATTAGGGGTGGCATGGGGGCCTTCCTTATCAGTAGCAGGCGCCACGAACGATGCCGGCACTTTGGTTTGCAATAAAGCGGTGGCGGCTTCCATACGGCCTAAACGCCCCAATCCTACGATCGCGGCAGCATGAACGCGTGGAGAAGGATCTTTCAGCGCATCCAGGAAAGGTTGCTCCGGCACATCGGCCAGGAGGCCTTTACGGTCTGCCAGGGCGCGCAGGGCGTGCTCTTTCACGGAAGGATCTTTAGTCAATTCCAATAAAGCCGGGATGCCATTTTTGCCGGCGCCTTGTGCGTAGGTGTAAAGACCCGCTACACGAGCATATAACGGTTGCTGTGCATCTGATGCGATCTTTAGCGCAGCGGCTAATCCTTGCTGGTCGCCCCGCTGGAGCAGTTCCTGGGAGGCGTTTAACCGGGCTACCGCGCTGGGTGATTTCAGCAGGTTCACCAGTTCTTCTACTGAAGCCTTAGCCAGGTCCGGGAATGCTTTGTAGCTCCAGTTATTGGGTACGGCCCGTACCACGAAGCCGATGGTATCGCTACCGGAATAGCCAGCGCCATCCCAGGCGGAGAGGTAAAGTCTGCCTGATCCGTCTACATCCAGGTCGGTGATCTGTGGCAATGCGATAAAGTCTTCTTCTTTTTGTGTGAAGGTGGCGCCATCAGGCTTTACCCGGTGAATGTAAAGCATGCTTCTTCCCCAATCGGCCATCATGGGAACATTGTTATATTTCTCTGGCCAGTTGGGTTCCGACATAAACAGGGCGCCGGTACCGGAGCCACCGCCGAGGTCGGCCAGGGCAGGTAATATTTCGTCAGTAAAATGCTGGAATAATACCGGGTAACCGAATTCGCCGGATTGGATATGGTGGGAGAAGCGTACATTCCATCCGCCACCATCGTTGGTATTTTCCCTCGTAAACACATTCATATACGGGTCAATAGCCACATCATATACGTTGCGGGTGCCGTGGGTGAATACCTCCATTTCGGTACCATCAGGACGTACTCTTATAATACCTCCGCCCAACATGGTCAGCTTTTTACCAGAGCGGTCGGTGGCATCATGGAAGCCAAAGTCGCCTACGGCAATATAGATCCAGCCATCAATACCCATGCGGATACCGTTGGTAGCGTGGTCGGTTCCGCGCTCCTGGATATACTTGGTGTTGCTGAGGTGCTCAATCAGCGGCTTGGGAGGGCCATCAGCCTTTCCATCGCCATCTTTATCTTCAAAAACCACCAGGGCCATACCGGTGGCTTTACCTGTTTCGCTGGAAAAGGTAGTGTGCAATACAAATACCTGGTTGCCCATGACGATGATCCCCCGAGGGTTGTCTACCATGGCAAATTCGGTATGCTGATCCATTTTTCCGTCATTGTTCGTGTCTACCAGCTTAAGTATCCGGCCTTTCCCCGGATCTTTTCCCAATGAACCTATCTCATCCACTCCCACATATACCTCCCCGGTAGGCGCTACGGCCAGGCAGGCAGGGCTGGGGGTAATGGAAGGACCAGAAAATCGGGTGATGGTTAATTCAGAAGGGGCGGTCTGAGCATACCCCGAAAACGGTTTCAATAAACTAAGCGCTGTAAGAGAACAAATCAGCGTGAGTGGGAATTTAATCATTGAATTACTGCGTGTTTTAGATGCTATAACTATAACTTAGTGCTTGGTTAGCCGGTCAAGATATAAAAAATAAATTTCGATATTGGAATATTCTTGACAGGAGGAGAGAATGGGCGGATTAATGGAAATAGCGTGAAACATTGATTTTAAATCTGGTTAAAAAACGTACTTAACGACTGCTCCGTAGGCAGGTTCATCTTTTTCCTTATCCTGTACCGGCTTACTTCCACGCCCCGTACCGTGATGTTCAGTAATTGCGCAATTTCTTTTGTTGACAGGTTTAATTTAATATAAGCACATACTTTTAAATCGGAGTTGGTCAGTTGAGGATATTGCTTTTTCAGTTTATTCAGAAAGTCGTCGTTCAATTCATCAAAGTGCGCCGCAAACACGTCCCAGTTAGCGTTGATCTTCTCCGCATCCTTGATCAGGTCGGTGATACTCTTAATATTATTGTCGGGGTTGGCGTCGGTATTGAGGCGTGATACCTTTTCCTTTATTTTGGTTAAAGTATCTGCTTTTTCCATCAGGTGCATGCTGGTGTTGGCTAATTCCTTTTTCTTTAGCAGTACTTCCTGTGCTAATTTTTCGTTTTGCAGCTTGATGATTTCTTTTTCATTTTTTTCCAGCTCCAGGTGATGGATGTACTTGAGCTTCTTTTGTTCCTCTTCAAATTGCTGTTGTTGCAGTAGCAGTTTATGCTTTAAATATTTACGTACCAGCAGTACCAGGCCGGCTGCAATGGATAGATAGCAAAGCATTGCCCAGACGGTTTTATACCAGGGTGCTTTTATGATAAAGCTATAGGATACTACAGTGGATTCGTTATGCTGGTAGTCCCGCGCTTTTACTTTAAAGGTATATTTTCCATTAGGCAGGTTAGTATAGTCTTTTTCTGTTTTACTATTCCAGGACGACCAGTCAGGGTCATATCCTTCCAGTTGGTAGCTATACGTAATGCTTTGCTGGAAATCATATACCGGTGAGCTGTACTCAAAATGAAAAGCATTGTATACAGATGGCAATTCTACCAGGTGTTTGTCGCTGCCGGATGCAGAAACCGCCAGGTATGCATCCTGGTAGCCGCCAAAGATGGTGCTGTCGGATTTGCCGGTCGTCTTTACCATGCCCAGGCGAACGGTGACAGGCTGTTTGCCGGATATATATCTTTGATAGTTAAGATGAATTAATCCTTTTTCGGAGCCGATAAATACATTTTCGGGATTATAAGGATAGATGTTGTCAAACTTTGGCAGGAGCTGTCCGGCTAATTCAGGGAAATAAGTGACGTTGGGCGCCCGGGTGGTGTCAGTGGAGGAAAAATGCACCACGCCTGTTCCTTTGTCGCCGCAGAACCAGGTGTTACCTTCCTTGTCTTCCGTAAGATACCGTATCTTCATCCGGCCAAAAACTGAGGAAAGAAACCTGGAATGAAAAAATTTGTTGGTAGAGGCGTTAAACTCGTAAAGCCCTCCCGGGGTAGCAAAGAGGACCTGGTTCTTTATTTTGAAGACAAAATTATTTAAGGTCGAGGGCAGGCCGTCGGTGGAAGTATATAGATGGCAGGCATATTTTTTCTTGTCTTGTGACAAGCTAATGCGATAGATGCCCCGGTAGGGGTGGGAGGCCCAGATATCACCATTGCCGTCTATCGCCATAAACCGGTAAGAGTCGGGCGTTCCTGCTATTTTACCTTCATCTCTGAAGGTATTGCCTTCATAACTGAGTCGCTTTAAGCCATAATAGGTGCCTACTATAATATCCTGCACCGGGAAAACGGAGGAGAGCGGGAGGAAATACCAGCTGCCTGCATCTCCGGATAATAGTCGGGCTTCATTTCCCTGTACATCGTAACTGCCGTTGTCGCTGCCCAGTAATAAATGTCCGTTTATCTCCGCGAGATTCCAGGCTTCCCGGTTTTCTGTATTTTTTACCAGCGAAAAATCATCCTGCCCGACGTGGATATTTTTATTATCGGTCAACTGGGCGCTATACAGCCCGTTGGATGTAGCTACATACAACCTGTTACTGAATATGCTGGCGGAATAAGCTGGTAGATTGTTAGTTTTACCTACCTGGAGATACCTGATGGCGGAGTTGTAGTTGATATAACTGATGCCGCTGTTTAATCCCGTCCATAGGTTACCGCTGGCATCTTTGAAAACGCTCAGGGCATTGTTGTTCTGAAGTCCCTGGTCGTTGGCGAAAGTTTGCCAGGTCTTATTCCTGATATTTACTACCAGGGATCCCCCCGAGGAGCTGGCTACCATCAATTCCGCGTCATTTACTTTGGCGGCGCTGTTGATATAAAGAGGACGGGGTAGGTTTTCCTGTTGCGGAGTTATCGAGCCATTGTGTAATAAAAAGAGACCATTTGTCCGGCTGATGATGATAATACTGTCCTGGCCCATTGAAACGATACCGGCAGTGAGCATACCGGCAATTTTTTTACCATCCCGAACAGGCGCCCATTGGTTGTTATCAAATTGCAGGAGTCCTGCAACACGGTCAACCGCATATATATGGTCGCCGGCACGGGCCATGAAAAACCATTGTGCATTGGAAAAATGAACACGGATTGATTTACCATTATACTCAAAGATACGGTCATCTCCCTGGAAGAACACCCTGCTACCAATAATGGCAATATGCCATATGTCTGCAAATTTTTTGTACTGCTCCGGAATATTGTCTTTTAAAGAAGTATAGGTCAGCAGGCCATTGGAACCCGGCGCGAAATATCCGATCTCGTCCTGGCCCCCCACATAAATTTTCCCGTCATCACTCACCGCGAGCGACCAAATAACTGTACTATTCGGTAATGGATATAGTTTCCAATGATTTCCGTCAAAACTTAACAGCCCGTCATTATTCGCAAAATACATCACACCATGCTTATCTTGTCCTATTCCCCAGTTTTGACTGCCTCCGTGATAGTCAAATTTTGTATAGTTGACAACAGCGGGAAGCCCACATCCATTTTGCGCATAAGCAGTATAGCAGCAAGTAGATGACAGCCCCCAAAAAAGCAGGATATTAAACAGTGTCCTATTCATAATTCAATCTCTACATGCTGATGTAGTAGTGATGTAGTAGTATTGTAGTAGTGTCTTTTGCTATAAAAATAGGGAATTACGCGATAAGACGTAGTAATGAAGTGGTGGTTTTTTAACATTTTCTTATCAGTGAGGTTACATTTGCTGCTCTACGATTCGCTAATCAGGAACGACCAAAAAACTTAAATCTCACGTATGAAAAAAAAGTTCTCCAGAATTTTTGTCCCCTTTGTACTTTCCCTTTTTGTTCATCTTACCAGCTATGCCCAAAACAAAATTGTGAAGGGTATGGTGAAAGATGATCAGAACGCACCTGTCATCGGAGCTTCGGTAGGCGTAAAAGGTACAGTTATAGGGACAGCCACCGATGTAACCGGGGCATTTACGCTTTCTATACCTTCCGGTTCAGATTCTCTCGTAGTGTCAGCAATAGGTTTTGCCAACCGGGTGGTGGCTATCACCGGTACGGTGTTGAACATTCAGCTGGAGCCTTCCAGGACCAGTCTCGACGAAGTTATAGTGGTAGGTTATGGTACTCAGAAGAAGGCCGACCTCACCGCACCGATTACTACTGTTAATACAGAAAACATGCTTAAACGGACTACTGCCACTCCTATGGAGGCGCTCCAGGGGAGTGTGCCCGGTGTACAGGTAGTAGCCAGCGGCGCTCCGGGCAGCTCTCCGAATGTCCGCATCAGGGGAGTAGGATCGTTTAATAATGAAAATCCATTATATGTGGTGGATGGTATGTTTGTGTCGGACATCAGTTTTCTGAATCCCAACGACATCGCCGATATGTCTATCCTGAAGGATGCATCCGGCGCCGCCATTTATGGGGTACGTGCAGCCAATGGGGTAGTGCTGATCACCACCAAAAAGGGGAAAGCCAATATGAAAACCCGCGTCACCTACAATGGTTATGTAGGCGTGCAGAAGCCCACACACGTGCTCAAAATGGCCAATGGACAGCAATATACTTCGTTTTCCCTGCAACGGGGTTCTGCGGCCGATAGTGGCACTGTGTTGTTGTCGTCGGAAAGATTCGGTGGCACGGGGCTTAATCCTACTACCAGCACCGATTGGTATGATGTGATATTGAGAAAAAGCGCCCTGATCACGAATCATGGCATCGATGTCCAGGGAGGAAGCGATAAGGTAACTTATTCCATGGGCCTGAACTACACCTACCAGAATGGTATTTTAAACGCGCAGAATGATTTTAAAAGATATAATGGACGGTTACAACTGGAAGCGAAGGCGTTTAGCTGGCTGAAAGTAGGCTTCTCCGCTATCTTTAATAATTCTACTACGTTTAATCCCAATTATGGCGCTTTCCTGGATGCTTATACGGCTTCTCCTTTGTACCCGGTTTATGACAACGCCAACGTGAATGCCTTCCCGGTGAAGTTCACTGCCTCTTCTGTGATTGGAAGATCGGATGATAAAAACCCGATGGCCTCCGCCTATTATAATTATGACCGGTCAAAGGCTTTCCAGATATTACCGACTATATATGGCGAAGCCAGTTTCTGGCAGAATAAACTCACTTTCAGGTCCCAGTTGAGCGAGATCTATGGTTCGCTGCTGGGAACAAACTACCTGCCTGCCAGGAACCTGGGCCCCGGTGCTGATGGCGCTGTTAAATCTCATCTGAGATCGATCCAGGAAAGAACCACCAATTATATATTGGATAACCTGCTTACCTATCGGGACAGCAAAGGGCTACATCACTGGAGCCTGTTACTGGGACAATCTACCAGGGAAGAGCGGTGGCGTCAGACACGGACCGAAGCCGACGATGTACCGAATGTGGAAGAAGCGTGGTACGCGAGCCAGGGCACGCCGAGCGCAGCTTATTATGGAGAAGATGGTACCCGTAATGCCGGCCTTTCCTATTTTACACGTGGCACCTATGATTACGACAATAAATACTTGCTGACGGCCACCTTCCGCGCAGATGGAAGTTCTAAATACCAGACCAAATGGGGATATTTCCCATCAGTGGGCCTTGGATGGGTATTGAGCAGGGAGGCATTTATGAAAAACCAGAAAATCTTCGATTTCTTAAAACTGAGAGGTAGCTGGGGACAACTTGGAAATGACGGGGTAAATCCCAATGCCGCTTACGCTATCGTCAAAACGGGTAACAGTAACTCCGCGGTTTTTGGTAGCACCGCGGGTGCTAATGGCGTATATGTACCTGGATATACGGTAGACAGGTACTTTACTTCTATCACTTGGGAGGTTGTCACTGAATGGGATGGTGGTGTTGACTTTGAGTTGCTGAGGGGAAGATTAAAGGGCTCTGTTGACTATTTCAACCGGAAAACTAGCCAGGCAGCCTTCAACAAACCAATCTTTGCCACCTACAGAAATGTTTATGGCAACTGGGCAAGTATGGTGAACAGTGGTTGGGATGTGGCATTGAGCTGGAATGATAAAATCGGTGAGCTGGGATACCAGATCGGCGCGAATATGTCGACCCTGAAAAACAAGGTGACCGATTTGGGAACGCTTCCCAGTTCTACCAGCGGCTTCCCTGAATGGACTGCAGAATTCCCCAACCGTATCGTTGTAGGACAACCGATCAACTATTTCTATGGTTATGAATTTACCGGCGTATATCAAACGCAGGACGAAATCAACAATGACCCGATTGCGAAGAACTACAACCAGACAGCTGCCACGAAAATTGTTCCTGGTTTCCCCAAGTATAAAGATCAGAACGGCGACGGGGTATTGGATAATAACGACCGTATCAACATGGGCAGCTATTTACCAAAGGTTACCTATGGTTTCAATATAGCACTTACGTATAAGAAGTTCGACTTCAGCGTGGCATTCCAGGGCGTATCTGGCAATAAAATCTTCAACCTCAATAGGGGACGGCTTTACAAAGCTTCCACTTCCCTGAACCTGGATGAAAAATTTGCCTCAAACCTGTGGACTGGCCCGGGATCAACCAATGCCTATCCTTCTGCTTATGCCCTGGGACAAGGTTGGTTTAAAGTGAGCAACTCCTTCTTTGTGGAAAGTGGTGCTTACCTGCGTGTACAGAACATTCAGCTGGGATATAACTTTAATGTGGGTAAACAATCGCCTGTGGCTATGAGGGTATTTGCTACCGCCGACAGACCATTCATCTTTACCCGTTACAACGGCTTTACGCCTGAAGTGGGTACCAATACGGCTGGCGGTTACCCGGTGTCTGGCTATGATGCCAATGTATACCCGGTTTCTTCTTCCTACAGTTTAGGTGTTAGAGCGGCTTTCTAAGGAAAGCTCACTTATAAGGATACACGAAAAGTTTCCTTGATACCCGTTATAGAAAATTTAAAAAAGAAAACATGAGAAACTACATATCAATCTTGCTCATCGTACTGCTTTTATCTTCCGGTTGCTCCAAGTTCCTGGATCGCCCATTGGAAAATAAGGCGCAGGCAACCAATATCGACTATACTGATTTGTCATTAATGTACCAGCCAGTGTCTGGTGTATATAGAACCGCAGCCAGCGGTACTTTTGGAAAATGGATCAGCATGGCCATTCGGTCTTCCCGTAGCGATGATATCGAGCCGGGAAATGATGACGCCGGACAAATAGGCATCCATAATTTTCAAACAGATGTCACCGTAAAAAGCTACTGGGGTATCAACGACATGTGGATCAGCATGTATGCCGTGGTAATTGCTGCAAATAACGCCTTATACGAACTGGACCAATTTGGAAAGCATATCCCGGCTTCTGATGCAGACAAAACCAAACTGTTGGCAAGATACCAGGCAGAGGTACGCTTCTATAGAGCGCTTGCCCAGTTCTGGCTAGGCAGAAGCTTTGGCGCGGTACCCATCCTGGGGGTGGAAACCATCGATCCGGCTAAGCTGGGATCCGTTGGGAAGAGCAGCTTAGAAGACGTGAATAAGTATGTGATGGCAGAAATGGATTTCTGTATTCCCAACCTGGAAGATGCCCGGCCCAATGCTGCTGCGCACGTTGGCGGGGTGACCAAATATACTGCACTGATGCTGAAAGCCAAAGCAGCTATGGACCTGGCAGGTAACAACAATGGTAGTACCTATTGGGATGTGGTACTGGATTGTACCAACCAGATCGTGAACAGCGGTAAATTCTCCCTGTTCAGTAATTACTACCAGCTGTTTAAAATGCCAGGTAAGTTGTGTGATGAAAGCATTTTAGAACTACAATATTCTGATTTTGGAAAATCTACCGGCGATATCGTGATTTCCGGCGGTCCCGGCGAAGAATGGGGCAACTTCTTTTTTTTCCAGGGTCCTGAAAATACCTACAGTTCAGTAATTACCGGTCCAGGTTGGATGGTGCCCACACAAAAAGCGGTTGATTTCCTGAAATCACGTAATGATAGCGTGCGTTTAAAAATGGCGATCCAGTATTGTGGTGTTAATGGCGCTCCGGGCACCTATTCAGTTACGCCGGATGGCGATACGATCTCCGGGAATGGATCCAGGAAGAAATATTTTAATGGCAAATCATATACGCCACGCTCACAAATGACACCGGGCAGGGTTGATTATTATGGCGCCAATAACAACGTTCGGATCATGCGTTATGCAGAAGCGCTGTTAATGAATGCAGAAGCTAAAATCCGTAAAGGACAAAGCGGCGATGCCCAGGTAAACCTGGTCAGAAACCGTGTAAAGCTGGCCTCTATTAATGGTGTAACCCTGCAACAGCTGTTGGACGAGCGCCATGCGGAGCTGATCTGTGAATGGTGGGGCGAGCGGTTTAACGACCTGTTGAGAACCGACCAGGCGGCTACCGTACTCCCGGGATTTATAAAAGGAAAAAGTGAATACATTCCGATTCCACAGGCACAGGAAGATATCAATTCCCTGTTGAAGTAATTTTAATGATAATAAAGAAAGCGCTAAATCTAATGAAAAGAAGTATCTATTGTCTCGTTTTAGCCTGGGTGGGATGTTGCTTTATCGCAACATCCCAGGCCCAATCCATTAAACGTCATACGAAATGGAAATTGACCTGGAGTGATGAGTTTAACTACAAGGGATTGCCGGATAGCACCAAATGGGGGTATCAAACCGGGAGATCCGGCTGGGGAAATAATGAGCTGCAGTTTTACACGGCCGCAGATACTAATAATGCGAAAGTGGAAAAAGGTAAATTGTCTATTACCGCCAGGAATGGCGGGAGCGGAGATCACCAATATACTTCAGCCAGAATGATTACCAAAAACAAAGGCGACTGGAAATATGGAAAACTGGAGGTAAGTGCGAAGCTTCCCAAAGGAAGAGGTCTTTGGCCCGCTATCTGGATGTTGTCAACGGGCGACGAATACGGTGGCTGGCCGGAAAGCGGAGAGATTGACGTAATGGAGCATGTGGGCTATATGAAAGACAGTATCTTTGGAAGTTTGCACAGCAAAACCTATAACCACGTTATCGGAACACAGAAAACAAAAGGTGTTTATATAAAACAACCCTACGACAAGTTTCATGTGTATGCAATAGAATGGACCCCTGATGATATCACCTTCCTGCTGGATGGGAAAGTGTATTACCAGGTGGCCAATGAACACAAAGGTCATAAAGGATGGCCGTTTGACAAGAAGTTCTATTTGCTGTTGAATGTGGCTGTAGGTGGCAACTGGGGCGGAAAGGAAGGTGTGGATGAAGCGGTATTCCCTGCAGCTATGCAGGTGGATTATGTAAGAATGTACGAAGCGATCTGAAATGGAAAGTAGCCGGAAAAGAAAGCATAAAAGTGTCCTTCCAGGAAAAAAATGCGGGTGGTTATACAGGATAAGAAACTTCCCTGTTGTATATTCATAATATTGTATCCAGGCCACTGCGTCCCGTAAATGAATTAAAAGGGTTTAAGAAAGTTTTCCTCAACCGGGCGAAACTAAAGCAGTTACCATAGTATTTACAAAAGATGAACGCTGTTCTTACAATGAAAAATTAGAGAAAGTTGTACTGCCTGTAGCATGCCAGATCATGATTGGAAGTGCGTCTGATGACATCAGGTTGCAAACAGCTACCATCAATAATATTTTTAGTGAACCACTTTAACATTAAACTATGAAACGAGTGAAGGTCGCCCTGTTAGGAGCCGGATTTATTGCAGATATCCATATGGAAAGTTATACCCGGTTTGTTCCGGAAGCGGAAGTAGTAGCCGTGTATACGAGAAATGCTGAAAAAGCAAAAGCCTTTGCAGACAGGCATCATATTGCACAGCATTTTTCTTCCATCGATGAGTTGTTGCAACAGGTTGAAGTGGACGTCGTAGATATTTGTCTCCCTAATTTCCTGCATAAGGAAGCGACGCTGAAAGCCGCTGCCGCAGGGAAGCACATTATTATTGAAAAGCCCCTGGCGGTTACGCTGGAAGAAGCAGATGAAATGATTGCAGCCTGCGAAGCGGCCAATGTAAAGCTGATGTATGCAGAAGAACTTTGCTTTGCGCCTAAATATGAACGCGCCCGGAAACTGGTAGAAGAAGGCGCGGTGGGCGAGATTTATATGTTAAAGCAGTCAGAGAAACACTCTGGCCCGCATTCCGATTGGTTTTACGATGTGAGCCAATCCGGCGGCGGTGTATTGATGGATATGGGCTGCCATGGCATCGCCTGGTTCCGGTGGATGTTGAAGAACAGCAAAGCAGTAAGTGTTACCGCATCTATGAAGACAGTATTCCACAAGAACAGGACCAGGGGAGAAGATAATTCCGTGGTGATCATAGAATTTGAAAATGGGGTGACTGGCGTTGTAGAAAACTCCTGGGCCAAACAGGGCGGTATGGATGACCGCAGTGAAATTCATGGCCTGGACGGTGTGGCTTATGCCGATCTCTTTACCGGGAACTCTGTGCTGGCCTACAGTAAAAATGGCTATGGGTATGCTATGGAAAAGACAGATACTACTATTGGATGGAGCTTTTGCATCTTCGAAGAAGCCTTTAACCAGGGATATCCGCAGGAATTGAAACATTTTATTGAATGTGTGCAGCATGACCGCGAACCGCTGGTAACAGGAAAAGATGGAAGAGCGGTGCTGGAAATTATCTATGCTGCCTATGCATCGGCAGGGCAGGGCAAACGGATAACGCTTCCCTTTAACCAGCAGGTAGCAAAGCCTATTGACCTATGGTTGCACCCAACATCCACCACTAAATAACCAGGCGGGTGAAAATAGCAATCTATCAAACATATGCCGAGCTTTCGGCACACGTAGCGGAGCAGGTGATACAGCTGATGTCGGCGCATGAAAAGCCGCTGCTATGCCCGGCATCCGGCGATACGCCGGCGGGCTTATATAAGGCGCTGGCGGAAAAACGTGAGCAGCAGCAATATGAGGCGACAGACTGGAGCTTTGTAGGGTTGGATGAGTGGGTAGGACTTAATGGAACAGACGAGGGCAGTTGCCGCTATTCCATTGACAAAGAATTGTTCCGGCCACTCGATGTTTCCGAAAATAACATTTACTTCTTTGACGGCCGCTCCGCGGATCTTCGGGGAGAATGTTCGGCAGCGGAGCAGTTTATTCGTGAAAGGAATGGAATAGATGTGGCTGTCCTGGGCGTAGGCATGAATGGACACATTGCCATGAATGAACCCGGATGCGCCATAGATGGGAGAACACAGGTAATAACATTGCATCCCGTAACGAAGCAGGTAGGTCAGAAGTATTTTAGCCAGCCACAGGTATTGGACAAAGGAATCACCTTAGGAATGGGGACGCTCTCAGAAAGCAGGCATATCATTTTAATGGTGAGCGGCCAGCACAAAGCGGAGATTGTCCGTAAAATGCTGGAGGAGTCTGTAACGAATGAGTTGCCGGCCAGTTTGCTGTTACAGCATCCATCGGTAACTGTTTTCTTGGATGCAGCTGCGGCAGCCTCTTTATCAAATAAGCAATGATATGGAGAAAACGCAGATAATAGGCGTTGACCTGGGAGGAACTAATTTACGTGCCGGCATTGTCAATGAAGGCATTTGCGAGTCTGTTGTGGCGCAACCCCTTTATGCACAGGGAAGCAGGGCGCAAATCCTGGAGCAGATTTTTGGCGTCATCGACAAAGTCATCAGCCCGGGGGTAAAAGCCATCGGGATAGGTGTTCCAGGACTGGTAGATCCCGGCAGCAGGATACCCTATGATATCGTGAACATTCCATCGTTGAATGAAACAGATCTCCGGACTGTGTTGGAGCAGCGCTACCAGGTAGCCGTGAAAATTGAAAATGATGCCAACTGTTTTGCATTGGGAGAATTTCATTTCGGCGCCGGGCGTTCCTGCACTTCCCTGGTGGGATTAACGATAGGAACCGGACTGGGAGCGGGAATTATTGTCGATGGGAAATTATTTACCGGCAAGCATGGAGGAGCAGGTGAATTTGGTATGATACCCTACGGGGGGAAAAATATCGAGTATTATGTCAGTGGACGTTTTTTTTCAAATGTATATCAAATAGCTGGGGAAGAGGCGTACAGGCGGGCACTGGAAGGTGATCCCGAAGCAATAAAAATGTACGGCGATTTTGGCCGGCATTTGGGAGAGGCTATTAAGTTGATCATGTATGTGCTGGACACGGAATGTATTATCATCGGTGGTGCTGTGAAAGCAGCTTTCCCGCTTTACGCAAAAAGTATGTGGGCAACACTGGGGGATTTTGAATTCAGTCGTTCCCTGGCGGCGCTGAAGATTGAAACATCTTCCTTAATCAATGGTAATATTTTAGGCGCGGCTGCATTGTATTTGTCAGCTGCCGACGGGCGCCCATACTCAATGAATAACCAATAAAATTTTTATGTATGGCCGATAATTCAGATGCTGTTAAGCAGTTTGATGCCATTGTGATTGGCAGTGGTATCAGCGGTGGCTGGGCTGCAAAAGAATTGTGTGAAAAAGGAATGAAAACATTGGTGTTGGAACGGGGGAGAAATGTTGAACATGTAAAGGACTATCCTACGGCCAATACCCCGTCCTGGGAGTTTAAGTACCGTGGCGCAGTATCCAAAGAAGTATTGAAAGCCAATCCTTATATCAGCAGGGCGGCAGGATATGACGACAGCACCGCACATTTTTTTGTAAAAGACGCCGACCATCCTTATATCCAGGAAAAACCTTTCGAATGGATACGTGGGTACCAGGTGGGTGGAAAATCGCTCATATGGGGACGGGCCTGTGCCCGCTGGAGCGAAATGGATTTTACTGCCCCGCACCGCTATGGGTATGGAATTGAATGGCCCATCGGCTATGACGACATTGCGCCCTGGTATAGCCACGTCGAAAAATTCATTGGTGTTTGTGGAAACAAGGAAGGCATTGCTACGATGCCGGATGGAGAATTCCAGCCAGCATTTGAATTGAATTGTGTAGAACAGCATTTAAGCGATGTGGTAAGAGAAAAGTTCAATCGTCACTATGTATCCGGCAGATGGGCCCAGGTAACGCAGCCGCAGGAGGTTCAAAAAGAACAGCATCGCCAGTGCCTGAGCCGCAATCTCTGTATGCGTGGATGCCCCTTTGGCGGCTACTTTAGCTCCAACGCGTCTACACTTCCCTGGGCGGAAAAAACAGGCAACCTCACCATAAGGCCCTTCTCTGTAGTGCATTCTATTATCTATGATGAGCAGTCCGGCAAGGCAACAGGAGTAAAAGTGATCGATGCTAAAACAAAAGAAGCGATGGTTTTCCATGCGAAAATTATTTTCCTCAATGCCTCTGCTTTAAATACCAACCTTGTTTTGCTGAACTCTACCTCCAAACGGTTTCCGAATGGCCTGGGGAACGACAACGGATTGTTAGGGAAATACATCTGCTTCCATAACTACCGGGCCGGGATGAGCGGGGAGTTCGACGGCTTTGAAGATAAATACTATAAAGTATCTAAACCGTCGGAATGTATTATTCCCAACTTCCGCAATGTGTATGAGAAAGACACCGACTTCGTAGGCGGCTATGTCATCTTCAGTGCTGCTTATCGTGAAAAGTTAAGCGATAAAAACCTGCCGGCTGCGGTAGGGGCGAAGTTTAAAGAAGCGATCAGCAAACCAGGGAAATGGGGCGCGTACATGTATATGCAAGGCGAAACGATTCCCAAGGAAAGCAATCATGTAAGGCTGAGCAAAGATAAAAAAGATGAATGGGGCATTCCCTTGCTGATCACCTCCGTAGATTATGACGACAATGACGACCGGATGGTAAAGGATTTTATCGAACAGGGAAAAGCCATGCTCACCGCTGCGGGGGCCAAGAATATTGCGGTGTACGACAACCATCAGCCGCCAGGACTGGATATCCATGAAATGGGCGGGGTACGCATGGGTAAAGACCCTGCTACTTCCTTACTGAATGAATGGAACCAGTTGCATCATTGCAAAAATGTTTTCGTAACAGATGGCGCCTGTATGGCTAGTACAGGCAATCAAAGCCCCTCTATTCTTTATATGTCATTAACCGCGAGAGCTGCTACCTATGCAGTGGATCAGCTAAAAAAAGGAGCGTTTTAAATGGACCGTCGCGAATTAATCAAAACAATCGCCGTGCTGACTGGGGCAGCATTTGTTGGCGGCGAACTATTTCTCTCCGGATGTAAAGAACAAAAGGGGCCTCTTTTCAGCAGTGATGACATCGCCTTTTTGGATGAGGTGGCAGAAGCCATTATTCCCCGTACCGACACGCCGGGAGCGAAAGACGCCGAAGTGGGTAAGTTCATGGCTTTATATGCTGCCGGTTGTTATGATAACACGCAACAGCAGTTGTTAAAACAGGGTATTACGCAGCTAAATACGGCGTCGAAGGAGAAGTTCAAGCAGGCTTTTGTACAACTTCCTACGAAACAAAAGCAATCGCTGCTGACCGGTATCGATGAAGCAGCCAAGCGCCAGCATAACAACGACGATGCGCCGCATTATTTTACGTTAATGAAGCAGCTCACCTTACTGGGTTTCTTTACTTCTAAAGCCGGCGCAACTCAAGTGCTGCGCTATCTTCCGGTGCCGGAGAAATATGAAGGATGTATTCCTTATAATGGAGAAACGGCGTGGTCATAAACGCGGTAGCGGCGGCTGAGCTTCCTTCCGAACTTTTTGTTACTGCGATTATATTGCAGTAATGAAAATTATCTTCATATCCCCATATAATAGTATGAGAACCCTATTCAGCGCAAATTGCTATCCATGCTAGCTGGATATTAATTTGTTTACCCTCAATCAAAATAACCATGAATGCAAAAATGCTTTCCCTGTTCAGTTACCCATTTCCCACGCTGAAAAATCCTTTTGCAGATGCCTTGCAGGAGATTACCGACAACCAATGGATCGATGGGGAATATCTTTGGCTATATAAAGATGATCCGCAGACCCGTCAGAAATACAAGAAAACAAAGACAGCCCATATTGCGTCGCAATGGTTTCCTACCAGCAGCCAGGAGCGCCTGAAACCCGTCTGCCGATTTATGCTGTGGACGCTCTTTAACGACGACAAATATGAAGAAGGAACGCCTGAGCAGATCCGCTTTATCCACCAGCAGTCTATCGCAGTATTAAAAGGAGAGGTGAATGCCGCGCAATCAGGTATTCCCCTGGGGGGATTGCTGGCTTCTCTCCGCGAAGAACTCCTGCAATTCATTTCAGAAGAATCGTTGCGGCGTTTTATTACAGGACTCAGCAGGTATTTCAGGGGACTGGAACTTGAACTGGAATATAAGCAGAAAAGGACTTTTCCCAGTATAGAAGAATGTATTGCCATACGGGAAAATTCGCTTTGTTTGTACCCTTTCCTGGAGCTAACAGACCTGGAAACCGGTATTCCATTACCCCCCGGCGTTAATGAGCACCCGGTGCTGCAACGTTTACGAGCACTCGCCGTTCGGATGATGGTTTATTTTAACGAAGTACAGTCCGTTGTGAAAGATGAAGCTACCGGCAGCATTTACTATAACGTAGTGAAAGCCATCCAGTATAATAAAAATCTTTCGCTCGAAGAGGCCTGCCTGGAAGACCTCCGGATTCACAATGAAGAGCTGAAGGAGTTTGTTCGCCTGCAACAATCGCTGCCCGATTTTGGCGAATGGCAGGATGTGGTAGTAAACAGGGTACACTATATCAGTATGACATTGAGTGGGTGGAAGTCGGTATCATCGCGGCTGGAACGGTACAATTCCTTACAGGGGTTCCCTTCCGCCCAGGCAATAAAAAAGACCGTGTTGCCCGATTAATATTAAAAAGTAAGCATGCAAAGGAAGCCAAATACGCTGCTGGCAGAAGCAGCCTCGTACCTGATATTTGTTGTATTTTTAGAGAAAACAACGACTGTCACCTGCAATGAACGATACCATTATAAAAAACTTACGACGGCACATTGATCCGACGCCGGAGGAAACTGCTATTTTTCTATCTCTTGCAGTTGCTAAAACCGTTAAAAGAAAAGAAATTTTGTTGAAAGAAGGTGACGTTGCAAGGCAGCAGTTTTTTGTCATCAACGGTTGCCTGCGCACTTATACGATCGACGCCAGCGGGAAGGAGCATGTGTTGATGTTTGCGCCGGAGGATTGGTGGTGCAGCGGTGATTTGTATAGTTTTTTGTCCGGACAAAAGAGCATTAATAACCTGGAAGCGCTGGAACCTACCACGCTGTTGCAAATCAGCAAAGACAACCTGGATATTTTGTTCCGGCAAGCGCCCACATTCGAACGTTTTTTCAGGATACTATTTCAAAATGCTTTTGTCTTCCATCAAAACAGGATAAATGCCAATCTTTCACAATCGGCAGAGGGAAGATATGAACTATTCACCAAGGCTTATCCTGACCTTGAAAGCCGGATTTCACAAAAATATATTGCCTCCTATATCGGTGTTACACCAGAATTCTTTAGCCAGATGAAAGCGAACATGTTTCGTAAGAAATCTTAAGGTACCTTATTTTTTGACGTATGTCAGCGACGTTGCTTTGTAGTATAAAATCATTACAAACATGGAACACAAAGCAAACGTACAGACCATTTTCAGCGAAAAACCTTTTGCAGAAAAGAAATTTATTGAGATAAAGGGCCGCCGTATGGCTTATATTGATGAAGGCGAAGGCGACCCCATCGTATTTCAACATGGGAATCCTACCTCCTCATATCTCTGGCGGAACATAATGCCCTATTGCCGGGGTCTTGGGCGCCTTATTGCCTGCGATTTGATTGGTATGGGCGACTCCGAAAAGCTCCCCGGTTCCGGACCGGAGCAATATGCTTATTCGGTGCAACGCAATTTTCTTTTTGCCCTGTGGGAGGAGTTGAAACTGGAAAGGAATGTGACGTTGGTGCTGCACGATTGGGGCTCCGTATTAGGCTTTGACTGGGCCAATCAACATCGTTCCCGCGTACAGGGTATCGTTCATATGGAAGCGCTGGCGATTCCTTTTAAGTGGGATGAATTTGAACCGAAGGTGCGTGATCTGTTTCGTGCATTGCGCTCTCCTGCGGGTGAGGAGCTGGTGTTGAAGAACAATGTGTTTATCGAAAAAGTATTGCCGGGAGGAATTTTGCGGGAACTCAGCGAGGCAGAGATGGCAGAATACCGGCGGCCCTATCTTAATGAGGGAGAGGATCGCCGTCCTACCTTATCATTTCCACGTCAGATTGCTTTGGATGGATCGCCCAAAGAAGTGGCTGACGTAGTGACTGATTATGGAAACTGGCTTAAAGAGAGTCCGGTTCCCAAGCTCTGGATTCACGGTAACCCCGGCGCCGTGGAAAATGACAGCCTTCGGGAGTTTTGCAGCACCTGGCCTAACCAGGCAGAGATAACTGTAAAAGGAAAGCATTTTTTACAGGAAGACAGCCCTGGAGAAATAGGGGAAGCCATTGCCGGATTTGTAAAGAAGTTGCGCTAGTTAATGCAGTGCGCCACCGTCTTCCAGCGGGTTGGGTTTCAGCGTTTGGGCAGCGCCGTCTGCGGTGGTTTTCAGTTTACTTTTATCAATTTTATCCCTGAATGCTTTCCGGAATGCTTCGCTGGGTCCCTTCATCAATATGATCAGCGAGCCATGCTCCCGCGCATAGGGATTCGTGATGCTATCTACGAGCTGCACGGCTTTGAATTCTTTGATAAAGGCATGCTGCATTTCCTGTTTATCGTCCGTGACGAGCAGCAATACTTCGAACTGATCGAAATCGCGGGGCATCCAGTAAAGAAAACTGGCATTGTCGCTGTATGCGGCTGGCAAATGGTACTTCGGGCCATAATAGTTCACGGCTCCCGCTTCACCGTAGTTATCGCAGAACAACAGCGTGTGGGCCTTCTCCGTGTTGTTGAGGGAAGCATAGGCGTTGGCCACCTTTTGGGTCATTTCTTCCCAGGACAACATATCCGCGAAATCCTGGGGCAGGGAGTGGTCCTGGAGGTCTTCCCAACGGAGGAATCCCACTTTACTCGCCAACGGGTGACGAACATAGTATGCTGCCAGTGGCGTGGGCGCCTTGAAAGGCAGGAGGAGCGGGGTAAGGCGGATGCCTATGAAAAGACTAAAGGCGATCATACCTATCTTCCACCATTTATTTGCCCAGGCCTCCAGCTGGGGAGCGCCTAATGCAAACAGGATCGGGTAAGCCCCTTGCGAGTAATAGCTTTTTCCATGGCCTACCATCAGGAGGGTGAGTGTGACGAAGAATGCCCAGGCAATAAAACGGTATTGTTTTGTTCGCGCTGCCCAAATGAGGCCGGTTACCCAGGTAAACAAGGTGGCCACATTATATAGCAGTTGATCCTTCAGAAAATCGGAGTTACTCACGTGCTGGAGCATGCCATCATGAAGCGCTTTCATATGGTAGACAACCGGAAAGCCGTTGCGAACCTGCCAAATCAGGTTGGGCAGGAAAAGTAAGAAGCCGAGCCCGATCGCATAATAGAAGTGGCGGTTGGTGAGGATCTTCCGGTCCCAGGTGAAGAGGAGACCCGCCATCAGGCCCGTGGCATAAAAGACCATGGTGTACTTACTAAGCATGCCCAGGCCGAAGCTAAGACCTGCCATGTAAAGATGTATGGGCTTTTCCGATTGCTGAAACCTGGTAAGCCCATAGGCCATCGCTGTCCAAAATAATATATCCAGGAAGTTTGGCTGGAAGAGGAAATGTATCCTGAGCCAGACGCCTGCTACGAAGGGCATCCAGGCCAGGACCAGAGCAAACCAACGCCCGCCGAGGTGGAGCACCAACCGGCCTGCGAGGACGTATGTCAGGGCGCCGCCCAGCGAAGGCCATATTTTTATGGCCCACGTTGCGCCGCCCAGGAGGTTTGTGAGCCAGGCAAAGACAGAGAGCAGTGGGGGGACCTCCATATAGCCCCAGGCCATATGACGGGCTTCTGCCAGGTAAAGGAATTCGTCGCGGTGAGGACCCCACGTTGGATCCTGGAGGAAGAACGGTAAAATTAACTTGACAAGGGCCAACAGATAAAGAAGATGAACAGGTTTCATAGGAAAAAGATAAAAAAAATCAGTAGTATTCAACGGAAATTTTGATCTTTAGCCGATGAAGCCTGTTTTAACGATTCTACTATTCGCATGCGTGCTGTTTTGCAAAACCGCTTTTTCGCAAACTTCGTTCAAAGTCATCCCGCTTGGCGTGAAGGGCGGTATTGATGAAAGCAACCTATCTGCCTACATGATTGCGACAACCGGTAGCAATGACTATGTGTGCCTCGACGCAGGTACCTTACATTACGGCATTGAGAAAGCCATACAGGCCAAACTGTTGCACGGCACGGCCGAAGAGGTGTTGAAGAAAAATATAAAAGGTTATCTCATATCGCACGCCCACCTGGATCACCTGGCTGGTATGATCATCAACTCGCCGGATGACAGCAGCAAAAACATTTATGGCCTTGACTACTGCCTGGATGTGCTCAAGGATAAATATTTCTCGTGGAAAAGCTGGGCTAACTTCGCCGACGAAGGCGAGAAACCAGCACTGGGCAAATACCATTATACGGTACTTACGCCGGGTATAGAAATGCCTTTGCAAAATACCGATATGCAGGTAACCGCTTTTTCATTAAGTCATGGCAATCCTTATCAAAGTACTGCTTTCCTGGTGCGCCATAACGAGGCCTATGCGCTGTACCTGGGCGATACGGGGGCCGATTCGGTAGAACATTCAGATAAAATGCATCAGCTATGGCAATACGTGGCGCCGCTGCTGAAAGCAAAAAAATTGAAGGCCCTTTTTATTGAAGTCTCTTTCGCTAATGAACAACCGGATAAACAATTATTCGGGCATCTTACCCCACGTTGGTTAATGTCCTCATTAGAGAACCTTGCTTCGCTTTCCGGTAAGGAAGCGTTAAACAATTTCCCGGTGGTGATTACGCATATCAAACCTGGCGGCAACCGTGAGCAGGTGATCCGTACGCAGCTAAAGGCTTACAATCCGCTGCATGTTAAATTGATCATCCCGGAGCAGGGTAAACTGCTTACATTTTAACAGTTCAAAGAAACAGCTCCCCGCTTCTAACGTATAAAGGGCAGAATTTCATTATATGGCTGCCGGGTGATAATACCATAGAGAGCGAGCAGAAATAGGAGAAATACAACTATTAAGGTGATAGGCTTATACCTGAATGCAATTCCTTTCTTTACGGCATATCTGTAGTAGAGTAGGGTGCCCGCCAGGTATATGCCGGTAAACAGCAGTATGATAAAATTGACCTGCATATATCGATTAGTTGACGGCTTTTTTAACAATCATTTTACCGGAAATATATAATCCTATCAGTAAAACCAGGATGGATGTTCCTATCTGGGTTAAATATTCTGCCACCCATGCTACCAGAATAGCTACGATATGAATCTTCCCGTTTGCGTCGGGCTGAAACATTTTACCGGAAAAAATATAGTAGGCGAAAGCTACAAAAAGTCCAAACCACACGAGGGCATACACATAGTCTAATGGCTTTTGACTGAATGTAAATTTTTTGTTCATTTCAATGTTATTTTAAGTAGGTGTAATCTGCCTCAATGATATAAGTATTTTTTAATGCGACCGCCTTTAAATGGATATTCGGGAATAATGGACTCATATTCGTTGGGAAAACATCCTTATTCGGTAGATCAAGAGCCTGTGGAAGATCCCGCACCATAAAGGTTTTGTTCAATGTTTTGACGAATCGTACCAAATTGGTGGTCTGTACGGCCATCAATGGTATGATTCGACTTTGGCCCTATAGGATTTTGATATCATTATTTATATTTGGATTTAGTGATGATGAGATCCTTCGGTCATATTGTTTTTTTGTTGAATTTACTGTTACTGGTTGCTATTTCTCCCTGCTATAGCCAATATTACTTTAAGCATTACCAGGTAGATGACGGCTTGGTGCATAATGCGGTAACCGCCGTAATACAGGATAGTACCGGTTTAATATGGGTAGGTACCCGTGGCGGCTTGAACCGTTTTGACGGATATACCTTTAAAGCCTACAAAAACAACAACGATAAATTCGGCAGCCTCGGCAATGATGTGATTAATTGTATTGCCGAAGATAAAAACCGGATGATCTGGATCGCCACCGGCAAAGGCATTTTTAAATATAACCCTTATAAAGAAGTCCTCACGGAGCTGGAAACAGTCCCGAAAGAATATACCAACCATCTTGTAGTAGATAATGACAATAACCTGTGGTTTCTCATCCAATTTTCCCTGTACAAATACATACAGGCAGAAAACAGGGTAGAGAACCTGAAAATAAAGGCATCCTGTATTGCGCTGGATTCCAATAAGAATTTATGGTTGGGAGATAATGACGGTAATATTCATATTTACAACCCCAAAGCAAAGCCAGGCGACAGAATAAGGATCGTTGATAGAAGTTTGCCTGTAAATGCCCGGTCTATCAGCAAAATATACCCTATCGGTAACAACGAACTATTGATAGGTTGTTTTAAGCAGGGATTAAAAAGCTACAACACTACAACCGGTCTCGTAAAATCCTTATCACTGGATGGAGATAAGCATAAGGACATATTTGTTCGCGACATTGCCGTGGGTAACGATGGGCAATACTGGATCGCCACCGAATCGGGAATTTACATTTACGACCTGGCCATCAACAAGAGCATTAGCCTGAAAAAACGACCGGGCGACCCCTATGCCCTGGCAGACAATGCTGTTTATGCCATATGCAGGGATAACCAGGGTGGTATGTGGGCTGGTACTTTTTTTGGCGGGCTGAATTATTATTCAAAAGTCAATGCGCGATTTGAGAAGTATTATCCATTGCCGGGTACTAATGCTATTTCAGGAAATGCGATAAGTGAGATATGCGCCGATAAAAACGGGCACTTATGGATCGGCACCGAAGATGCTGGTATCAGCAAACTGGATGTAAAAACCGGACTATTTACAAACTATACAGCTACCGGCAAAAAAGGAAGCATCTCCTATTCGAATATACACGGATTGTTTTCCTGGGGAAACGCTTTATTTATCGGCCCCTTTTTGCAGGGCATGGAAATCATGGATGTGCGTACAGGATTGGTGACGAACCGGTTTAAACTCATCGGCGACAAGACCGGGCCGATGAGCGATTTTGTAATTTCCATCTACCGGACAAAAAACAATAAACTGCTGGTAGGTACTGCCTATCGTAATGCCGGGCTATTTGAATATGATATACAGCACAAAACATTTAGGCGTATCAGCCAGATACCATTCAATACTTATGTGTACGATATTTTCGAAGATTCAGCCGGAAATATCTGGACCGGCAGCGTAAAGGAAGGCGCATTTTATTATAACCCTGAAACCGGACAGCGGGGAAATTTGCGTTTTGGTGATACCACCCGGGGAAAGACCATCAACGAATTCCCTGTATACAATATCTTTGAAGACAGCGACCATGCTTTATGGTTTGCCACCACTGGCTCCGGGTTGATAAAACTGAACCCCGACCGGAAAACCACCAAAAGATACACTACGGCAAACGGGCTACCCAGCAATGTATTATATAGCATCCTGGAAGATAATTCAAAGCATCTGTGGGTGAGTTCGTCCAAAGGCCTTGTTTGTTTTGACCTGCATACCGAACAGGTGAAAGTATATACACAGGCCAACGGATTGATAACAGATCAATTCAACTATAACTCGGCGTACAAGCATACCGATGGTAAAATGTACTTCGGCTCTGTTAAAGGGATGATTGCCTTCGACCCGGCTTTATTTAGTCAAAGAGAGCCCAGCCCGCCGACCTATATAACGGGTTTCCAGATTAATAATATAGAGGCAGTGCCTGGTGGGCATAACAGCCCGCTTCCCAAATCTATTTTATATACAGACACGATTGTATTGAAATATGATCAAAACAATTTTAGTATTGAATTTGCCGCATTAAATTTTTCATCGCCCGGGGCCACGCGGTATAAATATCTCATGAAAGGCATCGACCAGCCCTGGACCTATCTCAACACCAACCGCAAAGCCTATTTCACCGACCTTAGCTACGGCAGCTATGAATTCATTGTTCAGGCGGAAAGTAATACAGGAAGCTGGGTAGGCCGGGAGCGGCGGCTGTTCATTAAAATTCTGCCACCTTTTTGGAAAAGCAACGTTGCCTACATTTTATACCTACTGCTCTTAGGCACCGTGATATTCATCACAGACCGTTTATATCGCCGATACCTGCAGCGCAAAAATTTGCGGAAACTACAATTATTTGAACACGAAAAGGAAAAAGAAATTTACCAGGCCAAGATTGAATTTTTTACCAATATTACCCATGAAATACAAACTCCGCTGACGCTTATAGCAGGTCCTATAGAGTGGTTGAGTAAAAAGTTTGACAAAGAACCGCATGTCAAGAAAAGTCTCAAAATCGCCGAAAAAAATACCCGGCGCCTGATAGAGCTGGCCAGCCAGTTGCTCGATTTTAGAAAAACAGAAGCAGATCAGTTCAGCTTAAATTTCGTAAAAACAGATATTGTTAGGCTGATAACCGAACTGGTAGCAGGCTTTAAAGAACAGGCTGCCGCTAACCATATCAATTTAAATATAGTACTACCAGGAAAACCCTTTATGGCTTTTGTAGACCGGGAAGCGTTCAATAAAATATGTACCAACATTGTGTCAAATGCGGTTAAATATGCGGCTACCAGGGCCACGATTAGTATAAATACGGTAAACGATACGGATGAATATTTTACCATCAGCTTTAGCAACGATGGTAAAGGCATACCAGCAGAGTTTAAAGACCAGATATTTGAACCCTTTGTAAGGCTACGGGGAAATGACCGGCCGGGAACCGGCATCGGGCTATCGCTGGCCAAATCGCTCACTGAGCTGCACAATGGATCGTTGCGATTGATTTCCGGAGAAACTGATTTAATTATATTTGAACTGAAACTGCCCATACATCAAAAATTTGAGTTTCAATTGAGCAGTTGGAAAAAGATAAAGTAGTATGACCGAAAGTATTCTTATTGTTGATGATAATGAAGATATCCTGGAGTTTTTATCTGTAGTTTTGGGTGATAGCTACCAGCTGCATCTTGCCGCCAATGGGGAAATTGCGCAAACTGTGCTGGACAAAGAAATTATTCACCTCATTATATCGGATATTATGATGCCGGGAATTGATGGTTTTGAACTGTGCCGGCTAATTAAGTCTAATGTTGAATATTGCCATATCCCCATCATTTTATTAACGTCTAAAAATACCTACAAAGCCCACATTGAAGGATTGGAAGTAGGGGCAGACGCTTATATCCAAAAGCCGTTCTCGTCGGAGCTGCTGCAGGTACAGATTGCCAACCTGCTTAAAAACCGCCGCAAGATAAAAGAACATTTTGCCAGTTCGCCTTTTGAGGATGTGCGGGTAATGGCGCATTCCAAAACAGATGAAGCCTTTCTGAAAAAACTGGATGAATATATCAGGGAGAATATTAAAGACCCAAATATTGATATTGATATGCTGGCCGGACACATGTTTATGAGCCGCACTACGTTGTATCGTAAAATTAAATCCTTATCCTCCCTGTCTCCGAAAGAATTAATTGATATTACGCGACTTAAAAAGGCCGCCAATTTAATCGCCCAAAATGAATTTTCGTTTTACGAGATTTCAAAGATGATAGGGTATAGCTCGCAAAGCCTTTTCAGCCGTAACTTTCAGAAGTATTTTAAAATGTCGCCCCTCGAATATTTTGATTCATTGCCCCGGCAGTAAAGGTGAAGCACTGCTTCGCCTTTACTGCCGGGAAATTGGTATTAACTTTTTTTCCTAATTTTTATCCTCATCATTCACCGCGTTTTCCCATTTCGTCCACATCTCTACATCCGGGGCATAGCCGTTATAGCCGGGATTTTGACGCAGCTTGCCATATAAGTTGGCATCGATAGCTGATTGGGGAATTGGCCAATAGATATTATGTGGCGCCATGGTATAGGATCTTCCTTTTATGGTGATTTTGTTTTTGTTGTAGTAATTGTTGTAATGCTGTATGCGCTGATACCAATAGCTGTTGTCTGACAGGGTGTTCACGTTATATGTATTGCCCCATTCATCGGCTTTGCCGCTTAAGGCGAGGCTGTAGGACATACGGCTTAGCTCCATGTGCCGCCATTCTTCCATCCAGAGTTCCCTGGCACGTTCGTTGGCGATGTCGCCAATTGTAACGGCGGTGTATAATTGCTGGCATTTTGCTCTTTGCCTTACAATATTTACATCTGCTGTAGCTGCGGCTATATTCCCTTTGTAAAATTGCGCCTCCGCACGAAGCAGGTAGGTTTCCGCCAAACGATAACAGTACCAGTCGGCCGCCCCGCCCCTATTATTATTACTCGCCGGATTGCCAATATGATCAATATCATTTGCAAACACTTTATAGTGTGGCCAGTCGAACCAATTACGCACCGTATCGGTACACAAAAGTTTTGTTCCATTATAGAGTCTCAGGTTTTTACCAAAGTATAAGGCATCTGAAGGATCATTATATTTCAGAGAGTCCATTCTTGCCCAATTGCCCACCCGGCTGTTATGCCGCAAATCTGCGGTATCATTAATGCCATTTACGTTCCAAAGTTCATGCTGCGCAAAATAGGTAGGACTGATCATGGCGATACCGCGGCCCACCGCCGAGTTGTAATCCAGGTTGGCCCGGTAGGAGTTGCTGGATGAAGCGTAGCATTGCATAAATTTCCCTGCCGGAGAAACCAGGGTGGAAATATTCCACATAGGTCCCCAGTTCCGCATGGTACGCATTTTTATGGCAGCATCCGTACCATCCCGGTTGGGCATAGCCAGAATAGCTTCTTTGTTGGTCGGAATACACTTGTTCACCGGGCGATGGAGGTCCCATATCACGTTCCGCGTAATGTGCCAGGTAGCTTCCAGCGGGCTTTCAAACGTACCAAATGGAGCCGTCATTAATGAATAACCTGAACTATTAATTAAAGCATCGGCTTGTGCAATGGCTTTATCCCACTGTCCGGTGGCAAGGTAGCATTTGATCAATAGCTGACGGCAGGCGCCCTTATTAATCATGCCTATATAAGACATGCTGGATTGATCAGGCACCCATTGTACCGCATCTTCCATATTTTTAGTGATCATCTCCAGGATAGCTTCCCGGCTGGTGCTCTTATAGTTCTGTTTAGGGGTAGATGGAATCCGCGTGATCAGCGGGACATTGCTAAACTGGAAACATAGTGCCAGGTAACGGAACGACCTGTGAAAATAAGCCCGGCCAATATACTCATGTTTAGTAGCTTCGTCCAGGCCGGGCACTTTGTCAATATAGGAAGTGATGGTATTGGCATACTTGATCCCGTTGTAAGTTTCTCCCCAGAAATAACTGAGCATGTTCACATCGTTTGTGTACATGCCATCTGTTGGCGTAAGGCGTGTAGCCACATCTGCAAAGATGCTTCCATCGTCTGTTTTGCCGGATACCGCCATGTCGGACAACATATACTCGCTATTAATAGGCACTGAAATATCCCTTGATGTAATGTAGCTCCAGTAAGCCCGTAGATGCTTGTCACACATCGCTATGGCAGCATCGAGACCCGACTTGGTAGAGAAAGTCGTTTCGGGCTCATAAAAGGATAAAGGATCAGGTTTAAGATAGTTCTTGCTGCAGGAGGCAATCATTGCAGCTACCAGTGCTGCGAAGACGGTTTTTGCTATATAATTCTTTCTCATGTTTCTTTATTTGATTTTAACCACCTGTAATTCCCACAAAAGCATCATTAGAAACAGGTATGAAAATGAATATTTTTAGAAGGTCACGTTCAGCCCAAGCGTGTATATTCTCGGCGCCATATCACCGGTTTCAATATCCCAGTAGTTCCAGTTTTTATCTTTTTTCCAGACAGCTACATTGCGAACCGTAGCATATACCTTCAGATTTTCAATTCCTGCCGGTGAGATAAGCTTGTGGGGCAGTGTGTAGCCAATTGTTGCATTATCAAGCCTGATAAAAGAACGATCAAATACCCTGTTGGGAGAGGCAACACCGGAAGGACCCCGTGCATCCAGCCGTCCGAAAAAGTCACTCGGATGATCCAGCGTCCAATATTCCTTTTGATACGTATTGGCATTGTACGTCACCAAGGAAACACTATTGTCCTGGTTCAGGTAAGAAGTACTCAGGCTTTTATGGCCCCAGGAAGAATAGATATTGAAAGAGAAGTTGAAGTTTTTATAAGTAAAATCATTCCGTAGAGACCACATTATCGGCGGGGTAGTCTGGCCCAGGAATTCCTTGTCCTTATTATTATAAACCGCCGTTGTGGTGCCATCCGTGTTTTTTATATCATCTGCCGTGTAGTTATTAGCTACTTTAGGATCTCCGGGTCGCTGGCCGTATTTGGCCGCTTCCGCTGCCTCATTCACCTGCCATATTCCGGTTACGCGGTAGTTCCAGATGGCGCTGGCAGACTGTCCGATAAACCATCCGTTGGAGATATCATCAGATTCTTTTGAGGACACTACCTTTCCATCGGCATCTAATACATCCTCATACCGGTAATAAAGGTGCTTAATGGTGTTTTTATATTTCGAGAATCCGAAAGTGGTATTCCAGGTGAAATTGGGCGTTCTGATATTTTGGGAATTAACCGAAATTTCGAAACCTTTATTTTGTATTTCTCCCAAATTAGTAGTAATGCTGGTAAATCCTGAAAAGTCGGGCAACGATTGACTCATGACCATATTGGTGGTAGGCATGTAATAATAATCGAGTGTAGCGGAGATCCGGTTATTTAGGAAAGCGAGATCCAGCCCGATATTATATGCGGATGTTTTTTCCCATTGTAAATGGGGGTTCGCCATACGATCAATCCTTAGATAGTAATACTGGATATAGTTGCCGCTGGCATCTAAGTATCCCTGAGTAGTGGCGCCGTTAGCGAGGTTGGCCAGCGCAATATAAGGGTTGGCAAGGGACCTGTTTCCGTTTTGCCCATAGGATAGCCGCAATTTACCGTTGTTCAACGGGCTCCAGTTAAAGAATCTTTCATTGGTAAAGGTCCAGGCTAATGCTGCGGAGAAAAAGGTGGCCCGAGGATTCGAAGTACCAAACGCAGAGTAACCGTCGCGGCGTACAGAGGTCGTCAGCATATAACGGTCATCATATGAATAGAACACGCGGGCAAGCATACCATCAGCCGTTTCATGAGAATCGTCGGTATTGAAACTGCTGTTAAGCGGATCGCCGGTAGAAGTTTCATGAAATCCTAATGCATCACTGGGCAAAATATTGCGGGCATTGATAACATCGCTCCAGTACCGTCTTTCTTCAGCTTCCTGGACCAGGGTTACATTTACCTTATGCTTTTGGGCAAAAGTCTTTTCCCAGCTGATTGTATTATTCAAAGACCAATCAAAGCGTTTTCCCCAGTTCCGGTCCACACCATGGTTTATAGGTAACCAGTCGGGGTGTTCCGACGATTCGAAATAGCGGTTATAATACCACTGATATCGCGGAGAAACATTAAAAGAGTAGCGGATATTGAAGGGCAATTTTACCTTGGCGGAGAGAATGGTATTTAGCACAGTATAGCCTCTTTCAAGCTTCATATACTGTTTATTGAAATCAAAATTATACCCCTTGCTGGCAGTCATTTCATCGCCCATAGGATGTACTTCCAGGTTACCATTTTCGTCCTTGTAAGACGCAAAAGGGCTGTTGTTGATAATCTGGGCTCCCCAGTTATTCGCAATATTTCCATCGGACCGGTCCTGGAAGTTGACATTGGCGCTGATATCGAGCCAGTTGGTGACTTTACCGTCCACTTTCAGGTTAGAGCGTACTGCCCGGTAGTTATCACCTACCACCACACCCTGGTTAGACAGATAGCCGGCGGACAAATAATAATTTATTTTATCGCTGGCGCCGGATACGCTGAGGTTGTAGTCCTGGTTAAAGCCGGTACGGAAACTGTGGTCATACCAATCGAAGGATTTTCCTTTTAGATAGTTGTCTAATGTAGTATATTGAAGCCCTAAGCGTTTAGCCTGGATTTCTTTATCAGAGGCGTTACTGGCATTTGTTGAATAGGCCCGCCATTCGTCAATAGTGATGCCATATTTTTGCAACATATCAGCGGTAGGCATTTCATAATATCCCCATTTACCAGCTGTTGCTGTTTCTGATATATATGGCTCATAGGCTCCGGTTGCTGTATTGATGCCATAGGTAGCTGCTGTATACCAGTCCTGGCGGTATTTCATATAGCCGTCGGGGCCAAAAACCTTCCTGTTGGCGGCCATGTCAGAAAGCCCGAAATTGGTTGTCAGATGAATAGTAGGCTTCCCTTTTTTCCCTTTTTTAGTAGTGATGATGAGTACCCCGTTGGCTGACTTCGCACCATAAATGGCTGCAGCTGAGGCGTCTTTAAGAACATCAATCTGATCAATGTCATCGGGATTTATTTCGGACAATTCGCCATAAAAAATCATTCCGTCCAGTATCAGCAAAGGATCATTATGCCCGCCATCCGTATATACGGAGCGCTGGCCGCGGATACGTATCGTGCCACCTCCCTTTGCAGAAGGGTCAAAACCCACGCTTACGCCGGGTGTTCCGCGTATGATATCCTGCACTGTTTTAGGGTTCTCATCTGCAATCTTATCCGGGCGGATAGATGTGATGGCCCCCGTAAGATCTTTTTTCTTCATGGTGCCGTAACCGATAACCACCACATTGTTTAGATCGTTGGTAGCTTGTTGCAGTATAATAGCCAGCGGTTTTCCATTCGGTATCACTTCTTTGCTGACATAACTTACGTGCGACGCTCTCAGGGGAATGCCTTTTTCCGTCTGGATACTAAAGTTGCCCGATAAGTCCGTTTTTGCAACCACTGTTGTTCCCTTGGCGGCAATTGTAACGCCGGCTATTCCATTACCCAGGGAGTCAGTAACCCGGCCGGTTACCGTTTGATGTTGTGCGAGGGTATGGAAGGGGAGCAGAAAAAACAATAAGGCTATCAATAGCCCGTTCAGTAAGTACCTCGTACACGAAGAAGCGGCGTGGGGCTTCCTGGTTGTTGTATAGTTTTTCTCCATAATGATCATTTGGTCGTTATCTCGATGAAATTTATAATAGCATAGATTGGTATATACAGATGGGATACCACGGTGCCGAAGTAATGTTTTGGATCTGTATACGTGGAATAGCCGTCATGGCTGGTTCATAAGTGGATATTCTTTACATAAAGAAGTATAAGCTGCAAAAATGCTACCTGCTACACACCTGGTCTATGTGATTTATATTCGTGGAAAATCATTCATTCAGTATTGTAGTACGAAGTAAAAATTCTTTTTTCGTACGTTTCATTCAACTTTTTGTCGAATCATTCCAAAATATAGGGGCGGAAGGAGAAGAGGATGAAATAGGCAAAGAGAAAACAGGTTGTTGTTGGTGGCTTTGGTGTCCCCGCACCAGCGCCACCAGCAACAACAGCAGGAAACCAGCCAGTTATTTCCCTAAAAGTGCTGCTGCGCACCACAGGTAGGGGGCTTGCCCGTGAAGGTCGCCCGCATTACGTGGGCGGTCAAGGTAATATTGCTTATCGTTCTTTTTACCTGTACCTACACAAACTTCGGTTACATTATTACGTTCGTCTATATACGAACTCATGGCCATCCATGCTTTTCTTGCTGCGGGAGCATACTCGGCTGCATCTAACCACCCTTGCTGAACGCCAACAATAAATGCATAGGTAAACATGGCGGTACCAGATGTTTCCGGCCAGAAGTCAGCTTCATCAATCAGCTGGTTCCACATACCGCTGGGCCTTTGATGGGCTTTCAGGCTTTTCATCATAGTCAGATAGCCTTCCATAATACGTTGGCGGTCTTTGTGATCTTTAGGCAGCTCACGGAGCAGATCGGGCATGCCTACTGCCATCCAGCCAGCTCCCCTGGCCCAGTAGTATGGCACATCCGGCGCGTGGTAGAAAAGCCCGTTCGGACGTTGCATTTCATTCAGATAGAGTACCATTTCTTTTGCCGCTCTGTCGATATATTTACGATCGCCGGTTACTTTATAGGCCTCGTTTTGTACAACGGTAATCATATACATATCGTCGATCCATAAACGTGTTTGCCAGGAATACCCTTTATCCGCCCAGGCTTTTTCATCTGGTTTGGCATCCTTTGGCACTTCCCACTGGGTGTCGGCATAGGCTAGTCCTATTTTCTTATATCGTTCGTCTTTTGTTACCTGGTAGAGTTTCAGCGCAATGCTGCCAAACATGTTGTAGTCTACATGGTTCATGGGCGGCAGCAATACCTTTTCCCGGGAGAAGAAGGGCTCGAATTTGTCCTGTAGCAGCTTGATGAGCTTTTGATCTTTTGTTTTTACAGCGTAGTCCAAGGCGCCGTTCCAGCTGCAAACTTCGGCATAGTGAATATACCGTCCGGCATAAAGCTCATGTCTGCCGTCCACGAAGTGGTAGGCCAATCGCTTACCCACCTCGGAGGGCGTGGCGCCTTTCGGGAATTGGGTCAGCAGGTTTTGCTGGGCAAACAGGAATTGAAAGGATATAATGGCCAGCAAGGATAAAAATAATTTACTCATAACGTTTTCTTGTTGAACTTATCTAAATTTTAGTGAATGTTTCCAATACGCTTCACGCGGAATCATGCGAAGAAATAAAATATCTTTCTGGGATTTTGTTCAGTTTTTTGTCGATTTGATTCTAAAAAAACAAGCGTGCGTAACTACCAGGATGGGGGAAGAGAAGAGGTGGCCTGGCCGTAATGACCAACCTGTCAGTAGGAACAGGATAGAATTTTTTTTGAGTTGATACTGTAAAGTGTATATATTTGCGGCTTAACCCAAATTAATTAACCTGGTAGAAGGTAACCCCCTTCTCAATTACATGTGATTTACAGCACATAATTTTTTATTAAACTATATGGAAAAAGGAAAATTGCTTCAGGAGTATAAGCAAAGCTCATCAATGTGGGTAGTATATGGATTTTTTATAGGATTGTTTGTGTTGATAGCCCTGGGTGGACTGGCGCTGGCTTTCCTGCTGCCCAATGAGCCGGGAATGGGCTTCGCCTCCAAATTCATTTTCGTTTTTGGACTGGCCATGGCGGTCATTTTTTACGCGAGCGCCAAACGGAAAATGGATAAGCCTCAATATTTTTTGTATGAAAATGGTATAGAACGTAAATATAAATCGCAGGAATACCTTATGCCAGTAAAAAACCTTACGGACTTGTTCCTGTTCACTACCGGCAAGTCTCCAGGGCCTAATAACCTCGCTTTCAAAAGCGATGGCAGCGATCAATGGGAGCTTATCAGCATTCACCACAGCGGGGATATCGGCGCTTTAATCGATCTAAACCGTGTCAAAAGAAGTGAATACCTGTGGCAGGAAATTGAGCAGGGAAAAACTATTGAATTCAATTATATCACTACAGCTACTGCACTGAAAAACTCCTTTACTGCGTTATCTGCCAACACATTTTTAAATAGTAAATCCAAACAGGTAAGTCTGAATAAAGAATTTCTCACGGTTAACGATACTAATTATCCTTTAGCAAACCTGCAACCCATTCAGAAAGCAGCGTTAAAAGGATACTCCATCAAAGATAAGACCGGCAAAGAAGTGTTTAGTTTCAGCGAAACAACGCTTTGGAGCTTTGCGGTGTTTGCAGAAATATATACAAGGCTGCTGGAAGCTCGTTCATAGTTTACCAGAAAGTACTGGATCAACCAGTGCAAGTATTTAAGTAGCGGCGCCCTTAACTTATACGTTAAAGACGCCGCTATTAAGTGGATTCGGTTGTGCTGTTTCACTCATCAAGTCTTTTTAATGCCTGATCTTTTGGATGAATTTAGCCTGCCGGGCACTCCGGAAGATTTAGTAAGTTATTGGGGCGGTATCCATCTGATGTTGTTTTCAGGTATTTCCGGTTATCGTGCGATGCGATGACAACATCTACGCTTTTACCATTAACGCTAACGAAAAATTGACATTTACCCTCTTCAATTGATTTGATCGCATCGTCTTCTGACAGCTTCCAGCGGAATCCATCATTGGTTAGTCCTCCGATATGAGAAATTCTTTCGTGGTCGTCGTAATGGCTACCCCGTTTGTTAATGCAGGTAATTTGATATGTGGTCATAGTATGGATTTTAATTGACCTGCAAAGTGGTGTTTTGGGCGATGAATAACTTACGGAAAACCGTAGGTATCGTAAAAATAACCGTACTTCGTTGCCGGATGATTTTATATTACCATTATGATAGATTTATCTCATACGGAGAAACAAATTCACTATGTCACGAATTTTCAAGACCTTATTTCTACGCCATTTAGCGGAGAAATGAATGCAATTTGCTGGAATCGTCAGCTAACAGGTGATTTTTCAGAGATTACAGAGAAGATAACGTTAAGTGGAAATATAACGGAAATCGGACAAGACGAACTTCGTGAACTGCAGTTGAGTGAACAGGGACAGCTTGCCCGGGAAATTATTTTAGATGACCTGAAGTTACTGGAAGCTCATGGTGCATTGCCAATCCTGAATGTAATCAGCTACTATGAACGGGATGATGCCTACCCGTTTTTTTCAACCGATGTTTATTCTTTTCATGTAGATCGCTCACCTGTACCCGTCGATACCTTTTTGTGCACCTATTATGGAACGTCCAGTGAAATATTGCCAAATTCACAGGGAAGGAAGAAAGTATTTATCCCCGACATCCGGGATGAGCTCAAAAAACGCTATCATGGAGCAGAGGAAGGTTTTGAATCATTTTTAAGCGAGCATAGCTTTGACCTGCATTACCAGGCTAACCCCGATGCACATCCAATAAGTTTAGGTTTGGGGCGCCTATGGAGGCTGGCGGTTGATCATCCTGAAAGCGAGGTGCCTCCCTGTATTCACCGTGCACCAAAGGAAAAGCCCGGACAAAACAGGTTATTGTTGATCTGTTGAACACAGATCAGCGCCCCAATCGCAAAAGATTAAATTTAAATGGCAAAGCTGGCGATCACTACAATTTGACAGGGGGATCGAACATGATATTATACAAATAACACACTTCGAACTAATCTTTAACACCCGCTGCTTTTAAGATCTTCTCCAGCGGGCAAAACCTGGTAATAGAAGATTGTAGCAAGTTTGCGCCCGCGAATACACCCAGCCATATCCAATTAGTATTTACCGTATACGCTAAGATTATACTGGTTAAAACAAGTGTGCCGGCAAAGGCACGCACAATTCTTTCTCTCATATTTTTAGCTTTTAAAGTTAAACGTATTTTTCTACGGGCAGAACAAATGCTCTGACCGGAAAATTTTCTTTCAGCTTTTTATTGTAGTCGATAATCAATTCAATTCCAAGTTTGGTATTTGCATCGCTTGTGAAGGCAAATATCATCACTGAATCAAATTGTGGGTTTCCACTGGCAAACCATTCTTCCAAAATGCCAGGTGGCTGGCCGTCTCTATGGCCAATGATATCGCCCGAGCTAAAGATGTCAATGTTTGCCAGCTTGAAGATTTTTGAAATATCGCCCAGCAATTCTTTAAGACAGGTGACTATAAACAGTTTCATATGCCAGATTTAAATTGTTTAAGCTCTTTTTTACGCATCATTTTGAAATATAGTAAAGGAACTACGATCAGTGTCAGGAACGTAGAGGTGACAGTGCCGCCCATTAATGCAATCGCCAATCCCTGGAAGATAGGGTCAAATAAAATGATCACTGCCCCTAATGCCACCGCTCCTGCGGTCAGCAAAATAGGGGTTGTACGTACCGCTCCGGCTTCTATGATAGCCTGCTTTAATGGAATTCCAGCTTTTAGCCGGATATTAATAAAATCAATCAACAGTATGGAGTTCCGGACCATCACGCCCGCCAGCGCAATAAAGCCAATCATTGAAGTTGCTGTGAAATAGGCATGAAACAGCCAGTGGCCCACCACAATACCGATTAATGATAACGGGATAGCGGCAAGCATAACCAGTGGTACAGTAAAATTCTGAAACCAGCCAACAATTAGGATGTAAATCATAATAATCACCACTGCGAAGGCGATACCCAGGTCTCTGAAAACTTCGAAAGTGATTTGCCATTCTCCATCCCATTTCAGGCTATAGTTGTCTTCCAGTTCCGGCTGATGGGTATATTCTTCTTTTAGTGAATATCCCTTGGGTATGTGCACTGTTTTTAGTTTATCAGAAACATCAGAGATGGCATAAGACGGACTTTCCAGTTTACCGGCCATGTCTGCCAGTACGTACACTACTTCTTTTTGGTTCTTGCGGTAAATACTTTTTGGTTTCACCTGCCGGGTTACCGTCACCAGGTCCCTGATAGGAAATGCATTACCCTGCATATTTACAATTTTCAGGTTAAGTACATCGTCTATACTGGTTTTTTCGGCATCACTCAGCTGCAACTTTATCGCGGTTTGATTGTATGCCGTCGGCTGGAAGATATTCCCTGCCGGCATACCTGATAAAGCAGCATTGATGGTAGCTGTTATTTGCGCTGAAGCTATTCCATAGCGCATCGCTTTTTCCTTGTTGACTTCAATATGATATTCCGGCTGATCATCTTCCGTCATCCAATCCACATCCACCACGCCTGTTGTTTGGTTGAAAAGGGCCTTTACCTGTTTTGCGATCTTTACTTGTTCATCATAATCAGGGCCATAAATCTCTGCTACGAGCGTCGATAATACCGGCGGACCGGGAGGTACTTCTACAATTTTTACGTTGGCGTTGTATTTTTGGGCAATGTGCTGTATGGGGCCGCGCATTTCTTTGGCTATACTATGACTTTGCAGGTTCCTGTCTTTTTTATCAACCAGGTTTACCTGTATATCCGCAACGTTATTGCCTCTTCTTAGGTCATAATGGCGTACCAGCCCATTGAAACTGATGGGAGCAGAGGTTCCTATGTAGGATTGATAATTTCTGACCAAGGGCTGTGTTGAGATGTAAGCACCGATATCTTTTGCTACCGCCTGCGTTTTTTCCAATGTAGTGCCTTCAGGCATATCAATTATCACCTGGAACTCGTTCTTATTATCAAAGGGGAGCATTTTTACCGCAACTGCTTTGGTATAGAACATAAACAGTGAGGCCATTAGGATGATCACGATGCTTAGTATGAACGTCCAGCGTTTCCAACGGGTTTCCAGCAAAGGCTGGATGAAAGCGCGGTATATCTTATAAATACGGGTCTCTTCTAGTGCTTTGTTTTCAGTTGCTTCCGCCCGGGCGCTATGTTTTTCTTTTTCCCGGAGGAATATATAACCCAGATAAGGGGTAAGCGTTAAAGCAACGATTAGTGATAATAGCATTGCTATGGACGCGCCTATAGGCATCGGGCTCATATATGGTCCCATCATACCAGACACAAAGGCCATGGGCAAAACTGCGGCTATTACAGTAAAAGTAGCCAGTATGGTCGGGTTACCTACTTCATTGATAGCATATATCGCCGCTTGTAGTGGAGGTAACTTTTTCATTTTAAAGTGCCGGTGCATATTCTCCGCTATGATGATGGAATCATCTACCACAATACCCGTTATGAATACCAGGGCAAACAGGGTAATACGGTTAAGCGTGTAATGCATAAAGTAGTATGCAAAAAGTGTCAGGGCGAAGGTTACCGGTACGGATAGAAATACTACCAGGCCGCCCCGCCATCCCATGGCCAGCATTACAAATACAGTAACTACCACAATGGCAATAAACAAGTGAAACAGCAATTCAGACACTTTATCGGAGGCTGTTTCGCCGTAGTTCCTGGTAACCGTTAAATGCACGTCGCCAGGTAATAGACCGGCTTTTAAATGGTTAATCTTACTTATGAGCGCTTCAGATAACTTCATGGCGTCTGCGCCTTTCTTTTTGGCGACCGACAGGGTGATGGCCGGATAATTGGATTTAAAAGAACGGGCATTTGATGCATCCGCTTTTCCGTATCCAAACAATACATATTGAGCAGGCGTTTCGGCGCCTTCTTCTACCGTGGCTATTTGTTTAAGATAAACTGGTTGTTGCTGATTTATGCCTACTACCAAATTGGCAACATCATCAACACTCGCCAAAAAGTTACCGGTTTCCACAGAAAAAGCAGTGTCCTTTTGAAGCAGCGTTCCGCTTTGCAGTTGTATATTACTGCCCTGGATCTGTTTGCTGAGGGATAAAAAGTCAACATGGTTTTCTGCCATCTTATTTTTATCGAGTAATACTTTTACCTCGCGGTTGCGTCCCCCAAGAATATTGACGTCTGAAACATCGTTTGTTTTTTTAATCTCATTGGCCAGTTCCTGCCCGATCAGCTTCAACTGATAATCGTCATATTTATCACTCCAGATAGTGAGGCCGAGCACAGGAACATCGTCTATAGCCCGTGTTTTGATCAATGGAAGGGTAACGCCCTGCGGCATTTTATCCATATTTTTCATCAGCTCACTATACAATTTTACCAGTGAGCGTTCTACATCTTCGCCTACATAAAACTGGACGATCACCATTGCCTGCCCCTGCATGGAGGTAGAATACACGTATTCTACGCCTTTAATATTGGAGATCATTTTCTCAATTGGCGCTGCTACTTTGGTTTCCACATCTTTTGGGGTAGCACCCGGGTAACCAATAAAAATATCAGCCATGGGTACCTGTATCTGGGGCTCTTCCTCACGTGGAATCAGAAAGGTACTATAGCCTCCGATCAGTAAAAAGGCGATCATCAACAGAATCGTTAATTTCGATTGTATGAATGCCTTTGCTATGTTTCCTGAAAATCCGTTTTTCATTATGATGATTTATAGTTAATGACAACGAAGCTGTTGCGCGCCGTCGTTATTTAATTTTAACTGCAGCACCGTTAAATAGCCGGCCATCAGCACTGGCAATAAATTGTTCATGAGCAGCCAGGCCGCTTAATACTTCCACCTGATTTCCCACCGTCTTACCCAGCCTTACCCAACGTAGCAGGGCGGTGTTGTTGTTGCCTATAGTGTATATACCTGTTAGCTGGTCTTTATACTCGATGCAGGATACCGGCACCATTACCTGGTCATTGCCGGCAGTATTTTGAGCGGATTGTTTTACCGGGATGAGAATATTAGCATACATCCCTGAAAGCAGGCCTTGTTTCTCATTATCCGGGATATGTACCTTGATAAGGTATTGTCCACCCGTAAACTGCGAAGATTGATTGATCTGTGCCACAGTACCTTTAATCACCTTGTTAACTGCGTTGATACTTACGGTCACTTCAGCACCCTGGGCTACTTGGCTGATTGAATTTTCAGGAACAACAGCACTTACCTGGTAATTGCCGTTTTGTTCAATAGTTAGTATCGGCATACCAGGACTAGCCATACTGCCGGCGTCCATTAACTTTTGTGTGACGGTTCCGGAGAATGGAGCTACTAAATTGGTATAGTTCAATGTGGCGTTTATTTCATTACGCATTTGTTTAGCTGCATCCAGTCTTGATTTGGCAGAATTGTATTGTAGCGTAACATTATCCAGCTCTTTCGCCGATGCGCTTTGCTGTTTGTATAAGTTGTTAAACCGCTCGTAGTCCCTTTGAGCGCTTTTGTATCCCGCTTCAGCTTCAGCGATCATCGCGTCGGCCTGGGCTCTTTTTGCCAGGATATCATCATTGCTTATTGTTACCAGTAACTGTCCTTTATTAACGGGATCCCCCACTTTTACATTTAGCCTGGTAATGTATCCCATTATCCTGGTGCTGATATTGGCGGTTTGACCGGCCTCTATCCGGCCGCTTACATTTAGACCTTCCTGTCCGTCGGTAGCGGGTTGGCTTACTGTTACCAGAATTGCCGTATCGACGCCGGTTGGAGTTCCCTTTTTATCATGGGGAGAGCAGGCGCTCATTACCAATAAACTAACTCCGGCAAGTAGTTGTAGTATCCTGGTCGTATTTATAGCTGGTCTCATATAATTATCTATTTGTTGGTAGTGGAGGTTAGAAATTGGATATAAGCCATGGTAACATTGGAGGAAAATTGAGCTTGTGCAAGCGAAAATTTAAGCTGCGAGAGCTGCGTTTCTGCCATTAGTACATCTGTGGTGTTTACCAGGCCCTGGTTATAACGGTTTTGTAAGATGCGTAACGATTCTGTTGCCTGTTCAACGGCTTCCTTTCCCTGTTGAATTTCAAACCGTGCATCCGACAGGTCCCTGTAGGCCTTGTCCAGATCCGTTTGACTTTGCTCCTTTTGCTGCGCCAGCTGGGTAACCAGTTTGTCCCGCTCTGATTTTTGCATGGCAATAGCATTCTTTGTTTTGTTCCCGGTAAAAATATTCCAGGACAACTGGACGCCAAAGAAATAAGAATTTGCACCAAAGCCTGTTATACGACTGTCGTTATACTGGTAATTGCCAAATGCGTTAAGCCTGGGGAGGTAACTCATCTGGCTTGATTTAATCATCAGGTCAGATGCTTCAATGGCTTTTTGTATGGCCATGAAATCGGATCTGCCGGGATATATGTACCGGCCGCTATCCAAAGCTGCAGGCTGGGCCTGGAGCTCCCCATGAGGTTTGTAAATAGTTCCTGAAGGTTGCCCCATTAGAAGACTAAGGTAATCCGATGCGTTTTTTATGCCGCTTTGTGCTTTGGCCTGGCTGCTTTCAACAGACGTGATATGCACCTTCGCATTTAACAGGTCTGACTTTTGAATTAAGCCTTGCTTGAAATGGTTATCTGTAAAGGCGTAAACTGATTTTGCTGTTTGTAATGCTTCCTCTAGTACTTTTAATGCGTCATATGCCAGCTGTAATTGCAGGTAGGCCTTTTGTACCTCAAACGTTAGATATTCTTTAGTACGCTGGGTTTTGTACTGATAAGCCTCGGTTTGTTTTTTTGCGCCCATCCGTTGATACAGCATATCTATATTGACCAATGGCTGCTGTACTTCCAGTTTGGTCATATAATCAGAGGTGGCATTGGGGTTATTCAGGAGGGCAGGATTGAAGTCATTTTGTGTAATCGTTCTCTGTTCCAGCTTAAATCCAAATGCATTCAACGGATCATTGGTGCGAATACCGGTATAGGAAAGACTCACCTGGGGGAGGAAAATGGCAGTTGTCTTTTTGAAATTGATGGCGGCTATATTTTGATCAATCCTGGCCAGGTGGATGTCTTTGTTATTGTTTAACGCTGCTGCAATAGCTTCATTAAGGCTTATATCCCTCACAATTTCCTGCCCTGCCACCTTACCGGTAAATGCGGAAAGAAGAATGGATACAATAACGAACCATGTAGTGAAGTATTTTGTCCGGCTCATTTACTTTAATTTTTAACAAAATTAATGTTGACAAAAGACGGCGACGGTGACATTTGTTACATTGGAGGTGATTAAGACCCATACGTCAACTACCGGCAGCCTTCGGAATGTTCAGGCGTAAGAAAGCAGCCGGATAACTATTCCAGCGGATATTACCGGCGATGCTATTTTTGTTGATTTAGATAATCGTATGATCAGCTATGATTTCACTTAATGCTAATCCCCAGTGAGGTATTTTCCCTCCGAGGGTGTAATACATTTGTTTAAAGCCCATCTTGAGCGCGTAAGGTGTAATGCCCATTTCGAGATGGCTTTCTTTTCCACCCCACCATTCATTAGTTCGCATATAAAAGCCTTTAATGCCTCCCATGTCGCCCATGCATAAAAGCTCAAACGCCATAGGTTTTATCTCTTCTTTAATAGCGCCCAGATCTTTTGCTAACGAATGAGCCAATATTTCGGCTTCCATATGGCCCAGTGAGCCAATTTTTGGAACGGTAATGGAGGCGGCATCTCCAACCGCAAAAATATTCTGGTACACAGGGTTGCGCATATACAGATCAGTTATCACAAAGCCTCTGTCATCTGTAAAGGGTAACCCCTTTAGAAATGAATGTGCCTGCCAGTCTGGAAAAAGAATGGAGATTTCGGCTTCCCGGGAGCTGCCGTCATTAAATTCAATTCCGCCATCATAGATCCTTTTAATCCCAAGGGTGTTTGCCTGGTAGTTATATCCCATTTTGGTCATCATGGGCAATAGCTGTTGTAAAATGGATTCTCCCGCATCTTCGGCAATTACCTTTGCAGGCGTAGATAGATAAATGGTCGCCGCATCTCCTTTGTGCCTTTTTTCCAGCCAGTGTGCCAGTGAAAAAGCCAGCTCAACCGGTGGACCTTCGCAGGCAGTCAACGCTATGGGCAAATTTTGAGGCAGCAGATCGCTCTTACCCTGGTGGAAAACATCTGAGGTAATGGCAATTGGGCCGCCTTTGTATTCGTTATGCAAATAGTTTCTTAGCCGGTTGCCCAGAAATGTGTCTGTAACACTATGACCGAATTCACTAAATCCTTCAATAGCATCATACGCCAAATGGTTCCCTAATGCAATAACCAGGTAATCGTAGCTGATTCTTCTTACAGGATGGCCTGGCCTTTCGTTGGGTTGATAAAAAACAGTATTTGTATTTGCATCAATCGCAGTGATTTCTGCCTGGATAAATTCACTGCCGTCTTGTTCTAAGTATGACATGAATTTATATTGGAGGTCGATAGCCGGATTAATATTCGCCAAAACCTGGAGCGGGATATTGGGAACAAAGGTGAGCAGTGATTTACGATCAATAATGGTGATGTTGGCTTTTCCCTTCACTAAAGCATGAATGTACCTGGCAGTGGTCAGGCCGGCGAAGTTGCAGCCAAGGATAACTATGTGAGGCTTTGCCATAAAATTTGATCTTATAATGAATAATTAAAATATCCATATAGCGCGCGGAACCTTAAAACCTTTTGCACGAAGGTCTGGTTAATAATATTCCATCGAAATGATTTCCATCATTGTGAATACTGATATGGCTCATATTATTCAATCAATTGTAATCAGGAGCAGGTTCACAGGAGTATCTCTTATAACTGCCTGACGCAATACTGACGTATGTCATTTTTTGGCGTGATGTGCATCATTATCCGCAACCTTTGGTTTTCCTAGTTTTAGATTGTAGATAATTTATACACATGAGAGTGGTAGCTATCATATTTTCCATTTTATCTTTTTTAAGGTCTTTTGCTCAGGATGCCAGAGAAATTGTAAAGAAAGCTGATGAGAAAATGAGGGGAAGCACCATGCAAGCAGAAATGGTTATTAAAATTATCCGCCCGGCATGGAACCGGGAAATGCAATGTAAAATATGGATGAAAGGAAATAACCTGGCAATGATCTTGCTGACGGCACCTGCAAAAGACAAAGGCATTGTTTTCCTAAAAAGGAAAAAGGAAGTATGGAACTGGATGCCGGTACTCGAACGCAATATTAAACTTCCTCCTTCAATGATGGGGCAAAGCTGGATGGGAACCGATTTCACAAACGACGACCTGATTAAGGAATCCTCAACGGTGGAAGATTATGACCACACCATTATGGGAGATACAGTTATTCAAGACAGGAGCTGTTATATTATCCGCATGATACCGAAACCGTCTGCTGCCATCATATGGAGTAAAGTGATCCTGTGTATCGATAAAAAAGATTTCCTGGAGCTCCACAGTCGTTTTTATGACGACGACGGTCAGCTTATTAACACAATGAACAGTTATGATATAAAATTGATGCATGACCGCATCATTCCTACCCGTTTTGAGATGATTCCAGCTGATAAAAAAGGACAAAGAACAGAAATGATTTATAAGAGTATGCTGTATAATGCTCCGATTGACGATGATTTTTTCTCTACCGAGAAAATGAAAACTTTGAATTAGCATGTGGCTGATAAAAATGGCCTGGAAAAATATGTGGCGTAACCGCAGCAGAACCACTATTACGATGGCGGCAATTTTCTTTGCCGTTATTTTATCTGTTATAGCCAGCAGCTTAAAGGAAGGTATTTTCGGTAACCTGGTAAAAAATGTGGTCAGCTTTTATACCGGGTACATCCAGGTACATAAGAAAGGCTTTTGGGATGAACAAACCCTGGATAATAGTTTTAAATCATCCCCGGAAACGGAACAGCTGATCCTGGATAATAAGAATGTGGTCATGGTTGCTTCCAGGCTTGAATCCTTTGCCTTGGCATCTTCTGTTAATATTACCAAGGGATGCCTGGTGGCAGGTATTGACCCCCGAAAAGAAAATATGATCACTTCTCTGGAAAAAAAGGTTATCCGCGGAAGCTATCTGAAAGACACTGATTACGCCGTGCTGTTGTCGCAGGGACTTGCAGAACGACTGAAGTTAACAGCCAATGATACGGTGATATTAATAGGGCAAGGCTATCGGGGCGCCACTGCAGCCGGTAAGTATCTTGTAAAGGGAATTGTGAAATTTGGCTCTCCCGACCTCAACAACAGGACATTATTCATGCCTTTAGCGACGGCACAAAATTTTTATAGCGCTGATGGCATGATCACTTCTTATGTTCTTTCATTAAATAAAACAAGCCATTTGCAGGATATCCGTTCATTGTTGGATGGCGCGTTGGGACAGGCGTTTGAGGTGATGACGTGGGAGGAAATGATACCGGAGGTAAAGCAGCATATTCAAACCGATTCCAGCAATATGAAATACGTGCAGGGCATCTTGTACCTGCTCATCTGCTTTGGCATCTTTGGCACCTTGCTGATGATGATGGTGGAGCGAAGGTTTGAAATGGGTATGCTGGTTTCAATTGGCATGAAAAAGAGCATGCTGATTGTATTATTATTATATGAGTCGGTCTTTACGGTATTCGTAGGTTGCCTATTGGGCATTATTGCCAGTATCCCGCTTGTGTATTATCTAAACAGGCATCCTATAAGGATAGGAGGAGAAACGGCTAAAGCCTATGAAAGATTCGGATTTGAGGCGATATTTCCGGCTTCTACCGAGGTGTGGATATTTGCTTATCAGGGGATGGTGGTATTGGTCATTGGCTTGCTATTATCGCTGTACCCGGTATATAAGGTAATTAGGCTAGATCCTGTAACAGCTATGAAGCGGTAATAAATTTTGATATGATTTTCATAATGGCATGGCGGAATATTTGGCGCAATAAAATGCGAAGCATTGTTATTATGTTATCTATAGCGATTGGATTGTTTGCCGGTGTTTCCGTACTGGCATTGTATGAGGGCATGATGAAAAGCCGGGTGCGCAATGTAATCGATTCTGAGGTGGGGCATCTGCAAATGCACAACATCAAATTTAAAGAAGATTATGATCCCCGGTATATATTGGCAAATGGCGCCGGGGTACTGACGACAGTGAAAGGGATGCCTGAAGTTAAGCTTGCTGCGTCCAGAAGTATTGCTATGGGCATGCTGGCAACACCAACCGGTAGTGCGGGCGTACAAATAAATGGTGTAATTCCCGGGCTGGAATATCAGGTGTCGCAACTACAAAGGAAAATCATCCAGGGAAGGCCCTTTGATCCGGTGAAAAAGAATGAAATAATGGTCGGCCAGAAACTCGCGAAGAAGATGAAACTGAAACTGCGATCAAAATTGGTGCTGACTTTTACAGATACTTCAGGCAATATGGTGTCCGGTGCATTCAGGGTGGCTGCTATCTACCAAAGTGATAACGCTCCCCTCGATGAGAAAAATGTATACGTCAATATGGAAGAACTGAATCCCTTGCTTGGGATTCAAAACGCGTTTCACGAGATCGTGATTTTATTGAAAAATGATGCAGCCGTAGAAAAAATGCAGCGGGAATTACAACAAAAATTCCCTGCTTATCAAATTGAATCCTGGAGAGAAATATCACCGGAGACGGATCTGCTGGTGAAAACAGTAGACCAGTATTCCTACATCATCATGTTTATTATTATGTTTTCGTTGGCATTTGGTATTGTGAATACTATGCTGATGGCCATCCTGGAGCGAACCCGCGAAATAGGCATGATGGTGGCCCTGGGGACAAACCATGTCAGGATATTTTTAATGATTTTTCTCGAAACTATTTTTTTAACGCTCGGGGGAACACCAGTAGGACTTTTTATAAGCTGGCTGGCTACCGCTTATTTCAATAAGCAGGGCCTCGATTTGTCGGGAATGGGGCGAGAGATGATGAGCAGCTTTGGTTTTGGAACAGTGATTTACCCGGAGTTTCCTGCAGATAAGATAGCTGGTGTATTACTAATAGTAGCCGGAACGGCATTTGTTTCATGTTTGTTGCCTGCCATCAAGGCATTGAAGCTACTGCCGGTGGAAGCTTTGAGAAGATGAGCCAAATGGGAAATATCACTCATGCTCAAAAAATGGATAGTTATGAATACAGTCATTGATGCCCATAATGTGAGCAAGGTATATAATAAGGAAACTATTCCTGTGTATGCCGTCAATAATGTGCATTTACATATAGAAAGAGGGGAATTTACCGCCTTGGTGGGGCCATCTGGGTCTGGGAAAACGACCTTATTGAATCTAATTGGGGGACTGGATAAACCTGATAATGGTAGCGTGTTTATTAATGAACTTGACATTACAAAGCTATCAACCAATGAGCTGATTGATTTCAGGCTAAAGAATATCGGTTTTGTATTTCAATCCTTCAACCTGATCCCGGTTTTGACGGCAAAGGAAAATGTGGAATTTATTATGCTGTTGCAGCATATAAAGAAAAGCGTACGAGATGCCAGGGTGCAGCAATTGTTCAGGCAAATAGAGATGAGTGATAAAATGGATGCCCGGCCGGCACAGCTTTCCGGCGGACAGCAGCAGCGCGTAGCTGTGGCAAGAGCGTTGGCAAGCAGACCAAAGTTTGTACTGGCGGACGAACCAACGGCAAACCTTGATTCAAAGTCTGCATTTAATTTATTAGACATTATGGCGAAGCTTAACAAAGAAGAGCATATCACTTTCCTTTTTTCAACGCACGACCAAAGAGTGATTGAACGGGCACGGAGAGTTATAACATTGGTTGACGGGAGAATAGTTAGCGATACCGCTGCTGTTTCTACCAGGCACGAAAAGGCGGATGTGTAAGCAATGAAAAAGCTGTTACTATGGTGCTTTACATTATTGTCGGCGCTTATTACAAATGCGCAGGATAGCACTGTTATGCCTCATAAATTAACTTTTAACGGTTATATTAAAGATTTGCAGACACTCACTTTTGATAAAGATTTTAGCGATCTGATCGCCGGTAACCTGATCCATAACCGCATTAATGTTAAGTGGAAACCGTCGGGAAAAATTACCGGTGTTGCCGAATTCCGCACCCGTTTGTTTTGGGGAGAGGAAGTGAAACTGACCCCTCACTTTACTTCTCTTTTGAAAAATGAGAATGAAGTAATAGACATGCAAAAGATATGGATTGAAAACACATCATTGATCCTGCTTACCAACGTGGAAAGATTGTATTTTGATTACAGTAACGATAAGTTGAGCCTCCGTATTGGCCGACAACGTATTAACTGGGGATTAACCACCACCTGGAACCCAAATGATATTTTTAACGCTTACAATTTTCTCGACTTCGATTATGAGGAACGCCCTGGTGTAGATGCCGGAAAGATCAGGTACCTGTTCGGTAACTCTTCTAATATAGAATTTGCTTATAGCCTTACGGATAAAAAAAATGGGAGTGTTGGGGCGGTAAAATATGCACTTAATAAATGGAATTACGACATGCAGTTGATGGCGGGCTGGTATCACAATCAAATGACAGCTGGCGCAGGATGGGCCGGCAGCATCAAAGATGTCGGTTTTAAAGGCGAAGCGCAGTATTTTTTTGCAGGAAAGGATTCGTTGGCTCACCTGAACGTAGCGCTTGAAGGAGATTATATGTTTAAGAAAGGTTGGTATTTGAACCTGGGTATTTTGTTTAATAACCGGGGCTTAAATAAACCTGTTAGCAACTGGAGTAATTTGGATTTTGTACTGTCGCCGGAGAACCTGATGCCAACCAAATGGAACCTGATAGTTACGGGTGCCAGGGAAATTACTCCCTTATTATCGGTAAATGTTACTGTTTTATACTCACCGGGAACCAATCTGACTATTTTTTACCCTTCCATTCAATACAATATCGCTACAAATTTGGATGTAAATTTTGTATGGCAATCTTTTTATGCCGGACAGGATCATGGATTTGAGGCGGTTAACCACCGGGCTTTTGTACGCCTGAAATGGAACTTTTAAAGGGTAAGAAAACGTAGAAGCATAGGGGGAGCTGCTTTGATAATAGAATAATTCTAACCTGTGAAATGATGTATTATGTCAACAAAAATGGGCTGGGGTAACGGTATATCGGAGGATCCAATAAAAAGCCCTAAAACCTGCTGTTGCATTAGTTTTAAGGCTTGTCGGGATGACTGGATTCGAACCAGCGGCCTCTTCGTCCCGAACGAAGCGCGCTACCGGGCTGCGCTACATCCCGTTTGGGGTGGCTAATTTAGTAAATTCCTCCAATTATTTCACCGGATTTTTTTCGGCGCCGGCTATCACAGTACTGTTTTGTGCTACTTCTTCTGCTGTGAGCCCATACATGGGTGGTGTTTTTACACCCAACAGGTTCAGGTAAATATATAGTTCGCCGCGGTGGTGAATTTCATGTTCTACCATGGCGCGCATCCATTTCCATATCCGCATATCTACATGGCCGGGAGTGGTGCATTTACGTTGCAGACCGGCATCGCTCAGTTGCCGGAATATAGCGAGTGATTGCTGGTGTAGTTCGTTGAAAAAGGTCACAACGTTGTCATAGCCGTCGGCCAGCTCTTTGCCACAGCCCTGGTAGGCGCTGGGGCGGCCGGCAATGGTTTCGGCAAACATATACCTTTCAATGGTGGCAATATGCCTGATCTGGTCGCCGATACTGAACTTTCCCGGCTTGTAAGACCAGTCTAGCTGATCGGGTGGCACTACCTTGATGAGCCGGAGGGTACGTTCCCGTACTTTGTCGTAGTAGTCGAGAAAGGGAGAGATACTAAGGATTTCCATGGCTTATTTGCTGGCTTTTATGAGGGTGATTAAAGAGGTGGCAACTTGTGTTTCCTTATCATTATTCCGGATAAAAAGATCGGCTTGTACTACAGTAATAGTGGCGCCTCCTTTGATCACAGCAGCTTTGGCAATGAGCATTTCACCTTTCGCCTGGCGCAGGAAATTGATCTTAAATTCTATGGTGAGAAAGGAAACATCTTCCGGGTAAAGCGTGGTAGCGGCATAGCCTCCCGCAGTATCGGCCAGTGCGGCAATGACGCCGCCGTGAAAAATGCCGGAGGTACGTAACAGGAAATCGGTGGGAGGTACTGCAATGGCTATGGAGCCGTGACCGATTTGGTCAATGTGCGCGCCATAAAATTGCATGAGCTTTTGCCTGCCAAAACTAGCGGTGATTCTTTCGCTGATCTCTGGGTCTAACATAGTGTCGTTTCGGGAAAGATAGACATTTTTGGCTATTTGTAAGGCCTCCGTTAAAGGTTCGTTAATGAGGCAACATTTAACACTCGTCTATCGTATTAACTATAAACAACTGTTATGAAAAAGGTATCTTTCTCCCGCCTATGGAGGAGACAGTGGTTTGCATACAGTTCTTTATTTTTTGCTGTATGTATGGCTGCCTGTAGTGGCGGGGGCTATAGTAGTAGTGGTAATCCTGGTGGAGGCAATACTTATACCGTTAGTGCAACGCTGACCGGTGCACAGGAAACGCCTGCCAACAGTAGTACAGGTACAGGTACGCTCACTGGTACTTATGATCCTGCAACCTATAAACTCAGCTTCACCCTTAGCTGGAGTAAAATCAGCGGAGTGCCTACAGGTATGCACTTCCACGGGCCTGGTGCAGCAGGCGTGGCAGCCCCGGTGGTATTTGCCATTACAGGATTTCCTTCCGCCGTTACAGGTACGGTGTCAGGAACAGTAACACTTAGTGCAGGCCAGGCAGGCGATCTGCTCTCCGGTAGATGGTATGTAAATATCCATACCGCAAACTTCCCCAACGGGGAAATAAGAGGGCAGCTTTCTACTTCGGTAATGACCACTAACCCCGGAGGAACTAATCCGGGAGGAACGCCGGGGTATTAGCTTAAACAAAAGGATGCCTCCGGCAATGGAGGCATCCTTCTGGCTGTTATTTTGAACCCTTTTCCACGCTTTTTATGTCTTCTTGCCTGTTTTGCTTGAAGTCGAAGTGATCAAAGGCAGGAGAGGAAGGAATTTGCAAAGTATAGCTGTCGAGTATGCTCACCGTAATCACCACATCAGCAATGGCTACGTCCACGATATGGCCACCCGCATCCCGCGCATCCGACAGGTAATGAAAATGATATCCCGCGATATTGGTGTTGTCCATATAGGCCGGTAAGCGATAGCCTACCAGGTCGCCAGTACAGGCATTGAATTGAAAGAAGTGTTGCAAACCTAACATGCCCGCCAACGGCGGATAGGGCGCCTCATGGACTGGTGGAAAAGCCCTCGTTTTCAGGTGACTGAACTTACCCTTGATATGAATGGCATACAGGCCGTTCATATTCGGCAAAAGGCTGTCCAGGTAATGATACAAAGCGGCTTTGTCCATGGACTGATGCACGGTGAAAGTCAGGTCGGTGTGAAAGAAATTAACCATGCTGAAAGGCGTCAGCTGCTGCCGGTGCGACACTTCGGTGGTTTTTCCCGTGTATTGGGTCTGATAGGCCTTACCATCTAAAAACAACAACTCCCCATCTATTTTATCCGGCGCACCCAGGCCAAAATCTCCTTTTGTGGCAAGGGAATCTATCGGGTAAAATCCATCATACAGGCCGCCCATTAATCCACTGGCTACTCCTGCAGTGAAGAGCTGGTGGTGTGTGGTGTCTTTTGCCAGCTGCCCGCCAGGAGTGGATAGCGTTAGCAGCAGCGTTAAAATAGGGAAGTACATGCTCGTTGTTATCGTTAAAATATGATAAAATACCGGAAAGGTAGAGAAAAAATAAAAGAGAAGGAATGTAAAATCGCCCGCTGCCACGGCGCCACAGAAAGTTAGTATCTTTGGATAACCGGCGGTAGCCGGATGTTAACTTCCCAGATATGAGATACACTATTGGTTTATCCGTTTTATTATTGCTGATCATGGAGTCACCCATTCAAGCCCAGAAAGCTTCCCCCGTAATCCCCGGCTATTACAATGCCAGCCGCATGGAAGTTGCGGAAGAACTATGCGTGTTTGACAATAACCGCTTCGTATATGCCATGAGCTACGGCGCCCTCGACCAGTTTGTGAAAGGCGTATGGATACAGCAACACGATACGATTTACCTTTCTACCGACCCGGTGAAAAGTAAATATGTGGTCACGTCTTCCACAGATAAAAAAGTGCCGGCAGGAAAGCTGTTGCTGGTATTTAAATTCAACTACCAGCATGCGCCGTATATTAATTTCAGCTTCTCGCCCCACCCGGCGCCTACAGATCCTCCCGCAATGACTCAAACGGCCGAAGGTTTCGAGACGCTCGTCAACAGCCCCGCATCGCGGCATTTGTACCTGGTACATACCATGTATGATACAGAATATTCGGAATATACCTTGGCGGATAAAGTCAACAAGATATACATTGCCCCGGGGGATGGCCTGGGCAAACCTGTCTTCAAAAATATCCCTTTCCTGGTGGGCGATAGCTGCTTAATCAATACCCGTGATGAAAACCGCCGGTTCAGTTACCAGGGACCGGTAGCTGAAAAAGATAAAGTACTGGCCAGGCCAGGCAATGAACAATAGCGCTATTTTTCTGCAGGAATGGCAGCTGTCGTGTAAGGACACAGGAACTGCCAGTTGAGCGACTCATACAGGGCTTTGCCCTCCGGCGTAGCTACCAGTAAGCCTTGTGATGCTCCATTTGCCAGGGCTGTTTCTTCCAGGGCTTTCATGACAATACTCCCCAGACCCCGACGCTGATGATCAGGCTCGGTGGCAATGCGATCGTAAATAGCATAACCATCGGTGATGGCTATACGACCAATGGCGGCTTCTTCTCCTGCTGTCGTCAATATGCGGACAATGAATATGGGAGCTTCCATTACCATCTCCAGGCGATACCCCGGCGGAAGGGGGTGTTTGGGCGCGCCCATAGGACCTGCACAAATCATCATAAAAGCATGTGTGGTAATTTCCCAGGGAGCGGGTAACAGGGCTGCCAACGCTTCTGCGGGTGCACAAACTTTAATAAACACATAAGGCTCATGAATCGTGGTGGCCAGCGTATGACATTCCTGGCTTATGGCAGGAAAAACATAACGTGTTTTGGCATCTGCCCAGCCCAACTCCGTCCGGAATCCGCTGCCATAAGGCACTGGCGGTGGCACTTCACGGGCCATCGACCAGCCCTTTACCCAGGTTTCAACAATGTGTGGAGCTACTACGTCGGCCATCTGTATCAGGTGATTGTTTTGGTTTATTAAATCACAATGCTAATATAAGCCTCCCGGAAATCACAGACCAATTTTTTACAGGAATATTAGCCAAACAAAGGAAATGATGCCGCCGGCAGATTTGGTGCATAATAATCAGGATCGTAAATTGATTATTAAATTATTATTTTCGCAAAGCGTGAAAACCACCTCATGGAGCAAGTACAAGTTGGCAAATGTGTGTATATTCTCAGTACGGGCAAAAATCTGTATAAAATAGGCAAAACCCAGGACCTGCATAAGCGGCTGGCTGCCTATCATACCCACCTGCCCGTCATGTTCCGCGTCATCCGGCAGTACGCTGCCCTCAACATGACCGACCTGGAGGAAAGCCTGCACATCGTTTTCCAGCATAAACGCGTGAAAGGGGAGTGGTTCGAGCTCAGCAAAGACGACCTGATCATCTGCGACAATATTGCCCGCAATTATGCCCTCCAATCCCTGCAAAAACAACAACGTAAATACAACGATATCGTTTTTAGCGATAACCCTTTGTTACAGGTGATGGAAGCCAACGAAAAATACCTGATGGATTACTCCCGTATCGCAGATGATGTGGAGCTGGGACTCAACAACGACGAAATCTTCCAGCTGCATGAGGGCACCGTAAATAAGGCTATTATTGATACGGTGAGGAGATTACTAAAATATCGTACCCCCAATTCTGCATTCCTGGGCAAATGGCTGCGCATAGTCAATGAGCTGAGCAATGGTACCAGCGAAGCCCTTATCCTGCAGAAATACAAAAATGAAGTGAGTCGAAGTACTATACAGATGATCAAAAGAATCCTGCGCAACCAGCTATATTAACCAACATCACCTGAAGTTTCTGCCCTCCGGGAAAATTTTTCCTTGCTGCGGTTGGTCCTTGCCAACGGCAGGAGTAGCGCTGGCAGGCGCCTCAGCACCTGTAGGAATTAAGCGTTGCAGCAGTTTGGTGAAATTATAACAATGTTGTACCACTACATGCACCACTTCGCCTTCCCGTTGTAATTTACCTTCTACCATGAGCAAACGTGATTGCACGATTTCTTTACGGTAATGGGTAAACAGTTTTTCAAAGACCACCAGGTTGCAGCAGCCGGTTTCATCTTCCATGGTAATAAAACAAACCCCGCTGGCTGTACCGGGCCTTTGCCGTACGAGTACAAGTCCCGCTACTTTTACGAAAGCTCCATCATCCATATATTCCAGGTCTTTGGCCGTCAGCACCTGCAATAAGTTGAGCTTCTCCCGGACAAAGCTCACGGGGTGGGCTTTTAATGAAAGCGATAAGGCGCCGTAGTCATGAATCACCTGTTCGGCGGCCGTCATTTCAGGTAATTGTACACCGGTTTCCGCGGTGCTTTCCGCTGTTTGCCCGGTAAACATGCCTGTTGGACGGTCATGCAGGGCGGATACTTCCCACAATGCCCGGCGGCGATTGAGTCCAATAGAATTGAAGGCATCGGCATCTGCCAGCTTTTCCAGGGTAGTGTGGGGCACGCCCGCTTCCCGGAGCGCCGGAATGCTCTGGTAATGCGAGGTACGGCCAGAAAGCAGGCCGGCAATATCTTCCTCTTTGATGCCTTTTACCTGGCGGAAACCCAGGCGCATAGCCCGGTATTTACCGGAATGTTCCTCCAGGGTATTGTCCCACAAAGAAAAATTTATATCTACCGGCCTTACTTTAACCCCATGCTTCCGGGCATCAATAACGATTTGCGCCGGCTGGTAAAAACCCATTGGTAAGCTGTTGAGCAATGCACAGGCAAATACATCCGGGTAATAACATTTTAGCCAGGAAGATACATAAACCAGCAACGCAAAGGATACAGCATGACTCTCGGGGAAACCATAACTGCCAAAGCCTTCCAGCTGTTTGAAAATACGCTGCGCATATTCCGTATCATATCCATTTTGTACCATGCCATCTACCAGTTTTTTCCTGAACTTACTAACCTGGCCGCCGGATTTGAAAGTAGCCATGCTGCGTCGCAGTTCATCGGCTTCCGATGCGGTAAAGCGGGCCGCTACCATGGCAATTTTCATGGCCTGTTCCTGGAATAATGGTACGCCTAATGTTTTTTCCAGTATAGGAATTAGCTCAGGTTTAGGATAAGAAACCTTTTCTTCTCCATTCCGTCTGCGCAGGTAAGGATGTACCATGTCGCCCTGTATAGGACCCGGACGTACAATCGCCACTTCGATCACCAGGTCATAAAATTTGTTAGGCCTTAACCGGGGCAGCATCGACTGCTGGGCCCTGCTTTCTATCTGGAATACGCCAATGGTATCGGCATGACTCACCATGTCATACACCGCCTTATCATCCTGGGGAATATTGGCTAACGTGAGATGAAGATCATAGTGATCATGGGCCAGGTGAAACGCTTTGCGGATACAGGTAAGCATGCCCAGGCCCAATACATCTACCTTCAGGAATCCCAGGGATTCAATATCATCTTTATTCCACTCAATATTGATCCTGTTTTCCATACGGGCATTCAGCAGCGGGCACAGGTCTGATAATTTTCCCTGGGTGATAATGAAGCCACCGGTATGTTGTCCCAGCTGGCGGGGAAAGCCGATCAGCTGATCGGTTAATTCCAGCACTTTGCGCAGATGAGGATCTGCCGGGTTAAAGCCCTGACTGGACAGCTGTTTGCCTTCATACCATTCATCATTCAGTTCCCACATCGTATCAGACAACCGGTTAATCATATCTACCGATAATCCCATGGCCTTTCCAACATCACGAACAGCCCCTTTGCGCTGTAGCTGTGTAACAGTAGCCACAATAGCGGCCCGGTCACGCCCATATTTATTGTAGATGTATTGAATGACTTCTTCCCGGCGTTCATGTTCAAAGTCTACATCAATATCCGGTGGCTCGTTACGGGCAGAAGAAAGAAAGCGTTCAAAGAGTAAGTCGAATTTGGTGGGATTAACAGACGTAATGCCCAGGCAGAAGCAAACCGCAGAATTAGCCGCGGAGCCGCGTCCCTGGCAAAGTATATCCTGGCTGCGGGCAAATCTCACGATATCGTATACTGTCAGGAAATAGGAGGCATAATTCATCTCTTCGATAAAGGACAGTTCGCGTTGGATATCTTTTTTTATGCCGGCAGGAATATCGTTTCCTAATTTTTCAACAGCGCCATTCCAGGTTAAGTATACCAGTTCTTCCTGTGGGGTACGCCCTTCGCTGGTGAGTTCTTCCGGGTAGATATACCGGAGAGTGCTGAGGGAGAACTGGCAGGCCTGGGCTATTTCCTGTGCGCGACGGATGGCATCGGGATATTGCCGGAATAGTCGTTGCATTTCCTGTGGAGGTTTCAGGTATCGTTCTGCATTTTCGTGTAGCCGGTAGCCGGCATTGTAGATGGTACATTTTTCCCGGATGCAGGTAAGGATATCCTGTAGCTGCCTGCGTTCGGGATGATGGTAGTGTACATCGTTGGTAGCCACCAGGGGGATATGCATTTTTTCTGACAGCTGTGAAAGCCGGAATAGTTTTTTAAAATCATCTCCCTGGTAAGTGCGGGTAGCTGCCAGGTATAGCTGTTTGCCCAGCGCTTTGCGGTATTCCTGCAGGGAGTTTTTAAAGGTATTTTCGTAGTCGAAACTGGCATTGAGGGCTGTTGGCGCCAGGGCAATAAAGATCATCCCTTCGGCATGTTCATATACATCTGCTTTGTACAGGTGGCATTGTCCTTTTTCTGCCCGGAGGTTTCCTTTCGTCAGTAGGGCCGATAGGCGGCTGTAAGCATCCTGGTTAGTGGGGTAGGCCAGCAGGCTGGGGCCGTCCAGCAGCTGGAGCTGGCAGCCGGGAATAATACGTATATGCTGTTCCTTTGCCGCAGTATGTGCACGTACAATGCCCGCCAGGCTGTTGATGTCTGTAATGGCAATGGCCGTATAGCCCAGTTCTATAGCCTGCTCTACCAGTTCCTCTGGATGAGAACCGCCACGTAAGAAGCTGAAGTTGGTGGTAACTTGTAACTCTGTGTAATGCATACGCTGCTATTTCATTCTTCACGCAAAAAATCCATGGATAAACCATTGGTGCGGCTGGTCTACATCATAGTGTCCTAGCCGGAAAAGCCAGTAGCGCTGGCCTTTTTCATCCTCTACACAATAATAATCGCGGTGGACGCCTGTTTCCAGCCACCATTCCCGTTCTACGCGTTCGGGGCCGTCCGCTTTTTTTACGCGGTGCAGTTCTCCTTTGTAGCGAAACAGCATAGGCGGATAATCCGGAATGGGAGCGGATACTTCAATGAGCGCGGGTTCCGGTAATAGCCGGATAGGTCTTGGGCGGTCTGTTCTCCAGGCAATGTCCGGGCTCTCCTGCAGGCTGGGCGCTTGTTTGAAAGAACGTTCCGGCCAGTGATGCTGATCGGGCAAATACCGGTGTACAATACCGGCGCCTATTTTCCCGGTAAGGCGGTCGAGCAGTTCGGCTACCATCCTGTCGTCGAGGTTGCCGGCGCGTGACCACAGCGCTTCCTGGGCTGTTGATACCCCTTCCACCCTCGAAGCTTCCAGCACAAATAACTCGATGCCCAGCCCCGGCGCAATCTGCGAGATATGCTGGTCAAACAGTTTAAAGAGATGCCGGCTGTTGTGAGAAGGACGATTGGTGCCGATACTCACCTCCTGTACCTCGTTGTCTACCCGGTAACATTTGAGCCGGGCATTACGCAGTCCCTTTTCTTCTTTTTGCAATCGTCCGCAAAGTGCTTCCAGCAGCCGTTCCAGGGCAATGGTGATGCCGGTGGCGGTCATAATAGGTTCCAGGCAGGGCAGCCGTTCTTCATAAGGCTCCGGGCGTTGCAGTGGCATAGGAATTTCGGGTTCCATGCCCAGCGCCTGGTCCAGCCGTTGCAGCAGGCTTTGCCCGAAGCGCCGGCGCAGAGCGGATTTGGGCATGTTAATGAAACTGCTTACCTGGTAAAGTCCCAATTTATGTAAGCGGTCTAGTACTTCCGGGTCCAGTCGCAATGCAGCCGGAGGCAGGGGTAAAAGGTGGGCCCGTTGTTCATATGGAGGCACTACCGGTGTTACCCGTCCATAGCGGGCTACTGCCCAGGCGGCGCCGATGGTGTCGGCGATGGCAGCCCTTACATCATAGCCAAACTCTCTCAGCCGGGAGCGCATGTCTTCCAGGTAAGGTACTTCGCCGCCCCAGAGGTGTGAACACCCTGAAATATCCAGTATCAGTCCATCGGGCGGATCTATGGCTGCTACTGGCGTATAACGTATACACCAGTGCCCCAGTGCGGTCAGTAATTTTTCAGGTAGACCGGGCACTTCATCCAATACCTGTAAGGAGGGTACCAGGGCGCGGGCATCTGCCACCGCCATGCCTGTATCAATTCCCTGGGCTTGTGCTGGGATGTTGGCAGCAGTAATTTTCATCCGGCCATGATCCGGCGCAGCCAGCACAAAAGGTACTTCGCGCAATTCCGGCTGCCGGCGGGTGAACCAATCCGTTTGTAAATGGCGGAACCATATGGCAATAAAGCGGGCCGGCATATTATCCTATTTTACGAAGCGGGGTTTGTGGAAGTGCAGTAATGGCTTCACGAATGGTATGAAAGCAGTTATCATACCAGGTAAGCCGCCAGGAGCCAGGCTTGCCACTGCGCATTTTCAACAGCGCTACCTGCCAGGAAGGAAAGCCCGGTCCGGGCATGCGCTCTTCCTGTTCACTCACCAGGGGCGTAATCTGCCACCGGGCCACACAGGTGGTGCTGGTCAACTGTCGTGGCTGATGCCGGTGCACAAAGCCTGTCACTTTACTTTGCTCTACCGCCAGTTGCAAACGCCGGGAGGCAGTAAAACTGATTTCTTTCAGCTCGCCCACTACTGCTGCCAGTCCATTACATTTCAATGCTTCTTCCATTGCCCACAAAGCGTCTTTATCGCGGGATACATCTACAAAAACCACCTGGTCAGGTGCAATACCAAAATGCTGTAGAGCCGGTGGGAATATCATCCTGTTGGTGCTGATCCAGATACAAATACCACCGTCCTGCATCAGGCAACCCAGTATGCCACTAAGAAAACCCGAAGTGGCCGCTGCGTCCTCAGCACCCATGCTGATCAATTCATGTATATGACCGGTGGGAAATATTCCTCCCGGAAAAGCTTCTCTCAACGGCCCAAGTCCTACATCCACCGCGGCATTATTTAATGTCGGCTGGTGCCCCTGTAAAAGAAGAATATCTTTTTGCAACTGTGCGATGATATCTGCTTTCGTGGTAGGCATCTCTAAAGTTATTAGCTAATTATTTTAGCAAAAATACTAATTATTTTAGTTTGTATTGAATATTATTTTTCCTCTTTTGATAGTAATTAAGAGAGAAGCCTTTAGCCAGGATCGTAAAGAAACCAAATAGGAAAGGAGCCAAGCATTTTATAAAATGCTTGGCTCCTTTCCCGGCAAGATAAAATACTATTTTAGAAACTAAACGCTACTTTAGTAAACAGCCGTATGCCGTTAAAGCCCATCTGCACAGCATCCCAGGGCCCGCCGGTTTCTCCGTCGTAGGCAGACAGTTTGGCGCCCGGAACATACCCAAGGGCAGGGTGTACGTTGAAAATATTGTCAGCGCCCAGGAACCAGCTGATATGTGAAGAAAACCGGAAGCTGGCATACAGGTCGGTCACTGCTTTGCCATTGTAGTTGAATTGTTCCGGTACCAGGGTACCATCGCTATCCAGTGCTACAAGTGGACTGATACCGGTGCCCTCCAGGTTAGGGTCGCCGGGCAGCCCGGTACCTTCTTTCGCCGGATCGCCGGCAAAGCCGTATCCCAGCAACACAATTTTACCGTAGTAGGTAACGCGCGCGCCCACACTAAATTTATGGATGCCATATTCCAGGTTTAAGCCCAGCTTCACCGGCGGCGCAGATGCCAGCACAAAATGTTGTTCCCGCTCGCTGAAAAATTCTCCCCGGTGCAGATAGCTATCGTTCAGTTTATCAGGTACATTAATCTTATCGATGTTCATATGTTGCAGGTTGCCGGTAAACAACGCCCGGAAGTGCTGATCATTCCATTTCTTGTTGTAGTCTATCACGATATCCACGCCATAGTTGGTGGTATTAACAGCATTGGCAAAGAATTGTGCATTGTTGATCCTAAGTGCATTGAGCGTATCCCGGAATTGCGGATCGAGTGTAACATCACCGGCATCAAATTGACCGGATAATACAATACGGTCTTTCACTTTTACGAGATAACCATCTATGGTGATGGTCAGCGCATTGACAGGCTTCCAGGAAAAGCCAAGGCTCGCGTTCACAGATTTTTCCTGCTTCAGATCAGGAATACCGGCTGCTTTGGTAATTGAGCTGTAGTTCGGCGCAATTTTTACTTCTGTGATACGTCCCCCCTGTACGTTGGTAAATTGAGAACTGTAATTGATCTGCTGCAGGGAAGGCGCCCGGTAACCGGTACTAACGGAACCGCGTATATTAAAATGAGGAGCTACCTTGTAACGGGCTGCCAGTTTATAGTTGCTGGTAAACCCAAAGTCGCTGTAATTCTCTGCCCTGATCGCAGCGCCCAACAGGAACTTCGTCGTAATATCCCATTCTGCATCTACATAGCCAGCTATGTTGGAGCGTTTGGCATTTACTGCGTCAGAGGGCCGGTATCCGGGAAATCCCTGTGCACCGCTGGCCTGTAGCGTATCCGGGTCAAAGTTGCGCCAGGATTTTTCTTCACCCGCATAAATCTTATAGTTTTCATACCTGTATTCTGCTCCCAACGCAAGGTTGAAGCCTGCACCCAGATGAGGAATTTCTTTGGTGAAGGTGAGATTGGCAGTATTTTGCAGGAAGGAAAAACCGCCATCGTCGAAATGAGTAGGACTGGCAGTACCTATCAAGGAAGCATTGAAGGTCTTGTCGCCATAAAAGTGGAAATCATTTCTGCCCAACGTATTGCTGAGATCCCATTTCCAGTTATTTCCCAGGCTACCTCTTACGCCGGCAGCCAGTGAAGCATCCTGTATATGTGTTTGTATATGCGGGTTGAAAATGGTATCCGCCAGATCATCAGGCGTAGGAATACTTTCCATAATACCAGGAACAAAAATAGCATTGCCATTTTTCTGCGTAATGGGAAAACGGTTTGGATGCCCACTGGCTAATGGATTGTAGCCATGTAAAGTTCTCGTATAGGCGTAAGCGTCAGAGGATTTATAATTATAACCGCCAAACGCATACACTGTAGTGTTGCTATGTGCTACGGGGATTTCCATATTTAACATACCGCCGCCGGTGGTCACAGAACCATCACCATGAGCGCGCCGGCCGGTGTTGATAGGCAGTCCGCCGGCACTCGTTAAATTAGTATCCAATACCTGCCGGAATGTTTTTCCCTGTCGCAGGAAATTGCCCGACAGGTTAATGAACCCACCATTTTTACCTATGGGGAAGCCGTAGTTGGCGCCTATGGTAACGGTATTGCCGTCGATAGCGCCAGCAGATTCATACTGTTGTAAACTGCTCTTAAAATGCGTATTAAATTTATGATCGTAATAACCGGCATAACCCGTATTGATGGTAAGACGATTCACATCTTTTTTGAGGATGATATTGATCACACCTGCAATAGCGTCGGAGCCGTATTGCGCCGAGGCTCCATCACGCAGGATTTCTACCCGGTCAATCGCCGATTCTGGAATGGCATTCAGATCAGTGCCGGAATTCCCGCGGCCCCGTGTACCAAATACGGATACAAAAGCGGTTTGATGCCTTCGTTTTCCATTGATCAATACCAGTGTCTGATCGGGACCTAATCCCCTCAGCGTGGCCAGGTCTATCTGGTCAGCGCCATCACTGCCGCTTTGTTTGTTGTAGTTAAAAGATGGGGCAGCAGCGTTGAGCAGGGAGGTGAGCTCCATTTTAGCGCTGGGCAGCCCCGCCTGGTTCACACTGATCACATCCACCGGTACCGGGGTTTCTGTTTTGGCCCGCCCGCCGCTACGGCTACCCACTAATACTACCTGGGTAAGCTCCGCTACCGCGGGCACCAGTTGTACATTTATTTCCGTTCGCCCGTTAATGCTCACTTCCTGGGTGTTGAAACCCACGGAACTGAATTCAAGTACACCGGTTGATGGCGCATCAAGCGTGAAAATACCGTCTTTATTGGTTTGGGTACCTTTAGGAGCAGACTTCACCCTAACGGTAATACCCTCCAATGGTGCGCCGCTCCCGGCATCGGTAACTTTCCCGCTGATCTTCTGATTTTGGCTGAATAAATAACCTGCACATAGCATGAGGATGGCCAGGCAAGGTAGCAGTTTGAGGCTCATATAATGGGGGATTTCAGATAAGTTAAGGAAAAAAAGCCAGACTTACATAAAAAGTCGAAGAGAATGCGCTATTTATTTCCCTATTTTTGAACCAGTCTAAATGACCTGCTATGAGTTTTTTAAAATATATTTCAGGAAGAGACCCTCACCCCGGTAACCCTGCTACTACGGTACAAGGCTTGCTGGAGCAGTACGGCGGCACCAGTCTCGATAAACAGCATAATCTTTACGATGTCATAGGCGAACATAATTGGGATGCCGACCTGGATGCCGGCACTATCAGCTTCGGAGAAGGGAAAGTATTTCCATTGCAGGTACTGGGTACTTTTTCGCATAGCGCTCAGACCTGGTTGTGGGCCTGGGCCAACGCCCAGTCGGCCATTCCGTCGGCGGTACTCGAACAGGCCTTACAGTTGAAAGCATATGGTGTGCAACACAATATCGACCTGTTTACACGCCCCGATTTTGATGCGGAAGAAAACGAACTTCACCGCATTGGTATGATCGCCGCCGGCATATTCGATGCCAGCGCCTACTACCTCGCGGATTATGGCCAGGGTATTCTGCTGGCTACTATAAACGGCGAACAGGTAGACCAGGTGGAACGTAATAATCTCGCGCGGCCCCTGTCTGTTTTTCCCCAATTGATCAGCTTTTTTGAAATGAATCATAAAAACGCATTCTCCAATTACCTGACCCAGATAGGCTATACCATTGCAGAACAGCCGGAAGCGTTAACAGCCACCTGGAATGGCCATACGATTACCGCCTCTTTTGATGAACAGTCCAGGCTTACACAGCTGAATGGCAAAAACTCGCCTATTGCATAAAAGATATCACATATGAAATTATTTGGCCCTGACGCGGAATTAACGGAACTGGCTATACGAATGATGAACGAAGACCTGGCTGCGCTGGAGAATGAGCACTCAGCCGGATGGGATGTGAATGCCGCCTTTCATGTAACCCGGCATGTAGACGTGCCACCCCTGACCCTGGCCCTGTCAGAGCATAAAACCAAAGTGATTCACTGGTTACTGGAAAAGAATGCAGACGTCAATAACAACGATTATCCTGCACTGATTACGGCAGCAGCTAGTTGTAAACCGGCCATTGTACAATTGCTGATTGATAAAGGCGCCGCCGTAAATCAACAGGATAAGGTAGGTAAAACAGCGCTGAGCACAGCGTTATACGGAAAGCGATATGACAATATCCCCGTATTGCTGGCCAATGGATATAACCTGGCTGAAGATGGCCGCTCATTACGGCAAGCTGTTTTCAACCGGCAGTACCCCGCTATTAAAATACTCCTGGAAGCCGGCGTGGATGTTAACCTGCATCAGCCAGATATGGTGTTCCCCTACAATCCAACCCCGGTATGCGTAGCTGCGCAGAACAATGATTTCAATACGGTGAAATTGTTGGTGGAAAAAGGTGCGGATGTAACCATCAAGGATAAGTATGGAGAAAGACCTTACAACGCCGCAGTAGCCAATAAAAATGAACAAATGATCGCTTACCTCAAAGCCCTGGAACCCCCGGAATGGCACGAGGAAGCGCAAAGGCTGGCAGCACTGAAAAAGTATAAAATTCCGGCTAAACTACTGGCGTTGCTGAAAAGCGACCATCGCCGTATGGAAATTCCGGGAAACGAATATGTAAGCTATATCGAGTTTAACCGTATCGTCGATCTCAAAGAGGTAAACTGGAACAAGCATACCTTCCTGGACCTCTTGTCGGACGCAGATAATTACGGCGCAGAAGGCCTGCTGGTGTGGTACCCCAAAAAGAAATGCCTGGCCTCTGCGGATTATGAGCACGGCGAGTTAAAAGAATTGGGAAGCGTGGATGATTTTCTCCGCAACCCGGGCGAACAGCTGAATAGCATATTTGAATAGTGGTGAAAGCCGGGAGTGCTGATCATCAGGTCAGCACTCCTGCTAAAAACGGTTATGTTATTTGGCGGCCGCGGCCAACACGCCTTCCAGGGAAGGATCTGCAGCTTTCTTCATCGCAATAGCCGCCAGCTTTTGGGTGCCACCCCATATCAACCCTATAATATGTTCAATTTCATGTCCCGGTAATTCCCGGACCAGTTCCAGCAACAGCGAGGCGTATACCGGTTGCTCAAATACCTGTAGCTCCCGGATGGGCTTCATATCCTGGCAGGCCAGCAGGCAGCGGAAAATGGTAGGGATAGTATCGGCATTCACACCGTATTGACTAATCAATGCCAGGGTAAAGTGATTTTGTACCGATTGATGCTCGGTATCTACCTGCTTCATATAATCCTGTACCAGCTGGAAATAATCTGTACTGGCCAGGCCCAGGCCAAATACGGCATAGGTGCCGGGTAGGCAGCACATTTCCCCTTCCGCGTTGGAATACCATTCGTAGGGCCGGGACATGGCTATACGGGCGTATTTTTCCAACAGGGGAAACAATGCTTTATAAGTCAGAGCGTTGGCAAAGAAGCGATGTGTACCCTTTTTGCCGGTATTTTTAATGGGAAGAAAATTTTTGACTTTCGACTTCAGCTCAATGGCATAGCTACGCGGAAAGTCCTGTTCCAGCAAACCGATGAGATATTCCAGCGCCTGTTGATAAGCATCCTCGTTTTCATGGCGTACCCATATGCTAACGGTGCTGAGTATATCATTACACTGAAGCTCAACGCTGTTGGTTGTAACCCGCTTAAACTTACCCGTACCGGATTGCAGCAGGGTAGTGGCGGTGCTGCTGCCCAGTTCACCGGCCAATTCTGCCAGCCGTATACCCGTGGCTTGGGAATAGTTGGGAGAGTATTTAATGATCATCACCGCTGTGTATACCAGTAGCTCGAGTAAGCCCGGATCCGCCGCCGGACGGTCGGATTGCAGGGTATATACGGTGGGCTGGAAAGTCGCTTTTGTAACGGTATAAAAACGCGGAATAAATACTTCCTCTGCCCATTGCTGCAGCGCATAAATGATATGATGCCGGTGCTGTGCCAGGGTATCTTTATTCGCTTTATTCAGCTGGCTTATCTTATCGAAAATAGCTATGATACGGGGAGCTTCCAGCGGGTGAAACAAGCCTTCATCCAACAGGTGCCGCGACAGGAAAAAGGTGTCCAGTGCTTTGGTAGGATATTGTCCGTTATCGATACGTTGATCTATATATTGAGCAATAGCGGATAGTAGCTGCTCGCGCCTGGACTCACTGGTATGGTTATACGGTGCTATGGCGATACGCTTGCCGTTAACAAACACCTGGCCATATACCCTAAACCGGTAGTCGAGTATCGGGAGTTCGATATACTGCGCTATCACCGGTTGTAGAGCTGCATGCAGTAAAGGCTCCAGTTGTTTTACCGCTTCGGGATCAGTGAGTACGCCTGTAGTATCAATGTCTTCATAATGCATATCGGCATCGCTGAAATCATCATCAGAAGTGTACAGGTACATTTCCCCGTTTTTATACACAAACCGGGCGAAGTCGAATATGCCCACTTGTAACCTGGATTGTTTTACAATAGCGGCGGCATCCTTTTTTTTGTTTAATTGCTCCAATAGTACAGACACACCATGGGCGATGTCTTTGGCAATAGTTTCCGGTTCGTTGGTCATTCACAATGATTTGGGTTACAAATAAGGCGGCAATTTAGAGATTTATTGGTTGAAAGGGAAATAGGGCAGAGATGTCCCCGTTTACCCGGTACGCGGCCGGGATTTTTTTAAGCCGGTTAAATTTCATATTTTTAAGTATATAAGCTTTGATAATCCCATTCATTTTATAATATTAACGTATACAGGAAGTTTAGGAGTAGAAGGAAAGCGCGGAAAGTTATTATTGGTCATAACCAGACTGCTATTAAGAGACTTTAGTATTTAATTGGTCATCTAAAAAGTCCCGCCTTGAAAGCCGCATTATACAAATTTCAATCCGGTCAATGGCAACGCCATCCCCAGAGTCAGCCGCTGAGCGAAGACGCCGCCCGGCTGGTGCTATGCTTTGCTTCCAGGTCAGTCCTGGAAACATCTTCCATCTACTCCCAGTTGCACGCGAGGTTCCCCCATGCCGAGATTGTGATCTGCTCTACGGCGGGTGAAATTTACCATACGGAAGTGCTGGACGATGGGTTGTCGCTGGTAGCACTCGATTTCGACGCCACGGAGGTGGTCTCCCGGTCCGTGCACATCAGCAATTATTCCAATAGCTATGAGGCAGGAACAGCGCTGATAGAGGCCTTTACCATGGAAAACCTGTCGCATATATTGGTTTTCTCCGATGGTAGCCATGTGAACGGCAGCGAGCTGGTGCGGGGTATGAACGCCACCACTTCGCAGAGCGTCCTGGTGACAGGGGGGCTGGCCGGTGATGGCGACCGCTTTGAGTCCACTTTTGTGGGGTTGAATGACCATCCCGAACAGGGGCTGATTGTAGGTGTAGGTTTTTATGGCGATAAATTACAGGTGGGACACGGTTCTCAGGGAGGATGGGAAACGTTTGGCCTGGAGCGGATGGTTACCCGCTCAGATGGAAATGTTTTGTTTGAAATGGACGATAAAAATGCGCTGGAATTATATAAGCGTTATCTGGGTACAGAGGCGGAATCTTTGCCCGGAGCAGCATTGCTGTTTCCGTTGGCCGTGAAATTACCAGGTATTACTGCACCTATTGTCCGCACTATTCTGTCTATCGATTCCGATAAAGGCAGCATGACTTTCGCCGGCGATATCCCCGAAGGGGCCAGCGTGCGATTTATGCGGGCTAACTTCGATAAGCTGACCATCGCCGCTTCCGGCGCTGCTACACAGTCATTCCGACATGGGAGCCAACAGCCGGGCTTCGCGCTATTAATCAGCTGCATAGGCCGGAAAATGATCCTGAAGTCCCGCACAGAGGAAGAGGTAGAAGCCGTAGATGAAATATTTGGACACCATACCTTGTTATCCGGTTTTTATTCCTACGGTGAGCTGTCCCCACTCCTGGATGGCGTGAGCTGTCAATTACACAACCAAACTATGACAATAACGACGTTTCATGAAGTGGAATAAGTTACTGGAAAGGCAGATAAAGAAGCATCTCCCAGCGGAGTTGCTCAACCATGAAGGACTCCGGTCATTTCTTAATACAGTAAATGAATCTTACAACGGGTATGAGCGGGATAGCTATCTCGCGGAAAATGCTTTTAAGCTCAGCGAGGAAGAGTTTATTGCGGTAAATAAACAGCTGGCAGAAGAATTGGCGCTGAAGAAAGTATCTATCGGGCAACTGAAAGATGCTATTTCAGCATTCAGCGAGGATAGGTGGAGCCTCAACAGCGATCACCTGCTGGATGTTGTTGGCTTCGTAACATTACAAATAGGCAGGCGTAAGGAAGCAGAGGCCAGGCTATCGACCACGGCTAACCGCTTTTCTACGCTCATCGGCAACCTGCCAATGGGCATATTGGTGGAAGATGAACGGCGGATAATTGGGTTGGCCAACAGCTTTTTCTGTGATATGTTTGGCATAAAGGAAGCGCCTGCAGCACTCATCGGTAAGGATGGCACTACTCTGCAGGCCCGGTATAGCCATATTTTTGCAAATCCGGAAGCCATTAATCTGCATATTAAAAGCCTGATTGAAAAGAAGGAGTGGCGGGTCAATGATGAAGTAATGCTGGCCGATGGCCGCTGCTGGGAAATAGATTATGTGCCTATCTTCATGAACCAGGTGTATAAAGGGCACCTGTTGAACTACCGCGATATAACTGCCCGCAAACAGGCGGAGCAGGCCATCAGGATGAAAGAAGAAAAGTACCGCAGCATTATTGAAAATATGAACCTGGGCCTGCTGGAACTGGATACTGAGGAACGTATCCAGTATGCCAACCATAGATTTTGTGAGATGTCGGGCTATGGCCTGGATGAATTATACGGTCAGCGTCCCGGGGCCTTATTTGCCACGCCGGCCGACCAGGAACTGGTGGAGAGCAAAAATGAACTCAGGAAAAAGGGCATCTCTGATGCCTACGAAATAGCGGTACACGACAAGAGCGGAGCACAGAAATGGTGGTTGGTGAGTGGCGCGCCCCGGTACGATGATTCCGGCCAGATAGTAGGGTCTATAGGTATCCATCTCGATATAACAGACCAAAAAGAACTGGAATTTAAACTCAATGATGCCAGTGAAGCTGCCGGGCAATCCGCCAGAGCCCAAGAAGCCTTCCTGGCCAATATGAGCCACGAAATCAGGACCCCGCTCAATGCCATCATGGGCATGAGCCGGCAACTGGAAAAATCATCCCTGGACGATAAGCAACGTTTCTTCCTTAACACCATTAATACCGCTACCGACCACCTCCTGATCGTGATCAACGATATCCTCGATATCTCCAAAATTGAAGCGGGAAAGCTGAACCTGGAACATATCGGCTTTAACCTGGAGGCCGTAATAAAGCATGCCTGCCGGGTAATGCAGCCCAGGGCCGATGAAAAAGGCCTCCAGCTTAAATGCGAGATCGATGTAAGCATAGCGCCGGTACTACTCGGCGACCCCCATCGCCTCAACCAGGTGCTACTAAACCTGATGAGCAACGGTATTAAGTTTACTGAAACGGGTGACGTGGAAATACGTTGCCTGCTGAAAGAACAACGCCCGGGTATACAAGTGCTGGATATCATTGTGAAAGATACCGGTATCGGCATGGACCAGGAATTCCTGGCCAACCTGTTCGAGAAATTTACCCAGGAAGACAGGACCACCGCCCGGAAATACGGCGGAACAGGCCTGGGCATGTCTATTTCCCGGCAGCTGGTAGAACTGATGAGCGGACAAATAACCGTTGAAAGTACCAAAGGCAGCGGGACTACCATACTGCTCAATATTCCTTTTGAAACAGGTGTCCCAGCCGACCTTCCGGAGAAACGGCATAGCGTGGCAGATACCCGGTTGTTGAAAGGAAGAAATGTGCTGCTGGTAGAAGATAATGAAATGAATCGCCTCGTGGTTACCACCATATTGGAAAGCTACGGCGTTGTTTTGGCAGAAGCAGTGAATGGTGCAGACGCTGTTGACCGGTTAAAACAACAGCCTTTTGACCTGGTGCTGATGGACGTACAGATGCCCGTGATGAGCGGATTAGAAGCCACCAGGATTATCCGTAACGAATTAAAGCTAAATATTCCTATTATTGCACTCACAGCCAACGCCATCAAAGGAGAGAGTCAACGATGCCTGGCAGCAGGGATGAACGATTTCGTTTCCAAGCCTTTTGAAGAAGAAGAATTGCTGGGTAAGATCACAGAACAGCTGGATAGAGGAAATAACTTCGGGAAAAATGTCTACCATTCAAACGGCCGGCAGGAAACCAGTGAACTCCCGTTGTTCAGCCTTGCTAAAATCGAAAAAATCGGGAATGGAGACAGCTCCTTCACGAAAAAAATAATCAATTTGTTTCTGCAGATGATGCCCGCATCCGTAGCAACGATGCAGGATGCCGCAACTACCGGCAATTGGGAATTGGTCAGGAAAACGGCCCATAAAATAAAACCAACTATTGAAAGTATGGACATCTTTTCATTGTTCCCCGTCATCCAGGCGCTGGAACATATCCCGGAAGAAAATATAGCAAGGGAACAGGTCATATCAGAGATCAGTAAGCTGGAAACTGTTCTCCATCATGTGGCGGTACAACTGGAAAGGAAATAACAGGCGTACAAATGGCTATAGCCTGAGGGCTGTTAATATAACAACGAAAAAGAACGATTCAATGTCAACAGAATATACAATAGTATCACCTGACCAACCCCTTCGTATCCTCATCGCAGAAGATAATGCCGTCAATATGATGGTGGCAGTCACTATCCTGAACCGGATTTTGCCAGGCGTCACTATCCTGGAAGCAGCAAATGGAGTAGAGGCGGTAGAAAAATATAATGAAAGCCGGCCGGACATTGTGTTTATGGATCTGCAAATGCCCGACAGGAACGGGTTTGAAGCTACGGAAATCATCCGGAGAACAGATCCCGCTGCACAAACACCTATTATCGCCATCACTGCCAGCGATATGAAAGAAGAAAGAGAGAGGTGCCTGCAGCTGGGCATGAACGACTTTTTGCATAAGCCATTTGTAGAAAATGCCATGATTGCTTTACTGGAAAAATGGATCCCCCCATCGGCAGCAGAGATGCGCACAATCACCCCGGAAATACAAAGTAGCGATAGCCTGCACTTCAATATTGCTATCCTGAAACAATACCTGAGCGCAGATATCATTGGCTACACCTTCCTGCTGGAAATAATGGATGCGACCATCATGGAGCTAAGAAAGCTAAGTACCCAGATATGGCAGCATGACGAACAATGGGAAGATACAGACTTGAAACGTATCGGGCATAAGTTATACGGAACTGCTACTACCGTGGGTTTGATGGAGCTGTCCCGGATGGCGGCAGATATGCAGGTGAACCCCGGAACACCAGGAGAACAGCGGAAATTGCTGTTAGCCCAATTGAAAGAGGAATTGGATTACTGTATACACCTGCTCGAAGAGTCCACCGCACAGCTACGCTATGGATGACCGGATAAGGCCACACTTTGATGGTTGTTATCAACAACTTATTTGTAACTAATTACATCCGAAAGATATGAGCTTCGACATTCAATTATTCAGCGCCCAAACGCGGGAGCGTGAACAGCAATCAGGTAATGATAGTTTCTTTGATAACCCGGATAACCTGTCGCCCTTTACGGAAGAACAGTTCCAAGGATTGAAAGAGCGGTTGCAACAATATGAATACGTAATAAATACAGCAGGGAAAGACCAGGTAGAACTGGCGCATCCTGATTATAATATCCGCGTACTGTTGACCCGCAATGGAGTGTATTTCACTGCTGGCTGGGACCAGGAGAGTATTTTTGAGGCAGGCATGACCGCTTCAGAGTTTACTGACTCCGGTGAGTTCTGGAAATATGATCCGCAGAATGGGGGCTGGGAGGAAATCGCGTAAATGCTGTCCACATCGTGGCACAAGTAAATGGAATACTTCGACAAGTATTCCATTTACAATTTGGTCACTATTTATCAGTGCTTGGTTGTTATACTATTCTTCGCTGGCTTCGTCATTTACCGCGCCTTCTGCCAGGGCAGTCAATGCTTCGTCCGTAGCTTTCTCATTTTCCAGTGTCTGGGAAAGCAATTGCTCTACATCGCCATGCCCCATGGTGCTGGCAAAAACACGCAAGCTGCCATAGGTGGCGATCTCATAGTGTTCTGCCTTTTGCGCAGCCAGGATTAAGGCGGCATCCCGTACCTTAGACCCCGCTTCCGTTTCTTCAATGACGCTATTGGCTTCCTCGATGAGCCCTTGCATAGCATCACATTTTTTGGCGACAGCCTTTTCTCCCAATATCTCGAATATATTTTCAAGCGTGGATACATGCGTCTGGGTTTCTCCGGCATGTTTATCAAAAGCTGCGGCCAGCTCAGGACTGGTGGATGCTTTTTTTAGTTTGGGTAAAGCCTTTACCAGGGCTTTCTCTGCCCAGTAAATGTCTTTTAATTCATCCAGGAAAAATTTGTGAAATTCAGAGTGAGGCATCTTTTCCGCACGTGCAGACTGCTTAGTGGCCGCCTTCTTTGCAGGGGATGCTTTCTTTGCGGTGGCGGCGGACTTCTTCCCGGCAGGTGACGCTTTTTTATTAGTGGAAGAAGAGGTCCGGTTGTTTGCTGCGGATGATTTCCTGTTTTTAGTAACTGTTGCCATAATTTAATAGATTAAAAGGTGATAACGGTTAGCGATCCAAATTATATGCCTATGAACGGTTTTGCGTGAAACCTGTAACAGTATTTAGTTCTATATGATGATTCCGCTGACAGGTCATGGTGAATTGTGGAATCAATTGCTCAAAGTGGCCATGGCAGAGGGCGGATGCGCTGGTCTCTTCTTTGCTATCTGACAACAAACAGGTATCCTCACTCATCATACTTAAAATGTATTTTATGAAGGCAGCAGTTTTTCATCATCCGGGTAAAATCAGTGTAGACACAGTGGATGACCCTATTTTGGAAAAGAGTAATGATGTTATTCTAAAAGTAACGTCTACGGCTATATGTGGATCAGATCTGCATATCTACGATGGATTTTTTCCACAACCCCACCCACTGATTATGGGACATGAATTTATGGGAGTAGCGCCTCGTCCAGGTGCTGATGCAGCCGGGGCAACATGCTTTTGGCGTATATGCTGATGATGCTGTCTTTAGAGGTGGCCGCTGTATTGAACCGGTCGATCGCGCTTTTGTGATCCCGATCAATAGTGCCATAGTTCCGGACACGGTCTTCTACTGCTCTTTCCTGGACGATTTTTCCCATGCGGATCTCTTTCAGATTTGTTACCGCAGCCTGCGTAATAAAGTCCACTACTGCGGAAGGAATATGATCCATGCTTTCTTTTACGGCTTTTAGACTGTCTTTACTGGTGGCGGTGTTATGCTCCTGGTTACTGTGTTGCCCGCAGGCAAGCAGCAGCATGGTGATGGCCGGGAAAAGGAAATATGTTTTCATTATCTTTTTTTTATGCCTGTAAAAACTATCCTGTTTACCGTTAGTGCAATTCCTGTTCCCTCCAAATGCGAGGCTGTTCGTTAATGTGCCGCTACGCTGTCTATCCGGTTGATGACAACCGGTTAAAGAAAGAAGCAGATGGTAAGGCGGTTTTATGTGCCGGGGAAATATGGCGACATTTTGTAGTGTAAGTGTAGAGGTTTGTCGGTGTAAATGCTTATCCCTGTTGTGTTTGATGGTATGGGTGGTATGGTTTTGTGAGCTTTGGGAAGAGAAATATTATTTGTAATTATTAAAATCAATGTGCTATGGAGTATCGGCGATATTGCAATGTTTGGAAAAAAACACGCAAGCCTTTTTATATCAGTATCAGCGTCCACCTATCAAGCTGCCGTCCCCGGGCAATTTATTTGAACCCATGCCCGGAGGACGCGGAATTTGGATAACAGATCCATAAAATGCTTAAAACCTACTGACATAGGGTTGTCATAACGGCTGTTTTACTTTGTGCTGTTGAACAAAATAAACGTTAGTGTATGAATTTATCATCTGTCCGTATCATTACCGCCGATATCCAACGCCTGGTGCCATTTTATGAAAAGGTAACCGGCATGACCTGGACCTGGTATACCCCCGATTTCGCCGAATTACGCACGGGGCAGGCGACACTTGCCATTGGAACTACTAATACCCTGGCGCCATTTGGGGGAAGTAAAGTAGCCGTAGCCGCCAACAATCATTCTGCTATCATTGAATTTCGCGTAGCAGACGTGGATAAATGCTATGAAGCGCTGGCCGGTTTTCTTGCAGAAACCCTGGTGCAGGCTCCAACAACAATGCCCTGGGGAAACCGGTCACTATTGTTCCGGGATCCCGATGGCAACCTGGTTAATTTCTTTGCACCGGTAACAGCGGATGCAAAGCAACGGCTGGATACCTCTCATTGACAACAGCAACTGGAATACAAGCAAAGAGGACAACAGGAAATCAATCCCAGCTGTCCTCTTTAGCTATATAGTTATTTAAAAGCATGATCAATCATACCCCTGGTTCTGCGGAAAAGTAGCCTTATTGTTCATGATGTCTATTTCCTGCTGTGGTATCGGGTAGATAAGCCGGAAAGCCGGGAGCGTCACCTTTTTATTGGCAAGGATTTCCGATACTGCGCGATTGGTGCGCACCAGGTCGAACCAGCGGTCGCATTCAAAAGGCAGCTCCAGGCGCCGCTGTATGTATACTTCACGCCGGAAGCTGGCTTGATCCGGTAAATCGCCGGAGTTGAGCGTTGAAAGGCCCGCACGGTTGCGGATCATGTTCAGGTAAGCGAACGCAGAGCCACCGGTGCTATAACCCACTTCATTCAGCACTTCTGCCTGCATCAGTAATACATCTGCGAAACGCAAAACGGGGAAGTCGTTACCGGCATTGCCATTAACCGGATCGTCGAGGAACTTACGGGGCATCATGTTGGCATTGCCGGCAGGCTTAACGGATTCCGATAAAGACCTGCGCAGATCTGCTACATTATAGGCTTTCAATAAGGTGGTATCTACTGTAATGGTTTGTGAGTTGGCATACCAGAAGCCATGATCCTGGTTAGCTACTCCTTTGGCATAGCGTACGGCAAACAATATTTCCGCATTATACTTGTTGCTCGTGCTAAATACGTCTGCCACTTTGGGCAATAAAGTAAACACTTTGCTGTCTATTACATCCTGTAATACAGTTTGGGCGGCAGCATATTTTTTCTGGTAGAGATATACTTTGCCGAGAAGCCCTTTAGCTGCTCCACTGGTAACACGTCCCAACTCTGTGGGAGCATAGGTAGCGGGTAAATTGGCTGCCGCGAAAACGAGGTCTTCTTCCACCTGTTTGTACACGGCCGCAACATCATCCCGTTTCAGGGTTACTGCCTGAACGGGATCAATGGCCGCTGTGAGCAGCGGCACCGGTCCCCACAGTCGCACCAGGTTGAAATAGCTCAACGCGCGGATAAAGCGGGCTTCTCCCTTGATACGGTTCTTCAGCGATTCATCCATGTTGATGCCATCTATGGCGGTCAATAAGGTATTGCAGCGAAAGATACCGTTATATACGCCTACCCAAGCATTGTAGAAGTTGGTGTTGCCGGGGTTATCAGAATAGCGGTTGACCTGGTAGTTTTGGCCGGCATTGGAAGAAGGATCCTGGTCGGTGAAGTTATCCGCCCGCGCTTCCATGAGCACTTCAAAGGTGGAACCATATTGACTTCCCTGCGCCAGCGAGGCATAACAGCCATTGACTGCGGTAACGGCATCGCTGGCGGTTTTAAAAAACTGTCCGGGTGCAATGGTGGACACCGGCGTCAGATCGAGGAATTTTTTATTGCAGGAGGCAAGTAGCAATAATAATACAGGCAAATAAAATTTATATTTTTTCATGATGTAGCGCATTAAAAAGTGACATTAAGACCTATCATATAAGTGCGTGCCAGCGGGTAGGAGCCATAGTCTTCCCCGGCGGTGAGCGCATTTTCTGTGCGATTGCTGATCTCAGGATTGAACAACGAGTATTTGGAGAAAGTGAACGGGTTTTGAACGGCGCCATAGATCCGTGCCGACGGAATGTGGCTCCCGCGCAGCAGCGAGGCGGGTAAGTTATACCCCAATGCAATGTTGCGTACCCTGATATAAGAACCGTCTTCCACGTGCCAGGAGGAGGTAATGCCGTTTCCCCCGGTCGCCAGCCTGTTGGCGCGGTTAACAATCCCGTTGCCCGGATTTTCCGGAGATACATAGTGATCTTTTACTTCGCTGAGGTTGTTAAAATTGCCTTCTACGTTGGCGATGTAGCGCCTGAAAAGATTGAGGATCTTATTACCCTGGCTGCCCTGGATAGAAAAGCTCAGGTCCAGGTTTTTATACCGTACCGTATTACTGAATCCAAAAATATATTTTGGCTGAAAGCTGCCCACAATGGCCCGGTCGTTGGCGTCGATCTTACCATCGCCATTGATATCCTTAAATTTCAGGTCGCCTATATGCGTAGGATTGCTGGTCTTGGGAGAGTTATCTAAGTCGCGCTGATCGCGGTAAATACCATCTGCCACGTACAGATAGTAAGACCCGATCGTTTCTCCAATCTTGGTAATAAAGTAGGTATTGCCTGTGCCGCCGGTTGCGATAATCGGTGCGCCGGAAGGTCCCAGTTTGGTTACTTTGTTGGTGTTAAATGCGATGTTGGCATTGCCTTCAATAGACCAATCTTTCGCTATCTTTTTGTTATAGGACAAGGAGATCTCCCAGCCTTTGTTGTTCACGGCGCCAATATTTTGGAGATAAGTGCTGAAGCCGGATGCTCCCGGAACCGGGAGGTTCAGCAGCAGCTTAGTGGTTTTGGCGTTATAATAATCAACGGTAACGTTGAGCTGTTCATTGAATAATCCGAATTCAAGCCCCGCATCAAAGCTGGCCATACTTTCCCAGGTGAGGTTAGGGTTAGCAGGGCTGGTAATAGACACGCCATTTACCAGCGCCTGGTTGCCAAAAATGTAGTTGCTGTTGGTATTGCTCATCTGCGCGAGGGAGCCATAATTCGGAATCTGGAAATTGCCGGTAAGACCATAGCTGCTCCTGATTTTGAGAGAACTGACAGGTTTTATATTGCGGAAGAAGGGCTCATTGGAAACTTGCCAGGCGCCTGATACTGCGGGGAAGGACGCCCACTTTTGATTGATGCCAAAGCGTGATGAACCATCACGTCTTATGGAAGCAGTCAGAAAGTATTTGTCGCTATAGCTGTACTGCGCCCTGCCCAACCAGGAATTGAGGCTCCATTGTTCAAGGGTAGAGCTGCCCGCATTTACCTGTCCTGCATTCAGCGTGGTAACGATGTCAGTAGGAAAGTTGTTGGCCGTAAGGGAGTTGTGCTCCTGATTTTCTTTTTGTACGGTAAATCCTGCCAGTACATCCAGTTTATGTTTACCAAAGGATTTATTGTAGGTAACGGTATGCTCGGTGAGCCAGTTGGTATACATATCTGTATTGGAGAAACCTGTTGCTACCGAAGGAAGGGTACCAGATGGCAGCGGAAGGCTGGATGGCCGGTAATAATCCCTGCGGAAGCTGTTGAGGTCCGTACCTGCGGAGATACGGTACTTCAGGTTCGGAAGGAATTCATATTCCATGTAGGCGTTGGCCGTTAACCGGAAATTTTTGATACGGTCTTTGATCAGCGTGGCCACGGCCACCGGGTTAAGCTGGTTAGTCTGACCATAGCCCCATACATTCACGGAGTCGGCAAAGGTGCCATCGGGATTACGGACCGGGAAGATGGGTGCATAGCCCAGGGCGAGCGCAATAACGCCTGAATTTGGCGCAAACCAGGGCCCTTCTGCATTTACCACCCGATTGTCGGTATACGAAGGCGTCATATTTACGCCAAAGCGAAATTTCCCTGTGCCGCCGTCAACGCGGAAGCGGCTAGAGTAGCGTTTGTAGTTGTTGTTGATCACAATGCCATCCTGGTTGAAGTAGTTGGCCGAAAAATAATAAGAGAGACTTTCGCTGCCGCCGGATACGCTTACAGTATGGCTTTGCATGGGCGCCTGCCTGAATATTTCCTTTTGCCAATCGGTGTTGGTTAATCCGGGCTTGCCTTCCAGGTAGGGAAGTATTTGAGGCGGAATCCTGGTAGAGGGATTTTGCGGCCTTACGCTATTGGGATCTGTGGGTTTGCCGGAGGGCACCGCATCGAGGTAGGCATTGTTATGGCCTTCGTATACGAGCTTGGCATAATCATAGGCATCCAGTACGTCTACATGTTTGTTTACATTTTGTATGCCATAGCTACCATCATAACTGACGGTCATTTTTCCGGCTATCCCTCTTTTGGTGCGGATCAGCACCACGTCGTTAGAGCCCCTGGAGCCGTAGATGGCAGCCGAGGCAGCGTCTTTCAGTACATCGATGGAGGCAATATCATTCACGTTGATGGATGCCAGCGGGTTGAATGGCTGCTGATAGTTGTTTACCCCAGGCGAAGCGCTGCGGGTATCGTTGGTAATGGGGACGCCATCTATTACAAACAACGGGTTGTTGCCTGCACTGATAGAACCTACGCCCCGTACCCGGATAGATACGTTGCCTCCAGGGGCGCCATTAGTCTGCATCACCTGGATGCCCGCCATTTTGCCGGCCAGGGCCTGGTCAAAAGACGTGATCGCCTCTTGTTTGAGGTCTGAAGACCGCACAGAGGAAACGGAGCCTGTCAGCTCCTTTTTGGTACGCGTACCATAGCCCACTACTACCAGTTCATTTAGCCCTTTGCTGGCTTCTTTCATGCGGATCAGCAACAGGTTACTGCTGCCATCTTTTACCTGGAAACTATTTAACAGGCTGTTCTCATAGCCAATGAAACTAAAAGTAAAATCATACATTGCGCCAGGTTTCATTCCCTGCAGCCTGAAAATTCCTTTTTCATCGGTCGTTGTATTCATCCTGCTGCTGCCGTTATGCTGCTTAACCACTACAGACACGCCCGGCAGCGGGTCGCCGGCTTCACTCATCACACTACCCTTGATAGTCACCGTACCGCCCAAATCCTGTGCGCGTGCGCTTAATGCGATAGCCAGCACGAGGAATGCGAGGAGATAGCTTTTTAGAAGTCTGATCATTTTTTGACAGGTATTAATTAAAGTTTAAGAAATAGATGGCCCCCACGTGCGGCTACGCACGCGTAAATGTTTTATATAAATGCTCTTGAATGATGTTACCTTATCTTCCTGAGTGTGATTCCCTCATCTCCGGAGGTAAACTCAAGATTGTTCAGCTGGCAAATCGCTGACAGGATATGTTGCAACGAATCCGTTTTTAATACTTGTCCTGTGAAATAGGCGCCTTCCACTTCACTATCCGCAAAATGGATATCGGTATGATAGGCAGTGGCTAATTTTTTGAACACTTTATCTAATGGCATGTTCGTAAAAGTTAGTAATAGGGCACGTTTCACGGTCGCTCCCCCCGAAGCGTTATCATCCGGTATGCCGGTAGCTTTTGTTACTGCATATTGATGGGTGATGGTATCCAGGTGAAAAGCCTCCCCTGGGAGCAAACAAATATCTTTTTTGGCGATGCTGCCGTTGTTACGAACCAATACTTTCCCGCTTTCCAGTTTTACGGTTATTGCCTGCAACGTGCTGGCATCTACGATAAACCGGGTACCTAATGCAATGGTAGTGATATCGCCGGTAGTGACTGTAAATGGATGTTGGTCGCTGGCCGTTACATGAAAGGAGGCTTTGCCCAGTAAGGTAACGGTTCTGGCAGCCTTTTCATCGTACGATAAAACAGCGCCGGCATCCATCGTTACCTGTGAGCCTTCGGGCAGTGTCATGATGACTGCTTTGCCGGTGGTATTACGAATATGCTTCAAATGCGGTGTGGGTGCGCTGGATAGTGGACGCATCCGATTTTTTTGCAGACGCGTATAATACATGGCGAACATTGCCGACAGCAACAATATGCCCGCAACGGCAGCAGCATAGGAGCGTATCGCTTTATGCAGCCGGATCACTTTCTGTTTGCGGGTATGTTGTTCAGGTTCTTCCATCCGGGCGTGCAGCTGCATGAGCAGGGTGTTTGTCCTTTCCCGGGTCAATACCTGTTCGCTGGTTGCTACCGCCTGGTCAAACTCGTTGCGCCATTGCTGCCGGAGCGCAGCGTCTTCTTCCCGCTCCAGCATACCTTCCAGTAGCACCACTTCTGCTGCTGTAGCTGTTCCGTCTTTGAGTTTTTGTATTAGTGCGATGATCTGTTCCATATCTTTCAACTATAAAAAGTAAGACACGAATGAAAAGAGGGGGACAGCGAAGGTTACGGAATTGTTAACAAAGGCATTTACAGGTAGGAGCCGAGGAAAAGTACGCCCAAAACGGGTAAGGCTGCCTGGCTGGAGGCTATATAGGAGCGAATGGCCTCGGAAGAGGACTGTAGATATTCCTTGACGGTATGATGCGAAATCCCGAGGATACGCGCTGCCTCAACGGCAGATTTACCTTCCAGGCGGCATAGCTGGAACACTTCTTTTTTGCGGGGAGAAAGCTGGTCTATGGCTTCGTTGAGCAGGGCAAGCCTGCTTTCCTGGAGAAAAACATGATCATCTTCCACGGCATCGCGAATAGCCGGGTACACGGCCAGCTTTGATTGCTCGGTAGCTGCTTTTTTTAGATACCGGAGGGATTTATTATAACTCACTACAAAAAGCCAGTTGCCGGGCCCCTGGCTCAGGTCCAGCTGGTGACGGCTGTTCCAGAAGGCAAGAAATACTTCCTGGAGAATGTCTTCTGCTATATCATGCTGGTCAATTAACCGCCGGATATTTTTAAAAACGGCATGGTGATATTGATGATAGATCTCATCAAAGGCCATCACATCTGCCGAATGCAAAAACGAAGTCAAAGCTGTTAGATTTATTTTACCGATGAGATGAATAGACGAACAAAAATACTATTCAAGCTATAAAGTAGGTGACAGGCTATATTAAATAATGATTAATACCCACGCGGTTTTCGTGTCAATAGATATATGGTGCATAAATATAATGTAATTATCTTGCCACATTATTCCTGTTTTGCCTTCACCCTTTTTGCCACAAACGATGCCTTATATATTAATATCAACCACCATCACATTTAGCTGTTATCATGAAAAAATTAATTCTATGGGGGATGCTCCTGCTCCCTTTTGCAGGAATTTGCCAGCAACCCGATTCCACCGTGTCCACAAAAGGCATGTTTGACCTGGATCCCGGTTTGGTAATGGCATTCCTGTCGAAGGACAGCGTAGATAAAAACGAGGTACTGGAGGATATTGATGCTTTAAATGCTTTGCTGGGTATAGACATTGGGGAAGCTGCCATGATGAAAGAGCTCGCCGCTATTGACAGGGAAAAGGATAGTGTCAGGTTTTACAATTTCGTTACTACAAAGCCGGCAGCACTTTACCGGGAAAAGCGGATCCTGATGCAACAGTTTGTAGCCGGACATCCGGATTCTTATGTAAGCCTGTATGAGCTGAATGACAACAATGGTATGTATAGCGCAGACAGTTATGCGGAGGCCTACGCCAAACTGAGCAACCGGCTCAAAAACACCCAGGCCGCGCAGAAAATCCGCGATCGCATCACGGAGCTGAAGAAGATATCGCTGCATGGCATGCAGGCGGCCGACTTTACCCGGAAAAACCAATACGGCAAAACCGTCAGGCTGAGCGACTACAAAGGAAAATTAATCATCCTGGATTTCTGGGGCAGCTGGTGTGGCGCCTGCCGCCAAAGCCATCCGCATTTGAAAGAGCTCTATGAGGCTTATAAAGACAAAGGCCTCGAAATTATAGCCGTGGCCAATGAAAATGTACATGGCGATAAAACGCCATTAATCAAAGCTAAAGCCGCCTGGCTGGCAGCTATTAAAAAAGACGGCGTGAACTGGGTACATGTGCTTAATGATGAAGGCTCAGGAGGAATAGATATCGTAAAGGCTTTCCGGGTAACCGCTTATCCAACAAAATTCCTGCTGGATAAAGAAGGTAAAATATTACTGCGCATTGAGGATGGCTTGAATGTAGAAATTGACCAGATGATTAAATCCATGCTGGATAAATAAGCATCGTATTACTAACCTGATTCCGTACAATGAAAAAAGTATCAGTTACTTTACAATATCCGTGCGTCTATGCCTTGATACTTTTCTTTAGCAGTCTTCCTGGTATTGTCCGGGCGCAATCTTCCGGGCCCGGCAATGTGGTTGTTGATGGCCAGTTGAAGGAGTGGGGAGATACATTGCGCCACTACGACAAGGCTGCCCAGCTCTATTACGATGTGTACAACGATCATGATTTCCTTTATATCGCGCTACGGCGCCCTAAGTTTGCCTGGAAGATGGTGCTGGCAGGACGCATGTCATTTGAGATCAGCAAAGACAAAGAGGATAAGGACGGCATTAAAATTTTTTACCCCGGGCATTACAGCTTCAATAAAGACGACATGTGGAATTTCCTGGAGATAAAGAAAGCAGGGGAAACTTCTTTTGATACGTTGACGATCTATAATGACTACGGTATCCAGGCATCAGGCGGATTTTGGGAGAAGCAGGAACAGGGAGACCGGAAGTCGTCGGCAAGTGATATGTTGCTTTCCATGGCGCCAACTAACTTCAATGATATGCAGGCAGTGATGAACAAGTCGGATAAAGACAGGTCCGGCGTGGCTATTAATACTATAGTGGGCGCCGATTGTGAGCTGGCCATTCCCATGAAATTATTGCCGGTGACAAGTGGAACTGTTTATATACGGATCGTTATTCCCGGGGAAAAGAACATTGTAGATGCTTTGAACGGAGTAGGATACTACGCCGGCTTTAATATGGACAAAGGATCCGCCGACGCAGTAGAAGATCTCCTAGTAGCATCAAAGTTATCCATCACCTATCGTCTAAAATAAATCGTTTGCATAAGATTTTATCACTCATTATATTTTTATTGTTGATACCGGGAGCTATACTTTTGGCGCAAATTCCACAAAAGCTGGTTGCAAGGCAGTTGTCGGTCAGACGGGTCAATGGCGTTGTAAGGGATAGCCTGGGTAGAAGTATTCCTGCGGCTGCGGTACGGCTAACTTCATCGAAAGATACCCTGCATGTTGTTACGTCTGAATACGGGGTATTCAATTTTCCGGCAGTACGGAGTGAAAGCTTTACGATCGAGGTACAGGTAATGAGTTATCGTTCTTATCGTAGAAAATATTTCCTGAACGATACCAGGCCAATCCTGGTATTGCCACCGGTAGTGATGGGATCCAGCCTGGTACAGTTGAAGGAGGTATCGGTAACTACAGCGAAAGGACCACAGGAAAGAGGTGATACAACTGAGTTCTGGGCAAAGGACTATATTGTTCGCGACTATGCCCGGCTGGAAGACATGCTGAAGAGAATGGAGGGATTTAATGCCGACGCCAACGGTCAACTGACTTACCGGGGAAAACCCATCAGCAGGGCGCTCTTCAACGGCGCGAAGTACTTCGATGGCGATATAGCAGCCGCCATTAAGGAATTACCGGCAGATATTGTAGAACGCATCCAGGTAATCCAGGATAATGAAAGCGGTACCGGGCGCAGGTTATCAGCATCAGAAGCGTCTTCACAAACATTGAATGTTGTCACCAAAGCAGATAAATCTGCCGGCCGGATGTACCAGGTGAATGCAGAGGGAGGTACACAGGATCGTTACAGGAGCGGAGCATCGGCGAGGTCTATCGACGGCTGGAAACAGTGGAGCCTGTCAGCATCCGCTAACCAGGCCCCTCTGGGGATAATGAGCACGGAGCCCATTGGAACTATTAGCGGGATGACTATTTCGTTTTCTCCCCTGGGCAACGGAGGTTCGGGTGGAATGAGGAAGGACGCATCCGCGCAGGTTCACTACGGTAATACGTTTGGTAAATTGAATTTTGGCGTGGATTACAACATTCATCGTGTACATAGCGTGAGCGAGGCGGAAGAATTTTCAGAGGAATTTTATAAAGAGGGTAGCCTGAGGCGAAATACTAAAAGAACCACTGATAATAAGATTACGTCTCATATAGTGACATTGAGTGCTAGTGCCAATAAGGGCGATTTTAGCATGATGGTGACTGCTACCGCCAGTATGTCTCATAACGAGAATAAAAATAATAGTGAGACACGTCAGTCTGGAATACTCGAAAACTTACAGCGCATGTCGTTAGGCACCGCTACCGATATGCCTTCTTATAACCTGTATACGCTGCTGGCATTTTTTACCAGTCGTAAAGTGCACCTGAATATAACCGTCAGTAGCAGTAGCAGCACAACGAAGGGCTCGGGTAATGATAACACGGATACGTACGGCGCCGATATTACAAAGCCTGATAGTTCCCTCTACCTGTTACAGCAGCAGAATAATAATACGCTATTCAACGCCGTAGATATAGCTTTGACGCATTCCTGGCGGAATAAATTAACCTTCCTGTTGAAAGTAACACCCTCCATCAGGAAGAGCACAGATATCAACTATCGCGACCAGGTGATACCCGGACAGGAAGTAAAACGTTTGAATGATCTCAGTAATGATAATATGCTGACTGGTTACCGGCTACCTGCCAGTTTTACGGTCACGTATGATTATCATCAAAAAATTTCAGTGGAAGTAGGGGGGAGATATGAGATTAACTGGCAGCATATGCGTTTGCCATTAAAGGAATTGGATCTTTCCACCCGCACAGGTACATTCTTACCTGCTATCACGGTTAAATATATGCCTTCTACTGCCGGGAATTTATTAGCCAGTTATAACCGGGACGTCAATTTGCCAACGCTGTTGCAGCTTAATACAAAGCCCTACTATGTTACGCCATTTGATGTGGTAATTGGTAATAAAAACCTGGCCAATGGGCTTATAGATAATTGGCGTTTGCGGGGAACTTATATGTTTGCCGGGACAGGAATATTTGCCACGGGTGAAGTAGCCTATAGCCAGAGCTATAATAGCGTAGGCGCCAATAGAATGGTACGGATAGATACGGTGACCAAAACGATACGTACGGAAACTTATTACCTGAATATGAAAGGTGGTAATAATAAGAACTTGGGTTATTCTTTGTCTAAAAATTTACCGGCGATGAATACCACACTTAAACTTGATGGTTACTGGTCCTGGGGAAAACAGTTGTATTTTGCTGACGGCAGCCTGGAAACAACCCTACAGCGGAATTGGAACCAGTCCATTATAGCTTCGTTCTCTCCCTGGAAATGGCTGGACATCGCCACTGCCCTGGCGTACCGTTCCGATAATAACGAAAATTCATTGCAGCCGGGCCGTCCCTTGTATAACAATGAATTTAACGCAGTTGTAAAAGGAGCTGTCTTCTTCCCGGCAGATATTAAATTTAATGTGAGCGCCAGGCAAAATATACTCAGGGCCAGCAGCTACCTGGTTAATCAACATCCGCTGGTGATCAATGCCAATATTGAAAAGCGGTTCCTCAAGAAAAAAGATGCCATCATCAGTTTTGTGGTAATGGATGCTTTACAACAGAATAACAATAACATGATTGCACAAACAGTTACTGGCTATTCCAATGCGGTATCAAGTACAAAGAGCCGGTACTTTCTGTTGCAGCTGGCCTGGTATCCACAACAGTTTACACGGAGTAAATCAGCTAAGAACGCGCGTAGAGGAGATGGTAGTTTTGTGCAATAGTTACTATTTCTTTTTCCACTTCTGTGCAATCCTTGCTGCTGTTTCGATCATTGCCGGGTCCCAGCTTTCAATCTGCCAGTCGGAATGTGCCAATGAGGACCCCTGCAACGCTTCCATGAGCGTATCAAAGGAACCTGCTGTTTCCAGGATAGCCGACAGTTCCAGCTGCTGCTGGTACAGAAAGTTATCTTCAATGGCTAGTGTCGGGAGGGACAAAGGGGCCGGTATAAACGTGTTGACAGGAGCAGCCGTCCTGTTTTTGTTCCTGATGAGTTGGTCCATTCGATGGAAATCGTTGCGGAATGCTGCCTGCCTGCCAGCGGTAGTCAATCCGGTTCCTAATTGTTCCATCACCACATATTTCAGGGAAGGGCAAAAGTCAATTGCTTTTTCCAGGTAGATAAATACTGCTTCAGGTACGGCATCATCGTGGGTGTCGCGGCGAACTATTCTACCCGGCATTGTCTCGGAATCTTCCCAGCTGCCACCAGAGATATGTATCTCGCGGACAAGGTGCATCGGATACAGTCCTTTTAGTGCTTCAAAAGACAAACCGAAGTTATATGCCTGGCAATAGAGATTATGCAGGTCGAGAATAATAAAACCGTTGACAGGTTCCAGCAGCTTTTCGAGAAAGTCACCATGTCTTTTTACCTCTTCCAGTGAATAGGAAAATGCCAGGTTTTCCAATCCTATAGGGCATTCACAGGCATCCTGCATGCGCCTCAGCCGGTCGCGTCCAATATTGAGTGTAACCGGTGTATAGGGAATATTTAACGGAGCGCCATGGTGAAAATCCTTACCCGTCATGAACCCGAAATGCTCGGTCACATGATCGAAGTGATAATATCGGCTGGTCTTACGGAGATGATTTAGCCATTGTTGTTGCTCCGGCAGCCATTTGCCGGAGAATAGTGAGAAAAAAATGCCATGGCCAATAAGCCGGTTTTCCCGGCTGTATGCGGTCAACAGCTCCTCGAACCAGGAAGGTACCTGCTCTGCTGTATATAATGTATCGAAAGCCCACTCGATAGCTTCCACCCTGGCGGCTTCCATTAAGGGAACGCAAGCGGCCAGGATGTTGTTGTCCAGATTACAGGCGACAGTTGAAAATATTTGCGACACGATTCAGGGTATTATATCAACCCATACCGCATCCTGGGCAGGGATCCGGTACCACTTTCTTTTCTTCTTTTTTCTCCTCTTTTTTTACAGTCGGAGCTTTGTCTTTTTTGCAGGACGTGGCTGTTTGCATGGTGATACCCACAAGGATAGCTCCCAGTAATGATTTTGGCAGTTTCATAAATAAAGGTTTACGTGCTGTTAAATAATGCTTGCAGTAACTTGGTTTATCTATGAAACGGGGTAGCTGTCGAAAAGTTACATAGATTTATTACTAGATAAGCTGATGGTAGAGTAAGCTGAAAAGGAGCGGCACCTGGCGGTTAGAGGGCTTTTAGCTTACTTGCCAAAATAATTCATAATGATCTTACTAATCGCATTGGCCCGGTTATACACCATGAGATGTCCTCCTCCTTTAATGCGATAATCAGGATGTACCAGCCTGCTGGCGATGACCCTGTCGGCTGTGCCATGTATTTGAATGGTACGCTCAGGAGCCTCTTTATTATCCCAATAAGCAATGCTTTTCAGCGCCCAGCGAAAGAAGGTAACATCAGTATCCTCTAATAATCTGGTCAAGGCTTTCTTGTCACTTTTTGAATGGGCGCCAAAATACCGATAGGTAAGGAAATTGGTGCGCTTTATCAGTCCCCTGGGAATGATTCGGTACAAGCCCAATTTCATGAAAAAGAATTGCCTTTTGTTCAATTCTTTCTTCGTTCTCACCGAAGAGATCAATACCATTTTTTCTACCCTTATCTGCTTGGAAACCTCTACTGCTACAATACCTCCAAAGGAAACCCCGATGATATAAGGGTTTTTCGCCGTGATCTGGCTCTTTATCCTGCCGGCATATTCCGTGATGGATTCTTTTGGAAAGGCAGGAATCCATGTAATGTAAACTTTATGATACCCTGGTAATTTCAGGTTCTTGAATAAAGTGGAGTCGGCGCCCAGGCCACTAAAAAAATATATCGTCTTCCGTTCATTTCTAGCCGAATCCTCCCGGGTAATGGAATACCCCGGGAAGCTACTGAGCATTAAAACAACAAAAAGAATCACTTTCACGCGCTGCGTCATAAATATCCTCGCTTCTGATCTGTAGGTCAAAATTAACGAACATTTTAGTCTATGCCAAGGTCATCCGTTTTTTGTGTATTCGACAGTTTGCTTAAAATAATTGCTTATATTCGATGTATATATTTTCTACTCTCCTTTGTCTTCCTGCTAGCACAAATACCTATTAGAACCCCGGCAAAAAATAACATCTAACTGTTTAAATCTACCATTATGCCTAAGTATGTGATTGAACGCGAAATTCCTGGCGCAGGCCAATTGTCACAAGAACAGTTGAAAGCCATTTCACAGGCTTCCTGTGGTGTGCTGAGTAATATGGGCCCGCAAATTCAATGGGTACATAGTTATGTAACAGGGAATAAGATTTATTGTGTGTATATCGCGCCCAATGAAGAGATGGTCCGGGAGCACGCCAGGCAGGGCGGATTCCCGGCCAACGCTGTCAATGAAGTGGCTAATGTAATTGACCCCACTACTGCGGAGTAATATAGCGATGATGCCACCACATCTCAGATGAACAACGCCCGTAAGTGTATTTACAGGCGTTGAGTACTTTTGTGTGTTGCCGGCCCCTCGGGGTTCGAACTGGCGGCCTCTTGCACGAGGGATAATAAATGTTTAAGGTATCTGAACCATTTGTAATAAAAATGGTTGTTTATGGGTCGTGCTGTAAGAATTAACCCAGACCTGAATTTTTACCCTCAAAAATAATAACATATGAAAAACCCTATTGAATCCACCGTTATCAATGCTATCAGTAATTCCATCGATGTTCCTGAAAGCTCTATCACAGCTGAACGGACCCTCAATGATCTGGGATTTAATTCCATCCTGGCCGTGCAGCTTTTTTCTAAGCTGCAAACGCAGCTAGGGGTAGAAACCGCGCCTGAAGAACTATTTCAAATGAGTACCGTGGGCGAAATCGTCGATTATTTTGAAAATAAAGCTAAATAAGCCCTGCCTGGCGTCGTGGGAAAGGTGCTAAGGTCTTTAATAATAAAGGCTTCAGCACCTTTTAAGATTTTAGGCGACCTTGTCATAATATACCCGTATAATGTCTGATTTACCCCCTATGGTTGCAAAAATTGAGCGCTATCTTTATGGAATAACATCATAAAAATGAGGAAAGTAATTGCTGCCATCAATATGACGCTGGATGGGTATTGCGACCACACTAAAGGAATAGTGGATGATGAAATACACCAACATTATACGGAACTGTTGCGCCACTCAGGCGCCGTCCTGTACGGAAGGATCACCTACCAGCTAATGGAAAGCTTTTGGCCTAATGTGGTGAAAAACCCTACTGGCAACAAAACAATAGATGAATTTGCGGTAGCAATGGAAAATATTCCCAAAATTACATTTTCCCATACACTGGAAAATGTGGAATGGGCAAGTGCCACTCTTGCAAAGAGAAGTATTGGAGAAGAGGTAATAGCGCTGAAGCAACAGCCAGGGGAAGACATTTTAGTAGGCAGCCGGAGCTTAATCATCACCCTGATGAACATGCAGCTAATTGATGAATTCCAGCTCTGTGTGCATCCCATTATAGCAGGTAAAGGTTTGTCCTTGTTTGCAAACATAAATGATAGCATCAGGCTTCATCTTGCAAAAACAAAAACCTTTGGTTCTGGTGTAGTAGCGTTTTATTATGAGCTCAACAAGAGAAATGATGAAAATTAGGAATTTGGTTGAATTGTTTTCTATTCTGCCCGAAGATGAAAGAATAATTGTAGATGTGCTACGGCAGATAATTGTGGCTGCGCTTCCAGAATATTGCAAAGAAAAAATATCATACAATGTTCCATTTTTTTTTGGTAACAAGGGTATATGTATTATCTGGCCTTCCGCTATTCCACGGGGAGGTATCAAAAAAGGAGTCCTTTTAGGTTTCTGGTATGGCAACAAATTAAATGACCCTGATGGCTTTCTGTCGCATGGAACTAACAAGCAAATTTTCTATAAAATTTACCAAACTCCGGAGGAGATTGATGAAAAGCCTATAGAGAAACTATTAAAAGAAGCCATTAGGTTGGACCGCACTTTCAAAAAGGTCTCCGGAAAATTAGTTAAGGGTTAGTGAACTTTCAGCTTAGAAAATCATTGATAAATCCCAACACCTCATCAAAATTTGTTTCCAGCAGCATATGAGATCCCTCAATGATATGGATCTGTGCATCAGGTAGGTCCTGTCTGTAACAATATGCTTCGGATACACTGAAAAACGGGTCATATTTTCCCCACATTACCAGGGCCGGGGGCTGATGGGTACGGAAATATTCCTGGAAGGCAGGAAACATGTCGATATTGCTTTTATACGTGCAGTTAAGCTCATACTGCATTTCAATATTGCCGGGCCGGGACATGCGTTCCCAGTCCAGCCGCCAGGTTTCCGGGCTTACGCGAGAGAGGAGGGTGTCTGGTACGCCGGCTGTGTACTGCATCTTTGTACCTTCTTCGCTCAAAAAAGCATATACCTTTTGTTTCTTTTCTTCTGTGGGATGTTCCCAGTAGTCTATTGTCTCGTCCCAACTTGAGCCGATACTTTCCGCATAGGCATTGCCGTTCTGAACAATGATCCCGTCTATCTTCTCAGGATGGTGCACGGCTAATCGCAGTCCAACAGCGCTGCCATAATCATGGAGATAAACGGTGAATGTTTTTAAACCGATTGCTTCCGTGAACCGGTTAATACAGGCGGATATATTTTGAAACGAGTATTCAAATTTACTCCGGCCGGGAAATGCGCTGAACCCGAAGCCAGGGTAATCAGGTGCAATGAGGTGAAATTTACCGGAGAGAACCACCATCAGATTTTTAAACATGACGGACGAGGTGGGAAACCCATGCAGAAGTAGTATGGATGGACTTTTTGGGTTGCCGGCTTCACGGTAAAAAATGTCGAAGCCGTCGATGTTGATGTACTTGTTAAAAATTTGCCTGCTCATAATGATTCGCACGTCAAATTTTGTACCGCGCTATGATATCAAAGGACATAAATCACTATAAATGCTAAACACTCAATTGAAAGACCAGGAAGCATCTTGGTCTGGTATATAGGAAGGGTAGTATCTGGAGAAATATCACCTGGAGTGGAGTATAGCATAGTGGAGAATATCAAGGAGTAAATAACTTCCAGTGTCCTTCAGAGATGACTTCAATGGCGCCATCAGTTACCTTAATGGCGGTTTGATCGTCAATCATATAGGAAGGCATGGGTAATGCAGCCGCTAACTTTTCCAGGTTGGCCAGCGAATTCTCCGGAAACCATTCATGATCCAGGTGCGGATGCAGGGCAAAATCAAGTAATCCCAGCGACTTGCTGCTTTCGGCTGGCAGTATATGGTGACCATATGTCGTTCCAAAGCGGGTCATCACCATACTTCCCGCGCTCAATCCTACATAGACCATCTTGTGCAGCAGAGATGGCAAGAGGTCTGCCAACCCGGAGTGCTGCATCCAGTAGGCAAGATACTGGCAGTCACCACCCCCTACCAGCAAGGCGTCGGTTCCCTCGAGCATGGGAACCCAAAGCGCCTGTTTAATGCTGAGCAACGAAGTAAGCTCCAGCACACCCAACGACTTCCAGCCCAATTCGCAGAATGGATCACCGAGTGATCCGTTAATTACCCTGCGTGCTATGTCAGTCCCGCCAGGCAAGGCGTAAATGGCGGTGGGTATAAAAAGGGCGCTGGCTTCGGCAACTGGTTTCCCAAGGAGATCAACCAGCGCGTTGTGAATGCTGGTGTTGCTGATGCCGGCGGAAGTGAGAAGAACTTTCATGGTTGCTTGCTTTGACCAGGAGATTGCGCTGCCTGTCTTCATGATATACTTTCAGCAGGCCAGCAAGCAAAAATCGAATAATAAGATGTATTGGACAAGGGGCATTTCAGACAGATTAAAAGGGGATTTGTGCAATTGGCAGTGAATAAATAATGTATTTACATTATTTAATTGATCAGCGGTAACAAAAAAAATAATAGAAATAGTTAGATTGGTTTAACGCAAATTTTTCCCGGAATAAGTGGATATCTCCAACTTATCTACGCTGTTTAACCTGTAATCATTGACGCATGAGATGTAAAATAATTATCGGATTATTGCTGTTGCTGCTAATCGGTACAAAAAGATCTGCAGCGCAAACTCTGTTTGTAGATCCGGCGAAAGGCAGGGATAATGCAACTGGAACTATAAATGATCCCCTGTTAAGCCTTGACAAAGCAGTTAGCCGTGTTGGTGATTTTACCGGCAAAGAGCCGGTTACCATAAAACTTGCTCCCGGTTTATATATACTTACAGACCAGGTAGTACTAAAACCTTTTAAGACGAATAACGATACTGCTCGATTTACCATAGAAGCGGTTATCCTGCCGGATGATCCCGGCTGGCTGCCGTCAAAAATGCCGGTAATTCAATCCATCTCTCCAAATAATAAGAACTGGGGTAAGTTTGATCATTGTGCCGGTTTCCAGGTGGAAAGAAACAACACCTGTTTTAAGGGACTGAAGTTTGTGGGAAATGCAAATCCCGCTGTAGTCTATTATTATGCAATTGAACGACACTTTCCTGAACTGAAAGATATGGAGGTATCCCAGTGTATTTTTACAGGTAATAGGAATTCAGCACCCATACAAGGCGCCTTGTTTGCACAAGGGAGTGGAATTAAAGTGGATCATAGCATTTTTTATGAATGCAAAAATGCGCTTTTGTTATTTGTTTCCGTAAATGGGTTCTCCCTGACTAATTCAATTATATACGGTGCTTATGAAGGCGCTATTTGGTTTGGAAAATATTCGGACTTTGTTTTTAAAGACAATATTATTGCCAATAATAGTTGCTTTTGGATTGGCATGAAGGATTTTACGCCCCACTATACTTTCACTAATTCCCTCATCACCGATAATAAGATATTCCTGGGATTAAATAACAATGGTGTTATTGAAAACGATGATAAGACAATGCCGGTGACAAAAGACGTCCAGAGATCAGGGAAAGTATTGCTGCATGTGGTGGACACTGATACCATTCCCAGAAATTACCTGCACCCGTCAGCCGCTTCAGCCGGGCATAATATTCCTGCAGGCCTTTTCAGATCATCCGTTAGCCGCTGACGCAAAGCAAAAAGCCTTACAACTCAACGCGTAAGGCTTCTTCTTTAATGCTGTGATGTCAGCAACCGCCTTTGCGGAAGGCACGTTTATAAATTATCTTACTATCTCGTTCTACATAGTCGCCCGATACTATTGGATATGAATACTTGGGAGCGTACGATACACTATGGCTTCTTATAATTATCTTGTCGTTAACTTTCAGGCTGTGCAACTGCTGAAATTCATTGTTAAAGTTCAAAAAATTCTTGTCAGGCCTTTCCGGCCCAAAACTAAGAATATAATCGTCACCATTAATCCTGGCCATCACTCCGAAACCTAATCGTGAGCCTGACGGAAGGGAAAGAGAAGTTACAACTGCCTCCATGCTGGTAAAAGTACTTGTATACTTACTTATTTTCGCAGCCCCGGCAAGCACTTTTTTACCTTCGGGAGACGCTTCCCATTTTTTGAACTTTATACCGGCAGGGGTAGCCTCCCATTTTTCTCTTTCGGCTTTCATTTCAGCAGCAGAGAGTGGCTTTGGGGTTGTTTTTTTAGAAGTTTCATTTTTGATTTCGCGATTAGCAAATACTAACCCGGTTACCACAACCATTGGTAAGATCAGCGCATAAATAACTTTTTTCATATTTTTGGTAGGTTTAATTAACATAGATCTATCCCCCGATAAATCAGATCCGTTGAAGGCATTTTTTTTATTTTTCATATCTTATAAAATTGATTTCAACGAAATTAACTTCCCGCTTTTCAGCCTGGAAATCTGGATTGTAAATAATAATGTAACCTTTGTAAAATAAATTGTAAATGGTATGTTGGATAGCCGAAATCCCCTCTCCGGGAAACGCAAGTACCTGTTTGGATTGATATTACTCTCGTTTATCTCCATAATCTGCGTGGCCTTCAGCATGAAAGGAAGCGACGATTTTGACATCGCCAGAAGGGGAGTTTTACTCCGCAGAATCGGACATGAACTGCTTTTACAGTCGGGCGACAGTACGTCAAGGATACTTCCGGTAAAAACGATAGGGGAGAATGAATACCAGATCAGCTTTGAGAATGCTTTTACTTTTCAACCCGACTCACTTGTAAGTATTACGCAACGTTTGTTAGCAAAAGACCCGCTGGCAGGTGATTATGTTGTTAACATGCTTAACTGTGGCAACGCCACTGTAGCCTATGGATTTGCTATTTCCGCAAGTAAAAAAGATGATATTATAACATGTAGAGGAAGAAAGCAACCCACGGCATGTTATATAATGGACATTAAGTTTAAGCCGGCGCACATAAATATTGTAAAGAAGGCTTCCCTTCTGGGCAGCCTATCGGTTTTAGCATTTGTTGGATTTATTTTCTTGAGATCTGTTAAGCCGCGAGGTGCTTTACCTGCCGGGGATGATCAGCATACGGGCTTGATTACTTTGGGCTCTGTCTCGTTTGATGCGAAAAATCGTAAGCTCATAATAAATGGACAAACGACAGACTTGACCGGCACTGAAACCCGTGTACTGCATATTTTCGCATTATCTCCAAATGAGACTATTGAGAGAAGCAGGATTCAAAAAGAGATATGGGAAGATGAAGGTGTTATTGTAGGTCGTAGCCTGGATATGTTCATATCAAAGCTCAGAAAAAAACTAGAACTTGATCCAAATATTAAGATTGTCGTTGTACGTGGCAAAGGATATAAACTTGAAATTGGCGTTTAATGCTTAAGTTTCCCTAAGATTTGAACTTGATCCCTGATCCTCCAAATCACGCCGGGTAAGGCTTTTACAGAAAAAAAACAGGACAAAATGGTGTCGGGACGACTAGACGACGCCCATATATCGCAATATATTGAATTTCAATGAATTATGTCAGTACTTTGAAATCTACTCACTTTCTTACTCCGGCTACGAAAAGAACATCACCTAGTGAAAGTATAAAATAGTTAATATCCTACCAAATGATATGAGCTGATATAAATTCGCATCGTTACAGATTATTTCATTTTCTTATATCCTTGCGAGACACAACTTCCATATATAAAGTATGGGATGACAATGAAAAAGCTGCCCCCTCGGTGTCAACTTCAAAGTAAATGATTCATAAATAGACTTTACTTTTTCGAATAAATATATATTGTTTAATTTTTATGTATATGACTAGTATGGTATTAATTCTTTTAATTGTTTTTCTATTCGTCAAAATCATGATATCAAGCCTAAGTGCTTGTTTGTTGATCCATGGCAATTGTTAATATGAATTGAAAGATATATGCCGCCTAAAGTTAATCTCCTTGGCATTATAAGTAATGTCCATATCCAGCGAAATACATGGCTGAGTATTAATATACACTTAATTATGAATATTTATATCGCTTGATAATCCAATCCTATTTTATGAAGAAAGTTAACAAAAAGGCCACGAAGCTTACCCTCGGGAAAATTAAAATTTCCGTCCTTTCTCAAAATGAAATGATTAAAATAAATGGTGGTAGACCAACTAGAACATTGCAGAGTGGAAGTTGCGTTGCCTGCGGATCTGCCATCGATAACACTTGCGCCGCCTTTGGCTGTGGATGATGTAAGATTGAATAATGATTAGTTTTTCATAATGATAATCGTTTTTTCCTGATTCCGCATTATTTCAATTGTCTTCTGCACATATTATTGAATTTTCCTGTTTCCATTTGCGATTCGCGCACATGAAATTCCGCTTGGTTGATAGCTGCATAAGTCAAAGAAATTTCCAACAGTGTTTGTTGATCACCCTGCAAAATTAGTGTTGATATAGCGGAAAAAGAGGTTTGCCAACTGGTGTCACCTGTACCTATCGCATTGCCACCGCTACCTAAATTTTGTTTAAGCATTAGGAAAACGAATATTTTGAACAGAAGAGGCTTTGCTATTTTCCAATATGGATTTCGAAATTTTCTTTAGCAGGCGAGAGGCGCATTGCGATTCTGTTACAAAAAAGGATGGTTGACAGATAGTGGTTTACAAAATTAACATACAATTTTCAGAAAACGACAGATAACAGCATAAAGACGTTAATATACTTTAAGTATCCATTAAACCGATTGTAGAAGAACCCACAGCCTATATCTATTTTTGGATCAGGTTATATTCTTATCCTTTCCGCGTTAAAAGTTATTGCACAACCAAATTAATTCCCTTTATGAATCGGCTCTTACATGTAATTCAATTTAAACAACTGTTTTCCTGTTGTTGTCTAACTATTCTCCTTTCATTTACGGCTGTATACGGCCAAACGCAATCAAAAGAAATATCCGGAACTGTACTGGATGAAAACAAGGCGCCCCTTGTAGGAGTAACTATTCTTGCAAAAGGGACCCGGAATGCCGTTATCACCAATGAAAAAGGGTTTTTCAAAATTCATGTCCAGCCACAGGCGGTGCTGCTTGTGAGCTATATCGGTTATCAATCCATGGAAATACCCGTTGGAGATCAAACCGTTCTTACCGTACAAATGAAGCTTAGCAGCAAATCGCTGGGAGACGTTGTAGTGATCGGTTATGGAACGCAACGGAAAGTGGATGTAACCGGGTCGGTGGCTTCCGTTAATACCGCCGTGATCAGGGAGCGCCCATCTCCCAATGCACTGGGCGCACTGGCAGGCCAGGTGCCGGGGTTGAATATTACCACTAATTCCGGCAGGCCCGGCGACTACCGCATTAATATCCGGGGGTTCAACTCTATCAATGCCTCCAATAATCCTTTGTTTGTAGTGGACGGTGTTATTGGCGTTGACTATACAACAATCAACCCTAATGATATCGCATCCATCGATGTTTTGAAAGATGCGTCTTCTACTTCTATCTACGGAGCGAGAGGGTCCGGCGGCGTTATCATCATTACCACAAAACATGGGTTCAATTCCAAGCCAACGGTAAACTATAGCTTTGTGGGTGGCTATAATGTATTACCCCGGGAAATCCCTGTGCTCAACTCCACTGAATACCAGGACATGGAAAAGGCGGCATATGCCTTTGTGCCGGGCAGGGCTTACCCGGATTTCGCAAAATTGGAACCGGCTTTATATAATCCGGACGGGACACCCAGGTATAACACGGACTGGCAGAAGGAAGTTTATAAGCCTACCTTCTCTCAGAACCACAATTTGTCTGTAACAGGAGGGAATGAAGATCTCCGGTACAGTATGAATTATGGCTACCAGGATGATGAAGCACTGTTGCTTTTAACCTATAACAAAAAGTATTCGATGCGGATCAATGTTGATAGCAAAGTCAATAATTGGTTGAGCACCGGATTGAACCTGTCAGGCACCTATTTCCAGGAAAGGATACAGGACGACGGAGTCGGTGGCCTTACTGCCACCCGTGAAGTACTGGAGGCAATGCCGATGATCCCCGTAAAAATGCCCGACGGTACGTGGGGAGGTAACTGGATGCATCTTGCTTCAGAGGGCGCCGACAACCCGGTGAATATCTTACGGACAAAATACAATATCAACAATAGGACAGTGGTGCTCGGCAATACGTATTTCAATATCCACCTGACCCACGACCTTGACTTCCGGACCAGCTTTTCTGGTCAGATCAATACCAATAAGAATAATAATGCTGCCAGCGGGTCGGCTGTTCAGCGGGGGCTTTACCAAAAAATCAACGCCGGCGTGAATGCGGACAAGGCAGTATACTGGCAGAGTTCCAGCTATTTTACGTATAAAAAAGCGTTTGATCGCGATAATAACCTGAATGTGGTATTAGGGGCCGAATGGGCGAAGAACAGTTATGAAATCGTAAGTGCATCGGCTTCCAATTTTGACGGTGATTTTTACCTGTGGAACAACCTGGGCGCCGCTACTGTCCCCAATCCACCTACATCGAGCGCCTATAACTGGCAGATCAATTCTTACTTCGGCCGGGCCATCTATTCGTTGAAAGACAAGTACCTCTTTACGGCTACCGGCAGGTACGATGGTTCTTCAAAGTTTGGGGCCAACCACAAATACGCCTTCTTCCCGTCGGCGGCTTTTGCATGGCGCGTTTCAGAAGAGCCATTCCTGAAGGAGAGCCGGGTGATCAATGATCTTAAATTAAGGGTTAGTTACGGCAGTACCGGCAATTCCGAGATAGGGCAGTACCAGTCCATCAGCTCATTGACATCCAATACCGCCATATTCAACGGCGCGAGAGCCACCGGTGAAGTGCAGGGCACCATGCCTAACCCGGATCTCCAGTGGGAGAAGACTAACCAGTTTGATTTTGGTGTGGATATGGGTTTATTCGATAACCGAATCAATATTGTGGCAGACATATACGACAAGGTGACCAAGAATCTCCTGCTGTCGGCTCCCGTTCCGTTAACTTCCGGTTTTGATAATATCCTGAAGAACATCGGCTCGGTGCGCAACAGGGGGATCGAGGTGGGATTAATGACCAATAACCTGACGGGCTCTTTCAAATGGAATACGACTATTAACTTTACTGTGAACCGCAATAAGATCCTGGCGCTGGGCACGCATAATGAAGATATATTCCCTGGCCCGGGCTTCCTCGACCAAACGAATATCCTGCGGGTAGGGCAACAGGTGGGCACTTTCTTCGGCCTGGTAAGAGAAGGAGTATGGAGCACAGAGGAGGCGGCGAAAGCAGCAACCTATAACGCCAAGCCGGGTGATCTGAAAGAAAAAGATCTCAATGGTGATGGCAAGATCGATGGTAAAGACCGGACAATTCTTGGGTATGCCTATCCTACCTATACCATGGAGCTGATTAATAAATTCTCTTACAAAAATTTTGATTTACTATTCGACCTGCAGGTGAGCCAGGGTAATAAAGTGCTGAACCTTGCCTATGCTACTTCGGAAGACCGGCAAACACTGGCTAATAGCTATACAACTGTGCTCAATGCCTGGACGCCGACGAACGAGCAAACGAAAATCGCCAAAGTGCGACTCAACTCTGACGGACCCTCTTTGCGACAGGATGATCACTACCTGGATGATGGATCGTTCATCAGGGGTAAGAATATAGCACTCGGGTATAACTTTTCCAGCAGGCTGGTAGAAAGTATTCACTTGCACAGCCTACGCCTGTATGCAGGTGTCCAGAATGCTTTCCTTATCACGAAATATAAGAACGGTTACGATCCGGAAGTGTCCACCTATCCGCAGGCTTTTGCCTATGGTATCGAGTTTTACGCCTTACCCAAGGCCCGGACTTTCAATTTTGGTGTAAATGTTGGTTTTTAACTATTAATCCATTTTCTTTTATGAGAAGAATAAAGATATTTCACGGCATATTGCTCATCTCTCTTTCGATGACCTCCTCCTGTAAGAAGTTCCTGCAGGAAGATCCTAAAAGCTTTTATACGCCGGATAACTATTATACCAGCCTCGTACAGGCGCAGAATGCGGTTAATGGTATCTATGCCTTCACAAGAAATTTTTATGGCAGCGTAGGGCTATTCAGCGAAGATGCCATGTTCATGCTGGAAATGCCAACGGGCCAGGCGAGGACCGAGACGAACCAGTCTAACAACAATGCCAATCTGCTGAACCTGACCATGACTCCGACCGACCTGTATTTCTCGACGTGGTGGCGAAGCTCCTATAAAGGTATCGACGCGGCCAACCTGGCGATAAAGAATATTCCGCTCATGTCTTCTGCTATTGTACCAGATGCGCAAAAGGCGCAATTACTGGGGCAGGCACAATTTTTAAGGGCCTGGTTCTATTTCAACCTCACAAGGATTTTTGGGGATGTACCACTCGTTACAGAGCCCACTGTTACAGCAGACAACCTCCAGGTGAGCAGAGCGGCCACCAAGGATATTTATGAAAAAGAAATTATTCCAGATCTGCTTGCAGCTGAAAAAAGTGGTCTTCCTTTTGTTGACAATACCGGAAGAGTATCTATCGGTGCGGTAAAATCACTGCTAGCAAAGGTGTATGAAACGATGGCGGGCTATCCTTTGCAACAAGCAGATAAATATGCATTGGCCAAACAGAAAGCGCTGGAAGTGATTACATCCAATAAATATACACTGTACCAGAACTATGATCAATTCCGCGATCCGGCCAACGACAATAGGATGGAGAATATCTTCATGGTGCAGTTTGCCTCATCTATAGCCTCCAATCCTATGTTCTCCTTTACATTACCCACTTTCAGCTACATTTCGAACGGACAAACGGAGATAGGCGCACTATTGCCAGATACTACCTTTTATAAGTCGTATGCGCCGGGAGATAAAAGGGCAGAGGAGAAACAGTTCTTCTATTCGCGTTATCCTAACTTTGCAACAGGAGCGAATGTTGTGTTCACGAATGGGCAGCATATCTTTAAATATTTTGACGACATTGTTCAGCAAACCGGGCTCCCGTCTGGCAAATGTTTTCCTGTTATCCGGCTTTCCGATATTTATTTGCTGTATGCGGAAGCTCAGAATGAGGCTGACGGAACGCCCGGTACGGATGCCTATACCTACCTGAATGCCATCCGGACCCGTGCTGGTCTGGCGCCGCTGTCGGGGCTTACACACGACCAGTTCAGGACAGCCGTTTGGAGAGAGCGTAATCATGAGTTATGTTTTGAGAACCAAACCTGGTTCGATATGGTGCGCACCCGGATGGTGTATGATACAAAGAACGATCAATTTGTACCAATGGTAGGATATAGTTTTCCTGGTAGTGGCGGAACACGGACCTTACAGACCAAACACCTGTTGTTCCCTATTCCCCAGTCGGAGATGGATGTCAACCCGAAGTTGGCGCCGAATAATCCCGGGTATTAAGTCTATAGGTAGTTTTTTATAAATTCATTTTCATGTCATTTTTCAAAAGAAACTTTTTATTCCTGGTGCTGGTCTTTTCGTGCCACAGCGGTTTTCTGTATGCGCAGACTAATTACCGGCCGCATGGCTCGAAAAATACCAGCACTGCTTATTTTAAAAACGGCACTGTCAATTTTATCAATTCAAGTCACCAGGACATCGCCTGGATGGATTCCATCGGCGCCTGCGAGGTATGGAGGGACGAAAATATGATCACACCGGCGCTGGCATTGATGAAAAGCAATCCTGATTATTGTTTCAGCGTGGAAGATGCTTTGAGCCTGCGTGAATACCTGGCCCGTCACCCGGACCGGTATGACGACATCCTGAAATATACCAAAGAAGGCAGGCTGGAATGGGGAGCAACCTATAATATGCCCTATGAATCGATGTACGACGGAGAAGCGCTTATTCGGCAAACTTACCTGGGGAAAAAATGGTTGAAAAAGATCCTGCCCGGCTGCGATTTTCTCACCGACTGGAACGAAGATGTACCTGGTAAGGCATTGCAGATGTCCCAGATATTATCAAAGGCGGGCATAAAATATCTTTACATTTCCCGGCATGAGGCGGGTATTTATCGCTGGTATAGCCCTGATGGCAGTAATGTGCTGATGTTCACTCCCGGGCATTATGATGCATCGAGTTACAATTTCCGGGCAACCAAAAGTGATACGGCGAGAGAACGAATGGTGCTGGATTATATCAAGGCCTGGAGTGTTTACTACGGTGCTAACAAATTCCGGCCGGCGCTGCCAATCCTGATCGATGCAGACTGGAATAAGCCCAATGATTATCGCGCGCTCTTCCAGGGCTGGAACCAAAAAGCCGGAACCCAGGGCTTGCCTTCCCTTAAATATGCGATTGCAGCGGATGTATTCAAAAAACTGGATGCACCCCGCGCCACCTACGAAACGTTGAGAGGCGAACGCCCCAACGTTTGGCTGTATATACATGGTCCAACGCATGAGCGGGCGCTAACAGCATCACGCAAAGCCAACCGGACACTCGTTGCCGCTGAGATCTTTTCAGCGGTGGATGCCACCCTTCAAAAAGACTTTTCCCATTATCCCCAATCGGAGTTAACCACCGCCTGGGAAAAAGCCATCTATGCCGATCATGGCTGGGGCGGTAAGCATGGGGATATGACGGATCTCACATTCAGGACAAAGTTTGAAGAAGCTTGCAGTATTTCCGATAAAGTGCTGCAACATAGCCTGAAGGATATCATCCAGCAGATCGGTTTCGATAAAAAAGGCAGGTCGCTGGTTGTATTCAATCCCTTGTCCAAAGAACGGACGGATAAGGTGGAAGTCAGCATTAAAGTTTATGGGCAGGATACATTGTCCTATAAAATCGTCGATGCCGCTTCTGGTAAAGAGGTGCCCAGTCAGCGCATAGAAAGCCGCCCGGCCGGTGGTTCCGATGAGACGATCACCCTTTGTTTTGTGGCAGAGAAGGTGCCTTCCCTGGGTTATAAGACCTATACCCTGCAGCCTTATGTAGCAGGCTTCAATAGAGGAGTGCCTGTAGCGCCTACACAGCCGTCGCCTATAACAGCACAGGCAGCAGCACCGGTGTACGAAAACAAGTTCTATAAAATCGAGTTGGGACCGGGAGGAGTGAAAAGCATCTTTGATAAGGAACTGCATACTGAACTGCTGAAGACAGATAAGCTGTTGGGAGGCGAAATCTTTCAGTTGCAATCAGTAGGCAATGGCGCTGGCGAATTCACGGATGTACAACCGGTGACAATGCAGGGATTCGAAAAGGTAAGCCAATATGCACCTACATGGAATTGTACTGAGTTCGGACCTGTCCGCAAAACCTGGGAGCTGGTGCAGCAAACCCAATTTGCTACGATAAGGGAAACTGTTACTTTATATGAATCGCTGAAACAGGTAGATTTCAAGGCCGATATGCTTGGGTTTTCAGGGGAACGTTACCGGGAATACAGGATGGCCTTTCCGCTGAATCAAACGGATTCCAGGGTTGCTTATGAAGTGCCCATGGGAGTGGTAGAAGTGGGTAAAGATGAGATAAAGAGTGCGGCGGGCTTTTCGTACGGTGTACAAGACTATTCCACCGCATGCAGCAAGGTGCATCCCAGGGAAGTGCAGGATTGGTTTAACGCCAGCAAAGACAATGTTTCGGTGACCGTCAGTAGCTCCGTAGCCGTATTCGACTGGGTGGATGCTACCGACGCCAATAGCAGGCAAACTGTTTTGCAGCCTATTTTATTGGCCAGCCGGAAAAGCTGTCATGGGGAAGGCAACTATTATCTCCAGCCAGGCAACCATCATTTCGAGTTTAGCCTGACTTCTTCGCCAGGAGATTGGAAAACCACCGCCAACACCGGAAAGCAGCAAAACCAGCCTTTACGGGCCCTGGTGGTAGATATACCACAGGCACGCAACGGTCTCCCATCGAGTTATAGTTTCGCCAGCACGAATGCCGATAATGTACTTATTACAACGATCAAAAAATCAGAAGATGAAAACAACATCGTTATGCGGTTGGTAGATATGCAAGGAAAGAAGACGGATGCAAAGATCGATTGGTTCGGGGCCATTAATGGTGTTACCAGGACGAATATTATCGAAGAAGAAGATCAGCCTATGAAAAAGACAGCGGCTGGTATTATGTTAACGGTGCCGCCTTATTCCATAGAAACGATACGGATACGATAAACATTCAGCAGAAGGTCATACCCATCGATTAATCAGTACAGGCTCTTTATGTAAGAGCCTGTGCTGTTTGCTCAATAGACATCAATTCTTTCCTGTATTCAGAAGGGGTTTTTGCGGTTATTTTTTTAAAGAAATCATTGAAATGGGTGAAGTTCCGGTATCCTGAGTTATAGCAGATGTCTGCTATGGTTAAATCCAGGTCACCCAATAATTTGCAGGCATGCCCTATGCGTAATTCATTTAGAAACCCGGTAAAAGATTTCCCGGTTCGTTTCTTGAAAAAACCGCAGAAGGCAGGCGGCGTCATGTTGGCTATTTTTGCAATGGTGGATAAGTCAATTGGATCTCTGAAATTCTCCAAAGTGTACCGGTAAACATTATTCATTCTTTCCGTATCCTTTTCATTTAACGAAAACCTGAAGGCGAGGGAAGATAACTGTTCGTACCTTTTTGTATTTATCAGGACATTCATTATTTCCAGGAACAGGATTATTTTCGTGAGGCCGGTAGCATTCACGATCTCATTTAGTAAGGCGGTAACTTTTTGCCTTGTTTTTAAAGGAAAATGGACACCCGCTTTTGATTTTTCGATGAGGCTGTCCACCTTCTGTATAAAAGGTTCTTCAAGGCCCAAAATCTTTAAATAGTTTGCAGGAAAATAAACAACAATTGCCTTCCCGGTCTGGCTGCCACCTGAGTCGCATTCGGAAGGGTCTCCATACCAGATATGAGGAAGATTAGGGCCTAGTAAAACGAGGTCTCCGGCTGAATAATTCCTGATGCAATCGCCAACAATACATTTCCCGGTACCTTCAACGATATAATTTAATTCGCATACTTCATGAAAATGAAAAAGAGAGTTGAAATTACTCTTGTTGACTTTTTTTACAAAAATAGCCTGCATATTCAGGGCTCCTACTTCAAAAAAATTTGCCTTCATCGCCATTCATTTTGTATAGCTAAAGTTAGTATTTGTAGAAGAATTTTACTAATTTTATTACTAAGCAGATAGTTTTTGATTAAAAAAGTTGTAATAACGCTTAATAGAGTTTTACCAAATGCGGGCGCTTTTTCATTTCCCCGATATATGCGTCCCGGTCTTTTTATCTACATTAATCATATTTGTATATTTAGATAAGAATCGATTAAAATAGTTTAAGTAACGATTTATAGACTTGTAGGAATAGTACCTGATTGAAATTAGTTTTGACCTCACACTGAAATCGCCCATGAAAAGACGGAATTTTGTAAAAACGGCGGGAGGTTATGTCCTGTTATTTCCCTTGATGAAATCTTTTGCCAATATTGATTTCGATAAGGACGCTGATCTTAAAACGAAATGTATCGCCGCTTTTAACAGGTTTGAGGAAGTTTGGGAGTTTAATGATTTCTGGAGAAGAGGTAACACTTTTGATGCATGCCTGAATTTTGCTGATGCGCTGTATCAGCGATGGATGGATGATAAGGACGTAAAATCCATACAGCAAAAGGTAAATGCGATGCTGGAAAGAGATTTTACCTATTTCAAAAGCATTGACCCCAGCGGCATGTGGACAGATGATTTTGGCTGGTGGGGCCTGATGGGGCTTAATGCAAGACGGCATTTATTGCGCACAGGTAATAAAGAATTAGCAGATAAATACCTGCAACTCTCCACCGATTTCTGTTGGAAGCAGGCAAAAGATCATGCCTATGACGCTTTATCGTCGGCTAACCCGGTTCCACATGGTTTTACAAATGGAGACGCAAGGGGCAATCACAAAGGTGCGAAGAATACCGTCACCAATGTTTTGTTCTTCCTGTTGTCTACCCGCATTTATCGTTTAACGCTGGCAGAGAACATCAGTGACAATGAAAAATACCTTGACATGGCGTACAACCAATGGACGTGGTTTGACAGCTGGTTTCAACTGAATAAGTATGAATACCTAAAGAAAACCGCATCCGGAGGCGCATTGGTGCAAGAACGGCCAACAGCTTTTTTTGAAGGATCGGGTTATACGGAAATTACGCATCCAACCTGGCACAAAGGGTGGGTGTGGACAGGTGACCAGGGGATGTTACTGGCTGCACTTTCCGATATGCTGGCAATTAAAGAGAATCTCGCCACATGGATATCAGCGCATAAAAAGGAGGTGAACTTCGATATCAATGTCTTTACAGGGAAGGTACGTCACTATATTTCATTAATAAGCAAAGGAGTAAAAACTACACTGGTGAGTGATAAGGATCATATCATTCGTGAAGCACCCCTCCTGGCAAATATGGGTCCCGAGTTTGGCAGCGATTATCTAGCCGGCCGCGGGATCATGATGCGTTACCTGGGAATACTTGATAGAAGCGTTACCGGAGTTGATTTCAGCAATAATATTAAAGCAACTGCAAACGCCATATGGCAAACTCGTGATACCTCCAATAACCAGTTTCAGCCTGAATATACCAGTGTTGAAAATGATAAATTGTACATTCAGCAATTCCGGAAGCAGTGGGGCCTCGCAGATGACATCTTAAAATGGGATATAGCAAAATCGAACCTACAGCAAAGGATCGGTGTTTGTCAATCGATAGGACTTGATGCACTAGGTGCAACGATCAGGCTTATGTAGATCAACCAATATTTATAACGAATAAAGTGGCTATATGAAATTGCATGGAAATGCGTACGTGATATTAATTTGCTTTACGGCCGGTTTTGGCGGCTTTTTATTTGGCTTCGATACGGCGGTAATATCAGGAGCTATAAATTTTCTAAGGGCCCAATTTCATTTATCTCCTGCCATGGAGGGCTGGCTCATGAGCTCCGCGCTGCTGGGTTGCGTAATCGGGGCCGCCATTGCCGGCTATTTATCCGATAAATATGGCCGTAGAAAAATATTACTGTTATCTGCTATTTTATTTATAATATCCGCTATTGGGTGTGCCATCGCACAAACGCCATCTGTTCTTGTTGCCGCGCGGATTATCGGGGGAGTAGGTGTTGGTTTTGCGGCCATGGTAGCTCCCATGTTTATTTCCGAATTGTCGCCTGCCGCGCTAAGAGGAAGGTTGGTTTCATTTTATCAACTGGCCATCACGTTGGGTATTTTATGTTCTTATCTTTCCAACGCGTTTCTTTTACAATATGCTGATCATCACATTACCGGTAGCTCAACAGGCCTCCTGCATTATTACCTGGTCTCCGAAGTTTGGCGTGGTATGCTTGGCTCCAATATGATTCCGGCGTTATTCTTTTTCATCTTCCTGCTTTTTGTGCCGGAAAGCCCCAGATGGTTGGTGAAGGAAGGCCATGTAACGGAAGCGGAAAGAGTGCTTGAACGTATTAATGGCAAGGAAATGGCAACAGCGGAGTTAAATGTCATTGAAATGAGTATCGCTGAAGAGTCGGGAAGCTTCGGGCAGTTGCTGGCCCCGGGAATCCGCCTGGCCCTCATTATTGGAATATCCCTGCCCTTTTTAAGCCAGCTCTCCGGCATTACGACGGTCATGTATTACGCTCCCGCAATTTTTGAACAAGCTGGTGGACAAGCCGGATCAGCCATGGGAAGCGCTACAGTTATAGGTTTCTTTAATATGATATTTACGTTTGTGGCGATTTGGAAAATTGATAAATGGGGAAGAAAGCCGGTATTGATCTGGGGGTTTGCCGGCCTTGGCCTTGCGTTGTTCCTGATCGGTATCGCGTTCATTAAGGGAAATACTACCGGCCACTTTTTACTGGGTTCATTTATCTACTATATAGCTGTATTTGCTTCCACACTGGGACCCGGGGTGTGGGTGGTGATCTCCGAAATTTACCCCACAAAAATAAGAGGGAGGGCTATGTCGGTAGCCACACTTTCGTTATTCCTGGGCTCTACATTTGTAACACAGACGTATCCAATTTTGCGTGAAACGATTGGAATAGGGTACGTTTTTTTATTATATGCATTCGTGATGTTGCCAGCAGCTTATTTTGTCAGGAAGCTTGTTCCGGAAACAAAAGGCAAATCATTGGAAGCAATTGAACATTTCTGGAAAAAGTAAAAACGCTATGAATTTACAGCGGGAGCAAATGCTTAAAAATATTATCCGTCAGCACGATCTGGGCGCACTGGTTTTCTGGCGACCGGACGAGCTGGTGATCACCTGCGGCTATTTTCCTTTATGGGGGCTCTCGTTTTTGGTGTATACGGAAGATGACGCGCCGGTACTATTCGTACCTGAGCTGGAGCCGGAAGATATTTTACCAAAGGACATGAAGGTAGAAAAATATCCCTGGGGGCTAATGGACTGCGCAGATCCCTGGGAGATTTTAATCAACATGATAAAAGCAATGCTGGTCAAAAAAAATGTTCAACGTCTTCCAGTTTCATTTATAAAAAATATTGGAGGAACGGCGCCTTGTATGATGTCGGGGGAGCAGCCTCCTTTGCCTGCTGACCTGATCGACAGACTTTCTGCTTTGACAGCAGGTGGGTTTAATGATGCAACGCAGGCGCTTCTTGATCTTTACGCATACAAAACTGAAGCAGACGTTCAATGTCTCCGTCGTACACATAAGATTGCTGCGATTGCGGTCGAAACATTTTATGAGAATTTAAGGCCGGGTATTTCTGAAGCAGCGCTGGCCGGTTTGATTGAATACGCTGTGCAGAGCATGACCGGTAGTGAGGGGATACATTTTTCAAAGGCCTGGCCCATGATTTTATCTGGAAGAAATGCGATAGCAGGCGGAAAGTATAACCGATCGACCGGGAAAAAGTTACAACAGGGGGAAATGGTCATGCTGGAAATGGCGATTTGCGTAAACGGGTATTGGGCAGATATTACACGTACTGGTCAAACAAGCGAAATATCCGAACAACAAAACAAGATTTTCAATACCGTACTTGAAGCGCAACAGAAAGCGATAGCGATGATGAAACCCGGTGTGTTGATGGCCGATATTGATGCTGCTGCACGGCAGCATATCGAAGATGCAGGATTAGGCGCCTGTTTTAATCATGCACTGGGCCATCATGTGGGTTTCAGGTATCACGATATTGGTCCATCGCTTTCGCCCGGATCAGCAGGCGTGCTGAGAGAAGGGATGCTGTTAACGGTTGAACCCGGAATTTATGGTGAAGCAATCGGCTGTGGAGCCAGGATTGAAGATAATATACTAATCACAAAGGATGGATTTGAAATCCTATCCAACTATCCCAGGATGTTGGCCATTAAAGAAGTCTAAATTGACATGTTATGGAAAATTCCATCGATTTGAAAAACAAAAATGTGTTAGTTACCGGGGGAAGCCAGGGGATTGGGGCTGCTATATGCCGGGCGATGGCCTCCTGTGGAGCTAATATAATTATTAATTATCTCGACAATAAACAGCGTGCCGAAATATTAGCAGCCGATCTTCAACAGGCATATGGCATTAAGGCACTTGCATTTCAAGCTGATGTCGCTGACCAAAAGGCCGTTATACAGCTGTTTGAATTCATGGATAACAGCCTCGGTAAAATAGACATATTGGTGAATAATGCAGGCTGTGAAACCATCGGGCATGCCATTAACCTGAGCTTAGAGGAGTGGGATTTAATCTTTAATGTAAACCTGAAAGGCGCATTTATTTGCGCCCAGGAGGCAGGGAAAAGAATGGTGAAACAAAACAGCGGCGTCATCATCAACATTTCCTCTATTCATGATAAGGTACCAAGGAAGGGGTTGGTGCATTACTGTGCTTCCAAAGCAGGGATGAATATGATGACCAAATGCCTGGCATTGGAACTTGCCGAAAACAATATCCGGGTAGTAACTGTTGCCCCCGGCGCCATTGAGACGGAAATGAATAAATCGGAAATAGAAAAATTTGGCAGGGAGAAATTCAATAAATGGATTCCGTCGGGAAGGCTTGGCGTTGTTGATGATGTGGCCTGGACCTGTGCGTTCCTTGCCAGCGATATGGCAGCGTACCTTACAGCAACAGAAATATATATCGATGGCGCCTATAAAGAAAGCACTATTCCTTACGATCCACGCCCTTAACTATAAAACAAATGAATCCATCATTAATAGAGGTTTACACGCATTCCGGGGAAGGCTATAACCCGTTCTTTATAAAAGATACCTGGCAGGTAGCGCAATTGAACTATATGCCTGAGCAGGATATTTCCGGTATCGAAAAAATGGATAAACACGGGCAAACGGATGAAGTGTTTATACTGTTGAGAGGTACGGCAGTACTTATTGCCGCAAAGGAACAAACAACTGGTTTCATATTTCAATGTATTGATATGAAGCCTGGTGTTACCTACAACATCCCTGTAAATATGTGGCATAACATAGCCATGAAGAGAGACGCTGAAGTGATTATCGTAGAAAGGAGCAATACTCATCTTGGCGATTTTGTATATAAGCCATTATCTCCGCAGGAAAAATCTGAATTAAGCAAGCAAATACAGGATACTTTAAATCAAAGCATGTAAAAAAAAACATATGAAATCGTGGGCGAACGACGCAGAGCTTTTTGATCTCTTTAAAAAAGAGCTATATACCCCGGTTGTAGGGGATATATTGGATGGATTTGGGTGCTATCACCAGTTCCTTCCTCATCCTATCCAACCTATGCATACATCTGATGTGATAGTAGGAAGAGCAATGCCGGTATTGATGATAGATGTATATGGCCCGCAAAAAAAGCCGTTTGGCCTGTTAACGGAGGCGCTTGATCAATTGCAGCAGGGTGAAGTGTACATAGCTAGTGGTGGGGAAATGCGCTGTGCATATTGGGGAGAGCTGCTTACAGCAACAGCGCGGGTAAGAGGAGCTGTCGGCGCGGTAATCAATGGATTTCACCGGGATACCCACCAGGTAGTTGCGCAAAATTGGCCGGTATTCAGCCGCGGGAGGTATGGCCAGGATTCTTCGGTGCGTACGCAGGTGGCCGACTTCCGTTGCGACATACAGGTGGGTGATGTGTGGATAGAACCTGGAGACCTGGTATTCGGCGATTTGGATGGCGTTTTAGTGATCCCCAAAAAATATGAGGAGGAAGTAATTATTAAAGCGCTTGACAAAGCCAGGGGAGAGAAAGTTGTCCGTAAGGAAATCGAAAATGGAATGAGCAGCACAGATGCGTTCAAGAAATATGGCATCTTGTAAATACGTAAAATTTAATATAGATGAAATTAGGTTTGGGGCTTTATCGTCACATGCTCAACAGGCAGCATTATGATTTTGCAAGGCAATGTGGTTGCACGCATCTTGTAGTGCACCTGGTAGATTATTTCAACCAGGTGAACCAGGAAAATAAAAATGATCAGCCCATCGGGGACGGCTTCGGCTGGGGCTTTGCCGGAGACCCCGGAAAAATATGGACGGTGGAAGAACTGGTGCAATTGAAGAAGGAAATTAATGAAGCTGGTTTAGAACTGGAGGCTATTGAAAACTTTGACCCTGCGCATTGGCACGATATATTACTGGATGGTCCCCAAAAAGAAACGCAGATTGAAAAACTGAAACAGATCATCCGCAATGTTGGCGAAGCAGGAATCCCGGTATTTGGATATAATTTCAGTCTTGCCGGCGTAAGCAGCCGTATTACCGGCAATTTTGCCCGCGGTGGGGCACGCTCCGTTGGTATGGATGGTGTAGACCAGAGACCTATTCCGAATGGTATGGTTTGGAATATGGTGTACGACAACAATGCCCCGGCTGGATTTATTCCTGAAATTACGCACGAGCAGCTATGGGAAAGGCTTGCCTGGTTTTTAAATGAATTGGTTCCTGTGGCAGAACAAGCCGGGGTGAAGCTCGCAGCGCATCCCGACGATCCGCCAATGCCGTTTGTCAGAAAGACCCCCCGGTTGGTATATCAACCTCAACTGTATCAGAAATTACTGGATATTAAACCCAGCAGGAACAATATGCTGGAGTTTTGTCTTGGCTCTATAGCAGAAATGACCGAAGGAGATGTTTATGAGGCTACGGAGCAATACGCGTCAAATATTGCCTATGTACATTTCAGGAATGTGAAAGGCAAAGTACCCCATTATAAAGAAGTGTTTGTAGATGAAGGGGACATTGATTTAATACGGATTTTGAGAATATTGAAAGAGAGGAAGTTTGACGGGGTATTTATTCCCGACCATACTCCTCAAATGAGCTGCGACGCCCCATGGTATGCAGGTATGGCTTATACATTGGGTTATATGAAAGCAGCGTTGAGTTTGATTTAGCAAGAGTGGAGAAGTGATCGCTGACTAAAATTATTGTTTGATTCAAATTCAATTTGAAAGTGAAAAAAGATGTAAAAGCCTTATTGATCGTTTTCCTATTTTTTGTGCCTGCAGCATTTGGCCAGGGTCTAAAGGACCCCAAACGGGCTAATTCAAAGGTGACTGATATCTGGGTTGTATTTAAAACTCATTTTGATCTTGGGTTTACGGATTTACCGGAGAATGTATTTAGGCGCTACCGGGAAGAGATGATGGATAATGCGCTGAAAACAATTGAGGGTAGCGAATCACTACCCAAAGAAATGCATTTTGCATGGACGGTATCGGGATGGCCGCTACAGGCACAGATATTAGGGCCTTTGCAAACCCCTGAACGAAAGACAAGAATTGAAAAAGCCATTAAATCAGGTGCGATAGCCGTACATGGCCTGCCATTTACCGTACAAACGGAGTCGCTGGACTATGAAGACCTGGTACGGGGGCTAACCTATTCCTCCGATGTTGCAAGAAAATATGGACTACCCCTGCCTATTAGTGCGAAAATGACAGATGTGCCAAGTCATTCCTGGATACTTCCCACGTTGTTAAAACATGCAGGTATCCAATTTTTGCAATTGGGATGTAATCCCGCCAGCCAGTATCCCAGATTCCCTGAACTGTTTTGGTGGGAGGGGCCCGATGGGTCGAAAGTCTTATGTAATTATACCGCGTTGTATGGTTCTGACATCCGGCCTACTCCGAACTGGCCAAGTAAGAATTATCTCGCTATGCAGATGACCGGAGATAATCATGGTCCACCTTCACCAGAGGAGATCCGCGAATTGCTGGACCATGCAAAGAAGGAATTCCCGGGTGTGACCATTCATTTTGGAACGCTGGATGATTTTGCGAAAGCTGTATTGGCTGAGAATCCTAGTCTGCCAACTGTCAAGGGAGATTGTCCTGATACATGGATTCACGGGGTGCAGACGAATCCAGAGGAAACAAAGATCGCGAGAAATATCCGCCCGATGGAACCGACACTTGATGGGCTACATACCCAAATGAAGGTATGGGGCCTACCTGTTGGGTCTATCGCTGCAAAGCTAGCAAAAGCGTATGAACAAAGCCTCTTATATGCTGAGCATACTTGGGGGATGAACGCAGAGTTTGGTCCCCGGTATAGTTACGGTGATGAATGGAAGAAATGGATGGAAGAAGCGGCGGCAGAGCCCCTTCCTGAAAATGGTAATTATGCAGCCCTGAAAAACAGTAATGCACGTAACACGGCGGTCGGAAGTAAAAGGAAATGGCTATATTCTTATGATGTCAAACGTCAATACATACACAATACAAATGATATTGTAACCAGGGAGATGGATAAGGAGTTGAGTCTTCTGGCAACATCAGTAAACAGAAGAGGGAAACGACTTGTAGTATATAACCCTTTGCCCTGGAAGCGGTCTGGCATGATAGAAAACCCTTTTCAAAAGGGTAGTTACGTTTATGTGAAGGATGTACCACCATCCGGGTACAAAACTTACACCCCTGATGAATTAAAAAGTGGAGATGCTACCAATGATGGGCATCCTGATTTCAGTACCCCATATTTTAAAGTCGTTTTTGATTTAACAAAGGGTGGTATTGCATCTTTAATTGAAAAGTCTACCGGCAGGGAGTTGGTCGATCAATCTTCAAAATATGTTTTGGGGCAGTTTCTCCACGAGCGATTTAGTGCTAATGAGGTCAATCAATGGTTCAGTGCATATAGTCGTATAAAGGACGGATGGGGGCTAAATGATTTTGGAAAGCCGGGAATGCCCGGTGCGGATAAGATTCCCTATCGGTCATTTACCCCAAAGAATTGGAAAATTACAGTCCTTCATTCGGCTGTTGCCGATATAGCAACGTTAACTTCTGATGCAACAGAAGGTTATGCCAAGTCCTATACGCTGACTTTTACCTTCCCCCGCCATGAGGCTTATGTTGATGTTGAATGGGCTGTGAATGACAAAACCGCAGATAAACAACCTGAGGGAGGATGGCTTTGCTTCCCGTTTGGTATTAAACAACCCTCCTTTACTGTTGGTCGTTTAGGGGGCGCTATAGATCCGGCAAAGGATATTGTTACAGGCACCAACAGGCATCTTATGGCAGTAAGTACAGGAGTGGCTGTTGTGCAGCCGGATCAGTCAGGTATGGCCCTATCTCCTATAGATGCACCATTAGTTAGTATGGGCGAGCCGGGATTGTGGAAATACTCCCTGGATTATGTCCCTAAAGTACCCTCCGTATTTATTAATCTCTATAATAACATGTGGAACACGAATTTCCGGCTATGGCAAGATGGTTCATGGAGTGAGAGGGTGAGGGTATGGCCGGTAAACCCAGGCTCAAGTGTTACTGATAATCTGTCACAAAACGCCTGGGAGGCCCGCTTACCTTTATTAACTGCAGTGGCAGATGGTGAAGCAGGAAATATGCCTGCCAGTAAAAGCGGGTTAGCGCTGTCAAGAAAAGGAGTGCTGGTTACTGCATATGGTGATAATCCTGATGGCGAAGGAACAATTTTACGTTTATGGGAAGATGCTGGCGCCGCGGGGGAATGCACGGTAAATTTGGGGAAAGACAGTGGTGTAAAAGCTGTAATACCAATAGATTTGCATGGGACGTCAGCTGGCAAACGAATTAACGTTAATAATGGCATGTTTTCTTTCAAATTAAATAAATATGCTCCAGCATCATTTCTGCTTGCTTATTAGCGTATATGTACATTCTTTGTAGAATATTGGTGTCGCTATGGGATTTGTAATCCGGATATGTATGAATCTGAGTCTGTAATTCGTGAGTGTTCGTAATATGCAAGGAGCTGTCTCAAAAGTAATTTGAGGCAGCTCCTTTTCTTTTGAGAAAAAGGAGGCTCTTTATTAAGATGTTGTGTTATTAAAAAATTGCTCTCCCCGTCGAGTTGTTTGTTAAATTTGGGAATGGCAAGAGGGAAAAGTTTTAAAGTATCTTTTAAGCCGACCTATCAAAATCAGGCAATGTTGTTTCCACCTGATTTAAATGAGATGGTATCGGCTGATCATCTTGTTCGAGTGGTAGACCGGATAGTAGACAGTTAGGTGGTGCCGAATGTATGTCGGGAAGTTCCACTGAAAATCCGCATATAAGCCCAATAACCTTCAGGTTATCATTTAAAACCTTGTTGCTCACATAGTGGAATACTGTTTCCCTATACGATGCACCTGCCTCAAGGCCGTATTCTTGAATTATTTCCTTTGCCTTCTCTAAAAGTGATACCCATGCTGGGATTTCACTTTTTACCCTGGTATAGGTCATCCAGATGTTTCCGTTTATATCTGTAGATAATTGCTCTGGTTTGAGGGTCTGTACATCTATTGGAGCCATACCAGTATAACAACAGAAAACAAAAATTGCCCGTACGAGCTTATGTATTGGATTAACAAGGATTACATCTTCAACGATGCGTAGTTACTCCCAGGTTAGATATTCCGTTTCCTTCCTTTTGAAATTGACTGAAAAATCGCTAAGGGCGTCCTTTTCACACCAGCCGTTCTTTCCTGCCCATTTAACCATCTTTTTAACCCTCTCCATGTGCTTCATGGCTCCATTCTTATTACAAGGATCATTCGGCTTAATTGGATTTTGAAGTATGTAGGTATATAAGCCATCAATAAAATTAAAATTAAGATGGCGAAGGGGGATATCACCCGCAGCGTATTTCCATTGACAGTACCTTTCTACATAGCCATTTGTAGCACCATAGTTCTTGATGCTTCCTTTCTTAATTTCTGTTTTAAACTTGTCATAAGCGATTTTGCAGAGTTGGAGCATGGTGACTTTCTGGATGTCTGGCCCAATGCCGAGGTAGCAATTTTTGATATTCTCGGCGGTGAGAACACCTTCTTTCAATTCAAGATCCTGGAAGATGGCTGTTAATTTCGATTTTACTTTTTCCAGGTAAGTGGCGAATTCCTTTAATTCCTTTGAGGTAAGGTAGGGGCCACCTTTTTCTGCATCCCAATTTTCCAGTTGAAAACTGCCCTTGATTGTAAGTTCTCTCTCCGGAGAATTATTACAGGCAATTCTTGCATAGACTGAGTAGTCTTTTCTTTTGTTCTTGTTTTGGCGTAGCGCAAAGCGTACGCCGAAAGTGTTTTCACTTCTCATTTCTTCTTCATTTTAAATGGACAAATCATGTTCTCTGGTTCGTGGCTCACAAGCCAAAAAATGAGTAGAGACAAAGCCGTTGATATCATTTGAAATAAGATGATATCCTTTGTAATAATTTGAAATACAAATTAATATATATGACGAGTAATCTACGTAGAGTAGGTAAAGTTACTCTGAAACCTACTCACGGTATTACTCTGCTGACAACTTGAAATTCGATGATATAAGATGATATGGGGCAAAATTAAAAAAGCCCGCAGATACAATATCTGCGGGCTTTTCGGCATATCGCGTAACAAATCGTTACATTGATTTTAGCCTTTCAGTCGCCCTGCCTGTACAAATTTCGAACTTATTTTTAATGGATTTAAGACGGCTTGCGAGCATAGCTATTTAATAGCCAATTGCTTGCAAGCCTTTTCTATTGTGCAATTAATGTGAAACTGAAAAACGTGTGTATGAAAAATTTAATGTGTGCAGAGGCAAAACAAATTGATCTTGTAGATTATTTGGCCTCATTGGGTCACCAACCCCAAAAAGTAAGAAACCAAGACTATTGGTATCTCTCCCCGTTGCGGGAGGAAAAAACACCATCCTTCAAAGTAAACCGGCAGTTAAACGTCTGGTATGATCATGGAACCGGGAAGGGCGGCAATCTGGTGGACTTCGGAACGCTTTATTTTAATTGTAGCGTTGCTGACCTGTTGCAACGCTTATCGCAAAACCAACCCGCCCCGTCTTTTTCTTTTCACCCGCCTACCACTTTAGGCAACCAGCACCCGGCCCCCGCTTCTTTTGCTGGTGAAAAGAAAGATACCCCCGACAGCAAAATTGTTATTCTGGATGCCCGCCCGCTTAAAGAACAATCCCTGCTGGACTACTTACAAAAAAGATGTATCCCGGTGGAAATTGCCAGCCGCTTTTGCAAAGAGGTGGATTTTCTTTTGTATGGGAAGAAGCATACCGTTATCGGCTTCCAAAACAATGCCGGAGGATATGAACTACGGAACGAAAATTTTAAAGGTAGCAGCGCCCCAAAGGAAATAACGCTTGTAGACAACCACACAGAACAGATTGCCGTTTTTGAAGGCTTCTTTAGCTTCTTATCTTTTTGCACCATCAACAGAAACCAACAAGCCCCATTGACAAATTGTCTTGTTTTAAATTCTCTTTCCTTCTTTGAAAAAAGCCGTCCCCTGATGGAGCAATACAAGCAGGTACATTTGATTTTAGACAGAGATACAGCCGGCATGAATCACACCCGAAAAGCCTTGCAATGGGATGGTAACAAGTACACAGACCGGAGCGACTTTTACCACAGCCGAAAGGATTTAAACGACTGGCTTATTCATCATCACCACAGCCAAAAAGAAAGCCAGCGGATAGGGAGACGACTTTAACTCGCTCAGGTAGCCAGCTATGTTTTGGTAAAACCAAAACGTCTGGCTCACCTCATGCTATCGCATTCGGTGAGGAATTTTTTTCATGCTATCGCATTCAAAAAATAAAAGAGGAGGTTGATATGGAGCAGCAGAATGCACAAACCAAGAACAAGGGAGGCCGCCCCAAGAAAGCGGTAAAGAAGGATCAATTATTAGCTGTTAAATGTACCCGTTCTGAAAGATTTATCATAGAATCAAGAGCGCAAAGTGCTAACCTTAATGTGTCGGAATACCTGCGGGAAATTGCCATGACCGGAAAAATTGACAGGCAAGAAAAGGCATTGCCGGGGGAGGTTTTAAACCTCACGGCCACACTAAACCACATGGCGGCAAACCTTAACCAGATAGCCAGAAAGCGCAATGGTATGGAAGAATTAAGCCCACTTGAACGTGCCAATTTAAAGATACAATCATTGCAGGTTAAGGAATTGGCAATACAAATCAAAAGCTATTTACAATGATTGGATATATAGGAACAGGAAGTTCCTTCTTCGATTGTATTCGCTATTGCCTGGAAGATAAAAAAGAACTTTCCGAAGAACAGAAACAGCAACTTGCCCAAAAAGACAACCTGCAACACAAGGACCGGGCGGAAGTATTGTTTTATAACAAGTGCTTTGGCAATAAATATGAACTAGCAAAAGACTTTAAAGATGTCGCCAAATTGAGCAAGCGGGTGGAAAAACCGGTACTTCATTTGTCGCTCCGTCTGGCCCCCGGTGAAAGTCTTTCCAAAGACAAGCTAATGGAAATAGGCCGGGAATGCGCAAAGGAATTTGGCGTAGCGGATAACCAATATATCTGCGTGTTACATAAAGATACCAATGAACAGCATATCCATATTGCGGCTAACCGGGTTGGTTTTAACGGTAAGGTAGCCAGTGACAGCAATAGTTATAAAAGAATGGCAGCACTTTGCCGCAGACTGGAAAAGCAGTACAAGCTACAGGAAGTATTAAGCCCTCGTGCTTTCTTATCACCTAAAGACAGGCTATTGCCCCGGCAGGATCAGCGAAAGGAAAAACTGAAAACAGATATTCGGCAGACCTTAGAGAAGGCGCGTAACTATTCTGAATTTGAGCAGAAGATGCAGGCTTTAGGGTACAAGTTGGTTAAAGGCCGTGGGATTTCCTTTATTGATGATAAAAAGGTAAAAACAAAAGGTAGCGAGGTGGGTTTTTCGCTGGCAAAAATAGAAAGAATTTTAACCCTAAAACAAGAACTGGTAAGTAAACAGGCTGAACAAAAGATATACGAAGCAGCTATCCAGCACGGTACTACAAAGCAACAAACGTTATCCCCTACTCAAAGAATGCTCCGCGAAACGCAGCAGGCAGCATATATTGAACGTTCCCCCATTGTTCCTGTAATAAAGGAATTGAGTAACCTTTTAGAGCTGCTTCTACAGCCTGTAGACACATTTAACTATTTGCCATATGAGTTGACAGAAGAGGGTATCAAGCGAAGAAAGAGAAAACAGAAATCCCGCAGAATTTAATCACTAATCAGAAAATTACAAACTTATGGATACCACCCAAAAAACAGGAGATATTGAAAGAGAAAGTTTAGAACTCGTACTGGAAGAGTTTACGGAGGAGCAAAAGTTACACACCAAAACCGTTGACGACCTGGTTAAAGCAGTCAATGTTCTATCCGGGAAATTGACCGAATTTGAAGGAAAACTTGATCGACCAAAGGAAGTAACCATTTCAACAGATACCGGGGCAATGCAGGAAATTGTAAAAAAAGGTATTATAGATATGAAATTGATGGTTGCCGGACAGCCTAAAAATGTGATACGAAAATTTCAGCTGTTACTTTTCCCGGAACAGGATGCAAAACTGTTTTATAGAGTTGTTTTTGGCCGCTGGTTCCTTTGGCTGGCAGCAATGCTGCTCCTTACGAATTTGTACAAATTTAGTATCCATTGGAGCGAAAACCAAAAGGAAATACAACAACAACAATTAGAAAATAACAGGATAAAGAAGGCGTGGAACCTTATGTATTCCCAGCAAGGGAAAGGAGTAAAACGTATTATGGACAGTGCCTATGAAAAGGCGGAAGAATGTAAAAAATAACATATTATAGAGATTTGATAGTCCAAATGTTCCTGCGCCATAGCTACCGGCAATAACATACAAATGGAAAATTGCTTATATTTAGTACCTATTAATCCTCAAAGTGTAATTCTTGTGAGACAGAAAGCAACCAAATGTAAAAAAAACTTAAATGATCATCTAAATTATGAGACATTCTTACGCTAGAGAGAAATTCGGTGTTGCAGTAAATACATTGGCAACAGGAACAAGTGACATACGAGATAGAATATGGTATGCATATTTAAGTTTTCATACTTTAACTGAAAAAGACTTCTCTGAGGAATTAAAAGAAGATTGGCTTACTATCTATAATAGCCTAACCACAGAGGAGCCAACTTATGATGACAAAGGCGAAGTAACAATTGGGAAAGTTCAAAATACCCTAAGAAAGCTTGATACAAAATCATGTATGGACTTGGCTCAAAAGATTTGCGATCTAAACACCAAATTACGCAACGATATATAAGGACCCAAGGGGGGATTACAGTTTATGCCATGTTTACCGTCCTCTTTTAGGTGACGATAATATGTAAAATAGGGTTCAAGTCATAAAATATGAATATTGCTAAAGATACTACTGTAACCAAGGAGCTTATTAAATCCGAGTATTCAAAATTAAAGGAACACCTGGGACGTCAGCCCTCAAGCAAAGATTTTTATAAACAGACAAATATAAAAGAGCACCATGTAATTACTCATTTCCTATTCTATTCAAATCTAGTTGAAGAAATGGGAGATATCCGTAAATCTTTTGGACAAGAAGATTACGGAGATGAAGAATACTGGGAAAATTATGGCAATCTGATAAGAAAAATTAGGAAAACCCCAACAGCAGCAGAATGGCGATTTTATAAATGTAAACCACTAATAAGCTCTTATATAAAAAGGTTTGAGAAGAAATGGAGTGAAATACCTTCGTTGTTTTTAAATTATGCCAAGGACAAACCTGAATGGTTGGATATTATACCCTTAATCCCTTCTGCATTAAAAGAGAATGTCCAAGTTCCCATAATCAATAATTCACTTGAATTTAAATATTCGCAATTTATCCCACCGATACTCAGTGATTTTTTAACCCTTTCCACTTCTGAAGAAAAAAGTACTGAATTTGAAAGGAAAGTCAATCTAATATTTCAGATGCTTGGCTTCGAAGTCCATAATTATGGACAGGGTACAGGTAGAAATCCTGATGGGATTGCAAAAGCAACACAATTTGGGTACGCAATTCTTATAGATGCAAAAGCAAGGAAGGAGACCTACCAGATCGGAACTGAGGATAGAAAATTCATTGAATATATTAAAACGCATATCAACACTTTAAATAGGGCAGGACATAGTATTGTTTATTTTTTAATTGTATCGAGCAATTTTAAATCGGCGTCCGATATTTCGTTGAAGAATATCCTTAGAGAAACTGGCATAAATACGACATTAATAACTGCGGTGTCACTTCTTAAGATCCTTGCAAGGAAAATAGAGCAGCCTAATAATTTACCCTTAGACAGAATAAAGGATATATTTATTACTCAAGGGATGATAACAGATAAACAAATTGAAAAATTTCTTTTGGCTAAATGAAATGGAAAATTGGAGAAGTGATTTTGGGGCAAGATACAATCCCTATTTTCTTAATGAGCACATAAATTGAAGGTCTAGTTCCTGTATAAATTCAAAGTCGTTAATCCAACGAATACCCATATTTTCACAAACATTGGGGATTTTTATTTTGACAGAGTTTAATGCCGTAACCTTTTCTTCTTTTGTAACTACTGTCGCATTTTCATTTAGCGCATGTGCAATTACCCAAGGATCAGCTAATGAACGTGCTTTAGTATTATCAACCAAATTCTTATGAACTGGGTTATTTGAATATATTTTCTGTAGACAAACGGTGACAGGTCCTGATATTTTATGAATTGGTATCCCACTGTTCTTTAACCATTTTGATAAATCATCTTCGGTTCTTACAATTTCTTCATATACCATTTCGGGAATAAATATCACTCCTTGTTTGCCTAACTCTATTAGAACATTCCAATAGTCAGAGCAGAATTTTGGATTATAATACTTTTGCCAAGCCTGAATTAGCACGTTGGCATCAATACAGTATTTATTTGCCGTTGCATTCATCTATATAGTTGCGCCTCTAGTTTTTGAAATTTATTTACCTGTACGTTCAATAAACTGCTTGCAACGGTCGGTTCAATGTACCCGCCACGAAATGCGTCCAAAACCGTTTGAGTAAAAAGTCGGCTGTTTCTATTTAACTGTAGAAGAAAATAGTTAGGTCCCCCTTTCTTATCCTTCTGTTTCGCCTTCTTTTCTAATTCCCGTTTTAGGTACTCTTGATATTCAATATCCGCTTCTTTTTTCAGTTTCTGATATGCGGAAATTGATATTAAATCCAGATTCTTCACTCTTACCAAAAGAGCATATGAACTTACACCTAATGTTTTAGCTATTCTAAATACTTCCTTTGAGTTTTGGAAAATATTTAAATTGAGATTCAATATAATATTCTCTGGCATCAAGGCATTTGCTGCTACTTCATTGCAAAAAAGCTCAATAGGATGAAACTTATCTCCGTTTTTAATCTCCGGCTCAATCCCATTTGATATTCCTGTTTCTGCAATCCAAATATGAGCAATTTCATGGACAAGCGTGAACAGTTGAGGGGCGTTCCAATCCTCTGAATTAACAAAAACAAAGGGAGCGTATCGATCAGAAATAGCAAATCCCTGAATTTCGTCAGAATCAAGTTTTAATTTGGAATGTATAAAACTTGTTCTTGAAACAAAGATTCCATTTTTTTCTGCCCCATCAATCCACTCTTTTATTGGCGCGTCCGTTTTATAATTCGGTGGATTAATATTTAATGTTTTAAGTATATCCTGCGCCACAATTTTGGGATTATCCTTAATTGAAAACCTTCCCACAAAAGGCAATGAATGTTCTCCATTTTCAGAATAGACATCGCTTATCCATGCTTGCTTCTGTTGTATTTCTCGTATTATAAATATGGAAGAAGTTGTTAGCTCTTTAGAATCTTTTTTCCTAAAATCTTGCAGTGGCTGAAAATCCCTAGGAATTTCAGGTAAAAAAAATAGGGCAAAAGGCCGCTTGTATGCTTTAGCCAAAAACTGAGCTTGATTAATAGTAGGTTGGCTTGTTCCATCTTCCCACTCCTTTAATTTATCCACCGTTACAGAAGCTTTGGCAGCGGCAATTTCTTCGGACATTCTTGCCGATTCTCTTGCCCACTTGAGGACGTTTGGTGTTATATATGCTTTGTCTGCCATTAGGTGTTAAAGGTGAAAAAATTGAAAAGAGTTCCGACAGTTGGTACAGCGCCCAACCCCATACTCATAATTAACCAGAAGGGAAATATATACAATTGAAGGTCGTTCGGAGTTCAAGAATTTACTTCCCCCCTTTCTTTTCGCTCAACAGTTTCTCCAGAATTTCAACTTTCTCTCGTTCACTTTGCAATAGAGCTTCGTATAATTTTTCGTTCTTATCTACCGTTTCGACCCATTTTTCAAAAGGGTTAAAGGTGCATTTATAATATTGAGCGTATGCAACAGATTCATCCTGAAAAGTATTGGAAATAATATTAACTGCTGCCTCTTCGCTAAAATTTTTTATAGCTTCTGCTGGCACTTTTAATGCCTTTGCAACCAGCTCCAATATATCTGGTTCAACAGTTTCCTTTCCTTCCAGTAAGGAAATTTTCTTTTGGTTCCAATCGTCGCCTAGTTCAAATGCCAATGCCTCCTGCTTAATGCCTAGCATTTCGCGGAACCGCTTAATATTGTGTCCTTCATGGGTTTTGTTACGCATATCAGTGGATGTCATAGTACAAATATAACTAATTTCTACTTGCTAAAATATCCTCAAAAATAGGATTAAATACTTACTAAAGTATCTCTTTTATCCCAGTAATCCATCCCAATAGCGTATAGATTATCTTTTTATCATATCTGAACTTGTATCCATGATTTAAAACCTCTTAAATATTAAATCTATGGATCAAACAGATAAAATACATCTCAACCCTCCTTTTAATGAAGATGAATGGCTTAAACTGGTCTTCCTGCTTAGTGATACTCAAAATTGGCTCAATGACCTAGTAGGTACAGCCATGCTACAGGTGCCTATGAAGGACAGGAGAAAGCTATTCCGGCGATCATATTACATCAATGTGAACGCACTGGCACATATTATGGAAAGGCATCACTACAAAATTCCACGGCATCCCTCCGTCAGCAAGTTTACGATTCCTGTCATTGACATATTATCACTGCTACGGGATGCCTTTACTGCCCCTATAAGTCCGGTTTCTGGTTCCCTCAATTTCCAGAGGGTTATCAACACCGGCAATATTATAGGTTTTGATTATAACCAGCTCCCTACCAGTTTTTTAACCGTGCTAACAGATAGTGGTGGCCGTATCATTACAGCTTTTCCCGGTTTTCTGAAATCTCAATCCCCTTTGTTTAACCCTCATAATCTACAAACGTATGATATTTGATGCACCCCGCCCGTGGGATAATCTCCCGCTTCGCCTTTCTAATGAGGAAATCAGCCAGCCTTACGAGGTTATCCATGATTTTTTTTCTGCCTTTGAAAAACACCGCACAATCACCATACTTCAACGCTGGTTGTATTCGGTTTGCTCTAACAAAAAATGTAAAGAAAGCCCCTCTACACTGTTGTTTTTCTATGAGAAAATTGAATATCTTATTGAAGCAGCCTATTTAATCTCTCAGCTAAACAATTCTGAAAGAAAAGCTGTATTACAGAATGACAGCAAAAATGAAGATTTTAATATCATGAGTGCTGAATACTTTTGTGCTTGGGGTTCCTCAAAATTCACACAAAATCCAGCAAAACTAATTTGGCAGGACTTCCCGCGGAGCCTAAACACAAAAGAGTTTTTCAATCCTTACTCCGTGTTCAAAAAGACTTTCAGATTTTACTCTCTTGGTGAATGGCGGCAGGAGTTATCCAATCTTTTCAATATGGCTTTATCAAAAGAAAGTTTGCTAGATGATGGACTGGATACCGATATTTTAAGTGTAGAAAAATACCTGTTAAAACTTATTGATGCTTCGCACCTTATTGATATTAGAGAATTTAGATTAGACTATGTAACGAGCATAAATGGAAAAGCAAGCGAAGATAACGGGTAACAATCATAGAAAACAATGCCGTAACTGTTTTTGGACAAAGGGAGCGACTGAAATTTCAGTCGCTCCCTTTGTCCAAATATGCACTGGTTAAGGTACGACAAGCATTTTTACAGCAGATTTTATTTAGCATTTAAGGGCATACACTATTTGGCTTCCTTCCTCAGATGATCGAGCCATTTATTCACCTGTTCCATTACTTCTTTTAAATCTATATTGGGATAATATTTCTGTACATAGTCTGCAAACTGGGCTTTTGTTTTTTCATCTTCCCATTCCAGTACAGTAAGGCTTAACATTGGCCACTTCTTTGTTTGCTGCATAAAGCCGTATAGCGGCAGGTATGGCGGGGCATAATAAAACGAATTTTCTACCAATTCATCATATAGGGGCTTGTTAAAAGCCCTTTTCATATCCCGTACTACATCATAGACAATACGAAATCTGCTACCTTGCTGTACCATGACAGCAAATGCCGGCATTCCCTTATCTTGAAAAAAGACGTACATATAATCAATAAAACCTTCTTCCGTTACGTCACATAAATCTTTGCTATAGTAAGCGTATTCCTGTTTAAACAGGTCTAAAGAAAAATCCGGTAGGTTTTTGTCAACAATGAAATCAATTAATGTATTTTCTTTTTTAACAATATCTTCAATAGAAGGCCCACCTGTCAGCCCCGCTACAGATAAAAAATACCGAGGTTTAGAAAACAGTTCAAAATAGTAGCTTTTAAAAAAGATTGTCTTTCTGTCAAATGTTACCTGTACATACAGTGGATAGGTAAGTTTTCCATGAAAGGACACTTGTTTAAGCCGGTCATTGAAATATGTTTTATAGCTAACCTTATAGGTTTTAGTCATTTTTAATCGCTTTTATGTTCGTTTGTATACAAAATGTATAACAATCAGTTTGCAGGCATTGTTTTACAGTTAAAATTGTATCAAAACATAGTAAATCGCATTAATACAAGTAAAGTTCAGTAAAATTTGCCATATTTTATAAAAAAGTTTAGGTAAAACATAAATTAACAAAACAAATTTCTTATATTAGCATAGAAGAGTATTCCCTTGCACAGGGATTTTGTGAACTTGATTAAAGCAGGAGGTGCAAATGGAAAAAATAAAGCCGGAAAAAGCGGTGGAAATGCTAAAACAAAAGGGGGTAGAAGTAACGGTAGAGCAGGCAGAAGTTATACTTGGATTTCTGCGCAAACTGGCTACAATTGTTGTGGTACAATACATAAAAGAAAGGCATAGAAAAGGCATATAACTAAATTTTAAAAAAATATTGATTATGGCAGAAAATGAAATTGATTTAAAAAAACTTGGATTTGAAAAATCGCTTGATCAGAGAAAATTTGAAATAGAAAACTTCTGGAAAAGAGGTTGGTTCTTTGGAGCGTTACTAGTTTTACTAGCGACAGGATATTTTAAATTGATTGTTGATAAAGAAGAATATTGCATCTACATCGCTTTTGTTGGATTTTTGGTTTCTTTTTTTCAGTCACTTATGAACAGGGGCAGTAAATATTGGCAAGAAAGGTGGGAAAGTAAAACAAAGAACAGTGAGTCAATTCTGAAAATTGATTTAACAAAAACTCAAAAATATGCTAAGGATGAGAAATATTACTTAGATGCAGGTATTCTTGGTAAAAATGAAAATCCGTTCACTAAAGCCCGGAGATTCTCTGTATCAAAGTTGACTATCTTAGTTTGGGACATTGTTACAATATCCTCGTTTTTCCTTTGGCTCAATAGTTGTCATTTTGATACTACCTCAAATATTAGGTGGAATGCGATTTTTTTTCATGCGGTAATCCTTATTTACATCATAGTATTTTTTTACAATGGAAAGGTTTATGAACCACTCACCAAGAAAAAAGGCCACCATCCAAATATTTCTCAAAATCAATATTACTTGGATAATGAAAGATATTGTAATAGTGAAGTAGACCAAGATAATGGATGATGAAAGTATAGAAGAATAACAAATTGAATAAAACATGAAGATTGCTGATTTATACATCCGGGTAAGCACAGATGAACAGGCCGATAAAGGCTATTCACAGCGTAGCCAGGAAGAATTTTTACGCAGATACTGCGAGATAAACGGTATATCCGTCCGCAAAGTGATTTTTGAAGATCATTCTGCCAAAACCTTCAACCGACCTGAATGGAAAAAATACCTGTTAGAACTAAAGAAGCATAAAGGGAAAGCTGATCTTGTGCTATTCCTTAAATGGGACAGGTTTAGCCGTAATGCCGGGGATGCCTACCAAATGATTAACACCCTTCGCAAATTAGGCGTAGAACCGCAAGCCATTGAACAGCCGCTGGATTTATCCATACCGGAAAATAAAATGATGCTGGCCTTTTATTTAGCAGCTCCCGAAGTAGAGAATGACAGAAGGGCTTTAAACGTTATTCACGGTATGCGCAGAGCGAGGAAAGAGGGGCGTTATATGGGTTTGGCTCCGATCGGATATGTAAATAAAACAGATGAAGCGGGAAGAAAGTATATAGAACCCAAGGAACCGCAAGCGGGAATTATCCGGTGGGCATTTGAACAAATAGCAGAAAGCGTATTTAATACAGAACAGGTATTTAAGTTGGCTAAAGAAAAAGGGTTTAAAGGGACTAAAAGCCTTTTCTGGTTTGCCATTCGTAACCCTGTCTATTGCGGAAAAATATTTATAGCCAAGTATAAAGAGGAAGAAGCCCGTTTTGTAAAAGGTCAACATGAACCTATTATTTCAGAGGCATTATATTATCAGGTGCAGGATGTACTGGATGGCCGAAAAAGGCATTATCGCCTCAAAGTAATGTCAAACGCTACGTTGCCCTTACGAGGCTTCCTTATCTGCCCTAAATGCAACAAATTGCTAACGGGAAGCGCATCTAAGGGCCATACAAAATACTATTCCTACTACCATTGCTTTGATGGCTGTAACAGCCGCTTTAGAGCTGATAATATAAATGACTTGTTTGTGCATGAACTTAAAAAGTACATTCCGCGCCCTGAAATGATAGACCTGTACAAAATAACATTATCAGAAGCATGGTACGAACAAACGAACCACCTGCAAGACGACCGTAAACAACTGTTGGCCGAAATACGTAAGCAGGAAGAAAAGCTGTCTTATATCAGAGATTTACTTACCTCCAAGCAAATAGAGCCTGCGGACTTTCGAGACATGAAAACGGAATGTAGTAGCAAGTTAGAAAAACTGGAAGCAAAACTAAGCACCAATAACCACGACCAAGTTAATATTAGCGATCTGTTAGAAAAGGGGCTGAACAACCTTTTAAAACTGGATTATGTGTATGAAAACGGAGATATAGAGAAGAAGCGGGAAATAATTAGTTCGATGTATCCTGAAAAATTAAGTTTTGACGGATTTATACTTCGAACTACCCGCATCAATGAAGCGGTGCGCCTCATATACTCACTGGACAAAGATTTTGGCCTAAATAAAAACAGGACAAACGAGAATGAATCTCATTTGTCCTGTCAAGTCGGGACGACTAGATTCGAACTAGCGACCTCTTGCACCCCATGCAAGCGCGCTACCGGGCTGCGCTACGTCCCGTTTTAACCGGTATTTTCTTTGTTTGACGGGATGCAAAAGTAGGCAATTATTTCATTTTTCAAAATTATAAGTATACTTTTTTTAAAAAATGTTTAACCAGTTAATTATTAAGCGGGAAAGGCAGGAACGTTTGTTACCCAGTCTTTCCACTGGTTAATTAACGATATCCGTGGAGGTGGTCACGCTGGAAGACGGCATGGTCAACACTTAGCTGCTATTGCCGTGTGGTGGAAAGGGATGCGGGGCAGGATTAATCCCGCTTCCCACCACGGCTTACCAGGTATATAATAAGACCTGCTACCACCGCCACCGCAAGTATACCAGTCCACACACCGGCCTTGAATATACCACCTATTACTTTACAGCTGCTGAGAAAGAGGATTGCGCACAAGAAAAACCAATAAGGAAAGCATTTCATAGTATTCAGTTTTAGTGATATAGTAGGCAGACATATCCTGTACCAAAATATATTTGTACTTGTCGAAATAATTCGCAAGCTTTAACAGATCAACCAAAACCAGGTATGAATACAGGGAAAGCCCACAAATCAGGTTTGCGCGTGGTGGCTTCCCATTCCTCACTTTGGGGACGCTTTCTACAAGGTGACCGCCACGCATTCGCCGAAATATATGAGGCCCACATCGATGACCTCTTTCATTATGGAATGCACTTTTGCCAGGAAAAGGAAAGGGTGAAAGACTGCCTGCAGGACCTGTTCCAGGACCTATGGAGCAGCCGCGCACACCTGTCGCCTAACGTACTGCATATACGCTATTACCTGCTCAGCAGCCTACGCAGGCGACTGCTCCGCGCATTGCGAAAGGACCGCCGCTACCAGCACCGTGAATCCTGGGAAGCATTCGAATTTGAATATACCCTGCCTCAGGAAAATCAGTTGATCATCAACGAAACCATAGCAGAACAAAAACGCCTCCTCCATAAAGCCCTGTCAAGCCTTACCCGCCGCCAGCGGGAGGCCATCTATCTCCGCTTCTTTCAGAACCTGCGCTACGACGAAGTAGCCGAGATCATGTCTATGCAGGTTGACTCCGTTTATAACACCATCTCCAAAGCCATCGGCCTGCTTAAAAAACAGCTCCCACTGCCGCTCCTGTTACTGTTATTAGGAAAATAAAAAAAAAGTTGCTGAAAAGTGATGAGATTTCATCGGCTACCTGCTCTTTAATGGAAAGAAGGTTCCTTTGACAGTCCGCAACTATTTATCATATACAGCCTCCGAGCTGGCGATGGATGAAGACTTCCAGGACTGGGTATTGCATCCGGGGCAACAAAATTTGTTCTGGGAAACATGGTTGCAGCAACACCCGGAAAAGGAAAGTATCGTCAACGATGCCCGTCAGCTGGTACAGGGTATCCGCTTCCGTGCCTTTAGTCTTACCGCTGCTGATAAAGAGCAGCTGTGGGAGGCCGTCTGGAATGGACTGGAAGAAACAGCGCCCACAGCGCCGGTTACTATCTCCCGGTGGAAACATGCGTGGAAGTATGCAGCCGTTCTGCTTCTTGGAATTGCACTGGGCGCTGCCTGGTGGGGCATACAGGCTGCCCGGCGCGGGCAAACGATCCTCAGCACTTACACCCGCCTGGGAGAAACGAAAGCCGTGCAATTACCCGATGGATCAATCGTTACCCTCAATGCCGATTCCCGCCTGCTATACGCCGTTTCCGGCAATGCCCGCGAAGTATGGCTCGACGGAGAAGCCTTTTTCCAGGTAAAACATACCGCCAATGCACAACAATTTGTAGTGCATACCTACGATAACCTCAACGTGGAAGTATTAGGCACCCAGTTTAATGTCAACAGCAAGGGGAAGAACATCGTCGTGGTACTGCAACAGGGAAGCATTTTGCTCAACATCACCGCACCCCGCCAGGAAAAGGCCGCTGCGCTGTACCTGCGGCCGGGCGAAATGCTTACTTATAACAGAACAGATGGCGATTATTCCAAGAGAAGTGTAGCTGCCGACACTTACACCTCCTGGCATACCGGCCGCCTCACCATGGACGACTATACACTCCACGATGCTGCCGCCTTTATGCAACAGGTATTCGGTAAAAAATTAATTGTATCCGATACAACGCTATACAATGATAAAGTATCAGGCTCCATGCCGATCATATATAACCCTGATACCATGATGACTCAGCTGGGAAAAGTATTCCGTATGCAATTCAACCAAAGAGGCGATGAAGTTTGGATCCATAAAAAGTAGGATCGCCGCTTATCAGTATAAGTAGTCTTATTCTTAATCGTTAAAACCTGTTCAAAATGAAAAAAGGTTTACGTGTTTTGCTAATGCAAGCATTGGCCCTGTATTTCCTGTCCCAAACCGTGTCGGCCGAAACGCCGGCCCCTGAAATCCCGCAGCTCCCGCCGGAAAACGCCATCAACACCGCCCCCGGAGCCGATTTGAAAATAGTATTGCACCAGATCGAGGAAAAATTCAGCGTATCTATTGCTTACAAAAGTGACCTGGTGAAAAATAAAAAAGTGCAACTGGCAGTAACCAGCTGCCAGTCGCCCGAAGAAGCCCTGGATAAAGCCCTGCTGCCCTTTAATCTCCGCTATGAGAAAGTAAGGGATCATTTTTATATGATCAGTGAAAAAACACCGGCAGCCACACCTCCTGCCACCGGTACGGTACAGCAACAACGCCCGGTAAAAGGTATTGTGAGAGATGAAAAAGGAAACGCCTTCCCCGGCGCTATTATCAGGGTAACGGGCACGGCTATAGGAACGGTATCCAATGCCGATGGTTCGTATTCCATCATGGCTCCGGGAAATAGCAACGACCAGCTGGAAATCACCTTTATCGGGTATGAATCACAGCGTATACCCGTTGGCGGTAGAGCAGCTATCAATATCGTCATGAAAGAAGGCGCCAGCGCACTCAATGAAATCGTAGTAACCGGCTATACCACCCAGAAGAAAAAAGATCTCACCGGATCCGTGGCGGTAGTAAATATCGATAACCTCATTAAGCAGCCCTCGGCCCAGGTAACGGAGCAGCTGCAGGGACAAGCTTCCGGCGTGACGGTGATAGGCTCAGGGCAACCCGGCGAAGCGCCACAGATCCGTATCCGCGGGGTAAACACCTTTGGCGCCAATTCACCATTATACGTGGTCGACGGCGTACCCACCACTGATATCTCCGATCTCAATCCCAATGATGTGGCCAGCCTGCAGGTATTGAAAGATGCCGGGGCGGCCTCTATCTACGGCGCCCGTGCTTCCAATGGCGTCATTATCATCACCACCCGTCGCGGCAGCGGAAAGGTAAAGGTAGCCTACGATGGCTACTATGGCCGCCAATCTCCCAAACACGGGAATGTATGGAATACCCTCAATCCACAGGAACAAGCCAATCTCCGCTGGCTGGCCTACAAAAATTCAGGCGCCGACCCCGGCACCGATCAGTACGGCCACGGCACTACACCGGTAATCCCGGATTATATATTACCCTCCGGCAAAATGGAAGGAGATCCGGCTGTAGATCCATCCAAATATTATCTGAACCCCGATTACACTGACCTTACCGACTACGGTAATTTTTACCAGATTGCAAAAGCCAACAAAGCAGGTACGGACTGGTACCACGAAGTATTCCGCCCGGCGCCCATTACCAGCCATAACATTGCCGTGAGCGGAGGGGGCGATAAAGGCAACTATCTCTTCTCCCTCAACTATTTTAATCAACAAGGTACTTTAATCAATACCTACCTGAAGAGATATACCGTACGATCCAACACCCAGTATAATGTCAGCGACCATATCAGGGTTGGAGAAAACCTGGCCTTCGCCATGTCTGAAAACCCTTCGGTGGAGGTCAACTCCGCCGATGCCGCTATCGGTCACGCCATGCGCGAACAAAGCATTATACCGGTATACGATATCAAAGGCAACTATGCCGGTTCTGCCGGCGACGCCCTGGGCGATGCCTTCAACCCGGTAGCTATGCAGGCCCGCACCCGCAACAACAAAGGGTTTAACAGCCGCCTGTTTGGAAATGTATATGGAGAAGTAGACTTTCTGAAATACCTGACATTCCGCACCAGCTTCGGCGGAGAAGTGTCTTCCGGCTGGTCGCATTCCTTTACCTACCCGCAGTATGAAAACAAGGAGAACAGTACCAGCAACTCCTATACAGAAGGATCTACCAATGCACATTCCTGGACCTGGACCAACACATTGACTTATCACCAAACGTTTCATAATACGCACGACCTGAAAATCATTGCCGGCACAGAAGCTTTCGATAGCCGCAATCGCAGTGTAGGCGGTACTACTAAGGATTATTTCACTTTTGCGCCTTATTTCCCCGATCTGACTACCGGCACCGGCGTGCAAACGAATTACAGCACCCGGCAGGAAGAAGGCCTTTTTTCCCTGCTGGCCAGGGTAGATTATGCCTATAGAGATAAATACCTCCTGAGTGCCACCGTTCGCCGCGATGGCTCCTCCAAATTCCTGAATAACCCATGGGGTACTTTCCCCGCTATATCAGCAGGATGGCGCATCTCACAGGAAGAATTCATGAAACCAGTCACCTGGATCACTGATTTGAAGCTTCGTGGTGGATGGGGGATCATGGGTAACCAGCTCAATCTCGGCGTCAACAACGGCTATTTTCTCTATGGCGGCAAACGTAGCTCTTCCTACTATGACCTGGTCGGCGTCAATAATGGGCTCACTGCCGGTTTTGCCGGTAACCAGATCGGTAACCCGGATGCTAAATGGGAGAGTGATATCAACGCCAATGTGGGAATAGATGCAAGCTTGTTCAACGGACAATTTGATTTCTCAATAGACTATTATCGCAAAGACATCAAAGACCTGTTGTATAATCCCGAATTACCAGGACTGGCGGGTACTTCGGCACAGCCCTTTGTCAACATCGCCCGCATGAAAAATGAAGGCATCGACCTATCGGCAGGCTGGCATAAAACTATCAATAAAAAATTGCAGTTTCATGTAACCGGTACCTTCACCACCTATAAGAATAAAATCAGCAAAATCGCCGATGGCGTTGATTATTTCGATAGTGATGGCCGCCGTTTCGATGGCAGCAATATTATCCGCAATGCTGTTGGTCAACCGGTATCTTCTTTCTTCGGGTACAAAATAGTGGGCTTCTGGAATGACCAGGCAGCGTTAACGGCGGCAGATGAGCAAGCCCGGAAAGCAACCAGCGATCCCCAGGCTACCTACCAGGAAGGAGAGGGGCTGGGCCGCTTCCGCTATGCCGATGTAAATGGCGATGGTATCATCACTCCCGATGACCGTACTTTCCTCGGTAATCCCAATCCCGATTTCTCCTATGGTATCAACATCGGCGTAGTGTACAAAGGATTCGACTTCAGCATGTTCTTTTTTGGAACACATGGCAACCAGATATGGAACAACGTACGCTGGTGGCGTGATTTCTATCCCTCTTTTGAAAGTGCAAAAAGCAAAACAGCCCTGTACGATTCCTGGCGTCCTGACCATCATAATGCTACGGCGCCCATCCAGGAAAGAGACGGATCTACCAGCACACAAAACGTTCCCAACTCCTATATGGTGGAAAACGGCGCTTACCTGCGCTGTAAGAATATGCAGCTGGGATACACACTGCCGGCAGGTATGCTCACCCGCCTGCACGTAGAGAAACTGCGGGTATATCTACAGGCCGCCAACCTGTTTACCATCACAAAATATTCCGGACTAGACCCCGAAATCGGCGGTAGCAACATTACCGACTTCGGCGTAGATGAAGGCGCTTATCCCAACCAACGCCAGTTTCTCGTTGGCCTGAACCTGGGATTCTAAACTTTGCTGATTTAAAAAAGTATGATCATGAAATCATTTTATCATATAGTATTGGGCGCAGCTATGGTTACTCTCCTGGCGCCGGGATGCAGCAAGAGCTTCCTGCAACGCACGCCGCAATCCTCCCTGGAAGAAGCTGCCCTTACCAATAAAAAAGGCGTAAATACCCTGTTGATAGGCGCCTACGGAGCCCTCGACGGACAGGATTTTAAAGATGGTGATATGGTCAACCTCTCCGGAGGTAGCGGCTATGCAGTATCGCCCGACAACTGGATCTATGGCAGCGTATGCGGCGGGGATGCCCATAAAGGCAGCGACCCCGGCGATGCATCGGCCATCCTGCAGATTGCTACTTTCGTAGGCAATGCTACCAATGGTTTCTTCAACGACAAATGGCGGGTAGATTATGAAGGCGTACGCCGTTGCAATTTCGTGCTGCATGTGCTCAATAATGTGACCGATATGACTGCCGATGAAAAGAAGGAACTGGCAGCAGAAGCCCGTTTTTTACGCGGACATTTTTATTCCGATCTGAAAAAAATGTTTGATCATGTGCCCTGGGTAGATGAAAACTCCGCCAGCTATTCCCAGCTCCATGTGGATGATTATAAGGTACCCAATGATAAAGATATCTGGCCTATGATTGAAGCTGACTTCAAATTTGCCGCCGATAATCTCAACGAAATACAGGATGTGATAGGTCGCGCCAACAACTGGGCCGCTAAAGCCTACCTGGCCAAAACCTATCTCTATGAGAAAAAATATGCGGAAGCCATGCCTATTTTTGAAGATGTAATTGCCAACGGCGTCACAGCTAAAGGGACGAAGTTTGCGCTGGTGACAAAGTTCCACGACAACTTCGATGCTTTCACAGAAAATAACAGCGAAGCCGTTTTTTCGATCCAATACAGCGCTAACGATGGCTCCGGAGGCACAGGTAATGCTAACCAGGGAGAAATGCTGAATTACCCTTATAATGGCCCATTTAGCTGCTGTGGTTTTTACCAGCCATCACAAGACCTGGTCAACTCCTTCCGCACAGACCCGAATGGTTTGCCCTACCTGGATGATTTTAATCAGCATCCGGTGAAAAATGATATGGCCATTGGAAGCAATGAGCCATTTACACCAGATGCCGGAAACCTGGACCCACGGCTCGACTGGACCGTAGGGCGCCGGGGTATTCCCTTCCTGGACTGGGGCAATCATCCGGGTAATGACTGGGTACGTAACCAGCAATCTGCCGGTCCTTATGCCGCCATCAAGAATGTATATATGCAGGCCACCCAGGATAAATACTACGACGGCAACGGCTGGGCGCCGGGAAATGCTATCAACTATGTGCTCATCCGCTTTTCGGATGTATTGCTGATGGCGGCCGAATGCCAGGCTATGGCCGGTAGCCTCGACATCGCACAGGATCATGTAAATGCAGTGAGAGGAAGAGCTGCCAACCCGGTAGGCTGGGTGAAAACCTATATCGATCCGGATCATCCGATGGCCGGATATACCAACACCCCGGCAGCCAATTATAAAATCGGCGCCTGGCCAGCCGGTAAATTCAGCGCCGGCGGACAAGCCTGGGCCATGAAGGCAATACGATTTGAACGTAAGCTGGAACTGGCCATGGAAGGACATCGCTATTTCGACCTGGTGCGCTGGGGCATCGCGCAAACAGAGCTTACCCGCTATTTTACGTATGAAAAAACGATCACGACAGACATTGCTACCGGTAGCTTTGCGCCCAAAAATGTAAGATACCCAATTCCGCAAAGGCAGATAGACCTTAGCGTAAAAGGTGGTAGCGCCACATTAAAACAAAATGATGGTTATTAGGCCGGCCGTTCTGCCCATTGTAGCCCACCGGCCAGGGTACGGTTGCTGAATTCAAGATGGATCACCCGCCGGTTATGCCCATTGCTGCTGCGCCCGGAGGCATGCATCAACAAAGGCCGCATAATCATTACACCCCCTTTTTTAACGGTGCAGCATACCTCCGGCGTTGTACCAAAATCTAAACTATCTGCCCGGTATATCCCCTTGCGGTGAGTGCCGGGCAGTACTTTTAATGCCCCGTTATGCTCATCGGTATCATCGAGGTGAATACGTATGGTGTAATTGCTTTCCAAAATATCCCCAGGAGGCTGAACGGCATACTGGTCGTGCTTTACGGACCAACGCTCATACCCCGGCGCCGGTGATTTTTCTGCTACGGAAATGGTTAAATCCTGGTGCCAGGCTACTAACCAATTCGACTCGCCGGATTTATCGAAATAAATAGATTTTACCAGGAAATAATCTTCGCCAAATAATTGTCGCACGAGCTGTTGTAAGGCAGGAGAAAATACCTGCGTCGCGATGGCCGGCACTTCCCGTAGAAAATTACGGATGGCAAACAGGTCGGCTGTTCTTCTGAAATTAGGGCCCGCCTGCTCGACGCCGACGATAATAGCCAGCATGGCATCAACTGCAGCAGCAGAAAATACATCGGGTATAATTGTAAACCCGGCTGTGTCCAGCCCGGCGGCATAAGTAGAAAAGTGGTGATCTTGCATGTACATTACCAGTTAAATGGATACTCGTTGACCCCATGAAAGCCACGGTTGATCAGCAGCATGGCTTACCTTCCCCCGTTAAACTATTTGATCAGGGTAATATTGCCTTTGAATTCAAATGTTTCCCCGTTTTCACAAACGGTTTGCATAAAGAAAACATAGGTACCTATCGGCGCCCTGTTGCTGCCCCGGCGCCCATCCCAGCCAGCAGTAGGTACATTCACCGGAAAGTGATGGTTCTCAAATACCAGCGTACCCCAGCGATCGTAAATACGCAGCCAGGCTACTTCTTTCACGCCTTTCCCTTTGGGATATATAAATTCATTCCGGCCATCCTGGTTAGGCGTAAAGGCATTCGGCATGTAGATGGCGCTCTGATTACACAACAGGTGAATCGTTGCGTCGTCGCTGGCTTTGCAGCCATAGCGGTTGGTTACCTCCAGCTGGTAACGGGTGGTAAGGTTGGGCAGCACCTGCACTTGCGCACAGGTAGGGCAATCCACCCCATCTGCCGGCGACCATCGCCAGCTCACCACATCATTGCTGGTAACACTCCGGAGATATACCGGGATGCCTGCCATTATTTCCCGGTCGGGCCCCACACTCACAGTAGGACTGGGATGCACCGCTACTGTCAGGGAAGTATGGTCGGAGAAACAGCCCTCTTTATCATAACCGGTTACTTCGTAAGGATAGTTGCCTGTGGCTGTTATAGTAGCCATTGGCGCGGCGTTGGTCGATTGACTGATACCGGCGCCCTGCCACTTATAATAGTCTGCCCCCGTAGCCCACAACGGAAGCTTATCCCCCAGGCATAGTACGGTATCGGGAGTAGCCAGTATTTTAAAAGGTTGTACTACCCGTAAATCCACTTTGTCCGTGTTCACACAACCGTTGTTGTCCGTCACCTTTACCTCGTAGGTGGTGGTCGTCATAGGGGTGGCCTTTGGTTCAGCGATATTGGCATGGTCTAGTCCCAGCGCAGGTGTCCATTCATAAGTGCTGCCGCCGCCTGCATGCAGTTGGGTAGTATTGCCCAAGCATACAAATGGTGAAGGCGTACTTGCTTTGATATCAGGTAAGGCCAATACCTGCAATGAATGCACAATGTGGTCAGCACAGCCTTCGGCACTGGTAACGGTGAGCGCTATGGAAGCTGCGCCAGGCTGATCGTACAACTGGGCAACAGGTTGCTGTAAGCTGCTCGTATGGCCGTTTCCCAGCTCCCAGGCCCAGGTTACATCCGTAGCCTTGGTAACGCTGCCACTGAAACTGATCTGCACATCTTTACATACCTGGTCCGGGCCAGATATGGCGGCTAACGGTTTGGGATACACGTTTACAGGTACATCCACGGTTTGAGCGCAGCCATATTTGGTACTGGCGATCATGCCGAATTTATAGGTGCCGGGTTTATCCAGGTAAAACTCCGGCGTGGTGGTAGTAATATTTTTAGGCGTCAGCGATGCATCGTAAGTCCAGGTGAAAGTGGGCGGGATCTTCAGATCTTCCACGGAGTAACTGTTGAACACAGGTGCGAAGGTAAGCGTACCCTGGTCGCATATTTTATCCGGCGTCGGATGCAACTTAATATCCAGCTGGTCAATCACAATAGGATGATCCAGCAAGGCACTGCCTTTACAGCCGGCATCATCTTTCAATATCAACCGGGGCTTGTATATACCGGGTGCAGTGAAATGGTGTTTTATTTCCAGCTCGGTGGTCTGTTCTACATTACCGTCAGCAAAGTCCCAGCTGAAGGTAGTAGCGTTTTCCGGCTTAATCGTAAATAGAATTTCCTTTTCCAGGCATCCTCCTTCGGCACTGGTTTGAATAGTGGCGTAAGGGCCTTTTACTACCATTACTTCGCTGTATTCGTCTTCGGTGTCTGCATCTCCCTTCACTTTCAGCGTTACTTTATAATGGCCCGCTTCCACATAGGTGTGATTGGGAGATACCTGATCAGAAATGGCGCCATCTCCAAAATCCCATTCACAGGAGCTGAAGTTGGTAGAGGTGTTGGTAAAACGAAACAGCATAGGCGCACAGCTGCTGCCATTTACAAACGAAGAGGTATAAGTGAATCCCGCAGCCACAGCAGATACTTTGATACTCTTTGTCTTTTCATCTGTACACCCGTTGTCATCGGTCAACTGCAGCTTTACAGGGTAAATACCTTTATTCGGATACTGGTGGGAAAAATAATAGGCTTCATTACTGGTGGTGCCGTCGCCCAGGTCCCATTTATAACTCACAATAGTACCGCCAGTTTCAGTAGAGGAGTTATATAAATTCACATAATCGCCCGGCTTGATAAGGTAGTAGTCGGCAGAGAAATCAGCATTGGGTCCATTTACCTGTAAATATTGCTGGTTATAGGTGTTCACGCAACCATCCTTATCTGTGACAGTAACGGAAGGCACAAAATAACTGCCGGCCTGTTGGTAGGTATGTTTAAATGGCCCGCTGGTAAAGGATTGAACGGGCGTGTTATCTCCCCAGTTCCAATCCCACTTTTTAATCCCACTACTATGGCTAACATCTGTATTGTCTGTAAAGGTTACTTCTGTTCCCCTGCATTGAATTTGTCCGGGGAGATGATAACCGGCGATAGGCCCTTTTACATTGATCTCAATATCATTGCTGGGATGGTAACATCCTACCTTGTCCACAATTTGAAGACCTATCACGTGTTTGCCGGGGGCAAGCCCGCTGTAGGTATATGTTTTGTAATCATAGTATCCATAACCACCGCCACCGTCCAGTTCCCAGCGGGCAGGATAATAGGAGTCGTGAATGCTGGCATCTTCAGATACGATACTGGCCACCACATTTTCATTGCTGCACAGGGTTGTTTTATTGGTGGTTATCACCACCGGGGAAAGAGCAATGATGGTAACGGTATGACTGGTATGCGTGGTACAATGTCCATCGGAGGTAGTGAGCTGTATGGTATAGGTACCGCTTTTATCATATTGATGGGTTACGATATCGCTGTGCGTGGTGTAGCTGGTCTCTTTGCCGTCGCCCCAGCTCCATTTCCAGCTGGTGGCGCCCAAAGAATGCTCGGTAACGCTAACGGTAGTACGTTTTGAACAGTCAACCGGGTTGATATCGAACCGGGGGAACGGGTTTACCGCGGTGATGTAAGCCTTTTTGGTAATCCTGTTATGGCAGGTTTCATTGCTTACTACCAGGGTCACATCGTAGGTGCCAGGTTCAGAATAACTATGGGTAACGGTGTTGCCGGAAGCATATCCGCCATCACCAAATTCCCAGTACCAGTCGGTACCTACATCTGATTTATTGATAAAGGTAGCAGGGGTATTTCCGCAAACTTCCGGGGCATCCGGAGAGCTGAAATCGGGGGCAGGCTTTTTATAAACAGCCACTTTATCGGTCAGGTAGGCCGTTCCGCTACAGCCATTGGCGGTAACATAGTCCATCGAAATAGTGTAAAACCCAGCCTTGGCATATTCGTGCGTGGGCGTAGCTTCGGTAGAGGTAGTGCCGTCTCCGAAATGCCATAAATAGGTCTTTACCTCGTCGCCGGTGCTGGTATATGCATAAAAGTTGGTAGACAGGTTTTCGCAACCATTGGTCATCGCTGCGTAGATACGGACTTCTGTTTTGCGGATGTCCAGCCGCAAGCTGTTGCTGATGCTACATCCGTCTTTACTGGTGGCCAGCAGTGTCACGTCGAAGTAACCTTCCTGGTTATATACGTGGGTAGCATCTGCGGTAGTGGCAGTACCGCCATCATTAAAGTCCCACTTCCAGGCGATGGCGCCGGTGCTGTTTGCCTTGAAATCTACGGTGGCCGGCACATTGCAGATGAGCTTATTGTCGGTAACAGGTTGTATTGTGGGACTTTGTTTTACATCCACCGTTTTTGTCACCACATCGGTACAGTTGCCATACTGGGCGGTAACCTTCACCGTGAGGGGACCGGCAGCGCCGTTGTAATAGGTGGCGTAGTCAGCATTAGACCAGTAAGGAGAGCCGTTAAACTCCCATATGGTACTTTGGGGTTGAACAGGCGAAAAAACGGCTCTGTAGTCACTGCTTTGACCGCTACAGGCCAGCGTAGGAACGGTCAGCGTGGTAGCGTAGTTGGCTACGTTGATATCGTTGACCGTTTTGGTGCCTGTGCAACCCCGTTCGTTCGTTACCGTTAATTTAATCTGGTGAGTGCCTTTGGTGGTAAAGGTATGCTTCCCCAGGTCTTTGAGGGTGCTGGTACTGCCATCATCAAATTCCCATTTATAGGAAAGGGTGCCCGGGCCGGTAGACGTATTTTGAAACAGTACATCCACGGGAGCTTTACAAAGCATTTTATCCGTTACCGTAAAATCAGCCTGGATAGCTGGTGCTACGTCAACAGCCTTTTCCATTGTTTTAAAGTTCGTACATCCATAGCTGTTAGTTACCGTCAGGATAACATTATAAATGCCCGGTACGGTATAAGTGTAATTGGCAGTGCTGCCGGCATTCAATGCCACGCCGCCATCCCCGAAATCCCAGCTGAAGCTCTGGAGAGTACCATCGCCGGGTTGCGACTTATCGGTGAAAGAGGTGGCGAATGGTGCGCAGCCTTTATTGGCGGAAACTACAAAATCTACTTTAGGCTTGGACCTTACATGAATATAGTCTGCTTTTGTTACGGTTTGGGTGCTGCCATCGGCGTAGGTTACTTTCAGGGTCACGGTATAATTGCCTGTTTGTACATAGGTGGCGGCAGGATTTTGTTTGGTAGCGGTATTGCCGTTGCCGAAATCCCATTGCCAGGCCACAGGGCTGCCGGTGGACTGATCAGTGAAAGTTGTAATCACCGACTCGCAGTCGCTTGTTACCGAAGCGGCAAAATCAGCCTTTTGTTGTCCTTTTGCCGAAATAGCTAAACATAAACACACACATAAACACGCAAAAAAGGAGGCAACAAATGAGTGCTTGACAGGGTACAGGACCATCTTAGAATAGGTATATGCGCCAAAAGTAGGGTATTTTTACGGATAATTTCGGGGAGAAAGGAGATGGCGAAGGCTGTCTTAGCTATATAATTAATACTTAATTTTAATCCACTTAAAAGCAGTCGATTATGTCACAATTGTTCAGCCCTCTGTCATTGAGGAAAGTTACCCTGAGAAACCGTATCACGGTATCGCCTATGTGCGAATATTCTTCCACGGATGGATTCGCCAATGACTGGCATTTGGTACACCTCGGTAGCCGGGCGGTAGGAGGGGCAGGGCTGGTACTCACGGAGGCGGCAGCTGTTTCACCGGAAGGCCGCATCTCTATTCATGACCTGGGTATCTGGAGCGATGCACATATTCCTATGTTGCACCGCATTACGGCTTTTATCAGCGCCCAAGGCGCCATACCCGGGATACAGCTGGCTCATGCAGGTAGGAAAGCCAGCACAGTACGGCCCTGGGAGGGCAGCCACGCCTTACCGCAAGCAGAAGGTGGCTGGCAGGTGGTAGCCCCCAGCGCTATTCCGTTCAACGATGTATATCCCCAACCGGAGGCGCTCACGGAAACAGGCATACGTAAAGTACAGGATGATTTCAAGGCGGCGGCTATACGCGCGCGCCAGGCAGGCTTCCAGGTATTGGAACTGCATGCAGCGCATGGCTACCTGTTGCATAACTTCTTATCGCCACTCAGTAATCAACGTACAGATGAATACGGCGGTTCCTTTGAAAACAGGATCCGCATGGTGCTGGAAACCATTGCAGCACTCCGCAGCGTATGGCCGGAAGAATATCCGTTACTGCTGCGCATTTCCGCCACCGACTGGGCAGAAGGAGGGTGGAACCTGGATGAATCGGTGAAGCTGGCAGCAATTGTGAAAGACAAGGGAGTAGACCTGGTCGATTGTTCCTCTGGTGGCCTGGCCGCTCACCAGAAAATAAGTGTTGGCCCGCTGTATCAAACGCCTTTTGCAGAAAGGATCCGGAAAGAAGCAGGCATTGCCACCGGCGCGGTAGGACTGATCACCACTGCGCAACAGGCGGCTGGTATTATTGAGGAGGGCAAAGCGGATATGGTGCTGATGGCACGGGAGCTGCTAAGAGATCCTTATTTCCCACTAAGAGCCGCTCACGAATTGGATGCGGCGGTGAAATGGCCGGTGCAATACGAACGTGCGAAGTACCGGAAAGCGTAAAGCAAAAGCTATTGTAGTGAATGATGAACACGATTTTGATATTCGCTATAATCATTCGCTACAATAGCTTTTTGCTTTCCACTTTTTGCTTTTAGCTATTTTAATATTGTTTCTATCGCGTCCAGTTCTTCTTTGCTGAAGCTGGTATTTTTCAGCGTGTAAAGGTTATCGTCCAACTGCGCTACAGAGCTGGCGCCTATCAGCACGGTGGTGATCCGTTTGTCTTTCAGAATCCAGGCCAGCGCCATTTGTGCGAGGGATTGCCCGCGTTGCTGGGCCAGGGCATGGAGCTTTTTCACCTTTTCAATTTTCTCAGGTGTTACTTCGCTTTCCTGCAGGAAGCCGGAAGGCTTGCTGGCGCGGGATCCGGCAGGGATGCCGTGCAGGTAGCGATCGGTCAGCAGCCCCTGGGCCAGCGGTGAAAATGGAATACACCCTACGCCATTGGCTTCCAGTACATCCAGCAGACCGCCTTCTACCCAACGCTCAAACATGCTGTATTTCGGCTGATGAATTAAACAGGGAGTACCAAGCGATTGCAGTACCGCCAGGGCTGCCTTGGTTTGCTCGGCGTTGTAGTTGGAAAGCCCCACGTACAATGCTTTCCCTTGCTGAACAATGCTGTGCAGCGCGCCCATGGTTTCTTCGATGGGCGTATTGGGGTCAGGGCGATGGGAATAGAAAATGTCTACATATTCCAGCTGCATACGTTGCAGGCTTTGATCCAGGCTGGAAATAAGATACTTGCGGGACCCAAAGTCGCCATAAGGGCCGGGCCACATAGTATAACCGGCCTTGGAAGAGATGATGAGTTCATCCCGCAGGTGACCGGTAAAATCTTTTTTCAGTATGCGGCCAAAGTTTTCTTCCGCACTACCTGGTACCGGGCCATAGTTGTTGGCCAGGTCAAAATGGGTAATCCCTTTATCGAAGGCATGCCGGATAATACTGCGTCCGTTCTCAAAATTATCTATTGAACCGAAGTTGTGCCATAAGCCGAGTGAAATAGCTGGCAGCTGGATACCGCTTTTACCACAACGCTGATAAGTCATGTTGTTGTATCTGTCGGCTGCAGGAGCGTAATGCATGGAATTTTAGATTTTAGGCAACCAAGATAGAAAATAAAAGCAGAAAGCAAAAGGCATAAAGCAAAAAGCCATTGAGGCGAATGACCAGAGCGAGTTAATATCCGCTTTAATCATTCGCCTCAATGGCTTTTTGCTTTATGCCTTTTGCTTTCTGCTCCCCTAGTGTGTAACTTCTTCTACCGGTATCCGGGAGGAAGCGAGTTGCTTCAGTTTATTACTTTCTTTCAGCTTGGCAGGGATCGGACGTATTTCCCATACAATGCCGAGCAGCCCCAGTACTTTAATCACATAGTAGGTAATATCTACTTCCCACCAGTAAAAACCTTGCCTGGCCGCGCTTTGGTAGTAGTGGTGATTGTTATGCCAGCCCTCTCCCAGGGTAATCAACGCCAGGATGGCACTGTTACGGGATTCATCTCCGGTATAATATCTTTTATTACCAATTTTATGCATGAGCGAGTTAATGGTAAAAGTACCATGATATAATAATACCGTGCTGAGGAAAAAGCCAATCAGCAAGGTGGACAGGCCGGCCGACCAGTCAAACCAACCGGTACCATTTACTTTATTACCTACAAAGTATACGGCGATAGCCAATACAACGGCTGGCACCATGTGCCATTTGTTGAGCCATAATAATTCCTTCGCTTTATGGTCCTTGATCAGGTCAAAACGGGTAGGCTTGTATTCCGGCCCCATAATCCACCCGATATGGGCATACCAGATGCCATACACATTCGCTGAGTGCGGATCTTCCGGCGTATCGCTATGCTTGTGATGTATACGGTGATTGGCAGACCACCATAACGCGCCCTTCTGTAAGCTGCTCTGTGCTCCGCCTGCCAGGATAAACTGGAAGAATCGCGACGTCTTAAATGCGCGATGCGAGAAATACCGGTGATAGCCGGCTGTTACAAAAAACATGCGTACTACGTACAAAACTCCGCATAAAATCCAGTCAAATGCTGTTGTACCAGTGAAAAACGCTAACAAGGGCACCGCGTGAATACCCAAGAAGTCTACCTGATGCCACCAATTGGGTGGTTGTCTGTCTTGCTTGATCGCCTTATTCATTCCACAAAGATAATTTCCGTCTGTTGTTAATTCTATGATTTAAATCATCCGGGCAAAGTTAAGTGCTTTTCCCCGTTTTTTTGCGGTCCTGTTCTGCTGAACTTTTTATACCCGGATGTGTTAGAGAAAAGTGAATACGATCGTTTTATAACATTAAAATAATCTTTATGTCAGAAATTATCTCCGGCATCCGGAACAACCTCAGGTATTGGTGGCTGTATTTGCTCAATGGTATTATATTCCTGATAGCAGGAGGCATTGTTTTTTCCAACCCTTTCAGCAGCTATGTACTATTAAGTATCTTTTTTAGCATTACTTTTTTTGTGACAGGGATCTTTGAAGTATCCTTTGCGCTCAGCAACCGTAAACATCATACTGGTTGGGGATGGTCCCTGGCGTCAGGTATTGTGGATGTAGTCATCGGTATTATCCTCATGCTGTACCCGGCAGTGAGTATGGCGGTCATCCCGTTATTCCTCGCTTTCTGGTTTATGTTTAAAGGCATTAGCCTGATAGGTTTTTCGATACAGCTGCAATCAGATGGTATCCCCAATTGGGGCTGGCTGTTGGTAGGAGGGATAGTACTTATCATTATCGCTATTTTTATACTCGATAATCCCGCCCTTGGTATTGCCGCGATATTGGGCCTCATGGCCGCCGCTTTCTGGGCTACCGGTATCCTGAGCATTATTTTTGCCTTCCGGATAAAGGCTTTTAAAAAAGCGCACCATTTGTAAAGCTTAAAGCGAAAAGCATAAAGCGAACAGCGGGTATTTAAATCGCTTCAACAGCTTTATGCTTTTCGCTTTTCGCTTTCTGCTTTTTCTGTATATTCGATTTAGTTAAATCTAATCGCTCCGATGAAAATCAACAAAATCTATGCTATCGCGTGCTTGCTATTGAGCACGGGAGTACAACAGAGCATGGCCCAAACTGCACCGGTATATGACCAGCATGACGCTTTTGGTCCCTTGTTTTATCCTGCACCGGGCAATGAATACCGCAGCGCCGGCGGCCAGCCCGGCCCTAAGTATTGGCAAAATACGGCGGACTATAAAATGGAAGTAACCCTCGACACCACCCAACACCGGATTAGTGGTTCCGTAGTCATTACGTACAAGAACAATAGCCCCGATCAGCTGCCCTTCCTATGGCTGCAGCTGGATCAGAACATTTACCGCCAGGGCTCCCGTGGTTCCTCTACGGTAGCCGCTTCCGGGGAACGGTTTGCCAACCGCAGCTTTACCCAGGGATTTGAACTGAAAGCCGTTAACCTGGTGGTAAACGGTAAAACAATGCCGGCTAACTACCTGGTAAATGATACCCGCATGCAGATACGCCTGGCAGATGCTATGAAAACAGGCGCCTCACTGCAAATAAAGATCGACTATGCCTATACAGTGGCTGAATATGGTACCGATCGTAATGGACGGCTGCGTACGCCCAATGGCTGGATCTACGAAATAGCGCAATGGTATCCCCGTATGGCGGTATATGATGATATTCTCGGCTGGAACAATATTCCTTACCTGGGCGCTTCTGAATTTTATCTCGAATACGGCAACTTCGACTATAGCATCACGGCCCCGGCTAATATGCTGCTGGGTGGTTCCGGTGAACTGGTAAACGAAACACAGGTATTGTCGCCCAAAGAGATCAGTCGCCTGGCCAAAGCCCGCAACAGTGAAGAGACGGTGATGATCCGCGATAGCACAGAGATAAAGAATAACACCGCTAAAGGCAACCGGACCTGGCATTTCGTCTGCAAAAACTCCCGCGACGTAGCGTGGGCCGCCTCTTCGGCATTTGTATGGGATGCTGCCCGCATTAACCTGCCCGGTGGTAAAAAAGCATTGGCCCAATCGCTTTATCCGCCTGAAGTTGGCGGCAACAATGCCTGGGGCAGATCTACCGAATATGTGAAAGGCTGTATTGAACATTACTCTAAAACATGGTTTTCCTACACTTACCCGGTAGCGACCAACGTAGCCGGTATTGTAGGCGGAATGGAATATCCCGGCATCGTTTTCTGTTCCGCAAAGTCTACCAGGGGCGGCCTCTGGGGCGTTACGGATCATGAATTCGGGCATAACTGGTTCCCCATGATCGTAGGTACCAATGAACGTAAATATGCCTGGATGGATGAAGGCTTTAATACTTTCATCAATGGCATCTCTACAGCACAATTCAACAAAGGAGAATACAACAGCCCGCAGAACGCTCAACGCATGGCCCCTTTGCTGTTTTCCCCCAGGGCGGAAGCTATCATGAATACCCCTGACGTGATCGATTTGTCGTACAATGGCGTGGCCGCTTATTTTAAACCGGCTATGGGATTGAACCTGCTGCGGAATGAAATTTTAGGCCCCGATCGTTTCGACTATGCTTTCCGGGAATACATTAAGCGCTGGGCATTTAAACATCCTACGCCGTGGGACTTCTTCCGCACTATAGAAAATGTAGCAGGAGAAGATCTCAGCTGGTTCTGGCGCGGCTGGTTCTTCAGCACCTGGAAACTGGATCAGGCGGTGAAAGGTGTACAGTATGTTAAAAACGATCCCGCACAAGGTGCGCTGATTACTATACAAAACCTGCAACAAATGCCTATGCCGGTAGTCATCGCAATAAAAGATGTAAACGGAAAAACAGATACGGTACGCCTGCCGGTTGAAATATGGCAACGTGGCGCCAGCTGGACTTTCCACTATCCATCTACGGTGAAACTGAGTAGCGTAGTGATTGACCCGGGTAGCAACTTCCCGGATATTAAGCCAGCCAATAACAGCTGGAAAGCAGACAACAATACTCCTGTACCCGCCGGTACTACCGGTCCTTCGGTACTGAAACGGTATATAGACGCCATTGGCGGCGCCGATAAATTAAAAGGAGTAAAAGACCTGGCACTGGATGAAGAAGGAGACGTTTCCGGTACACAAATGGAACTGCACATCAAAGCTACCCCCGACAAACGCCTGGAAACTGTATACATTCCGATTGCCAGTCTAACCGCCATGAAATTGTTGATCAATGGTAATGAAGTACGCATAGCCCGCAGCGGACAGGAAATACCACTTTCTGCATCCGACAAAGCTATCCTGAAAGATAAGAATCTCCTTTTCCCGGAACTGTATTTCGCGGCGCCGGAGTATAACGCCAAACTGGAGCTGTCGCCCACCATGGAAGATGTAAACGGTGCGCCGGCCTACGTAGTAAGTATTGCTACTCCCAATGGCGCCCTCGTAAAAAACTACTACGATGCTAAAACCGGCTTTAAAGTAAGAAGCACCGCCCTGGTTGGCCAGGAAAGTGGGGGAGGCAGCGAAACTACCACCGACTATGCCGACTATCGCGAGGAAGGCGGTATCCTGATGCCACATAAAATACAATCAAATATAGGAGGATATAATAATAGCCTCACCCTGAAAAAAGCCGTGGTAAACGGTGGTTTGAGTGATGACGTGTTTAAGTGGTAAATAATTTTTTTATCAAGAAAACAGCCCTGCTTTTGGCGGGGCTGTTTTTTGATAAGTACTTTTGCGCAGGGAATAAAAAGATGATCTTACTTGACACTAACAGGTAGTAATCCCCAACACCTTCTTCAATCCTTCTATATTATCTCCAAAATAAAAATGCAGGTAACTCGCCAGGATATTTTCATTCCTGAAAACAGGGACCTGCAATATTTCATTCCGTGCTGTTAAAACACGTATATCCGGCGCCGTTAGTAGCGGTACGCCGGTATATTGGGAGTAGTGAAACTCATGACCTTTTAATTGCACATCGCCGAAATATACCTGGCGGTACCCCAGTGACAGTTGCGGTGGCTGCATACTGGTGCTACCAGGAATTACGCCGGCCATCGGGTAGGAGGTACCATCTTCACTGGTAATGGACGTTCCCAGGTACATCATACCGCCGCATTCTGCCAGTATTTTACCGGTATACGTACGTAATTGATCCAGCAAGGTGGTGTTGGCCGACAAGGCCGGCAGATACAGCTCGGGGTAACCGCCGGGAAAATAGAGGAGGTCGGCAGAAGGCAGCTGCTGGTCTTGCAGTGGACTGAAATAGGTAACCGGCCCTAGTTGGGATAATATCCGGAGATTTTCCCTGTACAGGAAACTAAATGCAGCATCCCTGGCCACGGCTATACGAAAATTGCCGGTCGCCACAGGTATGGTGGTAACGGCGGGCGCCGGCTGTGTACAATGCGCAAGCAGGGCGCTGAGGTCAATATGTTTTTCCAGTTCGTTGGCAGCCTGGTTTATCGCCCGCTCGTAATCTGTTTCGTCGGCTACATATAGACCCAGGTGACGGGAAGGAATATAAATAGCCGCTGTTTCGGGTAAATAGCCCAATGCCGGAATCCCGACATCGGCCGCGGCTTCCTGTAAGAGATGGTAATGAGCCGCCGAATTCACGAAGTTGAAGATAACGCCGGCGATGTTGATATCCGCATAGAAATGTTTGTATCCATATAACAATGCCGCCGCTGAATAGGCCATGGCTTTGGCGTCTACAATCAGTATCACCGGTATGTTGAGGAAAGCGGCGAGAGCTGCCCCGCTGCCTTCCATTTTGCGGGCGCCGTCAAAAAGGCCCATTACTCCCTCTACAATACCCACATCTGCGGCCTGCAGGTAGCGGGCATACACTTCCTGTACATGCGCGTCGGTCATCATGTACCGGTCGAGGTTAATGCTGGTTTGCCCGGCTGCTAGGGTATGGAGCTGGGGATCCAGGTAATCGGGACCGCATTTGAATGGTTGCACTCGTAGTCCGCGTCGCCGTAAGGCGCTCAGCAGGCCAAAGGTAACCGTGGTTTTGCCGGCGCCGCTATGCGGCGCCGCAATGAGGAACTGTGGTTTCATGCCATGCAAAGAAAGAATTCTTTTATGAAAGTTAATATCTTCGTTCCCGTTTAAAGCGGGTAATATATGAAACAACTGCGGCCGGTTATGTTTGTAGGTACTGCCTCCGATGTAGGCAAGAGCGTGATCACTGCGGGATTTTGCCGTATATTTAAACAGGATGGCTATGCACCAGCGCCATTTAAGGCGCAGAATATGTCACTCAACAGCTATGCTACGCCCGAAGGTTTTGAAATAGGCCGCGCACAAGCGGTACAGGCAGAAGCGGCAGGCATACCTTGTCACACAGATATGAACCCGGTGTTGCTCAAACCTACCACCGATAAAACCGCCCAGCTGGTGCTGCATGGCAAACCCGCCGGTAACCAATCGGCCTGGGAATATTTCATGGAAGATGATAAGCGTGCCTTGTTCGACGAAGTAAAGCAGGCTTTTAACCGCCTCTCGCACCGGTTTAACCCGGTAGTGATGGAAGGCGCCGGCAGTATTTCAGAGCTCAATTTACGGCACCGCGATATCACCAATATGCGCATTGCACTACACGCCGGCGCCGCCGTATACCTGGTAACCGACATCGATCGCGGCGGTATCTTCGGCAGTGTTTACGGCACCATCGCCTTATTGCCGCCGGAAGAGCGACAGCTGATCAAAGGCATCATTATCAATAAATTCCGTGGCGATATCCGCCTTTTTGCCGAAGGACGTACCATGCTGGAAAAAATTACCGGCGTACCCGTAACCGGCGTGCTGCCCTACTTTCATGATATTCATATCGAAGAAGAAGACGCCGTGGCACTATCGTTGAAGCAAAAAGGATGGAGCGCCGGCCGTATTAATATTGCAGTAGTTTTATTGCGGCATATGTCTAACTTTACGGACTTTGATGCCCTGGAGAAAGATGAACGGGTAAACCTCTTTTATACAGACAACCCGGCAGCATTGGCCGAAGCAGATATCATTATTTTGCCGGGGAGCAAAAATACAATCGGCGACCTGGTGGCGATCCGGAACAATGGCACCGCCGCCGCTGTAACGGAAGCGCACAAACGAAATAAGGTGGTCATTGGCATTTGCGGCGGCTACCAGATGATGGGATTACAGGTAGCCGATCCCGATGGGGTGGAAGGAGCGCCGGCTACAATACCGGGATTGGGTATTTTACCGGTAACCACGGTACTTACCCCGGAAAAGATTACCCGACAGCGCCGCTTTTATTACCGCCAACAAACTAAGTTATGTGAAGGATATGAAATACATATGGGAGATACCAGCTGTGAAAACCGTGCGCCGCTCAATGAATTTACAGATGGTACCACCGATGGGTATTTCCTTCATGCAAAATGCTGGGGCACTTACCTGCACGGCATACTCGACAACGACACAGTGGTAAATGATTTACTGGCCCAATGTGGTAAAGATACTACTGTAAAGGATTTTGACTATCGTGCATTCAAAGAAATACAATATAACAAACTAGCAACACATATCCGTGAACATCTGGATATTCCGGCTGTTTACAAGGCGCTGGAACTATAATTTAACTGCACTATGATACAAGGACACGGGGACGATGGCTACCTGTTTGACCGGCCCATCAAGGCCGACTTCAGCTCCAATGTCTGGTACGGCGGCTTATCAGAAGGATTGAAAGCGCATCTTGCCGGTAAAGTGGGCGACATAGACCATTATCCGGATGCTGGAGGGGTGAAATTACAAAGCCTGCTTGAGAAGCAGGCCGGCCTGGCCCCTGGTACCGTTATGGTCACTAATGGCGGTACGGAAGCTATTTACCTCGTGGCACAGGCTTTTACAGGCGCCACTGCTACGATCATAGCGCCTACCTTCGCTGAATATGCCGACGCCTGCAAACTGTACCGTCACCAGGTGCAATACCTGTTCTGGGACAAGCTAACCCGCGATACTGTTTTTATGACAGATATGGTATTTATCTGTAATCCCAACAATCCAACGGGGCATGCATTCGATGAGCGGTCGCTGCAACACCTGGTGAACCTGAATAAACACACTATTTTCATCATTGATGAAGCCTATATCCAGTTCACACGCGATGCGGCTACCATGTTGCCGCACCTGCACCGCCTGCCGAATGTACTGGTGATACGGTCCCTTACTAAAACCTGCTGTATTCCGGGATTGAGACTGGGTTATCTTGCTGGCGGGAAACAGCTGGTCGACCGGGTGCGAGCCTATAGAATGCCCTGGTCGGTCAATAGCCTGGCCCTGGAGGCGGGCTACTATATTGTTGCCCATCCCGGTCAGTTTCAGCTGCCAACGGATACCTTGCTGGAACAAACTTACCAATTCCGGGAAAGCATCCGGAAAATGGCGGAGTTCAAGGTATGGCCCACACATACGCACTATTTTCTTTTTGAAACGTTGACGGGTACTGCCGCAGCGCTGAAGGCGTGGCTGCTCGAAAATCATGGCATTCTTATCCGCGATGCGGCCAATTTTTATGGGCTGGAACAAGGTCATTGCCGTGTTGCCTGCCGCAGCGTTGCCGACAATACTTTATTGACTACTGCTTTGCGCCAATGGACCTTATACTGAAATTCGTATTGCCTTTACTGTTAGGGTATTTGATGGATCTTATATTAGGAGATCCCCAAAGCTGGCCGCACCCGGTAAAGGGCTATGGTAAACTGATTCATTACGGCACACAATGGCTGAATAGCGGGGACGCCCGTTTCTGGAAAGGAGCTTTATTGACGGTTACCTGTTGCGTGGTCATATATCTCTTTTTTTATGGTGTACAAAGAGCCCTGGCACCCTGGCCCCTGGCTTATTACAGCTTTAGTACCATTTTCGTCTATTTTGCGTTGGCCAATAAAAGCCTGCTGAAGGAAGGACGGGAAGTATTTAATGCCCTGCAACACGATGGACTGGAGGCAGGCCGTCAGCGCCTGTCGCGGATTGTAGGCCGGGATACCACCCAGCTAACACCCGACCAGGTGCGAATAGCGGTAATGGAGTCGATGTCGGAAAACCTGAGTGATGGGGTAGTGGCCCCATTGTGCTTTTATGCAGTGCTGGGGCTGCCCGGTATGATGATGTATAAAATGATCAACACCCTCGACTCGATGATTGGCTATAAGAATGAAAAATACTTGTATTTTGGGCGCTTTGCCGCGCGACTGGACGATGTAGCCAATTACATTCCTGCGCGCCTTACCGCCGGGTTGATGATCATTTTGTATGGCAGCAGCCGTGCCTGGCATTTCGTTGTAAAATACGGCGCCGCACATACCAGTCCCAATGCAGGATACCCCGAAGCCGCATTAGCCGGCATTCTCGACTGCCGTTTCGGTGGCCCTAACACTTACCAGGGGAAGCTGGTGGAAAAGCCTTATATCGGCGAAAATGACCGCAGTATTGCCCATGAAGAATTCCGGACCGTGGCGCTTCTGAATCATGCGGTGACTTTTACAGTGGTGATTTGCATTGCCGCCATAAAATACTACCTGTTATGGCATGCACAACAGGCGGGCTAATCACTTTTCCCGTTGTGTAGGTATAATGAGTGTAACCTTTACGCCATGTTCTCCTTTTTCCTGTTTGTCGCTAACAACGATGGATGCCAGCTTCCCGGTTTCTTTGCTGAGTATTTTCAGCCGCTCCCGCGTAATAATACCAGAGAGCGAATGTTTGCCGGCACTTGAGCTGGCCGCCAGTCCATGCCCGTTATCTTCTATTACGCAATGCAGTAAATCGTTGTGGAGCTGTAGTTGTACGCTGATATGCCCTTTATAGGCCAGGTTGCGCATACCATGCTGAATGGCATTTTCCACGAAGGGTTGCATCAGCATGGGTGGTATAAGTATATCCATCTCTTCACATCCTTCAATCGGGTGTATAGCATAATCAAAGATATTTCCAAAGCGAATGGTCTGCAAGCTGAGATAGTTTTCGAGCGCTTCTACTTCCTGGTGCAGCTGTACCAGGTTATGGCGGGAATTATCCAGGTTAAGCCGCAGCAGCCGGGCAAATTTGTTAAGATACTTTACGGCTTTTTCTTTTTCATCATGCCGGATGAAGCTCTGTAATACAGCCAGGGTGTTAAAGATAAAATGTGGCTCCATCTGGCTGCGCAGTAGGCGTTGCTCCAGGGCCATATGATGTTGCTGTGTTTTGAGTTTTCGCTGCCGGATCAACACCAGTCCGAGGGAAACGCCCGCTATCATCAGGATACCCAGGATCAGTAATATAACCCGCTGCTGGCGGAGAATGATCGCCTGGTTATTATATTGGCGGCTGATATCAAGGGTTTTATGCTGTTGCTCTTTTAGTTCATTCAGTGCCTGCAGTTCCATTACTTTTTTCAGCTGTTCTTCTTCCAGGGCGGTAAGCGCCATGTTGGATGCAGAGTCGAGGTATAACACCGCTTTTTTATAATCACCGCTCTGGTAGTAAATGGTATACAAGGTGTTGTAGGCAGAGCTGAGATTGCTGGCATTGGTGGGTGTTCTTGCCATGTCTACTGCCTTTTGAAGGTAGAAGACAGCAGGAGCGTACTGCGCTTCTTCCATAAACATTTGTCCATAGTTCACATATTCCCGGAACGATACTTTATTCTCCCGCTCCTTGATATGAAATGCCTGTATCATAAGGGCATGGCCTTTGGCCTGTTGACCCATTTTTTCATACAATACTCCCAGGGCAGAATATACAGTGGCAATCCGCAAGGAGTCGGGTTGCCGCAGCGCCAGCACCAGGGCGCTGTCTTCGTAGCGCAAGGCAAGTGGATAATTGTGTTGCCGTTCAGCAATCCGCGATTGTGCCTCCATCAGGTAGGAATGATAATAGTTATCATCAGAGTTAGGGTAACTTGCAGTGGCTTTGTCAGTGTATAATTTCGCTTTGTCATAAACGCCGTAACGGAAATGGATTTCAGCCGCGAGGTCGTATACACGGAATATATCGGGGTAGTGAAAACGTGCCGCTATATCCAGTAGCTGATAAATCCTGGCAAAGGTGCTGTCATCTATCTTCTTTTTCAGATCCAGGCGAAGCAGGGCCATTTGTTGCAGCAGGTATAGATCAGTCATGCGGGTGGTATCGATGGACCCGGGAGGAAGCATGCGCAGGAAGCTTGCTATGGCTGCTTTGTTGCTGTCGGGCTGCCATTGTAGCTTGCCTATCAGGTAATAATAATATCCCTGCGCCCGCTCGCCCCCCGCCATAGCAGCGGCATACAACGATTCCACCTTTTTTCGCGTAGCTGGTGTGGTCGACCGGTCAACGCTGTCGATCCACTGTTTCAGGCTGTCGACCACAGGGGAGTTGGCAATTACAGTGGTATCGTATGTACGCGTCTGCGAGCCCTGCTGACGGCAGGAGAGCAAACAGCAAAACAGTAAGCCCGCAAGGAGTATGATCCGGAAATTTATCATGGTTGATCGCCGGTAAGAAACTGCCGTACGAAGTCCCGCTTACGGTAAGAAACCGGGATTTCACTGCCTTCTTTCAATATCAATATCCCATCTTTCAGGAACCGGTCTATGAAATGATGATTCACAATATATGACTGGTGTATACGAATGAACCAGGCCTCCGGCAATAATTCTTCATATTCTTTGATAGGCCGGGATACCATCACTTTTCGTTTATCCAGGAGATGAAAGGTGGTGTAGCTGCCATCGCTCTGGCAATATAGTATTTCTTCAAAGGAAACTACCTGCAGGTATTGATGGGAGCGGAGTACAATGCGGTTATGTAACCCTGGCTTTTTGTTACCCAGGTGCTGATCTGCTACTTCCAGCTGCACTTTGTGAGGTATAGGGTCCTCCGCTCTTAAACGTTGCAGGGTAGCCGCCAGTTCATCTTCGTCTACAGGTTTCAGCAGGTAGTCGTAAGCCCCAAATTTAATGGCTTTGATGGCATGCTGATTGTAGGCAGTAATAAAAATGACCCGGAAGCTCCTGTCCGGGAATTGCTGCAGCAATTCAAATCCTGTACCATCCAGTAACTCGATATCGAGCAGCAACAAATCAGGTTCGGTATTGGGAATAATTACTTTCGCTTCGGCAATACTGCCACAACTGCCCAGCACCACATAATCGCCGTATCGCTTCATTAGCCATTCCAGATCCTTCCTGATGGCGGGTTCATCATCAATTATCAGCGTGCGGATCATAGTTCGCTTTTTCGATGGTCAATAATTATTTCATAGGTGGGGCTATAAACAGCACGCTAAAATAAGGGATTTTCACAGTCTTCAAAACCAGGGGGGTATAAACAGTGATGAGAGGCCGGCTAAATGCCCTGATGGCTGCTGTTGACGAGCATGTTAGCCTCGTCTTCAAACGACTTGAATTCATCAGCCCGGGTGGATTTAAATACTGCCTTAATGATCAGTAGCCCGATAATCACCGGGATTACACCGCCAATGCTGATCACCAGCTGCTGAAATAATATGCTCAGTAAAATGGTGAAAATACCCCAACCTGCCAGCATACCGCCTATCGTCCAGATAACCGGCGGCATAAAATCTACGCGTAAATATTGTTGCTTGTATTGCAACAGGAACTTGTAGTTGCCCTGGGGAACAATAATCGTTTGGGGGCTTAGAAACGGCTTCTTCAACTTAGCATTCGGAAAGTGTTGCTGTATCTCCGAAAAGATCTGCTGCACACTCTTTGACCGCGAATTGGTAATTTTCATGTAAAAACATTTATAGGTGCTTCAATCATTTGAATACTGGTGCAAGGTAACAGGCGTCTTCCATGGGAACCAGGTGGAACCTATATCCGCTGTGATATTTTATATATTCGACGGATTTGGGGAGATGCCGTCAAATGTTTTTATCTTCGCCGCCACCTGTGGGTAGGTTGTATACGGGTAGGAAATCCGATGCAAATTGGTACTCCTGGCGGTGTAACGTGTAGTGTAAACGTAAAGTAGTGATATGACGCAACAAACTAAGATCAGCATTTTAAGCTGTGGCTGGCTCGGAAAACCATTAGCGCTGCACCTGCAGGCGGCAGGTTACAGCGTGAAAGGTGCCCGGACATCGGCTGCCGGCGTGAGGGAGTTGGAAGCGCTGGGGCTGGAGGCTTATGAAATGGTGTTGTCAGAAGAGGTGTTGTCTGGCCCGGACGCATTTTGGGATGCGGATATCCTTATTGTGAATATCCCGCCGCGCAAGGAAAGAGGAAAAGAAGCACATATCACCGAAATAGCCCTGCTGCGTAGTTTCGTTGAAACAACCGCTATCCGTAAAGTATTATTTGTGAGTTCTACGTCTGTATATGCCGACATCAATGGGCTGGTGACGGAAGACAATGAGGAAATGCCGGATACTCCCAATGGACAGGCATTAAGAGCGGCGGAAACATTGTTGATGGAATCACCTGTATTTGAAACCACGGTGCTACGTTTCGGAGGCCTCATCGGCTATGACCGGATACCTGACGAACGTCGTTTGCTGGAAGGGAAGCGGGTAAATGAACAACCGATGAACGCCATTCACCGGGATGACTGTATCGGCGTTATCCAAATGGTGATTGAGAAAGAAGCCTGGGGAGAAATATTCAATGCCTGTGCTACCCGGCATCCATTGCGCTGCGCCTACTACAAGGCTGCTGCACAGGCCATAGGACTGCAACTGCCCCGGCGCACACCCGCTGAAGAACAGCCTTATAAAATAGTGGGGTCCAGTAAACTGAGAAATAAGCTAGGTTATACTTTCACCTACGATGATCCACTGCTGATTTTCGATCAGCCCCCAAAACAAGTATAGGCAGTATCCGCCAGTTACGCATTCACAGGCCGATGTACCCGAAAGCCTGCAGGAATGCCGCGGTAGGCGTCTGCCGGAAAAATAAAAAAATTGTTTACATATATTAAAATCGCTATATTGTAAGACCTCTGCCGGTTACTATGCCAACGGAGAGGCGTATTCAACCATATATTGATCACTACCTAAACCTGAAAAAGCCGTGAATCTCCTGTTACTTAGCCTGTTTGCCATAGCAATCTGGCTGATGTTTTCCCTCTACCGGAATCACAATCGCAAAAAAGTGGCATTTATGACACCCGTAAGATCTGCGAACATCCTGAAGATCCGTAGCTATAAATCCTTCGGTATCCTTGCCACGATCCGTTTTAAAGACTCGATGACGCCACAGGTAGGCGACCGTTTACATGAAGAAGGAAATATCTACCAGATAACCGGGGTGGTAACACCCGACCCCGTAAGGGAGCAACCTAAAGATACCTGGGACTGCCGGTTGGTAAAAATGTAAGCGATGGAATACCTCAAGATATCCTGGCTTCATCCTTTTAAAGATGAACCCGAACTGCTGTATAGCGAAATCGATGCCCAGCGCTATGAAAGCCGGAAAATAGAGATATACCCGGATGGCAGCTTCGGCATTGCCTGTCCCCAGTTTCATTTTGGCGGCACCGCCCTATCTGGCCTGATAATACCCGAAATAGAAGAATTTTCGGCAGATACCCAGCTGATCTCTGAACAGATTTCAGCTGCCGAATTTGAAGGGGTCTGGAACAAATATTTTAATTTTTTATCCTGATGTTGCTGGTCTGTGATTTGCGTTAAGATCTTTTAAAAGGGATCTTATGAATGCTTTTATGATTAAAACAACCGGCGGACGGTTTTATGTAAGGCCTTGTACTCCTGAGCGTTTCCTGGTGGATATTGACGGGGAGGAGGTTGCTATGGAAAAAGATGAAGACGGATATGTTCGGGCGCCAGGTGCTACTGACAGCGGACACCGGTTGGATATGCAATTATTGAACAACATTGCGGAACAAATTGCCAGGCAGACGGCGTAATAAATCCACAATCTGGGGTCAGGCGAAGTCGGCAAAAGCCTGGAGGTATTTGTCGATATAAACGGCCTTGGTTTTGGATTTATACTGCATCACAAACCTGGGATGCTCCAGAGGAACCACTTTTTTGAAAAAGTGTTCCTTGTTGTTCAGGGCCTGCAAAAAGGCCGCGTTCTTGCCTGTTCCCATTACATAACAGGTTTCCCGGCTGATATTCCATTCCAGCTGCTTTTTCAGGCTTATTATAATGAAGTCGTAAGCGGCTTTGGTCAGCGCCGTACTATCGTAATAATTGTAGTTGATTTCCTTGCCGCCGGGCTGTACAGCGGTAAACCCCAATGGGCATACTGAGCTGATATAAAATTGCCGGTAGAACTTCTTTACGCCACCATAGGCATCAATCACATCATATACAAATACAGAAGAGGGTTCATGGGTTTTCAGTCCTGGGATTTCGATACCGCATTTCTCCCACATCCTTTTAGTATCTGTAAAAGGTACGCCCGTGGCACCCGAACCCAGCCGGCCGGGGTTAATGCCCAGGATTAGCTGCCGGGGCTTTTGATCGTCGTAAAACTTTTTATAAAACTTCGTCATAATATCCATAATGCCAGGACCCTCTTTAAAAGGATTCATAACACGGATACCGGGAGGTAACTTACCAGGAAAATGCAGATGGCTGTTGAAGTCAATAATCTGATCGGCGATAGTCATGCTGCAATTTAGACCATTTGGTGATGCCTCGTTATTTTTTCCAGGATATCCTCTTCGCGGTAAGGCTTCATGATATAATCGTTTAGCCCCGAACGTAAATACAGCGAAATATCATCTTCCATTACGTTGCCCGTAATGGCGATAATGGTTACGCTGGCCTTTTTCTTGTCAGGCAGTTCACGGATCATAGCGGTGAGCATCAGTCCGTCGATACCGGGAAGATCAATGTCGGTAAGGATGAAATCGAAGGATTCACGCTGGTATACCTCCAGTGCTTCTTCTGCAGAAGAAACAATGAGAAAGGAGGCCTGCATCCTGTTGAGCATCAGTGCCAACAGTTTCTGGTTAAGGATACTGTCTTCTACCACCAGTAATCGGATTCCTGCAGGAATGGTGGCATTGGTAGGTGTATTACTCACGGGGACGATAATTTTTTTGGTAGCCGGAGATGCGGGCATCGCCTGGTACCTGATTTCAAAATAAAAAGTGGTGCCTTTACCTGGAAGGCTCTCCACATGAATTTTACCGTTATGCAGATCGATGATTTTCTTCGTAATATGTAATCCCAATCCGCTTCCTTTATGATAATGGTTATTTCCCTGGGAGAAAGCGTTGAATACCAAAGGTAGTTCTTTATGGGAAATACCTGGACCAGTATCTTTTACGCTTACCTGTAACAGGTTATTGTCGCGCATATGCGCTGTAACGGTGATGTTTCCCTTTTCCGTGAATTTAATAGCGTTCGCTACCAGGTTGATCAATACTTGTTTCAACCGGAAATCGTCGCCTATCACCTGCAAGGTGCTGGGAAAGTAGATGTTAACGATCAGGGGGAGCGATTTCATCTCGGCCTGGATAGACAAGGCCTGGCATACTTCTTCAATAGTGATGCGGGGGGCAAATTTTTCCTGGCGCAACACAGGGGTAACTGTTTCCATTCGCGTATAGTCCAACACGTTATTGACAATCTGTAACAGCATCTGTGCCGAATGGCGAAGCGCGGATATGGTTTCGGGTGATTTATCCCGCTCCAGCAAGGACGAAAATCCAATTATCGACTGTACCGGCGTACGGATTTCGTGGCTCACTGTGGCCGCAAAATCGCTTTTTTGTTGCGCAAACGTTTCGGCCTGTTGCTTGGCTTTCAACAGAGCCAGGTCGTACCGGTACAGCCGGGTGATGCCATAGATCACAATGCCTACCATCAGCAGTATCAGGGGAATCTCCCAGGAGTTGTGCTTATCAAGTTGGTATAGCGAATGATCAATATCTTGTCCCAGCTGCAGCCGGCGTTTATCCGTTTCCGTTGTAATGTTTTGTTTCAATGCGGCCATCAGGTGAAGCAGTTCGGAAAACAGGCGCTCGTTGGCCACCACCAGCGCATATTCTTTTTGTTTCAGGGTATTATGGCTTTCCGTGGCATTCTTTAAAAAATTAGCGTAGGTATCCTGGATCTTTTTCAGTTGTTCTTTGGTAAAAGCCCCGTTATCGCCGGCCTCGCGCTGCACAATGGTTACCTGGCGATTGGTTTGCTGAACGCCGGACTTATTGTTGATCGCATCTTTCAGGCGGCCAAACAACTTTTTCTTCCCCCGTGAGGTGGCTACCTGGGTAGTGACGATCGTGTCTGTTGCCGGTTTTATTTGCGGAAGTTTAATCTGGTTTAACTGTTTTTCAGGAGAAGGAATATCGGTAGTATCCCATACCTGCGACAACTGCAGGAGCGAGTCCACATATTGCCGTGTTTGCAGGAACAGGGATGATTTCCGGGCTTTGTCGGCCATCAGCACTTCCAGTTGCTGCTCATCCTTTTCCGAAGTCAGGGCGCTGTCCAGGTGGGCTGTAATGCCATTTAATTGTGTAATATAAGTCTGCAGGTATTTGCGGTCGTATGTAAGGGTATAGATACGGAAATTATTATCGGCCGCGTACAATAGCTGTACCGCCTGGTCAATGTGACCAACATCGGCTTTAGTGGCAACGAGATGTTTTACCACCATACCTAGTTGCATGGATTCCTTTTTCTTTAAAAAAAAGATCATGAAGAATGTCATCAGCACCAGTACTATGATGGTTAACACTGCGTAACGGGTAAACGTCTTTTTTTCGGGTAATTTGTACATTGTTACATTATAATAATTGGGTTGGCAGGAGTGGCTTTCCCGGCTAAAGAACGAAAATAGATGATTTTATTTTCCATAACTAATAGATTATCAATTGAAAACAATGAATATGGGTATGTGTTTTCGGTTGAATTGGCTATATATTAGCAGATTTAATACATTAATTTTTTTTATATAATAAAGGCCGGGCTTCCCGGCCGGTTACCGTTGGTATAATAAATTTTAAATATCTTTTGGCGCTGCAAAATTCAGGTGGGTTTTTGTATTATTATTGCGGTAGTAATATCATTTCCATGCGCCTTATGAGAATCTGCTTAATAAACATCCTGCTGTTATTCATTTTCTTACCAGCCGTTTACAGTCAACACAGTGCACCTGATCCGCATTACCGGTTTATCGCCGGGCCATCCCTGTTACAGGACAGGAATTTCTACCTTTTTACCCTGATGGAACGTTTGCCAGGCCTGCCCGTGTTGCTGGAGAAAGATAGTACGCTACAGCATGTGCTGCTTACCTGCCAGGAACGTATAGCCCATCCAGTGAATAAGGAAGCTCCCGCCGAAGCGTTGTTGTTTTCGGACGACGCCATCCGGGATGTAACAGGTGCATTACTGCGTTTATGGCGGCAGGATCCCGGGCAGATGGCGACCTTGTTTCATGAAATGCGCGCCAGTGGACTGTTTCAGCTCTATGCCGGCAAAGGCGATAATGAATTGCTGGAAGCAGCATGGAAAGATGCCGCCAACGGTATCAACTATATCATTAACGGCTATACGGCAGGGAAGGGGCAACGCTATCCGACCATCGATTCCGCCGCATTTTATGTAGCGTCACCCGCATATAAGAGCGCTGTACAGCGATTGGTAGCGAAAGCAGGAGAGAAGAACACCCTTTTCTTTCAACCATCCCTGCGATTGGCACTAGGCTTACTCACCCTCAACCGGCGTGAAGAAGCCATCCGTTATGAGCCCTTGTCGGCCCTCAACGCCGCAGCCTGGAAGCAGATAAAGAAAACCGACTGGAGTAAATACACTTATCCGGCCATGGTGATCCTGGGCGCCAGTCCCAAATCGACAGAGCACATCAGCGAAATCGGTAAAAACCGTTGTCGCATGGGAGCCGACTTATACCGTAAGGGACAGGTGCCTTTCATTATTGTATCCGGAGGGCATGTAAGGCCGGTGTTCACTACATTTTCAGAAGGAGTAGAAATGAAAAAATACCTGGTAGAGGAATTGAAAATCCCCGCGTCTGCGGTGCTGGTAGACCCCTATGCCCGGCATACGACCACCAATTTACGCAACGCCGTGCGACTGGCCTGGAGAAGCGGTATGCCGGTGGATAAGCGCATGTTGTGTGTGTCTGATGCCATGCACCTGGTGTATGTAAACAGCCCCGTGTTTGCACAACGCTGTAACACCGAACTGGGTTATGTGCCGGTAGCGGATATCCAGCAAACAGGCCTTTACTTTTTGTCATTTATGCCTGATCTCCGCTCCCTGCAGGCTAACGCTATGGACCCACTGGATCCCTGATCAGAGAACGCAATATTTTAATCACTTGTTCGTCTTACTTACATCTACAATTATCATTTATGTCTGAGTCACCTTTGTATACCATCCTCGGCGCAGGAGGTATTATTGCTAATGAACTGGCCACCACACTGGTCAGCAACCAGAAAAGGGTACGCCTCGTTAGTCGCTCCCCACAATCAATTGCCGGCATCACCGACCTGGTAGCTGCAGATATCACCGATGCGGCGCAAACACTCAACGCCGTGAAGGGAAGCGCCGTCGTATTCCTCACAGCGGGGCTCAAATATGACACTAAGGTCTGGTCCGATGCCTGGCCCCGGATCATGAATAATGTTATCGCAGCTTGTAAAGCTACCGGCGCTAAACTGATCTTCTTCGACAACGTATACTCGTACGGGTTAGTAAACGGCCCTATGAAAGAAGATACACCGTACCGGCCAAGCAGTAAAAAAGGCCAGGTACGCGCGGCTATCGCCACTCAACTAATGAATGAAGTAAAAGCAGGGAATATCACCGCTACCATTGCCAGGGCAGCAGATTTCTACGGTCCGGGCGCAGATAAAACCGGCTTCCTCAACCTCCTTATCATCGACAAATTCAAAAGTAAAAGCTCCGCTATGTGGTTGGGAAAAGATACCCTCACACATACTTATACTTTTACCCCGGATGCCGCCAAAGGACTTTACCTGTTGTCGCAGGATGACAGTTCCTGGAACCAGGTGTGGCACCTGCCTACAGCCAATCCTGCACCCGACGGTAAAGGTTATATGCAGATGATTGCCGCACAAATGGGCGTAAAACCCCGGTACATGAAGCTGGGTGGCTTTATGCTCACCATCTCCGGGTTGTTTGATCCCACCATCCGGGAAATGAAGGAAATGCTTTACCAGAACAACTACCCCTATATATTGGATTCGTCAAAATTTGAAAATCACTTTCATGTTAAACCTACACCTTACGAAGAAGGCATGCGTTTAACACTGGCAAAACAATAGTCTACTGATTTTGTAGGAAATAAATTTGGTAATTAAATTTTCTGCCCTATCTTTGCACCAGTTCTTTAAATAGCTTATCAAGAAAGGAGGAGGGAAATGGCCCTGCGAATCCTTAGCAACCATCTCGCGAAAGCGGGAAAGGTGCTGCATCCATCCACGCTTTTAGCGGGAAAGATAAGTCAGATTACATGTTTTTAATCGCATTATCATATAATGTAAAAACTCATCTGGCATCCAGGTGAGTTTTTTTTTGCGCCCACCCACCACTTCTTGATATGCTCATTTAACCGGACCTGTTTAATCATTTTTTCATCAAACTAAAAATCAAACGAAGATGAGCACTATCACCCAACTGATTCATTCTATCCCGGTAGACCCGCAAACAGGCGCTATTGCTGTACCTATCTATCAGACCTCTACTTTTGTGCAGGACGCACCCGGCATTAACAAGGGCTATGACTATGCCCGGTCTAACAATCCTACCAGGGAAGCAGCCGAAAAAATTATCGCTCAACTTGAAGGGGGCGCCGCTGCCTCTGCCTTTGCCAGTGGGCTCGCCGCCATAGATGCAGTGATTAAACTGCTAAAGTCCGGCGATGAAATTGTAGCAGTAGACGATATTTATGGCGGCGCTTTCCGCCTCTTTCATAAGGTATATGAAAAATTTGGTATCAAAGTAAAATATGTAGATACTTCCGATACACAGGCCGTATTCAATGCCATTACGCCGGCCACCCGCCTCATCTGGCTGGAAACGCCCACCAACCCAACGCTGAAGATTTCCGACATTGCAGCGATAGGACGTATTGCCAAAGCGCATAACTGCCTGTTTTGCGTAGATAATACCTTTGCTTCCCCCATACTGCAAAAGCCGTTGCAATTGGGCGCAGACCTGGTCATACACAGCGCTACCAAATACCTCGGCGGCCATAGTGACTTAATCGCAGGCGTAGTCATCTCAAAAACGCCGCAATTGGGCGAAGAAATTAAGTTTTACCAAAATGCCTGTGGCGCTATTCTTTCGCCGTTCGACAGCTTCCTCCTGATCAGGGGCATAGAAACCCTGCCACTGCGCATCAAACAGCATGGCATCAACGCACAGGCATTGGCTGAATACCTGGAGCAACATCCTGCCGTAGAGAAAGTATTTTACCCGGGGCTGCCATCGCATCCGGGGCATGAACTGGCAAAGCAGCAAAGCAAAGGATTTGGAGGAATCATTTCTTTTACGCTCAAAGACGATACCTCCGGGGCAGCTACCGCTTTCGTAACGGGTACACATTACTTCAAGCTGGCGGAAAGCCTGGGTGGTATTAAGAGCCTGGTCTGTCACCCTGCGGCCATGACCCATAAATCTATTCCTGCTGAAAAGAGAAAAGCAGCGGGTGTGAGCGATAGCCTCATCCGGTTGTCGGTAGGACTGGAAGAAACAGCCGACCTGCTGGCCGACCTGGAACAGGCGTTTAAGAAATTGCCGGCGATCGCCCGCGAAGAAACCGCGCTGTCAGCATAGCGGCTACATTATCGCCTGTGGCATTGAGAATAGTGGCCAGCGGATCTACAAGGGTACCAATAATCATCAGTGGGGGCAAGGCCTCTATTGGGAAGCCATAGATGCTCATTACCAGCATCTCCCCAATATAACCGCCATTGGGAATACCACCTTCTACAATGCTGGCAATAACGGTAACACCGAGCGCCATGAGGATAATGCCCGGCCCATCGAAGCTCTTGCCAAACATGGCAAATACAACCGCCATCTTAATAATAGAAGAAATACTGGAGCCATCTTTATGCAGGGTGGCTCCCAGGGGGACTACCACACCGCCTATATCCTCGGGTACGCCCATCGCTTTTACTGCATTGAGATTAGCGGGAATGGTAGCAATGCTGCTACCGGTACCCACTGCGGTAAGCGTGGGTATAATGTTGTTTTTCCAGAAGATGCGGATGCCCGGCATGCCACCAGCAATGAAGGCATATAAGGTGAAGCCAACAAGGAAATACAAGGTGCCGAAGCCATAATAGATACCCAGGGAATGTGCGTAGGTACCAAACAATTTTGGGCCTACAGTGCCCACCTGGTAAGCGAAGTAAGCGCCTAAACCAACGGGGCCAAGCCGCATGATCACAATGAGCACATCTTTCATCACCTCGTTGCCGGAATGCAGAAACTGCCGGAATGCTTTACCACGCTCACCTGCGCGCATAGCTGCCAGGCCGGTGATACCCGAAAAAATAATAAACGGCAACATATTTTTGCGGGACAGTATCTCGTAAAACTCATTTACAGTAAGGAGTTTAACGACCTGGTCGCCCCAGTTGCCCGGCTGCTCCAGGTTAATATCATGACTCAGCGTTACCTGCTGATGTATCGGGAAAATCCATACCGCTACTATGGTTAAGAATGCAGAGAAAAGAATGGTTGACAGGAATACCAGCGACATTACGCCCAATATACGCCCCAGCTTATTACCAGCTTCAATATGAGCAATGGCACTGGCAATACAGAAAAATACCAGTGGTATAATAGCAGTAAATAAAAGGTTCAGGAATATGTCGGCGATGGGCTTTATTACAACAACTTTTTCACCGAATATGAGCCCTGCGATACTGCCTGCTATAATGCCGGCCAGCAGCGTAAACATGCTGCGGTACGTCTTAAAAAATCCCATGCCTGAAGTTTATAGAGTACAAGTTAACCAAATGTAATCGATCCGTGAACAATCAGGGCTGATTATTGTTTAATGAAAATTGAATACTAATTTTAGTACTATGAAAAGCTGGTTGTTGGGTTTGTTGCTTCCCTTTGCCCTGGTACAGGATAAGACCTATACTGTGGGAGAGGTGATGCGTAATGCCCGGCGGTTGCATAACGATAGCACTACCGTGCAGCTCATCGGCTATTTCACCAAAAAGTTGAATAACAATAACTACGTGTTTGAAGACCGGACCGCAGAAATCCACGTGAATGTGCCTCCTAAATTCCTGCCTGAACGCCCGCTGAGCGATAGAGAAGCGGTAACGATTAAAGTATGGGTGGAATATGAAATGGATAAACCCATTACATTAACAGTTAACCAGCCAATTAATTAACGGGGAGGGCTATATGATTTTTCCCAGAAAGGTATAAATGCTCTTCATACTCACCAGGATCACAATCACTGCCACGGCTACCATAATGGTTTTAGCGGAAATTTTATTGGATACGCGGGCTGCAATGGGAGAAGCAATGGCGCTGCCCAATACGAGACCCAGTACGGCATCCCAGTGTACGTGCGAAAGCACAGTAACAAATGTGAGGGAACTGAGCATGGCAATGAAAAAGCGGGTAGCCTTTACCGTGCCTAAAGAAAAGCGGGGATGCCTGCCACCGGCAATGAGCGAGGATAATACGATAGAACCCCAGCCTCCGCCGCCAATAGCGTCTATAAATCCGCCACCAAATCCCAGGAAACCAATACGTTTTATCTTGTTAGTCACTACCTTTCTGCGTTGCGCCTGAATAGCCCGTTTCAGGATTACGGTTCCGAGGATCAGGGTATATAAGGATACCAGGGGTTTGGTATACTGTGCATAATGTTCGAGCGACGACAACAGGTAAGCCCCGATCACCGCACCGGCAATGCCCGGTAATATCAGGAGTTTAAAGAGCTTTTTGTTGATATTTCCCATCCTCAGGTGCATCCAGCCGGCAATACCACAACTCAGGATCTCCGAAATATGCACCGCCGTACTGGCCGATGCCGGCGGTATCCCCATCGACAGCGAAAAGGTAGTTGACGTAATGCCATACGACATGCCGATGGCGCCATCAATCATGGCAAAAATAAACCCGGCTATGAGGAAATAATAGAAAGTAGGAGGGACATCTTCTACATACACGCGAAAGTCGGGCGACTGCCACCAGGCAATGCCCAATCCCGTTACCAGGAGCAGTAATCCGGCCAATCCGTATATCCAGCGCTGTTTTCTCAGCGTACTGTTTTCGGTATTGATGCCGTTTTCTTTTGGCGCTACCGCCTTCGATTCCGCTATGATATTGGCTGCAGGGGCAACCAGGGTAGTAGTATCTTTCTCCATTTTTTATGATATGCCTGCCTTAATTCACCACAAAATACATAAACTCTATGAAATAAGTAGACTATTTGAAAAAAAATACCTCCCCGGATCATCAATAAAGAAGTTATTCATAAAATAGCAACAACGTATAAAAATTGATTTACCTATATTTGGGGTTGCGAACCAATTTACGAACTACATGCTTTGGCAACTTTTCTGGACCATTATATTAGTGCTTTTAAACGGATTCTTTGTAGCGGCGGAATTTGCCATTGTCAAAGTACGCTCTTCCCAGATCGCCAGTAAAGGCGGCGCAGGCAAGAGAACCACCGCAGCGGCCAAAAGTATTTTAAGTAACCTGGACGGGTACCTGGCAGCTACCCAGCTGGGCATCACCCTGGCTTCCCTGGGGCTGGGCTGGGTGGGCGAGTCCGTGATGACTACCATCGTACTCACGGTAATGGATAAACTGGGTATCCATATCGCCGAATCTGCCGTACATGTGATTGCAGTAGCTATCGCCTTCACTATTATCACCATCTTACATATCGTTTTCGGAGAACTGGCCCCTAAGTCAATGGCCATCCGTAAGCCATTACCCACCACGCTGGTGGTAGCCGTTCCGTTAAGAGCGCTGTTCGTCATTTTCCGTCCTTTTATATGGATGCTCAACGGCTTAGCCAATAGTATCCTCCGCCTGATCGGCATTACCCCGGCGGGAGAGTCTGAAATTCATTCCGAAGAAGAGCTGAAGCTGATTATCTCTGAAAGCCAGGAGGGAGGCGCTATCGAAGAAACAGAACGGGAGCTGATCCAGAACGTATTTGAATTCGATGACAGCCGGGTTAAGGAAATCCTTACTCACCGCAAAGATATTTCCGCGCTCGACATTAACCTGCCGCTGGCTGAGCTGATAGACCAGGTCATCCGTGATGGCTATTCCCGTTACCCAGTTTACAGTAACTCCCTCGATCACCTCCAGGGCGTGGTATATACCAAAGATGTGGTAAAAGGCATGCATGAGAAAACGCTGGTCAACATTAAAGATATCATGAAGCCAGTATTTTATGTACCGGACAGCATGAAAATCAAAGACCTCCTGCGTACTTTCCAGCTACAACGCCTGCAGATGGCTGTTGTAACCAACGAATTTGGCGACACGGAAGGGATTGTAACCATGGAGGATATCCTGGAAGAACTGGTAGGAGATATCCAGGATGAACACGACCATGAGGCGCCTATCGTGGAGCAAAAAGATGATAACTTTATCGTTAACGCACACGAATACCTGGCCGATATCAACGAGCTGCTGCCTTACCCGCTCCCTGAAAGTGAACATTATGAAACACTTTCCGGTTTAATCAATTACATACATGGTAATATCCCCCGTGAGGGAGAAGTGATCATAATCGAAAACTACGAAGTGCTGATCCTCAAGATGTTCCGTAGTTCAGTGGAAAAAGCAAGATTGAAACTGATCCGTTAAAATAGTTTTTATGGAGAAGAAGATACTACACGTGCTGGAAGGACGTGAAAAACACATTACCGATACCGAAGTTGTCAGGCAATCGCTGCCTACTATGCAATTCCGGTTTGCCAGCCCGTTTATCGTCGTACATCATATGCCGGTAAAATATTTTGCCCCGGGATCGCCGGAAGACAGGCTGCATCCGCATCCACACCGCGGTTTTGCCCCGGTTACCTTTATGCTGCAGGGCCAAGGCTTCCACCGCGATAATGCCGGCAATGCTATGACGGTGACCGGAGGGGACGTACAGTGGATGTTTGCCGGTAAAGGCATCCTCCACAGTGAAGGTCCCTCTCCCGAATTTCTGGAAAAGGGCGGTAACTATGAACTGTTACAACTATGGTTTAACGTACCCGCCGCCAACAAGGGCGAGAATCCCTGGTACCAATACATTAAAGGCTCGGAAATGCCCGCCGTGGCGGTAAAGGAAGGCGTACACCTTACGCTGGTGGGTGGCGACTACGAAGGCAAAAAGGGCCCCCTGAAAAACTATACACCCATTACAGCTATCTGGGGAAAGGTAGATGCCCGTAGCGAAGTAACATTAACAGCAACATCGGGCTATTGGACTTTATTATACGTGATAGATGGGAAAATAAATGTAAACGGAACGGAGGTTACCGGGTATCACCTGGTAGTGTTTGATAAGGAAGATGCGGCCCGCGATATACATATTACCGCTGCTGAGGATACCCGCCTGTTATATCTCTGCGCCGAACCTATCAATGAACCGGTAGCCGCAAAAGACAACTTCGTGATGAATACGGCAGAGGAAGCGGACCAGGCAATAGCAGACTATAAAAACGGCTTATTCGGTACCCTGGAAAAATAAAATACTCCTGGCAAAGGGCCAGGAGTACTGTACGATAACCATCTATCTTACTTATTCTTATTGAACGCTATCTTTCTTGGGTCTCCAGGTTGTATCCTTTCCCATTCCTTTTCCTTTTTTCTTCCAATCCTTCTTTTCAGGGTGATGCTTTTTAGGCATGGTATCCACCGACTGACGCAGAGCGTCTTCGGAAATAACGCTACCGTTAGTTGCTATCGGAGCGGCCTGTGCTGCATAGTCAGGATTTCCCTTAAAGAAAAAGAGCAGCATCAGTATTACGACAAGGCCAATAGTGGCAGGCAGGTTTTTCATAATGCTAGTATTTTTTGTTCATGAAAGTGTAGACAGATATCTTGCCAAATACCTTCCGGTTTGAGCTAATCAATTGAACATATTTAAGTTATACTTTATTTCAGCTAACCCTGCCACCGCTGTTAACTGTGGATATTGCCCGTCAATCAGTGGAACACGGGTAACACGATTATTCCCACAAACACCCCATAGCCGGGAAAAGGAGTAGGGCACTGCTTTTGTGTCGCATAGGATATTGTTTACTTTAAATCTATTTGCTATGAAGAACGTGAATAGCGCCAACAACCAGCGAAACAAACAGCCCCATTTACCCAAGCCGGAGATCAGGGACCATCTCGATAGCCGTAAGAATGAAGAACAGGAGTTTAAAGGGAATGACATGACTCACAACAGTAAAGACACCAAAGCTCAGAAACACAAAAAACAAGGATGATGTACAGCAAAATAACAATGGGCTTCATGATATTGGTTGTTCTTTTTTCCTGTAACAGCCCCCTGCAAAACAAAAAGGAGCGGGCAGAGCATGATTCCGCCAACGCCGCCCCCGAGGGGAATGCGCCGGAAGAAGAAAAGACGGCAGCGAAAGATACCACCTATGAAGGGTATCATATCAGGGTCCGCACAGAAGGGACTACCAACATCAGAAACCTGGTGCTCATCGTCACTGATAAAAAGGACTCCACCCGGCAAGACAGCGTAATGGAACGTGATATCAAAGGAACGCTGAAAGACCTGATGATAGCGGACCTGGATAAAGATGGCAAACCGGAAATTTATTGCTCCACCTTGTCAGGAGGCTCGGGCCATTATGGGAAAATATATGCTTATAACCTGGGCAATAAAATAACCAGCATCAATACCGATGCTATCGATACTATGGAGCTGCCCTCCTACAGAGGAGAAGACACTTTTTATATAAAAGGAGACAGGCTGGTACGTAGTTTCCCGGTATACAAACCAGATGACCCGGAAGCACGTACCGCCAATACAAAAGGCATGTTGTTATATTATCCAAAGCGGCTACAGGATACGATTAGAATGGTACAACAGCCGTAGGAAGCGGAATGCTTAAAGCAGAAAGCAAAAAGCTATTGTAGCAAATGATATTAGCGAATATTCATAAATCGCATTGGTCAATCGCTGCAATAGCTTTTTGCTTTCTGCTTTAGGCTTTCCGCTCTATTTGTTATAACCAATAGCTGCTTTGTCCCAGCGGGTATAGAAGTACTGTAACGCCTGCTGAAACTGGGTGAAATTTTTATTGGCTGTCTGGCTCCAGCCATCTTCGGCATAGGCAGCCAATCGCGGAAATACCTGGCGATTCATAGATTTTACATCGGGTATCCATTCTCCCCACATCTGGCAACCGGTACCCAGTATCTGCGCATGGTATTTAGGATCTAATCCGGCAGGAATAGGATCGAAATTATACGCCTTTTCCAACGAGATATCCTGGTAACTGTAGTCCAGGTAGGTGAGTGCATGATAGGAGTTCACCACATCATATCCTTTAGACACTGCGTCGTTGATCAGTTTCAGGTCGCCTTTCCAGAATTGTACAATAGTTCCTGGCGCCAGCTTTTCGGTTACTGTATTGTCTTTGCTGTCGGTATATTCATGCAGTTTGCTGCCCATGATTTCATTCCAGCCCGTCATCCTGCGATTTTTTCCCGCCAGGTAATTGGAAATGCTGTTGGTAAAGGCTATTTGCAGGTCGGCCGGGGAACTGAGATGATGTGCTTTCATATAGGCATTCACACCAGGATCTGCCTTCCATTGATCGTATCTTACCTCGTCGCTACCAATATGAATGACTTTAGAGGGGAATAAGGTAATCACTTCCTGTAATACATCCTGCAGGAAGGCAATCACTTTGGGGTCAGATACGTTGAAAACATCGTAGTGCACGCCGAAGGAGGTGGGTACTTTGATGGCCTGGTGGGTGGTGCCCAACCAGGGATAGGCGGCAATGGCGGCGCTGGAATGGCCCGGCATTTCTATTTCCGGTACCACCGTAATATGCCGGTCGGCCGCGTATTTGATAATTTCTCTGATCTGCTCTTGGGTATAATAGCCTTCATGGACTTTGCCGTCAAATACTTTACTGTTCCAGGTGCCTATCTGTGTAGAGTCGCGTTTGCCTCCCACCTGTGTCAGCAATGGATACTTTTTGATTTCTATACGCCAGCCCTGGTCATCCGTCAGGTGCCAGTGAAATACATTCATCTTCAACAAGGCCATTTCATCCAATAGGCGCTTAACGGTTTCTCCGCCTTTGAAATAACGGCCTTCGTCCAGCATAAAAGCTCTCCAGCCAAAGCGTGGCTTGTCTTTAATGGCAACGGCATTTATCGTATGTACGTTACCGCTGGTGGCGATGAGTTGGCGCAGCGATTGGGTACCATAGAAAATACCGGTATTAGTGGCAGCGGTAATGTCCACGTGATCAGGGCTTACCTGCAACTGGTAGCCTTCTTCTCCCAACTCTTTTTTAAGGGAAGGATTGAGGGTAAGGCGGATGTAATTGTTTTTTGCGCTGGGCTTCAGCGGGAGTGCCAGACTATAACTCTCCTGTAGCGCCTGTGCCAGGAGGTTGGCCTCGCCGGCGCTCTTGCCAACAATGATGGCAGTGGCGCCGGACAATGTAAAGGTGCCGGTTAAGGTTTTTACTTCCGACGGCTGTGGAATAATATTAATGGCATGCCCCGGAGTGGTGCGTGCCGATAGCAACAGCAGGAGCGCGCCTGCCAGCGTGGAACGTAGTTTTGACATACAGCAATTTTAATTGTTCACTTGATTAACCGTGATAAAATACAAATAAAATTCCGTGATTTAAAACTACGCCTGCCCACGGGACACCGTAATGTCCGTGATCGCTTCTGAATAAAATACCGGCGGCACGTTTTTCAGCAGCAGCAGGCAGTCAGCAGCTTCTTTATCTGTACTGCGGAACCAAGGCTGCGATGCCTTGGTTTTATCAATAAAATACAGCTTGCCCAGCTTAGACTGGAAATGGTCGGCAGCTGAAACACTGCTCATCTCCAGGATCACTTCCAGGTGGTGTACGTCATCTGTTTTGTGCCAGGCATACATAAATTTACTATCGCTGCCCTCGCTCAGTTTCCAACCTTTTTGTTCCATATGGGCATGCCATATCCCGCTTTCCATAGATATATCCTCAAAGTCATGCACCAGCGTGGTATATGCTTGTTGTGGCAACAAGGCGCTTACCGGCCTGTCCAGTTGAGGAAAAACCGGTTCAATACCGCGTTCTGCAAATTTATGCTTCCACTGTTGTAAAGTGGCCGTATCCAGCATCAGGGGATGCAGGATGCGTATACTGGTATTTTCGAGTAGCGTAATCTCTGTATCTACTGCTGTAAGCAGGGCCATATTGTCCTGGCAGTAGAATGGCGTAATCAGCTGGTCCTGCTCATCAAATAATCCCCACAGCAACCGTTTGGCAAATACAAACATTAACGGGTTGCCCAGGAACAGTTGCCGCCATGCGTGGCTGCTCCATTTTCTTTGTATCACCAGGAAATACTCCAGTCGCTGCGACTGCGATTTTACCGCATCGCCAATTTCTTTTGCCAGCAGTTTAAATGATTCTCTCATTTCGCTGGAAGTACCGGTAGGTATAGATTTGAAGCGGCGATTATTTTCGTTGAGATAGCCAGGTTTGAAGTGGTTGTCGATAAATACGCGCCAGGTCTCATTGTTTATTTCCACGTATTTAACCATGCCGGCAAAACCGAAATCGGGGGCAATACGATCTCCCAGTTCATGAATACTGATGCCCAGTTCAGTAGCGGTGCTTTGCAAGGTTGCCGATGCAGCCGCACCTACGGCAGATTTGCGGATACGGTAGCGGCGCGAAAGGAATTCCACAAAGCGTAGCGCATTGGCGCTGCCCTGCATGGCTAATGCAGCAATGCCGTGTTCCGCCATTTTGAAACGCTTGGACTCTATCCAGAAATGCATGGCGCCCTTGAGCTTTTCCACCAGTTGATCATCGCCCAGCATCGCCGCTACGATCAGCAGGTACCGGATGCTGGCATCGCCACCCTGTTGCTGGTACTGCTGAAATAAAGCGGATGCAAATTCCCCGCTGCGGGAACGGTCTATTAAACGCAAGAGGGGCTTCACTTCCATATCAGCACGTACTTCCCTTACCCGCGACATACGGTATAGCAGGAAACGCATCATTTCGATGCTCATCGCCTGACCATCCAGCAAATATAATAATGGCAGGGAAGTGTCATCCAGCCACTTCTCTGCTGGCCGGGAAAGTTTATGCCGTTTTTTGGCGTAAGCTACCAACCGGGTTACTACCGTAAGATCGTCGCCGTCTTCAATGGTTGGATAATTTAATGTTTCCAACATCAGGTCGCGGGCATCATCATTTATTTCTTTCTGCACCGCCTCTTGCAGTAGTGTTCTTGCATAGGTATTATTTAACCTGCACAGGATTTGCACAGCTGTGAGGCGTTGATCCGCTTTTTTATGTTCCAGTAATTCACCCGCTCTTTCCAATGCCTGTGGGTGTTCGGCCAGGATAACGGCTACGAGCGAACGAACAGATTTTAATTTGTGCAAGGTAAACGGCCAGAGTTTGTCCATGTATAACGACACGGGCAACTGGCTCAATGCGGGCAGTACCACCCTGGCATCATAATCGTTGTCCAGCGCCTGCAGCAACAGGCTGACCGCATTTTCTTTCAGCTCATCCGCCAGTACCTGGAAGGTATCAGGGTGCATATAGCGTTTGCTGTTAAGATAATCGCCCAGGTAGGAGAGCACCGCAGGCTGGTCGTATTTCAACAAGTCTTTTATGGCCAGCACTACTGGCGGCGGCATACCGTTATGAGCCGGTGTTGCTATGTGGCTATGAGGCGCTTCCAGGAAATCGTACGCGGCTTTTTTCAACACCGGCACATATTGCTCCGGCAACTGGGCCGCCAACAGGTGGTAGCCCAATAAGGCAGGGGCATATTGTTGGTCTGCTGTGAATGTTCCCGTGACACGGGCCACCAGGTCGGCATATTTCTGTACGTTATTTTGCAGCAATACCCGGCTGAGTTCATACCGGTCTGCCAGCGTATCGCCACGCAGCAACCTGTTTTCCAGGTATTCCATTTCCCTTTCAGGATGGGCTTTTGCCAACAGGCGATAAAACAGGGAGTTCCAGGGTCTGTCTCTCCAGGTATGGAGATATGCATTTACCACATAAGGTGCTGCACTCTTCATCAGGTCCTGTAAAAACTTACGCAGTGGCGTAAACTTCAGTGGCGACAGGTCAAAGTTGTGTCCATCGCCGGAGTAGCTGATCAGGCGGGAGCCTATCTCTTCCGGCGTATAGCCCCGCTGTTGCAGGAAGCTGGTAAAATAACTGAATCGCAGTACAATAGACGAAGAAGTACCCGGCATGTCCATCATGGGTACAATTGTGCGCAGGAACCGGTCCTGGCACCTGGCCCAGGTATTGGGGGCAGAAATAAGTTGCAATACCAGCCGGTCGTTATCATCCCATAGCTCTGGTACCTGCAATAGTGTAATAAATAATCCGGGTGTATCCGCATGTTCATCTGTGAAGATGGGTGGCTGAAAGGTTACACCTGTAAGGAAATCTACCCCGGACCGCAAAGGTTCATTGTTTTCATAGTTAGTCAAGTTCAGTTTTTCAAGCAGAGGTAGTATCGTTTCCTTTTTGTACGGCATAAGGGTATAGATAGATTCAATTATTTTTTCAGCACAATATTTTCTTTTGCGGCCCATTGCGCCACATCTTGTTTACTGAGCGCCATGGCCATCATATCCGGGAATTGGTCCGGAGAGCAGGCAAACACCGGGATGCCCAGTCCTGCGAGGAACTGCGCATTTTCCTGGTCATAACCAGGAGCTCCTTCATCGTTTAGCGCCAGCAAAACGATCACCTGCATACCGGCCGCATGCAGCTCAACAAAGCGTTTCCTCATGCCCATTTCATCGCCGCCTTCCATCAGGTCGGTTACCAGTACCAATACCGTATCGGTAGGGCGGGAAATGATCTGGCTGCAATATTTTAGCGCTGCATTGATATCGGTACCACCGCCCAGCTGCACGCCAAAGAGCAGGTCTACGGGGTCGTTTAGCTCTTCTGTGAGGTCTGCCACCGCGGTGTCAAATACTACCATCTGTGTTTTCAACGCCGGGATGGAGGCCATAACAGCGCCAAAGATACCGGAATATACCACAGATGTTCCCATGGAACCACTTTGATCCAGGCACAATACTACTTCTTTCAGCGCAGAACGCCTCCGGCCGTAGCCTATCAATGTTTCCGGGATAATTGTTTTATAATCAGACTGGTAATGCCGCAGGTTTTTCTGTATCGTCAGGTGCCAGTTGATTTCATGATGGCGAGGGCGATTGTTGCGCGTACTCCTGTTCAAGCTGCCATTAATGGCCTGTTGAGTGGGTTGCGCCAGTTTTTTCATCAGTTCATCCACCACTTTTTTTACCACTAGCCTGGCAGTATCCTTGGTTTTCTCCGGTATTACCCGGCTGAGTGTCATCAGGGTCGCTACCAGGTGTACATCTGTTTCTACGTTCTCCAGCATCTCTTTTTCAAAGAGCATTTGGGTAAGGTTCAGGCGTTTTAGTGCATCCTGTTGCATTACCTGTACTACGGAGGAAGGGAAGTAGTTCCGTATATCCCCCAGCCAACGGCTTACATTGGGCGACGACGGGCCAAGGCCGCCCCGCTTCGTACTGTCGTACAGTGCTTCCAGTGTTTTGTCGATTTGCAGATCCGTTTTATTCAACGAATAAGCGGTGCCGTCATTTTCTGTTCCTCCCAACACCAACCGCCATCTGCGAACCTGTTCTTCATGCTCCATCTGCTAACAATTTTGAGTCAACCAATCCCAGCATTTGCATTATCACCCGTATGCCCTGTTCCCCCCGGGCTGCATCCGTTTCTCCTGTTGCCACTATTTTAATGGCGGTTTCACTACCTCCCCGTTTCACTTTAGCGCCCAGTTTTTTTCTTTCCGGGGCTGTAAAGTTAGAAAAGGTGCGGCGTAATAACGGCAATACCTGGATGAAAATATCATTTTCCAGTTGAGAAACCCAGCTGTACACCATTCCCCAGAGCGATTCGTCCAGTAGCAGCAAGGTGCCGCTGCCTTTGAGGAAGCCTTCCAGCCAGGAAGCGGCTACCGCCGGTGGATTGGCCACCGACATCGCCACACTGAAGCCCTGCAGTAAAGGTTCGCCCCTTAATATCCCGGCATCAAACAACAGGCGGGTAGCATAGCCGGCTATCATGGGGGCGGACTGGCGATTACCGGTAATTGTCTGTAAGGTATTATGCCAGGAACCGGTCAGCGCCGCGTGTTGCAGTAACCCGATGGCATCGTTCATACCATAGAAGAGCTCCAGTAAGGCCAGCGCCGCATCTTCTGTAATGGAAGTGCTGGCGGGGGGTAAACTGATGCAGATACGGTCTATCATGCTCTCAATAATACCATTCACCAGCTCGGCATCTGTTTTACGTACGTTCCCAAATTTGCTGATATTCACCAATGGGGGAATCACCTGCATTAGTTGCAACACATCTGCGGAGGTGGCCGCGAGGTTGTTGATACGATGTATCAGCACGTCTACCACAGCCGGTAGTTCGGCCGGTATGGCCGATTCCAGCATTTGGCATACCTGCTGTAAAGTGCCCGTATGATTGGCTGTATCTATCACATAGTTGGAAGCCGCCTCGGCTACCGTATTTCCCCAACTCCCTTTTTCAATAATGTCAATAGAGTAGGAGGGATCCCATTGCAGGCGCCACTGCTCTTTAAAAGTGCCCTTGCCCGACACCTCGTGCCTGGTTCCCCAACGGATTTCCAATAGTTGTAGCCGGTGCAGGAATATACTGCGTTCCAGGTCATTTTCCTTACGCAGGTCGAGTTGATAATCTTTGAAATCAGCCGTTTGCGGTAGCCGCAGTTTCTTCTGCCATTGCGCAATATCTGATTGCAAAGGAGGAGCCGGCACTTCGTGGGGCACGCTACCAATGCGGTCGCGTATGATCAGTTGATCCCTGATCAGTTGCATCAGCACTGATTCCCCGTTACAAAGCACGCTCAATGTAGCCTCGTTCAGCTCTTCCAGTCCCGGACGGGAATATTGGCGCAGCGCTGCCAGCGCATTGGCCAGCCGTACTGCTTCCATTACATGCGCCACCGAAGTATCCTGTTGTTGTTCCCTGAAGAGTTTCGCCACCAGGGCCATCCAACGGGTACCATCATCGGTGGGATGTTCCCATATGTGTTCATACCAGCCAGGGGAAGGAATGCCTGCACCATAACCGCTTTCATAACTCAAACGGTTATAGGTCCATGGTATCCAGGTGGTAGCCACTTTGGCTTTGGGTAAGCCTTTCAACAGATCGTTGTCTTCTTTTTGCTTAGGCATATTTTGCAGCGCAGGTCCGTGCCAGGCGCCGCAGATGACGGCTATCCGCTGGAACATTTCCTTTTCTGCAGCACGGATACATTTCCGCATCCAGGCTTCCCGCAGTTGTTCTACCTGGTTATCCCGCTGGGGCAACTCTTCCCGGAGCGCCTGCATGGCATCATTTACCGCCTCAAATACCTGTTCCTGCTGCTGCCGGTATTCAAACATATGTTCCCACCATCTTTCTCCATCATCGTAACCTGCGGCCGCCGCCAGGTGGGATATGGGATCCTGCCTCACGGGGAAAGAGATTACCTCGCCATCCGTTGCAGCCTGGCTATCCTGGCGAAGATGCTGCCTGGTTGAGAAGAAAGATTGACGGGCACTGTTCAGCCGTGTTTTTTCATCCCCGTTAGCTCGTATAATATCATCTTCTTGTGCAGGCCCTTCTTCATTAGCTGCCGCTTTCACCGCCGCCTCATTTTCCAGTCCGAATACATGTGCCAGCGGCAGATCCATAAACCGGGCATGGATGCGATGTTCTTTTGCATACAGCATGGCCTGCCATTCGGGTGAAAAAGTGGCAAATGGATAGAAACAGGCTTTCCGGGGATTATCCGGTTGCCAGGCCAGGATGGCTACCGGCGGCTGTAAGTCATCATGTCCTGCCCACGACAGCAGTGCATCGGCTTCAGGAGGTCCCTCTATCAGCACAATATCCGGTTGCAATTCCTCCAGGAATGCTTTCACGTTCCTGGCAGAACCAGGCCCGTGATGCCGGATACCTAAAATATGTACAGACATATGTCTATGTTAGATCGTTAAGTAATGAAGGAAGCAGCAGGCAGAAAGCTAAAAGCTAAAAGCTAAAAGCTAAAAGCATAAAGCTTTTGACTTGTTTATAGATTTGTTTCATTACAGCCGGTGCTTTCTGCTTTTAGCTTTTAGCTTTCAGCTTTTTACGCCAGATCCCTGCAGGCGCGGTACACATCTTTCCAGTCTTCCCGCGTTTTCACAACGGTTTCAAGATATTCCTGCCATACCAGTTTATCTTGTACCGGGTCTTTCACCACAGCGCCGATCACACCTGCGGCGAGATCTGCGGCATTGAGCGTGCCGTCGCCAAAGTAGGCGGCCAATGTCAGTCCATTGTTTACAACAGAAATAGCTTCTGCGGTGCTGAGCGTACTGCCGGGGGATTTTAATTTTGTTTTGCCATCCAGTGTTACGCCGTTGCGCAGCTCCCGGAAAATGGTCACGATACGGCGTATTTCTTCCAAAGCAGGTTTCTCTGCAGGAAGATCCATGGTCTTCTCAAAGCTTTCCACCCGCCTCCTTACAATATCTATTTCTTCTTCCATAGAATCCGGTACAGGGAGTATAACGGTATTAAACCTACGTTTTAGGGCGCTGGATAATTCATTTACTCCCTTATCGCGGTTGTTGGCGGTGGCAATCACATTAAAGCCTTTATTGGCCTGTACTTCAGTGTTCAGTTCCGGAACCGGCAACGTTTTTTCCGACAGGATAGTGATGAGGGTATCCTGCACATCTGCTCCGATACGGGTCAGCTCTTCTATGCGGGCAATTTTTCCATCCTGCATGGCCCGCATCACTGGTGTTTCCACCAGCGCATTACGGGAAGGTCCTTCTGCCAGCAGGCGGGCATAGTTCCAGCCATAGCGGATACTTTCTTCGCTGGTGCCAGCCGTACCCTGTATGATCATGGTGGAATCGCCACTGATAGCAGCGGCGAGGTGTTCACTCACCCAGCTTTTGGCGGTGCCGGGCAAACCGTATAGCAATAAGGCGCGGTCGGTAGCCAGTGTAGCCACGGCTATTTCCATAAGGCGCTTACTGCCAATATATTTAGGTGTTACTTCAAATCCGTTCTCCAATTTTCCGCCTACCAGGTAGGTTACTACAGACTGGGGGGCTAACAGCCAGTTATGAGGGCGTTTCCCGGTATCCTGTTTCCGGAGTTCTTCCAGTTCTTCCGCGAAGAGTTGTTCTGCGTGATAGCGTAAAATGTCTGACATGGTATGTTTGTTAAGCGTTGTTGTTAAAGGGTATTAATCAGGCTTTTGGCGTGCAACAGCCTGGCCAGGTGAGCTTTGATATTGTTCCAGTAGCCGGTATGATAAGTTTCGGTAGCATTGATGTCGTCCAGTTTGCCTGCTATGGCCACTGGTATCTGTCGGACCACATTATTCATGAATAGCTGGTTATATGTATATGGTTGTGTGGCGGCATACCGCATAATGCGGGTGCATAATGGCATACTCCACTCTTCCGGACTGTCGGCCGCATATTTGATGATCGTTTCCGGCTGCTCATCGAAATATTTTTCACTGAGCAGTTGTTGCTGCTCTACCGGCAACAAGGGAATCAGGTCGATATAAAACACCTCACTGTGTTGTATAAACGTCATAGCGCGTTGCTGTTCTTCAAACCATACGATGGCCTGTACAAGAGACGGAATAAAGATTTGCAATGCGGCCTGTTGTTGAAACAGCTGCATTATTTCCGCTGTTGTTTTGCCGAAATGGATTTCCCATTGAGCAGGATGTATAAGGCCGATCAACTGGAGCAGAAGGTGCCAGTCGTCCGATATTTTTTTATTGTTGCTGAGCTTTTCTATCCCACTTTGAAAAATGCTGTCATCTTTAATAATGGGCGCCATCACGTCCACGGTACCATCCGGACGAAGCTGTACCGCTTCCGATACCACCTGCCAGTACTGCGCTTGTAAGGAAGAGGATGGTTGTTTTTTCAGCAGGTGTATCAACGCTTCTTTTACTTGCTTGCTTTTTTCGCCGCTGAGCGATTCCAGCCAGGGAACATCATCCGGATCAATGGGTTGTTCCAGCACTTCCAGCAACGCTGTTTTTACAGTAGCGCTTTCCTTCGCCCATGATTGTTGTAACCAGGTACGGGCCAATACGGGGTCGGCTATACGTAGTTCTTTTAACGCCTCCACCCGTTGAGCGGTAGCGCCGTTCTGCCATCTTTCTTCGATGGTATCTGCCACCCGGGAGAAGTTCCAGTCGGGATTAAATTGTCCCAGCCATTCAGCCCGGTATCCGCCGGCCGCCGCCGTGAGTACCCGCAGCGATTTGTTTTTCCATGCTTTGTCGAGCATCACTGGAAGCTGTGCCGGAGGCAACAGCAAATTGGCGCCGGTACAGTATTCCAGCCAGAGCTGTACCAGCTGTGTGCTGTCGGTTTCCAGTACAGATTGTAGCACCCTTACCGCGGCGGGGGTACAATAACGTTTCGTTTCCGGCGGCGCAACGGGCGTAGGCGGAACATTGGCCGTAATCGGCTGCGTGCCGCACTGCCGGTAGTTATAAATCACCGACGCCAGGTGCAGGAACTGATCTTCCCGGTCCAGCGCGGGATTGCCCAGTATACTGTCGGCCGCCTGTTCCAGTGGGCCCGTTAAGCCCTGCTTGTCCACCGGTTTTTTGGCGGTGCCCAACAACACGGTATTAATGATATTGTTCCAATGCTCCATTATAATATTTTGTATTCCTGTTCATGCCAGACTCCCAGGGGTTCGTACTGTTTTTCGCGACCGGTTACGGCCATGGGCAGAGGGGCGCCGCCGCTGAAGGCCAGCAATTTCCAGATATGCGGAAACCCTTTTCTTATGGGCATCAGCTGTTGCCGGCCATCCTGCAGCCACCATTGTTCCTGGTACCATACCGGCGTGAGGGCCGTTATCGTATATACCTGGTCGTTATAGAGGGGAAATACGCTTCCCATATTGGTTTGCGTTTGCACCACTTCCTTCCAGCCTTCCAGGCCCTGGAAGGTATGATTCATCGGTAGTTGGATTTGTTGCTTGATCAATGCCCGCAGTGGTGCTGCGGAAGGGTAATACACCAGTTCTGCCTTTAGGCAGGTGCCGGGTGTTAGTGAGGTAGCAGCCGCCTGTTGGCCGCGGACAAAAAATTGCAGGATCAGGGCACTGCGTCTGGAATTAATCCCGTATAGCCAGTACCGTTCTATTACCAGCTTGTCTTCTTCGCTGGTTTGTTTTCCCAATACCTGCCAGGTATCGATGATCCCGGTCTGCGCTTTCAGCTCTTCCTGTGATTGAGAAAAGCCAATCAGCGTGCGCAAATCCTGCTGCAGTGCAGCTGGCAGTTGATCCTGGTGCCGGTAGCCCTGGATAACGAGATAAATACGCAGTAGCTGGTGCAGGAAAACGGTTTGCCAGCCATCATGGAAATAGCTGATATCTGCCAGCTCCCGCATCATGGCGGCCAGGCCGGGGGCCTGGGCATCCACCATGCGGCGGATCATATTTTCGAAGAAGGAAAAATCTTTTTCGGGAAGATCCAGTATGCCATTGCGTACCAGGTGCTTGATCCAGCGAAGCAATTCATCGGTACCATCGGCAACCTTTTGTTGACGGGCCTGCAACCGTTTGGCCTGGGCCGCTGTATCCGTTGTTTTTTCTGCTGTGGGTACTGCCGTTTTTTTCTCGTCCCGCTCCGCGCGTTTGGCCAGCCAATCGCTCACCCAGGCAGGCGGTGTCTGGGTGTCAAAAGAACTAGGCTGCCGGGAATAAAGGAGCAACAACCCTAAACCATGTTTACAGGGAAATTTACGACTGGGACAACTGCACTTAAATGCCATGTTGCCCGTATCTATCTGCGTCTGGTAAGGTTTACTGCCGCTGCCCTGGCACTCGCCCCATAACGCCTGTTCGCCAACGCACTTACTCGCCCATTTAGCCGGATTGGCCAGGTCTTTCCCCGCTTTACGGGAGGAATCATCAGGCGCCATGGCCAGCACTTGTTCGTCGGATAGGTTCAATGGATTAACGATTTAAGCCACAAATTAAAGAATTAAGTAAAATAAAAAACCAAATATCAAATAACACTACGCAGTGTATTTGGTATTTGGTTTTAATATCACGAAATTTCTTTCTCTTATAAAAATCCCAGCTCCAGCTTGGCTTCCTCGCTCATCATATCCCGGGTCCACGGTGGATCAAAGGTGAGATGTACATCTACATCAGACACGCCTGCTATATTTCTTACCTTCTCATCTACCTCCCGGATGATATCCCCCGCTACCGGGCAACCAGGCGCGGTCAATGTCATATCTATACCTACGCGGTTATTGGCCTTGATCTTTACTTCGTATACCAGTCCCAGTTCCCAAATATTGACCGGGATTTCCGGATCATATACCGTTTTCAGCTGGGCTTCTATCTGTTCTCTTAATGTTGCTTCACTAATAGGTGCTTCACTCATTGCTGGTTAATTTTAGCCTGGTAAGCGATCGAATACAGCTTCATTTGTTTCAGCATACTCAGTAACCCGTTGGAGCGGGTAGGGGAGAGATGACTGCTTAAACCAATGGCATCGATGAAATAAATATCCGCAGCGGCAATCTCCTGTGGTGTATGACCGGAAAGCACATAAATCATCAGACTTACCAGTCCCTTGGTGATCACCGCGTCACTGTCGCCGGTGAAAAACAATTTCCCGTCTTTCAGCTCCGTGTGCAGCCATACCCTGGATTGACAGCCCTTAATCAGGTTATCCGGTGTTTTATATTCTTCTGCAATGAGTGGTAACTCTTTACCCAGCTGGATAATATATTCATATTTATCCTCCCAGCTGCCCATCACCGAAAAATCGGATATTATTTCTTCCTGTATTTCCTGAATCGTCATATATGCTCATTTACAAAAGCATGGAAGCGGCTCTTTTAACACCGGCTACCAGTTTGTCTATTTCCTCCTTGGTGTTATAAAATGTCAGTGATGCCCTTACGGTACCCGGTACCTGGAACAGGTCCATCAATGGTTCCGTACAGTGGTGGCCGGTTCTCACCGCTATTCCCTGCTGATCCAGTAATTCTCCCATATCAAACGGGTGAATATTATGTACCAGGAAGGAAATAACGCCACTTCTGTTTTTGGCATCGCCAATGAAACGGATACCATCTATTTTACGCAGCTCCTGCAGGGCGTAAGTCATCAGCGCTTCTTCCCGCTGTTGAATTTCAGGGAGACCAATCTGCTGCAGGTATTCGATTGCCGTACCCAATGCGATGGAACCAGCAATATTCGGGGTACCTGCCTCAAATTTATAAGGCAGTTCGTTGTAAATAGTTTTAGCAAAAGTAACGGTCTTGATCATATCGCCACCACCCTGGTAGGGAGGTAGTTTATTTAGCCATTCCGTGGTGCCGTATAATACACCGGTACCGGTAGGCCCGTAAATTTTATGCCCCGAAAATACCAGGAAATCCGGCTGTAGGGCCTGCACATCAATACTAATATGCTGAATAGCCTGGGCGGCATCTATGAGTACGGGTATATTCCGGGCATGCGCCAGCGCAATGATGTCCTGTACCGGGTTTACGGTACCCAGGGTATTGGAAACATACGTAACAGCCACCATCTTCACGGTGTCGTCCAGCATGCCTTCATACACATCCATCCGCAGTTCCCCTTTTTCTGTAATCGGTATTACCTTCAGGATAGCGCCGGTCTCTTCACAGGCAATCTGCCAGGGCACAATATTACTATGGTGTTCCATGGAAGAGATGATCACGCTGTCGCCTGCTTTCAGGAAACGGCGGCTCATAGTGTTGGCTACCAGGTTGATGCCATCGGTAGTGCCTTTGGTGAAGATGATTTCATGGGAATGGGCGGCATTGATATAACCGGCCACAATGTGACGGGCCTTTTCATATGCATCCGTTGCCACCTGGCTCAGGTGGTGTACTCCCCGGTGCACATTGCTGTTATATTCCTCGTAATAGCGTGCTTCCGCATCTATTACAACCTGTGGTTTCTGCGTGGTAGCGCCGTTATCAAAATATACCAGCGGCTTACCATGCACCTGTTGCTGCAGGATAGGAAAATCCTTTCTTATCTGTGCGATATCCAGGCCGGTGGTAATGTTAGCAATATGTTCCATCGTTAATTTTAATTATTCATGATCTCCGCAATCTGCTCCTGCAGGAAATGCTGCAGGGCCGGTACATGTATCGCATCGGTAATATCGTGCGAGAAAGCATTTACCATCAGCGCTTTGGCCGCCTCTTCACCTATGCCACGGGAGCGCAGGTAAAACATAGACTCTTCGCTGAATTGACCGGCAGTAAAACCATGGCTGCACTTTACATCGTCGGCATAAATTTCCAGCTGTGGCTGGGAATTGATATCCGCTTTGCTGCCCAGCAACAGGTTATTATTTTGCTGGAAGGCATTGGTTTTCTGTGCTTCCTGGTGTACCAGGATCTTACCGGTAAATACGCCGTTGGAATCGTCCAGCAGCACGCCTTTATACAGTTCATTACTGTTACAATCCGGCATGATATGATCCATAAAGGTATGGTTGTCTACATGCTGATGCTTGTTGGTAATGTATAAACCGTTCAGGTTAGTTTCGGTATGACTGCCATTCAGTGCCACGCTGGTATTATTGCGGGTAAACGGTGTACCAGGCAGGGTAACACTGAAGTGATGGTAACGGCTGTCTTTAAATTGCTGTGCAGCAGTGGTGCTAACTTCACGGAAGCTGTCTTCTCCCTGTTGTACGCAGTAATGCCATAATTCAGCATTTTCCTGTACTACGGTTTCGACCACGCTGTTGGCAAAAGCTACAGCAGTGGTTTCCGGGTGTACAGAACTTTCTATAATCGTTGCTGCAGCGTTCCGGTTCAGCACCCACAGGTGGCGGGGCTGGATAAAGGAATGCGCTGTACAGGAGTATACGTGTATTACGTGGATAGGTCTATCCAGCACCGTATTGGCGGCCAGTTCAATATAGAGGCCATCTGCGAAGAGGGCGGTATTTAGCTGGGCCAGGGATTCAGTTTCCAGGTGATGCTGCTGGTTGAAGTAGGTGACAAAACCAGGGGCGTCGGCATAAGCGCTCATAGCGCCTATGGTGATGCCTTTACCTTCCGGCAGGGTAGACTGATCTGCCTGCAGGTGACCATTTACCAGTACTACCCGGTAGCAGTCCAGCTCAGGAATAGCTGCCTGTTGTGCCACTGTTGGCGCTACAGGAGCGGCATTGTTCAGCAGCTCATAAGGAAATTCCTTTAGGTAGCGCTGAATATTTGAATAGCGCCATGCTTCCGTTTTCAGCGTTGGTAAACCCATCGCTGTAAAACGCTCCAACGCCTTCCGGCGGATGCTTTGTACCGCATCGGTCGACGGAACAGTTACCTGCGCCGCTAATGCAGTTACATCGGCTGTTAAAGCCTGGTAAAATGGCAGTATCATATCGCTTGTCATAAATTCGTTCTTATACAGATTCTTTCAAATGTAATTCCTCTTTCAGCCAGTCGTATCCTCTTTCTTCCAGCTCCAGTGCCAGTTCTTTGGTACCGGTCTTGATGATACGGCCATTGTACAGTACATGTACAAAGTCGGGTATGATATACTCCAGCAGGCGTTGGTAGTGGGTAATCACTACAAAGGATTTTTCTGCATCGCGCAATTTGTTTACCCCACTGGAAACAATACGCAGCGCATCAATGTCCAATCCGGAATCTGTTTCGTCCAAAATAGCCAACTGAGGATCCAGCATAGCCAGTTGGAAAATTTCGTTACGTTTCTTTTCTCCACCGCTGAAGCCTTCGTTCAGAGAACGGTTCATCAGGTTGGAATGAAAATCTACCAGCTGCTGTTTTTCTTTGGTCAGTTTCAGGAACTCTCTGGCTTCCAGCGCAGGGAGACCTTTATACGCCCTGATTTCGTTCAGCGCTGTTTTCAGGAAGTTAAGGTTGGAAACACCTGGTATTTCTACCGGGTATTGGAAAGCAAGGAATACACCTTCACGGGCGCGATCTTCCGGAGATAAGTCCAGCAGATTCTTACCATTGAACCAAACTTCACCTTCGGTCACTGTATAGTTATCACGACCAGCCAGCACAGAAGCCAGTGAGCTTTTACCGGAACCGTTAGGTCCCATGATAGCGTGCATTTCTCCTTTGTTTATTTCGAGATTGATGCCCTTCAGAATTTTTTTCCCTTCTACTTCTGCGTGCAGATTTTTAATCGTCAGCATGTTTGTTTTATTTCGTTCTGTATGTATTAGTTGAATAATGAATTATCCAACGCTTCCTTCAAGTGTAATAGATAATAATTTTTGTGCTTCTACCGCAAATTCCATTGGCAGCTGGTTGAGCACTTCCTTCACGTAACCATTTACAATGAGGGCTACTGCCTTTTCACTGTCAATACCACGTTGATTCAGGTAGAAGATCTGGTCTTCCCCGATTTTAGAAGTAGTGGCTTCGTGCTCAATCATGGCGGATTTGTTCCTTGACTCAATGTAAGGGAATGTATGAGACCCGCATTGGTTACCAATCAGCAGGGAATCGCACTGGGTAAAGTTACGCGCGTTATCCGCACGTGGCCCTACAGATACCAGACCGCGATAGCTGTTGTCGCCATGGCCGGCGGAAATTCCTTTGGAAATGATACGGCTTTTGGTGCCTTTACCTATATGGTGAATTTTGGTACCGGTATCTGCAATTTGCTTATTGCGTACCACTGCTACCGAATAGAATTCACCTTCGGAGTGATCGCCCTGCAGAATTACGCTGGGATACTTCCAGGTAATCGCAGAACCGGTTTCTACCTGTGTCCACGAGATCTTGCTGGCAGCGCCTTTACAGATTCCTCTTTTGGTCACAAAGTTGTAGATACCGCCTTTACCGTCCTTATCACCTGGATACCAGTTTTGTACGGTAGAATATTTTATCTCAGCATGTTCGAGTGCTACCAGCTCTACCACGGCCGCATGCAGCTGATTTTCATCACGCATAGGGGCGGTACAACCTTCCAGGTAGCTTACATAACTGTTATCATCTGCGATAATCAGGGTACGTTCAAACTGGCCGGTGTTCTGGGCATTGATACGGAAGTAGGTGCTCAGTTCCATCGGGCAACGCACGCCTTTGGGAATGTAAACGAAAGAACCGTCAGAGAATACAGCGGAGTTCAGTGCAGCAAAAATATTGTCGGTATGAGGTACCACGCTGCCCAGGTATTTCTTCACCAGTTCAGGGTGTTCCTGTACAGCTTCTCCGAAGGAACAGAAGATAACACCCATTTCCTTTAACTTGCCTTTAAAGGTAGTAGCTACGGAAACGCTGTCAAATACGGCATCTACGGCCACCCCGGTCAATGCTTTCTGTTCATTCAACGGAATACCCAGCTTTTCGAAAGTAGCCAGCAGTTCAGGATCTACTTCATCCAGGCTGTTGAGCTGTTTTTTCTTACGCGGTGCGGCATAGTAAGAAACGGCCTGCAGGTCGAGTGCCGGCATTTCAAAGTGCTGCCATTTCGGGAACTCCATCTTCTTAAAAGCTGCAAAGCCTTTCAAGCGCCATTCCAGCAACCATTCAGGTTCATTTTTCTTTGCCGAAATAAAACGGATGATATCTTCATTCAGCCCGGGAGGGGCAATATCCATTTCAATATCGGTGGTAAAGCCAAACTCGTACTCCTTATTGGCTATATCATCAATTATTTCGTTACTGTTGATCATACAAGTTTAAAATTTAAACTGCAAAGCTCTCGCCGCAGCTGCAGGTTCTCGTCGCGTTAGGATTGTTAAAGAAAAGGCCTTTTCCGTTCAGTCCATCTGAATAGTCCAGCTCTGTACCATACAGGTACAACAGGCTCTTCATCTGCACCACCACTTTTACGCCTTTGTCTTCAAATACCTGGTCGCCTTCTTCTTCTGTTGATTCAAATTTCATCACATATTCAAGACCTGAACAACCACCACCTTTTACGCCTACACGTACAAAGGTACCTGGCGCATGGTGCTCTTTTTCCATGAGATCTTTTATATATGCTCCTGCTTTTTCTGAAACGGTTATCATACTCAGAATTTTTTTTAATGACTAATACCGGTTGCCCGGTGTAACGTTTTATCCTTCAATACCTGCCACTACGTGCGATTTAGCCGCACATAATAACTGCACCATCGTATCGAGCTTGTTTTTATAAAATGCAGTAAACCCACGGGTTTGCGGGTCATACAGATTGTCTTTCAAAATGGGTAGGGAATAAGGTAATACCCAGGCCCTTAATGCTTTCGCTACTGCATCCATCGCATTGATACCCTGCATGGCCTGCGTCCCGTCTGCCCAGGACAGCAAAGCTACAACCTTTCCTGTTAAATAAGGGCGTTGGTTCTTACTGGTCATCTCCAGCCAGTCCAGGCAATTTTTCATGGCGCCGGTCATGCTGCCATGATAGAGAGGTGTCATCCATATATGAAGATCTGCTTTGCAAAATGCCTTGCACATGGCATCTACTGCGGCCGGTTTATTACCTGCTTCCTGCTGGGAGAAAAAGGGGATGTCCGCATTACCCAAACTAAAAATCTCCGGGGAAAATCCCTTTTCTTTTAACTGCTCCGTCAGATACGCCGCCAACTGGTTGGACGTGGCATATGGCCGGTCATCTATAGCGCCATTAAATATCAGGACGTTCATTAATATTTAATTTTTAGAGATTGAGCTGATTGTGAGATTAAGTTTTGATGAACAACTGCTCATTACCAGCAAAATCCCAAAAATCTTTTTTTAGCTCCCACAAATTTACGACATTTGAGAATAAAACAAGTAAGAACTTGGAAAATTATCCAATCCGTACGAAACATGCTGCCGACAGGTTTTTGACTTTGCTCAAGACCCGGGGCCCGCTGTCTGCCGCCGTGCTGGCGGGCGAATTGGGTATTACCGGTGAAGGAGCCCGGCTACAGCTGGTAAAGCTGGCCGAGGAAGGACTAGTGCAATCTGAAAGTATCTCCAAAGGCGTTGGACGCCCGGTATTAATATGGAGCCTTACCCCCCTGGGTAACGCCCGTTTCCCCGACACTCATACAGAACTAACCCGCGAACTGATCCAGACCATCAAAAATGTGCTGGGTAAAGAAGCATTGGATAACGTAGTGAATGCCCGGGAAAAAAATCAACTGGAGAAGTATAACACCGCCCTGCAGGGAGTAACCGGTCTCGAAAACCGGCTCACCTCGTTTGCCGCCATCCGCTCAGGAGAAGGATACCTGGCTGAATGGAAAAAAGAAGGTAATACCTATTATTTTATTGAAAATCACTGTCCTATCTGTTGCGCTGCCACTGAATGCGATAATATATGTACCTCAGAAATGAGGACTTTCGTCAGCGTCCTGGGGGAAGCCACCAATGTGTCCCGCGAGGAACACATCATCAACGGCGCCCGCCGCTGTGTATACAAGATAGAAAAGGTGGCTGCTCCTACTTTATAATTAGTACCAATGTACCGGAAATGATCAGCAAGGCTCCGATCGCCGTCTTCCAGGTAATCGCCTCCTGCAGGAAAACAGCTGATAAAATAATGGTCAGTGCCACACTGAGCTTGTCTACCGGCGCTACCTGCGATACCTTCCCAAGCTGTATAGCCTTGAAATAAAAAATCCAGGAACAACCTGTCGCCAACCCTGATAATACGAGGAATATCAGGCTGTGCCGGGAGATGGCCTGCATCCCTCTATATTCCCCACGGGCCAGCACAATAGCCCAGGCCATAATGAGAATAATAACAGTACGGATAGCCGTTGCCAGGTCCGAAGAAATATTGGCTACGCCCACCTTAGCGAAAATAGCCGTAAGCGCTGCAAAACCAGCTGATAGTAACGCGTAAATCCACCACATGGCACCATATTTAAAGATTCGAATGTAGTCGGAGAATCTGATGGAATACTGAAGCGGTACTTATTTTATCTTGTAGCCTAATATCTTCAGGCTCCGGCTTTCGCCATCCAGTATGGCAATGTCCGGCAAATGCGCCCATTCTTCAAAACCCATGGCCGTAAAAAGCTTTACACTGGGCTCATTATGCGCAAAGATGAATCCCAGTAAGGTATGTACACCAAATTGCGGCGCCGTTTCCATGGCATAACGCAGCACTTCTTTTCCCAAACCCTTTCCCCGCGCGTTTTCTGCCAGGTAAATGCTCACCTCCACGGTACCACTATATGCCGGCCGGCCATAAAACGACTGGAAACTCATCCAGCCCACATTCTGTCCATCGAGGTCTATCATCCATAAAGGACGCTGGGCAGGATTATGTGCATCAAACCAGGGCACTCGGCTTTCTACGGTAACGGGACTGGTATCTGCCGTCACCATCCGCCCCGCTATCGTACTGTTATAAATTGCCACAATCCTCGGTAAATCAGCCATGCTCGCATGCCTGTACACTAAATTCATCATCAGTATGAAAATATTAATAAATGGATTCTCTGCTGTGCTCCCGTCTTAAAAGGCTATACATCTCCGCATCCACAAATCTGCCCTTCTCAAAGAACGCATCTCTTAAAAAGCCCTCATAACGAAAGCCCAACCGCGTCAGCAGTTTTGACGATGCGATATTGGCAGGATCTACGAAAGCTTCGATACGGTTGAATTGCAATACATCAAAGCCATAAGCCAGCATAGCGCTCACGGCTTCTTTCATGATACCCTGCCCCCAGTATAAAGGCCGAAGGTCGTATCCGATCTCCGCTTTAAAATGCGGCTTATTAATTTTGTGAAATCCGCAGGTGCCAATCAATTCATCGTTGCTGGCCACTGTAATGCCCCAACGCATGCCTTCTCCTTTTTCCAGGTTCTCCCGGAAAAAATGAATAATCTGCACAGCGTCACTGATATTGGTAAAGGAGTCAATGTCCATGAACTGGGTGACCGCATCGTCCGAAAAATGACGGAAAAGGGCAGCGGTATCTCTCTCTTCGATAGGCCTCAGTACCAGGTCGCCAGTACTTAAAACAGGTAAATGCATGATACGGTTGCCGGTTTAGGTGGAGACAAAGCTAACAGTTATTCGGAAAATGTATGATTTTAATCTGTCTTTAATGCCCGCGGATGGAAACAATCCTACTTTTGTAAGGGTTATTGCTTTTAATATATTATTATGAAAATATTGGTAATAGAAGATGAGACTAAAGTAGGCGCTTTTATTAAAAGGGGCCTGGAGGAACATCATCACCAGGTAGAGGTATATGCCGATGGTATTGGCGGACAACAGGCAGCATTGGAGCACGACTATGATATAATCATTCTCGACCTCATGTTACCCGGCATCAATGGTATTACCCTCTGCAAAAATTTGCGCACCCTGGAAGTCGGCACTCCTATATTAATGCTTACGGCCCTCAACGCCACCCAGGATATAGTGGATGGCCTTAATGCCGGTGCTGACGATTACCTGGCAAAGCCTTTTCATTTTTCAGAACTAATAGCGCGGCTACAGGCGCTTGCCCGCAGGAAAACCCCGTTCCACCAGGATCAGGCCATCCTGGCATTTGCCGATCTGCAGTTGAATACCAATACCAAAATGGCCCGCCGCGGGGGGCAGGATATAACCCTCACTGCCAAGGAATATGCCCTGCTGGAGCTATTGCTGAAAAATACCGGTAAGGTCCTTTCCCGTGCTCTGATCTCGGAAGCGGTATGGGGACTGGAGTTCGACACGGGTACCAATACGATTGATGTCTATGTAAATTATCTCCGCAATAAAATCGAAAAGGGCTTCAGCGGCGAAAAGTTAATCCACACCGTAGTAGGTATGGGTTACGTCATGAAGCAGAAGTAAATCATCACCATCACACAAACAGGCCAGGTTACCCGCACACATGAAGATACGGCATCGCTTATCCCTCCAGTTTACGCTGATATCAGGTATTATCCTGACGATCGTTTTTGTATTGATATACCTGTTGTCTGCCCAGTATATTCAGAACAGCTTTTATAAGCTGCTGCAGATGCGTGCATTGGTAACCGCCCAGGTATACCTGGAAAAAGATGAGCTTACCAAAAAGAAATTTCTCGAAATAGAAAAAAGTTACCGCGAACGTATACCTGATGAATCCAGTAATATTTACGATGCGCATAACCAGCCGGTCTTCATAGAAAAAACACGGTACGACTGGCCGGTATCTATGCTGGAAACCATCCGCCATAAAGAACTATATCGCTTCCGGTTCCAGGATGAGTCGGGGCTGGGAATCTATTATCCCGACAACCAGGGCGACTTTGTGGTTATTGTCACAGCCCGCAATAGTATGGGAATTCAACAGCTGAATTACCTGATGTGGATACTGATTGTAATGTTCCTGGTGGCGCTGCTGATTGTATTCCTGATGGGGCAGTGGTACGCCAGCAGGGCATTGGAGCCTATCAAGAACATTAACCGCCAGGTGAAAAATATCCGTTCCAACAACCTGCATATGCGGGTACAGCATGGCAGGAATAAAGATGAAATAGACGAACTGGCCACTAACTTTAATAGCCTGCTGCAACATATGGAACAGGCTTTTGATATGCAACGTTCCTTTGTTTCCAATGCGTCCCATGAATTGCGTACGCCATTAACCACTATCATCGGGGAAATAGAAGTGACCCTGCAGAATGACCGGCGGCCGGAAGAATATGTACAGTCGCTGGGCACTGTACTGGGAGAGTCAGAAAAACTGAAGATCATTACGGACGGCCTGCTGCAGCTTACCCGGCTGGATGCCATCATCACCGACGCCAATGCCGAAACAATACGTCTTGATGAGCTGCTGTGGGAGATGCAGGAACACTGGCGCCAAAAGACACCGCCGGTGAGGCTGATCGTAAAACTTAACAATTTGCCGGAAGAGGCAACCTTGCTCTGTATCCGGGGAAACCGTTCACTCCTGGTGCTGGCACTGCAAAATATTGTCCGGAATGCCTTTAAGTTTTCGTATAACCGTGACGTTAATTGTTTGCTTACCTGGCACAAATCAGGCATGACGTTATCCATCAGTGACCATGGTATCGGTATTGAAGCTGACGACCTGGATAAAATATTTATGCCGCTTTACCGGGCTGGTAACGCCCATGCCTTCGATGGGTATGGAATAGGATTGTCTATGACCGGTAAAATCCTCCAACTCCATGGCGCCGGTATTACCGTTAGCAGTGTACCCGGTCAGGGCACCACCTTTAATATATTCTTTCCGCCTGCGCTATAAATTCTAATTTTGTTTTAACTTCATTCTAATATGTAGCTAATAGCCTATTGCCATCTTTGCACTGAAAAATCAGATGTATGGTTAATAGACTAGTATTAAGTTCCTATTTTGTACTGTTCGCCGTCTTTCTACCTGTGATGGTGTTTGCTCAGCTAACAGCTCCTCCCGCTGCTGCTACCCCGCAGCAGGATACCCTTCACCTCACTTTAGACAGCGCTGAGAACATTTTTTTACGACAAAACCTGTCATTGCTTGCGCAGCGGTATAATATCGATGCACAGAAAGCGCTGGTGATCCAATCGAAGTTATACGCCAATCCTAATTTTAACGTCGAACATGGTCTATATAATACGGAAACGCATAAAGTCTTTCCTTTTGGCAGTCAGGGCGAAACTTCCGCGGGATTATCGCAGCTCGTAATGTTGGCGGGTAAGCGGAATAAGCAGATCAAAATAGCCCGGGCCAACGTAAAGCTGTCCGAGTTTGAATTTTATGACCTGTTACGTACCCTTAAATTTACCCTGAGAGATGATTTCTATAACATCTATTACCTGCAGCAATCAGCCAAAGCCTATGATGAAGAAATTAATTCCCTCCAGAAAGTGGTAGATGCCTTTGTAGAACAAAAAGGAAAGGGCTATATCTCCCAGAAAGAAGTAGTAAGGATACAGGCCCAGTTGTATAGCCTGAAAAGTGAATACCGGGATTTGCTGGAACAGATTGCAGACCAACAGAGTGAAATGAGACTGGTATTGCAGGTAAAGCCCGTATATGTCGATCCATTGGTAGATACCACCTCCCTGGTGGCGCTTAATCCCCGCCAATATCCCTTGCCTGTGCTGCTGGATTCTGCGTATAGCCGCAGGAGTGATCTGCTGATTGCGAGGGCCAACACAGAAATCAGCAAACTAAATTACAGTTATCAGAAAGCGCTGGGCGTACCGGATGTCACATTTAATCTCGCTTACGATCAGCAAGGTAGTTACATTAAGAACTATACTGCCGCCGGTGTAGCCATTGATCTCCCCGTATTTAACCGGAACCAGGGGAATATTAAATCGGCAAAAGCCATGATTGATGTGAATACAGCCACGCAAAAAAGTACGGAAGCCACCGTGGAAGAACAGGTATACCGCGTAGTGGAGAAAGCTACAGCGGCAGATAAGCTGTACCGGAATATAGATGCTTCTTTTGCATCGGATTTTCAACGACTCATGCATGAAGTATTGATTAATTACCAGAAAAGAAATATCAGCATGCTGGATTTCCTGGATTTCTATGATTCCTACAAGCAGCATGTATTGCAGTTAAACAGCATCCAATACAACCGGGTACGGGCTTTTGAAGAGCTCAACTTCGTTACGGGAACCAACTTTTTTAATTAAGACTAATCTATAACACAGATGCAAAACTTTATGAAGGCAGGTAGTATGAGCCGTTTCTTTTTTTTCTTTGCCGGAATACTCCTGGCGCAGGGCTGTAATACCCAACCCGACAAAGTAGCGGATGAAAAGCAAAAATATATCATCCCTGATACTGTATTACATTCCCTGAAAATTGATACCGTACAAAAACGTGCGCTGGTAAATGATCTGACACTGACCGGTAAAGTAACGACCAACGATGATAATGTGTCTAAGATATACCCTATGGTGAGTGGTAAAATCCGGGATATTAAGGTGGCACTGGGCGACTACGTCAATAAAGGCCAAATCCTGGCAGTTATGAATAGTACCGAGATGGCCGGCTATAGCGCCGACCTGGTAAATGCAGAAGCAGGATTGTCGGTGGCAAAGAAAAATATGGATGCCACACAGGATATGTATAAAAGCGGCATCGCTTCCCAGAAGGACCTCCTGTCGGCCGAAACCGATTACCAGAAAGCACAATCCGAACTGAGTCGCGTAAAAAGGGTATTGAACATCAATGGCGGTAACACCGGTGGTGAATACGTGATCACTTCACCGATCAGCGGGTTTGTAGTAGAAAAACTCGTCACCAATAATACCATGGTGCGCGCCGATGCCGGTACGCAATTGTTTACTATCTCCGATCTGAAAAATGTATGGATCATGGCCAACGTATATGAGTCCAATATAGGACAGGTGCATATGGGCGACAATGTGGAGGTAACCACTTTATCCTATCCTGGCAAGGTTTTTCACGGTACGGTAGATAAGATGTATAACGTGCTCGACCCCACGAATAAAGTGATGAAGGTGAGAATCGTCATGTCTAACGAAGATTATTCCCTGAAGCCGGAGATGTTTGCCAGCATCAGGGTAATTTATAAAGAAGGAGGACAGGCGCTGAGCATTCCTTCTTCCGCCCTGATATTTGATAACAGCCGCTACTATGTACTCATATACCATAGCAAATCTGATGTGAAGATTACGCCGGTAAGCGTAATCAATTCTATTGGCGACCGAACATATATTTCAGCAGGCGTGAACGCAGGCGACCAGGTCGTTGCATCCCAGGCCATCCTGATTTATGATGCACTGAATAACTAGGCGCCCTTGCTAACTAATCATAGTATAATTGTTTTTAGATGAATAAAGTTCTCAGAAGTATAATAGGCTTTTCGCTGAAGAATAAATATTTCATTTTCTTCGCCACGCTGCTGTTGCTGGTATCGGGCATCATCTGTTTTAAGAATATGCCCATTGAGGCATTTCCGGATGTTACCAACACGGAAATCAGCATTATTACCCAATGGCCCGGAAGAAGTGCAGAAGAAGTAGAGAAATTTGTGACTATCCCGATAGAAATCGCGATGAACCCGGTGCAAAAGAAAACCAGCCTGCGCTCTACAAGCATTTTCGGGCTGTCATATGTGAAACTGATTTTTGATGATAAAGTCACTGATAATGAGGCCAGGATACAGGTAAATAACCTCCTGGCGAATGCCAGCCTGCCGGAGAATGTTAATCCTTCCGTGCAGCCACCTACCGGCCCTACCGGCGAAATTTACCGCTATTCGTTGCGGAGCTCCTTCAGAGATGTCCGGGAGCTCAAAACCATACAGGACTGGACGATCGACCGGCAGCTGCGGGCAGTGCCGGGTGTAGCGGATGTTGTGAGTTTTGGCGGAGAAGTAAAAACCTACGAGATACGGGTAGATCCGGGCAAACTGACCAATCTTGGCATTACACCACTGGACGTATATTCTGCTGTTACCAAAAGCAATATCAACATCGGCGGGGATGTGATTGTAAAAAACGACCAGGCCTATGTAGTACGTGGTATCGGCCTGCTGAATGATATCAATGAAATCAAAAATATTATTGTAGAGAACGTAAACGGTGTTCCTGTACTGGTGAAAGACGTAGCCTCCGTGGAAATATCCAATATGTCCAGGTTGGGGCATGTAGGCCGTACAGACGCCATCGTGGACTCGACCGGCCGCAGAACCGTTACAGATGAAGACGATGTGGTACAGGCCATCGTGATTATGCGTAAAGGAGAGAATCCTTCGGAAGTAGTACAGGCAGTAAAAGCGAAAATTAATAAGCTCAATGCCTCCGTGTTGCCGGAGGATACTAAAATTATTCCTTTCTACGACCGTGAAGACCTGATCCACTTTGCAACCGAAACGGTGATGCATAACCTCGTGGAAGGTATCCTGCTGGTAACATTACTGGTATCGATCTTTATGTTCAACTGGCGTACTACGCTGATTGTTTCTATTATCATTCCATTGGCACTGCTGTTTGCATTCATCTGCCTGCGCCTTATGGGCATGTCGGCCAACCTGTTGTCCCTGGGAGCGGTGGACTTTGGAATTATCATAGACGGCGCCGTGGTGATGGTAGAAGGGCTATTTGTTGTCCTTGACCACCAGGCGCGGGATGTAGGCATGGAGCGATTTAATAAGATGGCCAAAATGGGCCTGATCCGGAGACATGGCGCACAGTTGGGGAAGGCTATCTTCTTTGCCAAAGTCATTATTATTACCGGCTTGCTGCCCATCTTCGCTTTCCAGAAAGTGGAAGGGAAAATGTTTTCTCCGCTGGCCTATACCCTTGGCTTTGCCTTGCTGGGCGCGCTGATTACTACGCTTACCCTGGTACCGGTGTTGATCAACCTGTTGCTCCGCAAGAATGTGCATGAAAAACACAATCCTATTTTACATGCGCTTACCGGGTTTATGCTGGGATGGTTTGCATTTACTTTTAAGCATAAAAAGAAAGCGGTTTTCTCTTCATTTCTCATTATTGGCCTCGGATTATATTCTTTCAAATTTTTGGGGACAGAGTTCCTGCCGGAGCTGAATGAAGGCTCTATTTGGCTAAGGGTGCAGTTGCCCTATAGTGTATCACTGGATAAGTCGGTACAAACGTCCCGGCAGGTAAGGGCCACGTTGATGCAATTCCCGCAGGTGAAGAATATTGTATCACAAACCGGTCGGCCGGATGATGGTACCGATGTGGCAGGGTTCTATAACAACGAGTTTGACGTGATGTTGTACCCGGAAAAGGAGTGGAAACCAAATATTACCAAGGAGGAACTGATCGACCGCATGAGTGAAAAGTTGTCGGTGATACCAGGTGCATCGCTCAACTTCTCGCAGCCTATTATGGATAACATTGAAGAGGCGGTATCCGGAGTGAAAGGGTCTATCTGTGTAAAGATCTTCGGAGATTCCCTGAACTATATGGAATCGCAGATCACCCAGGTACAGAATGTGCTGAGAACAGTGCGGGGTATTGAAGACCTGGGCGTGATCAAGAATATTGGTCAGCCGGAACTGAATATCGACCTGGATCAGCAGAAGATGGCGCTATACGGGGTAGCCACGGCAGATGCCAATGCGGTGATTGAAATGGCGATAGGGGGAAAGGCGGCCAGCACTTTATATGAAGGTATTAAGAAGTTTGATATTCGCTTACGTTTCCCGGAAGAATACCGTAAGAATGCGGAGGATATCGGCAACCTGATGGTGCCTACCCAAAGCGGATCTAAAGTACCGGTGAAAGAGATAGCGAAGATTGTGATGAAAACCGGGCCATGCCTGATTTTCCGGGATGCCAATGAGCGGTACTCTGCGGTGAAATTTTCTATAAGAGGCCGGGACATGGGTAGTACCATTGCGGAAGCCCAGGAAAAGGTAGGCAAGGCAGTAAGCCTGAAGGGAGGCTACACGATGGTGTGGCAGGGCGACTTTGAAAATGAGCAACGTGCCACCCATCGCTTGCAACAGGTAGTGCCCATCAGCCTGATGCTGATCTTCCTGCTGCTCTTTGTGATGTTTGGTAATTTAGTAGATGCCGGCCTGGTATTCCTCAATGTACCCTTTGCGATCGTAGGAGGCTTACTGGCACTACATCTCACTGGTACCAACTTTAGTATCTCCGCCGGTATTGGTTTCATAGCCTTGTTTGGGATCTGTATACAGGACGGGGTGTTGCTCATCACGGTGTTTAAACAAAACCTAGAGAAAATGCGGGGGCAAAACGCTTCCCTCTATACTGCTATTAAGCTGGGGGTTAACTCCCGGATCCGGCCTGTGATGATGACGGCATTGATGGCAGCGATAGGGCTGTTTCCTGCAGCAATTTCCCACGGTATCGGATCGGAGAGTTCGCGGCCACTGGCCAGGGTGGTAATAGGAGGGATCCTTTGCGCCATGGTATTCTCGCTGATTATCTTCCCCCTGATTTTTGGTTGGGTGTACCGGAAATTTGATACCCGGCACCAGGAATAAAGAAGGTTGTTTTATAAGTTTAATTGGTGTGGCTGCCTTCCGTTTTATCGCGAAGGCAGCCTTTTTATTTATCCGGCAGCATTTTCATTATTGTTTTGGGGTTTTAGCTTCTTCACTTTTTTGTCTTTAGCTTCATCTCCCAGGAGTATGGCCCATGGCTGTAATTCCTCAATATTCTCACAAATGATTTTAATGATGGCAATGGTAGGAATGGCCAGGAACATACCGGGAATACCCCAGAGCATATTGCCCAATACCACGCCTATAATAGTAATGAGGGCATTTATTTTTACTTTGGAGCCTACAATGCTGGGAAACAGCACATTGCTGTCGAATATATGTACCAGGAACAGGACGACGCCAGCCTGCAGTGCCTGGATAGGGGCCCCGGTAGCCAGCGTAACCAGGATAATCAGTATGGCTGCAGACAGTATGCCTACATAAGGAATAATATTGAAGATAGCCGCCATTACCCCTAGTAAGATAGCATATTTAATACCGAGTATGAGGAACAAGACGGTATTGAGAACAGCTACCACCACCATTTCAATCATTAATCCGCCTACATAGCTTTTAATGATGCTGCGGGTACTGCCGATGACTGTCAGCAACTTTCCGCGATGTTCTTCCTTGAAATTTTTTATCAGGAATTTTACCAGTAATCGCCGGTAGAAGAGAATAAAAAATACATACAGGAATACAAATACGATGAACACCAGCAGGGAAGAAAGTGAAAGAAACGTTTGGCTGATGAAGCTGGTAGCAGTACCAAGGGTTCCCATCAGCGCCTTTTCCACGTAGCTCAGCTGATCGCTGGAGTTGACATGAAATTTTTCGTTTACCCAATCCTGTGTGGAGCTAACCACCAGTAATAGTTTTTGCTGCAGGGTAGGAAAGTCGGAAATAAAGGCTTCCATTTGTTTACCCAGCATGATCATGATCAATACCAGTACAATAATAAATAGCAGTACAGCGAGTATGGCGGCCACGCCCCTGGGTATCCGCCATTTCTCCAGCCATTGTACTACGGGTAGCAGCATGATGGCAATAAGGAGGGCAAACATCAATGGTACAACGATGCCACTGCCGATATGAGCCACATAAATAACCAGGATAATGGATAACAGGGTAAAGGTGAGTCTTGCGCTGAAAGGCAGTTTAACCTCATTCATAGATGCGTACTTTTATCAAAGATATTAAAAATCAACGTGTATAACATTAGAATTGCTATTATACATTTGTTTGGCCCAAATGGTTGCAGAACATCCCGGCATTCCTTAATTTACTGCATTCCTGAAAATTTTTATCACTTATGAAAAAACTGTTTGCCCTTTTTCTGCTGTTTGCCGTCAGTATTTCGTTTTCTTTTGCCACGTCGCCACCAGTCGACACGCTGCCTGTCCGCGGTTTTTGTATAGCGGCTCCCCGATCGGCGGGCCTGCCGGCTTTTCTGAAATTTATTGCAACAGAGCTGGCGCCCCGGCATATCAATACGCTGGTGCTCCGCGTGGATTTCAATTACCAGTTTAAGTCGCATCCTGAGTTGCGCGACCCTGGCGCCTTAACAGAAGCGGAAGTAAAGCAATTAGTACAGACCTGTCGTGCACACGAGATACAGCTTATTCCGCAGGTTAATTTGCTGGGGCATCAATCCTGGGCCGGTACGACTAACAACTTGTTGAAGGTGTACCCTGATTTTGATGAAACGCCCTGGGTAAAGATGCCAGCCAAATATGAATGGCCCAATGCAGACGGATTGTATTGCAAGAGCTATTGCCCGCTGCATCCGGGGGTTCATAAAATAGTATTCGAGTTGGTAGATGAGATCTGTGATGTGTTTGAATCCACGGCTTTTCATGCCGGCATGGACGAAGTGTTTTATATTGGTGAAGAGAAGTGCCCCCGTTGCGGCGGGCGGGATAAGGCGGAATTATTTGCCGGTGAAGTATGGACCCTCCGCAATCACCTGGTTGGAAAACAGCGTGTATTATGGATTTGGGGTGATCGCTTGCTGGACGGCAAAACTACCGGGTTGGGAGCCTGGGAGGCCAGCATGAATAACACTGCCAGGGCGGTAGACCTGGTGCCAAAAGACATTATGATCTGCGACTGGCATTATGAGCGTCCTGATAAAACGCCTGTCTACTTTGCGATGAAGGGATTGTCAGTAATTACCTGTCCATGGCGGATGCCGGCCAATGCGAAGTTACAACTGAAAGACATGAATGATTTCCGGGCTGCGGCTACTAAAGAAATGAAGCCGCGTTACCAGGGCATGATGCAGACGGTGTGGTCGGATGCTGATAGTTTCCTCGCCGAATTTTACGGCACCGGCAAACCCCAGAAAGACATGGAGCATACCAGCGCCAATTGTTTCCGCGCGGTTTTTGAGAAGTAAAGAAAATAATTAATGGATGTTCCGGGAAAGATGCCGCAGCCTGGGGGATCATCGCAGGGGGACATCCATCAACCACCTACTCAATAATGTTTCTTCAGCTGCGGTATATATATTTCGGAATAGCTAGGGCCGTTCATAGAGATGAAAAAGTGATTGCCACTCATCTTAAATATGCCTTCTTTACAGTTCATACTGATGAAATTATACATTGGGACGCCGGCAGTGGCAAAATCCATAGGCACGGGCAGTTTCAGGTAGCTGCCGCCTGTAAGTCTTTTTGTCATCAGGTAGCCGAAGTTTTGCTGTAGTTGTATATGCGCCGCAATGGCCTGCACAGGGATCAATATGCCAGCAAACATGGATAGCCGTTCATAGTTAGTTACCGGTACTGCATCGAGCGTGCCGGTAATAATCCTGCTTTGTGGCAGATCGTACAACGTCTGCATCTTCTTAAACAGGTTATAGTACTGGGTCATCCTGGCAATCATTTCCGCTATTGGGTCTTGTCCCCGGGAAATAAGAGAATAATACAGGATACTGTCCGGCAGCTTTACCTTTTCGCAGCGCTCATAGTTAAACACGCCGTTGAAGGCATCGGGGCCAAGTGCGGCGGTAATGGATTCCGTTATCTGCAATGTTCTCTTTTCATTAGGAAGAATAATAATTTGCCGGAAGTCTTTAGGACTTTCTTTAAAATGTTGTTTGAACGCCTTGCTGAATGCCGCTGTAGTAGCGTATCCGCATAGGTCACTTATTTCACCGATATTATACCCGCTGTGCCGGAGCAAACCTGCGGCCAGTTCCAGCCGATGGCGCTTTACATAATGCCAGAAGGGTTCGCCCATATACTGCGCGAAGTTGTGGTAGAAATAAGAATAAGAAATACCTAGTCTGTCAGAAACATCTTTAATACTAAATGGATCGCTTACATGATCATCTGCATAGGATAGTCCCTGTAAGGCAAAATTCTCAAGTTGTTCTCTGGTTATAAGGGAAGCCATAAAATAATATGGGATTTAAGGAATTCACCGGATGCGAACATGTAAATTTTATCGTAAATCAGCTTTTATCAACATGAACATTATATCTAATTTAATCTCTTTTGAGATGTTCCAACATGTAATTTTAAAAATCATTTCAAGATATTAATTATCAATATAATATGAATATTTTTTTTAAAGTATTTGAGGGAAATGCGGACATGTACGGTCGCCCGCGGGGTAATTTTTTTAAAGAAAAGTGTAAAAAAGCTGAAATGGACAAATGGTGGTGAAAGTGATTGGATAACTTTAATGGTGCGTCATGTAAACAGCCTCAACCAGGTTTTTCAGTTTGGATTTTATTGAATTCATCATATTTGTCCTATCAATCCTGTTATGGCGTTGCAGAAATCGCAACGCCATTTGGAAGATTCTATAACATGGCTCCCGTAGTATAATTGTATTAAACCATGATACTTGTCATTATTACTTTTCTGTTGCTATTGTTGTTTCTCGGCTGGGTTTTATTGTTCCGTCACTTCAGGGCTTTACAGATTGCCAATATCAATATTGTAAGGCAAGAACAGCAGGAGGCCTCGTTGTTGTACCAGTTGCACGAAATCAAAAAGAAAAATCATCAGCTGGAAGACAAGCTCCGTGAGGTGCAATATGAGCTTTACCAAGAGAAGCAGAAAGCGGCGCATCGCTGAGGGAACATCCACCTTTTTACTTTCCATTTTGCCGATATTTGGGTAGGTTTGTTACCATGAAAGTCGTTTTCCAGATTACGTCCGGTGATGCCGATGTACAACTATCCATGCTAGGGCAGCTCCATAACCTGTTAACCCAGGCGGCTATTGAGCAAACGCCGCTTGATGTGGAGGTAGTAGTACACGGACAGGCCTGGAACCTGTTGTTACCCACCGCCAATCCCCTGGCGGAGAAGGTCCGGCTACTGCAGGAAAGGACCGTGTTATTTATCATTTGTGCCAATACGCTTCGCGGCCGGGAAATGCAATTAACGGATCTGCTGCCCGGAATAGCCCTGGTGCCTGCGGCCATCTTCCACCTGGTAAAACGCCAACAAGAAGGCTGGGCTTATATCAGATGTTAGTTTAGCGATTTATTACTTTAATTGTTTATTAGTTAATTGCTTTATTAGTTTATTTTTACATTTTTAAAGCCCCTGTAGGTGTATGTGGAGAAGTATTGAAGCGGGCAGCAAATAAAAATTGTAGAATTAGCGTTTAATGGAATCAAATCGGACTAACCTCTTAAACTTTTATACTTTGAAATTCACAAAATCTACCGGAATACTCTTGTTGTTGACGGCGATCCCCTTATTCAGCTTTGCACAGGACTGGCATGTGGGCGCTTTTGCTGGCATTAGTAATTACAGCGGAGATCTGACACAACAACGGGTGGATATGAAATACACCCGGCCTGCACTTGGATTGTTAGTGCGAAAAGATATCAACCGTTATCTCAGCGTACGTGGGGCCTTTACCTGGGGAATCGCTACAGGTGCCGATAGCACCAACACCTCACCCGCGTTGAAAGCCCGTAACCTTAGTTTCCGTACCAATATTTTTGAAGGAAGTCTGATCGGTGAAATCAACTTTTTTGACCTGGATGAAAAAGGATTTACTCCTTACGTATTTGTGGGGGTTGGAGCCTTTGGTTTTGATCCTACGGCCAAAGACCAGTCGGGCAACCGGGTGCGCCTGCGGCCATTGGGTACTGAAGGGCAGGGGTTACCCCAATATCCCAGCCGTACGCCATACGACCTCTTAACTTTTTCCTTTCCTTTCGGCGCTGGTCTTAAAGCCAACCTGAATGAAAAGTGGACGCTCGGATTTGAAATCGGATTACGGCCAACGCTCACCGACTATCTCGATGATGTAAGTACGAATTACGTTGATAAAAACACGTTGCTGACTTATCGCGGCCAGAAAGCCGTAGATATGGCTTATCGCGGCGATGAAGTAACCGGGAAAGGTACCACACCGGGTACTTATCCGGCAGATGGCACCATCCGCGGTTCTGATAAACATAAGGACTGGTACGCCTTTTCAGGGTTTACCATTACTTATCGCCTGGGCGGCGGCTCAGGATGGGGTAAGCAAAAAGCTACCCGTTGCCCGATATTGCGGCCATAACAGCGCTTTTAACTTCTTATTTTCTCTATAAAATCCTGGCCTTAGGCCGGGATTTTTTTATTGGCATAGTTGTTGAATTTAAGAGTTTAAACAGGTATCAATGTAGCCACCAGCTTATAGTGGAGGGTATTAACAGAAATCGCGGAGAGAGTATGAAATCAACAGCCGCATAAAAATAAGTTGGTGTGCAACGACCTGTTATAGCGAACAAAAAAAAAGTGCCATGAAGAAGTTTTTGTATTTAGCTTCAGTGATGTTGACGGTGGGAAGCATGAGCCTTTTTGCACAACACAGGCCTCCCGCTCCACCACTGCCACCAAGGCCACCGGTACCGGGGCACTTCCCGCATCCGCCGGTTCCGCCTCATCCGCCGTTGCCGCCGCATTTCAGGCATCCGCCACATCCGCCCGGACCGCCACGCCGGCATCGTCACAGGCACTACAGACCGCATCGGCATTACCACCGATATAGCTATGTGAGCTACCCGGGAGCCATCTACGTTGTGAATAGCGCTCACCTGAACTTATATCAGCTTTCTTAAAGAATAACACCACATTTTTTATTTGCCAACCAATCTTGAACTAAAAAACCAAACAACATGAAAAAAGTAATGCTGATGATGCTGCTGATAGGTGGTACAGTGTTTACCGCTTCCGCTCAGAGAGGATGGGGGCATGACAGGGGCCGCGGACATGGCCGCTGGGAGCGCGAGAGATGCGATCGCGACGATGACAGATGGGAACGTAGAAGGGAATGTCGTCGCGACTGGGATGACGATGAGTGTTACCGCCCAAGAAGAAGGGTCGTATATACCGAACCTGCTTACTACCCGGTAGTACCTGTACCGGTGCCGGTACCCGCTCCGCGTTATTACCCCTCCAGGCCCAGAGCCGTATTCCACGCAGGAGTTACCATTGTGAACTGATAACTGAAAATGGAATAAATGAGATGCCTCCCATTATTTAAGTGGGGGGCATTTTTTATTGCGGTGCGGGATGGTTACTTTTGTTGATTGGTAACACGAATCAATCATGGCATATAAAAATCTCAGACACTTTATTGATACGCTGGAACAGGCAAATGAACTGGTACGCATCAAGACGTATGTGGACCCTCGACTGGAAATCGCGGAAATAACCGACCGGGTAAGCAAATCGCCCGACGGGGGTAAAGCGCTGCTGTTCGAAAATACAGGGACCGACTTCCCGGTACTGATCAACGCAATGGGCAGTTATAAGCGTATGTGCCTGGCCCTGGGTGTACAGGAACTGGACGATGTTGCCGGGGAAATTGAAAACCTCTTTAAAATGCTCTCCAAGCCCAAAGAAGGGATATTGGATAAACTGGCCCTGCTGCCCAAGCTGGGACAATTTGCCTCCTGGATGCCCAAAGTGATTGGCGGAAAAGGAAGCTGCCAGGAAGTAGTGATGGCCAATCCTGACCTGAATAAACTTCCTGTACTTACCTGCTGGCCCAAAGATGGGGGCCCCTTTATTACCCTTCCTGTGATACATACCAAAGACCCGCTGACCGGCACCCGCAACGTAGGGATGTACCGGATGCAGGTATTTGAAAAAGATATGACCGGGATGCACTGGCATAAACATAAAGTATCTGCCAAACACTTTATGGAATATAAAAAGCTGAATAAGCGTATGCCCGTTGCCGTAGTACTCGGCGGCGACCCGGTATATACCTATTCTGCCACTGCACCTCTCCCCGAAAATGTAGATGAATACATGCTGGCAGGCTTTCTCCGTAAGAAAAAAGTAGAATTGGTAAAATGTATTACCCAGCCGGAAATAGAAGTTCCTGCCGATGCCGATTTTGTGATTGAGGGATATGTAGATCCTTCGGAAGACCTGATATGGGAGGGGCCCTTTGGCGACCATACCGGCTACTATTCCCTGGCCGACTGGTATCCCAGGTTCCATGTAACGGCGGTTACGCATCGCAAAGATGCTGTATATCCATCTACCATCGTGGGGATCCCGCCGCAAGAAGATGCCTGGATAGGGAAGGCCACAGAACGTATTTTCCTGGCGCCTATTAAAATGACGCTGGTGCCGGAAATCGTAGATATGGAAATGCCAGTAGAAGGGGTATTTCATAACCTGGTAATTGCCCAGATTAAGAAAGACTATGCCGGGCAGGCCCAGAAAGTGATGAATGCCATGTGGGGCGCAGGGCAGATGATGTTTAACAAGATCCTGGTGGTCACCGACGATGGAACAAAGATTAACGATTATAAGCAGCTAGCCCAGTACGTCTTCCAACACCTGAACCCGGCTACCGATATCTACCTGAGCCAGGGGCCAATGGACGTACTGGATCATTCCTGCTCCAAAATGGGCTTCGGTGGTAAGATGTGTATCGATGGTACCCGGAAATCGGAAGAAGAGGTGGATACTACCTTCCTGCAGGTACCATCGCCCCGGGAAATCGATATGGCAGCTATTATGCGGCAGTTTCCTGAAATAAAGGGTATCAACAGCAGCTTACTGCCGTTGGATATCTCCTGTATATTGGTGGCGGTAGAAAAGAACCGCCCTTTCCATATCCGCGAACTGAACGAACAGCTCTATACCTTACCGGCGCTGACAGGTGTGAAAATGGTATTGTATGTAGAGCATACCGTGGATGTTAGCGACCTGGCCTCGGCCCTGTGGCGTTTCTGCAATAACCTGGATCCTAAACGCGATAGCTTTGTGATACGCCAGCCGTCGGCTGTTGCCGGGAAGTATGTGGGCGGCATTGGCATGGACGGTACGCTGAAAACCAGGCTGCTGGATAACTTTGAGCGTGACTGGCCCAACATCATTGTAGCAGATGACGCCACCATCAGTAAAGTAGACGCTAAATGGGCGGAACTGGGCATGGGTCCTTTCCTTCCGTCGCCATCTCTTAAATACAAACAGCAGATCTATGGCGAAGAAGCGGTGGTACAGCAGTAAATATCTCCTCCTGGCAGGATGGTTACTGGCTGGCAGCCTACGGGCAACCGGCCAGGTAAGCACCGCCGATTTCCCCTTGCTCAGTAAGCTGGAAGGCACCTGGCGGATGTCTACCCGCAAAAGCACGATTGTAGAGCGTTGGAGTAAAGTAAACGACTCTACCTGGAGCGGTAAAACCTGGCGTGTAATAGGGAAAGACAGCGCAGTACAACAATCGATGCAGGTGGTGCAGCGGAATGGAGAGATCAGTTTTTTACCTGTTTATGAAGGTGGACCTACGGGCAGGCCTATACGTTTACGACTCCGGGTACTGAAGCCCATTGGCTTTGTAGCAGAAGACCTCAACAATGACTTTCCCCGTAAAATTACTTACCGCTTTAAAGATGCCCGGCACCTCGATGCCCGCGTAGAAGGCACCAGGGACGGTACTATAGAAGAATATATTTTCCAGTACGTTATCGTAGAAGACTAGTGATTCCTGATCGCGTAAAAAAAAGATCGGCGTCCGGGACCCCGGACGCCGATCTTTTTTTGTTTTCCTACTTATGTATTTCTGAAGTGAAGTTAAACTGGATATCCGGGTTATTGGTACGCTCGGTATTCAGGTACCATTCAGACTGGGCCAGGTATACCAGGTGGCCATCTTTATCTTCCACGATATTGGAGGATTTAAAGCGGATGAAGTCTTCAATTTTATTTTTAGGACCGGTGAGCCAGCAGGCCTTATAGAAAGGCAGGGTATTAAACTGGCAGGCCGCGCCATATTCCTGGAGCAGGCGGTACTGGATTACTTCAAACTGGAGTTCACCCACGCAACCAATAATTTTGCGGTTGCCGCCATGTTGGGTAAACAACTGGGCTACCCCTTCATCTGTAAGCTGACGGATACCTTTTTCCAGTTGTTTGGTTTTCATTGGGTCCTTATTTACCAGCTCCTTAAACAGTTCGGGAGAGAAGCTGGGGATACCAGTAATGTAGAAATTTTCGCCTTCCGTAAGGGTATCGCCGATTTTAAAGTTGCCTGTATCAAATAAGCCTACCACATCGCCGGGGAATGCATCATCTACAATGTTTTTCTCACGCGCGAGGAAGCTGTAGGGGTTGCTGAACCTAACGTCTTTGTCTAAACGAACATGGTGGTAAAACTTGTTGCGTTCAAACTTACCGGAGCATACACGGAGAAAGGCGATACGGTCGCGATGGCGGGGGTCGAGGTTCGCATGTATTTTAAAGATAAATCCGCTGAACTTATCTTCCTGTACATTTATTTCGCGGGTAGTAGCAGTACGGTTGCGGGGTGTAGGCGCAATGTCTACGAAGGTGTCGAGCAGATCTTTTACCCCGAAGTTGTTGACCGCACTACCAAAGAAAACGGGGGCCAGTTTACCGGCCAGGTAATCTTCCCGGTTAAAAGTATCATACACGCCTTCGATGAGTTCTACGTCGCCACGGAGCTGGGCGGCATCTTTTTCATTGAAATGCTCGTCTACATAGCTGCTGCTGAGATCATCGAGGGGCACTACATCCTCATCGGTGGCTTTCTTATTGGGCTGGAATGCCACCAGGCTTTTATCATAAAGGTTATAAACGCCTTTGAAGTCGCTACCCATGTTAATAGGCCAGCTGAGGGGTCTTACGCGGATGCTGAGTTTTTCTTCCAGTTCATCGAGCAGGTCGAAGGGATACTTACCATCCCGGTCCATTTTATTCACGAAAATGATGACGGGTGTATCGCGCATGCGGCATACTTCCATCAGTCTTTCGGTTTGTTCTTCCACCCCTTTTACGCAGTCGATTACCAGTACTACGCTGTCTACTGCGGTGAGGGTACGGTAGGTATCTTCAGCAAAGTCCTTGTGACCGGGTGTATCCAGGAGGTTAACGAGGATATCGCGGTATTCGAAGGTCATAACGGAAGTGGCTACGGAGATACCTCTCTGTCTTTCAATTTCCATGAAATCCGAAGTGGTGTGCTTCTTTATCTTATTGGACTTCACCGCCCCGGCGGTTTGAATAGCCCCGCCAAACAGGAGGAATTTCTCTGTCAGCGTGGTTTTACCGGCATCCGGGTGAGCGATGATAGCAAAGGATTTTCTTTTATTGATTTCGTTAGCGTACTTCATATATATCCGAAAAATGGCAGCAAAGGTAACTAAATTTTTTGTCCGGCTATATTTCGTGTTTATTGGCGCCGCTCATGGCCATAAATCTGTTACATTTGAAATATGATAGCGACCCTTAAAATATTATGGAATAGTTTTAAGATGGCGATGCAGGAATTGCGGGTTAACAAGCTCCGTTCTTTTTTGTCATTGTTTGGTATAACCATAGGTATCTTCTGTATTATCGCCGTACTAACGCTCACCGGCAGCCTGGAACATAATATCCGGAAAGACCTGGCCGACCTGGGTGATGATGTGATTTACCTGCAGAAATGGCCCTGGGGTGGAAATGGAGAGTATGCATGGTGGAAATACATGAACCGCCCCCTGCCTGAGTATAAAGACTTGAAAATTATACAGGAGAAGGTACAGAGTGCGAGCTATGCTTCCTTCGATTTTGAGGTGGGAGGCAAGAAAGTGGAGTATGGTGATGATTATATGGATGGGGTGAATATGATGGCGGTGACCCATGATTTTGACCAGATCCAGACCCTGCAGATAGTGGGTGGCCGTTATTTTGCCAATGGTGAAAGCAATAGTGGCACTAATGTGGCCATCCTGGGATATACCATCTGGGATGGGTTATTTCCTTCTGCGGAGGCGGCGCTGGGAAAGATGGTGAAGGTGGCGGGAAGGGATGTAAAAGTGATCGGTGTGTTAAAGAAAAAGGGCGAAAGCATGATCGGGGGGCTCGGCTATGACAACGCCATTATTTTACCTTACCGTTTTGCCCGTACTATCGTGGATGAACGCCGTTATGCCGATCCTTATATTCTTGTAAAGGCCAAATCGACCGTGTCGATGGATCAGTTGAAAGATGAGCTAAGAGGGGTTATGCGGGCGGCGCACCGGTTGAAACCTGCAGAGGAGGACGACTTTGCGCTGAATGAGATCAGTTCGGCCAATGAGAACCTGAACTCTCTTTTTGCCGCTATCAACGGCGGCGGGATTCTGATTGCAGGTTTTGCCCTGATTGTAGGGGCTTTCGGGATTGCCAATATTATGTTTGTGACCGTGAAAGAGCGAACCAATATTATCGGGTTGAAAAAGGCAATTGGTGCGCGCAGGGCCATTATCCTGATGGAGTTCTTGTTGGAGGCTGTTTGCCTGTGTTTAATCGGAGGACTATTGGGACTATTACTCGTGTATCTACTGACAGTAATTATTAATATGTCGGGTAGTTTTGAGATGATATTGTCGCCGGGCTCGGCGGTATTTGGGATCAGCGTATCGGTAATTGTAGGCTTGCTGGCGGGTTTCATCCCGGCATGGGTGGCCAGCAAACTGGATCCGGTGGTGGCCATACGGAGCAATTGATCGGCTAAAGGTATTGGCAGCAGGCATGCTGTGTACAGGCGGGGTTTTCCCGCCTTTTTTTATTAAATTTGCCGCTTATGTCTGTTAAAATATTAGCCATAGAATCGTCCTGTGATGATACAGGAGCCGCTGTTATTGTAGATGGAAAAGTGTTGTCTAATCATATTGCCAACCAGAAGGTACATGAGCAATATGGTGGGGTAGTGCCGGAACTGGCTTCCCGGGCGCACCAGGAAAACATAGTGCCCGTAGTGGATATTGCTTTGCAAACCGCCGGCGTGAAACGGGAAGAGCTGAGTGCCATTGCCTTTACCCAGTCGCCCGGCCTGATCGGATCTTTGCTGGTGGGCAGCTGCTTTGCCAAGTCGATGGCCATGGCGCTGGATATCCCGTTGATTGGGGTTCATCACATGCAGGCGCACGTGCTGGCTAATTTTATTGACGATCCCAAACCAGATTTTCCTTTTCTATGTTTAACCGTATCGGGTGGACATACCCAGATCGTATTGTGTGAAAGCCCGTTGAAAATGCGGGTCATCGGCGAAACGCTGGACGACGCTGCGGGCGAAGCTTTCGACAAGAGCGCCAAAATACTGGGACTTCCTTATCCGGGTGGTCCGTTGATTGATAAATATGCTAAAACCGGTAACCCTACCCGGTTTAAATTCCCCGAACCTAAAATTCCCGGGCTGAATTTCAGTTTCAGTGGGTTAAAGACGGCCATCCTGTATTTTTTACAGCAGCAGGACCCGGCCTTTATTGCGGAAAATCTGCCAGATATCTGTGCTTCCATACAGCATCGTATTATCAGTATCTTATTGAATAAAGTGATTAAGGCGGCCGAGGAAACCGGTATCCGTGATGTAGCCATTGCTGGCGGCGTAAGCGCCAATAGTGGCCTGCGCCAGGCGCTGGCCGAATATGGGGAGCGTTATGGTTGGCGTACCTTTATTCCTAAGTTTGAGTACTGTACTGATAATGCCGGCATGATTGCCATTACCGCGTATTACAAGTACCTCGCCGGCGATTTCGTGGGCCTGGATGCGGTGCCTACGGCAAGAGCCGCATTTTAGTGAAGACTATCTGCGGTTAAATGCTAACAGTTTTGGGTAAAATCCTATTCCTTTCAGTTCCTGAATCGATTTAGCTTTAGGTTTGGCTATAACGCTTACATTTATCTATGAAGAAAATTTTTATCGTATTACTGGCGCTGGCAACCACGTTCCAGGTGGCGTCCGCGCAGGAATCCACGGCACATACCGACTGGAGAAACCAGAAATATTCCATGTTTATTCACTGGGGGGCCATCTATTCCACGCTGGGAGGCGTATGGGAAGGAAAGCCGGTAACCCGGGGCTATAGCGAACAAATTCAGGCGCATGCCGGTATTTACAGTGATGTATATGGAGATGTGGCTAAACGTTTCCACCCCGAACATTGGAATGCTGACTCAATCGTGCTGCTGGCCAAAGCTGCCGGCATGAAATCGGTGGTAATGACTTCCAAGCACCATGATGGTTTTTGCATGTTTCATTCTGCCTATACTGATTATAACGTGGTAGATGCCACCCCGTTTAAACGCGATGTATTGAAGGAATTATCGGATGCCTGTCAGCGGCATGGCCTGAAATTCGGGATGTATTTTTCGCTGATCGACTGGCATTTCCCACAGGCCTATCCCATCTCCAGTAGTAACAGTGATCCTATTACACCCGAGCATCATGAGTATAATAAGAAACAGGTGACTGAGCTGATGACCAACTATGGGCCGGTATCAGAGATATGGTTTGATATGGGCTCGCTCACTGCTGCGCAAAGCCGCGACCTGGCAACGATTGTACATCGTTTACAGCCGGGTTGTATGGTGAGTGGCCGTTTGGGCAATGATGCCGGAGATTTTTGTGTGATGGGAGATAATCAATACCCTGATTACAAGATCGCTTCGGCCTGGCAAACGCCTGCTTCCGTATATGATGAAACCTGGGGATACCGCAGCTGGCAACAGCATGGTAAAGCCGCCGATAAGGCGCATGAGAAACTGGAAGGGTTGATTAAAGTAGTAAGTCGCGGTGGCAACTACCTGCTGAATATCGGTCCCCGTGGTGATGGCTCCGTGGTAGACTTTGAAAGAGAAGTATTACTGTTAAATGGCGCCTGGCTGCAACGCAATGGAGAAGCCATTTACGGCGCTTCCGCCAATCCTTTTGACACTACTTTTACATGGGGAGAAGTAACCACTAAACCAGGTAAGTTATACCTGCACCTCTTACAAATGCCCGAAAATGGCAGCATCCTGTTACCAGGTTTAAGCAGTAAAGTAAGCCAGGTAACTTTGTTGGGAGAAAATAAAAAGGTGGCCGCTAAGATTAACAGCAAAAATGGTAACACATATATCCAACTGCCGGCAGGCTTCCAGTTAAAGGATAAGAACATTGAAGTACTGGCGTTGACCTGTAAAGAGGGAGTGCATATTACGCCCCTGCATTTGTTGTCGAATGCCCGCCGCCTGGACCGGTACAATGCGGTTCCGTTGTATAGTTTTTCCGGTGTCGATTATGAAAGCTATTACCGCAGCCAGGTGGGCGATTCCTGGGCGTTTACTACCAGCAAACCGGCCAAATTGAAACTGTTGTATAGCGACGCTGAGAAAGGCCGCCGTATACAGCTGACCCTGAATGGTAATACCCGCGGGGTATTGCTGGACGGTGGCACTGTACAGCCACTGCAGTCTGATACTGCTGCTTTACAGTGGGGGCCTTTGTACAGCGCCGGACCATTCTGGTCTGGTATAGACGGTGTACATGGAGATATAAAACAAATAGATCCTTCCAAACCGTGGCCTAACCAGGACAGTCAGCCCTGGAAGCTGCAGCCCGGCTGGAAGAACGACGCGCTCATTACCTTTGACGGCGACAGAAGTATTGCCAAATATGTATTACAGGAAATTACTGCTACAAAGGCAGGTAACTACCTGGTAGGTTTTACCAGTGGAGATGGTATTGCGGTATATCTAAACGGAGAAGAGCAGGTGTTGCATAATAACCCTGAAAGGGGAGGCGTGGCCAATGAGGTGGTGTTGTTGTCGCTGAAGGAAGGCAAAAATCAACTGTTGGTAAAGGCATACAGCCGTTTTGCCAAACAGTCGGAAGTGGCTATCCGTCGCAATGTGCCACAGGTAATGTATGTGCAACCGTTGGATATACAGGTAAGCGGAAATGGCAAGGTAGAGACCTGCGAAGTAAGAGAAGCGAACCCGGTATCTGTGCATCGCAATCTACGTATGCCGAACCTGTCGCTGTTGATTGATTCAAAATAAGGATGGCAAATACATTTTTTCAATTCAAACAATTTACCGTTCACCAGGAGCACTGCGCCATGAAGGTGTGTACAGATGCCTGTATACAGGGAGCTTTTACGGCGCAGTACCTGGCGAGCCGACCTACTGCGGTACCGGCTATACTGGATTTAGGCGCCGGTACCGGTTTGTTGAGCCTGATGCTGGCGCAGCGTAGCCCGGCAGCCATTACCGCCGTGGAGCTCGATCCCGGCGCAGCGCAGCAGGCTACTGCTAATTTTGCAGCTTCTCCCTGGGCAGACCGTTTAACCCTAACGCAACAGGATATACGAAAAATGGAGCCCGGCGGAGGCTACGATTTTATTATCAGCAATCCTCCATTTTATGAAAGTGCATTGAAGAGTGGTCATGCCCAAAAAGACCAGGCGATGCATGCTACCAATCTTACTTACCATGATCTGCTAACAACGATCGGCCAACAACTATCCCCGGCGGGGGAGGTATCGGTATTGTTGCCCTATGCTGTATTTGACACTTTCCGCGGACAGGCATTAACAGCAGGATTGCATTTGCGCGAGGTATTGTATATCCGGCAGAGTGTGAACCATGGCTATTTCCGGGCCGTAGGGATTTTGGGAAGAACTGCAAGAGAAACCGTGGTAACGGAAATGGCGGTGTATGATGCCGCAAAGACATATACGTCTGAATTTAGGGTATTATTACAGCCTTATTATCTCTATCTATAGCCATCGTATTATCAATTGGTGGCCTCTGAATTTTTGGCTGCGCTCAGATATTTGATTACTTCTTGGTCGCTTACTTCGCTGAAATTATCATAGAAAGCACCCACACCAATAAATATTTCCGGTATATAGCTTACTACTACTTCATCGGCTATTTGCCGAAGTAGCTCATATGCGGCCTTAGAAGCAATAGGAACTGCTACAACAATTTTCTCGGGATGTTCTTTACGCAGCATTTTGATGGTAGCCAGCAGCGTATTGCCGGTAGCAATGCCATCATCTACAATGATAACGATTTTGCCGGTAACAGACCTTGGAGGCTGATTGCCCAGATATAGCCTCTGCATTTCAGTCAGCCTGGCCCGTACTTTCCTGATTGTTTTTTGAAGGTAAGCCTCCGATACATTTTCATGTGGAACGATATAACTGTCGGTGAGGCTCACAGCGCCTACTGCATATTCCTCGTTATCCGGGTGCCCAATTTTCTTGGTAAGTATGACACTTAATGGTAACTGCAAGGTTTGGGCAATAATATATGCAATTGGCACACCGCCCCGTGGTACTCCCAGCACGATTGCATTCTGCCGTTTATATTTATCCAATAAAGGAGCCAGCTGGCGGCCGGCAGTTATTCTGTTGCTAAACATGTAAGTTGCTTTTATGGGTGAAGGTACCGTTCAAACCACTCAATAGCGGCTAAGCTTACCTGGCGGAGTGTATCACCTTCTTCAAAGAGATGTCCTGCTCCAGGTACTACTAATAATTTTTTAGGGCCTTTCAGCTGGGTGAGCGCCTGTTGGTTTAATACCAGCACTTCGGGATCAAGGCTGCCTACTATGAGCAATGTGGGCGTTGTGATAGCAGGCAATTCGGTCGCGAGGTCAGGTCTTCCGCCGCGACTTACTACAGCCTGCACATACGGTAGCTCACCGGCAGCCTCCAGGGCTGCCGCTGCACCGGTACTGGCGCCGAAGTATCCTATCGCTGCATGGCTGGCGGGTTGAAATGCCGACAACCATTTTGTTGTATTGACGAGCCTGCTGGTTAGCAGCGTAATATCGAAACGTGTGAAATAAGACGCTGCTTCTTCTGTTTTGGTAAGCAGATCGAATAGCAAAGTGCCAAATCCGTGTTGTTGTAATGCTAATGCCACAGCCTGGTTACGCGGGCTGAACCTGCTACTGCCGCTACCATGGCTGAAGATTACAATAGCAGTAGCTCCTTCCGGAATGATAAGCTCTCCATCCAGTATTACTTGTCCGGCAGGTATTTTGACGGCCTTTGAAAAAGATTGCATCATAATTTAAATGTAGAAAAATGATCATGGCGTCGGAATGATTTCTGTCATAAAGTGAGGTGATTATCATCATAGCATAAAAATGATGATATTTTTATCTTAATAAAAGTATTTAAATCTTTTTGTTATGGATCATTACTTTAAGCATAATACGCTTGATACAGCAACGTCTATAGCTGATCTTCACAGGGCTGCGCACCCATTTACCCGCGGCGGGGATCTGGACCTTTTAATTGACAAACTTGGTCGTGCACGCGTGGTAATGTTGGGAGAAGCTTCGCACGGTAATCATGAATATTACAAGTGGCGTAATTACATCTCACAAAGGCTTATTGAGGAAAAGGGTTTCAATTTTATTGCAGTGGAAGGCGACTGGCCGGATTGTTACCGGTTTAACCGGTATATAAAACATTATGATCAATCGGGAAGCAGTGCATTTAATGTACTGCATTCATTTAACCGCTGGCCTACCTGGATGTGGGCCAACTGGGAAATTACAGCGCTTGGAGAATGGTTATACAATTACAATGCGTCATTGTCTGCCGAAAAGAAAATTGGTTTTTATGGGTTGGATGTATACAGCCTTTGGGAAAGTATGGAAGCCATCCTGGCTTACTTAAGAAAGGAAGATCCGGCTATGGTCAGTGTAGCAGAAGAAGCTTACCAGTGTTTTGAGCCATATCGTACAGAGGAAGGGCATGGCTATGCAAGAGCCACGGCGCTGGTGCCGGAGTTATGTAAGACAGAAGTGGTGAATCTTTTACGGGATATACGGCATCGTTTCCCTCATTACGACACAGATCATGAAAGTGCCTTTAGTACCGAACAAAATGCGCTGGTGGCGGTACATGCAGAAAATTACTATAGCGCAATGATAAAGGGGGGACCTCATTCCTGGAATATCCGTGATCTGCATATGGAAGAAACCCTCGAGCGATTATTGCAATTCCATGGAGAGCAGTCGAAAGTTATTATCTGGGCACATAATACACATGTTGGTGATGCCCGGGCCACTGATATGGCGGGTGAAGGCATGGTAAATATAGGAGAGCTTGCCAGGGCAAAGTTCGGGGAACACCAGGTCGCGCTTGTTGGTTTCGGCGCCTACCAGGGGCATGTGATAGCCGGAAAAAGATGGGGTGCCCGAATGGCAACTATGACCGTTCCGCCAGCCCAGGAGGGGAGTTGGGAGTATCTGCTTAGAAATGAGGGAAACCGTAATAAATGGTTTTTAATGGATGATCTCCGCAATACCCAGTTTCTGGAAGTGCCTGTAGGGCATCGCGCCATCGGGGTGGTTTATCATCCGGAGTACGAACGATATGGCAATTATGTGCCCAGTATCCTTCCTTTGCGCTATGATGCTTTCATTTACCTGGATCACGTTACTGCCCTTCATCCGCTGCACATCAAGCCGGATGGCACTCAAATGCCCGAAACCTATCCTTTCGGCGTTTGATGCTTATGATAAAAGTCATGCGGGTGCTTGATGCCGCTCATCTTTTTTTTGATGGGAATCCTGGTTCTTTGCTATAAAAGCATTTATGGTTACCGTTGTTAAAACAAAGGCTGACTATAACACCGCCTTACGTAATATTTTTCACCAGATGTCGGCCTGTTACCGTTACCTGGGGCCGGCGGAACGTTTCCGTGCCATCGCATATGAAGTTGCTTCCAGAACACTGACCAACCTGCAGCGTGATGTGAGTGAATATGCAGGGGATATTCAATCTCTTGATAAATTAAAAGGAATAGGAGAGAGCATTGCCGAAAAGATCATAGAATATATTCACACCGGCAAAATTAAAACTTTTGAAGCGCTGAAACGGAAAGTACCGATGGAGCTACTGGAGCTGATGGACATGAATGGGATGGGCCCTGCTACTGTAAAGGTTTTACATGATCAGTTAGGGATTAAGAATCGTGAAGACCTGGCTGCGGCTATTGCTGCAGGCAAGCTGGAGAGCATAAGGGGCATCGGCGCCCGGAAAATTGCCAACATGCAACGTGGTTTGAAGATGCATAAAACAGCATTAAACCGCATGTTATTATGGGATGCGCTAAAGACGGGACACGAGCTATTGCTGGTAATTAAAACGCTCCCCGGAGTGAAGAAAGCTGAGCTGGCTGGAAGTCTCAGAAGAAGAAAAGAGACAATAGGTGATATTGATATCGTTGTTCAGGCCGAAAAGATCGCCCGCAAAGGGTTGACAAATACGCTGGTAAAATCCGGGATTGTATCCAGGGTTATTTCGAGAGGCGATACGCGTGTAAGTATAATATTGCGTAGTGAAATGCAGGCTGATATCAGGATCGTGGATAAACATGAATTTGGCGCCGCCATGCTGTATTTTACCGGTTCCCGGGACCACAATGTGAAATTGCGTACACTTGCAGGAAATAAAGGGTATAAGCTCAATGAATATGGTTTATTTAGTGTAGAAACAGGCGCCTACCTGGCCGGCAAAACCGAAGAGGAAATATATGACCGGCTGGGGCTTCAATATATTGAACCGGAATTGCGTGAGGAAAAGGGAGAAATAGAGAAGGCCGCGAAAAACAAGCTTCCGGTACTTGTTACAGTTAACCAGATAAAAGGAGATATGCAGATGCACAGTCGTTGGAGTGATGGCGAAGAGCAAATTGAAGATATCGCCCAATTTATACGACGTGCCTTCCCTCACTACGAATACATTGTAATAACGGATCATTCACCCAGTGAACGGGTGGCCCATGGGTTACAGCCATCAGATTTCACCAGGCAGTTTAAAGAGATAGATAAAATCAATACGAAGCTGGGGTTTAAGTTCATAAAAAAAGGGGTAGAGGTAGATATATTGGCCGATGGTCAGCTGGACTTACCCGATACGTTATTAAAGCAATTTGATTGGGTGGTAGCAGCTATTCATAGCGGTTTTACACACGATAATACGGCAAGGCTAATAAAAGCCTGCAATCATCCGTATGTCAATTGTATCGGACATCCCAGTGGAAGAATAATAGGCAGCCGTGAAGCCTATGCGGTGAACTGGGAGCAGCTTTTTCTCAGCGCCGCAGCTACAAATACCTGTATGGAGATCAATGCCCAGCCGAGCCGCCTGGATTTATGGGATGACCTTATACGGATGGCGCTAAACAAAGGAGTATGCCTTACCATCAGCACAGATGCACATGCATTAACGCAGTATGAATTTATGCAGCTCGGTGTATGGACGGCAAGAAGGGGTGGTTGCAGGCGAAAGGATATTCTGAACACCCGGTGTTGGAATGAAATTGAAGATTGGAAGATGAAAAAAAGGGCGGTCCTTCCTGCATAACTATCACCCTAAGAGATTTGTTATGACATATAGCAACAAAGAAGAATCCCGTCTTCGCCAGCTGTCAGAAAAGTTATTAGCCGGTATAAAGGGCGGTAGTCCTATATCAACCAGTAAGCGCGCCCTAACAGACTTGCGAAGCGTAATTACCTATCATAACTGGCGTTATTATCAAAAAAACGACCCACTGCTAAGTGATTATGAATATGATCAGCTTTTCAAACACCTGCAGAAGCTGGAAGAAAAATACCCTCAACAGCGTAGTGCAGGTTCACCCACGGCGCATGTAGGTTCAGATAATGGAGGCATATTTCCGACCGTTGCACATCTTGCACCGATGTTGAGTTTGGATAATACCTACAATACAAGTGATCTTGAGGAATGGGATCAAAGGATACGGCGTATCACGGGGCAATCCGCTGTAGAGTACTGTATTGAACCAAAATTGGATGGCGCCGGTATTTCCCTGATTTATAGGGATGATCAACTGATTCAGGGAGCTACCAGAGGTGATGGCGCGGAAGGGGAAGATATTACAGCCAATCTCCGTCAACTGGCCTTCATTCCGGCTACCATACCATTTAGTAATCTGGGCATCCGCCTGATTGAATTGAGGGGAGAAGTGCTCATCAGTAAAAAAGACTTCATTGCCTTTAATAAAGAGCGTAGTAAGCTACAGCTGCCTCTCATGGCCAATCCACGCAATGCAGCAGCAGGGACATTGCGTTTGCTGGACCCTGGCATCGCCAGGCAAAGGCCATTGGAGGTTTTTCTTTACCAGATAAGTTATTATGAACTGAAACCAGGTAAGCCTGTTCCGCTGGTATTGAGTAAGCAGGACGAGATTCTTTCAGTATTGTCGCAATTAGGTTTTCATACCACTTACCGGCAACAGAAGACGCTTACTGGTATAGCGGATGCGATAGCTTGGTGTCGTGCCTTTAATGAAAAAAGGGACCAGCTGCCTTATGAAATAGATGGATTAGTGATAAAGGTAAATGCCACCTATTTTTATTCTGCGCTAGGCATGACCAGCCACCATCCACGTTGGGCGGTAGCTTACAAATTTCAGCCACGGCAGCACAACAGCAAGTTGAATAAAGTAATATTTACCGTGGGACGTACGGGTGCCGTAACTCCGGTAGCAAAGATAGATCCCGTATCTATTGGCGGCGTAACGGTTAGTGCCGTTTCCCTGTTCAACGAGCAAATGATCAAAAAACTCGATCTGCGGATTGGAGATACGGTGTTAGTAGAAAGGGCAGGGGATGTTATCCCTCATGTAGTTAAAGCTATCAAAGAAGTGCGGAAAGGGACTGAAAAGCGGGTGATTTTTCCACATACATGTCCTGCTTGCGGAGCCAGGCTATCGCAAACACCCGGGGAGGCGCAGTGGTATTGCACAAATCCGCATTGCCCGGCACAGGTAATTGAACATATTCTTCATTTTTCAGGACGTAAGGCAATGGATATCAAAGGGCTTGGAGAAAGCCATGTACAAATGTTTTTTGACCGGCAATTATTAAAAGATATTCCATCCATTTATCAAATGGACTATGATAAAATTGCTGCACTGGAAGGCTGGGGGAATAAATCGGCGGCAAGATTGCGAAAGGCAGTAGAACATTCGAAACAACAACCGCTTGACCACCTTATTTATGGCCTTGGAATAAGATATGTAGGAGAAACATCAGCAAAGGTGCTTGCCGGTGCTGTTCATCAGCTGATGGATCTGGCAGATTACTCTGTGTCACAGCTGGCTGCATTAACGGATATTGGACCAAAGGTAGCAGCCAGTATTTTTGAGTTCTTTCACGATAAGGATAATATACGCATGTTGCAAAAACTGGCGCACCTGGGGGTAAATGTACGTGGCAAATGAGCCAACCTGGTTTATAATTTCATTCTGTTGAATGCCCACGTGCCAACAGCAATCAGGACAACATCAAACAAAAGCAGGACAGAAATATCAAGGTGGAGAGGCATTGCTGCGCTTTTAAGGATCACATTGCGTAAGGCATCTACCGCGTAGGTGGCTGGGTCTGTATGCGTCAGGATTTTCATCCAGGAGGGCAGCTTACCGAGAGGATAAAGACTTCCAGACAACAAAAATAGCGGGTATACTACAAAGCTGGATACAAGGCCAAAGCTTTCGGGACTCTCCAGGAAAGACCCGATGATCAGACCAAGACTCACCAGCCCAATGGCGAAAATAAACAGTATCGCCAGTGATATCGGCACATTGACAATAGTAAATGGAATGCCCAGAAAGCACCCAATGATGATAAGTATGCAAGCTTGCAGTAATGCATCTGTCATTCCACCGATTACTTTACCAATGAAAATGGTGGTGCGGGACAACGGTGCGATTAGCACTTCTTTCAAAAAATCTATTTTTTTATCCCAGACAATATACGCGCCATTAAACAATGAGCTGAAGATAATTGTCATAACGAGAAATCCCGGGAAAATGAAATGCCGGTAAGAGGTATCGCCTGCTGACGTAATAGATCCCACACCACTTCCGAAAATGAAGTACCAGAATATCGGCAAAAAAATGGCTGATACAATTCTACTCTGCTCATTTAGGAATACTTTGAACTCCCGGTACCACAGGGCATAGACGCCTTTCAGGAATTTTTTCAGCTTCATTTATTTTTGTTTTGCTTTTGTTAAGGAACGGATATGTTCTAATGTACCTCCTTCGCTTTCTCTGATTTCTTTCCCGGTATAAGAAAGAAATACATCGTTAAGGTCAGGAGCGCGGACTTCAATAAAATCTATTTCACCAGCTACGGTTAATAACAGGTATAAATTTTTTGCTGCATTGTCTATAGTAATTTCCACACGCCCATCCAATACTTCTATCTTTTTTACAAATGGTAACCGTCTTAAATTATCCAACGGAATATGCGTTCCTTTTAGCGATATCAAATCACCTGCAATGGTTTGACGGAGGTTTTCGGTGGTGTCATTGGCGACGATTTTTCCATGATCGATGATGGCAACGCGACTACAAAGTCTTTCTGCTTCTTCCATATAATGTGTAGTAAGCACAACAGTCATTCCTGTTTTCCTGGTGAGCGATTGAATATATTGCCAGATATGCTCTCTTGTTTGCGGATCAAGTCCGAGAGTTGGTTCATCGAGGAAGAGCACTTCCGGCTGATGAAGTAATCCCCTGGCAATTTCCATGCGGCGTCGCATACCCCCTGAATATGTTTTGACTTTATCATGTTTTCTTTTTTCCAGATCCACCAGCATAAGCACTTCATCAATTCTTTTGTTGATCGATTTTATTGGGATATTATAAAGCAGCGCATGAAGTTTAAGGTTCTCATATCCCGACAGCAGTTCATCTGAACTGGGGTCCTGGAATACCATTCCAATGGACTGACGTACTTTATCTGCCTGGGTACTAGTATCAAAACCATTGATAGTTGCATAGCCGGCACTGGGCTGGAGGAGCGTGGAAAGCATCATCAGCAGGGTAGTTTTACCAGCTCCATTGGGGCCCAGCAATCCAAAAATTTCCCCTCTCGCAATTGTGAGGTTGATGTGATCTACTGCCACCAGGTTTCTATACCGCTTTTCCAGGTTTTTAATTTCGATGGCTGCTATCATTGCTATTGCCTTTGTTTTTTTTGAAATACCCCCTGAAAAGAAAATTGTGTTGGATAGCTTTGAGATCTTCATCCAGTTTCTGGCTGCTTGTTTTCAGGTTGTTAATAGTTTCCTGGAGATCCTTTGCGGCCGTTTTATCGTTCAGTAATACCCCAAGGGGATTGTCTGTTGCTCTTAAATTACTGCTGGATTTCTGGAGATTATCAACGATTAAAGAGGCGGATGTACCTGCCTCTTTAATTTGTGTTATCGTTTCCTGCAGATCCCTGAAGATAGAGGTGTCGGATAATAATTCATTGACCAGCCCGTTTTGATTGTTTAGCCGTTCAGTAAAATTGGTTATGTTGGTCATTGCCTTCTCGCTTTTTAAAGTGGTTGTTTTAAGCTGAGTAGCGATGGCCTGGATATCCCGAACAATCGCATCGTCGTTGACGAGCGTACCGATAGTGCCATTTCCGTTTGCAATTTTCTCTGAAAATTTTTTAAGATTACCGGTGATCTCCAACAGGTTCTTGTTACTGGATTGCAGCACGGTAAGCATTTCGTCGGTAGTAGTTCCTTTGTCACTTTCAAGATAACCATCATTGGATATAATACCGGTACTCGCTGTACCACAGGAAATGACAACGATCCTGTTGCCGATAAAGCCATCGGTGCTTATTTTGGCGCGTGCATCTTTATAAATGTGCGATTGTGCCAGTGCTTCAATATTGAGTGTAACAGCTACCTGTTTTTCTCCATAGAAAGTGATCTTTTTTACGGTACCTACTTTCACGCCGGCGAGCCATACATTATTGCCTGCCTGCAGTCCACCTACATCATAAAAAAGTACATTCAATGTGAACTTTTTTGAAAAAAATTTTTGCTGGCTTCCGATGGTGAAGATGCCCACGATGAATATAATTATACCAATGAGGATAAAAATACCAACTATAAATGGCCGTTTATAATCCGCTTTGTTCATTGGTCGAGTATGAAATTGTAGTCGTAAAAAGCTCTGATCCGGCTGTCGTCCGTACTAAACACTTCGTCAAAACTTCCCTGTTTCAGGAATTTTCCATCGGCCAGCATTACGATACGATCGCCTATGGATCTGGCACAGGTTAGATCGTGTGTAATGATGATGGAACTTGTATTATATTGTTCCTGTACTTCTTTGATAAGACGGTTAATCTCCACACAGGTAATGGGATCGAGGCCGCCAGTAGGTTCGTCGTACAGGATGATCTCAGGCTGGAGCACGAGCATACGAGCGATACCAATTCTTTTTTTCTGGCCACCGGAAAGTTCGGCTGGCATTTGGTCTACCGTTTGCCGAAGACCTACATCATCCAGTACCTGATCTATAGCTTCGTTTACCTGCTTCCTGGTAAGATTCCTTTTATTTCGTACCAATGGGAATTCGATATTTTCCCATACTGTCATGCCATCATATAGGGCGCTGCTCTGGAAGGAGAACCCTATTTTCAGCCGCAGCGCATGAAGCGTTTTTATATCCAGTTGTGCTACGTCTTGTCCGAGTATTTTAATATGGCCATTATCCGGTTGCAGGAGCCCTGCAATGATTTTTATCAATACAGATTTGCCGCTCCCGGAACGGCCCAGTATTACCACATTTTCTCCCTTGTATACTTCCAGGTCTATGCCTTTCAATACTTCCAGGTCATCGAAAGATTTGTTCAGATCTTTTAACGAAATGACGGTGATGGCTTTGTCAATATTTGATATCTCATTTTTCACCGGAAATAGTTAACGAATTGAACAATGATCATTTCTTCTATGAATATCAGGAACATGGAAAGCACTACTGCGGCATTGGCAGCTCTTCCTACGCCGACAGTTCCTTGTGTGGCGTGGTATCCTTTAAAGCAGCCGGTTATGCCGATCGTGAATCCGTATACTACTGCCTTGATAAAAGATGCAAACAGGTCGAGAAACGAGATTTTCGCAAAAGCATCCTGGATAAATGAGGTGAAGCTGGTTAATTCGTTGGTATGGATGTTTAGATAGCCGCCTATCAGACCTATAAATGCGAAATAGGTCACGAGTATCGGTAACGATACTGTAATGGCCAGTACCCTGGTAACAACCAGGAAATTGAAAGGATTGGTGGATGAGACTTCCATCGCATCGATTTGCTCTGTTACCCTCATAGATCCCAGTTCTGCTCCCATGTTGGAGCCAACTTTACCTGCAATGACCAGCGCCGTAATAAGAGGAGCCAGGGCCCGTATAACTGCAATAGAAATTAAAGATGGCAACCAGGATGTGGCGCCAAACTCTGAAAGGGAGGGGCGCGATTGTTTGGTAAAAACAATCCCTGTGATAAAGGCGGTTAAGGTGATAATTCCGAGCGAACGGTATCCTATTTCATAACATTGTCTGATAATTTCTCTGAATTCATAAGGAGGAACAAATACCTCCCGGAGAAAACGGAGAATGAACCCATATACATTATATATCCCTGTGAAGAAATCCCGCATTTTCTTCTCCCATGTCACTTTCCTGATATCTCCCAAGGCTGCCATAACTTGCAGATATTATAATTATAAATTTGATATTTTTTCCCGGCCATAATAATGACAGAGATCAGCAATTGTTATGACTTTGCTCACAAAGATGGGATCCAGGTGGTTATTATCTTCCGTAGAATTACGCCCGCAAAAATGCCAGCCATATACGTACTTCTACTGAATTTTTAATTTTGGCAGCTAAAAAGTTTGCTGCCATGCACTAAACGATTAATTTTATTCATTCATTATCCAATAACAAATACAAACCCCTTAAAACCATATATTCAAACCCCAGTTAATAATAATGCTTATACGTACCTAGCAACCCCAATACACATATTCATAACCCCAAATTGAAACTCAATGTTAACGATCCAAAAGTCGTTCCGCTATGCTGCGGACGCTACTAAGCTGCCGTTTAGTAAAGTTCCTATTAACGTCGGCTATCCTGTATTCTCTTTCAAGACCGGTGATACCAGCGGCCTGGTGACCCGGGAAAAGTCAGGTGATGCCACTATTAGCTTTTCGCAGGAAATAAGTGCCACCACCTACTTTAGTGCGCTTCCGGAGGGCAGTATGTTCAGTACTGCTTATGATTTGCTGGCCAAATTTTTCCAGCTTCATTTTAATTCGTCGTCCATTACAGGTGTCACCTTGAACGACATTTCTATCAGCCTCCAGGTAACATATGGAGGTACCGGTAGTGCTGCAGCTGCCACCGTATTGGAAGGTATTTATTTCCTGAAAGATCTTGCACCGGCACAAAGGTCGCTGCGACTGCTAAATGCAAACGCAGCCGATGGAAATGCCGAACTTTACATCAACAAAAACCTTTATCTTCTCAACAAGTCGGTGTACCTGAAATTCCTGGAGAAATTTGGAAATATTTCCCCCGACCAGGAAGGATTTTACCTGTTGTATGTGATTAACCAGCTGGTAGATCTCAGCGGACAAGCGCCCGCACTGCGCACAGATATTGATGATGCGCTGAAAACAAAAATTGCCGGCATATTAGGTGCATTGGGTGTGCAGGAAACAAACATCAAACAGGTGATTGACTACACGATGGCCAATTTTGCCCAGCTATTTGATTTTTCATTGCTGATGCCGGAGCTGAAAACAGTGGATATCAATGGTACTTTTGAAGTAGTGAGTACCGATAACACAGATGTTGGGTTTACAGACCTGTTGCTTTTTGATCTATCGGTCGAATATGCTGCTCATATTGCGGATAACACTTCTTTGATGCAGATCCTGCATTTCGACTGGATGGCCCATAAAACGGATTTTCACAGCGGCAAGATCAAGTTCTCCTTTACACAGGACAACCCACTGTTGCAGAGCAATGTGGATGGCGTGATCTCTGTAAAAGTGAAGAATTTTGATAAGACAATTATCTGGTCAAAAGATTACCGGGTAGATGATGCTGCGCTGGGAAGTCTCGCTATTTCAGTTCCACTGCAACGGCCCAACGTAATTACCTCCGGGGATAAAAGCGGCAGCAAAGATGAAAACAAGCGCCTGAGAGGGCAGCTGGTAGAGCTGAGTAAGCAATGCGACCTGAAAGGCGTTACTGTGCTGGTGCAGGCGAAGAAAGCCGAAGATCAGCCCTGGCAGATAGTCGGTGCAGCCGACGCAGATAGCGCCGGTAATTTTTCCATGGCCTATCCTTTCGGGGTATATATTGCGGCGCAGGCGTTGGTGTCGCTTACCCCGCAAAGCCCGGTAGCAATCGCCACAGATCCGGCTTCCAAAAATAACCAGTCCATTTCCGCAGATTTCCTGTACCTGCTGGTGAATGGCGCTGATTGTACCCCGGCAAACGATAGCCATGGGGATGATGACTGTGCATGTCATTCCGTAAAGAAATCAGGCCGGTTACCTGGCCAGGAAGACCTGATCAACTCTGACCAGTATTCCCAGGACATTGGCGGTTCTTGCGTGAACTTGTCAACCCCCAACCGCACCTTAAGAGAATATAACTACCAGGCGATCGTGCGTACCTCTGACCCGGATGTATCGAATTATACCCTGCGGAAGCTGGAGAATGGCACCTTTGAACTGGTAGGGGATAATAAGAAGATTAAGCGCGCAGCAGTAGACCTGGATAACCCGGTAAGATGGCAGGATGCCCCGGATGCCGGCGATAACCTCTCTTTTTACCAGTCTGTAACCGTAGCTACCGGTCATATTCTGCATTATAAATCAGAGTTTAAGGCTGATGGATATTCCATGGGAGATCTCCTGTATTCCCTGGCCCTGGCTCCCGGGCAGAAAAAACAGATGGTAGTGATTGATGCAACGCACTCCCTGTTAGGCGCCGAAAATCAATCTATCGCGCAAGGGGAAAGCCTGGCAGCTAACCTGCTAAATGACCGCTCAATCACCGATCAGCTGGGAGGCAATATCAACGAAGCCTTGCAGGGCAGTAGTTCCGCGTCTACCAGCGGTGTCAGTGCCGGTTTAGGCGTTGGCGTTAGCTATGGCGGCATAGGCGCTTCTTTGGGCGTTGCCGGCGGTTATTCCAATTCCAACTCCAGTGCGTCGCAAAACAGCTCCCGCAACGTATCGCAGTTCTTCGGGGAAAGGCTGCGCCAGTCCATTATGCAGAATGCAGAAAGCTACCGGCGGTTGAACGCCTCTGTAGTGACTTCTGTACAGGAGGGGCAAACATATGGCGCTACCGCGGATGTAGTGTCCAATCATAACCACTGCCACGCTCTGACGATGATGTATTTTGAAGTACTGCGTCATTTTGCCATCTACCAGGAACTGGTGAATGTAGAAGAATGTGTGTTTGTTCCGCTGCTGATGACCAATTTTACGACAGATAATATCTTCAAATGGTCTGATATCCTGGCAAAGAACCTGTTGCCCATGTCTTCCAACACCTACCTGAAGCCGTTCAGCTTTTTCTACGGAAGGCCACAGCACCCGCTGCTGAAGGCATTTGATGCCAATGAAAGGATTAAGACGAATTATGCGCATGTAGATTATCCGACGGGATCTTACGACCAGGAGCCTATCAGCTTTGTAAAAGGAGATATTAATATCCGCACAAATCTGCAAAGGCCTAAAACCAAATACGATCGCATCAAGTCTTTGCCCATTATCACCAAAACGGTAACGAAAGAGGTAACCGATGCGCGTAGCATAGCCAAAAGCGCTATGCTGGGTGTAATGACCGGCGGCCTGTCTTTTCTCTTTGGTTCCGATGGCTCTCATACAGAAACGGAGGAAATACTGGCGAAGGAAAAGATCTTCGATTCTTTCATGCAGCTGGATGCTAACTACGAATATGTACCGCCGGCAAAATGTATCCGGGTGGTAAACTTCGAAGCTTTCAGCATTAAGTTCTCCGGTATCAATATCACTATTTCCCCGGTAGATTTTTTCCAGAACGGCATCGTAGATAAGAAGCTGTGGGACGCTTATGCCTCTATCCTGGGATATAATAATACCCTGGAAATGCTGGACTACTACTTCAAAGGCAGGCTTATATCCGAATGGGACGATATCTATTACAATGATATTGCACCAGTGGTTTTTGATAAGATCGTAGACAGTATCCGCCTGGAATATATCGGCACTGATATGACCAGCACTTCCCGGTATAAGGGTGGTGAGCGTGTGATGCGCATTAATTTTGAAGGTACCACCAGCAAACGCCGCGTTGATTTTCCATTGACCATGAAAATGTTCTGTAACAGCCCGGTGATAAAAACATTAAAAGACCTGGTAACGCTTACCGTAGAAAATGTGCGTATTGCCTATTCTACGCCTCACTTCAACGGATTGTTATACAGCGGCAGTGTGGGCGACGACCTGCTCGATGATACCTTGCTCTACATTCCTGAAAACGCGGACGAGAAAAAAGATCCACGTAAAGAAGACCGCTACCTGGTGCAGAAGCTGATAGAACATCTCAACAGTAACCTGGAGCATTATAATAAAGCGCTGTGGTATAACCTCGATGCAGACAGGAGGTTTATGTTGTTGGATGGTTTTAACATCCAGATCTTTAATGATTTTGGGATACCGGTAGGTTTCAGAAGCCTGGCGTCTGTCGTGAAAAATCAGCTGATCAGTATTGTAGGTAATTCCCTTGTACTGCCCGTAGCGCCCGGTTATAAGGTGAGTCAGTCTTTCATCACAGAAAAAACCGGCGATGGCGTAGAACAGGAAATAACCCTGCTGGATCACTATCAGCCTATTACCCCGGTTCCTCCTTACCGGATCAGCATTCCTACCAGGGGCGTGTTTATGGAAGCAGTACAGGGCGCCTGCGATGCTTGTGAGAAGGTAAAAGAAAACTCTTCACAGGATTGGAATAAGTTCCCAACTGATGAACCGTCACAAATTAATCCGATAACGCCGCCCGTACCGACTGTTACCGACTGGAAGGCAACCTTCAAGGATTTTGCTACGCCAATCGTCAATATCCAGAATGCGCCGGCAACACCGGAACCAGGCGCCGGACTGGCAGGTATAACAGAACTGTTGGGCAAGGCAGGCATCTTCAAGGATATTACCGGTCTGGATGCTAATCAGCAGAATGCTATTAAAACCTATCTCTCCAACCAGGAAAATGCGAAAGCATTTGCAGAAATGGCGAAGAGCATGGCAATGCAGGGACATAATACCGATAACTCTTCCAAGATTATGGATACCCTGAAAAATGCAAAAGATTCAGGTGCTATCAGCAGTGAAGATTACGGTAAGCTGGTGAAAGAACACCTGCAACAGCAGATCGACGGCGGAGCAACCAAAAAAGCAGAGTTGGAAAAAGAAAAAGCCACGCAGAAACCTACGTTAACAGATGCTGCTGTAAAAGCTGCAGACCAGGGTAAGGACGTGAAAGCCCAGAAAACTGATCCGGAAGGTAACATAGAATCCGTAGAAATCAGCAGCGGCGGCAAGAACGGTGCTGTGTTGGCTGCTGTAGAAGGCGTTGTTCCCAAATTGCAACAGGATAACAACCTGGCCTGCTGGGCGACAGCCGCTGCGATGATGGTCAGCTGGAAGATGAAAAAGCCTATGACGGTTCCAACAGTACTGGCGCTGGCCGGCGATGAATACGTAGATAAATTTACGAATAAGCAGGGACTAAAGTCGAGTGAGAAAGAAGCATTTATCGGTAAACTGGGCATGGTGGGCGAACCTCCTGCGGACTACCCGGTACAACAGTACATCGACTGGATGAAGGCTTATGGTCCGTTGTGGATTACTACAGATGCCAGTGTGGCTACTGGTATGTTCTCGCCTCATGCCCGTATCCTCACCAGGATTGAAGGCACTGGTAACCCTAATGGAACAGGTACTTACTTTATCTTCAATGATCCGGCTACCGGCTCAGAAAAATCACAGAGCTTCCTTGAATTCATCGCGGCATTTGAACAGATGGTGACGGATAATAAATCTGATAACCTGTTTGTACAGGTGGTGCACTTCAAAGACAAAATTGACGATACCTCCGAAGGCTACCAGATAGAAGGACCATGGAATCTTAATAATCCTGTGCATGAAAATGTGACGCTGGCGGCGCTGATCAAATCATCCGTCGGCGTTCCTACCACCACCAAAGTGGGCAGCGACAAGGCGGTGAATGAATTTTTCCGCGGGGTTATATGGAACGACGATCCGGCCATTCTGTTGTTTGATGAAAACAAGTATGATAACTGGGATTTCTCCAGCGGTATTATATGGAAGAACAAGTTTGACACAGCCGGCAAGGCCAGTGCCAATGATCTGAAAAACCTCACCGGCAGATCCCACTACTGGGACATGCAGTTTCTGCATGGTATGGCATCTGCAATAGGAGAGGATCCTAAAGATACGCAGGCTAAAGTTTTGCTTTGGGCGGAATTCATGTATAAACTGTCCATCAATGAAGGAATTATGGATACGGATACGCTAAAGTCGGTGCCGGTCACCAGTAAATTTGGTAGTACCACCTATTCGGTAAATTCGTTCTTTACAACGGCTTCTGATCCACTGGAAACAGATACCATTAATACGCTGCTTAACCGCAATACAAAATGCGTATTCCTCAACAACTCCAGGAGAGCCATTGGATCCCTGATGCACCTGATCCAGGATTCCTTTGCCAAAGGGCATGTAAGAAGGGTGCTGAAGAACCCCGGCGATCTTAAACCAGGTACTACTGACCAGTTCCAGCCTGGAAAGTTCGGAGATTACGGAGACATCCAGAACTTCCATTGCTACAAAGGACAGAATCATGATGATCATGATAAATATGATAAGTATGATACCAGTCTTTTAGATACCAGCAAACCGGAAACCTTCAATGGATTGATCGGTGCGAGAAACGCGATTGATTTTTGCACCAGGTTGCTTAATTTTTGGAAAGCCCGAACACCGTATGCGAATGGCCCCAAAGTGATGTTTGAAAATGAAATATTCAAACTCGCTCCCGGAGCTACTCCTGCGGATGCCACTGTGTAATATCAGTTGGTGTATTTTTAGGCCGGTTGAAAGCAGCAATGCTTTCAGCCGGCTTTTTTATTGAATAACCTTTATTTCATCACGTGCTTCATGCTACTTACGGAAAAACCGCTGAAACACCCAACTACATTACTGCCCTTTATATTACTCTTTAGCACAACAGGGGTAGAAAACGGACCGCTATTGAGCCTTGCTTTATTAAAACTATCCCAGAAATTGTATATGGGGCGTTCTACACTAACAAGATAATAAATGGCCGTGTCGCCGATTGGTAGGGGAGCCGAATGGGTGATATGTATAGCCTGGCCGTTTACCAGCTCGTCTGTATTGGGGAGATACCTGTCTGTACTGAGTGCGCCCCATCCAAATGTATTTTTAGTGTAACGGTTGCCCCAGTAATAAATCTGTGCGTTACCAAGCGTGTCTGGGTCTGTATAATGTACCGTAAGCCGGGCCTGTACCTTTCCGGAATCGTCTTTAAATGGAGAGGTATTGGTAAGGCTATCAATAGGTACCGGAATGGGTAGAGTGGTAATCGCGGTATATTTCCTGCCTTCTGCTGTAATTTCAAGTAGATAGGACTTTCCGGGTTTACCCAATAGGGCATGAGATGAGTCGGTCGTAAGTTTGGGATCGAAGTAGGCGCCTGGAACGTACAGACCGTGCATGCCGGGTGTTTTGCCTTCCTTCATTGCCACTTTACTGGCGGGATTCCATTGATAACCTTTCCCTTTTTCAAAAACGCCTTCTGTGATGGTTACCGTTGCTTTTTCTACTGCGGTATTGGCAAATTGTGATTCATTGAAGTTGACAGTTTTGCCAATGATGACATAATTGTAGGTACGGAGGCTATTGTTGATATAAGCTTCTACCACCACCATAGGAGGTGTTTTATCCAGCTGGAGATCTATGTTTTTCTCACATGAATTACAAAGCAGCAGTAACAATAAAATAAAGATATAGCCGTTGCCGTAATTTGATTTTTTCATACATCAGAAATTAAAGTTCCATGAAATGCTTGGCAGAATGGGGAACAGCGTTACCTGCTTACCTTGTATGGACTTCTTGTTTTCGTCTACATCTATATAAATGAAGTACGGATTACTACGATTGTAGACGTTATATACGCTCAATATCCAATGGCTTTTAAAGCGCCGGGTACTTTCAGGGTTCGGAGTGAAAGTAGCCGATAGGTCGAGGCGATGATAAGCCGGCATACGATAATCGTTGATTTTGCCATAGCGGTTGATATTGGTGTATATTGGTGAATCGTTGCTGAAATTAAATCCCAGGTTATAAACAAACCGGCCATTAGGCATGGTGAGCGCGTTGCCGGTACTGAATACAAATAAGCCGGAGAATGTCCATTTTTCCGACAGTTGGTAGTTGGCGACTACGCTGAGATCATGTGTGCGGTCGTACCGATAGGGAAATGGTTTGCCTCCATTAAGCTCTGCGAAGGTGCGTTCTGTGCGACTCAGCGTATAACCAATCCAGCCGGTGAGTGCTCCTGTTTTCTTTTTGAGAAGCAGTTCCAGGCCATATGCCTTTCCGGTACCAAAGATCATTTCGTTTTCAATGTTTTGATTGAGGAGCAGTTGGGCGCCTGGCATAAATTCAAGCTCGTTGTCCATTCGTTTATAGTAGGCTTCAGCACTGAATTCATAGCCTTTGGAGAAATCCTTAAAGAATCCCGCCGCTACCTGGTCGGCCACTCCTGGTTTTATCAGACGGCTAACAGGTACCCACAGGTCGCTTGGAAAGGTGGCAGCGCTGGTAGTGGCCAGGTGCAGGTACTGTACAGTACGGGTATACGACAGTTTAATACTCGTTTCGCGGTCAAACAGATATCGCATGGCAAGACGTGGTTCGGGGTACATATACTTCGCGATCCGTTGCCCTTTTTTGTAGGTAATTGTTTTACCGGTGGGAACGCCATCTTTTCCGTATACCACATCTGTCTTGGGGCCTACCTGGTCGAAGTAGCTCACTCGCAATCCTGTAAGGATATTGAACCGGTTATTAATGTCCCAATCTGCACTGAGGTAGGCTGCTGCTTCCCGGCCATATTGCTTATTGATCTTTGATATAAATTCCTGCTCTCCTGCGCTGGTGCTGCCCGCGCCGGGTTTGAACTGATGCCATGTGCCCTGCCAGCCGGCTTTTAACTTGAGACGGTTGGAGGCGAGATACATCCAGTCGTTTTTTACCTGGTAGTCTTGCAGCCCTGATGAAAACAGTACACCATCTGTATTGTAGGTGATGCTGCTGCCAAGTTCAAAGGAGTTATGGAATATGGAAAACTCTTGTTGAATTTTTCTGCTGATCTGAGATTTCCAGGTAGCGCCGGCAAGTGTATTTCCCCAATTTGCTTTAAAATGACGGTACCTGTCGGTGGACTCATTTTTATCGTAGTTGAAATTGTCTTTGCCTGTATAGAAATTCAAAGAAATACTGTTAGCAGCGTTCAACTCAAAATTCAGTTTAGCATTAACATCATAAAAATAGTAACCGTTATTGCCTATTGAATCCGGTGCAATCCAACGGGCAAGCTGATCAATATAAGTACGGCGGGCACTTATAATAAAGGAAGATTTTCCTTTTTGCAGCGGCCCTTCTACAGTAAGGCGGGAGGAAATCAAACCAATGCCCCCATTGAGTTTAAGGCTGTCTTTATTTCCTTCCCTGGAAGTAACGGAGATTACGCTGCTCAGCCGTCCGCCATATTCAGCCGGCATTCCTCCTTTGATAACGGATATGTTTTTAACTGCATCGCCATTAAAAATACTGAATGCACCCAGCAGGTGGGTGGGATTATAAACAGTAATGCCATCCATTAATACGAGGTTTTCATCGGGGCCGCCGCCACGTACATATATACCGTTACCGGCGTCTCCGGCATTTTTGACGCCAGGAAGCAGTGTGATGGATTTTAATGGATCAATTTCTCCCATCAGTGTAGGTAATTTTTTCATTTGCTCGATACTCAACAAATGTGAGCTCATCTGGTTGAGCTGTAGAATCCGGTCCGCCTCAATTGTAATGGGTTTAAGCTGGTTAGTACTTTTTTGCAAAACAAAAGCAATAGTGGTATCACCACTTAGCACAATGCCCCGGCTGCTGCCGGAATAGCCAAGGGAGCTAACGGTAACCAGGTACCGGCCCGGGGAAAGATGCAGCAGGGCTGTGCCGGTTGAATCGGTAACAGTGGTGAGGGAGCCTGCCACAATATGGGCACTGATACCCTGATGTTGAGTATCGGTAACGTGTACGCTAAGTATTTTCGACTGCCCCCGGGCGTTCTGTCCCACAACTAACAAAAATAGAAAGTTCCATAGTCTGATTCGAATGGTTTTCCGTCTGTTTACCATTTTTAGAAGATTAAGCTGGTTTACAGAAAGCTCAGTTTCGTTGAGCCTGTTTATGGTTCTTTAATATGGCCATTTCAGTCCGCATAGTGTAAGCTGGTTGAACGGTTTTTCAATTTTAATACTGGGTGATAACGATACAAAGGAATGCTGTGCCCATCTGCAATTAATACGACGAAAACACTACCGCGGTTTGAAAAACGTAGTGTAATTGAACATTAATGTTAATGGTTTAAGGTGATAAAAATCAGGACAATCAATAGATGTAACTATTGCTACAACTAAAATCCGGCACGCCAATATTTTTTAATGCTCGATATGGTTTATCAGGATGACGTTCCCTGAGTTTAGTGTTACAGCTTTGAGCAATAATTACGCCAGAAAGGCGGAGGTTGGAATTAATTTTTCTTTATGAGTTGTCAATATGCGAATACCCGCGATACTGACGATAGTCAGGATTTATGCTAATAGACATCATATTTCATTCTCCCGGCGGGTTCTACATTTGAGTAAAATAACCAGATTCTTAAAACGGTAACTATGAAAGGTATTATCATCTATAAGGGCAAGTACGGTGCTACGCAGCAATATGCAGCCTGGTTATCGGCAGCATTGAATATTCCCGTGGCGACAGCCGGTAATGAAACGAAAGATCAATTGAAAGATGCAGACTATATCATCATGGGGACCAGTGTCTATATTGGGAAATTGCAGTTGCGTGACTGGGTGAAGAAGAATCAGGACCTATTGGCAGGTAAAAAGCTGTTTCTTTACCTGGTGTCTGGTACACCGGCGGCGGAAAAGGAGAAGCTGGAGGGATATATTATTGGCAGTATTGGCGCCGACATCGGTAATAAATGCACTTGTTTTTTTCTTCCCGGTAAACTTGAGTTCAGAAAGCTCTCGTGGGTGGATAAATGTTTGTTAACGATGGGGGCAAAGTTGGCGAAGGGCCGTGGAGAGAGCATTAGCGTTGCTGATTATAATGATGTGAAAGTAGAACATCTTTCCGGATTAATTGCTTCCGTACATAAGCTAAGTGAAGTGTCAGTTTAATGAAAGTCTGTTTTTTTATATTGCTATTTTTTCCCGGTCTTTATTTAAATGGACAGGTAGTTCATTATACTGTGCAGCGGGAGGATTTGGCTATACAGATCTTTTATCAAAAAACCGGTAGCCGGATTGCCTGGATCAGTGCTGCAGGAAAACAGCATTTTGATATGCTGACTGCATATCTTCGAAAAGCTGCTTTCCTGGGATTGAAGGCAAGCGATTATGATCCGGTGCTGATACAAGCGTTAGCAGATAGTAGCTACAAAATGCCGACAGCAACAGATACCCTGAACGCCGATGTCCGTATAACTGAAGCGGCTATCCACTTTTTCCGGGATGTAGCATATGGCCGCCTGGCAGCCCCTCCTGTAAAGTATAATGGCCTGCCACCGTTGCCCAATGCCGAAGCAGCTATTGCTGCTAAACTGGCAGACTCCCTTTCCATGGGACGTTTTTCAAATTTTTTGCCCTCCATAGAACCACCGGATACAGCATATATACTGCTAAAGAATAGTATTGCTGCTTTATATCCCATTATCATGGACACGGCTTTTAAAGAGATATCTGTTAAGTCTTTGAAAGCAGATAGTTCCAATGTTCCGCTATTATTGAGGCTGAGGCAAATCGGCATTGTAGATACACTCGCCGGCATCGGACAGAAGCCGTTGTCGGGCAAAATAAAAGAGGCGCAGCATTTGTTCAATACCCTCGACGATGGTGTGTTGAGAGACCGTTTCCTGAAGGCGCTGAATGTGCCATTGATGCACCGGTTGCAGGACCTGTATAAGGGGTTAAACGAAATTCGTTGGCTGCATTATTATAAAATGCAGGCATCGGTGGTATTGGTAAATATTCCATCTACTACATTGGTGCTTTATGAGCATGGAAAGCCAGTGTTATATTCGAGGGTGATAACCGGGAAGAAAAGTACGCCAACTCCCACACTCGGCAGTTGTATTACGGAAGTAATATTATTTCCCTACTGGACAGTGCCCAATAAAATTGCCGTTGGTGAATTATTGCCCCATATCAAAAGAGACCGGCAGTACCTGGCTGATAACCAATTCGTGATATTAGATAAGCGCGGACGCATTGTAAACCCTTCGGATATTAACTGGAATAATCTTAGCCGCAGTAATTTCCCATATACCATCCGGCAGAATACCGGTTGCGATAATTCCCTGGGCATTGTAAAATTAAATTTCTACAGTCCATTTGGCATTTATCTCCACGATACACCGGGGAAAAATCTGTTTATGCTGCAACAGCGGTTTTTCAGTCATGGATGTGTAAGAGTAGAGGAGGCCGTGCAGCTGGCGCACATGCTTTTGGATAAAGAAGCAGCAGCCATGATGGCGCTGGAAGCAAAAGGAAGTCAGCCTGATCAGCACCCGGTTATTTTTCCTGTTCCTGCTACTACGTATGTATTGATACTTTATAATACAGCGTGGCCGGATGCTACCGGTCAGGTTAGGTTTTATGAGGATGTTTATGGGAAAAACTGATCGTTTGCCACCTTTTTCAAAACACAAACTACTACTTTGAGTATATGCTGTCATTGCAGTAACCGGTAATTTTAGGACGGCAAATCAGCGGAATGTTTTCAAAACCCGGTACTTTTTATTGTATACTATACTGCTGCCTGTGGTTAACCCTGGCAATCAAGGTAAGCGCGCAGCATATTTCCCTGGGTAATCCCTCTTTGGAAGGCCGGGCGGGAAAGGGGATTGTACCTTCGCCCTGGTTTATAGCAGCAGGGACGCCTGATACGCAGCCGGGTATTTTTGATATTAAGCTGTTGCCATCGGCGGGCAACAGCTATATCGGTATGCATAGTGGAAAAGGGTTTCTGGAGGGGATAGGACAGGAATTATCTCAACCATTGATGCCGCATACTACTTATGTATTAAGTTTTGATATGGCCTTTACCACCTATTATCTGTACCCGGCCTGTTACGGCAGCCTGGCAATTTATGGTGGCAATACGCCGGGGGATACGGCGGCATTGCTATGGTTGTCTGACAATTTTACCCAAACAGACTGGAAGCGATACCACGCCGTATTTCGTCCCACGGAAGCATGGCACTATATTTCATTTTGGGCTTATCCCACTGCTCCCTGTAATAAAAGCCAGTTTGGTATTGCCTTGCTGATCGACAATTTGTCCGCGATAGATAAGTTATTATTACCTGCCGTAACCGCTACAGTAAAACCTTGTAGTTGTGAGGCCGTAACAGATGGTCGTATTACGCTACATGTAACCGGTGGAGTTCCTCCCTTTCAATATAAGCTGGATAATAGCGGATGGCAGGCGGACAGTGTTTTTACAGGTCTTGCGGCAGGAGCGCATACCGGCGAAATAAAAGATCAACATGATTTTCGTGCCAGTATAGACACCACCGTAGCTTCGCCCTGGAAAAATTGCCTGGTGGTATTACCAACTGCTTTCACACCCAATAACGATGGGCAGAATGATATTTTCCGACCCAGGGTATACGACGCTATCCATGACTACCGGTTACAGGTATACGACAGGTGGGGCAAGCTGGTATTTTCCAGCCAGGCTCCGGAATGGGGGTGGGATGGCACTGTCGGAGGATCGCCCGCAAATGTACAATCTTACGTGTATATATGCACGTATACAGACAGCCGGGAGGAGCAGCATCTGCAGAAGGGTAGCGTATTATTATTGCGCTGACGAGGAACGGGGATAATGTATAAACATCATTCAGAAGGACGTATCAGCTGCATAAGGAAATGTAATGGTAAAAACAGTACCGGTTGTATCGCTGCTCACTGTTATTGTGCCGTTGTTGGCATTAACAAAGCACTTCACAATGGCCAGCCCCAGGCCGGCGCCTTCCCTGGCGCCTACATTTCCGGCGCGGAAGAAAGGAGTAAACAATAACCGTATATCTTTTTCAGGTATACCGATGCCGTTATCCTTTATTTTGATGCAAAGATATTTTTTCCTGTAGTGCAGGGTCAGTAAAGGGTTTTTTCCATGCGAGTATTTGAAGGCATTACTCACAAGGTTGGTAAGGATACTTGTCAACTGGCTTCTGTCGATGTAAATATCGTGATGCGTACCGGAAACCTTTATTTTCAATTGCCGTTTATCGGACCGTTGGTTAAAGTACTGTTGTTTGATGGCCTTGGCGAAAGTAGTGGCGTCCGTTACCTCAGGATGTGTGACGGGACTGCCTGCTATCATGCTACCGCTAATGAGTATGTCGTCCACCATATTGCTGAGGATTGTTATCTCCTCTTTGATACGGGACAAATTCCGCTCGTAAAATGGCAACATCAATTCGTCCCGCTGCATTTTTGTTTCCAGTAGTTCAATAGAAGATGAAATCGCAGTGATGGGTGTTTTAAACTCGTGCGTTGCCATGGAAATATATGCAGTTCGTATTTCCAGTAGTGATTCTTCTCCGGTTATATGTCTGTTGATGGGTTCCCGCATATGCCTGATTTTTAGTACACAGTGAATAAGGTTTATTTCGAAGGATATGGATCAGCAGGATAGATCTGGTTGTGAACACAAAATACGAAAGTTTTTTAAATATTATATTTTATAAATAATAATATGAATGATTTTCCCCTTGTATTTGTTGTAAACATTGTGTTTATTGTAATTTTTGAAATTAATATTACTTCGATTGTACATTTTATTATGTTATATATTTTTATTTATAAATTGTATACATGATTGAATTTTATAATAAAATATATCTAATTGACTTATTAATAGCTATTTGTAAAATAGTGTTAACTGGCAATCTTTTTTAAGATTATATTTACTATCAAAGTATTTTATTGTACCATATCTGTTTTTATTAACCATATCTATCTGTAAACCTCCCTCCATTAATATGATTAACATAGGAATCATTGAAGACAACCATTTTCTGTTAAACAACTATCGTGAATTTCTCGAGGACTTTCAGGAGTGTTGTGTTGTATTTGCATGTAAATCGATAGAAGAATTTATCGCGTTGCCGGTTAGTTATCCGGATGTAAAGGTAGTATTGGTGGATATTACTTTGCCGGGTATGTCGGGTATTGATGGTATAGCCGAAGTCAAGCAGCGTTACCCCGAGTCGAAAGTGATTGTATTGTCAGGACATGACGGTAAGCAATACATTATTGAGTCCATTAAAAAGGGAGCGAGCGGGTATATTATTAAAACGAGCCGATTGAGTGATATCTACCAGTCTGTAATGGACACGGTGCATAATGGGGCCACTTTATCTCCCAAAGCAGCACATCTGTTGATTAGCCACCTCAACAAAAATCCATTGGAAAGTATTAAAGACAAGCTTACCCGCAGGGAATATGAACTGGTGGAATTACTCAAAGAAGGTTACTCATATAAGGAAATGGCCGGGAAATTATTTGTGACTGTATTTACTGTTAATCAACACCTGAAAAAGGTCTATCAGAAGTTGAATGTTTCGTCCAAATCAGAATTAATTTCAAAAATCTGGTCAAATAATTTGTTCTCTCTCTTCTTTTTAACAGGCATATCCGAAAATGTATTATATTTTTCTTTTGTTGATATGATCACTGATTTTGTTACAGATCTACTTTAACAAGTAGTAAGATACCTGAATTGAAAGCAATTTATACTGTAGTGAGTAATTGATTTCGGATAGTAACCGAAGTAATATTGTATGGAGATGTGAGAGACGTGCAAATGATGATGTAAAATGCCATATGATGATATTGAAAACCTGCTTAACCTGGATAGGATGGGGATTACTATGCTTCAGTTGTTTGTTTACTTCCTGTGTGTCAACCAAAAATGCTGTTTACTTCAGCGACGTAAAGGACACCGTGCTGTCGCCGGTGGATGGTAATTTTGAGCCTCGGATACAAAAGAATGATATACTGCAGATCAATGTAAGCAGTCTTAACCCGGAAGATGTTATAATCTATAATGTATCCAACATGACTTCTGCGTCGGGTGCAGGTGGAGCTAATGCTGGCGCGGGAGCAATACTGGGAGGGTTCCTGGTAGATGAGCAGGGGTTTATTCAATACCCGGTATTAGGGCCGGTAAAGGTAATCGGCCTTACAAAAAAAGCACTCACTGTTTATCTGCACGATCAGCTTATAGAACGTAAGCTGCTGGTAGATCCTGTGGTGAGCATCCGTTTCCTGAATTATCGTGTTACGATATTGGGCGAAGTCAGCAAGCCAACTGTAGTAAATGTTACGAATGAAAAGATATCAGTACTGGAGGCATTGGGAATGGCTGGCGATATAACGGTATTTGGTAAACGAAATAATATCCTGTTAATCCGGGAGGTCGACGGGGAGCGGATCATCCGCCGTATGGACCTGAATGATAAACGGATCCTCAACTCTCCTTATTATTTCCTGCAATCAAATGATATACTGTATGTAGAACCCAATAAGTCAAAAATAGCGACAGCGGACCGGTCCCGGCAAATATTGCCCATTGTGCTCAGCAGCCTGTCGTTACTTGTTATTATCCTGGATCGTTTAGTTGTTAATAAGTAGCGTATGCAAAAAGTTAACGGAAATAAAACCCAGTCTGGTGAAACGCCATTGAGCTTATTAACGCTCATCCGTTCCCGCTACCTGCCTTACTGGCCGCTATTTATAGTTGCTGTGGCAGCTGCCCTGGCAGGCGCATTTTTATATCTCCGCTATGCTACGCCACTCTATAAAGTTTCGGGTGTACTATTGGTACAGGAGGCTTCTAACGGACTTGGCGCCAGTGATATGCTGCAATCGCTCGATTTGATGAGCGGCAGCAAAACAATCATGGAGAATGAAATTGAAATACTAAAATCGCGTACACTAACTAAAGCGGTTATACGAAATTTAAATTTGTATGGAGAGGTAATAGAGAAAGGGAAGATACGTGATGTAGTACTTTATAAAGACAGCCCACTGAAATTTACTTTCCTGGAACCGGAAAGCATCGAAATGGCCGCAACAGGTATCTGGCCGTTTACCTGTAACGAGGCCGCCAAACAGGTGGTTATCGACGGTAAGAAATACCCTATAGGTGATACCGTGCAAACAAGATGGGGTAAACTGTTAATACAATCAGGGGCGAGACATATGGATACATCGGCCAGCTATACCCTGCACGTGATGACAGAAAAGCAGTGGATACAGCTGCTACTGGCCACAATGAAAATTATGCCTGCCGCGAAAGCAGGGAGTGTAGTAGACCTCGAGTACACCGATGCCGCGCCGGAGCGGGGCGAAGATATTGTAAATGAGTTGATCCGGGTATATAATAAAGCGGCGGTTGATGATAAGAACAGAACCTCTGCCAACACGATGAACTTTGTGGAAGAGAGATTACGCATTGTAAGCGCTGAACTGGGACAGGCTGAAACACAGGTAGAACATTTCAAGACGGCGCAGGGGATTGTGGATATCGGGGAACAAAGCAAATTGTTCCTGGCCAGTGTACAGGAGAACGACCGTAAGATCAGCGAAGCAAATATGCAGCTTTCCGTCCTGGATGCGATTGAAAAGTATGTCAACAACCAGGATCCGAATGGCAATATTGTTCCGGGTACCATTGGCCTTACGGATGCAGTATTACTGGAATTGGTCACTAAATTATCAGAAACCGCATTACAATTGGAACGGCTGCGTAAAACTACTGGTGAAAACAGCCCGTTGCTGGCTAGCCTGACCCGGCAGATGGAGCGCCTGAAGCCAGCTATCCGGGAAAATATAGGGAGTTTACGTGCCAACCTTGAGGCAGGATTAACGCGATTACAGGCGGAAAATAGCCGTAATATGGGTATTATCCGCAGTGTACCCGGCAAAGAAAAAGCATTGCTGGAAGTGAGCAGGCAGCAAGTGATTAAGAATAATATCTACACCTTTCTGCTTGAAAAACGTGAGGAAACAGCGCTGGCCTATGCAGCAGCCGTATCTGACAGCCGGATCGTAGATGCAGCCGAATCTGCCGCTTATCCGTTTAGTCCCCAGAAACCACTGGTACTCGGCATTTCTGTACTAGGCGCCATAGCGTTGGTAGTGGGATTTGTATCGCTCAAAGATATGATGAACCGGGAAGTGATGTTCCGTGCCGATATTGAAAAAGTAACCACCGCACCTATTGCCGCCGAAATTATGCACCACGATGGTAAGGATCCTTTGGTGATGCATAGTAATAGCAGGACCGCTGTGGCAGAACAATTCAGGGCATTGAGAACCTCGCTATCCTATATTGGTTTGAATGGCGACCGGAAAACGCTACTCATCACGTCTTCTATTTCCGGTGAAGGCAAAAGTTTTATATCGGTGAACCTGGCGATGAGCCTTTCGCTGGCGGGAAAAAAAGTGGCGCTGCTGGAATTCGATCTCCGGAAACCCATGATCAGCAAAATGCTGGACATGCGCATAGATCCAGGCATCAGCAACTACCTGGTAGGTAAGGCATCTCTACAGGATATCCTGAAAAAGATAGGCGATAACGGGCTTTTATACCTGGTGCCTGCAGGCATTATGCCGCCAAATCCCAGCGAACTTATTCTCAACGGCCAGCTGGAACATTTACTGAACGAGCTGAAAGAGCGGTTTGATTATATCATTATCGACTCTGCACCGGTAGGACTGGTAACAGATGCCAGGTTGATTGCGCCGTTCTGTGACGCTACCCTGTATGTAGTACGTCATCAGCGAACTCCCAAGCATTATCTTAAGCTGGTGGAAGAGCTTTACCAGAACAGGGAATTGGGAAAACTGAATATTGTATTTAACGGTATAAAACGACAAGGGGTAGCAGGGTACGGGTATGGATCCGGATATGGCGACATAAACGGCTACGGCTATACTGAAGTATCCAAAAAACCCGGTTTATTTAAACGCAGTACAAAGTAGCTATTGTTATATCCGGCTGCACCATTAATATGAATTGCGGGCAGAAGTACGCCCGGTCCCGCCTTTATAAATTCCGCACGAACTATCCGATCACCTTAAAACCGGCTCTTATGTTTAATGAACAACCATTGGCCTGGTATGCGGTATATACCAGGGCCAAATGTGAAAAGAAAGTAGCTGACCTGTTCACCCGCAAGAAAGTGGAGCATTATCGTCCTGTTAAGCAGTTGATGCGTTCCCGTAAGATCGTAGAGGAACCTCTCTTTCCTTCTTATGTATTCGTACACATTCCAGAAAGCAGGAATTGGGTAGTGCGCGAAACAGACAACGTCGTGAACTTTGTATACTGGCTGGGCCAACCGGCGGTTATACCCGATCATGAAATTGCATTAATCAGGCATTTTCTCCGCGACTACGACGAGGTGTCGGTAGAACCGTTTCCCTTAAAGGCAGGTGAGGAAAGGGCATCCTCTTCCGGTGGTAAAATTATACAACTCAGCAGCACCCGGGTAAAAGTGGAACTGAGTAGTTTAGGTTGCATGTTGGTAGCCAAAGTACCATCGAGAGAGATAACGGTGATCACCGGAAATAAAACGGTAAATGGACATCATTACTGACTTAAACAACCAACCTTATGATGCAGCATATTCTTCTTTGCGGTGGCTCGGGCACCCGCTTATGGCCTTTGTCGAATCAGCAAACCCCCAAGCAGTTATTAACGTTGTTTGATGGCTATAGTCTCCTGCAACTGGCTTTCCGGCGTAACCGTTTCGCCTGTAACAAAGTGATGGCCATTGTAAATGAACAACAGGCGGAGATAGTACTGGAGCAGCTGGAACAAGCTGGCGCTTCGGCCCCCGTGTGCCTGGCTGAACCGGTAGGGCGTAATACGGCCGCCGCCATCGCGCTGGCTGCTTTTGTAGCCGATCCCGAAACTATTTTACTCATCACCCCGGCCGACCATCTCATTGGTACACCCGACAGGTACGCCATGGCCATAGAAACAGCGGGGATATTGGCTGCCGGAAATCATATTGTTACTATCGGACTGGTGCCCACGTATCCGGAAACAGGGTTTGGTTATATCAGTTATTCCGGTCATGACGTGCTGCGGTTTGTAGAGAAGCCCGACCGCGTGGTGGCGGAGGCGATGCTGGCCGCAGGCGGATTCCTGTGGAACAGCGGCATTTTTTGCTGCAAAGCCAGTGTCATGCTGCAGGAATTACAACACCATGCGCCGGCTATTTATGAAGCCGCCGCCATTGCTGCCGCTGAATGGAAAAGAACCGGGGCTTTACCGAAAGAAATGATGGAAGCCATTCCATCAGACAGTATTGATTATGCTGTACTGGAGAAAAGCAATCTTGTGAAAGTCGTGCCAACAAAAATGGACTGGAGCGATGTGGGCAGTTATGAAGCGCTGGCAGATGCGCTCTCCCAGCACTATCAATATCGCAATCACCAGGCTGTATTTATAGAAAGTGATCCGCGAAAGAATATGGTGATCGGAAAAGATAAACTGGTAGCGCTGGTAGGCGTGGAAAATATAGTGGTGGTGAATACTGCCAGCGCCTTGCTGGTTATGAAACGCGGCCGCGGCCAGGATATTAAACAACTGCATCAGTGGGTAAGAGATAACCGCCCTGAATTACTATAAACAATAATCGAAGTATATGGAAGCAAATGATCCTATCTATATAGCCGGTCACCGTGGTATGGTGGGAGGCGCCATTAAAAGGAGGCTGGAAACCCTCGGCTATCATAACATTATTACGCGCAGTTCCGGTAGCCTTGATTTGCGCAAACAGCAAGAGGTAGAAGCTTTTTTTGCCTCAGAAAAGCCTGCCTATGTATTCCTGGCGGCGGCTAAAGTAGGCGGCATACACGCCAATAATACCTACCGCGCTGAGTTCCTGTACGATAACCTGATGATCGCAGCTAACGTGATACATGCTGCCTGGAAATATGGTGTTACCAAGTTGCAGTTTCTTGGCAGTTCGTGTATCTATCCCCGCATGGCGCCGCAGCCGATCAAGGAAAGTTTTCTGCTGACGGGGTTGCTGGAACAAACCAATGAGCCTTATGCCATTGCTAAAATAGCGGGCATCAAATTATGTGAAGCTTACAGGGATCAATATGGCTGCAACTTTATCAGTGTAATGCCTACTAATCTTTTTGGTATTGGCGATAATTACCACCCGGAAAACGCGCACGTATTGCCGGCATTGATCCGCCGCTTTCATGAAGCAAAAGTAAATAATAGACCCTCTGTTACGGTATGGGGAACGGGAACGCCTAAACGGGAATTCCTTTTTGCCGACGACCTGGCAGATGCATGTGTATACCTGATGCAGCACTATAATGAAAAGGAGCCTGTGAATATTGGTAAAGGGGAAGACCTGACAATTAAGCAGTTGGCCGAGTATATCAAAGAGGTAGTTTGCTATGAGGGCGAGCTGATATTTGACGCCAGTAAACCTGATGGCACTCCCCGCAAGTTAATGGATGTATCCAGGTTGCATCGATTGGGGTGGAAGCATAGCATTAGTTTGAAAGAGGGGCTGGTAATGGCTTACAGGGATTTCCTGCAGCAGGACCAGTTCAAATTACAATCTTAAATACCAGTTGTATGAAAGTAGTCATTGTAGGTACAGGGTACGTTGGTTTGGTAACGGGGGCCTGTTTGGCAGAAGTAGGAACGGAAGTGGTTTGCGCTGATGTAGATGCAGCAAAGATTGCCCGTTTACAAAACGGCATATTACCTATTTATGAGCCGGGGTTGCAGGAAATGGTAGTGCGCAATCAACACGGGGGCCGGTTGTCTTTTACAACGGAACTGGCTACGGCGTTGCCGGGGGCAGAGGTAGTATTTATTGCGGTGGGTACCCCTCCGGGAGAAGACGGGAGCGCGGATCTGCAATACGTATTGCAGGTGGCCAGCCAGGTAGGGGCGCTGATGGAAAAGTACCTGGTGATCGTTACCAAAAGCACCGTGCCGGTGGGCACCGCTGTTCATGTAAACCGTGCAGTGAAGGAAAGCCTTTACGCCCGGCAGATGATCGTGGATTATGATGTGGCCTCTAACCCGGAATTTTTGAAAGAAGGCGCTGCGGTAAATGATTTCCTGAAACCAGACCGTATAGTCGTTGGCGTTAATACTTTGAGGGCCCGGCAAAAGCTGGAGCAACTGTACCGACCTTTTTTACTAAATGGGCACCCGATATTGTTTATGGACATCGCTTCTGCAGAAATGACCAAATATGCCGCCAATGCGATGTTGGCCACCAGGATATCCTTTATGAATGATATCGCTAATTTATGCGGACTTGTAGGCGCCGATATCAACCAGGTACGTAAAGGTATTGGCAGTGATCCGAGGATAGGCAAGCATTTCTTATATCCCGGTATCGGCTATGGCGGTTCCTGTTTCCCCAAAGATGTAAAGGCCCTGATGCAAACCGGCCGCGAGTATGGTTACCAGCTTCGTATCCTCGATGCGGTGGAAGCGGTGAATGAAGATCAGAAGCAGTTGTTATTCCAGAAAGTGCTTCGTCATTTTGATGGGGATGTGAGCAACAAAAAGTTCGCCGTATGGGGATTGTCGTTTAAGCCGAATACAGATGATATGCGGGAGGCGCCGTCGCTGGTGCTGATCCGTTGCCTGCTGGAAGCCGGCGCGGTGGTGAGCGCATATGACCCGGTAGCTATGGAGGAAGCAAAGGCTTATCTCGGCAGCAGCATCACCTTCGCGGATGATATGTACCAGGCCGCAGATGATGCCGCAGCATTACTGCTGGTAACAGAGTGGAATCTGTTCCGTATACCCGACTGGCAGCGGCTGAAAGGCTGCATGAGATCGCCGCTGTTGTTCGATGGCCGCAATATTTATGACGATGTTGAACTGGTGAAAATGGGTTTTACTTATTACGGTATCGGCAACACTGCTGCTACACCAGTTAATGCACTAGTGCGATAAAACACAGCTATAATAACTATTTCTATCACCACTAAATAAAGATTGTATGAAAGTAGCCCTGATAACAGGTATCACTGGCCAGGATGGCGCTTACCTGGCAGAATTGCTGCTGGGAAAAGGATATATGGTGCATGGCGTAAAACGCCGGGCCTCCCTGATCAACACAGAGCGTATTGATCATTTATACCAGGATATGCACAGCGAAAATGTGCGCTTTCGTTTGCACTATGGTGATATGACCGATAGCACCAACCTGATCCGTATTATACAGGAAACACAACCGGATGAAATTTATAACCTGGCGGCGATGAGCCATGTAAGAGTAAGCTTTGATACGCCTGAATATACAGCCAATGCAGATGGAATCGGCACCTTGCGTTTACTGGAGGCGTTACGTATCCTGAAGATGGAAAAGAAGACCCGTATCTACCAAGCCAGCACATCGGAGTTATACGGACTGGTGCAGGAAGTGCCGCAACGGGAAACTACGCCTTTTTATCCACGCAGTCCTTATGCTGTAGCAAAGTTATATGCTTACTGGATCACCGTTAACTACCGGGAAGCCTATGGTATGTACGCCTGCAATGGTATCCTGTTTAACCATGAAAGCCCCCTGCGGGGAGAAACCTTCGTAACCCGCAAAATTACCAGGGGCGCGGCAGCCATCGCGTTGGGGCTGCAGGATAAGTTATACCTGGGCAACCTTGATGCGCAACGCGATTGGGGACATGCGAAGGATTATGTGGAAGCCATGTGGCGCATCCTGCAACAAGAACAACCCGACGACTATGTAATTGCCACCGGCATTACCACTACGGTCCGCGAATTTGTTCGTATGGCTTTTGCCGAGTTGGGTATCACTGTTTCCTTCCAGGGAAATGGCGTAACTGAAACCGGTGTAGTTACTGTCTGCTCAAATGAAGTATACGCGTTGCCGTTAGGAAAAGAAATTGTAGCGATCGATCCCCGTTATTTTCGTCCTACTGAGGTGGAGCTGCTCATTGGCGATCCTACCAAGTCAAAGACAGTACTGGGATGGGAGCCGGCCTATGACTTGCCAGCCCTGGTAAAGGAAATGATGGCCAGCGATGTAGCATTATTTGCGAAGAAAGAAGTCACCCAACTGGAGCACTTAATCGGATAAAATCAGAGTCATGCAGGTAGCTAACAAGGTAATCTTGAATACGGGCGCTCTTTATGGAAGAATGCTGATTACCGTTTTTATTTCACTGTATGCCACCAGGCTGGTATTGAACCTGCTGGGAGCGGCCGATTACGGGTTATTTAACCTGATCAGCGGGGTGATTGCCATGTTATCTTTTCTGAATATTGCGATGACCATCAGTACGCAGCGGTATATGTCGTTTTACCTTGGTACAAAGGACGGTCACAAACTAAGGACGGTATTTAACGCCAGCGTATTGCTGCATTTTATACTGGGGCTGGCAATGGTGCTGTTATTTGAAATGGCGGGCAGCTATCTTTTCGGGCATGTGCTGAATTACCCGGTAGAACGGACCATGGCGGCAAAGCTCATTTTTCAGTTTATGGTGGTTAGCGCTTTTTTTACCATTATTTCAGTCCCTTACGACGCTACGTTGATCGCGCAGGAAAACATGGTGATGGTGGCAGCGCTGGGGATTGTAGAATCATTGGGAAAGCTCCTGATTGCAGTGGCCCTGCAATATACCGGTTATGACAAGCTTATTGTATACGGTGGCCTGATGGCGTTGCTGACGGTGCTGTTGCTGTTGTTTAAACAGGTGTATTGTGGTATGAAGTACGATGAAAGCCGGATCAGCATTCGGCGGTATTTCGACCGGCATTTGCTGAAGGAAATGTTTGCTTATGCCGGGTGGAACATGTTTGGCGCAGGAAGTGTAGTAGCCCGTAACCAGGGCCTGGCATTGCTGCTCAACGTATTTTTTGGCACTATTGTCAATGCCGCCTATGGTATTGCCAACCAGGTGAACGCACAATTGAGTTATTTCTCTGTAACCATGTTACGGGCATTGAATCCACAGATTATAAAAAGTGAAGGCAGTGGCGACCGTCCGAGGATGCTGCGGTTGGCTATGATTGCCAGCAAATTTTCCTTTTACCTGCTGAGTTTTTTTGCTATTCCCATGATGATAGAAATGCCATTTGTGTTGCAATGCTGGCTGAAGCAGGTGCCGGAGTATACAGTGATGATGTGCCGTTTAATTGTTGTTGCCACGCTGATAAACCAGCTATCCGCTGGCATACAGGTGGCGGTGCAGTCGGTTGGCAAAATCAGGAAATACCAGGTGGTAGTGAGTACTATGGTACTGTTTAACCTGCCTGTTGCCTGGCTGTTGCTGAAAGCAGGATATCCTTCTTCTGCAGTATTGGTCAGCGCAATTGCTATAGAAGTGGTAAGTGGCATTTACCGTATGATTGCCGCGAAGAAGATTACGGGTTTGTCGCCATGGCTATTTACCAGGCAGGTAATCATCCGGGCTGTCGTGCCGGTGCTGTTGTCTGTAACCCTGGCTGGCATACCACAGTTGTTTCTTTCGCCAGGATTTGTGCGACTTGGTATTACCACCCTGGTGAGTGTGGCGGGTATGGTTGTCTGGGTACGGCTGATTGGCCTGACACCGGAAGAAACGACGAAAATAATGCAGTTATTTAGCCGCGCTCTTTCAAAATTGCAGGCAAGGCTGGTTGTATTAAAAGCAAACTAACGCAGATGTACATACTATTCTTTACAGATATTTCACCTTTCCCGCAAAACGGGGGAGAGAGGATCAGGAGCTATAACCTGATCAAAGCCCTGTCGCAACTGGGATATGAGGTGATGGCCGTAGTGCGGAACGTGGAAAAGGTAGATTTACAAAATTATCATCTCCCTAATGTTACTTTTTATACGTACGAGGTAAAGGATTTTGACCTGGTGACCCGCATTACCGGGAAACAGTATTTCCAGCGGTCGTCGGCCATACTGGATATATTCCGGGAAATATGCCGGGAGTACCCGGTGGCTGTTGCCATGCTCGATTATGGCTATGTAGGTCATTATATTTCTTTTTTCCGGGCCAGGAATATCCCGGTGATCCTCGGCACACATAATGCGCAGCCTATGATCACCTGGCAGCTGCCATCCGGCAGCCTGCTGGACCGGCTACGTAAACTGCAGTTGTTTAGCATGGAAAAGCTGCACGAGCGGTTATACTTTAGGAAGGCAACGGCGGTATTGGTAGTGAGCGATGATGATCATGCATACCATACCCGTTTCCTGCCGGAGCAGAAGGTATTTACGGTGCCCAACTTTTTGGACCAGAAAGATTACCATCTTTTTGGAAAAAAACAACAGAGAGTGCTGGTGATGACGGCCAACTTTGGGGTATATATGAATTATGCTGGTCTGAAATGGTTTGTTGAAAATGTGTGGGATGAAGAACTGGCCGAAAGGTACGACCTGTGGCTGGTAGGCAGGGGATCAAAGGAAGCGTTGAAACGTATTACAGGTAAGGAAGATTACCGGAACATCGTAGCTTTTGGAAAAGTGGATGATGTGAAATGGTATATATCCGTAGCCACCGCAGTGATAATCCCGTTACTGCATGGCAGCGGCACCCGGTTGAAATGCCTGGAAGCTATGGCCCTCAGAACGCCTGTTATCAGTACGTCCAAGGGAGTGGAAGGGGTGAGGAGTAAGCATTTTATCGTGGCCGATGAACCGGCGACATTTAAGCAATCCTTACTCGGCTTCAACGCAGATACGGATAAAGGGAGGCTGTTACAGGAAGATTTTCAGCAGGAATACAGCCTGGAAGTAAACAGGCAGCGTTTACAGCAGATTGTTGACTACACCGTACGCGGTAAAATAACGGCCTATGCTCAACCGGCTTAAGATAGCTTTATATACTTTGCTCAGCGGCGTAAATCTTTCGCTGGTAGGACAGCTGAAGCTGAATGAAATCATGGTGCTGTTATCTGCCCCGTTTGTATTTGATATACGTGATTTCAAGGCTTTCCCATTATTCAGGAAGATCATCACGGCGCTTACATTATTATTTATTTTCCAGGTAATCACGGATCTGTTTGTGGTGAAAAGTTCCTCTGAGAACTTTATGCGCGGGTGGGCGGCTATCATAATGTCTATCCTCTCTTTTATCTTTTTGTTTAAAACATTGAAGGATGATAAAGTTATTTTTTTCTTTCTCTGTATGACCCTCGTGAAAAATATTATCTGGACAGACGATAATGCAGACACAGATATGTCTTATTTCAAGTTCAAGATGGTACCTATTTTGTCGTACGGCGTTTACATCCTGTCGTTTTTATTATACCGAAATGGCCAGTGGAAGGCGGTACTGGCGTTGTTGCTGGCGTACAGCCTGTTGTGTTTTGCAAGGGATTCCCGTTCAACGGGGATGGTATTTTTCCTGGGCGCTATTATCATTTTCTGCTTCAACAGCGGGATGTATCTGACGCGCGACCGGCTCCTGGTGTTTGGCATGTCGGGGTTGCTATTATTCCAGTTTGCCTATGTATGTTATGTTAATGCCGTATTGAACCATGAAATAGGAGGTGAGCACGCTTCCGAACAGATAGATCGTCTGGATAATCCCTATAATCCGCTGGAATTGCTGATGACAGGCCGTGGAGAAACCTTCGCTGCACTTGCGGCAATCACCGATGCGCCATTGTTTGGCCATGGATCCTGGGCGAAAGATGATAACCTGAAGTATTACCGCATCCTTTTGTTGTACCAGAATGAGGAGATGAATGAACAGCTGGCTACTTCAACCGAGCACCTGATTCCCAGTCATTCTATTTTGTTGGGCGCCTGGGTAAACTGTGGCCTGGGAGGATTTATAGCAGTACTGTTGGTATTTATTTTATTGCTGAGAATGGGCTTTTACCTGGTGGGACATGCTGCAGATACGGCGCTGTACCCGGTATTGGTGTTGATGACAATTGGTGTGATCTGGACTTTTCTCTTTTCCCCTGTGCAACAGTTGCGATTTAATATCCCGGCAATTGGAGCCATTTTGTTGAGAGCATATTATGAGTGCATATCGGAAAACGGCGAAGCGCCAGCTGAAGTACAGGCGCAGGAAAAGACAGTTTTAATTTCTCCCGAAGGGAAAATATAAAAAGTAACAACTATGAAAATATGCTTCATTACGCTGGGCGATATTAAGTTTATCGCTACTATGAAACGAGCCATAGGTATGGCAGAACCGCTGTTGTTACTTGGCTGGGAGGTATCGATTATTGCGCAGGATACTGAAGAGAACAGGAAGCGCATTGCCATGGAATGCAGTGATGCCGTACGGGTATATTACTATCCCGAAGGGACTGCAGCGGAAGAGGTGCGTATTAAGACGGCGTTGGTAAATGAAATTGCGCCAGACTATATCTTGTTTTGTTCTTTTAGTTTCCGCAACCGCATCTTAAAAAATAAATTGAAGCTGGAATCCACGATACTTATCGAACACTCAGAATTGCCATCTGGTATTCCGGATAACAGGGGCCTGCGTAGATATGCTATGTTGGCCCTGGAATACTGGTCGGTGTTGTATGCCGACGGATTGCTATGTGCGAGTAAGTATCTCTGCAGGACGTATACAAAAAGGGCCGCGCAGTTGTTCCGGAAACAGTTACCGGTACATTATTCTCCATACGCATTTAACGATGAAGTGGTGGAATCGCCCCGGGTTCGTTATCATGAGTTAAAGGAAATGTATCAAGGCAAGACGCTGCTTATTTATATGGGCACGCTCACCCGTAACTATGGATTGTTTACCATGCTGGAGGCGATGGAAATAATTAGCAGGGAACGCTCGGATGTACACCTGCTGCTGTTGGGGCGGGGGCGTCACCAGGAAGAGGCGAAAGATTATGTAAAGGAGATGGGACTGTCGATGCAGGTACAGTTCCTGGGTTATACACCGGAAGAAGAGCTGAGCTCCTACTTTGCTGCAGCGGATGCCTTTATCTCTCCCCTGAATGATACGGTGCAGGATTGGGCGCGTTGTCCCAGTAAAATCTATATGTATATTCCTTTCAACAAGCCGGTGTTTACCGGTAAGATTGGTGAGCCGCTGGAGATATTTGGGAAGGAAGGATACTATTTTGATAATCATGCGCCGGCATCGCTGGCGGCGCTTATCAGTCAGCTGGCGTTGGGCGGGTTGAAACCGGTATCGGTAGATAAGGGAGCGCACAGTTGGGAGAAGCGTGCTGTTGATTTTACTGCGTGGATCAACAGTAACTATGCAGATAAGGTATTACATATTGCTAACCTGTAAATGTGTGCACTGTGAATTATGTTTATTATAGAGATCCCAAAGGCAATTTTGGCGACGACCTCAACGGATGGCTATGGCCGCAGTTGTTTGGTGAAGGAAAAGACGAAGATCAGGATGTATTCCTGGGCATAGGTTCTATCCTGTTTAATGGTTCACCATTATTCCGTGAGCTGACTGCCCAACGAAAGATTGTATTTGGCACGGGCGTACGGCCGGTATATAAGACATTTCATCTTGACAGCAGCTGGGATATTCGTTTCCTAAGAGGACCATTGTCGGCTTATGCTTTTAACAACCAGTTCCCCTATGTTGCGGATGCGGCTTATGCTATCCGCCAGCTGCCGGATTTTGAGCGGTTGCTGCATGTGCCGAAGAAATATAAGGTAAGCGTGATCCCTTATTTCAAATCCGTACCTTTTTTTAATTGGGAAAGTATCTGTTACCGGTTGGGTTTTAACTATATATCACCGCGCTCAGAGCAGGGAGTGGAGCATACTTTGAAGGAAATTGCTGCATCGGAGTATGTGATAGCAGAAGCAATGCATGGCGCTATCCTGGCAGATGCGTTGAGAGTTCCCTGGCACAGATTTGTGCTGTCTACCCCACATACCGAAGGCAGTGGTGTGTCGGAGTTTAAGTGGATGGACTGGCAGGCTGCCATTCAGCTTTATAATATCGATGCCACTCAGGTAAAGCTGTATCGCAAGTCATTTCTGCATCAGAAAATAAAATCGCTCTCCGGGAATCGTATCAGCGCTGAGTTCCTGGCGCCGGATATGGTAAAATCGGATTTGTTGAAAGCGCTGCAGGGGATAGCAGAATTTTATTTGTCGGCGGAAGAAGTGCTGCGGCGTATTGATTATAAGATTCACGACCAGGTAGCTTTGTTACAGAAAGAGCAGCGTATAGATACTTCCTCATTTATTACAACACATTAGTTATGCAGAAGGAATTTATTTTATCAGTAGGAGAGGGTGATTTCTTTTTTGGATTTCATGACCTGGTAGCATGGAATTTTGCGGGTGATAAGCTGCTGGCGTTACAGGCGCCGGATATTACGGTGCCGCCGGATCCGCGGGTAGCTTGCGGTGTCGGTTACTTCGATGCGGCGCAGCAGTTTCGCCGGCTGGGAAGTACATATGCATATAATTATCCGCAGGGCGCGCGCCAGCAATGGATTGGGACTACCGATACTTTTATTGTAAATGACCGCGTGGGCGAGAAATGGGGGGCCCGGATCTATGATGCAAATGCCGGTAAATGTGTATCCACGTTGCCGTTGCCTGCACATGTGATTACGGATGAAGGCATAGCATTCGGAATAGATTATGCGCGGCTATTCCGTGTAGGTGGATATGGTTATACCGGACTTCCTGATAAGCAGGCGCATATCCATGCGCCTGTGGATTCCGGCATTACAATACATAATGTATACACCGGTGAACAGTCGCTGCTGCTGTCTATTGCAGCAGTGGCTAATTACCGGATGAATCCCTCGCTGGGGCAGCATCACTACATCACTCACCTGCTACTGAATCCTTCCCGGAACAGGCTGGCATTTTTGCACCGGTATAAGTTGAAAGATGGCGGTGAAACAACACGTTTGATGACGGTTGGGACAGACGGCGGAGAGTTGAGATGCCTGGCCACGGGGTTTCTTAGTCACTTCGACTGGAAAGATGACGGGCATATCGCCATTTGGGGGAGGACTGGCAGCGGTATTGAAAAGCTACGTGGGTCGTTACTGTATAAGATGATGCCGGCAGGTTTGATAGCCAACGGGAAGAAAGTGTTGAAGAAGCTATTATATACCGGGGAGAAAGGAGCGAAAGCGGTAGCACCTTTTAACTGGTTGTTGCTGGAAGATACCGACAATGCTGTGCCGTCTATGCTGGCAAAAGATATCATAACGGAAGACGGACATCCTATGTTTTGTCCGGCTGACCGGGATTGGATGATTTGTGACACCTACCCCGATCAGCAGGGGGTCCGTACGCTGTTTCTTTTCCAGTACAGCACCCAGCAAAAGACAACATTAGGCACCTATCGTATGATTGATACCAAACCGGACCTGCGGCTGGCAGATCGTTTACTGGAGGGGGTAGATGAAGGGGTGTTAAAAGCCTTTTCGCTGGAGCAAATGGCTTTTACCCGGAGCGGCTTACACTGTGATCTGCATCCGCGCTGGAAGAGGGATGGCAGCCTGGTAGCCTTCGATTCTATACATGAAGGCAGCCGGCTGATCTATGGATATGATGTGAGCAGTATTATTCATGCAAATAAAAGCATATTGGTATGATAGCAATAGTGCAGCCACTGGTACCGCATTACAGGGAACATTTCTTTAACCGTTTGCGTGAGCAAGCGCCGTTTGACCTTTATTGCTATGATGGTGCAACAGCTTTACAAAAGCAAAATCTGGCTGCCGGCAACACATCGATAAAATCGCTGCCTGCCTGGATTCTGGGGCCATTTGTATTATATAATCCTGTGCGTTTTTTCAAATCAGACTACAAGATATTGGTGCTGATGCTCAACTTTGCCCATTTATCTACCTGGTTGATTCTGCTCCTGAAACCTTTCCTGAAGCAAAAAGTGATCCTTTGGGGACATGGTATTTCCGTGAAAAGATATGTACAGGAGGAACGGCGGCCCAGTCGTTTGTTGAAGTGGATGATGCAGCTGGCAGATGCTACCTGGTTTTATACTTCCCGCGAGCTGGAGCTATGGCAACAGGTAGTGCCCGGGATGAATGCCGTGGCACTGAATAATACTATTTCAGAAGTAGAGCGGATTATACAAGAGCCGGTCCCAGACAAGGCATTGCTCCGGGATAAATATGGCATCAACGCCAGGCGCGTGTTGATCTACTGTGCACGGTTTAACGAAGTTGGAAGGCGTATTGATCTCCTGTTAAAGCTCATTTCGGAAACTGATCCGGCACAATATAGCTTTATCATTATCGGCGCCGGAAAATACAAGCCCGACTTCAGTGCATATCCGCATGTACACGATTTTGGCGCCGTATATGATCCGGCGGTGAAGCAAGAGCTGTTTGGTATGGCAGACCTGTATTTTCAGCCCGGCTGGGTTGGGCTTTCTGCTGTGGAAGCAATGGCTTATGCCAAACCGGTATGTACTTTTAAACGCAGCGAGTCGGTGTTGCAGTGCGTGGAGTATAGTTATATCAGGAATGGTTACAATGGGCTAATCTTCGAAAGCATAGAGGAATGCCTGCACGTATTGGATAAACTGCCTGAAGATAAAATAGATATTATGGGACAACAGGCTCGGCGCTTTGTAAAAGAAAACCTGACAATGACGGCAATGGTCGATAATGCGTTACAGTCCCTGTATGCCGTGAATCAATAATACTCATTTTTATGAAGATACTTTTTATTGTTCCTTCTTATAAACCCGCTTATATATACGGGGGGCCCATTGTGGTGATTGCCAGGCTGGCAGAGCAACTGGTGCTGATGGGACATGCCGTGGAGGTGTATACTACTACCGCCAACGGACGAAAAGAGCTGGATATTGCAGCCAACAGTACAGTGATGATGGACGGCGTAAAGGTGACTTATTTTAAGCGGATTACAGGAGATCATACCCATGTATCGCCTGCGTTGTGGAGGGCGGTTTGGAAGAACGCCCGGCAGTTCGATAAAATACATATTCACTCCTGGTGGAATTTCCTGGTGATCGGCGCTTCTTTCATCTGTAAATGGAAAAAGCTGAAACCGTTGCTGTCGCCGCACGGCATGTTCTGTGATTATGTATTTACCGCCAAGAATAACCGCAGCAAACAATTACTGCATACCGTGGTGGGGAAACGATTGTTGCGCAGTACTTATCTGCATGTTTCATCGGAGTTGGAGTGGAAGGAGTGTAAACTGGTGAATAAGGAATGGGAGGGAGGAGCGGTGTTTAACCTGGTCGATTTGCCGGATGAACAATATGCCCGTATAGACAACAGCGTATTTACTATCAGTTTTTTATCGCGCGTGGATCCTAAGAAAGGGCTGGATCTATTGATCCGTGCACTTTCAACGGTGCCTTTCCCGTATCGGTTACAGATTGCCGGTACGGGCGACGAAAAGTATATGCTGGAACTGAAGGCGTTAATTACTTCGTTGGATATGGATAACAACGTCGAATGGGTAGGTTGGAAGGGCAGCGGGGATAAGTTTCAGTTCCTTGCTGCCACCGACCTGTTTGCCCTTACCTCCCGCAATGAAAATTTTGCGATCGTAGTGATTGAGGCGTTGTATGCTGGTACGCCGGTGTTGATCAGCGACCAGGTGGGACTGGCGGGATACGTCGGGGAGCATGACCTGGGTTGGGTTACGCCCATAGATAGTGTGGAGGCGATTACTGCCCAGCTAAATGAAGCCTACCGGGATAAGTTACGGCGGTTATATATTACCCGTCACGCACCCGGGCAGATCAGGGCTGATTTTAATGATGCCAGGCTGGCATCCTCTTATGTGCAACTATATGAAAAATGTATTTAGATGGAATTGGCTGTAGTGATACTCACCTATAATGAATCTTTGCACCTGGCCCGTTGTTTACAGAGCGTGGGGCAGGTGGCCACCGCCATTTATATAGTAGATGCTTTTTCTACCGATAATACAGTGGCTATAGCAGAAAGTTATGGGGCAACGGTTTTTCAGCGTAAATGGGTCAACTATGCGGATCAGTTCCAGTGGGCGCTGGAGCATGCTGGTATTACAGCGCCATGGGTGATGCGTATGGATGCGGATGAATACCTGGAGCCGGGGTTGCTGCAGGAAATAGGTAGGCGCATGGATACGATACCGGACCATATAACGGGGATCTATATCCGCAGGAAAGTGCTGTTTAAAGGAAAATGGATCCGTTATGGTGGATTTTATCCCCACACGCTGTTAAGGATTTGGCGGAATGGAGTGGGCAGCATAGAACAGCGTTGGATGGACGAACATATCGTATTGTCTGAGGGAACTACTATACGGTTTAACGAACATATTGTAGATGATAACCTGAACTCTATTCACTGGTGGGTAAACAAGCATAATAATTATGCGATCCGGGAAATGGTGGACCTGCTCAACATCCGTTATGGGTTTTGGCAAACAGACGACCGTTTGTTAAAAGCGGAGGGCTCGCAGGCTAAACGTAAGCGTTTCCTGAAGGAGAAGGTATATGCAGCGCTGTCGCCGGGCATGCGGGCGTCGATGTATTTTCTTTTCCGCTATGTACTGCGCTATGGCTTCCTGGATGGTTATAAAGGTTTTTTGTTCCATTTTATGCAGGGATACTGGTATCGTTTGCTCGTAGATGTTAATGTACAGGAGTTTGAACAGCAGCTCAAAGGCGGCGAAAGCAGGGAAGATATCATGGCATTGCTGAAGCAACATTATAACATTCATATCTGACATTATATGAAAACGAATCTCGCGGCATTTAATACGGGCACTTATTATGCCGGACCCAAATGGAAAGTGCTGGTCTGGTACTTTTGCAATTACTATGTGCTCAACAGCGCATTTCCATGGCCATATGCGCTGAAACGGGGACTGTTGAGGCTATTTGGCGCCAGTATTGGCAAAGGGCTGGTTATTAAAACCAAAGTACGGATCAAGTATCCATGGCGGTTAACCATCGGTGATCACTGTTGGTTGGGAGAAGGTGTATGGATAGATAACCTGGCAGATGTAACATTGGGCGATCATGTGTGTATTTCCCAGGGTGCCCTGTTGCTGACAGGTAACCACGATTATAAACTGACTGATTTTCCTTATCGCCTGGGAGAGATTCGCATTGAAGACGGCGTCTGGATTGGTGCTATGGCGGTAGTATGTCCGGGGGTTAGCTGTGGGTCGCATAGCGTGCTGACCGTGAATGCAGTAGCTGCCAGGAATCTGGAGCCCTGGCTGATCTATTCCGGCAATCCGGCAATGGCGGTGCGTAAACGGGATATGACAGCACATACGGTCACTTTTCTAAACGCAGCGCCTATATGAAGAGAAGTACAGCTTTCTTACTGCTTATGTGCATGAGTTTTTGTTTGCGGGCGCAGCAATGGCTGACAGATTCGCTGGAAGTGCATGCCGGGGCCATAGGGACGGTTGCCACAAAAGACTATCTCCCGTTATGGTTGCTATCTAACCATTTTGGCACTATCAGTGACCGTAAAGGAGATGTATCCGTACATGCCGGCTTTAGCAACCTGCATGTATGGCAGGAGCATTTTTATATAAGATATGGATTGGACGTGTATAATAATAACCAGTTGGGCAGCACATTTATAGAGCAGGGTTATGTGAAGGCGGGATATAAAAATTGGGAGATCAGGGGAGGGCGGTATGAGGAGATTATAGGAGAGGTAGATCCTATGCTGAGCAGCGGATCTATGGGTATCAGCGGCAATGCGTTGCCCATTCCAAAAATTGGGTTGGCAGTTACAAAATATACCAGTATCCCATTTACAAACGGATGGCTGCAGTTCAAGGGATTGTTGAGTCATGGCTGGATGGGGAAAGATCAGTTCATCAGGAATGCCTGGTTGCATGAAAAGAATTTCTATCTCCGCATAGGAAAAAGGAAACTTAAGTTATTTGGCGGCATACAGCATTATGCTGTATGGGGAGGCAGCCGTAAAGACTTGCCACCTATTACCAGCAGCTGGCAGGGATTTATGGATGTATTGCTGGTGAAAACAAAAGATGACGGTACCGTAGGTAATAACGATATACAACCTAACCGGCCCGGCGATCACCGGGGAATCATCGAAGGAGGGATTGACTGGGAAAATGAACAATTGGCATTGCACCTGTATCATCAAACACCCTTCGAGTCAGGGCAGGGCATAGATATCCGTAATATTGACCGGCTGCTTGGCATTACTTACACCAACAAAAAAACAGCTGGCTGGCTTAATAAAATAGCCGTGGAGTTTATTTATACCAAACAGTCGAACGACTTTTACCTGCAGCGGCTCAGGGAAAGTTACTATAATAACGGGGTGTACCTCACTGGCTGGGATTATCATGAGCGCATTATTGGTACGCCGCTGTTCATAGACCGTAACAGGGGGCAGCATTATTTCACCGGTATGAAGCCTATGAACTGGGATCAGCCAAAGGATTCGCTACGTGGGAAAGGTGGAAACATCATTAATAACCGCGTAGTGGGCGGACATATCGGGGTGCTTTATCATCTCTCCGAAAGAATAACGGGCAAAACCCTGATCACCTATACACAGAATTATGGCACTTATACCAACCCGGCGCTTTTTACCCCTATGAAGCGGCAATGGTATACGCTGGAAGAGCTGCATTACCTGCTGCCGGGAAAAGGGATGATGCTTACTGCGTCGCTGGCAATAGACCAGGGACAGCTGACGAATAATGCCGGCTTTATGCTGGGGATGCTATGGACATGGAAAAGATGAGATATAAAATATAACGTATATGGGTAAACGAGTATTACTGATAGGCGGCAATTTTTCACCGGAACCAACGGGGATTGGTAAATATAATGGTGAAATGATCACCTGGCTGGCGGATAACGGGTACGACTGTACGGTAATCACCACCTACCCATATTACCCCGAGTGGAAGGTACAAGCGCCTTACGACAAGGCAAGAAACTGGTTTAAGAAAGAAGTGGCCGGGAACATTACTATATACAGGTGTCCGCAATATGTGCCGGCTGTGCCTTCCGGTAAAAAAAGGATGTTGCAGGATGCTTCGTTTGCCGCATCGGCATTTATAAAGGTCATGCAGCTGGTATGGCGCCGGAAGTTTGATATGGTAATCACCGTAGCGCCGCCATTCCACCTTGGATTGCTGGCCGTACTTTACAAAAAAATGAGGGGCGCCACTTTTGTGTATCATGTACAGGACCTGCAGATAGAAGCTGCAAGAGATTTGAAGATGATCCGTTCCGGGCGTCTTATTAATATGATGCTGAAGCTGGAACAATTAATCCTGCGGAATGCCGATCATGTGAGCAGCATTGCTGATGGCATGATCCGGAAAATACGCGATAAAACCGGCAGACAAGTTTTCCTTTTCCCTAATTGGGTGGATGTTTCTCAATTTCACCCGATAACAGATAAAGCGGTATTGAAGGAAGCATTTGGTTTTTCGGCTACAGATAAGATTGTGTTGTATTCCGGGGCTATCGGTGAAAAGCAGGGACTGGAAGCCTTGTTGCACGCTGCCGCGGCCTGGCAGCATCAACCGGATATCCGTTTCCTGATCTGTGGTTCCGGACCTTATAAAGTAAGATTGGAACAAATGGCTGCGCAGCTGCAGCTGAAGAACACCACTTTTTTACCATTGCAACCTGTCGAACAGTTTAATCGTTTCCTGAATATGGCAGATGTACACCTGGTTATTCAAAAGTCACACGCCAGCGACCTGGTGATGCCCTCCAAGCTCACCACCATATTGGCAGTAGGTGGTATTGCACTCATTACGGCCAATAACGGTACGGGTTTACATGAACTGGTGAGCCGGCATAACATGGGTATATTGGTGGACGCTGAGAACCAGGAAGCATTGCAGACAGGTATCGGAAGGGCTGTATGGGATAATACAGCAGATATAGCGGAAAATGCGCGCGCTTATGCGGCCAGTTATCTTTCTATTTCAGGGGTGATGACGCATTTTGAAGAACAAATAGCGTAGCGCTTTTATTGATCAACCATCTCTTTTTTATGTTGAACCGGTATCTTAAAATTTGCAGTATCCAGCTAATAGCACTGGATTTTATTTGTTTGAATGTGCTTTTTTTCCTGAGCAGCTCCTGGTTACAGCGGTATGACCGCATGCAGGATATTAATGTAGACATTTTCCTCATGGTATCGAATCTTTCCTGGATGGCGGCGCTGTATACTACCGGTATTTATTTCCTCAGCCAGCAACTATCCTTTGAACGTATTGCACGAAAAACCGTGCAAAGTATCCTGTTGTATTTATTATTGTTGTTGCTATTCCTGTTTCTTTCCAAGCAGCTGTATTCCCGTTTGTTTATCCTTATTTACTGTACAGGGTTTATCCTGATGGTATTATTGGGGCGTTGGGCGTTTTATCGCGTTACCAGTCATATTCTTCACCGCAGCGGTGTGGAAAAAAAAGTGGTGATACTGGGTTATAATGAGCTGTCGAAGGAATTGGCGGGCAGATTACTGGAAGATAACAGCAACCTCAAATTTGAAGGGTATTTTGAGGAATACAGCAATGTACATGAGCTGTCGTATTACCCGGTAATTGGCAACCTGGAAGCCTGTGTGCCCTATGCACAGTCTAATAATATCCGCGAGATCTATTCTACTTTATCGCCGGAAAAGTTTCCTTACCTGTATACGTTGGCCAGGGAAGCTGAATTGAACCTGATTCATTTCCGGTTTGTACCAGACTTTAAATTGTTTGTCAACCGGCAGATATTTGTAGATTACTTCAATAATATCCCGATTATTTCACTGCGTGCGGAGCCATTGGATGATATTGCGAACCGGATAAGAAAGCGGGTATTCGATATTATATTCAGCAGTTTGGTCATCCTCTTTATTTTGACCTGGCTGATTCCCTTACTGGCGTTGCTAATCAAGCTGGAATCGGCTGGGCCGGTATTTTTTATTCAATATCGTACAGGCCGTAATAACCTGAATTTTCCCTGCCTGAAATTGCGGAGTATGTACGTAAACAAGGATGCCAATTCCAAACAGGCAACGCGCCACGACAGCCGCTTTACGCGGATAGGCCGGATACTGAGGAAAACCAACCTGGATGAAATGCCGCAGTTTTTAAATGTGTGGATGGGGCAGATGTCGATCGTAGGACCGCGCCCTCATATGCTGCGTCATACCGAAGAGTATTCGCGGGTGATACAACAATATATGATCCGCCATTTTTTGAAACCAGGTATTACCGGCTGGGCGCAGGTTAGCGGTTTACGCGGAGAAATTACCGATGAATCGCATCTGCGCAAAAGAATTGAGCATGACATTTGGTACATGGAAAACTGGTCGGTATACCTTGATCTGCGTATCATATTTTTAACGGTCCGGAATACGATCAAAGGAGAAGAAAATGCCTTTTGACGCGCTCGGCGAATACCTTTAAAATGGATGTAAGAAAAGGCCGGCCACTACGAGTGGCCCGGCCTTACGGACTGTCCTATTTTTATATTCCTATCTGATGCCTGTATACCATGCAGGTCTTTCCTTCTCCTGAAGCCAGAAAAGTGCAGCCTGACCTAGCGGAGATCCGTCGGGATGTGTTAATCGCCATACCACGCCATCATAAATCGTAAAAGTATTCCCGTATTTATCAACGCGTGGACCGGTGTAGTGATAAGCGATGCCATTGAGCGTGACATCGTGTAACAACCGCTCCCGTTCACTTCTATCCTGCGGTGCTGCGCTCAACCGGGAAGGAAGCTGCAGAAGCTCTGCTACGTCGTATTTAAAGCAGGACAGGGCAAATTGATTCGCATAAATGAAATGCGGGTCCGTGCTTGTTCCATGCGCAAGGATGCTGTAGGGTGCCTCTTCGTGCAGCCACTGCGCACGTGCCGTAATGCCAGCAGGCACGGGAAGTCCCTTGCCGTTCCTGTCGAGGAAATTCTGGTCTATTTGTGTAATTAAGGAAAGAACTGATGACATGAGTTTGTAATTATAAATTTTTAAGGCGAGGATTCTGGCCCAGCTCCTGCTGATGATCTACGGGTATTTCAATGAGAAGGGAACGTTGTCCGTCCATTTCAATACGATGCAGTAGTTCTCCCAGGTTGCTCATATCGGGCTGTAATTTTGCCGCCTCCCAGCCGCAGGCTCTCGCAACGGCGCAATAATCAATTGCTGTTATGTGGGCGTGATAATGGGGTGAGGCGATATCAGGCAGCACTTTTCCCAGTCCTTGTTCTACGATTGACAACGATTCATTGTTCAGCAGGAAAATGACGATGCCTAGCTGGCTCACTTCTCCCAAAGAGCCAGAGAACAGGCGAAAACATCCATCGCCGGTGAATAAAAAGACCGGGCGATCGGGGTCGGATAGTTTAGCGCCGACCGCTGCTCCAAAAGCCCCGCCCATAGCAGAGCCACGATAGAGGGAGTAAAAATCAATATTGTCATTTGGTCTTTGTGTTACATATTGCCGGTCTTTATAAGCCAGGCAAACATCGTCTATCCCCAGCGAATGTGCCGGCCACCATTTATTAAGGCGCTGATATAACGTAGCCATATTCACGTATCCTTCGCGCGATGTGGCAAATGGCCGGTCGTTCAGATCTGCCGGCGCCTTTACCATAGGTTTGTTGGTAAAAGGATAGCGGTGACCGGAGCTTATCAATGCGCTTAGTAAGACATCCAGCGGTCCGTACACATGGTCATACCCGCCTGTGGCTACGTGGCGCAGACTATTTTCTACCAGTCCGTAAGCCTCGAAAATATTCCCCAGAAAGAAAGTATGCGCGGCATTAAAACCGCTGAAATTAACAGTGTACTCATCGGGGCAGGCGCCCAGTACTACCAGTACGTCCTGCGTGCCAAGCGAATTAAATAACGACATGGCCTTGTCATTCCCTCCAAAGGAAATATAGCCGTAGCCGTAGGGGTTATGCTGGCTCATTGCGTTGGCGCCATTGATGCTCCAGACAGCGGCTGCCTGTAATTGTTCACATAGCTGCGTGGTGAGTTGTTTCGCATTTTGATAACGTGCCATTTCTTCTCCTACCAGCAGTACCACGCGTTTACCATCCACTGTTTTACGGAATGTAGACACGAATGTATCCAGGAAGTCATCTTCTACCGGTCTTTCTTCTTCGGGTAGGGGCATTGTGGTATATTCTATTAAAGTACTTCCCACAGCTTCGTTGTCTAATACCAATACCACTGGTTTGGATCGGTCCAGCATGGCTTTCGCCTGTCCTAGTTGAGCTGTTAGCGAAAACGGATCATTCAGTACAAAAACAGCTTCTCCCAGTTCCGCCTGTAGCTGCGCTACAGTATTGCTGCCATATATGGAAGTATCCTGCAAAGGAGAGAAGCCTTCGGTACTGCTACCAGAAACGGGCACAATAAAAACTGCGGGTATGTCGTGCAACTTGGCGTCACTGAGTCCGCAGGTGATTAGCCGGGTAGCGGCGCCGGTAGTAGCCACAGCGGCGGCAATTTTACCGCTTGCCAGGTAATAACCCAGTGGAACAAAGCCGGCGCTGTATTCACCCAGCGTTAGAAAGGCGGGATCAGCGGAGGGCAGGTCGTCAAAAGGTTTGAGGTGCTTTAACAGGTGAATCACCCCACCGCCGGTAACGCCGGTGTATAAAGTGATACCCCAATCGGTAAGGGTGTCTACAATGAGCTGATAACTATCAGCCACGCAGGGTGGGTTTCCATAAAGGTTACGGAGCGTCATAGAATAGTGATTAAATTGATAAATCGCGGTTTTCTGTATGGTTTATTATGAGAATGTAGTATGAGGGCTTTTAAGAAGGCTTGTTGATATGGGTTTTCGAAATGGGTTTACAGTGTGCTCTATAAATTCACTGATGATACAAGATAAGTAGTATTTCGCGAATAGCAAATTTTTTACAAGAAGATGCAGGATAAAAACGTGGATTTTTCTGATTTCCTGCGCTGGGGAAGCGAATTATTTTTTTGTTGCAGGCGGCTAAGTAAAAAATACCAATTGCACTTTGCCGGCGCTTTATAAAGCATGTAGTATAACTACTACAATATTGATGGGTAGGCTAAGATCTAATCCGGCATTATTGTAAAGCCATTAAAGGAATTTTAGCATGCATCGTTAATTGGCTGGTATGGCTTTTATGCGTCAGTACATGAAGCAAGTCATGATGCTTGGGTACCACGATTAACAGGTCGATTCCATTTGTTACGGCAGTATCTATTATGCTTTGGTCTGTATGCTGCTGTACTATATAGTGATAATGTGGATTGGCAGAAGCAAGCATTTGATGTAATGCTTCAGACTCGCCAGCTATTTCCGGTTTTTTATCCTGTTGTTTCGCTATATTCAGTATATGTAGTTCTGCATGTAAATCCTTTGTAAAAGCTTTGATCTTATTGGCGGGAACAGTTTCGGCCACATGACTAAAATCACAGGCCAGTCCGATTTTTTTAACACCTGAAAAATGGGCTCCGGGAGGAACTGCTATCAGTGGCCAGTTTAAATGCTTCATTGCATAAACCGTATGTCCGCCGAGAATCAGCCTTTCTGCTGCCGTAGAACCCTGACTGCCGAGAACGACCACGTAGGGTTTAACCTGGCCGCAAACAGTATCGAGTTCAATAAAAAACATGCCTATCCTTTCCAATGTTTTTATAGGTACTTTATTGTTTGTTCTTAGTAACAATTGTTCTTTGAGCTTTTTTAATTCATTTTCCATGTCCTGAACCAATTCCTCTTCATTGATCATCATTGGCACCTCGCCGTACGATACAGGTATAGTGTATATATTCAATAGCAGTACTTCTTTGTTCATTGCTAATGCCATATCAACAGCATAGCATGCCGCATTAAACGCAGCCCGGGAAAAATCCGTCCCGACAAGGATTGTTTCCATAAAATTATCATTTCATAGTTTAAAGTTAGTGCTAAACGGTGCCCCAAATACTGATGTTAATCATTCATCTGCTTGATTATCGTCATCACAATGGTCGGATAAAATCTTTCACAGCCTTTTTGGTGATCCCCGGAACAACATACATATATTTTTGATTTACAACATTGTAATGGCCGTTACCTGATTTTCGAATACTGTCAGACATGTTTAAACTCCGCGCAGTTTTAGCGCCTAATTTCCTAACTTTACACAAAGTCACTATCTATACTGTTTATTACTTGATTTATCAGTCTATAAACCGTCCGATAAATGGAATCACAATTATATAAAGGATGCCCGGTACAATTCACGTTGCAATTTCTTGCCGGAAAATGGCGTACTGGCATTCTCTGGAACCTGCGGGAAAAATCCATGCGATTCGGCGACCTGAAACGCACACTGCCAGGTGTTACGGATAAGGTTTTAATGAACGAATTGCAATTTCTTACCAGCAGAGGTATGATTGGGAAAGAGGAGTTTCGGGAATTTCCGCCAAGGACTGAATACAGTTTATCTCCTACAGGCAGTAGCCTTCTTCCAATTATCCGGCAAATAATCATTTGGGGATATGATCATTTACAAGATGAAAAAATAAATGAAAAGATGTTTATGACTCCCGCTGGAATTATTGAAGACGTGGCCTCTCTTGCCAATAAGCCTCAAGTTTAAGGTTGCCTGACTTGTTTATTTTCAGGGAATTTTACTCCGTACCTGGCGGCAGTAGCTACCAGGTGCGCTATATCAGGGGGCCCGGCAGGTAACGGGGCTTGTTTCATTTCCGGCGCGGGTTCGCTCATCTCAATAAAAAATTCCTCAAATCCTCCGGGCGTCAATAATATCAGCACTTCAGCTCGCGCTGTTAATACTTTAAAGGAATGTTCGATGTTACGTGGTAGAAACATCGTGTCGCCTGCAACTGCGTGATAGGTTTCATTTTTTACAGAAAACTCCATCTCGCCGTCCAGCAACAAAAATGTTTCATCTTCTCTCGTATGGATATGCGGTGGCGGTTCCAAATCTTTTATTTCGGTCATTTTTAACAGAGAGAAAAGTCCATTTGTTTCTGCTGACCTGAGCAAAACAGACAATAAATGCCCAATATACCAATAAGAATTTTTCAGAGAGGGCCTTGTTAACAATGGCTGTCCATTTGCGGCCGTCATATTAAATTCAGGAAATGGCAGCGCCGGTAGCAATAAGCTGCTAAAACTGCCTGTAAATGTTAGAAAAGACCTCCTGTTTAACATGGATACAATATTTTAAATGTTGTATACAAGTTACAGTTATACTTTTTAAGAACGCACATACTTACTTACAGGAAAGTGATGGGGAAATTAGATAAAACGTTCCTTTTTTACCATCTTTCGAAATCAGCAAGATCAGCTTCCAGGGCCCGACAGATTTAACTGCTTCCTACATAAAGTGTTATAATCCCTTTCCTGTTAGTTTTTTCAGGACGTTCATCGTCCTATATATTGTACTTTAAGCCTTGTACCGTAGCGTTTTTTTTTAAAACTGAAAGATCCGGGCCGATATTAGGAAGAAGAGAAGTCTGTCAATGTGCGACATGTTTTAAAGTCGTTATCTTCACAAACATATGCACCGTAACTACCGTGTATCTCCATTGGGCGATCGGGCGAAGTTTATACCGGTATCGCCGGCCGATTTCCGGGAGATGGCGGATACGATTTGATACTTTTAACAGCACAAAACATTGATGATTGACCTGGCAAAACATGAATGGCACAAAGGGTAGCTCAGCATTACTTTTGAGCTACCTTTTTTTATGCAGATGACCGGCAGGATAGAAGCCCTATTATTTCTAAACTACCCACCGATATCTTTTCCATAGTTTGCTCTTGCGCTTCTAAGTTCATTACTATGACGAGCAATCCAAAACCAAAGCGGAGTAACCTGAACCAATAGACCCCGACCCAAAGGCGTTAATTCATATTCTACCCTCGGCGGTACTTGAGGGTAAATACTTCTTGAAACCAATCCGTCTCGGAGCAGGTGATTAAGATGTCATCCATTCTACTGGCCTTTAAATCAGTTGAAATCCTCCTTAGACACCGAAACAACAATTTTTTCCAGCTGCGCCTAATCAAATAGTCGTGAAAAATGGTTTTCCAGGTGATTACGCATAGCATTACGTAACATTTCTGCAGACCCATTTTCAATGATTTCCACCAGACCTTTATGGGAAACGAACTTTTTTGATTTGGACTTTTTTTTCTGTAGCCCGCTACGATGGACATAGTCAAATACTGGCAGTAGCATCTGTTGAAAACGTTTCAGCAAATGATTGCCGCTAATCTCATATAGTTTACCATGGAATTTGATTTCCTGTTCTATTTGGAAAATGTGCTGATCGGCCATTTGGGGTTCATCAGCAACGATCGCTTTCAGCTCTTCGATATCTTTGGGCGTTACTCTTTCCATAATGAAATCGGCCATGCCTATCTCCAGCGCTAAGCGAAGTTCAAAGATCTCGCGCAGCGTGGTTTTGTCCATGATCTCAGGATATAAGCTTTTCTCCAGTAAGGACGTGAGGTTAGGGCTACTGAGCACGGCGCCCCTTTTCTTTTTGGTTTCTATGAGGCCAACCATTTTTAGCCGGGTAAGTGCTTCTCTCACAACGGTACGACTCACCCCCAGTGCGTCTGACAGTTCCATTTCTTTGGGGATCGAATCACCAGCCTTAAAGTCTTTGCTAATCAGCAGCTCTATCAGTTTCTGCTCAACTTTGTCCACCAACGAGCTGGTATCTATCGTCTGCAGGTTTTGTTTTATTTCCAGGGTGCTCATATTGTTATTATGTCGTACTTAATTTGTGGGTAATGACACAATGATGACATTGTCGGCGGCATTATCAGTTTATCCACAAGGATTATCTGGTTGCAATGGTGCTTTGTCAGTGATTTTCTTCATTGACGGCCGATAAACTTAAACCGATTCCTTTCTTTGACAAGCCCGCCTCCTTTTTTCTATAATAATCTTTTTCTCGCTTGCCGGGGGCGGTGAACAGCATTGTACTAACCTTATATGCCAAATGTAAAAGGTTTTTACAAAAAGAAAAAGAATAAAAATTCTTGCGGTTTTAATTTTCTTGCTTACATTTATATTGTATTATGTATGACATAATACAGGTTATCAAATATAAATGTCCGTTATGAAGCGATTATTTATCAACCACAAATTCGGGCTGCTGCTCGTTATAGGCCTATGCCACGCGGCCAGCATAATGGCCCAGACAAAAAAAATGACCGGACGCGTCATTTCTAGGGAGGATCAATCTCCAATGATCGGTGCCAGTATTAGCATTAAAGGTACCAGTAGAGGTACCCAGGTAAAACCGGACGGAACATGGTCTCTGGATGTTAATCTTGGCGAAATACTAATTATCCGCTATACGGGGTACCTGCCACAGGAGATACGGGTAACGGACAAAACTGACCTGACAATCAAGCTGGAAACAGATGTACAGAAAATGAATGAAGTTGTGGTGGTCGGGTATGGTACACAGTCGCGCGGTAACGTTACTAACGCCATTGCCAAGCTGGATAACACAGTATTGGCCAACGCTCCCCGAGCTAACATTGGCAGCGCTTTGCAAGGTTCTGTGTCTGGCCTGCAGGTGGTCAATTCTACCGGGCAGCCTGGCGCTACCCCGGTGATCATTCTGCGTGGCGGTGCTTCGATCAATAACCCGGGCGCTCCACTGGTGCTCGTAGATGGCGCAATAAGGCCATATAATGATGTGCCTTCAGAAGATATTGCGTCCGTTGAAGTGCTCAAAGATGCATCTGCAACCGCTATATATGGTGCCCGGGCCAATAACGGCGTGATCCTCATAACTACTAAACAAGGAAAGGCTGGCATAGCGCAAGTTAGCTATAAGTTCACAGGAGGCTACAACCAGCGCAGAGATGGTTATCACTACCTCGGAGCCAAAGACTACATCTATTATACGCGCCTGGGTTACTTCAATGCCGGCAGAACACTATCACAAGTGAACAGTTCCCGAGGCCTGGGGCTGTCCACCAATCCGGCAGACTTGGCATCCTTTGATATCCGACCATTCAACAACACAACAGCTACATTACTCGCCAATGGCTGGGATACGGTAGGAGATCCTTATGGGGGAACTATCATCTTCAAAGATCATGGCGGTGAAATTGAAAATATCCTGTTCCGTAATACTTACACGCAGGACCATTACGTGAACGTTACCGGTGGTCACGACAAAGGAAAGTATTTTGCTAGTTTCGATTATTACAAGGAAGATGGCGTGATCGTAGGTTCTGGCTATAAACGTTTCTCTGGTGATGTGAATGGTTCCTATAAAATAAAACCCAATCTGGAAGTAGGTACTGGCGTTACCATGTCAACTTCCTCTCAAATAGGCGCTATTGGCGGCGAAGTCAATTCACTCTATCGCAGTCTGGCTATATGGCCTACCTTCAACCCCTGGCTGGATTCAGCGAAAACACAGCCTAATCCCGGTAATGGTGCGTCGGATGGCAATCCACTGTATTGGCTCAATAAACTTCAACGTAATAATGAAGAAAATCGTGTCTCTGCCAATGCTTGGCTTAAATGGGACATATTACCCGGCTTATATTTCAGGGGAACCGCCAACGGCTACTACTATGAAAATATTAAGCAATCATTCCAGCAGGCTACACAAACCTATGCCAACATCTTTGCCAATCCACCTTCCTATAGCAGTACATCAAGGGATGCTATCGCATATTATGCCCGTGACTTCCAGCAGCAGTATAATGGTATCCTCAATTATACCAAAACAATCGGGGCTAAACATCATATCAATCTTATGGCTGGCGCGGAGTACTTCGGCGTGAAATCCCTGGCTATGCAGGTATATGGAAAAAATGCGCCCACCGATGGTATTCCTACTGCTAACGCCTCTACGGTATTTAATCCTGGTGATAACTACAGCACACGTACAGAATATCGGATTCTCTCTACCTTTAGCAGGCTTAACTATGACTATGACCAGCGTTACCTTCTGAGCATGACGTTCCGCCAAGATGCCGTGTCCAGTTTGTCCAGGGATCACCGTTCGGGACTTTTTCCCGGTGTATCGCTTGGCTGGAATATGCATCGTGAAGCATTCTATCATAAGCTGGGCATAGACGGTTGGGTTTCCACGTTAAAACCTCGCGTTAGCTATGGGGTAAATGGTAACGTAGCAGGATTAAGTCGGTATGAAGTGCAGGGGGTGTATGGTTTGCAGACAAACTATAACGGCAATGCTGGTTTCCTCAATACTGCTGTTACTAATCCTGAACTGCGCTGGGAGAAAAGTAAAACCACCGATATTGGCCTGGATCTGGGTTTCCTGGACAATCGTGTAACCGTACTGTTTGATTATTACAACCGTAAAACCAGCGACCTGATCACTAATCTTCAACTGCCAAGCTACATCGGTTTTGATCAGCTGAAAACCAACCTGGGTACCTACCAGAATAAAGGATATGAAATAGAAGTCAATGCCAATGTGCTGAGAAGATCCAATGGGGTGAACCTTACTCTTGGAGCTAATGCTTCTTTTGTAAAAAACAAAATCCTTCAACTGCCTTACAATGGCAACGAACATAATCGTCAGGGTGGTTTGCAGATCTATGACCCTGCCAGCGGAAAAGTGATATGGGTGGGTGGTTTACAGGAGGGGCAAGCCCTTGGAGATGTCTATGGCTACCAACAGGTATCCGTTTTTAAGGATGATAAAGAAGTGAACAACATTGCGGGCAACCGCTATGATGCAATAGCCAAAACATCCGGACCAAATCTCGCTGCTGGCGCCAACGGCAGTATCACGCCAGGGGATGTGAATTGGCTTGACAAAGACCGCAACGATACCATCGACTCCCGCGACCAGGTATACCTGGGTAATATTTTCCCGAAATGGACCGGCGGATTCTCTGCTAATCTGTCTTGGAAAGGTATCTCCCTATATTCTCGTTTTGACTTTGCTATTGGCCATACTATCTATAATGATCTACTGGCCAGAACCTTGGGCAACTACCAGGGTACCTTTAACTATACCGAACTGCAAAAACAAGCCTGGTCGCCTGCTAATATGGTCACGGATATACCAAAAGTATATTTCGCGGACCAGGTGGCCGGTTCCAAACAGAATTATACCCGCGCGAATAACGGTAATCCCGTATTAAATGGCAACAACTCCCGCTTTTATGAAAAGGGAAACTATCTTGCCTGCCGGGAAATTACATTGTCTTACGAGTTGCCAAAGAACTGGCTCAAAAGCAGCCGTGTATTGTCACAGGCACGGATATACGGCAGCGCCAACAACCTATTTTATATCACCCGCTTCAGCGGACCTACGCCGGAGCCACCGGTAGATGCAAATGGTCGCATCACAGGTATATATCAGGGTACTTATCCCACACCTAAAACATTTGTATTGGGTGCACAGGTTTCTTTCTAATTATATTTTAACAACGATCATCATGAATAAGAATATATGCAGGATACTGGGAGCAGTACTACTACTGAGTGCCTGTTCCAAAAAACTGGATCTTACACCGGTAAGTAATCTCAGTAATGACAGCTATTGGAAAACACCGGACCAGTTCGATGCGTTTGTCAGTGGCGTACATACAGCCTTCCGTAATGATGCTGGTAATTTACAAGCGCTCGGTGAGATGCGCTCAGATATCTTTGGTACCGAGACTGCGTTGGGACCTTCTTTTACGGGGGAGGCTTCACAGGGCACAGAGCGTATGTGGTTGCAAACACTAGATCAGGATGCGCCGGGCGTAGGCAATTTTGGAGGCTTTTATTTTAATATCAATCAACTGAATCTCCTAATCACTAATCTAAATAAAACCGGTCTGCTTTCCATCACTAACAGGAACTATTACCTTGGCGTAGCTTATGGCATGCGTGCTTTCTACTATTTCCAGCTGCTGCGTAGCTGGGGCGGCGTGATCATACAAACGGAACCGGCACTGAGCATTAACCCAACCGACCTGTCAAAATCCGCCACCAATACTAATGAGGTGATGAAGCTGATCAAATCGGATATTGATAACTCGGTCAACAGCTTTGGTACCGATTATTCTTTCCGCAACAGCAAAGGATTTTGGTCTAAAGCCGCTACGTTGATGCTGAAAGCGGAAGTTTACCTCTGGACGAGCTACCGCGGTGGCGGAACCGCTGACGCTACTATTGCTAAAGCCGCGCTGACAGATATTCAGACGAATGTTCCGGCGCTTGGGCTACTGCCCAATTTTGCGGACGTATTTGCCACCACGAACAAGGGCAACAAAGAAATCATTTTTGCTGTTCGGTATAAACTCAATGAAGCCAATATGGATTTTGTGAGACAGTTCATACCACAAAGCGGCCTGATCTCCAACTTCTACGATTCTGTTGGCAACCGGCAATTTGATGTTAACACCGACAACTGGGGGGGATTGTTGCGTGTACCGGTAAAGGTGGCCACCTTCCGCCAATTTACAGATACAGATACTCGAAAATGGGCAACTATACAACCAGCGTACACGAAGAATGGTAATGCCTATACCATTGCCGGCGCCTTTGTGAAAAAATACCAGGGAGAGCAAAATGCCGGCGCCAGGGCCATCACTAATGATTTTCCGGTATATCGTTTTGCCGATTTGCTATTACTGCTGGCAGAAGCAAAAGTAGCATTAGGAGAAGATCCTGCCACGGAAATCAATTTGGTTCGCGCGAGGGCTTATGGGCCGGCTTATATGAATGCATTGGCCTACCCTAATCAGACGATAGATACCGACCCGAAAGAAGCCTTGCTGAAAGAGCGCCTGCTCGAATTTGTATTTGAAGGCAAACGTTGGTACGATCTGCGCAGGATGGGAGATAATTACGTATACGAATATACGCTGGTAAAATCCAGTGAGGCATATAAGCTGTTATGGCCTATTGATCGTAATACCCTGACCAATAATCGGGCTTTAATACAGAACCCGGGTTATCCCCAGTTCTGACAGATTTGAGGAACAAGTACAGGCGCCCGATAGGCCTGTTCTTCTACAGTTATCGTGAATGGAGAATATCTTTTTGTTTTTTAAATCATATATATGACGATTCAGCATTTGAGCAAATTGATTGCTGCACCTTTTACACCCATGCATGAAGATGGAAGGTTGCACATGGAATTGATACCGGAATACTACCAGTTACTTAAGAAGAATGGTGTTGTGGGAGCATTTATCAATGGTTCTACCGGCGAGGGTGTTTCTCTGACAGCCAAGGAAAAAATGGTCGTTGTTAGTGCCTGGGCTGATGCCACGCGTGATGATCCGGATTTTAAAGTGATGACCCTATTGGGCGGTACCTCCCTGGAAGATTGTAAAGCGCAGGCGCGCCACGCCCGGGAAGAAGGATTGTTCGCGGTATCCCTCACGGCGCCATCTTATTTTAAACCTGTAACAGTTAATGCATTGGCAGAGTGCTGTATGGAGGTGGCGGCTGTAGTACCGGATATGCCATTTTATTATTATCATATTCCTGTGCTAACCGGAGTTGGCTTTGCTATGCTGGACCTGCTGAAAGCGCTTCACGGCAAAATGCCTAACCTGGCCGGTATCAAGTATACCCATGAGGATTTTATGGATTATCAGTCTTGCCTTAACTTTCAAAACGGCCGCTATGATATGCTATGGGGCAGGGATGAGAACCTGCTGGCAGCGCTGATGCTGGGCGCGAAGGGGACAGTTGGTAGTACCTACAACTATGCAGCTCCTTTGTACTATGGAATGATGGACGCTACTAATACTGGTGACCTGGAACAGGCACGCCGCCTGCAGCAGCAATCAATAGACATGATCCGGTTGTTAGGCAAATACGGCGGAATAGCAACGGGCAAAGCCTATATGAAAATGATCGGACTGGATTGTGGCGGTTTCCGTCTGCCGGTGAAAAATATGGATGCTGCACAGTTTGAGGCTTTTAGGAAGGAAGTCTTAGAAATGGGATTCCGGCAATTCTGCAACAAATAAAATACAGAAGTGAAAAAATTGATTGCTCCGGTTTTATTATTGCTTGTTATGTTTTCGATGCAATCGTCATGGGCGCAGCAACCGCGCGTTAATGATATTACCTGGTCCGTCGCAGCCGAGTTGCCCGCGGGTAAGACGCAAGCAGTGCAACCCGGTCTGGCCGGTGTGTTTGCCGGTACTCACCAGAATGTGCTGTTAATTGCAGGTGGGGCCAATTTTCCTGAGGGCATGCCCTGGCAGGGAGGAAACAAGAAATACCACACCGATGTTTTTGTGCTGTACCCGGCAGCTGATGGACGTTATGCATGGGGAGGCAACACGTTCTCACTTCCTTTGGCAGTGGCCTATGGAGCTAGTGTCAGTACCCCTGGTGGCGTGTTTTGCGCCGGTGGTGAAACAAAGAACGGATATACAGATAAGGTTTTCTTGATGAAGTGGAATCCTGTCAGTAAAGCTGCGGAAACATTTTCGCTGCCGTCTCTGCCGATCGCTACAGCTAATGCTGGCGCAAGCCTGATCAATACAACCGTATATGTTGCCGGCGGCGAAACCGTGCAGGGCGTCACCAGCTCTGTCTGGGCGCTAAACCTGGCTGCTGCAAGCCCGGTTTGGGAGGCAATGCCTCCCTTGCCAGCGCCTCGTTCACATGTACAGATGGTGGCACAATCCAATGGAGAGGAGTCCTGTTTGTATGTGATCGGCGGCAGGCGGGCAACAACTTCCGGTATTAGTGAAAGAAGCAGTGGTACCTGGTGCTTTATTCCCGGGCAAGGAAAATGGACGACTGGTAGCCCAATCAGTGATGGGCATCAGCAACTTTACTGGTCTGCAGGAACAGCCATTGCCTGCGGCGCAACCTATATCATCCTCGCTGGCGGAGATGATGGAAGGCTGTTTCGTAACATCGAAGCTTATAATGTCCGTCTGAAAGCAGCGGTTGGAGAATCTGAACGGCTGGCTATCCAACAGGAGAAACTCCAACTGCTGAACAACCATCCCGGCTTTAATAGAAGCGTACTACTGTATAATACTGCCACTGACACCTGGACAAAGCTCGGCGAAATGCCTTTCCCTGCCCAAGTGACCACGGTGGCAGTAAAATGGAACGGGGATATTTTTATCCCAAGCGGAGAAGTGAGACCAGGCGTACGCATCACACAGGTGATCAAAGGAGTTATTGACAAACCGGCTTTCTTTTCTAAATGGGATTATGCGCTGTTGATCGCCTATTTCCTGCTGATGTTGGGCATTGGAATCTGGACATCGATGAAACAGCACTCTACACTGGACTACTTCAAAGGTGGGCAGAAAATTCCGGGATGGGCCACGGGATTAAGCATCTTCGGTGCCAAACTCAGCGCCATCACTTTTATCGGTATCCCAGCCAAAACCTACGCTACTGACTGGACTTATTTCTTCCTGTTGATGACGATCATCATGGCGATGCCTTTTGTGATAAGGTACTTTATTCCGTTTTACCGCAAATTGTCAGTCACTTCTTCTTATGAATATCTGGAGAAACGCTTCAATTACGTTGTTCGTGGTATCTCCGGGTTCATGTACATCCTGCTGCAGTTGGGACGTATGGGGATTGTCATCCTGTTGCCCAGTATAGCCCTTTCCGTGGTAACGGGTATAGAAGTACGTACCAGTATTATTGTGATGGGGCTGGTCAGCTTGTTCTATACGGTACTGGGGGGGATTGAAGCTGTGATCTGGACGGAGGTGGTACAGGTGATCATCTTGCTTACAGGAGCGATACTGGCATTAATCCTGATACCTATGCATCTGATATCAGGACCAGTGGGGATGTCCCAGACACTGCAGCATTATAATAAGCTCAAATTATTTGATCTGCGTTTTGACTTTACTTCTTCCTCTTTCTGGGTGGTGCTAATTGGGGGCTTTTCGCTAAACCTCATACAATACGGGTGCGATCAGACGGTGGTGCAGCGTTATCTGACCACTACTGATGAGAAGACAGCGGTAAAAAGTCTGCGGCTGGGAGCATGGCTGACATTGCCTTCCACCATTATATTCTTTGCTATCGGAACACTGTTGTTTTTGTTTTACAGAGATCATCCTGCGGAGGTCAATATCGCTTTAAACAATCAGGATACAATTTTCCCATGGTACATTGTGACGCAGTTGCCCAAAGGGATTGCGGGACTGGTGATTACGGCCATCTTTGCAGCCGCCATGGGCAGTTTGAATGGCAGTGTCAACGGAGTAGCCACCGTCGTAGTGAATGATTTTTTTCGCCGGTTTATGCCACTTCGGCCAGATAAGTTTTATCTGCGTGCAGCCAGGGCAGTCACCCTGGCAGTAGGATTGTTTGGAACGCTGATAGCTTGGCTGATGGCATCTTGGGGGGCTACTTCTCTATGGGATGAGTTTAACCTGATATTAGGCCTGTTTACAGGTAGTGTAGGCGGGTTGTTTATCCTGGGCATCTTCACCCGCCGGGCTAACGGGCCAGGTGCGGTGATCGGGTTTGTTTGCAGTGCCCTGGTACAGTTTATTCTGATGCAATATACACATATGTATTTACTAATGTATGCTTTCACCGGGCTGGTGGCCTGTTTCGTTACGGGATACCTGGCCAGCCTCTTTTTTAGCCGCCCGTCATCACTGGAAGGGCTTACCATTTACAAAAAATGAATGAGAATATGACAACATATACCAAGGAGAAGAAAGCACAGCTGGCGGCATTTTATCAGTGCCAGCTGCTGCAGGATACAGTGCCATTTTGGTTTCCGAAGTCCATCGACAAGGAGTTTGGTGGCTACCTGTTAATGCGGGACCATGACGGGACTTTACTGGATGATGATAAGGCAGTATGGATTCAGGGAAGGGCCGCTTGGTTGTTGGCTACGCTGTACAATACAGTTGAGCCTCGGCAGGAGTGGCTCGAGGGTGCGAAGTCGGGCATCGATTTTCTATTACATCATTGTTTTGATACAGACGGCCGTATGTTTTTTCACGTACAGCGCGATGGAGCACCCATTCGCAAAAGAAGGTATTTTTTTTCGGAAACCTTTGCGGTTATAGCGCTTGCGGCTTATGCCAAAGCAAGTGGCAGCGAGGAGATGGCGACGAAAGCCAGGGAGCTGTTTGGCAAGTGCATTGAATATGCTACCATGCCCGGTATGCTCACGCCCAAATTTACAGAGGTGCGTCCTTCCAAAGGAATTGGTGTGCCGATGATTATGATCAATACAGCGCAACAGCTCCGTGAAACGATCGGCGACCCACGTTGCCATGAATGGATCAGCCATTGGATCAAAGAAATAGAAACTCATTTTGTGAAAGATGATATACGCTGCGTGATGGAACAGGTAGCGCCCGACGGTAGCATCCTGGATCACTTCGACGGTCGTACCCTGAATCCAGGTCATGCTATTGAAGGGGCCTGGTTTATCCTGCATGAGGCCAAACATCGAGGTAATGATCCTGCGTTGATCAACCTGGGGTGCCGCATGCTTGATTACATGTGGGAACGCGGATGGGACAAGGATTTTGGTGGTATTCTGTATTTTCGCGATGTATATGATAAGCCGGTGCAAGAATACTGGCAAGACATGAAGTTCTGGTGGCCGCATAATGAAACGATCATAGCTACGCTACTGGCATACCTGATGACCGGCGATGAAAAATATGCCAGATGGCATCAGCAGGTGCACGATTACGCCTATACACATTTTCATGATAAGAAGAAAGGAGAGTGGTTCGGTTATCTGCATCGTGATGGCCGCCGATCTGTATCACTCAAAGGAAATTTATATAAGGGGCCTTTCCATTTGCCAAGACAGGAGTGGTATTGTTGGCAACTATTACAAACATCCATGTAAAAAATGAACGATGAATAAAACAGTAAAACTAACTGCTGCATTGTTGCTCTGGGTAATCGCCCTGATGGCTCAGGTAAAGACAGTGTCCGTATTTACCAGCGATACAGAGGGATATAAAAATTTTCGTATACCCGCTATTATCCGGTTGCCAGATGGCCAGTTGCTCGCTTTCGCAGAAGGTCGCGTAAATAATAGTGGTGATTTCGGAGATATTAAGATTGTGATGAAACGTAGCCGTGATAACGGTACAAGCTGGTCTGCCCTGCAGGAAGTGGCGAACAACGATTCCCTGCAGGCAGGAAACCCCGCACCGGTAATTGATCTGACAGATCCTGCACATCCCAAAGGCAGGATATTCCTGTTTTACAATACTGGCAATAATCACGAAGGCGAAATCCGAAGGGGTAAAGGCCTTCGTGAGGTGTGGTACAAAACCTCTATTGACGGTGGCCTCACCTGGTCAGTTCCCGTGAACATTACCACGCAGGTACATCGCCCACAGCAGCCGCAAATGAATGCGGCTTATAACTTTCAGGAAGACTGGCGTAGTTACGCTAATACGCCTGGCCATGCTACGCAGTTCCGCGAAGGAAAATACCGTGGACGGATATACGTAGCTGCTAATCACTCTGAAGGTGCTCCTCGGCCTCATTTCAAAGACTATTTCGTTCATGGTTATTATACCGATGATCATGGTAAAACATTCCACTTATCGGCTACGTTGCCGGCGCCAGGAGGAAATGAGGCTACTGCCGCGGCGTTGTCCGGTGGGCGATTAATGATTAACGCCCGTAACCAGCAAGGGAATGAAAAGGCACGCATTGTGGCTACGAGTGCCAACGGTGGCGCTACCTGGCAACCATATTACTATGATCATCAGCTACCGGACCCGGTTTGCGAAGGTAGCCTGCTGGAGATAGGTCGCAGGAAAGGCAAGACCGTTCTGGTATTCTGTAATGCAGCGGACACAGTGCAACGTAATAACCTAACGCTCCGGGTGAGTGAAGATGAAGGTCATACCTGGCCCGGATCCTATGTGGTGGCCAGATCAGATAGTAATGAAAGGGACTATGCCGCATATTCCGACCTAGTGCAGGTTGATGCCCGGCATATTGGCGTGCTGTTTGAACGCAATGCCTACCATGAAATTGTATTTGCCATCATTAAATTATAAAACATGCGCTATTGGATGATAGCCCTGGTTGGATGCCTGTTTCAGCATCTTCAGGCACAGCAGCCAGCATTGATTCCTCAGCCGCTGCAATTACATTGGACCTCCAATAAACTGCCGTTATATAAGATAAAATATATATATCTAACCGATAGCAGCCTATTACCGATAGCCCGGATATTGCAACAGCAGTTATCCGAAAGGGAGGTATCTGTTGATATCTGTTGGAACAGACCTGCTGCTATTGAGCTGGAATTATCGCCGGTTAAAGTGCCGGAAAAGGAGGAAGGATACCGGCTTGCCGTAAATGCAGAACGCTGTACTGTTTCGGCAGGTACGGCACATGTTGCATATGAACCCCGTTTACCCAGCCATGGTTACCTTTGCGGAACGCATTTGGTGTGGTGGCAGCCAGACGGGTTGGACTGCTTCGCTGGTGCCTGGCATGACGGCGGATTTCGGTGAGTTCGAAAAGAGGCTGCTGCAACATCAACAACTATATTTTTCCAGGTTGCCATTTACTTACGTATGCCCGCCAACGTAATCTACACTGGCAACTTTATGGCCCTTTTCCTAATAAAGGAAATTTGCAAATAAACTTCTGGTTGCCGCAAAAGCCTGCACTAAGCGCGGTTGGTGGTACGCTGATTTTGCGGCATTTCTGGTATCCGCTAGTGAAAGGTATCCTGTCTTCGCCACAGGACAGCAGCACTTGGTACGCGGTGGTACAAATCCGTTCTGACCGGGATACGGTACTACCAGTATGGATAAACGGAGCTGACCTGTCACGTTCTTATGCATCGGGTACACCTCCTGTGGGCGCATGGGATGAAAGACACAGCGAAGTCCGGGTAAACGGCCAACTGATTGCCCCGCTTGTTTGGGTGCATGCTGGCGCCAAAGGTGATCTGGAAACGCCGCTGGCTGACGAAGGGTATGCCTATCGCCGACCAGTTCCCGTTGTTTTTCGCAAGGGCGTGAACCAGGTCATCATCCAGTTGCCGGTTGGTAGCTTCAAAGTGCGCGACGGGCAAAACCCGGTCAAGTGGATGTTTACTTTTATTCCTTTAACTATACAGGTTCTAACGTATGAATAAGTTTTTTATAACGATCGGTTTGCTGGCAGTATCATTGGGAGCCAGCGCCCAGTTACAGCTGGATAGATTTTTTGGTTCCGGCATGGTCTTACAGCGGGAGATGCCTATTCGTTTTTCCGGGACCGGCACGCCGGGGAGAGCAATCGTCTTGTATTTCGGCAGTAAGGAAGTCAGCACACAAGTGGATGCCAGAGGAAGATGGCAGGCATATTTGCCCCCGGCACCAGCAAATGCCGCCGGCCAACAATTGATTGTGAGAATGGATACCTGCCGGTTGGTGTTACATGACATACTAATAGGAGATATCTGGGTTTGCGCCGGACAGTCTAACATGGAATTTATGTTGAAGAGCGATCAAAATGCCGCGGAGGCCTTGCAACAAGCTGGTATACCTATGTTGCGGTTGCTCAATGAAGTGAAACAAACCTCGACCTATAATAGCTCCTATCAACTGAAGGATATAGCCGCATTGTATCCGGAGAATTATTACAATGGACAATGGAAGGTCAGTGACAAGGATGCTGCAATGGGTTTTTCCGCCGTGGCCTTTTATTTTGGGAAAGCCCTGGTGCAGCAACTGAAAGTGCCGGTCGGGTTGATACATGTAGCCGTCGGCGGTTCTCCCACTGAAGCCTGGGTGAGACCAGCATCCGTACAAGGCGATACGGCGTTGCAAAAAATATTTGACAGCGATTGGTGGAATAATCTTGTTTTAGAGCCCTGGTGTATTCAGCGTGGGCATGAAAACCTGGACAGCCTGTTAAAACAAGGAGTCGTATTGCCCAAAGACAGTTTGGGATATCAACATCCTTTTAAGCCGGGCTTTTTGTATCAGGCTGCGATAGCGCCACTAACTGATTTCGCGATAAAGGGCGTGATCTGGTATCAGGGGGAAAGTAATGCGCTTAGTGCTGACCGTGTGACTCAGCACGAGGCGCTATTCAAAGTGCTGGTGACTGATTGGCGGCGGCAATGGCATCAGCCAGCATTACCATTTTACTATTGCCAACTATCTTCCATCAGCACAGAGAGCGGATATCATTCAGAATACTGGCCTGTCTTCCGCGATAGCCAACGCCGTTTGACGGATAGTCTCCCGCATACAGGAATGGCCGTAACCAGCGATGTGGGAGACCGTACCAACGTGCATCCCCGGGATAAAAGAACGGTTGGGGAGCGGTTGGCATTGGTGGCGCTGAAAGATACCTATCATCAGCAGGTAGCGTCAACCGGTCCAAAACCGGTAAAAGCCGTGTTGCGGCGACAAAAGGTTGTGGTAACCTTCAGTGATGTGGAAGGAAAGCTCAAGACGGCAGACGGGAAGCCTTTGCGCGGTTTCTCGTTGGATAATGGCGGCCCTGTGCCGGCGATCATACGGGGGAACACCGTTGTGATAGGAGTTAATGGTAAGGTACAGATACTGCAATATGGCTGGTCGCCTTACACAGATGCTAACTTATGCAATGGCGTGGGGTTGCCGGCGTCTACGTTTGCCTTGCCAGTTCAGTAAGGCAAGTATTCATATACTCCTTGTTTGCTATACACCCAAAAACATTAAACCACTGGAATGCTTAATCCCTTTGGAGTTATTTTTGCTCTTTTAATTAACTATTATTTCTTCAATAAACGTATGGAGATATACCGGTATACAAATTCAGAAAAATTGTACACCTTCTGCTTGCCGTTTCTTCATTGCAAACGACTGCACTGCAAAGATTTGGTAAATCAGCTTTTTTATTTTACGTTTGGTTAACAGATAGAAATTGTCTCTGATCTATTGTTATTATATTACACTCAATCATTAATATTAGCGGTGAATATCAACCAATAATGTACATAATTAGCATTTTTATTACGTAATAGACAATGTTCACTTTTCGTCTTATCTAAATTTCCTTTTGAAGTGGAAGAAGCACATTATCAGCCGGTTGATCTGCAGGAAGTTGCTGCAGGTAATGAAAAAGCATTTAAAGATTTGTTTGATAAGTACCGGGGGCGGTTATTCCATTATATTTCCCGCTTTGTTAAATCGGACCAGGTCGCGGAGGAGCTGGTACTGGACGTATTTATGAAGATATGGACTGGTAGGGAGCTCATTGCACAGGTACAACATTTCGATGCATTTCTATTTCGTATTGCACATAATAAAAGTATCGACTTTCTCCGTTCTGCGGCCAGGGATCCTCGTTTACAAGAGTTGTTATGCGAAGCTATTGAGCTGGCGGGCGCCGACACGGCGGATGCGGCGCTGATTACCCACGAATATGAAGAAAAAGTACGTAAGGCTATCTCTCTTTTATCTCCTCAGTGTAAAAAAGTATATACCTTAAGCCGTGAGCAGGATTTATCTCATGACGAAATAGCCCGGCAGTTACAGATTTCCCCTGCTACCGTGAACAACCACATCGTATTGGCACAGCGTTTTATACGGAATTATCTGGTAAAGGAGATAGATCTGGCCATTGTTATCCTCTTAATTGGGAAATTTTAAAAAAAAATTATCCTCCACTAGTTATTGCTGTTTTTTTTCTCGTCTTACTTGCAGGAGGCAGCTTTTATTACTATGGACAAGCAGGATGCCACGTCATGGAAATACCTGATAACGCAGTATCTGGAGAATAAAATTTCGAAAGAAGAATTGCAGCTACTGTTACGAAAAGCAGGAGAGGAGGAAGATATGGAGATGCTCACCACTGTATTAAGAGAACAGTGGGAGAAGGCGACTCTTGCAGTTGACCCTGGTGATCAGGACTGGGACGACAGATTCCGGATTATAATGGAAGAGACGCCACGGATACAGCGGCAACATAATCGTCGCAGTGTATGGCGCTGGGCAGTGGCAGCTACTGTTGCGCTACTGCTGGGAATGGGTTGGTATTGGGTTGGTTTTAGAAAAACACCCGTGTCAACAGTCGCGTCTGTGAGCGCGCGAAAAGATATAGCACCTGGTACAACAGGCGGCATCCTGGTATTGGCAAACGGCCAACAAATTGCGCTGGATAGTGCCGGCAATGGCTTGCTGGCTATGCAGGGTAAAGCAAAAGTGATGAATCGCCAGGGAAGAATTACTTATAGCACCAACGGAAAGAATAGTGAACAACTCTTATACAATACGGTGATAACCCCAAAGAGCAAGCAGTTCCAGCTGTTACTGGCTGATGGAAGCAGTGTTTGGTTAAATGCTGCTTCGTCTGTTCGTTTCCCTGCAGCTTTTAACGATGAAGAAAGAAGGGTGGAAATTACTGGAGAGGCCTACTTTGAAGTAGCTCCTATGGTACGTAATGGAAAGAAAGTTCCTTTTGTTGTATCTGTACGTGGAATGGAAGTACAGGTACTTGGCACCCACTTTAATATAAACGCATATGTGGATGAAAGCACCATTAAGACTACATTGCTCGAAGGCAGTGTGATGGTGACCAAAGGCAATGCAAAACAGCTGCTGCAGCCAGGGCAGCAGGTTCAGCTGGATAAAGTCAACCAGTTTGTATTATTTAAAAACATAGACATCGACGGGGAAATAGCCTGGAAGAATGGTTATTTCTCCTTTAACCAGGCCGACCTGCCCAGCGTTATGCGGCAAATATCCCGTTGGTATGATGTAGATATTCTATACTCCGGTAAAATACCTGATCGCCGTTTTGGTGGTGAAATATCCCGTTATTCCAATGTATCGCAGGTATTGCGGATACTGGAAGAAAGCAAAGTACATTTTAAGATAGAGGAAAAAAGGATTATTGTATTACCATAATAAAAACCGCCCTGAGGTGAGAGTCAGGGCGGCGAATAGTTCTGGTATATCTAGTCATAACAATTTGTTGGAACGAATTGCCAATTGATCAACCAAAACCATCACTAAAGTATGAAAAAAAATCTATGTGCCGTCTGGTATTTTAGCCGTCGTGTACTTCCCAAAACATTCCTGGTTATGAAGTTAACTGCCATTTTGTTGATGGCCGCCTTTCTGCAGATCAGTGCAAAAAGCTACTCGCAGAGGGTGACACTCTTAGAAAAGAATGCACCGCTGGGAAAGGTGTTCCGTGCTATCAAGAAACAAACCGGTTACTCCTTTTTCTTTGATGAATCGTGGATTCTTCAGGCCGATGCTGTTACCATATCGGTAAAAGACGCATCGCTGGAAACAGCACTCAACATTTGTTTTAAAAACCAGCCGTTGACCTTTACTATTGTGGGCAGCACCGTGGTGGTAAAACAAAAAGAAGAAAATGCGTTTGCCTCGCAGAACGAAGCTCTGGCAGTAGTCGATATAAGCGGGGTAATTACCGATACAGACAAACGTCCGCTGGCAGGGGTATCTATTAAAATAAAAGGTACTAACAAGGGAACCGTTACCAATATAAATGGTGAATATACGCTGCATGCCAACCCCGGCGATGTATTGGAAATCACCTTTGTAGGTTTTCAGAAACAGGAAATAAAAGTAGGAGATAATACCCGGATCAATATTGTGCTGCAGGCTTCTACCAGTGGACTGGGAGAGGTGGTGGTTACCGCCCTGGGTATTGTTAAAAATGATAAGACGTTGGGGTATGCAATCACTACTGTAAAAGGTGAAGAACTTACCCGTACCAATACTGTTAACCCCATCACAGCTTTGCAAGGTAAGGTAGCCGGCGTAAATATCAATGTACAAACGGCTTCGGGCATACAAAGCTCCCCATTCATACAAATCCGGGGAGCTAAGGTTATAGGAGGTCCCGGAAATAATGCCAACCAGCCCATTTTTGTAGTTGATGGGATAGTTCTTACCAATAACCTGTCAGATGCCGATGGGGCGGATTTGGGCTCCCAGTTAAAAAATTTGAATCCAGATGACTACGAATCTATCACGGTGCTGAAAGGCGCTGCCGCGACCTCTATATATGGTTCAAGAGGTATTAATGGCGCTGTTGTAATTACAACCAAATCAGGTAAGGCCGGAAAAGGGTTGGGCGTCGAATTTAACAGTACTACCCAAATTGAATCCATTTATAAATCGCCGATTGCTTATCAAAATTCTTACGGACAGGGTAGCTGGGCTACCAGGGAAGGTGCTTTCGCCACTGATGGGACCCAGGCTAAGACAATGTTTAGTTTTGGCCCAGCTTATGACGGTTCTATGCACCCGGCAATTTATAAACCCGACTCGCTGGTACCTTATGTAGCTGTGCCTGATAACTGGAAGACCTTTTATCAGAATGGGGCATATGTCAATAATAATATTGCGCTAACAGGCGGAAGTGAAAAATTAAATTTCCGTTTTTCTTATTCCAATAATCAGTCTAAGGGACTTCTACCCAACAACAATCTTAAAAGAAATGCTTTTGATTTAAAAATTCGCGGACAGATAAACAAAGTTTTTTCAACCGATATAGGAATTTCTTATGCTCATACCTTTTTTGATAATTGGGTATCTCAGGGAAGATATTATTACGGAGGCGGGCAGAATCTTGCATTCAATACCTTTTATTTACCAAGGAACCTGGATGTTGCAGCATGGTACAAAACGTACAGGGCACCGGATAATACTGCCGATTATGTACATGCCTACAGTAATTTATCATCCGTCATAAATGCCTTTTCGAATTTTGACAAGAATGACGCTATGAGGCGGGAGAATTCACTTTTAAGTTATATGCAATTAAAAGCGCAGGTGACTTCCTGGTTGGATTTATCTGCCAGGGGTAATATTAGCCTTTATAAAATATCATCCGAAACCAGGAATAAAGGAAACGGCACAAACAATACCGGAGGGTATTATGCCGTTGACGGAAGTTACAGCTCTACTTATACATTACTTTTTAGCGCGCATGCTAATAAGAAAATTAATGATTTTGGAGTGGACTTCAGATTGCTGAACGAGATTTATGGTAATATGTGGGGAGAAAGTTGGAGCGCGAGCACTAACGGAGGGCTGAAAGTGCCTAACGTTTTCTTGTTAAGCAATAGTTTAAATCCTGCCCAGGCAGTTAACTATTCGGGAAGTGGCGTAAGCGGAGGCAACTCTTCTGTTGGTTTTAATAGACCTTCAACGCTTACTGCCGGTTTGGGCGGCATTTTAAATTTGTCGTATAAAGACATTATAAATTTAGAACTGACAGGAAGAAATGACTGGTTAAGTACGCTAACATATCCTGCCACTGTTCCGGGCAATAATAATTACAGTGTTTTCTATCCTTCAGCGAACGTATCATATAACATATATTCTCATTTGCAGAAAGAAATACCCGCATGGATTTCTTCTGCCAGATTAAGGGCCTCGTTGGCATACGTAGGTAATTCGGGAATAGCCGGCCCGTATCAAACGGGTATGGGATTTAATTCTGGCGCAGCCTACAATCAAAATGGTCAAATTGTCAGCACTGCGTACCAGGCTAATGCATCAACATTGCCCAATCTAAATTTAAAGCCACAGGTACAACGTTCATGGGAATTTGGTACTAATTTCGGCTTATTGAAAGAATTGATTAACGTTGATTTTGCATGGTACAAGACAAATACCATTGATCAGTTAGTTCGTTTAGGAGGCGTTCCGGAAACAGGCTATTCAACCTATTTTTTAAATGCCGGTAATATACAAAACAAGGGATGGGAAATATTAGTGACAGGTTCTCCCATTAGAAAAAAGGATTTGAGTTGGGATATTGCAATAAACATGGGGCATAATAAAAGTAAAATTGTAAAATTCGGCAACGGAATAACCCAATGGGAGCTGAGTGGAGGTTATGACGGCGCAAATGTTTTTGCTTATGAAGGAGGTGATTTTGGGGTGCTTACTTCCGATGTCGGATCTTCGACAAAAATCGATCCCAAAACTAATTTTCCAATTATTACGGTAGGTGATAGTTCCAACTCAGCAGGCAGTCAGCACCTCCTGTTTTATAATTATGCGTCTCCCGATGACAAGGTGAAAATAGGAAAGGTAGAGCCCACTTTAACAGGAGGGGTGAGTACCAACTTAAGGTATAAAAACTTTACATTATTTGCCCAGGTTGATGGCAGGTTTGGCGGATATGTTTATTCAGAAGCCTTAAACTATGCAATGGCTCAGGGCACACCAGCACAGAGTTTACAGTACCGCGACCAGGCACATGGCGGTGTTAAGCGTACAGATTCTTATACCGGAAAAGACCGGTATGACGGAGTCATTATAGATGGAGTTTTTGATCAAGGCCAAAAAAGCCCCAAAACGGGTGCAGATATAGGCGGAATGACTTTCAGAGAGGCCTATGAAAAGGGATTGGTTGACCCTGTAAAAGCTTCAGTATATTATGTGTCCAATTTTGGATGGGGTACTAACATTAATAGCAATGGTACTGCTTCACAACTTTCCTGGGTTATGCTTAGAGAAATTACGCTCGGATATAAGATTCCGACCAAATTGATAAACAATGTATTCAATGCAGCCAGCGTCAATTTTAGTGTAAGAAATATCGGGTATTTATACAATAGCCTAAGTGGAGGTCAGAACCCTGCTTCTTTGCAAGGCAATGATCCGTTCAGACCATATATTTCAGGGGGTGTTCCTTTCTCTCGTACTTATGCTATTGCCTTACACATTAATTTATAATTTCAATATTTTTTGAAAATGAAAAATATTAAAAAATACACGATTTTTTCCTTGCTGGTTTTAATGGGCTTAAGCCAGTCATGTAAGAAAAAAATGATTGAACTTAATACTGATCCCAATTTGATAGCTGATGTAGCTCCTGAATTCTGGTTTACCGGCGTTACAACAGATTTGAACTATGGATCGCGTGATCAGATATCCCAGAGGTACGGAACTACAATGAAATATATGCAGTACATCGTACCCGAAGGCGTTAGCGCAGACGGTCTGATTGGACAGTACTGGAAACCTTCCGCCGTCAAGGGACCTAATCCCGGACTTCCTTATTATGGGGAATATTACAATATAGGTCGTGATATGCATCGCATAATAAACAGGATAGATTTGTATGATGCAGCTACTAAAGCTAAATATTTGGGGCTAAGGGCTATCTGCCAGATCATGGATACTTATTATGCATGGAAGGTCGCTGATGTTTTTGGTGCTTTACCGTATTATCAGGCATTTAATATATCGAAATATCCTTTGCCGGCATATGATTATAACTGGACATTGTATAAAACCTTCGATTCAACGCTTAAAGCAGCAGCAACAGTGTTAAGAGATAATGCAACAAGTCAGATAGCTTTGGGAAACCAGGATTTGTTTTACGGAGGAGATTATACGAAGTGGTATGCACTGGCTAATACTTTGCGCATAAAGATTGCACAACGCTTTGAAAGAAGAGATGCTGCAAACTTTACGGCTGTAATAAATGATGTAAGCTCTGCTTTTGGAGGTAATATTATTTCATCCAATGCAGGTTCCTTTGTTATCAATTTTACAAGGGACTGGAGTAATAATGTAGACGATATTAATGTTATATTATTTAATTACAACGCATCTTTTCCCTTTGTTGAACACTTGAAAGCAACAAATGATCCGCGTATGGGGTTTATGGTTCGTCAAAACGATTTTGGAACGAATTGCACCCAATATGTAAAAGTTCAGAATGAAGGTAATGCAACCTCTCAGGCTGCTTTACAGCTGCCAGAAAACCAGGTCCGTTATTGGGGCAAACACCCTACGCCATTTTCAGCCCAGAATACAGCTTACGGATCTACTGGTGGCGATAGATATAAAACTTTTGCTTTACAAGGTACCGCTACGCAAAATTTAGGATTTTTATCAGCCATACAATCACGTTTATTTGTTAAAAACGGAGGATTTGGAGGGTTTAATAGTTTGTCTAGCACAAGTTTAATGCACACAGATGAAACTAGTGTAAGCGGTTCTACTATCAAAATGAAATACTTCGAAGTAAGTTATGCCGAAACCTGTTTTATGATGGCTGAAATTGCAGCAAAAGGAAGCAGCAGTGTTATGGGCAAAACTGCTGAGCAATGGTATCGTTTGGGCGTCCAGGCGTCATTTGACCAGTACAAGGAAATTGCTATAAATACTAATGTACCTAATGCTGCCAGTATCTCCGACGGAGGATTTGCATCATCAATTCCTTATTTAGGTTTACCAAGTATTTATACGCAAGCCTGGGTACATTTCTTAATGCAGCCTGAGGAGGCATGGGCAATGTGGAAACGTACGGGGTATCCGCAATTTACCGATGTTAGACCGGGTAACAATGGTTTGGTCGGTACCTCTTCTATTGCGTATCTGGAAAACCTTTGGGACGGAGGACAAAATCTTTTATTACCCAGAAGAAACTCATTTGACAGATCTTCTAATTTAAATGATCCAAATTATAATGCGGCAGTTAGTACTATGATTTCAAAAGACGCTGCGTATGGATCGACTTCAGTTGATACAAAAGGCCGTATTTGGTGGGATAATTGACACCTTCGAATAGACTGGCTAGAGAACAAGAAATCGGAGTTTTTGAGTGCTCCCAAAAGTTTAGACGCTTTGGGGAGCACTCAAAAACTCCGGTTTCTTATTTTTAAGGGAACTATAGTTTTACGAAATTAGAAGATTTACTATCAAATGATTTCCCGAAATAGATTAAACTGCAAAACAATTGAATAATTCCATTGTATAGAGGGGGATTGTAATAATTAGCCGATAGCATGGCTGTAATTTTCAGGTCGCGGATCATCGAAAAAGTAGATGGATTTGGCGTCATACTCGAGGGCGGCAGACTTATTGTTCCTGAGAAAATAAGAGGTCCCATTTATCGATCTTTCTATAAGTTCTGATACTAGCAGAAAATTGTATTCAGGTATATAAAACATAAGAGTTCAGATTGGGAAATATTAAATAGGGCATAATTCCCCCAAAATATTTTTCTAAAATCTAATCGAATTCAGTTATTAGAAGAAAAAAAAGAGGAGTTGAAACAAATTTATGTCTAATTTTAATAAATGATTCTTCACCTTTTGATATGAAGTAAAAATGTGAACAAGAAAATACCTACAATTAAGGAAATAGCAGCAAAGCTAAGGTTGTCCCCTTCGACAGTATCCAGGGCCTTGAGTAACAATCCACGTATTAGTAGCGTCACAAGGGAGAGAGTGCAGAGATTAGCGGCAGAAATTGGGTATGAACCTAATTCACTGGCAATTGGTTTCAGACAGAAGAGAACAAATGTAATAGGAGTCATTGTGCCACATATTAGAGAGGAGTTTTTCTCTGAAGCAATAAGTGGAATCGAGTCTGTTGCTTTGCAACATGATTATAGTATTCTATTGGGACAAAGCTACGATAATCTGATTCAGGAGACCAAAGTGGCTGGCACTATGAAAAAACAGCGGGTAGATGGGTTGATTATTTCCCTGGCAAAAGAAACAACATCCATCAAACATCTTGACCCACTTTCAAACTATGGCATTCCGATTGTTTATTTTGACCGTGTGCCGCATTCTGTTGATACCAATATGGTGTGTTGCGATCTATATAAAGGCACAGTTGAAATGGTCGACTGGTTTTTTGTTCACGGGTTTAGGAACATTGCTTTGATTAACGGTCCTTCTAAGCTGCAGGCTAGTAAAGAAAGATTTAAAGGATACGTTGACGGGATTTCGAAGCGAAAAATAAAGGTAAATATGCAGTTGGTAGAGAAAACGGACTTTTCAAAAGAAAGCACTTACGCAGCCATGCAGAAATTACTCACATTGAAGAAAACTCCTACTGCCATAATAACTTTTAATGAATATGTACACATGGATGCCGTGCAGTATGTTCGACAACATAATTTTTTAAGTAGCGATGAAATTGCATTCGGAAGTTACGCGAACCTGCCAATCACGAATCATATTGCTGATCCTCCTTTAGTATCCATCGAACAATACCCTTATAAACAGGGAGAAAAAGCAATGGAATTACTATTGGATATTTTAAAGAGTAAATTTTCTGATGCACCATCTGCAACTAGGCTATCTCAACTATGTACAATGCCCACTACGTTAATGGTGCATTGTGACAGTAAATTGTAATACTGATCTTCCCTATAAAATAATATTTACGTATTTTTTTGACTGTAATAGTCCTGATTTGATCTTACAGTCAGATTAATGCGGCTGGGCGATATATCGGGTCGGATAACGGTGGTATTCATGATATTTAATGACCGCTGTCTCCATTTCGGGTTCCATCCGATTCTTTAATATGGGCTTCTTTCTGCTGATTTTCTGAAAGGCGGCCTCTCCTCTTGCCTCAAATAGCTCCCAGTGTCTGTAAAAGCTATTGCGGTCTGTAGCCGAAGATCTTGCACGCCTGCGATATATTTTCCTAATTCTTCGGCCAATCTGAACAGGCCTACTTTGGGTTTTGATTTAATGATTTATAGGTTGAAAGAATATCTCAGCAACTGCTTTTTTAGTAGCAGTTGCTGAGGAGTAGAAATTTCTTTTAGAAAATAGATGTAATTTTTTTTGAACTGCCATTATTTTACCAACCAGGGTTTTGCGGATTTAAGTTAGGGTTTAGAATTAACTGGTCTGTTGGTATGGGCGAAAGGTAGTCCCTGTCTGTTTTGAAATCATATCCGGAGGTTCCAACCACATTATTTTTATAGGGGGTGATATAGTCATATTCGTCAACAGGATATAATGATGTTAAAGTAGCGTCAAAATTTCCTCCGCTGCCGTTGGGAATGCCCAAGAACTGGCTTCTTTTAGCGCCTTTTGGATTCCATCCTTTTATTAGCTTATCTGCAGCAGCCCAGCGCCAGATATCGTCATGGCGATATCCTTCCACAGCTAGTTCTACTCTTCTTTCCCTTCTGATTTCGTTAATTAACGGTGACAGGGACGGAAATAGCCAGTTTGGATCATTTGTAATATTTGCAATGATCAAATCAGGCATACCTACTCTTCTTCTCAATAAATTGACAGACATATCTACATCGGCTTGTGCGGCTTGTCCCAGTTCTGCTTTCGCCTCAATATAATTCAATAATGCTTCAGCATACCTGTAGTAAATAATTCCCTGGGTGCCGCTTCCTATGATATGTTGAGCGGACGAAGTGTTTAATCCTTTATAAATTTGGTACCCGGTATAATCTCTATCTTCGGCTGCGCCTCCCCATGCAGGATGCCAAAAACGGGATGTATCTGAGATATAATGCCAACCATCATTGATTTGTATAGTTTGAGCCAGTCTGGGATCTCTGTTGGCAGCTACGTTAATCAAATTCGCATCACCTTTATATAGGGGGCTTACACTAATGGGCTGACCGTCGGTGCATAGATAAGATTCCACCAGACTTTTACTGATACCGCGTCCTCCTCCTCCTGTCATATAAGTGGAAATATAGGTTACGTTTCCGTCCTGGGCATTATATTGTCGCCAAAGCATAATTTCCTTACTTCCCGCATAACTTAATTGATTGAATAGGTTCCAATATCCATTTGGTTGTCCTACATTATCCAAGCCTAATTTAGGATTGCTCATTACCAGTTGTGCCGCTGTTACGGCTTTTGCCAAATATTTGGAACCGTCTGCTCCCTTCACTCCAAATACATCGTTTGCATGGTATTTTTCCCAGGTACCCTCATATAAGGCGATACGGGATTGAAGCAGCGCCGCCAGTTCTTTATACACCCGGAGGTCTTCATAACCGTTGGCGGCGTCTCCTTTGGCGGGGAGTAAACTAATAGCATTATCTAAAAGGATTATAATACTGTCGGCGATAATGCTTCTTGAAACCCGGGGAGCATACAGTATGGTAGAATCATTAGTAGATAGTGCTTTAGGTAGCCACGGTAGGTCCCCGAATTTCCTTAATTTATCAAAGTAATAACTTGCCTTGAAGAATAAAGCCTCTCCTAGATATTTATTAATAGCCGTCTGATCGCCGGTCACAGATTCGTACTTACCTAAAAAATAATTTACGCTTCTGATGGCTGCCCAATCACCAGATGACCAGCCGGCGCCAGACGGTGGAAGCGTAAATTCCCCATTTAGGAATGTACTGTAGTTTCTATTGATCATATTATCAGAACCTTGTTCATCATCCATGCTGAAATTGGCCAAGGTAAAGAACTGCTTTATATAGCTTGGTAACTGGTTATAAAACCTGTTTGTATACAACCTTAGGTCATTCGTAGTCTTCCAGTAGTCTTCATCAGAAATTGATGTTTCAGGTGTTCTGTTCAAAAAATCTTTTTTGCAGGAAACGAAGGAAACAGTGACAATTGCAAGAGGTAGTATGAATTTATTTATAATCATCTGTACGGAATTTAAAATGATAATTAAAACGTTACATTAATGCCTCCTGAATAACCTCGTTGAAGCGGGTATATTTTACCATCGCTAAAGAAGATTTCGGGGTCCATTGTTGAATGTTTTTTAAGCGGTGTGATGGTGAACACGTTTTCTGCCATTACAAAAAACCGTACTCTTTGTACGCCGATCTTTCCAAGTAGATTTTGAGGAATGGTATATCCAATTTGAATATTCTTCAGTCTTAAATACCCGGCATTTTGTAAATATTTCGATTGAGTTTGTTCATTCTTACTCATTTCACCACTCATGTAATATTTGGGGAAATAGCCGTTAGGCGTAGTAGGGGTCCATCTGTCGTTATGTACTGTAAAAACGGAGCTTTGCCATTCGCTTCCTACGATGCCCCAAAAATAGTCGCCGCCGACAAATGCGTTTCTTTTGGCAACGCCCTGAATAAAGAAACCTACATCAAGGGTTTTCCAGTTCAGGTTGGCGAAGAAGCCGTATTGATACTGCGGAGTAGTGTTACCGATAACTTTTAAGTCACCGTGATCTGATAATGTATTTGAGCCTCTGTCTATTTTTCCGTCTCCGTTTAGGTCGGCATATTTAATATCTCCTGCTCCCCATTTAGTGTAAATGTAATTTTGTACAGGCGATTTTGCCACATCAGTATCATCTTTAAAATAGCCTACTGTCTGATAGCCCCAAATTTCGCCCATTTTCTCTCCTTCATACCAGTTACTTAACAATTTCTGGTCGTTGGGATAGCGGGTAACAATTCCCTTGTAATTACTTAAGGTGGCACGCAGATTATAATATAGCTCACCTACATGGTCTTTCCATCCCAAAGTAAGTTCAAAACCTTTTGTTTCAATAGCTGCCGCATTTTCTGAAGGAACTCCTGTTCCCAACACGGCGGGTAAATTACGGGCAGGCCCCAAATAGTCTTTGGCACTTCTTTTATACCAATCGAAAGCAACAGAAAGCCGGTCATTTAGCGCTGTTACATCAGCCCCTAAATTCAATGTGGTGGTAGTTACCCAGGTAACATTTGTATTCACCAGCCCCGGGGCATTTGTTGCCGCTTCTCTTCCATTGGCAAAATACCAATTAGTACTGGTCGTGGATGATGTTCCTAATCCGGGATAAAATGGATACCAATAAGCGGAATTGGTCGCATCTCCGAACGACTGATCGCCCAGACTGCCATAAGAACCTCTTATTTTTAATGAATTTATATAAGTTGATATCTCCCCTTTTTTCCAGAAGTCTTCGTTATGAATATTCCATCCGGCGGACATACCCGGATAGAATCCCCATCTGGAGGAATGCAAAAACCTTGAAGTTCCATCATACCTTCCCGTCAGTTCCAGCAAATATTTTCCGTTATAATCATAATTGAATCTGCCGAAAAATCCTTCTGAAGCTAATTGTGCCCTGTAATCACTTACAGATGGTGTTTTTCCATAAGCTGTTGACAAAGAAGGAATATTATCAGTATATAACTGACTATTGCCTGCATATAGGCTCATGTTATCCTGTAATTCGCTTACAAAACCAGCTAGTATCCGGAAATTATGCTGGCGGAAACTTGTCTCATAGCTTGAAAAGGCATTAAAAACGTGATGATAGCCGAAGGATATATTCCGTGAAAAACTGTTGGGGTAAGTATAAGCGATTGGAGCCGGTTTGCCGCTTGGCAGCGTTTGAAATACTGTTGCAACATGATCATTGATATTACTGATATTTGCTTCATAGGTATAATTGAATGTTGTTGACCATCCTTTAACAGGTGTAATCACAAGTTCGCCCGTGAGCAGTGGCTTGTCCCACGCTTCCAGATGACGGCCGGCCTTTTCCATTAACAGGACATCACTGGGCTCAGATAACTCACCGTTGGGATTATATAAAGGCAGGTTGGGATGCTTACGGGCAATCTGGTGCATCCAGTTGCCTCCGGTGCGTCCTCCTCCGGCCCATGGGGCATCGTATGTTTCTTTGGAATAGGTGGACCTTATATTAAATTCAAGCCAATCGCTAATTTTGTTGCTTAAATTGACTCTCAAATTATATCTCCGGTAAATATCCTTGCCATAACGATACATACCGGGTTTATCATTGTATCCTAAACCCACAAAGTATTTAGTCTTCTCACTGCCTCCTGATATGCTTAAATTGTGTTGCTGAATTACCTGCGAATTTTTATAATAAACTTTAAACCAATCATTATTGGAATTTGCTCCAAAATAGCCCAACCATGAATCGCTTCCTGGATTTGGATTGGCCATTGTCTCCGTTTTAAGTGTTCCAACCTGATAGTCTTTCATTCTTTGAATCAGATCGGCTGAAAAATAATTGGTAGGCCCGTAACCTGCATTACTGCCCGCTTCATTAAATAGTGCCGCAAAATCAAGTGAGTTGATCATTTTGGGTAGCCCTATGGGAACATTGGTCGTGATGGTATTGTTATAGGAAATGGTCGGCTTGCCCGTTTTACCTTTTTTGGTGGTGATCAGTATAACGCCATAAGGTGCGCTTGAGCCGTAGACGGCAGCAGCTGCAGCATCCTTTATGATGGAGATATTTTCTATGTCAGAAGGGTTTATCGCATTTATATCACCTGCCTGAACACCGTCAATGACAATTAACGGGCCTTGCGTAGTCCCCAGACCTGTATAGCCACGAATATTAAAGGATTGCGTTGCATTGGGAGCTCCTCCGCCGTACGTAGTTGTGATATTCAGGTTGGCGACTGCTCCCTGTAAAGCCTGGGATAGCCTTGTAACGGGCCTGTTTTCCAGAATTTTTGAATCGATAGTAGACACCGCACCGGTTAAATTACCTTTCTTTTGTGTACCGTAACCTACTACTATTACTTCACTCAGCGCACTTTCTGAAAGTTTTAGGCGGATATCCAGTGAGTGCTGTCCATTAAAGGATATTTCTTTTGTTTCATACCCCACATAACTTATCACTAAAATATCCCCTTTAGACACATCTAGTCTGAAATTGCCTTTTTCGTCGGTGTTGGCGCCGTTAGTAGTACCTTTGACATGCACGGTGACTCCCGGAAGTAATACGCCGTTTTCATCCCTTACCTGCCCGGAAACAGGTTGTTTTTGATACTCACGAGCAATCCCGTCTTTCCAGTTTTCTTTCCGCTGAAGGATGATCGCTTTTTCCTTGATTTCATAACTAACCGGTTGACCGTTAGTCAATATAGCCATAGCCTCCTGAATGTTGCCATTCACCAGGTCTATAGATACCGGATGTGCACCTTCCAGATGAGATTGCACCAATACTAGATCATAACCACTTTGTGACTTGATAGCTTCCAGTGCGTTTTTAAACGGACTATTTTTCAGGTGTAATGTTATATTTTGCCCCATCGCCCTCACGCTGAGTTGCAGCATAGGGAGTAGAAGAAGGCTGAGTAGGACTTTTTTTATGGACGTTCCGGGGCATAAAGGTTTTGTGGAACGAGTGGAGCGTTCCCTGTGTTGTTTGGGTAAAATCATACTTCGTTACGGTTAAATGATTCGCAATAAATTAATCAAAGATTTGCCGGCCAGAATACCCTGAAACATCCAGGAGTGGGCGTACAAATGCACTTTACGCCTGGCCTGAGGGTATTTCCGACGGTGATTCATTTTAGTTTGTAGTTGATTTCCTCATGTTAAATTTGATTGTTCACTATTGATATCGGCTCACAATTATACGATGTCCTTCTATTCTAAATTTCACCAGTTTAGTGCGCTGTAGGAAGTCCAAGACGTCTGTCATACTACGTGATCTAGATATGGATGCTTCAAACTTGTCTCCCGGAAGATTTTCATCGTACGACACCTCCATGTCATACCATCTGCCCAGTTTAGGCATAATGTCGTAAATACTTTCGCCATCAAATGAAAAGTAGCCATTCTTCCAGGCGACTACAGCAGCTGTATTCACGTGCTTTTTGTCTGTTTCACCAGAATGGCGCACTATGGCTTGTTCTCCGGGACTAAGTTCCAGCTGATGATTAATCCTCACAGTCCCTTCCAGTAACGTGGTTCTGGAATCCGAGTCTTCGGGATAACTTTCCACGTTAAAATTAGTACCCAATACTTCTATTTTTTGGCAGGCGGTTGCAACTACAAAGGGTTTGTTGGCGTAACTGGCCACTTCGAAATAAGCTTCTCCGCTTAAAATCACCTCTCTTTGTGGCTGCCGTTGGAAGTTGACAGGGAATTTAAGAGAGGAACCTGCATTGATCCATACTTTAGTGCCATCGGGCAATTGTAGCTGAAATTGCTGTCCTTTCCCGATAACAAGGCTGTTGTATTGAACTACCGCACTGTTGCCCGAAGTATTTTTCCCATTGAATACGTAGACAAGCGAACTGTCTGATTTTTTGGAAATATAGGTACCGGATTGCTGACCGATCTTACCTTTTTGTGTTGCGCCCAGTTCCACCTGTGTACCATCTGCCAGTATAAGTACTGTGCTATTGGGATTATGCTGGACCTGAGCCTGCCCTGACGACCAATTAGCACTTACTGTAGCCTGCTTATGGCGCCAGGTGAAGGCAGCAACCGTACATATCAATAAAATGGCTGCCGCAGCCGACCATTTCATATGGTTGATACGCCTTCCGGAACTTATACGCTCATTGAGCGCCGCCAATATCTTCATCTGTTTTTCTTCAAATGGGCGCTGCACGGGTACGTTCTCCGCCTGAAAGGAGTTGCACCACTCGTTATATACTTGAAGGTCATGATTGGAAGCAGTGCCATTGGCAATACGCTCAAATAGCTGCAACAATTCATTTTGGTTGATCATGATTCTTTGAGACAACTTTTTTCTCTGTTCAATACTATAGAGGGACATAAGTGTAGAGGATGTCCCAATCCGGGGAAAAAATTATTGAAGCTACTTCAATGGATGATTCCCGGCATTGGGCCGGTAAGTTGGTTACAGGCCCCCGTATCATTATGTAGTGTCAGGCAAGCGGGTGGTACCGGGATATTGTTAGGTGGCCGCATGAAGTACCATGCAGATAAATGGATCATGGATGCGCAAGAAAAAATAGCGATCGATTATGCATGGTTATAGGATAACAACGCTATCGCGGACCTGTTGCGGAAGAATTAAACGTTATTCCATACCATTTGATTTGCTTGTTCGCTGACGTCATTCGCCGAGCCAGTTCTTTTCGTGTTCACAGTTATAGAGGGACATAAGTAGCGGGGATGTCCCAATCTGGGGAATTTTTATAAGATAACAGACCAAAAGGACAATCTCCCTAAATAGGTTCTTAATTTTCTGAGGGTGATGGTCAATTGATTCCGGACGGTCTTTTCCGACAAGCCCAGTTCAATTCCTATTTCCCGGTTAGATAAATACAATTCCCGGCTCATTTGGAAAATCTTTTTCGCCTGGGGTGGGAGAGTGGCAACAAAATCCTGAATGGCTGCCTTCAGTTCTTTTAATTCCATATTCTCTTCCATTACCTGCTCCTCTGGTGCGTGTACTTTTTTAAGTATTTCGTTCCTCCGCTTACTGGAGATAATTAACCGCGTGAGCTTATATTTAACGGCAGCTAGTAGATAGCTCTTAAGGTGGGTGATATTCAATCGGCGCCGATTTTCCCATAGCCACACAAAGATATCCTGTACAGCGTCTGCACACTCATCTTCGTCCATCAGAATATGTAAGGAATAATCATATAGTGTTTCCGCATATCGGAGATAGATAGTGTTAAATGCGGCTATATCATTTTTCCTCAACTTTTCTACCAATGCTTTATCATCGTCATTGTCACAAAGAGGGCACGTAATCATTTTTCTGCATTAAGAGATATGTGTAAAGACATATTTTTTCATTGTCGTTTGCATGTTAGCTCATGCCGTCATCTAAATTAGTGAAAATATTATAGCTGCCTCACAATTTTAAAAATCTATCTCTTTTTTGAGCGAAATGCGCGTAATCGGTTATATCTACCCGGTCTCAAGGAATTTTTTTATTCAGTTGGTTGTACATGTCTCATGGATCTTTCGTACGATATTAAGAAATCCAGTTTAACAATCTGAAGATATATGCTACAAGTACAACCGGTTGCGCATATATTTTATTTTTTGCTGTCTTACCTTTAACCAGCCTTCAGTATATTACTCCTTTCCCTTAATATACTACCAGAGCTGTAGATAAGGAAATCCTTATACCAATGATGGGTTTTAATAATATCCGATCGCATCGAAAGTAGTGAAAGTAAGTTATTTGTTTCTATTCCGATGTCGGCTTTATAGAACAGCATCTTTTTCATTCCATTGTGATTGGCATGTGGTGATAGACATCCCGGAGTCTTGCATTACGCCATTTCCGGGATTATACGTGAATAAGGGAGGGGCTAATCATAGCACCTTCCCCTTTTTTGTTTTTCATAGTTTATTTTCCACAAACTGTAAGTGTTGCTGAATTGGAATGATAGTTATGAAAAAAAATGCAATAGTTGTTTTGCAAATAGATACAAGTTTTTGATGATTAGTATTAGAATTAATGAATCAATTTTATAATTCTAATGGTCGAACTGGAGTACTAAAGCATTAAGACAACCGGTTGCGCATAATAGTTGTTGTTTATTGCTTTACTTTTAAAAAGTTATTATTTACTATTTATAATAAGCTCCTAAAGTCATGGGATTAAAGGTGCTGATGGAAGTGAGGGTCTTACTTTACTTGGGGGTGAAGAAATATATTATAATGTTCGATTGTGTCAATACCTATGCAGGATTTAGGAGTGCAACTGTTTCACCAACGGCATGTGGTGATAGATGCATCTCGGAACTTTAGGTTACACTAAATTCCGGGATTTACAAGGGGAAGGAGTTGTTTATGGCTCCTTCCCTCTTTTTTATACTTCTATCAGAATCGAAGGAAATGTTGTCTTGAAAACAGGATTGGCCTATTTTTAATTTCTTATTACGGGGAACACATTCAATAATTACTTCCGTCATCGAATGTCTATTCTTTCATTTTTAATACTTGTATGACTTATAAACACTTTGTAGTAAATAAAGTAACTATGAATATCAGAATTTGTTTAACAACTATACTCTTTTTACCTCTTAGTTATACCTGCCTGGCACAAGACAATATTCCCGAGAAGGGAGATGGTTTTGGCGGCGCTTTTAAGGTAAGTAAAGACTGGGAGCCTCCTCGTGATCCTAAAGCAATTAGAAAATTGGAGGCATTTCAAGACCTGAAATTTGGCATAATGTACAATTGGGGTATCCAGACTCAGTTTGGTACTGTTGATCAGTCATGGAGCTTATGTCCTGAAAGATATGTCTGGAATAAAAGGCCTGCACCATATGAGAATGAAGACTGGGCATCCTATAAAAAAGTATATGAGCAGTTACAAAAAACCTTTAATCCCTTGTTATTTAATCCCGAAATAGACGCAAAAACTATTGTGGCTTCCGGAGCTAAATATATTTTGGTAGATGCTAAGCATCACGATGGTTTCTGCTTATTTGATACAAAAACTACCGATTATAGAATAACTTCAGATAACTGCCCGTTCTCCGGCAATAAAAATGCCAATGTTGTACGAGTGATGTTGGAAGCTGCCAGAAAGAATAACCTGTGGGCAGGCATATATTTTTCAAAAGTCGATTGGAACACACCCTATTACTGGGCACCGCAATTTGGCCCTGCAACTAGCAGAAGTGAAAACTATGATCGCCATAGACATCCAGAGTTATGGGACCAATTCAGAAAATTTACAGCAAGGCAGTTACAAGAACTTACCACTGATTATGGTGACATTGATATTCTCTGGCTGGATGGAGGACAGGTTAGTGGAAACAGCATTAACCTTGCAGATATTGCAAAATCAGCAAGAGAACGTCAGCCTGGATTATTAGTGGTAGACCGTTGTAACGGAGGTGGATATGAGGATTATCTTACACCTGAAGGGATCCACCAAATGCCCACTCATTACATTGCAGATGCCTGGGAAGCCTGTGTTTCCATGGGTGACCATGGATGGGCCTGGACAAAGATAAATAAATACCTAGATGCCGAATCAATTATTCAGCTGCTGGTCAAAGCCGTCGCCCGGAATGGTAATTTGGTTGTGGGGCTTGGCCCGGATGCGGAAGGTGTTTTGGCTCCGGAAGTCGTAAAGAGTTTAAACGAAATTGGCCAATGGTTAAAAACAAATGGAGAAGCTATTTATAATACCCGGCCAATAAAGCCTTATGAATCTGATAATGTGTTTTTTACCACCAAGCGAGACAGTACGATTTATGCTATTAGTATTCAAAACAAAACAGATTCACTTTCATCCAATACGATTAGTATTCCTTCCTCCCTGGTTGAAGGACGTAGCAATATCACTCTGTTAGGCTTTAAAGGTAAGAATCTTCATTATCTGCCGGCAGGCAATGATATGGTAAAAGTTGTACTTCCTTCCAGTATAAATTTAAAAGGGATAGCGGCGATAACATTAAAGATTTCTAAAAATCGTCCAAAGATGTAGAATCAAGACTATGCATATGGGGAGGACCTCATTGTTTCGAGAACGGGAGCCGCCTCTTCAAAAGTAACTTTAATAATTGCAACGTTTATAAAATGATTTTTAAATTAATGATCTATAAATCACTTTGCTGTATTTGTGTTTTGAACATACTCAGTTTTTCTGTATATGCGCAAAAGATACTGCCAGTACCTAATATAATTTTCGTTCTTACTGATGATTTGGGTTATGGCGACATTGGTGTTTTCTTTCAGAATAAAAGAAAATGTTCGGGTGATCCTTCAAATCCTTATGAAATAACGCCTCACATTGATCAATTGGCTAAGAGCGGTGCACAATTCACGCAGCAATATTGCAATGCGCCTGTGTGTGCTCCCTCAAGAGCCTCATTGTTAACAGGAGTGAATCAAGGAAATGCACATGTTCGTGATAATCAGTTTGATAAAGCCTTGGAAGATAATCACACAATTGGCACGTTATTAAAACAGGCCGGATATGCAACCGTTGCCATTGGTAAATGGGGATTGCAAGGAGAGGAGGACATGAGTCCCAACTGGCCAGCACATCCATTGAAACGTGGATTTGATCATTACTTCGGCTATATGCGTCACAGAGATGGACACGAACATTATCCGGTAGAAGGAGTATACAGAGGGCAGAAGGAGGTGTGGAATGATTATCGTAATATTGCTGCCGGGCTAGATAAATGTTATACAGTAGATTTGTGGACAGCGTATGCGAAGAAATGGATAGTTGATCATGTAAAGAGCAATGCTGCCGAACCGTTTTTTATGTACCTTGCTTATGATGCACCACATGCTGTTTTAGAGTTGCCAACGCAGGCATATCCGACCGGTGGTGGTTTGCATGGCGGGATTCAATGGTTGAATGAAGCGGGGCACATGATTAATACTGCATCAGGGACTGTTGACTCATTTGTTTATCCCGAGTATAGGAACGCTACATACGATGATGATCATAATCCACTGACGGCCGAGGTCCCATGGCCTGATACTTACAAGCGTTATGCAACGGTGACAAGGAGAATTGATGATGCTGTTGGAGATATTTTGCAATTGTTGAACGATTTAGATGTTGCTGATAATACGCTTGTTGTTTTTACTTCTGATAATGGGCCTTCAATTGAATCATATTTACCAGAATCTTTTACTCCTAACTATCCCACATTTTTTGTAAGCTATGGCCCCTTTGATGGAATTAAGAGAGATTGTTGGGAAGGTGGAGTGAGAGTTCCAACCATTGCAGCATGGCCTGGTCGTATTGCTTCCGAAACAGTAATTAATACGCCATCGATGTTATCTGATTGGTTTGCAACATTTGCTGATGTGGCAAATATTCCAGCGCCTGCACGAACCGATGGGGTTTCGTTACTTCCATCTTTAACTGGGAAAGGCAGGCAAGAGAATTCACTGGTGTATGTTGAATATTTTGAAGAAGGAATTACTCCAAAATTTGAACAGTTTGAGGTATCTCGAAGGGGGAGGCAAAGGAATCAGATGCAGATGATTCGCATCAACAATTGGGTGGGCGTTCGATATAATATTAAATCAGCCAATGATAATTTTGAGATTTACGACGCGGTTCAGGATCCTAAGCAAACAAAAGACTTGTCTTTATTGCGAAGATTTGATAAAATACAGTCGCAAATGAAGGATAAAGTTTTGCAGATAAGATCTGTGGATTCTGAGGCCAAACGCCCCTATGATAATGCACTCATTCCAGGTGCTGTTGTGAATAGGAAGTTAAATAAAGGATTGAATTGGAAATTTTTCGAGAAGGATTTGTCTTATGTCATTTCTGTAAGGGGAATGAGACCTCAACTTTCAGGTGTGACAGGTAGCATAAAAAGAACCATTGTAAGTGATAGAAAAGGAATGTTGTTATGTGAAGGATATATTAAAATTCCTGAAGATGGTAAGTACAATTTTTTATTTCAAACATCGGGTAAGGCATTTATTCGCTTACATGAGGCAAAACTGTTTGATGCCGACTTTGGGTATAGGTCCAATACACCACTTATTCAAAGTGTTTCCTTAAAGAAGGGATTTCATCCTCTAGCAATTTATTTATTGAGCGATCCAAGTATTGAGAATTGTGTTAAGATGCAATACATGCGGAATGGAGATTCAGAATGGAAAGATGTGAGTCAGAATGTTTTTTATCACTGATAGGAATTCGATATATTATAAAGAGAAGATCTCATTATTGTACGGTGTTCAGTTTGTTAGCCTGCTTACACCACCTATTACCGCGAGACTATTAGATAAAGGGTGTCAGTTTAAGGTTAAAGAACGTTAAACTGACAATATAGGAAAAAAAATTTTTGGTTTCGAAGCCTTCAAGAAGCAAGCGGCGTGCCGTTTGAAGAACGGAGATACGCATTTAGGTAAGGACAGGGTGATAATCCTGGTGCTAAGAGAGTTTCTGGAAGGTGCCCTGGATGGGGAATTGGGGCGCATATTGGAGATGAAGGGCATCCTTGCCGCAAGAAGGGTAAAGGGCGTAAACAACGATAAGCCGTGTTACAGATTAAATTCTGTCATTGATACCCTTTAGTAATCGATAACACTACACTTCATGATTTGTTTGGATTGAGTGTAGTTTAGGGTATGTTGCTTGCTATTTTTGGACACCAGATGGTTGAAGATGAAATGCAGGCTAGTAGTAAAATCACGCATCTTGACTTGGTGAATTTTCTTGAATACAGCTCGCGAGAAGAATTTAGGGAGGGGATGAGAAACATTTTGAGCATCATTTTAATAAGTTAAAGAAGCTAGCTTTTCATCTAGGGAATCTTTGTACAAACGGTTGCACTAGTATTTTGCTTGTTTAGCTGAATAAATGTTTTGATATTTATATGTAGTACATAACATCATGTATACATATTGACATTTGAGCTTTATGTGTTGAAAAAAGTGTTTATTGTTTGTATGTGATACATGATATGATGTTATATGTATAAGCGTTAAAATTAAATCAACACGTATGAAATCTGATTTATTAGGATGGTTGCTGATGCTACTGATTGCATCTGCCAGCTCTGTAGCAGTAGCTCAGGCTCAGATAAAAAAGGTTAGAGGTAAAGTTATTTCGGGTGAGGATGGCCAGGCTATGTAGGGTGCCACCGTCGGTATTCAGGGAAAAAACATCGGAACCCAGACCAATGCAAATGGCGAATTTTCTTTAGATGCTTTGGAGGAAGATATTTTAATTATTTCTTATACCGGTTTTTTGTCAAAGCAGGTTAGAGTAGGAACATCAACTTTTGTAAATATTTCCCTAAAGCCAGACGTAGCAAAGATGGAAGAAGTGGTCGTGGTAGGTTACGGTACGCAAAAGAAAAGTAGCTTAACAGCGTCTATTGCCAAAGTAGAAAGAAGGATACTTGAATCTGGGGTTCGTGCTAACCCTGCACAGGCATTGGCCGGGACTGTTCCTGGCGTAAGAGTCTCGACTACTTCTGGTAAACCTGGTTCTTTACCTGCCATAGTCTTACGGGGAGGGACCAATTTTGATGGATCAGGAAGCCCTCTCATTGTTGTAGATGGACAGTTCAGACCATCATTGAGTGATATTAATCCGGAGGAAATTGAGAGCATGGAAGTGTTAAAAGATGCTTCTGCCACTGCTATATATGGGGCAAGAGCCAGTAACGGAGTTGTTTTAATTACTACTAAAAGAGGTAAAGCAGGTTTTTCCTCCATTACTTTTAAGACTAGAACCGGTTATAATTATTTGAACAACCCATATAGATTACTTAATGCAGAAGAGTACTTGCAATGGGGAAGAAGGGCATTGGTTGAAACGTTTAAAGTAAATGGTAATCAAGCGCTGCTTACAGCAGCAGGTCCCAAGGGGACAGGTAATATATATAAAGATGCTAGCGGAAACATCGTCGATGGAAACTACGATCAGAACGCCTTGTTTAGTCCAATGTTTTTATCCGATGAGAACAAAGAACTTTTGAACTCAGGTCAGGGTTGGAAAGTAATGAAAGATGCTATTCCCACCAATGCGACTGGAGCCTATGATCCAAATGGTACATACAAAGACCTTATTTATAAGGAGTTCAGCTATGCTGGCAATGCTTTTCGAAGCAATGCATTATTACAGGACTATAATATTGGAATGTCAGGTGGTGCGGAGCGTGGGACGTATTATGCCAATTTAGGTTTTTATAATGAAGATGGAATAGCTAAGTCTGCTTTCTACCGGAGATTGAATTTTATTTTTAATGGCGATTATAAAATAAAGAAATGGCTGAAATCTGAGAGTAGCGTGGCTTTTGCAAAAGCCAACTGGAGAGATCAGGCACAAACTTCTGATGGTAGTTATTGGGGACGCATTTTAATGGCGGCTCCCACGATGCGAGGGGTGAATTATAAAGGTGATATTTTATTAGGTCGAAATGCAGGGGATGGGAATCCAACCCTGAACGAATCTAAGTTTATCCGGAGAAATCAATCAGATAAGTTTACGCTCTCTCAATCATTCAAAGCGGATTTATTTAAAGACCTCTATCTCAAGGCAGGAGGATACTTTATGTATGATGAAACTATGGCTGAAGGATTTAATAAAGACTATCGAACCGGCATTATGAGCCTCTCTAATCCCAATGCTGGCTGGAACAGGGACCGTTCAAGCTCTGCATCTTTCGATCGCATATTGCGCCAGACATTCAATATTATTTTAAATTATAATAAAACTATTTTTGAAAAAAGTACACTTGAGGGAATGCTTGGCGGAGAGTATTATAATGTTTATAATAATGGATTAGCAGCGAATGGAAAGTTGGCACCTACGGATGATTTTATGGCGTTGGATTTAACGTCGTCTGAAGCAAATAACAGAGGGATATCTTCCTATCATACAAGGGAACGCATTATGTCTGTATTTGGCCGGGTAAATTATGATTGGGATGGAAAATACTTGTTTTCATTCACTGCGAGGCGAGATGGCTATTCAAGGTTAATTGGAGACAATCAATATGGTTTTTTCCCAGGTGCTTCTTTCGGATGGCTTGCATATAAAGAAAAGTTTATGGATGGAACAGCTGGATGGTTATCATTTTTGAAACTAAGAGGTAGTTGGGGTAAGAATGGGAATATTGGAGGAATTGGCCTGTATGAACTGCAGGGAGGTTATTCAACAACCGGCAGGTATGACAATAATATTGGCTTCCAATTAAATGGTATTCCAAATCCCAAACTAAGATGGGAAAAGACTAATACAATAGAAGGTGCTGTTGAGTATGGACTGTTTAAGAATATGCTCACAGGATCGATAGCCTATTACGATAGGATAACAAATGATAAAATTGCTGATATTTTATTGCCTAATTCAACTGGTGTGAGCAGTATTAGAACTAATAATGGTTCAATGAAAAACAGGGGCTTGGAAGCTGATATTAATTATAGGGTTATACAGAATAGAAACTGGGATATCCGTGTTGGCGCAAATGTTTCATGGAATAAGAATAAGGTGCTAAAGCTACCCTTTAATGGGAACGAGAATAATAGGCAGGGAGGAATCCAAATTTATGATCAGAGATCTGGTAAGTTAGTTTGGGTTGGGGGGTTGCAGGAAGGGCAGGAGCCTGGTGAAGTATACGGTTATATAATGGAAGGTTTGATTAGAAATGACAAAGATTTGGCAGACTATAATAAAATAGATTTAGCTGCGGGGGAAGTTCAATTAAATTCTGCGGCAGGACGTCCGGTGACAAGTCAGAAGTTAATTGCGGAAAAAGGGTTAGACCCTACAAAGTGGTGGACAACAAGTCTTGGGGATGTACGCTGGAAAGATGTTGATAAAAACGACACTATTGATTTCAAAGACAGGGTATTTCTTGGACGGACGATTCCCCGTTGGACAGGAGGATTGAACTTATCAGTGAAATGGAAAAATCTGCAGTTATTTTCCAGGATGGATTACGCGATCGGATTTATCCAGATGGACCTTGGTCAAATGTGGGCCATGGGAAGTATGCAAGGTGAATTTAATGGTACTGATTTGGTCAAGGATACTTGGACTCCTGAAAATCCCAATGCGAAATATCCGACTTATGTGAACCAAGACCAACAATTAAAAAAGAACTACGATGGAAATAGCAACATGTTTTGGAAAAACTCCAGCTATCTCTTCTTCCGGGAGATAACGTTAGGCTATGCCGTTCCGCAATCATATCTCAAAAAGGCGAATATTACAGGGCTTACCTTAATGGTCACCGGTCAAAATCTGGGCTATATCAGCAATAAAATGTTAAAGCTACCAGAGAGGACCGGTCAGCAGAATGGTGCTTATACTATTCCAACTCAATTGGTATTTTCTGCAAATTTAACTCTGTAACAAATCAAACTTAGAAACATGAGTCAATATAGACGGAGAGGTATATTGCTAGTGGTGACGATGATCATATTGGGAGTATCCTGCAAAAAAAGCCTGGAACTTTCACCGGAAGATTCTTTTGGTAGCAACAGTTTCTGGCAGAATGAGGCCCAGGTAGGCGGTTTTATGCAAGGGATGCATACGCAGTTTAGAGCAAATCAGTTTCAGTTTTTACGACTGGGAGAGTTTAGGGGCGGAAGTTTAAGCACAACAGAAATTTTCCCCGTGTCATTAAATGAAGTGCCTCTAATAGAACAAAATCTCGAGGAAATTTCTGCAGGTGTCGGAAATTGGGCTGGGTTTTATACCAATATTCTGCAACTGAATTTGTTTATAAAGAAAACCGAGGCAGCGAGTTTTTTAACGGGAGCCCAAAGGGGATATTTTCTGGGGCAGGCTTATGCAATGCGTGCATATTACTATTTTCAATTACTACGCACTTACGGAGGAGTGCCACTACGACTAGAACCTGAAGTAATAGACGGTACAACTGATCAGGTGGCATTACGTAAAGCGAGAGCCACGGAGGGAGAGGTGCTTGCTGCAATAAAGTCTGATATCAATCAGGCGATTACTAAATTTGGAGCGAGTGCAACCGCTAATAAAGGCCAATGGAATCCAATGGCTGCGTTAATGTTGAAAGGTGAAATCTATTTATGGTCTGCGAAAGTTTATAATAATAACGCAGATTTGGCTATAGCAAAAACGGCATTGAATGCGATAACCGGATTCAGTCTCTGCCCCAACTTTGCAGATGTTTTTTCGTACACTAAAAAGAAGAACAGCGAAATTATTCTTGCCATGAGCTTTCAATCAACAGAAGCAGAAATGTCGGGAGTTAATTTATTTACGTATGATCTCGCTGGTCTTGGTGGAGGTTTCTATCCCGACTCGCTGGCCTCTGGTGCTGTTATTTCGACCAATCCTGATCCATTGAATATAGGTCAGCCGAATGCTTTACCGGCTATTCAACGATATCGTTATAAATTTGAGCTTTTTCAGAGTTATGATAATGCCGATACACGTAAATTGGCCACATTTTATGATTTTTATAAGGTAAATAAAAGCGGGGTGCCACCGTATCCTGTTATTCAGAGAAACACCGTACTTAAGAAATTTCTTGGGATATTTGAACAAAACAAGCGCTATTTCTCCGATGACTGGCCCGTGTATCGTGAAGCAGACAGATTGTTAATGCTGGCCGAAATTATAAATGCAGAAGGAGGTGACCCGACCGTTTATATTAAACAAATTCGTGATAGGGCATTTGGACTAGCCAATGATCCTACACCCTTTGTCAACGGATCTAAAGACGCGAATGAATTAGCTATTTTTTCTGAGCGAAGTAAAGAGTTCGTTTATGAAGGAAAAAGGTGGTATGATTTACGGCGAATGAAATATGGAACAGAACCACTTGCTTTTATTAGCCCCAATCATCCGTATGGTGTGTTGAACAAAACAACACAAGCATACAGAATGCTGTGGCCAATAGAACCTGCTATTTGGACAAATGATCCGTTGGTAGATCAAACCCCCGGGTATTCGACTTCTAAACCCCATTAAGCCCGGAAATTATTAGTTGTTGGATGAATGGGACAGCTTGGGTTATTCCTGCATTCTCTGTTGACGAAGAAGCGATTGATATTTTATATGAAGGAAATGGTGTGCAGATGATATTTCAGAAAATTTTACTGAAAGATCTGATAGATAAGTAAGGGTATATATTACATATAACTAAAATATTTTTTGTAGTAGTCTGGAACCGTTTTTTCAGTTGATAAGTAATATTAATTAATAGGCCGAATAAAGCATATATTATGGTGAACAGAAAGAAGAATAAGTTTACGCTATTGTTGATTTGCCTGGTGCTTGTTTGTGACATTGCTCGTTCTCAGGTAAATAATAGTTTATTAAGCTGGAAAGCTGAACATACTTTGGAAGAATTGTCCCATGCCCCTGTAGCATTAATTCCGTTTCCCCGGGAACTGCAATGGACCAAGGATAAATGGCAATTGTCCGATAGTCTGGTTATTGCGGTTGAAGATCAAGATCAATCAATTACTGGGAATGCCCTCCGTTCATTGCATGAACTACTTAGGGGACTTTCGATACAAAGCAGCTTGAAGACAGTTAGACAAGGAGAGAGATTACCATCAAACTGCATTGTTTTTAAGGTTGATAGTGTCCAATGTACAAAAAATGAAGGTTATTCTTTGCGGATCTCAAAAGGAGGTATCGTTGTTGGGGCGAAAGATGTTGCTGGATTTTACTATGCAGTGCAAACGTTGAGACAAATTGTTCTTCAAACAACGCTAAGGAAGCAAATACCGGGATGTATCATTAATGACTGGCCAGCATTCGGGCTGCGCGGATTTATGCATGATAATGGAAGGAATTTTCAGAGTGTAACCATGTTAAAGACCCAGTTAGATAAACTGTCGTGGTATAAATTCAATACGTTCCACTGGCATTTTACTGATAATCCGGCGTGGCGACCTGAAAGTAAGATATATCCTCAGCTGAATGATCCTAAGAATCGCAGAGACGGTCGCGACCCGGATAGCTCATATAGTTTTGATGACATTAGGGAGCTAATTCGTTATGCAAAAGAGCGTTGCATTACAATTATTCCGGAATTGGACATGCCGGGCCACAGCGAATATTTCGAGCCAACGTTTGGTTTTAAGATGGAAAGTGAACACGGGATGCAGGTGTTGGAACGGCTGATTGATGAGTTTTGCAAGGAAATACCGGTTGCAGATTGCCCTATTATTCATCTTGGGTCAGATGAAGTACATATTCCTAATCCAAGCGCTTTTATACAGCGTATGTCGGCCCGGGTTAAAGAAAACAACCGTAAAGTTATGGTCTGGAATCCGGGGTTGCCTCCCCTGGAAGGCACTATTGAACAATTATGGAGGGAGGATGGTGCAACGGGAGAAAGAACATCGGGTAATCCTTATATAGACTCTTATGGAGGATATTTAAATAATTATGATGCTTTTTCATTGGTGCGGCGTTATTTTTTTCAGCAAGTTTGTAATCGACCTATAGGTGATTCCGTCGCACTTGGTGGTATTGTTTGTTGCTGGCCGGATGTAAAGGTTGACGATAAATCGAAAATCATATTGTATAATGCAGTGTGGCCTGGTATTATTACTTACAGTGAAGCGGTTTGGTGCGGCAGACCATTTTTTGAGCCATTATTTGTTAATGCATTACCTGCGAAGGGAACTGTTGCGTACAAGTATTTTCGTGAGTTTGAAGGTAGGTTAGCACGTCATAGAGATAATTTTTTTTTCGGTGATTATTTTCCGTATGCGCAGTTTGGAAACAGTGAATGGATTTTAAGAGGGCCCTACTATCATCAGAAAGGTGATTCCACTGATAGAAGATGTATTTCGGAACTAAGTACAATAGATGATACGACCTATAAAGTTAAAGTTACCGGTGGTATTCAACAGGTGAATGTGGGAGAAAATGCGGCAATGTTTAATGATAAGGTGCTGGAAACAGCTTATCTCACAGGCTATATTTATACGCCCGCAGCAAAAGAAGTACATGCCTTTCTTGGATTTGAAGCCCCGGCTCGATCTAACCGACGTAGTGGAGGTATCCCCCTGAATAAACAATGGGATGCAAATGGAGGTGCTGTATTTATTAACCGACAGGAGCTCAGGGGCCCGGAATGGGCGAATCCTGGCGGGAACCGCTATTTGCATAATACCTGGGGGCGGCCAGCGAATGAAATTCCATTTACTGATGAAGAATTTTATTGGAGCCGCCCACCCGCGAAAATTCAATTGAGAAAAGGGTGGAATGAGATCTTTGTGAAAATTCCGAGAGCATATAGAGAGCAGCGCTGGTTGTTTGCGTTTGTCCCGGTCATAAAAGATGTTCATGGGAAATGGGTTGAAGATCTTTCTGTTCATATATCTGCAACAAAGGACTAGTGAATTTAGCCTTAGGTGTATAGGCTACAAATGGTGACCTTCCTCCGGGAAAGAATTAGTGCTATGAAATTAGGGATTTGGAAGGGTGCGGTATGACTCTTGCAAAGAAATCATAGAAAGGGCGCTATATCAACAGATTAACTACAAAGATGAGAATTGATATTTTTTAGCCAATAGAACATACCGGAAATAAAAAGGCGGGCCATTGGCCTCCCTTTTTCGTATCTCTTAAAAGTCTATTGCTGTCAATAACCGTGTGCCATCTTTCTGCTAAGAGTAGGGTGTTCCGCTGCTTCGGGTTTTGACCGACCGCAGAACTGAATACGGCGACGCCAGGGAATATCATAGATGCCACCCTGGCTACGAGGGACATCGTGCATAGCAAGACCGAAGCAAGAAGGCACCAAACCAATAGTGCGTATGATTATAGCCACTGCCAGACGGATACTGTTGGGCAAAGTGTTTGCGGGAACGAAGACCGTTACAGGAGACAGTAATAATGTGAGTGCACGGAAAGCTTTCCCGATAGGGCTGATCCATGCCACACCTTTTAATGGATTCAGCGGATTTGGCTATCATTGTAATCCCTGGCACGACCGGTGGACAAAAACACATGTAATTGATATCAAGAAATTATTACCGCTATAGAAATGTAATTGGACTGGCTCTTATAGCCAGTCCAATTATGTTTAATACTATTTGCCTACCACAACAAATTTCTTCACCACTTGTGCTCCCTGTACACTCAACTGTAAAAAGTAGATGCCGGGTATAAGCGGACCTATCTGTACCCTGATACTATTATTCCCTTTACGCAGCGAAACGTCTTGTTTTGCCAGTACCTGCAGCCCTCTCAGGTCATGTATTGTCAGCGTAGTTTGCGCCGCCGCAGGGGATACCAGAGATAAAGTGAATTCGTCACTGGTAACCGGGTTCGGATATATGCTGCAGTTTATTCCTTCATTGCCTTTTAATGCGGACATCTTCATTGCGTGCGTATTTCCGGCAACGGCTGCTGTATTCTGCAGCAATGGTGCTAAGGTAAAATTACCCAGCACCTGTACTTCGGCAAGACTCAATGGTACATTGGTGCTTTGCAGTTGTATACGCACATAACGACCGGTATTATTAATACTGATGGCAGAAGGAGTACCGGCTGTTGCAGTCTGAAAATAATCCTGTACCCCCGCCTGTGCCTGTGTGCCGGCCACGGTATTGGATGTAAAGGGAACGCTGGAAATAAAAATATGATAATTAGCCAAACGACTCCCACAACAATCCGTACGATTATAAATCCTGATCGTCTGGATATTTGCGGAGGTTCCGAGATCCACCTGCCACCAGGGCTGATTGGTCAGCGCTTCATTGGTATGCGTTACAGAACCACTAAAGTAGTTACCATTGGTATTACCATCTACGGCCAATGGCGCCAGCCCCGTAGAGCTGCTATGATCGCTAGATTGCGTAGTCGGCTTTTCCAACGCCAGGTTGCTTGTCGGAATAACTACGGCGCCTGCATTTTTCCAATAAAACAGATCCCCCAAACCACCGTCTAGCGTATCGTTCAGCACATATTTCTTTCCAGTGACCAACGTCAGGTTCACCTTTTCCACTGCCCCATCTCTTCTTCTTACCCTATATAAGGTATCTACAGGATAAGTACCAAAGTTGATGTTCATCGTAATTTTCTGTTTCGCAAGATTTGCTTTTCCCTGGATAGTATCCGTTAAAATCCCTGGAGTACCAGGGGCGTTACAACAACCATTTGATATGCTAAGGCCATTCATGATCATGAAATAGGCAGCGCTGCTACTGGTAACCGGCGCCATAGTTATACCACTGGTATTAGCTATTCCCGATACCGGTTTAAAATATCCAACAGCTACATCTCCCGGTAACCCATTATTGGTGGCGGCTACCAGGTTAGTAGCTGCAATGCTGGTGATATAGGGGTCTGCTGTGGAATCCCAGGCGGCGATGCTGGCTGGCGATACATTATTCACTGCTGTGCTTCCGGAAATATGTTGTCCCGCGATAAAACGCACATCCTTCGTACGTAGGCGCGACAAATGCGGGGAAAGATTTAACACCTCTGCTCCCAGTCTTGCATTTTGCCAGTACTGCGGAGTAGGGATACCGTTATCATCCGTCCAGAAAAAAGTACCATTACCTCCTATATACCGGAAACTGTTCATCCATTTAGCGCCCATGAGCAGGAACGAATATACCCCGATATTAAACTCTGATTCGGATGGATAATAGTTATCGGAACCACCATTACGGCTTCCCTTGTATCCCTGCAGATAAGCGCCGAAGGCAATAGGGGAAGTACCACTACCATCATATCCTTCCAGCGCCAGTTTACGATATAGGTACATATCCTGCAAAATGGCTGCCAGGGAACCTCCTGGGGCAGGACTGCGGTTCAAATAAAAATAGTAATAGTCATACGTCAGCAGATCCGGTTTAGCCGTTTGCAGATAAGTTCTGAGATTGGCTTCAGACCACTGCCCCGTGTACTGATTGTTATGTACCAACACATTGGGGTACTTATTCCGGGATATAGCAAACCAATCGCGCATATAACCTTGTACGGCAGTGCTGTAGCTTTCTTCATCACCAAAACAGATGCTGGATAGCTGGTTGCTGTCGGCCGCCTGTAAGCTATTCAGAAAACCATTCGATTGTTCAAACGCGGTAGGGCCACGACTAACGTGCGTACCAAATGGCGCTTTCGCCAGTGCCCATTGCGCCGCCGGATTTTGCTGATGAATCGTATAGTTATACATGGGACGTTCATAATACGTAGGCGCAAAATGAGTGTTGGCCAGTTCATTGCCACTGGGATAATGACTGACGCCAGGTTGCATGTACCAGCTGGCGCCGTTCTGAGCAAAAGTGCTTACCAAAGAATTACCGTTAAATGCCGCATTGGAAACAAATAAATAAAAACCTTTGAGCCGTTGATCGCAACAGTCTGTTCGGTTCCATATGCTGATGGAATCGATCGTTACAATACTGCCCAGATCCACCTGCCACCAGGGTTCCATGGCAGTATTACCATCCATGGTATGGGTAACGGAGCCGGCGGCGTAGTTGCCATTGGTATCGCCGTCAACCGCCTTATTGCTTAGCCCGATACCAAAGTCAGATGACTGCAGCGTGGTTTTACCCTGCGCCACATTTACGCCGCCGCTGAATACCTGCACTTCAGCAAGACTCAACGGATCCGTGGCTGGCAGCTGTATCTTTACATAGCGCCCGGTTCTGCCAATAGCAATCCTCGTAACCGCCGTTACGGGCAGACCTTCCGGAGCGCCATCCACCCGGATCCAGCTCTGGTACTGGAGTCCTTTTTGAATAAAAATTTTGTCCTGCCGGGTCATAGTCTGCGCCCGGGAAACGCCTGTAGGCAACAGTAACAGGAAGGCTCCCCATAGCTGTACGCCGTGTTTTTTAAAATTCAGTTGCATACAATTGTATTTATGATTACAGAAAATGGTGCTGCGCCCAAGCGGCCGGCAGCGTGTATTTTTAGTATAATAGGAATGGATACACGTTTTATATTATTGATTTCGGTTGTTGCTGATTGCTTCTTTGATTGATTCCCTGGCTTGTTACTCTTCGCGGAATATCCGTTCAATGCGTTTCTTTCCTGCGGTTTTCATTGTTCACATTGTACGGGTTTTTCACAGGCAGATGGAGGTGAATACCGGAGATGAATGGAATCAATAGTTACGCGGTCGTTGCCCACCTGTTTCTGTACCTGGAGAAGGAACCTCTATTGCTGTTTTGTCAGAGGCGGAAATTTTATTTTACCGCTCACGGTAATAAATTTCTTCGCCTGTTGTGCGGCGGAGGAGGTAGTTCCACCCGCCACCAGCAACCACATAGCTATACTATTCTGGTATTTTTCATTTGAATGATAATTATTCAAGAAGATGATTATTGCATGGGAACCATGGGGCTGGCCTTAGTTTGACTACCTGCTTCTCGGGCCGCTTTGGCAGCGGGCTTTGGGGTGTCTCCAAACAAGGTGACCAGTTTCTTTTCTATTTCACTGCTGCCATCGGGGTTAAACCCCACCTCTTTCATCAGGATCTCGCCTTCAGGGCTGATCAGGTAAGTAGTAGGCACGCCCTTGATAGCAAAACCGCTGCCGGCGATATTGATATTGTCCAGCGCCTGTTTCCAGGGGTTATTCTCTTTGGCTACGGCTTTCAGCCAGTCGGCTTTGCTTTTGTCGATGGAGATGCTGTAGATTTCAAAATCCTGATCCCTGTACTGCTCATATACTTCGCGCATATGCGGGAACGATTCCCGGCAAGGTCCGCACCAGCCGGCCCAGAAATCCAAAAGCACATATTTTCCTTTGAAACTGCTGAAGGAGAGCGATTGATCTTTTTCATCCGGCAGGGTGAAATTCTTTACCTTTTTGCCTACGGCAGAGTTGATAATCCCCTGTGTAAACTCTTTAAACTCCTTTGCTTCCTTTGTTTTCTTCATCTCCGGAGACAGAGAGGCATGTAGCCGTTCCTGTTGTTCCACATTCATTATTTCGCGGGCCTCACCAAGGCTGAATACCGACGCAAATGAATTGGGATGTTTTTTTACAAGCTGTTGCAGCAAAGGTGCCAGGTACTTTTTCTGCAGGGCTTTTCGTTTGGACTCAAATGCCGCATAACGGGGATCTGATTCCTGCAGCCATGGTTGGCCAAACTCTTTTTTCAGTTCATCGCTGATGGATTTCCAGGCGGCGGTTTTTTGTTTGCCATGAGCCTGTAGCAGTTCCGATGCTTCAGAACCTTTTATCACGGAGGCGCTCATCCCCTTTGCCACATCGGTAGTAACCGTGTAAGTAACGGGTTGATCCATCAGGATGCCAAAGGGCGTATACATCTGGCGCTGCGCCTTTACATATTCCGGCAACAACATCAGGAATACCGGTTCTTTGAAAGGAATGCGAAAAGTGTAATGCCCGTTTTCAATGATGGCAGAATCATTATAGGTACGGGAGTAGATATACATTTTGTTATATCCTTTCAGATCGCCGGTAATATTGCCCTGCAAAATGATCTGCTGCCGGTTTTGGGCATAGCTGCCCATACAGAGCAGTGTTCCTGAAATGGCCGTAATGATTTTTCTGATTTGCATGTATTTATGTTTCCAGTTAAAGATCAGTAATCAGGGTTTTGTTTGATAAGTTTTTTGGTAATATCTATTTCATGTTGTGGTATTGGCATGGCAAAACGGGCAGCCGGCAATTGCGGATTAGGCGCTATGTTATTGCCGATCGCATCATACCGTGTAAATCCTTCAAAGGCCATCTACCAGCGGTGTTCCTGCGGTATCCTGTTCTCGAGCGTGTCCGCGTTGGTAAAGTCGGCCACTGTATATGCATGCGGTGGCCCAATTTTCGTATAGGCGTAGACGTAGACGTATACTTTATTAAGGAGGTCCGACAAAGTTGCATTCACACCTTTACTGCGCGCCAGCGCTTCGGCGGCTGTGAGCATGCTTTGTCGTACTGCCGGCTATACAGGCAGATCCTGGCTGCCAGGGAATTAGCGGCGCCTTTGGTGGCCCTGGCGTCACCGATAAAAACGGCCTGTTTGTTTTTATCGACCTGCGCGTACTTAGGTATATAGTGGGTATAATGCAGGTGTTACCCCTACTGTTGCCGAAATATTTTTTGTCACCGCAGTTAATGTTATTTTAACTTTTTCAACCCATATTTTCTCCCACGCCCTTTTTAGAACTACTTTTAGCCATCCGCAATTTGTCATTTAAAAAAAAAAGAGTTTATTTGATTGCACGTATGTATTGCTTCATGAACTGTAATTTTAGGGACAATGGAGAAAAACACGGACGAAGAGCTGTTACAATTGTTGATGCAGAACAATGAACCGGCATTCCGCCAACTGCATAAAAGATATTGGAAGAAATTACTTGTCAAAGCCTATACGCAGCTGCAGTCTTATGCAGATGCGGAGGAATTAGTACAGGATGTGTTTATAAATATCTGGTACCGCCGCCATTCACTGCAGATCAAATACAGTTTCCATACCTATATTTCTGCGGTAATCCGTTATAAAATATTTGAAAAGATCGCTGCCAACAAACGTCGCCCTGCAATGGAAGATACCACTGATTGTATTATTTCCGATCACTCTACTGAACTATGGCTGGAGGGCGAAGAACTAAAGGCCACCATTGAGAGTGTAATTGATACACTTCCGGAAAAGTGCCAGCTGGTATTCCGATTGAGCAGGGAACAGGGCATGACTGAAAAGCAAATTGCACATGCCCTCCGGATTTCTCGCAAAACAGTGGAATCCCACATGAGTAAGGCATTACGCATATTAAGAGGCGCCGTAAACCACCTCCGCTGTTTTTTTTACTCCCTCTGATTTTTTTTCTTACCCACTAAGGGTAACTATATTATTTCACCCACTATATAGCAAAGGGCATTGATATGCAGCCACAGATACCAGATCACATTAGGCAACTGGCCGATAAATGGATAAACGGAAATATAACCACCGCAGAACGAGACGCACTGCTCGAATGGTATGCACGTAAAACACCCGGCGAAATTTCCTGGGAGTCGGCCGATACAGATGAAAAGGCATTGGAAGACCGGCTCTATTTCGCTCTGCAAACAAGGTTGGCACCGCGCTTAAAACCGGTAAAAATGAGTGCTGGTAAACGCTTTGCCAGGGCCGCAGCAGCCCTCCTGCTGATAGCCGCTGGATGGGCAGGTATCAACAAATGGCAACAAGGGAAAATTACTACAGTAACGGCAGATGGCGGCATCAAAAGAATGATCCTTCCGGACAGCAGCATTGTATGGCTGAAAGGCAACAGCTCAATCTCATGGCAGGCGACATTTGGTAAGAAAGACCGGCAGGTAATATTAAAAGGAGAAGGACTATTTGAGATCAAGAAAGACCCCACACATCCTTTTGTAGTGGAAAGCGGAGAATACACTACCCAGGTATTGGGTACCAGTTTTAATATAAAGGAGCATGCCGGAAATCATCCCTTTTCACTGCTGGTATTAACAGGTAAAGTACAGGTAGTAAAGAAAAGCAATAGGAAAGATATAGCCGCTCCATTGCTTATTACACCCGATTACCAATTCATGGGCGATAGCCGGCAAGCATCTGTTAGTAAGGTCAGTACAGCAGACAGAGAACAGACAGTGAATGGCACGGAATACGACATGAACTTTAACCACACCGCATTCCCAGAGATCATTCAACGGGTGGAACATAAATTTGACGTAAAATTCAAGGGTAACTATCAGCAGTTTGAAGGATGCCATGTTACAGCAGACGTCACCGATCAATCGTTGTCTAATTCTTTAAAATTATTAACCATGGCCGTCAATGCCTCTTACGACATTAAAGATGGCGTTATCACCATTACAGGAAGCGGATGTAAATAAGTGCCAATAAAAACAGGGATACGCGAATATCCCTATAAAAAGTCCAAACCACAAACAGTCATTCATTATTTAAATGAATCCAAAGTTACATGAAAAAATGTAAATGGGAATGTCATGCCCTTGCCTTTCGGGGCAAGGCGTTCAGGAACAATGAAAAAACGGACCATCCGGTGGCTGGAATATCATCATCAATCAAAATGATTAGGCGGTTTACGCCCCTGCAATTTGCACTCATCGCCATCACTGCCACACTGAGCTGGGCTTCGGCAGCAAAGGCCCAGAGCGTCCTGGAGAAAAAGGTCAGTGCCAGCTTTAATCAGCTCCCCCTGTCTGTCGTACTGCAACAACTCGGTAGAAAGACCGGTGTACGCTTTGTCTATAATGATCAGATCCTGGAAAAAAGTAAACCTGTTACCGCCAGCTTCCGGGAATCCACACTGAAACAGGTACTGATAAGCGTGTTGCCCGCAGATCAGGTTAGTTTTGAGCCGGTAGATGATAAATTCATTTTACTAAAGGTAAAACAGCCATCAAATGCCACCGTTAATACCCGCGACATTAGTGCTAAGCCCGTGGTTCAGGGAACCGTAACCGATACATTTACCGTAAAAGGGAGGGTTGTCGACAAGGACGGCACCCCTTTGCCAGGTGCCACTGTTGGTATAAAAAAAACCACACGTGGTACTACCACCGATGCGCTGGGAAACTTTTCCCTGCGCCTGAATGAAGGTGAAATCCTCGAGTACCGCATGGTTGGTTATCAGTCCGGCACCATACAACCCAAACCCGGCAGCCCGGTAAGGATCACGTTAGAATCGGCTGTATCCAACCTGGAAGATGCAGTAGTGCTGGGTTACGGTACCAGCCGCAAAAAAGACCTCACTGGCGCCATTACCACGGTTAAAAGCGACGTATTTAAGAACATACCGGTAACCCGTGTAGACCAGATGCTGCAAGGTAAGGCAGCTGGCGTCCAGGTCATTTCCATCAGCGGGGCCCCGGGCTCGGGAACGTCTATACGTATCCGTGGTGGTAACTCCGTTAATGCAGATAACGAGCCCTTATATGTAATAGATGGTTTGATTGGCGCGGGAGATCTGAACCTGATCAATCCAGAGGATATTGAATCCATACAAATCCTGAAAGATGCCTCCGCCACCGCTATTTACGGCGCCCGTGGAGCCAACGGTGTAATTATTGTGACCACTAAAACAGGAAAAACCGGGGAAGACAAGATCAATATAAACATCTATAATGCCTGGCAACAGGTCCCCAAATATATTGACATGATGAGCGCATCAGATTATGCTAAACTAGCCAACGAAAGTTCTCTGGACTACGGTGGTCCTGTGCTTTATAGCAATCCGGACTCACTGGGCAGTGGTACCGACTGGCAACGCGAAGTATCCCGTTTGGCGCTTATGCAGAACGCTACCCTGAGTACCAGCGGCGGAAAAGACAACTATCACTATTTTGTGTCGGCTAACTACCTTAACCAGGACGGTATTATTATCAACTCCGGCTTTAAACGCTACCAGTTAAGGGTAAATCTCGACAAATATGTAAAGAAGAATGTGAAAGTTGGTGCCATCCTCAATATAGGCCGGTCAGAGATTAAAAACAGTACGGTATCGCTCGGCGGACAAAACTATGGTCAATCGGCTCTCTCTTACAACCCAGCGTCGCCCGTGTATAATCCTGATGGAACTTTCTCCAGTAAAAAAACCAACGACCAGATGGTGTATGATAACCCGGTAGCACAGGGCACCTTACCGGTAGATAATTTCACCAGCAATAACATCATTGGAAACCTGTTTGTACAATGGGATATCATCCCCGGTCTTACTTTCAAATCTCTCTTTGGATCTGAAATGAATTTTGTAAAGACAGAGACCTATATGCCAGGCAGTATGCCCACACGTGCCTCGGACGGAAAAGGCGGGCTTGCTACCGGCGCCTCCCGCAATACCCTGATGTGGCTGAGTGAAAATACCTTCACCTATGATAAGCAATTAGGAAAAGATCATCACATCAACATCCTGGCCGGTACCACTTATCAAACATCCTGCGCCGATACACTTGGCGCCAAAGGAGATAGATATGCCACCGATATCTTTCAATATAATAACCTGGGCGCCACCGATCAAGCGACTTTTCGTGTCGGATCGCAGTTCGAACAGTTTACCATCGTATCTTTCCTTGGCAGAATTAGTTATAGTTATAAAGATAAATACCTCTTTACCCTCACCGGCCGCTCCGACGGCGCTTCCCGGTTTGCTGAAAATCATAAATATGCTTTCTTCCCAGCAGCCGCAGTGGCATGGCGTCTGGAGGAAGAACCGTTTATCAAACGTCTCAACGTATTTGATTACCTGAAACTGAGGGCCAGTTATGGCTACAACGGTAACCAGGCAATTCAAACCTATTCTTCGCTCGCTGCACTCAGCTCGGTAAGTGGGTATATCCTGGGTACCAAGCAAATACTAGGCTATGTACAGTCGCAATTACCCAATCCCAACCTGAAATGGGAAACTACCCGGCAATTTGATTTCGGACTGGAAGTAGGGGTTCTGAAAGGAAAAATCAGCGTTGAGCTGGACTATTATAATAAACGCACCAAAAATCTTTTACTGAGTCAGCAGCTGGCCACCCAAACCGGTTTTGCCAGCAAGATCACCAATGTCGGCGTAGTGGAAAATAGGGGGCTTGAGTTACTCATCAATACGCAAAATATCTCCCATAAAAACTTCAGCTGGGAAACATCCTTTAACATTTCCGGTAACCGCAACAATGTGGTAGACCTCGGGGGCGTGGAGAGTTTTGACCTTGCTGGTATCGGCTTTGGAGGCTACAGCACCGTCAGCAAATTGCAGGTGGGCCATCCTGTAGGCACCTTCTGGGGCGCCACCTATTATGGCGTTCGCAAATCAAATGATATCCCCAAAGGCGCCGTGGACCCAAGTGCGAACCCCAAACTGGGTGATCCGCTATATGCAGATCTTAACGGTGATGGCAAATTTGGCCATGAAGATTTCAGCGAAATAGGCAACGGCAATCCAAATTTTTTTGGAGGTATCGGTAATACCTTCCGTTATAAAAAGCTTTCACTCAATATCTACGTCCAGGGATCCTTTGGCAACGACGTGATGAACCTCGCCGATGATTTCTACAAAACGGGCGACCCCCTCACCAACCAATATGCGATGATCAAAGATCGTTGGTCACCCTCCAATCCCAATTCCAATATCCCCCGTATAAACTCACGGAACTACATTCCATCTACTATGTGGGTATACAAAGGGTCCTTTCTCCGGTTGAAATCACTGAACCTGGGATACAATCTCAGTGGCGCTGAAATGCATATCAAATGGATCAATAACCTGAACGTATATATTACCGCTACCAATTTATTCAATATCACCAACTATCCATATTACGACCCTGAAACCAATTCCTATGGCACCAGTTCTACCCTTCGTGGATTTGACAATACCAATTACCCGCAAAACAGAACCTATGCCATTGGCGTGAATCTTACCCTTTAACCATCGTGTTAGATTGATGATATTTTAAATTGTCACAAATGAAGAAAATACTTTTAATAGCGATAGTATTTACCACTTTTATTTCCTGCAAAAAATCTTTGACGGAGAAGCCCAAAAGTTTTCTGTCTCCGGACCAGTTCTTTAAATCAGACCAGGATGCCATACTTGGCATAAACGGGGCCTATTCCTGGTTGGTCGGCGTTTACCCCAACCGGCTGTTTCAACAGGAGCTGTGGCAAACCCTAGATGAAAATTGCGATGTAATCAGGACACCACACCCAGGGCCTTTAAATCTTACCCCGGGATCGCCAGGTGCTACACCGATAATGTACGGCACTTTTTACAAAGGCATATATGCCGCCAACCTGGTAATTGATAAAGTATCTACATCAACGGCCATTTCAGCGGCCATCAAAACCAGAGTACTCGGAGAAGCTAAATTTCTGCGCGCTATTTATTATTACTATCTCACCGGTTTGCTTGGGAATGCCGTGTTATATACCGAAAATAACTACATGGACATTGAACAATCCAAAGCCTATCCCAGAACACCAGTGGAGGATATACGTAAACAAATGATCGCTGATCTTACGGAAGCTGCTGTCGGCCTGCCAGTTGCCTATGGCGAGTCCGACAACGGCCGCGCTACAAGCGGCGCCGCCTTGACCCTCCTCACCAAAGTATACCTATGGACAAAAGACTACGCCAAAGCAGAGGAAACCGCTGCGAAAGTAAAGTCCTCCGGCACTTACATGTTGTTGCCGGATTATGCATCCGTATTCAGCGCCACTAATGAATTCAATAAAGAATCGATCTTTGAAATAGATTTTCAAACAGACCTGCTAAACAGCTACCAGCACGCTTTTTACTCTCCCAACAACTCCGTGGGGGTGGCGCCGTTCACCAACAAGCCCTGGTATCGCAGCTATGTGCCCTATCATGCTTTCGTGAACAGTTTTGATCCGAAAGACAAAAGAAAGGCTTCCATTATCGCCACTGGTTACAATGGGCAGCCATTTAAACCGGATGCCACCAATAAGGTAGACGTGTGGTTCGGCCCCAAATGGTGGCGCCTCGATGCAGGAGAACGCAACAGCGGCCTGAACATTTATGTGCTGAGATATGCTGACGTACTACTGATGCTGGCAGAAGCCGCCAATGAAAACGGGCATACCAGCGTAGCGTTTGCAGCATTGAATGAAGTAAGGAAGCGGGCCGGCCTCGACGATGCGGCCGGACTTTCGAAGGAACAATTCCGAAATGAAATTTACCAGCAACGTGCCATCGAGTTAGTAGGAGAAGGGCATCGCCGCCTCGACCTGATCAGGTGGGGAAAATACCCACAGGCAGCCGTTACCGCCTCTGCCACCGAAGAACCGGAACTATCTGCTTCTTATAAGCCCTATTATGTGTTGCTCCCTATTCCAGCTACAGAAGTACAGAAAAACCCTGCATTGGGGCAGAATACAGGGTATTGACACGTGCTAAATCAGAAGGGCCACCTTTTCACTACTTATTTTGAAACAACGGCCGGGTATTAAATTGACTGGTTATGAGATAGCTGAATGCTCTACCGGGTCTTACCCTACTTGACAATAAAATCTGGCTGATTTTTAATTTCTTATCAAAGGAAACATATCGCATAAATATTTCCACTATGAGATATCTAATTTTTCATTTTAAACCAGATGCCAATGCTATTTGACAGATTCATCAGTAAACAACTGGTTGGTCTTTTTTTGATCTTCCTGCCTGTAATTGCCGCTGCGCAATCCAAAACTGTAACGGGTACCGTGAAAGACGAAACGGGAACACCTTTGCCCGGGGTGACCGTTACTATTAAGAATGGGAAAACCGGCACCAGCACTGATGCCGCCGGTAAGTTCTCTATTACCGCCGGCAACGGCGCCACGCTCGTGCTTACCTTTATTGGCTATGATACCCGGGAAGTACCACTAGATGGCAGAACGAGCTTCGACGTTTCGCTGAAACCTGTAGCCAAAAACATCAATGAAGTGGTGGTAACAGCGCTGGGTATTGCCCGGCAATCGAAAAGCCTGGTTTATGCCACGCAATCCATAAAAACGGCCGAGCTGAACGAGGTACGTGACGCCAATAATATCCTGAACTCCCTGCAGGGTAAGGTGGCCAATGCCATTATTACCCAGGGTTCCGGCGGACCGGGAAGCGGCGCCAGGATAGTGCTTAGGGGTAACCGCTCCATCCAGGGCTCCAACAATGCCCTGATTGTGGTGGATGGCGTGCCTATTGCCAACCCTACATATAACGTAACGGGCAATACCTTTGGAGGCATACAAGGGCCAGATGGCGCTTCTAACATGAACCCCGACGACATCGAAAACATGACCGTGCTCCGTGGCGCATCTGCGGCCGCGCTGTATGGCAGCCAGGCCGGTAACGGCGTGTTGGTGATCACTACCAAAAAAGGAAATAAGAATGGCTTTGCAGTAAACCTCAACTCTGGTGTTACTTTTGAGAGCGCGTTTTCACTGCCGCAGGTGCAGAATCAATACGGTCAAGGTTTAGGTAATACTATCAACCCAGCGGTAGGCGACAGTTGGGGCCCGAAAATGACAGGGCAGTCTTTCACCGATCATCTGGGCGAGCAGGCTACCTATTCGGCCCAGCCCAATAATATCCGCGGTTTCTTCCGCAATGGTGTGGCACTTAACAATTACGTGGGCATATCGGCAGGTAACGAGAAGATGCAATCGTATTTCTCGTATACGAACAATAGCATAGGCGGCATTGTTCCGGAGAATAACCTCATGCGGCACATCGTGAACCTGAGGATCACCAATCAGATCACGCCGCGTTTATCGACCGATGCAAAGATCACTTACATTAATCAACGGATCAACAACCTGCCGCGGAACGGGGAAGAAAACGCCCCGGTAATTGACCTGTACCAGATCCCGCGAAACGTGAGCCTGGCTACGGCAAAGAACTACCAGAAAATAGGAGACCAGGGCACACCGGTGGCCACTCCGTGGCCTGCCACCCTGGGTTCTATTTATCAGAACCCGTACTGGATGATCTATAATACCTCCATCAATGCATACCGGGATCGTATCATGGGTTTCCTTTCCATGAAATACAGTCTTACAGATTGGTTAAGCGTAACCGGCCGCGCCAATCTGGACAAAATGAATGATCAGCTGGATCAATCGTATATGGAAGGTACTGTGCTGCGTGCAGGATTGGGTACTGGCGGTGATTATTTTCTCAGTAATATCAACACTACCCAGCAATGGTATGATGTGATTTTTGAAGGAAAGAACCGTATTGCAAAAGACCTGGAAGTGAATTACTATGCGGGTGGCATCTTCCGGGATATCAGCAACAAAAATAATTCTATACAGGCCACCGGGCTGCGTGTTCCAAACAGGTTCAGTACTGCATTTGCAAAGGCTCCTTCGCCTACCGCATCTGCCGGAGGCACACAAACGCAATCGCTCTTTGCGCAAGCCACGCTGGGATACAAGAACGCGGTATTCCTAGATGCGAGTATCCGGAACGACTGGGATTCCCGGTTGCCCTCTCCCTATTCTTATGCCTACTATTCTGCTGGAGCTTCCGTGATCATCTCCGACCTGGTACATCTGCCGAAGGCTATTTCCTTCCTCAAAGGAAGTTTGAACTATGCGCAGGTAGGTAATGGCGGCCAGGAACAAATCAGGAATGCCGTTTTTAATTTTACGCAGAGCGCCGGCAACGGGCAGATCAGCCGCAATACAATTTTGCCTATTGAAAACCTGAAACCCGAAATTGTAGGTAACATAGAAGCCAGTCTGGATATACGTTTCCTCGATCAGCGCATCGGGTTAGCCACTACCTACTATAAGAGTAATTCAAAAAACCAATTGCTGTCGCTCAGCGTTCCGGCGGCTACGGGTTACCTGACCCAGTATATCAATGCCGGTAATATCCAGAATACCGGTTGGGAGTTCCTGCTCACCGGCACACCTGTGAGGTCATCGGGTTTTAACTGGGATGTTGCCTATAATCTTTCTTTCAATAATAATAAAGTAATTGCGCTAACGGATAACATCAAAACTTTTTCTATCAATTCAGACGCCCGTGTGGCTACCGTGGTAGTACAAACAGGCAGTAGTTACGGCGACCTGTTCGGCCTCAAATGGGCGACCAATGATGCAGGCCAGCGTATCGTTACTTCCGCCGGGAAGCCGGTGCTGACCACTACCACCGGTTATATCGGCAACTTCAACCCCAGGGCCAGCATGGGGCTTACCAACACGTTTACCTACAAGGGATTTTCGCTGCGCCTGTTGGTAGATGGCCGCGTAGGTGGTACCATCGTTTCCGGAACAGAAATGAACCTGGCCTTCAGCGGTATTCCAAAAGTAACGGAGCAGTATCGCGAAGGCGGATGGAACCTTGGCGGTGTGGACAATAATAAACAGGCTGTTACCAATACCATCAGCGCGGTAGACTTCTGGCAAACCGCCTCCGGTAAGCGTTACGGAGCAGCTGAATTTTTTGCCTATGATGCTACCAGTTTCCGTTTGCGTGAGTTGTCGTTCGGCTATGATATTCCCGTGGCAAATAGTGGCTTTTTCAAAGCGCTCAAATTATCTGCAGTAGCGCGCAACCTGGCGTGGATCTACCGGGGCAGTTCCCTGCTGGACATTCCAGGTTTGGGCAAACGTAAAATGTGGTTCGATCCTGAGCTGAGCCTGGCCAATAGCAATTACCAGGGTGTGGAATACGGTAACCTTCCTTCCACCCGCAGCTGGGGCTTTAACCTGAAGGCAAGTTTCTAAAACCAAAAACTTACGAAAATGAAAAGAACGACCATATATACTTGTTTCCTTCTGCTGATGCTTGCTTCCTGTACAAAGAAGTATGAAGAGATCAATACCAATCCGAATGCGATTGTGAACCCTGGGGCGGCAGAACTGCCATTCCTTTTTACTAGGGCGGAAGACCTGGCCATGTTCAGCACTAGCTACCAGGTAGCGCAAAACCTGAATGCCGACCAGTATGCGCAGTATTTTGCGTGTAATGCTACTTCGTTCCCCTCTGACCGTTATGTGATGCGTTCCGATTGGTTCAACAGTGCGTGGATACGTCTTTATACCGGTGTGGTGCCGCAATTGCAAACCATTTTCAAGCAAACAGACGCTGGTTCTTCGCAATATGCGCTGGCGAATATTGTGTGGGTGCTTGCTTTTCATCGTGTCACTGATTACTGGGGCCCTATTCCTTACTTTAAGGCCGGCGAGCCGGGAACTACTGTTCCGTACGATGCGCAGGATAAGATCTACGATGATTTCTTCAAAAGATTAACCAGCGCAGTGAATGTATTGAAAACAAAGACGGGGGAAACGCCCTTTGGATCTTACGATATCATTTACGGCGGGAAGGTGGACAAATGGATCAAGTTTGCCAACACGTTGCGGTTACGGCTGGCGCTGCGTATATCCAGGGTAGATCCAGCACGGGCCAGAACAGAAGCTGAAGCAGCCTATACGGCTGGTGTGATGAACGCGAGTCCTACCGATGATGCGCTGCTACAGAAAAGCCTGAATGGCAGCGATATTAACGGTCTCTCACAGATGAGCGATTGGAATGAGTTCCGAATGAGCGCTGCAATGGAGTCTGTATTGAAAGGGTACAAAGATCCACGCCTGCCTGTGTACTTTCTACCGGCTACCAATACCCAAACTTTTGAAGGATTACGTAACGGGCTTACCGCTACTCAGCTGACCCAGGCACAGAACACTGCGGCGGCCAATTCACACGTAGGCCCGAGATGGAGCTCAGTGGCTGCCGGTGGTATAAGCGACTTTTTAGCCACGCCGCAGAATGTGATGTGTGCTGCAGAAGCATATTTTCTTCGTGCAGAAGGCGCCATGCTTGGATGGAATATGGGAGGCACAGCAAAAGAGCTGTATGAAGCGGGTATCACGCAATCGCTTAAGCAATGGGGTATTACGGATAATGCCGCTATCCTTGCATATATTAACGGCATCACGCCAGCTGAAGCTCCGGCCGACTTCCTGAATTCGCCGGCGTTGGTGAGTTTTCCGGTAATGTTCGACGTTGCCAACCCTGCTGTGCAAAAGGCGCAGATCTCTTTGCAGAAGTGGCTGGCCTTATTCCCGGATGGCTGCGAGGCCTGGGCGGACTACCGCAGGAGCAAAACGTTCAATCTTTACCCAATTGCCAATTCGGATAATCCGGATGTAACGAGTCCGGCTACACAGTGGATCCGTCGCCTTACTTTCCTGACACAGGAGCAGGAAAACAATGGCGCGGCGATGAGCGATGCCGTGAATCTGCTCAAAGGACCGGATAAGATTACTACGCCGTTGTGGTGGGATAAAAATTAGTGGTGTTATCCATTGGGCGTACCCTGGGCAACGTTTGGGGGGATTAATTTTGCAGGAAAAATCCGATTTATTTTTCAATTACTCCTGAATTTGCCTTTTAAAGTATCAATAGCTCCGTAGTCTGCTATTTGTTAATATTAAGGGTGTGGATAGAAATATTCATTTACAAATAGGGGAAGAGGAAAAAATAGCGGTATGATTTGGAACTAAACAATCCAGGCCTTTAGTAAAACAGTAAGCTTCATTGCTAAACAATACGTCGGCTTGAAAGAATGCCAGAAGTGAAGCAGGATTGCTTAATCATTTTAATTTATCACTCATGGCAGTACTCTTGATAAGGATATCTTCAAGGGTACTTGCCTCGGTGATAGCGACGCAGTAGATATGGCCTGTGACTTGTTTGTGAAAGGCATTGCTTATGTCACTACGCCTCCCTGTTGCTGCATAAGTCACTGATACCCGTTCGGATAATTCCATTCCGAATTCCAACTATTCAAACCGATAACGGGCATGAATTTCAGGCGCAATTTCATTGGCATTGCGAAGATTTGGCCATTCGGCATGTATACATCAAGAAAGCTAGTCCATATTTAAATGGCAAAGTTGATCGGCCCCGTTTGACCGATCAACAAGAGTTTTACCAGCTGCTTAACTACACAGACGACATCAATAAGAAGTTGCAGGAGTGGGAGAATTTTAATAACTGCCGATTGTCCATAAAACTGCATACTAAGTTAAAAAATATCGGGGCAATCCCTCTGCTGTACCCAGCAGGTGTCGTTCCGTTCGACTCCGCTACGCCTCACTTCACTCCACCTACTGGTATTAACTCAATACAGTTGCCTTCTATTTACACAAGAATTTATACTACCGATAATAAAAGGTATTACTTAATTAGTCCTTTTCTTGTGCCTTGTTCGTACTACCCGACGCCTCATAAATTGTATTCAGCAATGATTTGGGTGCTTCTGTTGCATCGAATGAAAGATGCCAGATCATAATACCGGAAGCTTGATCCTTTGCCAGATTGGTTTTATCTTTGATCGTTTGGATTCCGTTATAATACACGGTGTAGCCATCTGAAAGAGTCCATTGATCGGCGAATTCTGCTCCCGGATTAGACGAAACGATATCTCTGTACTTTATGCTGATTGTCGGAGCCCCGGTTTTCCAACCGTACCCATAAAATGGCACCCCAAGCACTAATTTATTAGCGGGGATTTTAAAATTATTCCGAAAGTTATTCAGATCTTTCACTGCACTAGCATATGTAGAGTGGTTGATCGGATTTGGAGTCGTAACTCCTCCATGGTCATAAGACATAATGTTAATGAAATCGAACTGCTCCAGTACTTTTTGTGTTACCACATTTGGCGATAGAGAACCCGGCAATGCGCTGGTAATTAATTTGTTTGCTGACCTTAATGCCTGTGCAAGTTCAATTACAAATGATGTGTAGTTTGTATCGAGATTAGGCAGATCTGAATTTGTCCATATAAAACCAACTTCCAAATCCACATCAACTCCATCCGCATTGGATTCAACTACTCTTGAAACCAAGGTTTTAATAAATGATGATCGTCTATCATTTTTTAAAAGATCATGATATTGTTTTTGATATGTCCCTCCTCCGATGGAATATAAAACCTTTACTCCATGTGAATGGGCAGCACTAATAAATGGCACCAGCGCCCCAAAATTCTGATTAAAATTTCCCAGGTTGTCGGGGTTAACAAAGGACAGATTAATATGAGTAAGCTTAGCGAAAGGTACACTCAATATATTAGCGGCGTTCGTAGCATCGTTGAAAGAATAATATCCGACAATCCTAAATGTGGTGTCTGAAGGTGGACACGGATGTATCTCTTGCAAATATTTGGCACACGAACTAGACAATAAAACTACAAGGACGGGAAAGAAAAAGAAGATTTTTTTCATGTTTGTTATAATTACGATTTAAAAATTATCTCTACAACTATTTTTTGTATTTAGTTTTAAGCTATTAATATTCAATAATTTCTGTTTCCATTTAGATACATTTGAAATTAATAATATCATTTCAGTACCAGACTTATGGTCTACCATCCTGAAAGAAGGTACCCGTTGTATTAGTATACTCTGGAAGGCTTTACCCGCCGGATCGTTTCACCGGGTTGCCGAACGCATCTGCCACCGAATTGTAATTAAAACGTGTGCCGGAAGATGCATACCGCCCCTCATAAGGCGGCTTCACCTTTACGAGGTAATATTTCACCGCCATCCAGCGCTGGTACTGGGGTCCTTTTTGAATAAAAATTTTGTCCTGCCGGGTCATGGTCTGCACCCAGGAAACGCCTGTCGGCAACGGCAAGAGGAGGGCACCCCATAGCTGTACGCCGTGTTTTTTAGAATTCAGTTGCATACAATTGTATTTATGACTACAGAAAGCGGTGCTGCGCCCAAGCGGCCGGCAGCATGTATTTTTAATATAATAGTAATGGATACACGTTTTATATTATTGATTTTGGTTGTTGCTGATTGCTTCTTTGATTGATTCCCTGGCTTGTTACTCTTCGCGGAATATCCTTTCAATGCGGTTTTTCTCTGCGGTTTTCATTGTTCACATTGTACAGGTTTTTTCACAGGCAGATGGAGGAGAATCCCCTTTCATTCATATAGTGGGTATAATGCCGGTGTTACCCCTACTGTTGCCGAAATATTTTTTTGTCACCGCAGTTAATCTTATTTTAACTTTTTCAACCCATATTTTCTCCCACACCCTTTTTTAAACTACTTTTAGCCATCCGCAATTTGTCATTTTAAAAAAAATAGTTTATTTGATTGTACCTATGTATCGCTTCGTGAGCTCTAGTTTTAGTAACAATGGAGAAAAACACGGACGAAGAGCTGTTACAATTGTTGATGCAGGGCAATAAACCAGTATTCCGCCAACTGCATAAAAGATATTGGAAGAAATTACTTGTCAAAGCCTATACGCAGCTGCAGTCTCCCAACAATGACCCGGTGTTGATGGAGCCGCGCCGTCATATACTTGAATACATGTGGGAATGGGGATGGGACAAGGATTTTGGTGGTATTCTGTATTTCCAGGATGTATTTGATAAACCGATACAGGAATACTGGCAGGACATGAAGCTCTGATGAATAAAACAGGAAGAATAACTGCTGCATTGTTGTTCTGGGTAACCGCCCCCTTACTGTCAGATTAAATCGTAGCTATTTCAGTAAATTTGGGTTATACATTATCAGGCAGAAATATGCCATCACTTGCCCGTCAGGTTTTTAAATCTCTCAAGTCCAATGAATTTAATCTGATTACACGATTTATTCATCTTTCCAATTTATTTGCAACCATGGTCCTGACTCATCATTGGATTGTGGTTTACCTGGAGTACTTCGTCCATTTTTAATATAACCTGATAACAATTTGCGATATTCCTTAACAATTTCAGGATGCTCGGCCTGAAGATTATTTTGTTCGCCAATATCATTTTTCAGGTTATATAGTTGAAATGCCGGAAGTTGCTTTAGAACAGCATCATCTTTCCCCTCACGAGGATAGCTCCACCCTCCCGATCCGGGGCATAGCTCTAATTTCCAATCGCCTTTACGAATTGCAAACATTCCATCGATGGAATGATGAACGATTGCTTCACGAACCGGCAAATCTGATTTTATCTTAAGCGCCCGCAAGAAACTGAAACTATCTTCGGCCACATTATCGCCGTAAGTAACTCCAAGTAAATCAGCAATAGTAGCAAAAAAGTCGGTGGTACAAACCAGTTGATCGCTCACTGCTGGCTTTACTTTATCAGGGTACCTGACTATAAAAGGAACGCGGTGGCCACCTTCAAAAATATCGGCTTTAGTACCTCGGAAGATATAGCTCGGATTATGGCCCTTGGCAGACAACTGGATATAGTCGGCCGAAGGGGAACAGCCGTTGTCGCTAGTGAAAATAAGTAACGTATTGTTTGTAATTCCTTCTTTTTCCAATTGTTTACAAATTTCGTGTACAGTCCAGTCAACCATCAGGACAAAATCGCCGTAGGGGTTATCTAAGCCGCTTTTCCCTTTAAATTCGGCAGTAGGAAGTATAGGAGTGTGTGGTGCCGATAATGGTAAATAAAGGAAAAAAGGATTTTTATTATTCGCACACTGGTGTATAAATCCTTTTGCCTTTTCCGTAATTGCAGGTAGTACCCGTTCGTGATTAAAATCATCAGAAGTGGGACCTTTTCTCCAGAAATGCTGTCCAGTAGCTCCTTCTGTGATTTTCGTAGGCACCATTGTCGGCATATCGTTCTCTACCCAAACATAAGGCGACATATCAAGCGACCCACAAAAGCCATAAAAATAATCGAAACCTAACGTAGTGGGCCCATCTAATATCTTTTTAGAGAAATCAACATTGTCAATCCCTTTTTCAATTGAATTCCATGTCCAGCCAAGGTGCCATTTACCAATGCAGCCGGTTTGATATCCATTTTTTTGTAAAAATGAAGCAATGGTTTCTCTTCCCTTCTTAATCAATGGTTGGCTATACCCATACAATACACCACTTTTCAGAGGCGATCTCCAATTGTACCGCCCGGTTAGAATCCCATATCGTGTTGGGGTACATACTGATGAACTGGTATGGGCATCTGTAAATCGAACTCCTTGCGATGCTAACTTATCAATATTAAACGTATTAATTTTTGAATTTTCATTAAAGCAGGACACATCGCCATATCCCAGGTCATCAGCAAGAATGAAGATTATGTTAGGCTTTTCAACTGCGGATTTTTCTTTACTAATTCCTGAACCACTCATTAATAGGATTGCGACAAGTGAATAAAGTAATTGACTATTATTCATAGTGTTTGTTTTTTTGAGGTATATTTATCAGTTTAGCATCAATATAAAAAAGTTTCTTACAATTTTCTATAAAATATTATTAGGCAATCTATTTTCTATTTTCAATTCTATGATTAGCTGCCGTATTTGTTAATATATTCTTTTGAAAACAACTCTTGACCGTTAAGAAAACGTAGTGATTCGATTAGCGGCATATTTCCAAAATGGGTTTATCCCTGTAGATTTACGTTGATTATGAACGAGTAGTCTCGTGGTGTGTAGGAAAAATTTGATCTTTGAAAAATAGTTATGTTGGCGGCTTGGGCACTTTGTCCGGGACTGCTTGCTTAAGTTGTACAGAGCTGCCGGCAACAAATTATACCTAGTTATGGCTTATGATGTAGCGCATAACATCATGCAATATAGTGCAAGGGCCGATCGTCCCATCAAAGACCAGCGTATTGGCTGGATCAATGAGCGGGTAAATCTCAGTGATTGAATCTGGTCAATGTACGGGTGACTGGCAAGCCTAATGTGGAGTTGGTCAGGAGAACGTTTGCTGCAAAAATGCATAAAGAAAACGGGGGCTGGCAGCAAAATTCTATTGAGGCCGCCTGCCTTGGGTTGTCGGAAGACGCAAAGAGAATGATTGTGGAAAGCTTCCCAAAATGGGACACCGGCTCCGGTTGGGGACTGGGCGCTGAGGAAATTGTGGCCGATCGTTTCCGGGAATGCTGGGCTACATGGACCATTTTATGGGATGGTGGTAATGACGGCATGCAACTGGCATTGAAAAAATTTGACCGTACCCGTTACCCTGTTTTTCCGGAAAGGGATATGTTCATCCTTAGTAACACATGGGGCCCTGCAAACCCTGACGGAGCAAGATTTACGGAAGAAGACTATTTGATGAAAGAAATACCGGCCCTGGCAGATGTAGGGGTGGAAGTAATGCAGATCGACGATGGCTGGCAAAAGGGAGGGCGCTTTGGAGATGCCAGGGATTTTGAACCCCGTTACAAAGATGGGTGGGAAACAATTAAAGCACAGGCCGATAAATTCAATCTTCGTTTCGGGCTTTGGGTAACAGCAAAGTATTGTACAGCGGAAGAAATGAAAAAAAATATTGATGCTTTGGGATTTATTTCCTGGAAAGTGGACTTTGATCAATTGCATGATCGCAGAGATTATGAAGACCGGATAAGAAAGTACCGGGATGTGATGAAGTATGCACCCATGAAAACACAATTCACCCTATGTCCCGAATACGATGATCCCCGTTACGGCTGGTATTATTGTAAAGAATATGGAAGCATTTATTTTCAAAATATACAGGAAAGTTTGCCGGCACATTTAACGATGGTTCCTTACCAGGTGTTGCGCCAGCATTGGTTAATGGCTAAGTATTTCAACAGTAATAAATTACAGGTATTGCTGCAAAATCCAAAGCGTTCTAACGCCGAACGAAGCGATGCACCGCAGTATAGTCATTCCTATACCTTTGCCATGGGCATGCCCTTTGTGCCGTAGAAGAAGATATAAAAGGTGGATAAGGGAGACCATAAAAGAGTGCGTGGAAGGCCGGTACAACACTGTATCCGACCCACCAAATGAACAGGAGTATTTATTCTTTCGTAAAGAGATTGCCGGGGTGTTTAAGGTCTGATTGGTAACTTTACATGCCTGGTTAAAAGACGGGCTCCCTTCGCATAAACAGGGTGGCAGAAGGTATTTTTTTAAATCAGAAGTTATCTCTTTCTCGAAGGATAAGGATAAAAAAGATATACAGGTCGGCCTGTCAAATTCATAGCCCGGTTCATTCACCGGGCTTTCTTGTGTGATATAGAGAGTACCTAAATACTCCGTTTATCCAACAGAGCATAACAGAGTGACCATTAGATCAATCTAAAAAGATTGTTCATCTATCCTTTAACAGTTCCAAATTATTTAGGAGAAATTGTCGCTTCAGCATGTAACGACTAAACTCGTAGATATAGTTCTTTAAATAAGCCGCCAGAGGGTTGTTTGCAAATTATTGAAAATAAAAAAGGCCCGCAATTGCGGGCCTTTATAAATAGTTGATAATCAAGGTGCCCAGAACAGGAATACGTATATTGTTGAAAGCCGATGTTTTGTGGGCTATGCTTGTCAAAAATGTGTCAATGAATCTAAATTTGCCGGTTCGTTACACTTTTGCCCTATATCACTTTGAATATAGAACTTTTCCTTGTATTTTTTTCTTTTGAAATTCAGCCGCTGGATTGCAGACAGTTGCGGGTGGGCTTATGCATGAACCGTCTAAGAGATAACTCAAGGATATATGATGTGCACTGTAATCTTGTTTAAGCGGGGCTAAATATCAATCGCAATAATTTCAACGGCTCGAAATGCCTAATGTAGGATAATCCATCTTTTATGCCGTATTGTATATTTTTTTGGCTTGTATGTAACCTAATTTAGGTACATAGTTTTTAGCAACAAGGCGGTGATATTTTAAACTAGTTTCCTTGTAGCTGTAGAGAACGTTATACAAAATAGTCAATTAAAGTACATACTTATGAAAGAATGGCTACATCTTACTTCCGATGAAATAGGTCAGTTAGATAGAAATCTGCCGGTAGTTATTCCCCTTGGACTTATTGAAGCTCATGGGCCACACCTCGCTGTTAGTGTAGATATTGATTCTGCCAATTACTTTGCAAGAAGGGTATGTGAAGAGACTGGCGCTATCCTTATTCCGGCCATCAATTATGGTTTTGCCGATGAAATGGCAGAGTATGCAGGAACACTTGGGCTTACTGCAAACACGTATTTACAGGTGATTGAAGATGTATGTCTGGCACTCTGCAAAAAAGGGTTTTTAAAAGTGATCTTTATTACTGGCCATGGCGCCAATAAAGTTCCCTGTGAGCTGGCGTTTTACAAAGTATGGGCGCAATATCCATCCTTTAAAGGAGTGTGCTGGAACTGGTGGAGCGATTGCGGGATTGAGGGCATTCATCACGCTGATAAGGGTGAAACGGAAGTAGCTGTAGCAGTGGGGACAGTTACTTATATGGACAGGGTAAAAGATTTTACCGTGAAAAAGCCCTGGTACAAAATCAGATCAAGATTTGAACTGAATGCTGAATCCGGTGGTATCAATGGAAAACCCTCAGAAGCAGATATGGAGAATGGAAAGTGTGTAGTGGAAAGAGCTGCGTCGGCTTTGATAAAAAAAGTTAAAGAGGCTATGGAGGATTAAATCAGGAATTATGTTGAATCATTTGTTTACGCATCAATTGATGCCTGCTGTTACATTTAACAGGGAAGAAGATGTATTGCCCGTAACAGAGGCCATACTAGATGGCGGATTAAATGTAATGGAAGTTACTTTTCGTACCGAAATTGCAGCCAAAGCAATCAAAATGATACGGAAACAATTTCCTGAAATGCAAGTCGGGGCGGGTACATTGCTTTCATCCGAACAGATAGACCTGGCCTTGAATGCAGGCGCATTTTTTGGCCTGGCGCCGGGGCTGACCGCCAGTGTAGTGAAATATGCAGCCGAAAAATCGTTCCCTTTCATTCCCGGCATTATTACGCCATCGGAACTTGAAAGTGCATTGGCACTGGGCTGCCGTGTTTTAAAACTTTTTCCTTGTGATTTGACGGGCGGCGCTTCGCTGATTAAAGCATTGCAGGCGACTTATGCACATATGGGAGTAAGGTTTATTCCAATGGGCGGCATTAATCTTTCAAACCTGCGTGAATATACAGACCTTGATATTGTGCTGGCAGCAGGTGGCTCATGGATTGCTCCTGGTGAAATGATTGCGCAAAAAAGATATGATCAGATGCTGGAAAACGTAAAGCGTTCTATTGCTATTACCAGTACAAAGAACGCGAAATAATTGTTTCATTGTATAACAGACACTTCATGGCTTATGTCGCAATTTCGACACTGGAAAAAGACACTACAAAAGCGGATATCAACAAAAGATATGTCTTTCTTGTTTGTACCATCACTGCACTTGGTGGCGTAATGTTTGGATTTGATTTGGTGACTATTTCTGGCGCCATCCGGTTTGTGGGGAATCATTTCCAATTAAGTGACTACGAAAAGGGATGGGCAGTGGGTTGTATCAATTTAGGTTGTATCATTGGGTCGCTGCTGGCTGGCAAGCTGAGTGATAGTTGGGGAAGAAAGAAGCTGTTGATTTTTTGTGCCGTTCTTTTTGCTGTTACTGGTGTTGGAACTGGCTTATCTGTAAATTTTAATATGTTTGTTGCTGTGAGGATACTGAGCGGTATAGCGGTCGGTGCTGCTGCTCTTGTGTGCCCCATGTACACAGCTGAAATTTCTCCTGCTGATTTGCGTGGCCGTATGGTTTCATTTTATCAGTTGGCCATAACCGTTGGTATTTTGCTGGCCTATTTATCTAATTATTTATTGTTGAATACTGGTACGAACAACTGGCGATGGATGTTTACAGCACAATCGGTGCCTGCCTTGTTTTTTTTTGCAGGGCTTTTGCTGGTAGCTGAAAGCCCCCGCTGGCTTATCCGGAAACACAGAATGGAGGAAGCAACAAAAATATTGACGAAGATAGGAGGAGAGAATTATGCAGAACGACAGGTAGCATTTATCTCCAATAGCTTTTCTCAGGAATTGAAAGAGCGGTTCACGGATATCTTAAAAAAGGAAGTTGGGCCGATTATAGGTATAGGATTGGTTATCGCCATCTTTTCGCAGGCAGTAGGGCAAAACTCCCTGTTTTCCTATGCCCCGGAAATATTCAGGCAGACGGGCATGGGAGAAGAAACTGCTTTTATCCAGTCGTTTATTGTCGGTATTATCAATTTTATTTTCACTTTCATCGCGATTTCATCGATAGATAAAGCCGGTAGAAGGACGCTATTGCAAGTTGGTTCACTATTGTTGTTTGCTGATGCCCTATTGCTGGCCGCTGCTTTTTATTTTCAGTGGGGCGGTGTGTGGACACTTGTGTTTGTTTTGGGGTTCATTGCCGTATATTCTTCCACAGTCGGACCGGTAACATGGGTCGCGCTTTCAGAGATTTTCCCCAACCGCATTCGTGGCAATGCCATGTCGACCGCTACAGTTGCATTATGGCTCACCAATTTTTTTACCACGGCCGCTTTCCCGGTATTAAAAGGGAAGGTAGGTTTGCCGGGTACCTTTATTATTCATGGGGCTATATGTTTCATCTACTTCCTGTTCATCCAAAAGAAGATACCGGAAACAAAAGGTAAATCGCTGGAAGAAATCGAAAGAATGTTAGCGAACTAATGATTCCGGGGCCATGAGAAAGAATACAAGGTATTCTCTTGTGTATTTTTTATTGCTGCTTTTCCTTATCTGTTTGATAAAGAAACTCGTTTATATATTGCCGCGGTGAAACACCCATTTGCTTTTTAAATAACCTTGAAAAATAATAGGGATCGTCAATGCCAATCTTCGAACCAATCTCGCTGATCGTATATTTTCTGCTGTGAATGAGTTGGATAGCTTTTTGTGTTTTTAAAAAATTGAAATACGCAATGGGAGAGTAGCCCGTACTTTTTTTGAAATTTTTAAAAAAAACGGTGGATGAAACACCAATCTCCCTGGCAATTATATCAACAGATAATTGCTCTTCAATATGCTGTTGCATATAGGCAATAGCATTGTTGATATAGTTATTATCGATGGCAGGTGCGGGAGATAGATTAGTAAAACTTTCAGGAGATATAAAGGTGCCAAGATAATTTGGTAGTACCAGATTTGCATAAAGCAAATTCGGGACGCTGAAACCCTTAGATAAGGTATTTAATATTTGATGGAAAAGTTTAACCCTTTCTTCAGAATATACTGTATGTATCGGCACTTGTTTTGTGTTTAATCCGATCGCTTCCATTAATTCTCCTACGTTGTTTCCGGATATATGCATCCAGAAGATACTCCACGGCCTGTCTGCAGAGGCAGCATAACTATGTGCAATATATTGGGGAAAGAAAAATGCATCGCCTGATTTTAGGACGAATTTCTTAGCGCCAATTTTAATCCATCCTTCTCCATCATAACAATGTAAAAAAACGGCATACGAATACTTGCGTGCTTCGCGGGAATAATAGTGATTCACTGCATTGGGGAAGTGACCCATGCGATTGATAAACAGGTGTTTTATTAGAGGTAAACGGCGGCATTGCGATATGACGTGCTTCGGAAAGGCAACTACCTGTCCACCTTCAGTATTGAATACGGATGTCTTGTATTGCATGTCTGTTATAATAAGTTAATCCCAGTTAACAAAGGTAGGATAATCCATCTTTAATATCGTATTGTATATTTTTTCCAGAAGCACCTTACTTAATTTCGAAGAACGCAATATTCACCAAAATTTATTTTTTATTTCTTAAACAAACCTTACATGAAGCTAACCTTTCCATACCAGTTGAAAACTATACAAGATAAAATAATACAGCAGGAAGATACCTTGAAAATAGTGGCCGGTTTGTATGCTGATGCAATGGAGCATGGAGGATTAATACATGTTTATGCTAATGGACATTCCCGTGTTGCAGTTGAAGAGCTTTGTATTCGTATGGGAGCTTTAAGCGGTTTTAGGGCTATTCTGTCCACTGGGTTGACCACATTTACCGACGTAGTGGGTTCAAATGGCTTAAGACTAAATCAGTTTTTTGAAAAAGTGGAGAAAAGCGGTGCAGAACTGTTAGATGAAATTGATTTCGGGCCACATGATGTAATGCTGGTTGTTACGGCTACAGGCACTACTGCTGCCGCTGTGGATATTGCACTTGAGTTCATGAGGCGGTATCCTTCACTTCCATTGGTAGCTATTTCGTGTGCCGAACAGTCGAAAAATACACCCATTAAACATAGCTCAGGAATGAACTTATGGCACATTATACAACAGGCAAATAAGGGATTCTTCATTGACAACGCGATGCCTGTGGGAGATTTGAGCACGGATGTCAAAAGCGACACTCAGCATTACAGAATTTGTCCATTAAGTTCTGTTGGTGCACTTACCGTAATTCAATCATTGAATGAACTTACTTTACAAGCACTCACAGAAAGGGGGGTATCACATCATGTGTTACAGAATATGCACCTGAATGATACCGGGGTGAATTATGAATCCTGGCTTAGGGATCAGCGCAGGAGATATGCAAAGGCTACCTACAATGATGCAGCTTTGATACCTGAAAAGAATTAATACAAGGGGGAAATGAGGGGAAAAGTATATATAGTTACGGGTGCCTCCGGCATTGCAGCGGCAACAATAAAGCTACTGCTTAAAGCAGGTGGCCATGTGTTTTATATTGGCAAAGAGTCTGACCAATGTGAATGCTTGCAGAAAGAAATTAATTCAATGAAGCTCAGCGTTGATTACATGACCGGTGATTTAACTGATGAGCGCATTGTTGATACACTGGTGTCATCCTGCGTAAAAAAATACGGACGTATAGATGGACTGTTTAATGTAGCGGGTGTAAGCGGCAGAAAGTTTGGAGATGGTCCCTTGCATGCATGTACACTGGAAGGATGGGAAGAAACTTTAAGAATTAATCTGACAACTCAGTTCCAGATGTGTAAATATGTATTGAATGAAATGCTTTTACAGGAACCCGATGGAAAAGGAAGGAGAGGGGTCATACTGAATATGTCGAGTGTATTAGCTTTTTCTCCCGAAGCAAATAATTTCAGTGCAATAGCGTATGCAGCAGGCAAAGGGGCCATTATCAGTATGACGAAGGCTGCTGCTGCTTTTTATGCTAAAGACAACATCAGGATAAATGCGATAGCACCTGGGCTGGCATTGACAAAAATGAGCGAAAGAGCATCAGAGAATGAAGCGATTGTTTCTTTTATGAAAACCAAGCAACCGCTGGCAGGCGCTGTTATGGATGTAATGGATGTAGCAAAAGCAGCCACTTTTTTACTAAGTGAGGCGGCCTGCATGGTTACAGGTGAAACGCTGGTTGTTGATGCAGGCTGGAGTATTTCATAATCACAAATTTTAAAAGTAGAAATGAGTGTGATAAATTATGCCAAGGGCATAGAAGTAAAAGATCCGTATGATGTAATAGTGGTAGGTGCTGGTTCCGCCGGTTCCACAGCGGCAATCGCAGCGGCCAGAATGGGCGCAAAAACGTTACTCATTGAACGATTACCTTTTTTAGGTGGTATTAGTACAGCTGTGCTGGATACATTCTATGGTTATTACACACCTGGTAAACAAGCAACAAAAATAGTTGGGGGGATTGCCGATGATGTAGTGAAAGAACTGAATGTTTACAATGCCTGTTTTGAAAGACCTAATACTTTTGGCGCCGGCACAGGGATTACTTATCATCCCGAATATCTGAAAGTTGTTTGGGAAGCACTGGTTGCTAAGGCGGGTTGCCATATACTTCTGAATGCATGGGTGCAGGATGTAGTGAAAGAAGATGGCCGTATTACAGGATTAATAGTGTCAACAAAAATTGGCCAGGTATATTATACCGCCAAACAATTTATTGATACCACTGGGGATGCGGACATTGTTTATTTAGCCGGATTCGATTATGAACTGGCGGGAGAACTGGAGCCGGCGCAAACATTGACTACCACTTTTAAAATGGTGAATGTTGATGCGGCAAAAAGAAAGGCGGTTTCCAAAGAAGCGTTTCATCAATTAATGGAACAGGCCGCTGAAAGTGGAAAATATGATTTACCAAGGAAAGAAGGAAGCGATCATATTACCCCTGTAGATGGAATGATGGCTACCATAATGACCCGTTTAAAGTCGTATCAGGTAACGGACGGGAAAACGATTAACGCCACTGATCCTGAATTTCTTAGCAGGGCTGAAATGAAAGGAAGGTTGCAGGCATTGGAATACATCCGGTTCCTGAAAGATTATGTGCCGGGGTATGAAAAAGCAGCACTTTCTACGTTTGGTATACAAATCGGCATCAGGGAAACCAGAAGGGTATATGGTGAGTACAGATTGACGGAGGAGGATGTATTGTTGGCCAAACAATTTGATGACCAGATTGGCTTGTGCGGTGCGCCAATGGAGGACCATCATGATGGAGAAGATACAAAATGGAAATACCTCCCTGAAGGAAAAACGGTCGGTATCCCATACCGTACATTGATTCCACGAAATACCAGGAACATATTGGTTGCTGGCAGATGTTTCAGTGCCAGTCATGTTGCGCACAGTAGCGTACGTTCCATGGCCCAATGTATGGCGATGGGAGAAGCTGCAGGCGTTGCATCTGCATTATGCGCAGAGAAGAATATTTCGCCGGTGGCACTTGATACCAGATTATTAAAACAATATCTCCTGCAGCAGGGGGCAATTATTAAAGCGCCATGAAAGAACAATACATAGTAGCATTTGATGCCGGGGGAACCAGGTTAAAAGTGGTTGTGATGAATATGGACGGACACACACATAAAGCTTTTTATACTCCTTCTTATGCCAGTGCGGGGGCGGAAGCTTTATTTAACACCATGCTGGTGACGGTTGAAAGCATAAAACAGGAACTGAATGGCGAATTAGCAGGCATAGGACTTAGTCTTTCAGGCGTCATTCATCCGGATAAAGGAGTAGTGTATCTGCCGGGAAAATTTAAAATGCTGGAAGGTTATCCTTTGGTGGCAAAGTTAAAAGAGGTTTTTAAGGTGCCTGTTATTGCGGATAATGACGGACGTTTGGCGGTATATGCCGAGAAATATGCAGGATTAGCAATGGACCATGACTGGGTGGTTGGGCTGACCATTGGCACAGGAGTGGGCTCAGGTGTTATTATTGACGGGAAAATGTTAACAAATCGCGGCCTGCAGTTTGGCGTGCAGGTTGGCCATCTTATTCAAAATTCTTCAGGTAACCTGTTTTGTTTAACAGGGAATTATGGAACGGGAGAAACACTGTGTTCCGCAACGGCCCTTGTATTACAAGTAAGGGGTGCCATTCAGAGAGGCATCACCAGTATATTATCAGATGACTATTTTTCTGATCCAATATCCATAGATTTTGAAAAAATCATTAACGCCTGCCGTAGTAAGGATGCACTCTGTCTTCGCGAATTAGAAAACTGGAGCAATAACCTGGCAAATTTGATTGTAAATGCTGTTCATGCCTATTCGCCGGAGATCATCATTTTAGGTGGTGGTGCCACGCTGGCTGCAGACTTATTCCTTGATCATGTACAGGCAGCAGTGAATAGGCAGGTATTTCGTTACCCTGTAGGCGAACCGGTTCCTATTGTTATTTCAAACATGCAGGAGTTTGGCAGTGCCCGAGGAGCAGCTCTTTTTCTGAAGCACAAATTGCAGGCGGATGTAAAACTGCTTGATGCATAACTGCATAGTTAGGCATTCAAGTTTGTAACCCATAAGTATTTCAAATTTATTTAGGAGCACGGGATTCTCATCATTGCTAATAGCCCCTCTGATTTTTAACTAAAAAGGATTGCCTATGAACAATAGTATTTAGACGAAGAAGTGGGAGAATGCGGTAACAACCTCCCGTCTGATAACCACACATTGATGCTTTGCCGGGCATGATGAATTTTTTTATCAACCAAAATTCAGTTATGAAAAATTGTATTTGCGATGTAAAGTGTAGTCCGTTTCCTTTTAAAAAAGTACTCCGTTATGTTGAAATTTTGACTTTTTTTTCATTGATAAACCTGCAGGGATTTGCATTTATTGGAAGTGCAGGTGAGATAAAAAACGAGTACAATCATGCAGTAGACCAAACAGTTAAAGGTGTTGTAAGAAATGAAAAAGGACAGCCGCTGGGAGGCGTTTCGATAAAAGTAAAAGGTAAATCAGGTGGCACAAAAACCAATGCCGATGGTAGCTTTTCAATAGGAGTAAAAGCAGGCGATATATTAATCTTCTCCTACGTTGGATATTCAAATGCTGAATTGAATATTACAACGCAAAGCAGCGTTGAAGTAACGTTGAAAGAAGGGGATAGCAAACTGGATGAAGTAGTGGTAGTGGGCTATGGTACACAGAAGAAAGCAAACCTTACAGGTGCAGTACAGGTTATTACCTCAAAAGATTTGGAAAACAGGCCGGCAGCCAATGTTACAGCATTGTTGCAGGGAAATGCCAACGGGATAGCATTTAGCTCGCCTTCCTCTGGCTTTGCTCCCGGCGCGGCACAAACTATTGCGATCAGGGGAACAGCTTCTTTAAACAGCAGCACTCCTCCTTTAGTAGTGATTGATGGAATCCCTACTAACATGGAAGATTTTAATACACTGAATCCGGATGACGTAGAAAGTATAACTGTTTTAAAGGATGCTGCTGCCAGCGCTATCTACGGATCCCGTGCGCCTTATGGGGTGTTGATGGTAACTTTAAAGAAAGGAAGGAGAAATCAAAAGCCAATATTTACGTATTCAGGCAATTATTCCATTGTAAAGCCGATCAATTATCCTAACCCTCAGGATGCATATACCTTTGCCCTGGTAAGAAATGAGTCATATCTCAACTCTCAGCAGAGCGTATATTTCAATCCTGATCAACTTGCAATCATCAAAGGCAACGTTGAAAATCCTGGTAAGTATACACAGGAGGAACTGGTACCCTTGTTGGCAGATGGATCCTGGGGATGGGGGCAAAATGGAATGACCAATACTAACTGGTTTAAGGTATGGCTGAAAAATTCGCAGAGGCAGTCACATGAATTGTCGCTTAGAGGGGGGACTGAAAAAACCAATTATTTTGTATCCGCAGGTTATCTTAATCAACCCGGTATTTTCAAATTTATTTCAGATATTGATAACTACAAACGTTTCAGTCTGAATGGCGGGTTTAATACGGATATCAATAATTGGATCAAGCTGGGTTTCCGTACCCGTTATTCTTTGGCCAGAACGGTTGCCCCTACATTTCAAGGTGCTGGTATGGGATTGCTATATGGTTTTATGTATGGTGCATGGCCGGTTGTTCCGGTGAAGAATCCCAATGGAGAATACAATCAATCCAGTCGTATTAATCCCGGAATCCAGGGAGGTCAAAGCGATAATGATGAGCATCGCCTGGATAATGTGCTGGAGTTGAACCTTAACCCTGCAAAAGGTTGGGATATACATGTGGACGGTACATGGAGAATGTTCTTCCAGGATTACCAATCTTTAAACAACCAGGTGATTGATCGTTTTTACGCTGATGGAAGAACAACGACTTCCGGCAGTTCTTCCATTTCAAAAACAAGTAATTTTTCCAATTACTGGACCATCCAGGCTTATACTTCGTATAATAGGAGTATAGGTAGACATTTTGTTAAAGTACAAACAGGTATTCAGGCAGAGGAAACAAATAACCGCGGTTTGTCAGGAAGTGGCAAGAATATGCTGATCCCCAATAACTATTCCATCAATCTGTCTCAGCAAAACAAGACAGCAAGCGATGCTATGAGCACATGGTCCACGATGGGATATTTTGGGAGGCTCAATTATGATTATGGTGGACGTTTCCTACTTGAGTTAAACGGGCGCTATGACGGATCTGCGCGTTATGCACAAGATAAACGTTGGGGTTTTTTCCCTTCAGCTTCAGCTGGATGGAATGTGAGCAATGAAAAATTCTGGGATGGCGTAAAACGAGTTGTAAATTTCGCAAAGTTACGTGTTTCTTATGGTACGTTGGGCGACCAGGGTAATATCGCCAATTTCTTGTATATACCTACATTATCGGTAAGCCCTAACACTCCTTGGGTATTTGGCAATCAAACCGTTCCTTATGTAAATACTCCGGGCATACTTAATCCTGATATCACCTGGAATAAGATTACCACCTTTAACATAGGAGCAGAGACGAAGTTTTTGGATAGCAGGCTTTCTGCCGAGCTTGAATGGTTTAACAGGCGCTCATGGGATATGTTAGGACCTCCCAGTCCTGTCCCTTCTGTATTGGGCACTTCTGCCCCTTATGTAAACAACGCGGCATTTGTTACCAAAGGTTTTGAATTGCAATTAGGCTGGAAAGATATGATCGGTAAAAAGCTAGACTATGGAGTACGTATATATGTTGCCGATGCACAAAGTACCATTACCAAATATAATGTGGCTAAAAATTATATAGGACAATGGTATCCCGGGATGAAAATGGGTGATATCTGGGGCTATCATGTTGAACGGTTATTAAATACTGGTGATTTTAACCCGGATGGTACTTTAAAGACAAGCCAGAATTTATTCAGTTCCAAATGGTATCCCGGCGATGTGAAGTACGAAAAATTAGATGCTAAACATCCGAATGAGATCTATACTGGAGATGGAAGTGTTGAAAATCCCGGCGACAGGAAAATAATAGGAAACACTACTCCAAGGTACAATTACAGCGTGAATGTAAATGTGGGTTATGCTTTCAATGAGGCAGGACGGCTTGATTTTTCCATGCTTTTGCAAGGGGTAGCTAAACGGGATCAGGTAGGTAACTACTCTATGTATTATTGGGGAATGGGATCAGAAACGGGCAATAACTCAGATGTGAATGTTTACAAAGGAGAAAAGCAACTTGACTTTTATCGCGATGCAACAACGTCACCTGAATTATTGGCGAAGCTGGGAACTAATACGAATGCGTTTTTCCCCAGACCCTATATAGGAGGTGATGGGTTTAAAAACTTCCAGCCCAGCGACCGGTATCTAATTAGCCTTGCCTATATGCGTGTGAAAAATGTACAATTAACATATAGTTTGCCTACAAGGTGGCTTCAAAGAGCAAAGCTGCAGAGCTGCAAAGTGTATTTTTCAGGTGAAAACATGTTTACATTCCGTTCCGCTTCATTGCCATATTGGGTTGATCCGGAAATGCCGGCATCTAATTCTTACAGCAGCTGGGTGGGTAGAAACTATTTTCAGCAAGCTAATTACTCGTTTGGTATCAACCTGGGATTCTGATTATTTCATTCAAAAGTTTAAACAATGAAAAAGGAATATTTTAACTACAGAAACAGCAATTGGCCCAAATGGATACTTGGAATTGGCATTGCCCTGTCATTTGCTTCCTGTAAAAAGTTTTTAGATAAAGGTCCCCTCGATACCTTGTCTCAGTCAAACTATTGGCAAACTGCCCAGCAACTGGATATGTATATTGTTGGCAAGTATAGCTGGTTGCCCGAAACCAACTTTTGGGCGGATGATGTTTCCGATAATATGATGGGAGGCGGTTATGTTGGAGGCTTCAAAGGTTACATGAATGGGCAAACAGTTACACCTGTTGATGCCGGTAGCGGCGGATGGAGTTGGAGTCATGTATATGAAATTAATTATTTCTTCGATAATTACCAGAAGTGCAAGGAACCGCCAGCTGCCTACCAGCAAACGTTGGGTGAAGCCTGTTTTTTAAAGGCATATGTTTATCACAATCTTGTAAAAATGTTTGGTGATGTCCCCTGGTATTCACATGTGATCAGTCCGAATGATCAAGAGGCATTAACCAAAAAAAGAGACAGTCGAGCCCTTGTGGTGGATTCTGTGATGGCATTGATTGATAGATCTATTCAATTGTTAGGTACAAAGTCGGCTGTTGGTGTTAATAGAATCAATAAAGAAACAGCCCTGATTTATAAATCAAGGGTAGCGCTTTTTGAAGCAACATGGGCCAAGTATCATGCAGGTACGCCTTCCAGTTCTACTGCAAATGCCAATGTCTATTTCCAGAAAGTAGTGGATGCTTATACTCAATTGAAGTCGCTGTCGGGAAACTTTGCCGGTATGGTTTATAACACCGGTCATCCAGATAAAGATTACTTCAATTTATTTAACCGTGAAAATTATGCTGACATTAATGAAGTTACACTAAGCCGTACTTATTCAAACAATATTACTGGTGCCAACGGCAACGGCCTTAATTGGTGGACGACAGTTGGATATTTTAACCGGGGATATACTTTGGGATTGATACAAAGCTTCCTGGATAAAAACGGGCAAACAATAGATGTCACAAATGTTGCGTTATTCCCAAAGAAAGGAGCTTCCTGTTTAACTGATCTGAAAGCGGCATTGGATCCCCGTTTGGGACAGTCAATATTTGTACCGGGCGATCATTTTAATAATGTACTTGAGCCAAACAGAGTATACACTGTTTGCGAATACCTGGGCACGAATTATTATAACGCTACTGCTACAGGTTACTGGCCAAAGAAAGGGAATAATCCTGATATTAATTACAACAATCAGTCTGGTAATCCAACTACATCAGCTATCTGTTTCCGGGTTCCTGAAATCATGCTCAACTATGTTGAGGCTTATGTTGAGCTGAATAATGCTTTACCAGATCTGACAGATAATATAGACAGGATCAGAGGAAGGGTTGGAATGCCTCCTTTAACCGGTAATTTACCAACGGTAGATGCTACCTGGCCCAATTACGGATATGCAGTTTCTAATATGCTGGCAATAGTACGCAATGAAAGAAACACCGAACTGTTTGGGGAAGGTTACAGGACAGACGACTGGAAGCGATGGAGGGCACATGCTTTATTTAGCGGCGATGCAGCAAGGCCCCGTGGATTTAGATACGATCCTGCAGATTATGACGCTGCTACTAATACCACACTGTCTCAACAGTTGGACAGTAAAGGCTATTATGATCCATGGAAATTGACACTTCCAACAGGGCTCAAATTTAGACCTGAGAAGGATTATTTAGCACCAATCCCTTTGGAAGATATTACCAGGAGTAATAAAATGCTTACACAAAACCCGGGTTGGGATACCCCCTAAAGGACAATAAGGATGTATTGATGATTAATATCTGAATAATTATTCCGGCGCGTGGCTTCACGCACCGGAATAACTTTGATTTCATCATCAGGGTATATTTAAATCTTATTTTAATGCTCCGGCCACCGTTTTTAGAGAAGGTGATGAAAAGAACTATTTTTGCCTGACGGTTCACAAAGTAGAGAAGGCGTGATTTTATTGCTGAAGAAGGTACCTCAGGAAATGGACTATGTTTTGGAGCTTACATTTTAAGGTAACATGTTATTAAATACATGAATATTTTTATAGCCGCAACTTTTTTGCTATCAGCAGAAGCTGAATGTTTTATTTTTTAATAAAGTCTGGATCAATTTCGACATGAATAGAATAAAAGCCCTTATAATATCATTTCTATTTTGCCTGCAAGGGTTCTCTCAACAAGTCACGCCGGAGATGAGCATCAAAGCACAGGTGCAGTACTATAATGGAAATAGACCCGAAAGATGCCTGGATGTTGATTTTAAAAACAACCGGTCCATCGTTACCGTGAATGATGCGGTGTGGGAGTGTAAAAGAGAAAAGGGCGCCGCTGCTGACAACAAAGAAACAATCCTTACTTTTCAAGTGGCGAAAGGCAACGCAAGCAAGGCCGGCGTAGCTGTAAACTTTTTGTTCAGTAATTGGGAGGTTGACAATTATGTTATTATGCCTGCGGCAGCATACAACGGTAACCGTTTTGATGTACTTGATTACGGCTATCCCCCTTTATTTAAGAAAAAAGACTACAATAAAGACCTGCCTGTAACCATTACCAATGTACCCCGGTTGAATAAGTATGAAGGAGAATCGGAAATGGATTTGAATACAGGCGATCTTTCCACTCCGGGAGTGGGGATCTATTTTCCGAAAACGAAGAAGGGTATCTGGATATTGACAGAGCAGGCTACCGAACTGGGTAACAGTGTTTTAGTTTTTAAAGAAAATGAAAAACGAAACAAGGCGGAGTTTATCATTGCTGCGCCATGCGTGAGGCAGAAATACTATAGTATGGCCAGTTTATCGACTTCAAGGGAAACAGGTGCAGATCTGAAACAAGGTGATAAAGTGACCATCCGATATAGGGTTTATACATTCAACCATCTTTCGTCACCTAAAGATTTAAACAATCAATTTCTAAGTATTCGTAAAAGCTTCGCCACTTCTGTCCGTATCAACCAGTTGCCTTTCAGTAAGGCGTTTGAGTTAATGGAAAGGCAGGAAAGCGATTGGTGGAGCGCCCAGGATAGCTTATATACTTTAGGTGGTGACAGTTGGAACTTGAAATGGCAATTAGGCTGGGTAGGTGGTTTGATGGTTACGCTGCCTTTAAGTGAAATCGGGGCTGACAGTTCCGCAGACAGATCATTTAAGAATTATCACAAAATAATCACCCAAAGTCAGGCGAAGAGTGGGTTCTTTTATGGCTGCGGCAAAGGCAAGGTTTGGTGCAGCGATTGTTTTTGGGAGCCACATCCTGATAATTTACTCCTGTTGCGCAAGAATGCGGATGCATTGTACTTTACTTATAAGTATTGTTTTTCACAGCAATTGAAAAATAAGAATTGGACCATGCCCGTAGCATGGCAAGCACCCCTTCATAAATTATCCGAAGCATTTGTAAATCTCTGGCGGGAAAATCACCAGTGGGGTCAGTTCATTGATATCGAAACGGCCGAAATAAAGGTGGGCGGCAGCAACAGCGCAGCTATGGCGATTGCTGGGTTGGCTTTGGCATCGAAGTTTGAAAATAAGTCGCAATGGCTGGCGGTAGCCAAAGAAGTAGCACGTTATTACTACAAAAATTTCACTGTAAAAGGAATTTCATGTGGAGGTCCCGGCGAGATATTGCAGAACAACGATGCTGAAACGGCTTTTGCTATGCTTGAATCATTCATGACCATGTACGAGGTAACAAAAGAAAAAGAATGGTTGCATTATGCCGAAGATGCAGCTGCTTTTTGCGCTACCTGGATGGTTACTTATGATTACAAATTTCCTGCATCCTCTTTGTTTGGTCAATTAGATATGAAAACTACCGGCGCTGTATGGGCCAACACGCAAAACAAACACGGCGGTCCAGGCATCTGCACATTGTCCGGCGACTGCCTGCTTAAGTTGTACAGAGCTACCGGCAACAAATTATACTTAGGTATGGCTTATGATGTAGCGCATAACATCATGCAATATATTGCAAGGGCCGATCGTCCCATCAAAGACCAACATGTTGGCTGGATCAATGAGCGGGTAAACCTAAGTGATTGGGAAGGGCATGAAAACATAGGTAGCGTATTTCATGGTAATACATGGGCGCAGGTGAGTGCTATGCTTACCGTAGCGCAGATTCCGGGTATCTATGTCAATCCTGTTAAAAAGGAATTGGTGGTATTTGACCATGTGGAGGCGAAACTGAACGGCAACACACTTACTATTTGCAATCCTACAAAATTTGATGCGAATGTTCGGGTGTTCGTTGACAATAATCCAGCTCAAATTTATCCGCAGGGATTCATCAGCACTTGTCCTGTTGTATTTATAAAAGCAGGTAAGACTATGTTGATGACATTATCCGGGATGAAAAAGTGAAGTAAGTTTATTAAACTTCGGTTTTAAAGTAAGGATAATGTTGATGTCTAAAAGTATTTATGAATATTAAACCGACTATTTAAATGATAAGGAAAGTAGTTTTTTTTTACTTGTTTTTTGCATTATTGATACCGGACATTTTTGCACAGAAAAAGACATTAAATGATTTCAATATTGCGTGGTCGTCGCCGGGAATAAACTCGCAGGGGTCAATGCCGCTTGGTAATGGCGATATTGGCGCTAACATTTGGGTGGAAGCTAATGGGGACTTGGTTTTTTATGTCTCCAAAACTGATGCATGGGACGATTTGGGCCGGTTGTTGAAATTGGGAAAAGTACGTGTATCTGTTACACCTAACCCCCTGGATGAAGGGAAATTCTTACAGGAACTGAAATTGCAGGATGGAGAAATCTTTATCAGTTATGGCAATGCTAAAATAAGATGCTGGATAGATGCTAATCATCCGGTGATACAGGTGGATATAAAAAGTAGAAATCCAGTGAATGTACGGGTGACTTATGAAAACTGGCGAAAAGAGCGGCGGCCGCTACTTGGCTATGATGGATGGGGTGTTTGGGGCATTGGTGCTAAACAGGTGTCGGAGGATTGTGAGAAAATAGTGTATGAGGAGGCTGATTCGTTGCAATTGAACAACAGCAATAGAATTGTTGCATTTCACCACAACGTTAATTCCATTTGGAGCCATAATCTTCAAATACAGTCCTTGTCAACATTTAAAAATAAAGATGTGGATCCTTTGCTCCACCGGAATTTCGGGCTTATGATTGAAGCGGCAGGAATGAGCAATATTTCTGACACGGTGCTTACCACCAAAAAGGCGGCGGGCAATTTTCTAATCAATATTTTTCCGCTCACGCAGCGAGGTAGTGTAGCACAATGGAAGCAAACACTATTTGCCCGCGCAGCATCCATTAGCGCCATTCCCGTGGCAAAGCGGGAAGCGGCACATAAGGCGTGGTGGAAGCAGTTTTGGAACCGCTCGTATATTTTCATTACAGCAAAGGACCCTGCTAACAGGAAAGAGGCAGAAACGGTAACACAGGGATATATTTTACAGCGTTTCATTACCGCCTGTAGTGGCAGAGGTAATTCGCCCATAAAATTTAACGGCAGTATTTTTACTGTAGATACTTATAACCGTGTTGGCGATTATAAGAACCTGAATGCTGATTTTCGCCTCTGGGGCGGATGCTACTGGTGGCAAAATACGCGCCTGCCTTATTGGTCTTTGCTTGCAACCGGCGACTTTGATCTGATGCAGCCACTATTTTCTATGTATATGGAGGCATTGCCTATCCGAAAAGCAGCGACAATAAAATATTACGGGCATGCAGGTGCTTTCTTTCCAGAAACAATGAACTTCTGGGGCACATATGCCGATGGTGATTACGGATGTAATAGAGATACCCTTAAAGATGGCTATGCCAAAAACCCCTATATCCGTTATTACTGGCAGAGTGGCCTGGAATTGTCGCTGATGATGCTGGATTACTATTCATTTACAAGGAGTAGCCGGTTTGCGAGAGACACGTTGGTTCCGTTTGTTTCGGAGATTCTTACTTTCTATGATCAGCATTGGAGACGTGGTAAGGACGGGAAAATTCTCTTCGACCCCGCTATGTCCTTAGAAACCTTTCACTCGGCAGTGAATCCATTGCCTGAAATTGTTGGCATAGCCACTGTGGCCGGAAAAATGCTTTGTCTGCCCTCGGCGCTTACAGGAAAAGAGAAAAGAGAGCAGTGGACTAAGCTGGTGAGCGATTTACCGGCTTTGCCCATCCGGGTAGTAGGTAATGATACGTTGCTTGCACCGGCGTATACATATAGCAATAAGGCCAATATGGAAAATCCAGAGTTATATGCCGTTTTTCCATACAGGATGTTTGCACTCGGCAAGCCCAATGTGGAGTTAGCCAGGAGAACGTTTGCTGCAAAAACACATAAAGAAAACGGGGGCTGGCAGCAAAATTCTATTCAGGCCGCTTGTCTTGGGTTGTCGGAAGACGCAAAGAAAATGATTGTAGAAAGCTTTTCAAAATGGGACACCGGCTTCCGTTTTCCTGCCTTCTGGGGCCCCAATTATGATTGGACACCTGATCAGGATCATGGCAGTGTGGCTTCCATTGCGCTACAGCGCATGCTCTTGCAATACGACAGTGAGGAGGTACGGCTTTTACCCGCCTGGCCGAAAGAATGGAATGTGCGTTTTAAGCTAAGAGGGCCGGGGAGGAAAGTTTTTGAAGGCCTGGTTGATAATGGAAAGCTGACACGGAAGCAGAAAATGGCAAGATGATGTCAGATATAAAAAAGTTCGTAAACAGTTTAACTGATATATAATGAAGTCTCTATTAGCACTATTACTAGGCATGTTCGCCTATGCAGCCGCTCCTGCACTGGCTCAAAAAGGGAGCCTACGGCCCGTTGCGGATTCGGTTTACCGTTTAGAAAATGCCACGGTGACGGTGAAGAAAGATCAAATTACTGCTTCTACCGGTAAATTGGAAAGGATTTGGAAATGGACTGGCAGTGGTTTGCAAACTACCAGTCTCAAAAGTTTATTACGTGGTAAAGAGTATGTGCAAATTAATCCAAAGATGAAGAGCGACTGGAGCCTGCCCGGCGCTATCAACGATTCTTCAATAGCGAAGCTAGTTAGTGTCGCCGTTACAGAAGGTAATGATGAAGGGTTTAGTAATAAATATCTTCAAATTATATCTACAATAGAATATCCTGCGTCTGCATTGTTGGTGCAACATGTGATATGGGTATACCCCGATGCAGTAGGCATCCGTACTCAGTTGCGTCTCAAAGCCATGGAGGGATTTGTTGCCAAGAATATTAGGGCAGAAGAAGAAAAGGTGAATAGCTATGGGTACAATATGGAACTGCCTGGTCCTCGTTGCGATTATCTGCCTTTGAATTTTGCTGTAGAAAACCAGCGTCGCTATTGGGGGTATTATAATAATCCCGGAGGAAGACATGATCCCAGCCGTGATATGCTGGAGGAAAAAATAGTAACGGGCTATCCGCTGTTTTTACCTGAAGACAATAACTGGGCAAGCGGAATTAGTGTTGAATATAAGAAGGGGAGCGAAGGGGTTACCCTGGTGAAAGAATCACCTAAATGCGTAAATCAGCAGGGACATCTCACCGGTAGTTTTTATTCCGGCCCCGATGGATTAATGGTAACCGGTTGGGGACTGGGCGCTGAGGAAATTGTGGCCGATCGTTTCCGGGAATGCTGGGCTACATGGACCATTTTATGGGATGGTGGTAATGACGGCATGCAACTGGCATTGAAAAAATTTGACCGCACCCGTTACCCTGTTTTTCCGGAAAGGGATATGTTCATCCTTAGCAACACATGGGGCCCTGCAGACCCTGACGGAGCAAGATTTACGGAAGAAGACTATTTGATGAAAGAAATTCCGGCCCTGGCAGATGTAGGGGTGGAAGTAATGCAGATTGACGATGGCTGGCAAAAGGGAGGGCGCTTTGGAGATGCCAGGGATTTTGAACCCCGTTACAAAGATGGGTGGGAAACAATTAAAGCACAGGCCGATAAATTCAATCTTCGTTTCGGGCTTTGGGTAACAGCAAAGTATTGTACAGCGGAAGAAATGAAAAAAAATATTGATGCTTTGGGATTTATTTCCTGGAAAGTGGACTTTGATCAATTGCATGATCGCAGAGACTATGAAGACCGGATAAAAAAGTACCGGGATGTGATGAAGTATGCACCCATGAAAACACAATTCACCCTATGTCCCGAATACGATGATCCCCGTTACGGCTGGTATTATTGTAAAGAATATGGAAGCATTTATTTTCAAAATATACAGGAAAGTTTGCCGGCACATTTAACGATGGTTCCTTACCAGGTGTTGCGTCAGCATTGGTTAATGGCTAAGTATTTCAACAGTAATAAATTGCAGGTATTACTGCAAAATCCAAAGCGTTCTAACGCTGAACGAAGCGATGCACCGCAATATAGTCATTCCTATACCTTTGCCATGGGTATACCCTTTGTACCATGTTTTTTTCAAAGCGGCCAGTATCTTGATCCACAGGGACATGCTGAACTGAAAAAATTCATAGCATTGTATAAAGAGCACAGAAAGAAGATGTTCACTTCTTATACCTTCCCGATAGGTGATAAGCCTGATAATGAAGGTTGGTCCGGGTTTCAAATGATCAGTGAACAGGGCGTGCTGAACAACTATTTACTACTGTTCAGAGAATTACATAACGAGGAACAGGCAAAAAAAGTAGCCCTGAAGTTTTTGGCAGGTAAAACGATCAAAATTATTAATCTGCAAACAGGAGAAGCCATGTTGAAAAAAGCTGATGCCAGCGGAAATATCAGTTTTTTTATCAAGCGTCCTGCTGATTTCCTGTTTTTGAAATACGATGTGATTTCCAAGTAGCCTGTTTTGCGTCCAGCGGAAATTGGCAAATAAGGCTTTGGTGAGAGGATATCAGGGGATGGGTTTTTCAAATTCATAGCCTGGTTCATTCACCGGGGCTTTCTTGTGTGATATAGAGAGTACCTAAATACTCCGTTTATCCAACAGAGCATAACAGAGTGACCATTAGATCAATACAAAAAGATTGTTCATCTATCCTTTAACAGTTCCAAATTATTTAGGAGAAATTGTAGTTTCAGCATGTAACGACTAAATTCGTAGATATAGTTCTTTAAATAAGCCGCCAGAGGGTTGTTTGCAAATTATTGAAAATGAAAAAGGCCCGCAATTGCGGACCTTTATAAATAGTTGATAACCAAGGTGCCCAGAACAGGAATCGAACCTGCACTCCGTTGCCGAAACAAGATTTTGAGTCTAGCGCGTCTACCAATTCCGCCATCTGGGCAATACTTTTATAAGAACTCTCCGCGTCAATTGCGGGATGCAAATATAGAAACTCTTTTTTAATCTCCAATATTTTTTTTCATTTTACCTGATATTTTTTTCCGCTGCCGTTCTTAGATGGTAGAACTGAAACCCTGTAAATAGGCTACCATAAAGTGTTTGATGTGTACTGCCCCGGGTTTGTTTTATCGCGTAAAAATTTTACGACCACCTTCCCGGTTCACTAAAATACCGTACATTCAGAGAATGGAAAACACGATTCATATAGGGCTTATAAGGGAGGAAAAACAGCCGCATGACAACAGGGTGGCGTTTACACCCAAACAATGTGTTTGGATACAACAGCACTTCCCACAGGTACGCCTATACGTACAACCATCTCCATGGCGCTGCTTTAAAGATGAAGAATATGAAAAGGCCGGAATTACACTGCGGGAAGATCTTTCCCGCTGTTCTGTTCTGATGGGTATTAAAGAAGTGCCGGTAGAAAAATTAATAGGAGGGAAGACCTACCTGTTCTTCAGTCACACGAAAAAGAAACAGCCGCATAACCAGCATATGCTGCAGGCCATCCTGGAAAAAAATATAACGCTCATCGATTATGAATGCCTGGTACACCCGGATGGGCAGCGTATCCTGGGCTTTGGCTTCTTTGCCGGTGTGGTAGGGGCGCACAATGGTCTGATGGCTTACGGCGAGAAAACCAAACTGTTTCATTTTAAAAGAGTACATACCTGTCATGATTTCCAGGAACTAATTAGCCATTATTTTGGGATCAAGCTACCTCCCATGAAAATGGTGATTACCGGCTCCGGGCGGGTGGCAGCGGGCGCCCTGGAGATTATGGGATTGCTCGGTATTAAGTACATTCCACCGGAAGAATATCTCATCAACAAGTATAGCTACCCGGTATATACCCAGTTGAAAGCGGGAGAGTTGTACCTGCGCAAGAATGATAAAACCTATAGCAGGAATGACTTCCATGCACATCCGGAGGAATATGAATGCCGTTTCCTGCCTTATGTTACTGTCAGCGATATTCTTATGAACGGTATTTATTGGGACCATAATATTCCTCCACTCTTCCAGCCGGATGATCTCAAAAAAGATAATTTCCATATCCAGGTGATCGCGGATATTACGGACGATACCAATGGATCGATACCCTGTAACCTGGGCGATAGTACTATCGAACAACCGGTATACGGCGTTAACAGGGATACCATGGCGCAAACGGCGCCCTATCTTCCGGGTACCGTTGATATGATGTGCGTGAGCAATTTGCCAAATGAACTACCACGCGACGCCTCGCAGTATTTCGGCGACCAGCTCATGAAATACGTGTTTGAAGAATTGCTGAAGGAGGATAATGAGATGATCCGGAAGGCCACCATCGTCGATAAGGGCCAGTTGACACCCACTTTTCAATACCTGGAAGACTATGCCAGGGGAATTTAAAGGCTACCGGCCCCAGCAATTTCCAGGTTGCTTCGAAGTACCGGCGGTTGTTTGTTCACAGAAATCACTTCGCCGGATTTTTCTTAAAAATAGATAGACCTATCTATTTTTAAGAAAACTTTTATACCTTAGCAGCTCAAACAAGGTTATGAAGGAAAAAGTAAAAGTGAGAGACCGGATTCTGAATGTGGCCACCGATTTGTTTTACCACCAGGGATTTAACCAAACGGGAATCAACCAAATCATTGCGGAAGCCGATATTGCCATTGGCTCATTGTATAATCACTTCCCCTCCAAAAACGACTTGCTGCTGGCTTACCTGAGGAAGCAGGAAGAAGAATGGTTTGAGGGCCTGGAGAAATTTACCCAGGGTATCAGTCATCCCCGCGAAAAAATATTGAAGTTTATCGACTACCGGATTGCACAGCAGCAGCCTGACTTTTATGGCTGTCCTTTTATTAAAATTATTGCGGAGATAGGAACGCAGGACCAGCAAGTGCAACAGTTGGTGGAAGGCCATAAGAACAGACAACGCATGCTGTTGCAAGGGCTTTTTCAGCAACTGGATTATGATGGTCCGGTAGATAGGAAACTGCTGGCGGATAATTTTTTCTTAATGGTAGAGGGAGCCACGGTAAACGCCACTATCTCGAGGAATATTAAGGCCCTGGAAGGGGTCAAAAAGTTTATCAGGAAAATGATCTCCTGATTTGTCAGTCCCTTAGCCGGGACTTTTTTTAAAGCTAAATATGAATAGATATATCTATCTATTTCATTTTCCATCAAACCAATAAATATGATACCTCGCGATGAAACCTTTAAGGGTACATTTCCCTTTGCGCCTCATTTCAGCACGGCGCCTGGATTTAATATGCACTACGTGGATGAAGGTAAAGGGCCGGTAGTGCTTTGTTTGCACGGAGAACCCACCTGGGGCTATTTATTCAGGCACCTGGTCCGCGAGCTTGCTAATATCCACCGGGTCATTGCTCCCGACCATATGGGGTTTGGGAAAAGCGAAACGCCGGCCGGCCGTACATATTGGTTGCAGGACCACATCGATAACCTGGAAAAGCTGGTGCTGGGCCTCGATTTGCACGATATCACCCTGGTGATGCATGACTTCGGCGGCCCTGTTGGAATGGGCCTGGCAGCAAGACATCCGGAGCGTATTGCCGCGGTAGTGAGTGTAAATGGCCCCGTTGCTTTTGGGCAACCGGGCCTGCCAGCTGCTTTGGAGGCCAATGCGCAGGAATCGCCCTGGTTCCGCTGGATATTGCAGGCCGCGAAGGAGGAACGACTAGAAAGCGTACTCAATGAAAGCAGCTACAACATCCTCAGCACGCTGAAGCTAAATGGATTTGAGCGTAACGATCTCATTACCCCCACCTGGCTGGAAGCTTATGGCGCGCCTTTTCCAACTCCGGCCGACTGCGCCGGCGTGCTGGGATGGGCCGCAGGGTTTGCCGCCGGCGCCCATCAGTTTGAAAAACCCGATTCAGCGGCGTTGGAAAAGATCAGTCATTTGCCGGCACTCGCCATCTGGGGAACCGCCGATCGTACACTGCATGCGAAATATTTCCTTCCGCTATTCCGGTCGCTGTTCCCGGAAGGAGAGGTGTATGAGCTGCCACAAGCAGGGCACTATAGCCTGGAAGATGCGCCTGATGCAATAGGAGCGCTGATTACCCGGTTCCTGGAAGCGATCACCGTTTCCGTTATTTAATTTTTTTTATTTATAAATAGATAGATCTATCTATATAATTATTTTATGAAACAAAAAACATCCCAATGGTTTTCTATGCTTATCGTATCGTCCGCCATTTTTCTGGCGGTAATCGACATATTTGTAGTGAATGTAGCACTGCCTGCTATCCAGAAAGGGCTGAAGGGCACCAATGGCGAATTGCAGCTGGTCATTGCCATTTACCTGTTGGGGTATTCCTGTTTGCTGATTACAGGTGGCCGGCTGGGTGACTACTACGGCCGTAAGAAAATCTTTATTGCCGGCATGTTGCTCTTTACGGTCAGCTCCTGCTTTTGTGGACTGGCACAATCGACGGGACAACTGAACATAGCCCGTTTTTTCCAGGGCATCACCGCAGCTATCATGACACCCCAAGGCGTTTCCTATATCCAGGTATTATTCCCGGAAGAAAAAGAACGGATGAAGGCCATTGGCATTTATGGTATCATCGCCGGCTCGGCCTCTGTTATTGGCCAGTTCCTGGGAGGCTTGTTACCAGATACACACTTTGCCGTAGAAGGGTGGCGGTTGATATTTTTCATCAACGTGCCGGTGGGTATCGTAGCGGTGATTTTCGCCGGACTTTTCTTAAAGGAAACGCCCCGCAACACCTCGCTGAAATTTGACTACGAAGGCGTATTGCTGCTTACACCCGCGCTGTTCTGCCTGGTGTTTCCGGTGATACAGGGCAGGGAACTTGGTTGGCCGGCCTGGAGTGTGGTACTGCTCCTCACGGCGGCGCCACTCTTTTACCTGTTTTACATCCACCAGCGGAATAAGTTGACTCAAGGAAAAGAGCCGTTGATTAATATGCGGCTGTTTTATCATAAGGACTTTCGTATTGGTTTGTTCGCATCGCTGTTTTATTTCCTCGTGCAGGAATCCTACTTTCTGATCACCGGCGTATTCTTTCAAAATGGCCTGGGTATTCCTTCTTATACTACCGGTAGCTATTTTGTATTCCAGGGAATCGGTTATGTGATAGCGTCTATTTTATCAGTAAAACTGATCCCCTCATTTGGCAAGAAGGTACTGGTGGCAGGCGTGCTTACCATGATTTGTGCTTTTGTACTGCATATCCTTTTCCTGGACAACCTGCAGGCCGGGCCATTCGCATTTGCAGCCATCCTATTGCTGTATGGCATTGGATGCGGCGCAGTACTTCCTTCTTTACTGGCCTTCTCCCTTAAGGGTGTTCCACATCAATTTGCGGGAGCTGCATCCGGCTCTTATTACACAGCTCAGCAATCTGCTATTGCTATGGGCGCTGGTATCATAGGAGGCGTTTTCTTCTACGTCACGGGAGATAACCCTTCCTTGCAGGATTATGTTACGGCTTACCGCGCCGCCGCTATATTGAGTATTGCGATGCTGGTTGTTGTCATTGGTTTCCTGGTGATACTTCCTGATAGCTATACCAGCACCACCAGGAAAGTGCTGAAGGCGAAAATGCCTGTTAATCTGCAATCCTGCCATCTACCAGGTGAATAACCTTATCGGAACGGCGGGCAAAGTCATCGTCATGGGTAACGGTGAGGATGGTTTGTCCCCTTTCTGAAGAGAGCTGTCGAAAGAGATCAAAGACGATAGCCGCATTCTGGCTGTCGAGATTGCCGGTAGGCTCGTCGCCCATGATGATCAGGGGCTCGTTGATCAATGCCCGGGCAATAGCTACACGTTGTTGTTGTCCCCCAGAAAGCAGCGATGCACGCTTGTTAGCTTGTGCCTCCACGCCCAGTAATTGCAACAGGTCCATGGCGCGGTGCTCTATTTCAGCAGGTGTATAACGAGCCAGTTTTAATGCAGGCAGCATTACGTTGCGAAGCGCCGTGAATTCGGGTAGCAGGTAGTGAAACTGGAATACAAATCCGATATGATGATTCCGGAAGTCGGCCAGCCACCGGTTACGTTTGCCCTGCATTTCCTCGCCGTTAATGCGGATACTGCCGTCGAAATCGGTATCCATGGTCGACAACAGATACAGCAAGGTAGATTTACCGCTACCCGATTTTCCGGTGATGGAAACAAAATGGCCCTTTTCGATGTCCAGGTCTACGTTATTCAGCACCTGCATTTTGGTTGGCTGGTAAAAGTATTTGTTGATGTTCCTAACTTCTATCAGGTTCATGATTATCCTCTTAAAATCGTGATAGGATCTACTCGGGCGGCTTTGCGGGAAGGCAGGTAGCCGGCCAGGGTAGTAGTAAGCATCCCGAAAGTGAAGCCGGTAACATAATACACGGCACTGAAACTGACGGGCAGATGATCCAGCGTGATCATTACATCGCTCTTATAAGGCATTTTGGAAATGCCATAAGCAGCGAGGAATCCGAATACCAGTCCCATTAACGCGCCGGTGATCCCAATCATCAGCGCCTGCACCAGGAATATCCAGCGGATGTCGGTATCGGAAAAGCCCATGGCTTTCAGGATGGCGATGTCTTTCATCTTTTCATAGATCATCATGGTGAGGATGTTGAAAATACCAAAGCCGGCAACTAATAGGATTGTAACGGCTACGCCATATACGATCATTTTACGGAGGGCATCGCCTTCGAGCAGGGCGGAGTTGTCCTGTTTCCAATCGGAACCGTGAACGCCGTATTTAGCCTGCAGCTCCGGCAACATGGCCGGGGCCAGTTCCATATCATGTAGCTTTATTTTGATGTCGGTAATATAGGACACCGGTACTTCCAGGAACCGCTGTACGGTATGCAAACTCGCATAGCTTTGTTGTTTATCAATGTCGGTAAGCCCCGTCTTAAAGATGCCGACCACTTTCACAGAAAAGTTGTTGCCTTTGTCGGTTGTCACTTCGAGCCGGTCGCCGGTTTTAACGTTGAGCCGCCTCGCCAGGCCAACGCCCACTACCAGGCTGTTGGGCAGGGTGGCCAGCTCTTTGAAGCTGCCTTCTACCAGTTTGGCTTGCAGATTAAACAGGGCATTTTCCTGTTCGAAGCGGATACCATTGATGGTACCATTAATGCTACTGGAGCCCAGGCGATAAAAGACCTGGGTACTGACAGCGCCGGAAACGGCCGCTACGCGCGGGTCCTGTTGTAATGCCTGTACCACCTGTGGACCATCTTTCAGGTTGAGCAGGATGTCTTTTGGTTTAACATGGCTGACCAGGTTGATGTTACCGGGATGGGTCCTGTCGATGATATTGGCCGGTGCTGTTTGTATTTCGTTATATAGCCTTAGGTGGGGCGATTGTTCAAACGCTACGGCCTGTACGAAATCATTAGAGCCTTGTATGAAGCTGACCATAAAAATAAAGACGGTAATCCCGAAGGTGACGCCGGCAGTGGCGATCAGCGTTTGTTTCAACCGGGTGCGCATATGCGTGAATGCGATGGTAGCAGCGAGTTTGATATTAGTAATTAGTTTCATGGTACTTCTTTTAGGGCAATGACATCACCTGCTTTCAGTCCGGATTTAACTTCCACCCAGTCGCCGTTACGGATGCCGGCAACAATCGCGGTTTTCTGTAATGCTTTGCCTTGTTGCAGGTACACGCTGTCGCCTTTCAGGAGGTAATTAGCCGGCACTACCAGCGCTGTTATGTGTTCCCGTATAACGATGTTGGCTTCTACGGACGACTGCGGGTAAAAGAGAGCAGTATCGCGGACGGCGGCTTCCACCTGGAAGCTGCGGCTTTCTTTTTGCAACAGCGGAATGATCTTATTGACGGTCGCCGCAAACTGTTTGCCTTTGTAGACATCGGTTTCGAAATACACTTGCTGGCCGTTATGTATTTTGCTGATGTCCCGCTCGTCCACAAGTAATTCCAGCTTGAAGGAGCCGGGCTGTCCCACCATCACCACGGGATCATTGAGTTGTGCCAGCTCGCCGGGTTTCAGGTATACCCTGTATACGCGTCCATTCACAGGGCTTTTCAGCACTTTGCCTTCGCGATCTTGTGCCGTGGCGGTCAGTTGTTGCCGGGCCTGCAGCAGTTTAGCGGCCAGATCGTTTTGCATGGCATGGTATTGGTCCTGCAAGGTTTTATATTGTGTAGCGCTGTTGGCGGCCTGTATCCTGGCCTGTTCCGCATCTTTCTCCGATACTGCCTTGCTTTGTGCCAGCTCCGTATAGCGTTTGGCGTTAAGGGCATCTTGTTCCAGCTGTGTTTGGGCCAGCGCGATCCGCTTTTTCAATTCTGTTAGCGGAGCAGCGCTTTCCTGTGTATTGGCGCCAGCCAGGGCTACCTGCTGTTGCAGGATGCTCACCTGTTCCAGCTGGCCGGGTGTGCCCAATACTGCCAGTACCTGGTTTTGCTGTACGGTGTCGCCTTCTTTTACCAACACTTTCAGCAGCAGGTCGGCGGAATTGGCTTTCAGGAAATAGTAGGCTTCAGGCATTATTTCCCCGGAAGCATATACGGCTTCATTCAGGGTGCGGGACTGCACCGTATAGGTAGCCATTTTGGATTTGCAGGCAATGAACAGTATTGTCATTCCTGTTATAGTAAGCCATGTTTTCATGCAGATCGTTATTGATGTTGCAAATAGTTGAGTTCAGTGTAGTGTTTGAAAAAGTCGGTACGCGCGTCGTTGAGTTTTACTTCAGCATCGTAAAGGTCTTGTTGTATTTCCTTCAACTGTATCATATCGATAATCCCTTTATTGATCTTCTGCCTGCTGAGGGCTTCATTTTCCTGCGCCAGGGCAATATTTTCTTTTAGTACCTGTATATCGCCCGCTGCTTTTTCCAGCAGTATTTTTTCCTCGCGATATTTTTTTTCCTGTTCTGCTTCATATTGTTTGAACCGGCTGGAGCTAGCCTGCCACTGCGCTTTCTTACTCCGGGGTTTGGCGGAGAAATTGGACCACGATAGGGGGAAACGTAATTCCACGCCGGCAAAGCCAACGGTAAACCAGGGCGAGCGGGTGATGAAATTGATTTGATCGCCAAATCCCAGTTGCTGATAAGAACCTTTCAGGTGTAAGCTTGGATATAATGAAGCTTGAGTATGGCGGTATTGTTGTGCTGCGATAGATACTTTCAGCTGCTCGGCCTCATAGTCGGGGAGCTGCGTGGCGTTATAGTTATGGATGTCCAGCGGCGGTAAAGGATCTGTAGGCTGCGTGTGCAGCAGACTGTCGGGCGGAAAGCCCATCCAGAATTTCAGATCGAGCCAGGCTTCCTGCAATGATGCGGCGGCCTGTTCTACGGCTTGTTGCCTGTTTTTCAGCAGGACGGCCGACTGGTTAAAAGCAATTTTATCTGTCAGGCCCTTATTAAACTGAAGTTGTAGCAGATCATGAATTTGCTGGTAGTTGCTGTACAGTTGTTGTGTTACCACCAGGTAGTCTTGCTGCAACTGTGCGCTATAGTAAGCCATGCGTACATTTTTCTGCAGCAGCCGTTGCAAGGAGTGGTATTCGCCGCTGGCAGCCTGTTGCTGCAGCTTAGCCAGGCGGATGTTTTGCCAGGTTTTTACATCTACGAGGGGCAGGCTGGCTTCTGCACCGTAGTTGCCCATCCAGGGAGTACCCATGCGTACTGGTACAAAAGTGCCGGGAGGTCGGCCTACCAGTTCTCCAGGAAATACCTGTACGGGAATTTTCCAGTAGTTGTTGATGGCTGCGGTGATGGTAATGTCCGGGAGAAGAGCGGCTGTCGCTGTTCTCCGGTCTTGATTAGCCGCATCGGCCGATTGCGCTTTGGCGAACAGTTCGTGGTTATGGGCGCTGGCATAGTCAAGGCATTGCTGTAAGCTGAAGGTAGTGGCAGGTTGCCCTGTGTCTTTCTCCGGCATGACTTGTCCCGCCGCTACCCGGATCTGGGCAGCCAGCAACAGAAAAATAATCCCTGTTTTCATCGTTAAATAGTTGTTATTCTTTTAGTTCTGAACTTAAAGAACCAAACGCGGCAAAAAAAAGCCTTTATGGATGGGCTTTGTTGAGTGCGACGGTCCGTTTCCATCGTTCCATTATTAGCGGCAGTTCTACCAGCATCATTTTATAGAGCAGGGCTACTGCTTCCAGTTCCTCATTCAATGCGTCATCGGTGTGGCGGATAGACCTGATTTCATCCAGGATGCCGAAAAAAACCTTGATCCTGTCGGTCATGGTCTGCTCATTAAAGATGCCAGCCAGGTTGGCCGAAAAGTAGCGTTTTCGCTGGCCGCCCACAGTTTTAGACGTGATCATTTTAGTAGATTCCAGCATTTTGATGGCATTTGATACGGCACTTTTGCTCACGCCGAAATAATCCACGATCTGTTCAAACGTAGCCTGGTGGTCTTTACACAGCAAGAGATAAATATAGGTCCGTGCCGCCACCGGTGTAAGGCCCAGGCCTTCCATGGCAACGCTAAGTTGCTCAATCTTATCCCTGTGTTTTTCCAATGCTGCTGTTTTTATTGGACAAAGTTGGAGAAATAAAACTGGTTTTCCAAAAAGAGAACCAGTTTGTTTAAGTAATACGGCAGTGAACCATATGATATGGTATTGCTACCTATTCTTCAATAATCGCGCAACCTATTTAATGACGATGGTTTCTGGGGGAAATGGGTAACGAATTGCACATAGTGATGCGAAATTCGGATATGAGGTCTTTCCCGTCGGAATGATCTTCACAAGTGTGATATACTATTGCCCGGGGTGTACACGCAGGTATTTGCAACGTCAACTGACGATGATGTAGTTTCCGAAAATGGCATTAATGGTACTGTTATTGTTTTCACTGGTTTAATAACTCCTGATTTTTGGCACGCTAAAAAGGTGTACTGAGTTGCAACATCAACAGGGCATTTCCATCTATTTAAAAACCGTTAAAAACATGCAAATGAAAACAACTGATATTACTGTTTACATAGACAAGAAGCCGTATCGCTTTCATGTGAATGTAAATGAAGAGCAGGATATCACTACTTATAGCGTTTCATCGGCAGAAGAAGAAAATGTGTTACCTGCTTTTATTCCTGCACATCTTGAATTTAATGAAGATGGACAAACGACGGTAAAGGAAAGATTGGATACCGTTGAAAAGGAGCAGATCGTGCGTTTAATTTGGCAGGAGATCCTGTCCAATATGAAGCCGTGAACGGCAGCATTTCGCACCGCTGCATTGCTAGGAATAAAGCATCCCAGGATGATAGCTCATACGCAGAAAAGTCCGCTAAAACAAAGGTTTTTTCGTATATGCTTTCTGTTTAGCAGGAGTTTACTGCAGCGTTACCATTGCTCCATCCTGGGGGATGGTCAATTTCCCTTCCGGTACGTTCCACGCGTTTGCTTTCTGACGTAAGGATTCCCGGGTAGTCCGGCAGTGGTCAATAGCTTCCATATGCACCGCAATTATTTTAGCATGGCCGCTTCCTTTTATCAGCTCCATGGTTTGACTTTCTTCCATAAGGATGGGCGTGTCTTCATAACCCGGCATGACCGCGCCACCGGAATTAATCACTACGTAATCTGGCTGAAAGGTATGGAGGTACCCCGCTATTTCCGGGATCCAGATAGTATCGCCGGCAATATAAATGGTAGGTTTGCCTGCAGCGCTTAATACAAACCCGTTCACGGTACCCATTTTCTGGAGTACTTCACCGCTACCGTGTTCTCCGCCTGTTCGCTGGATGGTAATACCTTCCCAGGTGAGCGTATCGTATGCAGTAATAGCATTAGTGAATTGTGCGTTTTGGAAGTAAGCCTCATCTGCGGGCTGATTGATCAACGGCAGAGATTTATCTAAGGCTTCACTGGCAGCAGCATCAAAATGATCCGCGTGAGTATGGGTCACCAGCACCAGGTCGGTGCCGCGGATGATGTCTGCTATTGGCAGCGGAAGTGCTACGGTAGGACTTTTCACTTTTCCTGCAATAGAGCGTAAACCTGATTTGGGCGCGAACATAGGATCTACCAATATCTTTTTCCCGGCGTAATGGATCACCAATGTAGCGTTTCTTATTAGCTGTATGCTCGACATATCAAATGATTTTATACGTCAAAGATACAAGCTCCGGTTGGCCTGCTGCCTACCCAAACAGCGCCCGATACTACCATTTTGATAAGCGCTATTCAATGGGCCTGTTTTGATAGCTGGCCATAAATTCGCCGGTGGTAAGACCTGTTTGCGATTTGAAGAACCGCATGAGATGATGTGGTTCGGAGAAGTTGAGCTTGTCGGCAATTTCCGCTACGGTAAGCCTTTCATGCAGGAGGTAATTTTGGACTTCAGCCAGTAGCCGGTGTTTCATCAAGTGGGTAGCGGTTACATTGAATTGGGCCTGCACGGCTTTGTTCAGAGAAATCCGGCTGATCCCCATCAGTGCGGCGTATTCGCTGATACGCTGCTTTTCATGGATATGTACTTCCAGCAGTTTCCTGAACTGGTGAGCATAATTGTTTTCTGTTTTTTCTATAGGCAGATGATGCTGATGGGCGTATTGCCTGTTTAATTTTTGCAACAGGTAATACAGTAGCGACCGGATGATATGTGCGCTATCAGGTTTGGTAGCAGTAAGCTCTGTTTTTATTTCCTGCAAAATATGGCAGGCCCTGTCCATTTCATCGGCAGGGATGGTCATGTTCAGCGGGTAGTCCAGCTGGTAAAAGTAAAGCAGTCGATAGGTGAACAGCTTGTCTGCAAAAAAATCATTCAGGAAGTCTTCCTGGAATATCAGCGTGGTAAAATCCGGTTCTTCCAGTGCCGCGGGCCATTGCCTTTTCTGAAAGGGGGAAATGAAAAGAACAGTATTATTGCTTATGCCCACCTGTCGCTGATCCAGCAATAGCCGGCCTTTGGCTTTCTTAAAGAAGGATATTTCGAAAAAGTTGGTGTTATAGATATTGTTATTGGTCCAGCGTTTTTGCTGTTGTTTGCCATCAAGCACATTCAGCAGAAAGTCGACGCCACATTCCGTTTTTTTGAACAAGATAGTTTTTAAAGGTACCTGCATAGTTGTTGGTCCAGTCGCCAAATGTAAGGAAATATCATGGTCCAGAATGTGCTGGTAATAAACGGAGTTTTGTATTGTAAAAAATATTTATATTTTTACCTCATTAATCTATATCATTTTAATCCCTATTTATGGAACAACAGTATAGCCCTTCGGGGCCTGTAGCAATTGCTCCTTCCTTGAGTTTCAAGGGGAGTGGATCTTCTTATTTTGGTATCCTGATCGTGAACATGTTGCTGTCGGTGGTTACACTCGGATTTTATTATCCCTGGGCCCGTGCAGCGCGCCTGCGTTTTCTTTATGCTTCTACAGAAATGGAAGGTTCCCGCTTTGCCTGGAACGGCACGGGGAAGGAAATGTTTATTGGCTTCCTGAAAGCGCTGGGTATTCTTTTGGTCATCGGAGCGATGGTAGGTCTCTTTGCCTGGATGAAAGTACCTTTCCTTGGACTGCTGGTATACCTGGCGGCGATCGTTTTTGTGGTGCCCGTAGCCATTCACGGTGCTAACCGTTACCACTGGTCCCGGACTACCTGGAGAGGTATTCGTTTCGGATACCGCGGTAACCGGAATGAGTTTGTAAAATTGTTTATCAGAGAAATGTTACTGACCATCGTTACCCTGGGCTTTTATGGCTCCTGGATGTTTATGAAAATCCGCAACTATGTGGTAGGCAATATCCGTTTTGGAAGCGGAGTGTTTTTCTATGAGGGAGATGGCTGGGAGTATTTCAAGATGAACCTGAAAGGATATTTCCTGACCATTATCACCCTGGGAATTTATGGTTTTTGGTGGCAGGCAGATATTTTCCGCTATAATATTGATCATATGCGTTTGCTGCATGGCGATAAAGTGTTTAACTTCCGTTCTACCGCATCTGGCGGTGCTTTTGCCGGGCTGTTGATTTTGAATGCCTTGTTGTTGATTTTCACGCTGGGCATCGGCTATGCCTGGGTGCAAACCAATACCATCAAGTTCCTGATGGACAACGTGGAAATAGAAGGCAATATCGCACTGGATGAGTTGGCGCAAACAGAAGAGGAATATAAAAACGCAACTGGCGAAGACCTGGCAGACATGCTGGATCTGAGCATTATTTAACCAGGAATGTTTACAGGACAATTTTACAATCACCAGGTAGCCAAATCTATTACTATTACCGTATTGGTAGTAGAAGCGGGTTTGTTGCTACAGGTACCGGGTGCAGAAGACGGCGTCGTCCAGCCGGTATATTGGTTATTTGCCGATATGCAGGTCGACCTGACTGACCGCAGCTTTATCCGCATTACCCACCAGGGGGCGGATGCTGGCACGCTGGAGGTAAGCGATCCGGCGTTTGTAAAAACGTTCCTGCAGTATTATAAGCCGTCACGGATTACCCGCCTTGAGCAGCTGGTGGTCCGTGGCGGCCTTAAATGGAGCCTGGCTATTGTGCTGGGTATGATAGCGCTCCTGCTGGTTGGCAATTTCGTGGTATTGCCCTGGTGCGCCGGCATCGCAGCAGAGCGGTTGCCGCACTCCTTCGACCGGCAGCTGGGGGAAATGGCGCGTAACAGCAACCCCGAGCTGGTGGATACGGCGGCCAGCGCCCTGCTTACCGCCTTCGCCCGGCAGATACAATGGGATACGCGGGATAGCCTCACCTTTGTGGTATCCCGCCGGGATATAGAAAATGCGTACGCCCTTCCAGGTGGATATATGGTGGTGTATACCGGCTTGTTGAAAAAACTGAAAACACCGGAGCAGCTGGCCGCATTATTATCGCATGAAGTGGCCCACGTTACCCGCCGTCACGCTATCCGCGCCCTTTGCAGCAATATGAGCAGTATGCTGATCATCAACCTAATCTTCAGCGGAGGGGGTACGCTTACCGGGCAGCTGTTTTCCAATGCGGCATCGCTCAATAGCCTGCGGTATTCCCGCCAGTATGAAGAGCAGGCTGACCTGACTGGTCTGGCAACCCTCCGGGAAAACCATATTGACCAGCAAGGTATGCTGTCGCTGATGGAAACATTGCAACAACTGGATCACCAGCATCATATCCCTGAGTTTATTAGCACTCATCCGCTCACAGATCGCCGCGTGCGCTATGTGCAGCAACAGATTGCCCGGTATCCGGCTACCGCTAAGCAACACCCCGCTATGGCGGCGCTGTTTCAACAATTAAAGGAGTCTTCCCGCTGATCTATACCGGCAGCGGGTATACGAAATATGGTGACGAACAAAATTTCCCATAACTTGTAGCATACCTGGTCCCCCCTGCATATGCTATCTCTCTATAGAAAAATAATATCAGCGGCTCTTTTACTACCTGCCTGTTCCCTTGTTCACGCACAGTTTGCGGTGGTAGCGGATAAAGATTTGACCGGCACCAGTTTACCCGCAGGTATATCTACGGCCGGTTTTAACGCGCCGCATTTATTTCTTCTTTACAGCCACTTTGGCAGCCATTGATTCCTTTACCCGGAACTTGACAATTTTAGTAATGAGGCCTAACGGCATGGGGGCATCCAGTGGAAATTGTATCGTGCCTTTCCCGGCGCGGTAGGGAGCTATTTCATCTTTAAATGCTTCCGTACCGCTGGGGGTGGGATAGAAGCCAATATGATTTTTAAACGCGGCGAAATGCACCAGGTTACCCTGTAACCTGAATGTGGGAATACCATAACGGATAGCTTCTTCTGCATCAGGCGCGGCTTTTCTTATCGTGGTCCGGATTTCTTCCAGGATGGTTTGTATGGCCCTGGGAAAAGTGGCAATGTATGCATCTATCGTATCAAAATGGGCGTTGTTCATGGCGCTTCAAAATTTGACCTGTAACAAATTTACATAGGTATTGCCGGAACTAGGCGGTGTAAAAGCGACAGTATCTGGGGCAGATGCGACATCCCCATTTTAGGCCGGGAGGGTGGCCGTTACCGGGGCTTAAAATGAAAGCAGGTGTATTCGGAAATAACATAGCGTGGCTGTAAAAGCCGCGCTATGTTTGGGGAACATGACAAGAATGACGGAGAAGGGCGGTTTTTCGAACTCAACTTTATAATGATAAACCATCAGCTGATAAAGAAGTATGGTTTATGGGGTACCGGATAAAAGGCCTTTCAGCGTTTGTCCTGCTATTATTAATAGCTTGTATTACAGCGGCAAAAGTATCATAGTATTCATGACTGGTCAACTGCGTAAATTCGCAGGTTCTCATTTTCTTTGTTACTTTTAGGGCAAAAAAATATGCAATCCGACAGGTTGGACTTAGGGAACTATTCAAAGACTTTTATCACAGACGTGCCGGCTGATCTCAACAGTCCGGAGGCAAAGGAATTTAAGAAAACCATCAGGCGCTTCCCGGATGAGGCGATCTATATTTATTCGTTTAAAGAAAACCGCATGTTATATGCCGATGGTTGGGAAGACTTACTGGGATACCGGGATGACGAAATTACCATGTTAACGATTGTGAATATCACGGCGCCGGAATATGCCCCGTTTTCCAATGAGTTGAACGACAAGGCATTGATGTTTCTGCATAATAAAACCACCGACCTGGAGCAATACAGTTTTACGATCGAGTTAAAGAAGATTCATAAAAACGGTACGCACATCCCCTTGATTTCCAAAGTAGGCGTATTTAAAGCGGAGCAGGGCCACGTTTCCAGCATCATTGGCCATTCGCAGCGGAATGAAAGTATTAAGCTGGGTAATGTAATGCGCTATGCCGCCTATGGCCCCGAAAAATCGGAGTTTGAAGATGAGCTCAATAAGCAGTTGTTCCGGCACTATGCTATTTCAGAGAAGGAAAAGGAAGCTCTCTCCCTGGTGGCGGAAGGATATTCCTTTAAGGAAATAGCTGCCCGCTTTGGCGTTTCCCAGTCGGCCATCGAAAAAAGGATTATCCCGATGTATAAGAGGTTTGAAGTAAAAAGCCTGACACACCTGATCAGTTTTGCCTTTGCCAATCATATCCTGCCCTAGCATACAGGTGTTTCGGCTAATTCCAGGTTAAGAGAGAGCATTTTCTCTTTTTCTACGCCTATACTGTGCAGCATATTCTTCCATCTTTCAGATAGTTTCCTGGCGTCGTCATCATCGCCCAGAACCCAGATTACATTGGTTTGTTTGAGTACCGTGCGGTTGATATCATTGGTAGAAAAGGTATCTACAAAGCTGAGAAAACGCTCCGGGCTGATCAGCTCTTCTTTGATGGGGTGACCGGGATTAATATCATCGATTACCAGTATGGAAGCCCGGCGCCAGGTCCATAGAGTATCGGCGGTAGCGTGTTCGTCCTGTTCAAAGAACATGCAATACAGCTTCATGGCGGAGGTGTATACTGCCGCATGATGCCGGATAGATAGCTCGGTGGCAATGGCCACGCTGAGGCTGGTCTTGCCGCTTCTCTTAGGTCCAAACAGGAACAGGTGCATGCCTTGTACTTCATTATCCAGAAAACGTTGGACAAGGGCCACATCAGTATCTGGTATTTTTTCCGTATTCCATTGGCTGAGGCGGAACTGGAAAGGGTAAGCCGGCGTTTGCAGGTACATTTTGGTGAGATACCAATAATAGGCAGGATATATCATACCGATCGCCAGCACAATAGCTATCATCAGCGCCGTGTTGGTAGGAGCGCAGCAGAGCGAAGCCGTGAAGGCGCCGAACCAGAAGAACAGCAGATCGGTAACGGTATCAAACGCAATATTGCCCCAGGCTGGCTGAAATACATAGGCCTTTTTTACATCGCCGCGTTTAGAGAGCAGTAAAGGTCCCAGGAAGTTGAAGGTTTCAAAAAGCAACCATATAGCACTTATCACCGAGGCGGCCCAGAGGGCGGCGCTGGTATCTGCCATCCTTTTTTTCAGGAAAAGAAAGAAGAGGAAAGTAGGAATAAAGCCCAGGGAGAAATGACCAAACTGGTTGGCCAGCCAGGAATACGTAAGGGTAACACCCCGGTAGGAATCTTTACCAATCAGGTCGGCCAGCAACTGCCGGTAGATATTTTTACTCGTAATAGCCCGCTTCATGTATACAGATAGGAATAAGGAATGCAATAATAACCGGTAAAGATAAAAATACTTTGATGAGAAGATGGGTTCTCTCCCTAAAAAAATCGACTTTTGTAATGGCCCGGCGTAGGCGCATACCCGTGATACGCAGGAAATAAAATGATAGATGCTATATGGCAAAACGTGCAACAGTAATACCACAGATCAACCCGTCTTCCTTTAAATTTTTACAGCAGCTGAAGGCAAACAATAACAGGGACTGGTTTAATGAACATAAAACGACGTTCGTACAGGAACAAGATGCGGTAGCGGCGTTTGCAGATGCCCTGCTGGAGCAGTTATCGACCCATGACCTGATTGAAACGCCTTCCGGCAAGAAGAGCCTATTCCGTATTTACCGGGACACCCGTTTCTCACAAGATAAAACGCCTTATAAATCCCATTGGAGCCTGGCGTTCAGGCGGGCCACCAAACAGCGCCGGGGTGGGTATTATATGCAGCTGGAACCTGGCAACAGCTTTATTGCCGGTGGCTTTTTTGGTCCTGTGCCCGATGATCTGAAGAAGATCCGGGATGAAATTGCCTTTGATCCGGCCCCGCTGCGGAAAATATTGAAAAGCAAAGCATTTACCTCGCTGTTTGGCACTTTACAGGGCGAGCAGTTGAAAACCACTCCTAAAGGCTTTGACGCCGATCATGAAGCCATTGACCTGTTGAGGTATAAGCAGTTTTTGCTTATACGCAATTTTTCTGATAAGGAGGTATTAAGTGAATCCTTTTTGGCGGAAGCTAACCGCACCTTCCAGGGAATGCGGCCTTTCTTCGATTATATGAGCATGGCGCTAACGGCCGACGCCAATGGAGAGGAAGCATAGTTTTTATGCGGGAGATTTTTAATCTCCCGCAATCATCTTATATTTATAAAGAATACTTATACCCATGAATGATGCTGTAGCCAATCTTTCTGTTAAGCAAGCCGGGCATGGGTTTATATTTTTATAACTGATTACCTCAATACGTTTTATATGGGATTTTTTTCAGGGCTGCTGGGCAATGCCGGAGCCGTAGATCCGCAAAAATTACAACAGGAATATGGTAAATTACTGATAGATACCGAGAAGATCGAACTTGGGTTTAAGCTGATCAGGGACATGTTTATATTTACCAACAAGCGACTCATCCTGATCGATAAACAAGGGCTGACCGGCAGCAAAACGGAGTACCGTAGTATCAGCTATAAAAGCATTTCCCGGTTCAGCGTGGAATCTGCCGGTACCTTCGACCTGGATGCAGAGCTGAAGATCTGGATTTCTGGGGAGCAGCAGCCGAGCATCACAAAACAGTTCACCAAATCGGTAGATGTGTACGAAGTACAGCGCGTGCTGGCATTTTATGTACTGGGTTAATAGCAGCGTATGGAAAATGAATCTTCCTCTATCTTTGAGCACGACTTTTTCGCGGCCACAGCTATACGCCGCCGGGAGCTGATGTCGACCTGGCTGAAAATATACGTATGGCTTTATATTGTGTGGTGTGCTTTTACGCTGTTAGCCGCCTTATATATGATTATAGCTTTCAACGTATCATTGAGGATTGACTTCCTTTCAGGGGCCATTAACCTGATCTTGCCTGTGATGCGGATCGTATCTTGCCTGCTTATCTGGCTGGAAAAGAAAGAGGCAATTCTCATTGCTCTCATCGTAACGGGTATAATCTTGTGTGTGCAGGGCGGCGGAATGATTTACCAGCTGACGCAAGGATTAAGTTTTGCCAACATGGGAGATGATATTAGATCCGTATTATTCGGATTACCTTTCCTCGTGATGCTGGTAAAAATAAAGAAGGACTGGGAAACCATGGCGTTTTCAAAGAAGGAACTAGAAAGTAAAAGTCTCTAGTAACAATAATAACAGGGGAACCGGTATACTCCTGTTTTAATTCTTAAGATATGGAAAACGAACCCTCCTCCATTTTCGACGAAGAGTTTTTAACGGAAACGACTATACGGCGCCGTGACCTTTTGTCCAGGCCATTAAAGCGATATGTTTGGTGGATCCTGGTACTTGGTAGCCTGGGCATGCTCCGCACCATGAAGGAGCTTTATAGGGTGATTGGTGATCCTGACCGGGAAGAACAGGTAATTGGGCAAGCATTGATCCTGGCATTCCTGGTGGTATGGGTCTTATCAAGTTTACTCATTTTAAGGGAAAAGAAGCCAGGCATCCTATTGGCATTGATCGTTACCAGCATGTCTATATTACTGCAGTTTTTTAATATCGGAAGCATTCTTTTGTGGCCAGGTGATCATCTTGATCCCGTGATTTCGGCCATAGGCATCGCTGTAATTAGCCTGGCGCTGGAAATACCTTACGCCATCATGCTATGGAAGGTCAGAGCGAAATGGGAAGCAATAGATACTTCGCGGCAATAAGCGCCATCTGCATTACTCTTCCACCACATGATACCGGTCTTCTTCCACCAGGATTACCGGTTGTGGCACTAATTCCTGTCCTGGTTCCACTTCTGCTACCGTATCTACCATCGCTGTTTCCGAAAAAGAATCGGGAGCAGGGGAAGCGGCGGTAGGTACTGCCGGGTGCCTGGGCGTATAGTCGTTGGCGGTACTATTCAAAAAATCAGCTGGAATGCTTTCCTGGAATACGGTATCGTTGGGTGCGTGATGTTCGGGGGCTGCGAGGATGCTTTTCCGGTGAGGTGAAAATTTACAGGCGGTAGCTGTCAAAAGCATACAAACAACAATAGGGAAGAGGCGCATGGGGTAGTTTCCATTTTAATACTAAGTTAAAAAAAATATTGCATTTGTAAAGACGCTTGTAAACAAGACAGGTTTATCTGGTTAATCGCGGGAATAGCGGTAGCTTCCACAAAATAGTGGAGGAGCTACAGGAGTGTCGCCATTTCCGGAAGGCATTGGTGCTCCTGCGCCAACCATAGCTATCAGGGCTGATAGGGGCCGCCGGGTTCTCCCCAGCCCCATTTAGGCATGGGTTCATGAGGGTTCATAGTAAGGTTAGTATCCTGGGAATTGATGACCGCTATCCGGGTGCCCCATTCCACATAGGCTACAAATGCCGACCGGAACTCCGGATCCGCGGGCAGCTCCAGCTCATCGGCCGTGGCCACCAGCAGTTGTACCCATCTTTTCCGGTGTTCCTCTGTTAGGTGCCGGCCCAGGTGCTTCGTTACCATCGCTGCATGCGAGCCTTCATTGCTGCTGTATATTTTAGGACCTCCAAATACCTCCGCAAAGAAATGCGCTACATGCACCTGGTGGGTAGGCGACATATGCCGGAAGATAGGTTCCAGTAATTCGTCCTTCAATACCTTGTCGTAAAATGCCACCATCAGTTTTTCAAATACCGGCATCCCGCCCGCCCATTCATAAAGAGAAGGGACTTGTTTATTCGTTTCCATGTCATTCGGTTTAACAATAAACAATAAAGCTACCATCGTCGCACGACGAAATCAACAACTTACCAAAAAGTAAGTTCAATGAGAACAGAAATATCCCGGCCATCATTTTTGTTTGCCAGGTAGAAGAAAGGGCAGGCTAACGCCAACGATAGTACGTTTAGGCCATGGGTACACCTGAAACTTTCCCCCGGAAGACGGATAAACGGAAATTATATAGGATAAACACATAAAAGAAAAGATATGTCTTCTTAAGTGCTAATTTAATATCAACAGCAAGCCCGGCATTGACAATTTGTATCCCGCTGCCGTATATTTGAGGGTGATATTCAAAGGCAGGTAAAATTATAAGATGGACTTTAATCAGTTTAAGCAATCCTTGCAACAGGCGCGGCCACCCGAGCATATTTCTGTGTTCCTGGAATCATTATGGTACGATGGCAAAGGCAATTGGGCCAGGGCCCACGACCTGGTCGACGATCTGCCGGGAACTACTGCTGCCCGCGTACATGCCTATTTACACCGGGTAGAAGGCGACCTTGGCAACGCGGACTACTGGTATCGCCAGGCTGGAGAAAAGCGTCCTGCCTGCTCCCTGCAGGAAGAGTGGGAGCTGCTGGTCCACCATTTTATAAAGTAACATCTCGCACACTTACGGGTACTTTCTACATTTGTGATTGATTATTAGTGTATAGAAAAACACTAATTATTTGTATATTCCACGAAGCCCGGATCAGTTTATTATTGAATCGTTAGTTATTTTAGCCTTTAGCGGAGTATGTGGAAATTTATCCTTTTACTGTTTTTATCTGTTCTTCTTTTCATACCTGCTGATTATGCGCAGTCTTATGGACTTCGCTTTTCCAGCCATGAAGCCGTACAGGAAAAACGTACCTCGCTGGATCTTACCTCCGCCGGTGCGCTGTGTATTAAAAAAAATACCTCGCTGTCGTTCGACCTTAATTTTCTCCCTTATAAAGAAACTTACTTTGGCTACGTAGTGCGCATCATTACGGATAGCCACCAGAATATAGACCTCGTATACAACCAGAAAGAACGCACGTTTAACTTCCTGATCGGCGAAAATTATTCCACCGCTTTCGTGGTGGATTCCGCTGCCCTGTGTGGTCAGTGGACCCGTATAGGGTTTACATTTGATGTGACCACGCACCAGGCTGCTCTTTCGGTAAATGGCCGCATCATTGCTCATGGCCCGGTGAAATTACAAGCCGGCACCTGTATGCACGTGTTTTTTGGCACCAACACTTATGAAGGGTTTCAGACGGTGGATATTCCGCCAATGAACCTGCGCGATATCCAGGTCAGTGAAGATGGGCAGGTTACCTACAAATGGCCCCTGTCGGAAAACGACGGGCACATTGCCATGGACGTAATAGCTGGGAAAAAAGCCGCCATCCGGAACGCCGACTGGATAGGACCTAAACACCGCGAATGGCGCCTGCTGCAAAGCTGGGAAATAAACGGTAATCCCAGCGTGGCTTTCGACCGGGAAAAGGAAGTGTTGTATGTCGTGTCGCGCGACTCCCTATATGATATCTTTTTTAAGCAAGCGCAGAAACAAGTCCTGAAATTATCGCAGCCGCTGGATTCCCTTATGCCTGGCAACCAGTCGGTATTCAATCCTTTCAATCATCGCCTGTATAATTATTATATAGATCACCAGAAAGCAGGAGCCTTCGATACGGTGTCCCGCAAATGGGATGTGAGCTATGCGCCAGACCTGCTCACGGTTTTCTGGCAGGCCAATAAGTTCGTATCCCGGACCGACTCGTCCCTGTATGTACTGCTGGGGTATGGACAATTACAATATAAGAACAAAGTACAACGGTACCGGTTTACTGATAAGCAATGGGATTCCATCGCCACTACCGGTGAGCGGATGACGCCCCGTTACCTGGCGGCAGTTGGCGCCACGCCCAACGGCGATACTGCATATGTGATGGGAGGATACGGTAGTAATAGTGGTAACCAAGTGGTGAATCCCCGTCATTACTACGACCTGGTGCGGTACGTGGTAAAAGACCGGGCTTTTCATAAAATATACCAGTTGCCCGACCCGCCTACACAGTTTTGCTTTGCCAACAGCCTGGTACTTGATGCTGACCATAAAACCTGGTATGCACTGATTTTCCCGGACGACAAATTCAATACTGCTTTACAACTGATTCGCGGATCGCTGGAAACACCCGGGTATACGCCGCTGGCAGGTACCATTCCCTATTCTTTCCACGACATCAAGTCATTTGCCGACCTTTATTATTGTAAAGACAGTAAGCAACTGGTGGCGGTAACCCTGTATACTTCAAAAGACAATGTGACTACCGTGAAGGTATACACGCTGGAGTTTCCGCCCGAACTGCTGACAACCAGTACGGCTTTACCGGTATCATCGCCGTTTCGCTGGTATTATTTGCTGGTGCTGCCGGTATTGGGACTGCTGGTATGGTGGTGGAAAGGCCGTGGCCGGCAACCGGTTAAACCGGTTGCCGTGCATCCTGCGCCGGCAACGCCGGAAGTGCAGGTAGAGATACCGGAACCTACACCTGGGCCGGAGGTAGCATTACCAGCCGAACCCGATAAACGGGGGCATATCTTTTTCTTCGGTCCATTTGAAGTACAGGATAAAGCAGGGCAGGACGTCACCAAATTCTTCACGCCGTTGCTGAAGGAATTGTTCCTGCTGATCAGCATTCATACCCTTCGCACCGGCAAAGGCATTTCGTCGGAAAGGTTGTATGCAACGCTTTGGCGGGATAAGTCGAACAAGGAAGCGCAAAATAACCGTTCAGTGAATATGGTAAAGCTGAAGGCGATCCTGGATAAGTTGGGGACCTGTGCATTTGTGAAGGAGGCGGACCGCTGGAGCTTACAGTATGCGTCATCCGATATCCGGATGGACCTGGCCGATTTTCAACAGCTATTGCAGGCGCCGCGTCCATTCAATAAGGCGCGGGTACGCGAGCTGCTGGGCATATTGCGCCGGGGCGCCTTCTTGCCCGACGCCAATTATACCTGGCTGGAAGACATACAGTCGGAGATTTCCAATGCTGCGCTGACGATGTTGACCGACGCCGCTGAGCAGTTTCCTACCGACGCCGAGCTCCTGATCGAAATGGCAGATAGTATCTTCCTCTTTGACCCGGTGAATGAAGAGGCGCTGCGACTTAAATGCAGCAGTCTTATTTCCCTGGGCCGTCATTCACTGGCAAAAGCAGTCTTCAATAAATTCACCAAAGAATACCTTCATATGTACGGGGAAGAATTCCCCCAGGTGTTTACCGACTTCTCCGGCGATAAATAAAAAATAATTTTCAGGGTTTTAATACCAGTGTTAGTGCTTTATTAGTGCCTTCATTAAGGGACGGCTGCTAATTTGCAGATAACAAATGAATAAGACAAGATTCCACGTCTTGAGCACTTAGGCCGTTTTTATTACGAATAATAGAATGCCGGTGAGGTAGTTCACCGGCATTTTTTATGTGTACTCACCAGCACCCGCCTACGAAAAGTGCCGTATTGCGGGAATTGGATCGCTTAAAGTATTACAAAATGTATTTTTTTCAATTACTTGATTATTAATATGTTGCAAGTGTTGTTTATTAAATTGATTTTACTGTATTTAATATTTTACTTTAAGTAGAGACGAATGCCTGCACCGGGGGCACATATATAGAAATGCTATCGCGGGCGCCCCTTTTCGGGACGATGTTTATACCTAACGAAATGGCCGGTCTTCTTATCTCTCTCCCGGAAAAAATTTAAGAAAGTACCTCATTAATGCGCCTGTTAGTTCATTATTAGCGCTGCCGTTAGCCCACTGGCGCTTACTTGCAGGATATTATTTTTTATCAATCGAAATATCAATCGCGTTATGAAAAGAGTGCTATTGCTGATGCTCCTCGCATCAGGTCTGCTACAGACCTATGCTCAAAAGCAGTTGACAAAGGGTAAAGTGCTGGATGAAACCGGCCATCCGCTACCCGGCGCCACTGTACGGGTAAAAGGGACTACCATCTCCAGCCCCACAAATGCCCAGGGCGAATTCCAGGTTAATACCGCGGAAACATCCAACCCGGTATTGGTCATTTCCTACATTGGATATATTACCGCGGAGGCGCCGGTTACCGGGAACGGTGTGGTATCGGTGCAGTTGAAAACCGATCCCCGCTCGTTAAACGACGTGGTAGTAGTCGGCTATGGTACCCAAAAGAAAAGAGATGTAACCGGCGCTACCAGCTCCATCAAGGCAGTAGACATTGCCAAACGCCCTTTGGTGAGGGTAGAGCAAACCCTGCAAGGCACCACCTCCGGAGTAACGGTGCAAAGCGGCAGCGGCCAACCGGGAAAGGGGCTGAGTGTACGTATCCGCGGGGCCAGCTCCGTGAGCGGCGGCAACGATCCGCTTTACGTGATCGACGGCTATATTGGCGGCAATATCGAATCGGTAAGTCCCGCCGACATTGCCTCCGTGGAAATCCTGAAAGATGCCTCCGCCACGGCCATCTATGGCTCCAGGGGCTCCAATGGCGTAGTGCTCATTACCACCCAGTCGGGCAAAGAAGGGAAGCCCCGGGTAAACTTCAGCACCTGGCTTAGCAAAGCCAGCATCCCAAAAAAACTGAGTTTGATGAACGCCTTTCAATTTGCGGAAGAGGTAAATAAATATACCCTCGCAAAAGATAATAATGCCACACCTCCCTTCAGCGATGCCGACCTGAAAAATTTTCAGAACAACCCCGGCACCGACTGGCAAGATGCCATCACCCAACAACCCTGGATCCAGAATTACCAGGTAAGCGTTTCCGGTGGATCTGCCAACGTAAAATATTTCTTTTCCTACAATCACCTCGACCAACCAGGTATCCTCATTAATCAATGGTATAAAAGAAATACCCTGAGAGCCAATATGGATGCGAAGCTCAACGATCGGATGAACCTGAAGGTGAACATCACCGCTGTATTGCCTCAAACACATAATACCGACTACTCCGGCGATATCACCGATCCGTTTGCACAGGCGTATCAATATGATCCTACCGTGCCGGTAAAAGATGCCAGCGGAAACTATATCCCTGGTTCACCCCGGGCTTCCAACCAGTATAACCCCGTAGCCAACGCCATGAACCGGTCGGTAGATGTAAACACCACCAACGTAACGGCTACCGGCGTATTCACCTATCGCATCCTGGACCACCTCACCTTTACGTCTAATAACAGCTACGAGCTGCAATCACAGTTGAGCCAGTCGGTGTTCCCGCTGGAAACCAATGAAGGCAACGTGAAAAACGACTATGCACAGGCAGAAACCAATCGTTACCGAAGCTGGCAAAACAGTAACTTCCTCACTTACATCAACCGGTTTGGCGATCACGCGCTGACCGTAACGGCCCTGTTTGAGCAGGCTTCTAAAACCAACACCAACGTAAAGGCACAGGCAAAAAACTTGTCGAGCTACAACAACGGCTATTATAACCTGGGCCTGGGCGGTACGCAGCTTACCACCAGCGGATACTGGGCAGATGCGCTCATCTCTTATATGGGCAGGGTCAACTACGCCTATAAAGATAAATACCTGTTGACCGCCGCGGTTCGTACCGATGGCTCCTCCCACCTCACACAGAAATATTCCACCTTCCCCTCGGTGGCCCTGGGTTGGGTGATCAACAAAGAAAGCTTTATGGAGCAGTCGCGCGTGGTGACCGGGTTAAAACTACGGGCCAGCTACGGACAAACCGGCAACCAGGCCGTTCCAGCCTATGCCACCATTGCACAAATCAACAGCGGTGGTCCGGCCTATTACTTCGATGGCTCCACGCCTTCGGTATCTACGCCGCTGGGCACACCAGTATCACAAAGCCTGCAATGGGAAAAGAATACTACCTACGATGTAGGGATCGATGCGGAGTTGTTTCGAGGCCGCCTCACCTTCACCGCCGATGCGTATAATCGCCAGATCACCGACCTGCTGTATAACGTTCCCAACGCCAGCTATTATGGGGGCGGCAACTATCAGAAGAACCTGGGAAGCCTGGAAAACAAGGGATTAGAGTTCAGTATCGGGGGCATGCCGGTAGCTGGTAATAAATTCAAATGGACCAGTAACTTCAATATTTCCTTCAATCGCAATAAAGTATTGAACCTGGGAGGGATCGATAATGTGATTGTCAATAACATAGGATCTGCACAAAATGGCGCCGCCATCTTAAAAGTGGGACAGCCGTTGGGTTCTTTCTTCGGATATAAATTCCTGGGCACCTGGAAAACAGAGCAGGCACAGGAAGCAGCTTTGTACAACGCCAAACCCGGTGATGCCCGGTATGAAGACCTGGATAACAGTCACTCCTATACGTCGGCCGACCTGCAGGTAGTAGGTAATGGTACCCCTAAGTTTGGCTTCGGATTTATCAATGATTTTAGTTATGGCAACTGGAGTATGAACGTCATGTTCCAGGGCACCCATGGCAACCAGATTTATTCTTTCACAACGCCGTATACCCTCGGGGGACTGGGAGATGCGCGTCACGCTACATCTACGGAAGTATTGCATATGTGGACACCGGAAAATCAAACCAACGTGCCTACCTATACCAGCAACAGCTTCCTGACGAGCAGCCGTTGGGTATATGATGCCAGCTATATTAAGCTGAAAAACATATCGCTTACCTATACTTTCCCGGAGACGATACTCAGCAGGCTCCATGTCAACAGCCTGGATATTTACGTGAGCGCCCAGAACATCTGGACCATCACCAACTATCCCGGGTACGATCCGGAAGTGACCAATGCCACCAACGCCATTACCCAAGGGTTGGAAACGGGTACTATTCCTAACCCCAAAACATATACGGTGGGATTAAGACTAGGCTTATAAGCCGCTAAGGATAAGCAAAGGATTACATTTTTCTAAAAACTACGATTATGAACTTCAGATATTTAATGCCCCTGGCGGCAGTGGTGGTAATGGGAACGGCCTCCTGCGTGAAGCTGACAGAGGACCCGAAAGGAAATTTAACTACTACCAATTATTTCGCTACCCAAAAAGACCTGGACGCCGCGGTGAGTGCTATTTACCAGCGGCTGAGCGTAGATGGCGCCTGGGCGTTTACCAATAAAAGCACTTCTTATTTTGGAGCAGATGACCTTACTACCGATAAAGGACTGAACAAGCAGGACTTCCGCGAGTTTGACAAGCTGGAAGGCACCAGCACCAACGAAAGCCTGAAGGCGCAGTGGAATGGGCCATGGAGCGCCATTTACCAGGCCAACAATGTACTGCTCAACTACCAGAAGGTGCCCACTACGGATGCTAATAGCGTGGATGCCCGCAATCATTCGGCGGGGCAGGCCTATTTCCTGCGTGGCCTCTGTTATTTTATGCTGGTGAGAACCTTTGGCGCTGTACCAATTGTAGACAAGCAGGCAGAAATATCTGTAGTGCCGCCGAGAGCAGACGTAGCGCATATTTATGAATTCATTGTGAACGACCTGAAACAGGCCACCACCTTGTTACCGGCCAAATGGCCGTCTGGCGCCGATGTGGGAAGAGCTACCAACCTGGCGGCAAGGGCATTGCTGTCTAACGTATACTTGACCATGGCGGGCTGGCCCCTGAATCAAACGGCCAACTATGCGCTGGCGGCCACCGAAGCAGATGCCGTGATCCAGGCAAAACAATACACGCTGATGGATGACTACCTCCAGGTGTTCAGAACCAACAATAATGCAGAAAGCATTTTCGGTATCCAGTTTAATGTAGGCGGTAATGCGCCTAACCGCTCTTTCGGGTCTACCAGCGTACCTTTGGAAGAAACCGCATTGGATGGTTCCGGCGGCTGGGATGATTTTTATCCCGAGGTCAATTTTTACCTGAATGCACCCAAGTGTAAGCGTACCGACGAAACGTTTTACACCACCATCAAACTTCGGAATGCTGATAATAAAACGTACACGCTGGTGAACTGGGATAATCCGCTCACCAATGCCCGGCATCCTTACTATAAGAAGTTCCGTTATGGTGTAGGAGATGGGGTACAGGAAACTGACAACACCATTATACAAATTAAGCCCAGTACCAATAAAACCACAGACGTGATCCGTTATGCCGAAACGCTGCTCATCTACGCAGAAGCGGCCGCTATGTCGGAAGGAAACCCTTCAGCTAAAGCCTATAACGCAGTTAATGAAGTAAGGCAGCGTGCCGGGTTACCGCCGTTAACACCTGGCTTGCCGGCAGCCGCTTTCCGCGATTCGGTGGTATATGAGCGAGCTTACGAATTTGCCGGCGAATTTGGTCAACGCTGGTTTGACATTGTGCGCTTGCAGCTGTTGCCCAAAGTATTGGCAGCCCGCAGTACTACGGCAGAACAAAATAAGATCAACAGCAATTCACTCACCAACCCCGGGCCCCGGTACCTGGCCCCGATACCGTTTGGTGATCTGAGTCTCAGCCCCGGCTGGACCCAGAACCCCGGCTACTGAGTGTCCTGATTTAACCCGTAATAGTTTAATCATGCCTTGTGCATGATTAAACTATTTTGTTAATTCGTTGCGCAGCCAACAGCAATTTCTCTCGGCGTATAAACTATAGTGAATGAATAAAGTAACGTGGAAGCTGTGCAGCCTTTTATTGCTCACACCTTTTCTATCCTTGCCAGGTTATGCCGCCACTGCGGCCGGCCGTGATTCTGTTCCGGGTCCTAAGCAAAATATCGACCTGGTAGATCCTACCATTGGCAACGTAGGACAGCTGCTGGAGCCTACCCGGCCCACCGTACAGTTGCCCAACCAGCTGATACGGTTTACACCACAGCGTAAAGATTTTATGGACGACCAGATCGACAACTTCCCCCTAACGATCGTATCTCACCGCTTAGGACAGGTATTTGCCCTCAAACCCACTTTGCAGGCGCCTTCAAAGCAAGCCTGGGAAGCCAGGATGGCGTATGACCATAACCTGGAAGTGAACAAGCCCTGGTATTATTCGACCTGGCTACTCGACGATGAGATTAACGTAGAGTTTACCCCCGGCAGGAAAACAGGGTATTACCGTTTTCGTTTCCCGCAAAATAAAAGCAAGTCGCTTTTGCTCGATGTATATAATGATGGTGCATCAGCGTTTCAATTCTTACCCGGTAATGTACTTACCGGTATGGAAACCTATAACGGCGATATCAAGGTGTACCTATACGGTGTGTTCAGCGAAGCCGGCACTCCTGGTGTAGTGGAGCAGGATCAGTTAACGAACCATACCAGCGTTAGCGGCAACCGCAGCAAAGCCTGGATTACTTTCCCAGCGGCGATTAAAGAGGTGACCTTTAAATATGGTATCAGCTATATCAGTGCCGCGCAGGCGAAGCAAAACTATGAGACAGAAATCAGCAAGAAAGATTTTGATGCCATAGCCGCTAATGGCAAAAAGGCCTGGTCGGAGGTAATGTCGCAGGTACAGGTAAAGGGTGGTACGCTGGCGCAGCAGCGGTCTTTTTACACGGCCCTATACCGCTGTTATGAAAGGGCCGTGGATATTACGGAAGATGGACAATACTACAGCGGTTTCGATAAACAGGTTCACCGCGACAGCCGCCCGTTTTATGTAGATGACTGGTCCTGGGATACCTACCTGGCGCTGCATCCGTTGCGGATGATCCTCAACCCGGCCCGGGAGGAAGATATGCTGGAATCATATGTGCACATGTACGAGCAAAGCGGCTGGATGCCTACTTTCCCTGTGTTGTTTGGCGACCATGCCTGTATGAATGGATTCCATTCCTCTGTAGTAATGCTGGATGCCTGGCGGAAAGGGCTGAGGCGATTCGATATTGAGAAAGCATATGAAGGTATGCGCAAAAACGCCACCGAGGCTACCATGCTGCCCTGGCGCAATGGCCCCAAAACGGTACTCGATGATGTATACCGGGAGAAGGGATATTTCCCCGCTCTGCATAAAGGAGAAAAAGAAACGGTGCCTGAAGTGCATAGCTTTGAAAAAAGACAGGCCGTAGCGGTAACGCTGGGAGGCGCTTACGATGACTGGGCGGTGGCTGAACTGGCGGGCGATTTGCACAAGGCTGATGACCAGCGGTTGTTTGCACCGAGGGCTAAAAACTATAAAAACCTGTGGAATGCAGATAAAGGATTTTTTCTTCCGAAAGATGACAAAGGCGAGTGGATCGATATCAACGTAAAGTATGACGGTGGCCTGGGTGGTCGCGATTATTATGATGAAAATAATGGCTGGACTTACCTGTGGCAGGTACAACAGGACATTCCCGGGTTGATTGGTTTAATGGGAGGAAAGCAGGCTTTCGTTAACCGGTTGGATCAGCTGTTCCGTGAGCCGCTGGACATGTCGCGTTACACTTTCTGGAATAAGTTCCCCGATGCTACCGGCCTGGTAGGGCAGTATTCTATGGGAAATGAGCCCAGCTTCCATATTCCTTACCTGTATAACTATGCGGGCGCCCCCTGGAAAACGCAGCAGCGCATCCGGTTTTTACTCGATGCCTGGTTTAAAGACAATATCTTCGGCATTCCCGGCGATGAAGATGGTGGCGGTATGTCGGCTTTCGTCGTATTTTCTTCCATGGGATTTTACCCGGTAACGCCGGGCATCCCGGAATACACCATCGGTAGCCCCGTATTTGAAAAGGTAAGTATTGCTTTGCCCAGCAAAAAGCACTTTACCGTAGTTGCTCATAACAGTTCTGTCGTGAATAAATATATACAGCAGGCAAAGTTCAACGGGCAACCCTTGCGTAAGCCCACGTTTACCCACCAGCAGCTGGTGGATGGCGGCACACTGGAGTTGTTTATGGGACCTAAGCCCAATAAGAGCTGGGGCGTGCAGTAAATAATGAAAAGAAAGAGACAGGCCCTGCCTGTCTCTTTTACTTATCTTCGTTATTATGAAGATGATTGTTACACTGGAACTGGATACCGCCGCCAACAGCTTCTTTAACCAGCTGCGCCGGCAATATTATCCCGCCCATGCCAACCAGGTAAATGCTCACCTGAGCTTATTCTACTGCCTGCCCGACGAGCCGGCCATCCCTGCTACTTTGTCCACCTTTACGGCCCATACTCCTTTTTCGCTGCAGGTGAGTGGATTGCAGCGCTACCCTAACGGCCTGGCCTATACGCTCACGGCCAACACATTATTATCACTGCACCAGGCATTGCAACAGCATTGGGAGCCCTGGCTTATCCCGCGCGACCGCCAGCCATTGCGCCCGCATATTACCATTATGAATGGCGTAACCGATTTTAAGGCACAGCAGCTGTATGAAAAGCTGCAGTCGTCGTTTCAGCCCTTTGCAGTACAGGCAACGGGAATAGGACTGTGGCAATACCAGAAAGGGCCGTGGAAACTAAAACAGTTGTACGCTTTTGATACGCGCGTGAGATAAAATGTATGTATGGTATAATTTTTTTATATTTACATCCTCAAAAACCGCATACGCGAAATACCTACCTATGAAACAACGCTACTTACTACTCTCTATCCTACTGATGGGATGCTTTCTTTCCATATCGGCTCAGCAAAATGTGAGCAATCCCGGTAGCCGGGCCAAAGCGGCCATCCAGTTTACCAAAATATTGGAAGAAGCGGCCATGGCTTATCCGCCGCATTTGTCTTACCTGACAGAGCAGGGTGCTAAAATTGAATCCGGTTTCCGGATCAGTGAAGATGGTACTTTGTCGGTTACTTTCCGTTACCCGGTAGAAAACAGCTTTGCCTTATACCGCCTTACTGCGCCTATCAGTTCCCTGAAGAGCGTATTCTATGATTATTATATAGGACTGGAGTTTGAAGGAGCGGTGGTAAACATCACGGAAAGCGACAAAGGCAGCCGGGAACTGAAAGAAAGCAATAAGATGAACCTCTTCCATATTGCTATGCCTGGCGACGGCCCGAATGGCGAGCGCCTGAAAGCACGATTTGAGCAGGGGCTGCAGGCGTTTCGGGAAAATTATAAGTGAGGCGGGCACGCAAGACATAAAGCAGTAAAGTTGCAGGGAACTTATCAACTTCTATGCGGTTTTGCTGCTTTATATTTTTGTAAGCTATATTTAATGGGTAAACGCGCCGCATGAAACTTTTACTTCATTATCATAAATCGCTCAGCAGTTTTAATATTCCCTTTTCATTGTTTGCAGGGGGATTGGGGTATGCGATGAATGGCAATACTTTCAGCAGTTATATGACAGGTTTCTTGTTGTCGCTGTTGAGTGGAGGTTTCCTGCTGTCGGTATTTTTTTATGAGTTGAGATATGCGTCCCGTTATTATTTCTATTATAATAAAGGTTATTCCAAAACACGGCTGATAGGCGTATCCTATCTCTTAAACCTGGGTCTGTGGGGTGTTTACCAGCTTATCAAATATATTGGACCATGGTGAGAAATGAATTGTTGGCCGACAGTGTATATAAATGCTTTGGCAGCTGGGAAATATTAACGGATTGTTTTGTGCGTTGTTATACCGGTGAGGTAGTAGGTATTTTAGGGAGAAATGGTTGTGGCAAGTCTACTTTCCTGAAAATCATTTTTGGCGCCATGGCTGCTGAGCATAAGTATGTCAGCATAAACGGCAAAAAGTATGATGCGCCGTATAAAGTAAAGGGATTGATGGCCTATTTGCCGCAGCATGATTTTTTACCGGGTAATCTAACGGTGAAGGAGATAATCCATTTGTATGCGGATAGCCGGGAAGAGCGGGAGCGGTTATTGGAGCATGCCTGGGTCATTTCTTATCTCCGTCATAGAGTGGATGCCTTATCCGGTGGGGAATGCCGCTACCTGGAGATATTGTTACTGGTTAGTTCTCCCGCCAAATTCATATTACTGGACGAGCCATTTAATGGATTGGATCCGCTGATGAAAGAGAGGGTGGTAGCGTTGATCCAGGCTGCCCGCGCCAGTAAAGGGTTTATTATCACTGATCACGATTACCGTAATATTATTGCTACCAGCAATCGTATTATTTTAGTAACCAATGGCGTGTTTAAAAATATTGGTGATTTGGAAGAGCTGGAACGCTGGCAGTATTTGCCGCCGGGGCGTGCCGCGGAGCTGGGGTAGCACGCAAAGCTACACAGCTACAAAGGAGCAAAGCAGCAAAGAAGTTTGAAAATTATTCCCTTTGCTGCTTTGCTCCTTTGCGTGCTACTTTTTCAGACAACCTTTGCCTCGGGCAGTTGTTTACTGATATATCCTATGAACGTCCATATTTCCAGGACATCGTCAATATGTACAGTAGTGGTATCGTAGGCGCTATTGAGCGAATGAAGCGACAGCGTCCTGTTTTGCTTGATGTGATTACCCACTATTTTAAATACCATTTCTTCCTCTCCACCTTTCAATATCAGTACACAGGCGGTATTATTTTTCAGGTGTGACCAGTCCTCCAGGTATTGGGCAATAATATGGCTGCCATGGGGGATGGGTTCCATAGAGTCGCCGGTGATGGGAAACATGCGGATAGTTTTACCCCTGGGTAATTCCGGTAGCGTGAATTTAGGCAGAGCCGCGATAAATGCCGGGTCGCTAAAGCCGCTGCGGTAGCCTGCCCTGGCTTTGACGGGCACATACTCCATATTTTCTTCGTTATGCTCATCTACGGTAATAGGCAAGATGCGTATATGCCTACCCGTGAGGTCTATCTTTTTGCCGGCTTCCAGTTCTTCCAGCTGTGCCTCGGGGAGCAGCGACAGGTCTGTTTTTATCAGCAGGTCCATGTCAACCTGGAAGAATCCGGCAATCAGTACCAGGTCTTCCATCCGTGGATTGCGTGTTTTACCACTTTCTTGTGCAGTGATTTTATTCCTGTTGAGTCCCAGTAAGTCAGAGAGGTGTTGTTGTGAGAGTTTCTTTCGTGTCCGTAATAGTTTTAGATTAGCGGCCCAGAAAAGGGGCTGTTTGTCCATGTATTATATATTTATAATAAATTATATTTATAACTAATAAGGACAAATGTAGGGCTTTTTACGGATTCTGCGGTTGTAAAAGGCTGCTGAGTTGTTGTTTGATAGATTCTCCATGCAGGTCTTTATTAAAGATCATACCGGTAGAGTCGATGAGATAGTTTTGTGGAAGGGCTTTTACGCTGTAGGTTTTAGCGGCATCGTTTTTATCTCTGGTTGGGTCGGAGAGGTTTGTCCAGGTGAGGCTGTCCTGCTGGATGGCTTCGAGCATATATTTCCGGTCTACTGGCGGATCGAGGGCGATACTGATTACCGTAAAGTTTTTGTCTTTGAAGGCTTTGTAGGCATCCCGGATGTATTGGTGTTCGCGGCGGCAGGGTTCGCACCAGGAGGCCCAGAAGTCGAGCAGCACCACTTTCCCTTTAAAGTCGGAGAGTCGTACCGGCTTCCCGTTGATGTCGGGCACCATAAAATCCGGTGCGTCGGAGCCGATGGTGAGATTTCTGGCTCGTTGTATCTCGTCTCCAAAGTCTTTACCGGCGGGGGTACTGCGTACTCTTTCCGACAGTTTTTTGAAGATGGGTTCTATTTCATCGGGGTTGATTTGTATCCCGGCTATTTCTATCAGGGCCACGAGGCTGTAGTAGGAGTCGGGGTTTTCGGCGATGTATTTATGTTGCAACAATTTTTTTGCTTCATTGGCTACCTGGTATTCCTGGGTAATTTTAGCCTGTTCGGCGGGGGTGGCGCCGCTACGGTTATATTTTTTGGTAAGTCGCTCCATGGGTTTGCGGACGGCTTTCAGGTAGCTGTTATAATTTTTTAATTCCAATACAATCGGGGAACTGATGCGTGCACTGTTGATGCTATCGGTGGCTGTTACCCTGGTATCGCCCCGGTCGAGCAGGAATATTTTCAGGTCGGCGTTGGGGGGAAGCTGGTTAGCATCCATGCATCCGTTATGGTGATCTACCACCAGCATGGCATGTGCTGGTCCGTCTATTGTCCCTTCAAAATGAAATGCTCCATTAACGGTTTCAGTAGAATCTACCACTAATTTTTCATTGATTATTTTATGCAGGTATACTTTGGCGGGTCCATTTTGACGGGTAAGCTTTCCGTTTAGTACGTAGGTTGCAGGCTGCGCGGTCATAAAAATGGGCCAGCTCAATAAGGCGCAAATTGTTATTTTTTTCATAAGATACTTATCTGCATCCGAAACTATTAACAAAATTTGCTCAATTCGTGTTCGAATCTATTTGTTAATCAGGAATAACAAAAAAAGTATGGCTAATCATAGTAAATCGCCTCACATACTCAATACCTCTACCAACCTCCTGGGATTTTGCTTGATTGTGTTGACTTCCATCAAGGTGGCTAAGCTGAACCAGGCCACTATTATTGATGATTGTACCGGGATAGCGGCCATATTACTGATGGCGAGTTGTTTGTTATCCTTCTTATCGATGAAAACGCGTCGGGTGAAACATGGGGAGCGACTCGAACAAATAGCTGATTATACCTTCCTCGTGGCACTGATATGTGTGAGTATTACAATTGTTTTCGTATCTTTTAATATCCTGAGCTAAAAAGCTGGCTATTTATTGTACCCGTTAACAACGATAGGTAACGGTTTCCTGTTTGTAAATTTGCAATGCCTATGTATGAAGCAGCCAGAAAGATATGGAAGGTAGTCGCGGAAAACGCGGCGCCGCCGCTGTCGATACCCGAATTGGATATACATAAAAAGATACTTCCCTTTTTCCAGGTAGGAGACTGTTATTATTTTATTTTTAATGCTACCAGGGGAGAGTTTGATTACGTACATCCCGGCATAGCAGACGTATTGGGCTATAGGGCAGAGGATTGCACCGTGGCCAAAATAATGAGTTATATACATCCCGAAGATATTGGCCGGTTCCTGGATTTCGAACAGCAGGCGGTGGCTTTTTTCGAATGGTTGCCGATCGATAAAATACTGAAATATAAAGTGCGTTACGATTTGCGCATACGCAAGGCTGATGGGCAATATTTACGGATGCTGCACCAAACCACGCCGCTACAGCATGGCGAAGACGGCGCCATATTGCGTACTTTCGGGGTACATACAGATATTACCCACCTGAAATCATCGGGGACACCGGTATTATCCTTTGTGGGAATGGATGGAGAGCCTTCTTATTTGAATGTAGATATCAAGAAAGGGTTCAGTTCCTCGCAAGAAGTGCTGACCCGGCGGGAAAAACAGGTGCTGGAGTTGATGCTGCTGGGTATGTCGAGCCGGAAGATTGCAGAAGAGTTAAGTATCAGCCGTCAAACGGTAGATAAGCACCGCAAAAACATGCTGCAAAAAACAGGTATCCGTTCTTCTGCCGAAATGGTGGTAAAGGCCCTGAAGGAAGGCTGGGTATAAGTCGCCGGACTTAATAAAGCGTATTTTGAACGCTTAAACAGGGCAGGGGCATTGTTGTTTTTATTGTTCCTTTTATTTATTATTGCTCCCGGAAGGGCGCCTACCAAAGTATAACCCTTACCAGGCAACCAAATCAATACAGAGTTTTTCTTTTTTTTTGTCCATTTAGCAAAAACGTTTTAGCGCAACCATGAGCATGGATGAAATCAGTGAATGGCAGATGCAGATAGCACGTTATGATGATGAGCAGGCTTTTTCAAGGCTGTTTCGTCACCAGTACGAGCGGTTGTTGCAGTTTAGTATCCGTTATGTACACGTGCGGGAAGTAGCAGAAGAAATTGTGTCCGATGTGTTTGTAAAGCTCTGGAACCGCCGCAGTGAGCTGGAGAAAGTATCCAATTTACAGGTATATCTTTTCGTGGCGATAAAGAACCATTCGCTCAATTACCTGGAGCAATACTCCCATTTACGTATTGTGCCGCTATCCGGGTCGGACACAGCCGATCTGTGCAACAGTGTAGACCTGGAGCGTGACCTGGAATGGAAGGAAATGCGCTTCAAAATGGACCAGATCGTGGCAGCACTGCCAGCCCAATGCCGGCGCATTTTCCAGCTGATCAGAGAAGATGGCTTTAAATATAAGGAGGTGGCCGAAATCCTGAGTATTTCTCCAAGGACTGTAGAAACCCAGTTGTTCCGGGCCATGCGCCGTTTGAATGAAGGTCTTGGCGCCCTGGGAAAACCAAAGAATGTGTTGCCGCCTTTGCTGATATTGCTGGCGCTCTCTTTTCCAGGTGTGTGCTGACAAGTATCGGCCCCCCATTGATTGTTCTTTTATCCTTTTGCGCCGCTTATTATCCTCTCTCGCGAAAAATTAAAAAATATTTTTCCGGCCTGTAAGTAATTCCTGCTTCGGTACCTGTCCTTATTCCTGAACAGATTCCATATTATGATAAACGAAGCGCATTTTGTATTACTGGTCACGCGCAAGCTGGCAGGATCGGCGACCCCGGCAGAACTGTCGGAGCTGGAGCAACTGCTGGTCCAACACCCGGCATTAAAAGAGCGTTACAACCAACTGTATCACTATTTTAATGATGCCCGGAACCCGGCGGCGGAAGATACAGAACAGGCCCTGCAACGTACCTGGGCTAAAATTAAATCGCCTCCCGTGGCGGCGCCCGCGGCGCCGGTAAAAATAAAACGCATGACCACCTGGAAATGGGCCGCCGCAGTGGCTGCAGCCGCCTGTTTGCTCGGGGGAATCCTTTACTTTTTTAATCAGCCGGCAAAGGTAACCACTCCCGTTGCCCAACAATGGCTGAAACGTAAAAACGGGCAGGCTACCCGCTCTTTTATTGAGCTGGCAGACGGTAGTAAGATTTGGCTGAATGCAGAAAGTGTGCTCACCTATCCCCGGAAATTTAACGGCAACAACCGGGAAATTTACCTGGAAGGAGAAGCCTTTTTCGACGTAGCCACCAACGCCAAACGGCCATTTATCGTACATCTGAAAACCGGCACCATCAAAGTACTGGGCACCTCCTTCAATATCCGGGCTTATGAAAACGAGCCGGTACAAACTGCTGTGGTCACGGGAAAGATTGCCTTCATTCCCCGGTATGAAGATGCCCGGAAAGCCAGTGATACCATCCTGGTAACACCGGATGTGAAGATTACCTACACCGCCAGCAGCGGCACCCTCGTGAAAAATAACACCATCGGGGCCGAAGACAAAGCCTGGACCGAAGGCAGGCTGATCTTCAAAAATGCTACGCTGGAGGAGATAGGGGCGAGCTTGCAACGTAATTTCAACCGGCAGGTCATCTTCGAAGATAATGCACCCAGGCAGAGCCGCCTTACTGGCTCCTTCCATAATAATTCACTGGAAGACATTATGTATTACTTAAGCAGATCAAAAGCATTCCACTATCGTATTACTGACTCAACACTTGTTATCGGGGAATAACAGGTGTCTCCAAGCCAACGTCAAACATTTATTCATTTTAATCACCACTACGTTATGAGAAAGGAACTATACAAGCCTTCTTTTCGCCAGCCTTTCCTATCGCTGATTGTTTGTTTATCGTTGCTGAGCGTGCTGGACCTGCGTGCACAGGTGGCCTATGCAGCTGGCTTACGGCGGCAGGTACAGCATCAGCCGGCAAAGGAGCGTGAAAGGCCGCCATCTCTCAACTACCTGGTTAGCCTGCAGGTAGAAAATGCTACGCTGGCCCAAGTACTGGAAAAAATAGAAGCGCAAACCTCCCTGGTATTTGTATATGCCAACGATGATATCAAAGCAGCGCAAAAAATATCCCTTACTGTAAAGGATAATAAGCTGGACGATGTGTTGCAGATGATCCTGCAACCGCTGGAAATCCATTATGAATACATCGCCAATAAAATTATCCTCAAAAGAGGAGATGCCAGCATTATCGGCGCACAGCAGCAGGAACTGATCATCACCGGCCGGGTTGTTGATAACAAGGGACAAGCCATCCCCGGTGTGAATATCCGCCTGAAGGGCCAGAGCATCGGCACCGTTACCAACGCAGAAGGAAACTATACGCTGAAAGTGCCGGCGGTAGCAGCCAACGGGGTGCTGGTATTCTCTTCTATCGGGTATACGGCCACCGAAATCGCCATCGATGGAAGAACCAGCATCATGGTAACCCTCAACGCCGATTCAAAAGACCTGGGAGAAGTAGTGGTTACCGCTTATGGACAACAGCAGAAAAAGCAGGTGACCGCAGCCATCAGCACTGTATCTTCCAAAGATATTACCAGCAGGCCATCGGTAAACATGTTCCAGGCTTTACAGGGACAGGCGCCCAACCTGATCATGCAACAAAATACTGCTGAACCGGGAGCTGCCATGACCATGAATATCCGTGGGGTGGGTAGCTTAACGGGTAATGCACCGCTGGTGATCATTGATGGTATACAAGCCGGCAATAGCGGCTTACAGAACCTGAATCCGTATGATGTAGAAACCATCTCTGTATTAAAGGATGCGGCATCAGCCGCCATTTACGGTTCCCAGGCGGCTAACGGTGTCGTATATATTACCACTAAAAAGGGTAAGAAAGATGAACGCCCTTCCGTACAATATAACGGGATGTATGGTTGGCAAACGCCTACTACATTGCCCAGGCAGGTAGAAGCCTGGCAGTACATGACCCTGAAAAATGAGGCGCTGGTGAACTCCGGCAAAACACCGCAGTTTTCACCTTCCGATATCAAGTACTGGCACGACCGCGGTTCCGAACCTGGTATGCTTTCCGAGATGATCCGGAAATATACCCCGCAGCAAAATCATAATATCAGCCTGACCGGCGGGGGCAAAACCAGCAGCTACCTGCTTTCTCTCGGATACCTGGATCAGGGTAACATGCTGCAGAATAAATATGTACCACAAGACTTCTTTTATAAAAGATATAATGCCCGTTTAAACGTATCCGTTGACGTAAGCAAATATGTGAAAGTGAGTGGGAACGCGGCTTATACCCGTTCCAATTTCCGCACGCAGGTAGCCGACATCGGTTTGCTGATCCGCGATGCGATGCGCGTACCACGTATTTACCCGGTAAAAGATACCCTGGGCAACTGGGTAGTGCCGGCCCTCACCAGTAACAGCGTATTTGCCCAACTGGCCGATATGGGATATAATCTTAAATCGGTTGATAACCTGATGGGGGGACTCGATGTGGTGATCACACCGGTGAACCATTTCAGGATTAACCTGAATGCTTCCGGTAATTATAACATTGAGAATAATACCAGTCGCATCAACAAATTTACTTATGCGCCTTATTATACTACCGCTACACCGCCCATGTATAACGAGTTGCACCAGAATGAATACAAAGACCTGACCACTAACATTTATGCTACAGCGGAGTATGAAAATACCTTTGGCAAGCACTATGTGAAAGGCCAGGTGGGTGCGCGCAGCGATGCTATTAATGAAAGCTATGGCCTGAGAGCAGACCGGTTTGGTACCACCAATCTCGATAACGACTGGTCTATCGGCGGCGGTTATATCCCTAAGCCGGATGGGACCTACGATTACCGTGATATAGGCACGTATAACGATATACGTAATCCAAACCTGTATGCGCTGAATTCCATGTTTGGCCGTTTGAACTATGCTTACAACGACAAATACCTGGCGGAGTTTACCTGGCGGTATGATGGTTCTTCCAAGCTGGCGCCGGGCCACCGCTGGCAGTTCTTCCCCGCGTTTTCACTGGGATGGAGACTGACCGATGAAGCCTTTATGGAGGAGGTGAAAAACCGTATCGGTAACTTTAAGCTGCGCTATTCCTGGGGACAGGTGGGTAACTCCAATATTGGTGGCTTCAACTATTTGTCGCGTGTAAGTATCAACAACGCCAACTATTCCTTTAATAACTCTATTGCGCCTGGTAATACCTTCTCTACTTATAACGACCTGTTGAAATGGGAAATTTCCACTATGAGCAACTATGGTGTAGACGCTGATTTTTTCAATGGCCGGTTAACTGCCTCCTTTGATTATTTTGATAAGATGACCACCGGTATTTACCTGTTCCAGACCGTACCGGGTACCGCAGGTACATCCGCGCCGCTGGAAAATGTAGGTAAGGTAGATAACAAAGGCTGGGAGTTTACCGTGAACTACCGTGCCACCACCGGGGCTTTTCATCATAACTTCGGATTTAACCTGGCGGATAACCTGAATAAGGTGATCAAGTTTGGCCAGGAATCGGTGCGTGGCTCCGATGTAACTTTTATCATCAAAGAAGGCTACCCGATTGCGTCTTACTATGGTTATAAGTCCAACGGCTTATACCAGAACCTCGACGATCTGAAGAATGCGCCTAAGGTGCCATTTGCCTATAACCAGCAGGTGATGCCGGGAGATATCAAATACATAGACCGTAATAAGGATGGGGTAATAGATGAAAACGACCGTTATATTTTTGGTAACCCGTTTCCCCGCTATACGTTTGGCTTTACCTATAATGTGAGCTGGAAGAATTTCGACTTTACCATGTTCTGGCAGGGAGTAGGTAAGCGTTCACAGTTCCTGCGGGGTGATATCGTAGAGGCCTTCCACAACAATGAAGATCATGCCATGGTGCAGCACCTGGATCGCTGGACGCCCACTAATCCTGATGCCAGCTATCCCCGTTTAACCATTGGATCGGCAGATGCCAACAACTTTGCTTATTCCGACTACTGGTTATTTGACACCAAATATCTGCGCCTGAAAAATCTGCAAATCGGTTACAGTCTGCCGGCGTCGCTGATGCGGCGGGCTGGGATGCAGGGGGTACGGCTATACTTCACTAGCCAGAACCTGATAACGATTACGCCTAAACGTTTTCGTCAGCTGGGCGTTGATCCCGAGTTTTCCCAATTCGATGATAAGCTGAGCATGTCTAATTACAACCCTATTGCGGGGCGTAATTATCCGAATGCAGCCACGTTTTCTTTTGGTGTAGATGTAAAGTTTTGATGCCTAAACAATCACATGTATGAAGAAGTTAATTTTATTGATGATAGTTGCCGCGGGTTTGTTTGGCTGCCGTAAGCTGGATCAACCGATTACGCGGGAGTTTACCGAAACGTCTTATTGGCGCAACTCACAGGATGCGTTAGACGCCCTGGCAGCCTGCTATGAGCATTTATCCAAGGACGATTATTTCTTTGGAGATGAGGCGTTGAGCGACAACGCCTATAATAACGGGGGAGGGCTGCTGAATGTAAATGCCATTGCCAATGGTGGCTATGATGGCGCTAATGGCCGCGTAGCAGATACCTGGTCTTTTTATTATACTACTATTCGCCGCTGCAATACCGTTACTACCAATATAGACAGGGTGCCGGCGATGGACGGGGCGCTGAAGCGCCGTATTGTAGCCGAGGCCCGCTTTATCCGGGCCTATGCTTATTTTCAGCTGACGGTATCTTATGGCGATGTGCCTTTTTATACGGATCTGATTACGATTGATCAGTCGCGCGTAATTGCCCGTACCGATAAAAATACCGTACAACAGTTCGTATTATCTGAGTTGGCCGATATCCAGAAAGATCTGCCTAATAATACCGATCAGGCGGAAGGCGACCGTGGCCGGGTTACCCGTGGCGCCGCTATTGCCATGAGTGCCCGTGTACACCTGTTCCGCGGCGAATGGCAGGGAGTAGTGAATGATTGCGAGCAGTTGATCGGCAAAACTACCAACGGCACATATTCCCTGTTTTCCAGCTATAGCAACCTGTTTACCGTAGCAAATGAATACAACCCTGAAGTGATCCTGGACCTGGAGTACGGCGGTGGCCGCACATATGATAAGCAACGCCAGTTTTTACCACAAACCATTGCCGCGTTGAGAAGTGTGCTGGTACCTACACAGGACCTGGTGAACGATTATATCATGACCAACGGTAAAGCTATTACAGAGGCGGGTTCGGGCTATGATGAAAACAACCCGTATATCAACAGGGATCCGCGCTTTGAGGCGACTATCCTGCATCACGGCTCCAGGGTAACTGACTTCAACGGGGTGCAACAAACCATTTTGACGCAACCGGGATCCGTACCGGCTACCAACACCGTCGATGACCAGGGGGCTTCTCCCACTGGTTATTATTTCTACAAGTATTACGACCGGTCGGCCACCAATTATTCGTCCAGCTTAAACCTGATTTTGATCCGTTATGCCGATGTATTACTGATGTATGCCGAAGCGAAGAACGAGTTAGGGCAAATGAATGCTACCGTCTGGAGCCAGACCATTCAGCCGCTGAGAGTGCGGGCAGGCTTTGCAGACGCTGGTGCTACCCAGTTTAACGCTGCCCTGAACCAGGACCAGCAACGCGCTGTGATCCGCCGGGAAAGAAGAGCAGAGCTGGCATTTGAGGGCCTGAGGATACTGGATATACGTCGCTGGAAGACTGCCGATGTAGTGATGAATAAGCCGGTGAGAGGGATTAAAGTCAGTTCCGGGGCTTTCAATAAGGATGCCAATGGATATATTATTGTAGAAAACAGGTTGTTCACCAATCCTAAACATTACCTGTGGCCGGTGCCCACGGTAGAACGCGATCAGAATAAAAATCTTTCACAAAACCAAGACTGGTAATCCTTCCACCTAAAACTGTAATCACATGCAAAAATATTTAATCATTATACTGAGTGTTTTATTGTTCAGCTGTAAGAGAGATGACTATTCTCTTAATACTAACCTGCAGCCGGTGGCTAAGCTTACGGCGCCGTTGGATAACAAGTACATTAAGCTGCAACCTACTACCAGTGCCACCGTTAGTTTTGAATGGGACCAGGCCCGCGCGGAAGATGGTTCGCTGGTGATGTACGAAGTGGCTTTTGATAAAGCCGACGGAGATTTTTCATCGCCGGTAGCTAAATATTCTTCTGATGGGGGCGGTGTACAAAACAGGCTGACCTTATCGCACAAAGACCTGAACAGCATTGCAGGCAAGGCGGGTATTGCGTCGCTGGCCACCGGTAAGCTGAAATGGACGGTGCTGGCATACAAAGGTTATAATATCCAGAAAGCGACGGAGTCGAAAACGATAGAAGTAGAAAGACCTAATGGCTTTGCGGAAATTCCTACCGATGTATATCTCACCGGGGAAGCTACAGAAGCAGGCGCCGATTTATCAAAGGCATTGAAGCTGAAGTCTACTGCGCCGGGGGTATATGAAATTTATACTTCTCTCAAAAATGGTAAATATCATTTTACCAACCGGAATACCGGTACGCCGAGCACTTATTCTGTCATGGGTACGGCCGTAAAAGAAGGTGGAGAAAGTGAACAGGCTACCGGTACCAAAGTATACCGTTTGCGCCTGGACTTCAACAATGCCGCTGCTACTGTTACCGAGATCACTTCTATTGGTCTTTGGTTTGCGCCGCTGAACAAGTTCCTGTTTGAAATCAGTTATGCCGGCAACAGCACCTGGAGCATCAAGAGCCAGCTGATCACGTTTAAGCAGGAGTCATGGGGCCGTGATGAGCGCTATAAATTCCGTATAGCCGTTAAAGACAGCGATGGCAATGCCGGCGATGAGTGGATAGGTAGTTCCAATGCGGATAACAGCCGCCCTACCAGTGCTACGCCGCTAAGCTACTGGGAGTTGAAGCCTATCAGCAACAATGACCAGTGGAACTATTGCTACAAATTTGCCACCGAAGCAGATACCAAGAATTGTGATATTAATGTATACTTCACGGCGGATAAGAATTACACTCACGAAGTGATCGTTAAATAAAAGTAACTATGAAGCTGATACGATATTCAATGCTATTATTGTCTTTTGCCTATGCCGCGTGTTTGAAAGAGCCGGTAGATGATGGTCCGGGGCCGGGAGCGGGCAAGGCCCGGTATGTTTACAACTGGCTGCAGATAGCCGATTCCTCGCTGCAGGGGCTTACTAGCAATTTCTGGAACCAGGAGAAATATTTTAACCAGAACAGCAGCGGTGGTACTACATTTAATTACTGGCCTAATGCGCATGCATTAGACGTGCTAACGGATGCCTATATACGTAAAAATGATCCGGCCATTAAATCGCGTATGGACGATTTGCTGGCAGGTATGAAAGTGAAGAATGGGGGCACTTATATCAACTATTTCTATGATGATATGGAGTGGATGACGCTGGCTTGTTTACGGGGATTTGAAGCTACCGGTGATACCCGTTACAAAGATGTGGCAGTACTACTCTGGAATGATATCAAAGGTGGCTGGGATGATGTATGGGGCGGTGGTATTCACTGGAATAAGGACAAGTCGAAGAATTATAAGAATACGCCGGCCAATGCACCTGCCTGTATCATCGCCTGCCGGATGTACGCTGTTACCCAGAATCCTGACGACATTGCCTGGGCGAAGAAGATCTACGACTGGGAGAAAAGCACCCTGGTAGATCCTGCGAGTGGCCTGGTGTGGGATGGTATCAACCAGGATGGCAGCGGGCAGGTAACCAAGAACTGGAACTTTACCTATAACCAGGGTGTGTTTATTGGCGCCGGTGTGGAGCTGTATAAGTTGACCGGCCAGAATATCTACCTCAACGACGCCTTGAAAACGGCTAATAACACTTTAGGCGGCGGATTTACCAATGCCAACATCCTGAAGGATGAAGGGGGTGGAGATGGCGGTTTATTTAAAGGGGTATTGGTGCGTTACCTGATGTTGCTGATCACCGATGGAAGCGTCAGCAGTACTGATGCGGCTAAGTTTGCGGCCTTCCTGCAGCTGAACGCAGAAACGCTGTGGTTGAAGGGAACTACCCGTCCGCAGGTACTCTTTAATAAAGACTGGACTACCCAGGCGGCCAGCAGCGACCTGACTACGCAGTTGAGCGGGGCAATGCTGATAGAGGCGGCAGCTAAGCTGAAGGATATGGGGCTTATCAAGTAGCTGTATTCGGTACTATAGTAAACGAGGCCCGCAACCAATATTGGTTGCGGGCCTCGTTGTTTTTATATATATGCAAATCAGGAAAAGCGGGTAACGAGGGCGATGCCCTGGTAAGCGTTGAGTGTGTTTTCCTCCATGAATACCACTTTACCATTTTTCTGCAGCAGGGTATCTATGATCACGAGGGTCACGTCTTCTCCGTCGGGTGTACCGGACAGGCTGATGGTATCGTTATCAATATTGCCGGGTTGGAAGTATGTTTTTTCTATATACAGGGTATCGGCAGCGCCTGTGTTGGCGGCACGATAGATATCGTTGAGGTCTACCAGCAGTTTTTGCGTAGATTGGGCGTTGGCGATAGCTTCCAGGGCGGCGGCTTCCTGATCGGCCATATATTCCTGTATCAGCGGGAAGGTTGCTTGCAGGATTTCATAATGGCTGCTGTGATCGTAGCTGCCGGGTGCTGTACGTAATACAATATTTTTGATATCCATTTCTTCCTGGAAGTGGGCAACGCTTTTATTGTCTCCTAAAAGAATTACCGGCAGGGGATTTTCATAATAATACTTTTTGAAGCGTTTATCCGCCGTATTGAAAAATTCCCGCTGCAGGTCATCGACCAGGTCAGCCTGTTTCAGCCTCATGGGGTCGGTGGTGTGATAGTTGTTCTCATAAGGGAAGTCATTGTTGTTAACTTCTCTTATCAGCGTATCATTGTATGCTTCGAGGAGCCTGATTTTCTGGCGTCCGATGGTGAGGATGTAATAGTGTTCCAGTTGCTGCAGGGCTTTGAGCAGGGGGCGTATTTCGTAGCGGTCACTTATTACAACCCTGTCGGTGGCGGGGATAGGAAGTTTGATAACCTCGACGTCGGTGGCATTGGCGTAGATAACAAGGCTATCCAGGTTATAGTTATGATCAATATCAGCTTCTGCAGTTTTGATTTTATCCAGTACGGGCCATACCTCACGTTTATCGTATGTGTCATACAACCTGCTTTCGGCTTCCACGACCAGTTTTTTAAGATGTATTATATCCTGTTTGTTGTCGGGGAATGTTCTGTGTGTGGATAATATGATAGTGACGGCAGGAGCGCCGCGATACTGGCTTAATGAGAGGAGTGTTTGTTCCATGGCTTCCCTTTTTTATGTTTAACCAACTACTTTCTTTGCAGGCTAAAGGTATTACAGGATCGGAAGGTTCATCCTGACCAGGGTCATCGGACGGGCTGATTTTGGTCAGCCGGTGTTATTATTTTGCCATGATATTACATAATTCCTTAATTTTATGATATTTATTATTAATTTATCGTGCCGGTAGTAATCATATCGGTACGTATATAAAGAGAAGACACCTATCCAATCCCTATGAGGCTGATGTTATTGCTGCTTTTTGCTTTTGTGCCATTGTCTGTCGCTGGACAGACGGCGGCGCCGGCGCCAGCGGCAAAGAAGGGAAATAGGGCCACGGAATTCCAGATGAAGGAGGGGAGTTACCTGAGTTTTGCGCAGGTAAATCTGAGCCTGGGGGAAATAGGTTTCCGGGTGGAGGTAGCCTCGGAGCATAAAAAGAGCAATGCGCGGTTAGAGTTTCGTATCGACAAGCCCAAGGGGAAAATTATTGGCACCCTGGAGATTCCTTATACCGGTGATAGTACCTATGCGTTGAAATTGACCGGCAACTTGCGTCATGCAGAAGGCGTACATGATCTGTACCTGGTAGCCCGGGGAGCGATGCCTTTTAGTATTACCTCCTTTGGGTTTATTTATAATTATTAGTATATCCTTTCACGTTAGTTTGAAAAAAAGTTGATATTTTTTTGGAGAAAAGAAATGACTGCTTATATTTGCACTCCCTGACACAATATCAGTTGCCCAGATGGCGAAATTGGTAGACGCACTGTGTTCAGGTCGCAGCGCCTGCAAGGGTGTGCTGGTTCGAATCCAGTTCTGGGCACGAAAATGGACAAATAGAGGTTATCTTCAGTTTGTCCATTTTTATTTTTGTATAATCCCGCCATACAGTGGTTCGATAATTGACTCCATTAAAAGTGAGTTTCTCCATGAAAATCGAGCCATGCTTTCTTTTACAAAAGAATTATTCTCTTACTGTACTAACTTCCAATTAACGCTTATCATTCTTTTGATATCTAATTTTCAAGTTATTTATTTAACATGAAAGCTTGTCATTCCTCAATATAGCAAGGCTATTGAAGAATAAGTACAATAGCAAAAGGAAAAAACAAAAGACGGCAGGTGCTGCGTGAGACGTATATTCATATCATTGTCTGCAAATAATCTAAATTGCGCTGGGCTAGAAATAACACTATAAGCAAACTTTAAACACCTTTAAAATGGAATTTCAAAAACTAAACATAGATAACTATGTTAACTGGTACAGGGAGTTGTCGTACAAACTGGAATTTGCAATAGATAATGAATGGCGAATCGCCAGGTATATAAATACGGCGTGGAACTTATATGCACGTTACACGCGTAACAATGAAAACAAAAAATCAAAAGAATTATCAGAAATATTGACAACGGAATCAAAGGCCTTATATCAGGAGGTACAGGACGTGAAGAAATATATGAAAAGTGATGATTTACCTGAAATTTGGTATGTCCCGCTTGTATCAGAATGGATTTACTTTGATTCAGTGATAGACGGCTTTACCAACGCATCCATAACGTCTGTAATAGATAAGCTACAGTCAACTGCTTTACCGCCAATAACTGTGTTAAAGGAAGAATTAAAGAAAGTAAACGAAAAGAGATGGATTTTTACCAATAATGTGCTTATTGATCATCCCTTCTATAACTCCGAAATAGAGGAAGAGGGAAAAGGCTGGATGACGCAATTTGCGATGTTTGTCAGTGACTGCCATTTAGCAAAATGGTTAACAGGGCAAATACAAGAACAGGACAACCTTGTAATAGGAAGTATTACGCGATTGCCCTGGGAAGGAACAGAAAGAGATTTATCAGAACTAATAAAAGCCCTTTCCCTTACTACATTAAAAGGGGTTCAGGAAGAAGAGATAATCCGGCTGCTCGGGGGAATGTTTAGTATTAATGATGAGCCATTTAACGAGGAGAGGTACAGGATAAATCTTAATGAATTGCAGAGAACAAAGCCAGAGGATATGTTTGCGGTCCGGTTACATAATGCGATTAATAACTTCTTGATAAATAAAACCGAAATAAGAGAATAGCAGGTGTTTAATCGGGCTATAACCGGCGAACTACAAAGGAGTGCATATTTACATTAAAGAGAAAAGAAGCAGTCTCCAAAGTAAATTGGACGGCTTTTTTCTTTTTGAATAAAATGCTGCTATTTGTAAAGATCCAGTGTTATTAAAAAGTTTGAGAGAAAGGCTGGTGATACGTCTTTATTTTCGGGGGATAATTTCATTCTGGTACCGGCTGAAATTATTCCCCTGACCAATAGTAGCGCGATTAGCAGGCCCCGTATCAGGGCTTTGACGGAATAATCATTACGGGAATTGATGAATACCGGATAACATGCTCAGCTATACTGCCCAGGAGCAGATGGTAAAGTCCGGTTCTTCCGTGTGTACCTATTATAATCAAATCAGCTTCCCATTCTTCTGCGGTTTTTAAAATTACTTCGTATGGTTTGCCTTCTTCCACAAAGGACCAGATTTTGTAATCCTTGAAAATTTTTTCAGCCAGCAACTGGTGGCTTTTTTTAAAATCACTTTTATTGATGTCTGCCAGCTCTCTCGGTGTTATTCCACTATCTGTCATTAAATGAGTTGTGTCAACAACACTCAATAGTGCCATCTCCGCTTTTAATTTTTTTGCAAGTTGATATCCATTTGATGCCACTTTTTCTGCAGTAGGCCCATCGTCCACTGCGATTAGAATTTTACAGTAATTCATTTTTGTTTATTTAGTATTTAACTACTTTTTCAACTCTTTTAAAAAATGCCACTTTTATAACATCATTAATGCCTAGCGAGAAAAATAACGTATAAATAATTACAAATAAAGTTTGAGTGATTGGAATGGCTTTAAAGCCTAAGAAACCAAAAGTAGAAAGCATTATTGCGAATATCATATCCGCCAGAATAATGAATAGCAATATTTTACTTGGTTTGGAGCACCAAAAATGCCGTTGTTCTCTGACTATAAATATTGAAAACAGGGCAAAAAAAAGTAGGATCTCGAAACAAAAAGTATTGAGTGCGGCATCATCTGCATACAGACCAAAATATTGCTGACTAATGTAGAGAAGGCCGAACGCCTCCAGGGTCATCAATAATCCTATTATCAGTCCTGTTTTTGCCAGTTTGTTAATATGCCATTTTGCAGGTGTTACAGACCACCTTACATTGTCTGTTGATAAGGATATTTTGACAAAGTCCGTCATAAAAATCATCAGCAGCATGGCGGAAGCGGAAATAACATATTTGCCAAGAAACAGGAAGGAAAATACGACAAAACAGGTTTTCAGAATTGTTCTTGCAATTTTGTTGAGTATCCAGGTATTGATTCTTTCAAACATCATTCTTCCTATCTTAACAGGGCTGATAATATTAGCTAATCCTTCTTCGGTCAGTACGATACTGGCCGCTCCTTTCGCCACATCTGTCGCATTACTTACGGCTATGCCTACTTCCGCCTGCTTTAACGCCGGGGCGTCATTTACGCCGTCACCGGTCATTCCTACTATATGGCCGGCTTCCTGGAAGGATTTTACAATTCCATATTTATCTGCCGGGTAAACTTCCGCTGCACCGCTGAAATTCTGAAGTAGCCTGGTTTTCTTTGCCTTGTCGGTTGTTTTTAGTTCAGAAGCCTTTATGATCGTGCCAGCTATACCTACGGCCTTTGCAATTTCCACTGCAACAGGGAGGGCGTCGCCCGTAAGCATTTTAACAGATATACCTAAATTCTCAATCTCGTCAATTAACTTTTTTGCGTCTGATCTTGGGGGATCGTGTAAACCTACTACTCCAATGAGATGAGGCTTGTCATTTAAATCCCTCTCTGCTATGGCTATGGCCCTATATCCTTCCTCTGCGAGTCCATTTATTTTTATCTCCCAGTCTCGTAGCGATTTTTCGTCGAGGCCGCACGTCTGGGCAATACTTCCAAACGCGCCTTTCATTACTTCAATTTTTTCATCTCCCTTTTTTATAATAGCCTTGGTTCTACGGGTTTGCGGGTCAAAAGGAGTAAATGCTTCCTGGATAAAAGAGCTATTGATGAGGTTTTTCTGATTGGCGGCGTCAATAAAGGCAATGTCAATCGAGTCGTGATTGGCCTCTTGGGAAGCTAAAGCGCCATAAAGTAACACATCGTTTTCTGTATATGGACCTGCAGGGATTATTTTTGCCACCGATAACTTGTTCTCAGTTAACGTGCCGGTTTTGTCTACGCATAGAATATCCATAGCGGCTGCATCATCCGGGGCATTTAACCGGGTTATTAAAACGCCTTCCTTCACCAATTGCCTTGATCCCAGGGCCATACTAACTGTGAACATTGCTGAAAGCGCTACCGGAATAGCTCCAAGCAACAGCACCAGCATTAATGGCAGTATTTCAAGTAAGTTGCTCCCTTTTAGTATGGATGTTATCAATGCTATTAATAATAGCATTGTGACTATAAGCAAAAGCCATTTTACAACTTTTGAAATCAGTGTATCAATATGTGATTGGGGTCTGGCTATTTTGACCAGCTCAATAGTTTTGCCATAGCTGGTGTTAGACCCTGTAGCTGTAACAGCTGCTGTGGCTTCTCCCCCTGTTACTATGGAGCCTGAGAACACAGCTGCCTTAAGTGCTTTTCTGATTTCTACCGATTCACCGGTAAGTGCGGACTGGTCAACATGTATTTCTCCATGAACTATTTCAACGTCAGCAGGTATGAAATCGCCGGTTCTGATCCGTAATATATCGCCGGGGACTATTTGCCGGGCAGGAAACGTTTGCCAGGTGCCATCTCTGATTACCCTGACCATTACCTGTAAATTCTTTTTGAGTGCATCAACTGCATTAGCAGCATGCTGTTCCTGCAGAAAGCCGATAATTGCATTAAAAACAAGTAACCCTGCTACAATGTAAGCATCGGATGCTTTGTGCAATATCCATGAAAGAATGATTATTAGTTCAAGCATCCAGGCACTAAGTCCCCAAAACTTGGATAGAAATTCTACCAGTGGATATGTTTTTTTTTCAGGGACTTCATTATAGCCATATTGCCTCAAACGGCTTTCTGCTTCTCTTTGGGGTAAGCCCGAATAAAGGTCAATCATTATTCCGGTTTTTTCTAATATTTATATGAAATTACGATAATAACAAACCTGAAACGTTAAAATTTTATTATTATTAATTACTCCGGCAGCATTGTAAAATAATCCCAGTCCCTTCATTGCACTGGCAAATAAGATTCCTATCTTTATTTAATGACCCATGATGTTTTCTTCCAGAAGATAAAAACCTACGTTGAACTCACACCGCAAGCTGAAGCGGCGTGGGCTGATTTGCTTCGCGAAAATACCTACAGCAAGGGCGACAATTTCATTGCCGAAGGCCAAACGCCTAAAAAGGTGGCCTTTATTGTAAAAGGCTTAATGTATCAGTATTATGCCGCCGAAAACGGCGATACGGTGATTAAATATTTCTTCCCCGAGAACCGGATTGCCGGTTCTATGACAGCGGCGCTCACGCAGTCGCCGAGTAATTTTACCATAAAGGCCCTGGAGAACACCGCTGTGCTAGAATATAATTTCATGGAATTTAAAAAACTGGTGACGATTTATCCTGACATCGCCGCCTTTTATATCCGCTATATGGAGCAGCATTGGATAATAGAGAAGGAGCCCTACGAAGTATCGCTACGGTATGAGTCAGCTAAAACCAATTACGATAATTTTCTCCGCAGATACCCGGGTTTAGTAAAAAGGTTAAAGAAGCAGCACATTGCCGCCTATTTAGGCATCACCCCCACGCAGCTAAGCAGGATATTTTTCGCGAATAAGTAAAGATTTTTTGCTTTCTCAACAAATGTAAATTTTTTGGAAAAACAGTTGCCGCACCTTTGCTTCAGCAAGCAACTAAAAATTTAAATCATGGCAACAAAAGTTTTCATCAACTTGCCAGTTAAAGACCTGGAGCGGTCGAAGGTATTTTTCAACGGCCTTGGTTACAGCTTTCCCCCACAACTTACCGACGACAAGGCCGCTTGTATGGAGGTAAACGAACACATTTATGTAAATCATAACAAAAGCCACCGAACTTGGCGGCTCCATTTATGCCGAACCGAAAGACCACGGATGGATGTACCAGCACAGCTTTGCAGACCCCGATGGACATCAATGGGAAATTGTTTATATGGACCGGGCAAGCATACCCAATTCGTAACTAAGACAGAACCCTAATTATCTATTATTATAAAATTCATTCACTAAAAAACTAATATGATGGCAAAGCAAGTATTTATCAATTTACCCGTAAAAGACCTTCAGCAATCATTGGACTTTTATACGGCATTAGGATTTGCTAACAATCCTCAATTTTCAGATGACTCAGCAAAATGCATGGTGTGGAGTGAAAACATTTTTGTGATGATAATGACACATGAAAAGTTTAAGACCTTTGCGACTAAGCCATTAGCAGACACAAAGTCAAATTTAGCAGGACTTTTTTCACTATCGTTAGATAGCCTGGATGAAGTGAATAAGGTAGTAACGAATGGCCTTAAAGCCGGAGGAACTGAACCAAATGAATTGAGAGATTACGGCTTTATGCAACAGCGAACCATTGAAGATTTAGATGGACACACCTGGGAAGTTTTCTATATGGATATTACTAAATTCCCTGCGCAACAGTCAAACTAATAGTATCCGAGTGCGTGGTACTTTGGTGGAAAAGCCGTCATCTCCGGCTTTTCCACTTCTTTTATCTCTAGTGAATTGCCATCGGTTCCCGGATGATCAGAAATGCTTACAGCCAGGGTAATTATCTCAAAGACCTATAACTTAAACCCCTTCAAATCCTTCTTATACGGCTTCTTAAAGTCATTCAGCATATCGATAATATAGCTCACTTTTTTACATTCGAATAAATGTATGAGCCAGACGCCAATTCTTAGAAAGCCCCTGCTCTTAATCAGGCTGCCTCCCAGCTCCGCGATTTCATTATCCCGCCGGGCGATAAAATCATCGTATGCGCTGCCTTTTTTCAATGCCAGTTCCTCTGCAAAACACCAGGAGCCATCCCTGGCGTTACCAAGACTGAATTGTACCAGCATAGAATTTGATTTCGTACCTCTGAAACCAAGTATAGACATAAAAGGCGACAGCACGTTCAGCTGGTTGATGACTCCATATGTAAGGGAGGCCAGTATCAGGTTGATATTATTGTAATCTGTTCTCATACTATCCAGGTCGCCATTGGATACCTCGCAGGTAGCAATACCCAGGTCGAGATTAATATGTGCATTCATTCCCAGTAACAGGTGCTGTAATATTAAACAGGAGCGTTTCCTGGTAGCATTGAAGGCCACCTCCCAGGATCCTGTGACAGGTTTTCCCTGCTGCCACTGATCAAATGCATAAAAATACCGGTTCGCGAACTGAATATCCAGCCGGGTAATATTTTTTCCATCGCCAAACTGGCCAGCTGCAATGCCTTCTTTTACTTTCAATGTCACTTTGTAATACAGGGCGGCGAAATATCCACTACGATCTTCATTTTTGATGGCGTTGCCGATGATATCTTCCAGTTTTGCCAAAACCTCATCTAAAGTTTGTGGTACCATTGGGGTTGAAGACATTTACATTTGTTTTTGGTTGCGGTGGCAATATTACAAATAAAAGAGTTATATTCAATTTTATCGATAGCGCCGATTCTTTCTCAAATAATTGTGAGATCCGCTATGAAACATTTTCTCTTTCCGCACCGGAAGCCGAAGGTTTTTCTTTATATGCATTAAGAGGGTATTGGAAAACCGCTAATAAATTTGAAGTCGAGTTTAATTGGCTGTCGAAGATTAATAAATACCCGGTTGATTTTAAAATGGGAGATAGGGAAAATGAGGTTTCGATTAGAGAGGGGACGCATAAGATAAATGAGGTGCTTCCAGTGTCAATAAAGGATTAAGAAGAGAGCAAAGCGCGTTTTGATACGGGCTGTGTATTTAATTATCTTTATACACAAGAAATAATGGACTATATTTTCAATGTATACTGGGGAGGAAATCTTGTAGGGGAAATTACCAATTTATCGCAGGATATGTGGTATATGAGTGGTGATTGGTGCAGATTTGAAACAGCCGAAACAGCGAGATTTGAGCAATTATTACACAATTTTGATATGAAGAGATTTCAACAAGATCCAGTTGGAAATTCTGTCAAGGTAATTTTATCTGAAACAGCCCAACCCGATAAAAAAATATTTTGCCTGGTCTTTTATCTAAAGGAAAAGGAAATCGAGTTGAGGCAGATAGTCGCGGAGGAGGCGTTAAACCTGTTTTTTCCTGATCGCTAACAGTTGATGTACCATTGCTAAACATCTGGATAAGTAAATCCTTACCGTTGCATATTGCCCTGCATAGGAGCATACGCGGGGCCATAAAAAGGAGAGTACCCATAGTAACTTCCCCTGCTCACACCAACGCTACCAGAAATAGAAAACGTTCTGTCATTGCTGATATACATGACGCCTATTTTAGCATCAGGGTAAGCGGCGAAGTGGTTGGGTTGCATCAGGCTACTGTTTTTATTAACCATGGGCTGATACGGTATGCTGTTATAACGGAAGATAGAGGGCGTCACTGACACGCCTCCGAAGGCAAACAGGTTATTGGTCAATTGACGGTTAATCTGCCATGACAGCGGTACCGACAAGAAAGAACCACTCCCTCCTTTAAAGGCTACAAAACCAGTAGAAACGCCGGCATATTTTGTTACAAACCACTTCTTATAGGCATGGCTGGTATCATTGGCCTGTTGAGGCTGTTTAAAGGCAGATTCGGTTCGGTTCATAGCGCCGAAAGAGGGATCTGTTTGTGCCTTTGCGGCTACACCCCACATTAAAACTGCAGCAAAAAGGACGGTCCGTAACATGCCGATAAAGATAAGCATCCTTTTTTTATTAAAATGCTAATAGTATCATAATATGTGAACCCGTCGTCTCGGACTATAGGCTATCAAAAAAGCTATGAATTGTATGAATGATTTAGTATATTAGAAATGAGTTATTGGAATTTCCACGTTAACAGTTAATCCTCCGTCCATGAAAAAAAATGTAACCTATTTGCTTGCGTGGCTATGCCTTGCCCTCTTTTCCGCTTGTAAAAAAAGCACCCCTGATAAGTTAACGGCCAACGATGCTAAAACGACTTTCAAGGTCGATAACATAAATGGGACAAATTTTGCTATCGAAAATACCTTTACAAATCCACTGATACCACGTGGCGCTGATCCCTGGGTAGCCCAGAAGAATGGGGTTTATTATTTCACCTATACACAGGGAGGGAAATTGGTGCTTTATAAAACCAGCGTCATGACAGAACTGGCATTGGCAGCGTCATACGACGCCTGGATTCCTCCCCAGGGAATGCCATACTCAAAAAACCTGTGGGCGCCGGAGCTGCATGAAATCGATAATAAGTGGTACATCTATTTTGCAGCGGATGACGGTACAAATGCCAATCACCGTATGTACGTGGTGGAGAACACCTCTGCAGATCCAACGCAGGGCACGTGGGTATTGAAAGGGAAAGTGGCCGATTCTACTGATCAATGGGCAATAGATGGAACCGTTTTTAAGTATAACGGACAAATGTATATGTTATGGTCCGGCGGCAATGCGGGCGCTGCACCCCAACGCATCTATATCGCCCAAATGAGCAATCCATGGACAATTACAAGCCCGAAAGCGATCATTTCCAGCCCTACGTACTCCTGGGAGAAGAATGGAAATGCGATTAATGAGGGCCCCGAAGCGATCATCAATCCAAATGGACAACTGTTCGTAGTGTACTCGGGCAGCGGCTATTGGGTGGATACCTATTGCCTGGGATTACTGAGTCTTAACCTGAACGGCGATCCCATGAACCCGGCAGACTGGGTGAAAACATCGAACCCCGTCTTTTCTATGAACGCTGACAGCGGCGCCTTTGGCCCGGGACACAATGGTTTCTTTAAATCACCGGACGGTACGGAAGACTGGATCATCTACCATGCACGCAGCGCGGCCGGGGGAGGCGGAAGGAATGCACGCATACAGAAATTTACCTGGAATGCAGATGGTACGCCAAATTTCGGCGTGCCGGTAAAAATCGGTTCGCCTGTGCTGAAACCTTCTGGTGAACCGATACGGAAGATGTATACAAAAGAAAATTGGTCAATTGCCGGATTCAGCTCAGAAGAGCTTAACAATAGCAGACTGGCAATACGAATCATAGATGACGACCCTTCCACCCCGTGGATAGCACGCTATTCTGCCCCCGCTACTAATTACCCCGATCATTGGATCACAGTAGATATGGGAGATACGCTTCCGGTAGATGGCTTTGTTTTCATTCAGAAAGATGGCGACCGGAAGATAAAGGAGTTACAAATATTAGTGGGCAATGATAACCAGACATGGGAAAATCTGGGTACCACTACGTTGCTTAATCTTTATCCTAATAAACAATACTTCACACTTCCCGCAAGAAAGCAATTCAGGTATTTTAAGCTGGTACCGATATCGGGACTGGATACTCAACCTCAGCCTGGATTGGCAGAAGCGGGCACCTTTATGTTGGATAGGTAAGCTTCTCGATATTAATAAAAAAGGCGCTGCAGTCTTAGGCTTGCAGCGCCTTTTTTTGCCGATAGCCAATTTTACCAGTATAAAGCAGCGGATCTTAACCTAGATTAATTACAGTTCTTAATATAGGTTATTGGTGATAGTTACTGAAAGCTGGAGTTTTGTCTTGTTATTTTAACACTACTGGTAGAGAATGACGACAACTATTCATTCGTTAGGGAAGAAACCATACTAAATTATTAACCATCACTTAAACTCAAAAACATGAACAAGATCACTGTTAAAGACGGCACCGAAATTTATTACAAAGACTGGGGAACCGGTCAGCCCATTGTTTTCCATCATGGCTGGCCATTATCAAGCGACGATTGGGACGCTCAAATGATTTTTTTTCTGAACCAGGGATTCCGGGTGATCGCTTTCGATCGCAGGGGCCATGGAAGATCGAGTCAAACAGCTATTGGTCATGATATGGATACCTATGCATCAGATGTAGCTGAGTTGGTGAAAGCACTTGATTTAAAAAATGCCGTGCATATCGGGCACTCAACCGGTGGAGGAGAAGTGATCCGTTATGTGGCAAAACATGGCAAGGGCCGCGTGGCCAAAGCTGTGCTGGTAAGTGCCGTTACCCCCATCATGGTGCAGAACGAAAACAACCCCGATGGTGTTCCCATGTCTGTATTCGATGAAATACGCGTTAATACTGCCACCAGGCGCCAGCAGTATTTCCAGGATTTTACGCTTCCCTTTTATGGTTATAACAGAGAAGGCGCAAAAAAATCACAAGGTATCATGGACAACTGGTGGCGTCAGGGCATGATGGGAGCTATCAACGCACATTATGAGTGTATTAAAGCTTTTTCAGCGACTGATTTTACGGAAGACCTTAAAAGTGTCGATATTCCTGTATTGGTTATGCATGGCGAAGATGACCAGATTGTACCCATCGCTACTACCGGCGTGAAGGCAGCCAAATTGCTGAAGAATGGCCGTTTAATTACCTATCCCGGTTTCCCACATGGAATGCCCACTACAGAAGCAGCTACCATCAATGCGGACCTGTTGGCTTTCATTAAAGAATAGCAGCGAAGGTGATCATTTGCAATCAATGGCCAGGAGTTACTCCAGGCCATTGGTTTTTGGGAGAGTACCTCGAAATCTTAATATAGATTAACCCGGTTTCTTAACCTGGTTCATAGGCGAAAGGGGCCATTTAACGGAACTTTGTTTTATAAATATAAAGGCAATGGCACAGTATATTCTTCATAAAGCAGACACCCGGGGGCATGATCATCATGACTGGCTGGACAGCCGGAAAACATTCAGTTTTGGCGATTATTACAATCCCAGGAGAATGGGTTTTGGCGTATTGCGGGTACTGAATGACGACACGCTACCTGGTGGTAAAGGATTTGGGCAGCATCCGCATGACAATATGGAAATTATCAGTATTCCATTGAAAGGAAGCCTCAGGCATGAGGATTCGGCTGGGAACAAGGCCATAGCAGCCGCAGGAACCATCCAGGTAATGCATGCCGGCAGCGGCTTGTTTCATAGTGAATACAATAACAGCAGCGAGGAGGTAGCCGAATTTCTCCAGATTTGGGTCTATCCTGAAAACCTGAATACGCCGCCGAGATATACCTTGGGAGAGCTGCCGCTTCATGCAGAAAAAAACCAGCTGCATACGTTTATCGGGCCCAATAATCCCAATGGGATAGCTATTCGCAAAGATGTATGGTTCAGCATCGGGCTTTTCGATTACGGTGCTTCATTTACTTATCCGGTACATCAGCCGGGTAATGGTGTGTATGCTTTTGTAATAGCCGGCCGTTTCTATATCGATGGGAAAGAACTTTCCGCAAGAGATGGACTGGGCATATGGGAGGCGGAGGAGATCGAAGTAAAAGGACTAAGCGATGATGCCCGCCTGCTGATAATGGAGGTACCCATGATCATTAACCCGCAATAATATATTGCTATGAACAACCACTTAAAACTGCTCGCCGTTGGATACGATCCTGCTATCATGCAGGTGGTAGAACGGCTGCTCAATAGTCATACCGGCTGGAATGGTGTTATTGCACTTACCAGGGAGGAAGGGCTGGAAAAATTGCTCAACGAAAACTACGACGCCCTGTTGCTTTGTGTGGGCGTAAGCGCCGACGACGAAAAAGCATTTCACAGTGCCGTCAACAACCATCATCTGTCAACCATCATTATAAGACATTACGGGGGCGGCAGTGGATTGCTGGAAAATGAACTGCGTGCAGCACTCGATCATCAACAATAAAAGTAAAAATATGGAAAAACAAATACTGGGCCTTCACCACATTACCGCTATTGCAGGTGATGCCCAACGCAATTACGATTTTTATACCGGTGTACTGGGACTTAGGATGGTGAAGAAGACTGTTAACTTTGATGATCCGGGGACGTACCATTTCTACTATGGTGATGAGCAGGGTACGCCAGGTTCCATCCTTACCTTTTTCCCGTGGGGAAATATCGCTTCTGGACGTGCAGGGACGGGCATGGCTACCGAAATAACCTATGCCGTACCGCAAGGCAGCCTGGATGTATGGAAAGAGCGGTTATCCCGCTTTAAGGTACCTTTCTCCGAAATAAAAGAACACTTCGGTGAACCCTATCTTGCTTTTACAGATCCCGATGGACTTAATATCAACCTGGTGGTACCCAAAACGCCGGATACCAGGGCACCCTGGCAAACGTCAGACGTAAAGGAAGATATAGCCACCAGGGGTTTCCATAGTACTACTTTGTCCCTAAAAGAAATAGACGCCACCGCCAAGGTGCTGACAGAGATATTCGGTTATCGCCTGCTGGCCCAGGAAGGAAACCGCTACCGCTTTATCACCGATGCGGTGCAACACGCAAGTATCATCGATTTGCTGGCATTGCCGGAAGGACAACGGGGATTAAGTGGTGCAGGTATCAACCACCACGTGGCTTTCAGGGTAGCTAACGACACCATCCAGATGGAATACCAGGAGAAGGTGTTAAGCAAAGGACTACAAATCACGCCTAAAATTGACCGGGATTATTTTTTCTCTTTATATTTCAGGGAACCGGGTGGCGTATTGTTTGAAATCGCGACAGACAACCCTGGCTTTACAGTAGACGAGCCGCTCGATAAGCTGGGTACCAGTCTCAGACTTCCCAAACAGTATGAGCCAGCAAGGGGTGAGATTGAAAAAGTATTACCGGTATTAAAATGATCCTGACATGCATAAAGAAAATATCATCACAGCCGGAAAACCGGTGGCGGCAGCTTCAAAGGCATTGATCATGCTACATGGCAGGGGAGCATCGGCAGAAGATATCCTGTCGCTGGCACAATGGTTTCCTGTTGGCGACTATGCGCTGCTGGCGCCACAGGCAACCAACCATACCTGGTACCCGCAGTCGTTCCTTGCCCCGCCATCGGAGAATGAGCCCTGGCTTTCTTCCGCGTTAAGCTTGCTGAAAAACATGACAGAGAAGTTGCAAGAGCAGGGCATTGCACAGGAGCATATTTACTTCCTGGGCTTTTCCCAAGGGGCCTGTCTTACGCTCGAATTCATTGCCAGAAATGCAGCTGAATACGGAGGTGCCGTTGCCTTCACCGGTGGGCTGATTGGAGATCGTATATATCCCGAAAACTACAATGGAACGTTTGAGGGCATGCCTGTCTTCATCGGTAGTTCCAATCCTGATTTCCATGTACCGGTGCAACGGGTACATGAATCCACTGCCGTCTTACAAAAGATGGGCGCCCGCGTAACGGAAAAGATCTATGACAATATGGGACATACCATCATCGAAGATGAGATCAGGCAGGCCAACGAACTGATATTTAGTTAGCCGCTATTTCTTTTTGTGCATGGTGCTTCTCACTTTGCTCAAAAATTCTGGCGATACCCCCAGGTAACGGGCTATCTGGTTCTGTGGTACACGTTGCACTACCTGGGGGTATTTTTCGAGAAAAGCGACGTACCGCTGTTCTGCGGTTTGTGAAACAAGGCTATGAAAACGCTTCTGCAATGCAAAGAGGGATCGCTGTATCAGCAGCCGGAACAAGGTCTCAAACTTGGGTATTTTTTCATACAGCGCCGCTTTGCTCTTATGGTCAATGACCAGCAATTCGCAATCTTCGAGCGATTCAATGAACATATTGGAAGGCGTCTGCGCTGTAAAACTGTAGGGATCACTTACCCACCAGTCTTCTATGGCAAAGGAAAGTATGGTTTCCGTACCATCATCGCTCAGGTAATAGGTGCGGATACAACCTTTCACGATATATGCTTCGAAGTCGCATATATCGCCATCCTGCAAAAGATAAGTGCGTTTTCTCACCCGCCTGAACTTGAGCAGGGAATGAAAGAGCTGCCGCTCTTCCGGTGTGAGCGATATGATACGGTCCACGAATTGATCAATCTGTTCAAACATAGTCTGTTAAAGATAGGTTATTAGTACTTGTGCGCTTGCCATTTCCCGGTAAATACGCGATACCCTATAGCCAAACCATATACCTGAATGCAATTAATTGATTATTATATAGTTAAGATCATTTAATGAAAATGCCATTTTACGATATATCGTAATTTTATGAAAGCTTTTGTATTATTGTATGATGAACACAGACACTGGTGCTAAAAAAGATGAATTTGAGAACCTGCTTTGTTTTTCCAAAGCAGTAGCCGCTGCACGGCACCGCTCCGATCTTTGGGAAATCGTCAATGAACAATTGCTGGAAAATATTGGTGCCAGCTATTATACGCTTTGCCTGATCAACGAAGATGCTGCCACCCACTCGCCATTTCTATACAGCCCGAAAAATAAAATAAGGTCCGTTACCGGCGAAAGCCCGGTGATGCTGCTACAGCATCCTATTCATGACGGGATATTTGACATGGCCATTGACGAGGAAGAGCCGGTGGTACTCAATATGCAAAGCCTGGTACGCCGGAAAGGAATTCCCACATATATCATACACTGGTACAATGTAGGCGTGAAAGAAATCATGCTTGTAAGGATTTGTAACGGGAAAGCACCCAAAGGCGTGCTGTATTTGTATGCATTGAAGACGGGCGTTTTTCTAAAAAGCCGGTTCAGTTTCTTCAAAGGTATGGCTGATCAATTGGGAACGGGGATATCCAACATACTGGCCAATGAAAAAGTTGAATTACAGCTGGAAGAAATCCGGAAGTACAAGACCCAGCTGGAGCAGGAAAACAGCTATCTGAAAGAAGAACGAAGGAAGGATAAACAGCTTACAGGTAAGGCGATTGGTAAGTCTCCTGCTATGCGAAAAGTATACGATCTCGTTTCAAAGGTAGCGCCTTCGGATGCTACCGTATTAATCCTTGGAGAAACGGGTACCGGTAAGGAATTGATCGCGCACCAGGTACATGATGCCTCTCCGCGGCGCGACAAGCTCATGATCAAGGTAAACTGCGCTGCCATTCCGGCCAACCTGTTGGAAAGTGAATTATTTGGCCATGAGAAGGGTAGTTACACGGGCGCCCTGGAGAAGAGAATCGGCAAGTTTGAACTGGCCAATAACAGTACGCTTTTCCTGGATGAGATCGGGGAGTTGCCACTGGAAATGCAGGCGAAATTACTGAGAGCTTTGCAGGAAAAAGAGATTGAAAGAATTGGTGGAAAATCGGTAATAAAAGTGAATGTGCGCATTGTTGCCGCTACCAACAAGAACCTGGAAGCTGAAATTGTGGCGGGCCGTTTCAGAAGCGATCTATACTATCGCCTCTGCGTGTTTCCGATCTCGCTGCCACCATTGCGGGAACGCAGAGAAGACATACCTGAACTGGTTGCCTTTTTTATCGAAAAATATGCAGTCAGTAGCGGCAGAAAAATAACTGGCATTGCTCCTAAAGCACTGGAGAAATTAAAGGCTTATTCCTGGCCGGGAAATATCCGGGAGCTGGAGCATTTGATTGAGAGGACGGTGCTGCTTACTGCTGCTGGTACCATCACTGAGATAAGCCTGCCCACCCGGAATAAAATATTGTTTGCCTCATCTGACCCTGAAACGCAGGTACGTCCATTGGCAGACGTGGAGCGGGAACATATCCTGAGGATGGTGAAGTTGTCGAAAGGAAAAATATCCGGAGTTAATGGTGCGGCCGCCAAATTGCAATTACCCTCTACCACCCTCATTTCAAAAATGCAGAAGCTGGGAATCAGGAAAGAACATTTTATTGATACCGGAAAAGAATAAGGCTATGGCTTGTTGGCGGTGAGACTGCCAGACAGGTCCAACCTGCGGGAGGTAAACGCCCAATAAGTCCATAACCCGGCACATAATATTAGGGCGCCGCTAGGCCAGCAAAAGGAAAGCATAAACGCCGATAAGTGTATGGGGATACCATACTCGTAATTTCTCCTGATTTTTTTAACAGCTGCCGCGCTGATCTCCGGTCGCAGCAGCGTTTTATTCCGGCTGGCAATGCCCCATAGTAAATTAAATGCCAGGTTAATCAGTACAAATAGGCCGGTATAAACAGCTACAGCCACCGTTACTGACGGAGTGCCATAATACCTGGCCAGCAAGGCAGTAGGATAGGAGATACAGGTGGCCAGAAACAGAATAAGCCCATTGGCAAACATCAACGTACTATTGCGCCGGTAGATCTGCTTAAACATCTTGTGATGGTTGACCCACATAATGAAAATACTGAAAAAAGACAGGCTGAATGCGAGGAAGGAAGGCCACTGCGCCAACAGGCTGTTTATCAGTGCCTGCGGATTATTGTTACTCTCAGCCACAGGAATGCGTAATTCCAATACCAACAGGGTAATAGCGATGGCAAAAACCCCATCACTGAATCCTTCTATTCTCGCCGTTTCTTTTTCCATTTACGGGTTATTTATAGGTGGTTTTTATACCCAGTTTTTTCATTTTTGAATACAGTGTTTGTGCAGATATATTGAGAATATCTGCGGCGCCCATACTCCCGGATACCCGGCCATTACAGGCTTTCAGAACTTTCATAATATGTGCTCTTTCCATTTCCTCCATGGTTTCCAGCTTTTCTGCTGTTTGCAGGAGTGGCATTTGCGTAACCGGGATTTCTATGGCATCGATTTGTTCGCCGGCTGCCAGGATAAATTGTCGCTCTAACACGTGTTCCAGCTCCCGGATATTACCGGGCCAATCATATTGCCGGAGCGTTTGCCAGGCTGCCTCGCTGACAACGGGTACTTTTTTGCCGGCTTTGTCTGAAAATTTTTTAAGAAAATAAAGCGCCAGCGGCTGGATATCTTCTTTGTGTTCGCGCAATGGTGGCAATGCAATGGGAAATACATTGAGCCGGTAATATAGATCCAGCCGGAATTTCCCTTCAGCCACTTCTTTTTCCAGGTTCCTGTTGGTGGCTGCAATCACGCGTACGTCTACTTTAATCAGCGGACCACCGCCCAGCTTTTCTATTTCTTTTTCCTGGAGTGTGCGGAGCAGCTTTACCTGTGCATCCAGCGGAAGTTCCCCAATTTCATCGAGGAAAAGTGTACCGCCCTGTGCTTGCTCAAATTTGCCGGTGCGTTTTTGAACGGCTCCTGTAAATGCGCCTTTTTCATGGCCGAATAGTTCCGATTCCAACAAGGTAATGGGCAGCGCTGCGCAGTTGACGGTGATAAATGGTTTATTTTTACGGAGTGAATTTTTATGAATGGCGCGGGCAAAACGCTCTTTGCCGGTGCCGCTTTCGCCGAGCAGCAATACAGAGGTATTGGTGGCAGCCACTATTCTCGCCTGGTCCTGCACTTTTTTCATGGCGTTGCTATTGCCGATGATATCCGGATCAAACATTGTTTCCACAGGCGCGGAAGGTGCTTCCCTGATCATGCCGGTTTCCACGCCATAGCGGTAACGGGCAATATCGAGCATGACGAAAAGGTCCCGCTCACGGAATGGTTTTACCAAAAAACCATAAGGCTGGGTGGCTTTGGCCGCTTCCAGTGTCTGTTGGTTGGTATTGGCAGAAATGTATAGAAAAGGAATATGAAGCTGCAACAGTTCTTTGGCCAGTTCAATGCCGTTGGTAGGTGTTTTTAGGATGATGTCGAGCAGCACCCAGTCGGGCTTCTTTTCCGTAATCAATACCCTGGCTTGTTCCACGGAAGCGGCGATACCGCATACATCGTAGCCGCCTTTCATCAGCATCATTCTCAGGTCATTGCCTACAATGAACTCATCTTCTACAATTAGTATTTTTTCTTTGTAAGCCATACTTTTAGTTTACCTGGTTGATTGATCTTGCTAAAAACAGCACCTGTATAGAAACACCTGCCGGGCTGCTGTTAATACTGAATGACCCCTCCAGTTGCTCTGCCAACCCTTTCATGAGGCTCATGCCCAGCGATCGTGATTCTTCCGGAACAAAATGTGCTGGTAGCCCAACACCATTATCTGCAATGATAAGCGAGCAATATTGTGCTTCATCCTTTTTGCAGGTGATCGTCACCGCGCCTTTCCGGTTGCCGGGAAAGGCATACTTAATGGTATTGCTAACGGCTTCATTCAGAATTAGTCCGAGTGGAACGGCCTGCACTACATCCAGCAACATCACATCACTGTTGATGGAGAAGGATATCCTGGAGCCGTTATCGAAGCTTTCCTGCATAAAACCCGCCAGTTCCCGGATATACCAGTTCATATCGATGGCGCCGAGGTTGTCCGTGTGGTACAACCGCTGATGGATCAGCGACATGGCATACATGCGGTGCTGGCTGTTTTTGATGGCGGCAATGGCGTCGGCATTGTCGAGGTACAGCGACTGGGTATTCAGCAGGCTGATGATGATCTGGAGATTATTTTTTACGCGGTGATGTATTTCTTTCAACAGCCATTCTTTTTCATCTACCAGTTTTTGTAGCAGTTCGTTTTGTGTATTGATAGCTTCCTGCTGTTTTTCCAGCCGGAAGGTGGTTTTCTTCTTCAGCCGGTACCGGTTGTACAGCAGCGCCAGGATGAGCAGCAGCATACAAATACTTCCCATGATCACGTTGCGGAATACCCTTCCTTTTTGTAAGGACACTTCTTGCAAGGCACTTTTCTGGGTCAGCAGCTGAATGTCTTTATCTTTTCTTTCTGTTTCGAATTGCAACCGGAGCACATCCAGCTGTTTGCTTTGGTTGGTGCTGGTTACGGAGTCGGACAGTTGTTTATAACGCTGAAAGTGGGTGAGGGCGCTGGAAAGATTGCCCAGCGCGGAATCGCTACGGAAAGCGAGATAGGCTGCTTCTGCCTGTCGTACCAGCCCGGCAGGTGCATCTTTCACGGCTTGCTGATATGCGGCGAGGTATTGGGCGGCATCACGGAAGCGGCCTGCTTCCTGCAGATAGAATATTATTGCCAGCCGCACCGCCTGAATAACTACTTTGCTGGTAATTCCTTTTTCGAGAAGTGCTTTCAGTTTTTCGTAATGAGGAGCGGCTTTTTGCAATAGATGCAGTGCGGCATAATCTTTCAGGTAACTCATTTCCGCTTGCGCGGTTTCCGTTTCGCCGGGAGCTATACCCAGGTTTCCGACAACACGCAGGGTATCCAGGCTACGGCGATATTCTCCCCCAAGCCGCAATGCATCTGATATATTTAGCAGCATAGACCTCACCGTACCTGTATCATGAAGGCCTCTTGCATGGGCCAGCGCTTTGTCAAAATAATCAAGCGCCTGGTCGTAGTAGTGTACGCTGTAGTAGTTCAATCCTACGCGATTGTAGATGGTAGACATCAGCGGTCCCTGTTCGTCCAATTTTTCGGCAGTTTCCACTGCCAGCAAGTTATAACGGAGGGACTGTACAAAGTTGTTGGACCCATGATATACTTCCCCCATAATAGAATACAGACCTTGTAATCTTGGGTATCCTTTCTTTTTGTAGATCACCAGGGCTTCTTCGAGTACTTCTTGCGCATGGATATAATCTCCGTTTACCTGCAGGAGATCTCCGACGAATTCTTTTAGCTGAGCAGCGGATAGTTCATCCCCATTTTCCAGGTAGATGGCTGCTCCCTGTTGATACAATTCAATTTTATGGGGAAGGTCATTGCTATTGTTGGAGTAAGTGCCGCCCAGTTCAATGATGGCCTGTGCCTTTTCTCTTATCGTGCCATATTGGGTCAGTAATACCAAGGCTTCTTTACTACTGGCTCTTCCCCGGTCTGCATGTCCTGATTCACGGAAGGCCTTGGCCCGCAGCAATTTGCTCAGGCCAAGACCTCTGGTATAATTAATTCGCCGGCTGCTGGCTTCCATTTGATCTGCCATGCGAAAAGCCATGTTCATGTCTTCTTCCCTGGATTCCGGTTTATCAAGGAATGCCTCGCCCACGCGCAGCATCCTGGCAATGGTGGCGGTATCCGCCTGGCCATTCCGGAGTAGTTCATTTGCCTTTTTAACGTCAATGTCCGACTGGGCATGTGTATACGCCGGCAGCAGCAGGCATATGAATAATACCTTCCACCGGGAGTTGATCATGAATTGTAGCATAGGTTTATCCTTCCGATTTTTGTCCCTGCAGGTAGCACGCTACGATGGCCACACCCGGTAACATCATGGCGCTTAGTCCCACCCAGCGGGAGAGAAGCGCGCCAATGATACAACCGGCCAGGAAGCCGCCAATGGTAACAGCCTGCTTTTGCAGGCCAGACAAGGACAACTCATTCCCGGAAAGACCTTTCCGGATGATATTTCCCAGGTCCAGTGCAGCCTGTGTAACATTGCCGGTCATCATGGTGGTAGGACCATGTGTTTCTTTGGCAAAAAGTTTTCCGAATGCATTCTGCAAACCCATTCCCAGCACGGTCGCCATCACGATGACGTAGGTCACCAACTTATCTTCCCATGTGGTTAAAAGAGGCAGCAGGAATGCTGCTAATCCGCAACCCAGCAAAATTAGGCCTTCTACCAGCAATATCCGGTATTTTTTAGGAGATTTTTCCGCCAGCCAGCCGCCCATCATCACAGCGATGACGAATACCGGGAAGGTGATGAGCTTTATCCATGCGGCAGTATTGGTGTTTCCAGACGATACCTGCGCGGCAAACACAATGAAGTTGCCGGTAACATGGGCGGAGAAGATGGAATCGCCGGAGATAAAGGTGGCGGTATCGCAATAACCTGCCACCCATGCCAGGAGGAAGGTGACCCAGTTGATACTATGCTTTTGTTCTGTCATGCCGGTGATTTGTTTATATAGATAATTTATTCCAGGTGTGCTCTCAGCATCCAGGCCATTTTTTCGTGCGTTTCCATCAGCCCCGTAATATAATCGCTGCTGCCTGCATCATGGAAGGCCGTAGCATAATCGTTAATATTTTCCCGCAGGTGTATCAGGATGCTTTCATGGTCATGTAACAGGTCTTTAATAAACCCGATACCATCATTTTTCTCGCGACTCATTTCTGAGAGATGGGTAAGCGACAGGAATTCTTTTAGCGTAGCCGGTGGAAAGTGGCCCAGGGTGCGGATGCGTTCTGCCATATCATCTATGATCTCTTCCAGTTGCTGGTACTGGCTTTCGAAAAACAAGTGCTTGTTATGAAAGTCAGGCCCCGTTACACACCAATGTGCTTTGCGTGTTTTAGTATACAAAATAAATTCATCTGCCATTATTTTGCCAAGTGAATGAGATACGGCAGCGAGATGCGCTTGTTTAATGCCAATGTTAACTTGCATGTTGAAAATTTAGAAAAGGTGATATAAAAGTTGTACGTCGATAGAATAGCGGCCAGGCCCCAACGCCAGCAACAGTAAAAGCGACAGGGTGTACATATAGGGCACATCCCGTATTTCAAGATTGTCGTTCCGGTGTACGATAAAATAACCGATAGCCGTTACACCAATAGTAGGCAGGATGGCGAGCCGGGTAAATAATCCCAGGGCCACCAGGAACGGAACGACGGTGTCAGAAAAGGTGGCTACCAGCCCGTTCAGTTGCTCCGGCAGGTGCAGCGGATTGGGAACATGTTCCCGCTGGCCATTTTCCAGGCGGAATTTTTTCATACCATGTACCCGGAACAATTCAAAGGCCAGCAATACCCGGAAGGCCAGCAGAGCATAATTGTTGACGGTATTGCCGGCGTCTGAAAACAGTATATGGCGGATGATTTCGTTCATAAAAGAAAGTTTAGAAAGCAAAACAGGAACAACCAAATACGCCCCAGAATGCACTGTAATTATTAACAGGAATATGGCTTAGTCTCGCTGTATTGTGCTCATGTCCGTGAACGTTGCAGCTGCCGGCGCAACAATGTACCTGGCTGGTGACAGCGGCTGTTGCTGTTCCAACATTGCTTTTCGCACCGGCATAATAGCCGCCGAAGTGCTTCACCGGCGACCAGTCTGGCAGCACAGGAATGGGAGCAGGGGAGAAACGGGAAAATTCACCGCTGCTGAATACAATCTTCCCGCCTACGATGGTCAATACAGACTCGATGTGTTTAATGGCTTCTTCCGGTACTTCAAAAAAGTCGGCATCGAGTACAGCCAGGTCCGCGAGCTGCCCGGCTTTGATACAACCTTTACTGTCCTGCTCCCCGGAAAACCACGCGCTTCCACGGGTGTACAGTTCAAGGGCTGTTTCCCGGCTTAGTTTAGTGGTATCATCATATAACTGTTGACCTCCCACCGTTTTGCCGGCTGACAACCAATATAGCGCCACCCATGGATTGTAACTGCTTACGCGGGTGGCATCGGTTCCTGCGCCTACCGGCACACCTGCCTGTAGCATCCGTTTTACCGGTGGTGTATGTGCCGCTGCAGCTTTTCCATATCTGTCGGTAAAGTATTCTCCCTGGAAGGCCATCCTGCTTTGAACGGCAATGCCGCCACCCAGCGCTTTTACCCGGTCTATGTTTTTTTCATCGATCGTTTCGGCGTGATCAAATATCCAATGAAGGCCGTTGAAGGGAATATCCCTGTTCACTTTTTCGAAGACGTTCAGAAAGCGGGTGATGCTTTCATTATAAGTAGCGTGCAAGCGGAAGGGCCAGCGGTTTTCCACGAGGTGGCGCACCACTTTTTCCAGGTCTGCTTCCATGGTTTCCGGCAGATCAGGTCGCGGTTGCAGGAAGTCTTCAAAATCGGCCGCAGAAAATACCAGCATTTCACCGGCGCCATTGTGCCGGTACATATTATCTCCCTGGTGAAGCTTTACGGTGCTGGTCCAGTTGCGGAAATCTTCCAGTTCTTGCTTAGGCCTTTGCGTAAACAGGTTATAGGCAATGCGAACGGTGAGCTGTTGTTTTTGATGAAGCTCGCTAATCACCTGGTAGTCGTCGGGGAAGTTCTGAAACCCGCCGCCAGCATCAATTACGCTGGTGATGCCAAACCTGTTCAGTTCCGTCATAAAGTGACGGGTGGAGTTGACCTGGTGTTCAAAAGATAGCTTCGGTCCTTTTGCCAATGTGGAATAGAGGATCATGGCATTGGGACTGGCCAGCATTAACCCGGTAGGTTCGCCGTGGCTGTTTTTTTCGATCACGCCGCCGGGAGGGGCGGGGGTATCTTTGGTAAAGCCCACCGCCCGCAGGGCGGCACTGTTCAGGAAGGCGCGGTCGTACAGGTGCATGATGAAAACGGGTGTATCTGGTGCGATCGTATTGATTTCTTCCAGGGTCGGCATTCTTTTTTCTGCAAACTGATGCTCGGTCCATCCGCCTACCACTCTTACCCATTGGGGAGCGGGCGTGATGGCCACCTGCTTTTTCAGCATGGCCAAAGCATCGGCCAGGGAAGGAACGCCATCCCATCTGAGTTCCAGGTTATAGTTCAGGCCACCGCGAATGAGGTGAATGTGAGAATCGTTCAATCCCGGAATAACCCGTTTCCCTTTAAGGTCTATTTGTACGGTTTCGTTCACGCCATATTGCTGAAGAATGGTTTTATCATCGCCTACGGCAACGAATTGACCATCGCTGATGGCAACGGCGGTAACCCGTGGCTGGGATGGATCTACGGTATGTATTTTCCCATTGTATAAAACGATGGATGCTGCTTTATTCATGAGTGGGTGTTGAGTGGTGGAAGGATGCAATGGCGGCCTGGATGCCTTCTCCGGCAATTTCAAAAAAAGCGGGTCCGGCCAGCAGCGTAGCTTTTATGACTGGTTTTGCAGGGGCAAGGTGATGTTGTTGCAGGTAGCGTTGTGTGCGACAGGCGTTGATGATGCCTTTGGTGACGTTGCCCGCTACCAATGCGGTAGGTGAGTCGATGCCGGCGTCTTTGATATCACTGGCAAAGGCAAAGCTGGTGACGCCCATATGGCTGGCTTCCCGAAGCGCCACTGCACCCACATTAATCATCATGTCGGCATTAAACTGACGGCGGTCGCCCAGACCAATCAACAGCAGCCTGGGAGCTTTCAGAGCGCCTTTAGGAGGAGTGATCAGCAACGTTTCGAGGTAATGCCCTTCAAACTTTCCACTTTTTCTCAGTTCGGTGAGCTGCCCTTTCAGCGCCTGGTCGAGATGTACCATCCCGTTGAGCGCAGCCGGTAAAGCCGGGGAATTGAAAATATCTCCCTCCGTATATTCAAACACGCAGGCTACCTGCAAGGGTGCAACAGCGGCGCCGGGACCCTGCACTAATCCGATGATGGATATCCCTTCCACTTTGCCCCATACTTTGGCAGTGCCTATTGGAGTAGTTTTAACAGCATCGACAGCCTGCTGACCCATCAGCGAAACGGTCTGCAACAAGAGAAAAGAGGCACTCATAAAGGTGATGAGCGCTTTGTGATAGCGGGTAATAAATGTGTTGTTCATGGTTTATCGTTTTAATATGCTAAAATTTGAAGCTGAGCCGGGTGTTGATAAACAGGCCATCCTTTGACGCAGGTATCACGTCCCGGACAAAGGCGCCCGGCTGGAAATATTGAATGCCCGAGTTGAATGCGATAAATTTGTTCACGTTGTACACAATGCTGGCGAGATAGGCAGTGCCGATATGCCTTTCCGCAGAGGTGGCGCCAGGAAGATTGAATCCTCCGCTGGGCCTGTAGATGCCATCCTGCAGTGAGTATCGCCAGTTGAGCACCACATCCGCCTGTGCCATTATTTTTTTACCAATATTGACAGTGGCATAGGGGTGTAGATCGATGAGATTTACCGGACCAATTTGCGGACTGAATCCGAAATATCCGCCTTTGGGATAAAGCGGGTTGAAAGACTGGAGGTTCCCATCTCCTTTACGCCGGTCTCCCGAGATATAGTCATTACGCAGGCTGATAGCCGGTTTCCCGGGAGTATTTTCAAACAGGTAGCCTGCTTCAACGGAGGCAGTCCAGGCATTGATAGATCCATTTCCAAAGGAACCGCATTGCCAGGCGGCTTCGAGGTTATAAATAAATCCCCCGCCGTATCGCCATATCCTGGTGCCTATGGTATGACGCAACTCGCGCTGGAGGCCTTCTTCAAACAAGGACTGACTACGCTTAATACCGATGTAATACAGGTCAATATTGGGAAAAGCGGGAATAATGATTTTACTGTATATTCCCCAGAGATTGATTGCTTTGCTGGATGTATTATCAAAGGCGCCGGTGTTGATGGTATCAGCCATCATGGCAAAGCCATCGATACTCCAGCGGCGGGTGGTGTACATCAGTTTGGCGCCATCAAAATACAACCGGAGATTAGGTCCTTCTCTCACGGAAATGAGCCTGCCGCTGCCATAATCGAGTTCCTGCCTGCCGGCGCGGAGTAGGAGTTGTTGGTCTTTCCTTTTAATAAGTGTGGCGTCAACGAACAAATTTTGGATGTTCAAATGGTCTTCATCAATAGGGCGCGGGCCATTTTTTCTCCCGGTTTCCCAGGCGCTTCTGATTTGTGCAAAAATCCGGAACCGCTCATGCAGGTGAATGTCCGCGTGAAGGTCATAACGTTGCAGGAGAAAGCGATTATGCCCAATGCCCAGCCTGCCCCAGTCTTCGTTGTTAAAGTCGACATACTCTATCCTGGCCGACCCTCCGAATGAAACGCAGGCGCTGCCATCTTTGGATAAGCGATTGTATTTTATTTTCCGGTAGAAATTACGGGTGGAGTCTTTTATGAAAGAATAGTCTTCGTCAAAGCGCATTAGTTTGAAACTTTGCCCCGCAGCCTGGATAACAGGCGAAAGACAAACTATAACAAGTATGGTTACACGAACGAGACGGGAGCGGCTTTTTACAGGCAATTGGAACGGTTTTAACTGATAATTAGTGTTTCAGCATATGGTGGGCATAATGGATACCGATGCCATAAGCGCCGCCATATTTTTTCATGAGATCAGTAACCGCCTGATAGGTTTCCTGGCGGGCCCAGTCACGCTGCAGTTCCAGCAGGTATTGAATGGAAGTCATCGGTTTCACGCCGGCATGCACCATCCTTTGAACGGCGCGTTCATGGGCTTCGGTGCTTACATCGCCACAGGCATCGGTGATAACGTATACATCATAGCCTTCATCTAGTGCCGACAGGGCAGGGCCTACAATGCAAACGCCTGTCCACAGCCCGGCCATCACAAGTTTCTTTTTTCCTTTTCCGACAATGGTTTTGTAAGCGGCTTCATCTTCCCAGGTATTCATGGAAGTACGGTCGATGTAGCCGGAGGTAGCCTGTGGGTAGAATTCTTCAATTTCGGGAAATACAGGACCGGAGAAAGATTGCTCCGCTACAGTGGTCACCACGGTGGCAACATTAAATATCCTGGATGCACCGGCAATGACGGCAGTATTGGTTCTTAGCTCATTCAAAGCAATGCTTTTGGTAGCAAAGCCCATTTGGCCTTCAAAATCGATCAGGATAAGTGCGTGGTTGTCGGGAGACAATAAGTGGGTAGATGGTTTCATTTTAAAAATTTGCTCCCGGTGAGGCAATTCAGATGCCTGTTTGTATAAAATTGATTATCAGTTGATTATAGGTATTTTGATGAATTTAATTTTTACGTTATTTCGTAAAATTATGAACAGCGCAGAGAAAAGGTGCGTCTTTTACGAGGGAGATGGTTGCAACAAACTATTGCATATCGATTTTTAATGTATTAGTTTAAGTGCCGGATTTATTTCCTCCTCTTTTCGTTAAAACTTTATTCAGCCAATGAGCAAAAAAATAACCTCCAGAAGAAAGTTTTTGCAGAACGCCGCTGCATTATCCACCTTTTTTATCCTGCCACGGCATGTACTGGGCGGAAAGGGTTTCCTGGCGCCGAGCGACAGGATTAACATTGGTTTTATTGGCGCCGGTCACCAGGCGATAGGCTTACGGGACCGTTTTAAGGCAACAGACCAGGTGGAGATATTGGCGGTAGCGGATGTATATCAGCGCAAGGTGGATGAATTCATTAAGGCGTTGGGCGGGAAGCGCGATAAGTCCTGTAAAGGATATGGTGATTTTAGGGAGATATTACAAAGGAAAGATATCGATGGAGTGGTGATTGCCACACCCGACCATTGGCATGCTGTGATGGCGGTGAAGGCAGCTGCCGCGGGCAAGGATATTTATTGTGAGAAGCCGCTGGCGCTGTCGGTGAAAGAAAGCCGGGCAATGGCCGATGCGGCAAAAAAATACGGGCGTATATTCCAGACCGGTAGTATGCAGCGCTCTGCGCGTGAGTTCCGGCAGGGAGTTGAACTGGTGCGCAATGGTTACATCGGGGATATTAAAGAGATTAAAATCAGTGTGGGCGACGGTCCACGGCCGTTTGACCTGCCTGCGGAAACCTTGCCGGCTGATCTCAACTGGGAGATGTGGCTGGGGCCAAATGAGTATGTGCCCTATAATAACAAACTGAATCCTTACCCCAGTGCTTCACTGTGGGCGGAATGGCGTTACTATAAAGGCCTCGGCGGAGGCTTTCAGGCCGATTGGGGCGCACATATGTATGATATTGCGCAATGGGGATTGAACATGGACCATTCAGGACCGGTAGCGATCTATCCGCCGGATGGCCAGGAACATCCTTACCTGACTTATGTTTACCAGAACGGTGTGGTGATGACGCAACATGATACCGGCAAGAAAAATATTGAATTCATCGGCACCAAAGGAAATATTATCATTGAACGCGGTAAGCTGGAAACGAATCCGTTGGCGCTCCGGGATACGGTTATCGGCGATGGACAGCAAAGGGTACATTTCAGCGACAATCATTACATAGACTTTTTGTCGGCCATGCGCGACCGGTCGAAACCGGTGGTAGCAGATGCAGAAACCGGGCACCGGACTTCCTCCGTTTGTGCATTAGGTAATATTGCCTATGAGCTGAAACGCCCGCTGAAGTGGGATCCTGCAGTGGAAAACTTTTTGAACGATAAAGAAGCTGATCAGTTATTAATGAGGAAGCTAAAAGGAGAGTGGACTATCTGATGATGGGAAGTCATATCGGACAATAGATAAGATTTATTATTTTTGAAACACCGGGAAGAACAGAGGTGCCCGGCTATTCCAACGATGCAAGCAATTCCACCAAGTGAAAATGAGCTACTGAAGCGGTTGGCTGAGGGCGATGCCACAGCATATCGTGAACTGTTCGTACGTCATTGGGATGCCGTGTATTCTTCTGCGTTATTGCTTTCCCGTTCTCCCGATATAGCAGAAGATATTGCCCAGGAGGTGTTTGTAACACTTTGGGAAAAACGTGCACAATTAGTACAGGTAGAGAAGCTGGAATCATATTTTTTTGTGATGGCCCGCAACCAGCTTTATAGCCGCCTGCGTAAATTATCCTCCCAGGATGCTTACCGGCGGTACCTGCTCGACTACCACCAGGAAGTGGCTCATTCAGGGGCAGAAGCCAGGGCAGAGTTCAAAGAACTGGAAGGCGCCATCCATAGCGCTATCCGCCGTTTACCTCCCCAGCAACAGAAAGCTTTCCGGATGAGCCGCTTTGAAGGTAAAGGGCATGAAGAGATTGCGCAGGCCATGGGCGTATCCCGCATTACTATCAAGAGCTATATTGTACAGGCATTAGCGTCTCTCCGTAAATTCCTCGCCCATTATCCCGGCGTTCCGTTACTATTGTACTGCGCGCTGCAACTCATTGTTTGCGGATAAAAAAAATTTTCCAACCGGCACCTCCTTCTTTTCCAACCAGGCGTCTTTACTATATAACGTCGTATACCGGCTATGGAATCAACACCTTTATCAACCCTGATCATACGATACCTCAACGAGGAACTGAGTGAGGAAGAAACCCTCCGGCTCTGGGAATCCCTGCGGGAGGGCCATGAACAGGAAGAATGGCAGGAGGCCCTGCTGGCACTGTTACAGGACAATACCCGGCATGGCTATGCTGACCCGGAGCGGATGGAACAAATATACGCTGCCATCCGGCCGGCTGAAACGACCATTGTACCAGTGACCCGGCGTCGGTGGATATACCCGGCTGCTGCCGCTGCTGTCTTACTGATGATAGTTGGGACGACCACCCTGTTCCGCCACTTCCGCAGCCGGCAACAGCCAATAGCCGTTTATACGCCACCGCCTGCACATGGTGTAGTGCCCGGCAGTAACAAGGCTATACTCACCCTGGCAGATGGCAGCACCATTACGCTCGACAGCACCGGCAACGGCGCGCTTGCGCAGCAGGGCAATGTACAGATTGTGCAGGTAGATAGCGGGCAGCTGGCTTATAAAGCAAATGGCAGCAACATTTCCGGGAGCCTGCAATACAATACCCTTTCCATTCCACGCGGGGGGCAGTTCCGCATCACCTTACCGGATGGCACACGGGTTTGGATCAACGCAGCATCCAGCCTGAGTTATCCAACCGCCTTCACAGGGGCCGACCGTACCGTACAGCTCACAGGAGAGGCTTACTTTGAAGTGGCTGCTATGCCGGGAAAACCTTTCCATGTAAAGGTGAACAACATGGATATACAGGTGCTGGGTACCCACTTTAACGTAATGGCCTATACGGAAGAAGCAGCCATCAAAACCACGCTGCTGGAAGGCGCCGTGAAAGTAAATGCCGGCGGTACACAAACCACGTTACGCCCGGGGCAGCAACTGCGGATGGACCAGCAGGGGCAGCTGGCCGTTATCGACCAGGTGGATGTAGATGAAATCGTTGCCTGGAAGAATGGGTACTTCCAGTTTTACCATGAAAAACTGCCGGGTGTATTACGGCAAATCTCCCGTTGGTATGATGTGGACATCGCTTATGAAGGCGGTGTTCCTGACCGGGAATTCGGCGGTAAAATTTCCCGGAACAGCAGCATAGAAGAGGTACTGAAAATACTCGCGTTAAGCAAAGTTCATTTTAAGATAGAAAACAAGAAGATCATTGTAATACCATGAAAATAAACGTTATGAAAGATGAGTAATTAACATCGCGGGGCTCAAAAAGAAACCGGAAGTGTTGGAGCACTCCCGGCAGGCATTTGGGTAACCCATGAAAATCGTTCCACGACTCTCTCTCCCTGGTTTTTATACCGGGACGGGGCTTTTATTACCCAAACAAATCAAAAGTATGCAATTTAATTCTATTTGCAGGCGACCGGTCCATCAACCAAACGGTATCGCTAAAATGTTTCTGGCTATGAAATTGTCAGCCGTCATCTTATTATGCGCCTGTTTACAGGTAAGTGCCAGGGGCTATTCCCAGAATGTGTCCCTGTCTGAAAGGAATGCGCCACTTGAAAAAATTTTCCGTGCCATTGAAAAGCAAACCGGGTACGTCTTTTTCTTTGATCACCGCTTGCTCGATAAGGCCAGCCGGGTGACAGTAGACGTAAAGTTAGCACCCCTGGAAAAAGTACTGGAGCTGTGTCTCCGTCAACAATCGCTTGCCTGGAGCATCGTGGGACAGAACATTGTCATTGAATCGGTGGAGACCAAGCACAACAACCTACCTGCCGCTCCGCTCCAGGAACAGCAGGAAGTAACCGGGCGTGTGACTGGCGCCGCCGGAGAACCACTGCCCGGCGCCACCGTGGTGGTGAAAGGCAGCAAGACCGGCACGCAAACTAACACCGATGGCTATTTTAAATTAACAGCTCCCCGTACGGCCGTTCTCGTTATATCCTATATCGGCTACAAGCCCCAGGAGGTGTCTGCCGCTGCAAAACAGCCCTTACTGATCCGGCTGGATGCTGACGTTAACAACGCTACTGAAGTTGTGGTGATTGGCTATGGCACCGCCAAAAAAAGTGATCTTACCGGCTCCGTATCACAAATAAAGTCTGCCGACATCACGGCGCAACCTAATACTAATATAATGCAGGCGCTCAGTGGCCGGGCACCGGGCGTTCGGGTGATCCAGAACAATGGCGCTCCCGGTAGCGCCATCAGTGTGCGCATCCGCGGAATCAATTCTATCATGGGGGGAAACGATCCGCTATATGTCATCGATGGATTTCCGTATAATGGCAATCCCACTTTCTTACAGCCCTCAGATATTGCATCGATGGAGATCCTGAAAGATGCCTCTTCCACGGCTATCTATGGCTCCCGTGGCGCCAATGGCATCGTGATCATCACCACCAAAACAGGGCGCAAAAAAGATCCTACCAATGTGGAAGTAACCGCCGGATATACCATTCAGTCGGTTTCCCGGAAAATGAAACTGATGAATGCCCAACAATATGCCACCCTGTATAATGAACAGGCAGCCAATGATGGCCTGGCGCCCTATTTCACGAAAGGACAAATCGACTCGTTTGGACTCAATCCCGGTACCAACTGGCAGGACCTCGTGATGCATAATGCGCCTATCTATAATACCAGTGCTACCGTCAGCGGCGGTTCAGACAGAACCCGCTTTTCCCTCTCCGCCGGCATGTTCCTGCAGGATGGTATTGTACGCAACAGCGATTATAAACGCTATTCTGTACGCGGCAGCATAGATCATGATATCAGTAAAATTTTCAACGTGTCGTACAATGCTACGTTAACACGTATGAATACACGTAGCCAGAATTCCAGCCTCGGCAACCGTGGTAGCGACCTCATCTCCGCTATGCTGATGGCGCCGCCCACACTCACACCTTATCTGCCCAATGGCAGCTACCGCCGGCTCAATACAGCGTATCCTTTTATTTCGAATGCAATCATCAACCCGATGATACCGCTTAACGAGATTTCCGACCGCCTCAAAGGAGACCGGGTGTTTTCCAATGCAGCGCTGACCATCAAACCCTGGGCAGACCTCTCCCTCCGCATCTCCGGGGGGATCGACAACCTGAACGACAGGTCTGACTATTATGCCAACATTGAACCTTCTACCAACTCTGTAGGATCGGCCACGGTTAAGACAACGCAATCGACCAGCCTGCTCAATGAAAACTTGTTGACCTACAACAAAAAGATCGGGATACATAATATCAATGCCATAGCCGGTTTTACGTACCAGGATTTTGTGCGTACCACCATGACTGGTTCCGGCATTGGTTTTCTCAGCGATGTAACGCAAACAGGTTCCCTCGGCAGCGCGGGCACACCTGGCGTTCCGGGCAGCAGCTACGAAAAATGGGTACTGCTCTCTTACCTGGCCAGGTTGAACTATACCCTGATGGACAAATACCTCTTTACGGTGAGCGTACGCCGGGATGGATCTTCGCGTTATTCGCCGGGTAATAAATGGAGCAATTTCCCTTCCGCTGCCATCGCATGGAGAGCCGGTGATGAACCCTTCCTGAAAAATTCAAAGGTCATATCTGACCTGAAGGTCAGGGCCAGCTACGGAGCTACCGGCAGTGCCGCTATTAGCCCCTATCAGACCATGAACCAGCTGACGCCTGGCAACACCATCTTCGGAGATGCATTGTATACCGCTTTTGCACCCGGCACGGTGATGCCTGGTAACCTGAAATGGGAAACTACTTACCAGGCAGATTTTGGTGCAGACGTAGCGCTGTTTCATGATCTGGTGCATTTTACCGCTGATTTCTATCATAAAAGAACAAAAAACCTGCTGAACACTGTGCAGTTGCCCGCTTCCATGGGATATCGTATGACGTTCCAGAATGTAGGCGAGATGGAAAACAAGGGAATGGAATTTTCTGCTGATGTAAATATTTTGCAGAAGGCCGTTACCTGGAATGTGAATGCCAATATCTCCTTTAACCGCAACAAGATTGTGAAATTGTACAACGGACAGGATATCTTCGGCAATACGTTCTATACCGGTTCGCTGAATGATTACGTCAACCTCCTGCGGGAAGGCCAGCCATTTGGTATCTTCTACGGCTACGAAGAAACGGGCTACACGGACAAGGGGAACCTCCAATATGCCGATCTTAATAAAGATGGGAAGATCAGCGCTGCCGATAAAACTTACATAGGTAATCCGAATCCTGACTTTACCTATGGGTTCAATTCAGTGACCAGCTACAAAGGATTTGAATTGTCTGTCTTTATTCAAGGCTCCAAGGGCAATGATATTTTTAACCTGAACAAGGCCGCCACATTGGATCTGGGCATGGGCCTGAACCTGCCGGAAGATGTGGCTTACGATCACTGGACACCGGAAAATACCCACACCAAATATCCAAAGATCACCCGTACACTTGCCGGGAATGTATCTACGCGCTTTGTAGAAGACGGTTCTTACCTGCGGTTTAAAAACATACAGCTGGCGTATAACATCCCGCTGGAGAAAATGCATGTAAAATGGTTTAAGAAAGCGCAGGTGTACGTGAGTGGCCAAAACCTGATTACGATTACACGCTATTCGTGGTATGATCCGGAAATCAACGCTTATGGATCGCTTACAGCGCCGGGCGCGCTCAGCTCTGTCAACCAGGGTATTGACTATGCTACCTATCCTACCAATAAGTCGGTAACGTTTGGTATCAGGTGTGGTTTTTGATTTTCCAACCTTTCAATTTTTGTTATGAAATATAATATCCTCGCTATATTGTCAGTACTGTTGTTTGCTTCCTGTGCCAAACTGCTGGAAGAAAAACCTCAGTCGATTGCCGCAGAACAGTTTTACAATAATGCAGCCGAAGTACAGGCCGGTTTGAATGCCATTTATACGCCTATACGTGCAGGAGGGTCCCTGGGAGCGCTTTACCAGGTGCAGCAGGAGATCTATACCGAGTACATGTATGGCCGTGGCAGCCATGCACCGTTGAATGATTACGTAGGGCTGGATAACAATAACATCACCCGCACAAACGATATGTGGGCGACATTTTATGAAGCAATTCGTAATGCGAATATTGTGATCCAACGGACGCCTGCCGGAAAAAATCTATCGGATGCAGACAAAAGCAAGTTCCTCGCCGAGGCGAGGTTTATGAGGGCTTTAATGTATTTTTACCTGGTGCGTAATTGGGCAGGCGTGCCTATCCGCACGGAAACTAATATGGATTCTCTGAATGTGCCGAGAGGCTCCAAAGCAGCCGTGTACCAGCTGATCACAGATGATCTGTTGTTTGCAGAAGCCAATCTGCCAGACGCTGGACGCCTGGTCGGCGCCCCCTCCAAATGGGCGGCAGGAACAGTACTCGCCGACGTATATATGAATCTTGGTGACTACCAGAAAGCCCGCGATAAAGCGCTGGCAGTAATCAGCTCCAATAAGTTTTCCCTGGTAAATGTGACCGTGGCGGCTGATTTCGATAAACTGTTCGGCCCGGATATTATTACTACACCGGAAGAAATTTTCTATATGAAATTTTCCCGGCAGCCCAACGGGCAAGGGTTTCAGTATCCGATGTACGCCCATTACCCGGGAGCCGGATACTATCCTCCCGGTGGATATTATACCTTGTACAGCGATGCGGTGAACAACACTTTTGTACGCGACTGGGACAAAAAAGACCTGAGATATGAGTTTAACTGGTACGTACAAACGTTTGGCCTGGGGCCAAGTACTATCCTGAACAAAAAGTTCAGCGACAAAACTACCACCACCGCGGCAGGCAACGATTACCCGATGTACCGCTATGCTGACCTGCTGCTGTTTTATGCCGAATGTGACAGCCGTGTCAATAATGGACCGACTGCGGATGCACTGGAGAAACTGAACATGGTACACCGGCGCGCATACGGTAAAAACCCACAGGTGGCCGATGCCACGGTTGATTTTAAACTGGCGGATTATGGAAGCCTGCAGGCATTCACAGACCAGGTAGTAAAGGAACGCGCCTATGAAGATTGCAGTGAAGGTAAGCACTGGCTTGACCTGAAGCGGCTGGGTATTGTAAAAGAAGTGATTAAGGCGGTGAAAGGAATTACAGTAGCAGATAAGCACCTGCTATGGCCTATTCCTACTACTGAATACAACTATAATAAAGCGATTGACCCGATCAAAGACCAAAACCCTGGCTATTAAAAAAAATGACGATTATGATAAAATCAATCAGATTATGGATACTGGCTATTTGTTGCCCGTTAACTATGCCAATAACCGTATGGGCAAGTACGCCCAAGGAAGTAGACATCTGCGTGTATGGCGGTACCTCCGCCGGTATCATGGCAGCATACACTGCCAAAAAATTGCATAAAACCGTATTGCTGATAGAACCCGGCAAACACCTGGGCGGGCTTACCACCGGTGGCCTGGGCTATACTGACATCGGCAATAAGTACGCTATCACCGGCCTGGCCCGTGATTTTTACCGTCGTATTGGCCAGCACTACGGTAAATTTGAACAATGGATATTTGAGCCGAGTGTGGCCTCGCAAACATTTGATGGCTACCTGAAAAGCGCCAGCGTGGAGGTGTGGAAAGAACATCAGCTGATGGCCGTACATAAGGAAAATGGCTACATCCGTGAAATTACGGTGCAGGGAACATCTGCCATTGTAGTAAAGGCACGCGTGTTTATTGATTGTTCTTATGAAGGCGACCTGATGGCAAAAGCCGGCGTTTCGTATACTGTTGGCCGTGAAGATAACAGTGTTTACCAGGAAACCTATAATGGCGTACAGCTAAGGGATAAACACCAGTTCCCCGACGGAATAGATCCCTATAAGACGCCGGGTAAGCCGGAGAGTGGCTTGTTGTGGGGAATCAGCCCGGCATCTTTGCTGGCGAAAGGCACAGGCGATAAAAGTGTGCAGGCGTATAATTTCCGTATCTGTCTCACCAACCAGGCCGATAACATGATCCCAATTACGCAGCCGGAAGGATATGATGCTTCCCGGTATGAGCTCTTATTGCGTGTGCTGGAAAAAGCGCCAGCCAAGGGACTTGGAAGTTTTCTGAAATTTGACCTCATGCCCAATGGTAAAACGGATATCAACAACAATGGAGCATTTTCTACCGATATGATAGGGATGAATTACAATTATCCCGAAGCGGATGCGGCGACCCGTCAGCAGATTATCCGTGAACACGAGCAATACAACAAGGGCTTGCTGTATTTTATTGGTCACGATCCGCGTATGCCCGAGCATCTACGTCGCGAGATGTTAAAATGGGGATACCCTAAGGACGAGTACACAAATAACGGGCATTGGTCGCCCCAGCTATATGTGCGGGAAGTGCGCCGCATGGTAGGCGCATACGTGATGACGCAGGCCAACTGTGAAGGTCGCGCCACGGTAAACGACGGCGTAGGCATGGCGGCATATACGATGGATTCGCATAACTGTCAGCGCCTGGTAGTCAATGGCATGGTGAAGAACGAAGGCGATGTGCAGGTGGGTGGTTTCGGCCCGTATCCTGTTTCTTATCGTGCATTGATCCCTAAGGCGGGCGAATGTGCCAACTTGCTGGTGCCGGTTTGTTTGTCGGCTTCCCACATCGCTTATGGCTCTATCCGGATGGAACCGGTATTTATGGCATTGGCGCAATCAGCGGCTACCGCGGCAGTGGTGGCTATCGACAGCCGCGTGTCTGTACAGGACGTGCCTGTAAAGAAGGTACAGCAATTGCTGGCGGCCAATCCACTGGCAGACAATAGTACGCCGGAAATCCTGGTAGACAATGACGATGCTGCACATGTAAAATTACAGGGTGATTGGAAAAAAGAAACAAGGGGAGGGTATGGTCCTTCCCTGTACATAGATGACAGTAAAGGCGGTACGCAGAAGTGGGTACGTTTTACGCCAGGTATTCAGCGTGCCGGCGAATATCATATTTACAGTTATGTACCCAAACAAGCCAATATGGCGACGGTTACCCAGGTACAGGTGTTTGATGGGAAAAAGCTGATACCGGTGAAAGTAGCAGCAGATGCTATTAAGGTGGAAGGACAAACCTCCGGCGAATGGGTATCTTTAGGTACTTTCCGGTTGCCGGCAGGAGAAAAGGCGTATGTGGAAGTTAGCAACGCGGGGGCCGATGGAGCCGTGGTTGCGGATGCATTATTGTTTATTGCCCGTTAGCGTGGTGGTAATATTTTTAGAGAGAGGAAACCCGCCACGCATACCGTGTGGCGGTTTTTCTCTCTCTGATTTTTCAACTACTGTTCATCATTGCACAGCAGGCTCCGAATGTGCCCGCATTCCGGAAAACAACAACACCGAGGTATGTATTTATCAAGTGCGCCAGCTGTTTAAAAAGATTGTCGCATTTGTACTACAAGAAAATATGGTAAGAAAAAAGCCTGCAATGGATTATGGAGGCACTAAAAGAAAATAAGGCCGGTAAGTTTTACTCACAAGCCTTATTTATTATAGTGATTGGCTGCTATTTTTGTCCCCATTTATACGCCAGCAAGCGTAAGGCGTTAAATACCACCACCAGCGTAGACCCTTCATGCGCTATCACCGCGGGGCCAATAGAAGCAATACCCAAAATGGTGAGCGGTATTAAAATGGCTACAACGCTCAGGCTGATCACGAGATTCTGACGAATGATCTTCCGTGCTTTGCGGCTCAATCCAATAGCAAATGGTAGCAGCGACAGCTTATCGCCCATCAGGGCAATATCGGCGGTTTCCAATGCTACATCGCTTCCGGCGGCGCCCATGGCTATGCCTACGGTGCTTTTGGCCATGGCAGGGGCATCGTTTACACCGTCGCCCACCATAGCGATTTTGCTTTCGTCTTTCGTGAGCTGTTGGATAACAGTTACTTTCTGTTCGGGAAGGAGACTGGCATATACATCTGTTACGCCTACTTCGGCAGCTACCGCTTTGGCTACTTCTTCATTATCACCGGTGAGCATGGCCATGCGGCGGATGCCTGCCGCCTTCAGCTCTGCTAATGCCTGTTTGGCTTCAGCCCGCGGCGTGTCCATCACGGCAATGATGCCAATGTATTCCTGGTTTCTGCGCACGAGCATGGTGGTATTCCCTTCTTTTTCTGAAGCTGTTACCTGCGTGGCAATCGCTTCATTAGGTTGTTCATGATCGAGCGACTGGAAAAGCGCTATATTACCCATATAGACATCATCAGCTCCCAGGGAGGCTTTGATGCCTTTGCCCAGTACGGCTTCCAAATCATGCGCAGAAGGAATGGACTCATTTTTCAATCGCTCCCGGCCACCTTTTGAAATAGCTTTGGCCAGTGGGTGGTCGCTCAACGACTCTACCGCTACCACGATCTTCAACAGATCGTTCTCTGTCATGCCTGCCAGCGGAATAATTTTGGTGAGTTTAGGCCGACCCTCTGTCAGCGTACCGGTTTTGTCGAATGCTAATACTTCCAGTGCTCCCAGGTCTTCCAGCGGGCCGCCGCCCTTGATCAGTACACCGGCTCTGGCGGCACGTGCTACGCCGCTCAATACGGCGCTGGGAGTGGAGATAGCCAGTGCGCAAGGGCTGGCGGCTACGAGTACCGACATGGCGCGGTAGAAACTTTTGCTGAATGGCTCATCTAATACGAGGAAGGCAAAGCATAACAGCGTAACGATGAGGATAACCGCCGGCACAAAGTATTTTTCAAACCGGTCGGTAAAGAGTTGGGTGGGTGATTTCTGCGATTGTGTTTCATTCACCAGCCTGATCAACCTGGATAAGGTAGAGTCGCTCGCCGCCTTGGTTACCTTTACTTCCAGTAACTCATTTCCATTAATGGTGCCAGCAAATACTTTGTAGGCCGCATCGATTGATGCAGCCATGTCCACCGCTATTTCAGGGTCGGCTATAGCTTTCTTGTCTACCGGCATACTTTCACCGGTAATAGGCGCCTGGTTCACGCTGCTGTTGCCCTTTACCACAATACCATCTGCCGAAATTTTAGTGTTGGGCTTTACCACGATCACGTCTCCCGGAGAAAGATCGGTAATGGGCACCTCCCGGGTGCTACCGTTCTCTTTCCGGAAAGCCGTACGGGGCGCCAGCTCCGATAAGGCTGCAATAGATTTCTTTGCCCGTTCCATGGCGAAATGTTCCAGGGCATGGCCAAGGCTGAACAGGAATAGTAACAACGCGCCTTCAGCCCAGCTACCAAGAATACCGGCGCCGCCAGCGGCTACCAGCATGAGGAAATCGATCTCAAATTTCCCTTTGGCAATAGTTTGTACCGCCTCTTTGACCGTATAAAATCCGCCAAAGAAATAAGCCCCTATATAAAGTCCCAGTGAAACGCTGGAAGGAGCCAGGTCCAGGTAAGACAAGCCAAACCCAGTACCCAGCAACGCGCCGCAGAGTAAACTGAAGATGAGCTCGGAATGTTTGCCAAACAACCCTCCATGAGTATGTTGGGTTTCCATCCCTGTATGATCGCCATGAGCATTGTGATTAGCGGCTTCCGGCAGCCGCACCGGTGCTATTTTTGAAGTAGGCGTTGCAGTATCCATAGAAAGTTTATTTATAGTTAAAACATCCGGGGAACCATGATCTTAGTGTTCATGACTTTCCCCGGCATTTGTCATTTTCGCTAATACAAAAAAGGCACCTTTTACTACAATCTTTGAAGCAGCGGGTATTTCCTTCAGCAAAGTAATCTCCGTATATCCGACGTCGGTAGTACCTTTTACTACGGGTACTTTTTCAAAGGTAATCCCACGACCAGCAGCTGGTGTATCTTTTTCTTGGTGATCATGTGGTTCCCCGGTGTTATGGTCATGGCCAGCTTCACTTGCCAGGTGATGTTCTGCTTCAGCATGTTCATCGGTTACCATGAAAATATAATCCTGGCCCTGGTGGTTCACGATGGCTTCCGTTGGAATAGCCTGCACCGTTGCTTTCTGCAGACTGATGATAGCCGTAATATTCATGCCATCTATCAAACCTGTTTTGTCGCCTTTTACTTTCGCGTGAACGGTGACTGCTTTGGATTCGCCTTCGAAGGTAGAACCGAGCGAAAAGACCTCAGCATCATACTCCCTGCCGGGATTATTAGTCAGCATAAAATGGATGGTCTGTCCTTCCCTCAATTTAGAAAGGTCTTTTTCGTACACAAACAAATCCAGGTGCAGCTGGCTGTTGTCCACGATATCTGCAATAGGGGAGGTCAGGTCCACATAACTACCTATCTGCACGGTTACATTACTGACTACTCCATTGATAGGACTGCGAACAGAAAGATCTGCGATGAGCCTGCCATTGGACAGTTGGTCGGGATTGATACCCATCATCCTGATTTGCTGACCGAGGGTAGACCTTTGTGTTTGCAACGTTTTATATTCCGTTTCTGCTGCCTGGAGGTTTTTTAATGCCCCGGCGTTGCCTGCCGTCAGTTCCCGCTGCCGGGTCACTTCCTGCTCAGCGAGCTTTAGCCGGGTCATTACGGCCAGGTACTCACTTTGTGATTGTACAAAAGAAGGGTTGCTGATGGTGGCAATGACCTGTCCTTTTTTTACGGTGTTGCCCGGTTGGATCAGCAGTGTGCGGATGACGCCACTGTAAAGTGAATTAATGGTTGCTTTATTCTGGTTGGGAACACGTAGTGTACCATTGGTTTTGAGAGAGAAGCTAAGCTGCTTCGTTTCTACTGCGCCGGTACTGATGCCAATACTTTTGATTTGCTCCGGGGAAAAGGTAACCGTATTGGGATTTTCATGTTCCTCTTTATAGCTGGCTTCCGCTTCCCCTTCAGCAGAGCTTTTGCCCGGACCGGATCCGGAACACGCGGTTAGCCAGAGGGCGCCGGCACATAAGGTAGTCATGATAATTGTCTTGCTCATTTTATACAAGGCTTAAATAATTTATAGATTGTTGAAATAGTTGTATTGAATAACGGCCTGGTTATAGGCATTCAGCACGTCCAGGTAGTTTTGCCGGATGGTAATCGCCTGTGTCAGGAATTGCGACAGCTCCGCAAAACTGATCTCGCCGGCGCGATAAGCCAGGGTGGCTGCTTTGATGATTTCCTGCGCTTGTTTGAGGCCGGAGCTTTCATAAAATTGGAGCATGCGGCTATTTTTTTCTACTTCCCTGGTCATCTGCAACTGTTGTGTACCAAATACCTGTTTGTTATATTCCAGCTGTTGCTGTTGTACCTCTGCTTCTGCCCGGGCAGCTTTTACCTTATTGCGATATGCGCCAAGACCAAACAAAGGAACAGAGGCGGTTACGGAGAAACCGCTGTAAGGATCCGTAACACCATATAGCCGCTGGCTAAAGAACCTGCCGGAGAATTCAGGGCGGTTTTCATTTTTGATCACCGATACATTTGCCGAAGCAATGTTTACGTTCTGTTGTTGCAGGGCCAGTGCCGGATGCAGACTGTCGGTGGTCGTGCCGGTAAACGCAAATGCGAGTTTTTCCAGTGGCGCATCCAATGGCAGGATGGCATCTGTCGTATTCAATAACTGTTTCAACGATTGTTGCAGGATGCTGATGTCATCCTTCAGTTGTTCCAGTTGCGTCCGCAGCTCCCTTTGCCTGGCCTGGGCGGAGATGCTGTCGAGCCCCGGGTTTTCACCAGCCTTTACCCGCAATACTGCGGCCGCCGTTAAGGACTGGTAAATGCTGTCGAGCTGCCGATAGAGACTGGCCTTATCATCGAGGTACCAGAGCTGGTAGTAAACCTGCCGGATGTCTTTCCTGATGGATACATTTAGCATGGCATTGTTCACCTGGTAATACCTGGCCTGTTCTGTATACAGTTTTTTCTGCGCCTTGTAAAGTCCCGGCCAGGCTACAGCTTGCGAAAGTCCCACCTTTAAGATGCCGGTATGATCGCTGGGACGCAGGTCTTCGTTTTCGGCAAATACACCGGTCTTTGGTAACATGCCGGCTGAATGGATCTGTATATGGGTTCGTTTTTCCTGGGCTTTGTTGATGTTATATTGCAGATTCTGTTGCGCCATGGATAACACGTTGTTAACCCCCAGGCGTTTCCCGGGAATCTCCTGGGCTGCAACGGCATGGGGGAATAAGAGGTATCCGAGTAATGCTACTGCGATGGCTGCGGGAGGGAATTTCCGCTTAAAACCAGTATTGAAGAGGATATACAGCAGGGGCAGCACGACCAGCGTCAGGAAGGTGGCGGTAATCAGTCCACCGATGACCACAGTGGCCAACGGCCGTTGCACTTCTGCGCCGGCACCTCTCGACAAGGCCATGGGCAGGAAGCCGAAAGATGCTACAGTGGCAGTCATCAGCACTGGACGCAGTCTTATCTTCGTGCCTTCGATAACACGTTGTATGACATCGCTGATGCCATCTTTTTCCAGCTGATTGAAGGTGCTGATCAACACAATCCCGTTTAATACTGCCACGCCAAATAAGGCAATGAAACCTACGCCCGCGGATATACTAAACGGCATGCCCCTCAACAGCAGGGCGAAAACGCCGCCGATGGCGCTCATCGGAATAGCGGTAAAGATGAGCACCGACTCTTTAATGGAGCGGAAGGTGAAGTACAGTAGCAGGAATATTAAGGCTAATGCAACCGGTACGGCGATCGTTAGTCGCGCAGACGCTTTCTGCAAATTCTCAAAAGTACCGCCATAGGTGTAGTAATAGCCTGAGGGCAGCAGCCTTGCGGCGCTGAGCTTTTGCTGTATGTCTTTCACCACACTTTGTACATCCCTGTTTTTGACATTAAAACCAACCACAATGCGGCGCCGGCCATCTTCACGACTTATCTGGGCAGGGCCTTCACGGAAGGAGACATCGGCCAGCTGGGAGAGGGGGATCTGGTTACCATCTGGTAAGGCCACAAACAGGTCGCGTACATCATCGATAGAAGAGCGGCTGGCGCTGTCGAGCCTGACTACCATATCAAATTTGCGTTCGTTTTCAAATACAACGCCAGCGGCCTCCCCTGCGAATGCTGTTCGTACCGTGCGGTTAATGTCTTCTATGTTCATCCCGTAAGCCGCTATCTTGGCGCGGTCATATTGTACGGCGATCTGCGGGAGACCAGTGGTCCTTTCGATCTGTGGCCCTGTGGCTCCTTTTACCGACTGCACTACCGCGGCTACCCTGGGCGCCAGCGATGCTAGCGTATCTATATTTTCACCAAAGATCTTGATGGCAACGTCCTGTCGTACGCCCGTCATCAGCTCATTAAAGCGCATCTGTATCGGTTGGTTGGCTTCAAAGAAAACACCGGGTATCACTTCCAGTTTTTCCATGATGGCGTCTGCCAGCTCGTTGTAAGTTCTGGCGGTAGTCCATTCTGATTTCGGTTTCAACAGTACCATCAGGTCGGTAGCCTCCGGCGGCATGGGATCTGTAGGCACTTCCGCACTGCCGGTTTTGCCAACCACCATCTTTACTTCCGGGAACGTGCGTATAATCCGGCTCGCCTGCATGGAGGTCTCAATGCTTTGCGACAAAGATGTTCCCTGTGGTAGAATGCAGTGGAAAGCAAAATCACCTTCTTCCAACTGAGGGATGAACTCACCGCCCATACGGCTAAACAGTAATACGGCGATGCCGAAAATAGCGACGGTAACTGCTACCACGGCTAATTTAAAGCGGATGGCCCAGTTCAGCACCGGCGCATACAGCCGGTGGAAGAAATCCATGACCCTGTCGGATAAATTCTTTTTATGCGATACCTTTTTCGGTAATATCAGCGCGCTCACCATGGGAATATAGGTAAGGGAGAGCAAAAGGGCGCCCAGTATGGCGAAAGCCACGGTTTGGGCCATGGGCTTAAACATTTTGCCTTCGATGCCCACCAGCGTCAGGATAGGGATATACACGATCATGATGATGATTTCCCCGAAAGCAGCGCTGTTGCGGATCTTAGAGGCAGAAACATATACCTCTTCATCCATTTCAGCCTGGGTGAGTTTTTGCGCAGAGCTGCGTAGCGACAAATGATGCAAGGTGGCTTCCACAATGATGACGGCGCCGTCTACGATCAATCCGAAATCAATGGCGCCCAAACTCATCAGGTTAGCGCTTACCCCGAAGGCATTCATCATACCCAGCGCAAAAAGAAGGGACAGTGGAATTGCAGAAGCAACGATCAGCCCAGCCCGGAAATTACCAAGGAATAAGACCAGCACGAAAATAACGATCAGGGCGCCTTCAACGAGATTGGTTTTCACGGTGTTGATAGCCCTGTTCACCAGGTCTGTGCGGTCGAGATAAGCTTCAATCACCACATCTTCCGGAAGAGATTTCTGGATGGAGTTAAGCTTTTCTTTTACCCGCGTTACTACAGCGGCGCTGTTAGCGCCCTTCAGCATCATCACGATACCGCCTACCACTTCTTTTTCTCCGTTGTACGTTACCGAGCCGTAGCGGATAGCGCTGCCCAGCTGTACGTCTGCCACATCACGCACCAGCACCGGGATACCATTCACTGATTTGACGGCAATGTTGCGGATATCTTCCATGTTACCTACCAGGCCAATGCCACGGATAAAGTAGGCATTCGGCTTTTTATCGATGTAGGCGCCGCCGGTATTTTCATTGTTTTTGGAAAGCGCATTGAAAATTTCGGACATTGTGATATTCATGCCTTTGAGTTTGGCCGGGTTAACGGCCACCTCATATTGTTTCAGTAATCCGCCGAAGCTGTTCACCTCTGCAATACCTTTGGTGCCATACAGCTGGCGGGCTACAATCCAATCCTGCATGGTACGGAGATCCATCGCCGTGTATTTATTTTCCGACCCTTTCTTAGGATGGAGAATATACTGATACACTTCACCAAGGCCGGTACTCACCGGTGCCAGCTCCGGTGTGCCGATGCCTTTGGGGATTTTTTGCTCTGCCTCTTTGAGCTTTTCACCGATGAGCTGGCGGGCAAAATAAATGTCTACTTCATCTTCAAATACCACTGTAATCACGGACAGGCCAAACCTGGAGATAGAGCGCATTTCAACGAGATCCGGCAAGTTGGCCAGGCTCTGTTCAATGGGGTAGGTAACGAGTTGCTCCGTTTCCTGGGCTGCCAGGGTAGGCGTTTGGGTAATGATCTGTACCTGGTTGTTCGTAATATCCGGAACCGCATCCACGGGCAGCCGGAGAGCGCTCCAAACGCCCCAGATGATCAGCGCCAGCGTGAACAGGCCAATGATCAACTTGTTCTTTATACTAAAACGAATGATTTTATTAAGCATAGCTAATGATAAATTGTACCCCGTAGGGTCGTCGCGGCAGCGCCAGGAGCGCGCCGGTAATCATTTGCTGGCAGCGAAAGTGCGGTCCTCATGCCAACAGGCATAAGATTCCCTTTTCGCAGTAGCAAAAACGATACGGAAGTTTACGATAAGGCTGTTTGCTGCATTAGCAGCGATTGAAACAATAAAGGACGATCAGGCCCGGGGAGGCTGCCAAACTGTTTGGGGAAGGTCGGAAATAACACCCACAGGGGTTTCGCTATAAATAAAGGTAGTACGCGTAGCAGGAACTGTTGTGAAATAAGTCATGGAAAGAATGACCGGCGCTGCGCAGCAACTGCATGCACAGAAGGGGGAGCAGAAATCTTTATGGGCATGTTGATGGGTGTCGGCATTATTCACCTCGTAACTGCTACCTTTTGCTATAGACAATGGTAATTCGTCGCTGCACGTTATAGTGCTCAGCGCCAGAAGGACCATGCTTAATATGATAGCAAAATATCTCACGTAAACAAAAATAGGACATTTTATGGCGTGATAAACAATTATTATAATAACCATGTTGCAAATTTTAGCATTGCCTATGCTATCTATTTACGTTTTTTTCCTTCATCTTTATCTAGAAGAGAAATCAGCGATTTGAATGATTAAATTTTTTATCTTTAGTCATCCTGCGGAAGTAGCTCACCTGGTAGAGCGACAGCTTCCCAAGCTGTAGGTAGCGGGTTCGAGTCCCGTCTTCCGCTCCAGATTTTAAGCGCCTCGCTGATTGCGGGGCGCTTTTTTGTTTTTCCACTGCATTTTTTGCATTGGCAGAATTATACAATTTTAAGACCTGCTCAAGGTCTAGTTTTGCCCCATCATTTTAAATCAACAACATTATTTATGAACGGTACAAAGAAACTTTTAAGGCAGCTGGCTATTATCGTACTAGCTTTACCGGCCTTCGGCAGCCCGCTGACAAAGCAAATCAGCTGTATGTTGCCACCACCCACAAAAAGAATGACCACAACGTAATTTTATTTCTCCGTAGTACTACTGAGGTGGGCCACACTGCATCGGGGTAATTTTGTGCGAGGATAAATAACCCCGACATTATATGCAACAAGTAAAGTATTTATGGAAAGCCACTTTGCTGGCCATACTCCTGGCTGCCTGCCAGAAAAATAATGACGTAGTACCCCAACCGGCTCCTGATCCTGTTACTGATACTACCGGTGGTATAAAAGTGCCCGCAGGCGTGGTAGATGGGGCGCCGGTCATTAAAACTATTGGCCCTGCAGGAGGTACTATTGCTACGGCAGATACCCATATATCCATAGATATCCCCGCCGGCGCGGTTAACAGCGCCACGACGTTTACAATACAGCCTATTACCAATACTAATATTGCCGGACTGGGCAAAGCTTTTCGTATTACCCCCCACCAGGTGCTCAGCAAACCTGCCACCATCACCTTTCGTTACCGGGAGGAGGAGTTGCTCCGAACCTTTCCGGAGGCATTGGGTATCGCTTACCAGGATGGCTACGGCAAATGGAAGGCAGTAGGAGGTGTAACATTGAACAAGGAAATGAAATCGGTGAGTGTGAAGACCACACATTTCAGCGATTGGAGCTTCTTTGAAGCCGTATTTGTAGAGCCCGCAGAGGCGTTTGTAGACCCCGGCAGCACCACGGCGCTGTCGGTAAAGAGTTACTTCGATGCAAGCGGGGAAGACCTGCTGGCGCCATTAACAAAAGAAGGTGTGGAAACTTATATCAACAGTCCTAAGAATGACTTGCCGTTAAAATACATTGACAAGTGGGAGCTATCGGGAGCCGGTAAGCTTACATCCGATGGTAGCCACGCGGTGTATGTGGCGCCGGGTACCATACCCGTCACCAATCCGGCTATCGTAAGTATACGGCTCAAATTAAAAGATGGTGCACAGGGATTGATATTGGCTCGGATATATGTGATGCCGGAAGGTATTGCGGTGAAAATTGATGGAGGCGACTGGCAACTGATAGGAGCTGCAACCGGCAGTAGCAGTAATGGCGTGAATCGTGTAGGTGGGTTGCCCTGGGAAGGTTCCTTCCCCGAATGCAATATTACCTGGTTGTCCGCAAAGGAAGGCAGTCGTGGCTGGTCTGCCGAAACCTATTTTCATATGCAGCAGGAAGGTAACCAGGTATTCCTGAGTTATTATCAAGTAGGCCAAACTTCGCTCCCCAGCCCAGGTTATTTAAACGTATTTAGTGTTGGCCCGGTAGATGGATATATCACCGGCAAATTCCATATGGACCGCGCCAGCTCACAGCAACCGGTAGGTGATAAAATTGTATATAGAGAACATCAGATAGATGGTGTGTTCCGCGTAAAACGGCTGCTTTAAGAGATATTCTAAAAAATATAGGCTTCCGCTATCGATGGGAAGCCAGTTTAAATTGAATAGCTGTCCGCCGTTTACGTAACAGTGTTGACCCTTATCTGATTTCATTTTCAATGGTGGCTACCATGCCGGCAATGCCGCCAAAGCCAATACAGCCCAACTTGAATGTGGAGAATGCCACTTCCCGCAATCGTTTAGCCTTTGAATCTACATCGTGTTCCATGATATCATCAGTTTGACTGGAGGTATTTGTAAAAATAACTTTTACAAAGCAGTCATCAAACAACTACTTCTCTTTGCATTGTCGTTTTTTTACAAACGGGAGAAACGCGCGATGCTATATCTTTACATAAAACACCCGCACCATGGCAGATACGCAATCTAAACGCAAATTGAAACACGAGCAGGTACAGTATATAGAGTTCCTGTCGAAAGACCTTTCTAAAGCAAAAGAATTTTATAGCAAAAGTTTTGGCTGGAACTTTACAGACTACGGCCCGGAGTATACTGCATTTGAAGGCGATTATGTTGATGGTGGTTTTACCATCGGTAAGCCGGTGAGGGGAACGGTTTTAATTATTCTTTATTCCGACAACCTGGAAGGTACACAGGAGAAGGTGATACGGGCGGGAGGTACTATCGTAAAGGATATCTTCAGTTTCCCCGGTGGCCGGCGGTTTCATTTTACAGATCCCGACGGCTATGAACTGGCTGTTTGGTCATTATAATCTTTGTGAAAGCAAGAAGCAGTGGACGATGGCCCACTGCTTCCCGTTTAATAAAAAAAAGTTATTTGTTCGCGGCAGCCCAGCTCCTCAGCATGTCTATCGCTTTAGACAATACGCCTGCGCTTCCTTTGAAATCGGCGCTGCCGGCTGGCTTTCCGTCGATACCATACCACTCATAGAATTTCCCGTTTTTAATCACCCGGTTAATCATGGGTTGCACTTCGCTATAGGCTTCCCCAACAAAACCGTTGGCTACGAGTTGCTGTATCATGCGGGCGCCAAACCAGGTCCAGTCGCCGCCATCCTGGTAAATATAAGGTTTGGAGGCATTGGAATTTTTGCAGATGCCTTCCGGATAGGGCGGATAAAGCGTGAGGCCGATGGACGGGGCTCCCGATAGTTTTACATTTTCCAGCATTTGCTGATTGACATGTGCAATTTCTTTTTTGGACAGCAACCCTGCTTCAATCGCTATCGCTGTGCCGCCATGAAAGTGAATCTTGTTTTCATCGAAGTCCGGCGGGAAAGGGGAGTCTTTAACATACAGATGCGGAATAAACTTTTGGTGTTGTTCATCCCAGAGGTATTTGCGTATGTGGGTGGCCGTTAGTTTTTCCAGCGTTGCCCAGCGTTGCTTATCGGCATTCGTTGTAGAGAAGCTGCGGAGGTCTTTGAGGGCTATCACCAACATGGCGTTGTCGTATACATCTATTGCCCAGTGCGTGTGTTCGTCTACATCCACGGTGGCGCCGCCTTCTACCTGTACATCGCCCCAGTCCTGCGTGGTGGCGCCGGTCAGCAATTTATACTTATCGCTATAGCGGTTTTTTAGGAGGTATTGAATTGATAGGGCCATTCGTTGTAAAACAGTTTTGCCGCCAATTACTTCCTGGAGAATGGCGGTATCGCCGGTCAGCCGGATGTATTTGGCATAGGCCTGTATAAGGGAGGTTTCCTGGTCAGTTTCTACGGTATTTTTAAAGCCTACATGCGCCGGTTCCATGTCGGAAGTGTAGATATTAGGATCATTCCAGGTAACATGTCCTTTGAGTACATATCCATCTACGATTTCGCCGTTGGGTTGTTGCAGGGCATAGAAGGTCAGCAGGTTTTTGCGGATCGTATCGATGTTATACACCTTGCAGGAGGTTTCTATAAAGGTATTCATATCGCGTATCCATACCTGTGGGTATCCGTCGCCGGCGTTGAAACCTTTGGCCAGCAATCTTGCTGCCATGGCCTGAACGGTATCCAGCTGTTTGTCGGCGAGTATATTGCGGGCTAGTTGCTGCCGGTCCTGGGCCTGCAGGGCAGTCATGCGCAAACAGGCTGCCAGGAAGAGAAAAAAGTACTTGTTACACATGGGGCAAATGTCTGTCAGACTGCCGGAACAAACAAGAACCAGGTTGACTTTCTTCAACACTATTTTACCAGCACGGGTTACTGGGTGGCAGCAGCCCTGAACAGACCTCGTAGCTTTATTTTCAGCGCCAGCCAGCCCAGGAAAGCATAGGCCAGCAATAAAATACCGAGGTGCTGAATATATGGATAGGTGAGCGTTACCGAGCCTTTTTGTATCAGTAGTATTTTAAATGCCTGCAGGAAAGGTGTGAGCGGGATGATGTTGGCCAGCGCCTGTACAAATACAGGCATGGCATTGAGCGGCCAGGTAAAGCCGCTGATAATGAAGGCCGGAGAGGCGATCACCATCAGTACCTGGGTGGCTTTCAGGGCATCGGGAATCAGGATACTGACGAATACGCCCATGAAGGAGGCCGATCCGACGAAGAAAGCGGTGAGCCACATGAAGTTGATAATACCGTGAGGTAGTGGCACATAAAAAAGAATATGCATCAGGTAGTAAATGGATACAATCAGGATAGAAAATACCCATACCGGAATCACTTTTATCAGCATGATGGGGAACGCCCAACGGCGTAGGTGACGGTATTCGTTTACAAATGATCCACGCTGGAACTCTGCAGCGAAGCTCACTGCCATGGCCAGCAGGATTACCTGTTGCAATACTACGGCCAGCATAGCAGGCCACATAAATATGAGGTAATTGCTGGTGGTATTGAATAGCGTGATGTAGTTGGTTTTAAAGGGTTCGTATTGGGTAATGGCCCTGGAGGCGGGCATGCCCATTTTCTGCAACCCTTTGATAGATACGCCGGCAGAGAAAGTGCCGATGGTCAATTGCAACGCTTTGGAGGCAAAGTTGGCGGTTAATACGTTGCCGGTATTAACGTATACATTTACTTCCGGGTATTTCTTCTGCAGGATATCGGCCTCAAACCGGGAAGGGATCATCACCAGGGCAGCGGCGCCTCTTCTGATGACCTCATCATTGAGATTACCGGGCTCCCGGAGATATTTGAACACTTTGATGCTTTTATTATCGCCCAGCATTTCGAGCAGTTGGTTCGAGAGCGGGGTATTGTCTTTGTCGATAACGATGACGGGAGTATTTTCCACCTTCCCGCTTTTGTACACAAATCCCAGCAGGGTGGCGTACAGCACCGGCGCCAGGAAGAATACAGAGCGTAGGGTGGAGTTGCCGAGGAATAGCTTAAACTCACGTTTCAATAATCGGATAAATTCTTTCATGCCTGCTTATTTCAGAATAACGTTTGCGTTTACCAGGATCTCTTTCGTCTTGCCGGTATCCTTCGGCAATACTTTAATCTCGTATACAGCATCCTGTATCTGGTAGTCGGGATAGGCCGTGGTGATATCTGCATAGCGGGTCAGCTGTTTGATAGAGGCAATGGTGCCTGCCAGTTCTTCTTTGTTATATACTACCTGCAGGTTTACGTCCTGGCCTTTTTTATACCTGCTGATCTTGCTCTCTGGTACAGTAAAGCGGAAGTAGGTGCTGCCCGGAATATAGCCGTTGAACAGGGCGAAGCCGGCGGTAGCCAGTTCCCCGGGGTTCAGGCTAATGGTTTCAATCTCCATGTCGTTGGTGGCAATGATGTATCTTTCGGAGTAGGCCACGTTGGCTTCCTGTAAGGCGCCTTTGGCCTGGGAGGCCTGGCCGGCGGCCATTTTCACTTTTTCAATGCGGGTACCTTTTTTTACGTCGTCGAGTTCTGCTACTACTGCATCGAACTGTGCTTTAGCGCCTTGCATCTTTGCATATATTTCATCGTAGGCCTGGGGCGACATCAGGCTGTCGTTGAACATGTTAGTAGCCCGGTTGTACGATTTCTGTGCAAAATCATATTGTTCTTTCAGCCCTTTGTACTTGGCCTGGAGTTGCCTCATCTGGTCGGCGGTTGCACCGTTGCGGGCCATCTGTTCCTGTGCAGTGGCCGCGTTGACGGCGCCTTCTGCCTGGGCAATTTTTGCTGATACTTCCGGCACGTCCAACAGCGCGAGGGTATCGCCTTTTTTCACGGTTTGTCCTTCTACTGCATAAATTTTCAGTATTCTGCCGGTCACCTTCGGAGCAAAGGAGATCACATCTTTTTTGGCTTTTCCTTCAAAGTCACCAGCACCGCGCTTTTTGGGGCCACAGGCGGAGAGTGGCAGCAAACTGATTAATAATAAGCCCGTATAGATTCTCATTGTATAGCAATTAATATTAGTAGTGGAATATTAGTTAGTATAATTTGCTGACGTCCAGCTCCTGTGTAGAACGCATTAATTCAATAGCCGCGCGGCGTTGATTGAAAATGGCATTCTGGTATTCCAGCTCCGCCATCTCCAGGTCATTTTCCGCATCTATCAGCTGGGTGGATTTACTCATGCCATACCGGAATTCCTTTTCTGCCTGTACCAATGCGTCAGCGGCTACTTCTTTCTGTTTTTTCTTGAGCGCTATCTGTGCATTGGCAATGTTGTATTCGGACTGGTTGTTGGCCTGGTTTAAGGTAAGTTTGCGCAGAGCATCGTATTTCTGGTTTTGCAACAGCTCCCGGTCGATGCGGGCTACTTCGATGGCGTGTTTACCCTCCCTGCCATCAAAAATTTCCCATTTAAATCCTATACCGGCCATTACTATCGGGAAAATATTCAGGTTAGTGGGTCGCCAGTCGAGCTTGCGGCCAGGGTAGCCGATGGCGGGAATGGGCGGGATAATATTGTCGGAAGACTTAACCCTGCTGCCATAGAGGCCCAGGTAAAAGGTAGATGCCATGGCCTGTACTTTAGGGATCCACCAGGTTTGCTCGGCTTTGATTTTAAACTCCGATGCATTGATACCGTGATCGAGTGCACGTATTTCCGCGCGTTCGTGTATTGTTTTTTGCGGGGTAGCCGGTACTACAGCTGCCAGTGCGGGCTCTATGAGGCGCAATCTTTCCTGGCTGATGCCGGTCAGTACTTCCAGTTGCGTGAGCAACAGGGCTTTTTTTCCTTCATATTCTGCTACCTTGGCGTCTAAGGTGGCTTGTGCCAGCTCTATTTTTTTGTGATCATAAGGTGTAATCAATCCATAGCCCAGGGCTTTATCGGCCGTTTTGCGGTTGGCGGCCAGCCGCTTCCTGCCTTCATCAAGCACTTTGCCCGACTGATGTACCAGTGCCAGCTGGTCGTAAGCCCGGGAAATAACGGCGACTACCTCGTCGGTTGTTTTCTCTACTAAAATATTTTCCGACAGTTTTTTTTCTTCCAAAGCCTTACCAAGGGCTTTTATCTTCCCTCCGGCATAAAGCAACATTTTGGCATCGGCCTTTGCCAGGCCGGAAAAGCCGGATACGTTGATATTATTGTTGTATTTCCCTTCGGGGATATTGAGAAAAGGTTGCAGGTTGAGTTCCGGGGAAATCACATGCGCGGTGGCATTAAGATATCCTGCCATGCCACTCAGCTCCAGCGTAGGCAGGTACGCATCTTTCAGTTTATGCTGGTCAAGACCGGTCAGTTTATTTTTGGTAAGTTGGGCTTTGATATCCGCATCCCGAACCATGGCACTGTCGAGTAACTCCTTAAAGCCCGGCGCAGTCTGGGCTTTGGCGTAGTAACAACAACTGATAAATGACAGGAGCAGGAAGGGTAGCTTACTTTTCATCGATAGCATATATGGCGTTACTTTTTCATTTTACCATAATAACACATAAAATAAACTAATGTTTGATTCGATGCTAAATATCGATGAATTATATATCATTTCATTTGTTTATCTCTCGCCACATGCTGACATAGGATACCAGCAGTAGTACTTCCATGGCTAATGGAAACAATACTTTCCCGGTGTCATCTCCTGATACCGCATGGGAGATGGCAGCGCTGAAAAATAATACCGTAAAGCCAGCGTAGGCCCATTCTTTCCAGCGGGTATAGCGGGGCAGGGACAACAACAGGATGCCTGCTAGCTTCCCACCGCCAATCATTAGCGGCAGATAGGCCGGGTATCCCAGGTGCAGCACAGTTTTTAGTACCGGGTCTATCCGCATCACATCGGTGATGGCGGTGACCAACATTAATAATAAGAAGAGAACAGTGGAAATGCGATACGTTAGTTTCATGATGTGCGCTGATGGTTTTATATTTGATGATTATTGCAGCCCCCCGCGGGGTTTTTGTCGGTACGAAGCTATTAACTAGTTGTATATCAACAAATAAGGCACGTATTGGTGTCTTACGCACCCAGAGGTATGTAATGATGAAAATCAAGCCATTAACATGAAAGTTTTTTTTAAAAATGATAGCAGCGTCGACTTCTGCCCGGTAAGGGATGTATTTGACCGTATTGGCGATAAATGGACGGTATTAGTGATGATTACACTGGACCGGGGAGAAAGTCCCCTGCGCTATCATGAGTTGCAGGAAAGGATCGGAGATGTTTCGCAGAAGATGCTGACGGCTACCTTGAAGCGTTTGCAGGAAGATGGGTTGATATCCCGGCAGCTATATCCTGAAATCCCGCCGCGGGTGGAGTATACATTAACTGCCCGGGGAGAAAGCCTGTTACCGCATTTATACCGGCTGGCAGAATGGGCCAGTGAGCATATGCGGGATGTAAAGAGAGTATAATTTTTTTGGGAGAGAGAAGATACCGCATCACCCAACCAGGCTCCCCGGTCATCGCCAGGGGAGCCGATGGGTGATGAGGGTTAAAATGTATAAATAACGTTCGCAATAAATACAGTACCGGTAGTCACACTTTCTTTTTTCAGCACACCATCTACATAGATTTGCGCTTTCAGTACAGCATTAGCGTCTTTGCCGTCGCCGCCTACGCCCAGGTACACGCTTACTACGTTGCCGGGATAGGTTACTTCCGGACTTTCCCAGGTGGTAACATTGAGGTTGGACGCGCTGGTAACTTCACCACCAGATGCTCCGAATTGTGTGTTCGTAATTTTGGAGCCGGCGGTGGCTATCGCTTTGAATTTAATTTTGTGTCCGGATGGAGCCGGATCATCTTTCTTTCCTTTACAGGCGGTAAAAACCAAGGCCAACAACAATGTAGATAATAGCAGTAGTTTCTGTGATAGTTTCATAATTGAAATTTTAATGTTTATGCATCCTTGCAGTTCGGTTTCTCTGCAGATGTAAAGGTAGCGTCAGGGCGTGCTACCAGTCAATCCTGATAACCTGTATTTCTTTTCTACTGGTTTTCCAGTATATTTTGATTTATTTCGTTTATATCAGCAATTGTTAATTACTTTGTTTACATGACCCGGTTTCTGCTAGTTTTTTGTTTTTTCATATACCTGTCTGTAGCATCTGTAGCCCAATTGCCTTTACATCAAAAAGGATATGCCGACAGTGTAGCGTTGTTGTTGCAGAAAGCAACCAACGACAGCGTAAAGTCCAAACTCAATACCTTGTTGGTATTTTGCTGGATGAATACCGATAAGGCCAGGGCCGCTCAATACCTGATGGAAGCGCGGCGCCTGGCGAAAAATTATCCTTTGATGTGGGCGCAGACCTTTGCGCATGAAGGATACCTGTATTTCAATGAAGACGTGCCACGGAGTGAAGCCTGCTATATGAAAGTAGATTCCCTGCTGCGCAACGACACTTCTAAAAATGCCTACCTGCTTCGCTCCAACGCCTGGCAGAATTATGCGGTACAGCAACAGGGAAAAGATGATGATGCAACTTTTATTGACCTGATACTGAATAAAGCTATTCCGCTGGCGGTCTTATCGGGTGACAGTTCCCTGCTGGGTTCTGAGTATACCAACGTAGCCATCGCATTTACGAATACCGAGCAATATGAAAAAGCAGAACAATACTTCAGTCATGCTATCGCTATCCTGAAACCTGCTGCCAAAGAACCCAGCAGGTTGCTGGTGGCGCTTTACCGGGCGGGAGAAAATTATATCAACTTGGGGAAGTATGTTGCGGCCAGGGATATACTGGATACGATGAAAATATTGCTGGCACCATATCCGGAAACGGGTTTGTATACCGGCTATTACATGGTGGAGGGCCTTTACAATCATAAGATGAAAGCATATGCCGCTGCGTTGGTCAGCTTTGATAAAGGGATTGCAGCATCCAGCGGGATAAATGCCGCAAGCAGGGTGGATGAACTGGAAATGATGAAAGCCGAAACCCTGCTAGAGATGAAAAATTATACGGCCGCCAGGGATCTCCTGTTACGGTTGATAGCAGACGAAAGCCTCACAAGCCTTGATTATAACCGGGTGAAGGTATTGAAGGGACTAACCTCTGCGTACGTAGGCCTGGGAAATTTTCCCCAGGCCTACCATTACCTGGAAACGTATAGCCGCTTGAGTGATAGCCTGTATAAAACCCGTACACAACGGGATATCAACGCCCTGGAGATCAAATTCAGGAATGCAGAAAACAAGCAGGAAATCACTGCCCTGAAAGCGAAGAATGAAAAGGCCGCCTTATCTACCAAAAATGCCTGGCTGATTACAGGATTGGTGGCATCCGCATTTATGTTGTTGCTGGTGTTGGGAATAGGGGCCCTGTCTTATTATAGGAATCAGAAAAAGCTGGCCGCCCGGAAAATGCAGGAGATCGTACAACAGAAAGAGCTCGACGTCACCAAAGCCATGCTGGAAGGAGAGGAGGGCGAGCGGAGGCGACTGGCCCGCGATCTGCACGATGGGCTGGGAGGTATGCTGGCGGGAGTGAAAATGAACCTTTCCGGCACGGCCAGCGTACTCCAGGACGAAAAGCTGTTCCAGATCATCGGGCAACTCGATAGTTCCGTGAGCGAGCTAAGAAGAATAGCACGTAATATGATGCCGGAATCGCTGTTGAACTTTGGACTGGAAACCGCATTGAAAGATATGTGCGAGCTAAATATGGCACCGGGCTTATCGATCGATTTCCAATCGCTGGGCGTGCAACATGACCTGCCGGAGAAAACTCAGATCCTGATTTATCGCATTGCCCAGGAACTGCTGGCCAACGCTATCAAACACGCCGGGGCCGACAAGATCATGCTGCAATGCAGCCAGAACCAGCATATCTTCTATCTGTCTGTCGAAGATAACGGGAGAGGCTTTAATCCCGCTACCACAAAGAAGGGGATGGGGCTGGATAATATTCGTAACCGCATCGACTTCCTCAAAGGAAAAATTGAAATCGATTCGGTGGTAAGCGAGGGAACTACGATCAACATAGAACTTAATGTCAATGAATAACATCGTTATTGTAGATGATCATCCTATTGTAATAGAAGGGTTATCCACTTTATTACAGGCCAATGAAGCTCTGCAGGTGGTAGCCACCTTTACTGCCGGCCAGGCCTTTTTATCTTTTTTGCCCGGCGCCGGTTTTATTGATATCGTTCTGCTGGATATTACACTCCCGGATATCAGCGGGGTAGAGGTATGTAAACAAATCAAGAAAACATCTCCGGAAACAAAAGTACTTATTATCAGCAACCACAATGAACGCAGTATTATCCTGCAAATGCTGCAACAAGGCGCCAGCGGATACCTGCTGAAGAACGCATCCTCCGAAGAACTGGTCCGCTGCGTGCATGATGTGCTGGATGGAAAAGTAGCCTTCAGTGCGGAAGTGATGGCGATCATGACCCGCCCCCTGCAAAATGAGCCCAAAGCCACGCCGCACCTCACCAAGCGGGAAAAACAGGTGCTGAGTATGATCGCTGCCGGCAGAACCTCTGCCAGCATTGCAGAAGAGCTATGTGTGAGTCAGTTTACCGTGGAAACACACCGCCGCAACCTGATGCAGAAGTTTGAAGCCGGCAACACTGCGGCACTTATCCGGATGGCTGCGGAGCAACAACTGTTATAATGTATTTCCCTGCGTTGGCTGGCCCAAAGGGCCAGCCACTTCATCTTTGGTGAATAAACTGTAATTAAACTTGTGCTATGATTCATTGATGGCTAACCGAATAGCTTGCTCCACCGGCATATAGCCCGCTACAGCATCCCTGATAACTAACTCGCTTTGTAACAACAAAGGAGGTTGGGCCATAAATTTAGGCGTATGTCCTTTATGTGCCTGTCCTGCATGTACTAAAAAAGGGTGGCATAAATAAACTGTACCTGCCCGACCAACCGCCAACACTTCTTCCCGCCTGGGCAAGGTGTTCAACTTCTCTGTAAGCTCCAAAAAGGAAAGCCCCTTGTCGCCTTCCGGATATAAAAGCTTTGCCACATCGATATGTGACTTTTTATAGATGACCGTTGGAGCATCTGCTTCCGTTACATCCGAATATAAAATCAACATCAACAACGCGCGTCCTTTGGACTTTATATTAACACGCCATTTAAGATAATCAGCCGGGTCATCTCCAGGGAAGCTCGCATCTACGTGCAGACCCGTGTCGTTGGGCTGTTTATCTGAAGGAAACCTGATTGGGAATGTTCCCACACTACGACATGGTATCCATTTATTTTCACCTACTAAATCGTTAAATATGGAATGCAATCCGGGTGTGTTGACTGAATCTATAAATGGTTGTTGATTATACATGCCCAGGCGAATTACCGGTTCTGTCCAGGTTTCAGGGGCCAATTTTTTAAATGGAATATCCTGCCATAAGATATCTACTATGCCACTGGCAAGCGCCGGCGAAAATACATGGTCTATCCGAATGAATCCATCTGTAATAAATTGATCGATTTCCTGTTTGCTTAATATATCTGCCATGAAATTTATTTTAATGTTAGGTCCATAGCACAGCAATCCTGCTGCTGAGGACAAATAAAATTAACAGAGAAAAGTATGTGATAGGGTTAAATATGCCACTGGAATATGGCATATTGTCTGAGTATACGTCAGGAAGGTTTTATAACATCACAGTCATTGTCATGCCATTAAAATAGAAATTTTTTAACAAACATCCAAATCCATTCATCTTATCAATGCCAGCTTTTCTAAACAGCTATTCATCTCACCGGAGTACGGCTTTTGAGGCAAATGTAAAACAGGTTGGATCGATAGTGAAGTCGGAATGAGAGCGGGGCTGACCACAGCCCCGCATATAGTTTTCAGTTATTCTGTTCTAAGGCTTTTTACAGGGTTAGCGATGGCCGCTCTGATCGACTGGTAGCTGACCGTTAGTAACGTAATGAACACGGATAAGATGCCCGCTGCTGCAAATACCCACCAGGCAATGCTTACGCGGTAGGCATAACTTTCCAGCCATTTGTGCATTCCCCACCAGGCTAAAGGCGCTGCTATAAAGAAAGAAATGATCACGAGCTTTACGAAGTCTTTCGATAACAAGGCAGTGATATTGGCTACCGAAGCCCCCATGATTTTCCGCACCCCGATTTCTTTCACCCTGGTTTCTGCCATATAGGTGGTGAGCCCAAATAAACCCAAGCAGGAAATAAATACAGTCAGGCCGGCAAACAATCCGGCAAGCGTACCTTGCTGCTGTTCACTCTCAAATTTCCGGGCATACGCTGCATCCACAAATTTCGGTTCAAAAACAAAATCCGGGTTATATTTTTTGAAAATGCCGGCTGCTTTTTCGAGGTTGGCGGTGACGCTATGCTGACCATTCAGCTTTATTTGCATCACATTAAACGTTAAGAAACTGCTTTTTGCGCCACAGATTAATATAGGGCGGGTAGGCTCGTAGGGACTGGTGAGAATAAAATCCCTGATCACGCCTACAATATGATAATCTGTACCCAGGTCAGATACTATCTTGCCGATTGGGTCTTTAAACTTCATCACTTTCAGCGACGACTCATTTATAATTAGCCCCGTAGAGTCGGTAGGATATTTTTTCAGATCGAAATCGCGCCCTTGCACAAACTGCAGCCCGGCGGTGGCGCCAAGGGCTTCGTCGGCCATAAACCTATCGAAATCAGTACGATCGTTGGGATCTTTACCTTCCCACTGCTGGCCCCAGCCATCGCTCCACCTTTCTGTAAGTGGCGAATTGGTTTTAGTAACGGAAGTAGCAATGCCGGTACTTAGCAGCTCTTCCCGGATAGAAACATAATTTTTTGCGAGGTCGCCGGTCAGGGCATGATAAACCAGGCGATCGCGGTTATAACCTGTTTCCCGTTCGCGGGCATAGTCAATTTGCTGCTTTACGATAATGGTACAGATGATCAGCACAATGGCAAAAGAGAATTGCAGTACCACCAATGCTTTCCGGGGTGTTATCAGCGCATGTGTTCTTTTAAAGGTACCCTTTAACACTTTTACCGGCTGGAAAGAAGAAAGGAAGAAAGCCGGGTAACTGCCTGCCAGCAGGCCGGTGAAGAGGATAAAACCGAAAAAAGCGATCCACGTATAGGCGTTACTGATATCAATGAATAATTTTTTTGACGTGAATTGATTATAGGCCGGCAGGCTTAGCTGTACAATGAACAGCGCCACTATCCCTGCCAGGAATGCGAGGAATATAGATTCACCGATAAACTGGCCAATGAGCGACATCTTCTGGGCGCCTACCACTTTCCGGATACCGACCTCCCGGGCGCGTTTTTCACTGCGGGCAGTACTCAGGTTCATGAAATTGATACAGGCAATCAATAATATAAATCCTGCAATGATGCTGAAAAGTTTTACAAAGGTACTACGACCACCACCATCTTCCTGGCCGTTGGTGAAACTGGAATACAAACGCCAGCGGTCCAGCGGGTACATGAAGAGTTCCCAGTGGAGGGTTTTGGATTCGTCGTGGTAATGTTGCTTCAGGTCTTTTAGTTTATTAGCTACGGCGGTGAAGTTTGTATGGGGTTTGAGCAGCACATAGGTAGGGGTGCTGTTGTCGCCCCAGCCAAAATCCTGTCGGTCACTATTGGCTTTCAGATATTCCCAGGGAAGCAGGCACTCAAAATTGAATTTTGAATTGGAGGGCAGGTCTTTCAGGATGCCCGTTACGGTGAAATTATCCTTATTACCTATTTTCACCACTTTGCCCATGGCGGGTTCATTGCCAAACAGGCTTTTGGCAGCTGTTGCGGTGAGCACTACTGAATGTGGATCAGTAAGGGCCGTAGCAGCGTTGCCTTCCAACATAGGAAAGCTGAATATTTGCAGGAAGCCCGAATCTACTGCGCTACCTGTCTTCATCATTTTCCTGTCGCCGATTGTGAAGAGATAGTCGTTATTATAACTGGCTCTGGCTACCCGTTCTACTTCGGGCAGGTCTTTTTCAAGAATAGGTCCCAGCAAGGTGGAAGTACTGCCCCAGCATTGTACTTTACCATCGAGCGGTACCCGGTTCCACACCTCGTATATGCGGTCTTTATTGGTATGGAACTGGTCGTAACTCAGTTCGTGCTGTATCCAGAGTAGGATGAGGACGGCAGCTGCCATGCCGATAGCTAGTCCTGTGATATTGATGAAGGAGAAGCCTTTGTTGCGGAGCAGGCTGCGATAAGCCACCTTAAAAAAATTCCTGATCATAGCGGGTAGTTATTGCGAAACGAGGGCGCGAAGATAGTGCCAGATAGGAATAGCGTGGATGGGCGGGGGGATAGGGAGATAGAGAGAAGACATTTGTCCGTTTTCGGTACAAAAGCTGTCCGCTTTTGTACACGGCAACTATAAAAAAAGCTGCCTCAAAATTGCTTTTGAGACAGCCTGGCTAGGTTAAATACAGGACTGGGCTAGTTTTTAATCAGCTTCACGGAAGGTACCCGCCAGTATTGGTTGCCGGAGGTCATCGTGGCCAGTAGTCCCAGCGATACCTGGGTAGTTTGGCTGATGCTGAACGGGCATTCAATCGTGGCGTTTACATACCTGGAGGTAGGGAAAGCCGCCACCCCGGCGGCATTGGCCAGATCGGCGATATCGGGTAAGGTACTGCCGGCAGCAGCTACTACGTATACCGGGTCGAGGGCCTCAGTGTAGGTATTCACAACGAAAATATAATTTCCTGCAGGTAAGGTAACGGTCTGGTATATTTTCCCATTGATAATATTGGCAGTACCGCTCCAGCCGGATTCCATTACCAGCACGCCGCCGGCATCAGACGCATATCCCCCATACCCGGAGTGATTGATCACATTAGGTGTCGTGATCCAGGGCGCCGCCAGGGTACCCCATCTGCCGCCATCGAAAGTAGCGCGTACAAATGGCCCGGTATTACCCAGGTATAAGCTGGTTACATCGGCCTTAATGGGGTGGTTGCTGAAGTCCACGTAAAAGGTATCAATCGCAGTAGGATTGGGCAGATAAGCGGTACGGTAGCTGATGCCATTACCCGGTTTAAAGTTGGGTAATACCGTAGAAAAATTTGTTTGCACAGCTGGTATGATTGTATCATGCGGCGCCCCGGCATTATCGGTATACCTGATCTGTACATTTACAATGCCGGCGTCGGCATTTACATCTACCCAGTTAATCAGCGCAGAGCCATCGTTCTGTATGGCGGTATTGGTAATACCCCGGTTGATCAGCGCAGAAGCATACAATTCGCCATATACGTTAGCAGCGGTATTTACAGGGATAGATACATTTCCCAGGCTATCGTAAGTCCGTATCTCAAAATTCATCAGCCCTTCCGGCAAGCCAGGAATAAAGACCCGGGCGGTGTCTACGCCAGGGCTCCTTTTTACCGCAATTTCAGTGGAGTCCTGGCGGCTGTTCCAGAACACGCGGTATTTGGTGATTTTAGGATCGGAAGTAAACAGCCCGGTTATCAGGACCCGGCTCTTCCCGGAAAAGGCCTGTACAGAGTCCATCTTGCCGGGATAGGTAATCGCTCCGCCGGCCATGTATTTATCCCGGTAGGCGTCCATTTTGGTGCAGGCACTGACAGCCAGTACCAGTAATATCCATATGTAGGTATGTTGTTTCATGTACGTAAGGTTTGTATGACTAATTGCCCCACAGGGTAAACTCAGCGATGTTGATGAAGTAAGATCCCTGCCAGTTTGATAAGCTCCTGATACGGATATAACGGTAAGCGGTTTGTCCGGCCGGAAAGTCAAACTGCCAGCCGTCATACGCCAGTTTCTGATCTGCCGCTGTTTCCGTGGCATAGGGCGATCCTGATGGTTTTATCACGTGACAGGTGGTAAGCTTGATCCAGGTGCCATCCAGGTTACCATTCAGGTTAGGACTGTTGGATGCCCATATCTCAAAATCTTTTACATTACCTCTTATGTAGTAGTTGTTGCCGAGCTCCTTATAGGGGTTCACCTGCATACGGCTCAGGATATGCGCTTTACCCAGATCCAGCGTAACGGTTTGTGGACTGCCGGCTTGCTCCAATGTAAAGAGGCAGCGTGGCCATCCGGGGTGGAAGTCGCCATCGTAGATGTAAGGTACGTCGGTACGCCCCCCATTATTGAGGATGCCTGCGTCCTGAGGCAGCACGTAGTTACTCCATTCAGCCTTAGGCAGCATCTGCTCAAACAATGGTGTGAGCGAAACGCGCATCGTATCGGAGAAATTCATCCACCGGTCACGCACCACAAAGGCGTATTGCCGGGTCACAGCCGGCTGTTGCCTTACGGCGCTTTTAATAACCGGGTCGTTGCTGTATACGTTGTCCATACCTGCTGTCTGTACCCATTTGCCATTGCCGGCACTGTCTACCAGCGGAATAATGGCCAGGTTTTCCAGGGTAGGGTTATTACAGGTGAGATTGAAACCACCGAAGGTAGCCTGCACTGACAGCGATCTGAAAGCCAGATTGATAGCCGGCGTTAAAGGATTCACCGTAACGGCGACTGGTTCGGACGCTACTTCGCTGGCATTAACGGAGTAGAGTTTAATGGTATGTGCCAGCGTATCTCCGAAGCCCTCTACGGTGATGGAATTTACGTAGTGGGAAGCCTTGGCTTCTGCCGGATGTCCCGGGGAAGTTTCATATACCGCTTTGATATAGGAAAGGTCTGCATCTGACGGCAGCGAATAGGTGATCACCGCCTTTCCATTTTGATTGTTTACGCTGATACCAGTTACCAGGCCAGGTGCATGGGTGTTCGTGGTAACAGGTTTATTCAGGTCCTCCCTGTTGCAGGCAAATAGCAGGAACAACAAGCAGGTGATATATTGTAGGGCGACTAATTTTCTTGTTTTCACGACTTAATTTTTTAGTGATAAATACATCCTCCATCCATCATTACCAGTTGGGATTTTGTACCAGGTTAGGGTTAGCTAACAGGTCGCTTTCTTTGATCGGCCAGAGATAATCGCGGGGTGCAACAAAATGCCTGGACAGAAAGGATACTTCGCGGTAATACAAGTCTGCGGTTCTGCCACTCACTACCCATCCGGTGATATTGCCGCTCAGCTCCTGTGCGGCTGTTTTCCAGCGGAGCAGGTCCCAGTAACGGTGCCCTTCGAAGCAAAGCTCAATGGCTCTTTCCCGTTGAATGATTGCACGCATACCTTCTTTGGTGGTGTATTTAGTAGGATTGCGGCTATAGGTGGTCCAGGATGTTTGCACGCTTTGCAATCCTGCCCGGGCCCTGATCCTGTTCATGTAATCATATACATCTCCGCCGGGGCCCTGTACTTCGTTGAGTGCTTCGGCATAAAGGAGGTAAAGGTCGGCCAGCCGTATTTCGGGATAAGGATAGGGAGGATAGGTAACGGTGTTCCAGTCCATATGCCAGTTCACTACTTTTTTCATATAGAATCCGGCAATGGGTACGGGGGAAGACTGACTCAGTTCACTACCGCGGGCCATCAGCCAGAAGGTGTTTTCATCGCTTTTGGAGGGGCTGTTGGCCATGTACCATACGCCGCGGTCAAATCCCAGGTCGGCATAGTAGCGGGGCTCCCGGTCAAAATTCAGGCGGGCGGTGGTTTCTCCTTCGCGGATATTGAATCTTTCTGCATGGGTGGCTATGCGCAAAGCTGCGATGTTGGAAAAGTCAAGGGTTTTATCTTCATCAATCGGTACGCCGTTGCTGGTATAAAACATTTTGGCCATTTTGATGGTGGGTCCCAGCAATGGGTGGCCCCCGGTTTTGGAGGCTACTGCGTTGGCAAAGTCGAACTGACCGATGCCGCAACGTTGCAGGAAAGTACATCCCCAGCTAACGCCGCTGGTAGAGCCCCATACCAGCTCACTGTTCCATGGCTCGCTCATGGAATTGCGTATACTCATTTGCGTCATCGTGGTGGCGCTGAGAGGTACGGTTTGTTGGGGGAATACGTAAAGCTTAATACCTTGTGCCTCGCTCAGGTCGATAGCGGCTTTACAGGCATCGGCTGCCAGCTGCCATTTGGCGGCACTGAAGGCGGTATTGAACAACGGTACGCCATCTTTGCTTTTGAGTGACCCGAAATCGGAGTTGCCGTTAAACAGCGGGCTGGCGGCTGTTACGAGCAATTTGGCTTTCAGGCTTAGGGCCGCAGGTTTGGTAATACGTCCCAGCTCCGATGAAACATTGGTAATGCTTACCGGGAGGTTGGTGGCCGCATCATCGAGGAGGTGGCTGATATAGCTCACTACAGAATCTACCGGCTGGCGCTTGATGTACATGTCGTTGATCGGTGCGCTGATCGGCAGGTTTTTATCGATGATGGCAATAGGTCCGTAAGCGCGGAACATCAGGAAATGATAATAGGCTTTGAGAAATTTGGCCTCTGCGATCCAGCGGGTACGGGTATCTATGTCGAGATCTGCCACCTTGCCAGGGTTGCCTACATTTTCCAGGAAGATGTTACAATCCCTGATAGCCTGGTAGCAGGCCACGCCATCCCTGTTGCCGGTCATGTAGTTGGCAATAGGATCTGAAGTATTTTGATCTCCATAATCCAACCGCAATACATTGGTAGAACGTATATTATTGGTTGGATCCAGTACAAACACCTCATCGCTGGCAGAAAGGCCTACGTTATAGGTGGGATCGTAGTTGACGGGCATATAGGAATAGCAGGTGAACAGGTATTTTTCTGCTTCTGCTCTGGACGTAAAGGCATTGTCGATGGTGGCGATGTTGTCGGGTACTACATCCAGGAATGCCTTTTTACAGGACATTACCGATAGCAGGGCACCCAGCGAGCAAAGGAAGAGATATTTGCCGGTGCTATGTAAGTTGATATGTTTGTTCATGTGCGTCAGTCTTTGTTTTGAATGTTAAAAACCTACCATTACTCCCAGGTTATATACCTTCTGAACAGGATATCCCAGGCCGGAATCCCCCATTTCAGGGTCCCATAAATTAAAAGCGCTGATCTTAAAGAGATTCAGCCCATTCGCATAAATACGGCCGCTGGTCAGGCGTAATTTTTTTAACAGGTTGCCGGTGAGGTTATAACCGATTTCGGCCGATTTCATACGGAGAAAGGAACCGTCTCTTAACCACCAGGTGGAGGTTTGACTGTTGTTTTCCGAGATAATGGTGTTCAGCCGGGGCCAGAACGCGTAGGAGTTGCGGTTATCTTCTGACCAGTGACTGTCGGCAATGGCCTGCAGCAAGCCGTTCTGGTTACCGCCATTCAGGTAAAACGGCGTAGTGTTGGCGGAATTGATAATGAAAGAAGACCGCGCAGAGCCCTGGAAAAAGGTGCTCAGGTCGAAGTTTTTATACCCGATAGAGAAGCCGAAGCCATATATGATTTCCGGCGTATAGGGGTGACCGATAGGGACGTAATCGGCATTGGTAATTTTCCCGTCGCCATTAATGTCCCGGTATTTAATATCTCCCGCCATAATATTTCCATATTGCATAGGGGAGTTGTTTACTTCAGCCTGGTCTACAAACAGCTTTTCTGCGATCAGCCCGTATATCTGTCCCAGTGAGTTGCCTACCTTCGACAAGTTGCGGTTATTGTCGGCGTACTGTGGCTCTTCATTCACCAATAGTTTGCTTTTGGCGTAGGTAAAGGTGCCGCGACCCTGTATCCACAGGGAGTTGTTAAATGTTTTACGATAGTCGATTATCAGATCTACCCCCCTACTGGTAGCCTTACCCGCATTGGAGGAAATGTCGGCCCTCAATCCCATGGAAGTTGGCACCGTACTTCTTACCATCAGAATATTGCTGCGCTGTTGTTCATATGCATCTACGGTTAAGGTGAGGTTTTTGAAGATGGTTAAGTCCATCCCGATGTTGGTTTGTTTAGACATCTCCCAGGTAATATTCCTGTTTTCATACCGGCTGATGCCCACGGTAGGCCGGCTATAATTAAAATTGGTACCGAAATATCCGGCGTTGGCAGCATCCAGTTTTACGTTCGACAGGTAGAAAAAACGGTCGTTGGCATTACCAATCTGGTCGTTACCCACGAGGCCATAGGTAAAGCGGAACTTTAGCTGGTCAATAGTTTTAGCCAGCGGCTGAAAGAATTTTTCATTCGATGCAATCCATCCGCCACCTATGGAAGGGAAGAATCCAAACCGGTGATTGGCAGCAAATCTTTCAGATCCATTATAGCCGAAGTTGAATTCAAACAGGTAACGGTTGTCGTAACCATAGGTAAACCTTCCGGATACGCCCTGGTTCCTGGCGGGCAGTGACAGCTGCAGGGAAGGCGCGTTGCCGGTAAGAAAATTGCGGATGGTACCGATCAACATACCGCCTACAGCATGTTTTTCATTAAATATCCTCGAGTAGTTTACAGCTGCTTCTACGTAAGTAGTGGTGTTTACGTTTTTATCACCGGGCGAATAGGTGAGGTACTCGGTGGGAGTAGGGCCTATACTGCCTACGGCGCCATCGTTGATGAGGCTTAAGCCGGTGAATTTACCATCTATGGCATTGGTTTGATAATAATAAGGGCTGTATTGACGGGATACCGCAAAATCGGCATACCGTGTAGTATAGGCCATCATCCTGGCGGAGAGGCCCGGCGTAAGCGATTCCAGGTTTTGCCTTAAACTCAGTTGGGCCGTGAGGGTGCTGTTGTTGGAAGCCTGGAAGCCGGAAATAGATTGGGCGTAAGGATTTACGTACAGTCCTCCGCCACCGGGAATGAGCGCATTACCAAACAATGGATGTTTGGCATAGGGCATGAGTTCTGCAGGATATACCGCCGGAAATGCCACAGGATTGCTCCAGATGGCGTTGTAAAAGGTGCGTGCGCCGCCGCCGATGGGACCATTATAATCGTCGAACTGACCTTTAAGGCTCACCAGTGCTTCGGTAGATTTGGTAAGGTTTAAAGTGACGTTAGACAGGATAGAATAGGAGCGCAGTTTAATGTTATTGCTGAAATTATTGAGCGGATTTTCCTTCAATATACCGTTATCGATATTATAGGTCATAGCCAGGTAGTATTTGGCCCGCTCAGATCCTCCGCTGGCATTAATGTTATATCGTTGGTTATTGGTGTTGTCTTTAATGAGCTGTTGTATCCAGTTGTTGTTGGGGTACAGCAGCGGATCGTCGCCTGCGGCGGTGTGGTCAATTTTATTTTGGGAATAGGGAAGTACGCCCAGTGGATTACGGGTCAATACAGCTTCGTTGGCCAATTTCATATAGGTGATGTTATCGGCCAGCTTGAAGTTCTGAGTGTTGGCAGAGTTGGAACTTTCTGCGCGGAAGTTGAACCGCATTTTCCCCAGGTTACCTGTTTTGGTAGTAACGAGTATCACGCCGTTAGCACCCCTGGCGCCATAAAGGGAGGAAGCAGTCGCATCTTTCAATACCGAAAAGCCGGCAATATCATCGGGTTGCAGGCGGGCGAGATCCCTGGAAGAAGATTCGATGTTGTCGATCAGGATCAGCGGATCTACTTTTCCTGCTCCGAAGGTACCCACGCCCCTGACGAAGAACTGGGCATTGTCGGCGCCCGGCTCCCCACTACGCTGGTAGGAGATCACGCCGGGAATTCTACCGGCCATCATGGTGGTGAGGTTGCCGGTAGGCCCCTTGAGTTCTTTCGGCTCAATTGACGTGATGGAGCTGACCATGCTGATTTTTTTCTGGGTACCATAGGCCACCACTACTACGTCTTTGATAGTGTTGTCTTTGGCCGACAAAGATATTTCGTAGGCATTGATCCCGCTTTTTACAGGGACTTCCCGGGAAATATACCCCACATATTGTACAACTAATATGCTGTTGTCGTTAGACAGCTTCAGGGTAAAATGGCCGTCCTGGTCTGTTTTAGTCCCTGTGGTAGTGCCTTTCAGCATTACAGTAGCCATGGGCAGCGGTGTTTTATCATCCGACAGTACCACTCCGGATACCAGGTGTTCGGTGGGCGCTCCACGCAGTTTTATGCCGGCCGCCTTGCTTTCAGCGGCTGTTTTTTCTACCCGCTTGATTAAGATCACCTTCTTTTTCAGTTCATACGATAAGCTTTTTTCTTTTAGGATATCGTTCAGTACCGTGGTTACCCTGGCCCGGGTATAATCGAGCGGACCGGCTACCACTTCGCGTTTCAACAGATCGTCACTGTAAAAGAAAGTGAAGTCTGTTTGCTTTTCAATGGCCTGGAAAATGCTTTCCAGGGTCATGTTACTCCCCTTGATGGTAACAGTGGGGGCGGGGGAAACTGGTTGCTGGCCCCGTGTTAGGACAGAAAGAAAGAGCAAAAAAGTGAGCATAAAGTAACTCCTGCCGGCAAGACATCGCCTGGTAGTTTTCAGTAACGGGATACTTCTTTTCATTTTCCTGGTTTGGTTGACAGTAAATTGTAACGTGGTAATACCTACATGCCTTATTTTGAGTGGCACTACGATAAGACGACACAACTTGAAACCGGGTGAAGGAAAATGGGGCAAAAAAAATAATAATTGTCAAATTAACATTTTATCAAACAAACACCTTATATTTAACCACTGTATCCCAACAGATTAGCCACGTTATATAATTAAGCAGCCAAAAAAAGTATTTTTATGCCTGAGTATCCGGGAGATGAAGCTATACTTGCGTTATTAAAGACTGGGAATACCGGTGATGCGTTTGAATTTATATTTAAGAAATACTACCGGTTAATGTGGACGAGGGCTTACCTGGGCACGGGTGATGCTACCGACGCAGACGACCTGGTGCAATCTGTACTGAGCAGCATCTGGGAGCGGGCATTGTACCATAATATTAATGGCAGCTTAAAAAGTTACCTGCTGGTATCTGTGCGCAACCAGGTAAACGACTACCACAAAGTGAAGCAGCGGGCCCTGAAACGAATAGAGCGATATGCGGAGGTGGTAGGCCAGGACTACCATTTAGAGTCGAAGGAATCTGACCCGGAAGACCGGTGGAGGGCGCAGGAGCAGCTGCACCGGCAGTTGCACGAGCTGTTGGAAGAGTTACCGGCTCAGCGCCAGCGGGCATTTACCCTGGTATATATGCAGCAAAAAAAATATCATGAAGTAGCAGATAATATGGGTATCAGCGTTAACTCGCTCAAAACCCATCTGAAGATTGCGGTGAAGACGCTGCGTAATAAGCTGTTCCGGCCTATTGTTGAGTAAACGTTTTTATCACTGTTACCCTTTTATCTTTCAAGCTTTTCAAACCAATGATACCCGACCAGGAATATATAGAACAGTTAATGTTGGACAAATTGTCTGGAGATATTACTCCGGCAGATGACCAGCTGCTCCTGCAATTAATGGAAAAATACCCTGCGGTGGCCAGCCATTTTCACGGCCTGGAACAGCAGTTGCATCATCCGGATGCCCGGCAATACCTGGACACCCTGGATGAGGCAAAGTTATGGGAAGCGCGCAGGCACCTTTTTCAGGAAACACCAGTACGGGCTGTTCGCCGCCGGTGGCTGCCCCGCGCCGCAGCGATAGCTTTGATATTGATATCAGGCGGCGTGCTGGCCTATCTTTTCTACCCGGACCGTTCCGCTGCACCGGTGGCCCAAAATAATCAGCCGGCTGCGGAGCCGCGCATTGTTTTGCAACTGGCCAGTGGGGAAACCATCGACCTTTCCGATACTACCCAGGCCCCCCTGTTACATGTAGGCGCCGCACAGATGCATTTGTCGGCACAGGGGATGCAGTACGAAGCGCGGGTCAGTGATACCAGCACGGCCATGAACCGGTTGCAGGTGCCTGCTGGGAGAGATTATAAGCTCACCTTATCAGATAGCACCGAAGTATGGCTGAATGCCATGTCTGAAATCCGCTTCCCTGTAGCATTCAACAGCCGCAGCAGGGAAGTGTTTGTGAGCGGGGAAGCTTATTTTACCGTGAAGAAAGAATCCAACCGGCCTTTTATTGTGCATACCGGCCAGGTATCCGTTAATGTGCTGGGCACCACATTTAACGTGAACACCTATACGAATACGCATCCAAAAATTTCATTGGCCAGTGGTAAGGTGTCGTTGCAAAATACGGCCAGCAGGGAAACGGTGCAGTTAACTCCTGGTTATGAGGCAACCCTGAATATCCCCTCCGGCAAAGGATTCCAGGTAGGTGAGTTCAATCCCCGGAATACCCTCTCCTGGATGGAAGGGAAATATTATTTCAAAAACAGTTCCCTGAAAGAAATTGCCGCCGTGATCAAACGTCTCTTTGATACCAACGTGGTATTTAATACGCCCGGCGTAGAAAATGTAAGCATTACCGGCGTCCTGGTGAAGAAGGACGGGCTGATGGAATTTATGGATAATCTCTCCAAAACAACAGATGTCAGGTATCAGCTGACAGATGGGGTATTACATATTCTTTAATAAATAGTCATTATGACTATTATTTAGAAAAGCATAAAGCAAAAAGCTATTGTAGCGAATCATCTTTGCGAATACTAAAATCGCATTGGTTATTCGCTACAATAGCTTTTTGCTTTATGCCTTCGGCTTTCAGCTACTTAAAAATCGCATGTTTTAATCAGCCCATTCGCCAGCGTAATTTTTTTCGTTTCTCCATCTTCTTTTATCTCTACAAATTTCTCTAACCGCTGGGAGCGGGCTACTAGGTAGTCCTGGTCATAGTAATAATTCGTGATTTCCTGCACAGGGCCATTTTGCCAGGAATCGGAACCGGTATAGATCCTGGCAGTTTTGCGCTGGTTAAAGCTATGAATCAGCTGTATAAAATATTTACCTGGCTTCAGGCCTTCGAAGGCAAAGCGGCCATCGCTACCGCTGATAGCGGTAATAGCGTATTGGTTGGCTTCTTTCGACATATACACGCCGGTGTTTTTACCTTCTTTCTTTTCACGTAATTCATACCATTCTTCCAGGTAAGGGGTTACGGGAAGCAGCACTACTTTTACTCCGGCAGCACTGAATATCAGCCCATCTTTTTTCGTACAGGCGCGTCCTACAATCTTTGATAGGCCCCGGCCCAGCGCCGCTTCGGCCAGTTTGGGGTCGAAAGTGCCTTTAGGGTATATTTCTTTTCGGGTATTGACTGCTGTGGCCGATAACTTACCTCCGAGGTCGGCGTATTTCTTACGGTCTGCATTGGCCAACTTGTTATTGCCTGTTGCCTCGTAGGCATCGGCGCGGTTCAGGTAAGCCAGCATGTTTTTCGGATCGGCTTCAATAGCCCTGGTATAGTCGTTGATGGCCTCCGCGTATTGTTGTTTATCGTGATGCACCACGCCCCGGTTCAGGTAACCGTTGGAGGAGTGAGGATCGATGGCTATCACCTTATTGAAGTCTGCAAGGGCAGGGTCATATTGTTGTTTATTCAGGTAGATATTTCCCCGTTCCAGGTAGGCATCGGCATATTGAGGGTCCAGCGCAATGGCGCGGTTATACTCGTTGAAAGCAGAATCCACCTGCTCCCAGCGCTGGTAGATATTTCCGCGGCTCACGCGGTACGATGCTTTGTTGGGATCGAGCTTAATAGCCTGGGTATAATCGCTGAAAGCAAGGCTGGCTTTGTCCTGCATCAGGTATACATTTCCGCGGTTGCCATAGAGGGACGCATCATTGGGCGTCAGCATAAGTACCTTGGCGTAATCTGCCAGCGCCAAATCGTAGTTGCCTTTTTTCTTATACATCACCCCACGATTAAACAAGGCATCTACATCTTTGGGATCCAGTTCCACTGCCTTGGAGAAGTCGGCAATGGCTGCGTCGTATTGTTGTTGCTCATAGTAAATATTACCCCGCAAAAAATAGGGGCCTGCGTAAGCCGGGTTGATGCCAATTGCCTTGCCATACTCGGTGAGTGCGGCGTCTACCTGTTTGCGGTTTTCGTAGATACGGGCCCGCTTTACATAGCACAGGGCAAAGCGGGGATTCAGCTCCAGGGCTTTGGTATAGTCGGCCATGGCAGCTTCCTCTTTCTTCTGCACTTCGTATACTGAGCCACGGGCATAATATTCCAGGGCTGTTGAGGGAGCGGCCAGCAATTTTAGCGCTTTATCGTACGCTTTATTAGCTGCGGCGTCCTGGTGCTGGTTTTTCAGGTTGGCGCCTTCAAAGGCATAGTATACGCCATTGTTGGGACTCATTTTGATCGCTTTTTCCAGGTCAGATTGCGCACCTGTGAGGTCGTTTTCGGCGGCCAGGGCCCGGCCGTGAATGGCGTATGCAAGGCTGCTGTAAGGATTTGCACTCATAGCTGTTGTAGCCAGCATTTTTGCCTGTTTAAAATTTCCTTCGGTCAGCTGGGTTAACGCATTGCCTGCGGCGTCGTTACTTTGACCAAATACTGTTGACATAGCGCTGCAGAGCGCCAGGGCTACGACAAACCGGTTAACCATTGGTTTCATTCAAAAATTGAGTTTATAAAACTATATAAGTTGGTATTGGGTGGCAAAGATAGGGATAAATCAGAATGGATAAAAACAGGCCGCCACCGGATAGGCGGAGGCCTTATAACATGGATGTCGCACTAATTATTTAATCCGAGGAATTTAAAAGGTTTGCTGTCTATGAATGAGGCGATAGCATTACCGGCATATACTTCGTTTTTGGTAAGGGGTAATTTTTTTACCGGCGCATTGGGGGAAAAATCTACGTCTTTGAAATTTACCCAGAAGGTGTTGGGAGTAAGCGCTGATTCAAAATAATAGACCAGGTTTTTCTGGTCTGCTACTGTTCTCCAGCGCGTAGAAGAAATATTGGGTTGGTTGGGTGTAGTAATACCGAAAGGCACCGAACAGTTGCGTATCACGCTGAATACGCTGGCTACGGCCAGGTGTGCGTCGTTGGTTTTAGGGATCGCATTGATATAAAACCAGGCCCTCACAAAACGGTCGGCCGCGCGGTTAGTACCCGGCAGCATAACGGTGCCGCCTATTTGCTTCCAGTATTCATTCAGCGCCAGCTGTTGCTCAAAGATCGGGGAGTTGGTCATTACCACGTAAGCCGGGTCTTCGTGAATCACGAGCTTTCCATGGATGTACTCAAAAATGGCATTATCTCCGGTAGGATCAGAAATAGATAAATGTAACGTAGCCAGTCTCGGCTGTCCGGGCACATTGTCAGTAACCACATCAAACTTGTCGGCTTTCAGGGCAGCCACCACTTCTTTTACGGTCGTAAAGTTATCCAAAACATATTGCATCCAGATGGCTACCGACATTGCCGGGCGCTTGTGGTCCCATTGAGGATACTCCGATTCCGCCAGCCAGAGAATATTGGCTACCAGGCCCTTTTCATTCATACCGTCGGTGGTGGAAATATCATAGCCGGAAACAATTACGCTGCCATACTTCGAGGTCCACTTTACGGAGGCCGGGCCCACTTCGCCATTACGCTCCATGCCCCGGGGGAAAATCCACATATTGCTCAGGATATCGTCCGACCAGTCCATTGACCTGGCCGTCATCAAGATACCATCCAGGCCCTTATATACCACGCGGGTACAGGCCATCGCCATTCTTACAGTCAAGGGCGTTAACAGCAATACAAAGAGTAAAGAAAGTTGCTTATAGCGTTTCATAAGACCTATTTGAGGGTTAAATACTTTCTCAAACAAGCTACCTGCACAAAAGTTCAATGATTCAGTATAAGTGCCGGGTATGCATCAGCGCGCGGGCAAACCGGAGTGATAAATGCAGTATAAAGCGTAACCAGGAGGTACGATATATAGATGTTGACATGATTAATTATGGTTGTCGCAGGAAGGTAAAGATGATGTCCGCCACATAATCAGGCAGGCGGCCTTGTTTATCTGGTGCGCACACTTCGCCTGGAGCTCCACTGCAATGACCTGGTAACTTTTAGCAGCAGGGGCAGGATCCGGCTATAAGTACTCTGAATGGTGGAACCGCCGCCAGGTATTAATATCAGGAGAAAGCCGGCGCCATGCAGCTCGTAATACATTTTTAAGCCGTTGACAGTGGCATATTGACCGGTAGTGTGTTGAGCATTCATACGTGTAAAGATGGATGTTAACAGGATTAATATGAATAAAGAACGATTAATCATAAGGCATTGTTTTCGAACGTAAACTTACGCCAAAAAGCAGCCCTGGGGCGGGGCAAAAACGCCAATTTGAGGGAAGATTACGTCAATGTTTTTCGTGTGTCAGATATCCCATTTTCCGGGAAATGAAAAACGCTATACCGGTGACGCTCATACGAATTTATCCCACCACCCCCGGCAACCGTTTATTTAGTAACTTACGGGCCATATGGATCAGAAAGCAGACATTCTTAATTATCTTACCCGGTACTTCCCTACGCTGGACACTCAATTGCGGGATCACCTGTCGGCCGTAGGCCTGTTGAAAGAAGTAACCGCCGGTACAGTGCTCATGAAACAGGGGCAGTATATCAAGTATACCATGCTGGTGTTGGAAGGCCGTATCAAGTTGTACCGGGAGGGGGAGGAAGCGGGTGAGTTCTTTATGTATTACCTGGAGCCAGGCGATGCTTGTGCTATTTCTATGGTTTGTATTGCCTCCGGTAAATCCAGCGAGGTAATGGCCAAAGCAGTAGAGGATGCGGTAGTACTGATGATACCGGTACAACATATGGAAGCCCTGATGAAAGATTATAAAAGCTGGTACCAGTTTGTGATAGAATCTTATCGCCGGCGTTTTGAAGAGTTGCTGATGGTACTGGATAGCACCGTTTTTAAAAGCATGGATGAACGACTGCTCAACTATATCCGTGAGCAATCCAGGCAGTTACAGACCCGCGAGCTAAAGTTAACCCACCAGGAAATTGCTAATGACCTCAACTCCTCCCGGGAGGTGATTTCCCGCCTGTTAAAGAAAATGGAGCAGAAAGGTATGGTGAAATTATACCGGAGTTATATTGCTGTGTTGGCTGTGTAACCGTAGTCACCAACTTTGGCGGCCGCCCACCGTAATATTGCGGTATGGAAATGATAGGTTATATAGCGGCTGCCTTCATTGGCATTTCGCTGGGTTTAATTGGGGGAGGAGGATCTATTCTTACGTTACCGGTGCTGGTTTATCTGTTTGGTATCCCACCGGGCCTGGCCACGAGTTATTCCCTTTTTATTGTAGGCGCCACCAGCCTGATTGGCGCTGCAGGCAGCTTCAAACGTAAACAGGTAGATGTGCGGGTGGCCCTGTTGCTGGGTGTTCCAGCAATTGTCACTGTTTTTATTACCCGTCGCTTGCTCATACCGGCACTCCCTTTAAATTTATTTTATATTAGTGATGTTCCTGTTACGAGGGAACTGGCTACCATGTTGCTTTTTGCCGCACTAATGCTGACCGCCTCCGTGTTCATGATCCGCGGGCATCAGCCTGTGGCGGAAATACCCGCTGGGCCCATGAATGGTAGTAAGCAGGCGGCATTAGCAGGCTATGGTATTGGTATTGGCCTGGTAACGGGGTTACTGGGCGCCGGTGGCGGATTCCTCATCATCCCTGCCTTGATATTGCTCGCCAGGTTGCCCATGAAAAAGGCCGTAGGTACCTCTTTACTGATTATGACCCTCAGCACCAGTATCGGTTTTATGGGGGATGCGGCGTTGCCGGACATCCATTGGCCTTTATTACTGGCTATTACCGCTATCGCCGTGGCAGGTATTGTAGTGGGAGGAAAGCTGGCTACCCGGATAGGCAGCCAGCAGTTAAAAACTGCCTTTGGCTGGTTTGTATTGGCAATGGGCATTTATGTGATCGTACTGGAAACTGTATTCAAGTAAATATATTCTGTAACAAAAGTCACCAACCACCTGAAAGGAACCGCGCAATTTCGCACCGGCAAAAATACAACAGTAATGGATATATTTAATTTTGTAAAGCAACCCTGGCCCTGGTATGTGGCAGGGCCGTTAATTGGGCTTACAGTACCGGTATTGTTATTAATCGGCAATAAATCTTTTGGTATCAGCGCATCGTTGCGGCATATCTGTGCGGCCTGTGTACCCGCGAAAATTCCTTTCTTCCAATACAACTGGAAAAGCGAAAGCTGGAATCTCCTTTTCGTAGGGGGCATCCTGTTAGGTGGTATTGTAGCGGGAGCGTGGCTGTCCAACCCAGCGGCCATGACCATACACCCCGCCCTGGCGAAAGAGTTGGCGGGATATGGGATCACTAATTATCAATCCCTGGTGCCGGCAGAATTGTTTAACTGGCAGGCATTATTCACCGTACGGGGACTCCTTATGATGGCGGGAGGTGGATTCCTGGTAGGTTTTGGTACCCGCTATGCCGGCGGCTGTACGAGCGGACATGCAATCATGGGGTTGTCTACCCTGCAATGGCCCTCTCTGGTAGCCACCATCTGCTTTATGATAGGTGGATTGGTGATGGCCAACGTTTTTCTGCCCTGGATACTTGCACTTTAATGTTAATGAACCGTTTTATGTATAAATCGTTAAGTCAGTTAAAATATTTATTGGCCGGCCTGGTATTCGGCGTCATATTCGTAAAAGCGGAAGTGATCAGCTGGTTCCGCATCCAGGAAATGTTCCGGCTACAGTCGTTCCATATGTACGGCGTAATTGGCAGCGCCGTGCTGGTAGGTATGTTGTCGGTGTGGATGATAAAGCAATTCAATATTAAAACCATCCAGGGAGAAACTGTTACCTTTCAGTCCAGGAAGTTCAACCGGGGACAGATCTACGGCGGACTCATATTTGGCTTGGGCTGGGCCATCACGGGTGCTTGCCCGGGCCCGTTGTTCGCACAGATAGGTACCGGTGCTACGGTGATCGTTATTACCTTGCTGAGCGCTATTGCCGGCACCTGGGTATATGGAAAGTTTCGCGAAAAATTACCTCATTAAATACTATAGATATGGATATTCAACAATTTGAAGATAAAGGGCTGGCACATTACTCTTATGCCATTTACAGCGAGCAAACCAATGAAATCGTATTGATAGATCCGGCCCGGGATATAATCCCCTACCTCGGTTACGCAGCCCAACAGAAGGCGAAGATTGTAGGGGTGATTGAAACGCATCCTCATGCTGATTTTGTGAGCAGCCATCTCGAGTTACAGGATACCACCGGTGCCGCCATTTACTGTTCCCGCCTGGTAGGTGCGGGATACCCGTATACCGGTTTTGATGACGGAGACGAAATATTGTTGGGAGATATCACCCTCCGGGCGCTGAATACGCCCGGCCACTCGCCGGATAGCATCAGCATCGTATTGGCCTATAAGGGGCAGGACAGTGCTGTTTTTACAGGAGATACTTTATTTATCGGTGACTGTGGCCGTCCTGATCTGCGCGAAAAGGCCGGTAATATTACAGCTGGCAGGGAGGAGCTGGCGAAACAGATGTATCATTCTCTCCGGGAAAAATTAATGGTGCTGGCCGACGATGTCCTGGTATACCCGGCACATGGCGCAGGTACGCTCTGTGGAAAATCGCTCAGCGATGCCGATAGCAGTACCATTGCAGCCGAAAAGGTGAGCAACTGGAGCCTGGGAGATTATACTGAAGCGGAATTTGTTAAAGAGCTATTGTCGCAACAGCCTTTCATCCCAAAATATTTTCCTTACGACGTATCGCTGAACAGGAGCGGGGCGCCGGCGTTGCAGGCGCAATTAAATAAGGTACCGGTGATCGCCTCCGGGGAGCCGGTTTTTGAACCTGGTGTATTGATCATCGATACCCGTCCTGAAGCGATATTTAAACAGGGGCATGCCTCGCTGGCAGTCAACCTGCAGGATGGCGGTAAGTTCGAAACCTGGCTGGGCAGCATTGTAGGGCCGGGAGAACGCTATTACCTGCTGGCGGCTGGTACGGAGCAGTTACAGCAAGTGATCCGCAAAGCGGCTAAGATCGGGTACGAGGTGAATATTAAAGCAGCCGTCGTATATAACGGGGGAACAGTAACAGTGAAACAGATGCCGCTGGCCGATTTTACCGCGCATCCCGGTCAATATACCATCGTGGATGTACGGATGGCGGGTGAGGCAGCTACTTCCCCCGTGTTCAGCAACGCCCTCGTGCTGCCGCTGGACCAGCTGCGGGAACGTATCACAGACATCCCTGTCGATAAGCCTATTGTAGTGCATTGTGCCGGTGGCTACCGGAGTGCGGCAGCCAGTAGCATTGTAGCTGCTGCCGTGCAGGGTAAAACGGCTGTGTATGACCTGGGAGAATCGGTGAAAACGTTCCTGCCTTAGCGGTGTTAGCCGTTAATGAAAGATGTTAGTATACCTGACTAATAAAAGAATAGCTGTAAATTCGGGTTATTACTTCACCAGTAAAAACTTGTATTATGTTCGGTAACACAAAAGCATTCAGCGGGTTTTCTGTGAATGACCTGGAGAAAGCCAGGGCATTTTATCAGGATCAACTGGGACTGGAAACAGAAGCATTGGGTGAGCATATGTTCACGCTCAAATTGGCAGGAGGTACCTCCATCCTGGTGTATGCTAAACCTAATCATGTGCCGGCTACCTTTACGATCCTTAATTTCCAGGTAAGTAATGTAGAAGAGGTAGTAGATAAGTTGTCGGCGAAGGGGATAAAATTTTTACAGTACACCGGTCCCATTGCCACCGATGCCAGGGGTATTCACCGCGCTGGCGTAGAAGGGCCTACAGTGGCTTGGTTTACTGATCCTGCTGGCAATATACTTTCCGTAGTAGAGGGAAAATAAATGATAGCACTGCTAACCATGCCGATGCCTAATTTAGGCATCGGCATGGTTGTTTAAGAATATTTTATATTTTCGGCACGCTGATAAAGTGAATGTATACTGTTTGTAGCATGCCCATTACCATACTTATTGAAACCTGACTGTTAATGGAAATAACATGCCCCCAGATTGTTATTCGTCACCTATCTGTTGCTTCTATAATCCATTTTTAAACAACATCAAACGACAAAAAATGAAGAAGACCATTTTGTTTGCTGCCCCGATTGCAGCCGCACTGGCATTTAGCGCCTGTGGTGCTGAAGGTAAAAAAACTGGTGGCGATAGTACCGCTACCCAGTCGGCTGCACCTGTATCCGCATCTGTTAAAGACGAAAAACTGAGTGGATTTATGCTCGGAGGTATCTATTTTATCAATGGCTATGGCGGTGTGGATGCGGTGAATAAAATGATTAACAGTACGGATAAAGCAGCAATTGTAGACAGCTATAAACAGATACTGGAGTTTCCTTTCAAACCTGATGATGCTGCGGGCGCACAGGACATGCTCCGGGAAGGATGGGATATCCGCGATAAAGAAAGCCTGGTAAAAACGCTGGATAAGTTAACTCAGGGCGATCCTAAAAATACCCATCGTGCCTGGGATTATGCCCGCCTGGTGAACAATGCCTGCATGGGTTATGCCGCCGGTTATATTACCCGGGGAGAAGCGGAAAAATATATCGCGGCTGCTTTGCCACTGGCGCGAAGGGATTTCAAAACCTGGGACGATTACTTCGCCGACTGGCTGGAAGGCCGCAAGACGTGGGGTGGTGATCAGGAAAATAATAAGACGTATGAAGATCTCGCTAAAACCATTACCAGGGGAGAAAACAGTATTTACCAGATACAACCGCTTAACTAAGCCATTTTTTATCTTTTAAAAGTGGCAGTACCACCTTGTATAGTTTTTCCTATTTTTGCCGGCTAAATAAGGAAAATATTTATGGCTACCAAGATTACGGTTAACAACAACGGCTCCCTGAAAGTAGAGGGAGATTTTCAGATTGTAGATAAAGACGGCAATGCGTATGACCTGGGAGGTCGCGAAGTGGTGAGTATCTGCCGCTGCGGACGTTCTGCCAACAAGCCTTTCTGTGATGGTTCGCATAAAGGACATTTTGAGCATGAAGCCGTGGCTTTTGCGCTTCCTCCTAAAAAACAATAGGATCAACTTATTTTCAGGGGCATCATATCACAACAGATATGATGCCTTTTTTATTTCCCGCTGCTCTATCTGATATGGTCTAAATTGACAAAATTGTACCTGTTTTTGTACCATAATTAATTGCACTTTTGTACCTCACATTTACAGGAGCCATGAACATACCTTATTTCCAGGTAGATGCCTTTACCCGTGTACCTTTTAAAGGTAATCCCGCTGGTATTTGCCTGTTGGAAGCCATGCCGGACGACACATTACTAACGGCTATCGCTGCAGAAAATAACCTGTCGGAAACAGCCTTCCTGTTGCCGGAAGGCGCAGGCTATCGCCTGCGCTGGTTTTCACCGCTGGTAGAAATTCCGCTTTGTGGGCATGCTACGCTGGCCAGCGCGCATATGCTATGGGAAAATGGGCTGGCGCTGCAGGGTGCGCCTATTTCCTTTTATACGTTGAGCGGCACGCTTACAGCATACCAGGAAGATGGATGGATAGTACTTGATTTCCCTGCCAGGAGCCATGAACCGGCTACATTGCCGGATGCATTAAAGCCTTTGTTTAAAGAGGCGGTACAGGTAACGTATAGTGTTGACCGTTATATCGTAGAACTTCCCTCCGGCGGAGCGGTGGCTACCTTTGTGCCGGATCCTGCTATTTTACGGTCTTACCGCTGCATTATTACCGGCAAGGCAGATGCGGCTACTCCCTATGATTTTATTTCCCGTTATTTTGCCGGACCTGTTGGGGTAGATGAAGACCCGGTTACCGGGTCGGCTCATTGCAGCCTGGCGTCCTACTGGGCGGAGCGGTTGCACAAAAATGAATTCCTCGCCTGGCAGGCTTCAAAGCGGGGCGGCGAGCTGAAAGTAACACTCCGGGGCGACCGGGTGCTGTTGAAAGGAGAAGCCGTTACCGTCCTGAAAGGCCAGTTCAGTATTTGATAAATCTATAATTTCCATATCATGAATCAGTATACCTTATTTAAGTCACTGCACGGGCAAGATACCCCGTTGTTACTCGGCAATGCCTGGAATGTATCCAGCGCCCGTGTTTTACAGGACAGCGGTATTATGGCTATCGGCACCTCCAGTTCTGCAATTGCAGATACGCTGGGATATGAAGACGGAGAACAGATATCCTTCGACGAGTTATTTTTTGTCATAGAGAAGATATCTCGCCACGTGCGTGTGCCGTTATCGGCCGACATAGAACGGGGCTACAGCGCAGACCAGGCGCAGGTAGTGAAGCATCTCGAACGGCTGCACGATATCGGGGTAGTGGGTATTAACCTGGAAGACTCTATGGTGGGCGATAGCCGCGTATTGGAGCCACTGGACTTATTTTGCCGCAGATTGGAGTTTATCCGGAACGAGCTTTCCCGGAAAAATATCGACCTGTTTATCAATGCCCGTACAGACGCCTATTTACTGAATGTTCCCAACCGATTGCAAGAAACGTTGCTGCGGATGAAAGCCATTGAAAACGCAGGCGCCGATGGAATCTTTGTTCCCTTTATACACGATCTGGCCGACATACGCGAGGTGACCGCCGCCACTACGTTGCCGGTAAATGTATTATCTATGCCGGGGTTACCGTCTTTCGATACATTGCAGGAAGCCGGTGTTAAAAGAATCAGTATGGGTGGCAGCGCTTACCGCGCAGCAAATAACTGCTTGAAAAATGTAATCGGGAAAATCGTAGAACAGGGGTCATTCGCCAACATATAAGCAGCTGGATCTATTTTAATACCCAGTAGCCCAAAGCAAGCCATAGCAGCCCTTTCAGCAGGAAAAAAAGAAAGCCCCAGAAGCCCACTCTTTTTATCCATTTAATGATTTTTGCTTTCCTGGTGTTATCGGTGTTCATAGTATATCAAAATTACAGCTTTTTTGAATAGAGCAAATGTATCTGGATAGACTATAGCATCCCGAAAATACCCGCCTTGGAAACAATGATTAAATGCGTACTTTTGCGCTCTTTTAGCAACGATTTCAACAAATGCGCCTAGCAATACCGAATAACAAACTATTATTGCCGCTGCTTCTCGGGCTCTGTGGCAGCGCCGCAGCACAGCAACGAACAGATTCTTCCCTGCCGGCTTACCATCTTGATGAGGTGATTGTCCAGGAAAACAGGCTGGCAGCGCCGGTAAAGGCGATCAACCGGAATATTACCATTATTACCCGTAAGCAAATTGAAGCCATGCCGGTTACTTCTATCACGGAAGTGCTGAGCTATGTACCGGGGCTCGATGTAAGACAACGCGGTCCTGCAGGTATCCAGGCCGATATAGGTATTGATGGCGGTACTTTTGACCAGACCCTCATCCTGGTCAATGGGGTGAAAATTACCGACCCGCAAACCGGGCACAACGTGATGAACCTGCCGGTATCTTTAAACGATGTGGATCATATAGAGGTGCTGAAAGGCGCCGCTGCCCGTATTTATGGCATCAATGCATTGAATGGCGCTATCAATATCGTGACACGCAAAGCCACAGAAAATGGTATAGGGATAAATGCCAGTCTCGGTAGCAGCTTTAAAAAGAACGAGAAAGGCAATCTATATGGGGCTGTAGGATTCGGCGCCAACGGCGCCCTGGTAAAGAAAGGCAATAGCCAGTCTTTGTCTTATAGCCGTAACCAGGGCAATGGATACCGCTATAACACCGATTTCGATAACTACCGGGCCTTTTACCAGGCGGCCTTTGAAAACGACTCCCTTCACAAATACAATGTCATGGCGGGATTTGTGAGCAACGATTACGGCGCTAATGGTTTCTATGCTGCTCCGGGCGACCTCAACTCCAAAGAAACAGTAAAAACTGTGCTGGCCGCCGTTAGCAACACTTCCCGGATCAATCCCAATTGGGTTATGGCGCCACGTATCAGTTATCGGTATACGAAAGATGATTACGTTTACATTAAGCCCGATCAGTACCGCAATCTCCATAATACCCACGTGGTAGACGCAGAGCTGAATAATACCTTCAATACGCATATCGGTACTTTCGGCGCCGGTGTGGAAGGGCGTTATGAACATATTAAGAGTACGAGTCTCGGTAACCACGACAGAACTAACCTGGGACTGTTCGGAGAATATAAATCCATTGCCGACCGCCGTTTTACCTTTACCGTCGGGGGATACCTGAACTATAACTCCTTCTATGGTTGGCAATTTTTCCCGGGTGCAGATGTTGGTTTTAACTTGACGCCAACGCTGAAGCTCTATGCCAATGCGGGTACCGCCCAGCGGCTTCCTACCTATACCGATCTTTATTACAAAGGGAAAGGTATTATCGGTAACGAAAACCTGGGACCGGAAAAAGCCCAATATGCAGAGCTTGGATTACGTAAGTTTACCGGCCAATTCTCCTATGGCGCGTCCGCATTTTACCGCCAGGTTAATAACTTTATCGACTATGTAAAAGATACCGCAGGCGTGAGCAATCCGGCAACGCTCAACTGGCAGCCGCAAAACTTCCAGCGGGCAGATATGAAAGGATTCCGGTTAAATGCCGGTTATAATACCACCTTGCAGGCCCATGGTATATTCAATAGCCTGGGTATCAACGCCGGTTATAACTATCTTTCGCCTTCCTTTAAAGGAGATGCACTCTCTACTAAAATATCCCGGTATGTCATTGAAAGCCTGCGTCATCAGTTCAGCGCCAATGTTCAAACTACCGTGTGCCAATATTTCAATATCTCTGCTGCCGCGCGTTACAATATGCGTATTAATTATAAGGACTATACAGTTATCGATGCCCGCATAGCGTACAAGCGTGCCCGTTACCAGGTGTATATAGATGCCAATAACCTGCTGGACGTTACCTATATTGAAGCGGCTGCAGTGCCCATGCCTGGCAGATGGATTACCCTGGGAGGCGGATATAGGTTCTAACGATATATCAAATGAAAGCAACGGGCGCCTGACTATCCAGGCGCCCGTTGCTTTTAGGGAATGGCGTAATGAAAAATGAATGCGTTATTTGGCATTAGCTACCAATACAACATCCAGGTCGAAGTCATCATAGATTGCTTTATCCCCGATGCCTTCAAAGAAGCTTTTAGAGCCATATTTAATATTGTATTTGGTACGATCCACCTTGATGACCGCCCTTGCAGTGAGCTTGTCGCCAATCACAGTTACAGTAGCAGGGAAAGTGATCAGATTAGTGATGCCTTTAATAGTTAACTTACCGCTTACTTCATAATTGCCATCACCTTTCGTTACAACGCTGGTTGTAGTAAAGTTGGCCGACGGATATTTTTCTACGGAGAAAAAATCTTCGCTTTTCAGATGACCAAGTAGTTTGGCGTTGCTGCCCCCGTCTTTAATGTCGGTCACTGCTATGGTGCGGGTATCAAGTGAGAAACTTCCTCCTTTCAGGATATTGTTTTCAACGTCCAGTTTACCATCTGCGATGTTGATAGTACCCTGGTGTTGACCGGTTACTTTTTTACCTGTCCAGTTCAGTTTACTTTCTTTACTGTCTACCAGGAATACAATTGTTTTCCTGGCCGTAATAGTTTTGGTTGGCTTTTCTCCATTGTCAACAGTAGCAGGCGTGGTAAAAGACATGAGGATAACAGATCCTCCAATAAAGAGCAGAGATGCTAATCGTTGCATATATGTGTGTGTTTAATTTGCTGCAATTTAAGCGGGACAAGCGGATTAGCAGTTACGGGATCCGGAAAATAATGTTAAAATTATTTTTCTTCGTTGGTTATTCGCTTCGATGCTTTTCGCCTTTAGCTTTCTGCTTAAAAAGGGGTATTTTTGCGCCTTAAACAATTCCCGACTTGAGTAGTACTGTTTTTTTTATAACGCCGCCATTTACACAGTTGAACACGCCATATCCGGCCACTGCTTACCTGAAAGGATTTTTGAATACCAAAAATATTGCATCCTTCCAGGCCGACCTGGGTATTGAAGTGACTTTGCGTTTGTTTTCCAAAGGGGGATTGCAGCAACTGTTTGCGCATATTGCCGCGCATCCGCCGCAGGAAATGACGGAGAACATAGCCCGTATACTGGTATTGCAGGAAGATTATATAGACACGATAGATGCGGTGATTTTGTTCTTGCAGGGAAAGAACCCTACGCTGGCACATCTCATCTGTAAACGGGATTATTTGCCGGAGGCAGCCCGCTTTGAACAGCTGGATGATCTGAACTGGGCTTTTGGCTCCATGGGTACGCAAGACCGGGCAAAACACCTGGCTACCATGTACCTGGAAGATTTGTCGGACCTGATCATGGCATGTGTAGACCCGCATTTTGGCTTTAGTCGTTATGCAGAGCGCTTAAGCCGCTCCGCCAACAGCTTTGATGAACTTTATGATGCCTTACAGGCCGAGTATACTTATATCGATCAGATTTTAACCGAATTATTTGCCGCGCATATGGAGCGGGTGCAACCAGCCATGGTAGCTATTTCTGTGCCCTTTCCCGGAAACCTCTACGCAGGGTTGCGCTGCGGGCAATGGATCAAACAACATTACCCGGATGTGAAAGTAGCTATGGGAGGCGGTTTCCCGAATACAGAGCTGCGTTCACTGGCTGATGCCCGGGTATTTGAATTCGTGGATTTCATCACCCTGGATGATGGAGAGGCGCCGCTGGAAAACCTGTTGCAGTTCCTGGAAGGACGAAAAACCGCCGCGGAGCTGAAACGTACCTTCCTGCTGGCCAATGACCAGGTGACCTATGTAAACGATAAGGCCACGCATGATTACAAACAATCGCAGCTGGGCACCCCGGATTATACCGATCTGCTGCTGGATCAGTATATTTCGGCTATCGAGGTGGTAAACCCCATGCACAGCCTCTGGAGCGATGGGCGCTGGAATAAGCTCACCATGGCGCATGGCTGCTATTGGGGAAAGTGTACCTTTTGCGATATTTCACTGGACTACATAAAGATTTATGAGCCCATTACAGCGTCGCTGTTGTGCGACCGTATGGAAGAAATCATCGCGCAAACCGGGCAAAACGGCTTCCACTTTGTAGACGAAGCCGCGCCGCCAGCACTGATGCGGGCGCTAGCGCTGGAAATCATCCGCCGTAAGCTCACCGTAAGCTGGTGGACCAATATCCGTTTCGAGAAGAGCTTTACCCGAGATCTGTGCCTGCTGTTAAAAGCATCCGGTTGTATTGCCGTTTCCGGCGGGTTAGAAGTAGCATCCGACCGGTTGCTGGGCCTCATACAGAAAGGTATCACGGTGGCCCAGGTGGCCCGTGTAAACCGCCATTTTACCGAAGCGGGTATCATGGTGCACGCCTACCTGATGTATGGTTTTCCTACGCAAACCGCGCAGGAAACCATTGATGCCCTGGAAATGGTACGGCAGATGTTTGCCGCAGGGATCCTGCAATCGGCCTTCTGGCACCAGTTTACCATGACGGCCCATAGCCCGGTAGGACTGGAGCCCGCAAAATTCAAGGTAGAAAAAGAAACAACCGCTATAGGCGCCTTTGCCAACAACGATATCCAACACATTGACCCTACGGGGGCAGACCATGAAAGCTTTAGCTATGGCCTGAAGAAGTCGCTGTTGAATTATATGCATGGGGCCTGCCTGGATTATCCTTTGTCGAAATGGTTTGAGTTTAAAGTGCCCAAAACCTCCGTGACGCCCGATTTTATTGTGAAAGCCTTATTGGAAGAGGAAGCAGGGGTGATCAAGCCCACGTCAAAAGTGATATACCTGGGCAAGCAACCAGCTATGGAAATCATTACCAAATCAAAGAAGGGTAGTACCTGGGAGATGTCTTCTTTTACCTTCCAGGGTAAAAGGGAGAAGATAAACATCAGCGTGCAACCGGAGCAAGGGGCCTGGTTAGCGGGCATGCTGCAACAGCTGGCTGTATCCAATCCTAAAACGCATACCCTCCAGGAAGTGAAAGACAGCTATGAAGCGGCGGGGCTGGAGGATTTCGAGCTTTTCTGGGATAATAAGCCGGTGAATGGATTACACCGGGTAGGGTTGTTAAAATTATAGGCAGTCGGTGGAAACGATCGATTTTTTTGCTTACCGGGTATTTTCCCGGTATTAAGCATGACTGAAAAGTTAAATATTTGTTTCCATTAAACTGACCTACTATGAGTGATCAAATGTCCTTTGCAGGCTATGGTTGTGATGACCAGGGCCATCTGAATCCCAGCACCGAGCAACTGGATTACCGGATGCCATTTACCGATGCGGTGCAAACCTTTGGAATGCCGATAACCGTGGCGGCCTATTTTGGGATGCTGAACAACTTCTATAAGCAGTTGATCGCAAACCCTGAATTACTTCAATTTTTTAACGGTACTTTCTTTGTAGATTTCAGTAAAGCATCGTTACTGCGTATCCTGAGCCAGGAAGGCTGTGAGTTTATCCGCTTCCATTTTGCTATTCCGGAAGCCAACAACAAGATCAGCCTGGTAGCAGAAGGGCTTACCCTTAGCCAGGACCAGGTGGGATATCCGCAGTTGCTGGCAAAAGCCACCACTAATACGATGGTGCATGATGCTATTGATCCTAAGATTGAAGAAAGAGGCAACGGCGCGCCTTATCCGCCACCGTTGAAAGCCTTGTTCGATTTACTCAGGGCGCAAGGGTCCCCGCTTGCGACAGTAGACCTGGGTACAATACTTTAATGTCAACATTGAATCTAAACCTTTGTGCCAATGAACGGATGGGTATATGCTTATTATGTACTGCTGGTAGCCTGTTTTATTATCAGTTTGTTTCACCTGGAATACCGGGAAGTAAAGATATTGACCGTATTGCTGGCAGTATCCATTATCACGGAAGTGATCGTGGAGTTGATTGGTACAAAGGGATTAGGCTTTTTTATAGTATACCATTTCTTTGTGGTGCTGGAATATAGTCTGATAACAATTATTCTTCGATCAGGGATCAGGGACTATCGCTGGAGATTATTAATGGGTGTCTCTATTTTTATATTCAGTATAGTTTCCCTGTTTTACAGCTTTGTATTGGGAGGATGGCATGCCTTTCCCGGCATTAACATCACAATAGAAAGCTTTTTGGTCATCTGCTGGTGCCTTTTATCCTTTTTTTCAATAACCCCGGATAGTGAAGCGTCTATATTTCAGCACCCGATTTTTTGGTTAACCCTTGCTTTTTTTATTTACTTCGCCGCTTCGGTAAGTGTTAATGCATTCTATAACCTTTTGCTGGAGAACGACACCAACAGGGCCCGGCACTTTTTCGCGGTTTTGAACTCATTATCCAATTACCTGTTGTATATTATGCTGATAAAAGGCATAGTATGCTTCCGGTCAAACAGGATCTCTTTGTAGCAGTGGTTTTTATTTCATTGTTGGTTACCATCATGGGACTGGTGGTAGTAGCTGCAGTGATTAGTTATAAGAAAAAGCAGGATGCTTATTTACACCAGCTTAAGCTTATGAAAGAAGATTACGACAAACAGCTCATGTGGTCCCAGATTGAAATGCAGGAAGAAGCCTTTGCCCACCTGGGGCAGGAACTGCATGATGATATAGGCCAGTTACTGAGCAGCACCAAACTCCTGATTAATGTAACCCAACGGAGTATGGAGGCTATTCCCGATACCTTGCAGGCAGCGGAAGATACGTTGGTATTAGCCATTCAGCATCTTCGGGCGCTGTCAAAATCATTCAGCCGCCAATGGCTCGACCAGTTCAGTATGATAGATAACCTGAAGGCAGAAGTAGACCGGATTAACTCCAGCAGGGCCATTGCAGTAAAGTTTACCCATGAACTGATGGTACTACCCCTGCAGGCGGAACCACAGATCATCCTGTTTCGTATTATCCAGGAAGCTATTCAAAACTGTATCAAGCATGCCCGTCCACAGGTGATTGATATCAGTATCCGGAAAGATGCCAGTGAGCTCATCGTCATTATTGCCGATGATGGCGCTGGGTTTGATAAGGCCGGCATGGCTTCTATCGGCATGGGGATCCGTAATATGCAGCACCGTACGCGGCTGCTGGGTGGGGATATCCGTTGGGAGGTAACTACTTCCGGAGGTACGGCTGTTTTAATTACATTACCGTTAGAATAATTTTAATCTATGAAAATCCATATTGGCATTGCAGATGACCACCAACTCTTCCTCAAATCACTTAGTTTACTGATTGGTGGTTTTGAAGGCTTCCAGATTGTAGCGGAGGCGATGAACGGAAAAGAAATGCTGGATAAATTACAACTGTTGCCCACCCCGCCCGACATGCTTTTACTGGATGTAAATATGCCGGTAATGGATGGCGCAAAAACTACAGAAGCCGTTTTAAAGCTATACCCCGGTGTAAAAGTGATTGCGCTGTCGATGAAAGATAACGATGCTACCATCGTTGAAATGCTGAAAGCAGGCTGCTGTGCTTATCTCCTGAAAGATATCCATCCCACAGAACTGGAAAAAGCGCTACGGGAAATATACAGCACCGGCACCTATTACAATGATGCGGCCAACGTAAACTACCGCCGCCTGCTACTCCAATCCGAACAAAAGCAAACCCTCACCGAGCGGGAACATGAGTTCCTGACCCTGGCCTGCAGCGATCTTACCTATAAAGCGATTGCCGCTAAAATGAATGTTACTGAAAGAACCGTAGACGGATACCGGGAAATCCTGTTTAATAAACTAAATGTGCAAAGCCGTACCGGTATGGTGTTGGAAGCGCTGCGCCGGCAACTGGTGTCGTTATAGTTTTCACCGCCGGGATGCCGCCGTTTACCGGTATTTCGGCGGTCTTTGCCTTTTTAGCTCCTGGCAAACAGGTGATTGTTGTACTTTCGACCTGCGTTTAAAACCCGCTTCCAATGAATGAACAATCACCTGCGAGCGCATCACCCATCCTGGATGTGCAGCACCTCAATGTCAGCTATGGCACATTCCAGGCGGTAAGAGAGGTATCTTTCAGCGTATATGGCGGCGAAATTTTCGGTTTACTGGGACCCAACGGCGCCGGTAAAACCAGTACGCTCAGTGCGGTGGAAGGTCTGTTAAAACCCGATACCGGCACCATCACCGTGGCCGGGTATGATACCCGTCAAAAGCCCCTGCATGCCCGGGCTAACATGGGTGTACAATTACAGGCAACCAGTTTCCAGCCGGAGCTGACCATCGCAGAAATTATCCGCCTCTTTGCCAGCATCTACGGTGTTAACCTGGACGATGCCTCTGTTAAGGAAAAGCTGGGGGCCATCAACCTGGAGGCTGCCGCAGGTAAGAAAATCGCTGAGCTATCAGGCGGACAACAACAACGGGTATCCCTGATCATTTCCACTATACATAATCCCCAACTGGTGCTGCTGGATGAACCTACCACAGGGCTCGACCCACAGTCGCGGCGGCAGCTGTGGGAGCGAATGGAATACTTCCGCAACAACGGGCACGCCGTATTACTCACTACCCATTCCATGGAAGAAGCCGAGGCTGTTTGCGACCGGATCGCAATCATTGACCACGGACGGATTATTGCCATTGATACGCCGGAAGCGCTGATCGATAAGCACCGGCATGATCCCGAAGTGCTGAAAGCAATGAGGAAAGGGAAAGTAACCCTAGAAGATGTTTTTATTGGCTTAACGGGAACGGCCGTACGTTCTTAAAAATATACCTGTTATGTTGGAAACAAGCATACCTAAAAATAGCGCGGTACTGGCAGCTTTGCTGAGAGCCGATTTTACCATCCTTTGGCGCAACCGTCGTTCCCTGCGACTGGTATTATTGCTGCCGCTGATCATTCTGTTTTCCTGGAAAGGCCTGGTAGATAAGTTGGGTGGCGTATTTGTACTTTCCTCCTGTATCACTATTGGTCTTACCAGTATAGGCCTGATGGGTTATACCAACGCTATTGCGCGGGATCGCGACCGCGGCGTTTTTCAGCGGTTAAGGGTAGGCCCGGTATCGGCATGGACCATTATGACCAGTCGCTTGCTGGTACAGGTGGCCATGATCCTGCTCATGACGATATTGATATTTATTGGCGGTTATTTCGTAGATCATATACAGCTTTCACCTGCCGGATATATAGCCGGACTACTGCTGGCCATGTTGGGGGGCGCCGTATACCTTGGTATGGGACAGGCGATTGTAGGGCGTATTAAAAATCCGGATACAGTTAACTCAACCACCCGACTGGTGTATTTCGTGTTTATCATGATTGGTATGTTTGGCGAGTTTGGTATGCTGGGAGAGATATTAGGAAAGGTCGTGGTATGGTCGCCCTACGGTGTAGTGAGGAGGGTATTGGCTTCCAGCTTGGCGCCGGCTACTTGGACTACAGAAAATACTTACGCGTTGCTGGCATCGGTGGGGTATGCTGCGATATTTATTGTATTGGGCGTGAAATGGTTTAAGTGGGAGAGTAAGTAACGGGGATCAAATTTACAGGGAGATGGTATTTATCCATCTCCCTGTAAAATACAATGATTATCTGGCTGCTTTCATTTTCGAGTTGATAAATTCCCATTCATTGAGGTGAGTATTCCGGTGTTCTTTTTTCACGATGGCGTCAAATTCTTTTAGCAGGTCGGCGTGCATGCCGGCAACATCGTGTTCTTCTGCTTTATCTTTATTGAGGTCGTACAGCTCCCAGTTGGCGCCGGGATTTTTCTTCAGCCCATTTTTAATGCCTTTCCACTGACCCATGCGAATGGCAATAGCCCCGCCCTTTTCCGGGTATTCGAAGTAGATATATTTCCTGGTGGCTTGTTGCGCATGTTTTCCTGTCATTTCCGGTAACAGGGAGATACCATCATTTGCGGGGGCCTTAATGCCGGCAATTGCTGCCAAAGTAGCCATTATATCGTATTGTACGCCCGGTAGCTCGGACGTTTTGCCAGCCGGTATTTTGCCAGGCCAGCGGGCAATGAGCGGTTCGCGGATACCTCCTTCATAGAGGTCCATCTTTAATCCCCTGAGGCCGCCGGTGCTGTTGAAGAACTGCGGATCTACCCCGCCATTAAACGTGGTGCCGTTATCGCTCGAAAACAGGATGATGGTATTATTGTCCAGTCCCAGCCTGGCTACCAGTTGCATAATGATACCTACCTGTGTGTCGAGATAAGTGATCATGGCCGCATAGGCTGATAGGGGATATTTATGTGCGGCATACCCCTGCTGGCCATAGTAGGGCTTTTCATCGAACTGCCCGATATAGCGTTGCACGGCGCTATCGGGCACTTGTAGCGACACATGGGGGAGGGTATAAGGCAGGTAGAGGAAAAAGGGTCCGTTACGATGACTGCTGATAAACTGTGTGGCTTTTTTCGTCATTTCATCTACCGCATAATCTTTTCCTTTGAAATAATCGAAATCCTGGTCGGTAGCGGTTTTAGGGTCTACATGGCGGTGTACATCGATAAAGGTATTGTGGAGGCTGTCGGCTTTCCCGTTTTCCCATAGATGGGTAGGGTAGTAGTTATGTGCCTGTTTCTGATCGAGGTAGCCGTAGAAATAGTTAAAGCCCTGATTATTTGGACTACCGGTAGTAAAAGGCATGCCCAGGCCCCATTTGCCGATGGTGGCGGTGGTGTAACCGGCTTGTTGGAGCATGTGACCAATGGTAACGGTACCTTCCGGCAGCGGCATTTGTCCTCCTTCCAGCGAGTCGGCAAAACCGCCCATTTCATAGTTGCCACGTATGTAGGAATGTCCACCATGGCGGCCGGTGAGCAGCATACATCGCGCGGGTGCGCATACCGGCGTGCTGGTATAAAACTGGTTAAAGTGGATGCCTTCAGCTGATAAGCGATCGAGGTGAGGTGTTTTTATTTTTTGTTGGCCATACGGGCCTGTTTCTCCGTAGCCCAGGTCATCCGCATAAATGAAGATGATATTGGGCTGTTGCCGCGATTGTGCTGTCATTGCCAGGCAATATAGCAGCACAGCAACAAATAAGGAAGCAGCTTTCATTATAACGTGTTTTTGCGTCAAGATAAGCTGCGGGTGGCGAAAATACTACGATTTTATTGCGCAAGCGTTTGCGTACGGATGATGACTTCATCTATCCGGTGGTGATCCATTTTTTTAACTTCGAAGCTTACCTGGTTCAACAGCACTTTTTCGCCGGGAGCCGGAATATGTGCCAGTTTATCGATAAGGAGGCCCGCTATGGTGATATCTTCTTTTTCATATTCCCGCAGCCATTCGAAGTTGAGGGTTTCTCGGATGTAGCTTAACCTCGTGTAACCATATGTGAGCCAGCTTTTATCGGGTTGTTGTACGAGATATCGTTCCCGGGCGTTATAACCGGGGAGGCTGCCGCCCAGCAGGCCGGATACAATATCATGGTAGGAAATGACGCCTTCACATTCGCCGTATTCGTTGATCACTACGCCCATGTTTGTGTTTTCGCGGCGCAGTTGCTGAAAAATATCATATACCGCTTGGTTGATCGCCAGGAAAGAGACAGGTGCCATCAGCTCCGGCAACGGTTTCTCGGGGTACAGGAAGAATTCTTTCGCACCCAGCGCGCCTAACACTTCTCTTTCGCTGGCTACCGGAAAGGTGCGATGAATGCTACGTTTGATCGTTTCCGTTATTTCGTCCCGGTTCATACGGTCGTTGATATACGTAATCATGCTGGCGGGTGTCATGATGTTTTCTGCGGTAAGGTCATAAGCAGAGAAGAGATTTTTATGCAGGGTAAATTCGCCTTTGTCGATCAGTCCCTGTTTATAGGCTACGATGAGCATGCCACGGAGGTCATTCTCCGTTAGTTTTTCCTCGTGGATAGCATTAATATTAAACAGGCCCAGTATGGACTTGGTACTGGCAGTGAGTAGTTTAATAAAAGGCCAGGTTACGCGGGAGAAGAATATCATAGAGGGTGTAATGAGATAAGATACTTTCGTAGGGTTAACCAGTGCCAGGGTTTTGGGGATGAGCTCACCTATCACAATAGTGAGGTAAGTAATCGTTCCCACGCCGGTGATGAGCGCCGTAAGATGAGCCACCGCCCTATGCATGCCCCAGCCCCTGAAAACGGGCTCCAGCCAGGCGGCCATGAGGTCGCCTCCATAGAGACCTTCCAGTATACCCACCAACGTTATACCTACCTGTACCGCGCTGAGGTATTCATCGGGATCTTTCACCAGCTTAAGCACGCTGGCAGCCCTGGCGTTGCCGCTATCAGCCTGTTGTTGCAGGGTGGTCTTATCTACGGATATCAGCCCGATCTCCGCAATAGAGAAATAGAAATTGAGTGCAATGAGAAGGACAATGATGAGGATAGAAATCATAATCAGCATAGTTGTTACCTGGATTAACAACTCCTGGCATAGATTGTTTATGGCATATATAACTGAGAAAATATTTCACCGGAAATTTTTGGAAAAAAGAAATCGCTGCTTATCTTTGCAACCCCTGACACAATATCAGTTGCCCAGATGGCGAAATTGGTAGACGCACTGTGTTCAGGTCGCAGCGCCCGCAAGGGTGTGCTGGTTCGAATCCAGTTCTGGGCACTAAAGTGGACAAATCGAGATTACTCTTGGTTTGTCCATTTTTATTTTTATCTAAACCCGCGTCCAGCGCGTATATTAGCCTCACAGCTTCGTTGAGGCGGGCGGTTCGATAATGGCTTCCGTAAAAAGTGAGTTTTTCCGGGAAAATCGAACCATATATTCTTTTAAAATTGAGTTATTCTCTCACTGCATTAACTTTCAATTAACGCATACTATTCTTTGGGTATTTAACTTTCAGGTCATTCATTTAACCTGAAAAAACTGCATTCCTCTATATTGGATTGCTGATAAGAATAAGTACAATGGCAAAAAAGAAAAGTGTAACGTTAATCGATCAATCTTTATTCATCGAGCTTTCCGAGCTTATCGAGCAAAGTCAACAGCAAGTATTTTCATATGCTAACAGTACTCTTACGCTACTTTTCTGGCGGATTGGCCAACGCATTAATGATGAAATCCTTAAAAATAAGCGGGCGGAGTATGCTAAGCAGATTGTGTCGACACTGTCGACACAATTAAAAAGCCACTATGGAAGAAACTTTGAGATAAGAAATTTAAGAAGAATGCTTCAATTTGCTGAGCAATTCACAGATCTGGAGACAATCCAACCATTGTCACGACAGCTAAGCTGGTCGCATTTTGTGGAATTACTACCGTTGAAGCACCAGGAAGCAAGGCTTTTCTATGCACAACTAGCCGTTGATCAGACGGATTACAAAACACATATATGGAAAAGGATCTCGAAGAAGCAATACTTCGGGAACTAGAAGCTTTCATATTGGAGCTGGGCAAAGGGTTTGCCTTTATAGAGCGTCAGAAAAGGATGATTATTGATGGCGAAGATTTTTATTTAGACCTATTGTTTTACCACCGAAATTTAAAACGTCTGGTAGCTGTTGAGCTGAAACTGGGAAAGTTCGAAGCCCAGCATAAGGGACAAATGGAATGATATTTAAAGTGGTTGGATAAATACGAAAAACAAGCAGGAGAGCAATCTCCGATTGGTTTAATCTTATGTGCCGAAAGCAGACGAGAACAAGTAGAATTGCTGGAAATGCATAAGGATGGGATCATGGTAGCGGAATATTGGACAGAACTACCTCCTAAAAAAGAACTGGAGAAAAAAATACATCATCTCTTCATTGAAGCTAAAGAAAGGATTGAACGGAAGAAGGTGCTGGAGTAATAGCTTGGTCAATTATATTTCAAATGCAGGAGCATGATGAAATTGATCGTTTGGGTTTTACCAAAACATAGCTGGCAACCAGGCAATGACCAGTTAATAATACTCTCTTTTCATCAGCAAGTAAATTTCAAAAGATCCCTTTCTAGCTGGTGAAAAAGAATAATAAATCCCCTGGACTAATAACTGACCTTGAATTGCGTATTATCCGGAAGTAACCTTTGGTTCGAGAAAAGTACACTCCGGTGCATGTAATAGGCTTGTAAGTAATTGACTTACAGGCCTTTTTTAATTCTTTCAAGTGTCAATTATGAACATGCTGCAAAGATTAAGTAAGAAAGGAGATAAAATCATAGAAAAGAATCACAACAAACAAGCACTATCACTTATAGAAATTAAAAAAAAGCCAGCTAGCCATCGAGCAGCAAGCAATTGGCAGTGCTTTTATTCCTTCTCATAAGTTTAAAGCCAACTTTTTGGAATACTATGAAGAATACGTAACGGTCAACACACGTAAAGGGAACCGCCGCTTAACCAATAGCCTTAAACAATTCAGGAATTTCATTAAGGCTGATTTTATTGCACCAATTGACATCAGCGAGAACTTCTGTAAATGCTTCCGACAATACCTATTGGACAATTTTACCGGAGAAACGCCATTGAACTACTACTCCAGATTTAAATGAGTTTTAAAGGCGGCGACAAATGATGGTTACTACAAAGTGAATCCAACGGAATATGTCAACGCTAAATCTAATCCAAGCAAGAAGCGAAGAGAAAATCTGGAAGCTGAGGAATACATTCCGCTCCTACAAACACCTTGTATAAATGAAGAAGTAAAAGAAGCCTTTATTCTATGCTGCTATACAGGCCTTAGGCATGTTGACGCTGATTTATTAATGGGTGCAATAGAATACTAAAGAAATGGATGGCAGATACTGGCATTGATAAGCTTATTACCTGGTCATGTGCTCGGTTGAGCTTCTCTATTTTGTTACAGGATAATAATGTGGACGATGCAACTGTAGCCTACTTAATGGGACATACTACCACTGATCAAGTTAGAAAAACATATAAAAGACATAGACCCAAAGATCAGACGGTAACTATTAATCACCTAGTCCTGAACTAATGCCTTACTTCCTGAATTTATCAAACTAAATGCAGAAGAGGGCGTCTCAAAAATAACTGAGACGCTCTCTTCTTTTTTTAATCTTTTAATCCGAGATATGCTTTTACAGCAGCATAATTGGACCAGTTTACCGGAGCAGCCGATCTTGCCTGCGCATTGCCGGGTATGATCATGTAACGGTATTGTTGATACTTCTTGCCATTGACAGACCGCGTACCCACATCCGCATTGGCATACAATTCAATCTTCTGTGTGTAAGCCGATACATCGATTCTAAGACCTGATTGAGCAGTATAAGGCAACGAATAAATGACAGGATCACTTATATCGTTGGAGTTGATGTATACTTTTACATCTACGCTGCTTAACAGCTCTTTGGTGAGTTTAGGGGCGTCGATAGTGGCATAATAACCTATCGTATCAATTCTACCACCTGCAAGGTGTATGGTATCCGGCTTAAACGGCACATCCAGCCATCCGGAATAGAACACAGTGCCAACGCCGGAATCACCTTTGGGGCCAGTATCGCCTTTGGGGCCATTTGCGCCGGCAGGACCAACGGCACCATCTTTACCGCAGGATATCATGAACATAACAAAAAAAAGCCCTGACAGCAGGGCTAATGGGGAAATAAGGTTGTGTCTTTTCATATTTAAATTAGTGTTAACGGCATGAAAGGTTAGGGGTTTCACACCTGATTTTGATTAGGGAAACTAAAATACAAATTAATCCGACAATTTTTTATCACCACATGATAAGTACAGACCCATGTACGCCGCCTCCTGGTGCGTGGAAGAGGAATCTTAGTAAAGAAAGAGGCTGTCTCGCAAATTGAAGTGCCCCAAAAGGTTAGACACTTTTGGGGCACTTCAATTTGCGAGACAACCTCTTTTAAATTTTGCTCAATTCTTATCCCAACCCTCTCTTTTTCATACAGAAATATTTTCTTGCGTATTACGCTTGAATTCAGGCTCAAGCTCTAACAATCAGCTCTAAAACATAAAAATGGACTTCCCGACAACATGCTTAAAAGTCATATTAAATATCGAAAGCTTGCGATCTATACCCAACGCCGCTTTGCAGGCTTTGAGAGAAGGATGTGATACCCCTTTGCTCTATATTCTAGCAGGATTCTCAGATTACGATGACACTTCCGACATCCTACATTATTACGATATTGCATTACATGAACCAGGTATTGAATGCCGGATAAATCCACCGCAGCCCTTGAAGTAGCACTTTCCATAGCTGATGAGATATTTGATAATAAAAGAGATGTTATCGAAGTAACCACGAAAATAGAAAGGATAGCTATTGGGCATCTAAATGGCTGCACTGGCCATGATAATGCGAGTGTCCTTACAAGCGGCAGCATATATTCCAGAAGAAAGGCAGCGATACTTGAAATGCAAAATTTTTCACCTCAAGCCTTAAGGAAGGAAGATGATTATTTGAATTTTAAGAGGAAGCAGAAAGAATAATGTGATTTTATTGAATTATACTCTAAGCCAGTCAGCTGAAATCTGTGTAATAGTCCTATTACATTTTCATGATAATTATAAATTGAAAACATTAGATAAAAGTTTCATTATCAACATGAACTGGTTCGATAATATTCCCCTAGTGGGCACTAAAAACCGCAAAGAAATGTTTTCTTTGCGGTTTTTTTTATTAACGGCTGTTCTCTGCATTATTCATTCACCCAAAGACTCCACTTAGCATCAAACTTGTACCATTTACCGTCTGAACCTTCCCACTTCCAGTCTGGTACTTCGCTCCATTGTTTACCATCTGTACTCCAGACAAGTTTGCCCTGATAAATTTTAAGCCATTTGCCCTCTTTGTCTGCCCACAGGCCATCCTTTACCGCTGCCCATTTCTTTCCGTCTGCACTCCACCAAAGACTGGCATTTTTGTCCAGTTTATACCAGTATATTTTTCCATCCTTCATGCCAGGCCATGTCCCAGTGGTTGATTTTTTCCATTCAACCGCGGGTGCGTGTATGCTGAGGGATAAGTTGGTATTGGCCATTGACGTGTCCACGTTGCTGATAATGAGTAACATTACCATCGCTGTACTAAGCAATTTGAATATCTTTTTCATGTTTTAGTATTTAAATTTTGTTTTGAAATTATACGATAAAAGGTTTTACGATGGCCAGCACCTGGTTGGCTGTAAGCGGTTCATCAAAACTTTCGCTTGCAGCATTTGCGTTCACAAAGTTCTGTATGTTTATCCCAGCCTGGGTTGTGAGTTCCTCGCCGTTATAGCTGGCCTGTACTGCACTGCCAATGCCGCCTGTATCGTTCCCGGTTATCCAGGGTTTAATGTTGGCGCCTCTGGCCTTGCGCATCTGGCGTATGTGAGAGGCGTGCCTTGCTTCAACTGAATGGATTTGCAATGCAGCTGTCAGTACTGCGTGGTTGGAAATCAGATCCCCCGCTCTGCCTTTATAGGCCCTGACTCCGGTGTCTTCAAAAGTTTGGGCCACCGCCAGGAAGGTATCATAGTTAGTGAATACATTGGCAAAGGTCCCACCTGCTGTAAAGTCGAATGTTGGTTTTGATACAGGCGTTGCACCGAGCGAGTTAAGAGTGGTTTTCAAAAACGCAACGTGGGCGTTTTCGTGGTCCCTGATGGTATTGATAGCTCCAACAGCAGGAGTACCGGCGGGAACAACACCTGAAGCAGCTCCTTTGGTATAGAACTCGGCTTCCAGGTATTCAAGCGTGAGTGCATAATTTAGAACGGAAGATACGTCGCCGGTAGATTGTCCGTAGGCCGTTTTGAACATACTACCCAATGCGAAAGGTATCGCAGCCATAGCAATTTTGCCGCCTATTTTCGCGAATTGTTGCATTGCGCCTCGTCTACTATCAAGGCGATCATGCAACTCCGGATCTATCTTTTCGATTGACGATATAATATTTGCGAGATTCATAACTACTTTTTTTCAGGATGAATGTTTGGAGACTTCAGGATGTTGGAAGATTACCTGCGTAGAGTTTCGATTTAAGGAATACACTGGCTGTCGCCAATACATCGGTAGGTTTACTGGAAAGGTCGAGACCATTCAAATTAACGACTGTATTGTCGGCAAAAGAACCATTACTGATAAGATCGCGTATCAGCGCAGCGTGACGGGCTTCAACGGATACAATCTTACCTGCCAGCAGCAGGTAGCTGCTGTTTTTAATAAGTTGCCCCGCCCCATTATAGGCTGAAACGCCAAGATCTTCGAATGCCTTCGCGGTAGCAAGTACACTGTCGCGACTTCCAAAATTTACTGAAGAGAAATTTACCTCAAGGCTTTTGATCGCCATTGTTCCTAAGGCAGCCTTAAAAAACTCACGGTGCGCTATTTCATGATCACGTATATCTGTCAGCAACAACTGCTCATTGGCAGTCATTCCGCTGAAGGGGCTACTAATTACCTGCGTGTAGAAGGCCGCTTCCAACTGTTCCAGTGCGTATGCACAATTAAGTATCCCCATGTCGCCAGCTCCAAGATCAATACTACCGGGCGGCACGGTATTTTTGTCGTCTTTGTCTTTTCTGCATGCTGCAATCACAGTAGCGGAGGTAGCGGCGAGCCCCAGGTAAGAGAGAAATCTTCTCCGCCCCGGCATTTCGGGCAATGAAAGGCTGTTATTGCCATGCGCCGGCAAAAGAGTGTTTTTGTTGTCCATAATTCAGATGTTAGGTTACATAATCATTCAAGAATAGTTTTGGGTTGCATGGAAGCATACTTACAGCTGACTTGTTTTCGTTGATGCCAGTCAGTTGCCATCTGAGATACGAGATGTTTTCTCTAAAAGTTTGGTTGGTTGATTTTTTTAAAAAATAAAGCCGCCTTATTGAGGCGGCTTCTGCATTTGAATCTGCTGACGTGAACAACTACCAGCTATTTATGATTTCACATTTCCGATTACGAACATTTGGTCCAGCGTTGGAGTTGGGCTTCCGCCCGTCTTTTCAAGGGTGATGGCAAATGTCTGAGCGCCGGTTACCTGCTTCTGATGACAGAGAAAAGACGCGCAGTTTGATATTATGCCGGCATCCACCGGTTTCCCATCTATCAGTGCCCACAGTTGATATTGTTTGCCGGATGGTGTGGGAGGAAGATTATTGACCATCAGATATACGTCCTTGCTCTCTGTATCCCAGTATACGGTGGCAAGGCTACCTTCCTTCCCTGTAACGCCAGTCAGCGGTATTTTGATCACACCTGGCTCAGACAAAACCTTCAGTTCATGATCGAAAGTTATTAATCGTGCCTGATAAGCCTGATTCTCCGCAAGTACTTGAATTTGGTCTTTTTGAAGCGATATAAAATCACCGGTGGCTTTAGTATATTTTTTATAGAGATAAACATTCCCTGCGGTACTTGCGAACAGGGCAAGCAGTAATGCAGCAGCTATAAATTTTAAACGGCGGTTGATGAAATGTACAGGTTGGGATGTAACAGCAAATTCTTTATTGAGAGATTGCAGCAACTGATCCTTAAGAGCGCCAGGCGCGGGGCGACCGGTAGCTTCTGAAAATTCACGAAGCCATTGTTCCCGTTCCTTTATTGCAGCAGCAATTGCAGGATATTCGAGACGAAGGCGCTGAAGTTCAGCAACTTCTTCTGCATCTGCCATGCCTAATACATAGCTTTCAATCACTCCACTTTCTATGTATGCCTTGATATCCACGTTAAAGATTGATCTTTTTTTTAAGTTGTAATAATGCTGCTCTTAATCGTGTTTTAACTGTTCCCAAGGGTATTTGTTCCATCGTTGCAATTTCTTTTTGAGTATACCCCTCAAAATAAGATAATTCGATGACGGTCTTATATTCTTCTTTTAAGGTATAAACTATTTTCCGTAGCTCAGGAAGGTCAGATAAGGGCCGCGATTTATCAGGCAACTGGGCATAGTCCTCAGTTAAACTATTATTCCGCTTACTGTTTCGCCATTCCTTGCTGCGAACAAGGTCAATAGCTGTACTACGGGCAATGTTGAACATCCAGGTAAACAGCTTTCCTTTGCCAGGATCATAGTTGTCGATCAACCGCCAGATTTTTATAAATACCTCCTGAAGAATATCTGTCGCGATATTGGCATCCGGAATTATATTGTAAATTACGCCATTCAGTGCAGACGAATAATGATCGTACAGGTAGCTGAAAGCAGCTTGCTCGCGTTGCTTTAATCCATTTACCAGTTGCTGTTCGGTAATGTATGTTTGTGGTTCCTTCAAAGCCAGATATATTCAAATGCGCATGTATTTACGAAATACATTTTTGAAAAGTTTGCCTGAATAAAAATTTCTTATTCCCGTCTTTTGTCAGTTGTCGAGCGACTTAAATACCAGATGCTGCAGGAATTCGACTAATGGCCTTACTTCTTTGGATTTGCCAAAGTCGGTTAAACGCGGAAGGTATTCTTTGAAGTACATCTGCCGATGTGCGGTTTCAATTAAAGTACTCGCCAACGAATGTGGATACGCAAATTCAGGATTTAACTCCAGGAAGATCTCAGCAATACGGTGACAAAGGTCTTTATATGGCTTAAACAACATAGATCTATTATCTTCCGTCACATTCTTTGTAAGGTATGCTTTGTCGCCTTCGCAGATTACTATGCCATGTAAAATACTTTTGTCAATATGTTCTACAATAAATTTGTCCTGCACCTCGAAGGTGAGCAATTTTATAACGATATCTATTTTTTCTCTTGGATGCTTGAGGTTGTTGGTATGAAATATCAATTGGTACTCCAACCATGTCCAAAACCAGGTAGTAATATAGGTCAGTAACCGGTGCTTGTTTTCAAAATACCGATAAATGCTGGCCTCTGTACTTCCGACCTCTATAGCCAGCTTTTTAAAAGTAAAGTCCTCAAAGCCAATATCATGGATTAGTTTTATACTGTGCTTAATGATATTACGGCCTAGTTCGGTACTATCCGGGTCTCTCAGGTAAAGCTTGGAATTCATTTTTATCTGCAACTGCAACTCCATACTTAAGTAATTAATGGGCCTAAATTACGATTTAATAGTAAATCGCTCTTATTTCCTTATTTTACTATAAATAATAATAGTATTACTATCATTTTAAATAGTTTTATATCTTTGCGGCAATTGATGATTATGCTTGAAAATTTGAAAATAGGAATTTTAGGGGGCGGTCAGTTGGGTGCGATGATTACACGGCACGCCATAGATCTGGGGCTCAGTGTTTCGATTATGGACAAGGACGCTAATGCACCTTGTGCACGTTATACTTCTTCTTTTTTTTGCGGTGATCCTGCTTCTTTCGAGGCCGTTTTGGAGTTTGGTAAGGGGCTCGATGTCATTACGATAGAAAAAGAAGCTGTAAATATTAACGCTTTACGCCAGCTCGAAAAGCAAGGCGTAAAAATTTTTCCGGCGCCTGATACTATCGAAATAATACAGGATAAATTTACACAAAAGCAGTTTCTGCTATCACATAATATACCTGTGGTACCCGGAGAAGCCATTCAGGGCAAAAGTGACTTGTTTCAATACGAAAATAAACTACCTGTCTGTCTAAAAAAGCGTCGTGATGGGTACGATGGCTATGGAGTTATGGTCTTAAAGACAAAGGAAGATATATTAGCGGCCTTTGACGCACCATGTGTGGTTGAAGAATTAGTTAATATTAAACATGAAATCTCTGTAATCGTGGCAAGAAACGAGCATGGTGCTGTAGAATGCTATGACCCCGTGATGATGGTGTTTTCTGAAGAGAAGTTCGTACTTGAATACCAGATAGCGCCCGCCCAGATAGGCGACGAAATATTAAAAGACGCAATAGCACTCGCTAAGCAAATTGCGGGTGCGCTCGAGCTGGTCGGCATTCTTGCTGTAGAAATGTTTGTTACAAAAGATAATAAACTCTTAGTGAATGAACTGGCTCCAAGGCCGCACAACAGCGGTCATCACACGATAGAAGCCAGCACCACGTCACAATATGAACAATTACTCCGGGCTATACTCGGACTGCCCCTGGGCGATCCCCGGCTCTGTTGCCCGTCTTTAATGATGAATATACTGGAAAGTGCTCCATTAAATGCTGATAAACAAGGAAAACTGAAGCGTTTGTTAGACGTCCCGGGTTCCCACCTTCATTGGTATGGCAAAGAGGGTAAAAGGCCGGGTCGGAAAGTAGGCCATATAACTATCACAGACCATACTATCGAAAGCGTCATCGCCAAAGCTGAAACAATTCGAAAAATTTTAAATTAAAAAAATATGAAACAGGTAGAGGTAGGCATTATTATGGGCAGTAGTTCCGATGCACCTATTATGCGTCAGGCAATAGAAGTGCTAAAGAAGTTTGAAATAGGCTACGAGTTTAGCGTGGTATCGGCACATCGCAGTCCTCAAAAAATGTTTGAATATGCTGCTACTGCTGAAGAACGTGGCTTAAAGATTATAATCGCAGGCGCTGGCGGCGCAGCACATCTTCCTGGTATGGTTGCCGCTATTACTACTTTACCGGTAATTGGCGTGCCTATTAAGTCTACAAACTCTCTCGATGGCTGGGACTCCCTTTTATCTATAGTACAAATGCCGGGTGATATACCCGTAGCCACAGTGGGGGTTAATGGCGCGCGCAATGCCGGTTTGCTCGCGGTACAGATTTTAGGGACGAGTAACAGCAAAATCAGGGAAATGCTCGCAACATTAAAAAAAGAGAATTATGACAAGGTTAACAAGCAAAATGAAACATTAGATCAAATAGTATAGAAGGCTTGTACCTTGAATTAATGCCATGACTAATTAAATCTGCAGGTATTTGCTTTGTTAACCTAAATGCCTGCGCCTGTTTAATGCTGTATAAATAATTTCCAAACTTTAAAACATGTACAAGCACTCCAAGGAATCACAAAATACGCTTGCACCAGAAATGGCGCTTCAGTATCTGAAAGAAGGTAACTTAAGGTTTGTTAACAACCTGAGAGCCAACCGGGATTTGTTGAGCCAGGTAAATGCCACAAGAGACGGGCAATATCCGTTTGCAACTGTACTTAGCTGTATGGATTCACGCACTTCTGTAGAGCTCATCTTCGACCAGGGGCTGGGTGACATATTCAGTATACGCATAGCGGGCAATGTCCTCAACCAGGATATTCTTGGTAGCATGGAATTTGGTACACAGCTGGCAGGTTCTAAAATAATCGTGGTCCTGGGCCATACACAATGCGGAGCTATAAAAGGAGCCTGCGAAGATGTACACCTCGGTAACCTCACCCAATTATTGGACAAGATAAAGCCGGCTATCGACCGTGAAACAGCTACCCCTGCTGAAAACAGGAACGGAAAGAACGCCGGATTTGTAAAGAATGTAACTGAAAATAATGTGCGTCATGTAATGGAAAAGCTAAAAGCAGAAAGTTCAATTATAGTAGAACTGGCAGATAGCGGGGCAATAAAGATAGTAGGTGGTATCTATCACCTGGAAACGGGGGCAGTCACTTTCTTTGAGGAGTAGTGCCCGCCGGTACCGCGACAGGCAGCAACGCTGCCTGTCATTCAATTAACATCTTCTTCTGTTTGGGTATTAGCGCTTCCAACCCATTGCTTATTACCTCTACCCGTACTTTATCTATAAGATTACCGCTCCATCAATAGCCAGATAGCTTCCTCTGCCAGCAGCAGGGGAAGGCACAGTATCTGGCATCATCTGCAGACGCCCATTACTATTATTATTACAAAAAACTGCCACTTCGTATTCATCTGGTAAGATCTTAAAAAAAATAGTTGCCAAAAAAGCTTTTTTGTATAGAAAAATAGCAGAACTGTATGGAAATATTCTGTAAGCAGCTGTAGTTTTATTTTCCGTTGTAACAGGAGGAGTAATTGTACCTGCATTCATATGACGTTGTGATGAGATACCTTGAAAACCTTGTTGTTAGCAGCTGCTATTACCTCAGATAACCTCGTAATACTTAATTTGATTAAGATGCGTAATCCCTTTTTTCATCAACTATCCAATAAACCTGTAATCCTTTGCATGTGTGATCCCTTTCTTCCCCGGCAGTACGGACCGCCGGGCAGATAGTTATCCACTTTTCTGTCCCGATCTTATCATATGACTTATCTGGTGTTAGCCGGAAGGCGATTGTCTGTTCGTATTTTTTCAACGATGGTGTAATTGATCAGTTATCCTAACTATGATATACTATGGAACCAAACGAAGATAAATCCGGGAAAAGTAAAATTTCCATACAAGAATTGTCGCTGCCCAAAGGGGGCGGGGCTATGAAAGGATTGGAAGATTCCTTTCAGCCAAATATTTTTACAGGTACCGGCACCTATTCCATACCCCTTCCAGTAACAGCTGCCAGAGGCTTTGAACCCAATCTGGCGCTCAGTTATAGCTCAGGGAACGGTAACAGCACCTTTGGATTAGGCTGTTCATTATCTCTCTCAAAAATATCTGTCAGCACAACAACGGGCACCCCACAGTATCATAGCAATATGATCTATGAAATGGAAGAAGCGGGACAACTGCTAATAAAAGAAATGAACGGGAACCCACGGAAGGAAACCTTTAACAGTATCTCCTATACGGTTACTATCTATATCCCCAGAATATTGAGCAATTATTCCCTCATAGAACAATGGAAAGACGATACTACGGGTCTCTCTTTCTGGAAAGTGCTGTCTGCAGATAATGTTCTCAGGTTTTACGGGCAGACGGGGGCGTCGCGTATCAGTAACCCTGACCAACCGCAGCAGATTTTTCAATGGTTGATAGATGAGAGCCAGGACAGTAAAGGAAATAAAAATAGCTTCAGCTATAAAGAAGAAAATACGGATAATGTACCTGCCACCATTTATGAGCAGAATAGAACAGTGACAGCCAACAGATATATTCATAGTATCCAATTTGGCAATTATCTGGATGCGTCTCAAAGAGAGCAATTCGCATTTGAGCTGATATTTGATTACGGAGAATATGATCTTGCTGATCCGGCAAAGGCCTACATCCCAATGAAAAGCTGGGCCTGCCGGCCGGATCCGTATTCCGTGTATAACAGTGGCTTTGAAATACGCACTTTTCGTTTATGCGGCAACGTTTTACTGTTTCATCACTTTGCCAGCCTGCAGGCAACGCCGCTGCTGGTGAAATCCCTGGGCCTGGAGTACCTGCACCAGCAGGCTTATAACAATATTGAACTGCAATGTATGTCGATGTTGAATAAAGTAACCCTCAGCGGTTATCGCCTCAATGATGACGGCACTTTTTCAACACTCGCGCAACCCACAACGGAACTGCGTTACTCCGCCTTCAATCCGCCGGTGGCGCCGGAATTTAAAGTGCTCCAGATGGGAGAGGGCTTCACTATTCCCGGTGATCTTAGCAACGCGGAATACCTGCCGGTAGACCTCTACGGTGATGGATTACCCGGTTTCCTTTATAGCAACAATGAAACCTCTTTTTACCTCGCACCACTTGGCGAAGGAAAATACGCCGGTCCGGCATACTGTCAGCAATTTCCGGTTAACAGAAACATACAGGATGGAAATGCCACGCTGGTGGATATCGACGGCGACGGACAGCTGGAGATGCTCATCAGCAACCCAGGGAATGCAGGGTTCTATGATTGCAACAACGATGGTACCTGGGATAATTTCAGCACTTTCCGCCAGTATCCTAATACGGCGTCTCTACCATTCATGGAGCCGGTAGGTATCAACAATAATGGCAAAACAGATCTGCTGCAGGCGGAGCCTAATTATATCAATATCTTTTTCTCTGAAGGAAAGGAAGGATACAAACCACTCAGAAGTGTACCCAACACCAATAGCATTCCGGCCCCAACCAGTGCCAGCCAGGAACTGGTGACGTTTACGGGCATATTTGGAGATGGGTTGTCGCATAGAGTGCGCATCCGCAGCGGTATCGTGGAGTGCTGGCCCAACCTCGGCTACGGGGTGTACGGAAAGAAAGTGCTGATGGGCAATGCCCCCCTCTTTGATAATAACTTCAACAGTAACCAACTCTACCTGGCAGATATCGCCGGTACGGGCACCACAGACCTGATTTACCTCTTTGCCAATCATATAGCAATATACCTCAATCAGAATGGTAATAGCTTCGCCGATCCTATTAGGATAGAGCTCCCGGCATTGTATGATGCGATGGACCAGCTGAGTTTTGCAGATGTACTGGGCAATGGCACTACCTGCCTGGTATTAACCAAAATAGCGCCGACACCTATCCACTATTATTACAATTTTACTGGAGAAATCACACTATACGGCAGCACCACCGCCAAAACGATGAAGCCCTTTCTGATGAATGAGGTGGACAATAACATGGGTTGTATCACACAACTACATTATTGTAGTTCCACCAAATTCGCATTGGAAGATAAACTGGCAGGTAAACCCTGGGTGACAAAACTGCGTTTTCCAGTGCAGGTGGTAGAATCAAAAGTAACGATCGACCTTATCACCAATACCCGCTACAGCACCGCATATAAATACCATGATGGCTACTACGATCCTGCAGAGAGAAGGTTTTGCGGGTTTGGATATGTTGAATCCTGGGATACGGAAACGTTTGATGATTTCACTTCCAATCAGGTTTTTTCCCAACAGTTCAATCCTGAGTTATTCGTGGCACCAGTATATACCCGGCAATGGTTCCTAACCGGCGTATCTGAAGGGTATCAGGCAAATATGGCTTATTATAAGCGCCAGTTTTTCCAGGGAGACAAGTCCGCATACGATTTCCCGGATAGTGTAATGGAACTGGGGGATTATAACGATGATGCAGAGATCGTGAGAGAAGCCTACCTGGCGCTGAGCGGTCAGCTATTGCGCAGGGAAGTATATGGAACTGATGAAAGTCCGGAAGCGGCCAACCCTTATACGGTAGAAGCATCTAATGTGACAGTCACCCTGGTGCAACCTGCCAACGGACAGCGCTATGCCGTATTTACTGTTCATTCAAGAGAAGGCATCGCCTACAATTATGAACGCAACCCGGATGATCCGCGTATACAGCAGAATTTTACTTTGTCGGTCGATGAACTGAGCGGACAAGTGAAAGCATCTGCGATCATTTATCTGCCCCGCAGAAACAATATGTCTGGCACTTTGCCGGACCAGCTGATACTAAAGGCAACGGGCGCCCAATATGAGTACATCGATACTGCTGAAAATGCAACCTACAGATGGAGAGGGCTGCTATGTGAGCAGCAACAATTTGAATTATTCGGGCTGGCTCCCGATGCGAATAATCAATACTTCAGCTACAATGCGGCCAAATCACAGGTGGATACCGCATTTACGAATGTAGTACCCTATGGAGGCGTACTCGATCCTTTGAAGAAAGAAGCCAGGCAGCTGACATGGAACCAGGTCTATTTTTGGAACGAAGATCAGTCTGCCGTGCTGCCTTTTGGCCAGATCAGCGCAAACGGGCTAACACATCACCTGCAATCGGCGGCATTCACACAAGCCTTTATAGATGCCGCTTTTACCAATCATCTCACCCAGGCCATCCTGGCAGACGACGGCGGCTATTACTACGATACGACTAATGGCTACTGGTGGAATCGTGGGTTGATACAGTATTATTATGATCATACCCAGTCCGGATATTTCCATATGCCTTATAAAACGGAGAATTCTTTTGCTGCGTCCACTTCTTCGCTGTTTGAGAAGGTAACACTGGAATATGATACGCCTTTTGTTTTGATGCCGATTGTACAGAAAGAATACCTGGACGATACAACGATCAATCAGCAGACTTGTGAAATAGATTACCAGGTGATGCAATACAAGCAGGTGATCGATATTAATAATAATGTTAGTCAGGCTATTTTTGATCCACTTGGCCTGGTAACAGTGACCAGCACGTTTGGGAAAGAGGCTGCTGTAGATACAGGAGGAATGAGGCTCTATGCCTACGATAGTAAACCTGCGGAGTATCAAAACAGGTTGACCGGATCTTCCGGAAACGCTATCACCTTTGATGATGTGCTGGCACATAAAGATTATTATCTGCAGGGCGCCACTAACTATTTCTTTTATTCCCTGCATACCTGGAAGCCTTCCAATCGGGACTCCCAGCCGATCAGCGCTATTCATCTGGTACGGGAACAATATTATTACGTAAATGCGGCCAGCACTCCTTTTAGCTGTCAGACTACGATACAGTATGAAGACGGAATGGGAAGAGATATCGAGAGTAAGCTCTTGGTTGACAAAGATACAACTACGGATCAGTGGATGGTCTCCGGTCGTACAGTGTACAACAACAAAGGAGAGCCCTGCGAGCAGTATCTCCCATTTTTCTCCGACTCGCCTTACTATGAAGGCGTGGATGATATTGTGCTGATACCGCCTACCAGTACCTACTATGATCCCTTGATGCGCGTGATAAGAGTAGATACCCCTAAAGGCTTCTTCACCGAAACGACGCGTACTGCCTGGGAAGAGAAATATTATGATGAAGATGATACGGTACTGGAGTCATCTTTCTACAAAAATAATTATCCGGATAAGGTATCCCCCGCAGAAAAGCTGGCACTGGAAAAAGCCGCGGTTTTTTTTGATACGCCTACCATTACCGTGTCCTCGAACACAGGCAACGCTTGTATGGAGATTCATACCATGGCTGATGGCAGGCAGCTGCCAACGCATACGATCCATGATATTCAGGGCAGGGTAGTGGAATCTGTTGATCCGCGCTTATATGAGTCGAATCAGCAAGAGGGTACCCATTATTATAATTTCAGGTATCTCTACGCGATGGAGGCCGAAAAGCCACTGAGTACCGATAGCGCAGACGCTGGTGTAATACAGGAACTGCTCAATATCTTTGATAAACGCCTGCTGGATTGGAATTCGCGTAACTATTGTCAGTTTACCAGTTACGACAAATTGCAGCGGCCTCTCCAACTGTTGGTGAAAAAGTTGGACAACACTGGTCCCGTCACTTCCTTCCAAGATTTTAGTCTTGCTGAAGTATACACCTATGGCGAAACGCGCGCCGACTCCTATAACTATAACCTACGAGGACAGGTCTATCAGCTGAATGACTTAAGTGGCATCGTTATCGACAGCAGTTATAGTATGGCGGGGCAAGTTATGCAGTACAGCCGCCAGATGGTACAGGATTACAAACTGCCGGTAAACTGGAAAGACCAGGTACCGCTGCAACCAGAAGTATACTTGCAGAAGGATACTTACAACGCCTTGCAACTACTCACCACCAGTACCACTCCAGATGATACCATCACGACCAATACCTATAACAAGGCTTCATTGCTTAAAAGTGTCGATCTGACATTCAAGGATAACAATACACAGGCCGTCATCAGCAGTATTATTTACAATGCTAATTCACAGCGAACAGTGGTGGTCTATGGCAACGGTACTGCTAGCAATTATACCTATGAAGATACCACGCAGCGGCTGATGGAACAGCAAACAACCAAACAAGGTGGTGCCAAAGTGTTCACAAAAACGAAGACCAGGGTAAACGTGGTAGATGCCAATTTGTTAATGGATATAGTATACACTTATGATCCGGTAGGTAATATCACGCAAACAAATGATACGAGCGTGGAAATTGTTTTTAACAATAATCAGCAGGTAGATCCGGTCGCCAATTTTACCTACGATGCAGTGTACCGGCTGATAGAAGCCAGCGGGCGTCAACACATTGGCATTAATGGCAATACCTACAAGAATAATAAGGTAGATAATAGTTTTAAGCAATCTATTTTCAGCCAGTTACCATCTTCTAATGACCTGGTAAAATTAGAGAACTATAGGGAGATATATACTTATGATGATGCCAACAATCTTATTAAGAAACAGCATATCGCCAGTACATCTTATACGGTGGATACGCCAGTGCTGGCGAATTGTAACCGGCTTAGCGGCATCGAATACGATGAAGCCGGAAACATGCGGCAGCTGGAGATCAACAGCCTGGTACCATTATCTTACAACTGTTGTAATAATCTGGTAAAAGCTGCGATTATTACGCGCCCGGATCAACCAGACGATGCAGATTATTATCTCTATGATGCCTCAGAAATGCGTACGCTTAAAGTAAATGAAACCCTTGATCATGGAGGTACGGTCACAAATATTTCGCAGAAGATATATCTCGGCAATTATGAAGTGACGCGTGAATACAGTGTGGGCGGCAGTGGTAGTCCTGCCCTTACATCGGAGCGGCAAACACTCCGCGTGATGGACACCGGTAACTGTGCGCTGATTGTTCACTATTGGGTAAGCGCCAGCAATCAGCGTAATGGGCACGCAGCAGGTGATCGCAGTTTCCGTTTTCAGCTGAGTAACAATGTTAGCTCCGTAGCCATGGAAAGAGATGCAGCGGCTGCCTTGATCAGCTATGAGGAATACTTCCCCTTTGGAGGCACCGGCATTATAGCAGGGGAGAGTGAAACAGAGGTAGATCTTAAAGACTACCGTTACAACGGCAAGGAGTGTGATGATAGTACCGGGCTGTATTACTATGGTGCACGCTACTACCTATCGTGGCTGGGAAGGTGGAATAAGCCGGACCCCGAAGGTACGGTAGATGGATTGAACCTTTATACCTATGTGGGTAATAATCCACTGATTAATTATGACCCTACAGGAACTTCTTTTGAAGCCCCTGTGGCGGCATCTTCCAACCCTGCTGGCAGAACGAGGCTTTTTCTCGGTGAATCCGATTTCACTTATGCCCTGGCATTTGCCACCAAGCATCCGGAGATAGCGCATACGATGGTGGCAACGACATATGAAACAGAAGACCAGCTGGAAGAGCTGGATTTCTACGACACGATGTATAAAAACAAAATGGCGTTGAAGGCAATGGGGGTGCAGGTACTACATGGTGTAGATGCCACCGATTTTGGCACCTGGACAGATACCGAAGCATTGGGTATTGAACAGATATATTTCAGTCATCCACATACACAAAGCCGTAAATACCATACTTCTAATGTATTGGCAGGCCTATTCCGTGAGGTCAGAACATATTTGGGTGATGATGTCAAAATTCACATTCCGCGGGTATGGAACAGAAGAAAACAAAAAGAAGTAGAATCCATGTATGGTTTTTCCAAAGTATTAGACGCGGGAGCAGAGAACGGTACCTGGGTGCTTGATAGTAAGCATAAGTTTAGCGCCACACGTTATCCTGGGTATAAACACACCATGACAAAAGGCGGCGGTTCTGCCGATGTCACCAAACACGGTTCTACGGAATTTGTATTCCGACGGAAAAGGGAGAATGACACGGCGGATGCTGCAGAGTATAAGAAAGCAAAAACGGCGGTGGATACCGACAATGAATCGGAAGATGAATCAGACACACCGCCACCTGTGAACCCTGCATGGGAAAGAGTAAAAGCGGATTTGCTGAAAGGTTTAGCAACTCCGGTATTCGGTTCATTATCATAAACTTCATTTGCCATGGCAAAGAAAACAAATAGCATTAAATCCCCCAGCCTGTCTGCATTCTATAAACAGCATCCCGACGTTGATATCAGCCAATATAATCTGGGAAGAAGAGAAGGCGTCCATCAATTGAAAACCCATTTGAAAAAAAACGGTGTGCCTGCGGGAGAGATGTCTGAAACAGTGGAATTGCTGAAAACGCAGCATAGATTGGGACATCTTACCCGAAATGTTAAAACGCAGGAGCAGTTGATGGCCATGGGGCTCAATTCTGCTAACCATATTGCCCGTATCCCGCGCAACGATTTTATGGCGAATCATGCAAAAAAACTGAAGCTGAGTCGCACCGATGCCCTGCAGATGCATAAAACGGCAACGGGGATACGAAATAAATCCATGCATCTTTGGGCGAGCCTCCGAGGTAGCGTGGTATCACCCTTTTACCGCAAATCACCGCTGAACAACGTCAGTGCCGCCATTGCCGAAGAGTTCCAGGACCTGCCCAGTTACCAGGAAATGTTCGGAACGCTCGATTTCTGCGGATGCCCGGAATGCCGCTCCATCTTCGGACCCGCAGCATATCTCACGGACTTGTTACGCATCATTCAGGAATACGTGTATGAGCCCAATAAAGATACCATACCACCATCGCTGTATTTCGCTACCCGAAGACCTGATATCGGTGAAATTGAGCTTACCTGCGGCAATACCAACACCCTGATACCCTTTATTCAGATCGTGATAGAACGATTGGTGGCCTATATACAAGCGAAGCTGAACCTCAGTTCACCCGATGCGGTATTCGAACAGGTAGCCACTACCATCAAATACCCTATGCAGCTGCCTTTCAATTCACCCATGAGTACCACACAGATCCTGTTTCAGAAGGCCGATGTTACTTTTGGAGCAGTGCTCAGAGCATGGATGGCCCCTGCAAATATCAGCGCCCCCCGCAATCTGGGCATCTCCCCGGAAGCCCAGAGCATTCTTATTACGCCGGCGACGACCAGCGCTGGTGTCGCCCCGTTTTATAATGTAACAGATATTGCTGTACTCAATATCGCCGATACCTTTATCGCTAAAACGTGGATCAATTTTGCAGAATTGCTGCTGATACTAAACCAGGATCTGTCTGATGCAGAGCAGCAGGCAGGGCTTCAGGTAAATTTTTTCATTAACCAGGGACTGGCGGGTAAATGGGTATCCATCAAACAAGAAAAAGATAAACCTGCGGAATTGCTCAACCTGGATGTTGCTCCGCTGGATAGCATCAACAGGCTGCGTCGTCTTTCGCTGATTACGGGCAAAGCGATGATGGACCTCGACTGGATGCTGCGTTGTATCAGGAAAGGAAGCTCGCCTGTTATTGACGATGCCGCCCTCACCGGTGTGGATCAGCTATTGCAACTGGCTACGTCGCTGGAATTGGACATACTAAAGATCACCTCATTGCTGGGACCTATCAAAACATATGGCATCAGTGAAAATGCGCTAGGTAGTCAGTTCGATCAACTTTTTAATAAACCCGGCGCCGTTGCAGAAAAAGATATTTATCATCCATCCGGAAATCCACTTAATCCGGGATATAAAGATACACCATTGCCCTGGACCCCAGACTCCAGCACTGGCGCCGATTTGGCGGCAATCAACCGGGTATTGCCAGGTCTGGGTATTGCGCTTACAGATGCTAATCTTTTGGGAGTAGCCCTCTATGGGAATAATCAGCAGCAATTAACGGTAGATACACTGTCGCAGTTATACCGCCATGTTACCCTCAGCAAAGCATTGCAGTTGACGATGCCCCGCTACCTGATTTTCGTCTCCCTGATGAAACTGGTGGATATAAAAGCGCCCTCTCTCGATGAGATCAACAAAATGATCGCAGTATCCACGTGGATGGAACTCACTGGTATCACAGTGTATCAGTTGGATTATATCATGAATGCAGTTAGCAGCGTATATGTAAACCCAATGTACCTTCCCGACCTGGTAGATGAATGGCTGCGTAGCCTTTGGGTAAGCGTGCCCGCAGATTCGCCTGCAGTGGGTGCCGACATCACCGCGCAAGTGGCTATTCTTTTTGGCAGTGATACAACTATGCTTATTCCGGTGATGCAGATGGCTGTGGCCGCTGTGGCACTGCCTACAGGCGTTACAACCTGGGAGGAAGGATTTATGACTGCCGACACAGATGGCAAAACACCCAAATACAGCGATTATGTACATAAGGTACTGGCCTACGTTTCGCGCTGGCTGGTACTTTCAGAGACATTGGGTGCCACTGCCGCCACCATGGCCAATGTAGCTTTATGTCCAGCCGCCTACGAGCTGACGTCCAAATTTGATATTATCTCCCTAAATGCGATACAAGAGATAGATCTGGTGCAGCAGATGATGAAACTATATGGGGATCAGCAAAATAAGCTGTTGGCCTATATTCAGCAATCCACCGATGGCGTGGCCATTGAAACGCGCCTGCAGACACTGCAAGATGCCACCGGCTGGAACCCGAGGGAAGTGAAATCTTTGCTGGACGGGCCATTGAAAGATATATCTGTGCTGACCATACAGCTGAAAGACCTGCAATCCTGCTTTGATCTGATGACCGCATTGGGAGTGGACACGGTGTTTATGTCAACATTCGTGAGCACGATGTCACTGCCTACTGTCGGCAACTGGACCAAGTATCTCCAGGTGGCCGCAGACACGCTGGCGAAAACTGCCGGGAGGTATGGCAGCGGCTGGGATACCGTTAGTAACAGCATCAACGGGGATATGATGCTGGCCGTACGCGATGCCCTGTTGGTGCTGGTAATGGCGCTGTTGAATGAGGAGTATCCGGGTATTACTGCGCCCAGAAATGTATATGAATTTTTACTGATTGATGTAGAGATGGGAGCCGAAACCCAGATCTCCTATATCAAAGAAGCACTGAATGCTGCACAAACTTACCTGCAGCGCTGCCACCTCAGATTAGAGCCAGGTGTGACAGATATGTCGAGAATACAGCCAGTTTGGTGGGAATGGATGATGAATTACCGGGTATGGGAAGCGAACAGGCAGATCTTTGTATATCCCGAAAACTACCTGATCCCCAGTTTGCGCACCAATACCACGCCGCAGTTTACAACACTGGTGCAGGCGCTGCAACAATCGGATATTACCAAGGCGTATGTGACGAATGCCTTTACGAACTACATGAATGGCTTTGAAGAAGTAGCCGAACTGAAGCCGGTAGATGCTTACAGCACGGTAGTGGAAGGCGTAGATACCACCTTCCTGCTAGCCAGAACGAAGACAGACCCTTATACTTTTTATTATTGCTCACAGGAAGAAGGCCTGCCATGGTCCCCCTGGGAGAAAATCGATCTCAGTATAAACTCTCCCAACTGCTCTTTGGTATATGCGTTTAACCGGCCATTTATCTTCTGGAATGAAATTAAAAGAAGTAATGCTTCCGCTGTTTCCGGTACGGATGGCAGTGTACAGACGGATAACAGCATCACCTATACGGCGTCGGTATACTATTCTTTCCTGAATGTAGAAGGAGTATGGGTGCAAGCGCAAACCCTGGTAGATCAGGAAGTAGTACTTTTTGAAGCTCAGGATAACAGGAAAGTGAACCTGATGGACGAAAGTATCTTCGAAGGATTGTTTAATATGGACGCTCCTTATTGGAATAAAGTATACGCATTCAATGTAACGGCAGATAATTATGTTATCCCACCCGGCAATAAATCCGAAGCAGAAAGGTTAGTGGTAATGTATGGCCCTTGTATGCAGAATACCGGCAAGATGGTGGATGCACAGGTAACACCTCCTTCCAACGATCCTAATTCTGGCACCTTTTGGGAAAATCTCCACCGGCTCGCCGAAAACCATAACAGCATGGTCAAAGGGGAGCTCTCCGGGAATGTTAACCTGCAGCCTGTATATGTGCTTAATGCAGGCCTGGAAGATGGCGTGCTGATGAAGAGGACCGAATGGCTGATGGCAGACCCTTATGTGACCCAGTCGCTCATGTACCTTATTCATGGCGAAATGCAAAGCTCCGGTGACGTCATGCAGGTCTCACATACCGGGCAACCGGTTACCGATAACCGCAATATTGTAGGCACCGTGAGTTTGAATACGACCAGCGCTGCCACCACCCTTGACGGCGATGCTTTTATAAGTGTGGGCATATCTCCTGCGCAGAGCTCCTCCGTTTTCGCTGCACTGAAAACTGCGGGTGTAATAAAGGGTGATAATACAATAGATCCTGCAAAGATGCTGACCCTGGACCTTTTCACCGTACTAAAGCCGATGACGGTTTACAATGATTTTGGCCCGGCCCAATTCCCTGCGGTATTACAGGTACTGTTCAGCAATATGGCGGCAACCCCGCTTTTCAGCGCGTTGGCAGACTCCCAGGCCAGGATATGCCCGGTGGAAGGACTGCCCGGTTCATTCCTCTTTTACGCCAGCGATGAAATATTCCTGCTTAGCCCTCAGCGTACGGTCCCTAATCAGCCCATGTTCAGCAATTTTGCCCGTGGGCTGACGGTGGGGCCTCCGCTGATCTATGCGCCTTTCTGTATCATGAATTACCAGGGAACTACACCTGGATCGATTGATGCGGATGCCTCTTCTAAAGTGTTTGACGCGCTGGCGAAATTTAGCCTCATCGTCAATAACAGGCCAGTCGCTAATATCACACAGGCGATGGTGGATTTTGCGCTGGCTAACCTGGTGGCGCTGGGTACTATCACTGAAGCACAGGTGCCGTATATCTTTAATGCATTGATCAATGCACCATTTCTCTTCATGGAAGATTTCGTGGGTCCGAAAATGAATAAAGACGCAGCCGCAAAAGTATACCAGGACCTACAGAAATTCAGTATCATCGATCCGAATGGGAGAGTGGTGAATGCAAATGTTACCGGCCCCGCTGTAAGAATAGCCATGGGTAATCTGTTGCTGTTAGGAACCATCACGCAAAGCCAAATTACCACTATCTATCAGGTGCTGGCCCATGCCCCAATGGCCTTGTCGTTGACTTACATCAATGATGGTGACGCAAAAACAAAAACATCTCCGGCTGATTATATTTTTAATGTAACGAGAATGTCCACAGGGGCCATCAATAAAGTAAATCGCGCTTTGTTCGTAAATGGGGTGGATGCTTTACTGACCCTTAAGATGCAGGATATCCCGGTGATACCGGTACAGCCGTTCGACCGCTTTGCGCCCTCCCGCACCAATCTCAACTGGCCATCTGCACTGGATGCCACCCAAGTGGATTTTGATGGATTGTATGGTCAATATTACTGGGAAATATTTTTCTTTATACCGATGTTGATTGCCGAAGGTCTCGCAACTAATCACCGTTTCCCGGAAGCGCAGGCCTGGATGCAGTATGTCTTCAATCCCACCGTGGGTGAGGTGTTCGTGACGCCTGATCTTATCTACAGAGAATCGGATATGCAAATATCCGAGCAACAGGGTACCATTATCGTTACCACGTTAAAATCCCATAACATCGGTACACCACCGGCTCCTATACTCAATGCCGCCGGAGAAGTAAATCCAAACTTTAAAGCGAGCGATGACCTGGCATTCCTGAAAGTAGCAGATCCATCGCTAACCGATGAACAGATCATCATGGTGCGCAATATCTTGCTGAATAATCAGCTGAATGCGCCTGCCAGCCACTTCTGGCAGTTCCGTCCTTTCCGGAATCATACCCTGGAATCCCTTTCTGAGATGCTGTCGGACAGCAATCCTGCCATCAGGATTTATAACGATCATCCATTCGACCCATTTGCTATCGCGCGTTTACGCATAGGAGCATATGAGAAATCTGTCTTCATACAGTATGTTGATAATCTCATCGCATGGGCAGACATGCTCTTCACCCAGGATACCTGGGAAACCATTACAGCGGCTTATCTGCTCTATGTATATGCGTATGATTTGTTAGGCCCTAAACCAGAGATGGTAGGTGAATGCCCCGGCAGCGACGTGGTATTGACCTTTAACGAAATATTGGCGAAATATCCGAATGGGATTCCCCAGTTTCTGATTGACCTGGAGAATTTCGTGAATGGTAACGGTTCCGATACACCCATGCTGGGTCATGCTTTCAACGATCTCTATGTATACTTCTGCGTGCCCGAAAACAGTGAGCTGATGGCGCGTTGGGATACAATACAGGATCGTATGTACAAGATCAATAACTCTCTGAATATCCAGGGTGTGTTCCGTACGTTGGCATTGTTTGAACCGCCACTGAACCCACTGGACCTGGTTAAAGCTGCGGCCGCCGGTAACAACGTGCAGATTAGCGTTAACCCGGCTGCGCAATTATCGCCCTACCGCTTCTCATCCGCTATCTCCGCAGCAGATACACTTTGCTCCGTTGTGATTGATCTGGGTAACGCGCTACTCAGTGCACTGGAAAAGAGTGATGCAGCAGCGCTGGAAATGATTCGCAATACCCAGGAGGGGCAAATACTCGATCTGACAACCAAGATAAAAGAAGATCATATCACTGAGTTAGAGCATACCATTGCCTCACTCAATAGTAACCTAAGCAGCGCTAAAGAACGGCTGACCTTCTACACAGATGTTATAGACAGAGGGCTGAATTCTTTTGAGCAGACCAGCCTGGATGCTGCCGCGGCTGCAATGGCATTCAATGTTCTGGGAAGCATCACCAAAACATCGGCCTCTATTGGCTATGCGGTGCCACAGGTAGGATCTCCATTTGCCATGACCTATGGTGGCGAGCAGCTGGGGAATGCCTTGAATGCCGCTTCCGGCGTATTCGAAATCAGCGCAGAAGTGAGTACCTATATCTCCTCGAATTCCGCTACCATGGGAGGCTATGAACGCCGTAAGGAAGACTGGAAATTACAGAAGAAGATCGCACAGGCAGATGTCGACAGCATCACCCAACAAATCGATGCCGCCAATATGCAGCTGTCGTCTGCACAACAAGACCTGATCGTACAACTAAAGTCCATCCAGCAGAACAAAGACATCGACAAATATTTAAGAACACAGTTTACCAATCAGGACCTTTATCTATGGATGATGGGACGTCTCGCAGCCGTGTATTATCAGACCTATACATTGGCTATGCAAACCGCTCGTCAGGCGGAAGCGGCCTATCAGCTGGAACTGGGCAGTAGCCTTACTTTCCTTTCCTTCGATTATTGGGATTCGTTTTATAAAGGACTGACTGCCGGTGAAGGATTGCGCCTGGCATTGAACAGGATGAATACCAGCTATCGTACCAGCAATACACGTTATCTGGAAATCGTGAAGAACATCTCACTGGCATCTATTGCGCCACAGGCACTGCTTGATCTCAAAACAAAGGGAGAGTGCGATTTTGACTTGAAAGAATCCCTGTTTGATTATGATTATCCGGGGCAATATCTGCGTATGATCGCTTCCGTTAGTGTTTCCATTCCTGCTGTGCTGGGGCCTTATCAGAATATCAAGGCTACGCTGACACAAAAAAGCAACTCGGTGGTAACTGCGCCGTCCATCGATGCGGTGAAATACCTGCTCGGAATTGATGCTACACCGCCATCAACAGGACTACGCCAGAACTGGAGAGCTAATGAAATGATTGCATTGTCTACCGCAGTGAATGATTCCGGCATGTTCGTCTTGAATTTTGATGACGAACGTTACCTGCCTTTTGAAGGAACAGGCGTGGTATCCAGCTGGCATCTATCCATGCCGATGGAAACAAATCGTTTCAATTTTGAACAGATTTCGGATGTCATCCTCACCCTGAACTATACGGCGGTGAATGATAATTCACTCGGCGTAAAAGTAAGACAGGCCCTCGGCCAGGCGCCACTGAATGGCGGTATGTACGTGGACGCAAATACCCAAAGCAGCGCATGGTTTACCTTCCTGAATGACCATAGTAACACCACCAAACAGGCGCTTACATTGAATCTTGACCTGGCGCAGCTTGGCTATTTTAAAACAGCCACCTACACGACCGTGATGGTGCAGCTCAATCTTGGACCGGGTGTCACTATTCCTAATGGAGCTACTTTCCTGACGATCAAAGCGGGTACACAGCCGGATCAAACCCCGCCGATCAACAACGACATGATCAACATAACAGGACTCACCTGGAATGCCAAAACGATTCCGCCGCAGTGGAGATTTGAATTTGCACTGGATGACCCAAAGATAGCGTCTTTGCTGAAAGACGGATTTATCGATGGCGCCAAACTGATCGACATGCAGGTGATCGTATTGTATGAGGCAAAAGTATTTTAGAACATAATAATCTTTTTTTCAGATGAAAGAAGTAAATACCGCACACTCGCTGGAAGAACAATGCACAGAGATGGCCGCTATTCTTGGCCTGGAGGAACCGGTTACAACGCAGGTACTGCTTTCCGCCCTGGCAAACCCTGTGTATGCACATAATCTGCTGGTCTGCAGAAACGCCCCGGAGTTCATGCAACAGCTGCTTAAGAATCCTCCTGCGATAGTAGCAGAAGATGGAGTAGTGCCAACTACCGCTACGCTGATCTCTAATGCAGCTAAATCATTTGCACGCTGGGCTGCTACCGGTTTCTCCACCGTTTCCAATGAAACCTATGAGCGCCGGCTCAGCGCCTGCGATGCCTGCCCCGACCTGAATGTACCTCCTCCCAAACAAGGAGCGCTATACAAAATGATGGGCGCCAAAGTAGATGAGCGCAAGGTATGCCGCAAATGCGGATGTGTAGTATCCGTAAAGGCACGTCGCAATACAGATACTTGTCCTGAGCCAGATCCGCAACGCCCAGGCTTTAATCGCTGGCAGGAGCCCATCCCGGGCTAATACCCCCTATAAATCCGGAAAAATTATTCCATAACACAAAATCCTATTTTATGGCAGAAGTTAAAGCAAAACCCCAAAAGGCGGTGATCGCAGCATCTTACGATCCCAATACCTGTAAACAAAAGATCCTCGATGCACAACGTATTCCCTGTGATACCCTGAGCCTTCCTTACCATTGTGATACACTCACCGGCGTAGGTGGCGATTATCACCAGGAATGCGTAGATGCGGGTATCATTTATTTTCAGGTCCGTGTCGCCGTTTGCAAGAACGCTCCCAAAAATGAGTGGAAGTATTTTCCCCCTTCCACTTATTTCCAGCAGTGTAATGCACTTATACAGCAGGACCCAAACTGGACAATGGACTGGTGCTATTGCTGTTGCGCATGTTTTGCCAAAGAAACACTGGTGGCAGTGCCTGACGGGTATGCGGAGATCTACACCATCCCTGTTGGAGCGGAAGTCTTGACGGGGTCGGTGAACGGCGGCGTAAAACCCAAATGGTCCAACTCCCTCGTGAAGTTAAGCATGGGAACAGGAGAAGGCCCGCAGCCTATGATGGTCTACATCGGCTTCGGTACTGATCAGGCGAAAGATCTTATCTGCACACAGGACCAGCCTTTCCTGTTGTCTAACGGAAAATATACGACTTCCAGTCGCCTGGTACCCGGAGATAAGCTGGTAGACAAAGAAGGGAATGACGTTGAGGTAGTATTTGTGAGCATGGGTAACTACAATGGCGCTGTACATCACATCGCTGCGGGAGAATTATGGAATAAAAATCCCGATGGACACCTGATCCTCACCGGGGGCGTCGTTGCAGGCGACTTTGAATTCCAGCTGAATTTCGATTCCTTACCCAGTGACAGGAAAGTAGATAATTACGAAAACCTGCCTCGCATCGGTACTGTTGAATATGATCGGAATATGAAGAAGCATGTGGTCAAATCTGATGTCTTCTTCCATTTCAATCACCAGGCTACCACTGGCCCCGATGGTGGAAAAAAACGTACCGCTGGTGGAATGTTCACCACCTACCGCCGCCAATCTGCGCCTATTCCAGTAGGAGCACAAAGGCTATTGACATCCGCTCAGTCAGAAGACATCCTGAAAAATGGAAAATTCATTTCCCTGGGAGATCCGATGGCGCAGATAAATTATGATACCGTCCGCCGCCAACTGCAAGGCTCTTATCCAGATATCGTTTTCTATTATGATCCGTTTGACCTGATGCCGCAGGTGTATGCATTTGAAGCCTATGGTCAGAAAGTAGTGATATTGACCGGAGGGCTGGCACGTCTGATAGGTTTCAATTATGAAGGCATCGCCATGGCGATGGGTCATGGGGTAGGTTGCTTCTATGGCGGAGAGCCTAAAGTACTGGAAGGTTATTCAGCTGTAGGTCAGGCAGACAGATATTCTTTTAGTATCGTAGGTTCCAGACTATGGATAAATACGCCTGCCTTCCAATACATCACAGCAGCCATTAGCCAATGGGAATATATGTTTAGTCTCATTAACCCGGAAAATGCAGGAGGTAATCCGCTGGATCCATTACACGATCCATCTATTGCCTGTCGCACCACCATCATTCAAAGCGCTCCATTCGGCGGCGGATTGCCTGAATGTGCTGGTGGCCCTCCAGCGAAGAAAATAGAATTACAATTGGCCAATGCCACCAGTCTGACAGATGTTTCCCTGACATTCAGCCTGGCCCTGGATCCAGCAACAACGGATGATCCAAAGAATTATGAGTTTGATCCAACTGTGGAGGTAGTCACCGCCAGGAGAAATCCGCAGCGTGATTTTGTGGTAGACCTGGTCGTAAATGTACTGAAACCGGATACCACCTATAAAGTGACAGCGAAGAACCTGAAGTCGGCGCTTGGTACTGGTATGGATCCTAAATACGCGTCTACTTCTTTTAAGGCGCCAGGAAATAAATGATGCTATAATTGAGGGTTTTTATAACCGGGTCAGTTTTCTAACTGCCCGGTTTTTCATTGTCACAGCAAGAAACACCGCGGGGAGAGATGCCGAATTTTTTCCTGAACTGGTGGGAGAAGAACCCCGGATTACTATAACCTAATTGCTGGCATACCTCCACTACTTTATATTTGCCCGATTCCAGCAGCTTTTTCGCATGCTCGAGTTGCTTTTCAATGAAGAGTTGCTTGGGCGCAATGCCATAAATTTTACCGAAGAGTAATTTATATTTTGATACAGACATATTAGCTTTCATCGCCAGCTCCTCCAGGCCAGGAAATTCAGCTTCAATATTGTCGGTGATATAGGCAGCGGTACTATAAATGGCGTGCTCGTCGGCGCCATATACTTTATGCGTGGTTAGCAGAGGTTGGTTCGTCAGCATATCCTGGAAGCCCGCTAGCAGGGAATAGGAGGCAGCGGTAAGATGCAGCCCGAAGGCCGCATGACGGATATTGATCTGATCTAACTCACGAATGATTTTACATGCCCGCGGATCCATCTTATTCTGCATAAATATGGCATGGAGAGGAGGATTAAACAGCTGGTATAAAGTCGCCTTATTCAACAGCCGGACGCCCATTTTTAATGCGGATTTCTTCTTCATGATCAAACAAATTCCATGCTGCCGGGTGCCTGATTTACCCGGATTCCCGGGATAGGCAGATTGCATCTGGGCACAATTCATCAGGGTAACGGTGTTTGTCAGGGAAGGAGGAAGTAATCCCGGAGATGAAGGCAGGTAAAGGTTTTCCTGTTGGGAGAAATGTAAAAGACAATAGCCGTCATCATTGAGCATATTCAGGTGAACAGGGGAGTGATATTGCAGGTTAGCATAACGTACTGCCATATTTTCATTCAGCTGTAAGTAACAGGATACACCCTCTGCAACCGATGGATGTGCCCAGCATTTAATGATGCGATAACCGCTGGCAGTATAGCCCATTTGCGTACGCTCCATTAGCGCCACGCTGAGTGCTTCTATCCAACAGGGAGTAATTCCTATTTTGCAAGAAAAAATTCGTTCTTCCATGTCACTAAAACATCAATGAAACTACCGTGAGAAAATAATTGGGTAAAATGGTTACTTTGATAATATTATTTGAGGGTATCGGGCTAAACGGGGACGCTGTACCCGTTTCTGCACCAGGTAATTTAAAACAATTAAATGAAGACAAAAAATTTAAAACCAGTAAAATAGGAGATGATATGTACCCATCAATAATAAAGCCATAGGCTGGATTTCCTGGTTGAAGGGTTGTCACAATGGTGAATACAGAAATGATCGAGGTGCTTTGAAGTCAGATACAGACTTGTTTCAGTTAACAAATCTCAAATAGTCGGTTTTGTATAAGGAAAAGTCCTAAATGGGCAAAGGTTGGGTGAGTATTTAGCAGTATGTTTGAATTACCAATTACCTTTGCTTTTATTAGTCGGGTTACAGGTTTATCTCTAAAATTCCATGTCACTAAAATAAGTAGCTCAGCGCCCTGAAGAAAGTGGCCTGCGGAAAAAATCAATTATAAGATGGTTAAAGTAATGAGATTATTATTGTGTGGGGTAATTTTTTTCCTATGCCCTGCATATTTTACCTATGCCCAGGTTAAGGCTCCAGCTCCTATTGGCCCGGTGCCCACGGCAAATCAGATCAGATGGCAGGAAATGAAGTATTACGCCTTTGTACATTTCTCCTTAAATACTTATACTGATCAATCCTGGGGATTTGGTAACGAAGACGTTAAATTATTTAATCCTGCAAAGCTCAATTGTCGCCAATGGGCACGTATTTGTAAAGAAGCAGGTATGAAAGGGATTATTATAACTGCAAAACACCATTGTGGTTTTTGCTTATGGCCATCCAAGTATACGGCATATTCCGTAAAAAATGCGCCGTGGAAGCATGGAAAAGGAGATGTAGTGCGGGAGATGGCGGATGCCTGTAAGGAATATGGCCTGAAGTTGGGTATATATTTATCGCCTTGGGATAGAAACCATCCTGATTATGGAAAACCGGAGTATATCACCTATTTCAGAAATCAGCTAACAGAGCTCCTTACGAACTACGGGCCGATTTTTGAGGTCTGGTTTGATGGCGCTAATGGCGGGTCCGGATATTATGGGGGCGCTAACGAAACACGTACTATTGACCGGACTACTTATTATGACTGGCAAAATACTTATAAGCTCATTCGAAAGCTACAACCAAACTGTGTCATATGGAATGATGGAGGCGATAGAGGAGACTTGCGTTGGGTAGGAACAGAAGGTGGCCTGGTCGGCGAAACGAACTGGAGTCTGCTGAATGCAAAAGGAGAAGTTACATGGAATATGTTGCATTATGGTCTGGAAACAGGTGATGCCTGGGTGCCTGCAGAAGTAAATACTTCTATCAGGCCCGAATGGTTTTATCATCCGCACGAAGATGGACAAGTGAAAACTGTTCCGCAGCTAATGGAAACCTGGTATAATTCGATCGGACGTAATGGTTCCTTATTGCTGAACTTCCCGATTATGCCGAATGGCTTGATCCACCCTAATGATGAAAAAGCCGCACTTGCACTGGCGGAAGCGGTAAAAGAAGCATTTGCTGTCAATCTTGTTACAAACACGAAAGCCACTGCTTCTAATGTCAGGGGAAATGCAATGCAATTTGGACCGGCAATGGCAACAGATAATAAAGCTGATACTTATTGGGCAACTGACGACAGTGTAACCGGTGCGACATTAATACTGACGTTCGATAAACCAACTATCTTTAACCGTTTTATGGCCCAGGAATATATACCATTAGGGCAGCGAGTAAAGTCTTTCACTATTGAAGCGCTTGTTGATGGTAATTGGAAGGAGCTGGCAAAAGCAACGACTATCGGATATAAACGTATCCTGTGCTTCACCGCGATAAAAGCGGCAAAATTTCGTTTCAATATTACTGGCTCAAAAGGTGCTCCTGTAATTTCTGCTATAGGCATTTATAATGCACCACAAATTCTGGCGGCGCCGGTAATTACCAGAAACCAGGTGGGAGAAGTAACTATTAAGCCGGCAGATGCTGCCTCGACTATATATTATACCTTAGATGGTACACGGCCGACAACGAAATCGAAGAAATACAGTGGCCCTTTTCTCTCCGAAGGAAAAATAGAGATAAATGCTTTTGCATATGATCCTTCTTCCGCTAAAAGCAGCGCTGCGTCAGCGGAAAAATTTGACATTTCCAGAAAGTATTGGAAAATTTTGGAGACAAATGATGAAAAGGCAAGTCTCATCTTCGACGGAAATCCAGCTACAGCATGGCACCAAAGTCAAACCGGAAAAATGCCTGTTGACCTGTTAATTGATCTGGAAGACATCCAGACCTTATCAGGATTTAGATATTTACCAGATCCCGGAAATACCTCAGGAGCAATTACACGATATCAATTTTTGGTTTCGAATGATAATGCAGAATGGAAACTGGTAGAGGAAGGTGAATTCCCGAATATAAAAAATAATCCAGTGTGGCAAACAAGAGTATTTTCACCGATAAACGCACGATATATTAAACTTCGTGCTTTAAGCGACATTTACGGCAAAAGCACCGCAGGATATGCTGAGATGGATGTAATTACTAAAGATAGATGATAGTTATCTAGATTAGCCATGCCGCTTTAATTGTGGTTATTACATTAGGCCGGCTTCAAATAACATACATATACTCCACGAAGCACAAAAATGACTTTTCTCAATTTTTACATTGCAAAGTATCAATTAAATCAAACAATATCGAAGGTACCTTTGCGCCATGAGAAGATCAACAGTTTCCCGCCCGCGGATCAATTTTACGCCTAACCATGAGTGGATCGATATCAACGGATCAGTCGGATTTGTAGGTATTTCTGCATTTAGACTAAAGAATATTGAGAATATTGTTAATGTTAAGTGGTTCAGTCCGAAAGGCATTATTAATCGGGGAACCGTGGTGGCTGAAATCCATACCTCCGACGAAATCATTCCCATATTTGCTCCTATCTCCTGTAAATATCTTGGGCAGAACCAACAGCTGTCCGGAAATCTAAACCTCATCCTGGAGAGCCCGCAAGACAAAGGATGGGTGTTTTTTGTAACGCCCTTGAAATTTCACAATCAGGAACCTCTCTTATCACCAGAAAGTTACCAAAAGCTAATTCGGGGTAGGGTAGCCCATTAATTATTTCTGAAAAGAACTGCCAGCCAGGTAATAATAAAAAGAAGATGAAAAGACATAGTTTGAAGAAATCCGGTTTTATTTCAAGTATTATAAAGAATAAATGTCCCCGCTGTAGAACAGGGAAGCTATTTAAGAATGATAATCCCTACAATTTAAACAAAGTACTGGATATGCAGGATAATTGCCCGGTTTGTGGCCAGCGGACAGAACTCGAGATTGGCTTTTGGTACGGAACAGGGTATGTAAGTTATGTGTTGGCAGTTATGTTTTCCATTTTAAATTTAACCTGGTATTGGCTGATATTTGGTATAACGTGGCGAGATAATAGTATTTTCCATTGGTTGATCGTGAATGGTATTATACTTACCCTCTCAATGCCTGTGTTGATGAGGCTTTCCCGTACTTTGTACCTGACTTTTTATATAGGTTATGATCCTGAAGCAGAAGATCAGCACTAATTTTTCCTGTCCCGTATTTTGATCCGGTGAACCATTTTTGAAAATCGAACGCGGAATGCATCGTAAAACATAGCAACGACAAGTATAACGGAAGGGATGAAAAAAGTATAATATTTTAAGTGTAGAAAGACATATCCTCCCAAAATACACCCGGCAAGAAAGAAAAATATGATTACCAACCGTAGCACAATTTTCTTTCGAATGCTGCCATTATTTTCAGGTGATGTTGAAACCAGCGCGTAAAGGTCAATCCCTAAATCAGTAAACATACCGGTTAGGTGCGTAGTTCTCACCACATTGCCTGAGATGGTGGATACCAAAGCGTTTTGCATGCCCATCGCAAAAAGAAGGCTGCCCGCAAAATATTCCGTTTTAATAATCGAGCGATCAAAAGTATACCCGAAGCTACCTACAAGCACAAGGATTGTAATTTCAGCTATGATGGGAACGGTATAACCAAATCTCCTGTTTTGTCCTGATTTTCCGATGCAAAAGCTGGAAAAGAATGCACCGGCAAGAAAAAGCACCAGCCATAGACCGACCATGCGCGCCGATCTAAGATCGCCCGTGGCCAGTTTATGTGCCAGTAGCGCCGCATGTCCGGTTACATTGGTTGTCAATACAGAAAACGCAAATAGTCCGGCCGCATTTACCATTCCCGCAGTGAAGCATAGCAGCACTGCTAATCGTAAATTATGTCGGTAGTTCCGTTTCCTGCCTATATGACGAAGCATCGGTTGTTTTGTGTGTAATCTTATTGTTCTGATGAAAGAATTTAGTTGCCTGCCTTCGCACTTTCTGCAACAAAAGGTGACTTTTTTATGTAAATCAGCGCATAGCGAAAACAAGCCCATTGAGTGCTATTCCAATCAAGGGGAGACAAACGCTCTATCCAGAGCTGTAGTTGCGAGCTGAAAGATTTTTGCATTCCCTGGTATCCGGCATGTTCAATACCATTGATAGCCGTTGAAATGATACGCTCTACCTGCTCATTATTTTGGGCTAATTTCAATTTTTCTGTCACTGATAATAAATAACTATCCTTATCCGCTGTCATTACCTGGATTTTAATTATTAGTTGTATCTATCTCTTTATCCACATTTTTAATAAGAAGTCAACTGTAGCATCTACTAATTGATAGCTGGGAGGGACTTCATCTTCCAGGCTGTGAAATGTTACCAGTCTTGTGCCGCTTGGTTTATTCTCCAGAGATTTAAACATAGAACGGGCATAATAATTATATAAACTGACGGAGTATTCTATTTGTTGGTCTATCTGACCTTCATCAACGAGGTTTTCAAAAAAAGAATTGTAAAAATAGAAATGGTCATATTCGTCAAAGTCCACCTGTGTGAAATTGCAATTGATGAAATCAACATTTCCGGTACATGTCAATTCCCTGGCGGCTTGTGCGAAATTAAACAGTTCTTTTCGTTGCTCTACACCCGAAAATGTTGCTTCAGGAAAAAAATATCCTCCTATTAAGCAGAACTTGCCAACACCACTTCCAATATCCAGAATTTTTTTTCCTGTTCCGGCGGACAGGAATTTAGCGGACTTTTTTGCAACTTCCATCGGTGTCCAATGCCGTTTTGATAATTGCTGTATCCTCTCCGGATATAACCAGTCAAACGCCGCGTCATTTGCATACCAAATGGGCTTCGGCAACATATTGTCTAAAGTTGATTCGATCATAAATTTTGAGTAAACTGAATGTTAGCGTGAGTAATAAAAGTCAGGTGGCTACAAATGGTGACAGAAATTCATCAGGCAGCTAGCTTTCACAACAAAAACGCGGAGCAAAGCTAGGTTATATCTCTTCTCTTTTAATTGATACTTTTCAATAGAAAAATTGAGAAAAGTCAATTTTGACTCATTATGTTCACTTATAGCGGGCTTTGGGGCTGACCAAAAAGGTCGGCCCTTTTCTTTGCAGAGAAAGGGCCGATTAGTAATTTTAATTACCACATTGAAATTACTATGGCCAAAACTAAGACTAAACAGGTATTTAAACAATATACGCCTAA
>NZ_JABAOB010000019.1 GCF_012726295.1 Chitinophaga sp. Ak27 | reverse complement strand
GGGGCTGACCAAAAAGTAAAATAAGGCTTTTTGGTCGGCCTTTTTTTTAAGTGATAAATTTTCAGCTTTTAGATCTTGATTTGATTGTCGGGATGTTTAAATGTCTAAAAGTGTGATTTTAGGACAGTTTTTCCCTGTCAGGCTGTTATTTTTAGTCTTTGGAGATGTATTTTGCGCATATTATGGGCAATAGCGACCAGGCCAAACTCAGCGCAGACCTTTGATTTACCTCTTAGATTAAAACGGCGGAAGTATTGATTCATTTTGATATCCCCAAAGCAACTCTCCACCTCTTGTCCTCGTTGTCGTTTAAGCAGATCTCCTTTTTCACTTTTTAGATTTTGTCTCGCCTGATCTTTATAAGCATCCAGCATCTGATTGATCATTATGATCCGATTATTATCATTTGATTTCTTACAATCAGCGGCCCAGGGGCATCCACCGCAATTTTCACATTCATACAGCCGGCTGAAGCTGATGTAGCCATTCTTGTTGCGGTCGGTCTTCACAAATCTGAACCGTAATGTTTTATTATTGGGACAGATATAAGTATCAGTAGCTGTATCATAGCGGAAGTTGTCTTTATTAAAAGGATTATTGCGATATCTGGTAGTCTGTTCCTTATGATAGAGCGGGAACTTCATATAACTGCTGATCTCTTTGTCTTCCAGTAGCTGATAATTTTCCTGAGTGCCAAAAATACTGTCTGCAATGATGTTTTCCGGGGTGTGGCCGCCATGTTTTTCAAGCTGCGCCAGGTGTTCTTTAAAACAGGCACCATCATTGGTTTTCTGATGCACACTATAGCTGGTAATGAACTGTTTTTCTGTACCAATTAATACATTATAAGCCGGAAGGATCTCATCATTTTTCATTTTCATGGCGGTAGCATCGATATCTGTTTTACTATAGCCACTACGGGAACCGCTTAATTGCTGTTGCCGTTTATAGGTCTCTATTTTACTTTGGTGCTCTTCCAGCTTCTTTTTCAGACTCAACGCCTTCCGTTTGGTACGTCTGACGGCCGATCTATCTGCAATATCACTTAACTTATCTGCCTGTTCACTGATTTGTTCAGTACTGACCACTTGCCTGGTCTGACCCAGTTCCTCCAGGTCTTTATTTCCATATCGGTTATCTTCGCTGGCATTTAGCGCTTCTATCTCTTTAAACAGTTCCAGGCACTTCTGTTCTGTTGACGCCAGATACCTGCCTGCGTTCTTCTTCCACACCATTTTATGCCGGTTGGCATTAGCTCCGAACGTACTGCCATCACAGAAGTAATTTTCAAACCGGATATACTCCTGCTCCAATAAAAACACCAGCATACTTTTAAACAAATCTTCAATGGTATCCTTCAGAACACCACTGCGGAAGTTGTTGATCGTGCGGAAGTCCGGGCGATTAAAGGCTGCAAGCCACATAAATGTGATATCCTGACGCAATGCCCGCGCGATCCGACGACCCGTATAAATCTTCAGCGCATAACCGTAAAGCAATACCTTGACCATCATACGCGGATGATACGCACTAGTTCCCCCACCTTCATAGCTGCCCAGAACTGGACTTATGTCCATTTTATCTACAGTAGCACTGATAACACGAACCAGATGATCCGATGGGATTAATTCTTCCAGATTCGGAGGTAGTAAAAAATTTTGGTTAGGCGTATATTGTTTAAATACCTGTTTAGTCTTAGTTTTGGCCATAGTAATTTCAATGTGGTAATTAAAATTACTAATCGGCCCTTTCTCTGCAAAGAAAAGGGCCGACCTTTTTGGTCAGCCCC
>NZ_JABAOB010000018.1 GCF_012726295.1 Chitinophaga sp. Ak27 | reverse complement strand
TTATTGTGCGCCAGGCATGTGTTATAGCTCTAGGGTGTAAGTCCCGAATGCACTTTGCAGCAGGAAGCATTAGCCAATAGCAAGGGTGTCCATCGTAAGGTGGAATCTGAAGGAAGCTGGCGGCAAACATTCGAGCCGACGAACAGAAACTGTATATAAGGCGATGTTACAAGGGTGATGTTGCAATAGAAACAAAAGCCCGATACTGCACGGATTGTAACTACGTAAATACAGCGGCTACATGAATGGAAAGCGATAACACTTACCCTGGGAGGCCCTGTTTTTTTTTTCAGGGAGTCAGCCGAGGTCATAGTAGGCGGGAAACGAGTCTATCTCCCGAAGTACAAGGGTAAAGATGGAAGCCTCACAGACAAGCTGAAGGACCGAATGTCAGAATGGCAAAGGAATTAACCGGTATATAACAAAGCGATAACAACTGAAAACCCGTAAGAGAACTGCTCTATTGAACTGGAAGCCGGAAGCGGAAGGCCATAGAACAGGAAGTCGAGCCGCGTTATCCGACCGGGTAAGGACAATGCCCTGTAATTTTTTTTTTCAGATAATGTTTTTATGCTGGAGGAAATACTGGACTACAGAAACATACATAAAGCCTTGAGAAAGGTCATCAGTAACAAAGGTGCTGGTGGCGTGGATGGTATGCAGACCGATGAACTTCGCGACTACCTGAAACATCACTGGGCTGAACTGAAATCCAGTATTTTGTCTGGCAGTTATCGCCCCCATCCTGTACGAGGGATAGAAATCCCGAAACCCTCGGGAGGTCTGCGTCTGCTGGGTATCCCGACAGTGGTGGACCGGCTTATCCAACAAGCCATTCAGCAATGGTTATCTCCCCGGTTTGAATCAGAATTTTCTGCGAACAGCTATGGGTTCCGGCCCAATCGGAATGCTCATCAGGCAGTATTGCAGGCCAGATCGTATCTGGATCAGGGAGGGACGTGGATAATAGAACTGGATTTGGAAAATTTCTTTGACCGGGTCCATCACGATCGATTGATAAGTCGTTTATCGGAACGGATATCAGATAGACGTACACTGGCCTTAATCCGGCGTTATCTGAAAAGTGGTATACTGCTTGGAGGGACTGTAAGCCCCCGGCAGGAAGGCACCCCGCAGGGATCTCCCTTAAGCCCGTTATTATCCAATATAGTGTTACATGAGCTGGATACAGAGTTACAAAAACGTGGGCATAAGTTCGTGCGTTATGCAGATGATTGTAGTATCTATGTGAACAGTAATAAATCCGCTCATCGGGTATTGGAAAGCATAACAGGTTATATAGAAGGCTATCTGCGACTAAAAGTAAACCGGGAGAAAACGAAGATCAGCCGTCCTTTATACAGCCAATTACTGGGATTTTCTTTCTACCGTAGTAAAGGCAGGTACAGGATACGGGTACCATTATCGGGAGAACAACGAGTCAAAGACAAAATCCGGCAATTAACCAGTCGCAGCAAGCTGGAGCCCGAGAAAGAACGAATCAATCGTTTGGAATCGATCATCGTCGGTTGGGTAAACTACTTCCATCTGGCAGATTGCAGAAAGCTGCTGCTTAGACTGGATAGTCATGTGCGGGTTCGTCTGCGTATGTGCTTGTGGAAACAATGGAAGACAATCAGGGGGCGATACAGACACCTGATAAAGCTGGGTATAGACAGGTATAAAGCGCTGCGATGGAGCAATACAAGCTACGGATATATGCGTATAGCACGAAGTCCTTTGCTAAGTAGCACATTGACTGATGCATACTTTAAGAAGCTAGGCTATATAGGGTTCCATCAACATTATTATCTGAAAACAGAACATCAGAAGAAATTATTTTGACAAACCGCCGTATACCAGACCGGTACGTACGGTGGTGTGAGAGGACAGGTAGCCAAATAATGGCTACCTTCCTACTCGATT
>NZ_JABAOB010000017.1:1331-3169 GCF_012726295.1 Chitinophaga sp. Ak27 | reverse complement strand
CTTTTCTTAATAAGTATGGCAGCTACCTACTCTCCCGCATGATAGTGCAGTACCATCGGCCATGAGGGGCTTAACTTCTCTGTTCGGAATGGGAAGAGGTGAACACCCTCGGCATAACCACCATAAGATCTTTTTGCTGTTACAGCAAACTAATAAGATAACATATCGGGAAAGTTGTATTCAAAATTCTTTAGCGCAGTATAAAAATAAAATTAAAGCTTACGGGCAATTAGTATTACTCGGCTGCGATGTTACCACCCTTACACCTGTAACCTATCAACGTCGTAGTCTGCGACGGCCCTTAAAAGTAAACTCATCTTGAAGCAGGTTTCACGCTTAGATGCTTTCAGCGTTTATCCTATCCGTACATAGCTACTCTGCACTGCACCTGGCGGCACAACAGATACACCAGCGGTACGTACGACCCGGTCCTCTCGTACTAAGGTCATGTCCTCTCAATTTACTAACGATCACAACAGATAGGGACCGAACTGTCTTGCGACGTTCTGAACCCAGTTCACGTGCCACTTTAATCGGCGAACAGCCGAACCCTTGGGACCTTCTCCAGCCCCAGGATGTGACGAACCGACATCGAGGTGCCAAACCTCACCGTCGATATGAGCTCTTGGGTGAGATCAGCCTGTTATCCCCGGAGTACCTTTTATCCTTTGAGCGATGGCCCTTCCATACAGAACCACCGGATCACTTTAGCCTGCTTTCGCACCTGCTCGGCTTGTTTGCCTCACAGTCAAGCACCCTTATACTAATGCGCTCTGCGTACGATTACCAACCGTACTGAGGGTACCTTTGCGAGCCTCCGTTACCTTTTAGGAGGCGACCACCCCAGTCAAACTACCCACCAAACAATGTCTCCGTTGCCGGATTAGACTCTAAATAACAGAAGGTTGGTATTTCAACGATGACTCCACAAGTCCTGGCGAACCTGCTTCATAGTCTCCCAACTATCCTACACATCTGGCATTCAAAATCAATGTTAAGTTGTAGTGAAGGTTCACGGGGTCTTTCCGTCCCGTTGCGATTAACCGGCATCTTCACCGATACTACAATTTCACCGAGCTCGTGGTAGAGACAGTGTACAACTCATTAGACCATTCGTGCAGGTCGGAACTTACCCGACAAGGAATTTCGCTACCTTAGGACCGTTATAGTTACGGCCGCCGTTTACTGGGGCTTCAGTCAGAAGCTTTGGATTACTCCGAACATCCTTCCTTAACCTTCCAGCACCGGGCAGGTATCAGGCTCTATACGTCATCTTTCGATTTTGCAGGGCCCTGTGTTTTTGTTAAACAGTTGGTTGTACCATTTTACTGAGGCCACATCACTGTGGCACGCCTTATCCCGAAGTTACAGCGTCAATTTGCCTAGTTCCTTTACCACGGATCACTCGAGCGCCTGAGAATACTCATCTCGACTACCTGTGTCGGTTTGCGGTACGGGCTGCTATAAACGAACCTTAGAAGTTTTTCTTGGAAGTCTGATTAGGGATACTATCAGCGCGGCCGAAGCTTTGCTGTACTATCAGGTTCATCATCCCTGGCGGATTTACCTACCAAGAATATAACTACACCCTTTAACGCACTATTCCGTAAGTGCGCGATCCTTTCACTACTCCGTTACTCCATCGAATTTATAGCAGGTACTGGAATATTCACCAGTTTGCCATCAGCTTCACCTCTCGGCTTTGCCTAAGGACCCGACTAACCCTGATCCGATTAGCGTTGATCAGGAACCCTTAGTCTTACGGCGATAAGATTTTTCATCTTATTTATCGTTACTTATGCCTACATTTTCTTTTCTAAACGCTCCAGCATGTCTCA
>NZ_JABAOB010000017.1:0-1283 GCF_012726295.1 Chitinophaga sp. Ak27 | reverse complement strand
TGCATACTAGGCCTAAAGCTTCGGTTATATGTTTGATGCCCGATTATTTTCCGTGCCCAAACCCTCGACCAGTGAGCTGTTACGCACTCTTTAAATGAATGGCTGCTTCCAAGCCAACATCCTGGCTGTTTTAGGATTTGAACCGCGTTTGTTCAACTTAACATATCATTAGGGACCTTAGCTGTTAGTCTGGGTTATTTCCCTCTCGGCCATGGACCTTAGCGCCCACAGCCTCACTCCTGGAGATTATGTTATAGCATTCGGAGTTTATTAGGGTTTGGTAGGCGGTGAAGCCCCCTAGCCCAATTAGTAGCTCTACCTCTATAACACGTCTATATCCAAGGCTGTTCCTAAAAACATTTCGGGGAGAACGAGCTATCTCTCAGTTTGATTGGCCTTTCACCCCTATCCACAGGTCATCCCATAGCTTTTCAACGCTAATGAGTTCGGGCCTCCAGTTAGTTTTACCTAACCTTCACCCTGCCCATGGATAGATCACAAAGTTTCGCGTCTACCCCCACTGACTAATTCGCTCTGTTAGAACTTGCTTTCGCTGCGGCTCCGGTACTGAAGACCTTAACCTTGCCAGTGAGGAGTAACTCGTAGGCTCATTATGCAAAAGGCACGCCGTCACCCTTGCGGGCTCCGACCGCTTGTAAGCGCACGGTTTCAGGAACTATTTCACTCTCCTGTTCGGAGTACTTTTCACCTTTCCCTTACGGTACTGGTTCACTATCGGTATCTAAGGAGTATTTAGCCTTACCAGATGGTGCTGGCAGTTTCACACAGGATTCCTCCGGTCCCGCGCTACTCAGGATACTACACGTCCATCAGAATTTCTGTCTACAGGGCTATCACCTGCTGCGGCTCATCTTTCCAGATGATTCAACTTGATCTGACTTTCTAAAAGTAGTCCTACAACCCCGGATAGAATTGCTTCGATCCGGTTTGGGCTCTTCCCCGTTCGCTCGCCACTACTTAGGGAATCATTATTTATTTTCTTTTCCTGCAGGTACTTAGATGTTTCAGTTCCCTGCGTTGGCTCTCTTTCCAGAGTGACACGCCTTCAGCGTGCCGGGTTGTCCCATTCGGAAATCTACGGATGTAACGATCGTTTGCATCTCCCCGTAGCTTATCGCAGCTTACCACGTCCTTCTTCGCCTCTTAGATCCTAGGCATCCACCATGCGCCCTTATTCGCTTTAAAAATCTTTAGTATTCTAATACTACTATTTCGAATACAACTTGCATTTCCCAATATGTCAAAGAACTTTTAATCACTGA
>NZ_JABAOB010000016.1 GCF_012726295.1 Chitinophaga sp. Ak27 | reverse complement strand
TCAACATTATTATCTGAAAACAGAACATCAGAAGAAATTATTTTGACAAACCGCCGTATACCAGACCGGTACGTACGGTGGTGTGAGAGGACAGGTAGCCAAATAATGGCTACCTTCCTACTCGATTCCTTAAGAGAGGCATCAGAATTTTGGAAGGTCAATTACGGGAGGTGTGCCAGTAGCCGGGCGTTCGAAGAGATCACCATATTGAGCATTAGCAGGTTTAAAACCGCTGTTCCAGAGGTAGAACCAGCCGTTTTCTGAGCCGCCGCCATAATCAATACGATCTTTGGCTTTAGCCGTAGCATCGTTCGAGAATTTGGCTTTGGTGAGTTCTATCCATTCGCCGGTATTGGTTTTAATCCATTCGTTACCAAAGTAGCCTTTGCGGCCGAGGTGCCCATTTTCGAAGGAGAAGTTTTCCAGGAAGGAATAAAGATGGCCCATATATTTACCATCTTTGGGCGCGCGGAAGCTGGCGATCAGTTTCCATTCATGATGTTCAGGAACATAGAAGTACGCGGTGTAAGTAGTGGTAGTACCGGAAGGTACGCTGTGCATCAGGAAACGATAGTTTTGACCCGCTTTCCAATCATACACCCAATGACTATGACCGCCGGTACCTTCGCCTCCAAACCCGCTGGCAATAACACTATCGCCTTTCGCAAGCATAACTACCTGGTCTTCATACTTTACTTTGTTGCGTTCTTCAGGCTCTCCACCAGCATCCCAAACAGAAAAAATAATTCTTCTTTCAGTAGGAGAATTTACCTGCATACCAAAGTACCCGCGATGAAATCCGCAAGACATGAAATAAGTACCGAGTTTATCTTCTCCTTCCGGTACTTTAATTTCTCCATAAAACCATTCTACATTTTTTCCTTCGGGAACAGGATAGTTTAAGTGCACTGAAGCCGCACGGCGCCAGGGTTTGGCATTGTATTGAATATCTTTAGTGGCAGTGCCGCTAAGGGTAATACCTTTCACATCTGCATATACTTTTCCATTCTTGCTAATACCTTTAAGCGATACACAGTAGAATCCGGGCGTTTTAATTTTCGTTTGTAATACGGGAACATCGACATATGTATTATTGTTAGGTATGCTAATTACTTTTTCTATCCCATTTACAGCAACAGAAATTTTGCTTTCAGCATCAGATTTTGCCTGTAGCGCCACCTGGAGAAGGCCAGCTGTGGCTACATGGAAATAGAAGTTGACCGTGTTCATATTACCAGTCCAATCCACAACGCCATTTTTGTAGTTAATCTCCACATTTTCTTCTGCCGGATCGGCGTAGGCGGTAAAGCCAGGGAGCGTTACCGCAGGTGCTTGCGCAAAGATGTGATGGTTTGTCAGGCAAATAGCCAGCAATGTTGCCAGTAAGATTTTTTGTTTCATTGTTCTTTGGTTGTAAGTCAACAAATAAAGCAGCATCTGTTTCTAAATGCAATGTTGCTGGCAAAAAATTACAAACGGATGAGAATGCGTGGATTTTTAACACGGTATGCGCAGCAAAATATACAATCTTCAGCCATACTGAACGATTACAATTGCGCACAGGCAATGAGCAGGTAACAGGAATTATTTTTGAGCATAGGGAGGGTTGTCGCAAGATGTTTATCTACCAAAGACAGCATTAAAAAATAAACTAAAAACGCATAATATGGAAAAGCAATTAATCAACAAGAAAATAGCGGTCGTAGTGGCCAATGGATTTGAGGAAGTGGAACTGACCCAGCCGGTAGAAGCGCTGAAGAATGCGGGGGCTACAGTCGACATTATATCGCCGGAAGAGAAGACTGTAAAGGCATGGGCTGAAAAAGAATGGGGTAAAGACTACCCGGTAGATAAGCAAATTGGCTCGGTGGTGGCGGAAGACTATGATGCGCTGGTATTGCCGGGAGGAGTGATGAATCCTGACCATTTACGTACCAATGACCAGGTGATTTCTTTCATTACTGGTTTCTTTGACGAAAGTAAACCTGTTGCGGCTATTTGTCATGGTCCATGGACACTTATTGAGACGGGGGAATTGGATGGTCGTAAGGTGACGTCTTATAAATCATTAAAAACCGACCTCCAGAATGCCGGGGCTTTGTGGGTAGATGAAGAAGTGGTTACTGACCAGGGATTGGTAACAAGTCGTACTCCTAAAGATCTGCCAGCATTTTGCAAGAAGATGCTAGAAGAATTTATGGAAGGGCCGCATACGGGAAGAAATAACGGCAAGAGAGAGGGAGGCGTTCATCAGCTAGGGTGATTTATTTTTTGCCTTTTTTCTTTTTGTATTTCACTTCCACATTCGCAACGCCGGTATTAAGCATACCTATTTTGGAAGCGGCTTTCTGCGAAAGGTCTATGATACGGCCGGCAACAAAAGGCCCTCTGTCGTTGATGCGGACTTTCACGCTTTTACCGTTAGCTACATTGGTAACGGTAACGCGCGTACCAAAAGGCAATGATTTGTGAGCGGCTGTTAATCCCCGCTGGCGGAAGGTTTCCCCGCTGGCGGTACGTTTGCCGTCGAAAGAATCGCCATAATAGGATGCCTTTCCCTTTTCAACAATTTTCCGGCTACATGAAGCTGTAACCACCAAGAGCAAGGTAACGAGTAGTAACAACCGGCTACGGTATATGCGAGAAGGGATAGGTTTCATTGATAGCGATTTAGGCGATGCCATAAAAATAAAGCATTTTTTCATGTAGTAGGTGGTCTTCATGATTATTTAGTGTTGGCTGGTTGAACAATGTGAAAACGGAGCTGTTTTAACCAGGTACATCAGAAATCAGAATTTTATGGCAAAAAATGTGGCAGATCAACTGGTTGATATGCTGGCTAACGCCGGCATTAAACGTATTTATGCTGTTACCGGCGACAGCTTAAATCACATTAATGATGCGGTTCGCCGTGATGGAAGGATACAGTGGATACATGTAAGACATGAGGAAGTGGGCGCCTATGCGGCCAGTGCGGAGGCGCAGTTAAATGGATTGGCCTGTTGTGCCGGAAGTAGCGGGCCTGGGCATGTACACCTGATTAACGGTTTATATGACGCGCATCGCTCCGGTGCGTCAGTCGTGGCGATTGCCTCTACCTGCGCCACCAATGAGTTTGGGAGTGATTATTTCCAGGAAACCAATACAATCAAGTTGTTTGACGACTGCAGTTGTTATAATCAGGTGGCTGCAACTGCAGAGCAGGCACCCAGGATGATGCAGGCGGCTTTACAACATGCTGTGCATAAGCATGGTGTAGCTGTGTTGGGATTACCGGGAGATGTGGCTGCGTCTGATGCCAGGGATATTCCTACTGCTACCCGGTTGTATCATCCCCGCCCGGTAATATGCCCCTCTCCTGCTGATTTGCAAGAGCTGGCAAGTTTGTTGAACGATGCCGGAAAAATTGCCATTTATTGCGGGTTAGGAGCTGTGGATGCTCATGATGAAGTGGTTACATTGTCGCAGGTATTAAAGGCTCCTGTCGCTTATTCTTTCCGGGCCAAGATGGGAATACAATACAACAATCCCAATGAAGTGGGTATGACGGGCTTGCTGGGGCTGGCCTCGGCCTATAGAAGCATGCATGAAGCTGATGTATTATTGTTGTTGGGAACAGATTTCCCTTATACGCCCTTTATTCCTGGGGATACCAAAATAGTACAAATAGATATACAACCGGAAAGATTGGGGCGTCGCGCTTCACTGGAGATGGGGCTTTGCGGGGATATTGGAGATACGCTGAAAGCGTTATTGCCGCTGCTCAAAGAGCATCCGGAAAGTGACTTTCTGGATAGTATGCTTGCATTTTACCAGGAGGTAAAGAAGAAAATGCAGACCTATGTTGAAGATACCGGAAAAGAAGATGCCATCAGTCCGGAGTTTGTAGCAAGTGTGCTTAACAGGATTGCAGCGAATGATGCCATTTTTACGGTAGATACGGGAATGACGAATGTGTGGACGGCCCGGTACCTGGAAGGGACGGGAAAGCGTACGCTACTGGGATCCTTTAATCATGGGTCTATGGCAAATGCGATGCCCCAGGCAATAGGCGCCGCGCTGTCGCAGCCGGGCCGGGAGGTATTTGCCTTATGTGGCGATGGTGGGTTAACGATGCTTTTAGGTGATTTGATGACGATTAAGCAATATAAACTACCGATAAAAGTGATTGTGTTTAATAACCGCGCCCTGGGAATGGTGAAACTGGAAATGGAGGTTGCGGGGCTTCCTGACTGGCAAACGAATATGGAGAATCCAGATTTTGCCGTGGTAGCTGCAGCGATGGGATTCACTGCTTTTTCCATTCACAAACCTGAAGAAGTAGAAAGTATATTATCGAAAGCTGGTAAAACGGAAGGCCCTGTGCTGGTGAATATCTTTACTAATCCCGAATCGCTGGCAATGCCACCGAAGATTGAGTTTTCTCAAATGAAGGGATATGCATTGTGGATGGGGAAACTGATATTAGGAGGCAGGTATGACGAAGTCTTTGAGGCAGTTAAATCGAACTATAAGCATTTGAAAGATGTGTTGTAGGGAGTGTATTTGCAGGGAGATAGCCTTTATCAGGTATCTCCCCTGCAAATACTAGTATTTTAAAACGGATACCCGATGGCAATATTTAAGATCAGGTTTTTCTTGCGCCATTCGGGATCGCCGAAATTGATTTTGTTGATGACCCAGCGTTCATTTTCGGGAAGATAAGGAATACGCAATGGCATCGCCAGATCCAGGCGTACCACTACGATAGACGCATCAATGCGTAACCCCACACCGCCGCCCACGGCTATTTCCCTGTAAAAAGTATTAAATGTAAACTTACTGCCAGGCTTGTCTGGTACATCTTTTTGTAACCAGATATTACCGGCATCGATAAAGGCGGCCACATTGAATACGCTGGCAACGTGTACCCGGAGTTCTGAGTTGAATTCAAGTTTAATATCGCCGGCTTCGTTGGCCAGCAAGGCAGAGGTATCTACGGCCTTGTTATGATACGACCCAGGTCCAAGGGTCCGTGCTCTGAAGGCCCGGATACTGCTGCTACCGCCAGTGAAAAACTGTTTCACGAATGGCAGTGTGGAAGAGTTGCCATATGGTAATCCGTACCCGACCAGTAAGCGGTTCACCCATTGCTTTCCTTTACCGATATGCCAGTAGTGTCGCCCTTCTACAGTGAACCTCTCATATTGTGCAAATGAGTTGCCTAATATCGTTTTTTGCCCCGTATCATTTCTCGGAACGACCAGGCCAGCCAGATTTCCGGAGATATCGATATTGCCGCTGAGGTAAAAACTATGTACCTGGTTGGGGCGTTGGTTATTGTAAGTAATGGTATAATTACCGCCGAGGATAAATTGCTTTTCAATAGCGGATCGCTGGCTGGGGTCGTTGGCCAGGATACTATCGTAGGCTGCCGTTGTTTTTGTTGGTAATACATATGTGATGGCAATAGGAGCAAAGATGTGGCTGAGGTATTGCGATTTCTGCCACAGGTATTGCAACTGTAGTGTATATGCGTTTAAATTATACAGATTGGCGCGGCTATATAATTCATAGCTGGCGCTTATACGGGTTTTAGGAACATAGGGAGTACGTATATTAAACCCTCTGATGGGTGTAATAAACCGGGGGAAGGTTACCGCTACTTCTGCTCCTAATCCATAAGAGTTTGAAGCGCCGGACGATTTATTGCCGGTTTGCCATTCCATACCACCTCTCAATCCTATTTCAAGCAGGGAAGCGGAATGAAGCCAGTTACGGTTTTTAGCCGTAATCTGTATTTGGGATCCTATAAATCCATTTGATTTAGACGTTCCCCGGAGTTCTGTTTGCAGGGAGCGCCGTTTGTAAGGAGTCAGGTAGAATTTGGCATCCAGCCAGCCACTGTCGAGCGATACGCGGTTATTCACCATGGCGCGATAGTTTGTGGCCATAGAAGAATCCCTGAGATGGAGAGAATCTCGCCGGATAAAATTCCGGGAGGAATTATCTCTCCTACCGGGTACTGCATTGGGATTGCCGCCGGTGATATTATGGATAGATGTATCTCTTACAGGCGTAAACTGGCCTTTTACAAATTTGAAAACACCCAGGTTGATCAGCCTTTGCAGGGTGATATTGTGAGAGCTGAGCCGGTATAAGCTATCGGGGCGTAAAAATACAGAGCGGTTGAAGGTGGAGGTTTTAAATCGTTTCACCGAATCAACAATATAAATGCCCCTGTATCTTATGGGTGTTCCGAGCGTAGAGGTAGAATCATTATCCAGCGAGTAATCCGGGAATAGCGTAATATCGTGCATACGATACGGACGCAGCGCCAGCTGGGGTGTATTATCTTTAATTTTAACATAGAGATCTACCGTTCCGCTATTGGTACTGTCGACCTGCACCAGCAGATAGTCTGGTGTAAAGTAATAGTATCCCTGCTCTTTTAATGCTGCGTGTATACGTTCCCGTTCGGCTTTTATGGAGTCGAGCGAATAAGGCCTACCTACAATCAATGAGCTTTCTTCTTTAGTACCGGCAACGGTTTTCCCGATGGCGCTAGTGTCTGTGATGAAGGTAACGCTCTTGATGGTATAGCGGTGATTGGGTGTGGCGGTGTAAGTAATAGATGCTTTTTTCTTGCCGGAAAATTTAACTGCGGAGGTGACACCGGCCTGGAAGAAACCATTATCGACCAGGTATTCTTCCAATATTTTTGAAGTATACTCGGGCTTCGCGGTACTTAGCAATACCGGTGGTTCTCCCCATTTTTTACGGAACAGGTAATTCAGCCCTTTTCCTTTGGGCTCTTTGCCGAGGTTGTATAACCAAAGTTTGATGGGCATTCCCAGGAACCTGCGGTTTCTGTTGGGACGGATTCTTTTTTCCATGCCTTCCACCAGCGAGCTATAGTCTCTGGGCTTTTTATGGGTAACGGTATCATTGATCCATTTCACTTCACTGCCGGTATACAGGCGATCTCCCTCCGGCACACTGCGTGTGGTGCTACAGGAACTGATTACCAGGTATATCAGGCAACATGCTGTACAGAGAATGATATGGTTACTTGCTTTTCGCATCGGGTGTAGTCGTATTATTATCTTTATTTTTTTTCCTATCGCGTAGTTTTTGCCGGATAGTGGCTGTTTTTGAGCGCTGCAGAATTTCCCTGAACTCGTCGTAGTCCATTACCAATGCAAAGGCTACGCCTGTTTCCACTACCTGACCATCAATCACTGTAGTATTGTCGTTGCGTTGATATACACGGATTCTATAGCGTCCATCGCGGGTTAGTTTATACTCCAGGGAGATATCTCCGATCAGGGAGCTGGCATTTTGCTGGGTGCCCTGCAACATAATATTGGAACCAACGGAAACGGTTAAACGATCGTTGAACAGTCGTTTGGAAGCTCCAACCTTCAGGTTGGTACTTTCCTGGGCTGTGCCGGTAGAATAGTCTTCCTGGTTTTGCAGGTCGAAGTTGAGATCAATGCCTTTGATCAGGTTGCCGGCGAGGTTATTTAGCTGTTGGGATAAAATTTTACTCACGCTGTTTTTAGCCGCCTGTCCCACTCCGCCTCCGGAGCCCGCATCGAGGGTGCTCATCGGATCGTCAGGAATAAATGTATTAAGGACGAGGAGTCCCATTACTTGTTTGTTTAGCTCTGAGGGCACCTGGTTAATTTGTTTCAGGCGGTTATATGGCGTACCGCTCAGGGTATTCCTGTCTTTTTCCGGCAGGTCGAGGCGGAAGCTGATATCTGGTTTGGCCAGATTACCCTTGATCATCAGGTATACCAGGAACGGCATACGCTGTTTATACATATTGCGTTGTTCCGGCGTCATACTTTGCAGCTGATCGGCCACGAGGTCGTATGCGGGTGCGTTTACGGTGTATTTGGCGGTGATATCGAGATCGGCATTGGTTGGATCACCGTTAAAGGAAATGAAGCTACCCTTTTCAATATCGAAAGAGCGCTTGATCAGCTGGTTCAGCGACATTTCATATTTCCCTTCTGTTATTTCGTACCGGCCGGTCAGGCTCATTTTGCTACTGGGATCCAGTGTAGCGTTGATGTTGGCGGTACCTTTTGCCTGTACGAAGTCACCGTTTTGCTGATCGATGATGATTTTGATAATGGACTCGGGTGTAATCTCCAGGTTACCGGATAAATACATGCCTTTAAGGCGGGTAGTATGGTATTTGAGGCTATCTCGTTTGGCCAGCATAGCAGAATCGACCGGGTTTGACATATCCACAAATTCCACCACTCCTTCCCTATTTGCCAGGCCGGGTTCATCCTGTGGCAGCATCATGGTAACGCTGGATTTATCGCGAAGCTTCACCGTAGCATCGATCCGGGGAAGGTCCAGCGTGCCTCGTATTTTTATTTTGCTATCGATAAAGGCGGGGCCATAGATCCATTGATCCGGGCTTTGTTGTTTGCCCAGGGCCATAAAATTGTCGGCGGTAACACTCAGGTTGAAGCGATAGTTGGTCAGGTCTTTTGTATTGATGCGCCCATCTACTACCAGCTCATTGTTGAGACTATCGGCAATAACAAGATTATTTAGCTGTATCCCGTTTTCGTCAATCAAAATATCTTCATCGGGCAGGTGGAGGGTGCTGCCAATCATGGTGACCATGCCCTGAGCATTATTGAAATGTAAATGGCCGGTTACCTGTGGCGCTGAAGTCGTGCCCGAGATATTGAACTGGCCGTTGGCACTACCCGACATCCGGGTAACATTGCCCATTGTGAAGGGCTCCAGTGCAGCCATATTCAGCTTGTTGATATTCAATTGTCCATTGATGATGCTATCGTAAGTGCCATTTATTTTGACGTCGTTGTCATTACCTGTGAGATCAGCTGTTAGCTGGTATTGAGAAGGGCTGGTATTTTCCACATTAGCGTGGAGATTTCCCATATGTGTGTTCTTTACTGTTAGGCTGTCGATATTTAGATTGGCATGTATGAGCGGAGACTTATCCCAATTATGTACTGTAGCATCAGCGTTCAGGATACCATTGGCCAGCAAGGTATCTGTGGCTAGCATGCCCGTAATGGTAGATAGCTGGAAGTTGGCAATATTCGCCTGTAGCGCGGGAACCGCGCTGCTATCGGGCTGGGTAGCTACCTGTATAGATTGGGCGCCATACGACAGTTTGATATTGGCCGTATCCGGCGCGCCATTTTTTATGCGGAGGATATTATTGTCGGCTACTGTCCAGGTCTGTTTGTTTAACAGCAGTCCAGGTTTAAGTGATAACTCCATGGCGTTTTCCTTCAGGAAGGTAAGGATACCGCCCAGTTTATATTTGGGTCGCCGTTTTACGTCATCCAGCTCGAGGTCGAAGTCGACTTTGCCGGTATTGGCTGTGGCTTTCAGGAAGGTACGGTAAAGAGGAAAAGATGGGTGCTGCATCCGGGAGAGTGCCACATAGGTTTGCATGGATGTATCTATAATCCGGGCAAACATGCGCAGGCTATCTATCTGCAAGGAGTCGTAATTAACCCGGGGGAGGTTGGCACTGAGTAACAGCAGGCTACTGTCGCTGTTTAGCCGTCCGTTCATTACCAGCGGAACTTCCATGTGGAGGGCAGGCATCAGGCCCTGCAGGTTTTTGGGCCATATCAACGAGGCGTTCCAGGTCAGCTGTTGGCCTGCTGGAATGCTAATCTTATTGGAATCTGTGGGCAATAGCGGTTTGTTAATAACTCCCGCCAACGCGCCACCTACTTTTCTGTAGTCAATATGTCCATATGCGGTTATTAATCCAAATGGGCTTTTAAGTGTAATGTGTTGTTGATCAGTATATTGAGTCAGCAGGGAAATGCTGTCTAATGGAAACACCTGACCTTTAGTAGCAATTTGCCATTTGGTAAGGAAGGCATTTCCTTCTATGTGTTCTGGTTCAATGCTACTGAAGTCAGCCAGCAGATTGCCTTGCAGCGTCAAAGGTTCAGTATACCAGTGCGTGGTAAACAAGTCGGCCTTAGTCAGCGCCATATTTACTTTCAGGTTGCGGATGGTTGTATCTGACAGTTGACCGTTGATGTTGAAAGTGGCTTCCACGTTGCTATCGGCGCTTTCGCCTTGCGCTTCGAAAGCTCCTTTGTCAATGCCGGCGTTGATATCAATGTCGTTATACGTATAGGCGTTATAGGTAGCTTCTGTTAACTGGAGATTGGCTTTGGCAGCCATTTGTTTTAGCGTATAGCCTTGACCGGTAGCACTCAGTTTCCCTGCTATCCATCCCATGGTGGTATCATAGAGCATAATGCCCGGATTAGCCCGGAAATAAGGAATGCTGATAGTATAACTGCTACGGATGCTATCCGTAATGTTTACCAGCTGGGCGTTGATGTTGGCGTTTGCATAGTCGCTTTTCAACTGTAGCTGTGTAATGAGATTTTTAATGCCTCCTTTAAACATACCGGTGATCAACATATGCTCCGGAATCCGGGGTGTGTCTGGCAGCGTACCTGCAGGCAGCCATGAGCGCAAAGCTTTATTGCCGGATTGTATATACAGGTTGGGGAGATTGGCGCTGAGAAGATCAGCATTGGTAGCGTGTAACACCTGGCCATCGTTGGCTTTAATCAGATTCCCTTCCTGGTCGTTGAGGTAGAGCTGTTTAATGTTTAACTCTCCCAGCGTACCTTTTAGTATAGCCGCTACTGTTAGTTCTTTTTTCCACAATGGTGCAAAAGATTTGTTTTTGCGGGCGTCGGGAACAAAGGGTAACCACTCTCCCAGTGCTATGTGTACAGAGTCGAGATTGGCATCGAGTCCCAGCTGATCCAGTTTATCGGAAATACCTGACCAGGAAGGTACCGTTACTAATATTTGTTTGCGTAGAGTGCTTTTATTGGTTTGCAACAGGAAGTTGCGAAGCGCCAGGGAGCGGGGGGTAAAAAGCACGTCCATATTGGCTTTACGGATTGCAAAACCAGATTTATCCTGGGCTGTCAGTGTTTTAATATCTACAGAGATGCTATCAGGAGCATAACGGATATTGTGGATTTTACTGGAAAACCGCGTCAGGAGCAGGTGATTGTAGTCCGGGTCGGGGCCAGCAGCTTTTGGGGCCGGGCCGCCGTTGTCGTAGCGCATGGATAGCTTGTCGAGGTTTACCTGGGTAGCCAGTACCTGCCAGGTATTGGGGGTAGTATCCTTCGGTGCTGACACTACTGTATCTTTTCCGGGAACCATCATCAGCATACCATGGGTATTGCTGATGGCCAGATCACCTACCTGTATACGGGTTGAGTCCTGATCGAGGCTGCTGTTACGCAGCAATAGCGCTCCTACATGCCAGGCGGTGTTGATGCCTATTCCATCGTCTGCATATAAGAAGCTGCTATTATTAAGTTGAAGTTTTTTCAAAAGCAGGTGGAGGGAGGCACTGTTGGTATCTGCAGGCGGTGGTGGCGGTGCTGCGGAAGTGATGGCTGGTCCGGTATAAGTTTGATGGAAAAATCCTTTCAATCCATCCAGGGTAATGCCTCTAAAGGCGTAAATGCCGTCATCTATCAGCAGGTCATCCGGATCTACATGGAGATTATCCCAGGTGAGTACGGCATACATGCCACCGGGGTCATCGAGATAACTTATTTTGACTTTACGGAGAGAAATATCTTTGAGCAGAAACTGCATCGTGGTCCCGGTTTTTGGGGAAATAGTATCTGGTTTGGATGACGGTGTGACGAAAGCATCTATGGCGAACTGGTAGTTAAAGGTGGAGTCTCCGGGATGCCGGTAAACGTTTATTACCAGGGTATCCCATTCCAGTTTATCGATTTTCAGCTCGTTACTGATCAGGGATAGCAGGTTATAGTGTACTTTCAGGGAGCCGGAGTACAATAGTGCCTGGTTGGAAGTGTCGGCTACATATACATTGCGGAGTTCGAGGTATTGCCAGCCTCGTGCCCGGAGATAGCCAATCTGTACTTTAGTGTGTAATTTTTTTCGCAGGTATAGCTCGCCTTGCTGTCTCAGGTAATTTTGAACCCCGTCCAGTTGTAACAATAATACGACCATTACGGGCAAAAGGAGCACCGCAACAATTATCCATATCAGCCATCGCCACCAGGGGCGGCCGTGTTTTTCTCCGGTTTCTGCTGGTTCTGTCACTAGGTTATATTACAAAATTCAATTACAGAATATAAACGCAAAAGCACGCTTATAGTTTACTTGCCGGTAGGATAGTGTAACCGGGGCGCACGCCGGGGGTACAACAAAATCCATACCTGTAGGGTATAGGAATGAAATAGTTATTGCAAGAATACATTAAATACGGTAACGGACACACTATTTGGGGAAAATAGTAAAAAGAGGGCGCGTAAAATACTGCGATTGGTGGAAGTAGAGTTAGATCAGATGAGGAATTATTAAGGTTTATTCTTTTCTGGATGGCTGGTTGAGTGCCTGTTGGTTTTCTTTTTTTATTCTTCGTTTCACTTTATCTACATCTTCTGACCAGGGAAGGCTCTCTGGTTTGACGCCCCGGTCGAGCAGTAATTTTTCTGACGGCAGAATTGTTATCTACATGTTCATCCGTAATACTGGCTTCTCCATGAAGGTCTTTTTCGATAACATTGTGACTTGTGATGCCTGTTGCCAGTGCTTTGGCCTGTATCGTTAATGTTGGAAGAAAGTCTGCCAGGGGCCGATTGTTTGGGACCGCCAGTTTTTTCTTCATGTCCTGGGTAGAGAACCCGCCAAATAATGCTTTATCGCCTTTGGACCTGATATTGGCAAATCCTTTTTCATCTACTCCCTGTTCATAGGCTATACCAGATAATATTTTTTCAGACCTGGATAACTTTTCTCTCTCGTTAAGACGGTCAATGTCTAACAATCGTTTTTCGATGACTTCTTGTTTGCGCGACTGGACGGCGAAATAGGTTTGAGCAAAGGCAATCGGGTCTTTTTGAGCGTCGCCATTTTGAGCGATGAGGTAACAGGCGTAGCGGGTAAGAGCAAAGTCTTGCAACGCTCTTTGGCCTCCCTTAGGGGTATTTATCGTTTTCGTGATATCACGAAAATGATCCAAAATAGCTACTCCACTGTTCTTGCAAGAGACCCTTGCTTTTTCAATGACCTTAAAGAAGTTTTCCCATCTCAGGTAACCAAGAATGGGCTGTAACTCCCGTGCGCTCCAGCACTCCACTTCGTGATGTAAATAACACGCCAGTTCAAACTGAGCAAACAATGCGTCAATTAGTTCTTTTTTCATGAAAGGATGATTTTAAATGATCTCACAAAATTGTGAGGCATGGAGATAAAACTGTGGAGAATGGTATTGGTTAACGGGGTCTAAACATGATCAAATTGAAATAAATTATTGAATTACCGGTTTATTCCGCTCATTGAACCGGTAAATATAATGAACCAGCTGACCTTTCTTTTCCTTATCTGCCCTGAATTCATCGAGCAGGGTGCTGTCCTGGGGAAGTATGTATTTGCGGAGATTATAGGCGGATAATTCCAGCACTTCGCCGGTAACGATGTTTAATACTTTCCTGAGTACTACAGGGGTACTGATACTGTTGACGGTCATGTCGGCCTGGTTCACATAGCTGGGGGATGGCTGAATGGCGTGGAGGGTATAAATACAGTAATAGCCGATGGTTTCCAGTTTATTCAGCCCGTTATCTTTTATGTAGATGTTAATCCCATCGCAATATCCCCAATAATTTTTCACTTTATGTTCCTGGCCGGCATCATCGCGGAGTACGAGTTCATTCCGGTTGGCCAGCAGGTAAATCTGCGCGGCGGTACTACGGTTTTTAATCAGAAGGTCGCCTTCTTCTGAGGGACTATTGGTTTGAAACTCAGCGAAAGTTTTATAGACACCTTTCTTCAGGGGGCCATTGTTGATGAGCACAGTGTGTTGAGCCGACTGTGCTGTCACAGCGGTTACTATCCATAAAAGGCTCCATAAACACAGCAGATATTTCATTGCTGGCAAAATTATCTGGTTTCGGGTGTGTTCGGGGGCAGAAATAGCTGAATGGGGGCATTGTTTCTACTGATGTAGGATTTGTGTCTTTAAACAGACGCAGGGGGGTATTTTTAAAAAATTATAGGCCGGGTAAAAACCCGGCCCGGCTGAAGGTTACAACAAAATCTAAACCTGCTTATGAGAAAAAAGGTAATAATAATTATAATGCCATTGCCTGCAGTGAATGGTCTTTGCTTTCCAGTTGTGAGCTACCCATGAGGAACTCATCTACTTTTCTGGCGCACTCACGGCCTTCGCTGATAGCCCATACCACCAGTGATTGGCCGCGGCGCATATCGCCGGCAGTGAACACTTTAGGAATGGAGGTCAGGTAATCTTTTTCGGTAGCTTTTACGTTACCGCGTTCATCTTTTTCAACTTCCAGCTGGTCCAGTAACCCGGTATGCTGAGGATGTAAGAAGCCCATGGCCAATAATGCCAGTTCGCAGGGAACATCTCTTTCAGATCCAGGTACTTCTGTAAATTTCGCTGGTCGGCCGTCGGCGCTGGCGGTCCATTGCAGGTCAACCAGGCGTAAGGCTTTCAGGTGGCCATTGTCATCACCTATAAAGGCTTTGGTCGCGATGGCCCATTTACGGTCTGCTCCTTCTTCATGAGAAGAAGAGGTTTTTAATACCATCGGGTATGTAGGCCATGGCATGTATGGTGTACGCTCGCCCGGAGGTTTTGGTAATAATTCGAGTTGGGTAACGCTGATGGCGCCGTGACGGTTGCTGGTTCCTACGCAGTCAGAACCGGTATCACCTCCGCCAATTACCACCACATTTTTACCGGTAGCCAGGATGTCTTTACCATCTACAGGCCTATTGCTTACTCTTTTGTTCTGTTGTTTCAGGAAGTCCATCGCATAGTGAACACCTTTCAGTTCCCGGCCTGGAATGTTGAGGTCACGGGGAATAGTAGAGCCACCTGCCAGTACAATGGCGTTGTACTCTCTCAGGAGATCATTGGTACTAATGTTAACGCCTACATTGGCATTGCATTGAAATACCACTCCTTCTTCCTCCATCAGTTTCACGCGGCGTTCCACCACCCATTTTTCCAGTTTGAAATCGGGGATACCGTAGCGTAATAAGCCGCCGGGAGCATCATCTCTTTCAAATACGGTAACGGAGTGACCGGCATAGTTCAGCTGTGCAGCTGCTGCCAGTCCGGCGGGACCGGAGCCAATTACGGCTATTTTTTTGCCTGTACGTACGCGGGGTGCTTTCGCCTGAACCAGGCCTTTATCGAAGGCAACTTCAATAATATGTTTTTCTATTTCCTCAATGGCTACCGGTGGCTGGTTTATTCCCAGCACACAGGCACTTTCACAGGGTGCCGGACAGATACGTCCGGTAAACTCCGGGAAGTTATTGGTGGAAGTAAGAATATCGTAAGCATTTTGCCAGTCCTGACGGTATACAGCATCATTGAATTCGGGTATCACGTTACCCAGCGGGCATCCGCTGTGGCAAAAAGGTACGCCGCAGTTCATACAACGAGCTGCCTGCTGGTTCAATTTATTTTCCGGGTAGCGTTCTACAAATTCATTATAGTGTCCAACCCTTTCCCGGGGATCCGCTTTCCCGGGCAGCTCGCGTGTAAATTCCAGGAATCCTGTAGGTTTACCCATAATTTTCCTCCACAAGTCCCTTACCTGCAAGGGATATTTTGATGATGAATGTTAAATTTAATCTCAGTGACCTACTTTCTGTCCCTGAATTTTAGCCGATTTCAATGCTGCCTTGTATTCTTTCGGGAATACTTTTACGAAGTGACGCAGTTGGTTTTCCCAATCTTTCAGGATAAACTTCGCTACAGTGCTATTCGTGTAGGCGTGGTGTTTAGTAATCAGGTCCTGGAGCTGGGCTACATCTTCCTGATCCAGCGGATCGAGGTCGATCATATCCCGGTTGCACTGGTTGGCGAAAGTACCTTTCACATCGTACACATAGGCAATACCTCCGCTCATACCGGCACCGAAGTTGCGGCCTGTTTCGCCGAGGATTACGGCTCGTCCTCCTGTCATGTATTCGCAACCATGATCGCCCACTCCTTCTACCACTACAGTGGCGCCGGAGTTACGTACGCAGAAGCGCTCGCCTGCTTTACCACGGATATAGGCATCGCCGGAGGTAGCACCATAGAAGCAAACGTTGCCCGCTATGATATTTTCTTCTGCCTTGAATCCGGCTTCGTTTTGCGGATACAGAATCAGCTTGGAGCCAGAGAGCCCTTTACCGAAGTAGTCGTTAGCCTCTCCTTCCAGCTCCAGCGTCAATCCTTTGGTAGTAAAGGCGCCGAAGCTCTGACCTGCAGATCCGATGAATTTAAAGTGCAGGGTATCTTCCGGTAATCCCTCGCTCTTGTAGCGTTTGGAGATTTCGTTAGACAGGATAGTACCGATGGTACGATCTGTATTTTTTACCGGATATTGCTGGAATACCCTTGTTTTCTTTTCCAGTGCCGGCTGCGCTGCTTTCAGCAGTTGCCAGTCTATTACTTCACTGATACCATGATCTTGTTCTTCCTGTTTGTACAGGCCGGTTTCGGCGGTAGCAGCTTCGTTGAATAATATTGGAGAAAGATCCAGTTTCTGTGATTTCCAGTTGGTGATATTATCGCGCACCTTCAGGCAGTCTACCTGTCCCACCATTTCATTGATGGTACGGAAGCCCAATTCAGCCATGATTTCGCGGAGTTCTTCCACGAGGTAGGTGAAGAGGTTTACCACGTGCTGAGGATCGCCGCTGAAGCGTTTGCGCAGCTCTGGATCCTGGGTGGCTACCCCTACAGGGCAGGTATTCACGTGGCATTTACGCATCATGATACAACCTTCTACTACGAGGGCAGCAGTGGCTACGCCCCATTCTTCCGCACCCAGCAAGGTGGCGATGGCGATGTCGCGGCCGGTTTTCAGCTGGCCGTCTGTTTGCAATACTACGCGGCTGCGGAGTTTATTTTTTACCAGGGTTTGGTGTGTTTCTGCCAGACCAAGTTCCCATGGTAAACCTGCGTGTTTGATAGAGCTGATCGGTGATGCACCGGTACCACCGTCAAAGCCGGATACCAGTACTACATCGGCATGTGCTTTGGCCACGCCGGCGGCAATGGTACCTACTCCTGCTTTAGATACCAGTTTTACACTGATACGGGCGGCACGGTTAGCATTTTTCAAGTCGTAGATCAGCTGTGCCAGATCCTCGATAGAGTAAATATCGTGGTGAGGAGGTGGTGAAATGAGGCCTACACCTGGGGTGGAGTGTCTTACTTTCGCGATCCAGTCATCCACTTTGTGGCCGGGCAGCTGTCCGCCTTCACCGGGTTTTGCACCCTGGGCCATTTTAATCTGCAATTCATCAGCATTGGTCAGATAGTAGCTGGTTACGCCGAAACGGGCGCTGGCCACCTGTTTGATAGCAGAACGCATAGAATCGCCGTTAGGCAGCTGTTCGTAGCGCAGCTCATCTTCCCCACCCTCTCCGGTATTGCTTTTTGCACCGATACGGTTCATTGCAATCGCCAGCGTGGAGTGTGCTTCGTGAGAAATAGAACCGAAGCTCATGGCTCCTGTAGCGAAGCGTTTGAAAATGCTTTCTGCAGGTTCTACTTCATCAATAGAAATAGAAGGGCGGTTAGGCTTGAACGAAAACAGGCTACGTAAAGTGGCGGCTTTTTCGCTTTGGTCATTGACCGCTTTAGAGTACTTTTTAAAGGCAGCGTAATCGCCCATACGGGTGGCCAGCTGCAGGTAGTGAATAGTGGTAGGGTTAAAGAGGTGGAATTCTCCTTTACGTTTCCACTGGTATACACCACCTTCTGTTAAGCGCTGGATAGGTGTTTCCTTACGGCCATAGCCCATCCAGTGTTTTGCCAGTGTTTCACGGGCAATATCATCGAGCCCCAGACCCTGGATACGGGAAACGGCGCCGGTGAAGTATTTATCAACAGTTTGCTGATTGATACCCAGTATTTCAAAGATTTGTGCACCCTGGTAAGACTGCAGGGTAGAGATACCCATCTTGGAGAATACTTTCAGGAGTCCATCGCATACTGCCTTGATATAGTTCTTTTTCAGTTTATCAACATCCAGCGCGGTATCCAGCTTGTTGTTCAGCTTCATATCGCGGATGGTGCTGAGTGCCAGGTATGGGTTGATGGCAGTTACGCCGAAGCCCAGCAGGCAAGCGAAGTGATGTACTTCCCATACGTCGCCGGCTTCCACGATCAGTCCGACCTGGCCACGATAACCCTTGCGGATCAGGTGGTGGTGTACTGCAGATGCAGCCAGCAGCGAAGGCATCGCAGCGTGTTCTGAGTCGATGGCGCGATCGGACAGGATGATTACTTCGAAACCATCTTCCACAGCATCTACTGCATAACGGCAAAGACGAGCCAATCCTTTTTCGAGGGAGCCGGGTTTACCGTCTGCCTTAAAATAGGTATGTAAAGTTTTAGCCTGGAAAAGACCGGTATCGATACTGCGTATTTTTTCGAGTTCGTGGTTGTTGAGGATCGGGTGACGCAAAGCCAGGCTATGACAGTGCAGCGGATCTTCGTTCAACAGGTTGCCATTGTTACCCACAAAAGTCGCCAGCGACATTACCAGTCTTTCCCTGATAGGATCGATTGGCGGGTTGGTTACCTGGGCAAACAATTGTTTAAAATAGTTGCAAAGGTGTTGTGGCTGATTGCTCAATACAGCGAGCGGGGTATCTGTACCCATGGAGCCAACAGGTTCTTTCCCGTCGATGGCCATAGGAGCAATGATCTGATCCAGGTCTTCTGTACTGTAGCCAAATGCGCGCTGGTATTTGAAGATCTGTTCATGTTCCAGGTGGCTAAAGGTAACCCTTGGCTCTGGCAGTTCTTCCAGGCGGATCTTATATTTATTCAGCCATTCGCCATATGGTTGCTGGGAGCAGATTTGTTGTTTCAGCTCTTCGTCACCAATAATGCGGCCCTGTTCCATGTCTACGATAAACATTTTACCAGGTTGCAGGCGGCCTTTTTCTTTTACATTTTTAGGATCAATCGGTAACACACCAGCTTCAGAAGCCATGATCACGCGATCATCTTTAGTTACTACGAAGCGGCTGGGGCGTAAACCGTTACGATCCAGGGTAGCTCCGATAATTTTCCCGTCGGTGAAGGAAATAGAAGCTGGACCGTCCCAGGGCTCCATGAGGGAGGCGTGGTATTCGTAGAATGCTTTCTTTTCTTCACCCATGCTTTCATTACCATCCCAAGCTTCCGGAACCAGCATCATCATTACATGTGGCAGGGAGCGACCGGTAAGGGTGAGCAGTTCTATTACATTGTCCAGGCAGGCAGAATCGGACTGCCCTTCTTCCACAATGGGAAGCAGCATTTCCATTTCTTCCGGGGTAAAATACTTGGACACAAAGTCCCTTTCACCGGCGCGTAGCCAGTTCAGGTTACCTTTGAGCGTATTGATTTCACCATTATGGGCAATATAGCGGTAAGGGTGCGCTAATCTCCAGCTAGGGAAAGTATTGGTTGCAAACCGGGAGTGGATGAGGGCAAAGGCAGATACCATTTTCTCATCACTCAGGTCGGTATAATAATGACGTACCTGGTAGGTAGTCAACTGACCTTTATATACAATAGTTTTATATGAGAGAGACGCAATATAAAACAGTGACTTCTCTTTCGGTACAGTATTACGAACCGTTTTAGAAGCGTAGTTACGGAGCACAAATAATTTGCGCTCAAACATTTCCGGGTCACTGATATGATAAGGACAGGCAATAAATACCTGTTCAATTTCTGGTTCTACAGAAAGGGCGGTCTCACCGATGCCATCCGGACGTACCGGTACTTTGCGATAGCCAAGAATTTCGAGGCCCAGTTTCTCTGCGCTGCGCTGGAGAATCTCACGACATTCCTCGCGCCAGCGTGGTTCTTTCGGAAAGAAGACCATGCCTACACCGTATTTTCCAAATTCCGGCAGGCGGATACCCAGTTTCAGGCATTCGTCGTACAGAAACTCATGTGGCATTTGAAACAGTATTCCTGCACCATCTCCTGTGTTTTGCTCACAACCGCAGGCTCCGCGGTGTTCCATGTTTTCCAGCATGGTTAAAGCATCACGAATGATATGGTGAGATTTACGGCCTTTGATATGAGCTGTAAACCCTGTTCCGCAGGCATCATGTTCAAATTCCGGACGGTATAAACCTTGCGTTTGCTTCACTTCATCCATTTGGTTTAGATTTTTTGCTTTGGCACACTTCCCCCAGATGACTTGCGCCGTGGGTGATGGTGTACGATATAATTCGGGAACGGTTTAAAGATACTAAAGGAATGCGGTATTTTTTACAAAAACTTTTGTTAGACGCATAAAATTTAGAAAAAGATAAAAAGATACCAGTAATTGTTAGAATAATTGAAAAAATGAAAGACCCCCGGAGGCAAATTGGGCCGTTTTGACGGGGAGCAAACCTGGGGGAGAAACAACCATTTAGCAGTTATTTATGGGCTATAACATCTCATAATCATTTTTTTTTGGCTGGTTTGTCGTTATATTGCCGCAATATTTTCTATTTAATGATTTGTTATCAAGTTCGTTAACTCCCAATTAATTTTATTTTTTATTCATTTATATAAATATTATATCTGTACAAGGTTTAAAATCTCTTATCTATGAAGAAAATGTTGTTAACTCTTGGGCTCGGAGTAGCCGTATTCAGTGTGCATGCCCAAACATTACAACGAGTATGGGATGCCGGAAGGGTGTCTAAACGCGATGACGATAACACCGTGATACAACGGGTATCAGCCGGCCCCGGGGGATTGTCTATTATATTTAAAAATGCAGACTCCACTATCAGGGGAGCCATAGGTTATAATGCCAGTAATGTGAATAATTTTTATATCAATACAACTGATGGCTCCCCTATTTTCCTGCAAAGCAGGACTATCATTAACAACGCGATAGACGATGGACAAACTGGTTTGCAGGCAAAATCAGGATTGTCTATCACAGGCAGCAACGTTAATAAAGGGAATCAAATCAGGTTTAAAAGATCTGATGGTGCTGAAATGGCCTATATAGGATGGGTGGCCGACTCTTTAATGAATAGCCCGTTTTTGATTAAGTCCAGTAATGGAAATGATATTCGGTTCAGGGTAAATGCAACAGATATCATGAATTTGACTACCACCGGTAATGTAGGAATCGGGACCACCACCACCGGCACAAACAAATTAGCGGTAGAAGGAACGATAGCAGCCAGAAGGTTAAAAATAACCCAGGCAACTCCATGGCCGGATTTTGTATTCCTGGAAAGCTACCAACTAATGCCTCTGACAGCAACTGCCCGTTTCATCCGGGAATATAAGCACCTGCCGGATATCCCTTCCGCAGCAGAGGTCGCCCGCGAGGGTATTGATGTAGGAGAAATGAATAGCAAGCTGCTACAGAAAATAGAAGAACTCACGTTGCACCTGATTGAGCAAAATGAGCGGGTAGCAGCACTGGAGAAAGAAGTAAAGTCACTGAAGAAGCAGTAATAAATAATGGGTAGTTATATAGTGCTTAAATATAACTACCCATACTGTCGTTACGGTTCAAACAGGAAAACAGTCTTCCCATTCTTTATCTGCACCCGCAGAGGTTCACCCAACAGGCTCTCATTCTGCATCCTGTCGAGAGCTGTCACCACATAAGTATATGATTTCCCTTTTACATAGGTAATATCTTTATATACCGGGTCTGGCATCTGCCCCAGGATAGCCAGAATTTTCGTGGGGTCGGTAACGTTAATCGGTTCATTTTGCTCAAAGCGGTATATCACGTATTGTTTGGTACGACCTGAGGTATCTTCATCCGTCCAATGTATTTCCAGTCCGCCGCTGCGCTCAATGGCATCTGCGAAATAGGGCGCATCCGGGGTTTCTTTTGGCAGCCAGGGCATAATAGGCCGCAGCGCCGGGTATCTGTAAACGCCCCTGCGCAGTGCATCTTCAATACCGAGCGGATTGCCCCGGAAAGAAGCCGCGCTATAAAAAATACTTCCCTGTACGGTATTAAGCGTTCTGGCTTCCTCTATCTGGGTGGGTATTTCATTGGGATTTTTCCAGGCAGCATTGCTGTTGATGCGATATACGCCATGGCCGATGTAAACTTGTCTGCCATAGCCATGCTGGCTCCACCAGTTGAGCAATATTTCATAGTCTGCCAGCCGGTGACCGCGCTCCCAATAAATTTGAGGAGCTACATAATCGATCCAGCCTTTCTTCAGCCATTTAAGGATATCCGCATATAAGTCGTCGTAGTTGGTTTGACCGCCTTTGGTGTAGGAACCTTCAGGGTCTTTATCTTTATTACGCCAAACGCCAAACGGGCTGACGCCAAATTTTACCCAGGCCTTTTCCGCCTTAATAGCTACGCTTAGCATTTGTATGATGGCGTCTACATTGGCTCTGCGCCAATCGTCCTTCATCATATTACCACCATATTGGCGATAGGAGTTATTATCGGGAAATTCTTTTCCCGGAACACGATAAGGATAGAAGTAATCATCGAAGTGTACGGCATCAATATCATATCGTTTCACCACATCGCGGATAACAGCTGTTACATAATCCCGCACTTCCGGGATACCCGGATCGAAGTATTTTTTATTGTCGTAAGTCAGAAACCATTGCGGATGAATCCGGGTAATATGGTTGGGCGCCACGCTGCTGCGGCTTACATTGAATACGGCGCGATAGGGATTAAACCAGGCGTGGAATTCCATGCCCCGCTTATGGGTTTCTTCTACCATAAACTGTAAGGGGTCATAATATGGATTGGGCGCCTGTCCCTGAACGCCGGTGAGGTATTCGGACCAGGGCTCATAAGGAGAAGGGTAAAATGCATCGGTTGCAGGACGAACCTGTACCACTACGGCATTCATACCATTGCGTTGTTGCTGATCCAGTAGGGCAATGAATTCCTGTTTTTGTTGTTCTGTACTTAAGCCACGCCGGGAGGGCCAGTCAATATTTTCAACAGTGGCGATCCAAACTGCCCTTAATTCCCGCTTGGGAGGCAATTGCGCCCATGCCTGTTGCATCAGGACTACACACAAAATAGTCCCCGCTATAAATTGCTTCAACATCTGCCTTGCTTTTAACCTAAGATGCGAAAATAGCAAAAAGAGCGCCTGTTATAATATAAATATGTGATTCTTATGAAGATAGCGTGTTTACTCTTTTTCCGTTTTCACATGAAAGGCCCCAGGCTGGTAGTTTTTCGGCAGGTACTCCGATGGAATGGTAGTGGTATTGCCATCGCGGTGTGCCAGGTAGTTGGGCGACATAATCTCAATGCCCGCGGTATTAAAACAGTCCTGTATGTTGCGGTGTAGCTCGGAATAAAGCAGCGCCATCTGGTGGGGCCGGTCAGTATAGGCGTTGATTTCATAGGCAACGGAAAAATCATTGAGGGCTGTTTGCAGCACAAAAGGCTGTTTTTCGCTCATAATGCCTTCAGTGGTCATGGCGGCTTTTATGAGCTGTTCATGGACCTGTTTCCAGGGAACATCATAACCAATGGTTACGGTTGTGTGTATGATGAGCCCCGGATCTTTACTGGAGCTGGTAAAGTTAATGGTATGACCATTTAGTATGCTGGCGTTGGGTACGGTGATTTCTTCATTTTTAATGGTGCGCAGCCGGGTCACCAGTAGATTTTTCTCTATTACATCGCCGGTGATCTCCCCTATTTTAACCCGGTCTCCTATTTTGAATGGGCGCATGTAAGTAATTACGAAACCAGCAATTACGTTGGAAATTGCGGACGAAGAGCCCAGGGAAAAGAGAATACCCAGAAAAACGGATACGCCCTGGAATATTTTAGAGTCCGACCCTGGCAGGTAAGGAAAGATGACTACAAACATAAAGGCGTATAACAGGAATTTGATGCCGCTCCCTGTGGGCCGAGCCCAATCGGGGTAGAAACCTTTGATGCTGAGGTTGCCGGAGGCGATTTCTTCTGCCAGGTAGTTGACTAGTTTTGCCAGGTATCGTGTAATAAAATAGATAACAACAATGGTGAGTAGTTTGGGGAGATACTGGAGAAAGGAATAACCTGCTGATTTTACCGGAGCGAGTGTCCAATTGATAAGTTTATCGGCAATGCCTTTGGTCCAGGGGAAGATGCTGAATACAAAGGGTAAGGTGATGTAGAAGATAAACAGGATTAAAATAATCCGGATAATGCGAAGTGCACTGAAAACAATCCCCATCTGTTTTTGCTGATTTAGCAGTGCATAGTCTTTCACTTTTACGCCCTTGATATAACGGTCTTTTTCCCGCACCATTTTAATGCGCAACCGTTTAAAGAGGCGGTTAATACCATATACAATACCGGAAAATATTGCGATGATAAGGAGTAGCCATCCAACCCTGATGAGGATGTTTTCAAGGCTGTTATTCTTCTTTTCCTGAAGTATCGCTTTCCGAATGGCGGCGGTATATTCGGTGGCCACCTGCATTTTGTCCTGGTTGAGCCAAAGGGCATCGTCGTCGGTGATGCTCAGGATAACGAGTTCATTATAGGTAACATCTATATTGTTTTCATTGGCAACGGCGTTGAGGGTATCGGGACTGAAGAACGGATCGGCCGCGAGTTGTTGCAGTTTGTGGTCGGTGTTCTGGGCTCTTTCGCTGGGTTGCAGCGGACCTAGTTTATTGTACACGAAAAAGAGAGTATCTCCGAAAGGCGCGACGGGAAAGCCGCCGTGGCTTGCTTTTAGCCTGATGATGCGCTGTTGGCTGGCTGCTTTTTTAAGGGAATCGGCCTGCTCAAAGGCGGCCAGCTTCTCTTGGAGGGCAACTTTACGCTGGTCATTGTCGTTACTGATGAGCTGAAGTTGTTGTTCCAGCGCTTTTTTCTGCGTTTCGCCGGCTTTCTGCAGGGAGTCATTTTCCCTGAGCAGCCGGGTGGTCTGTGCTAGTTGCAGATCAGTAAGGGAGTCGCGATAGGCGCGGCTGGTATCATGTTGTGCGATACAGGGTAATGTGATATTGGTCAGCGCGAACGCAAGTAATCTGGTAAAAACAGCTCTCATTCCCGAAGCTTTTATTTAAAGTACGGAAATTTCCCCGGAGCTGCAGGGGGTGCTTATAGAAATAAGTGTAATTTATAGAGAATTATTCCTGATAGAATCATTCTATACCTTCCTCTTGGTATACTGGCTATAATCCGGCAAGGTGGCTTCATATTCCTGGTGCATCAGGGGAGACGTGAGGAGGAAGTCGGCAGAAGCGCGATTGCTGGCCATCGGAATATTCCATACAACGCCTAAGCGCAGCAAGGCTTTGATATCAGGATCATGCGGCAGTGCTTCCATGGGATCCCAGAAGAAAATGATCACATCCAGCTCCCCTGTAGCTACCAGGGCGCCAATTTGTTGGTCGCCGCCCAGGGGGCCGCTCAGCAGCTTACGTACAGATACATCCAGGGCCTGTTCTATCAGCTGGCCGGTGGTGCCGGTAGCATATAGTTCATGGCGACTCAATACGGTTTTGTTATAAACAGCCCACTCAATCAGCTCCGCCTTCTTGTGGTCGTGCGCAATCAGGGCAATTCTTTTGCGTGCTTTTAATACTTTCGTTGTTTGCATACGCTACAAAAGTAATAAGTGACAGGCAATAAATAAATGTAGAATTCTATCATATTATTTTGTTCCCAATAAGTGTAATTATATAAGAAAAAATTCGTATAATTATGAATGGTAAAGATATCAGGGATACCTATGCGCCAATTGTTTATTTCAATGGCCTACATTTGAATGCATCCCGGAAATCTGCCTGAAAAAGATTACCTTTGCAGGAGTAAATCAGGATAAAAATGATTAAAACAGGAAATCCAATCATCAGCATATACACGGAAATGACGCCAAACCCAGAAACAATGAAGTTTGTGGCTAACAAACTGTTGTATCCTGGTAAAAGCATCGATTTCCCGGATGAAGCCAGCGCTAAACCATCTCCTTTAGCCATCGAGTTGTTTAGTTTCCCTTTTATCAGGGGAGTATTTATCATGGCTAACTTTATTACGCTTACAAAGACCAGCGAAACTGACTGGAACGATATCATCCCTACGGTAAAAGCCTTCCTGAAAGAATACCTGGAAGATTCCCGACCTGTTATCAACGAAGACGAGGTAGTAGTTACCAAGTCTACCGCCAGCAACGAAGTAAGTGCAGATGATACCGATGTAGTAAAACGTATCAAGGAATTATTGGAAAACTATGTGAAACCGGCTGTTGAAATGGATGGCGGCGCCATTCAGTTCAAAGACTATGAAAACGGCACGGTAAAACTGATGTTACAAGGTTCCTGTTCAGGCTGCCCCTCTTCCATGATTACGCTGAAAGCCGGTATTGAAGGCATGATGAAGCGTATGATCCCTGAAGTGAAGGAAGTGGTGGCAGAAGCAGAATAAGCCATAGTTGAGTGAATGATAGTGTTAAACGAAAGCACAGTCTTTATGGCTGTGCTTTTTTTTAGCTGTCACTCCGGGTATTGGGCAATAGCTAAAAGGCCCCGGATTAGAACATTGAACACTAAAAAAAGCGAAAAGCCAGCATGAGATTTTTAATGCTACTTACCGGTATCGCTATAGCGATGCAACCGGCACACGCCCAGCAGAAAAGGCGTACAGACAGTACATCCGCCATTGTTACCTATGGATTCAGCAGCAATGGAAAGCCTGTTCCGGGAAATGAGTTGCAACTGGCCATCAGCGGACAACGCGCCCATGTCATCCCGGGTGGTCATAAACAGAAAGAACAGCAGTACCTGCAAATGCAGGAGCAAGCAACCCTGCAGGTGTTGACACTGCCTAACGGACAGGTATATACGTTAAAGAAAGCCTTTAGCGAATATGCTGTACCCGAACTCCTCCCCGACACCGCTACCATCCTGGGGTATGTGTGTAAAAAAGCCAAATTGTTTATTCGCTCCAATACCATCGAGGTATGGTATACCAATGCCCTGGCATTGAAAGGAACGCCCAATATCACCATTGCACCGGGATTGGGACTGGTGCTTAGAATTGTGCGTAACGGCAATAGCGAAACGCTGGCAAAGAAGATCACCTATAAGAAAATCGCTGACTCTACCCTTGCCTGGCCTCTAAACACAGGGACAATGGTAGATGACGCTGCCTACATGCGCCAGGTAATAGATAGCCGCTACACTACCCTACCGGTGTTTGACCAGGAGCAGATTAGCTGGGGAAATAATACGCCTAACCCCGCTGGTGAGCAACCGAATCAAACCTATCATTATGCAGGTGGCACTGTGATCCTCAAAAAGGTAACGCTGCCAGCCATACAGAAAGGACAAACCCTTTTTGCGGAGCTGACCCAATTTTCTAATGGCGATGCATACGACAGGACCGGCTCTGTGTTTATGATACCGGTAGATAAAGCCACCTCTTTCCTCGATGGATTGCAAAGAGGCGTAGGGATGTTACCGGTATTTACGGCCAAGAACGGTAAGCAATACCAGGGAATGGTGGCTACCGACAACTACCTGCCTGCTTTGGAAATATTGCGCTTTTTCACTCCTTTTGGCGTGAGACAGTTTAACAATCAGGTAAAAATTGCCGGTTATCACTGGGCCGATTCAGTTATCTACAAACAAGATATTACCGAGCTCCATGGCCGCCTGCAGGGTGAAGTTTGGCTGGGTGTTTACATTGGGAACTACGACAAGGGTGGTCACAAAGTAAGCCTTAACCTGAAATATTATCCCGGTGATCCGGAAGATGAAAATAAGACAGCTCCCAATTGGATTTACCCCGCGTTTAACACCACCAACCTGATGGAGATGGCCGGCCAGGAATATGCTACCCTATTTGATAAAGATTCGCTTAAGGTAACGGTTGATGTCCCTGAAGGGGTTAAGAATATTCAGTTGCGACTCCTTACAACCGGGCACGGTGGCTGGGGCGGAGGCGATGAGTTTAACCCTAAGCAAAACGAAGTATTTGTAGATGGCAAACGGGTATATCATTTTATTCCCTGGAGAACCGATTGTGCTACCTATCGTCTGTCCAACCCTGCATCGGGTAATTTTGGCAATGGGCTGTCCTCGTCTGATCTGAGTCGGTCAAACTGGTGCCCTGGCACGCTCACGTCTCCCGTATACATATCTTTACCGGATATTACTCCCGGTAAACACACCATACAGGTGGCTATTCCGCAAGGGAAGCCGGAAGGTAGCAGCCAGAGTTTCTGGAATGTATCCGGAACATTGATTGGTGAAAAGAAACAATAATCGTAATTATTTAGCCACCTTCGCACCATGAATGATTTATACCAGGGTTTATTAGCAGGGCTGCATCAGATGACCTGGCTGGAGGGAATTGCAGTATTCTTTGCAGTATTGTCGGTCATCTTCCAGAAGAATAATAATATCCTGGTATATCCTACCGGTATTATCAGCACCGGCGTATATACGTACCTGTTATCACGGGAGCATTTTAAGTTATATGCCGATGCCACATTAAATGCCTATTACCTGGTGATGAGCGTATACGGGTGGATATATTGGGCAAAGAAAGGCCCTACAGAGCCGGCAACGCCTGTGATGAGAAGCAGCCGTATCGAACTGTGGACGGCCATTTTTATTGCGTTGGCCGGTTGGGCCATCTTCTGGTTTCTCTTACGTCACTATTCAGATTCCAATGTGCCGGTAATGGATGGTTTTGTTTCTGCTGCCGCCTGCGCCGGTATGTGGTTGCTGGCAAAGCGGAAACTGGAAAACTGGATATTGCTCAATATATCCAACCTGGTAGCCATACCGTTGTTGTTTTATAAGCACTTATACCTGACTGCCCTGCTCACTATCTTTTTATTTATCATTGCTATATTCGGATATCTTGAATGGAGAGAAACGGTGCGGCAAAGAGAAATTTCGCATCCATGAAGAAAGTTGTTGTAATAGGACCTGAATCTACCGGTAAGAGCACGCTGAGCGAGAAGCTGGCAATCCACTTTGATACAGTGTGGACGCCGGAGTATGCGCGAGAATATGTAGACCAGCTTAGCCGTCCTTATGAGCAATCCGATTTGCTGAAAATTGCTGCCGGCCAACTGGCGCTGGAGCGCTTACAGGCTTCCAAAGCCAATGAGGTATTAATTTGTGATACCGACCTCTATGTAGTAAAAGTTTGGAGCGAGCATAAATATGGCAACTGCGATCCACGTATTTTAACACGGATAGCGGAACAATCCTGTGATTTATATTTACTCACCTATATTGATCTGCCCTGGGAGGAGGATCCGCAGCGGGAACACCCTGAGCCGGAAATGCGTAATTATTTTTACCAATTGTACCGGGATATTGTGATACAATCCGGTGTAGCCTGGGTGGATATCCGGGGAAGTTATGAACAGCGGGAAACATTGGCCATTGCGGCAGTAAACCGGTTGTTACGACAACCGTAGTTATTTTCTGCCGGTAACCAGTTCCGTAATATCCGGGTCTGGCGCGAGATTGCGCATCTGGATCAATATTCTGCGCTGGCGATAAGCCGTGATTCTTGCGGGCGGGTTGATGGTATATTTAACCGGATTAGGCAGGCAGGCGGCGATCATAGCGGCTTCTTCCCGGTTCAAACTGGCGGCATTTTTATGATAATTTACCTGGGAGGCTGCTTCAATACCAAATACTCCTTCCCCCATTTCTGCTACATTCAGGTACATTTCCAGGATACGTTGTTTCCCCCAGATTTTCTCAATCATAAAAGTAAAATACACTTCCAGTCCTTTTCTAAACCAGCTCCTGCCCTGCCAGAGGAATACATTTTTAGCCACTTGTTGGCTAATGGTACTGGCCCCTTTTATCTTTTTGCTTTGTTGATTATGTTTCATGGCCTTTTCAATCGATTTGAAGTCAAAGCCATTGTGATCGGTGAAGAGTTGGTCTTCACTGGCTATCACAGCCAGTTTGGCGTGCTGGGATATTTCATCATAACTCACCCAGGTTTTCTGTAGAGATTTGTCTGTCCCCCAAAGGCTTACCCAGCTTGATATTTGAGTGATGGTAATAGGCGGATTCACCCATTTCAACAGGACGATATAAACAAATTGTGCAACAATCAGAACCAGCAATACTCTCTTTAGTCTCCTCCACGTTCTGGGAACAATGCCTTTTAAATTCATCGCGTAGGTTTCGAAAATCGGGCTGAAAGGTAGGTTAAAAAGCGGAAAGCATAAAGCAAAAGCCGTAACTTTAAATATGCTATTAAACGTACACCCAGATAACCCGAATCCGCGCCATTTAAAAACTATCATTGAATGTTTAAAAGATGGGGGGATTATCATCTATCCAACCGACACGGTATATGGATTGGGTTGCGATATTACACAACATAAGGCTATAGAACGTATTGCGCGGATTAAGCATATAGACCCGAAAAAGGCAAACTTTTCCTTTATCTGCTATGATTTGAGTCATTTATCGGATTATGCCAAGAGTGTGGATACACCAATATTTCGAATGTTGAAGAAAGCGTTACCAGGTCCATACACTTTTATTTTGCCGGCCAGCCGGATGGTGCCCAAATTGCTTAAAACAAAGAAAGATACGGTGGGTATCAGGGTGCCGGATAATAATATTTGCCGGACTATCGTGAAGGAACTGGGAAACCCCCTGATGAGTACCACCCTGCCAATAGAAGATTATGTAGAAGAATATACTGACCCGGAAATTATCTATGAGAAGTTTGGCAGCCAGGTTGATATTGTAGTAGATGGCGGCCCCGGAGGTATGGGATTTTCTACGGTAGTGGATTGTACGGGCGAATTGCCTGCCCTGATTCGTGAGGGCATTGGGAGTTTTGAAGCAATTACCTGATAAATGGGTTGATATGAAACGATGCTGGATATTGATAGGAAGTATTTTACTCAGCACTTATGTGGGGGCGCAAACGTTTACGCTAAAGCCGGTAAAGTTACTGCCTGCTTTTAAAAAGCCTCTTTTGCTCACCGCACCTACACCGGCCCCACCCACTTACCCCGTTTATATGCTGGCGCCTAACGCTTATTACCAGCAACACTTTGGATTTTTCTGTAAACAGGAATGGACCTGGCAAAAACATACCGGTTTGCCCGTAAAACTGCGTCTGGGAGATTATGGCTACACTCAACGGCTAGAGGGAAAACACTAATGTATAGTACTGTATTGGACTTTGGGGAAAATGATTGACTATGGCAATTAAAAGTAGTTGCTTGTAGCAAATATATTTTAATTAAATAAATATATAGCGAAGAGATTGATTTTGAGGAATACCCCCTATAAATAGCACAAAAGGGGCTGACCAAAAAGGTCGGCCCTTTTCTTTGCAGAGAAAGGGCCGATTAGTAATTTTAATTACCACATTGAAATTACTATGGCCAAAACTAAGACTAAACAGGTATTTAAACAATATACGCCTAA
>NZ_JABAOB010000015.1 GCF_012726295.1 Chitinophaga sp. Ak27 | reverse complement strand
CGTTCATCCTGAGCCAGGATCAAACTCTCCATTGTAAAGAAGTTTTGATACTGACTAATTTCTCTCGAAATCAATCGGATCGTTTAAATTATGTTTAGCTTTAACATTACCTGTGTTTGAACCTAAGTATCACTACTTAGATTCGTGCTGTTGTTTCCATTCTTTCAAAGAACTTTTCAATCTGTGAAGATTGTTTGCCGATGTGTGAGATCCGATCCCGGTGGCCCTTTGGCCGAACATCTTTTATCTCAATTTTCTCAACTTCGCTTTCCGTTTGTTGCCCCGTTATCGTTGGGGTTGCAAAGGTAGCAAACTTTTCATTTCCACCAAATCTTTTTAAAGATTTTTTAAATTTTATTTTCTGAATTTATCAATAACAACTGCTATTGTATCGCTATAAAAATCAGTGGGAAATGATGTGTGTGAAAGAGCTTTTTGTAGGTGCTTTCTATCAAAGCGGAGCGCAAAGGTAGGCGCTTTTTTCACACTTCCAATTTTTTTATTGCCTTATTTTAAAGGAAAACGCTACAATCCTTTACTACAAAGGATTGTAGCCATATAATAATTATCAGGGGATAAAGGTAATAGGCGTCAAAAGCCCTTCCGGGTATTTTACATTCATTAAAAACAACCCCTGGGGAGGTACCGCAAAGTCAGCTTTTGTACAGTCTTTACTTTCTATCGCTTCCCTGAACTGATCCATGGAAAGCTTTCCCCGCCCTACTCTCAGCATAGTACCTACTAAACCGCGCACCATTCCACGCAGGAAGCGGTTAGCGGTAACGTTATAGACTATACGCTCGCCTTCCACTGTCCAGGAAGATTCCATGACCTTACATATATAAGTCTTTACCTGGGTATTACGCTTGGAGAAGGTGGTAAAGTCACTGTAAGTTTTGATCACCGCCGCAGCTTCCTGTAATGCAGCGATATCCATTTTATAAGGAAAGAAGTAGCCCCTGTCTTTCATAAACGGGTCTTTATGCGTATACAAAGTATACTCATATGATCGCGCCAGGGCAGCAAAGCGGGAATTAGCGTCTGGAGGTACCTGGTATATTCTTCTCAACACGATATCATCCGGCAGGATGGCATTGATTTTATATAAAAACTGTGGGTGCAATGGTACTGCCGTATCAAAATGCAGAAAGTTCTGCTGCGCATTTACGCCGGCATCCGTTCTGCTGGAGCCCGTGCTCGCGACGGTATCTCTCAGCAACAGGCTCAAAGCCCTGTCTATTTCTGCTTGCACCGTATGCGAATTTTCCTGCACCTGGAAGCCGCTATACTGCGCCCCATTGTAACCCACTTCTATAAAATACCTGTTCATATCGGGGGCGAAAATAAAGAATTACGAATTACCAATAATGAATTACGGAGTTGTGAGCAGACGATCTATTATCTGTCTACCTACAACTCCGTAATGATAAATCTGCCTATTACCACTATTTATGCAACATAGCCCGGAATCTTCCCCTGTAGTAATCATCTATCAGGATACTCTCCAGTGAACCATATTTTTCGGTATCATACGTTTTGGGATAAGCTGCATCCAGTAAACGATAGCGCGTATCATCAGCCGTGAGCAGGGAAACCAGTGTTTTCACCTGTGCTGTTTCCAGGCAATAGTTCCGTGTTTGTTTCATAAACACGTCGATCATGCTATTGTCTGTTTTGGCGGCAGCGAACTTGCGCAACACTTTACGGAAGGTAGCTTCATCCATGATATTAGTACAATCTGAATTAAGCAGGCGGGTCTCAGATGATTTCTTCTTAGCCACAGGTTCTTCGGCCGCCACAGCAGCGCCTACCGGGGTACCAGCAGCATCCATTTCCACTTCATCACCATGTTTCTTTTTCTTCTTGCTCTTTACCGGCGCTTCGTCAGAACGAGGAGCCATTACGCCATAACCGCTGGAATCATCTGTGATAACATTGGCCGGGTGTTCCGTATCATCAAAAATTTTGCTCCGTTTCTTCTTCTTGCGGACAGGCTGATCTTCCGCGGGCACAGGAGTTGCTTCCACCGGCACTTCTACAACCGCCGGTGCTGGTGTAGCTGCGGCAGCGTCTTTTCCGGCAGCGGAAGCAGTTTGTGCTTTATCATCCTGGAACTCGATAAAATCCGGATCTCCTTCTCTCTGCTTATGTTTCTTCTGCTTCTTTACAGGCGCGTCTTCTGTGGCGGCTTTGGCAGCATCCGCAGCTGCTGCTTCACTCGCAGCCGTTCTATTTTCTTCCGCCATCACCTCGGTGAGGAGCGCTTGTTCTTCTTCTGTTAACGGTTCCCGGGCACCTTTATGTTTCCGGCCTCCCCTACTTTTCTTCACTTCCGGCTCATCTGCAGCGGGTGCTGTTGCTGGCTGTGCTGGCGTGGCGGCAACTTCTGGTTCCGGCTCATTTCTATCATCTCCGCTTACCACTACTTTATCTAAAGCGGAAGAAAAGCTATTCCCTTTATTGGCTGCCGGTTTCACAGGGTTAACAGGTTTATTCGGGCCAGTTACCACCGCTTTATCCGCGAAAGTGGTTTCAAGGTCTTTCTGGAGGTTAGCCATCATTTCCTTTTTAGCGGTATCCGGAACGGGGGCTGTTGTATCTGCTTCTACCGGCGCCGGAGCTGGCGTTTCAGTAACAGCGGCGGTTTGCACGGCAGTGCCCTCCTCTGATTTTATTTCACGGAATGACTGCAGATCATACAATGAATAGGCAGCATCCCCTGATTTCTTTAGCAGGAAGCCTTGATCATTTTTAGCTATCCTCAGGTCAAACTTTACTTCGGGTGACTCATTTTTCGGGAAACCCACGGTAATAGGGGTCGTCCCGCTGCTTAGCTGTGGCAGGATAATGTAGCCTCGTTCCGTGGAACTCAACACCTGGCCATTATGTTTCACATAAAATGGCTGTCCCTTCTCGCTCTGAATATATACGTAGTGATGCTGTACCTGCGCCCAAGCCTGGCTGCAAAGTAAGAGGCACACCGAAACAAATGTTACTGTCCTGAATCTGAGATGCATACTATAGATTGGTATAAAAAACTGTCCTTGTGCAAATATTATTCCAGCACGATCAGCACCTCGCCTTTTTCCACGGCGGTGCGTTCTGCCACTTTAACTTCTTTCACGACCGCATCTGCGGTGGCCTTAAATACATTCTCCATTTTCATGGCCTCCAGGATCAATACCGGATCGCCCTTATGGATGGTCTGCCCGGGGGTTACCAGTACCTTCAATACCAGTCCCGGCATGGGTGCTTTAATATCGTTCACCTTCCTGGTCATGGCATCTTTGATCCCCATGGAGGCCAGTAACTGATCGATTGGTTCTTCAATAACGACTTCGAACACCTGTTGGTTTACTTGCAATACCACCATTTTAGTGTCTTTCTCCACCTTTAATACCTGCGCCTGGTAGCTATGGCCATCCATGATAACGCTATAATCGCCGGTAGGCAATTGTGCGGCTGACCAATCTACTGCCTGGTTGTCGATGGTAACCTTTGTATCATTATTAACGGCAAATGTAGATTTGCCATTCACTATTGCTTTGATCATAATGCTGTTTTATTGGCCAGTAACCGTAACAAAAATAGCATTTTTAACCACTTACCTCATATTTAGCCCATTTGTTTAAATTTGACTCTTTAAAATCGGTCAAGCCGATACATTTGTTTAAAACCATCTTTTACATGAATCAACAACTGAAGCAATCCCTTATAGGAATGCTGATTGGAGGAATGGCCGGACTGGGATTTTCAAATTCCCTGATGGCCCAGTCTGAGAAAGCGGCCCAGGACGACCCCGTACTCAAAATTTACCGCGCTGCTGCCACTAAAGTGAACGATCTGGTACATACCAAGCTGGATGTACGTTTTGACTATGCCAAAAGATACCTGTATGGTAAGGCCTGGATTACCCTGAAACCTCACTTCTATGTTACCGATTCCGTTACACTCGATGCCAAAGGCATGGATATAAAGGATGTGGCCCTGGTAAAAGCAGGTAAAAATAATCCCCTGAAATACAGCTACGATGGCATGCAGCTGCACATCGCACTGGACAAGCAATATAAGCCCACTGAATCTTATATTATACATATCAACTATACCGCCAAGCCAGATGAGCTCAAAGTGAAAGGCAGCGCGGCTATCAGTGATGCCAAAGGATTATATTTTATTAATCCCGATGGAAAAGATCCCAATAAGCCTATCCAGATCTGGACCCAGGGTGAAACTGAAAGCTCTTCCGCCTGGTTTCCTACAATAGATAAAACCAACCAGAAGTGCACGGAGGAAATCAGCATGACGGTGGAAAATAAATACGTGACTCTTTCCAACGGTAAGCTGGTAAGCCAGAAACGTAATGCCGATGGCACCCGTACTGATACCTGGAAAATGGATCTCCCCCACTCCCCCTATCTCTTTATGATGGCGGTAGGTGAATATGCTATTGTAAAAGACAGCTGGCGCGGGAAAGAGGTGAACTACTATGTAGAGAAGCCTTTCGAAAAATATGCTAAAAATATCTTTGGCAATACACCGGAAATGCTCACCTTCTATTCCAAAATACTGGGATACGATTATCCCTGGGTGAAGTATTCACAGATTACCGGCCGTGACTACGTTTCCGGCGCTATGGAAAATACTACCGCTACCCTACACGGTGAGTTCATGCAGAAAACAGACCGGGAACTGCTCGACAACAACAACTATAATGAATGCGTCATTGCGCACGAGCTGTTTCACCACTGGTTTGGCGACCTCGCTACTGCTGAGTCGTGGAGCAACCTGACCGTTAACGAATCTTTCGCCGACTACAGCGAATACTTGTGGCTGGAACATAAATACGGTAAAGATGCAGCAGATGAGCACAGCCTGGAGGCGGCACAATCCTATATGTCGATGGTACAATACTCCGGCGACAAGGACCTAGTACGCTTTCACTACCGCGACCGGGAAGATATGTTCGACCAGATTACATACCAGAAAGGTGGCCGTATCCTCAATATGCTGCGGTATGCAGTAGGCGATTCCGCTTTCTTTAAATCACTGAACCTGTACCTGAAAACCAACGCATTCAAAGCAACAGAAGCGCATCAGCTGCGCCTGGCCTTCGAAGAAGTAACGGGTCGTGATATGAACTGGTTTTTCAATGAGTGGTATTTTGGTAAGGGTTTTCCACAACTGGATATCAGCTACAAATACAATGACACCGCTAAAACAGTGACTGTTATCTTACAACAGATTCAAAAAGAGGCTAAAGTATGGCAAATCCCCATGGCCATTGATATTTATGAGAGTGGTAAAGTAACCCGTCATAACATCTTCATGGAAAGCAGGGTAGATTCATTTACTTATGCTTATTCCACCAAGCCTGACCTGGTAAATGTAGATGCAGATAAAGTGATATTATCTAAAGTAGATGATCACCGCTCCTTTAGCACCTACCTGTATCAATATGCTCATGCGCCCAACTACCAGGATCGCCGCCAGGCCATCGATGAAGCGGGAGACGCGCAGGCTTCCAATCCCGATGCAGTGAAGCTGTTACAGGCAGCCTTAAAAGATAAATACCATGGTTTAAGAAGCTATACAATCAGTAAGCTTAACATGAACAACAGCGCTGTCAAAGCAGCTACATTGCCCATTGTGGTGGAACTAGCCAAGAATGATCCCAGTGCCTTGGTACGGGCCGCTGCGTTACAACAACTGGCAGAGTTAAAGAGCACCGAATATGTGCCACTGTTTGAAGCAGCTACCAAAGATAAATCCTATGGAGTAGAAGCGGCCGGTCTGGAAGGCTTATCGGCATTGGATTTGGATAAAGCATATACCATCGCCAAGCAGTTGGAAAGCGATACCAAAGGCAAACTGGTAGGTGCTATTGCCAGCGTATATGCCAGAAAAGGCAATGCGGCAGATATCGGTTTTGTGGCTACCAAATTCGATGAAACCAGCGGCCAGGACAAGCTGAATGCAGCCTTCGATTACCTCGGCTTTTTATCCAAGATCAGCAACACCGATGCAGTGGTTAAAGGGGTAGACCAGGTGAAAGCCATGACAGCCCAGTTCAACAATCCGCAGGTAAACACCTACATCAGCAACTGGATGCAGGAAATCAGCAAAAACAAAGCCCAGGAGGCAACCGCGGTTAGCGGCGCCAACAGGGACGAGTTGACTAAGCAGGCAGAATATCTGCGTAAAGCAGCTGAAACGATTAGAACTGCTATTAAAGAGTAAATAATATCACTATAAAAAGATCGGGGGAGATGAAAGCGGATAGCCGTTTCCATCTCCCCCGATCTTTTATAACCGTGTCAGGATATTATCTTTCTACATTTACCAGGGTCTGTGTTTCATGATCCCAGCACCAGGTATTATCAGAGAGCCGAACGCCGCCCAGCCAGCGATGTTCCAGCGAACAATAATCGAGGTAATTTTCTTCCTCATTCAATATTTCCTTTCCCAGGCTGGTTATCTTCAGCATCTGGTCATTTTCTTCCAGCACACCTGCGCGTACCATGCGGTTTACCAAGATATCAAGCTGAAAATTGGTGAAACCAAAGATTTCCAGTTCGCTCCAGAAAAGCGTGTACAGATCGTACCAGCGATAACTGCCCAGGGCGAGACGAAGCAGGAAATAGCTTTCAATCACGCTCAGGCCGGTGATACTGTCAGGAAATCTTTTCAGGTGCGCTATGATAGCTGCTGGCAAATGCCGGAGGTTACCGGGAGGTCTTTTACTGATATGTTCCAGCTCCTGCGGAGAATGTTGGCACCAGGCATCCCATACGTCGGCTGCCAGTGCAAGGTCATCGGCGTTTAGCCGCACCCGTTGTTCAAACACCTGGGCCAGGATTTCCGGTGATGGATGATGAGGCAGATCCACAATACTGATAGGCGGCGCCTGGGGGAGTTTAACGTTGATATAGTGGAGAAGGAATATCATGTTGACCTGGCAAAACAGGTCGTATTCAAACCAGAGTATAATTTCATCTGTAGCGGAGCCGGAGGAATCCAGTTTCTCCAGCTCCTGTACTACATTCGTATAATAAGTTTGTTTATCAATACCGTATTGGTATTCGAGGTGCTTAGCCCTGCTTTCAAAAAACACGGTGAGGTCTTTTGTATACTTGACTTTGCCTTCACACATCATTTCCCGGCATACTACCACTTCTCCCGGCACCTTGCTTTGCCGGAACAAGTTAAGGATAGCATCTCCATTTAACACATTCAGGTATGACATAAAATAATTTTCAAGCATTACCAGCTACCACTGGCACCTCCGCCACCTCCGGAACCTCCGCCGAAGCCACCGAAGCCGCCTCCGCCTCCTCCACCGCCGGACCATCCGCCTCCGCCGCCACCAAACATACCACTTCCGATTACCGGCCATATCCAGCCACCACGTCGGTTGTAAGTGGTTCCGCCGCCGCCGCCACCGCCGCCGCGACTGATGAGCGAAACGATGATGACAATCAACAGGATGATGAGAAAAACGCCGCCGGGGCTAATACCGGGCTTGCTTTGACGCGGATTGGCTCTGTACTCTCCTGCCGCAGCTTTGATGATACCATCTACAGCTGCGTTCAATCCCTCATAATAACGTCCTTCCCGGAAATTGGGCTTGATGGCCTGGTTAATGATATCATTGGCGATCGCATCAGGAACAACCCCTTCCATGCCGTATCCTGTTTCAATCCTGATCTTCCTGTCTTCAACTGAAACAAGAATAAGTATTCCATTGTTCTTACCTTTTGTACCAATTCCCCAATCGCGTAAAATTTTTAACGATACCTGGCTGATGTCATAGTCGCCCACAGATTTTAGGGTGACGATGGCGATTTGGGTAGAGGTACTGTCGTAGTAGGCGACTAACTTTTGTTCGAGCGCGTCATCTTCATTTTTCAGCAGTACGCCTGCAAAGTCGTTGACTAAAGTTGGAGGATTAGGCCGGGGCGGTATATTCTGGGCATTTGCCAGCAAACCTGTCATCATTAATAATCCCGGTAAAAACCAGCGTAGTATCCTCATTGTATCAAAGCTAAAATCGTTAAAAAGAGTGGTCGTCAGATATTAAAGACGATATCATCGGGCAGTTCATTCTCATCGTTGCTGGCTTCGTGTGGAAAGTGAGTACGGAGCGAGCTTCCTATCTCCTCAATGCAGGCTTCAATGCCATCAATAATGCGGTTATCCTGGAAATGGCTGATGAGGAGCGCCGCTTCCTTTGCCCAAAAGTCATCGCCTACCTTTTCGTGAATTCCCTGGTCGCCGAGAATGGCAAACTGCCGGTCTTTTATGGCCACATATACCAATACGCCATTGCGGAGCCGTGTTTTTCCCATATCGAGCGACACAAAGGCTTCTTTGGCCCTGTCCATTGGATTTACGTAGCTGCAGTGGCTTTCCACAAACAATCTGATTTCGCCGGAGGTAAGCCGTTCGGCTACCCGTATTGCCTGCACTAACCTGTTCTTCTCCGGCTCGGAAAAAATTTCTTTTCTTTTAAAAGGGAATAAGCGCATGCCTGGTATTTTTTGGGGACCGGCCGGCAACAAATCGAATAGAGATGCAGCCGGCCGGGAGCCTTTATCTGGGTGGTATTAGAATTTCACTTGTGGCGCGTTCTCAGCACCAGCTGAAGCCTCAAAATAGCCTTTCTGTTTGAATCCGGCGATGCCGGCAACAATATTACCAGGGAAGGTACGTACAGAGCTATTGTAGCTATTTACCGCCTGGTTGAAATCGTTCCGCGCTACATTGATCCTGTTTTCAGTACCTTCCAGTTGTACTTGCAGGTTCTGGAAGTTGGCATTTGCTTTTAGGTCAGGATAGCTTTCAGACACGGCGAGCAAGCGACCGAGTGCCTGGCTTAATTGACCTTGAGCAGCCTGGTATTGCTGTATTTTTTCCGGGCTCAGGTCATTCACATCTACCTTTATCTGGGTAGCGCTGGCTCGGGCCTGGATTACTTTTTCCAGTGTTTCAGTTTCGAAGTTGGCAGCACCTTTTACAGTAGCTACGAGGTTAGGAATCAGGTCAGCGCGGCGTTGGTAGCTACTTTGCACCACTCCCCATTTATTTTTCACGTTTTCGTCCTGGTTCACTAATCCGTTGTACTTATTACAACCACCACAACCTGCCATAGCTAGAATTACGAGTACTACAATAACAATAACTCCTTTTTTCATCTGGATTAAATTTAAAATTTTAAGTGCCGGCAAATGAGCAAAACGTATTCCCATTTTACACGTTGCCGGTGTAACTAGTTGTTTTCATCGGTAAAGACGATAGAAAAGGCGGTAAAGCCGTTCTTTTGACGCCTACACGAAAATATGGAAACTCAGCCACTAAATAGCTATTGGATAAGGAAACGGCAATTTTTTAAAAAAGTTCAGTCATCCTTGAAATATTCGTCATAAAACAGTATGTTTATATGTACCTTTGCCAAGTAATAAACGCTGAACGTTTTACAATATGATTTTAGGGTGAATGAGGCAGAATGGACACAAAATCGATATCAAAAGTTTCATTGTTTCTAACTCATTTATTATCAATAACTTGGAACTAAGTCTGCTTAAATGAGTGCACAACACATCCATATACTCTATATTGATGATGAAATACACAATCTGAATGCCTTTAAAGCTTCATTCAGAAGGATGTACCACGTGGTAACTGCCACCTCTGCAGAAGAAGCGGAAAAATTACTGGCAGAGCAGGAATTTCACATCATTATCTCGGATCAGCGCATGCCCAAAACTACCGGGATTGAGTTTTTTGAATCCATATTGGAAAAGTACCCCGAACCCATCCGCATGTTACTCACTGGCTATGCCGATATTAACGCTGTGGTAGACGCTATCAATAAAGGACAGGTATACAAGTATTTTTCCAAACCCTGGAACGAAGAGGAGCTGAAGCATAATATTGACAAAGCTTATGAGGTATATGCGCTCCGTAAAGAAAACAAAGAATTGACCGCCAAACTGCTGGATGTAAACCAGCAACTGGAATTCCTGGTAAGACAGAAGTTGATTTCCTGATTATTTCGTGCCGCGGTGACTTGAACAGTTTGCTTCTTAATGAAGCAGACAGTTTTTTATGTGCCTGTATCTGCCGGCTTCCGTTTATCAAAATCCCCTGGTACGGAATTTCTGAATGTTGATTTTCCGTTAACTTGCACCACATTGTAAACTTAATCATACCTGAAACATGCAAGTTTGGAAAGATTACCAGGCAGAGAATAAAGATCGTTTCCTGGAGGAATTACTGGAACTGTTGCGCATTCCTTCTGTGAGTGCCGACTCCCGTTTTAATGGAGATACGCAACGTTGCGCAGAAGCGGTGAAACAGCGTTTGCAGGAAGCAGGCGCCGACAAAGTAGAAGTGTGTCAGACTGCAGGTCACCCTATCGTTTACGGAGAAAAAATAATAGATCCTTCCTTACCCACCGTATTGGTATATGGCCACTACGATGTACAGCCCGCAGATCCGCTGGAATTGTGGCATAGCGGTCCGTTTGAACCCGTTATCAAAGATGGCAATATATATGCCCGCGGCAGTGCCGATGACAAAGGCCAGTTTTACATGCATGTAAAAGCTTTTGAAACCATGTACAAAACCAACTCTATTCCCTGTAATATCAAATTCATGATTGAAGGGGAAGAAGAAGTAGGTTCCGCTAACCTGGGTATTTTCCTGGAACAAAATAAAGAGCGCCTGAAAGCTGATGTAGTATTGATTTCAGACACCTCCATGATCAGCCTGGATACGCCCTCCATTGATACCGGTCTGCGTGGCCTGGCTTACATGGAAGTAGAGGTAACCGGCCCTAACCGTGACCTGCACAGTGGTGTATATGGTGGCGCCGTTGCCAACCCCGCCACTATCCTCGCTAAAATGATTGCTTCCCTGCACGACGAAAACAATCACATCACCATCCCTGGTTTTTACGACAAAGTACAGGAACTGAGCGCCGATGAAAGAACAGCCCTCAATGCCGCTCCATTCGACGAAGAAGCGTACAAGCAAGACCTGGGCATCGCTGATGTTCGGGGAGAAAAAGGATATAGCACCATCGAGAGAACCGGCATCCGTCCTACCCTGGAAGTGAACGGTATATGGGGAGGCTACACTGGTGAAGGATCCAAGACCGTATTGCCATCCAAAGCATTTGCTAAAATATCTATGCGCCTTGTGCCTAACCAGGACTGGCATGAAATATCTGACCTGTTCACCAAACACTTCGAAGCCATTGCGCCCAAGAGTGTAAAAGTGAAAGTAACCAAACATCATGGTGGTAGCCCATATGTAACACCAACAGATTCCGTTGCATTTAAAGCTGCCCATGAGGCCATCAGTACTACCTTTGGTAAAGCGCCTATCCCAGTTCGCGGTGGTGGTAGCATTCCAATTGTAGCTTTGTTTGAAAAAACACTGGGACTGAAAACAGTATTGATGGGTTTTGGCCTCGACAGCGACAACCTGCATTCTCCCAACGAGAAGTATGGCTTAGCAAACTATTACAAAGGCATTGAAACCATTCCGTATTTTCATAAGTACTTTGCGGAATTGGCGAAGAAATAGCCTTTGGCTACACAGCCCCGCTGAACGTGGGGCTGTGTAGGCTAAACGTTAAAAGCTTATCACATGAGTAACACTGAAAAAGTACGCGTTGATAAATACCTCTGGTCCATCAGGGTTTTCAAAACCCGCAGCCAGGCTGCTGATGCCTGTGACAGTGGTAAAGTAAAAATGAACGGTTCTTCCGTAAAAGCCGCTAAACCTGTATCCATCGGCGATAAATTCGAAATCAGAGGAGAAGCCCGCAAGTGGGTGATCGAAGTAGTAGGTATCATTTCCAACCGGGTAGCCTACTCAGAAGCCATTAAATATTATACTGACAATACCCCCGACGAAGATAAACTCGCCCCGGCATACGTTCCATCTGTATTCCAGACTGGTAAGCGCCAGAGTAAGATTGGCCGCCCTACCAAGAAAGACCGCAGAAGTATAGAAGGATTTATGGAAGGAGACGAGGAATAGGATCTTATAACAATTTATTTTAGAGGTGTTCTTTGCAATGCAAAGACACCTTTTTTGTTTAGCAAAAAGCCCAGAGTAGGTCTTTCAAGTCCTGTTGTACCTTCCAGGCGAGGTCTTTATTTCTTCCATTTCTGCAATGCTGAAGTTGCCTTTTATAGAGATATTTTACCTGGTGCAGAAAAGAAATCAAGTATTTGTCACATCTACACACATTAAATTTTAAACTAATGCTTTGTTTTCTGAGAGACGATTCCTCTCTTCTGACAACCGCATTTACAGCCCTTACGCATTTTTCTACATTTTCTCACTTTTGCGTAGTAATTTTGCCACCTCATTCTTAAACTAAGGATTATCAATGCCTAAACAAAGCGACGTACTTGCTGCCGATTTCCTGGTGAAAATAGCAGAAGAATTTGGTACCCCGGTATACATATACCATGCGGAAAAGATTAAAACCCAATATGAAAAGCTGCAAAAGGCGTTTCATAAGGCCGACACCCGCTTTTTCTACGCCTGTAAGGCATTGACCAACATCAATATCCTTAAGTACGTCAATTCTATTGGTTGCGGCCTCGATACTGTATCCATCCAGGAAGTACAACTGGGCCTGAAAGCCGGGTTCGATCCTAAAAATATCATCTTTACCCCCAATTGTGTAGACCTGCAGGAAATCATTGCAGCCAAAGACCTGGGCGTAATTATCAACATCGACAACCTGTCTATCCTGGAGCAATTCGGGAATAAGTTCGGTGGCAGCTATCCCATTTGCATCCGCCTGAACCCACATATCATGGCAGGTGGTAACTTCAAAATCTCTACCGGCCATATTGATAGCAAGTTTGGTATTTCCATCCACCAGATGCGCCATATCGAACGCATTATCAACTCTACCAAACTGAAAGTAACGGGCCTGCACATGCACACCGGCTCCGAAATCAAAGACGTAGACGTGTTCCTGCGTGGTGTAGAGGTAATGCTGGAAATGGTACAACACTTCCCCGACCTGGAATCTATTGACCTGGGCAGCGGATTTAAGGTGGCCTACCAACAGGGAGATCCTGAAACTGATATTGACCTGCTTGGCAGAAAACTGAGCGAAGCATTCAACAACTTCGCCAAAACATACGTACGTCCGCTACAGCTTTGGTTTGAGCCAGGAAAATTCCTGGTAAGCCAGTGTGGTTACTTCGTCGTAAAAGCTAATGTAATCAAACAAACTACAGCTAACGTATTTGTAGGTGTGAACTCCGGCTTTAACCACCTGATCAGACCAATGTTTTACGATGCTTTCCACCTGATCCGCAATATCTCCAATCCTAAAGGCACGGAACGGATCTATACTGTAGTGGGAAACATCTGCGAAACAGATACCTTCGGATGGGATAGGAAAATTAATGAAGTGAGAGAAGGCGATTACCTGGTATTCTATAACGCCGGCGCCTATGGTTTTGAAATGTCTTCCAACTTTAACTCCCGCCTGAAACCAGCGGAAGTACTAGTAAAAGAGGGTAAACCGCACTTGATCCGCAGACGCGATACCCTCGAAGACCTCCTGAAAAACCAGATCGAACTGCAGTAATATATTATTTTTTCAAGGGATGTAGGTAATTGATTACCATATCAACAAACTAAATACAATTTCCTGCATCCCTTGATACAATATTTCTCCTACCTTTACGTCTCCATTATTACCTCCTCTCTGTTATACCTGCACTGGTTATTGTAACTTGTATTAAGACATTTTTTGCTGGCATTAAAAGAATAGCCTTTGGTTATAATTATACGTAGATATGAAAGTTTTAACTGCACACCCCGGCGTTTTTAACGATGATAAAGTAATTGAGTCCAATATATCATTCGTCCCATTCCTCAACTATCTGAGGGAGAAAGTAGGAAATGGAGATGATGCCCGTTCCTCTTTTTATCAACTGATCATTGACAAATTTGAAAGCAACCCGGATATACTCAATCCCATCTCGCCGGATGCGGATCTCAGCCAATACAAGGAATACCTGGATTTACTGATTGCTGCCATTTTCCCGGTAACTACCGACTCGTCCACGGATATTTATGGTATGGGAGCTCCTTATAGATTTGCCATCTTCCATTATTCAGACCTTTTCAAACAGCTTTTCACCTCAGACGGAAAAGAACTGACCACCGTACCTGATGGTATTTCCCTGGCCCAGGTGAAGAAAGATAAAATGACCTGGCTGTATAAACTGATCCTGGAAAAGGTATTTCACTTTCCCATGAACTATAAAAACGATATTATCCACCGGGTTGAAACACCCGATGGCATAAAGCGTTATGTGAAAGTGAATATCGATGCCCGGTTTGTAGATGTAAAAGTAAATGGATCGGTACCAAACCTGGACTATAACCAGTTTTGTTCGAAACAAATTACGCCAGATGCTTTACAGCAACTGCTTCCAACACACCTGTTTTCCCTGGAAGGCTTTGTGATATGGACGGTAAAAGACGTGACCCAGTCTGAAACGCTGAACAACATCAAGAACCTGGTAATGAATATGCGCGCCAACAACGAGGTTGACAGCTACCGGAGCCTCGAAAAAATGATTCCCACCATACTAGGAATCCCAGATATCACCGCGCACATGGTACCGTTTCCAAAGGTGAACGGTAAAAGCGTATTGGAAGAACAATTTTCCAACACCGATCCTATCTTAGGTATCGGCAACAAGAAACAGCAACAGCATTTCTTCCAGTTGATGCTGGAACATCTGCAACAGCACCCGGTTCCGCTGATTGTACCGGATGTGAACGAGGCTACTATCAACCCTCATCCTTTTCTTAAGTTTCTGCCCATTAAAAATATCAGGAGCTTTATCCTATGCCCTATCACCCATAAAAAGGAAATCTTGGGCGTACTGGAATTAGCGTCCTCAGTACCCAACCGCTTATCAGCAGAGCCGTTGTGGAAACTGCAAAATGCCTATCCTTTATTGGGATTAATGCTGAGTCGCAGTATGAATATCCTGGAAAACAGGTTGAACGAAGTGATCAAAGACCAGTTTACCGCATTGCAACCGGCAGTGGAATGGAAATTTGTGGATGAAGCCTGGAATTACCTGCTCACACCTCCGGACGAAAGAAAAGATATTGAAAGCATCAGTTTTGATGAAGTTTACCCGTTATATGGCGCCGTAGATATCCGCAACTCGTCTGTTCAACAAGGCAACGCCATCCGGGAAGACCTGCAGGAACAACTAGAATTGATTCGTGATACGCTCGAAACAATCGGGCAAACCGTGCACTTACCATTGCTGGAAGAATTGCAGTTTAAAACAAACGACCTGCTGCAACATCTCAGCAATAGCCTGCAAGCTGGCGAAGACCTCAAGGTAAACGAGTTCATGGACCAGGAAATACAACCAGTACTGGAACATCTCTGTGAGGGCAATGAAACGCTGCAACCTGTGCTCGAAAACTATTTCAAAAAGATAGATAAATCACAGGGGCATGTATATCATCACCGGAGAGAGTATGAGGAAAGCCTGTCGCATGTGAATACTGCTATCAGTCAATACCTGGAAAAAGAAAGACTATACATTCAACAATCTTTCCCCTGTTATTTTGAGAAATACCGTACAGACGGTATAGAATATACCATCTACATCGGTCAGTCGATTGCGCAGGAAAAGAAGTTTGATCACCTGTATTTACGCAATCTCCGCCTATGGCAGCTCTCGTCAATGGCGCATATCGCCAGGCTGACGCATAAACTGAGCCCTAAGCTAAAAGTGCACCTGCAAACCACACAAATGATCCTTATGCACAGCGCTCCTATTACCATCAGCTTCCGCAGCGATGAACGCAGGTTCGATGTTGAAGGCGCGTATAATGTTCGTTACGAGATTATTAAAAAACGTATTGATAAAGTGCACATCAAAGATACCGGCGAAAGATTGACACAGCCCGGTACCATTGCCATGGTATATTCTTATGCCCGCGAAATGGAGGAACTGAAAAAATACATCGCATTTCTCCAAAGCAAAAAAATCCTGTTACCAGAAATTGAGGAAGTTGAATTGGAAGAGTTACAGGGAGTGAGTGGCCTGAAAGCCTTGAGGGTAACTGTGAATATGGAAGAAGCCTAAACCTCGTCACATATAAAAAGAAAGGTCCCGCTGAGCGGGACCTTTTTCATTAAAACTTAAACCCGAAGGTAACATAAGGTACTGTTTCTTCTTTGGAATGCCCTATCACCGCGGTAATAATCAGTGTATTGATAGGCGCCACGTAAATACCTCCACCATAACCATCGTGCCATACATGCGAAGTTTCTCCTTCTCTCCATACCCGGCCCACATCGTTGAAAGCAATCAACCCTACTCCTGCCGGCAGTATGTAGGTTTTCAGGTCGAATAATTTCACCCGTATTTCTGTATTGTTGTACAGGCTGGCATCGCCGGCAAACCGGAAATTGCGGTAGCCACGCAGATTCTGTACGCCGCCCACTGTCAGCGCCTGGAAAAACTCATAGTTGCCCCACAGCTTACCACCACCAAAACGACTTACAATTACAAAGTTGGCGGGAATCCGGAAACTCATATACAGACTTAAATCAGACTGCAGCTGGGTAGTATTGTAGCTATTTCCATTTAACCCAAAATTTCCGGAATAAGTGGTTGTCCATAAAACGCCGCGGGTGGGAATAATTTTATTGTTGCGCGTATCCAGCGTTGCTACCACTTTTCCACCGGCATAAGCTTTGTTGGCGTAGATACCGGCCGAATCGAGACCATTAGCTTTAAAATCTGTGATAAAACGATTCCCATTTTCATCTTTATCAAATGCGTAATTGGTAAAAGTAGGTCCGTACGCAATGTTGAAGTGATTGCTAAAGCTTGTTCTCAGCAGTGCTTCCGCGTTATAGATGTTAAACCGGGCGCGGTAATAGGAAATGGTTTTACCGTTAGATTTATCAAACTGCGTTTCATTCCCGAAGCCGAAAAAATTGATCGTATTATTAGGCGCTTTAGCTCGTGCAAACAGCAGGAGGTCTGATTTCCCGATGACGTCGGTGAATTCACCTTCATAGCGGAAATTCCAGGCCCGGGTAGCCAGTGCATGGGTAGCGGTAAACAGGTGTTTCGACGAAAACGGTTCCCGGCGGAAAGCATGCCGGGTATCGGATAACCCGAGTCCCAGTAATAAACCATCATCGCGGTTATAGGCGCCAGCCAGCATCGGCACTGTTTTCTCGTACTGGAAAGCGTTTCGGTTGTATTTGATATTAGCGGGATCGTTCGACAACCTGCGTTGTTCATTGCGGGAGAGGGCGAATGTATCATTGCCAGTTCGCTGATCGTATATACGTACCCGTTTACCAGCCTTCACTGTAGTACTGTCGATATAAGTATCCGCATCGCGGCCACCCACCAGGCGTATGCGGATGGGTGTGCCATGATCACCTTTGATGACAAAGCGGTCATTTCCTCCCATACCATATACATTCACCTCTTTGGTGACAGCCGGATCGAAGGTGCGGGAATAGATATTTTGTTTGATATTTCCTTTCTTGCTGATTTTAAAGATGTCCAACGCTACGGCGCCATTTTCCTGTTTGTCCACCACAATCAGCTCATCTTTTCCGGTAGCCGGTACATCTACACCTTTAGCCAGGAAGCGGTAGTACTTCATCATGTTTTTTTCCAGGATATCACGGCGAACAGATAAGCGGTGAATCATCATCGGCCCTACCTGCGCCTTAACAGTATCCGGGAAGGCGTTTACAGCAGCCTTTATCACACTGTCGGTCATCTTCTTCAGAAACTTCGTTGTTTGTTTCTTCCAGTCTTTTTCATCCAGCTCATTCATAAAAGAACGGTCGAAGTACCGGGCGCTGAACTGGAAGCCATTCACATCCGGGATGTTATCACGGAAGCCCTGTATTCCGGGCAATATCCAGGGGCGGGAAGCCAGGCGGGGCAATACGCCACCGTTGATAAAAAATGCCTGGTCACGGTCGCGGGGTACCGGGTAATAATAATCTTCTCCTTTATGCGATTCTTTGTACCAACGCCACTGGTCATCATGGCGGTCAAAATCCATAATGTAGGTATCGAGTATACGTGCCCGTAGTACGGCTTTCTGATCCACATGTACATCATTATCTCCTAAAATTTTGGCCAGTACTTTGGGAGTATTGTAAGTTTTATCATTCTTCCCCGTCATCGGCTCCCTTTCTTCAAAGAGATATACTTCGTTGCCGAAGCTATTGGCGAAAACACCCAGCGCGGTATCTGCCGGGAGATATACAAACGTAGGATTAGTATGAGGTACGCCGGCGGCTTCAGCTAACACGCTCACTGCCAGTGGGGCGTAGGGGTTTGCCGCGGATATCTGGTCCTGTACCACATCGCGGGCAACTGTTTCTCTCAATAGCTCCGGGATGGCCGCCAGGGGAAACTTCTTTAATGAACGCATGGCGTATTCTGTACCGGTACTATCTTCCAGCCGGAGAGAGTGCGTTTGCTTACCGCCCCCACGTTGTAATACCTTCAGGCCTCCTTTGGCGGTAGCCAGGTTCAACACCGGAAAGTTTAAGGGCGTCGCCCATACCTTGCGGTAGTTTTCGCCCAGGATGAATTTATGGAAGCCTCCGAAACGGTTGTATTGGGTATCTGCTGCCATTTTGATATAAGGCGGTAATTCAGCAGGCGTTTTATAGGTCATGGCCTGTGAAGAGATATCCTGCATACGAAACAGGTTTTCGCTGAATACCGGCGTAGCCCCATTGTCGGCGAAATAATACTGTGTGCGGACCGTACCATCAGACAGCAACTCCACCGTACTGAAGCCGTTAGCGGTAGAAGCGAATTGTGATTTAGTCCCTTTTTTAACACGGTTATGCTTAGCTCCGCTTCCACTAACGATATATGCATTTTGTTGATCCCTGATAAGCTGCAGCGTATGATCATGTCCCGACACAAATACTACCGGGCCATGCGGCTTCAGCGCCTCTTCTACTCCTTTGATCATTTGCTGATAACGGGGATTAGGAATATCTTCCAGGCTGCCCAGTACTCCCCTGGCAAAAGGATAAATAGATCCTATAACAGGCAGCGGAATATAGAGTGATGGCTTCAAATCGGTAAGCGGGAAAATATGTTGTTTCAGCGTATAGTAGCCGCCGTGGATACCATAGCTGCGGAAAGGATGGTGTGTGGCAAAGATGATCAGCTTATTGCGGTTCAGCGCCACTATCTCCGATAATTTCGTGAGGATTTCATCATTGTCTTTACAGTCACAAGACGACTCCGCGCCGGGTTTTTCATAAGGAAACACCCACCACTCGCTATCCATAATGATAAGCGTGATGCTATCTGCTAATTTCACTTCTATTGGACCGGGGCAGCCATCTTTTGGCTCGAACTGTACATTATCCAGGTGCAGGGAATCGACGTACCGCTGCTGGTTGCGGATAATATCCCAGCCATCCGGTTTGCTCTTATCCCAGTCGTGATTGCCCGGAATAATATAGCCACGGGCGTTAGTCCCCCGTACGAGGTTAATCTGGTAGTCGAGAATTTCTTTCGCAGCCGGATATTTGGCGCTGGCGGAATCGGGTATCCCCCTGGGATATACGTTGTCGCCGAGGAAGAGGATGGTATTGTTGTTATCTTTGAGATCAAATGTTTTGCGCACCGCGTCTACAACGGCATTATGCCCGTTGCTGTGCAGTTCGCCGGCATCACCGATAAGAATGACACGTTTCACCACTGTAGGCGATTGGGCGCTCACACTGCCACCGGCAAGGAAGAACAATACAATATAAAAAAGGATGGATCTGATCATTTGGACTTGTAAGTGAATTTAAGAATACTGGCAGCGCCATCGTAACCGCCTTCGTTAGAAATATACATATCGCCGTTAGGGGCAAAATCAATACCTTCTGGTTGCAGGAACAAGCGGTGTTTCAGGTTGTATGCCTCCTGTACATGACCTTGCAGGTCGGCAATGACCAGCAGTCCATTTACCGAAGCTACCATATATAATCTTTTTTCTATCGGGTGAATAGCAGCGGCTGATGGCTTAAAGAAGCGCATGTCAGATCCCACGAGGCGGGCGATTTCCCGGGCATCGAAATGATAGATAGCAGTGGTATCAAATGTTTTGGAGGCCAGGTCGAAACGGTAAGCGCTGGTAATGCCCTGCTTTTTATCATCTTCACAGTTCTTGCATACCATCACGATACTGTTCCTGGCACTGTCGTAGTAGGTGGTTTCGAACTCCCGTTTACCTTGCTTCTCCAATTTATAGTGATCGCTGTAGACGCTGTCGGTAAACAAGCCATGTACATGATACAACGAGCCGCTGCTCTTCAATATAAACCATCCGCTGTCGGTACGACAAATATCTTCATAGTCGCCGTTTTTGGCGAACTTATAATACGGATAAGGCTTGGTAGCTGCCACATCTACCTGGTAAATCCTGCCCTCCTCGTCGTTAATCGTCATGATCTTATGTTCATCCGGGAACAGTACAATCCCGGAAATTTCCTGCATGGATTCCCGCAGCCGGTAGCGCACCGGCTCTTTTAAATTATATCCTGGTGGAGAGGAATACACTTTTTGTTCCCTGTCACTAAAAGCGTTGCATGACAGTAAGAAAAGGAGAAAGATTAACCCGATCCGGACATCCATAGTGTAACTTTATAGCATAAATTTAACTCAAAAATGCAGTAACTTAGGTTGAATTTGTGAATTGTAATACCGGAAACAGCGAATATGTCGTTATAGTCCATGAAAAAAACGGCATTCACGGTTCTTTATCTTAATTTTTTCTCTTCCTTATGCAAAACAATATTATCATAGATGCAGCCCGGGATTATGTGCTAAACCAATACCAACAGCATCCACATCCCAACCTGGTATATCATAACCTGGTTCATACCCAACAGGTAGTACAGGCTGCTGCACAAATAGCCGCCCATTACCGCTTACAGGACGATGAGCTACTCGCTGTATATGTAGCTGCCTGGTTTCATGATGCCGGTTATTTAATAGGTGAAGGCAAAGTACACGAGGAAAACGGCGCGCAGGAAGCCCTCCGGTTTTTACAGCAACAACAGGTCCCTGAAAACGTTCAGTCGATGGTGCAGGGGGCTATCCTGGCTACCAAAATGCCACAGTCGCCCCATACACTGGTAGAGGAGATTGTTTGCGATGCCGACCTATCCCACCTGGGTTCCAAAGAATTTGCCGACCGCAACAAACTTCTGCGTCAGGAGCTGCAACTTACCTACCAGAAAGATATCCCGGCTATCAACTGGCTCACCAACAATATTACCTTTCTGACCGAGCACCACTACTGGACCGATTATGCCCAGACATTGTTCAAACAACAGAAAGATGAAAACCTGGCTAAGCTGAAAAAGAAGCTGGAGAAAAAAACAGCAGAAGCCGCAGAGGAAGCCGCCATTGTACCTGTGGACGCCAGTGCAGCTCCACTCAAAGCACAGGAAAAAATTAAAAAAGATAAGACCAAGAAGCCGGAAAGAGGAGTGGAAACGATGTTCAGAACCACTTCTACCAATCATATCCGCCTCAGCTCTATGGCCGATAGCAAAGCACATATCATGATTTCGGTTAACTCGATCATCATCTCCGTGATATTGAGTGTATTGGTAAGGCGACTGGAAGATTACCCCAATATGATTATTCCTTCCCTTATCTTCCTTACCACCGCCGTGTTAACTGTTATCTTCTCAGTATTGGCTACCCGTCCTAATGTAACCAGTGGCGTATTTACCAAAACAGATATTGAAAAGAAAGATGCCAACCTGCTGTTTTTCGGCAACTTCTACAAGATGCACCTGGAAGAATACCAATGGGGCATGAAGCAAATGATGAACGATTCTGACTTCCTGTATAGCAGCATGACCCGCGACATTTATTACCTGGGTGTAGTATTGGGTCAGAAATACAAGCTGCTGCGCATTTCCTATAATATCTTCATGTTTGGATTAATTATCTCCGTCCTTGCATTTTTGATAGCAGCTATTTTCTTCCCGGTAAAAGCATAATGATTCATGGGTATTCCTTTATATAACCGCGATCTGAGCTGGTTATCGTTTAACTACCGGGTGCTGCAAATGGCGGCGGATCAACAGGTACCGCTATACGAACGTATTAAATTCCTGTCTATTTTTTCTTCTAACCTGGATGAATTTTTCCGCGTAAGAATGCCGGCTGTATTGACTATTAACAAAGTGTTGGAGCAAGATCCTGCCGCCGGAGAAAATGAGTCTATCAGCAGTAGTACGTTGTCTGAAGTACTACAGGAAATAAACCGGCAACAACAGGAATACGGCCAGATCTTTACCGGCAGTGTATTACCCGACCTGCTGGCACGGGGCGTACAGTTGTATTATAACCAGCCCTTAACCGCCGCTCACCAGGCATTTACAAAAAATTATTTTCTCAGTACTATACTGGCCTATTTACAACCAGTGTGGCTGAACGGAAAACCGAAGAAACCATTCCTGGAAAATAATGCGCTTTATTTTGCCGTAACACTGATCCCGGACAAGCACCCGGAGTCGCAGGAATATGCCATCGTAAATATACCAGCATCACTTCCACGCTTCCTGCAATTGCCGTCTATGGATGGCGCGCATTATATCGCCTTCCTGGATGATATCATACGTACTCATCTCGCTTATATATTTCCAGGGTACACAGTGGATAACTGCCATAGTATAAAACTTACCCGTAATGCAGAAATGGATATGGATGAAGTAAAGGTAGATATACTGGAAGAAGTGGAAACGTTTATCCGTAAACGTGAGCTAGGCGTACCTACCCGGTTCCTGTATGATGCCACGATCCCTTTACCACTGTTACATTTCCTGGCTGGACAATTTGATATCCGGGATGATGAGCTGGTGCCTGGCGGCCGTTATCATAATCTGAAAGACCTGGCAGACCTTCCTGCTCCCACAGGATTAACACAGACCAGTTATCCCAGGGCAGCTCCTGCGGAAAATAAAACAGCAGCGGCCACCGACCGGTTACTGGATCTCGTACTGCAACAAGATTTCCTGGTACATCTGCCCTATCAACGCTACGATTATGTGCTGCGTTTCTTCAGTGAAGCCGCGCTGGATCCAGATGTAGCGGAAATATATGTTACGTTGTATCGCATAGCCTCCGGCTCGCAGATTGCCCAGGCCCTGATCAGCGCTGCGAAAAACGGTAAAAAAGTAATCGTATTCGTGGAACTGAAAGCCCGGTTCGATGAGGCCAACAACATCCGTTGGGCCAAGAAAATGAAAGATGCCGGCGTAAAATTGATCTATAGTATCCCGGGTATGAAGGTACATGCCAAAACCGCGCTGGTAAAGCGCAACAGGGGCTATCAATGGGATTATTGCGGCCTGATAGCTACCGGTAATTTCAACGAAAGTACTGCCCGTTTTTATACCGATCACGTTTTGTTTACTTCCCACACGGGTATTACCAGGGAGATGGAATTGCTATTCCTCTACCTGCAAAGCAGGGAACAGCCACGAGCCTACGACTTTTTACAGTTCGAACATTTGTTGGTAGCACAGTTTAACATGACGGAGCGTTTTACCAGCCTGATAGACCGGGAAATTAAACATGCCAGGGAAGGCAAGCCTGCCTATGTCATCATCAAGATAAATAACCTCCAGGAAAGAGGAATGATAAATAAACTGTATGAGGCCAGTGAAGCCGGTGTACAGGTAGATCTGGTGGTGAGAAGCATTAACTGCCTGGTAGCCGATATACCGGAAAGCCGGAATATCCGTATCATACGGATTGTAGACCGCTACCTGGAACATGCCCGGGTATTTATCTTCCATAATAACAACCAGGAAGAAGTGTATATGGGCTCTGCCGACTGGATGAACCGTAACCTCCACCGCCGCATTGAAGTATGCGTACCCGTATACGATAACACGCTGCGTCAACAACTGAAAGACATCGTACAATTACAGCTGAAAGCCCCTCGCCATGCGCAGGAAGCGATCAATACGTATGTGCAAAATATAATGTAAATTAGATATCCTGAATGATTAATTTTTTATGAAGAAGTACGTTTGGACACTGCTATTGAGTATTGCCTTTGTTATTCCTGCTACTCAGGCACAAACCCATGACCTGGAACACATCTATAATCCTGCTGCCGATACCAAAACAGATATTGCTGCTGCGGTAAAAAAAGCGGCGGCAGAAAACAAGCATGTACTGCTACAGGTGGGCGGTAATTGGTGTATCTGGTGCAAAAGGCTGTATAAGTTCATCGAGGACGATGCCGAGCTGAAAGCTGCTATGAACAACAATTACGAGGTGTATCACCTCAACTACAGCAAAGAGAACAAAAATCTGCCAATACTGAAAGAACTGGGATTTCCACAGCGTTTTGGGTTCCCGGTGCTGGTAGTGCTCGATGCCAAAGGCAACCGGCTGCATACGCAAAACACCGGCCTGCTGGAATCTGCCGATACCTATGACAAGAAAAAGGTATTGGAATTTCTGAAGCAGTGGTCGCCCGGCGCCTTACTCCCCTCCCATTACGTTAACGAATAATATCGCCATGAATACCGGCATAACCACTTTTAACACGGATGCTATGCAATCTTTTCAAAAGTTTGCGCGGCATCCGTTTAAGTTTTCAGCCTACCTGTTTTGGAAGCTACCGGCTGCGTGGTTATCGGGCGTTAGGCTGCAATCGCTAGAAACTGATAGTTGTGTTACGTCCATACCTTATCGCTGGTTATCGCAAAACCCGTTCCGTTCCACTTATTTCGCCTGCCTGGCTATGGCTGCGGAATTAAGTACTGGTTTGCCGGCACTCATGTATGCCAGCGGTGCTCCCAGGCGTATATCCATGCTGGTTACCCGCATGGAATCGACCTTTGTAAAAAAGGCTACCGGCCTTACTTCGTTCACCTGTGCCGAACTGCCACTATTGAGAGCTGCCATGGAAAGAGCGCTTAACAATGATACCGCCGAAACAGTTACCCTCCATAGTGAAGGCAGGGATAAAGACGGCATACTAATTGCCTCCTTCGCCATCACCTGGTCGTTTAAAAGTAAATCGTAAACGGTGAACCCTTTCACCTTAAAACACTGATATGAAAATTGCATTTCATGGCGCAGCACGCACCGTTACCGGATCAAAACATCTGATCACACTTAAGAATGGCAAAAAGATTTTATTGGACTGCGGGATGTTCCAGGGAATGGGGCAAGAGACCGATGCAATGAACAGAGACTTTGGTTTTGAGCCTCACGATATTACCTATATGGTGCTGTCGCATGCCCATATCGATCACTCGGGGCTGATTCCACGACTGGTTAAAATGGGATATGGCGGTCATATCTATTGTACGCCGGCTACCCGCGACATGACGGAAATCCTGTTGATGGACTCAGCGGAAATACAAGAGGACGATGTAAAATTCACCAACAAGAAAATGGCTAAAGAAGGGCTTCCCTATGTACAACCGCTGTACAGTGTAGAAGACGCCAAAATAGCCATTCGTTCTTTACAGCCCATGGGCTATAATACCTGGACCAATATCGACCCGGATATTCAACTAATGTTTACAGACGCCGGCCACATTGTAGGCGCAGCATCCGTGCATCTACGCATCACGGAAAATGGCAGAACAGAACAAATATCGTTTAGTGGAGATATTGGCCGCTACAACGATGCTATTCTGAAATCGCCAGCGACCTTTCCACAGGCAGATTATATCCTGATAGAATCTACGTATGGCAGCACACTTCATGCTGATGCAGCTCCTGCAGATGATGAACTCCTCCGTTATATCCGTGAAACCTGCGTGGAAAAAAGAGGGAAATTGATTATCCCTGCTTTTAGCGTAGGTCGCACCCAGGAATTACTCTATGCGCTTAATAATGCACAGCTCAGAGGTGCCCTGCCTAAAGTGGATATCTTCGTGGATAGCCCGCTGTCTACAGAAGCGACGGCAGTTACCAAAGCCCACCCTGAAGTATTTAACAAGGATGTAGCCAATATCCTGAAAACAGACGACGATCCATTTGATTTCCCGGGATTGCGTTACATAAAATCTGTTGACGAATCCAAAGCACTCAACTTCCGCAAAGAGCCCTGCGTGATCATCTCTGCTTCAGGTATGGCCGAAGCCGGCCGTGTGAAACATCATATTGCCAACAATATTGACGATCCACGAAACACCATCCTGATCGTAGGCTATTGCGAGCCGCAATCATTGGGCGGACGCCTCATGCGCGGCGCCAAAGAAGTGTCTATCTACGGTAGCCGCTTTGAAGTAAGGGCAGAAGTAGGCGTTATTCGCTCTATGAGCGCACATGGCGACTATGAAGATTTAAGCCAGTGGCTGGCCTGCCAGAATCCCCGGGAAGTAAAAAAACTATTCCTGGTACACGGCGAGTACGATGTACAACAAATATTCAGAAACTGGTTACTAAAAAAAGGCTTCCTGGATATTGAAATTCCGGAAAGACATTCCGAAATCGGTTTAGGTTAAGTAGCCCGCAAAGAAAAAGCAGCAAAAGAATTAAATTTCTTTGCTGCTTTTTTCTTTGCGTCTTTGCGGAATCCTATTCTTCTACCAACGGAAACCACAGGTTCACCCTGGTTCCCGTTGCTTTTCCTTCTTCATCAATAAGATCTTCAATATCAAAGCTGGCGTCTACATTAAAGCGGCTATTATAAAGCGATAAACGATCCCGTGTAATTTGCAGGCCCCGCGACTGATGCCCGGGTTTATTTGCTTTCTTCATCGCAGCGGCCTTCTCTCTACCCACTCCATTGTCTTCAATAGTACATAAAACCCGGTCATCTACCTTTTTAAAAGTGATGGTGAGATTGCCTTTCCCTTTTTCATGCACCAAGCCGTGCCAGATGGCATTTTCCACAAATGGCTGAATCACCATGGTTGGTACTTCTACCATATTGGCATCCAACGATGGATCGATGATAATCTCGTATTCAAATTCGTCGGAAAAACGCAACTTTTCCAACTCCATATAGTTTTCCAATACACTCACTTCCTGCGCTACGGTAATATTATTGAGCTGGGAATTATCTAAGACATTACGGATTAGTTTTGCGAAGCGGCTCAGGTAAGATAATGCCTGCTCCGTTTCGCTTTTCATCATAAAAGTCTGGATGGAATTAAGCGCATTAAAAATAAAGTGCGGATTCATTTGAGCCCGCAGGGCTTTCATTTCCAGCTGTGCAATTTGTTGTTGTATTGCCTCCCGTTTCTTTGCTTCCCGCTTGATTCCCGAAATGCGCAACCTGAAATACAGGTATACCAGGGAAGCTGCCAGCAGCAGGCATACCAACTGAAACCAGCCCGTTTGCCAGAAGGCTGGTTTAATAAACAAGCGAAGCGTAGTAATATGATCAGAAAAGGTACCTGCTGCATTCACCGCACGTACTTTAAATAAATAATTTCCCGGCGGAAGATTCGTGTATTTAGCCACCAGTATGTTATCTGTCAACACCCAGTTTTCATCTACTCCTTCCAGCTGATAATAATACCGGATGCGTTCCTGGTGGTATTGCAGGCTTTTAAACTCAATGCTGATAAAGTTTTGCTTATGGCTCAGTATTACGGGAAGGCTATCCCGCATAGCGGCCTGTATGAGGATGGTACTGTCTAACGCCTTAAGATTTACAATCGTTACATCGGGAGGCGGCAGCGCTACCTGCAGGCTGTTGGGATCGAAGGTAACCACATGATCAGAGGCGCCTACCAACAGATTACCATTCTTTAAGCGGATCACCCGGCGGCGCACTTTCCGGGTATTGTCCACAATATCGTCGGCCTGGATAAATGTTTCCAATTTATTTTCGGGGAGATAATAACGATAAAAACCATACTGGGTGGTAAACCATACCTCGCCTTTATCACCCATCACCATACTTAATACCCATTGGTCGAATAACTTAGCATTGGTAAGCAATGGCCGGTAAGTTTGCCTGCGGGTATTATAAATCCACATCCCATGATCGGTACCTGCCAGCAAGAGGCTATCGTTATAACGCAGCAAGGAAGTAATATTACTGTATACCCTCGAACTCCGGGTAAATGCTTCCCTGATAGCAATGCAATGCTGCCGGGTGTTAAACAGCATGAGTCCTGCGCTGCTGGTTCCCAGCCAGAGCATAGAATCATTTTCTGGTGCAATATCCATCACAGATACCGGGCGCTTCAGGGAGTCTGTCAGCTCATTGAATTGCTGGAAAGTATGCTGTTGTGGATTCCAGCTGGCCAATCCTCTTTTATAAAGCCCTATCCAAACTGTGGTATCGTTTTGCGGTTGTAAATGCAATGCCGTTTGTTCGTATAATACGGGCGAGGTTACATGTTTGATAAATTGTCCTGTAGCAGGATTAAAGAGAGAAAGATTCCCATTTTCTTGTCCTACCACGATAGTTCCATCTTTTAACTCTGCAAAGCTCCATACCAGGCTCCGCTCTTCGGGTAAAGAACTAGCAGTATTCCCGGTAGAATTGTGCACATAGTTGCGCACCAGGTTCAAATCCGGCGTAAGGCGACTGAAGCCTTGTCCCCAGTAACCTACATATACATCGCCGTTAGCGGCCTGCAAAATGCCTGTCACTTCCGTTGCCGGGAGTTGCTCCTTCGTATTGGGGAAAACGGTACGACTGTCGAGCAAACGGAAGGTTTTATTGTGCAGACTGAGAATATTCACTCCCCGGTCGGTGCCTATCCAGAGATGTCCTTCCCGGTCGCTCAGGAAACAGTTGGCTTCGTAGTTATAATGAAATCCTTTTTCATCGTTATTGTTGGCGGTAATATTCAGGTCGAAACGACCCAAAGCACGGTTAAAACGGAAAATTCCGCCTTTTTCGGTGGCTGCCCATACGTTTTTGTCCCCATCGTAAACAAGATCGAAAGTGTTATCCAGCTCTCTTTTTGCTTTTAACAGGCGCTTTTCCAATGGCGTTTCAAACGTATAGGCGTTCAGTTTACGGGAGGCAGGATCGAAACAGAAGAGTTGTCCGCTGCGGCAGGCCAGCCATATCTGGTGATTGGCATCGGTAAATATCTTTTTAAAGGTATTGTCTATATCCAGAATGGGCAGGTGTTCCGGATTATTAACGCGGCTGTATAAATTTTTTCGGTTCCGGTCCAGGATATAAACGCCGTGTTTTCCACTGAGCCAAAGGTTACCTGCTTCATCTTCCATGATGGCATCCATCATTTGTTCACGATCAGCTTCAGGAATAATGGTCGCTTTTTGGAAATTAAAGGCTTTTTCGTTGAATCGCAGCAAGCCATCATGCGTGGTGGCCCATATTACGCCGGCGTGATCCTGCACAATCTGGCTGCATTGCAGTCCTTCAGGACGTACATCTTTTTCAGCCACTTTCAGTGTTTTCACCAGGTCGGTCACAGGGTCGTATACACGGATGTTATCGGGTGTTCCCATCCAGATGCGTCCCTGGTGATCTTCGCAGAGGCAGATATCGTCGTAATAAATGGAGCCGGGCACGCGGTCAAAGCTGGCCACTGTGAGGAGGTTGGTGCCATCGTATCTTTGCAGGGCAGTGCTGGCAATCCAGATAAACCCTTTTTTATCCTGCATAATAGCCGATACATGGTTACTGGCCAGTCCGTTGCTGATATCCAGGTGGGAAAAGTTATACGAAACCTTGGAAGGAAGCTGTGCTACTACATCGGGGAGGGCAACTATTATCCACAGCAGGTAAAAGATATACCTGGCTGCATGTTGCCATCGCGGGGCAGTTACCTTGACATGCCTATGCATCATTACAATATCGGAGACAGTTGCAGTGCTGTAATAAATGTACTAAATGTTGTTGTTAGTTGTATGTCGTAAGGTGCGGGAAAAAATGGCTGAAATGAAAAAGGACCTCTTTTCAGAAGTCCTTCTTGTACCACGTACGGGATTCGAACCCGTGATTCCTCCGTGAAAGGGAGGCGTCTTAACCCCTTGACCAACGCGGCATTTTTCGTTTGGGATTGCAAAGATAGGAAAATGTTTTTTATTCCAAAATTTTTTTTCAATTTCTTCTCAAAGATAAGAAGATTATACTATCTACCACTCAAAACCTGGCATTTCCGGTTATAAGCTACCCCATCCCTACCCGCTGCCACGGGGCATTTGATCTATTTAAGGAAGGCTTATTGCGATAACATCTCCCTGGAAATACTTTTCAGCGGGAGACATCACCGGTACTAACCCTAAAGACTATACGATCTATTGTTTCAGACCAGCAATCAGGTTAATGGTCAATGCCACTACAAATGTGTTGAGCGCAAACGACAACAGGCCGTGGGCCAATGCTGTACGCCGGATCACCCGCCTGCTGATCTCCACATCCGATACCTGGAAAGTCATCCCAATCACAAAAGAGAAATAGGCAAAGTCAATATAATCCGGGTGCTTTTCACTCGGAAACTCCAGCCCACCGGCATGTTTGGTAACATCAGTTCCATCATCGTCATAGTATAAATTAGCGTAATGGAAAGTCAGCGTAGTGTGTACCATAACCCAGGAAGCCAACATGCCAGTAATCGCTACCGGCAAATAAATCATCTTAGAACCACCAGACACCTCTTTAGACAACATCAACAACAGCACAATCACCAGGCTGGCAATAGAAGCCAATACCACGAAAAAGGATACAAATATCCGGCTGCCGTCGTCTATCCTCGCCCAGGTACGCAACTCCTCTACCGTACGATTATAAAATACAATCCACCCTGTTACAATATAAGAGATGGCAAATACATCCCAGGACAGCATATACTGCACCAGCGGATGGAGCTTCAGATCAAGTAAGAAAAAACTTACAAAGACCAAACCTGCAAACCCCAGGCTTACCAATACCCGCTGTAACGGGTGCATACCGACCAATACTTTTACGGCCTTCTTTTTTCGCATAACAACAACTTATAGATTAAAGATAGCCCTGTTTTTGACGACATACCTATCCTTAGAAAAAATTATTATCCTACAAAACAAGTGGACTATTGTTTAACCCGGTCAATTTCGTAAATTAGTAGCACACTAATAAATGGCTATGAATCCCAACAACCGGCACACATTCCGGGATAATCCGGAAAGCCGTCAGCAACAATGCCTTCGGGCATCCAGGTAATTATCAACCAGTATAGTAACTCCCCGGAGTGGTAATGCCACCTGCATGGACTGCTCCTACTCTCAACATTAAAATCAATAGCATGAAATCAAAATTGTACTCCCTGCTATGGCTTTTCCTATTGTCCGTTACAGCTTACGGACAAACCATTGAAGGTACCGTTGCCGATAAGCAGCAACCGCTCGCAGGCGCCTCTGTAAGAGTGATAGGCGCCAACACCGGCGCTGCCACCGACGCCAGCGGCCACTATAAAATAAAAGTACAGCCGGGTAAATATACACTCAGCGCCAGCTACATCGGCTACCAGGCCAGTGTGCAGGAAATAACCGTAACTGCCGGCGAATCAGCTACTCTCAACTTTGTACTTAAATCTACCGACGACCTGAACGAAGTAGTGGTACTGGGTTCCAGGAGCGCGCCCCGCAGCCAGCTTTCCACAGTGGTACCTGTAGACGTAGTAGACGTAAAACAAATAGCCCAATACTCCCCACAGGTGAGCATTAACCAGATACTCAACTATGTGGCGCCTTCCTTTACCTCCAACACTCAAACCCTGTCCGACGGAACCGACCATATAGACCCCGCTTCCCTGCGCGGTTTAGGTCCCGACCAGGTATTAGTACTCATCAATGGTAAAAGACGGCACACTACCTCCCTTGTGAATATCAACGGCAGCTTCGGTAAAGGCTCAGTAGGCACCGACCTGAACGCAATTCCTACGTCCGCTATCAAAAAAATAGAAATATTGCGGGATGGCGCCGCTGCTCAATATGGCTCCGATGCCATTGCAGGCGTTATCAACATTGTGCTCAACGACGAAGTGAATAAGGTAAACGTCGGTGTATCTACCGGCGCCTATGTATCTAAAAACTCCGTTAATGGGCTCGATGGGCAAAATGTACAAGCCAACATCAACTACGGCCTGCCCCTGGGCGATAAAGGCGGATACATCAACCTGGCCGGCTCTTACGACTATCGCGATTATACCAATCGTACTGGCACCTTCTCCGGTACCATTTTCAACGACTACAACGATCCAGCCCTCGCAGCTACGCCCGGAAGTCCTACCGGAAAAGATATTACCGATGCAGAACTGGCCAAAAGAGGCCTTACACGCAAAGACTTCAACTCCCGGATAGGACAATCCGCCAACCGCGGCGGTAGCCTGTTCTTAAACGCTTCACTGCCTATCAGCGACAAAGCAGAGCTGTACGTTTTTGGCGGACTTAACTACCGCCATGGCGAAGCAGCCGCATTTTACCGAACACCCTCTCAGCTTACCCAAAACAACGATACCATCTATCCCAATGGCTTCCTGCCACTGATTGTAACCGATAACCGCGATAAATCGCTGGCTGCCGGTATCAGGAGCACACTGGGTGAATGGAAAGTAGACTTCAGCAATACCATCGGGCAAAATGCGGTTGACTTCAACGTTGATAACACACTCAACGCCTCTCTGCTCAAAGCCTCTCCCACTAACTTTGAAGCTGGTGGTTACCGCTTTCTTCAAAACACCACTAACCTCGATTTCACCCGGTTTTTCAAAGATGTACTGAGTGGAATCAACGTAGCCTTTGGCGCAGAACATCGCTATGAAAACTATCGCATACTGCCAGGTGAAGCATCTTCTTACGTTAACTATGGCAATGCCCTCAAAATAGGTACCGACGGGCAAGGGAACCCTATCCTCATCCCAGATCCTAAAGGAAATATCTCTACCCGCTTTGCAGCCAATGGTAGCGCATTTGCCGGCGGCGCCCAAAGCTTCCCGGGATTTAGTCCCGACAACGCTACCAACGCGTCCCGCACTTCTGTAGCCGCCTATGGAGATGTGGAAGTCAACTTCACTAAAAAACTATTGGTAGATGGAGCGCTCCGGTTTGAAAACTATTCCGATTTTGGTTCTACCCTCAACTGGAAACTGGCCGGGCGCTACCAGTTTAGCCCCAAGTTCCTGTTGAGAGCCGCTGCCAGCACCGGCTTCAGGGCGCCTTCCCTGCATCAGCGCTACTTCAATGCCACCTCCAGTATATTCACTGATGGCGTATTCCTGGAGTCAGGCACCTTCACCAACGATAGCCGGGTAGCCGCTTTGCTTGGTATTCCTAAACTCAAACAGGAAACTTCCTATAGCTATAGCGCAGGTATCACCAGCAATCTTGGACCATTGAAATTAACGGTAGACGGCTATTTCATCCGCATAAACGATCGTATTGTTTACACAGGACAGTTCTCTGGTAACAAAAATGGGACACCGCAGGAACAGGAAATCTACAATATCCTTCGCACCGCCAATGCTACCACAGCAAGATTTTTCGCCAACGCTATCAATACAGAAACCAAAGGAATAGATGTGGTAATTACATATACAGTACATCCCGGCAAAGGCCACCTCCGGGCAGATCTTTCCGGTACATTCGCCAAAACCAACCTTGTAGGACCTATTCACGCATCGCCACAGCTGGCAGGCAAAGAAAGTACCTACTTCGATGCGGCCAGCCGCATCTACCTGGAATCTGCCGTTCCGCAAACAAAAGCCAACCTGTCACTGAATTATACTATTCAGAAATGGGGTTTCTTCCTGCGCAATGTCTATTTCGGAAAAGTACAGGAAGCTACTAACGTAGTAACTGCACAGGATTGGTATAAAGGCAAAGTGGTAACCGACGTTAGCATAGGATACCGCTTTATTCCCGCCCTGGGGCTAACCATTGGCGCCAACAACCTGCTGGATATCTATCCTGATAAGTTATCGGCAGCTAACCAAAGCTCCGGACGCTTTGTGTACAGCCGGGCATCCCAACAGTTTGGCTTCAACGGCCGTTTCCTGTTTGCAAGGCTCAATCTCAGCTTCTAAAAAGGAAAGGAGACGCGGGTACGCGTCTCCTTTCCTTTTCTTATTCCAGGCTTTGGAGCACCTCCCGATACGCTCTTAAAGCTATATCATCAGAAAGGTTATCCGGATCGGCAATAAATGTTTTTAACGCCTGCTTATATTCTTCTTTAAATTGTCCGTTATTGCGACTCGCTTCATACTGTATCCGGGCTTTTTCCACCAGCTGCTTATTTTCATAGACAATTCTCGCCAACCCATACGCAGATTCATCACTTAACACCACGATATTCTTTTCACACCCCGGAATATACTTCAACACAAAAGACTCATTCGCTGGTGGTAATAGGATGGCGTTTCTTACCGGGTAAATGGCGGCCGACATGGTGGAAAATCCGGTGAGTACATCTTGTCCATCCGGTGTTTTTACCAGCACATCATAATCATAAATAGGATTGTCGTTGAGGGTGCTGTTGGTTTCTGATATTAATGTAACAATACCGGTTCCTTTAACGCCATAGGCATTCAGAAACCAGGCATTCAGCATATGCGCCAGGAAAATATTGGCAATAGGCATTAGCAAAGCCAGGATACCAAAGATCCATTTTTTGGTAACGATAGATAATGCGCCGAAAAATAATGCTAACAATAGAAATGACCAGCCTGGATGATGGCTGAGAAAATACAGTACAGCAGAAATGGTTTGCATGGGTTACATCTTTTAAAAGTCCGGTTTTCCTTTTACCAAACTTAACAATAAAACCCCACATGCTAAAAATAAGAGCAGCGCACTTGTCTCAATGAAGTTCTTCTTGCACTATCCATTCTCTTAAAATAATACCCAATGGAAATTTCATGGGTCCCGTTGTTGTAGGTACGGTACTTATTCAGTGCATAGTCGAAAGCATAGCCGATCCGTAATTCCGGTATTACAAATACTTCCGCCATTGCCACAGCGGCACTGGATTTGGTGAGGCCCGGCTGCAAATCGGGTTTATTATAAATATTCACGGCAGTACGATATCCGCCACCGAGCCATACCATTTCCTTCAGCAGTACAAACATATTCATATCCAGGCTGGTTGGGCCTCCTCGGTCATCTTTCAGCAGGAAAGAAGGTTTTAGCATCACATCGTCATTCACGGGAAACAGCGCACCCGCCGTTAAATAATAGTGAGGCTTGGGCACCGGGATAAAATGTGCCAGCGGTTTATTTTTTGCCTGGTACTGCGCCGTAAGATTATCTGCCGAAAATCCAACGAACCAGTTGGCCGTTGAATAATATATTCCCGCACGCATATCAAACAACAGCATATGCTGCGCAGCCCCACTAATATTGGGTTCATTGGGATTGGTGAAATCGAGCTTTCCCGGATCGAGACCCTGCTGTACGATACCGGCGCCTATACCGAGTGCGAGCCGGCCACTTTCACTTCCTAATGGAATACGATAGGCATAATTGCCATAGGCTGACAGCTGGCTCTGGGCGCCTATCTTATCGGACGACACCTGTAAGGCTAATCCTATCCGGTCGTCGTTAACATTGCCATCTACCGCCAGCGACATGGTTTGTGGCGCACCGGCAATACCTACCCACTGATCCCGGTAAAAGGCGTGCGCATTCAATTCCTGCCGGGACCCCGCGTAAGCAGGATTAATGTAAATCCCGTTGAAGATATACTGGCTGAACTGCGCATCCTGCTGAGCCTGCGCATAATGCCCGCCCACCAATAAGCTCACCAGGAAAACGAAATATTTTTTGATACACATAGTTGTTAAGGTTTCAGCAACGTGATATAACCTTTAAACTCCTGCCAGCGGCCAGTTCCATCTTTGACACGCAGCAGGTAGAAGTAAGTCCCTTCATTCAATCCTTTACCACTCCAGTTTTGCGTATATCCTTTTTGTTCAAACACATGATTACCCCAGCGATTCAGGATAGTCAGTTCATTTTCGGGGTATTGTTCCAATCCACTCACCACGAAAACATCATTGATCCCGTCGCCATTAGGCGTAATAGCATTGGGAATATGTAATGGCAATACCAACAGCTGATGCGTGCTCTGGTTGTTCTGTGGCACATTATCCTGTTCCGCCGCAGCTACCGTGGCGGTATTGGTAATTTGGCCGGTAGCTATCACTTTCACTTTTATCGACAGGGACGCGGCCATACTTGCTTGCAAATCATTAATCTTCCATACCACCGTATGATCGCCCGGTTGATAAGTAGCCGTTCCCAAAGTAGGCACAGACAAGATCTCCAGGGACACCTGGGGCGGCAGTTTATCTGTCACCACAATAGCGGTGGCATCTGCGGGGCCATTGTTAGCTATGGTGAGATAATAATTAAAAGTACTGTTGAGTTTAAAGGCGCCGTTATCTGCGGTCTTATTGATCTGCATGTCAGCATCGGGTCCACGGCCGCTTATTTCAGCAATAATCACCGGGTCCGATAACTCTGAAATACATCCACCACTGCCATAAGCTTCCACGGTATACTTGCCGGGGGTGGCGGTGACATAGTCCTGCTGGAACGCTCCGGGTAATGCCATTCCGTCGCGGTACCATTGATACCGTGGAGCATTCACGGAGGTAGCAGACAACTTCACCTGCTGTCCGGGCATAATATACCTGATGGGGACCGACTGCCCTGCGGCAGTCAGCCCGTACCCACATAGGAACAATATGAAAGCAGTACCTCTCTTCAGCATACGCCTGTTACTGGATGGTAATAACTGGTTTACCTGGTTTAGGCGTAACAGTGATAACTGCATCAACGCCACTGGACTGCGTGATAGCAGAATAAGGAGTAGCACCGCATGTTTTTACTTTATAATTTACTTGTACACTATACTTATATTTCTTCTCTGTACCCGCAGAAGTCACCGGAGGATCTGTAATAGTGTAATTGCCCGTTGTGGTAGTAGCCACTTGTGTAGGCGGGGGCGGACTGGCAGTGGTTACGTCCTGCCTGTACCAGGTATAGGAAAGATCAAAATCAGAAATCTGGAATTGCTTTAAACCCGGAACACTATTTAAGCTGCCATTAAATCCAACAGTGCTTGTCAGGTTAATTTGTTTAGTAGGATCTGTTGGTGCGCCGCTGGCCGCGCAATAAGTAAGGCTAGGCGTGTTGGTTTGATCTACTGCAGAAGTTACCGTGAGGTTTGGCAGCACAAACACCGTAAATATTACCGGGTCTGCCGGACAGCTGGCGGTACCGGTAGCTGCGGTCACCTGGTAGGTATGCCAGCCGGGCGTAGCGCTGGTCACCACCAGCTTTTCGTTGGTTGGCGTAGCGGTCGCGGGTAAAGCACCGGCGTTGCCAGATGCATCAATCTCCTGCCATAACCAGCTGGTATAGTTGACCGATGGGCTACTGGTGGGATCAGCGGTACTCGATGTCAGCGTAAAACCGGATTGATCTACGCAAAACAAGGTGGTACCAGTACTGGTAGAAGTACCCTTGGTAGGGTCATCTCCTACAGAGAGATCTGCAGGCGTTTTCACGGGGATCGTTTGTGCATGGGCACTGAGGGCAAAAAGCAATGCCAGGGCTGCCAATGCCAGTTTAAACATGTTTCCACGGATAACAGGGATCAATAAAACCGGGTAAAAAGACCGGGGCCTTCCGAGAGTTGCAATTTTCATATGTTAAGGGTTTAATTGAATGGTTAATAAAGGGGCTCCGGGACGTGGAACCACGGTAACGGTAACGGGCATACGATTACTGGCAACGCTATTGCAGCCACTCCTCACGGCTTCCACGTAATAGGTATAGGTACCCGGACTGGTAATCACCGGTTTAAAAGAAGTGCCGGTGCCAAGCAAAGTGGTGTTATTTGATTGATACCAATTATAGGTGGCGCAGGGATCTGCATTGGAAATATTGAGTTGTAGCTTACCTGCATCTTTAATACAAACAGGGTTAGCGCTGGCGCTGCCATTGATAGTGAGCCCATAAGTGGGAACGGGCATAATAGTTTTCACATCATAAATTAGCAAAGACGACAGCGCACCTACCACTCCTCCCATTTGAATATCGATACGATCAAAAGCAGCAGGGATAGCGGCCGATAAAACGTACTTATTGCCAGCGCCCGTCAGTAGCCGTAAATTAAGCAGGGTGTTGGTATTGGTAATAGGGCTGCCGGCTGCTGTTTTTCCCAGGTACGGTTGTATGGTGAAACCGGTCAGCAAATTGAGATCCAGCAATCCCGCGCCCGGATCTTGCAGTACGATGTAAATAGAGTCGCCAGGGCGGGTGGTGGTATTGAATAGTACGGTTTCAAATACTTCTGACAATACAGCGAGGCCGGTATTCAACTGTGCATAAGTACTTAGCGTAGGATCTGCATCGATGGCGTTCCATTTGGTAGTAACAGATCCTGTGGCATTGGCAATGCTTAATCCCCCCGCTCTTACGCCTGCCAGTACGTCAATGGGCTGGTTACAGGTAGCGGAGGTAGCGTCTTGGAGGATATAGGCGTCATAAACTCCCATACTGGCGCCAACAGATAGTACGCCATTGAGTGTCACCGATACACCGTCGTAAGCTACTGGCGTTCCGGCGGCGGTTTGAGGGGTAAATGCAACTTCCATATCGCCGGCGCCACTGAGTACCGCCAATAAATCGCCGGCGGTGTAAGACAGGCCCACCGGCTGTTCATTATGCGAGGCGTCATACACAAATGGTTGCACGGTAAAAGAGCTTCCCAATCCGACAAGGCTCACCGGGTAATTGATCTTCACGTACACGGGTGTTCCTGCTGCAACCTGGCTATTGAAACTGAGATATTGTGTAGCAGTTACAAGCCCCAGCACGCCAAGTGCTGCATTTAAAGTAGAGTTGGTAACAGGATTTCCGTCGGCTGCATTGCCGGCATTGGTAACACTGGCCAAAAGTGGCGTAGCTACAGGTCTTTGACCCAGCGCATATTTCCTGATTTTAGGAACTGGGCAACCGCTCTGAGCTGAAACGGAAGAAAATGGGAAAATGAGGGAAAAGAAACATAGTATAGTAACATAGCGTAAGCCCCTCGTCGATCGGGATTGCTTGGCTGCAATCTCTATATTCAACAACACATAGAAAGGGATACGCATAAGGATATTAGTCGCTATAATTATTGGGATATTTCCGGTACGGTACAACTAATGTACCCTAATAATCTACAGAGGTGTGCCTTTCAGCGACTAATGAACAAAATGAATAATAACAAAAGATGAATGAAAATGCACAAAAAAAACAAAACCAATAAATATTTTACATAAAATTAATTACATATTAATATTTATATCCACTTAAAAACAACGAATATAGGTACACAAAACTGGCATGGCATTATGCTACTCTGGAGCTGCTTTCCAAACAGCAGGCAGGCACCAGGAAGATATTGTATTTTAATATGTCTAATTAGATAAATGAAATCAGGAGAATATAATATGAACGGGGATAAAATCGAGTAGGAAGGTAGCCATTATTTGGCTACCTGTCCTCTCACACCACCGTACGTACCGGTCTGGTATACGGCGGTTTGTCAAAATAATTTCTTCTGATGTTCTGTTTTCAGATAATAATGTTGA
>NZ_JABAOB010000014.1 GCF_012726295.1 Chitinophaga sp. Ak27 | reverse complement strand
TTTGCCGCCAGCTTCCTTCAGATTCCACCTTACGATGGACACCCTTGCTATTGGCTAATGCTTCCTGCTGCAAAGTGCATTCGGGACTTACACCCTAGAGCTATAACACATGCCTGGCGCACAATAACGAAAGCTGTCGACACTCTTGTCGACAGCTTTTTTGTTTGTCTTCGTTTCATGATTTTTTTTAGCTATCATTTATTCATTTTAAAGTCTATATACCCTATAGGACTGATGTGACGCATTTATTTTTAACATTTTTGCGATTTTTCCCCTACAACAAGGGGAGATTTTCCACATCCGTCTGGTGGCCTAATGGCGTTGTAAATCATTTCTTAAACAGCTATTCCCCGAATTTTCCTTTAAATTCGGTACTAAATCCAGATAATAGCAGTTGCATATGGGCTTGAAAAACAAACTACCTATTCCTGGCGTAGTACAGGTATTGAATCCGTTTAAAGTGAAGAAGCAACGTATCATGAATTTCAATCCGGCGGAAGGATTGACTACCCGCAAGTCGGCGGACAATACTCGTATTACCGTTTTCGACTATGGCGCTAATCTTTGCTCAGAGCTGGTACTGCATAAAGCGGAAGATACCTTCAAATACCTTGAGTCGGACCAATTAAGCTGGATAAATATCGATGGATTGCGAAAAGAGGAAGTACACGCCATCTGTGAGCAATTCATGATTCACCCATTAATCGAAGAAGATATACTGAGCATAGGGCAGCGGGCAAAAATGGACGAAATCAATGACCGGATGTTCTGCCTGCTACCAATGATCTATTTCAACAGCGAAACCTCGTCTGTAGATATGGAACAGGTGAGTATTGTATTGGGCAAAAATTTCGTTATTTCTTTTCAGGAAGACCCAGTCAGGGATGTGTTTGACCCGGTGCGTACGAAACTGTTATTAAAAGGTTCCCGGATTCGCAACGGGGGAGCGGATTACCTTTGTTATTCCTTGCTGGACGTGATTGTAGATAACTATTTTATTGTGATGGATAAGCTGGGAGAACGGATAGAAATGATGGAGGACCTGGTACAACATCAGCCGAATACCCGTACACTGGCTCGTATCAATTACCTTCGGCGCCAGGTGTTTCTTTTTAAAAGAGCGATTGCTCCTGTACGGGAACTTGTGAATGGTTTTCTGAAAAGTGAAAGCGATTTGCTGGAAGATAAAGTCACAAAATATTATAAAGACGTTTACGATCATATTATCCAGTGTAATGATCTGGCAGATAACTATCGCGATATGGTGCTGAACTTACAGGAAATGTACCATACGCAACTGAATTTGAAAATGAATGAGATTATGAAAGTGTTGGCGGTGGTAACGACCTTGATGGCCCCGCCAACACTTTTAGCTGGTATTTACGGTATGAACTTCCACAATATGCCCGAATTGGAAAACGAACATGGTTACTATTACACATTGGGAGCTATGGGGCTACTTCTGGCATTGATGATCCTGGTGTTTAGAAAAAGAGGCTGGTTTTAAGCTTTCTTTTTATATACCGGAACAGTAGAGCAAGGTTCTCCATACATAATACTCTTAGCTACCGGGCGAAGCAGCCGGGTGATTTCTGCATAGGCAATTTCCCCCACACGCTTATCTCCACAGCCCTTTATAACGATCCTTTTATCTGTAAAGGCTGACACATCTATCTTAGCCAGGTTTTGCAGGTATAAAGTATTGTGAATAAATGTAGCGTCACCAAATGCGGCATAGGCTGCTATTGGTTCCAGCTGGGCCATTACTAACATATATGCCCACAATGGAACAATGGCGTCCACACTACATATCAATCCTACATTTTTTCCGCGATACTGCTCCCAGTCGTGCGACTGCATCGCAGCCCGGAAATCCTTTTCCTTCAGAATCAGTCCCATAAACAGGTGGTCTTTTATATCAAAAACAACCGTTTCCCCCTGGGGATAATAATCTTCCAGGTCTATGGTTTCCAATCCACTTTGAGCTACTTTATTGATGATTTCTTCCATTTTTTCCTGTTTGAGAATACAAATTTACGAATATCAGGAAGATATGTGCATAATCCGTTGCCATCGAAGTATAGGAGAAACGAGAAAGGGACACCCTCAGGCGTCCCTTTCATCTATGTCAGTTTAAAATGTAGCAGTCTAGAAAAATTTACCACGGGTATCTTTCACATCGCTCTTCTTTTTCAGCACTTCAAACAGCTGTTGGTCCAGCATGGATTTAACACCTTGTTCGTAAGCAGCCTGTTGAGAAGCAACATCCTGTGCCGGCTGGGTAGACGGTGCAAAGCTGTCAACTTTGATAACATATACCCCCGCGTTACCTTCTATAGGAGCAGATACCGCATTGGTTCCCCATTTCTTATTGAAGGCAGCACCTGCTACACGTGGTTCGAAGCCCAGTGAAGCAATAAATGGTGTACCGAAAGAAACGCCTTCTGCTTTTAACACCGGCTGATTGGTTGTCTTTGCCGCAGCATCCAGTGAAGCAGGAGTTTGCAGCTTAGCCATAATCTGCTCTGCTTTCTTGTGTTTCTTTACCTCTGCTTCCACCTGAGGCCTTACGTCATCCAGTGGTGCAGTCCCCTCTTCGCGGGTGCTGGTTAAAACAGCTACCACGTATTTATCATCGAAAGTGAACACGTTACTTACATCGCCTTTTTTAGCTTCGTAAGCCCAACGCACCAGTTCGCGTGCCTGGCCAACACCTGGTACTACGAAGTCCATTGGACGAACGTTATCTGCAATTCTTTTATTCAGTTTTCCTTCCTGCACTGTTTTCTCAAATGCAGCTTGTGAACGGGCTTTTCCTGCGAAATCGCTGGCAGCGCCAAAAGCAGCATTGTTTGTTTCCTTGCTGGCATCTACAGATTTACCGAGGTAAGCTACTTTAACAGCCGGACCGATATTCTTCTGATCCAGAACCTGCATTACGTGATAGCCAAACTGGGTTTTCACTGTTTTGATCTGACCTTTAGTACCATCGAAAGCAAATTCTTTAAATTCAGGAACAAATTGAGAAGAAGGAGTTAAATCATATTCTCCACCAGTTTGTTTGCTACCTGGATCATCAGAATACTGTGCCACGAGTGCTTTAAAGTCAGCGCCACCTTTTACAGCTACTTCAATGCTATCTGCACGTTTCTTGGCAATAGAATCTGGTAACCCACCCTGTGCACCAGAGGCAATCAGGATATGACGAACTTTTACGCTGTCCGGCATATTCTTACGGTCAACCATTTTCGCATAAACGATCAGGTTATTATCATAATATGGTCCAAATATTTCACCTACTGGCAGATTCACGATAGAATCCTTCATCGGAATTTTAGATTCATTTTTAGAGATATAGCCGTCGAAATATTTGATATCAGAATTACGATTGATAAAACCTGCCACATCTTTAGTGGTATCCAGCTCTGCTTTCATCGCTACAATCTGTGAAATAGCTGCAGCAGAATCAGTAGCAGAAGGAATAGCATCAAAGGATACATATTCTACTTTGCGGGATTCTTCTACTTTAAAGAGCTGTTTGTGGTCCTGGATAAAGCGATTCAATTCAGCATCCGTTACCTTAATAGTAGAATCACCAATAGTAGCATAAGGAACATTTACATAAGAAACAGTGGCTGTCTGGCTATTATCATCCTGTTGTTGTTTTGCCAACCATTTAGGATAATATACACCCTGCTTTACCAGCGTCATATATTTCAATTGCTCCTGGTATTTACCAATATAAGATTCCAGTTGGTGGAAACCTTCACGCACCTGTGGATTACTACCGGCTTGAGATATGGCCTGTTGCAATGCATTACGATCAAATTGTCCGTCGCGGGTAAATTGTTGTACAACTACCGGGTTAGGATTTTTACCCCTGATCTGGTCTACGATTTCCGCTTCAGTTACTACGATACCCAGCTTTTCGTACTGAGCCTGCATAATTTTTTCATTCAGAAACTGGTTCCAAACCTGTTCGCGGATATATTGACGGGTTTGTTCGTCAATATTTGGCATTTGCTGACGCGCGTTGTTTTCTGCGTCCTGAATGCGGCGTTGGTAGTCTGACAAGTCCAGATCTTCACCGTTTACTTTTCCAACGCTCGTACTGCGACGGGTTAGAGAACTTTTGCCAAAAAAGGCATCCTGCAACAGGAAACTAACAATAGCCAGGCAAATCACTACAACGATCATGACGGCGTATTTGTCCCTGATTTTCTGAATTACTGACATATATTATATAGTCTACATTTTTAAGGATAGCAAAAATAGAATAAAATAACTGTAACTGCAAAAGAGTATTTTTCTCTTTGAAAGCCTTTCCTGTATTGAGTTTCAGCTGCTTATAACACTTTTGTGGACTATGTATCATTCACAGGTTTTCCACATGAATCGATTATCAACAACCTACCATTTACTCCCCTTTCTCTTGTATTAAACTCCAGTCATTACTACATTTTCTGTAAAATTTCCTTCAAAAGGTCAGTACCCTGTTATTCACAATTGTTAAAAACCCTATTTCAGCAATCCACATAAAAATGTGAATAAAACAAGCCTATTTCAGCGCCGTGTGCATTTTGACCATTTTCTATTCCCACTCAGTTTTTTTCCACAATTGATGTGTAAAAACCCCTGTAAAACGCAAAATAAGGTGGGAAAAGGTGCCTTTGTTCACAGGTAAAACTAATTTTGTTATTGTGGTTAAATTTACCCTTAAAAATTCAAGTCTGATTTTGTGGATAGTAAATGGCTTCTTTTAACATTTTCCTAATACACTGTTGACGAAAAAGATTTTCACGAACAACGATATCCACGTATGTGGATGAAAGTAAGAAAATCCAATAATAGCGCGGGAAGAGCATGTTAATTTCATGTGGAAAGCACAGTAAAAAGGAATAACAACTACATTTGTACAAGTGCGGAAAATTAAATTTCCACATATTCACAGCCCTAATAGTAGTGGGCTTTTTCTTTTAAATAAATAAATAAGTATATAGCTATGATTATGGAAATCGCTGAAGCGAAAAAAAATTTGCAACACAATGGATTTTTGGATATAGCAGTTGATCCTTCGCTGGATTTGTTTGAAGCGATTGAAAATTTAAAAAAGAAGAAAAATGCTATTGTCCTGGCGCACTATTACCAGGAACCGGATATTCAGGATATCGCAGATTACATTGGAGACAGTTTGGGGTTGAGTCAACAGGCTGCTCAAACTGATGCAGATATGATTGTTTTTGCCGGGGTTCACTTTATGGCTGAAACAGCGAAAATTTTGAGCCCTCAAAAAAAAGTACTGCTTCCTGACCTTAAAGCGGGTTGTTCATTGGCTGATAGCGCACCTCCAGAGCTGTTTAAGAAGTTCCGGGACCGTTACCCTGACCACATCGTTATTTCCTATATAAACTGCTCTGCGGGTATCAAGGCGCTCAGCGATATCATTTGCACCAGCTCTAATGCCGAAAAAATCATTGAAAGCGTACCTCGCGATCAGCCGATTATATTTGCCCCTGACCGGAATTTAGGGTCTTATTTGATCAAAAAAACGGGTAGAGACATGGTTTTGTGGAACGGCGCCTGCATGGTACATGAAATTTTTTCCCTGGAAAAGATTACCAAACTGAAGATCCGTCACCCCAAAGCCAAGGTGATAGCACATCCGGAGTGTGAACCTGCAGTATTGGCCATTGCTGATTACATCGGATCCACCACGGGACTGTTGAAGTTTAGTCATAAAGACGATGCCCAGGAATATATCGTAGTAACTGAAACAGGTATTCTTCACCAGATGCAAAAGGAAAATCCGGGTAAGACTTTTATCCCTGCTCCTCCCAACAATGCATGTGCGTGCAACGATTGTCCACATATGAAATTAAATACCCTGGAAAAGTTATACCTCTGCATGGAATATGAACAACCAGAAATTACGATGGAAGAAAACCTGCGAATTGCAGCGAAAAAGCCAATTGAACGGATGCTAAAAATCAGTGCTCAAGCTGGTTTGTAATGTAAATACTTGAATATCAATATAATTTGAATTTTAGTTTACGTTAATAAAATTATAGAATGTAATACGAAGGCCATGAGGATGTAATATTCTCATGGCCTTCGTATTTATATCGGAAATAATTAATTCTCAGTTAGTTATGATCATTTTCTGGCAATCCCTGCAGCTTTGTGCTAGCGAATTTTTTTGTGGATAACCTGGTTTATTTACTAATATTCTTGTTGAAAAGGGTGTGAATATGTTTTTAAAGGCTGTGAGAATCTAATATTTAAAAGTGCCCTTGGGTAAGTCAAGGATTTCAAAAAATTTTGGATTCTCAGCGAGCTACTATCGCGCTGTGAGTACCATATTTTAATTATTTCTGTACGTTGACCTGTGAAATGGCCGTATCATCTTCCTGGAGCCTATTTTCTGAAGAGCCTGACATTCTTCTATTTTTCTCTTTCCTTGGGATATGGCGGATGTTCTATTTTTATTCGATTGTCAGTGCTCATTATTTTTGTTACGAATGATTTAGTGTTAATAAGTCCATTTAGATAAAAGCATTTTGGTGGATATCTCTATATGGCTTGTGTTTTTGGCGTGCATAAACAAGGATGGTAGGGGGCTGAGTTTGATTTTAAAAGAGGCTCGTGAGAATTAAATATTTTTTTCTGATACGGGGTTACCACGGGAAATTTGTTTTCATTCAATTGTCAAGACATTCGTAGTTTATTGAGAATCAAACATATCTGGGCCTATGGAAAGGCCGCATAATTTCATTCAATTCTCAGCGCGTTGCCAATGCGCTGAGAATTGAATAAATGATTTCGGTTTTATTGACGGTGTGGATAAGTAATTTATAATGGATTCTAATGAGGCAATGAAAGCGCTGAGAATCGGATATTTTTTGTTGTGTCGACAAAAGTGATTGATTCCATCTTTTATAGGCACCTCAAGTGTTTACCAATCAGCCGAGGTTGTGATATTTAAAATGTTACGGTGTTACCCCCGGGGAAATAGATCAATGAAAACCTCAGCGAGTTATGAAGGCGCTGAGAATTAGATATTTTTTATCTCGCTTTTAAGTATGCAGTAAATTTTAGGGAGCTTGTTCTCAGTTCGCTGGGTAGCTGCTGAGAATCGCATATTCTTGAATAACCTGATAATTGTTTGGAGAAGAAAAAATTACAGGTGAATGTGTAGGCGATTAGAATCGCCTATTTTTTTATGAGCTGGCATCCTGCCAGGATATCAGAAAATAGGAGAGTGTGGGTCCATATATTTACGTGAATGCTTTTCTAAGAAATGTTTGACAATGAGATATAAACGCAAAATTTTTTTTGAGAAAATTAATATCCTTAAGATGGGATAAATCACTGATTTAGTCGAAAAGAAAGTTTTTATCTAAAAGTGCGGAGAAAAATGGGGATAAATGGGGAAGTTTTCTATAAGTGGAGCTATTTTTCTAAAAATTTTTTCTTTTTCCTTCAAAAAAAGGCTAAAAAATGTGAATAAAACAAGCAAAACGGTAAATTTTCCCGCTTTTTCTGTTTTTTTTTATTTTTTTTTCTGGTATAAAAAAAGAGGAAATTAAATTTCCTCTACCCAAATATGATCAGCTTCTGTTTTGCGAAGTGAGAGATTATAACCAGCCACCATAATTGAAATGGGATCTCCCAGTGGCGCTATTTTTTCAATCTTCACTGTTTCACCTGGTACGCAGCCCATTTCCATCAGTTTGATATGAAGATCGTCTTTTTCAAATTCTATAATTACTGCACTCTTTCCTGTGGTCAGGGATGACAATTTTATAATGCCTTTTTTCATTTCCTGCTTGTTAATCTGTTTAAACATAGTTCCGGCATACTGATGCTTGTATAGGCAAAGGTAGTCCTGTAAGACCAATATGTCAAAAAGAAACGGGGGCAATCGGAAATTTCACTTTACTTTTACATCCACATAATTTTTTAAGCGTAAATGGCCATTCAATTCACCTCGCATGAGGTAAAGGATTATTTAAAAAATAAACGGAAGTTAAAGAGCTTCCTGGTTGATCTTTTTGCTACGGAAGGACAGGGGCTAAAGAGTCTGCATTTTGTATTTTGTTCTGATGCCTATTTATTAGAGATCAATAAACAGTTTTTGCAGCACGACACCTACACAGATATTGTTACTTTTGAGATGGGAGAGGACCCAGCTGTCACCGAAGGTGAAATATATATCAGTATAGATAGAGTGATAGAAAACGCTGCAAAGTTTAAAGTACCTATTACTCAGGAACAGCATAGGGTTATTTTTCATGGAGCATTACATCTTTGCGGTTTTAAAGACAAGAGTAAAAAGGACGCCATGCTAATGAGAAGTAAAGAAGATGAATATCTGGAGAAATACTTTGGAGGTAGATAATCCTTACCAGAAATAGGTTTATTAAAAGATGTTCCACGTGGAACATCTTTTATTTTTGGCTAGATTTTATTTTTTAAACATTCATATACAATGTTCCACGTGGAACATTGTATAACAACAAATAGGTTTAAAGATTTTATTGAGATCAACACGCTGGAGTTTTATAAATTTTTTTGACAATAGTTCGGTTGGTTTTTGTGAGTTGATTTACACTGGAGAATTTGCTTGTGTTCATCGCACGGTACCAAACTGCTTGAGTTTGATATAAACGTAAATGATGAGAAAGGGAATTGATCTGTGATGCTGCTAATTAAGTGCTAGAGATAGCAGGAAACACTTTTAGTTGTTATATCTGAGTATATAAACGGGATATTATCGGGTGAAATGAAATAAAAAGGATCACTCGGGTTAAGTCCAGAAATATGAGACCAGGAGCAATAGATTGCGATTGTTATATGCCAGCTAAAGAGTGACTTCAACGTCTGCATTTTACTCAGGATAAAAAAGTGTAGGTTTCCAAAGGACAGGGAAGGAAGGAATGATATTTATTTTCAGATAGGTCTATTTACAGTACAGGGAGGAAGAAGCGCTACTTATTGAATGGTTTACCGTGAGATATAAGTGAGTTGGTAGCATGGGTTCTTGTTTTGTGTACGCTATTTTGGGTGAGAACAACAAAATGTAGTGGCATTCGAATTTAGCGGCAGGAAACTCTTTATGTTCCACGTGGAACATAGACACTTATGCCAGGATATTTTCATTTCCTGATGTTCCACGTGGAACATCTTAGTTTATCCAAACAATCTCCCTTCTTCTACGTAATTTTGCACTTTCTAAAAGTTATTATGTTTCCATCGTACGATATAATTGTTGTAGGCGCAGGTCATGCCGGCTGCGAGGCCGCCGCCGCTGCTGCTAATATGGGCTCCAAGGTATTGTTGGTGACCATGAATATGCAAACCATTGCCCAGATGAGCTGTAATCCAGCCATGGGAGGTATTGCAAAAGGACAAATTGTAAGAGAAATAGACGCATTGGGAGGATACTCTGGCATTGTTACGGATCAGTCGATGATTCAATTCAGGATGCTGAACCGTTCCAAAGGACCTGCTATGTGGAGTCCCCGTACACAGAACGACCGTATGCTTTTCGCCGCCAAATGGAGGGAAGCCCTGGAGAAAACCCCGAACGTAGATTTCTACCAGGATATGGTAAAAGGGCTCTTGGTAAAAGATGGCCGTTGTCATGGCGTAATTACCGGGCTGGGTCATGAAATAAAGGCAAAGGCCGTGGTATTAACCAACGGTACTTTCCTGAATGGGGTAATACATATTGGAGATAAACAGTTTGGTGGAGGCCGTGTGGCAGAGAAAGCCGCCACAGGTATTACCGAGCAATTGGTTTCCCTCGGCTTTGAAAGCGATCGTCTTAAAACAGGCACACCTCCCCGTATTGATGGACGTAGCCTCGACTATTCCAAAATGGAAGAACAGAAAGGGGATGATGAGATTGTTGGGTTCTCTTACCTGGATGTAGAACGAATTAAACCAGCCCAACAAAGGAGTTGCTGGATTACATATACCAGTGATGCTGTACATGAGATGTTGCGTACAGGCTTCGACAGATCACCTATGTTCCAGGGACGTATCCAGGGAACGGGCCCTCGCTACTGCCCAAGCATTGAAGATAAGATAAACCGTTTTGCAGAAAGGGAACGCCATCAGTTATTTGTGGAACCAGAAGGTTGGGATACGGTGGAAATCTATGTAAATGGTTTCTCTACTTCTCTGCCTGAAGATGTACAAATGAAAGCGCTTCGTCTGGTACCAGGATTTGAGAATTGCCGTATGTTTAGGCCTGGTTATGCAATAGAATATGACTTTTTCCCACCTACCCAGTTGCAGTTTTCCCTGGAAACAAAACATGTACAGAACCTCTTCTTCGCCGGACAAATAAATGGTACTACCGGTTATGAGGAAGCCGCCTGTCAGGGTATAATGGCTGGTATAAATGCTCACCTGAAAGCAACAGAACAAGATCCTTTTATTCTGAAAAGAAGTGAAGCTTATATTGGAGTGCTTATTGATGACCTGATCAACAAAGGTACAGAAGAACCCTACCGGATGTTTACTTCACGGGCAGAGTTCAGAACCCTGCTCCGCCAGGATAATGCGGACCTGCGCTTGACAGAAAGAAGCTACAAAATGGGACTCGCTAAGGAGGAAAGGCTGGAGAAAGTACGGGAAAAGAAGAGTGGGGTAGAGCAAATTAAACGTATCCTGAAGGAATTATCGGTGGAACCGGAAGAAATAGCTGCACTACTGGAAGCCAGATCGTCTGCTCCGTTAACCCAAAAACAGAAAGCACACCAAATATTACTGCGCCCTGGTTTAGATATTTTTGCCATGAAAGAACAGGTAGCAAAAATTGGAGCGGCACTTTCCGGCTTTAACAAAGAAATATTGGAACAGGCAGAAATCCAGATCAAGTATGATGTATACATTGAAAAGGAAAATGAACTGGTGCAAAAGATGAGTCAACTGGAAGACCTGGTTATTCCAGCCAATTTTGACTATGGAAAGCTGGTATCTTTATCGACGGAAGCCCGGCAGAAATTTAATAAAATACGTCCTCATACTTTGGGACAAGCGAGTCGGATTAGCGGAGTTAATCCGAGCGACGTACAAATCCTCATGGTTTATATGGGACGATAAAGTAATAATCACTATTTTAAAGCGGGCAGATTGTTTTTACAATTTGCCCGCTTTTTTGGCGTCTATTTCAAAAAAAACAGTCAAAAAGGCAAAAAATCGACCTTCATAAAGTGGGTAAATTTCGCACATCAGGAAGAAGCCGGATATAAGTGTTAAAAACAGGGGTAAGGTGAACTAAAGGGCTAAAAATGCGTTTTTTTGATAGTAGAAATGTTTTTTGAATGTAAGCAACCATTTTTCTACAGGGTTCGTATCATTAGTATGAATGATTTCAATAAATCAGCATCAACCATCATTTTCCCTTAGAGGAAGGAACACATTTAAAAGAAAAACGAAGGCAAGAATTTTTTTGTGCAGGATCTGAACAATATTAATGATCTCATTGCCGGTTGCTGCAAAAAAGAACGCAGCAGCCAGGAGGCGTTATACCGAAACTTCTTTGGGTATGGGCTCAGTATTTGTTTGCGGTATGCACAAAATAGAGAAGAAGCAGTGGAGATTCTTAACGATGGTTTCCTCAAAATATTTAATCATATCCAGTCATTTGATACCAGCAGGTCATTTAAAACATGGTTAGGCAAAATCATGGTTAACACCTCCATTGATTTTTTACGTAGTAAAAAGCGGTTGATATTTATGGATGATATCAGCCAGGTTGCTGAACCTACCACGGATGAAACATCAGTCGATAAGTTGTCCTATGATGAACTGCTCCGGCATGTGCAAGCATTGCCGCCGGCTTATAAGACTGTCTTTAACCTATACGTGATGGAAGGTTTTCAACACCAGGAAATAGCTGCTATGCTGGGCATCTCAGAAGGAACCTCGAAATCAAATTTATTTAAAGCGAAAAAAATATTAAAGGAAAGAATCACAAAATCATCTATGAACATTGCAGATGGGATAGACATAAATATGCATTAGTATAAACAATGAATGACGCGTTTGAAAATAGCATCCGGAATAAGCTGAATGAAGGAGATATTCCTTTTGACCAGGATGCGTGGACTAAAATGGAATCACTGCTGGATGGTAAGCGCAAAAAGCGCCCGACCGCCTGGTGGTGGTTTGTACTGTTGCCCATACTTGGAGGACTGAGCTGGTGGATAGTACAGATGCCAAAAGGAGGTAAACAACCGCAGCAAACTATTGTAATGGAGGTCCCTAAAGAAAATGCGTCTCAAAAAACCACAACAGATAAAACTACTACTACCAATACTATACTTGCAAATGAAAGTCACTCATCCAGTCAACCTGGACCTATACCAGGATCGGCTGCTGACAGCCATCCATCTGCTACTCAGCAAACCACTGAGCATGCCGGTAACCCTGTGACAACCAGCGGTAAAGGAAAAGCTACTACCCCGGTTATCCATCTCCCCATACCTGATGCTGCTACCCGGCAATTGAATCAGCAGGTGATTAACCCGGTTAACCCTCACACTAAAAATCCGATATCAGATAACGCTATTCATAATCCTGGTAAGGAGACTATAAATAGTAATATCACCGACGCTACACAGACGATTTATAATGATATCCATCCGGTTAAGATAAAAAACGTTAATAACGGTAACGTATATACGAAAATTGAAAACGTCCATGAAGTACCTATTAATACTGCTATTCCGGCAACACAGGAAAGTAAAATTAACAGGAGAAAAATAAATAGTAAGGGGCTGTACGCAGGTGTTACGCTTGGTCCTGATCTGAATGTGGCGCCTTCTATGAATTATGGAAAAATTGGCTTTAATGCCGGCGTATTGGCACATTATTATTTCAACAAACATTGGTTTGTAACTACAGGCGCCGTGTATAGCAAGAAAATATATGGTGCTACCGATAAGGATTATAATTTACCGTCCGGTTATCCCAATACCTATGGATTAGTAAAAGTAAATGCCAACTGTGATGTGCTCGATATACCGGTAAATGCGAACTATACCTTTTTAGAAGTAAAAAATAATACCGTGAGTGCCACACTGGGGATCTCCAACTATTTTATGTTGAAAGAGAAGTACCAGTATATCTACAAAACCTTGCCAACAGCAGAAAAGACTGTGGAGAATGAAAATCAGCATTACCTGGCTATCCTGAATGTAGGTGCGCTTTATCAGCATCCTGCCGGCAGGAAATTAATTATAGGTGTTCAACCTTATGCCAAAATACCACTTCGCGGAGTAGGGCTGGGTCAGGTAAAACTCTATTCCGCAGGAGTATCTCTTCAGGTTAACCTGGTAGGCAAAAAGCGCTGAGCGGCGTTTTTGCTACCGTAAACAATCACCATTTTAGGTTGTTATCAATCATGGTAATGCCTGCTGCTTTTCGCAGGATTATTCATGTTAAAAATGTGTTGATTATGAGTAACAAAAATAAACCAGGCAAGAAAGCTACCGAATCCAACGATAAAGCGCAGGAAGATTTTCCGGGATATCCTGAATATCCTTCCGGAGAGGATATTATGAGCAAGCGGAACAGGGATATGGAGGTAGATGTAGACGTGAATGCACTTACCGGCTCATTCCGCCATAACAGCGAATTGCCCAGTGAAAAAAAGAAACCAGCTGAAATGGATGACGAGCAGGAAGAAACCTGGCGTAAGGATAAAGTGGGAGATGACCTGGATGTTCCGGGATCTGAGTTAGACGATGATGAGGAAGCGATAGGGCAGGAAGACGAGGAAAATAATATTTACAGCATAGGTGGCGACCGGCACCAGGACCTGGAAGAAGACAATGGGGAATTTCTTGACTTTGATGATGAAGAAGAACGTAACTCATAGTAATGGTGTGAGTAAGCGGCATACCGCATCCATAAAACGCTTTAATATATTACGCTTGTTCCAACGGGTTTCCTGTACAGGTACAGCATACAAGAGGTCTTCATCAAATGCCCTGTTTAATTTTGCCGCTACTTCCTGGTCGTATATTAGCGCACCGATTTCACAATTAAGATAAAAGCTGCGGTTATCGAAATTAACGGAGCTTACCCAGGCAAGATTATTATCTATTACCATCGTTTTGGCATGAATAAAACCACGGGTGTAGAAAAATATTTTCACACCCGCAGCCAGTAGGGGCTTTATGTATGAGAGTGCTGCATGTTGCACAATATAGGAATCCCCTTTCAACGGTAACATGAGTTGTACATCTTTACCTGCCAGCGCAGCCATCTGTAATGCAGTCAATAATTCTTCTGTGGGGATGAAATAAGGATTGCTGATACGAATACTTCTCTGTGCAATATTAATGGCCATCAGGATGGTTTGCATAGCTATAGGCCATTCAGAATCCGGACCGCTGGCTACTATGTCTGTGAAACAGTTGCCGGTGAGCACCGGCCGTTGGAAGAAGGGCTCAGCAAAGGGAAATACTTCTTTACTGCAATAGCGATAGCTCATTAAGAACTGCAGCTGCAAAACATTTACAGCATCTCCTTCAATACGTAAATGCGTGTCGCGCCAAAACGTAGGGTGTTTACCGTTATTGATGTAACGTTCGTCCAGGTTGATACCGCCTACGAATCCAACGGTGCCATCTACCACAATTATTTTCCGGTGATTGCGGTAATTGGCATTCAGGTAAAAATCGACCAGTACCGGTGAAAAGGTGTGTACACTGGCGCCTTGTTCGCGTAGCCGTTTGGGAATATCTCCTATACGGTCGCTTCCCATATCATCATAAATGAAACGTACCTGTACACCGACATTCAATTTTTCGATCAATATTTCGGTGAGTTCGTTGCCTACATCATCTGCCGCTACCATATAATACTCTATGTGGATATGGTGTTTAGCGGCTCTGAGCGCGCTGAATACGGCTGGAAACTTTTCTTCTCCGTTAATCAGCAACTGTACCTGGTTGTTCTTACTTAGTACCGATTGCCGGGTATTTAGTAACATGGCAGAAAGTTCCTGTTTACTACCGGCCTGTTGCCGTAGTTCCAGCTGCATTTGCTCGAGCTGAGCCCGCTGGGATTCCCAGTATCGTAAAAACAATACTTCATCTTTACTTCCTTTTAGAGTAAACCGCCGCCTCTTACGCAGGTCCCGGCCCAGGTAATAGTACACGATTAATCCTACGATAGGAATAAATACTAGCACCAGGATATAAGCAATCGCTTTAACAGGATTACGGTTTTCGAGAAGGATAGTAGCCACCAGCCCCACAAAAATGAGGATCAACAGCACGGTACTGCCTATTTTGATATAAAGATGCCATTCGTTGCCCGTAAGGTAGCCTATCAACGTTTTCACCGGCCGTAAGAGTTTAAACAGTTAGCAAGATATATTATTAACGCGTTGGGGCTAAAATGGTTATGTTTTTCTTTTTCTTCAACATAGGCAAATGTATTGACAAAGCGAGTACCACATTGCAGATGGAGAAAGCTGTCATATACCGGTTTTCTGCCGAAAAGCCTCCCAGGAACAGCCAGGCGAGAAAATACACGTGGAACCATAATGGCACTATCCATGCCGCCAGCGGGAAATAATGAGTATCTGCCTGGTTTCTCTTGAGGTATCCGGCAATTGTCAGTGAAACGAATAGCACCAGCAATACCACTAACCGGTGCCCGGCAGTGATACCAAAATATTGTTTTAGTAAATCAGCTAAAGGAAATAATGACAGCCATAATGCTACTTGTGAAATAAGGATGGAGAGTAACGGGATAGTGGCTTTCCAGGAAGCAGTGACCAATCGTTTTTCCAGTAGCCGTCCAAACAGGGAATAGAAGAAAACGACCGATAGCCAGCCGTAGAAATTGGCGTATGGAACGCCAAACCATTGCCCTGTGAGCGCTTGAGCAGATAGTCCTTTGCCTGCCCAATCCCAATGCCACATATGCAGGCGATATGCCACTACATCCATGCTCAGGTCGATATTCAGTGCTAACAGGCTATCCAGTGCAGCAGCCGCCCAAACTGGCAGGCCAAAATTATCTGTAAACAAACGCGACGAATAAATGATCACTGCCCAGCCACAGCCAATGCAAAGAGGAATGTTGCGGGGAGCAGTACCCAGCATTAGCCAAAATTGTCCGTAGCGATAACCGTTACTGGTAGTGACGTTTACGTATTCCAATAATAACCCGAAGCCCAGTCCGCCCAACAGCCAGGAAATGTGGCCTACCCCCTTACCACCGGCATGCCAGCCGCAAATCAGCAACAATACATACATGCAGATTCCCGTAAGCGGAAAGCAATATATTGGTGCATAGCCATAGGGCATATCGGAGAAGGGAAGCATGTGCTGGCATTTTTATGGGTTGAAGATAGTAAATCAGGAAGTATTATCCTGCGCTGCCAGCATACATAAAAATGTCCTGCTTCCCCAAAGTAAAGGGTGAGGCAGGACATGCTATTTTTGAGGCCTTATTCGGCCGTTATTTCGAGAATATTGCTGGTTAATGACCGGCCACCCCCTGGCGCCAATTGAATACCTTCTTTCATCAGGAAATCGCCGCTGTAGAGTTTATCCTGGTGAAATGCGGAGTGTGTGCCTGGAAATAAGTTGATTTCCCTGATGCGGTATTGCTGCTGAGGATCGAGCCCCAGGAGTTTTACGGGCGTAAAAACATCGTTTTTGCCAACGTTCATCAGGTAGTTAAAAACAATTGTTTTCTTTTGGTCATCGCTGGTATACTGAAATACTGCCCGATTTTCCCGGTAAGGAGAAACCAGCCGGTATAGGTTGCCATACCATACAATATTACTGATACGCCTATACGTTTCAACGGCATCATGACTGAATTGCAGCTCTTTGTCATTGAAATCGCTCACCTTAATATCATAGCCGAGTTTGCCCATCATGGCTACGTCTGTACGGAACTTAAGCGACTGATGCCCCCAGTTGGTAACATGTGCTGCCATGGTATTGGATGGAAAGAAGTGGGAATATCCGTACTGGATATAAATTCTTTCAAGTCCGTCGGTGTTATCACTTGGCCAGAATTCGGTGAAGTATTTAAGGGCGCCGTAGTCGGTACGTCCACCACCACCAGAGCAAAGCATGATAGGCAGATGAGGGTACTTGGCTCTCACCCTTTCGAATACTTTATATAGACTACGGGTATATTCTATAAAGAGATGTGATTGTTTTTCTTTCAGATAGGGAGAGTAGGTATTGGTAAGCAGCCGGTTACAATCCCATTTAATAAAGGCGATTCCAGGATTTTCGGACATGGTTTTATCCACCACGCCAAATACAAAGTCCTGTACGGCGGGATTGGTAAGGTCCAGTACCATCTGGTTGCGGTAGTAGTTTTCTGCACGGTTAGGGAGTCGGAGGATCCAGTCGGGGTGTTTGGTATACAGTTCACTTTTGGGGTTAACCATTTCTGGCTCCAGCCAGATACCGAATTTAACGCCCTGTTTTTCAGCTTCTTTTACCAGGTAGCCCAGTCCGTGAGGGAGTTTGGCCGTATTGGGTTCCCAATCGCCCAGTCCGGCGTTATCCTCGTTGCGCGGAAATTTATTGGCAAACCAGCCGTCATCTAGAAGAAACAGGTCTACTCCGAGTTGTTTGGCGCCGCCAAAGAGGCCAGTAAGACGTTGCTCATTGAAATCCATGCCAGTGGCTTCCCAGTTATTGAGCAGGGTAAGCCGGGGGCCATGTCCATCCAATATACCGTAGTTCAGTGCCCAGCGGTTAAAGTTGCGGCTGGCTTGGCCTTTCCCCTTATCTGATAAAGTGAAGATAAAAGCGGGAGTTGTAAATACTTCTGCTGGTTTTAGCGTATAGTCGCTGGCGTAAGGATTGATGCCGGCATTGATATGCAGGGCGTTGCGTTCATCTACTTCAAAACCGAATTTAAAATTCCCGGTCCAGGCAAGGGTTCCGGCCAGCACCATTCCATTTTCCTCCTGTGCAGGCTGATCTACAGACAATAGGAACATGGGGGATTGGTACATGTTGGCGCGGGTTCCCAGTTTGCTGTCCAGTATTTTCATGCCGGCAGTGAGGTATTGCTCCTGCATATTTACTTCTTTGGCCCAATCGCCATGGAATTGGGTTAGCCAATATTTTTCTGCATTTATATGCAGCATGGAAGAGGCATAAGCGGTAAGGAGAATTGGTTTCTTCTCGTTATGTTTTATTTCTGTCCATGCTTTAATAATGTCTTCCTTGTCATAGGCTTCAAAATGGAGGATAACCGTTACAGGGTATACCGGATCCTGGAGGGTAATGGAGGTAGCTGTAATATCAGGTGCTGTTGGAGCTGAGGTGTGAGAAATATATTTCAGTTCCAGGGAAGGATTACCATCATTGTGTACTACGCGTATGGCAGGGTCGAGGAGACTTTCCATACCAGCGGTGATATAGGCCTCCTGTTTGTTTTTTACCAGGGTATCGGCGTATTCCGGGCGGAGTTGTGGCCCGAAATATTGTTGTACCAGTCGTCCCTCCTGGTTTACATGGTAAACGAGGCTGATGTTGTGGGTGATGATGCGTATGTTCTGTGCGGATATCCTGACAGACAACAGGAGCAGGCCTATGGCCAGTAGTTTTTTCATACCAGATTATTTATCTACGAGGAATAAGCGTACAAAATACAAATAAAAGGGCATGTTGTATAGAGGGTTTTTTATACCTACTGGTGGAATACCCCATGCAAAAGTGGACGAACATTGTGCATAATCGGACAAGTATATTTATTTTATATTCTGATTATCAATTAATTATGTTGCGGCATTTTTTTGGTGGAAGTCCAGTAACAATTTTTTGCCTTATGATTAAAAACTACTTCCTGGTTGCCTGGCGGAACATTACGAAGCATCGTTTTTTTGCCATGGTAAATGTTTGCGGATTAGCCATCGGAATCACGTTTGTGTTATTGATTGGCGTATTTGCCTGGGGAGAGTGGCAGGTGAACCGGTTTATTAAGAACAGCGACCGTATTTTTCTTCTGAAAAGCAAATGGGCAAACCCTGAAACCGGTGTTGAATTTGCTACGTTAGGGCCACTAACTAAGGCATTGCAGGATAATTATCCTGCCCTGATAGAAAAAGCATATGCGCATGATGCTATCACCGTGGTGGTTACTGTGGGAGATAAGCCTTACCGGGAAGGCGTACATCCGGGAGATTCTACTCTTTTTGATGTGTTTAATTTCCCGGTATTGTATGGGGATCCGCGTACTGCACTGGATAAACCCAACGCCGTAGTGCTGGCCGAAAAGAAAGCAAAACAGTTTTTTGGAAAGTCGGATGTAGTTGGGAAGTTGTTAAAAATACAATCGTTTGACGGCAGGAATGATAACTTTGAAATAACTGCAGTCATTAAAGATTTGCCATTTAATACGGTTACGAACTATGCAAAGCCGGGGAATGAAATATTTCTTGCTCCAGCCAGCGTTCGTTATTTCGGGCGCACTTTTGGATTTAACAGTTGGCAATCCCCCAATATAGTTGGATATGTATTGCTGAAACCAGGTGTGAAACCGGAGCAGTTAAAAGGGCCATTGGCCACGTTGATAAGAACGAATGCGACTCCTGAAATACAGAAGGCTTTGGAAGTGCATCCTGTTGCTTTAAAAGATTGTTACCTTAGCATGTATAAGGGATTAGCGGGCAGGATGGTAGCCATCTTTTCGTTAGTAGCTTTATTTATATTGTTGATGGCAATTATCAACTTTGTCAATATTTCTGTAGGTAATTCCCTGACACGATTGAAAGAAATAGGTGTAAGAAAAGCGATGGGTAGCAGGAAGCGGCAATTGATTCTCCAATTCATTACAGAATCAGTGCTGGTAGTCACGTTTTCCTTTATAGTATCCGTTGCTTTATTTTTTGTGCTGAAGCCCATGTTTGTACAGTTGATCGGGAAACCTCTTCCTTCGCTGGCGTCTTTCCCAGCGTGGTTTGCGTCTTTGCCAGTGATGATTATATTGGTTACCGGTTTGCTGGCGGGTTTGTATCCCGCATTTGTATTATCTGCGCAACCATCTGTAGCAGCATTGAAAGGGAAGTTAAAGAATGTTCAGGAGAAGCTGGTTTTCAGACGTTCCCTGGTCATCGTACAATTTGTAACGGCGATTGTGGTGTTTATTGTTGCCATTGTGATAGATAAGCAGGTGTCTTTTTTCTTTCATACGGATCTTGGCTATGACAAGGATCATATTGTTACAGTGCCGGTTCCGCGGGATTGGACCGCTACCGGCGTAAAGCATATGGAAAGAATGCGGGATGAGTTCCGGGCAATGCCTGAAATAAAAGATGCTTCGTTTTCCTATGAAATTACCGATGGGTGGAGTAGTGGGGCGTATATGGTTTATCGTGCTGAAAATGATTCCAGCACGGCCGTGTCTATGACGTCTGTAATATCAGATGAGCGTTTTCCCACAACGTATAATATTAAGATGAAGGAAGGAGCTTTTTATAACGGGGCTGCTGCTGATTCATCTAAATTAGTCATTACCGAAGCGGCGGTGCGCTCACTGGGCTGGAAGAATCCGGCTGAGGCAATGAATAAGCCGGTGCGTATTCATAATATAAATACTGTGATGTATGTAAGTGGGGTGGTGAAGGACTTTCATTTTGGCACCATGAAAGATGCGATTGCTCCAGTTTGTTTTATAGACGTGCATTTCAATAATATCTACCGGTATCTTTCCTTTCGGTTTGGGCCGGGTAATCCTTCCAGGCAGATAGCTGCATTGGAGCGGAAGTGGCGCGAGGTGTTTCCGGATGCTCCGTTTGACTTTAAATTCCTGGATGATAGTATTGCACAGTTGTATGAAACAGAGACGCAGATGCAAAAGGCTGCCAGGGTAGCTACGGTGGTATCTTTGATGATAGTATTGCTGGGTGTATTGGGGATTGTAACGCTGAGTATTGCCAGGAGGGGTAAGGAGATGGGAATCCGTAAGGTACTGGGGGCTACCAGCGCAGATATTGTATCCTTGTTTGTAAAAGAATTTTCCTGGATCATGGTTATATCTAATGTGGTGGCCTGGCCACTAGCCTGGTATCTTTGTCACAGGTGGTTAATGGATTATGCGTACAGAGTAGATATAGGGGTGGAGCCGTTTTTAATGGTGGGTATGTTGCTGTTGGTGCTGGTGTTTGTTGTGATAACAGGCATGACCAGACGCCTGGCGGCAACCAATCCTGTAAAGAGTCTTAGTACAGAATAAAGTCAATAAATACGTCATTACTGGGCTATCATCGGAAAAAATTTGCCTGTTAAGATTTGATTAACAGTTTGTGTTTTTATTTATAGTTGTTTTGGGTATGAATTTTAACCCAAAAAAATTGTTTGTCATTGTTGGTTACCCACACATAGGCAAGACAAAGACGTTACAACAAATATTTCAAAGAAGATTATTCTTCCCTTTTAAGCAACCCATTCATGCGCCTTCTCTGGGAGACGCGCCTTTTATTGTTGTTAACAATTCTGATACTAACCATCGTTCGGAAGATCAACTGGCGCGAATAAGGTCAGCAATGCATTTTCATACGGAAACGGATACATCTTTCCTGATTCCTGCCAGCCTTGTATTTGATGATGGCATTAGAGATATAAAGGGCATACTGGGGTATCTGAACCGGTCGGGACTGGATGTTCACTATCTGGTACTCAGGAATAGCTGGTTTGACAAGCGGGTTATCAGTGATGATGATTTATTGTTGCTGAAAAAATATGTAGAGAGTGGAACCATACATATATTGGATCGGTTGGTAACACAATCGAAATTGCGATTTGATGAGCGGGTAAAGGAAATGGAGGCGTTAATGCGGACTGTGTTGGAGAGTAGGGTACGATACTGCGAATGACATCAAATAAGGGTGGATAGCATAGTATCAGTATACTGCATAAAGTGCTTTATGGCATTTTATTTTGAGGGGTTGTGGTTGTCGCCCGGGAGGGCGGCAACCTTTTTTGATAAAGAAGGCGTAATAGGTTATTCTTTATCGAACAATGCTTTATGCTTTTTACCCCAGATTTCCAGCTGTTGGATGACAGGGATTAGTTCGTGGCCAATAGGTGTTAATTCGTATTCTACACGTACAGGTACTTCTGCGAAAACAGTTCTGGAGATTAATCCTTTTTCTTCCATTTTCCGGAGCTCTAGTGTCAACATCCGATCGGTGATGGTAGGTAGCTTTTTCTTCAGGGTAGCAAAACGCATTTTGCCGGCGCCGAGGTAACAGCAGATAGCTACCGTCCATTGCCCGTTGATCAGGTTGGAGGCATATATTTCAGGGCACTCTGCTTCCAGCATCCGTTTGTTTTCATCGTGGGTCGATGTGGGTTTTATTTTGCTCATACTTACACTTTTGTTAGCTCCATACATTGGGCTTTCATGCCCGATTACAGCGGCAACTTAAATATTTTTGCACAGAGTTAAAAATAGATAGTAAGATATGAGCAAGGTATTGGTAATAGTGATCCATCCGGATATGGAAACATCGGTCGTAAACAAAAAATGGGCAGCAGCATTGCGGCAATATCCCGATAGATACCGGGTACATGATTTATATGCAGCTTATCCATCTGGTGAAATAGATATTAAAAGAGAACAGGCGTTGTTGGAAGAGCATGAAACCATTATTTTCCAGTTTCCGTTTTACTGGTTCAATTGCCCTCCGCTGCTAAAAAAATGGTTGGATGAGGTACTCACCCATGGCTGGGCATATGGGAGTAAGAGCGGGTATAAAATGAAGAATAAAAAGGTGGCGCTGGCTATTTCAGTAGGCATTGATGAGCAGGAATATACTACTGGGGGTAAGTACAAATACACGTTAAACGAGTTAACTGCGCCATTTGAAATAACCTTCCAGTATGTGCAGGCAGATTACCGGCCTTTGTTTGCATTTTATGGGTTAGAACATCGTGCCACGACCTCGAGGATTGAAAAGAGCGTGGAAATGTACCTGGCTTTCATGGACAAATATTGCGGTACAGCAGCTGAAAATGCAAGAAGCATAGCCGGTGATCGTTAGGTTACACTTTCTTTTGAAGGGATGGGGTGGAAGTAGTAATTTTAAGAGACCTCACAAAAATTACTTATGTCTACCCAGATTATCATCGTTCTTATTCTCACATTGCTGATAAACCTGATTACTACTTTGTCATATGCGGTACGGATTGTAGGCGTCAGAACAGGAAGGATAGCGATTACTTTTTCATTGTTTAACATATTGGTTTTATTCTCCCGTACCGCAAACACGTTACAGGCGCCTTTATTGGCTAAAACAGTGGAGCAGGATTTGCAGCAGCATGTATCATCCAATATGCTGGTATTCAGGTATATTATTTTATCCTGTACAGTAGGATCTGTTTTAGGTGCGTTGCTGATACCTACTTTTCAACGGTTGTTATCCGGGGCTGTAGCTCATTTCAGCATTCATAAGTCTATACCCCGGCTATTTTACCTGGGACTTTCTGGAGCGGGCATGCTGTTTATAAAAGAAAGCCTGAAAATGCCTTCCCGGGAACATATACTGGAGTTGCCGGATCAGCGTAATTTTCCCTGGCGTATTTTTTTATATAACCTGGTGGCGACGGCTGTTATAACCATTTCGGTTTTATCCTGTGTGTATGCAGCCTATCTGAATCCTTCCTATAGAACAACCGCGAGTAATTTATCCGGCGTTATTAATGGGGTAGCAACGGTGTTGATGGCGTTATTTATTGATCCGCATTTATCCATTCTTACCGATGACGTTGTATTGGGGAAGTTGGCAGAAAGTTCTTTCCGGAAGTACATCAGTTATATGGTACTGGCCAGGGTGGCGGGGACTTTATTTGCACAGCTGTTATTTTTGCCTTGTGCACAAATGATTGCCCTGTTGGCAGAAAAAGTATAGATGAATTTTAAGCGAATAAAAAAAGGGAACTTTACCGTAAGTAAAATTCCCTTTTTTCTGTGGTGTGAGCCGGGATCGAACCGGCGACACAAGGATTTTCAGTCCTTTGCTCTACCAACTGAGCTACCGCACCATCCGTTTTTATTGCCCTCTCTCGTGAGGGGATTGCAAAAGTAAGACAATCTTTTGAATTGCAAAATTTTTTTTGAGAAATTTTATAAAACTACTTTCTCTTCAAGGATACCACTCCACAATTGATGCCGCCAATGCAGCGACTGGCGGGCATATTCAGCGGCTTCCTGCCATTTATCTGTATCTTGTCCACATAGTTCACTCACCATTTGCATGGCCAGTTGACTATGATGATCACCATCTACTTCGATATGTCTTTCGAGATAATAAATGAACAGGTCCAGCTTTCCGGGAAATTTCCTGTCAAGATCTTTTACCAGTGCCAGGAACATATCAGGGATAAGGTCCTCCCGTCCAAAAGTAAACACGGATGCCATAATATGGGCTTTGCCGGTAGCAATTACTTCAAAAGTAAAGCCAAGGAACCCCTTTACAGCCTCAGGAAGCGATGAATTGTCCAGAATGTGACGGATAGGCTTCCCGGCTTTTACATCGGCTATAATCGCTTCTATAGGGGCACAGTCGGCGCCAGCCTGTAGCATGGCCCGCTCATACAATTCAAAATGGCTGCAGCGGGCGCCGGTATGGTCAATATCACTTTCTTCCCCGGTTACAATTTCATTGATCAGGTAGCGGGTGGCGGCGTTGCCAACAGGTACCCAGGGGACGTTTACACAGGTGAGTTGTTGTTGCAATGCTTTGAGCAGCGACATAAAATCCCATACCGCATAAACATGGTACTGTATAAAAGTGCGTACATCTTCCAGCGTCTGGAGTTTAGCATATAAGGGGTGCGCTACTACTTTCTGCCGGGCGGCAGCAATGGTTTCCTGAATATATTGAATGCTCATCTTACTATTATTTGTTGCCTGCCGGTTTAGTTACCATATACGACCAGGAATTTGATACGTACCAGTTTTAGTTGTTCCAGGGTGTAGTCATTTTCAATGAGTTCTTCCCTTGCTAAAGCGAGGCTGGAAGTTTCACAGCCTTTGAAATATTCCATGATTTCATCCTGGGCATAGTCATCCAGTTCTTCGTCGAGGCAATAGTCGATATTCAGTTTGGTACCACTGGCAACGATGGTTTCCATTTCATCGAGCAGTTGAGAAAGGCTCAGTTCTTTGTTTTTGGCGATCGTTTCCAGCGGTATTTTTTTATCGATATTCTGGATGATGAATACCTTCATGCCGCTTTTGTTTACCACGCTCTTCATCACGAAGTCATCTGGCTTGGTGATATTATTTTCTTCCACGTAGCGGGTAATCACATCGAGGAATTGCTTGCCGTAGCGAATCGCTTTTCCTTTGCTGACGCCCTGTATTTTTTCCAGTTCCTGGACGGTGGTTGGATATTGGGTGGCCATATCTTCCAGGGACGTTTCCAGGAAGATTACGAAAGGAGGGAGGTTTTTTTCTTTGGCTACTTTTTTCCGCAGTTCCTTCAACATTTCTACCAGCACTGGATCAGCTGCTGCATGGGCTTCTGCGGCGGCGTCTTCTTCATCGTCTGCAGCATCTTCATCAAATTGATGATTCAGCGCCACCATGATGGAATATGGCTTTTTCAGGAATTTAGTGCCTTTATCGGTTACTTTCAGGAGGCCGTACTCTTCAATATCTTTCTCTATCAGTCCTTCGAGCATCATTTGCCGCATGAGGGAGTTCCAGAAGTGCGCATCAAATTCTTTCCCTTCGCCAAATACTTCCAGCTGATCGTGGCGGTAAGTGTTGATCTGGGGACTTGTTTTCCCGGTGATAACGTTGATCACATATTCGCTGCCAAAGCGTTCTTCCAGGGCGCGAATAGCTTTCAGCATGATCACTACCCGGTTTTTCACTTCTATTTTTTCCTTTGGATTACGGCAGTTATCGCACTGACCGCAGTTCTCTGTTTCAAAATGTTCTCCGAAGTAGTGCAGGATTACTTTACGGCGGCATACGGCGCTTTCCGCATAGGCTACCGTTTCATTGATCAGTTGTGCGCCCATTTCGCGTTCGCTGAGCGATTTATCCCGCATCAGGTGTTCCAGTTTCTGTACATCTTTATGGGAGTAATAGCAGATACAATGCCCTTCCAATCCGTCCCTGCCGGCGCGGCCGGTTTCCTGGTAGTAGTTTTCCAGGCTTTTCGGAATGTTGTAATGGATTACAAAACGGACATCCGGTTTGTCGATACCCATTCCAAAGGCAATGGTGGCAACAATGACTTCTGTGTCTTCATGCAGGAACATGTCCTGGCGTTGGGCTCTGGTACTGGGATCCAGGCCGGCGTGATAGGCTACGGCTTTTACGCCGTTGGCTACCAGCATGTCTGCCAGTTCTTCGGTGGTTTTGCGGTTCAGGGTGTAGATGATGCCGCTTTTACCTTTATGTTGGTGAATGAACTTGACGATATCTTTGATGGTCTGGTCCTTTTTGCGTTTTGGCCTGATTTCATAATACAGGTTAGGGCGGTTAAAGGAGGAAATAAAGATATTGGCTTTATTCAGTCCGAGGTTCTTTACGATGTCGCTTTGTACTTTAGGCGTAGCAGTGGCCGTCAGGGCAATGATAGGCAGCTTGTCGCTGATCTGGTCTATCATTTCTTTCAGGCGGCGGTATTCCGGCCTGAAATCGTGTCCCCATTCAGAAATACAGTGTGCTTCATCTACGGCAATAAATGATATTTCCAGTTCCTTGAAGAAATCGAGATTTTCCTGTTTGGTAAGCGTTTCAGGCGCTACATATAACAATTTAGTTTTGCCCGCCGTAAGATCAGCCCGCACTTTTTTAATCTGCGCCTTGGATAAGGTCGAGTTTAAGAAGTGGGCCACATTGTCTTTACTGCTATAGCCTCTTACCAGGTCTACCTGGTTTTTCATCAGCGCAATAAGCGGCGAAACTATTAATGCACATCCCGGGCTCATTAGCGCGGGTAATTGGTAGCATAGTGATTTACCTCCACCAGTTGGCATTATAACGAAAGTATCTTTGCCTGAGAGGATGCTATTTATAATTTTTTCCTGATTTCCTTTAAAGGAATCGAACCCGAAGTGTTCGCGTAATGCATCCATCAAACGTTCCTTAACAACAGCCATTGCATTCAAATTTTAACTCTAAAGAACCAACAAATGACGAAATATATTTATATGTTTTTTAGGGGACACGAAGTTACTTAAAAAAGCCCGGAGTATCAATATAAATTACCGGAGCGTACCAGTGCTGACTAAAAAATGATAAATTTGTAAATCGTCATGAAAAGGAATCAAACTATCAATATAGGAGCCGTAGCCAAACGCACTATTGCATTGGAAGCATCAGCTATTAATGATTTGCAGCAGTTTATAAATGCAGATTTTGAGAAAGTTGTTGAAAGGATTGCGCAATGTGAGGGGAGATTAGTAGTAACCGGGATCGGGAAAAGTGCCATTATTGCGCAGAAAATAGTAGCCACGTTAAATTCTACCGGCACCCCGGCACTTTTTATGCATGCCGCAGATGCCATTCATGGCGACCTGGGAATGATCCGGGAAGAAGATATTGTGATGTGTATCTCCAAAAGCGGTACTTCTGCCGAAATCAAAGTACTGGTGCCACTGGTGAAGAATTTTGGCAACACTTTAATTGCCATGGTGGGGAATACCAGCTCATTTTTAGCCCTGGAAGCCGATTTTATACTGAATACAACTGTTAGCCAGGAAGCCTGCCCTAATAATCTCGCACCCACTACCAGCACCACTGCACAACTGGCGATGGGAGATGCACTGGCAGTATGCCTGATAGAATGGCACGGATTTACGGCAGCTGATTTCGCAAAATTTCACCCGGGAGGAGCCCTGGGAAAAAAATTGTATCTCAAGGTGGGAGACCTTAGCAAGCTACATCTCTCCCCACAGGTACTGGAAGACAGCTCTTTACGGGAAGTAATTGTGGAAATTTCATCTAAAATGCTGGGTGTTACTGCCGTAGTAGATGAAAATGGATTACTTAAAGGTATTATTACAGATGGTGACCTGCGCAGGATGCTGGAGAAAAATGTTCCCACGGCAGCTGTTACGGCCAAAGATATAATGTCGCGACATCCGAAAATGATACAGCAGGATCAACTGGCCATCAATGCATTGGAAATGATGCGCCAGCATGATATTACCCAACTGCTGGTAATGGACGGAGCGCGATATCAAGGTATTATTCACTTACATGATTTAATCAGAGAAGGAATTATTTAGAAATGACACAGCTGAACAGCCATTTTTATGTGGCAATAATGGCAGGGGGTATTGGCAGCCGCTTCTGGCCCCATAGCCGCACAGACAACCCCAAGCAGTTCCTGGATATCCTGAACACGGGGAAAACCCTGCTCCAATGGACATATGAGCGCTTTGTCCAGTTCATTCCAAAGGAAAACATATTCGTCGTCACCCATCACCAGTATACTGGTAAAGTGGGAGAACAACTGCCGGAGCTGCCTGCTGCCAATATTGTAAGCGAACCCTCCCGCAAAAATACAGCGCCCTGTGTTGCTTACATATCCCATAAAATCCATAAACAAGACCCGCTGGCCAACATCATCTGTGCACCAGCCGATCACCTGATTATGGACGGACCAGCCTTTACCAATGCCTGCCTCAACGCCCTGCTGTTTGTACAGAAAAACAGTGCATTGCTAACGCTGGGCATCAAGCCTACCCGCCCAGATACCGGCTATGGATACATACAGTTCGAACCACAAATGGTGGCCGACAATGTATACCAGGTCAAAACATTCACAGAAAAACCTAACCTGGAACTGGCTAAAACCTTTATCCAGAGCGGTGACTTCCTCTGGAATGCCGGCATCTTCGTATGGAATGTAAAAACCATCCTGGCGGCATTTAAACAATACCTCCCGGAAATAGATGAGCTGTTTGAACAGGCCACCTATGCCCTCAATACACCGCAGGAGAAAGAAGCGATTGAACAGGTATACCCGCAGTGTACCAACATTTCTATCGACTATGGTATCATGGAAAAAGCCAGCAATGTATATGTAATCCCATCCAATTTCGGCTGGAGCGACCTGGGCACTTGGGCTTCTGCTTACGAAAACCTGGAAAAAGATTATCTCGGCAACGCCGTACAAGGCAAAAATGTAGTGGTGATCGATGCTACCAAATGCATGGTAAAAGTACCCAACGAGAAACTGGTACTGCTCCAGGGCCTCGATGAGTTCATCGTTATCGATACCAGCGATGTATTACTGATCTGCAAGAAAGACAATGAACAACAGATCAAGGAATATGTAGCGGAAATAAAACGCAATAAAGGCGAAAAATTCCTCTAAAGATTTAATGTTTTTTGGTGTTGAAATTTAGATATTTAGCGCTGGAAAAGCTCTGCGCTTTGCCACTAAATAGCTAAATTTCAATATCTAAAAAAAAGGTAATGATCTCTAAACTCCCCGACGTAGGTACTACTATATTTACCGTTATGTCGTCCCTGGCGGCCACCCACCAGGCAATTAACCTCTCCCAGGGATTTCCCGACTACGATTGCAGCGATGAATTGAAAGCGATGGTGAATGAAGCCATGCAGCAGGGACATAACCAATACGCGCCTATGCCGGGACTGATGCCGCTCAGAACCAGGATCGCTGAAAAAATAAATTGCCTTTACCAGCAATCCGTTAACCCCGACACCGAAATAACTATTACACCAGGCGGCACTTACGCTATCTTTACTGCTATTGCTACGTGTATACGTCCCGGCGATGAAGTCATCATTTTTGAACCGGCATATGACAGCTATATTCCCAATGTATTGGTAAATGGCGGCACGCCGGTGCTCATCCCGCTTTCGTTCCCAGGATACCGGATCAACTGGGATGAAGTGCGCGCCAAAGTAACACCCCGTACCAAAATGATTATGCTCAATACACCGCATAATCCAACAGGAAGCATTTTACAGGAAAACGATATCCGGGAACTGGAAAAGTTAGTGGAGGAGTTTAACCTGCTGGTGTTATCAGACGAAGTATATGAGCACCTGATTTTCGATGGTGCACAGCACCATAGCATATTACGTTATCCGGCTATTTACCGTAACAGCTTTGTCACTTTTTCTTTTGGGAAAGTATTTCATAATACCGGTTGGAAAATGGGCTACTGCGTAGCGCCGGAGCACCTGATGAAAGAGTACCGTAAAGTACATCAATACCTATGTTTTTCTGTGAATACCCCCATGCAATATGGCCTGGCCAGGTTCCTGGAAACACCGTCCCATTACCTCGAACTGCCTGCATTTTACCAGCAAAAACGGGATTATTTCCTGGAGCTCATGAAAGATACCCGTTTTACTCCACTATCCAGCGAGGGCAGCTATTTTCAGCTGATGAAATATGATCGTATTTCCGATGAGGGAGATAAAGAATTTGCCGTCCGCATGACCAAAGATTTTGGCGTAGCTGTAATTCCGGTATCTGCCTTTTACCGCGATGGAAAAGATGATCATGTCATCCGATTCTGCTTTGCGAAGAAGCAGGCAACCCTGGAGCAAGCCGCGGCCAGGCTGCGGCTTATATAGCAAAAGGAGGCAATTAATAACTGTTGGAACAAGTGCCTTTAAATAAAATGTTCCAACGGGTTATTAATGCCTCCTCTACTCATGAAAAAGCAAACTTATTCCCCTTTATAAAAACAAAGTTGTTAAACCGCTACCGCCGACTCGGCTGGTTTGTTGCTTTCCAGGATCAGCGTATGGTCCATGAAGCGTACCAGGCCTGTTTCTACATCATATACCGCTCCTATAATACCGATTTCCCCTTTTTGCAGCATATCACGCAGAATATTGCTTTGTTCTACGATGGCTTGTACAGAGCGTTCTACATGAATATTGTTAACGGCTTCTACAAACGCGCTGTTATGGGAATGGCGATCTGTTTTAATTGTTTTTTCTGCGAAAACAGCGGGTGAAATTTTGTTCAGCAGTCCGGTCAGGTTGCCCAGTTCTACCGCATCGCAGGCTCCTTTAATAGCGCCGCATTTGGTATGTCCAAGTACTACGATGAACTTGGAACCGGCTATTTTACAGGCATATTCCAGGCTTCCCAGCACATTGTCAGAAATAACAGCGCCGGCTAAACGAATACTGAAGATGTCGCCCAGGCCCTGGTCAAAGATTAGCTCTGCCGAAGTTCGGGAGTCCATGCAGCTAACAATAGCCGCCATAGGCCATTGTCCATCGCTGGTGTCATTTACCATTTGCAGAAGGTTGCGATTAAAGCGAAGATTGTCTACAAAGCGGTTATTACCGGCCTGCAGCAGTTCTAAAGCTTTCCTGGGAGATATATTTGCCTGGGATATTTTATTGAGTGTTTTCATGATTGTCATTTTTAAAATTTGAAAAATGAACGGAAAAAAGCATGGTGTTCCGTTTACGATTCCCTAATAATTGAGACGCATGGCCTACGTCCTAATTTAACTGTAACTGTTTCAGTAATTCTTTATGGTTGCCGGAAGAAATAGTATGTACAGATGAGGAGCTAAGCTCCGTCTGTTCTTCCTCCGAGAGGTCGGGCGTATTTTGTATGTTATACACCGGCTTAAACCCCGTTAATATCACTTTGATATTTTTTTGTGGCGCTTTAATATCCTTAAACTCACGGATGGTTTGCAATACATCAAAATCGATGTACGCTGTTTTATGCGCATCTATCACCAGCGTGATATTTTCTGGCATATGATCCAGGGTAAGCAGGATGCTGGCTTTATTCAAGAAAGAAACCTCCTGCGCCAGTTCCAGCCGGATGCTATCGCCGGTATGGTATTTTTCTTTGCGGAAATAGTAAGAGCTTTTCATATTACCGCGTAAAATAGCCAGTACACTTACCGCCATACCTAATGCAATACCGACGAGCAGATCGGTAAATACGATAGCGACTACTGTTACCACAAAAGGCACCCATTGGTATTTACCGTTTTTAAACATCTCTTTGAAGATGGAAATCTTACAGAGTTTATAGCCGGTTACGAGCAATACAGCGGCCAGGGTAGCTAATGGGATCTTGTTCAGCAACACGGGGATCAGGGCCGTACAGCTCAGGAGCAATGCACCATGCACCATGGTGGCCATCTTCGTTTTGCCACCTGCGTTGATGTTAGCGCTGGAGCGGACAATTACGGAAGTAATGGGCAATCCACCGATTAAGCCACTCACTATGTTACCGATACCCTGGGCTTTCAGTTCCCGGTTAGGAGGGGTGTAGCGTTTCAGGGGATCGAGTTTGTCGGTGGCTTCCACGTTCAGCAAGGTTTCCACAGAAGCTACGATAGCAATGGTGACTGCGGTGATCCATACTTCTTTATTAGTAATAGCGCTGAAGTTAGGCATGGTGAACTGGTGAATGAAATCACTGAAGCTATTGGCAACCGGTAAGCTTACCAGGTGCTTAGATCCCAGTGCCAGCAGCTCACTGCCGGAAAATGCCATATTGAGCAATATACCGGTAACTACTGCTACCAGCGGCGCTGGCACGATGTTAAGTTTCGGGATCTTGTTCCAGTACAGAATAATGAAAATGGAAACAATGGTTATAATGGTTGCGCCGATACTGATGTGATTTACAGCAGATAATAAGGCACTAAAGGTGTTATCCCCATCTACCTGGAAAAAAGTGAAATCGCCTTCTGTATTGGCATCGTAGCCAAATGCATGCGGTAATTGTTTCAGGATGATGATGATACCGATGGCAGTGAGCATACCGGTGATGACGTTGGAAGGAAAGTAGTTGGCTACTGTTCCCGCTTTCACCAGGCCCAGCACTAATTGCAGGGCGCCGGCTATCACTACGCTCAGCAGAAATATATCGAAGGCGCCGAGTTTGGTAATGGCTACCAGTACTACGGCGGTAAGACCAGCAGCAGGGCCGCTTACGCTCAATTGAGAGCCACTGAAAAAGCCAATAACCAGGCCACCGATGATACCGGAAATCATACCGGCAAACAAGGGGGCGCCAGAGGCCAGGGCGATACCCAAACACAGAGGCACAGCAATGAGGAAAACAACAAGGCCGGCAGAAAAGTCGCCTTTTATATTGGAGAATAAGGATGTTTGCTTGTTCATAAAATAAGCTTTTCCGTTGAAGGATCGCGTTTCCGGATAGCAGCTATCCGCTGCAACCGTGGAAACGACTTTGCTCGTATAGTGATACCATCAGGAACGCTGTTCGGATATCTCCATAGCGGAGACACGATGCCCTGGCAGTAATCGGTGAATAAAAAAATGAATAATAAAGACAGCCGTTGTGAAACAACAGCAAGGGAAGTTTATGCTATGTGCACATTTGGAGGAGGCGCGTGTATTTCCTGGGCAGGGTTGCTCGGAATATCTTCCATTAATTGATAGTGTATAACATCCAACACCAATTGTGTATTAAACTGTAGTTCGTCAAATTGCTTACAGAATTTAAGATCCTTGGCAATTTTAACGTGGTCACCACCAGCATCTACCGGGTGTTCTTCCACAATCTGGTTATTAAACAGCAGCTTTCCTACTTCCTTGATTGGAAGGAGTTGAGACACCATAAGTGCCAACAGGAATATGCCGATAATTTTCTTCATGTGTATGTTACGCTTGTACAAATGTAATTGAGGGAGACCATAAATACTTACATAGGGTAATTAAAATAATGTTAAAGGATTTTAACAATAGCATCCATTTTGTCCGAAAGTGCCGTCTATAATTATTTATGACCGTTTATCACTTTTGAAATATATTCTGAGAAGCAGCTTTTTCTGTTGAAATGACCGCTGGTATTGCTTTTCTAATCATTTTTCAGGTATCGTGGAAAGCAAAATAACTTGCTTTCTATGGTATTGTGTATTGCATAGTAGTAAATAATTCCTATTTTTGTATTGTAAAGTTGAAAAATAGCTATCACAACTGATCACAAAACCAACATTAAAAAACTAAAGCTCACTTGCCATGAATATAGATAACACACAGTCGCAGATGAGGAAAGGAGTGCTGGAGTTTTGCATCTTATCCGTTATTAAGCAAGGAGAAGCTTACCCTTCAGATATCATAGAGAAGATGAAAGAAGCGAAGCTGGATATCCTGGAGGGCACACTTTATCCTTTACTAACGAGATTAAAAAATGCGGAATTACTCACCTATCGTTGGGTAGAAAGCAGCTCCGGTCCCCCAAGAAAATATTTTTCCATGACTGAAAAGGGGGAAACCTTTTATAAAGAATTGGAAAGTACCTGGAACGAACTGGCCAACGCTGTTCATGAATTAACCAAAACCAATAGCACACCGCTGTAAGCAGCTTACCTAAAACCTAAAACAACTAGTAATGAAAAAGATAATCAATATAAATCTTTCAGGCCGCCTTATCCCCATTGAGGATAGTGCGTATGAGCTACTTAATCAGTACCTCGGCAGCCTGAAGAAATATTTTTCAAAAGAGGAGGGCGGTGATGAAATTGTTTCTGACATTGAAAGCCGCATTGCTGAAGTGTTCCAGGACTTATTGAAGAAAGGGGCTCATTGCATTACCGACGCCGATGTAATGGCTATCAAAGCCTCTATGGGTACGCCAGAGCAGTTTGACGACGCCACCGGTGACGGTACCCAGCAACAACAACAGAAAGATGATGCCTTCGACTTTACTCCCCGCCCACGTAAACGCCTGTACCGCGATCCGGACAATAAGGTATTGAGCGGTGTATGTAGCGGTTTAGGCGCCTATTTCAACGTAGACCCGGTTATTTTCCGTATCATATTTGCCTTGCTGGCTATCGGTGGTTTTGGCTCCGGTGTACTCGTATACTTTATCCTCTGGATTGCCACCCCATCTGCCGACACAGCTGCTGAAAAGCTGGAAATGCGGGGGGAGCGTGTAGACCTCAACAGCATCAAATCTACCATCCAGGATGAACTGAATCACATGAAGGGTCAGATGAAAAATGTAGGAGATGATATCCGAAATTTTTCGCAGGGCCGCGGAAAGCAAGTAGGTAGCGATATTGAACGCTTCTTTGTGAAACTGGCCAATATACTGGGTACTGTATTGGTGGCTGTTACCAAAGGCTTCTTTTATTTCTTTGCTGTAGTGATGCTGATCTGCCTCATCGTGGTAGGAATAGCCATTGCAGTATCTTCCGCGGCCCTTTTCCCCATCAAGAACCTGTTACTTTCTGCTCCGGCACAAACCTTCTTAATATGGCCGGCCATCGGATTGTTGATAGGTATTCCCATAGTAGCGCTGGTTATTTTCATCATCCGTAAACTTACCGGTGTAAAAGAAACAAACCGCTATGCCGGATATACGCTCACTTTCCTGTGGTTGCTGGGACTGGCTTTTGCCGCCATTGTAGCTACTTCGCTGGTGAAAGACTTCAGAAGAACGGCTACCGAAACAGAACTGGTGTCTATTCAACAGCCCAGTAAAGGAAAGCTGATCCTGAAAAGATCACCAGGTATCTTAACAGATAACGACAGGGCCGAAATGAGCTTTTTTGATGATAACATCCTCATCGCGGACGATACAGTGGTGATCAACGACATCCACATTCGTGTCGAAAAGAGTCTGAATGATAGCTTTGCGGTGGAAGTATCCCGGTTTTCCCGGGGCCGGAATGTGCAACAGGCCAAAGAGCTGGCGCATGACATCGCCTTTCAGCTTAATCAGAAAGACTCCCTGATTTATCTGCCGGATGGTTTCTCCCTGGCTCCTCATTCTAAATACCGCGGACAACGGCTCACACTGACCATAAAAGTTCCGGTAGGAAAGAATATCGAAATAGATCATGAAGTTTCCCGTAACTATTCGATAAGCAGATATGGCCGTGGTGATGATTGGGATGATGACGATGAAGACGCAGTACCGCTCAACCTGAAAATGACACCTGATGGTGCTGATGATCAGAATGCGCCAAAAACAGAAACGGAGAAAACGGAGTCATCAGACAAACCGGGAAAAGACGAAAAGAAGGATACTACCCAGATTTATCGTTATAAAGGTCCCTCAGCTGAAAATGCCGTAAAAGCAGTTAAAAATACAACGATCCTCAAGGGAAGCATGTCTTTCCTAGCCGATGCGCTGATACGCATACATAGTATTTAGTAAGCATAATCAGTTAACAACAAGTAAAGTGTAGCGAGAACGACCGCCGGTTTTCGTTACACTTTTTTTATGCGGTTTACCTTTTGAGATTTTCCCGATCGGATCATTCAACAGCCTGATTAATGTTTAACTTTGCATATTCAGCACATAATATTAAATAATAGGATAAGATAAGGAATGCAGGCTCCCATAAACATCGCGCTGGTAGGTAATCCGAATAGTGGTAAAAGTTCCCTTTTTAATGCGCTCACTGGTCTGAATCAGAAAGTGGGTAATTTTCCGGGAGTAACCGTAGATAAGAAAACCGGGATGGCACAGATAGTACCTGGTCTCACGGCCAATATTATTGATTTGCCGGGTACCTATAGTCTGTATCCTAAGAGCGCCGATGAATATGTTACCTATGATGTACTGATTAATCAGAATAACGCTGATATTCCCCGCCTGGTGATTATCGTGGCAGATGCCTCCAACCTGAAACGTAACCTTCTCTTTTGTTCCCAGATCATAGATCTTAAAACACCTGTAATCATTGCTCTAACGATGATGGATATTGCGCGCAAGAAAGGAGTGGAAATAGATATTGACGGCCTGGAAAGGGAGTTGGGTGTACCGGTAGTGGCTATCAACCCCCGTAAAAATAAAGGGGTTACCGAGATAAAGAAAGTAATAGACCTGGCTATCCGTTCTCAATACAGCACACCGCCCCGGGACTTTATCAACAACACTGCCCTGGCGAAAGAGGTGATTGAAGAAGTAAAACGGGTGGTACCCTGTAAAAGTGATTATGGCGCATTGCATATTGCCACAAATGTGGAAGATTTGCCATTTTTAAATGAAACCCAACGGCAAGCAATCAAAAAATCCCTGCAGGCACACCAGTTTAATAAAACCAAGATGCAGGCGGAGGAGATCATGCAACGTTATGCCCGTATCAAACATATCATGAAAGCTTCCGTAGTGGAAACGGATCCACTACAGAAGCAGCTCCGTTCAGAAAAGATAGACGACTTATTGTTGCATCGTTTCTGGGGATACGCCATTTTGCTGGTAGTGATGTTTCTCTTATTCCAGAGCATTTTCTGGTTGGCCTCTTACCCGATGAGCTGGATCGAAAATGGATTTGGCGCCCTGAGCGGCTGGTTAAGCAGCAGTTTGCCCGATAATAAAGTAACCGACTTTTTCATCAATGGTATTTTAGCTGGGATCAGTGGGTTTGCTGTATTTGTGCCCCAAATCATGATCCTGTTTGGGCTTATCACCATCCTGGAAGATACCGGCTACATGGCCCGCATCAGTTTTCTGACCGACAGGCTAATGCGACAGGTTGGCCTGAATGGGAAATCTGTAATGCCACTCATTAGTGGCGTGGCTTGTGCCGTACCCGCCATTATGGCTACCCGCACCATCGAAAACAGGAAGGAGCGATTAATTACTATTATGGTAACGCCACTGATGAGCTGCTCTGCCAGGTTGCCTATTTACACCATGATGATTGCCCTGGTGATTCCCGATAAACGTTTTGGTATATTGGGGCTGCAAGGATTGGTGATGATGGGGTTATACCTGTTGGGCTTTTTCATGGCTATCACCATTGCTGCGTTAATGAAGTTGTTCGTACGGATTAAAGAGAAAAGCTATTTCATTATGGAGCTGCCGGTATATCGTTCCCCGCGCTGGGCGAATGTAGGTACTACCATGGTGGAAAAAGCAAAAATATTTGTGAAAGATGCCGGTAAAGTTATCGTGGTGATATCAGTGATCCTCTGGTTCCTGGCCTCCTATGGTCCTGCCAGCAAGCGTGAGCCGGTACATCAGAAATATGAACCGCTGTTAGCCCAGGTGGCGCCAGGCTCTCCACAGGCGGCGGAATTAAATAAGGAATACCAGTCTGCCAAGCTATCTACTTCCTATGCCGGTGTGTTGGGACATGCTATTGAACCGGCTATTCGCCCGCTGGGTTTTGACTGGAAAATTGGTATCGCACTGATTACCTCTTTCGCCGCCCGTGAAGTATTTGTAGGTACCATGGCGACCCTATATAGTGTGGGGGAAGACCCGGATAACAACAATGCTACCCTGCGTGAAAAGTTATCTTCCGCTCAAAGGCCCGACGGAAGCCCCGTGTATACCCTGGCCGCCGGTTTGTCGCTAATGATTTTCTATGCATTTGCCATGCAGTGCATGAGTACAATGGCCATTGTTAAACGTGAAACTAAATCATGGAAGTTCCCAGCCATACAGCTGCTCTATATGACAGGACTGGCGTATATCTGCAGTTATATCATCTTTCATATCTTCAGATAATATCTTGTACATTGCAGGTATAGTCAAACCATTAATGCAATGTTTATGAAATGGCTTTATTACAGTTTTTGTTTGTTACCAGTGCTTCCTGCAGTAGCGCAAATCAAGGTAGATTCTTCTCAATTGATGAAAGATGTCCGGGCCCTTTCGTCCGACAAGTTTGAAGGCCGCAAGGCTGGGACCCGGGGAAGCCGTCTGGCCCAATTTTACATTATTGACCGTTTCAAACAAATCGGGATTACGCCCTACCACGACACTTACGAATACGCTTTCTATTTCCAGGAAGGCGAAAAAAAAGTGATGGGCACTAACCTGTACGGCTATATTCCGGGAAAACTAAGTACTGTAATGGTTATTTCTGCCCACTATGATCATTTGGGAATGAAGTTTGACCCCGCTACTCAGGATACTGTATACAATGGCGCGGATGATAATGCCTCCGGTATAGGCGGATTATTGGCCATTGCTGCCTATTTTAAAAAACACCCTCCCCGTTATACGCTCGTTTTTGCTGCTTTTGATGGAGAAGAAGAAGGGCTACAGGGTGCCAAGGCCTTTGTGGCGCAGCCACCCGTACCATTAACACAAATTCGGCAGAACATTAATATGGATATGATCGCCCACAATGATAAAAATGAGTTGTATGTGTGTGGCACTACCCAGTATCCCGATCTTAAAAAATATATCGATGATATCGCTGCTGGTAGCAGTGTACAACTGCTTGCCGGGCATGATAAACCGGGAACCGGTATGGATGACTGGACCGGACAGAGTGATCAGTATGAATTCTTTAAGCAGAAAATTCCTTTCCTGTACTTTGGTGTGGAGGACCATCCCGACTATCACCGGCTAACAGATGAGTATACACGAATTAATCACTCTTTTTATTACCGTGCGGTACAAACCATACTGGGCGTAGTAAAGAAGATGGACAGTGATATGCCGGAGAATAAATATAGCGGTGCAAAAAAGATGTAAAACGAAAAGGGCTCGCCAAAATGGCGAGCCCTTTTCGTTTTACAGTTCAACATTTATTGTTTAATAGTTTGTATCATTCCTTTGAAGTGGGTGGCGGCCAACCGGTTAGCGGGAGTGCGGACCATTTCGCTGCTAACTACCCTTGCAGTGCGTCCCAGGGAGGACACCGGTACCCCCATATCAACCAGGGAGGCCCGCAGCAGCGGATCGTTTAAATTGCCCCAATCTGTTGTATAATCGTCAAGCACGGATACCTGTACAGGCAAACCGCTGAAGTAATCACCTTCCCCGGCAGAATTTTTTGTCTGGAAGTTGACGGCATACATATCGTAGTTTCCGAAGGTGATATTGATAAATCCAACCGGTTTACCATAGGTAGTGCTACCAACCAGTTTGGTGGTCATTACAGGTTTTAGCACGTTATACAATAATTCGCTGGCAGATACCGTATTACCAGTTACTAGGAAGTTTAACTTATCCAGTGCCAGGGCGCCATCTTTCTGAAATTTGGCCGTTTTATAGGTAGTAGCCTCGCTATAGAAAATATCACTCCAGTTAGCAGTTGGGAACCAGGGAGCTGCTTTCATATTGGTGAAGTAGCGGCTATACTTGTTGCTATACACATTGCTGTTGAAATACTGGGAATACATTTCTGTATTTGTTTTGGTGGCTGGTACCAGTTTGTTGGCCAGGTATTCGGCCGTTTCAATCAATCCGCCACCATTGTAACGCAGGTCGATGATCACCTGTTTTACGCCGGCTGTTGCAAATGCACCAAAGATGGAGTCGATCTGGGTTTTTACATCAGCCAGGGCCACGAAGTTGTTGAATACAAAATAGCCAATTTTATTGCCGTTGAAGTTGAACAGATGCGAGTATAAAATGGGATTGAGCTTATAGTCGGTTGCTGTTAACACATTTTCCTGGGTGCTGCCATCAGGTTTGCGGAAGCCAAAGGTATTGCTACCGCCGCCACCGAGGGCATTGTTCAATAAATCGTTGGTAGCCTGGTCAGACTTGAATGAGGTAACCCCATTTACTGCGGTGAGCTGCCAGCCACGTTTAATCCCGGCTTTATCTGCCGGTGAGCCGGGGTATACATATACAACCCTTAGTTCTGTGGTGGTCTGGAAGCCCACTTCGAAACCTACATCGCCTACTACTCCCTGTTGCAGGGCACGGGATGTACCCCCGTTATCAAGGAAGCTGTATCGGTCCAGCGGTTGGTTATTACTGCTTTTCTTATACAACATCAGGGCTTTAAACATATCCCCGGTGGTGGAAAAACTGTTGGGTTTGAAGGTAGCGCTATCCGGCAAGGCATCGTTCCAGAGGTAAATGTCTTTAGCGATAAAAAAGATGCTGTCATTGATACTGGCGCCCGTACTCGTATTATTTCCGGGTTGGCGATCAGGCGGGGGATTGTTGCTTTTTTTACAGGCAGGCAGCAAAAAAAGCAGGAAAAGTCCGGTTACCAGTGATTTGTAGAGATAATTTGATTGCATGTATCGGTTTTTATACTGTATAACTAGTATGGCTAAACGTTGGCAAAAACGCTATTATTATTCTATGGGGGTGAAGTTAATGCCTTCAATGCCCAACTCTTCCGGGAGTACGCCATTATTTTTTAATCCGATATTCACTTTATCCCTCCACCGTATTTGTGCTGCGGGATTTAATCCGTGGTCGGTTTCCTCATCGAATTTATATTGGAGGCGGTTCATTTCCCGGAATGACTGAAGGTACTGATATTGTATGATACTATCGTAGTCATCGCGATTAAGGGCTGTTTGCCGGAGTTTTTGTTTAAACCGTTCCACTACCAGCCGGGTGATGTCAAAATGCAATTGTTCGTGGGCCAGGGTATAGCTGTTTTTGGCGTCGGGGCGTACCCAGGAAGCACTTTTGATGAAGAATACCTGCAGGCGGAGTACGATCCGCAGGGTATCGTGTACCAGGTTACTGCTGCCATCGTAGGCGAAGCTGGTATAGGCTACCGCCGCGCTGGGGCCGGCGGGCGAAGGCTGGGCCAGGAAATCGTCCCATTGCAATCGTCTCTCCGGATCATAAAAAAGGGTGTCAGAACCGCAGGAAGGAGGTGTACGCACGTCTTCAAAACTCAGTTCTATGACCGTATAGTGGGGATCCGCCTCTTTGCCGGCATGCGGGTGTTTATGCCCATGAGGCAGCAACAGTAAACACAGTATAGTGGCAGTAGATAACATCAGTAAAACCAGATGTTGTTAAAATTACTGCAATGGATAAAAATCTGTTCCATTGCGGAAAAATTTGGCGATTCTATAACATTTAGCCCCATTTTTTAGACAATCATTTCCCACCAAACCGGGCTTTTTTCCGTAAATTACTTTCGACCAAAACAATCGCACTATGTACGGCGGTGGATATATATTTGATGAACCCAACAAGAAACAGTTGCGGGAAGAAGAGCAGCATGATGAGCCCGAAAAACTCGCTGCTTTCGAAGAACGTATTGCCAGAGGAGAAAAGATAGAATCTGGTGACTGGATGCCGGCAGAGTATCGCAGACAGTTAATACGTTTGATAGAACAGCATGCACACTCAGAAGTTATCGGTGCATTACCGGAAGGCACCTGGATTACCCGGGCGCCGGGGTTTAAGCGCAAGCTAGCGCTAATAGCCAAAGTACAGGATGAAATCGGCCATGGACAGCTATTGTATAACGCGGCGGAAACACTGGGGAAATCCAGGGAAGCCATGATCAACGATCTGTTGAGCGGCAAATCCAAATATTCCAATGTATTTAATTACCCTGCCGAAACATGGGCAGATGTGGCCGTTATAGGTTTCCTGATCGATGCGGCGGCTATTGTAAACCAGGTTGCCAATGCAAAAGGGTCCTACGGTCCGTATTGCAGGGCACTGGAACGTATTTGTTATGAAGAGAGTTTTCATTTGAAACAGGGCCATGATGCTTTTATTGAACTGGCTACTGGTACGCTGGCGCAGCGGGAGATGCTGCAAGACGCTCTGAACCGCTGGTGGCAGCCAATTATGCATTTCTTTGGCCCACCCGATAAAGTATCCAGTCACAGTGAAAAGCTCATGCAATGGAAAGTGAAAATGGCTAGCAACGATGATATGCGTAACCAGTTCCTCGATGCTTATGTACCCAAAATATGGGAGCTGGGACTTACATTGCCTGATCCGGCATTGCGTAAAAATGAGGCTACCGGTCGCTGGGAATATACAGACCCAGACTGGGACGAGTTTTTCCGCGTCATCAATGGCGGCGGTCCTTGTAACGCCGAGCGTTTGCAAGTGCGTAAATGGGCAGAAGAGCATGGGCGTTGGGTACGCCAGGCACTCATGCAGCCGGCTGAAAGAAAGGCTTTCCCGGTAGCTTAATTTTTTCGATTAACAACTATTCAGCAATTACATGTCGAACGAATCTTTAGATCCCCGCGTAAACAGGTTGAAACTGGGAGAAGCGGGTGAAGTTGTGAAAGTGGCGGAAGGGGAGAATTGGAACATATATGAAGTATTTCACCAGGAAAAAAGAGGCGCACATCATGAACACGTGGGGTGCGTACATGCCCCAGATTCACAGCTGGCATTGGTATTTGCCAAAGAACAATTTGGCCGCCGTAAAAAGTGCGTGAACCTATGGGTAGTGAAAAGTGCAGATATCCTGGCTTTTGATGTAGAAGATGAAGATATGTTTGCCAACAACCTGGAGAAGACCTATCGCGATGCGAGCGGATTTAAGGTGATGGAAAAGATCAATAAATTCAAACAATCCAAATGAGCTATAACGCAGCATTAACGGACCTGATCATTAAAATGGCAGACGATGAACTGATACAGGGACATCGTAATTCCGAATGGACCGGATTAGGGCCTGTAATGGAAGAAGACATAGCCTTTTCTTCCATGGCGCAGGATAAAATAGGGCATGCATGGGCATTGTACCGCATTTTGCACGAAAACCTGGAAGGAAAAGATCCTGATACGTTTGCTTTTCACCGGCCGGAGAAGGATTTCAAATGCAGCCACCTCGTAGAAATGCCCAATGAAGAATATGGGTTTAGCCTGATGCGGCATTTTTTATTTGATCATGCAGAAGCTATCCGGTACGAAAGCCTGTTAGATAGCAGTTTTGAGCCGTTCCGGATACTCAGCAAAAAGGTAAAAGGAGAATTGAAATATCATACGCTGCATGCCAATGCCTGGATCACGCAGTTAAGCCAGGCGGGGGAAGACAGCTACCAGCGGATGCAGGCGGCATTGAATAATACCGTAGCCCTGGCAGCGGGTATTTTTGAGGCTTCTCCCGAATATGAAGATACGCTTGTAACTGAACGGGTATATCCTGGTGAAGCAATCCTGTATCAGCGCTGGTTGGACCGGATTTATCCAATACTGGTAAAAGCCTCGCTTAATTTACCCGACCCAAAAACCATTACACCTGCCTATGGTGGCCGGCAGGGCATTCATACACCCTATCTGCAACCATTATTAAAAGAAATGGGCGAGGTATTTAACCTGGATGCGGAGGCCAGCTGGTAAGTCATGTCACAAACAATTACGATAGCGTCGGTATATGAAGCGCTGGAACACGTGATGGATCCGGAAATACCGGTGTTGAGTGTGATAGATCTGGGTATGATTACCGGCGTAGATCTGGGAGAAGGGGAGGTACATGTTAAAATGATTCCCACTTTTGCAGCCTGCCCGGCAGTAAGTTATATTCAGCAACGAATAAAAACAGTATTAGAGCAGGAACTAGGCATAGCCGTCACCGTAACCGTGGATAAGGAGGCGCACTGGCAGAGTAACCGGATGACATCGGCCGCCAAAGAAAAGCTGCAGCACTTTGGCATAGCCCCCCCCCAGGTGCTCGCGGGGGAAATGCATGCCGAAATATTACTGGCGGTGCCCTGTCCGCATTGTGGCAGTAAGGAAACCTATTTACGTTCCCCATTTGGCTCAACGCTTTGCAGAGCTATTCATTTTTGTAAGTCCTGTGGACAGGTATTTGAGCAGTTTAAGCCGTTGGAATAAGCTGATTGTCATGTTCCCGCATTAAATACCTATTTTTACACGCATTATTGATGTCGCCATTGGCAACTTATACGATGAAACATGAGAATAGGCTTGTATTTTGGGTCTTTTAATCCTATACACACGGGGCATTTGATCATTGCCAATTACGTTGCTTACAATACAGATCTTGATAAAGTATGGTTGGTGGTTTCTCCGCATAATCCACTAAAACCCCAGTCTGCCTTGCTCAACGAGCATGACCGTTTTCACCTGGTAGAGCTGGCCATCAAAGACGAGGTTCGTTTAAGGGCAAGCAATATTGAATTTTCTTTACCCCGACCTTCTTATACTGTAGACACCCTCATTTACCTGGAGGAGAAGTTTCCCACCCAGGAATTTGCTATTATTATGGGGAGCGATAGTTTCCAGAATTTACCCCGCTGGAAAAACTATGAGCAGATCATAAAAAATTATCCCATCTACGTATATCGCCGGCCGGGACATGAAATAGGTGACACCTTTGGAGCTACTATTGAAATACTGGATGCACCCATGTTGGACATTTCCGCTACAGATATCCGGAAATGGATTAAGGAGGGGAAATCAGTACGCTATATGGTGCCGGATCCGGTGATCAATTACATTGCGGATAACAATTATTATCGCTAAGGCCCGGGCTCAAGAGGTGTTTGCGGTTTGTCGCGCCTTTTCACCACAAACTCATTGCTGTATATTTCCAGCAATAAAATGAACATGGAAATCAGTAACGGGCCGAAGATCAGGCCAATGAAGCCAAACAGGCTTACTCCCACAATAACGCCTATGATGGTAATCAGGGGGTGAACATCCGCAATTTTTTTTGCCAGCATCATACGGGCTATATTATCGGAAGTACCCACCACGCCAAACCCGTAAATGAGGATCGCCACGCCTTGCCAGGCGTCACCGGTGGCCAGTAAATAGACTCCCATCGGAACATATACGGCAGCAGCACCCACCACTGGCAGCATGGCAGTGAAGCAGGTGACTACAAACCAGAAAAAGGGTTGGGGAATGCCAAAAATGAGGTAGCCTATCAACGACACAATTCCCTGTACTATGGCAATTAAAGGGATACCTACCGCATTGGCAATAACCAGTGTGTTGAACTCTTTACCCAGTCTGTCTACGTTTTTATCTTTGAGGGGAATGTATTCGTACAGGGTTTCCTCCATTTTCCGGCCATTTACCAACATGAAGAACAGGATAAAGTACATTAAGGCGATGGTGGTGAGGGTATTGAAAGTAGCACCCAGGAAGCCTGGCAGGATGGCCGTAATGCGTTCCTGCAGTTTCTGCAATCGTTCTGTGGTCAATACGCCCATGCCGAGGTGCTCTTCTACTTTGCTGTTGGCCTGTTTGAGGGCATTCATCAAGTCGGCGGTGTGATTGGCAGCATAGGCCACCTTGGCAGTCAGAAGATTTATCAACAGTCCCACGGGGAGCAGGATAACCAGGAACGACAGTATGAGTATGACTGTAGCGGCCAGGCTCATTCTCCATTTCCTTTCCTCCACCAGGCGAAACATCCACTTCCGGCAGATTACATATAATGTAACCGCACCCAGGAAGCCAGGGAAAAAAGTATACATTTCCTTAAACAGGAGAATTCCCAGGAAGAGAATCAATAACAGAAATCCAATTTGTTTAATACGGTCATTGTCAAAATAGCTCATAGTACATCATATCGTGTGAGGTAGTGGTATGTCAAAAAGCAGACCGTTGGTCTGGCATAAGCTCCTGTCAACAGTAAACAAAATCTGCGGGCACTTGTTCTTATTGCGGAGGTTTAACATGGAAGTTATACAAAATTGTCATTTATGGAATAATGTTTGTTGAACCTCTGTTACCCAAAAAGAAAACCTAATTTATAACATCTTTAAAACCTTAGTTATGAGTAACAGTTCAAAAGCCGTGGTTTCATTTATCGTGGGCGCAGCAGTAGGTGTAGCAGTGGGATATTTCCTGAATTCAGACAAAAAAGATGAATTAGTAGAAAAGCTGAAAGATCAGTCTGAAAAGCTGAAAGAAAAATGGAGAAAAAGAAAAGACCAGTTTCATGATGAGTTAGAAAACGAGTTGGCATAATTCCATTGAGTAAATTCATTTGCATGGAAGATAATTTCGGCAACTACTTTAACCAAACGGGAAAAGTAGCCAGGGAATACCTGGAAACCAGACTGGACCTGATTAAGCTCCAGGCAGCAGGAAAGTTATCGAAAGCTTTGGGGTTGTTTTTCTCCATCACGATGGCTTTCCTGCTGTTCTTTTTTGTGATTGTATTCCTGGGTATGGTGGTAGGCTTCTGGATCGGAGAGATGACAGGCAGCTTTACCATTGGTTTTAGCTGTGCGGCGGGGCTATTTGTGTTATTATTCCTGGTGATCCTGTTGTTCCGCAAGCAGCTGATACAGCGGCCCCTGGCCAAACTGCTGATTGCGGAGCTGGTAGACGAGATTACTGACCGGGATGCGGAAAGTGATCATATTCATGCCAAACGGGAGCGGTCATCCGCCAGGAAAGAAGAGACCGTTGATGATAAGCCGGAAGACCTGGGCTATGTACCTGACGACGAAGCTACAGAAAACACAATGCGGGATAAACCATGATAAAAATTTACACATGCGTAAAAAGATAGACAGCTTCGAAACACTGGAGCTGGAAATTGAGCGTTTAAAGCGGCGTTCCAAACAGCTGGAGTATGAGTTGGGGGACCGGGTAGATTATTTCAAGGATAATTATAAGAAGATGGCATTAAATGCAGTCATCCCCGGTAGCGCAAGACATAGCGGTGCCCTGAACGTAGCCATGAATGTGGCTAAGATGGCGTGGGGAAGCGGTAAATTTAAGAATTTTGCTACCGGGGCATTGATGACGGCATTGGAATTCATTGGTGTGCAGCTGGGGATTAACCTGTTTAATAAGGTCACCAAAGCACGGAAAAAGAAGAAAGAACCAGTGGCAGAATAGGTTATTTTTTGCCGTAGGCAACAACAACTATATCTGCATTGTCGCTACCAGGGCCTTTATGGAATTGTCCGCCCTTTTCCAGCATAAAAGATGCGGTAAAAGCAACGGTCACTATTTTTCCCCCAGCATCCGGCCTGAAAGAAGGTAATGCTTTAATAACACGCTTTACTTCTTCTCCCATTGTTTTATCCGGGGCTATCAGTACTTCGGCGTCCTCAATAGTACCATCCGCTAAAATTGTGTACTGTGCCATCACCTCGCCTACGATGTCATTTTCCTGGCAATAGCGTGGATAACGGATATTTTTTGAAAGCGCTTTTTTATATGCCTCTTCTCCTCCCGGAAAGCGCTTAAGATAAGTGGAATCTGTAGTAATACCCTTTGCCGGGCCACTACTTTCCTTCAGCGCGCGGGCTAGTAAGCTTTTAGGGGTATGTTTAAAAGGCACTGGCCCAATACCGCTTTCCTCTGGTCCCAGATAAAAATAGAAATTAGGAATAGGGCGTTCTTCTGTGATTTCATCTGACAAACCGCTACGCTTGTCTTTTACATCGAACTTGATACTGATAATTTCACCTGACGCGTTGCGTTTCAGCACGGGGACCGAAAGGTGGATATCTTTCGCTGCCAATGCCGCTTTCATGTCGGCCAGATCCTGATCGGTTGTTAACCGGGTGATTATACCATGTACAACACCATTTTCGGTGACCAAGTACTTATCGGCGCCCGATTGTGTGATCATATTGGTGGTGGTAGCGGATAAAAGGCCGGCTGTAAGCGCCAGTACCGGCAGCAACAACAGGTACCGCCAGGTACGCAGGCGGGGTGATTGGGTTTTGTTCATCATAAGTATTCTGTTTTTAATGAATGACTTGCTGAAATGGCTGACAATGGCCACAGGTGTGCGCGGGGTTCCAATCCGCAATAAGCTGTACTGGTAGTCTGCCGGTGCCTGGGAGCTGGTAACTACCGCATCGTCGGCGAGGAATTCAAGATTCAGTTGCAATGCTTTTTTACATAGCCAGGCAAACGGATTAATCCAGAACAGGCAGCAGTAGAAAGCCGACAATAACATATCTATCGAGTGGTATTGTTTTACATGGGTCTCCTCGTGTTGCAGGATATGTTTAAACTCCGTATGCTCGTACGCGTTATAATCAATGAAAATGGTATTCAGGAATGAAAAGGGTGCAGTGAGTTTTTCTATATGTACATACCGGATGCGATTGCTGTAATATATGTCTCCGGACTTGGCTAAGCGATTGATTTTCAGTAATTGGAGACAATGTGTGATAACCAGGCAAAGGGCAACAGTAGCGTATATTACCAATAGAATAGTGGTGCCGTATACCAGCAGGGGATCCCACCAATGTGTAACTACAACGCTCGTCTGTGCAGCCGCGTTAGGCAGGTGATCCGCAAAATATACTTGTGCGTTGCCCGGTTCGGGAGCAGCTGTTTTGTTCCAATGTATAGCAGGTATCGGCAGCAGTGGGAGCAGGGCTGAAAAAATAAATGCACTGAGCAATAATATCCTGTTGTAACGGTAAAAGGTTTCCTTCCTGAAACAGGAAATATAAAGGAGATAGAAAAGCGCCATGGCTCCTGATGCTTGCAGGAGGTATAAAAACAGGGTAGGCATATGCGTTATTTTTTATCTTTCTCAATCATTTTTACCAGTTCCTTCATCTCTTCGGGGCTGATTTTCTCTTCCTTGGCAAAATAGGCCAGCATGTTGAGGTAGGAGTTATCGAAAAAAGTGTTGAGTACCTTTTTCATGAAGGTTTGCTTATAGTTTTCCTTACCTATAATGGGATAGTATTCATAGGAGCCGCCGTATTCGGTGTGGGCGAGATACCCCTTTTCTTCCAGTCGCTTCATGAGGGTGGCGATGGTATTGTAATGTGGTTTGGGATCGGGAAGATGTTCGATGGCATCTTTTACAAAGGCCTTTTCCAGGTCCCATATTACCTGCATCAACTCTTCTTCTTTACGTGATAGCTTTTTCATATCACCAAGCTAATACTATTTTTGTAGTTTAAAAACTATTTTTGTAGTTATTAAACGAAAAACGTAGTAATTGACTGATAATCAGCGGGAAGAATTTTTTAATCGCCGGGTATTATCCCCAAACTTTAGTGCCTTCGCTACAGTTGGCGCAGATGTCTATATTTTTGCGGGTTTCGAGGATCTGGCTACGGAAACGGATATATTCTTTGTTGTGCCAGAGGGCTTTGAAGGATTCTTTTTTCAGGTTGCCGAGGCGATGTTGCGCGTCTTTATCGAAGCAGCAGGGTACCACGAGGCCATCCCAGGTAACCACGGGCGAATGCCAGAGGCGCCAGCAATGATTGCCCAGTTTATTTTTAATAGCATAGGTCCCATCCTCATTACGGTGGTAGCGGGAGTATTTATCGATAGTAGGAATGAGGCGGTTGCCTTCTTCATAGTCATATACCTGGGCGGTTTTAAATCTCACCTGGTCTACTCCTATTTCTTTAGCCAACCGCTTAATATCTTCAATCTGGTGTTCATTGGGCTTTACTACCAGGAACTGGAAAAAGACGAAAGGCTTGGATGAATTCAGCTCTTTTTTCCATTTTACAATGTTTTTGGCGCCCTGGATCACTTTATCCAGGTGGCCTCCTACGCGGTATTGCGTATATACATCCTGGGTAGTACCATCTATAGAGATGATTAACCTGTCGAGTCCACTTTCTACGGTTTTCTTTGCGTTTGCATCTGTGAGGTAGTGGGCATTGGTAGAAGTGGCGGTATAAATGCCTTTGGAAGAAGCATATTTTACCATGTCCAGGAAACCTGGATTCAGGTAAGGTTCTCCCTGGAAATAAAAAATCAGGTATAGAAGTTCTTTTGAAATTTCATCGATCGTTTTCCTGAAGAAATCCTGTTCCAGCATACCGGTAGGGCGGGTAAAGGCTCTGAGGCCGCTGGGGCATTCCGGGCAACGGAGGTTGCAGGAAGTGGTTGGTTCAAAGGACATGGAAATAGGATATCCCCATTGAACGGGCTTGCCTGTCCACTTACTTACAAAATAACTTCCCAGCACCTTGCCAGCATTCAAACCGCGGCGCAGCGTGAATTTAGAAAACAAATTGAGGGTATCCTTCAGGTTAAAATCGGGCATAAAAATTCACTTGACCGTTGTAAAAGTAGCGTCTTTAAACAAATTATAGCCTATACTTGCTGTAAAAAATAAGGACGTCAGTAATTTATGACAAGGCCCTTACCCAATTACCCTGCAACTAACCGAAGCAAAGTGAAACGCATATTGATCAGAATATCCCCGGCGATAGTAGTAATAGCAGCCGTGGCGGCTTATATATGGTGGCATCAGCGTGAAAACCGAATCACCTTTGTACGGTATGAAGAATTTGGCATTGATATTCCCGAAAACTATAAAATACACGGCATAGACGTATCTAAGTTCCAAAAAGATATCAACTGGCAGGCAGTTAAGCAGATGCAGGTGAAGAAAGTTCGTATATCCTTTGCCTTTATTAAGGCAACGGAAGGCATTACCCGGCAGGATGCATCGTTTCGTCAGAACTGGGAGAAGGCCGGGAAAGCCGGACTGGTAAGGGGTGCCTATCACTTTTTTTATGCCACCCGCGACCCTTTAAAACAAGCAATCAATTTTCATAATGTAGCCGACCTTCAATCGGGCGATCTGCCACCGGTACTGGATATTGAAACCAGTAATAACCAGCCGGCGGCGGTGATTCGCAGTACCGCAAAGATCTGGCTGGAAGAAATGGAGAAAGTATATAAGGTAAAGCCTATTATTTATACCAATATTCATTTTTATGAAACCTACCTGGGCACTGAATTTGACCGCTACCCGTTGTGGCTTGCCCATTATTACCAGAAAGAACGTCCCAGATCCGACAGGGCCTGGTTGTTTTGGCAACATAGTGACATAGGCCGGGTAAACGGGATCCGTACTACGGTAGATTTTAATGTATTTAAAGGAGATAGTACCGACCTGGCCAAACTCTGCATACCTTAGTAATATTGATATAAATAATTATGGCAGAAGAAACAGAAGACCCGGAAGTGCCGGATATCCCAGAGCGGGATCCCAACCAGCTGGATTACGACTTGTTTCACTTCCTGATAAAGATCATGCGCACCATTTTCATTGGTCTTTTCTGGATGTTGATCAACGTGTTCCTGGGGCTGTATCTTGGTTTTGCGGAGCCGGAAGCCTCAACACCAGGGCGGATGTTTTTTTTCTATTCCTGGTTTGTGCTTTCGCTGGCCGCCTTTATTTACTTCGCCTGGCGGATGTGGCGCAAAAAGATGGATGCGCCCTGATTACCGGGCGGCATTTCGTTTGCCCAGCTCCATGGTCCAGTTGCCGCTATAATAGCCTACGCCCATTTCTGAAAATACCGGGTCCATCATATTATGACAGTGCTTGGGGCTATTCAGCCAGCCCAGTACAACGGCTTGTTCATCCATATTACCGGCTGCAATGTTTTCCCCATAATAATTCCAGTGATAGCCGGCGGCATCCAGCCGGGTGCCTGGGGTAGAGCCATTGAGGCCGTTGTGGTCAAAATATTTGTTGAGTGCCATGTCTTTACTATGGTCGAACGCCGCCTTTTCCAACAAGCCATTCCAGACAACGGCTCCTACCGGGGGCATTACATCTGTGCCACATTTACAGCCATGAGTACGTAAGCCATTGACCAACACCAGCAGGGCACTCCGATCAAGTTTGTTTTCCAGCACAATAGACGTATCTGCCTGTGGCGCTTTTTCCGGTTCTTTCAGGGTCAGACCTGAAGTTTTGGAGCAACTGCAATAAAAAATAATGGCCATCCATGCGGTGGCAACGCGGATAAATTTCCCGGACATAACCAGCAATAAGTTAGAGTAAATAGATACCGGGTTCTAAACAGGACTTAGATTAAAACTAAATAGAGGTTCTTAGGAAGGAAACTGATTAAAACTACTCGTGGTTGCTCAGAGGTTATGGGTTAAAAAAACATTCAAGGATACGAAGATAAGGGGTAGATATGAGAAATGGATGATAGTTTTTGTAAATCTAATGTTAATCAGAACTTCTATATGTCCGCCCGTGAAAGTGTTGTATTTCTTTCTCATTCTGAATCAGGTAATTGGGGAAGAGATGCCTCAGATGTTGCTCCTCAGTTTGCCTGTAGATGTCCTCCGGGGGCATGGAACAAAGTTTGTTCATCTTCTCATGTGCCACTTATTTGTCATCTCCAAAAGCGATTTTATGAAAAAGAAGAAAACGCCTGGTCAGCATTATGATAAGCAAAAGAAGCCGGTAGATATACTCAGCCAGGACAAAGGCACGCATACCAGGAATCCCCTGCACGGCAATTTATCCGAAAGTCCGGAGAAAGAGAATAAAGTCGTGAGGGATAACGACAGCAACAGCAAATCAAAGCGTTAACGGTCTATTTTAATCAATAAGAAAGCTATTACTTTTTAATGTTGTGGTGTATAGCGGCCATCCTATTCCTGGGATGGTTTTTTTTAGCTGCTATGGTCGGCAATAATTTTCCACTGACCGTTTATTTTTTTCAATACCAGGCTGAAATGTCCCTGCAGATCGCCTATGGTTCGCTGTAGGTGCCATTGGCCAATCAACAGGTACACATCGGTTGCCAGCGGCTTGAATTCCAGCAGTTTAAAATCCAGTTTACCCATGGCCGTTACATCCGGGTAGGTCTTTTTATAGCGGTTCAGGGTAGCCTGCCAGCCATAGGTAACCCCATTTTTGCCAATGAAGAGCAGGGAATCGGAATGCCAGTAGGTTTGCATAAAGCCATCTATATCTCCCTTATTCCAGGCCATTGTTTGCGCCGTCATCAGGGCTGTAATTTGCTGTTGATCGTGCTGCTGGGCATGGGCCGGTTGGAAGGAAGAGAAGGCAAGACCACCCAATAGGGTAAGGAACAGTAGAAAACGCATATTAATTTTTTAGCAAAAGATAAACAGTTTTTCCGATGTAACGCAACATTGATTATAGTAACTTTGCAGCACTATTTTTAAACATCTCTTTCAATTATATTTTAAAATCAACAGTTTATGCCCGGATATGAACTATTTGGAGCCGAGGAAAGGAAAGAAGTAAACGATGTACTGGAAACCGGTATTATGATGCGTTACGGATTTGACGGTCCGCGTAAAGGCATCTGGAAAGCAAAAGAGCTGGAACAGGCGATTTGCGATAAACTGAATGTACAGTATACCCAGTTGGCTTCCAGTGGAACTGCCGCGTTGACCACTGCTATGGCGGCTCTTGGATTGGGTGCCGGCGACGAAATCATTATGCCCACCTTTACTTTTGTGGCCAGCTTTGAATCGGTATTTTCCGTTGGAGCTACGCCGGTACTGGTAGATGTGGATGATACGCTCACCCTGGATCCGAAGGCGGTGGAAGCAGCCATCACCTCCCGTACCAAAGCGGTAATGCCGGTGCATATGTGTGGTGCTATGGCCGACCTGGAGGCCCTGCAAGCCATTTGCAAAAAGCATAACCTGTTGTTGCTGGAAGATGCTTGTCAATCTTTCGGTGCTACCTATAAAGGCAAAGCCCTGGGTTCCATCGGGGATGCAGGTACCTTCTCTTTCGACTTCGTGAAAACCATTACCTGTGCAGAGGGAGGAGCTATTATCACGAATAATAAAGACGTATATACCAAATGTGATGGTTATACGGACCATGGCCATGATCACCTGGGGGTAGACCGTGGCGCTGATCTGCACCCGTTTATCGGCTATAACTACCGTATTTCGGAACTGCATGCGGCGGTGGGACTGGCACAGGTTCGTAAACTGGATACTTTCCTGGCGATACAGCGTAAAACCAAGAAAATTTTTAAGGATGCGTTGTCCACCGTACCGGGTGTTACTTTCCGCCGTTTGCCTGATGAAGCCGGCGATAGTGCGACCTTCCTGTCTTTCTTCCTGCCCGAAACCGCCCAGGCGGCTAAAGCGGCAGCAGCCATGAAAGCAGCGGGGCTGGCAGCTTTTCATTACTATGATAATAACTGGCACTACATCCGTCAATGGCAGCATTTTAAACATGGGGCAGTACTAACACCATTTGCAGCCGGACTAAAACAGGCCATGGAAGTATATAAAACAAAGGAATTCCCTGCTTCAGATGCTATTATTGGCAGAAATATTTCCACGCCTATCAACCTGAGCTGGAGCGATGCAGAAATCCAGGAAAGAGCAGAAAAGCTGGTGAATGCTGTAAAAAGCGCGTTATAAGTCGGCACGCAAAGCTGCATAAGCAACAAAGCCGTTAAGCGACTGCTTTTGTCGCTTGGCGTGAACAAAAACAGAATGCATGAAAAAAATTGCGTTGATACCTGCCCGTTATGGCGCTACCCGTTTCCCCGGAAAGATGATGGCGAAGCTGGGAGGGAAGTCAGTTATTTTACGTACCTATGAATCTACTTTAAATACCGGAGTGTTTGATGATGTAATGGTAGTAACAGATAGTGATATCATCTACCAGGAGATTGTGAACAATGGTGGTAAAGCCGTGATGAGCAAGAAGGAGCATGAATGTGGTACTGATCGTATAGCCGAGGCGGTGGTAGACATGGAGGTAGATATTGTAGTGAATGTGCAGGGCGATGAGCCCTTTACGCAGAGAGAGCCCCTGGAAAAGCTGTTGCAGGTATTTGAAGGAGAAGCCGGCAAGCAGGTGCAGGTAGCATCGTTGATGCAGGTGTTGAAAGATCCCGCTTCCATCGAAGACCCAAATTACGTGAAAGTGGCGGTAGATAAGAATTTCAATGCATTATTCTTTTCACGTTCCGTGATTCCGTACCCAAGAAATAAGGATATTCAATCGGTATACTACGAGCATATCGGTATTTATGCCTTCCGCAAGCAAATGTTGCTGGACTTTACTCAAATGCCGGTAACGCCGCTGGAAGCAGCCGAGAAAATAGAGTGCCTGCGTTACCTGGAAAATGGGATCTCCATGAAAATGGTGGTTACTTCTTACATGGGAGTAGAAATTGATACTCCGGAAGATCTTGACAAGGCGGCAAAACTTTTATAACATCTAACTAACAGGGATATATGAAATTCAGGAATTTTAAGATGGTGGACTACGTAGTTTACGGCAGCGGATGTTTTGATCAGCTGGGCGAAATACTGGCCCCCAGGCGCGTAGGTGATGCTCCCATGATATTTTTCGTGGATGAGTATTTCCAGGATAAGCAAGAATTTTTGTCTCGCATTCCGTTGCAGGGTAAGGACAAAATTGTGGTGATTGATGTAACGGATGAACCTAAAACCAAAACGGTTGATAAGATCCGGGATGAGCTGAAAGCGGAATTTGGCACCGTATCCGGTATTATCGGTATTGGTGGCGGATCTGTAATGGACATGGCTAAGGCAGTATCGCTGATGATGACTAATCCCGGTTCTTCAGCAGATTATCAGGGCTGGGACCTGGTAAAGGTTGCCGGGGTATATAAAGTGGGTATTCCTACTATTTCCGGTACCGGTGCAGAAGTGAGCCGTACCTGCGTTTTGACCGGACCTACCCGTAAACTGGGTATGAACTCTGATTTTACGCCTTTTGACCAGATTGTACTGGATCCTGCTTTAACTAAAACAGTAGAACCTAACCAACGTTTTTATACGGCGATGGACTGCTTCATTCACTGTGTGGAGTCGCTGACTGGTACCTATCTCAATGCATTCAGCCAATCGTATGGTGAGAAAGCGCAGGAGCTGTGTGAAGAAATTTTTCTGCAAAAAGAAAAGTGGGATGACGATGCAGATGAAAAGCTGATGATGGCTTCTTATGCCGGCGGAATGAGCATTGCTTATTCCCAGGTTGGGGTGGCGCATGCTGTGAGCTATGGTTTGGCGTACCTGTTGGGCACCAAGCATGGTATCGGTAACTGTATTGTGTTTGACAAGCTGGAAGAGTTTTATCCGGAAGGCGTGGCTAAGTTTAAGGAAATGGTGAAGAAGCATAATATTACCATCCCGCAGGGCATCACCAAGGGTTTAACAGATGAGCAGTTCGACACAATGATCAATGTATCGCTGGGAATGGCGCCGCTGTGGGAAAACGCTTTGGGTAAGGACTGGAAGGAGATTATGACCCGCGAAAGGCTGCGTAAGCTGTACGAGCGGCTATAATCGACGACCATTGTTTTAAGATATCAGGGGGAGATAGCCGATGGCTGTTTCCCCTTTACTTTTATAAAAGATCGTTACGCAGATCCAATGCGTAGAAAAAAGGTATTATTGTTAAAGGGGGAAGATTATCATGCTGATACTATCAATTATTTCGGGAGTGGTGGTGTTGTTGCTGGGGTATTTACTGTTTACCGCCAGGCAGCAGCAACAGGCGCAGTCTACAGTGTATGCACAACAACTGGATGCCGCCCAGGCCAGCTACACTGCATTGCAAGCAAACTTTGCTGCTCAGCAGGAACGGCTGCATATGCTGGATGCCAAACAGGAGTACCTGCAAAGTTTGCTGGATGACAAAAGCGGACAGGTGGCTGAAAAGCAGCAGCAATTGGAACGGATAAACGAAGAGTTTTCAGTGCTGATGTCTGAGCAGGGCCGTTTGATGGAGCAGAATAAGTACCTGCAGCAGCAGCTGGCTGGCGAGAAAGAGCGGATGGAGCAGGTGCAGCAAGACTTTAAGGTGCAATTTGAAAATACTGCCCAGCAGCTATTGCAGCGTATTTCAGGCAACTTTATGGAACAGAACAAGGTGAAAATGGAAGATATTCTAAAGCCGTTGTCAGAAAAGATAGATAGCTTCCGGAGCAGTGTGCAGCAGTCGCTCGTATCGGAAACGGAGCAACGCGCCCAACTGAAGACAGAGTTGCAACGCCTGTTGCTGTTGAATCAAACCCTTTCCAAAGAAGCGAATAACCTCACGAATGCCCTTAAAGCGGATACCAAGAAACAGGGTAACTGGGGAGAGATGATCCTGGAGCGGGTATTGGAAGCTTCAGGTCTGGAGAAAGGGGTGCATTATTTTACGCAGGATGCACAACGTGATGAAACAGGGCAACTGAGGAAGCCGGACCTGGTGTTGCATTTGCCGGAAAGCCGGCAGCTGGTGATTGACTCCAAGGTGTCCCTCAAGGCATATGAACAATATTGCAGTGCCACCAGCGATGAGGAAAAGCGATATGCCCTGAAAATGCACCTGCAATCGGTAAAGAACCATGTAACGGAGTTGAGCGCTAAGGCATACCATACGTTATATCAAAATACGACCGACTTTGTGATGTTGTTTATTCCTATAGAACCGGCATATGCGTTGGCCATTATGCAACAGGAGGAGGACTTATATGATTTTGCGTTCCGTAAGAGAATTATACTGGTGAGTGTGCCTTCCCTGCTGGCCACTTTGCGGGTGATAGATAATATGTGGCGGTTGGATAAACAGAATAAAAATGCTGAGGAGATTGTGCGCCAGGGGAGTGCGCTCTATGATAAATTTGTAGGTTTTGTGGAAGATCTGGGCCTCGTTGGGGAGCACTTGAAGCGTAGTCAGAATGCTTATGAAGGTGCCATGAATAAACTGGTTTCCGGTAATGGTAACCTGGTAGGCCGTGCGGAGAGGATGCGTAAACTGGGGCTGGATAATAAAAAGGGACTACCCAAAGAGGTGACCGCGCGGCTACAACAACCGGAAGATGCGCCACAGGCAACGATTTCGGAGGAAACTGCCGCTGCGGAAGAGCAGGAGGTAGCGGAGTAATATTATTTAGCAGGGCTGTTTCTGTGCTGGTTTGTACCCAAAACTCAGGTAAAGCGCTGCCGCCAGGGTAATACCTGCCATTACATAAAAGGTGAGTGGGAAGTTGGCTGACTGGTTGCTATAGATGAATGCAGAAAAATAAGCCCCCAGGCCAATACCAGCTTCCATGGCAATATACATGGTAGCCAGCGCGCGGCCGCGGTGTTCCGGTCGTCCCAGGTCCACCGTCCAGGCAGTAACAGCGGGTGCATTGAGTCCCACCGAAATACCGTATACAACAGCTGCTGTTAACAGAAGCGTGCTGTTGCCGGCCAGGCCCAGCATGAGCATAGATATGGCCATCAGCACCGCTGAAATCTTCAACACAGGTACCCGGCCGTATTTGTCAGATACTTTCCCAGCCAACAGCCGTATGCCGATAGAGCTGCCGGTGAAAAAAGTATAGAAAAGTCCTTTGTTGGAAATGCCCAGGTAGGCTCCAAAATCAGGGATGACGGTTAGTATGGCGCCATAACTGAAATAGGTGAGGAAAGTAATAATCACCGGAGACCACACTAGCGGCTCAAATATTTCATCGCCGGAAATTTTCAGCAATGCCAGGCGGAATCGCTGTTTATTGGCGAGGGTTTCCTTCATGCCCACCAGGATTACTACAGATAAGAGCGAGAACAGGGCCGACAGCTGGAACATGATGTTGATATTCCACCGCATGGCTACATAGCCACCAATAGCGGGACCCATGGCCATTCCAATGGTACTGAATAAACCAACCATGCCCATTGCTTCGCCACGGCGGGTTACAGGTACCAGGTCTGATACATAGGCAGAAGTGCCGGTAGGTTTAAAACCAGTAGAAAAGCCATGAAAAAAGCGTAGCAACAGGAAAGCCCCCACGGAGCTGATCAGTGGGTAGGTAAGGCTGCAAACCACGCATACCAGCGATCCAAAAATCATCACCGGCACACGCCCGATCGTATCGGATAATTTACCGCTAAAAGGCCTGGATAACCCTGCCATCAATGTAAATAATCCTATAATATATCCTTTGTAATCTGCTCCCCCCATCCGGGTTAAATAAGCCGGCAACTCTGGAATCATCATGTTGAAGCTGGCTGAGAAGAGGGCATTGCTAAGGCATAGCAGGATGAATTGCAGATTATATATTCTTCCTGTAGACTGATACATGGGCACAAAATTAACAACAATGGTACAATTTTCGCAAAGTAATTGGCCTACGACACTTGAACAAAAACAGGAGATAGCCTGTTTATATTAACCGGCTGTTAAATCATGATAGTCATCATATTTACAAGAGTTTCAAAGTCGTACATTTATAATAACCAAAAAATTCAATGATATGAAAGTAAACATTGGTGTTTCAGCAGAAAACACAAAGAAGATTGCATTAGAATTGAATAAGGTACTCGCAGATGAGCTCTTGATTTATGCGAAAACACGTAATTCCCACTGGAACATTGAAGGAAGCAACTTTATGGAAATGCACAAGTTCTATGAAGAGCAATACGAAGAGCTGGAGCAGTATGGCGATGACGTAGCTGAATACATTCGTTCTATTGGACATTATGCGGAAGGCCGTTATGCTGACGTGTTGAAACTCACTAATTTACTGGAATCTGAATACTCCAACGACCAGAAGAAGCAGCTGCAGGAATTGCTGGACGATCATGAAACCATTATCCGTAACCTGCGCAGGTTGATCGACGAATTTGATGAGAAATATCATGATAAAGGAGCAGCTGATTTTGCTACCCAGATGTTGCAAAAACACCTCAAGCTGGCTTGGATGATCCGTTCTTATCTCAAATAATCATGTTATGCGATATTAATAACGTGTTGGTTGCAGTGCTGCTGTAGCTAACACGTTTTTAATTTACATTTGTTTGTATCCCCGTCATCCCAAAAATGCATAACAATGGATAACACAACAAACGATCTTCGACTGGCAGTATTGATCGATGCCGATAATATACCGTATCACAACATAGAAGGTATGCTGGAAGAAATAGCCAAATATGGCAACCCCACCTTCAAAAGAATTTATGGCGACTGGACCAAACCTACGGTGGTAGGGTGGAAGAACGTATTGCTAGAATATGCCATTACGCCTATACAACAATACAGTTATACCTCCGGAAAAAATGCTACCGACTCTGCCATGATTATAGATGCCATGGACATTTTGTATACCGGACGTGTAGATGGTTTTTGCCTGGTATCGAGCGATAGCGATTTTACCCGGCTGGCTACCCGCTTGCGGGAAGCCGGCATGCGGGTGTACGGAATGGGGGAGCAAAAAACGCCCACCGCTTTCCGGGCTGCCTGTGATAAGTTTATTTACCTGGAAATATTACAGGTAAGAAAGAAAGCAGACCACGATACCGATGCGGATACGGATGCGGGCAAACCTAAATCCGGTAAAACCAAGCGGAATAGTATCAGCAAAGCAGACAAACAGCTGCTGACATTGATCTCTACGAGTATCAACGATATTGCAGATGAAGATGGCTGGGCTTACCTGGGTGAGCTAGGGAACCTATTGTTAAAGAAAAAGCCCGACTTCGACTCCCGTAACTATGGCTTTAATAAGCTATTGCAGTTGCTCAAGAGCTTTCCGAATTTCGAAATTGATATCCGGGAAAGTGGAAAGAAAACTGGGAAGCTAGTATATGTAAGAACTGTTTAATCTATGGCATACCGAAAAATCCGTATTGTAAAAGGCGACATCACTAAGATAAAAGCAGATGCGATCGTTAACGCGGCCAACTCGTCATTGCTGGGTGGTGGCGGCGTAGACGGGGCCATTCATCGGGCCGGCGGCCCTGATATCCTGAGTGATTGCAGGGCAATTGTGGCCCGGCAGGGTGGATGTAAAACGGGTAGTGCTGTAATTACAACTGCTGGCCGCCTTCCGGCAAAGCATGTAATACATACTGTAGGCCCGGTTTGGAACAACGGCGACAAAGATGAAGTGACGCTACTGGCTAACTGTTACCGGCACTCACTGGAACTTGCGTCCCGGCATCACCTGGCCACTATTGCCTTTCCTAATATCAGCACCGGAATCTACCATTTTCCGAAGGAACTCGCCGCCAGTATTGCTATGAACACGATTGTAACTTACCTCGAGGAGCATAACGACATAGAGGAAGTAATCCTGGTATGCTATGATGATGAAAATTTGCGCTATACCGAGCAGTATTATAACCAGCATATAAGACCCGAGGAATGATCCCCGCAATAGAGGATTATAAGGGTTTGAGTACAAATGCAAAAAGGCTTCCTGTTAAGGGAAGCCTTTTTGACTATAGTGCGATGTAAAAAGCGATGTGATTAGAGCTTGGCGTATTTTACCCAGGCGTAGATAAACATAGCAGCAAAAACGATAATAGCTACGGGAGCCAGGAAGTGGCCAATACTATCTCCAACTTTGTAGAAGTTGGTGGTGTGTACAACTGTTAAAAGATTCGTCAGCATTGTATAATGATTTATATTATTCCGGGTGCAAATTAAATCATTCGGGTCAAATTCCCAATCAAAGGAGCTGTTACCATGTCATTAATTGCTGTATACATTGATCCAGTCTTGATTTGGCGAGAAAATTTTTTTCCAGCGCGCCTGCAAAAGGGATGGGAGTGTCCAGGCTGGCGCAACGCATCACCGGTGCATCGAGCTGGTGGAAGCAGTGCTCGGCAATCCAGGCGCTGATTTCTGCGCCGAAGCCACCGGTAAGGGTGTCTTCATGGAGTACCAGTATCTTTCCGGTGGCAGCCACCATGGCCTGTATAGCCGGATAATCCAATGGCAGGAGCGTTCGGAGATCAAGGATGCCCAATGATACTTCAGGATGCAGGGCGGCATACTCTAGCGCCCAATGAACACCGCTGCCATAGGTAATAATGCTGATATCCTCTCCTGACTGTATTAGCGAGGCTTTACCTATTTCTATAGTATAATAATTTTCCGGTACATGACCACTGATACTGCGATATAGGGCTTTATGCTCAAAGTACATGACCGGGTTGGGGTCTGCAATAGCTGCGGTGAGCAAGCCTTTGGCATCTTCTGGAGACGAAGGGTACACTACTTTGAGGCCGGGGATATGTGTAAACCAGGCTTCATTGCTTTGAGAGTGGAAGGGGCCGGCGCCTACACCGCCACCGGCGGGCATTCGGATCACCACGTCGGCCGGCTGCCCCCAGCGGTAATGAATCTTAGCCAGGTTATTCACAATCTGGTTGAAACCACAAGACACAAAATCGGCAAACTGCATTTCCACCATGCTTTTGAAGCCTGCAAGGGCTAATCCCAGTGCGGTACCGATGATAGCGCTTTCGCAGAGTGGGGTATTGCGCACCCTGTCTTTGCCAAAGCGGGTTACGAGTCCCTCGGTAATTTTAAAGGCACCGCCATATTCAGCGATATCCTGTCCCATCAGGATCAGCTCGGGATGCTTTTCCATGGCCTGGGTGAGTCCTTCTGTGATGGCGTTGATGAAGCGTTTTTCGGAGGAGGGGCCGGTAGCAGCGATTACCGCTGGTGCCGGTGCGTAAACATCGGCCAGCTCTTTCCCGGTGTTCGCCAGGATGGGCGTATCTGCCAATCCCTTGACCACATCCGTTTCAATATGCTGGCGCAGGGCATCGCGGACGTTGGTCATGTCGGAAGCCGACAGCAGGCCCGATTCCTCCAGGAAGGTTTCATATTGCCGGATAGGGTCTTTTTTCGCCCATTCTTCAAACAGGGCCGGGGGCACATACTTAACGCCGCTGGCTTCTTCATGGCCACGCATACGGAAAGTCATCGCCTCAATCAACACGGGCTTCTGCTCCTGGATGGCATAAGCCCTGGCAGTACGTATCGTCTGATATACTTCCAGCAGGTTGTTGCCATCTACCTGTACACCCTCTATGCCATATCCGATGGCTTTGTCTACCAGGTTTTTGCAATGATATTGTTCGGCAATAGGAGTACTTAACCCATAACCATTATTTTCTATGAGGAAGATAACGGGTAAACCCCATACCGCGGCCACATTCAATGCCTCGTGGAATTCTCCTTCACTGGTGCCGCCTTCGCCGGTAAAGGCCAGCGATACTTTCTTTTCTTTTTTCAATTGATGTGCCAGCGCAATGCCATCAGCAATGGAGAGCTGTGGGCCCAGGTGCGAAATCATACCACAGATATGATGTTCGGGGCTGCCGAAATGGAAAGACCGCTCCCGGCCTTTGCTATAGCCATGTTCGCTGCCTTGCCATTGCAGCAGAAGTTTATCCAGCGGCATTTCACGGGTAGTAAATACGCCAAGATTGCGGTGCAACGGCAGTATCCATTCATCTGATTCCAGCGCCAGGGTGGCGCCTACCGCAATGGCTTCCTGGCCAATACCGGAAAACCATTTGCTGATCTTTCCCTGCCGAAGTAACAACAACATCTTTTCCTCTATCAAACGAGGAAATACCAAGGCTTTGTAGAACGATATCAGTTGTGCATCGCTCAGGTTTGACCGGTCAAAATGCATATAAACCAACTTTTTACAGGCTATAAAGACGGAATTAATCCTGGTTGCCACCGGCAATATTGATCAGGATACTATTAATGATGGTCATGATAATACTGAAGAGGAGTGCCCACCAAAAGCCGTCTACCTTAAATCCAGGGACCAGTTTAGCGGCCAGCAATATAATCAGGGCGTTGATCACAAACAGGAAAAGTCCGAGCGTAAGAATGGTAACGGGAAAAGTAAGAATCACCAATAGTGGTCTTACCAAAGCATTCAATACCGCCAAGACCAGGGCGAGTATCAGCGCAGTTATAAAGTCATCTACTTTTACGGCCGGTTTTAGCAGGTAAGCGGTTAACATGGCGGCGAATGCACTAACTAGTATGCGGATTAAGAAACCCATAGCAGATTGATTTACTAGTTAAGTTACCGAAAAAAGCAGAAAGCGGAAAGCAGAAAGAAAAAAGCTATCGTGGAGATTGATAACCGCGATTTTCAAATGCTGGCTAAAAATCAATCTCCACGATAGCTTTTTTCTTTCTGCTTTCCACTTTCTGGTTTACAGAAAGTTGTCAGCGTCTCTATAAGCTTTAATCAGGGCGGATTCACCGTCAGTGCCCTTTCCGGCCATACCGTGCTCCATTCCCAATACGCCTTTATATCCTTTTTGATGGAGATGTTTAAAGATGTTTTTATAGTTGACTTCGCCGGTGCCCGGCTCTTTCCGGCCAGGGTTATCGCCGATCTGTATATAAGCAATTTCATCCCAGCACATATCCATTACAGGAATCAAGTTGCCGGTATTGCGTTGCATATGGTAGAGATCATATAAGATTTTGCAGGAAGGACTTTTTACAGCTTTACAGATTTCAAAGGTTTGCTCGGCGGTACGCAGAAAAAGGTCTGCATTATCACTCAAAGGTTCCAGTACCATTACCAATCCATGTGGTTCAAATATTTCAGCTCCGGCGCGGAGGGCATCCACCACATGAGCAGTTTGTATACCCATAGGCAGATTGCGTTCGAAGTAGCCGGGAACAACCGTAGCCCATTTGGCGTTGCAGCGTTTGGCTGTTTCTATGCTGTCTTTACAGGTTTTGATAAAAGCGTCTTTGAATTCCTGCTTGCCGGTGGTCAATGAAGTTTTCCAGTTGTTGCCAGTATCCACTACAAAAACGCCCATCTGCATACCGAGTTTAGCCAGCAAATCGCCTATTTTGGATTGTTCAGCAGCGGGGCGGCCCAGCATCCCATTATCTTCAATAGCCCGGAAACCCTGATCGTACATGAATTTTATCTGGTCAAGGAAACCATCGCTTTTGGCGCTGTTTTTAAACATGCCATCATGCGGGGCGTAATTCATGTTGAATGTCTTACCTGCAGCAGCTTCAGGATGATTGCCGGTAGCTGCCTGAGCGGCATTGGTAAGGCCGCCTAATGCGAGTGCGGAAATGCCCGCCAGGGTGCCGTTTTGCAGAAATTGTCTTCTTTCCATAACGTTGAATTTTATTCTCCGGAAGCTAAATTTAATAGGTTTTATAAGGAAATGCTAATATCTGTGAAAAATTTTCAATTCATCAGTCATTTTTCGCATTCATCAAAAAAGATTGCTTTCCAGATTAGTTTTTTTTAAATTCACTCCTCATATTCTCAATCAAGCTATAGATGACTAAATCGCATGTGACCTTACTGTTGAGCGGACTGCTCAGCCAGGTTGTTATCGCACAAACCAAAACGGCATTTGAACCATACAGCCAACAGATTCCAGGAACCGATGTCAGTTTTAAGATGGTACCCATTAAAGGCGGCAGCTTTACACTGGGTAGTCCGGCCAGTGAAAAAGGCAGGAAGAATGATGAAGGGCCGGCAAAAACGGTACAGATTTCCGATTTCTGGATGGGCGCTACAGAAGTCACCTTCGATGAATATGATGTATACGCTGATGCGGAAAAAGATAAAACACCCATACCTGATGGCATGACCCGTCCCAGCCCTCCATATATCGATCTTACGTTAGGAATGGGTAAGGCGGGCGGTTTTCCGGCCAATAGCATGAGCCAGTATGGCGCCCTGATGTATTGCCAATGGTTGTACACCAAAACCGGCGTATTTTATCGCCTGCCCACAGCTGCGGAATGGGAATATGCCTGCAGGGCTGGAGCCACTACGGCTTATCCTTTCGGTACTGACGCCACTCAGCTGAAAGACTATGCCTGGTTTAGCGGCAATAGCGAACAGAAATACCATAAAGTAGCACAACTGAAACCCAACGCATGGGGCTTATATGATATGCTCGGTAACGTAGAAGAATGGACCCTGGATCAATATGACGAAAGTGGTGTGGCCAATGCTAAAGACAAAGACCCCTGGACTGTACCCACTGCTAAAACACCTCGTTTGCTGAAAGGAGGTAGTTACCAGGACGATGCAGTATTACTGCGCAGCGCTGCCCGGTTGAAATCAGATCCGGTATGGAACCGCCGCGATCCCCAGATACCCAAAAGCTCCTGGTGGAATGCTGATGCGCCTTTTGTGGGATTCAGGATTATACGGCCAGTGAAACAACCTTCTGAAGAAGAAGCCAAACAGTTTTTTGCAGATATTATCGCGAAATATAAAGGTGCACGCTAGACTAGATTATCATCCTAAAAATCTAAAAAAACATCTTATTCATTTATGAACAACGAAAACAAATTCCACGGTGAGGGCCGCCGCGATTTCGTAAAGCAAACTACCTTACTCGCAGGTGGATTGCTGGCAATGCCCCTCTTATCTAAAGCTAACTTCTTCTCCGGCGCCAATGGCGTGATTAAAATTGCGTTGATCGGCTGCGGCGGCCGTGGTACAGGCGCAGCTACCCAGGCACTCAGCACAAAAGAAAATGTGCAGCTGGTAGCAATGGCAGATGCCTTCCCCGACAGATTGAAAGACAGCTATGACAATATTAAAGATGCCCTGGGCGATAAAGCCGACCGCGTAAACGTACCGGAAAGCAATAAGTTCATAGGCTTTGATGCATATAAACAAGCCATCGCGCTCGCCGACGTAGTGATATTGGCTACACCTCCCGGTTTCAGACCTATCCATTTCGAAGAGGCCATTAAACAGGGTAAGCACGTGTTTATGGAAAAGCCGGTGGCTACCGATCCTGCCGGTATTAAGAAAGTGCTGGAAGCAGCCGCCCTGGCCAAAACTAAAAAACTGAACGTAGTAGTAGGTTTACAACGCCGTTATCAGAACTCCTACCGCGAGTTGTACAAACGCTTCCAGGATGGTATCATCGGAGATATGCTTTCCGCACAGGTATGGTGGAACCAGGGGGCTTTATGGGTAAAACCACGTAAACCCGAGTATACTGAAATGGAATATCAGATGCGCAACTGGTATTATTTCAACTGGCTTTGCGGGGATCATATCGTAGAACAACATATTCACAATATCGACGTTGGTAACTGGTTTATGGGCGCTACCCCGGTAACAGCCAGTGGTATGGGCGGCCGCGCGGTACGTACAGGCAAAGAATATGGAGAAATTTTTGATCACCACTATGTAGAATATCGTTATGCTAACGGCGTAGTAATGAATAGCCAGTGCCGTCACTGGAAAGACGCGCCCAGTAAGGTTGATGAAGAGATTGTAGGAACAAAGGGCCGGATCTACTGCGACAAGGGCACCATCGTAGATCATAAAGGAAAGGTATTGTACCAGTTTGATAAGAAGAAAGAAAACAATCCTTACCAGACGGAGCACGATGAGCTGTTTGCTGCCATTGCGAAAGGAGAGTACAAATTTGCGGATGCAGAAAGAGGAGCACATACTACGCTTTCTGCTATCATAGGTCGGTTGGCTACTTATTCCGGTCAGGTAATTGACTGGAACGTGGCCTTGAACTCAGGCCTGGATATACATCCGAAAAGATACGCGTTTGATGCAGAACCGCCAGTAATGCCGGATGCATCGGGTAATTATGCTTATGCCAAACCAGGTATCACTAAATATTTTACCTGATAAGTAATATAGCCATTTTAAACAGGTCAGGGATTTGCGGGAGGAACCAGTCATAGTTCTTCTCACAAATCCCTGATTCATTTTGTAAATTCCGCCTATGAAAAAGCTTTTCTTCCTGCTTATCTTCTCCTGGATACTAACACCTGTTGCGGCACAAACTGCAGCCATCAAAAAATGGGCGGAAACGGAGTTATTGCATAAAACGCCTATGGAACAGGCCCATGCCGGTATTTGCATCTATGAGCCTGCCACAGGTAAATACTGGTATCAATACCAGGATGATAAATATTTCACCCCCGCCTCCAATATGAAAATTTTTTCCCTGTATGCAGGGATGAAGTTGTTAGGAGATTCTCTTCCCGCAGCCCGTTACTATGAAAATGATACAGCGCTATTTGTAAAAGGTATGGCGGATCCTTCTTTCCTTCATCCCGACTATACTTATCAGCCCTTACTGCAATTACTGCAGCAAACTAATAAGAAAATATACCTGGTGCCAGCAATGAACGCCAATCAACGCTATGGCGCCGGCTGGTCGTGGAGTGATTTCGCAGATGATTACCAGCCGGAATTGAATGAATGGCCTATGTATGGTAATGTGGTGCGTATCCGGCACCATCTGGACAGCAACAGCATTTGCCCCCCATTATACGACCTGGATATTACGGCAGATGATACCCTGAGTGAATCTATTGTTACCCGGGACGAACGCCATAATTTCTTCTACCTGAAATATAACCCGAAAGATAAGAGCGTCCTGGAAGCAGAGGTACCATTCATTGCCGGATCTGTGCAGGAACTTCGGCAGCGGCTGGAAGATACCTTGCATAAACGTATAGGGCTAGCCGTTAATCCTCCGGCTGCCCGGTTCAATGTCTTACACAGTATTCCTGCAGATTCCTTATATACACCGATGATGCAGCGTAGCGATAACTTTTTTGCCGAGCAAACACTTATGATGGTGGCCTCCGCGCTTTGGGATACCATCAGCAGTACCCGCGTCATGGAATACGTGTTGTCGCAAGTGCTAAAGGCGTTACCACACCCGCCTACCTGGGAAGATGGATCTGGCCTGTCGAGGTATAACCTTTTTACGCCCCGGGATTTCGTTACCGTACTGTCGCTATTGAAAGCGCAGTATCCACAAGATCGCCTATGGCACATCTTTCCAACAGGAGGGAAAGGAACATTGAGAAATTATTACCAGCAACAGTTTGTACATGCGAAAACAGGTACGCTAACCGGCGTGGTAGCCCTGAGTGGCTACCTGGTGACGAAGAAGAATAAGGCACTGGTATTTAGCGTACTGGTGAATAACCACCATGAAACGGCCAGCAGTGTTAGGAAAGCAATAGAGCGGCTGCTAACGATGATATGGAGAGAATATTAATCAGGGCATCAGCGTATAAGACACGATCCGTGTAGTATCCTGTTCCTGGTCGGCTTCTATTAGTCCAATGCCTTTACCGTAATAGCTGGTGGAAAGGGTGCCAACCGGAACCGCGTTTCCCAAAACAAGCGCAAAAGCATCCATTCTTACCGCAATTACTTCCGCGTAGTCCTTGCCGTTAACGGCTTTGGTAATGCCTTTTTGGGTAACCGTAAATTGGATAATGCCGGAGGTGCTGATGCCACCATTGGTTACGGAAATGGTATCCTGCCAGGAAGTACCTGCGGGCACATTATCTTTCAGATAGGTAAGTTTCAGATCGTCGGCCTTATAGCCCTGGAAGGTAAGAATACTGGCTACCTGCGTATAAATGCCGGTATTACAGGCGGAGCAGGTGAATACACTGTCGTTGCCAATCTTCTTATATACATTGCCATTAATGGTGGTGTCTCCCGAAACGGTGAGCGTATAATGGGTGGTATCCTTTGCACTGTTCACATTTACATAAGAAAAAGAAGAGCCATTGGTATAGGGTGCATAATCGCAGTTACCCGCGGGTGGCTGGGAGTTATCCCCCTCCCGGCTCATTTCTTTACTACAGGCAAACAGCAGGGTAACTGCAGCCAGCATAACGATGAGGACGTAACATTTCTTCATAAAGAATGGTCTTATACACCTATAACGTTTACAAGTATAAATTTATGCAAAAAAAGCCATTGACGCCGATTGCTAATAGCTTTTTAATGCGGCCATTTATCGGCAACTAATAATGGCCCAACAAGCGTTTCAAAAATTAAGCGCTCACTTCCTCATAAATATTAGAGATAACCGTTAAAAAGACATTTATTTTTAGAAAATAATTAAGACATTTATAAATATCTTACAAAGACGTGATAGCCCGTTTGAAAGATATTGAAAACCGATTCATAGATAAAAAACGTAGCATTATAGATTTCACTTGTTGTAGCGCGATAGGCCCTGATTGGGGAAAATGAAAAACTATTATTAAACCAAAATTTGAGTCGTTCAAAAGCACATGCCGTTATGATTACCGATTTAGCTAAGCGATAGCTAATAAACCAAATTTTTTATTATCATCTCTAAATCACTTGTAGCATGAATCCACGTTATGCAAAGGCTATGCTATTGCTATGCCTCTTTGCGACCACAACGAGCGCCGTTACTGCGCGCGCCCCAATGCCAGGAGTTTGGCAGCAGGGCAATCTAGTTGTTAAAGGAAAAGTAAAAGACATCAATGGGAACCCATTGCCTGGGGTAACCGTGTTGGTGAAAGACACTAAGAAGGGCGCCACCACAGATGAAAAAGGAAACTATGTACTGAGTGATGTAAAAAAAGACGCAGTATTGGTATTCCAGTATATTGGCTTCGACCCACAGGAAATAAAGGTGGAAGGAAAACCCAGCGTTAATGCGGTATTAAAAGAGAACCAGAAGACGCTGGATGAGTATGTAGTCGTTGGATACGGTACCCAGAAGAAAGTAACTAAAACCGGCGCCGTATCTTCTGTAAAAGGAGCGGAATTACAGCAATCGCCTAACGTAAATATCTCTAACTCGCTCGTAGGGCGTATTCCAGGGATTATTGCCGTGAACAATAGTGGAGAACCCGGTTACGATGGTTCCCGGATATTCATCCGTGGTCGTAGCACCCTGGGCAACAGTGCACCACTGGTGGTGATAGATGGATTTCCCCGTGATGGTTTTGAGCGAATGAATCCTAATGACATTGAAAGCGTTTCTATCCTGAAAGATGCGGCGGCGGCTATTTATGGATCCCGTGCAGCCAACGGCGTTATATTGGTAACTACCAAACGGGGGAAAGGTGGTAAACCTACACTGGGATATGGCTACAATCAATCATTTGTTACGCCTACCAGGTTGCCTAAAATGGCCGATGCGCCCACTTATGCACGTGTAGTCAATGAAATCCTGAAGTATGGCGGCGATAAGCCGAAATATACCGAAGATGAAATCAAGAAGTTCGGCGACGGCTCCGATCCCTGGTTGTATCCTAACACCAACTGGTATGATGCCGCTATTAAAAAGATTTCCCTGCAAAACAGGCATGATCTTTCTTTGAGTGGCGGTACCGAAAAAATGTCGTATTACGTATCATTAGGATCGCTGTTCCAGGACGGTATTTATAAAAGCAGCGCCACTAACTACAAACAACAGAATGTCAGGGCCAATCTTGATGCGGTAGTAAATGACTATATCCGCCTGCGTTTCGACCTGGCTGGCCGTTTGGAAAACAGGAATTTTCCGCCACGTAGCGCCGGCTCTATTTTCAGATCACTCATGCGCGGCCGCCCAACAGAAAATGCCATCTGGCCCAATGGATTACCAGGTCCGGATATTGAATATGGTGATAACCCCGTTGTAACAGGAACGAACGCCATCGGTTATACGAATGATAAAAATTACGTTATTAACACCAATATGTCAGCCGTAGTAAATATTCCATGGGTACAGGGAATGTTTGTAGATGGTAGCTTTGCTTATGACCAGAATTTCGATTTCGTAAAATCTTATATTAAGCCATGGACCTTATATACACTCAACGACGTAAATGATCCAACACATAAGTTAAATGCGGGATCAAGAGGCGTGAGTGCACCACAGCTGAATGAATCCTTTGGTACACTCCGACAGATCACTTACAACATTAAGCTGAACTATGTCCGTTCTTTTGGTAAACATAATGTCAGCAGCTTTATCGCCTTTGAACAGGCAACGCTGCGGAACGACAACTTTGCTGCCAGCAGAAAGTACTTTATCAGCGATAAATTAGATCAGCTGAGCTTGGGCGCAGATAAGGAAAAAGATAATAGCGGTGGCGGTTTTGAGTATGCGCGTCGTAACTACTTCGGCCGTGTCTCCTATAACTACAATGAAACCTACCTGTTTGATTTCAACATGCGTTATGATGGCACACAAAACTTCCCTAAAGGTCGCCGCATGGGTCTTTTCCCTGGCGCTTCTGCCGGGTGGGTATTATCTAACGAGCCATTCTGGAAGAAAAGTATCCGCACACTCGACTACTTCAAGATCCGCGCTGCATGGGGACAAATGGGTAACGATCTGATCGACCAGTTCCAGTATCTCAGCACCTACGGTTTCAGCAGTGGCGGCGTAATGTTTGGCGGTGATCTGAATAAAGGACTTTACCAGTTGAGATCTCCCAATGAAGCCATCACCTGGGAAGTGGCCAACAACTATGATGTAGGGGTGGAAGCAAAGGTATTGGGCGATAAACTGGCATTGGAAGCAGACTATTTTATGACGCGCCGTTCCAACATCCTGGTGGCCCGGAGCCAGTCTATGCCGGGATATACCGGAATGACCCTGCCACAGGAGAATATCGCGAAAGTGCAAAACAAAGGCTTCGAGTTAGTGATGAGCCATAAACGGGACATCAAAAAATTCCATTATGAAGTAATCGGAACCGTTACCCATGCACAAAATAAAGTGTTGTTCTTTGATGAAACGCCGAACCTTCCCGTATGGCAACAAGCCACCGGTAAACAAATAGGCGCCCCGCTTTATTACCAGGCTATCGGCATCTATAAAACACAGGAAGAAGTAGACAAGAGCGCGCACGTAGGCGGCGCCAGGGCAGGAGATGTAATTTTCAAAGACGTGAATGAAGATGGCGTCATTGATGATCTCGACCGCATTCGCCAGGACCGTACAGAAAACCCTACCTGGATCTTTGGACTAACGGTTACTGCGAAATTTAAAAATTTTGATTTCACCATGTTATGGCAGGGCGCTACCGGTGCGAGCCAGTACCTGCGCACAGAATCCGGTTTGATTGGGAACTTTCCGATGGCTTATGTAGAGGACCGCTGGACAGAAAGCAACCCCAATGGTTCCTGGCCCAGAGCGTATGACCGTGACCGTGAGTACTGGGTAAATCGCCAGAATACTTTCTGGTATTGGAATACCAACTATGCCCGTTTAAAGACGCTGGACCTTGGTTATAATTTCCCATCGCCCATGTGCAAACGCATAGGTTTACAAAATCTGCGTGTATATGTAAGTGGACAGAACCTGCTCACCATCGACAAAGTGAAGATTTTTGATCCGGAAGCACCCAGTGGTAGCGGACAATACTATCCACAAACCAAGATCTATAATGTGGGATTAAACGTAACCTTTTAACTAGTGTGTTATGAAAAAGACAACCATCATCAAATATATAGCGGGCGCATTTATTGTATGTGCGGCAAGCAGTTGTAACAAGGATTTCCTGGAGAAAAAACCTCTCACAGAATATGAAGAATCGGATGTTTGGAAAGACGTCGGCCTGGTACAGGCATTTGTAAATGACTTGTATGTGCAGATGCGTCCGGGATATAACGAAGTAATGCTGTCTTCAATGACAGATGAAAGCCGTTTTATTCACGATTATAATACTTCCAGGGTAGTACAAGGGAATGCTAGTGCCGATGATGTGGGCGCCATTAATGATTTCGCCCGCTGGGATCCGCATTATAAAGCAATTCGCAATTGTAACATGTTCCTGGAAAAGATAGCCTCCGTACCTATTACCGATGAGTCCCGGCGGACCCGGATGACCGGAGAGGTACATTTTATGCGCGCCTGGTATTACCAGATGTTGGTAAGGTATTATGGCGGTGTGCCCCTGATTACCCGGACATTCAATATCAAAGGTGATGAGCAGGCCATTTTGAATGTAAAGCGCGCTTCTTTTGATGAATGTATCAAATTCATTGTGGCAGAATGTGACTCCGCCATTAAGCAGCTGCCATCAGCTTACGATGTGGTAGCCAATAAGGGAAGGGTAACCGCTGCCGCGGCGATGGCGCTGAAGTCCAGGATACTGCTCTTTGCCGCCAGCGACTTGTTCAATGATAGTAAAGTGCCTAATGAGTTGATGGGATATAAGTCCGGCAGTCAGACCGACCGTTACAAACTGGCCATGGCCGCAGCCGATGATATCATCAAGTTGAATACTTTCCGACTGTATAAACCTACAGACAATGCCACAGATAACTATAGCCGTATATTCCTGGATAAGGATAACCCTGAGCTGATCTTTGTAAAGTTGTATGACAAGGCCTTGTTAGGTACCTCTCACGACCTGTATAATGGACCCAACGGGTATCACAACTGGGGAGGCAATGTGCCAATTGAAAACTTTGTAACTGGTTACCAGATGAAAGATGGTACTCCTTTTTCCTGGAGTAATGCGGCTCAGGCCAAAGCGCCATATACCGACAGAGATCCCCGTTTTTATGCCACTATCTTGTACGATGGTGCAAAATGGAAACCTCGTCCGTCGGATGCGGCTAAAATAGATCCTGTAGGAGTTATCCAAACGGGTAAATATGAAGCACCCAATGGTAAAGACAGTGTATGGGGGCTTGATACGCGCAACAGCACCATCGAAAACTGGAACGGTACCTTCTCCGGCTACTACCTACGCAAGTTCATGGATAAGAACCTGGACGCCCAATTTTTTCGGGGCGACCAGTCCTGGGTGTTCTTCCGGTATGCTGAAATATTGCTGAACTATGCGGAAGCAGCTATTTGGTCGGGCGATGAGGACAAGGGGAGAGCGGCATTAAATCTGGTGAGAGAACGTGCAGGTATGCCGTTGATCACTGCCTCGGGCGCGGCGCTGAAAGCAGCATTGAAATATGAAAGACGGTATGAACTGGCATTTGAAGAGCACCGTTTCTTTGATGCGCGCAGATGGAGAGATGCAGAAACCGCTTTTAATGAAAATGCAAAAGGCATTGAAGTGCTCGGTTCCCAGATTGCCGGCCATCCTTTTAGGTATAATGTGATCAGTATCCAGGACAGGAAGTTTGTAAAAGCTAAAAACTACCTGTTACCTATTCCTGCCAATGAAATCAGGAAAAATTCGAATCTGCAGCAGCAGGTTGATTATCAATAGTATTGACATGGGGTTATAAAAAAAATGCCGCGAGATCATCGCGGCATTTTTTTATAAATAACGTTAACGATTATACGCCGAGTGACCAGCCATCGCGGTACGTACGTTTTACAAACTGGTTAGCCTCATCGAAGTTGGTAATCTTCATATTCTGGCCATCCCATAGCAGTTTTACATAGCGGCCTGGATAGTCAAAGCCTTTGCCATTCGCTTTTGGCTTGCGGATATCGAAGCTGCGTATGGCCAGGTTGGCCATCAGAATAGATTCCGTGAGTGGTCCAGCAATATCAAATGGAGAGCTGAGGGCTTTTTGTTGTTTACTGCCAAAACCGGCAATGGCGGCGTTTACCCATTGTACGTAGTGACCTTCCGGAACACGTGCAATGGTTTGTGGTACATTTGCTTCTGTTGTCCGGGAAGTAGGCAGCAGTTTTGGATACATACCGTAGGTACCGCACATCATTTTACCTTTATCTCCTATAAATAAGGCGCCGTTACCACCGTCTCCCATGGTTTCATTAGGACCCAGTTCTTCCGGACGTTCTGGCTGAATGCCACCGTCCATCCAGTGAAGTGTTACTTCTTTACCATTTTTACCTGGGAATTTCATGATAACATGAGAAGAAGGAGGGCAGCTTTCCGGGAAGTATCCTCGGGTAAATTCACCTACGTATACGCTACCTACGCTACACTCTACGGAAGTAGGATAGCCCAGGCCAAGTACACGGAAAGGCGGTTCAATAATATGACAGCCCATGTCGCCGATAGCGCCGGTACCGTAATCCCACCAGCCGCGCCAGTTGAATGGCACCAGGTTATCTACATAATCCTTTTTAGGAGCAGTACCTAACCACAGGTCCCAGTCCAGTTCTTTGGGAACATCCTGTTTGCCGGTAGGCCAGGGAATACCCTGTGGCCATACGGGGCGATCGGTCCAGCAGTAAACGGTATGTACATCACCTACTAAACCGGCATTGTACCATTCCATCAGCTGACGAACGCCATCGCCGGAGGAGCCCTGGTTACCCATCTGGCTTACCACCTTATATTTATTGGCGCCCTGTGTGAGCATACGGGCTTCGTAAATATCGTGTGTCAGTGGTTTCTGTACGTATACGTCTTTTTTCAGCTGCATGGCGCCCATCGCGGCTACGGCGTGGGTGTGGTCTGGTGTTGACACAGACACCGCATCAAAATTTTTATGCTCCTTTTCGAACATCTGCCGGAAGTCCTTATAGAATTTAGCTTTAGGGAACTTCTTAACTGCTTCCGCTGCGCGGCGTTCATCTACATCGCACAGGAAAGTAATATCAGCAGGACCTTTGGCGAATTCAGAGATATCGCTGAATCCTTTTCCGCCCACGCCGATACCTGCTACGCGCAGGCGATCGCTGGGGGCTACATAGCCGCGGCCAAGTACGTGACGTGGAACTATCATGAAACCGGCGGCAGCCAGCGCACCGTTTCTCAGGAATGATCTGCGGGAAACGTTGTTTTCTCCCTCATTCTTTTTTTCTGGAATCATTGATGTGAAGTTTTCTGGATTTAAATTATGAAATAGCTAGTTAGGTCGTTATTCCCAGGTCATCAGCTTACTCCTGTCTTCGATTTTCAGGCAGGTAGCCAGCGTTTTTTCATCATAAGCATACCCGTACTGTTGTAATACATCGGCAGGCACGCCATCCCATTCGTTGGGGGTGTTGCCTACGTAATTCAGGTCTTTGATGCCTATCTTGCTAGTGAAAAATCCGGTGGCGGTAAGGTTCCGCATCCTGTTAAAAAAGGCAACGCCCTGGCTATTTTCCGGTGCTGCTTTTTCCGGATAAGCAATCAGGTCTACTATCGCAATGCGTTGCTGTTCGCTGCAATCTGCAAATGATTTGTTGTACCGCTTAGCACATTGCAGGTCCAGCCAACGGAGCCCACCCCGCATGGGGAGCTGATGCTCCGGCATATCTTTTACAATAAATTCAATGAATTCAGGCACTTTGGCATCGGATGCGCTACCGGAGTGGGCGTCTGCCGGAATGATAATATCTGCCAGGATGGTGATGGTTTTCATTTCTTCCGGGGAGAAGAATTTTTCATCCATCAGCGCTTTATCCCGTTTTGCTTCATCCGCTGTGCGGCCATAGCCGGGCGTTTTGGCTACCTCGTCTTTATGGCCGGTATCGCCTTTTTTATCTTCACATCCGGTGGCAGCTAAGATGGTACCTACTGATAGGGTTCCCAATGCCAGGGCCTTCAATGATTCTCTTCTGTCCATGAAAAAAGCTTAAATGATTAGATACTCTGTTTTTTCAATTGGTCTACGATATATTCAGATGCTCGCATTGACAGGGCCAGGATGGTCCAGGTAGGATTTTTATCCGCCTGAGATACAAACGCGCCGCCATCTACTACGAAGAGATTTTTAACCTCATGTGCCTGGTTAAATTTGTTTAACACAGATTTACGTGGATCATCACCCATACGGGTAGTACCTACTTCGTGGATAATACGACCGGGATTTTCCAGGCCATACTTGGTATCTGCACCGGGTTTGGTACCGTTGGCGATGCCTCCCATTTCATGGATAATCTGCTCGAAAGTATCCTGCATATGTTTGGCCTGTTTGATTTCGTGGTCGCTCCAGGTATAATGGAAGCGAAGTACCGGGATACCAAATTTATCTACCACGTTTGGATCTATTTCACAGTAATTATCTTCCCGGGCAATACACTCGCCCCTGCCCGCAAAGCCGATGTGGGCACCATAGAAGCGGCGATAGTCGTCTTTCAGGGAAGCGCCGTAACCGCCGGCTGCTTTTGTTTTACCATCGCGGCCAGGGTATTTCCCATTCATATGTTCCATGCCAAAGCCATAGCCATAAGAAGGCATGTGCATACCACCGCCAAATTCAATATGATAGCCACGGGGAAAGTCCAGCTTTTTGTTATCTCCCCACCAGGGTACGTACATGTGCATACCACCAACACCATCTTCATTATAGCGCTTACGGTCCATCAGCTGTGGAAGGAATCCGCCCCTGGAAGACCCGGTGGAGTCATGAAGGTATTTACCTACTACGCCGCTGGAATTAGCCAGTCCATTAGGATGCTTGGCCGATTTGGAATTGAGCAGCAGGCGGGCTGACTCACAGGCGCTGGCTGCCAGTACCACTACTTTGGCATTAACGGAATATTCCTGCATATCCGTTTTGTCGACATAAGCTACGCCGGTGGCTTTACCACTGTCGTCGGTCAATACTTCGCGCACCATCGCGTTTGTATACAGGTCTACATGCCCGCTTTTCATCGCCGGTTTCACCAGTACAGACGACGCGGAAAAGTCGCCATATACGGTGCATCCCCGGTTACACTGGCTACAGTAGAAACAAGGGCTGCGATCTTTATTAACAGAGCGGGTGAGAATAGATAAACGTGCGGGGATAACTGGAATGCCCAAACGGTCGCCTGCCTTTTTTACCATCAGCTCGTGCAGCCTGGGTTTGGGAGGAGGGAGGAAGAAGCCATCGGGCTCGTTAGGCATATTTTCTTTAGATCCGAATACGCCGATCATTTTATCAACGCGGTCATAATAAGGAGCTACTTCTTCATACGTAATAGGCCAATCATCCCCTAATCCATCATACGTTTTGTGTTTAAAATCGCGGGGGCCAAAGCGTAGTGAAATGCGGCCCCAGTGGTTGGTTCGACCTCCTAACATGCGGGAGCGGAACCAGTCGAATTCGGTGCCGTCTTTTTTCGTGTAAGGCTCACCGTTAATTTCCCAGCCTCCGTAGGCGGCGTCAAAGTCGCCAAACGGACGGGTGGTACTTGCCCCTCTGCGGGGCGATTCATACGACCATTTCAATTGGGTGGCCTGTTCAGGATCTGCCGGATCGTATTTGGGACCCGCTTCCAGGAGGGCTACTTTCAGACCGGCATCAGATAAAATCTTTGCTGCCATTCCCCCTCCGGCGCCCGAACCAACAATACAAACATCGTAAGCCTGCCCCTTTTTTTTGATTTCGAAAGCCATTTGCGTGGATATTTTAGACTTTTTATAAGAAACACCGGTTTTAAATCTATAAATTAAATGCGGAAAAAGGAAGGTTTTTTATATGAGCGACCATCATGCGTATATTATCGGCATAGATATAGGCACCAGCAGTGCAAAATCGATTGTGCTAAGGATGAACGGTAAATTTGGGGCAGTTTTTCAACAGTCGTATTCTACCCAACATCCCCAGCCCGGTTATAGTGAGCAATCGCCCGAAGTAATACTGGGTGCCGTCAAAACTGGTATCCGCACTGTAGTAGCCGAAATGGGCTATCCTCCTACGGCTATTGCCTTCAGTAGCGCCATGCATAGCATTATGGCAGTAAGCCAATCTGGTAGAGCGCTGACGCCTCTTATTATCTGGGCCGACAACCGGAGCGAATCCTGCGCCCTGGCCCTGCGCGATACCCCTGAAGGGAAGGAGATATACCGGCGAACCGGTACGCCTGTACATGCCATGTCGCCGTTATGTAAGCTGATCTGGCTGCGGGAGCAGCAACCGGACCTGTTTGCACAGGCGGTCATGTTTCCGGGTATCAAAGAATATATTTTTCACCATTTTTTTGGAAGATATATCACCGATCACTCCATAGCTTCCGCTACGGGCTTATTCGACATTCATGCTTTACAATGGAATGATATGGCGCTCCGGGTAGCGGGCGTTGGGCCGGCACAGTTGCCGGAACCAGTGCCGGCCGACATGGTGATACGGGGGCTTCTACCCGCAGTGGCAGCCGATCTGGGCATTCCGGCCAGCACGCCCTTTGTTATAGGAGGCAGCGATGGTTGCCTGGCGCAATTAGGCAGTGGCGCCATGTCGCCGGGGCATGCCACACTGACCATTGGCACCAGCGGGGCGGTAAGGATGGCCGGCAGCCACGCCCTTACCGATAGTAAGGGCCGCCTTTTTACCTATCTCCTTACAGATCATATATATATTACTGGCGGCGCCTCCAACAACGGTGGAGTGGTATTGCAATGGCTGATCAGGGATTTCCTGCAACAACCGCCGGAAGCGCTGGACCGACTGGTCAATGAAGCCCTGAAAATCCAGTCTGATCACCTCTTATGTCTGCCTTACTTGTTGGGAGAACGGGCGCCTATGTGGAATAGCCACGCCACGGCGGCATTTATAGGTATACAGCCCCAACATACCCCCGCACATTTTACCCGGGCGGTATTGGAAGGTATTTGTTTTGCCTTGTTAAGTATCAAAGCCGCGTTGCAGGAAACCGCAGGGCCGGTGCAAAAAATATTGGTGAGCGGAGGCTTTACCCACTCACCGGGCTGGATTCAGCTGATGGCGGATATTTTCGGGCAAACGATGCATCTGCAACAGGAGCGCGACGCATCTGCCCTGGGCGCTATTATCCTGGCTACCAGTGCATTAGGGTTACCTGAGCCGGTAAATACAGCAACGGCGCCAGCTATAGCATTTGATCCCGACAGGAGTTTATATGATTGGTATCAGCAGAAATACCAGCGTTTCCGGAAGGTATATGAATTGCTGGAGGAGCAGAAAGCATAAGGCAGAAAGCAAAAAGCTATTGTGGAGAAGAACTTAGCGGGTATTAAAAATTCGCTTTAATCATTTTCCACAATAGCTTTTTGCTTTCTGCTCAAATCAATTTCCCCGTTCAAACATACGGGCTAGGTCAGTGAGTTTGAAGGATATAAAGGTGAATTTGCCGCCGGGAGCCACATTGGGCATACTGCAGGCAAATAGTTCGTCGATGATATTCTGCATTTCGCGGGCGGCCAGTACTTTGCCGGCAGGAATGGCGTTGTTACGCGCCATAGAGCGAATGAGTTGTTCTCTCGGGTTGACTTTCAGCTCGTGACTGAAGTTTTTGAATTGTTCCAGCAGGTTTTCTATCGTAGCCTGGTTGTTGTTATTCTGGATGTCGGCCGGTGTACCGCGAACGACAAAGGTATTGTTGCCAAAAGGCTCCAGGTCATAGCCCAGCGTTTGCAGGTCGCCCAGCATTTCACTGATCAGGGCTGCATCCGCGGGAGGCAGTTGCAGGGTTTGCGGGAACAGGCTCTGCTGGGTGGCCATGGGTGCTTCCACTAATGCGCGCTGGTAGCGTTCATACAGGATTCTTTCATGAGCCGCCTGTTGGTCTATTAATATAAAGCCTGATTTGATCTGTGATAAAATGTACTGTTGCTGTATCTGTACCGGTACTTTCTGATCTTTCGGCGTATCCTGCCAGCGTTCATCGATAACGGAGGCCGTAGCGTGAGGCTGGCTTTCATAGGTTACTGCTGGCCGGGTTTCTGGTTCCGGTTCCACTGTATAAGCGCTGGTAGTGTAGTTGTCGCTGCTGCCGGAAGTTTCGTATAGGTCTTTCCAGTGCTTCAGGTTGCTACTATTGCTGCTTTTATCGATCATATGGGCCTGGTTGGCCTGTGTAAAGGATTTATACAGGGAGCTTTGCGTCGACTCTTGCTGTTGCTGTGCAGTAAACGGTTTGCTTACGGCATCCAGCGCCTGGATGCTGGGGTCGAGGTCAAAGTCCAGCGTAGCGGTGATACTAAACTGGGCCAGGGAGTGTTTCACGGCCGACTGAACAAAGGCGTACATCAGTTTTTCATCATCAAACTTGATTTCCTGTTTGGTGGGATGTACGTTGATGTCCACATGTTCCGGATTTACGTCAATAAACAATACATAGAGTGGAAAGCTATCTGCCGGGATAATATCGGCAAACGCGTTCATGACTGCATGATTGAGGTAGGAGCTTTTAATAAAGCGGTTATTGACGAAAAAGAACTGATCGCCCCGGGTTTTTTTAGCGGTTTCAGGTTTTCCTACAAATCCGTACACATTCATGTAGTCGGTAGTTTCCTTTACGCTCACCAGGCGGGCATTATAATGTTGTCCCAGGATGGCAACGATACGTTGTTTAAGGGATCCTTTCTCGAGGTGGAACAGCTGTTGATTATTGCTGGTGAGGGAAAATTGCAGTTGCGGGAAAGCCATAGCTACCCGGATAAACTCATCTACAATATGCCTCATTTCGGCCGCGTTGCTTTTGAGAAAGTTCCGGCGGGCGGGTACGTTAAAGAACAGGTTTTTCATGGCAATGCTGGTTCCTTCTGCCGTTTGACAGGGTTCCTGCTTTTGCACGAAGCTATTGTCTATTTCCACGTAGGTACCTACCTCAGAGCCCCGTTTACGAGTTTTGAGCTCCACTTGGGATACTGCGGCAATAGAAGCGAGGGCTTCACCCCGGAATCCCATGGTAGTGATCTGGAAAAGATCATCGATGGATTGTATTTTTGAGGTAGCATGGCGTTCGAAGCACATACGGGCATCTGTTTCGCTCATACCGCCACCGTTATCAATTACCTGCACTAACTCTTTGCCTGCATCTTTTATGATCAGCTGAATCTCGGTAGCCCCTGCGTCCACTGCATTTTCCAGTAATTCTTTTACCGCTGACGCCGGTCTTTGTATCACTTCTCCTGCAGCTATCTGGTTCGCTATATTGTCTGGTAATAAATTGATGATATCCGCCACTTACTAGCCTTTTGCTGTAAAGTTAACAATTTCTGTGCAGTTGCTCATCGGTGATTATCAGACAGTTTTAAACAAAAAACCCACTGTTTTGTGAAATACGCTATTGATTTGCAGGAAATAACAATCCATTATGCATATTCATACGTACTTTAATTAGGTAAAAAAAGACGAAGCAACAGACTGACAGCAATCGCAACGCTAGTGTTAATGAGAAGTTAACGAATCAAAACTTTACATATGTACCTATGGAAACTAATAATTTTGAAAATCTCTACCAAGGGGTACGAGCTGTACCTGCCTAAGTAACGGCGAAAAATAGAAATCAATGGAAGATGGAAAAAAGAAGGGAGACATTTACTCCCATACAGATGCCACTAAAGTCAATCTGACGGACGAACAATGGAGGGAACTATTGCCACAAGAGGTGTATAACATTGCCAGGGAGAAGGGAACGGAATGGGCTTTTACCGGAAAGTATTGGAGTAGTAAAGAAAGTGGGACCTATTACTGTGCGGCTTGCGGGAATCCTTTATTCGTATCTGACGCCAAATTTGAGAGCACCTGCGGATGGCCTAGTTTCTTTCAGCCGCTTAACAAAACCAGTGTTATTTACGCCCCGGATAATACCCATGGCATGCACCGGACGGAGGTTTTATGCGGTCGTTGTCAATCGCACCTGGGACATGTGTTCGACGATGGTCCGCCACCCACAGGTCTCCGCTATTGTATTAATTCCGTGATTCTGGACTTTGAAAAAGCACAGGAAGCGAATGAGCGGTACGAGCAAAACAAAGCCAGCAATAATGAATTAGAGTAACCTGCATTCTTCTGCCTGATGCCAACGTGAGCTGTCGGTTGACAATAAAAAGATGTATTTTTATTATCATCAACCCCCGATAGTCATGAAAGTACTTAAAATACTCGCCTGGATTATAGGACTCATCCTGTTTATTGCTATTGTGTTGATCCTTTTTGCACCCACTGTGATGCATGTGGAGCGCAGCGTTGAAATCAATGCTCCTGCAAGCGTTGTATGGAATGATATTGTCAGATTCGAAAAGTTTAACGAATGGAGTGCCTGGAGACAGATGGATTCTACCGCCAAATATACCATCAGTGGAGATGATGGCACGGTAGGCGCCACCGATTCCTGGTCAGGTAAAAGAATAGGAGAGGGAAGATTACAACACCTGTCTCTAGAGCCTTATAAGGCGGTAACCCAGAAACTTACCTTTACGAGTCCTTTTAAGTCAGAGTCAGATGTATACTTCCAATTGTCTGAAGCAGCAGGGAAAACCAAGGTGATCTGGGGGTTCGATACACATTACGACCGACCCCAGAACGTGATGTCGCTTTTCATGAAAGGTGCGCTGGAGAAGGATTTTGACCAGGGATTACAACACCTGAAAAGCATGGCGGAAGCCGAGGTCAAAGGCCCCGGTACCCCTAACGGGATTGATGTCACCGTAAAAGAAATGAACTTCCCGGCCACTACCTATGCAGCCGTCAGGAAAACCATCCCGATGAGCAGGATTACCGACTATTACCGCCAGAACCTGGAAACGATCTACAAAGCTACCACCGCGGCCAATCTGCAGCCAGGGGTGCCTTGCGGCATTTTCTTCACCTGGGATCAAAAGCAGCACCAAACTGATATGGCAGTAGCGATTCCCGTACCAGAAGGCAGTAAACCGGGTAATGGCTTTGAAATTATCACCCTACCCGCGGCACAGGCAGCTTATGCGGATTATTTCGGACCGTATAGTAAAGTAGCCAATGCACACGTGGCTATTCAAAAGTTTATTACGGATAAAGGCAGAAAAATTGTTCCTCCCACAATAGAGATGTATCTGACAGATCCAGGCAAGGAAAAGGATAGTAGCAAATGGCTGACGAAGGTCATTTACTTTATGCAGTAATTATCCGGAGAAAGAAGCGTAAGCAGTTGACAGTCAAAAAGAAAGCTATTTTCCAAGGGTGTTGGCGTACCCTGTTGGCTCAAACTCAATAATCTCATAAAGGGCCAGCTGGTATTTTTCCAACGGATCTTCACTCATAATTTCCTCTACCTCTCTACGACTGGACGCATTACAGAGAATAACGGAGCCGGATCTGGGTTTTCTTCGGCCAGACAGAATAAAACGACCGCTGTCGTAGTGCTTTTGAAGGAACGCTGTGTGCGCCTCCATATAGTGCTCTATAGCGGCTACTGGCCGTATGTATTGCAGCATGATCAGGAACATAATGGTTTTTCTATGGTATTTAATAATAGTTTCATAGTTAGTAGCAAAGGTATAAACTTAAACAGTATTGAATTATTGTATGTCGAAAGGGAAAAATCAGACATATGTGCTACAAAAATATACGTACTTTTGCACGAATGAAATACCACGATGGTGGTAGTGTATTGTTAGCAACCCTTGTTGTTGCTCCGAATCAACTCTTAATTTTTATATCTTTTATGAAAAGAACAATTTCCAAAGTTTTGTTAACCGCTGTAGCTGCAGCGGTTATCCTGTCGTCCTGCTCCAAAAACCCCGAAGAGAGCCGGTATATTCCCAAGACAGCCGGTGTGGTGATTGACCTCAATGCCAAACAACTGACAACCAAACTGGTGACCAACGGGATCACTATGGATAAGCTGTTTGCCGCTGCCGACACCAAAGACACTGCCAATGAAGTAATGAAAGCATGGAAAGATGCCGAAAACTCCGGTATTGATCTCCAGAGCCACTTCTTTGCCTCCATCGTATTCCAGGGACAGGCCGCTGAGAAAAAATCATACGTGGCACTTACTGCCAGCCTGAAAGATGCCGACAAATTTGAGGCCTATCTCAAAAAAAATGTCGCTGACTTCTCCCTGAAAACGCAAAATGATTTCAAATATATCTGGGAAACCAAGCAACACGCAGTAATTGGCTGGAATAAATCAGCCGTTATCTATATCAGCGCTGTAGACCCGAACAACCTGGAGCAATACGCTCCCGGTGGCTCGAGCCAGCCCTCTCAAGATGAACCAATGGTGGATAGCGCTGTAGCAGTACCTGCTGCACTCAAAACCAATGATGACGACCCCACCATCAAAAATTGGGTGGCCGAAGTAGACCACCTTTTCCACCTTAAAAAGGAAGAATCTGCCGGTTCTATCGAACCATTTGCTAAACTGTTGAAAGAAAATGCAGATGCAGGCGTATTCGTAAATCCTGAAGCCATTTATAATAGCGGCCAGTTCACCATGATTCCGGCCAATGTGAAAAAGCTGATGGAAGGCACCTATTACACTGGTACCGTTAACTTCGAAAACGGTAAGATCCTTTTTAATGGCAACACCTTCATGGGTAAGGAAATTGCAGGCATCTACAAGAAATATGGTAAAAAAGAAATTGACCTGGACATGCTGAAGAAATATCCGGCTGAAAGCATTACCGGGTTTATCTCTTATGCCTTTGACTTCCGCATGATCGGCGAAATCATTAAAGCAACCGGCATGGACGGCGTAGTAAACATGGCCATCTCCGGTAAATCCGGGCTGAGCATGGACGATATCCTGAATGCTTTTGAAGGACAACTGGTATATGTTGCTTCTGACCTGGCTATCACCAAGAAAGAATCTGAATACATGCCCGGCGAATTCATAGAAAAACCTTCTGCCAAATGGATTTTTAGCCTTAAAGTGGGTAATAAAGATGCTTTCAATAAGGTAATGACTTCCCCCATGCTGAAAGAAGTATTTACCCGCGAAGGCGACCATTACGTGATTGCTAATCCTATGGCCGCCGCCACTATGCCACCGGTATCTATCACTGAAAAATTTGTGACAGTAGGTTCCGATAGCGCAGTATTACAACAATACCTCGGCGGCAAAGGCAGCGTGAAATTGCCAGAAGGCGTAGAAAGTAAAGTAAAAGGAAGCATGCTGGGTGGTTACGTAGACCTGGAAAAAGTGATCAGTATCGTTCCGGAAGACAAAGCGGAAGGCGATGAAAAAACAGTATTGCAGAAATCCAAAGCTTTGCTGAAAGACTTCACCGTAGTAAGCAAAGCTGATGGCGGCGATGTACAACATACAGAAGCAGTATTAACCTTCAAAAACAAAGATCAGAACAGTCTCGTGCAATTGGTGAACCTTGGTACAGAAGTAGCCAAGGTAATGAAGGAAAAGAAAGCGAAAGAAAAAGCATACGAAGACAGCCTGTTTGCCGCACCGGTAGACACAGCTACTGCTGTTTCTCCTAACTGATAACCAACGGATAAAGCTATAAAGGGCGCAGGGGAATTCATCCTCTGTGCCCTTATTTCTTACACGCCCGCGTGAAATTTATAAGTTATATTCGCTACCGTTAACAGTAATGCCACTATGCAGATTCAGCTTAATCACCTCATGCCCATTCCATTGCAGGATAAACTCCAGCAACGGTCGTCGGACATCTGGAACCGGGAGATCACTTTTCAGCAAGGCCGTTTTGTGAAGATAAAAGCACCTTCCGGTTCCGGCAAAACCACTTTGATTCATTACCTGTATCATATCCGCTACGATTACACCGGTCAGGTAGCGGTAAATGGCCAACCATGGCCCTCCTACAGTAAAAATGATATAGCCCGTATGCGGCAGCAGGAGCTAAGCGTAATTTTCCAGGACCTGCGGTTGTTTGAACAGCTTACCGCCCGTGAAAATATAGCACTCAAGAACGTGATGCAGGGCAAACCGTATTACCCTCCTGAAAAAATAGCCGATATGGCTGCCCGCCTCAATGTATCGCATATACTGGAACAAAGCGGCAAAACGCTTTCCTATGGCGAACGGCAGCGGATCGCGATCATCCGGGCACTGGTACAACCCTTCCAGTGGCTGCTGATGGATGAACCCTTCAGTCACCTCGACGAAGAGAACACACAACGTGCCGCTGCCCTCATTGCAGAAGAATGCAAAACCCGTAACGCGGGATTCATTTTAACCGACCTGGATAATGACCAGCACTTCGCCTACGATGTGCATTACCACCTTTAATGTTGTTTCATGCATCCTTTTTTCGATTTACTTAAGAAGATCATCCAAACGGGAGTGGGTAAAACCCGGTTTTTAATGGCAGCTGTGGGGCTGGGCATCGCTATGTTATTGATCCTGATAGCTATACAAGCTCATACCAATTTCAGTCAGCTCCTGTATAGCAGCAAAAACCAAAACGAAACAGCCGATTTCCTTGTTATTAATAAAACCATCACCAACGACATGATGGGACAATCGGCCAAGAGCATTTTTACCCCCGAAGAAATTATCAATATCCGGAAACAACCATTCGTACAGGCTTTTGGGTTAGTGACCTCCAGCCAGTATAAAGTGGTGATTCAGGCGCCCGGCGATCTGCATTTTGCCACCGACATGTTTTTTGAAGCAGTACCCGACAGCTTCCTAGATGTGAAAAATGAAGACTGGAAATGGAATGAGGGAGATAGAACGATTCCTATTATCCTGCCTAACGATTTTTTGAACCTCTATAATTTCGGTTTTTCCCTCAGCCAGGACCTGCCGCAGATATCCCAGGAAACAGTGAAAGCGCTGCCTCTGCAGGTAAACATTTCCAATAACCAGGTATCGGACCAGTATATGGGACATGTAGTGGGCTTTTCAGACCGTATCTCTTCTTTCCTGGTGCCGGCCTCCTTTATGGCCTGGGCCAACCAGAAGTATGGTACCGCTACTACCAAGGGTACCTCCCGCGTGATTATCAAAACCCCCGATCCATCTAATCCAACGCTGGTAAAGTTCCTGGAAGATAATGGTTATACCACCAACCAGGATAAACTGAAGTTCAGTAAAACCAGGATGATTGTACAAACCATTGTGTCAGTAGTAGGGTTCTTTGGCCTGATCTTGTTATGCTTTGCCCTCTTGGTTTTCAGCATGTTCATTCAATTGGTGATTGCCTCCTGTAAGCGGGAAATCCAGCTATTGGTGATATTGGGTACGGCGCCTCAGCAACTGCAGCGTTATTTGCTTAAACAATTTGTGCCCCTGTATATCGTGGTGGGACTGCTGTCGTTACTGCTCGTGGCGGTATTACAATACTGGACTGCCGCTATACTGGCCACGCACCAGATGTTGATCACTCCATGGCCGGGAGTACTTGTTTTTGCTGGTATGGCGCTGGTATTGGCGTTGGTATACGTGGTCAACTGGCTGACAGTGAAGAAGTATGTCAACAATATTTAAGCTTCTTCTTTGGAAGCCTGGTAAGGCTGGATAAAAGTAGTTTTACCCCGTTCGGATGTTAATAAATAAGGTATCCAGATGGCCATACGCAACAATGGCCATAGGATAGAATTCAGGCTGAGCATAGAACTGGGCTGTCCTTCGTGGAAATAATAGCTATTCACCGCGTTATCTGCATAGATAAAAAGAATACAAATAAAATAGTAGGTGGCCAGTGCGAAAGGAAAAGTATCCCGCCTGTTAAAGAACAACACGGCCAGCAATACGCTATAGCACAGGAGGAAGACATTGAGAATCATCTCCAGGATCAGGAAAAGCTCCACCAGGGTAATGTTTCCCAGGTCTTTCCTGCCGGTAATAGTTATCCAGTACTGGTAATTGAATACCGGCATTTTACAGAGACTCATTAATTCTCCCATAGGTGTGAAAAGTAGTCCTATGGCCAGAAGGGCAAGTCCGCCTCCAATAGGAACGGGTTCCGCTTGTTGGCGGCGGGGTAAGATGGAATAACGGTATGCCACATACGCCAGCAGGGAAAATATGATCGCAAATATCAGTGCCAGCGTAATGGCGAGCCAGTTGCCTGGCACTCCCGGGTGAGGCGCCGGGGTAAAGTCTGGTTTCCACGTAAGATCCAGGGAGCTGGTTTCATTGATGATTTTCAGGTCTTTTATATACTGTGGAATAAATTTTACCGGAATATGATTGCTGAAAGTTTTAAAATGGTAGGATAAGGTAAGCAGCTGTTCATTTTTTTCCGCAGTATAATCAAACTGGTAGTATTCATTAGTGATATGCACCGGATCCTGGTCTAATGACCATTCAACAGGTGTGTGCATAACAATCTGGTAGTCGAGGTCGTACGGATAGCGGAGGCTAACCGGCACTTTGCGCTGTGTATCGGTGATATAGGATAATATATCATAAAGAGATTGGGCATTGGCAGTAAACAACAGTTTATTGCTGCTGCTGTCTTTCTTCCAGGGGTGATGCATCTGGTAGCTTTCCTTAACGCGTATGGTGTTGCTGTTGGCGCTGTCCTGTACGGTGATAGAATCTTTAATGATCACATCTCCATATAACTTCTTGTAATAGTTGAGATACGATTTTTCTTTATCCTTCATGCTGGTACCGGCCAGGTCGGCGCGCTGTGCATCAGCTTCATCCCGTTGATAGGTAGTTATCACGTCTAGTTGCCCATCTTTATTTTCATTGTCTGGCAGCTGAAAGGTTTCCCGCACGGTAATGTGTCCGCGAGTGGTAAGTGGTATGGGGCTGAGATGTGTTGTTGTATCAGTGATAACCAGTGCTTGCTGGTAATTAGGTTCGCAGAAGTCGGACAGTCTGCCGCGTTGGTAAGACATGGTACCATCCAGCCAGTACGTTTTATGGTTAAGTATTACCTGTACAAGCACATGGTTAAAAGCATTGGGAGAAGGCAGCATTTCACTGACAGTACCTTTCAGATCGGTATTTACGTAAGCCATATTAGCAGTGATACCATATGCCTGCAGCAGAGTACAAAGCAGCAGGGCCTTGTCTTTGCAATCGCCAAACCGCTGAGATAGCACTCTGTCGGGGCTATTGGGGCGATGGGAGTATTCTCCCATTTCAATACCCATGTAACGAATATCGTCCTGAACAAAGCGGAGCGCCTGTAGCAGATAGTTGCCTTTATCTCCTTTAGCTGCTTTTTTAAGGGCTTCAATTTTATTGGACAGTGCAGGGCCGGGAGGAGTGGTGGTATTGATTTTCTGTCCCCAGTCGGCCACTTCTTTCCAGGAGGTATATTCGCTTATCTGTACACGGGTGAATGGATTATACCAGGAAGGAACGTAACTGCTGTTATCTGCGTCCCGGATGTCTACCTTGTTCCATTCATACACATTGAGCCCATTCCATTTTTTCAATGCCGGAGCCACGGCATTGTTGTATAGCTTAATGCTGATGGGCCTGTCGGGCCTTACAATCAGGTTTTTATAATAGTTAACAATGGGCTCATAGGCCACAAAATAAATCCGGCTATCCAGCTTCCCCTGGAAAATGGGGTTGTCGCCGGAAATAGAGTAGGAGTATTCAATCTGGTCGCCTTTTCTCACGTCTTCCAGGATGAGGTAAGCGGTATAGGTACCGCTGTAAATGAACCTGGACAGTTCCTGTTCTTTTTGGAGCAACTTAAAAGCCGCGCCGGGCAGACGGTTAATCTCTTTCCCATTGCGGTGAATTACTATTTTATGGAAACTTAATTTTTCATATTGAGGGTCGTAGTCCACAGAAATTTCTGACCCATTTTGGATGCCTGCTTCTGAAATAATTTGCCGGATGAAGTGGTGGTAATGAGATTTCAATTCTACCTGCCTTTGTTCTTCCAGCAACAGCAGGTAATAGCCATCGCTGATATTTTTGGCATTAGGCTTTTGGGTAAGGTCGGGGGTATAAGGAACCAGCCAGGTGGGCGCGGCACTGGTATTTACTTTTTGCGCATAGGGGAAAAAGGGGATCAGTATCAATAATATTGATAATAGTTGCTTCATTGTCAGGGCTATGATAGGGCGCATACTAGTAGTAGTTGACACATTATACCGATCGACTAAACTATAGCTTGTACAGGGTAATAGATTATCTGGTTGAAATTACGGTTGTTTTCCGACAGTTAGCATATAAACTGCAAAAGAGGCCAGCCAATGTTCGCCTGCATAGCTGCCGCTGAATACCTGTTGGAGGCCGGCATCCATATGTTGCTGAGCCAATTCCAGGACTGCGGATTTGTTGTTGCCGGTGTAGGAGGCAATGGCCTGCAAGCACCAGGTGCGGCTGAGGTTTAGTCCATTAAGGTGAACGAGCTTGCCATCTGTATGGTCTTTTACTTTGGCTACCTGTAGGATATCAATCTTCTTTTCGAATAATCCGGGTAAAAATGCGTGCAACCATTTACGATAGTCGTCGGCTGGCATTACGCGTCTCATCAGGTCGGCTTCTTCCAGGCTGGGCGACAGGAAGTCGTATCCTCCCGGTTCCCAGGCAACCGGCGCATTTTTGTCGGCCGCATAAAATCGCATGGCAGCATTATGTATCGCCTGCTGCAGGGCGGCATCTTTGGTGGTAATGGAGTAATCCCAGGCCAGGCACAAGCCGAAGGCCAGGTTGGTATGTTCGCCTACCCGGATCGGGTACATAATTTTATCGAGGAATTGTACGTAGGCGGCAGAAAACTGCGAGGCCAGCGGCTGCAGGTTTTGACTGAGCGACTTACCCAGGGGATCGTTCCAGGTGAGCAGTTCATTTTGCAGTTGGAGCAGCCAGCTCCATCCATAGATGCGCTCAAAGCTTTTGTTTTCCGGGTTGCTGAACAGCTGTTGTTCAATTTTTATATTTTCGGCAGATAAATGCGCCGCCAGCTTGCCTCTGATGTAGTCAGCCTTTGCCAGGTCGGGATATATTTTCAAGAGGCGTACCAACATCCAGTGACCGTGTACACTACTATGCCAGTCGAAGCAGCCATAAAACGCCGGGTGATAATTTTTGGGCGCCGTCAGCAGTGAGCTGTCGGTAAACACAACCCCCGTTTTGTACGGGAATTCCAGGTCCAGGCATTTCAGTGGTAATGCTGCCAGCTTATTGGCTATTTCCAATGTCAGGTGCGGACGCCGGACCGGACCGGGATTGTTAGGTACCTGTGCGCTCATGGCAAATGATGTAAATACGATAATAGACAATTGGCTTAGAAATTTCACGGCAGGAAAATATTTTTATCTGTTAAATAACAACTTTACGTAAAACATAGGTTGTCCCAGCTTTTTACGAAGGTCAACCTCATGAAACATGCACGACATCAGGTCTTTCAGCTGCTTGTTCCGGGAGCCCATTTTCATAAGGATATTGAACAACCAGGGATATTTAATGAGCTTCTGTAGCTTCGTGCTTACTTGTAGTTCCGGTCCCAGCACACGGTATACGTCGTTGTCGTAAGCCTCCAGGAATTTGTCAGAGAAATCGTTGGCAGCTATGGCGGCCGCCGCTTGTTGGGCTGCAAACCTGCCGGAATAGAGCGCGTTGCCTATGCCTTCTCCGGTAAAAGGATCTATAAGATAACCAGCATCACCTACCAGCATATAGCGTTCGCCGCGTAATTTTCTTTTTTTACTGCCCAGGGGAAGACCATATCCATCTATGGTGCCTACCAGTTCCGCGTTCTTAAAGCGTTCTTTCATAACGGGGTCGGTAGTCAGCGTATCCAGCATCAGCTGTTTGAGGTTTACCTTATTATTACGGGCAGAGGTGCTAAGCATTCCTACGCCTACATTGGCTTCGCCATTGGGAAGCGGGAAAATCCAAAGGTAGCCCGGCAACATGTTTTTCAGGAAGTGCAGCTCTATGAAGGCATCGGTGTGTAAGCCGGTAATGCCTTTATAATAAGCGCGGATGCCGGCCACATAGTGTTCCGGTTCCATTTTGATGCCGGCCACGTCCTTGGTAAACGCGGAATGGGCGCCATTGGCTACAATCACCAGGTCGGCTTTTACCTGGAAAGATCCGTCTTTGTTAGACAGGTAATAACCATCTGGTTTCAGCTCGTATTTATCGATGCTAACTCCTTCGAATAAACGGATTTCCGGGCGGCGTTTCAGTTCATCCACCAGGAAATTATCAAAGTCAATGCGTTTGCAAACGAAACCACGGGGATTGCTCTTATCCTCCTGGTAATTGAGACGGTAGGGGATATCTATCCCGATCCGGTTGGGGGCTACAAAGGTAACTCCCCAGCTGTCTTTTTTAAATAGGGCTTGCTGGAGGCGTTCGCCGATACCCTTATCAATACGTTCCAATAAGGTGAGCACCTTGCCGCTTAATCCGTCTCCACATACTTTATCTCTTGGGAATACCGCCTTATCCACCACTATACATTCAATACCGAGTTGAGCTAATTGCAATGCAGCGGTAGCGCCACCTGGGCCCGCACCTATGATACAAACTTTTGTTTCCATTATTGCTATTAATAACTTTTACGCGGAGGTAAGATACGCAATTGTTAATTCTACTGTTTCGTATAAGCATTAATGATAATATTATTCTGGCTGAAAAGCGGATTGGCGGCGGATATTGCGGCTTAAATTTCATTACAGCAACCGGAACGCTTATATTTGCCGTTCTTAAAACACACGAAACATGTTTGGTGATTTATTTGGAAAGCTGACGCAGATCAAGCAAAAAATGGCGGAAGGAAAAGAGCGTTTGGCTACAGTAACTTTATCCGGAGAGGCCGGAAATGGCGCGGTAAAAGTAACCGTTGACGGCAACCGCCAGGTTAAAACAATTGATATTGCTGCCCATCTCCTGACCCCCGAAAACAAGGAAGAGATGGAAGACCTGTTGCTGTCTGCGTTAAACCGTGCATTGAAAGATGGGGAAGCTGCCTGGGAAGCTGAAATGAAAAATGCCGCTGGCGGTATGCTGGGTGGTTTGATGTAATAAATTTTTCTGCAGGGAAAGCGCAGGGATGCCTTAGGTGTCCCTGCGCTTTTTTTGTGTTTGTAAGATACGAATGTCGTTGATTTCTATATAGATAGGATTAAAGAGAAAAAATTTCCGTTTTGGATAGATCTTTTTCCCGATCCGACAGCTTAATACCCCGCACGCATAGTTCCTTTGCAGCTACGATCAACATAACATGAAAATTTTTTTCCGGCGCATTCATTTATACCTGGGTCTTACTGCAGGACTGGTCATTACCATCAGCTGTTTAACCGGCGCGTTACTAGTTTTTGAAAAAGAACTGACAGAAGCGTTTAACCATGACCGTTACTACGTTACTCCGGCCGGAGAGCGTTTATCGCTCGATAAAGTAGCTGCCCTGGTAAAGGAGCAGGTGCCTGGCGCCGGTATATCCCGTATGCAGATATTTGCAGACCCCGCCCGTACTATTCAAGTAACGCTGGAAGAAGGTAGAAAAGGAAGTAAGAAAGAAGCTGCCGGAGAGAAGAAAGGTCCGAAAGAGAATACCTCCCCGATGGGCAACGGTGAAAAAGCGCCCAAAAAAGGAAAAGGACGCATCGCGTTTGTAAACCCCTACACCGGTGAAATAGTTGAATTATACAGCTATTCAAAAACATTTTACTATAAAGTATTTTCCCTGCACCGTTGGTTGCTGGCAGGTGATACCGGGAAAGCAATTACCGGCGCGAGCACGTTAATATTTGTATTTATCCTCATCACTGGTATCATCCTGTGGTGGCCCAAGACCAGGAATATCTTTAAACAACGGATCAAGGTAAAATGGGATGGTGGCTGGAAACGGCTGAATCACGATCTACACATTGTGTTAGGGTTCTACGCTGCTATTTTCCTGTTTGTATCTGCCTTTACCGGCTTAACCTGGTCGTACGAATGGTTTAGCAACGGTCTTTATGCTGTATTGCATACTTCTCCCAAACCGGTGGCAGCCCCATCATCAGCGCCCGCAGAGATCATTAACAGTAAAAGCATAACTTTTGAAGCGGCATTAGCCAGCGTGCAACAAACCGCCCCGGGCGCTGTTTTTTATGCTCTTAGTGCGCCGAAAGACAGTACCGCCGCCTTTATGGTGAGCTTATTGCCAGCCCATACGCTCAATGAAGCGGCTACCACTACCTATTACCTCGACCAGTTCAATGGTAAGGTATTGAAATCTGAAACCTTTGCCCAGCGCAACCTCGGGCAGAAAGTACGTAGTACCATCAAGCCTTTACATACCGGCGCCATTTTCGGCACCGCTTCTAAAATATTTGCATTGATCATTGCCCTGCTGGGCGTTACCTTTCCCACTACCGGAACCATTATGTGGATTAACCGGACCCGGAAGAAGAAAAAGAGCGTAAAAGCTCCAGTGCGCGCGCGCGAAGCGGAGCCTGCACCGGCAGCATAATATTATTTATCGCATTGTAAAGTGGGTATACTCATTAAGAGGTTACCCATTTTTCATTTATGCCCCAGGTGACATAGACTCCCGTTTTTGAAAAAACCGTGCAAAAACGGAAGACTTTAAAAGGTTTAATGGTGTTGCCGGATTTAACGTTTCCTTTGCAAACCCCCGTCCCCGCTAAGTTTTAACATTCTATGTGAAGAATATGGAATAAGGTTTGGCATATGATAGGAAACGATGTATATGATTAATCAATATGAAGTACCAGCCTGTATTGAAGACACCATCCCGGCGTTGAGAAAGGCGTTACACCAGTTCCCTGCGGTTTTTCATATATACGATACAGTTAGCTGTCTGAGTGAATATACAGATCAACAATTGCGGGAGCAGAATTTTTCCGTAGCAGATAAATGTATGAAGCTGGCTGGCAAGTTATACGAACGAGGCAACGCGGTAGTCAGGGAATCCATCACCCGTGTTTTTTTACCAACAGTTTGCAGGGTGCCGCTTGCAGATGCTGCCAGTAAAATCCGGATGTATTCCCTTATCCCGGAAGTACTCTATCCTCTTTACATTCAATATCAACTTACAGATAATGGAAACAGATGAAGAAATTGTCGTCCGTTTGGCTACAGCCATAGACGTTGATTTTGCCCTGCCTATTGTGGCAGAAATGGAGGCATCCGCCCAGGCAAGGGGTACCGGTATCGCCAAAAGAGATCCTGCAATTATCAGGAAGAAAATCCTGGAAGGAAAAGCGGTCATCGCTTTTACGGCAGATGGTGTATGGGCGGGGTTTTCCTATATACAGCCCTGGGAAGAGGGCCGCTTTGTATCCAACAGTGGGTTAATCGTAGCGCCGGCTTTTCGTGGATTGAAAGTAGCGGCAGCTATTAAACGGAAAATATTCGAGTTGAGCAGAACCATGTATCCTGCCGCAAAAATATTCAGCATTACCACTGGCCTGGCCGTCATGAAAATGAATTCACGACTTGGTTTTGAACCGGTTACGTACGATCAGTTACCTCAGGAACCGCTTTTTTGGGAAGGATGTAAAAGTTGCGTAAACTACCCGATACTGGTGGCAAAAAATTACAAAAACTGTTTGTGTACCGCCATGTTGTTTCAGCCACAGGAAGCACTGGCTTAGGGAAGAGTTAGTGAATTTACAGCCAATAACTTAAACCGGCGATACATCTGTATGGCCGGTTTTTTCGTTTCCTGTGGCTAAAATACCGTTGTTTGTTTCCTATCTTTACGATACAAATCCTATCTTATGCGAATAGCATCATTGCTTGCCTTAAGTGCTCTGTTAGCCTCCTGTGGTAATACAGGAAAGAAAACGGATCAAACGGCCAAACTCAGTTTGGCATCACTTTATAATGCTGACTCGGTTAAATGGGTGGCGGCCAATTCCCCCGAGAAGAATAACGCAGCTGAGAAAGAATTTCTCAAGGCTATTGATGAATTCAGGAATAAGAAGAATGCTGCCGGCAGTATAGATAAGTTTACCAAATCTGTCCTCCTGCAACCCCAAGCCAAAACTTATTATGAGCTGGGAAATGCCCTGATGGAAACCCGTCAGCTGGCAGATGCTATACAAGCTTTTAATATGGCGGAACTGCTTGACTATAAGCCGATATCAAAATTGCTATATAATAAAGCCTGCGCTTACTCGCTGTCTAAAAAAACTGATTCCTGCCGCTATTATCTGATAGCCGCTATTGAATTTGGCTATAATAATATGAACAATGCGATGAAAGATCCTGACCTGAAATATTTCCGGGAAGAGGATTACAGCGCACAATCGCAAATACTCACCGCCTTCAGCGGAAGCGGAGAGCCGGGTAAGCTGGAATGGAATCTTTTTGCGAGACAATTCAAACAACTGCCTATGCCACTCACCATCGATAAGGCGTATGCAAAAGAACTAGGCAAGAATTTCATTTCATATGACTTTGAAATGTATGTGGCGGAAATGCGCGACTCCAAGTTTTCAAGAGATGTGGGCAGCTCCTTCTTTTATGTAGGTACAGTGAAAAAAGTGGATGCCTTTAAAACATTGATATACGCTGTAAACGATGAAGTTTCTGATGAGGGAAGTACAGAAGATGCCAATCATGCCTATTATTTTATGGCGAGCTATGATAACAGCGGGAAGCTTATAGATAAGTTGTTGGTAGCAGGACAGCCTAACTTCGATGCACCATACAGGGTGGCGACCATTGCTTCAAATACCGATTTTGAATTAACAGATTATAAAGTAGAGTACGAGAAGGATCCGGCAAAAGAAGGATTTATCAACAACCCGGAAAAATCCCGGACCGAAATAAAGAAGGCTAGCTACTACATTACTGAAGACGGCCACTTTGCTCCAAAGACCCAACAGCTGGCGCTCAATCGCTAGTTTAACTTACTTAACTGCGGCGTTTCTTTCGGGGAGGCCGCAGTTATTCCCATCTTTTTCATCAATATCCGCTTGATGATAAATTCTGCCACCAGTAAATTCAGCGTCCAGCTTAGCCAGGAAACTGTGATATAGGCAGTTACCGGCCGTAGCGGCATGTGCATCAGCCCGAGTAACAACGTATATAAGCGTAGGGTAAGTGCCGACAGGGTGAGTGCGTAACTCCGCAACATCCAGGTAAGATGTTCCGGCCAGCGACGCTGCACAGCCCGTACCCAGCCCATGATAGTAAACACTATCCAAAGGATAGCGAGTAGTACAAAGCTGATGCGTGCATATTTGCCGCCGTTAGCATACCAACCCATTACCAGCCCGGTGGGACCGCTGAGGCCAATTACCACTATCGCATAAATTTTTCCACTGAAACGATGCAGGCGGGGAAATTTATCCAGCAGGTATTTGCTAAACTGTGCCAGGCCGGTAACTAATACGGTAATGCTGACAAAAACGTGTACATAAAAGCTGATGCGCCAATGGCGGATGGGATATACACGTTGTTTGGTGATCAGAAAGTCGGTATATTTTTCAAATGCAGCATAGGGGATGGTTAGCAGGAGCATTAGCCATGCCCCATAAAGTATAATCATGGCCGTTAGTAACCATCCCGCTTTCCTGAATAATGTTTGCATAAATAATTATGGTCCCTGCACAAACTCCAGGGTATCGATCCTTATGCCATAGTCATATACCTGTGGGTCGTCTCCCTCTCCGTTTCTGTTTCTTAAAACGAAGGCAGGGGTATTACGTTCTTTAAATATGGTATTCTGTTCCCAGGAAATCTGGAAGGTGCTGTCATTCACCTTTTGATAAGTACCTCTAACCTTGATCATCTGTTTGGCGAAGGTAGAGTCGTTGATTTTTTCATAGTACTGCAACACGCAGCTGCCGTCCTGGCTAAAGGTAAGGTCGCTGCCTCCGCCCTGCATACCTATCAATATCGCGTTGAAGGTATTGCCAGACAGGCTGTAGCCGTTATTATCCGGTTCCCCGCTTCTTTTGAGCGTAAAAGATTTTTCTTTTGCTGATTTATCGTTAACGGGTGTCCAGGTGCCTTTGGCGCTATTGAAGAGATGATCGAAGGTAATAGCGAATTTACCATCAAACTGGTGGTCACCTGGTTCGCTTAAGGTTACGATCCAGTTGTCGTTATCTTTTTTCAATTCTCCCTGGAGGTTGCGGCGCAGGCCTTTATGCGTATTATATCCCCCTACTAATTTTCCGTTGAAAAAGTTGAGTGTGATATAAATGGGGCTATTGCCAAAATCGCCAGTATAGGTACTTACCAGGCGGTTCAACGAAGTATCATTATCCGTTTTTACGGCGGCATCGGTTGCTGTAGTGGCGCCGGGTTTACAGGCATACAATAGCAACAGTACAATGATGAGGTAACCGGTTAATCGTTTCACAGGTTTTTTTGTGTAAATATAATGAATGGAGGGCGTATCATTTTTTAAAGGAGACATCGATAACCAGCAGTTTGTTGATTTCGTCCGATATATGCCTTTGCAGTCCATTAAGTCGGATATAGTACCGGCTGATGGCAATGCGGGCCGGGGGCTGCGGGAAGCGGGTGAGTGGTGCAACCCTGGCATAGGCAGCAGGGGAAGCGTGTTGCTTTACATATCGTTGAAATAAAGACAGGCTTACAGGGGGGAACTGGGTACTTTCGTCTGCGCGGTATTTTCTGCAGACGAAGAAATTGCTGGCTTCTGCCGGCAGGCTTTCCCAGGGAGAGCGGTAATGTTTCCAATCGCGAAGGGGCTCGTCGCCAATGACCACGCTGGTTTCATATCGCTGTGAAACCTGTATCCGCAGGGTTTCGCCGGTGGTAACGGCCAGCATTTGCCCTTCGATGCTGTGTGAGGGAGCTAACCAGAAAAAAAGACTATCGGGATGACGCTCAAAGTCATTCCGCGCTGCATCTGGTTTAATCCAGTCCAATGAAAAATAGCAATTTCCGAAACGGATGTAGGTGGTGGTATCGCGGCTTACAACGCTTACTTCGTTGGACGCCACCTGTTCAGATGGCGCTGGCGGAGCAACCAGTTGCATCGTATCGATCTGCACTGGTTTTTCTTTTTCCGGTATAGCGGTGTGTTGGCATGCCGGCAACAACATCATGGATGTTGCTGCCATCAAAAAAATTATTTTCATGGTATACGGGATACTATAACGAACATCTGCAATTGAGTTTGTTTCCCCGTATGTCTGGAGCCAGTTATTCTGTATCTTCTATACCGGCGCTGGTATCTACTTTTCTGTTAAGGGCTTCCCACAATATGTCTTTTAATTCGCTGAGGCCTTGGTTGGTAACAGAAGAGATAAATACGTGTGGCACATCTTCCGGTAGTTCCGCTGATATAGCGGTTTTGAGCTCATCATCCAGCATATCGCTTTTACTGATGGCTAACAGGAACTGTTTATCCAGCAATTCGGGATTATACTGTTCCAGCTCATTCACGAGTACCTCAAAATCTTTGCGGTGGTCTGCGCTATCTGCTGGAATAAGGAATAATAATACGGCGTTTCTCTCAATATGTCTTAAAAATCGATGTCCTAATCCTTTTCCTTCGTGGGCACCTTCGATAATACCGGGTAAATCGGCGATACAGAAGGATTTGTTATCACGGTAGGCTACCATTCCCAGCTGGGGGGTGAGGGTGGTAAACGCGTAGTCGGCTACTTTAGGCTTGGCAGCTGTAATGGTAGACAGGAGCGTAGATTTACCGGCATTGGGAAACCCTACCAGTCCTACATCAGCCAGAACTTTCAGTTCCACAATTTTCCAGCCTTCCTGGCCCGGCATGCCCGGTTGAGCGTATTCTGGTGTTTGGTTGGTAGCAGATTTAAAGTAGGCATTGCCTTTTCCTCCTTGTCCGCCTGGAATCCAGATGATTTCCTGGCCGTGATGGAGAATTTCCGCTTCCACTTCGCCGGTTTCTTCATCCTTAGCCTGGGTACCCAATGGGACTTCGATAATGATATCCTTCCCAAAACGCCCGGTGCAGTTGTCGCCGCTGCCATTTTCTCCATCTTCTGCCAGCAGGTTTTTATGCCAGCGCAGGTGAAGGAGGGTCCACAACTGGGAGTTGCCTCTCAGGATAACGTGTCCGCCTCTGCCGCCGTCGCCACCATCAGGACCAGCCTGCGCATTAAATTTAGTACGCATAAAATGCATACTACCAGCACCGCCTTTCCCGGATTTACAAAATACACGGATATAATCTACGAAGTTCGCTTTTTCCACTATGCTTGAATTTTAAATACTGCTGTTTCTTCACAGCAGGCAAAAAATAAAACGCAAAGATCGTGAAGTTTAGGCTAATTAGCGCTACCTGGCGCCAAGAGCCGTACCTACAATCTTTGCGTTGTATAATAAAAATACTAAAAGTCGCTGTGAGCGCGGTTGCCCGCTGATAACTACACTCTTTCTCCTACCAGTTCATCCAATTCCTTTGACAGCAATTCGAAGACCTCCTCTTCTGTGCCATCGCCTTTCACCTTCTTGAATTTACCAAATTTGGCATAGTGATCAGCTACCGGAGCGGTTTTGTTGTGGTATTCCACGATACGTGCTTTTACTACTTCTTCAGAAGCATCGTCGCTACGACCGGAAGTTAAACCGCGGTTCAGTAAGCGCTTAATCAGTTCATCTTCCGGAACTTCGAGGGATAATACCACGGAGATAGCTGTTTTCTTCAATGTTAACAGCTTATCCAACGCCTCTGCCTGGGCAGTGGTACGTGGAAAACCGTCGAAAATGAAGCCACGTGATTCCGGGTTAGCTTCCAGTTTGGAACTGATCATGCCAATCACCACTTCATCAGGTACCAACAGGCCCTGGTCCATGAATTTCTTGGCCTCCAGCCCTAACGGAGTTTTATTACCAATCTCGCTGCGAAGTAAATCGCCGGTAGACAGATGAATAAGTCCATACTTCTGGATAATATTAGCACTTTGTGTACCCTTGCCGCTACCGGGAGGGCCAAATAAAATGAGATTGACCATGTTTTATTAAAATCTACTTTACTCGCAAGGCTGCAAATATAAGAAACAGTTGAATGTATTGGTAATTAAAATTACGATTGATTGAACTAAATGTAAATATTCTGACAAAATAGTAAACATATTTTAATTTTTAACCAGAATATCTAAATTATCTTCAATAGGGTATTCTAATTTAACAAAATCCTTCCTATCTAACAAAATCATATGGTTATTATTAGTAATTCTTTGATATTCAGCCCTGCTGCCCATGTTTTACGCCTGAATATTTGTAAGTTTATGACATGAGTAAAGTATTATTGGTTGCAGGACTTACGGGTTTATTAATGACCGGGAGCGCTATTTCTGCGCCCCATATATTTAAAGACAAGAAGAAACATAAAAAGGAAACTTCACGGGCTGTTACCCCTCCACAGGATCGTGCGGGACAATGGGCAGACAGCGTATTTCAATCACTCACTCCTGAAGAACGTATCGCCCAGCTGATCATGATCCGAGCGCATTCCAACCTGGGGCAGGACCATATTAACGCCGTAATAAAGGATATCCAGGACAATAAAGTAGGCGGGTTGATCTTTTTCCAGGGTGGCCCGGTAAGACAAGCCAACCTTACCAACTATTATCAGTCTATTTCAAAAGTACCACTACTGGTGGCTATTGACGGTGAATGGGGCCTCGGCATGCGCCTCGATAGCGTTATCTCCCTGCCACGCAATATGATGATAGGCGCGGTACAGGACAGTACGCTGGCCTACGATGCCGGAAAGATCATGGGCGAACAATGCAAGCGGCTGGGGATACACCTCGACTTCGCGCCAGACATGGATGTAAACAACAATCCCGCTAACCCTGTGATCAACGACCGCTCCTTTGGAGAAAATAAATACACCGTAGCCCGTATGGGCGTAGCTACCATCCGTGGTATGCAAGATGCTGGCGTGATGGCCTGCGCCAAGCATTTCCCCGGACATGGCGACACCAATGTAGATTCTCATCTCGACCTGCCCACTATCAATAAAACAAGGGCACAGCTGGATTCCCTTGAGCTATATCCCTTCCGGGAAGCCATCGCCGCTGGTGTCGGATCTATCATGATTGCCCATCTATATATACCCGCTATTGATAAGAAACCGAATACGCCTACCTCTATTTCTTACAATGCAGTTACAAAACTGCTTAAAAATGAACTGGGCTATAAAGGACTGATCGTTACTGACGCCCTCGAAATGAAGGGCATTGCTAAGTTCTACACAAAAGGCCAGGAATCGTTACAATCCCTGTTGGCGGGTAACGATCTGATGATATTGCCTTCTACCGCCGCCGGTAGTGTGGAAGCCATCAGGAAAGCCATCAAGGCCGGTAAAATTGACCAGGACGAAGTAAATGCGCGGGTAAAAAAAGTATTGAGGGCCAAATACAATCTTGGCTTGTGGAAACCGCAACATATAGATACCAACAACCTGGCAGCCGACCTGAACGCCGGAACAGATTCCTTGCGCAGGCGCATAGCGGAAGCCGCTATTACCCTGGTTCGTAATGATAAAAAATTGGTGCCGTTTTCTCCAGCTATGACCCAGCAAAAATTAGCGGTAATAGCCGTTGGCGCCGATGCCAGCAATACATTTCAGCAGGCGGTAAAAGCATATAAACCGGGTACAGATGTTTTTGTCTTTACTGCCCGCCAACCAATAGAGCACATTGCTGCCATTGTATCACGCATTCAGCGCGATTATCAGGCGGCCATTATCAGCCTGCACGACTATAGCCGCCGGCCGGCCAATAACTTTGGGCTTTCTCTGGCAGAACGTCTGATCGTCCGGCAGTTACAATCAGAAATGCCTACCGTCACAGTAGCTTTCGGAAATCCATATGCCCTTCAATATTTCTGTGATGCGTCCACCCTTGTTGCAGCTTATGAAGACGATAGTACTACTCAGCAAGTGGCTGCAGACCTGTTGTTCGGGAAGCTGGGGGCCTCTGGGAAATTGCCGGTGACAGTTTGCCCGGGCTTGCCCTCTGGCACCGGTATTACGTATCAGGTAAACCAATTTACTTCTCTACCGGAAACCACCCCTAAAGATGCCGGCATGGATGAACAAACGCTGGCGAAAATAGATGGTTATGCCAATGAAATGATTGCCCGCGGTGCCGCTCCTGGCGCCCAAGTGCTGGCCCTGAAGAATGGAAAAATTGTATATGACCGCTGCTTCGGTCATTACGAATATAATAAAGCAATACCGGTTTCTCCCCAGTCTATTTACGACCTGGCGTCAGTTACCAAAATATGCGCCACTACACTGGCGGTAATGCGCCTGTACGATGAAGGGCGGTTAAACCTGGATGCCACCCTGGGCGTATATCTTCCATCGGTATTGGGTACGGATAAGGCAGGGCTGCGTATCCGGGATATCCTGCTGCATCAGGCGGGCCTCGTGGCATTTATCCCATTTTATAAAGAAACCCTGTATCCCGATGGAGCTCCCGATACTATCCTGTATCATAAAATACCGGACCCTTCCCATACCGTCCGGGTAGCCGATAATATGTATATGGAAAATACTTACCGGGATAGCATCTGGAAGAAGATATTGGATAGCAAGTTATCTCCTCACCAGGGGTATGTATACAGCGACTGTGACTTTATTTTCCTGGGAAAAATCGTGGAACAGCTCACCGGGAAAAAATTAAATGAGTATGTAAAAGAAACTTTTTATGCTCCCATGGGATTGGCCACCACCGGCTTTTTGCCCAGGGAGCGTTTTTCGTTGTCCGAAATTGTACCTACTGAGCATGAATATACTTTCCGGATGCAACAGCTGAGAGGTGATGTGCATGATCCCGGCGCTGCTATGTTTGGCGGGGTATCGGGACATGCAGGGTTGTTTTCCAATGCACATGACCTGGGAGTAATTATGCAGATGCTGTTGAACAAGGGTAGTTTCAATGGCGTGCAATATATAAAGCCGGAAACAATCGCCCTGTTTACCGCTTATAACAGTAACATCAGTCGCCGTGGCCTGGGTTTTGACAAGCCTGAGAAAGACAATATAAGCAGGAGAGAGCCTTATCCGGCCAAAAGCGCATCGGCGGCTACCTTTGGCCATACGGGGTATACCGGCACCTGTGTATGGGCCGATCCGGAATCAGGCCTGGTATTTATATTCCTTAGCAACCGGGTATATCCTAACGGCGGCGCCAATACGAAATTATCAACATTACATATCCGGGAAAAGATGCTGGAAACCTTATACGAAGCGGCAGTGAAAAGGTAACGAGCATAAAGCAAAAAGCTATTAAAGCGAATGATCAGGGCGAATAATTAAAAATCGCTTGGTTCATTCGCTTTAATAGCTTTTTGTTTTATGCTTTACACTTTCTGCTTATTCGATAACAGAAACGTTCCTGTTGATCATTGTCTGGGTCTTGATAGCAATGGATTTTTCGGCCAACTTGGTTTTTCCACTTCTGATTTCGAAGGTATAATCTCCGTCTTCCAGGGAACCGAGATTATAGCGCGCTTCGAAGCGCAGGGTAGCTGGTAAGACTTCGCGGTGCAGTGTGTTGTTGAAATTGTCTTTTATATAAAGCGTCAGCTTATCATTTGAAGGATTGTCGACAGACAATTGAAATAACAGCTGATCTTTTTGTAGTTGCATAATGCGAACGTTAAAAGATTCTACCGGTGCTCCATTATCTACTGTTTTTTCATTTGCCATTCTGGATGTACTATAGGCAAATGTTTTTGTTTGTGCTGCTGCATGTAAAATTGGGAACATGATAGTAGCGAATAACAACAATGCTGCTTTGGGTGCTAAGAAAACAAAACGTAAATGTTTCATGACTATTTTTTTTATTTTGTTCGTCGTTTTTAAATGAGGGCGGTATTAGCTAATCGTGCCTTTATTATTTCACCGCAAATCTCCGACGTGTGAATTAACAGAACATTACGCCTTTGTTAAAATAATGTGAGAATTTAGCTGTCTTGTTCGCCATTCATTCCCTATTTTTGCACCGTTTATGGAAGCAATTACAATGAAAAGTAACCGCCCGGTGGCCATTTGGCTATATATAGGCGTGGGCATGTTGATCGTACAGGTTTTGCTGGGGGGAATTACCCGTTTAACCGGCTCGGGGTTATCCATTACAGAGTGGCAGCCGTTACTGGGAGCGTTTCCTCCTATGAACGAGGAGGCATGGCAGCGTGCATTCGATAATTATAAGCAGATTGGACAGTATCATTATATTAATAACCATTTCACGTTATCGGATTTCAAAGCCATTTATTTCTGGGAATGGTTGCATAGGGATTGGGCCCGGTTGATGGGATTTGTGTTTATTATCCCATTTATTTATTTCCTGGTTAAAAAGAAGATTAACAGAAGCATGGTCAACCCCATGATCATCTTATTTTTCCTTGGTGGCCTTCAGGGTGCTATCGGATGGATTATGGTGAAGAGCGGGCTCAACGAAGAAAATTTATATGTAAACCATATCCGCCTGGCTATTCATTTTATTTCTGCGCTGATATTGTTGTCGTACGTGTTTTGGTTTGCGCTGAAACTCAGCATTCGTCCGGTAGAAGTATTAAAGGTGCCTGTTTTACGTAAACTGAATTGCTGGCTGTTGGCCCTGTTAACTATCCAGCTGGTATACGGGGCTTTTATGGCGGGATTACACACAGCGTTGGTGGCCAATACCTGGCCTGATATCAATGGGGCCTGGATGCCGGCTGGAATGTTCTCCCAGGGCGGTTTCCTGACCGATATTGCACATAATCCCATCACGATTCAATTTATACACCGGGGCCTCGCCTATGGTATTACCATCTTGATTGGGCTCTGGTGGTGGAAAGCGGCGCAAACGCCTACCCATAGCCTGCTCCACGCCACCCGCTACCTCCCATTACTGCTGGTATTATTACAGGTATTGCTGGGTGTACTGACCCTATTAAACAGCCAGGTTAAAATTCCCATCAGCTATGGTATATTGCACCAGGCCGTAGGTATGTTGTTGTTACTGTCGCTGATCTGGACATATTACCTCAGTAGGGGTGATAATGCATCGCCGGAGTTAATATAGAAGCTATACAGAAACAAAATTCCTGTCTTCGTAAATCTGTAAATCCGTAAATTTTCCGTAGGTTTATTTGTAATAATCGTCTGATGAAGGTGAAGTTATTACTTATAAAAACTTACTATTCTTTCCCTATACAGCTGCTGCTGCTCCACTTCAGGAAGTACCAGATATTGCTTGTTTTTTGGGTAATTCTGTTTAGCACCATCAATGGAGGCTTTGCCAAGGTGTTTGGCGGTGATGCGCTGTACCTGGCGCCAGAATACCTGGGAAAGGTAAACTTCTACAGTACTACACTACTTGGGCTGGCTAACGGTATGTTTATCATGAGCTGGCAAATCACCACTTTCATCCTGCATACGGGGCGATTTAAATTTTTGGCTACTACTACCCAACCCTTTTTTAAGTATTGCCTCAATAATGGCATTATCCCATTATTATTTATCATCAGCCTACTCTTTCGGGGGTGGGAGTATCAACGGTACGAGCAACTGACCAGTATTCCGGATATTTTGTTGTTGGGAGAAGGGTATATCTGCGGGGTGCTATTGATCTTTTTTTTCTGTTTCTTTTACTTTTTTAACGCAGATAAAAATATCGGACGCCGACTGGAGAAGCGTTTCGGTAACCCCCGCAACTTCGTGCGGATGATCCTTAAGCCTACCCAGGAGCCCGATGAGAACGCCTTACCGGTACATAACTACTTCACTACGCCCTGGCGCGTCCGGCGGGCCCGGAATGTGGATCATTATAATAAACACTACCTGGACAGTATCCTTAAACAACACCACTTTGCTGCCATGATTACAGTGGGATGCTCGCTGATATTCCTGGTTATATTGGCCTACATGATGGATTACAATGTGTGCAGAATTCCTGCGGGCGCCAGCGTATTCATTTTCTTCGCTTTTCTGATAGGCGTGGCCGGCGCCTATTCCTATATGCTGCAAACCTGGTCTATTCCTATTTTGCTGGTGATGTTGTTCGGACTCAATTGGATGGTAGAACATAACTGGGTAGATAACCGTAACAAGGCCTATGGCCTTAACTACCATCAGCGGAAAGACCGCCCGGAATACAGTGTGGGAGCGTTGCAGCAGTTTTTTACCCTGCAAAAATATGAGGCGGACAAAGCCTCGACTATCCGGATTTTAGATAACTGGAGAAAGAAATTTCCCGCCGATAAAAAGCCTCCATTAATCGTAATGAATTTCAGCGGGGGCGGAAGTCGCTCTGCTACCTGGAGTGTTAATGTTTTGCAGCGGCTGGATAGCCTTTTGCAAGGCCGCTTAATGAAACACACTGTACTGATGACAGGTGCTTCCGGAGGCATGTTGGGGGCTACTTATTTCAGGGAGTTATACTACCGGCAGCAGCAGGGAAAACCGATACTCTTGGGCGATAGCAAATATGTTGAAAACGTATCGGACGATTTGCTGAATTCCGTTTTTACAGCTATGGCGGTAAATGATTTTATTACGCCCTGGCGAAGTTTCCGGATTGGTAAAAACCAGTACGCCAAAGACCGGGGATACGCTTTTGAAATGCAGCTGAACGAGCATACCGACAGCGTGATGGATAAAACCCTGAAGGATTACCGGGTTCCGGAAGCGAGCGCGGAAATTCCGATGCTGATTTGGAATGCTACAATAAATGCTGATGGACGCCGGTTGATGATTTCTCCACAGCCCGTAAGTTATTTGTGCAGCCCTGAATATTTGTACCCAACCCGTCAGGTGCGGGATATTGATGGGGTGGATTTTGCGCAGTATTTTGCTGCACAGGGGGCTATGGATCTGCGTGTCACCAGCGCGATCCGTATGTGTGCAACTTTTCCGTATGTATTACCCAATGCTTTTTTGCCCAGCAACCCCATTGTGGACGTAATGGATGCAGGAATCCGGGATAACTTTGGGCAGCAAACGACCCTGCGCTACTTATATACTTTTCGCAAGTGGATCGATGAAAATACGAGTGGGGTGGTGTACATACAGATCAGGGACACCCGTAAAAATGATATTTCTCCTATTAAGAAAACGAAGGACCTCAGCGACCTGCTTTTTGAACCACTGTTTACCATGCAACAGCACTGGAGCGCTATGCAGGACTTTGATCAGGATGGCTTACTGAATTATATGGAAGGGTATTTCCCCAATAAGTTTCACCGGGTAATTTTCCAGTATGTACCACAGAAACAAGATAAGGCGGCGGCATTATCCTGGCATCTTACTTCCAGGGAAAAGCTGGACATTGCCCATGCGCTGGACAATCCGGCCAATCAGAGCGCCCTGGAATATGTAGTTAAGCTCCTGCGGGAATAAGGCATTATTCCTGTAGAAATTTCAACAGGGGAGTAATAAATTTCGTGTATGCTTCGATGTGAGGGAGGTGACCTACTCCTTCAATAGAGACCAGGGTGGCGTGTGGAATTTTTTCAGCAGCTATTTTCCCCAATTCCGGGTAATTCCCCAATGTTTTCCGTACCTCTTCCGGTACATTGGCTTTTCCCAAAGCTGTGCGATCCCGTTGCCCGATAATCAGCAGGGTAGGAGCCTGTATGTTTGGGAATTCGTAGATCACAGGTTGTGTAAAGATCATATCGTAGGTAAGGGCGGAATTCCATGCTACGCGCGAATAATCGGGGTTGCTGATCCAGCTGGCCTGCAGCTGTGCCCATTTATCATAGGCAGCCGACCATTTGCCGGCGTAGTAGCTGTCCATCATATATTGTTTAATTTTTTCGTAGTTCTGTTGCAGCTCAGTCTTGTACCATTTATCTATGGATTGATAAGGTACTTTCACTTTCCAGTCTTCGAGGCCGATAGGGTTTTCCAGTATTAATTTTTCCGTTACTTGGGGATACAGCAGGGCAAAACGTACTGCCAGCATGCCTCCCATAGAATGTCCGAGAATAGCCGCTTTACTGATCTGAAGCGTATCCAGCAGGGCCTTGGTATTTTGAGCCAGTTGTTGAAAGGAATATTGGAAGCTGGCCGGTTTAGAAGATTTACCAAAGCCTATTTGATCAGGTATGATAACGCGATACCCGTTATTACTAAGATCGGCTGCGGTGCTGTCCCAATAAGCGCCACAGAAATTTTTCCCATGTAACAGCACCACTGTCTTGCCATTAGGTTTGGCTGGTTGTAGGTCCATATAGGCCATTTGCAGTGGTTGGCCCTGTATATGCAGCTGTAAATAATGTACAGGAAAAGGGTATTTATATTGAGAAAGGGTGATATCCTGGGCTGGTATCTGTTGTGCGTAGGTGGTACTTGTAAAGACGATGTTGACAAGAAGGAAGACCATGAAGTATAATTGCAGGCGCATGGTAAATGAGTGATGTGGTTAAAATGGAGTAAAGAGTTCAAAATTGACGCCACAACCGGTCTTAAATGCAATAGTCGCTTATGTTTAATTGTAAGTAATTGATTATTAGTAATTTGCATGGTTATAATCTGACATGACCAAATGATTACATTTATTTAAAACCCGTTTCCTTCATTCTCGTCAGGTTTTCGTACCTTTGCGCCTTCTTTTTGTAGCTATTAGCGTAAATTTTGTTAATGGCTGATAGCGAAAGACTTAAGTATATGAACATTCGTAATATCGCAATTATTGCACACGTAGACCATGGTAAAACTACCCTGGTTGACAAAATCCTTCATCAGACAAATGTGTTCCGAGCTAACCAGGAATCGGGAGAGCTGATCATGGATAGTAACGATCTTGAAAGAGAACGTGGTATCACCATATTCAGCAAGAACGCATCTGTTGAGTATAAGGGAACCAAGATCAATGTGATTGATACTCCGGGCCACGCCGACTTTGGTGGTGAGGTAGAGCGGGTATTGAAAATGGCTGATGGGGTTATCCTGCTGGTAGATGCCTTTGAAGGACCGATGCCACAAACCCGTTTTGTGTTGCAGAAAGCATTACAGCTGAACTTGAAACCTATTGTTGTAATCAATAAGGTAGATAAGGCTAACTGTCGTCCTGATGAAGTACATGATGCGGTTTTTGAATTGTTCTTTAACCTGGACGCTACAGAAGAGCAGTTGAACTTCCCAACATTTTATGGTTCCGGTAAAAATGGCTGGTTCAACAGTTCATTGGAACAGTGCGAAGATATTACTCCTCTGATGGATGGTATCCTGGAATATGTTCCAGAGCCAAAGACTCCGGAAGGTAACCTGCAGCTGCAGATCACCTCACTGGATTATTCTTCTTTCCTGGGTCGTATTGCGGTAGGTAAAGTATCGCGTGCTTCTATTGAAGAAGGACAGTGGATTACCCTGATGCAGGCAGATGGTACTGCCAAGAAGCAGAAAGTACGTGAACTGTACATCTTCGAAGCATTGGGAAAGAGAAAAGTACAGAAAGTATTTGCCGGTGATATCTGCGCAGTAGTAGGTATTGAAGGTTTTAATATTGGTGACACCATTGCGGATGCAGAAACTCCTGAAGCATTACCGGTTATCAGCGTGGATGAGCCTACCATGAACATGTTGTTTGGTATCAACAATTCTCCGTTCTTTGGTAAAGATGGTAAGTTTGTTACTTCCCGCCACCTGCGTGACCGCCTGGTAAAAGAAACTGAAAAGAATCTGGCGCTGCGTGTAATGGATTCCGACAGTGCGGATAGCTTTATGGTATATGGCCGTGGTATCCTGCACTTAGGTGTATTGATTGAAACCATGCGTCGTGAAGGGTACGAATTAACTGTTGGTCAGCCACAGGTAATCGTAAAGCATATTGATGGTAAAAAATGCGAGCCGTACGAAACCTTGGTGGTAGATGTTCCGCAGGATTTTGCCAGCAAGGTAATTGACCTGGTAACGCGTCGTAAGGGTGAAATGCTGATCATGGAAACCAAAGGTGAAATGCAACACCTGGAATTTGAAATTCCTTCCCGCGGTTTGATCGGTTTACGTACACAGATGCTGACTGCAACAGCTGGTGAGGCTGTAATGGCGCACCGCTTCAATGACTATAAACAATGGAAAGGTGCGATTCCTGGCCGTAACAATGGTGTATTGATTGCGAAAGAAGCAGGTACTACTACCGCTTACTCTCTTGACAAACTGCAGGATAGGGGTTCTTTCTTTGTAGATCCGGGAGAAGAAGTATACAAGGGTATGATCATTGGAGAAAACAACAAGCCAGGTGACCTGGTCGTAAATCCAAATGAAGGTAAGAAACTGACCAACATGCGTGCAAGTGGAACAGATGGTGCCGCTAATATTGCACCTAAGATCCTGATGACATTGGAAGAATGTATGGAGTATATCCAACATGATGAGTGTATCGAAGTAACGCCTAACTTTATCCGTATGCGTAAAACCATCCTGGATGAAGAAGAACGTAAGAGAACTGCTAAGAGCATGAAAGCGGAAGCTTAATTGTTCAGGTAAGATAACTAGTGAAAAAATAAGAACCCGCTCTGGTAAACAGAGCGGGTTCTTATTTTTCGGGGTTAAGGGTCAAATAAAATCCCCGCCCAGGATAAGGCAGGGATGTGCATACTAACCCAATGCTTACTAAAACTAAAACTAACTTTGAGTATATTAAATACTAAGATCTTTTTATACTTCAGCAAAAATTCAAAGACAACGCTGGCTTATTCAGCATCCAGTTTTTCCTGGATTTTCACTTTGATTTTTGTTTCGATTTCTGCTGCCAGTTCCGGATTATCGATCAGCAGTTGTTTTACTGCATCGCGGCCCTGACCTAATTTATTGCTATCGTAGCTAAACCAGCTACCGCTCTTCTGGACAACACCATATTCAACACCCATATCGATCACTTCACCCATTTTAGAGATACCTTGACCATACACGATATCAAATTCTGCCTGGCGGAATGGTGGAGCTACTTTGTTTTTCACCACTTTCACTTTCACACGGTTACCTACGGCTTCATCACCATCTTTAATCTGGCTCATGCGGCGGATATCCAGTCTTACAGAAGCATAGAATTTCAGGGCATTACCACCGGTAGTTGTTTCCGGGTTACCAAACATTACCCCGATTTTTTCACGCAGCTGGTTGATAAAGATGCAGCAGCAGTTGGTTTTGGCGATGGTGGCAGTTAATTTACGCAGTGCCTGTGACATCAAACGGGCTTGTAATCCCATTTTGCTTTCACCCATTTCACCTTCCAGCTCGCTCTTTGGTACCAGGGCAGCCACAGAGTCTATTACAACTACATCTACTGCTCCGGAAAGAATCAGGCGATCTGCGATTTCCAGCGCCTGTTCACCATGGTCTGGTTGTGAAATCAACAGGGAATCTACGTCCACTCCCAGTCTTCTGGCGTAGCTGCTGTCAAAAGCATGTTCCGCGTCTATAATGGCGCAAATGCCACCTTTTTTCTGTGCTTCTGCAATTGTATGTATAGCGATGGTTGTTTTACCGGAAGACTCAGGTCCATATATTTCAATGATTCTTCCTTTTGGTAAACCACCCACTCCAAGCGCAATATCAAGACCCAGAGAACCTGTGGAAATCACTTCCATTGGTGCTTCTGCTTTTTCACCCATCATCATCACGGATCCCTTGCCGAAATCCTTTTCTATCTTGTCCATTGTGAGGCGCAGGGCCTTCAGTTTTTCTGCATTGGCTGTAGACATATCATTAATGTTTTTACAAATTTAAAAGATAGCTGATCACAATTAGAAAGCAAATCAATTGGATTGCTAAGTTATAACTAATTTTTTATTTTCCTAAATATTTTAGCAATTTCTTTTAAATGCTAAATAAAATAGTATTCTCTTTTTGTCGTTATGCCCGTTTTTACAGGGTTTGATCGTAACGACATAACAAAGATGCGAAACCAATACGCATTGAATATGCGTAACAACAAAATGCGTTAAAAATTTTTGCGGGGTATGAGAATTCTACTGCATTTTTAAAAAGCGTAGTTATACGCTTGAGTATAAGCCGGGAATGTATGACTTTTGTATTGTCAAGTTTAGTTGTTAAAGTTAATCCCCTTTTGTTTGTTAAGGTTGTTTGTTAACCTGCCTTGCGGCCTTACATCCAGTGTGAGTAGGTAATAGTGAAGAGGTCTGGTTTACCCCAAAAAGTTTTATTCGCCATTCTGAAATTTGTTTACCCCTGTTTCCGGTCAGATTTACCGATGCTACAGAGGAAATCCGGCTGGAAACAGGGCCCCGAAAAGGGCACCTCTTTATTTCACCAGTATCAGGCAGGCAGCCAGCTGGCAAACAACCCCAATCAGCAAACCTATATAAATTTCCCGGGGAGTATGCGCCTGTAGCACCATCCGGGCTGTGGCCACCACCGCAGTTACGAAAAAGGTAATCACCAGCGGCACTGACACATTCATGTGCATACCCCAGGCGAGCGATAGCAAAAATCCAATTACACCGCCCCAGCCGACGGTATGCATGCTGGTCTTTATAAAGTTATTGGTAATAAAAGCGATAGAAATACTCAGGAAAACACCCAGGAAAAAGGCGGTATAAAACTTCGGCGCCCGTCCTTCTTGTAGAAAGGTATAGAATGCCCAGAAGTAGTAGGTGATCATCGCTACATAAGGAATGATCCGGTCGCGCTGGGTCTTCATATATATAGAAGAAACAAACTTCAGCGCCTTGGCCAGCAGCAGCGTTAATACCGGAAAACCGATACTGATGATCGCTACCCGGAAATACAGCATATCAAAAGCGAAGCGCTTACTCAGCGGCTTAAATGCTACCATATACTCGGGAATAGACGTCAATATCAGGAAGGTAACCAGCAAAGGAATGAACAGCGGATGCGAGATATAGGAAATAGCCTGTGCGAGGGATCGCATACCAGGTGAAAATTCCGGCGCTTCGTGTAAGTTCCCGTTCCGGTCTAAAACTGCATGTTCTTGCATGGTATGGTGCTTATAATTCTTTACGTAAACGGGCTACCGGAATATTGAGTTGTTCCCTGTACTTGGCCACCGTACGGCGGGCAATATTGTATCCCTTGTCCTGCAACATCTTCGTCAGATTCTCATCACTCAAAGGCTTACGTTTATTTTCCGCCTCTATTAGGTCTGATAAAATCTTCTTCACCTCCCGGGTGGATACTTCCTCACCACTGTCGGTTGACAGGGACTCAGAGAAGAAAAATTTCAGTTTAAAGGTACCAAACTCCGTTTGTACATATTTACTGTTGGCCACCCGGCTAACAGTAGAAATATCGAGTTGTGTACGGTCGGCGATATCTTTCAGAATCATTGGCTTCATGGTGGTTTCATCCCCGGTGAGGAAAAATTCCCGCTGATAATCCATAATAGATTCCATGGTGGAAAGGAGCGTATGTTGCCGCTGTTTGATGGCGTCTATAAACCATTTGGCGGCATCTATCTTTTGCTTGATAAAGAGTACTGCTTCTTTCTGGCGCTTATCTTTTTTGTCGCCCCGGTCGTACTCCTTCAGCATTTCGCGGTATCCGCCGGAAATACGGAGGTCGGGAGCATTACGGGAGTTTAGCGTCAGCTCCAGTTTGCCGGCATTGTTGAGGATAAAAAAGTCGGGGAGCACATAGCTTTCTGCTTTATTCAGGGTGGCAAAATTACCCCCTGGTTTAGGCGTAAGCCTGATAATCTGTGTGATAGCTTCTTTCAGGCCTTCATCCGTTAAGCTCAGCGCCTTTTGTATCTTCTCGTAATGCTTCTTGGTAAATTCATCGAAGTAGTTTTCCAGGATCTGGTAGGCATTATATACACCTGGATCTTCCTGTGACTTGCGTTTCAGCTGCAATAACAGGCATTCTTTCAGATCGGTAGCACAAACGCCGGCCGGATCGAAATCCTGTATCTTTTTAATCAGCAATGCAATCTCTTCTTCTGTAGTGTCGATATTCTGTGAAAATGACAGGTCATCCACCATAGAGCTGATTTCCCTGCGCAGGTAACCGTCGTCGTCTATACTGCCAATGATATGTTCTGCAATGGCGTTCTGGTGCTCATCGAGTTCCAGCATGCCGAGTTGACTGAGTAAGTGTTCATGAAAAGAAGTTTCCACCCGGATCGGAATGGTTTTGTTACTTTCATCAGGATCGGGATAATTATCATCGCGTAGTTTATAGTCGGCCACGTCATCATCTCCCTCACTTACATATTCAGAAATATCTATATTGTCATATTCGTTTTCACTGCCGTCGGGTTCAAATTCATCTTCTTCGGAAGGAGTTTCATATTCTTCCTGTTCTTTGAATTCGTCTTCCCCGGCTTCTTCCCCATACTCCAGGGCGGGATTTTCCTCCAGCTCTTCTTTAATTCTCTCTTCCAGGTTTACAGTAGGTACCTGCAGCAATTTCATGAGTTGAATTTGCTGAGGTGAAAGCTTCTGTAATAATTTCTGCTGTTGTGTCTGCTTTAACATAATTGTTCCCTAATAGGGCAAAATTAATAAGTCTAAGGTTAACAGAGCCCTAAGCTTTCGCTTTCTACAGGTCTAACTCCAATTGCTCTGGTAACAAGCGAAATGATTTCCGGTGGAAAGGCGTTTCACCAAACTCACGTAAGGCATCCCGGTGTTGTTTGGTAGGATACCCCTTATTTACATCCCAGCCGAAATGCGGATAGTCGCCGTGTAACTGTTGCATATATTCATCCCGGTAGGTTTTTGCCAGGATGGACGCTGCTGCAATAGAGGCATATTTTCCATCGCCCTGGATAATACAGGCGTGGGGCGTACTGCCGTAGGCATAAAAGCGATTTCCATCTACCAGGATAAATTCGGGTTGTTGTTGCAGCTTTTCCAATGCCAGGTGCATGGCCTTGAAAGAGGCTTTTAATATATTTATCTTGTCAATTTCTATATTATCTACACTGGCAACGGCATAACAGATGGCTTTTTTTTCAATCACCGGTCTAAGGATATCCCGGTCAGATGCCTTCAACTGTTTAGAATCGTTGAGCAGCGGATGACGGAAATCCTTCGGCAATATAACGGCTGCCGCAAACACAGGACCCGCGAGGCATCCCCTTCCGGCTTCATCACAGCCGGCTTCTGTTAATAATTCCTGATAGTAAGAAAGTAACAAATCAAATCTATTAATCCGGGTAAAATTACAAGATTAATGTTCACGGAACAAGGATTACCGAATTTTGAAGATATACCGCAGTATTCTTTAATCCTTTTTAAACAGATCTTTAAAATCCTGTTTGAAATCTGTCCACTCTTTGTCCGATTTTTTCATCAGTTGATCCACAGCTGTACGCGTACTGTCCCATTTTTCCGCACTACTGCTTTTTACATCTTCCAGCTTCCTGTTCATCTCCGCTTTTAATGCTCCCAGCTTTCTGCGGGCCGACTTGCTTTTTTCATCCCCCTCTTTTTTCAACTCCTCAGATGTCTGATCTATTTCCTTGATCCGTTCCCGGATGGCCTCTGCTGCCTGGTCTTTCTGTTCAGACAGGTAATCGCCGGTACTATTGGCGGCGGATTTAATGTCTTCCGTCGCACTTTTGATGTTTTCTTTTACTTCTTCTTTCTTCTCTTGTTGCTGGCTGCTTTCGTTGCAGGCAAAAAATGCAGCCAGGCCCAGTATTAAGAATATCTTTTTCATATCATCACTCTTTTTAAATGAAACAAATAATTGGCATGGCCGTCAGGCTGTTCCCCTTAAGCAAATCATATTCCAGTTTTTCTTTCAGGCGCTATTATATAAAAATAATTATTATATATGTGGGCGGACCTGCCGATCCCTGCCCAATAGGAAAAAAATAGGTAGGTTTGAGGTCCTAAAAAACAAAACCTGATTTAATATGAGAAAAAAATTACTGGTTTTGCTCTTGCTGTTTAGCGTATCTGTCAAGTGGGCTAAAGCAGATGAGGGCATGTGGTTACCTTATTTACTGGGGCAACAAACATACAACGACATGGTAAAGCGTGGATTAAAGCTTACCAAAGAACAGTTGTACAGCATCAACAAAGCTTCCCTTAAAGATGCCATTGTTATTTTTGGCGGTGGTTGCACCGGAGAAATTGTAAGCAACGAAGGCCTTATTTTTACCAACCATCACTGCGGCTATGGCGCCATTGCCGCAGCCAGCTCTGTAGAGCATAACTACCTGAAAAACGGATTTTACGCTAAAAATAAACAGGAAGAAATTGCCTCTTCCCAGCTCTCTGTACAATTCCTGGTCAGAGTGGAGGATGTGAGCAAAGAAGTGGAAGATGCTCTGAAAGGCCTCGATGGCTCGGATAGAGCCAAGAAGGAACAACAGGTATACGGCGATATCATCTCTAAAACTACCGCTAATACCGGCTACGAAGCTAAAGTGGTGCCTATGTTCAAAGGTAACCAGTACCTGCTGTTTGTATATGAGCGCTATAAAGACATCCGTCTCGTAGGTACGCCTCCTGAAAGTGTGGGTAAATTCGGCGGAGATACCGATAACTGGGAATGGCCCCGTCATACCGGCGACTTTTCCATCTTCCGCGTATATACCGGGAAAGATGGTAAGCCAGCGCCTTATGCGGCCGACAACGTGCCCCTGAAACCCAAGCACTTCCTGCCGGTATCTATCAAAGGCGTGAAGGAAAACGATTATGCTATGATCTTTGGTTATCCCGGCGGTACCAACCGTTACGAAACCTCTTATGGCATACAACTGAAAACCAGCATTGAAAACCCTTACCTGGTAAACCTGCGCGATGTTAGGCTGAAAGCCATGTTTGAACAGATGAAGAAAGACCCTGCGGTAAAACTGCAGTTGGCTTCTTCTTACGCCGGTATCGCCAACTACTGGAAATTCTTTGATGGCGAAACCAAACAACTGGAAAAACATGGTGTACTGGCCGATAAACAAAAACAGGAGGCCGCTTTTGCTAAATGGGCACAAGACAAACCCGAATTTGCCAACGTACTGAAAGATTACGAAGCCACTTATAAAGCATGGACTCCTTACGCCAAACAACGCGTATATCTGAATGAAGGTATCCTAGGTTCCCCGCTGACATCTTTTGCAGGTTCCCTCATGGGTGTGGAAAGGGCACTGGTAACGCCAGGCGCTCCTAAAGACGCCGTGAAACAGGCCATAGAAGCGGCAGACAAAGCCCGCACGGCTTTCCTGGAAGGCGAAAACAAACCCAGCGACCAGAAAATCCTGGCAGCTACCTGCCATATGTATTACACCGACATCGCTAAAGACCAGCCGCCAGCGGGTTTCTATGAAGCGCTGAAAGCTAAATATGGCAGCCTGGATGAAGACAATACATATCGTACCTGGGCCACCGGCGTAATGAGCAATACCATGATTTTTGACGATGCCAAATGGAAAGCATTCGTAGCCAATCCAGATGCAGTAACCCTGCAGAACGATCCGGCTTTCGCATACGCCAGCACATTTATCAAAAATTATGTGGGTAAATACCTGCCGCTGTATACCCAGTTTAATACCAAAATAAATGACCTGGGCCGCACTTACCTGAAAGGCGTTATGCAGATGAATCCCAACGCCAACAGGTACCCTGATGCAAACTTTACCATGCGCTTATCTTATGGCCAGGTGAAACCATACTCTCCCCGCGATGCGGTACATTACGATTACGTAACTACGATGAAAGGCGTGATCGAGAAATATGTTCCCGGAGATTATGAATTTGATCTGCCGGCTAACTATGTGGATCTGTATAACAAAAAAGATTTTGGTCAGTATAAAGATGCTAAACGCAACGATATCGTAGTTGGTTTTATTACCACTAACGACATTACCGGTGGTAACTCAGGATCTCCTGTTATCAACGCCAACGGCGAACTAATAGGCCTGGCCTTCGATGGTAACTACGAAGCACTGAGCCACAAAATCCAGTTCGACTCTGAATTCAATCGTACTATCTGCGTGGATGTACGCTATGTATTATGGTGCATTGAAAAACTGGGCGGTGCAAAAAATATCATCAATGAGCTGAAGCTGATAAAATAAAGCTGAAAGCTTAAAGCAGAAGGCGGGGCTGACCAAAAAGTAAAATAAGGCTTTTTGGTCGGCCTTTTTTTTAAGTGATAAATTTTCAGCTTTTAGATCTTGATTTGATTGTCGGGATGTTTAAATGTCTAAAAGTGTGATTTTAGGACAG
>NZ_JABAOB010000013.1 GCF_012726295.1 Chitinophaga sp. Ak27 | reverse complement strand
CTTATGGTGGTTATGCCGAGGGTGTTCACCTCTTCCCATTCCGAACAGAGAAGTTAAGCCCCTCATGGCCGATGGTACTGCACTATCATGCGGGAGAGTAGGTAGCTGCCATACTTATTAAGAAAAGCCTTGGTGCCTTTGCACTAAGGCTTTTTTGTTTATTTATCCGGACAGATAAGCTGTTACCGGATCTCCGAAAATTTTATTTACGACGTATAAGTTCAATCAAACTTTCAACATATTATTTGCTCTAACAGCAAAAGATCTTATGGTGGTTATGCCGAGGGTGTTCACCTCTTCCCATTCCGAACAGAGAAGTTAAGCCCCTCATGGCCGATGGTACTGCACTATCATGTGGGAGAGTAGGTAACTGCCATACTTATTAAAAAAGCCTCAGTGTACAAACACTGAGGCTTTTTTGTTTATCGGGATATCTTCCTGGAAAATGTCTTTGTGAATCTTTCTCTTAATAACATCTCCCCGGAAAATACTACGGTTATCTACCTTTTGCCTGGTTATACCATTGTGCCAGGTTCACCGCTACTCCCATATTAAAGGCTACCGGTTGAAAATAGCTATTAACGTTATTTACACTGTTATTGTAATCATAGGTATCATTAAGCGGAACGGAAAACTGCAGCTGGGCCTGGAACTTCACATATTTATACCCCACACGTACTGTAAAAGCCGGTTCATAAAAACCTACTGGTTTATCGGCCACCCGGAGAAACTTATTTTTTTCGTCCGGATTGTTTTCAAACGCTTTAGTGCCCATACTGCTGTTGTAGAAATTGGCAATAGTAAAGCGACTGGTGAAAACAGTTTCCACTACCCGGTGTACATAGCCAATACTAGGTTGTATAAATACTTTGCTGAAGTGATTCCTAATAGTATAATCATTGAGATCCACACCGGAGCCAGTTCTATAGTCGGGCGCCAGGGTTTTGAAGCTACCGCCTCCATAACCGGCATATACATCAAACACCATTTTTTTGGAAGGGCCGAAAGGCTTAAAGTAGCCAGCACCACCTTCAATCATACCTCCGCGGGTAGTATTATCGAACAGATTGCCGTTGTCAGAGCGATCATTGTTATTCGTAGGGTCTGCAGCATTGAACCCATAGAGATATTGTCCACTGGCCATGATACCAATGTTGTCTGTTACGGCGAAGGCGCCTTGCAGATTGGTAGGAGTGATGCTGCCTTTGAATTCATATTTTTCTTTTAGTACCGGTGCATTGACCATGTTAGGTACATAAATGCGTTTACTACAGGCAGATAAGGTGATAATAACAGCGCATACAAGTGGTGCGTACAGAGACGGTTTCATAAAGTTGCAGGTCATATTGTTTTGTAAAGGTTATAACTGGGTTGATTCCCGTTTAATTAGTTCTACCGGGAATACATAGTTCCTGGTAACTTTCACACTTTCTTCGTGGTTGATTAGTTGAACAATTGTTTCTACTGCTTTCTGCCCCATGTTATACCCCGATTGTTCAATAGTGGTAAGCGATGGAGAGATAATACGGGAAGAGAGGTCGTTGGAATATCCAACCACCTTGATTTGCTGCGGTACAGCAATGCCTCGGTTCCTGGCTTCACGGATGAATGCAACGGCTGAACTATCATTTGCTGCAAACATGCCATCGGGCATCTTCTGCGCATCAAATAGTTGTTGAGCAGCGGTAGTAGCAGCGTCCATAGTCAGATCGTGGATATATACCAGCTGTTCATCGAACGGGATATTGTATTGGGCCAACGCTTCCTTGTAGCCAGCAAGCCTTTGTTGATAAAGGTTACAGGAAAGCAGGCCAGAGAAATGGGCAATGCGTTTGCAGCCTTGCTTTATCAAATGTTCGGTAGCCAGAAATCCGCCTTTAAAGTCGTCTCCGGTAATGGTATATCCCTGGAAATCTGCAGGCACCCGATCATAGAAAACCAGTGGAATATTGTTTTTTATAAACGGATTAAAATGATCGATGTTGGTGGTAAACATGGAAGCTACTGCCAGGAGCCCATCTACGCGGAGGGAGTAAAAGGTATGTACCAGCTCCTTTTCCATGGCTACTGTTTCGTCTGACTGGCCAATAACAATACTAAATCCATACTTGTGCGCTTCATGCTGGATACCGCTGATGGCGGTACTTTGAAAGTACATAGAAGTGCGGGGTACGATAAGTCCGAGGATATTGGACCTTTTTTTCCGGAGACTGGAGGCAATCCAGTTGGGAACATACCCCATTTCGCTGGCCGCCTGTTGTACTTTTTCACGTGTTTCCATATTGATTAATGGATTGTTCTGCAATGCACGTGAAACGGTTGATGCCGACAGGTTCAGTTGATGGGCGATATCGTATATCGTTATTTTGTTTGTCCTATCTTTCACTTTTTGAGGCTTCGTGAGTAAATAATGGAGCGATATTAAGCAATTTCCGGAAGAATTACGAGGCTTTGGGGTAGATGCTAAAGAAAGCCCCCTTTCCGGTTATGCGGGAAAGGGGGCGGTTATTTCGTGTATACCTCGTCGTTATTTAGGATCGAGGGCCTTGTTAATACGGGCAATGAGGTCCTGAACATGGCTGCGGGTCATGCCATCGCCACCGGTGGCAGCACGCAGTTCTGTTCTCAGGGCTACCAGCTGCGCACGGCCAATACTGGCAGCATCTGATTTGGATGGATTGGCAACACTGCCGAACATTATATTACCAGACGGAGCTGCAGGAGCCACGAGTTCTGTGAGGTTATCCACATAAGCGCGTTGCAGGTTTCTGCGATATACGTCTACTGGTTGGTGCGTGTATATTTCCGAGAAGATATTTTTCTTCAGGTCATTCAACATGTCGATTGCTGCATAAGCCTGGGCACCCTGGGCGGCTTCTCCACTTACCAGTTTATTGATGGTATTGGTGCTCATGAGACGATCCAGTATCGGTTCCTGGCGGGAAAGGATGAGGGAAACGCCATCTCCACCGAAGCGGCTTAACAGGTCCTGGTTGATCAGCCACTTAGGCGTGGTAAACAACTGTTTGTTCAGGAACTGGATAGCTTCTTTTTGGGTAGCTTTTGGAACGTACTCGTACACGGTACCGGATTGTTCTATAGTTTTAGGAGTTTCATAGATACCGCCTACGTTTTTAGCTACATGGCCCATGTAACGGCTAAATTGACCGGCTATTTCCTTATAGAGTTCAGAAAGGTTAGCATATCCTTCATTTTTCACGCTAGTCCAGGCCAGGAGATTTGGCATAATATATTGAAGATTTTTTATGCCGTATCCACTCGCAATCATAGCATTGTCGCCCAAATCCTCATTTTGTGACCTCGGATCATCTGGGTTGGACTCCGTACCAAACCAGTATTTCTTATCCTTCAGCTTTTCTACCGTCCATTTATTCAAGATGGGCGTTTCTGCTTCCGGTGATTTAGCTTCCGGCAGGAGCTTGTAACCCCATTCGATGGCCCATTTATCATAGTAGTTAATACGGGGATAGAGGTCGGCGCCGCTGATACCATCGCCAGGTTGCGCAACATAGTTAAAGCGGGCATAATCCATGATAGACGCGGCATGGCCGTTCTTTTTCACCCATTCTTTGTCACGCAGTTTTTCTACCGGGTAAGCGGAGCTGGAGCCGAAGTTGTGGCGTAATCCGAGCGTATGGCCCACTTCATGGGAGGATACAAAACGGATCAGTTCACCCATCAGTTCATCGCTGAACTGCATATTGCGGGCGCGGGTGTCGTTGGGAGAGGCCTGTACAAAGTACCAGTTGCGGAGTAAGCGCATTACGTTGTGGTACCAGTTGATATGGCTTTCGATTATTTCTCCGGAGCGAGGGTCATGCACGTGAGGGCCACTTGCGTTGGGTACATCAGAAGGTTTATAAACGATGGCGGAAAAGCGGGCATCTTCAATAGACCAGGTCGAATCTTCCTGTGGGGTAGGCGCCATTTTAGCGATGATAGCATTTTTGAAGCCTGCCTGTTCGAAAGCGGATTGCCAGTCATTTACGCCCATGATCAGGTATTTACGCCATTTTTCAGGGGTAGCAGGATCTATATAAAACACGATGGGTTTCTTGGGTTCTACCAGTTCCCCGCGTTTATATTTCTCTATGTCTTCCGGTTTCGGTTCCAGGCGCCAGCGGGTGATCATCTGGAGTCTTTTCACGCCTTGCGGATCGGCGTCAAAATCAGTTACGCTGGTAGTGAAGTAGCCTACGCGTGGATCGAAATAGCGTGGCTGCATGGGCACTTCAGGGAGTAATACAATGGAGCTGTTGAGTTCCACGGTAGCATTACCTCCCGGAGAGGGGGGCATACCCGGCCCTGCGGGGCCACCGCTTTTGCTATATGTTTTTACGGTTTTGATTTCGGTGTTTAACGGATAGGATTTTACATCAGAGATGTAAGACTTATCTGGTTGAACACCACCGAGTTTCAGCATATTTTTTACCTGGCCATCGAAGAAGAAGATGTCATTATCGCCGCTGAGATATTCCGTCATATCAATCACGGAACCTTTTTCGTTCTTGGACAATGCTTTCACATCGAAAGCAGCCACGATGGGCTGGAGGTTAGAGTTCCTTACAGAAGTAAACATTGGCTGGGTAGAGTCTTTGGATACTTCTGAGTAGGAGATATTTTTGAGGAAGATGCGATTGTTAGGTCCTTTTTCAAAGCGGATAACATTTTCGTTGATAATGTCGCCGCTAAATCCCATCATCATGGCACGCAGGCCTGCGGCGGATTTGGAGATCCTGTTTACCACGAGGATATCCCTGCCGAGGAGGGAGTCGGGGATTTCGAAGAAGAAGCGGTCGTCTAGTTTATAGATATTGAATAATCCAGAGTCGCTTTTGGCTTTGTCGGTAATGACTTCCGCGAAAGGTTTGGGGCCTTGTTTTGGGCCTGGTTTGATCATGGGTGCTTTACCGGTTGTATCTTTTGCTGGAGCAGGAGTAGTTGGCGAAGCATTTTTCGAATGTTTTTTTCGCTGTGCTGCAGCGGGCTGTAAAACTACAGTACTCAGGCAGAGTACTCCTGCCATGGCGAGTATCAGTTTGTGTTGAATGGGTTGGCTCATTACAGTTTGATAATTGGTTTTTGATAACTTGGGATGTTTTTTTAAAAACCTTTGCAAGTAAGTATATTAAGTATTAACTTATCAGGAAAATCCATAAGCGCAGTAAAGACTGTAGGAATGGAAAAAAAAAGAGCAAAACCGGGGGCTAAGCGTTTAAACACTAGTTGCGGTGGCAACTTTTTTTATGTAAGCATTTATTGTTATAGCAGATAATAATTTCATATGGAGGTGCTGGGGGATGGCGTGTTAGTTTCCGCGGCGGTATTGAGTTTCCACTTATGAGGACAGAATTTCCGGATGTTTTATTGCTAAATCCAATTAGCTTCGGCTGAAAGTGTTGACTGGCGCGGGAATAAATAAGTTCCCGGAATTGTAAGATTTCTGTTGGAACATTTGAATTTTTTCTTAAATTGTGCGTCCAACTTTGAAAAAAATCAAACGATTTCAATAATTGGGACAGTAACAATCAGTTGTGAGAACTGCAATATTGGTTTATTCGCTTATGTAAGTGTTTGCTCTAAAAAAATGAGTGGTTTAAAAGCCCTGTGATGGGGCTTTTGCGTGTGAAAGTTAATTTTTGTGGGTTTTTTTGAGCTGCACTTGTTTTTTTGGACCAACCTTATAACTTTGCGAATCACTGAATAAAACAGTAAATTGAGTGCTGAGGGGCATTCCATGGTAACAACAATCGTATTTAGTAACTTCTAACAAACAATAGTTTAATTTTTAACACTAAAATTTCAATCAACATGGCTGAGACTAAAACAACTGTGACTGCAGCTACAGCTAAGGCATCTTCTCATCAACCTAAAAAGTCATCCAACCTGTTCGCTGCGTTGGCTGTGCCTATCTGTTTAGTGATAGGTTTTCTGTTTTACTTTTTTGTATTAGGTAACCCAGCCAACTTCCAGGGTAACAATCCAGAGGGACATCCGATTGATTCTGGTATTGGTAAATGGTTTGGTACTGTGTACAAAGGTGGATTGATCGTACCTATCCTGATTTCCGTATTACTGGTATGTCTGACTTTCGTTATTGAGCGTTTCCTTTACCTGTCTAAAGCTAAAGGTAAATTCAGTGGTTCTGAGCTGGTGCGCAAAGTACAGTATCACCTGGCTAACCGCAATATAGATGCAGCTTTGGCTGAGTGTGACAAACAGAAAGGTTCTGTAGGTAACGTATTGAAAGCTGGTCTGAAGAAGTATAAAGAAATGGTGACTAACACCGAGCTGGATACTGAGCAGAAGATCCTGACTATCAAAAATGAAATTGAAGAAACAACTGCATTGGAACTGCCAATGATGGAAAAGAACCTGGTGTTCCTGTCTACCATTGCTTCCGTAGCTACCCTGTTAGGTCTGTTCGGTACAGTATTGGGTATGATCCGTGCGTTTGCGGCGATGTCTACCGGTGGTGCACCAGACTCTGCACAGCTGGCAGGTGGTATCTCTGAAGCGTTGATCAATACCGCTCTGGGTATCGGTACTTCCGCTGTAGCGATCATCATGTATAACTACTTTACTACCAATATCGATAGCATCACTTACGCTATTGACGAATCTGGCTTTACTTTAACACAGAGCTTCGCTGCTAACCACAAATAATTTTGAGATTATTTTGTGGAATTTGAGCGGTTTTGAATCTATTTAAAGTAAACCATAAAAAAGAGTAAAGATGCCTAAAGTTAAAATGCCAAGGAAAAGCACCAACATCGACATGACGGCGATGTGTGATGTGGCCTTCCTGCTATTAACTTTCTTTATGCTGGCAACTAAATTCAAGCCGGATGAGCCGGTAACAGTAGTTACCCCATCCTCCATAAACACAACCCTTTTACCTGATTCTGATGTGTTGTTATTCACAGTAGATAAGGACGGAAGAGTGTTTTTCAGCATGGATGGCCAGCCGAAAAGAAGAAAGCTGATAGAAGATCTGAATACGCAGTATCATCTGGGTCTGGACGAAAAAGAAATGAGAAACTTTGTAGTTGGAGCCAGCGTAGGAGCACAAATCAAAGACCTGAAGCAATACCTGTCTCTCAACGAAGAGCAACGTAAAACTGCTGGTCTGGATAAAGGTATCCCTACAGATTCTGCCAATGGTGAATTAGGAGCATGGATTGATTATGGTAACGCTGCACAGGGTACTAATCTGAACAAGGTAAAGTACTGTATCAAGGCGGATAACCAGACGCCATATCCTAAGATCAAGGAAATTCTGGATACTTTCAAAAAGAAGAAAATTCAGAAGCTGAACCTGGTTACTAACCTGGAAGAAGCACCTAAAGGCACTGCCGCCTGGGAAGAACAACAGGCAGCAGGACACAAAAAGTAAACGACAGCAACTACTTCCTGACCAGGAAGGCTGTTGATTTAAGAACTAAAAAAAATTGGCTACTATGGCAGAAATGGATACCAGTAGTAGTGGTGGAAAAGGGAAGAAACACGGTGGGACGAAATCCAAGAAACAGTCTACCCGTGTAGATATGACGCCCATGGTGGATTTAGGTTTTCTGTTGATCACCTTCTTCATGCTGACCACTACCATGTCCAAGCCCAAAACAATGGACTTGATCATGCCAAAAGATACCGAGAACGAAAAGGACCAGAATAAAGTAAAAGAAAGTACGGCCCTGACTATCTTACTCGGAAAAGATAATCGAGTTTATTATTACGAAGGTTTGGCACAAGACCCTAATGCTTCTGCTAATCCTGACTTCTTCAAAGCAACCAGCTTTGCTAATACCGGAGGAATCAGAGATGAGATCATTAAGAAGAGGGACGAAGTTGCTAAACTGAGAAATGCAAAAGGTGAACCAGAAGACGTGGTAGTAATTATAAAGGCAGATAACGATGCCAATTATAAGAATTTCGTTGATATCCTTGACGAAATGGCTATCAATAGAATACAACGTTATGCAACTGTAGACATCAGTGACCAGGATAAAAAATGGATACAGTCTACTGAAGCTGCAAACGGTGTAAAATAATCAGCCAGCTGCTAAAAGTTTTGTGGAATAATTATTTTTTTGCATCCATCATAAAACAACAACAATGGATTCTGCTAAAGTCTTAAAGTCCGATTTTCTTGATATCCTGTTTGACGGCAGGAATAAGGAATATGGGGCGTACGATTTGCGGAGACAGTATAATAAGCGTGTGCGGAATGCTATTTTGGGAACCGCGTCATTGTTTGTAATATTCTTTGCAACGTACATGATATCACAGTGGGTAAAAGCTTCTGAGGGAGATAACCTCAAGAAGCCGGTGATACAGGAAATTAAGATGGAGGATGTGAAGTTACCGGATGATCCGAAGACGCCACCTCCGCCTCCACCTCCGCCTGCGCCACCGCCACCAGTAAAACCGTCAGTACAATTTACTCCTCCGGTTATCAAGAAAGATAACGAAGTACCACCGGATGAGGAACCTCCTAAACACGAGGATATTAAGGACAAAGCCATCAGTACTAAAACTGTGGAAGGTGATCCAAACGGTATCGATCCAGGATTACTGGAAGATAGTAAAGGTACCGGTGTGGTAACCGCTCCAGCTGCTCCTGCGAAAGAAGAGATCTTCACCTTCGTTGAACAACCTCCAACCTTCCCCGGTGGTGAGGAAGCACTGGCAAAATACCTGAGCAAAAACATCCGTTATCCACGCGTTGCACAGGAAAATGGTATCTCAGGAACTGTATTCGTTCAGTTCGTAGTAGATTCTGAGGGAAACATTAAAGATGTAAAAACAGTAGGTGCCGCAAAAGGTGGTGGCCTGGAAGAAGAAGCTGTTCGCGTGGTGAAAACCATGCCTAAATGGAAAGCTGGTAAGCAGAATGGCCGCCAGGTTTCCGTACAGTTCAACCTCCCTATCCGCTTTACTTTGCAAGAGTAGTACTGTATAACATAGTTTTTCAAAGGTCCCGTTTCAACATCGTTGGAACGGGACCTTTGATTTTTGGCGGAATTGGTGATCGCCGCTATTGTGCGTAAATTTGTGTCCTTTGGGATATATTCATAAAGAAAATAAGGTATGCTGGGTAAATTAACCGGATTTGATGATACTATTGTGGCCGTAGCCACCGCACCAGGCCTCGGCGCTATTGCCGTAATAAGATTGAGCGGCCCTGCTGCCTATCGCATCTGTAATAGCTTGTTTCCTGCTAAAGACCTCACCCAGCAGGCCACCCATACCCTCCACTTCGGTAGCATTGTTGCCGAAGGCCATGTCATAGACGAAGTAGTGGTTAGCCTGTATAAAGGTCCCCGCTCCTATACCGGCGAAGATGTGATAGAAATATCCTGTCACGGATCTCCCTATATACAACAACAAATTATAGATGCCACTATTAAAGCTGGCGCCCGCCTGGCTAAACCAGGTGAATTTACCCAACGGGCTTTTTTGAATGGTAAGCTGGACCTTACCCAGGCCGAATCCGTTGCCGACCTCATTGCCAGCAATTCCGCCGCCTCTCACCAGACGGCCATGCAGCAAATGAGGGGTGGGTTCTCGAAAGAACTACATACTCTCCGCGAGCAATTAATCACCTTTTCCGCCCTTATTGAACTTGAGTTGGACTTTAGCCAGGAAGACGTGGAATTTGCCGATCGTAGTGGTCTGTATTCGCTTGTAATCAATGCCTCGGCTGTCGTTCAACATCTGATCGATTCTTTCCGCATGGGTAATGTGATTAAGAATGGGGTCAACACTGCAATCGTCGGTAAACCCAACGCCGGTAAATCAACCCTTCTGAATACCCTCCTCAATGAAAATAGGGCCATCGTGAGCGACATCGCTGGCACCACACGCGACACCATCGAAGAGGTTCTCAACATCGACGGTATCCTTTTCCGCCTCATAGACACAGCCGGCATACGCGAAAGCGTTGACACCATCGAAAGCATCGGCGTACAAAAAACCATGGAGAAAATCAAAGAAGCCGGCGTAGTCGTATACCTGTTCGATGTGAACGAACTAACTGCTACGGATATACGTCAGCAGATTGATAGTTTTGAAAATGACCAGGTCAACTACCTCCTCGTAGGTAACAAGACCGACATAACCGGAGAAGACGCCATCAAAACCAAATTCGCCGAATTCCCCGATATCCTTTTCATCTCCGCAAAAAATCATGCACACATCCAGGATCTCAAAGATGCCCTTGTACACAAAGTAATGGCCGGCGACATTAACACCGAAGATACTATCATCACCAATGCCCGCCACCATGCAGCGTTGCTGGAGGTGCACAAGTCGCTCAATGATGTAAAGACAGGCATGGACAATGGTTTACCTGGCGATCTGCTGGCGCTGGATATCCGGCTTTGCCTGCATTACCTGGGTGAGATTACCGGGGAAGTGACAAATGAAGATAGGTTGGATTATATTTTTAGCAAGTTTTGTATTGGGAAGTAGGGGCTTTCTTATACTTTTCTCTATTTTCATATTCTTTCCAAACGCAATGTAGTAAACGATTGTAGCCGGACAAATTTTTTATATTTCCCCCTGATTTTTTTGGTTTTGGACCCCCAAAAGTGTACCTTTCGAATAGTATAGAAAGAGGTACAGTATTCTCTGTTTTGGAGAAATGATGGCAGTAGTTGACAGTAGTAGACAGTTTTTAAATAGTAGACGACCCGGATAAGCATACCTCTTATAACCCGTATTTCTGTTTTTTAATAATTCCACATGAGCAGTAATATCAGAATAAGAAAGATCTGCGAACATTGTAATGAAATATTCGTTGCCCAAAAGACGGTTACCAAGTTTTGCTCACTTGAATGCGCAAGACGCAATTATAAACTCCGTCAAAAGAATAAAAAGGTAGAAGACTCCAATGTTGAAACCAAAGACAAAATGCTTCAATCAGCATTAGGCTCCCATGTTGTTTATGTTCCTATACAATTACCACCACAGGAACCCAGTGAGCTGGTAGACATTAAAGCCTTATCCGCTATCACCCGGATAAGTCAGCGTACCTTATTCCGGCTTATAAAAAACGATAACGAATTCCCACGGCTCCGCATTGGCCGTAGTCTTTTCTTTCACCGGCAAACAGTTATGAATTATATCATCACCAAATTCGGGAACAAATGAGAGGGAAGTTGCGCAAGAAGAAATTGAAAGGCGGGAAGCTGAGCTTATACATCGATTATTATCCGCCGGTATGGAATCCGCATAACAAGCGCTTCACCAGGCGAGAGTTCCTGAACCTGTATGTACACGCTAATCCTGTTACCCCTCTGGAGGTTAAGGAGAACAAGTTATATAGTGAAATTGCCGAGAAGATCTACATCAAACGCATGAAAGCATTAATGCTGGAGGAAAATGGTTTATTTAATAAAGATTCATTAGATGCTGATTTCTTTCTTTATGCAAAGAGTTTCATCCGGGAAAAGCAGCGAGAGAATGTTGATACCACTCATTATGAAACGGCCGTTAAATACTTACATAAATGGATGGGTGACCATTGTAAATTCAGGCATATAGATGAAATCTTTCTCCAAAAGTTCAAGCAATTCTTGTTAAATACACATTCCCTGAAATCCAAACATACAAAGCTATCGCAGAATACAGCCGCTTCTTACTATGATAAATTTACAATCATTGTGAAAGAAGCTTACCTGGACAGGTTTCTTCCGGAGGATTATACCATCCGGGTAAAACGGATAGGCAATATAGATACACACCGCCAGATACTGGACGATGCAGAATTGAAGTTATTAATTCAAAATCCAGTGGATGATGATACTGTTTTCAGGTCTTCCATTTTTGCTTTGCTCACTGGATTCCGCTTCAGTGCCATTAAAATATTAAAATGGAGTGATCTGCATTACTCCACTCCACTGGATTCATGGTATGCATACATTGTCGATCCTAAACCGGGCCGCTCTTTTAAGCATTACATCAGTAAACAGGCTTATACCATTCTTGGAGAGAAACCGGAGGGGGATGGCCTGGTATTCCCTGATCTTAATTATTCCCGGACACGTACAAAGTTGCAGGACTGGTTCAGTAGCGTAGGATTAAAAGATAAAGCCAAGTTCCATAACTGGCGGCACAAATATGCTACAGACCTTATTGAGAAAGGAGAAGATATATATGTAGTCAGCAAAATGCTGAACCACAAACATGTAAAAACAACCCAAATCTATGCGCAGGTGCCTGATGTAACAAGGGCCAAAGCCGCGAACAAGGCGATTTATGATCACTTAAACTGATGAATATGGCTTCAATAGAACAACGATTAATGTGTATGGAATCTGATATTCGGGAAATCAAATCGTTAATGATTGAATTGCTGGAAACTGTTTCGAAAAAGCCCCGGCTAGCCGGGGGCGGTGAAATCATGTCTGTAAAGGAACTAGCGGATTTTCTCCGGTTGGATGTGAACACTATTTATAACAAGTGTGCAAAGGGGGAGATGCCACATTTCAGAATGGGGAAGCTATTGAAGTTTAAGAAGTCGGAGATACTGGATTGGGTGAAGGGATTGGAGAATGGTTCGGATTGTTCGGTGGATGAATATGTTACCAGGTATATGCAACAGAAGGTTTTTAAGAGTTAGTTTGAACTGTTCGGAATTTCCGAATGGTTAACTATTTCCATTTTGGAAATAGTTCAAAAGTCTGGTTGATGGGAGGAAGAAAGTCTTATTGATGCTAAGAAATTCGGAATTCCCGAATTTTTATGTTTGTTTACGTTTCTGGTGTTCGGTCTTACTGTAAAACGAATTTGGTCTACTGTAAAACAGATTATTTTGATAAAATATACTGTAAAACGATTGGATTGCATCCAGATCGCATTTAAAAAGGGAAAATTACATTGGGTATATTGCTCCGGTGTTTGTCGTCATCTTAAATGCAAGAGCTATGTAACGGAGAACGTTTTTAATTCAAATTGAGTTGTTGTTAAAAATGCAACAACTTGCTAATTCTATTACTCATAAAGCAATAGCATGCCCCAAACAAATATTGCCCAAAGGAAATATAGTGAAATACGAAAACGGGCCTTTGAGAGTTTTGTTAATATTCGCTTATTTCATTTTTTCATTGAGAGTCCGGCTATTCCAGAACCCAACATTGATGAACTGATTAAGCTTTCTGTTCGGAAGGAATTATACGATTTATACGCACGTTGTCACCAGATGGTTTCCTCTTTTCCTGTACCGAATTATCCCCATATTAAAATTGGGGAGCTGGACAAATTGTATAAGAATTGGTATGACAAAAATACTCAGCACATGTCTGCATTAGAGAAGGTATTTCAGGAACAGCATTTCTTTTCAAAAGAGGAATTCATTAAATTCTATGGTGCTGATGAAATTGATCGGTCTTGCACCTATTGTAAGGTTCTTGAATCCGAAATTAAAGAACTGGCGGAACATGGCTGGATCAAGACTAAGCGCCATCTTACAAGAGGAAAATTTATGGAATTAGATAGGAAAGATCCTTTTTTACCGTATACGAATGATAACATAGCTCTTTGTTGCTATTGGTGTAATAATGCAAAAACTGATGAATTTTCGATTGCTGAATTCGAGAGGATCGGAAGTGCGATAACTACAATTTGGAACGAGAGACTCAAAAAAATTAATAAACCGAAGAAATAGCGTAAACCTATTATTACATAACAAAAATTTTGAAAATGGGAACATGGAATGAAGGAAGTTTCGGAAATGATGGCGCGGGAGATTGGGTTATTGACTTAAGTAGAATGCCAACTCTTGAATTTATTAGAGAAACACTTCAGGCGTCAATCGATAATCCTGACAACGCGAATTTTAACGAGCCGGCCGTGGCCGCTGCAGAGGTAATATGTATCCTGGACGGTAAAATACCAGCAGATTACCATGAGGTTGCCCATAATCTGGAGCCGGTAATTGAAATATTAAAACAACAACAACAAATCTCTAATGAGCTAAGAGAATTGGCAATTAAGTGTATTGATATGATCGCCACCGATTCAGAAATGAAAGAATGCTGGGAGGGAGCTGAAGAGTGGGTAATCGAAATCAATAATTTAAAACATCGATTGGAGAATTAATTATTGGAATTTCCGAATATTGAATTATTTCAAAAAAGGAAATAGATCAATTAATAATAGCCTTTCTCTTGTATGTTCTTAATATGATTAATAAAATCAAGATATATAATTTATATTTAGATGAATAAGCAGATAAGTTTTAATACAATAATTCAAGACAATGCTAACCTTCAAACTATTAGACAAAATCTCAACAGATTATAGTGGTTATAATCAATTAGGTAAATTCTATAATTTTTGCTTAGCATATAATAATACAAAGATACATATTGATTTTACGAATATAGAATGGTTCGATGGTAACATGTGCGCATTGCTTTTAGCTATGCTATATAGCCTTGAACGTAGCAATAACTTGCTTTTTGAAACAGAATATGGAATTATAAAAGAAAAATTTAATGTGCTGTTTCGTAACGGATTTTTACGTGATAGTAATGAGATTGTAGACGACCGTAAAAGTACAGTTCCTGTTATGGCATTTGATTGTAACGCAAAGGATGAATTTTGCAACTATGTTGATCATGAACTACTTTCTCACAGGGGAATGCCAGATAATTTGGATAATAATTTAAAGGAGAGAATTTATGAGGATTTACTTGAGGTTTTCTGTAATACTAATCACCATGCAAACACTAAAGATCCTTTTTTTGTGGGGGGACAATATTATCCCAGGATAGGTATTCTGAAATTTAGCATGGTAGACTTGGGGGATGGATTTCTTAATCGTGTATCCAAAGCCACAGGAGGAGAGGTAACTTCACATCTTGAATCGATCATTTGGGCTTTAGCTGGAAATAGTAGTAAGTTAATTTTAGATCAAACACCTGGAAGTCTCGGTATAAGAAGTATGTATAAGTATTGTGCTGAAAATAAAGGAGTTATGCAAATTGTCTCTGGCGATGGTTTTTGGTCTTCTGAATACGCAAATACAATATTTGAGGAAGGAAGGGTCATTACATCACCCTTTAGGGGAACCACAATTAACTTAATATTTAAAAAATAAATCTCTTTTTTTCCACAAATGGAACTAATTTTGCACTAAGAATGTTTATATTTATACTAAAATATTTAGCATTTTAAAATATCGTTTATGAAAATTGTGGTTTCTGAAATACTAAAAAGTCCAATTGCTGCATTCCACAATGAAGGCTTAGAAGTTTTCTCGGCCCTAGAACAAGCATTCAAATCTCATCAATTAATGGAAATTTCCTTTGAGGGAATAAATCGTTGTTCAACCCAGTTTTTGAATGCATCAATTGGTAAGATGTATTTGTTATTTGACCCTAAGCAAATTGATAATTTGTTGAAAATTAATTTTGCTAGCCTTCCTCATTTAGCTGAAAAAATTGAAGAAGTTAAGGAAAATGCTATTAACTCAAAAGAATATGATTCTCTGATCGAGAATGCTATTGCCTAATGAGTTATAATATAAGAAGCATTGACAAAGTCACTATTGCATCAAAGAAATATTTCTTTGATGCAAACCTGTGGCTAATGATATTAAAGCCTCCTTTCAATTTGACAAAGAGAGAAATTAAATACTTGGATTTTTTTGAGAAATTTAAAAAGCATCACTCTTCTCCAAAGATAGTAGTAACCGCGTTGTTATTGTCTGAGATTATTAATAGATTTATTCGGGATGTTTCTTATAATAAGTTTTGCGCAACAAACGGAATAACCCCAGATAAAACCCATTATAAGTCTACTTATAGACTTACAAAAGAATATAAACAAGCATATATCTCTTTGTGTGATGATATAGAAACTTTTAGTCATTTATATGAGTTAGTAAATGATGATTGTGGAACAAAGATTCTAGGCTCAAGTATTCTAAAATCTCCACCTCTCAAATTAGACTTTAATGATTTGTATTATTGTTTATTAGCGAAGCAAAATGGATATATTATAGTAACAGATGACAGCGATTTTTTTGTAGAAGATGTTGAAATAATAACATATAATAATTCTCTGATAGAGAATGCTAATTATGTTATCGCTGAAAATGCAAGAAAGGCGGCTGCTAAGAAAAGCTAATGTAGAACTCAATCCCGAGAATTACACATAAAAAAGAGATTATATCTTCGTTATTTTGCATTTTAGCGAGACTGTAAAATAAACTGTGTCAAAGACTAAAAATTCAAGATCTTTAATACAGTTTTTTTATGGAACAAAAAGGAAAATTTGACTACGAAGAACTCAAACGGAAGACATTGGAGCAACTGCGCTCCGGTAAGTCCCTGTTTGGTAAAGATGGTGCTTTTGCGCCTCTGCTGAAAGATATTCTCGAAGCTGCCCTGGAGGGTGAGATGGAAGTTCATTTAGACGATGAAGAGAGGGCAAACGGAAATCGAAAGAACGGTAAAAACCGGAAACAGCTTAAAACAGCTGATGGAACTATCGAACTGGAGACGCCCCGTGACCGGGCAAGCAGCTTTGAGCCTCAGATTATCAAAAAGCGGGAGACCATCCTGGCTGAGAGCCTCGAAAGCAAGATTATCGGCATGTATGGTCATGGGATGAGCCTACGGGACATCTCTGCTCATATCAAAGATATGTACGATACCGATATTTCCGCAGCAACATTGTCTTCCATCACTGATAAAATTATCCCCCTTGTTAAAGAATGGCAGGCCCGTCCCCTGGAGCCACTGTATTGCATTATTTGGCTGGATGCGATGTTTTATAAAGTCAAAGAAGATGGCAAAGTAGTTAACCGCTGTGTTTACAATATCCTTGGAATAAACACTGATGGACGCAAAGAGTTGTTGGGCATGTATGTCTCGGAAAGTGAGGGAGCTAACTTCTGGTTGAGCGTCCTGGCCAATCTTCAACAGCGGGGTATATCTGATATACTTATTGCCTGTATTGACAATTTAAAAGGCTTTTCGGAGGCTATTACCACGATATTCCCCGCTACAGCGGTACAGAGCTGCGTAGTACATCAAATCCGTAATTCTATCAGGTACATAGCCAGTAAGGACCAGAAGGTATTTATGGCCGATTTAAAACCCGTTTATCAAGCGGTAAGCAAAGAAGAGGCGGAATCCCAGTTGGAGCAGCTGGATGACAAATGGGGCAAAAAGTATCCCGTTGTAATAGACTCCTGGCGCCGAAACTGGGATAAGCTCAGTACATACTTCCAATATTCTGAGGCTATCCGCAGACTCATCTACACCACTAATACCATAGAAGGGTTCCACCGACAGGTGCGTAAAGTGACCAAAACCAAAGGGGCCTTTACTTCCGATATGGCTTTGCTAAAACTAATTTATCTGGCTACCCAAAATATCCAAAAGAAGTGGACACAGCCCCTCCAGAACTGGAGCCTGACTGTGTCTCAGTTATCAATTATATTTGGTGAGCGGCTCAAATTACGATTGTAAATTAAATGTTGACACAGTTTATTTTACACTCCCATTTTAGCCCATTTAACTGGTAAATTTATACATTAACTTATAAGCAATGATGGCCCTCGACCAAGTTAAGGACGTGCCCTTTATTGTCAGAGTAAGAGAAACAAGCGCTTTCGTCCGAGAAATACCCTACAACGATCAGACGAAGAAATCCTCTCGTCTGACTATTGACTTTGATAAGCTTGCCAACCATGCTCTGCATAACCACTATTGTATTTCGTTTATAAGATGTCCGTTTCCGTTAAACTTCGATAGCCTGGTAAATCATTTTGACTGGTGCAGCCGGTATCTGTATTTCAACTTTGAGGAATCAATTCTTCGAATTGAAATATTTACAAAGATGAAAAACCAACATTATGATGATACAAAACTTGAATACTTGATTAAGTTGCTCAAGAAGTATCCTCAGGCATATCAATATGATTTGGATGATGCGGATCACAAACAGAAATGGGCTTTGCTGAAAAAATCCAATTTTCAAAAGAATGCAGACTTTTTAAGGATAGTGGAGAGGGACAAGGAACAAAGAGCAATGTTACTCGGCTATTTACGAACTCTTCAAGGAAAAACAGGGAAGGCGAAAATTACAGATGCTAATGGACAACCGGGCACCTCTTCTTCCAAACAATTGGATGTACCCACATCCGAAAAACGGGAAAGGGAAGCCAGCAGTTATAATTATCTGAAGTTAAATGAAGAACTCTCTCCGGCAACTTGCAAAGAAGTGGTTGATTTTTTATATACCGCCTTCCAACCTTACTTTCATATCCCTTACGATGTGGATACCTTTCGTAAAATATTTTGCAATGAAAACAGCCCCCTATTAGAGCTGATCAAAAAGGATAACTTCGATAATCAGTCTCTAAAAATCATCTTTCAGGTATTGAAGGATATAAAGGGACTTATCGTTTCCTGGCAGGTAATTGAAAAGAAAGTTCGGGTATTCAAGGCAAACGGAACCCCATTTTCCGGTTTTTCTGAGGTGAGTATGGGCAAGATTAACCCCAAGAAGCGTAAACAACAGGAGAAAGATATATCTCCCATCATTGAATTGATTAAGAAGGAGTTAGCTAACAATAAAAGAAAATAAGCAATCGCCATCCTACAAACAAAGTCCGGATTTTGCATGTTTTTTCCGGTATTTGCCTTAAACCGGCATTTTTTGCATTCATATTTGCTCTGAATCAATAGTGAAGAGATATGAGTGAGCAAATGCAATTTATTGGTTTCAGTATAGAGCAAGCAAGACTCTTTATTGAAAGTATCGTTAAGTCCTGCCTCCAGGAAAATAACCTATCCAAAGGTTTATCAGAAACACCGCTGAACATCCGGCAGGCTTGTAAAATTATAGGTGTTTCTGCCCCCACACTCCGGAAGTTCGTACAAATGTCCCTGATCCGCCGCCATGATCTGGGTGAGCGTAAGAAGGTGTTTTACCTGTCTGAGCTGGAGGAAGACATTAAGCGGATTCGATCCATGAACCAGAAACCCGAACGGGAAGATTAACCCTTTAACCCATCTCAAACTATTTTATGGCAACAAGTGATTTCCCCATTGCGGAGGCAAAACGGATAGACATGGTTGACTACCTGGCATCCCTTGGTTACCAGCCCCAGAAGATCCAAAGTCAGGATTATTGGTATTTATCTCCGTTCCGGGAAGAGAATACCGCCTCCTTTAAGGTTAACCGCAGACTGAATTTATTTTATGATTTTGGAATTGGTCAGGGAGGAAGTATTGTAGACTTTGGAATGTTGTTTCATCATTGTACCATTCCTGAGGTTTTGGAGAAGCTGCAATCTTTTCTTTCTTTTCACCGGCATCAGGTTATCTCTCAGCTTCCACCAGTGGAGCCAGCTCCCCAATTTTCCAGTGAAGAAAAAAAGATTCGGGTGATAAGGGATACGCCGATTGCTTCACCGGCCCTGCTCTACTATTTGGAATTGCGCTGTATTCCCCTGCAACTTGCTCGGCAGTTTTGCCGGGAAGTTAGGTACTCCCTTTATGGAAAGGATTATTACGCCATCGGGTTTAAAAATGATGCGGGTGGGTATGAATTGCGCAATCCTTATTTCAAGGGGAGTTCCAGCCCCAAGGCAACTACGTTTATTGATAACGGTGCATCTGAAGTATCCGTATATGAAGGCTTCTTCAGTTTTCTATCTTTCTTAACAAACCATCAAGGGAACAATCTTCCAGTGACTAATTACCTGGTACTAAATTCTTTATCCTTCTTTAAAAAGAGCCGGGAATTAATGGAGGGGCATCAAACTATTCATCTGTATTTGGATAGAGATAAGGCGGGTATTGCTCAAACACATCAGGCGTTAGCCCTGGATAAGAAATACCGCGATTGTAGTTATACATATGGGAACTACAAGGACCTGAATCAATTTCTCATCCATTCTAACCCTGCGGAAACCAACAAACGCCCACAAGACAACCTCAAAAAGCTACGCCCAGGTTAACATCAGAAAAAGGTGATGATCCTTTTCTTTTCACCGTAACCCACCCCTCTCAGGAGTAATTATTCAATTATTAAAAATCTCAAATTATGGCAGACTTCAGAAGAAAAACACTGCAATTAAGTTCTGGTAAGCAGATTAAGTTATTTGGAAACAGCATGGCTATCGGGAAATCATTAGAGCTTGGCGAAGGGTATCGTCCGAATATACTTGCCTGCAACGATGGGGTTTCGGAAAGTAATTCCCCCGCATCTGTGCATAATCCGTTCAGGTTAACCCGTGATGAACTGATAGAACTGGCGGATTATAACATTCAACTTTGGATGGACTTGAAAAAGAATATCTATAAATACGGTATAGATAACCCCATGATTTTTGAGATGGAGTTACCGCCTCAAAACAAATTAACTAAGCCCGGACCCAAGAAAAACGGACCTGAAGGGGAAGGTAAAAAGATTGCTTCTCCCAAATCAGACGACAAATTATAGCATAGGAAAACCATGCGGGCGGGAGCATATGGGTCTTGAGGTTCGGTATAGCCAGCTATGTTTTGGTAATACCAAAACCTCTGACCCACCACATGCTATCGCATTTGTGGGTAGGCTTTTTCATCCGCTGACAGGCGGATTCAATGAAATAAAATGAACTGAATCATGACGCAGAATGATAAGAAGCAGGGGAGTAAAGGAGGGCGTCCTTCAAAAGAAGTCAGGAAAAATATTATCCTGTCCTTCAAATGTTCAGCTTTTGAAAAGTTGGTCATTGCCCAAAAGGCAAAGGAATTAAACCTTAATATATCAGAGTATATCAGGCAGATGTCAGTAAATGGGAAGGTTGATCAGCAGGTTAAAGTATTCCCCGCCGAAGTATTGGCGCTATCCGGAACACTTAACCATATAGCCGCCAACATCAACCAGGTCGCCAAAAAGCGTAATAAGGATGAAGACTTATCAATGTTGGAGCGGGTAGACCTTCAACACCTGGTGCCGGTGCTAAAGGGAATTGCAGTGGAGATTAAAAATTATCTCAGGTGATCGGCACAGTAATTACCGGAAGTTCTTTTTATCATCTTATCAGTTATGTCCTGGAAGATAAAAAAGATTTGTCCGAAGAGGAGAAAAGAGAAAGGTCTTTAAGAGATGGTGTTCAGCACAAGGATAGAGCAGAAATACTAGCTTTTAATGATTGTTTCGGAGATAAGTATGAGATGGCAGAACAGTTTAGGGATGTAGCCCGCCTGAGTAAAAGAGTAGAAAAGGCTGCATTTCATCTTTCTATCAGATTGGCTGAAGGTGACCATCTGACCAAAGATCAGCTGATTGAGCTGGGGGAAGCATTGGTAAAGGAATTTAATGTTGCAGATCACCAGTACCTGATGGTTTTTCATAAAGATACCCGTGAGCAGCATTTTCATATAGTAGCGAATAGAGTAGGATATGACGGCAAAGCTGCAAGTGATAGCAACAGCTATAGGCGAATGGCAGCTTTTTGCCGAAAGCAGGAAGAGAAACTAGGGTTGACGCAAGTATTGAGTCCGAAGGCTTTTTTATCGAAAGACCAGCAATTAATTCCCCGACAGGATCAAAGAAGGACAAACCTGAAAGATCACATCCGGAATACTTTGAGGAAGGTGAATGATTACCCAGCCTTTGAAAAAGCTATGCACTCATTGGGTTATACCGTAATTAAAGGCAGAGGGATTTCATTTATTGACGGAAAAAAAGTAAAGATTAAAGGAAGCGATGTTGGGTTCCCCCTTTCAAAAATCGAGAGGATTCTATCTCTGAAAAAAGAGCTGGCGCATAAGCAACATGAGCAAAGGAATTTTGAATCACTTTCCCGAAAACAATCTGGGAAAAAAAATCACTATACCGATAATGACCGGCCCCAATATAATAGCGGTTCTTCCCCCGTGCCAGGGATTCAAAATTTAGCAAATCTTATTGAATGGTTATTACAACCTGAAATGACCGGCAATACTATTCCATATGAATTAACCCAGGAAGCATATGATCGGGAGCAGAAAAGAAAGAGGAAAAGACAATCTCATTGAAATCTTAAAAGTAACAAATCATGAATCAGATTATAGAGACACTAGCATCCAAAGTAGATGAACAGGAAAAGTTATTGCAGGATCTGGATGAAAAGGTAAAGGCTATTCCTGATAACTCAGGTAAGATTGCCGAGATCTGGAAGGGGATGCATGATACTTTCACTCAGCTTTCGCTACCTAAAGAAGAAGTAGTAGCGTTAACTGCTGCCTTATCTCAGAACATCCGGATAATGAAAACACCCCGGACAGAGAACCTAATACATCATCATCATTTGTCAAAGGTTATTTTTATAGTGATAGTTCTGGTAATAGTTGTTGCAGTCCTGAGTATGGGGTGGTATAATGCGGCTGATAACCTAAAACAGTATAAAGAAGCAGACACAAAATACCGCTTCCTGAAACTACAGGATAATAGATCAATTCAGCAATTATTAACCACTACCGACAGTCTATATTATCGGACTCCCGCCCTGCGGGATAGTGTACTACGACAGGAGCAATTGAAAAAAGACCGGCTTGAGATGCTGCGACTGGCTACTGAACAAGAACAGTCTGCCAGGGAGTTGAGGAAGAAAGCTGATGAGAGGAACCGGTAGTAGTTACGGTCTGAAATACCAGGTTTCCTGTGCAGTCTTACCAAATTGCTGAATATAGCTTTCATTAGCGTGAAGAATACATTCCAGATGTAGAACCGGGTTGCAGATTTTTAAACCAACTACCTGCAGCCCGGTATCATTACATTTTTTAAGAAATTCCGGTAGGTCCTCAATAGAAATAACATGTTTGCCGTGGGCAACTCCCCTGAAGCCTTCCAACCAATATATCTGTGTTAGATTATTTTGTGTCATACATTTCCTGGATTGCTACGCATCTGAAAATTAATCCATCTCTTTCTTCCATGTGGGATTCATGATAATGGCCATAATACCATTCCCTGCATCCGGCAGCTTTAAGATATGAGTAGATCTGGCTCATTATCTGTCGTTCGTTTTCCAGGTCAGTAGCCAGGTCTTTGCCAGCGGCCATCTCCTTAACAATAAAATTAAGGACGATGGGATCAAAGGTATAAGGCCATGTTTCTTTGGGAGCTATGTGCGAAATAGCGATGTCAATGCCTTGAGCGCATGCTGATTTTAGCAAAGCCTCATCAAACTGGATTTCTTCGTCCGGCCAGTAGTCGTTACCGGGCGTTCTGCTTAGACGATCAATGGATATGCCACCACCAATAAAAAAGACCCGTTGATTTTCTATCTCCAGTACTTCATAATCCTGTACTAGTTTGACGTTTCGAAGATTGAAGGTATCCCAATGATCCCAGAACCATTTATTATCATGATTGCCTCTCAATATGTACAGATGATTTTCTTTCTCCCTAAGAAATTTATCAATTTGAGACAATACTTTTATATCAAGCTCCTTATGCTGAAAGCCAAGCCCCCAGTCGCCAACCTGTATAAAGGCGGTTTTCTCCAGTCCGAATTTTTTGATCTTGTAAAGTATTTCCGGATAACCTCCATGAAGATCACCAATGATTACCATCCTGATATTGTATTAGATGAAAGTTAATATGTTGCTAAAGTAATTATTTATAATCCTGGATATGTCTAGTCCTGGAAGTTATTTGTTTTCTGGTGTATTATCAGTAACCTGATTTCTAAGCAAGTAAGTAACTTCAATCATTCTTTCCATGTCTATGTATAGTTCTGCTGTTCCTAATGGATCAATATTGCCCATAAGCAGATTTTTAATAAATCCATTCCATAGATGTTTTCTAAAGCTTTGAAGGGAATATCTTTTCCAGAAATCAGTAATTACCAATTGTGGGTTATTGATTTCTTGTTTGTTAAGCCGGAATGGCCGTTGGCTGTAGTCATCTTCTATTTCAGAAGAGTTGACTATTGGGTTATAATTTTTCATAATTGTTGGAGGTTAGGTGAATAATAAAGAACCTTAATCGTATATAGCCTTCAATGTTTCTGGTACGGTTGCATGATGAGCCATGTACCCTGTAATTGTATATACCCCTTATATGGATACCATAAAGGGAAGATATTTAGTGAGTGCACATGAAGCCTCACTCTACGGGTGTACAAGCACCCTCAAATATTTTACTAGCCAGAAGAATTATTCTACAATTAAGTTAATCCCAGCTTTGTAGGCCTTGTAGGCTATTTTTTGCCGTAGTCCGCTATAATTCCAGTTTCGCATAACAAATTTTTCTTCTTTTGCCAGGTCTTCTGTTTCATGTTGGCCCACCAGAATAAGTGTTGCCGCTTGATGCTTAATACAAAGGTCTATCAGTCGTTTGCTATAAACATGTAGTTTATAGTTGACATACCTTTTTTCCGCATCGCAGAAGCTATTTACCTTTTGGCGCATCCGTGTCTTACCGTTTTTAGTCCTGTTAAAGCTTGATGATTTCTGACAGCGTCTGATAGCTTCTTGGATAGCCAGCCTGCGATAAAGAAAATCTTCTTTTGTGCCTATTCGATATTGGTAGCTGTTGATTTTTACGACCACTGGGATTTCTATGGAAAGTGAAGCTTCCGCTATCACCTCAGGGTTTAGATTGTCCACCTGCTTATCAAATTGGAAAACCGCCAGAAGATAAATCTTACTATCATCTAATTGCAATGAGCTATTACAAAGCTTATAAGCACCATCTATAGCTTTCTTCCACATACAATACTTGTCATCCAGAACCTTTCCGAAATAGGTTCTAAAATGAAGCCCATAGAGAGAGAAAGTATAGTTTCTACTTTGGTCAATGGGCCGGATTTTGGTTAAAGCTCCAGCCGGTATGGGTATCGGGATATTACGCCTATAGTTCCTCAGTGACCTATCTCCTTTCCAGTATGCTTCTTTTTCCCTGTTGTAGGTGGATACAAGGGTCTTATTAAGAGACGAGAGTATTGCCATTGGTATTTCCTGTTTATATCGTTTGCTGAGGAACTGATAGGTGGTATTGGTTTTAGAGGTGGTTAATATCCCATCCGGATCTTTGTGAACGTCAGTCAACTTAACCTTTGTATCATCTTTCAGATAGAACAGTTCCTTTATCTGGTCCTGAATAAAGTGATGGGTAGATATTTGATTGGCCGCCCGAAAACAGAAATGTTGCCATTGCCACAGCGTCTCCCAGGTTGCATGTCTTACTTGGTCGTCACCACTGTTGATAAGTAACTGGATTCTACGCGTAAGAGTGATTTTTCTTGTTTCCATGTTTGCGAATCTTTTGTAAGGTTTGATTGGCTAAAATGTACTGATTAACTACATCGGCTAATGGCCTGTTCGTTTCCCGAGAAATCCTGTCAAAGCTGTATTTGCCCTGATGCCGTAACTTATATATCTGGGCCTGGTCTGGTGTTAAATGTGCTGTGTAGTTATCTTGATGGTTCTTTCTAACGGTGGTTTGCTTTTGCGGAGGTGCCAGCAGCATTGATTTTAGGGATTCAATGCTTTCCTGAATTTCTGTTGTGATATGCTGGTATGGAGCGGCAAACCGTCTGGCTATTTCTTTATAGTTAAGGCCATAGAGCATATAAAGCCTTATAATGGTTTGTCTGTTGGCCGGTAAATATGGAATGGCCTTTTCTATTCTTTCCAGGCGTTCAAGATTTTTCTCTGACAGATGGGTACATTCTGCTTCTTCCTCTGGGTTAAAGGATGCGTAATGGCTATTCTCAAGAAATTCGAGATGCATAAAGCCGCGATGGAATTTACTAACCTTCTTTCGGAGGTATTCGTAGCATCCCCACCGGACACATAGGCGGATGAACCGGAAAAGATGCAGCATGGAGGTCATTCGGGTTCTGAAATCCCAGGCCCGGAGGAAGGCTTCCTGGAGGATGGAGTTTATGACAAATGAGTCCTCAATTATGCGCCTGGCATAATAGAAGACTCCTTTGTAAAGATTGTTATAAATATAATTAAGCCCCGTCTCGTCACCTCGTTGGAATAATTGAAAGAAATAGCTGTTTTGATGCGTGTTACTGGTAATGTATAAATTCATGGTACGCAGATTACGGTAATACATGAAATATTAATAAAGCCGTAAATAGGACTGCTACCACTATATTTAGAAAAAGAGGCGTGGGGTAGTCCCTATGGTGCTGAAGGGCTGCGACACCCTGAACCCCAATAAGAACGCCCACGCCTTTACCTTTAAAGATATAAAGGAAAACGTGAGCGATTTACCTTATTTTCTCGGGTTCGTGAAAGGTCGCAGTTTTCAGCACGAGAATAAAGCAAATACGCTTTATAAATTATATTATAGAATTAGTTATTTCTAAGATTAACTTTCATACTTAAAAAGTTCATATTAGGGTTAAAAATAAATAAAAATTCTGTATTTCGGAAATTTAATTCATTTAAATGCAATTTTAGTTCTGTTTTGTGACATTTTTGATTTAAAATGAGCTTATAGTAGTTTCATATATTGCCATTTCAATGTTGAATTTCGCTAATAAAATGGTTGAAAAAAGAGTGCTTAATAGAATTAAGAGTGTCCTTGCAGACAAAGGGAAAACCAATATCTGGCTCGCTGAAAAGTTAGGAAAGAACAAGACAACAATATCCAAGTGGTGTACAAATGATCAACAACCTACCCTTGATACGTTATTTGACATCGCGCTAGTTTTGGATGTAGATGTACGTGATTTATTGATATCGACTAAAGCATAGATTTTTATATTTTAGCATTGTGAATAATATATATGCTTCAAGGCATAAAGTATTGACCCTGAAATGATAAATCAAACCTTATAACATCCTATTGTAATTCCTTTTATTTAAAATAGGGAATTTGTTATATTCCCTTTAAATATTTTAAATATTGAATAGTTCAAAGAAACTTGCTGACCTAAAAAAGCAACTTACTGCTGAAATTCAGAAAACGAATTCTGATAGTAACATTATTCTGCAGCTATCAAATCAAATAGCTAATTATGACGAAACCAATATTAGGTTTTCGGTGGATGCAGGAATAATAAATAGACTAGGTAAAGAGCTTGTCGGGCGACAAGAAACTGCGGTATCTGAGCTGGTAAAAAATGCTTATGATGCCGATGCCACTGAAGTTAAGCTAATATTTGAGAATACTTTCGAAGCCGGAGGCTCATTGCATATTGAAGATGATGGGATAGGTATGACAAGATATCAGTTGATTAATGGATTTATGCGGATATCTGCAACAGATAAAATACATAATCCTCAATCCCCCAAATTTGATAGAATAAGAGCTGGAAGGAAGGGTATTGGCCGATTTGCAACCCAAAGGTTAGGTGAAAGACTTACAATTGTGACGCAGACTTCTGATTCTGAAAAAGCGTTAAAATTATCAATTAATTGGAATCAATTTGAAACCGATTCAGATTTATTTTCAATTTCAAATTCTATTACTCTAGTTGATAAAATAAAGGATGAAGGTACAGATTTGATAATTGAGGGGTTGCGCGATTTATGGTCCGATTCGATGATAAAAAGGGTTTATCGGTATACTTCTGAGTTATTGCAACCGTTTCCATTAAGCAAGAGAACAAAAGATGGGAAAAGCAACTCTGTTGATCCTGGATTTAAAAGTGTCTATTTCAGGAGGGAAAAGAGTGGACTAATTAAAATTGCTGATGAACAACAGGCATTCCTTTCCCATGCATTGGCAGAAATTGAAGGTCATGTTAATCACCAGGGAGAAGGAAAATGGTATTTGAAAAGTGAAAAATTGAGTTTCCAGAGAAAAGGGTTCCCAATTGGGAAGGAGAAGGAAAATTCTAAATCTCAATACAAATTTATTAAAGATGTGCGTTTCAAGGCATATTACTTTATATATGATAATTCATTAATTCCCCCGCAGATCATGACCTTTATTAAAAGCGTCGCAAATGATAGGGGAGGAATAAGACTTTATCGGAACGGCTTTAGGGTTTTACCGTATGGAGAAAACGGAAATGATTGGATTAAATTAGACGAATCAACTAGAAGACGCACGTACATCGTTCCTCATCAAAATATAAGCTTTTTTGGTTTTGTTGAAGTTGATGGTGAAACAGCTAACTTATTTGATGAAACATCAAGTAGAGAAGGTGTTGATGAAAACGAAGCATTCCAGGAATTGGTTGATTTTGTATATAGATCAATTACTAGTGCCGTCTTAAAAGTCGCGGAACTTCGCCATAGAAAGGGAATTGCTTCACAAAAGGATTGGAAAAAAAGTGATGATTTGACTCCCAGTGAAAAAGTAGACAGGGCGCTTGTAAGAATAAAGGAGATTTTCAATGAAAAACCAATATCAACTAATACTAAAGATAACAAAGATGGTATAGTGGTTGAAAATGAGAATAAATTTAATTCAGCGTTCGAGGAGTTAATTGAAAATCGGGAAATTGAAAAACAGGAAAAGGATATATTAATTGAAGAAATTAATATGCTTCGTATTTTGGCCGGTTTAGGATTAGTAATTGGAGAATTTGTACATGAGGTAAAGAGATTCTTACCAGGATTTAATACGGATATTTCCTATCTGAAAAGAGTAGTTAAAGAATTTTCAGAAGCTCTATATAGAGTAGAAAGGCTGGAAACCAATATCAAATCATTTACTGCTTATTCATCCTATTTTGATAAAGCAATTTCAAGGAATGTATTTCGTGAATTGGAGCCAATAGAAATTCGAGATGCGGTAAATGACTTTAGAAGTGTCGTTAGTAATGATTTAAACAGGGCTGGTATTGTTTTGGAAAAGCCGTTGTATGAAGGCTATGACCTTTATACTGTTGCCATGCATCCATCGGAATGGGCCTCTATACTTTTTAACTTTTACACCAATTCTAAAAAGGCCATTAGACGAAATGGGAAGCCTGGTAAATTATTTATAAAAGCTGGCAGATATCAGGGTAAGATTTTTCTGGAGTTTTCGGATAACGGCGACGGTATCCCTAAAGGAAATGAAGAAAGAATTTTTAATGCATTTTATACGACTGCTTCTGCATCAGGGCATAATTCTACTGAAATAGAATTTATGACTGGAACTGGATTAGGGCTAAAAATTGTAAAAGATATTGTTGAAAGTTATGGAGGAGATATTTTCGTAACTGAACCAGAGGCCGGATTTAATACCTGCCTGAGGGTAGAAATTCCTGAAAATAAAGAATTGATAAAATGAGCGCAATGAAATATTTATATATAGACGATGAAAATGACACATCAGTTGAATCCGTTAGAGATGGATTTAATGATCAAGAACTAATTAACGTTATTGTGCAGCAGCCTAAAGACTTTAAAACTCAAAAAAATGAGTTGACTAAGATTTTACCTGAGTTTGACGGTCTCATCTTAGATTTGAGATTGGATCAAAATATGACATTAGATGTTTCATATAATGCACCTTCTATTGCACAAGAATTAAGAACAGTAATGTCAGATCCAACAAGTGGTGTAAAAGCTTGTCCAATTATTCTGTGCTCTACAGATGAAAGAATGAGGGCTACATATGACGCGGATGTAACTAGTCATAATCTTTTTGACTATAAGTTTTTAAAAGGAAGTGATCCTAATTGGCCTAAGTTTTCACAGAAGCTCCATTCTCTTGCCACAGGTTATAAATGGTTAAATGAGGGAGGTCGAACGATTCAAGAAATTTTTGGTCGCGATGAATTTAAAGCTGTAGATCCCAGAATCTTTGAAAGATTTGCTATCGGTAAAACTACAGTTTATGAGTATGCTCATTTTATTGAAAAAGAGATGTTTAATCATCCAGGAGCTTTGATTAAGGAACGGGTACTTGCTTCAAGATTAGGTGTTAATATAGAAGATTCGGGAGATGCTTGGGTCAATCTTCGTGATGGAGTGTTTTCTGAAACACTTTATAAAGGTCTTTTTTCAACTGGTTGGACGAGATGGTGGGCGGACAAGGTCGTAGATTTATTCAAGCAAATTTCCAATGGTAAAAGATTGGCTGCTCTAACAGGTCCAGAGCGACTAGCGATTATCGAGAATATGACAGGAATACAGGGTTTGGTACCCGCTCTGCCTATTGCAGATTGTCAGAGCCTGAATTTTTGGACTATATGTGAAGGTAATAAAATGCCTTTAGATCCTTTAGAAGGGTTTAGAGTATATGAGTCTAAAGAGGTTAAGCCTTGGCAAGAACCCAAATATATTTCCCTTAATTCAATCTTATCAAGAGAATATGAATCTAAGGGCTTAAGACCGCATCCATCTGAGAATGAGAGAATTCAGTTAATAAAGGAAAGTTTGACTAAATGATGAAAATAGAACAATTTCGACAGGCAAGGGCTGATGACCTAAGGAATGCTGCAAGAGTTCTGGAAAAAGAATTGGGTGTAAATACATCACCTATATATATAGCTGCTGAAGCCTTGAAAAATGAAACACCTAAACTTAAAGATGGTACAACTAACGGCAATTTTTGGGGCTATGAAATATCTGATTTAATAATTCCGGTTGATACTGTTAAACATGTACGTCCCAAAGGTGTAGATGGAGGAAAGGTAGAGTTGTCTTTAAATATGAAGCTGATTGCAGATTATACAGTATGGGATAACTTAAACGATCCAATGTTGGAGTTGAATTTTAATGTATCAGTTAGAGGGCTTAGTAGTTCTGGATCACATTATTTCTGTCTGCATATTGATCGACATGACCTGTCTTTGCATGCTGATGAGCCGCATCCCGTATATCATCTCCAGTATACCACTAATCCTAAGAGAGATGAAGGTTTTGATTATGGTCATACGTTATTCTTAGATACACCAAGAATCATTCATCATCCCGTAGATTTTATATTAGGTATTGGATTTTTGACTACGAATTTTTTCCCCTTAGCTTTTGATCAGATTATGGACGATGGCTATTTTTTGAGTCTTTATAAACGTTATCAAGAGAAAATTATGCAACCTTATTTTCAGACTCTTGCAAGTCATTGGAACTATAGTGCTCAAAATGTTATTTGGAAAACCTCTACCAGCTTATGTCCAAGCCTACTTTAAAGAATACCGTTTTACGTTTTTTTAAAAAAAATGATTTAAGAGACACTCAGACTGTTGATAAATTGCTGGTATCCTCTTTTCTTCAAGCGAATGGGTTGAAGCTTAAAAATAATAAGCTGATTTTAGATTATACAATTTCCAAAAAAGATAAACATAATTTTGATATCTTAACTAAGCTAAATGAACTGATTGCTAGTGAGCATAAAGTATTTGTGCTTGAGGATTTAATATCAATTTTCGAATCAGTTATCTCTCCTCTTGATAAAATTGTCACCGGTGCCGTTTATACGCCGAAATCAATTCGCGAGTTTATAATTACTAATACATTCAAAACAACAATCATAAAGATTCAGAGTGCAAAGGTCGCTGATATAGCATGTGGTTGTGGAAGCTTTCTTTTGGATGCAGCAAAAGCAATCAGAAAAAAAAGTAAAAAAACATACTCTAATATTTACAAAGACAATATTTTTGGGCTTGATATCCAAGAGTATTCAATCCAAAGAACCAAAATATTATTGTCACTACTTGCACTTATTGATGGAGAGGATGTCATAAAATTTCAATTTAATTTATTTCAAGGGGATGCCCTCAACTTTAAGTGGATTGATGTTATTGATCAGTTTACTGGATTTGATATTATAATTGGAAATCCGCCTTATGTTTGCTCAAAGAATATCCCCGAAATTACAAAACAATATTTGTTTGATTGGGATGTTTGCAAAACCGGAAGGCCTGATCTATATATTCCTTTTTTTCAGATAGGAATCGAAAATTTATGTAAGAAAGGTGTTTTAGGATATATTACTATGAATACCTTCTTTAAAAGTGTTAATGGTCGTGCGTTAAGAGAATATTTTCAGACCAATAAATTTAAATTTCAAATTATTGATTTTGGAAGTCAACAGGTCTTTAATAGCAAGTCTACTTATACATGCATTTGTCTAATTGGAAATTTCAGTTCTCCCTATTTGGAGTATACAATGAATGATCCTAATGCTTTAAATGAAATTGGACAATTTAGTCAATTAAGGTACGATGATTTCGATTATAAGGTAGGCTGGAATCTTCAGGATACTGAGGTCATCAGGAAAATTGAAAATATTGGTAGACCTTTTGGCGAGCTTTATAATACTAAGACAGGCATAGCGACATTAAAGAATGATGTCTATATATTTACTCCTGTCAAAGAATCGAAAGAGTTTTACTATTTTGAGAATGGGAGGACTTTTGAGATTGAAAAGGGAATTTGCTTAGATATTATCAATTCAAATAAGTTAACTCAAGTAGATGATATTAGTCTTGTATTGGAGAAAATAATTTTTCCATATTATTTTAATGGAGGCCATGCAAAGCTTTATACTGAGAGGGAGTTAAAGAACAGGTTCCCCAAAGCATATAAATATCTGAAATCTCAAAAGGACTTTTTGGCAACCCGTGATAGAGGCTTGGGAGACTATGAAAATTGGTTTGCTTATGGGAGAAATCAATCATTGGAAAAAATGAAGAATAAACTTTTATTTCCGCATATCGCATCGCGTACTCCAAATTTTGTAAAAAGTACAGATGAAAATTTGTTGTTTTATAATGGGTTGGCTGTTTTAGCTGAAAATGAAATTGAACTTCTTTTTCTTCAAAAATTGTTGGGATCTGATTTGTTTTGGTACTATATTAATCGCACCAGTAAACCATATGGATCAGGATATTTTTCACTAAGTCGCAACTATATAAAATCTTTTGGGATAGCTCCTTTTACCGAAAATGAAAAGATTAGCCTTATCAATGAGACTGATCCTAAAAAATGGAATAAGTTAATAAATGAAGCTTATGGAGTTTTATTTCCAGCTTTATGAAAACTAATATCTTTGTTTTAGCTAGTAATGACAGAGAAAAGGTGTAGCGCTTTAGGTTGGTATGTTATTAAAGTAATATTTGTAATAACTTAAGGAACGAACAGCTTTACGTCTCGTTTTGAACTGTATAATTTTATTATTGGTATTAAATAGCAATTTACAATAATCCTTCATGACTGATTTTGCAATTAAAACATATTCGTTAAGGACTCTTAAAAGGAAATTTGATAGTAAAGTATTCGCTATTCCTGAAATTCAGAGAAGCTATGTCTGGAATAAAGATTCAATCTGTAAACTAATGGATAGTATTTTCCGAAATTATCCTATTGGTATTGCTCTTGTTTGGGATGTACCGCCTTCAAAAGCCATGAGTATAAGGCCTAATAGCAAAACTATTGTACCTCCTTTTAACAAAAAAAGAGCTAGCGCTGAGTTAATAATTGATGGTCAACAGCGATTATCAACACTATATGGGATATTGAAAGGGTTATCCAGTAAAGAAGAAGCTGGATCTAAAATTAATTTCTCGGAAATTTTTTTTGACTGTAGAAGGGAAAGTGAAAAGAGGTTTGTATTTAATAGATCGTATGATGAGAACACGAAAGGATTTGTCAGATTGACAGATTTAATTAATAATCGTCCTTCGGAGTTGAATAAACAGCTAACATTAAAAAAATGGGAGCTAGAGCAAGTACAGCTTTGTTATGAGGCATTTCATAGTTATAAATTTTATGTTTTAAGTTTTAAAGGATTCGATTTTGAAGATGTAAGAGAAATTTTTATTCGAGTTAATTCTGCTGGAATGACAATTACCAGAGCAGATAATTTATTTGCTTTGGCTACAAATGTTAATCTTAGAGATCATCTCTTGGAGACAAGAAGAGGACTCCAATATGGCTTTAATAATATTTCAATTGATTCCATGCAAAATGCTATAGCATTGATTTATGGAGCAGAGAGAATTGGAGGCTCAGGGTTCAAATCATTTCTTAAAAGTATTGAGGATACCAACGCAGCCGAGAAGAATTTTTTAAGAAAATGGAAGAGTATTGAGTATGGATATACCCAAGCGGTTGATTTCTTAGTTTCCCAGTTTCACATAAAGACTTTAAAGGATCTACCATCGCAAAATATCTTTTCTATGTTGGCTTTCTTCTTTGCGGAAAACGGGAAGCGTGCGAATCCTCTTCAGATTAAACAGATTAAAAAGTGGTTTTGGTACACCTGCTGTGCGGAGAGATATTCAGGAAGAGGGTTCAATAAGAATATTCCAATTGATATCAAATTTTTCAAGTTATTATGCAATGAAGCTTCAGTTAATTATGAAGTTACAGCAAAAGTTAATGTTTATGACTTTTTAAGAGCGGACTATAGGATAAACAGTGGCCCAACGGCGGCATATTATCTTATGCTTTTTAACAAGAAGCCGCTTTATCTGCATAATGGACATGAAATTTTGTTACACAATGTGTCCTCAGTATCAAATAGAAAAGATCGGCATCATATTTTTCCTAGTGCGTTATTGACACGTAATTCTGTAAACGAGAAATGGGCAAATAGTATTACTAATATATGTTTTTTGGAGTCAGACGAAAATCAATCTATTGGGAGTAGCCACCCGAAGAACTATCTTTTGAAATATAAAGGGCAAAGACATTTTTCAAAAGTGATGAACTCTCACCTTTTGAATGTGAGTAAAAATAGCCCGCTTTGGATGAATGATGTAAAAATTGGTTTTGTTAACTTTATAAATCTTAGAGGGAAAGCAATAATTACAGAAATCGAAAAATTAGCAGGAGTGGAGATCTTCGAAAAATTTGAATATATAAAACGTATCTAGATGTTAACTTTTAGTGTCCAATTTAGCTGAGTGAATTCATACGATAAATTCTTAATTCGTTTGTACCTTTTTGTACCTCCTCCTCTCAAACCCAACACCACAGCCAATTTCATCTGCCTGTATCGGGAAATAGGGGCTTTCTTATACTAAATTATTCCCTTACACGCACAAAACTACAGGAATGGTACACCAATGTAGGATTGAGAGACAAAGCCAAGTTCCATAACTGGCGGCGCAAACACCCTACAGACCTTATTGAGAAAGGAGAAGATATATATGTTGTCAGCGAAATGCTGATCATAAACATGTGAAAACCCACCCAAATTTATGCCTAAGTATCTGATGTAATCAGGGTTAAAGCCGCCAACAAGGTTATTTATGATCACTTGAACTGAGGAATATAGCTTTAATTGAACAACGATTATTGTGTATGGAATCTGATATCCGGAAGATCAAATCGTTAAGGATTGAATTGGTGTAAACTGTTCCGAAAAAGCCACGGCCAGCCGGTGGCGGTGAAATCATGTCTGTAAAGGAACTGGCGGATTTTCTCCGGCTGGATGCGAACACTATTTATAACAAGTGTGCGAAGGGGGAGATGCCGCATTTTAGAATGGGAAAGTTGTTGAAGTTTGAAAGTCGGAGATATTAGATTGGGTGAAGGGGCTAGAGAAGGGGTGGGATTGTTCGGTGGATGAATATGTTACTAGGTATATGCAGCAGAAGGTTTTTAAGAGTTAGTTTGAACTGTTCGGAATTTCCGAATGGTTAACTATTTCCAAAATGGAAACAATTCGGGAAGTGATGATACAAGCTACTCAAGTTAAGAAATTCGGAATTTCCGAATATAAAGTCCTTGTTTACGTTTTGGTTAGTGTTTACGATTCGTAAACAATGTAAAAATGTAAACATGGAAGCTGGAATAATCGCTCGAAACGGCTATTGTAGCTTTGGAAAAGCAGACTAACATCAGGATGAAATGGGAGGCAAATGCCCTATGTACTTTCCTCTTCTTCCCATCTACTAGAATATTACATTCTATCTTAAACCAGTAATACTTATATTCGTCTTTGACATTTTTGATAAGAAGCCTGACATGATACATTTACAATCCTCAAATAATTTAATCAAATTACTTTCAATATGTCCGATTTCGATATTATAATGCAAGAGCTGATTAGATTCCGAGATGAACGCAACTGGGAACAATTCCATGGCTCAAAGGATCTCGCACTAGCCATTTCAATTGAAGCAGCAGAGCTGAATGAACTATTTTTGTGGAAAAACGGGGTTGACGCTGAACAAGTTAATGTGGAGCGATTGAAAGAAGAATTGGCTGACGTCTTTTCTTTTTGCTTCCTGTTGGCCAATAAGCATAACCTGGATGTAAAAGAGATGGTGCTTGATAAAATTAAGAAGAATGCAGAAAAGTATCCGATAAGCAAAGCCAAAGGCTCTTCAAAAAAATACAACGACTTTTAAGCTATTTTTATTTCTCACCCTATCTTCCATCCTAAGATGATCGTATACCAGGAAAGCAAGCAGGGTTTTGACAATGATCTATTGACAAACGACATTGAAAATATAATTGCCCGGCAAATAAAACTAAAAACAGGAAAATCTGTAGCGCCTAATGAATTGCAGTCGTATAAAAATTCCCTGGTCTACATGGGAATGGTCCTTAACGATTACACTATACCAGGTGATTGCGGGATATCTATAGAATATCATCTTCCTCAGACTTCTAAGAGGGCAGATTTTATCATTACCGGTTCAGATGAAGATAAAGAAAATGTAATTATTGTTGAGCTGAAACAATGGTCAGCCGCGCACTTAACCGAAAAAGACGGTATTGTTGAAACTCAGTTCAGAGGTAACAGAATACCTACCAGCCATCCTTCTTACCAAGCCTGGTCATATGCGGCTTTGCTTCAATCCTTTAACGGTACTATTGAGGAGGAATCCATTGTCGTTCAGCCTTGTGCTTATCTGCATAATTATGAAGAGGATGATGTAATAACCAATGAATTTTATAAATACTATATTGAGAAAGCACCTGTATTCTTAAAAAAGGATGCTATCAAATTGCGGGAATTCATAAAGAAATTTATGAAGTACGGTGATAAAACAAATATTATAGCCAAAATAGATAATGGAAAGATAAGACCGAGCAAAAGCCTTGCTGACAGCCTCAAGTCATTGATTAAAGGGAATAAGGAATTCATTATGATCGATGACCAAAAAGTAACCTATGAAACGGCACTTTATCTCGCCAGGCATTCTAATAGCAAAAATAAGAACGTATTGATTGTTGAAGGGGGACCCGGTACTGGAAAGTCTGTAGTAGCTATTAATCTATTGGTTGAATTAAACCAAAGGGGCTTGATGACACAATATGTTACAAAAACCCAGGCGCCACGTAGTGTTTATTTTGACAAACTCCGGGATGTTAAAAGAATGACTGAACTTAGAAATTTATTTGTTGGCTCAGGAACTTTCATGAACGCGCCTGAAAACGCAATCTCCACATTGGTTGTAGATGAAGCTCATCGCCTCACAGAAAAAACAGGTTTTCTCCGCCAAGGTGATAACCAGATAAAGGAAATTATCAAAACGGCTACCTGTTCCATATTTTTTATTGATGAAGATCAACGGGTACATTTCGACGATTATGCAGATATTCAATTGATAGAAGCATTTGCCACTGCTGCCGGTGCAAAAGTACACCGGCTTAGCTTGTCTTCACAGTTTCGTTGTAACGGCTCTGATGGTTACCTTGCGTGGCTGGATGATGTTTTGCAAATCCGGGAGACTGCTAACAAATATCTTGGTTCTATTGGATTCGCATATGATTTTAAAGTGGTGGATAGTCCGAACGAGCTATTTAATATAATTGCTGAGAAAAATAGAATTAGCAACAAAGCACGATTAGTTGCAGGATATTGTTGGGATTGGAATAGTCAGCGAAAATCGAGCGAATACGATATTATTATTCCTGAGCATAACTTTAAGATGAAATGGAATTTTAAAGCATATGAATCTGCATGGATTATAGATCCGAGATCAATCGATCAGATTGGCTGTATTCATACATGTCAGGGGCTGGAAGTTGAATACATAGGGGTGATTATAGGAAAAGACCTGATAGCCCGGGAAGGACAGATATTAGTAGATCCTTCAAAAAGGTCCAAAGATGATAAATCTATCACTGGCTATAAGAAGATGCTGAAAGAACAGCCTGAGAGAGCAAAAAAATTAATCAGGGCGATTATTAAGAATACTTACAGAACCTTGATGACAAGAGGATTGAAAGGTTGTTATGTTTATTGTGAAGATAAGGAACTGGAAAGTTATCTGAAAGAGAGATTAAATCTCGCTGTCATTGAAAGAGATATAAAATGAAAATTGAGGCGTTGAGATGTTTTAATTTGTCCCCGATGGTATATGCGGAACAGCATAGTAAATATTTTAAAAATAATTTTGGCTCTTGAAACTCCAGACCTAAATAGAGGCCAGCGTGCATAACTTTTGCAGAGAATATACTTCTAAAATTGTTAGAATGTCCGACAGGAGGATTAGGTTTCTGTCCCGTTAACAAATAAATATAGGAAGTGGATAAAGGTACTATTATTAAAAAGTTGAAAAATATATAATTCGTCATCTATTGGCCTATTTTTAGTTGTCAGGGTATAGATACCAGAGCGAATAAAATGGACATAACGTGTCCGGATTATTAACGGTTATGATTGATTTCTATATGCAACAATGGTATAATAAAATAGACCCGATATTAAAAGATGTTGTTCAAACAGTCTTAATTCTTGAAAGTGCCGATCCCCCTGGGCCGGAGGATTTACCAATATTTACCAACGGCATGTCTGCTTTATTATGTACATCACAGAATAAAGAAAATCGCCTGTCACTGTTTGGAAAGACCGTTCCAACAGAAAGATGGGCAGAATGGGGACGCGCATCGCTGATTGCATTTTTTTTTAAGCCATTTGCCTTAGGGCCTGTTTTCAAGCTATCTGCTCAGCAACTAAAAAATGGAGCTATCGAGCTGAATCGTTGGAATCCGCAAAAGGCAATGGCATTAACTGTTCAACTAGCCTATGCTTCATCAACAGCCGAAAAAGTGGAGGTACTGCATCAGTTTGTTCTTTCCCAGGTTACAGCTAGTCAGCGGGAATGTATGATCATCCGGTATGCTACCGACAAAATACTGGAGAACCCTGAAGCTGATGTGTTGGCACAGATGCTGCAGGAACTTAATCTCACAGAAAGAACCTTTCAACGGATCTTTAAAAAATATGTAGGGATAACGGCCAATGAATACCGGCGGATCTGCCAGTTCCAGTTGGCTTTTTACCAGTTAAAATCTGGCCAGTTTGATAAATTGACCGACGTGGCATATGCTAACGGTTATTTTGATCAGAGCCATTACATCCGTTCTTTTAAGGAATTTACTGCAACTACGCCCAATGACTACCTGCAATTTGGACTAAAGAAAAAATAATGTCGGTTTTATACAATGCCACATTGGGCGGCTGGTTCACCTTTACATAAAATTTAAATGTATGAAAGAACTAATCACGCCTTGCTTATGGTTCGATAACCAGGCAAAAGAAGCTGCCGCTTTGTATTGCAAAATAATTCCCGGCGCGAAAATAGCAATGCAGTCGCCTATTGTCACCGAAATAGAAATAGGTGGACAACATATCACGTTATTAGATGGCGGTCCTATGTACAGACCCAATCCATCCATCTCATTGTATTATATCTGTGAAACAGAAGAAGAATTAAAGAGTATCTGGGAGGAATTATCCAGCGGAGGCTTTATACTGATGCCTTTGGATAAGTATCCGTGGAGCGAAAAATACGGTTGGGTGAGCGACCGGTTTGGTATTTCATGGCAGATTAGTCTGGGGTCAATAGCAGCAGTTGGACAAAAGATCACGCCTTTTTTGATGTTCGTCGGAGATCAGTATGGCCGCGTAAAAGAGGCCATCCAGCACTATACGTCGATATTCCCGGATTCAGCAACAGATGGAATACTCCATTACTCACAAAATGAACAGCCCGACATTGAGGGAAAAGTAAAGCATGCTGTGATAACCCTTGGCGGGCAGAAGTTCATGTTAATGGAGAGTGCGCATGCTCACAAATTTGCATTTAACGAGGGCGTTTCCTTAACGATCCATTGCAACACGCAACAAGAGATAGATCACTATTGGGAAAAATTAACCGAGAGCGGGGCTGAAAGCAGGTGTGGCTGGTTAAAAGATAAATTTGGAGTTTCCTGGCAGGTAGTACCTACTATTCTCGGAAAATTGATGACCGATCCCAATAAGGCCGGTAAGGCTGCCCAGGCATTTATGCAAATGCGAAAATTTGACATTGAACAAATTGTGCAGGCAACGCTTGAGTAAATTTTGGTAAATGCCAGAACAACTAAGGTCCGGCGGCGTTGCTTTAAAGGCATCGCCGCCTGGTTGACTGTCCCTAATTAGGGAATACTTCTCATCTACCTATCGCCATCTTATAAGCCAATGTCGTTTCCGAAACAGGCATCATCGCATCCAATAAAATATCGCTGGTTCCGTAGGTAACTATTTCATCCGCCACTTTTTTAATCAAAGCCAACGTAGCTTTCATTAAGCTGGAACCCAGGCTTAACCTGGCAACACCCATATCCTGTAATTGGCGGATGGAAGGTGGTATGCCTTCTCCAATAGTGGGGTTTAGAAGAATATTAAGGGGAGCATTAATTTCTTTTACCAATGTAGCAATGGTTGCTTTGTCTGATACGGGTTGAACGAATATACAGTCTGCACCCGCTTCCCGGTATTTGTTACCGCGCCTTATAGATTCCGATAACTTTTCTTTCGGCGAACCGGATGAGGTGTAGAAGGAGTCTGTTCTTGCGTTAATCACTAAGTGAAAGCCCAGTGAATTTGATAGCGCGCGGATAGCTGCTATTCTTTCACAGAATGCTATCTCGTCAATTAACACCGGACTTAAATCGATGCTGTCTTCAATGTTTATTCCTGCAATTCCGGTGGCAATTATCTTTTTAACCGAATCAGTTATTTCATCTAAGTTATTTCCATATCCGGCTTCAATATCCACTGTTACGGGAGCTTGTACCCCTTTAACAATGCCAGTTATAATGTTAATCATCTCTGATAACTGCATTACCTGGCAATCGGGATACCCTAAAGCGGCCGCCATTCCCATACTTGTTGTTGCGATTGCTTTATAACCACAGGCCTCTATTAACCTGGAACTGCCAATATCCCATGAATTCAGCAGCACTAAAATTTCTTCGTCATGATGAAATTTCAACAATTTTTCAGCTTTTTCTTTTTGGATAGGTGGAACCATGATCCTGGAATGATTAATGAGAAACTAACTTTTTCTAAAATAGGGGAGAGCATTTCAAATGTATTAAGTTAACGTATTCCAACAGATAGAAAAAATATTGTTGTTGCAGGTACAAGGACGAAAGTGAAGCTCTTGCTCGCGACAGATGTTATTGGAAAACAGCTTTAGGGTATTGCCAGGCAAAAAATTGTGGCGGCAGCTATGGTCGTTGCACCTTGGAGCCGGTACGCCCTATCCTGCTGACCTCACGGGATGAAGTAGCAGCAGGCAGTAAGCATGCCGTTCCTGCAGAACACCGGCAAGCTATCGAAGCAATGTAAAATCCCATTTCCGCTGAATAAATCATTACGGGTAAAAACGAGGTTTAGTGAGCCGCATTTGGCCAGTCGCCATATCCTATAAAATCATGAGAAATGGCTGGTTAACAAGCGTTTTTGATTTTATTTTATTAAATAATGATTTTATTTTAACATTTCTTTAAAAAAGTTTTCAAAAAGTTGGGCGACTAAAAAAACTTTGACTAGGTTTGAGAAGAGGAAAAAAGCATTAGGACCGGAAGACATGCGAGTCATTTCGTCATTTTGGGATAGCTAAAACGTTTTTAAAAAACTGATAGCCTATTTCGTCCAAGGGATATCAACCTACAACAATTTATTTCCTAAACTATAAATTCAATCAGGATCACAACAATTGAAAAGATTAGATTGTTTTTAAGCAGTCAACCAGAATTTTACTAAATCGGGCGTTTTTATCATTCACTTGTCATTCGTAAGCATATGTACGTCAAAATGTTTCTATCGCAAAGTAGCGTTGTTGAGCAATGAGTGATGCCTTGCAGGCAGAATACCTTTATTCCATTTTGGTAAATCAAGCCATCTGAATATTGGCTTGTATGTTATGAATAACGCAATAGCTACTGCTTTGCAGAAAAAAATCAATCAAAAGCATGAGTACTAAACACATAAAACAGTACTCCTATAGATCCGGCCATTATTACCAGCAGCAGGGACTGAATTGCGTAGGCGAGAGGGTAACGACGTTACAGGCTATAGTGCTGAAACCATGAACAAGCTGAGCATCATCGGTGATTTCAGCCAAGTATACTTTTCCACTTATAATCTATACCAAATAAGTTCTATTCAATTTAAAAACAAAAAAATGATGCAGTCAACCAAAAGATGTCTCTTGCTTTTTATGCTCTTTTGCATAGGAAGCATGTTTGCCTATGGGCAAGAAAAAATGACGGTTACAGGTATCGTCAAGGATGCGACGGGAGCGGCTCTGGAAGGAGCTACCGTAGGCGAAAAAGGTACAACCAACGGCGTTTTGACCGGCAAACAAGGAACATTTACCATTAAAGTAAAGCCAGATGCGAAGCTGATCTTTTCTTACATTGGATTTGTGACGCAGGAACTGCCAGCTACCGCTTCTATGCAAATAACATTGGCGTCTAGTATACGAACTACTGATGAGGTGGTAGTGACTGCGCTGGGTATCAAAAAGCAAGCTAAAGCATTAGGTTATGCGGTGTCGAAAATTGATGCCGACCGGATTATGGTCAGCGGTACACCCTCCAATCCTTTACAGGCGCTCTATGGCGCTGCACCTGGCGTGCAGGTGGGAGCTACTGCAGCTGGTCCTACTGCGGGGATGAAAATCAATATCCGTAATGCGGTGTCTTTCGACCAAAATTCCACCACACGTCCGCTGATCGTTGTAGATGGTGTTCCCATTCACGACCAGAATACGCAAATGGGTTACGGCGCTACCGATCGTGATAACGGAACAGGTATCAACGATATCAACCCAGATGACATTGCCTCTATGGAAATTTTGAAGGGAGCTAAAGCATCCGTGTTGTACGGTAGCGAAGGCGCCAACGGTGTGCTGTTGATTACTACCAAAAGCGGCGCTAAAGGCAAAGGACTGGGAGTGGCGGCATCTTTTACCACTTCATGGGATCGCGCAGCTTTCCTGCCTAAATTACAGAATGAATATGGAACAGGTTCCAGCCCCAGCAACTCCAGGAATGATGCACAGGGATATTATTTGGTGGATGGAAAAAGAACATTGGCCACTACATTGGGAGATGGTACTGGTGCACAGGCATTTGGACCAAAATTCGATCCAAGCGTAAAAGTGATGTGGTGGGATGGCGTAGAAAGGCCATGGGTGGCACAAACCAAAAATATCTATAATGATCTTTACCAAACCGGGCATCAAAACTCCACCAACGTGGCTTTAAGTGGCGGTAATGATCAGGGACAGATCCGTTTTTCATACACTAATACCAATATGACCCCCATCAGGCCAGGGTCAAGGTTTGACAAAAATACGTTTAGCCTTAACACCTCTTATAAGGTAAACAATAACGTCACCCTTAAATATACCGGCAACTTTTTTATTTCCAGAAACCTCAACGCTGCCAACCTGAGCACCATGAACGGAGAAGGTCAGCAGGCTGAGATCGGAGCATTTAGTAGCGATATTAATGTAGGTTTGTTAAAGTCGCATTTGCTGACACCCGATGGTTATAATTACTTTGCCAACCCAAGCCTGAGAAACTTAATCTCCAATGGCCGTAAGGGTGTAGTAGGTTTCCTCTGGGATCAGCTCGAGAATCAGTCTATTTTCACAAGATTGCATAATATCCAGTCTTTATCTGCTGATATAAAACTCACCAATATATTTAGTGCCACATTAATGGGTGGTCTGGATTACACTACAGAGCGGAATGAGTATAAAGGTAAATTATTGGATCCCCAGTTATTAGGGCCTAATAGTGGTTTCATGTACAGCGATGTAACGAATACCTACAAGACTACCTACGGACAGGGTATGTTGAACTTCGATACCAAAATAAATTCTGATTTTAATTTATCTGGTTTTGTGGGTGGTGTAATCAGGAAGAATTACACAGAAGGAAAAGGTGCATCAGTAAATGGTTATGGACAACTTGTTATTCCGAACTATTTCTCATTTAATAACTTACCATTAGGCGTACAGCCTCAGTACCAGTTTACAAACGGGCAGGATTTGTTATACAGTTTAATCGGGTCAGCACAGTTGGCGTGGAAAAACCAGGTGTATATCGAAGCGCAGGGAAGGGAAGACTGGTCATCTATTTTGCCTCCGGGATATAATCATTATTTCTATCCTGGTGTAAGTGCTGCGTGGATATTAAGTGAAACCTTTAAATTACCAGCGGCATTTGAATATGCTAAAGTAAGAGGATCATTTGCTACAGTAGGTCGTCCGGGCCCACGCTACTTCAGTAACGTGAACTATACTACCTCCCAAACTGGCGGTGGCTATGTATTAACTCCTCCGTCTGATCTTCCTCCAATGGATGCCAACGGTAAGCCAAACTTAAAACCTGAGCGTAAACGTGAATTTGAATTAGGTTTTGAAACTTACCTGCTCCAGAACAAAAGAATTGGTGTAGACTTCTCTTATTACAGATCTCATATCTACGACCAGATCATGGCGGTAGCTGCACCTCCGGGAATGGGCGTTAAAAATATTCGTATGAACGCTGGTGACGTAATGAGTACTGGATGGGAGCTGGCTATTAAAACAAAACCAGTTTTATCGAAGAATTTTGAGTGGGATGTAAACCTGACATTTGCACGTGGCAAAACTACTGTTGAAAAACTGGATGGTAAACTGCAGTCTCTTACCCTGTGGAATTCCTTCGGTGCAGTGAATACGGTAGCTAACGTGGGTCAGGAGTATGGCCAGATTTACCTGACTAAGTCAACCTACACTTATAACAATCCTAATAATGCAAATGACCCAAGCAATGGAAAAAAAGTAGTGAATGCTGCCGGATCAGCCTATGACTATACCAGCACTGCGAAGCTGATTGGTAAAACAATTCCTGATGTAACAGGAGGCTTTTTCACTTCTTTTGCCTACAAAAATATACGCCTTATTGCCAACCTGGACTACCAGTTTGGAGCTACTTTCCTGTCTGGTTCAGAAACCTATATGATGGCTGCAGGTGCGTTGAAAGAAACATTGAAGTATAGAGATGAGGCACATGGTGGCGTGGCTTATTACTTAGATGCCAGTTCCAAGAAAGTGGCAGGTACAAACCCTAACGGCGGTCCAACCTTCCACGACGGTGTGATATTGGATGGCGTGGGTACTGATGGTAAACCAAACACAAAAGTGGTGTCTGCTGATAACTACTACTACGATTCTTATTTTTCCAATGGCTTCTTCCCTGAAGACAGGATCTTTAAAAGTGACTACGTAGCCCTGCGTAATGTGGCTATCGACTACACTTTGAACTCAAACATTGCCCGCAAGGTACGTATGAGCAACTTGGTGGTATCCGTTTTTGCAAACAATGTGGCTTATCTCTACAAAGCTGCTCCGAATGCAATACCTGAATCAACTAACGGAACAGGCTGGGGTGTAGGTTCATATGGAACAACTGCATTGCCTGCTCAGCGTTCAATAGGTATTTCTATCAAAACTAAATTCTAAAAACAACTAAGATGAAATACAACAAATTAAAATCATTTTTCGTACTTACGTTGTTACTGTCTTCTGTAGCATGTAAGAAGAAGCTGGAGGACTTATACCAGAATCCTGATGGATATTCGAAAGACATGGCTGATAAGTCAGGGGTAAGCGTTATATCCGGATTTTTCACCTCTCAGCTAACCCAGGGATTCTTCCTGAGTGGTGATTATGGTTCTGTTTACCACCAGGTAAGAAGTGGAGGGAGGGTTACTGCAAGTGCCATCCAGATTTATAACACCACTACTGAAGGGGGCGCTTACACGCTCCATGATGTGGAGCATGACTGGGGCACCGGCGGTTTTAACGAGTCTATTTTTAACTTTGTTAATACGCAATGGATTACGCCTATACTCTGGGCGCAACGTGAATACAATAACACACCCCAGGCTAAACGGACCAATTTAGATAGCCTGTACATCACCTTAATGCATGTTTTAAAAGGTTATGCTTACCAGAGAGCAACCGACATGTACGATAAGGTTCCATATATAGAAACAGGATCAGCGGGCGGACTTGATGGTGTTAAAGCGAAATACCTGGGCCAAGCTGATATCTATCCGAAAATAATCAGCGATTTCAAAGCTGCCGACGACGCATTGGCAACGATGACACTGACACCTACCCAGCAGGCGGCATTCAACCAACAGGATATCCTTTTTGGAGGAAATATTCTGAAATGGCGTAAGTATGTTAATTCATTAAGATTGCGTTGTGCAATGAACGTAAGCGAGGTTACCCCTACGCTTACCCGGCAGGTGCTGACCGAGTTGCAGGGCAAGCCTTTAATGAGCGACTATAACGACGTGGCCGGTGTGGCGGACATCGCTGTTATTGCACTGAACCGTATTTGTAATGAATTAGGTATTACACGTTCGTTCAGAGAAAGGGGGCTTGATTTCCGTGCCGGGAAGAAATTCCTACAGGACGTGATGTATTGTCAGCCAACCGTAGGTAGTAAAGTGATAAACGGACAAACGTTATCCTATTTTAGCGGTGATAATTCCGCAACTGGGTTAGTGAATGGTACTGTTGACCCACGTGTTGCTTATATCTTCGCTCCGGACTGGAGTGGCAGATACCTGGGAGCTGATACAAAATGGGATGGTAATACGGATCCAAATAGTTATTTAAATAAAGTTTTGCGTGGCTTTTATATCAACGATCCTATTTTGACCGATATTTCCAAAACAACATTCAACTACGGCGTAAATAAGTCCATCCAATTGGATGCAGCATCAAAGGCAGATCTGAGTAAACGGGAGGCATTCCTGTTAAGTGCACTTCGCAGCGCCGTTGCCAATGGCGATGACAATGATGGAAACGTAGGTACAGCAAGCAACCTGGTGTCCGAGTACAATATTCGCCCGGAATTCAACTTTGCACTAAAATATCCAACCATCCATGCGGTTGAAACCGAGCTTTCACTCGCTGAAGCGGCAGTAAGAGGTTTTGGTCAGCTGAATGGTGCTGCCCGCGATCACTACAAGAATGCGATTATCTTGTCCTGCAAATATTGGTATGATCTGAATAACTCAAATCAATATTCCAAGACAACTTTACCCGCCATGCCAACAACCATGGATGATGCAAGAATCAATGCAAAGCCCGCCATGGAATATAATGCAAGCGTTTATGCAGAGAATGCAGCGCAGAAATTTGATGCCATGTCAAGCACGCAGAAGGTTCAGGCAATTTTCAACCAGCTTCAGCTGCATTACAATATGCTGAACTTTGAAGTGCCCTATACCGCTGCCCGCAGGTTAATTAAATACCTGGGTACCAATCCGGTTGCTATGTATGACGTATACAAATGGAAAGAAAGAATGACTTATCCAAGTAGCGTTCAGGCTGCGGATCCGGAAGGTTGGTCAATTATTAGTCCTTCTAATAATCCAGATCTTCCAGTATGGTTTACCGGCCGTACTACCAAATGGAAGAATGTATTAGAATAGAGCATGGCAATAGTTTAGTAGAAAAGTGAAGACAACAATAAGGCCGCCTTTGGGCGGCTTTATTGTTTTAGCATACCTCCGGAATTAGTTCGTCCAAATTTTAGCGCTTACCTTCACTGTATAATATGGCGTATTATGCAACTCATGCATCAATTCCTGAAAAAACAGGTAGGTATCTCTGACGAAGACTGGATGCTATTTTCTTCCCGTTTTGAGCAGAAAATTTACCCCGCGAAAACCTTCTACCTGAAAGCCGGAGAAACAGAAAACTACCTGACATTTGTTGACCGGGGATTGTTACGCTTTTATATAGAAGACAAAGAAGGCAATGATACTACTATCGGTTTTTCATTTGAAGGCTGGTTTATGACGGTCTTCAGCTCTTTTTATACCCGTAAACCGTCTCTCTACTATGGTGAAATACTGGCTGAAACAACCCTCTGGCGCATTCATTACGACGATTTGCAGGAGATGTACAGCCGGTTAAAGATCGTGGAAAGAATAGGGCGGCTGGCTACTGAACAGCTGCTTTTACTGAAATCAGACAGGGAGCTTTCCTTTCTCTTAAAGTCTGCCGAAGAACGTTACCTCGACCTCTTTCATAAAGCCCCTCACTTATTGCAGCAGGTGCCCCTGAAATACCTGGCTTCCTATATCGGTGTTACCCCTCAGGCACTGAGCCGGATCCGCAAACGCATTTCTTAACCCAGGTTCATTTTTCGGGAGTAGGTTGTCCGTTAATTTTGCAGGAACATACTGACAGAAAATAAGATAATCTATGATAGCTCAATATCTTTGGGAGACAGGTTCGGCCATTATCGGACTGATGGGCCTTTCTCACCTTCGTGCTACGCTGTGGACCAATAAATTGTTTCCCCGCAATGAAAAACTCATAGAAGAAATGAGAGATGCTTCGCTACTAATTTCAGAAAAACTGATGATGTGGAAGTCATGGATAGGATTCAATGCCACACATAGTAGCGGTACAGCTTTTATCGGAATCATGAACTTTTACCTGGCGCTGAACTGCTTTACTTTTTTGAGATCCAGTCAATTTTTACTTTTATTAACAATACTTACGGTAGGGTTTTATGTGTGGGTGGCATGGAAGTACTGGCTCAGGATTGTATTGGTAATGCTTAGTGTGGCATGGGGGGCTTTTATAGTTGCTTATATACTGATGTTTATATAGCAGGTAATGATCCCGCCCTGCAATAGTAAAACCATTTCAGGACGGGATATATTTATCTCAGCATCAATCGTCATCGTCATCCTGCTTAGCATCTACTTTCAGGCCGAGGGCTTTTAAACCTTTTTGATGCGCACCGAAGTATTGTTTCGGAAACGGTTTGTCGCCGTGTATAGTTGACCATACGTATTCACTAAACAGCAGGGCGTCTCTGTCAATTAGATCTGGTTTGGAGAAATCCATTTTCTGCGTCATAGGCGCCAACCTGGCGGTAGTTTTGCTTTTAATCTTGTCCTTGCCGGGATTCATCTCATTGATCGCAATGGTTGGTGTCAGGCTGTTGTACGTGGTATAGTCGGGTACGTCCTGGAAACAGGCGGTCATTAATGGAGCGGCTGCTACCAACTGGTTCATGGGCTGTACGCCAAATATCTGGCAAATAGTGTGCAATACAGACGATTGATTGTAAAAATTACTGATGATAGCATCACGCTTTACAAAAGGGCTCGCAATCAAACAGAATGAACGGTGCCCATCCACATGGTCTGTACCACTTTGAGGATCATCTTCGTTGATGAAGATGGCCATATCCTTCCAGAAAGAACTTTTGGAAAGCGCTTCCACCACCCGGCCGGTGGCCCAGTCGTTATCTGTTACGTAAGCGCGGGGAGTAGGTGTTTCCTCGCTATACCCGCTGGTATGGTCGTTAGGTAGATAGATGATCAGGAATTCAGGGAGACTGCCTGCGGTTTCGTATTCCTTCAGCGCATTGATAAATGCATCGGCCCTGACCTGGTCTGTAATATTCATGTTCCATCCGGGATAACGCAGGTCGCTGTACTTTTCCAGGCTTTTCATGGCATAGGAACATTTGTACTGAGCCGAATCGTTTTTATTTTTCCAGGCACTATATACATCGGTCCAGGTTTTCCCCTTGGTTATTTCAGCGAGGTCTGTTTCGCCAAAGTTCCTGAATGAAATGCCTTTGCGCAGCAGATGATTCCAGATAAACCCGCAGCCAGCATAGGACAGGGGATCTGTTCCAAAATCATAAGCGCAGTGCCCATTGGAGAAATCTTTTTCATGGTAAGGGGTGGTTATTCCCTGTATGGCCCACTGGTGGCCATCGCTGGAGTTAACACCATTGCAATAATAGTTATCCAGCAAGGCAAATTGCTTCGCCAGTGCGTGGGTATTAGGAGTTGTTTCGTTGCCAAATTCAACGAGCTTAGGATCGCAGTTACCCTTGCCAATGTCGCCCAGCACCTGGTCAAATTTTTTATTTTCTTTAATGATATATACGACGTGCCTGATAGAAGATGGTTCACCCGGATTGTCGGGAATGGGTTTAGGCCTTGCATTTGAATTGGCTGCAGCCTGTGCCCTCAGTAAATCTATAAAGTGAAATCCTTTCTTTGCCTCCGCAGTAAAAGCTTCTACTTCGGCTTTATCACCGGGAAGTTCAACTTTCTGTACTTGTCCCTTCAGCGCAGTCACATTGCCAATAAATAAATTATTCCCCGCAGTGCAGATAGTACCAGGAAAGCCGCCGGCAGCAATAAACCCATAAGGAGCTTGCTGCATGTGATGCGGATCAATGAGCGCGATGGAGTTGTTGCCAGCGTTGGATGCCAGTAACGTTTTCCCGTCGGCACTGAATGCCAGCGCCGTTGTCAGGCTACCATAGGGAAGAGAAGGATCAGGCTTGGTGCTAATAGTATGTACGATTTTTAAGGTCTTTACATCTATCACGCTAATGCCATCGCCGCTATCATCTGTTACATACAGGGACTTGCCATCAGGTGATAATACCATCGACTCAGGATGAATGCGGGTGGCGATATCGGTAATCTTTTTCCTTGATTCAATATCAATAACGGTAACAGCGCCGCGCAGCGCTACAGACCGATCGTCTACTGCCACATCTGTTCCGGCCGATTTTTCTGTCTTGTCGCCTTTTTTTGCATGTGGTCCTCCGAAATTACTGACGAAGGCCAACTTTTTATCTTTACTGATAACAATAGCATAAGGACAAACACCCACAGGGATCCTGCTCAATAATTTGCCTTTGGAAAGATCCACTACGGCAACCTCGTTAGTGATGGCCAGCGCCACAAACGCAATGTTATTGGGACATAACCCAACGCCTAAAGGGTTGGTATTTTTATTATTAACGGATAGATCGATGGTGTTTGTCAGGGTAAATGTTCCCGAAGGGCTCACATTTCCTACATATAGATTCTTTTGCAGGCCGGTAAAATAAATAGTAGAGTCGTTTTCACCCACTGCCAGGCCGTTCATAGAGCCCGATTCCTTATTGGGATAGTCGTAATATTTAAGTATGCTATATTCCCTGGCATCAATAAAAGCCAGGCGCCTGTTGGTTTTTGCAATGAGCACATTTTTGTGGTGAGCACACTCCAGGTTTAATACCCGGGTACCCTCTGCTAAATTGAGTCCTTGCCCCGCCGGCGTTAGTATTTGCCCGTTGGGTAGTAGTCTGTCGCCTGCCAAAGACTGATGCCAGGAAGTATCTACCGGCTTCCTGATATCCCTATGTTTCTCCGGAGGATCTGATACCTGCGCCTGTAAACTTTGCGCAGCCAATAAAAGGTAAACAGCAGCCGTTTTTAGCAAAAAATGTGGTCCTGTATTCATATTTCGATAGTTATAAACGCAGTGTAAGATATACTAAACACAGATTAATATATACTAAAAGTACGCTGGGCGGTTTAATCTTTAGATAAACATATCGTTAATTAATGTTGCCTGTTTTATAGCGTCGACTGTTACCCGGTGCCGACATTTTTTTGGCAATTTCCCCAAATTATCCTTGCTTTGTTTACCGTTCAGACCAATGGGAAATATTTTCAAAAATATTATTAACAGGCCGTCCTAGTTGGAGCTCCTCCCATTAGCAGATACTCCTTTCTGCTACTTACCACTCATTTTATTTTTCAATATACCGCAGCCATGATACACCAACATGGAGGTAATCACTGACCATTTAAAATATTTTTTACGTGATGCTTTTTGAAAATCAGCGGGCTTTTGCACAAAGCCTGGATCAGCAAGACCCGTTACATACGTTCAGAAGTGAATTCCTGTTTCCGCAGCAAAATGGCACTCCCTTCATTTATTTATGCGGAAATTCGCTGGGATTACAGCCTAAAACGGCGCGAAGCTATGTAGATCAACAGCTCAGCAACTGGGAAAACATGGCCGTAGAAGGATGGTTTGAAGGAGATACTCCCTGGATGTATTATCATAAAGAGCTGAAACGTTTGATGGGCCATATTGTAGGCGCCAGCGCCGCAGAGGTATGCCCTATGAATACGTTAACGGTTAACCTGCACCTGCTGATGGTAAGTTTTTACCGGCCTACAGCCGGACGATTTAAAATCATCATGGAAGCCGGCGCTTTCCCCTCTGATCAATATGCCATAGAAAGCCAGGTAAGATTTCATGGTTACGATCCGAAGGAAGCGATTATAGAAGTGGCGCCTAGGGCTGGGGAAAACACGTTGAATACCGCGGACATCCTGGCTGCTATCGCCGGTAACGGCGAACAGATCGCACTGGTACTCTTTGGCGGTATCAATTATTTTACCGGCCAATGGTTCGATATGCCCGCCATTACCCGGGCGGGACACGCTGTAGGCGCAGTAGTAGGCTTTGACCTGGCGCATGCTGCGGGCAATGTGCCTTTGAAACTGCACGATTGGGATATTGACTTTGCCTGTTGGTGTTCTTACAAATATCAGAATGCAGGTCCCGGCGGTATCAGCGGGATATTTGTACACGAAAAGCATTTCTCCGATATGTCCCTGCATCGCTTTGCCGGATGGTGGGGCTATAACGAGCAGCAACGGTTTAAGATGGAGAAAGGATTTATCCCGGAAGCTGGCGCCGATGGCTGGCAGGTGAGTTGTACCCAGGTGATTCCAATGGCCCTGTATCATGCCTCCCTGCAAATTTTTGAGAAAGCTGGTTTCATTGAGCCGCTGAGAAAAAAGAGTGAACAACTTACCGCCTACCTGTGCTATATCATCGACGAAGTAAATAAGCAGCTGGGATTTGAACAGTATAAGATCATAACGCCCGCCACCACTGAAGACAGAGGGGCCCAGGTATCTATCGTAGCCAAGCACAACGCCAAAGAGATATTTAATGCTTTAATGGCTCATCATGTTTTGGGCGACTGGCGCGAGCCCAATGTAATCAGGCTCAGTCCCGTACCACTGTACAATAGCTTCGAAGACGTATTCCTGGCAGGAGAGCGCTTAATGGCTATCAGCAAAACAATCATCACCCACCGAAACTAAGCACACGATGGAAATAACACCGGAAATTAAAGATAGATTGCTGAGATTACAGGAGAAGTATGCCGCCATGGGGCAGGATCTCAACGCTTATCTCGACGGGCTGCTCTACGCCGATTACCTTACCTATTGGGATTATATTCACCTCGATACTTTGTTGAGTCTGCAACATCCAAAGACATCCTACCCTGATGAGGAAATCTTTATCATGTATCACCAGATCACAGAGCTGTATTTTAAACTCACCTTACATGAGTGCAAACAAATAGCCGGCAATGCTTCACTGACAGCCGATGTTTTCGCAACAAAGCTGAAGCGGATCAACGCTTACTTCACTGCCCTGGTATCCTCTTTTGATATCATGGTAGATGGTATGGACAAAGAACAGTTCCTGAAGTTCAGGATGTCCCTGCTCCCCGCCAGCGGCTTCCAGTCCGGGCAATACCGTATGATAGAAATTTATGCTACGGATTTCACACAGTTGGTAAGCCTGGCCAAACGGGAAGAGCTGAAATACGCCACCATCAAGGAGAAGTTTGAACATATTTACTGGAAGTCCGGCGCTTCTGAACTATCTACCGGCAAGCAAACCCTCACGCTACAACAGTTTATTGCCAAATATGCGGCACAGTTCCTGCAATTGGCGGAAGACAATGTGCATACCAACTTCTCTGCGTTATACCAGTCGCTGCGCCAACGAGGTGAAAATATGGAAGCCGTAGAAGAAGAGCTCCGGAAACTGGATTTATTTGTCAATGTCGAATGGCCGCTGTCGCACTATAAATCCGCCGTTCGTTACCTGGAGCGCGATCCGGTAGATATTGCCGCTACCGGTGGCACCAATTGGCAGAAATATCTTCCTCCCAGATTCCAGAAAAGGATATTTTTCCCTTATCTGTGGACAGAAGAGCAGGTAGATCAATGGGGTAAATCCTGGGTGATGAATGTGTTGAAGGCATACAGGGTATAGCCTGTTTCGGGTTGGAGTGTAGCTGCTCCAGCCCGATATTACTCCATTGCTATCAGCTCGGGTCTGTCGCTGCTTACTGGTACCGGCAACAGGAAGAGTACAATCGCTACCATGATCAAACAGGCTATATCTGCGGCCATCCCGCTTTTAAAAGCAGTGAGGTAATCAGGATGGGGATGAGTATCAATCACATGATAAAATACGCCCCCAATAATACAGATGCCAAGTGCAGAAGCAGTTTGCTGGAATGTGGAGAATACGCCGGAGGCGGTGCCTGCAAATTTTGCCGGGATGCTTCTTAGTACAATTGTCAGGAGAGATGGTAATACCATGCCATTGCCAAGTCCATATAACCCGATAAGTGCAATAGGCCACCAACGCTGCATTTGAGGCTGATAGATCTTTACCTGTAATAAAAAAGAGAAAAATATAATCACGATTCCTGCCAGCAAAACACGCTTGCCATACCGGGGAATCAATCTCCCTGCCAACATTGAAGTAATCATAAATAAAACAGCATGAAGAAGGAAGTATGTTCCGCATGCCAGTGCGCTGAGGTGAAGGCCATCCTGTAAATAAACGGCTATCATCAACAGATAAGCGGTGTGCATCATGAAATGGAACAACACTGCCAATAAACCGAGATTAAATTCCTTCAAGGTGAAAAGAGAAACGTCGAGCAACGGCATCTTGAGCTGCTTTTTCTTCTTTTTTTGATCTATACTCAGATAAGTGAATATGAATAATGATAACAGGATCAACCATATGCTCCATGCTGGCCAACCAAGCTCGCGGCCTTTAGTCAACGGATAAATTAAACAAATAAGGCCCGTTGTTAGTATTCCGGCTCCAGCATAATCAAAACTGCCCGTGGTTACCCTGTCAGTTTCGGGGAGGAACCGCGCAATGGCCCAGGTAGCAGCAATCCCTACTGGCAGATTAATAAAAAAGATGAGCCGCCAACCCGCTACGATCAGGTGAGTATCCACCAGCCACCCACCCAGGACCTGACCAATAATAGCAGCGATACTGAGCGTAGCTCCATACCAGCCAATTGCTTTAGCTCTTTCTTTGGGATCTGTAAATAATACTTGTATATAGGCAATAGATTGTGGTACCATCAGGGCGGAACTTATACCTTGAAAAAAGCGCATAATATTCAGCTGCATGGCGGTTTGTGATAATCCACAGCAACAGGAGCTGAGTGTAAATAGCATCATCCCCCATAAGAACACCTTCTTTTTTCCCAGGTAATCGCCAGCTCGTCCCCCGATAATTAGCAGAGAGGCGCTTCCCAGCAGGTAGCCGGCTATTACCAGCTGCATTTCTCCGTTGGTGGCATGCACCCCTTGCTGGATGCCAGGTATGGCCATATTGATAATAAAGATGTCAATAACGTACAGTAAAGGCGCTGTCAGCACAATGGCCAGCGCAATCCATTTGTTAGATGTCGGGTTATTTCTCATAATCTTAAGCAGGCGTATTCGGCTTTATCCGCTGTGGGATAAAAGTGTTACGGGGAATAATAGTTGAATAAATAAGGGAGAGATGATAAAGGCTACCTATTTGCTTTTTCCAGGTCCAGCAGCCACTGCTTTCTGTGTAAGCCTCCCCCATAGCCTGTAAGCTGGCCGTTTTCGCCAATAACACGATGGCAGGGAACAAGGATAGAGATGCGGTTCATACCGTTGGCATTGGCTACGGCGCGAATGGCTTCCGGCTTGTCGATAAACAGCGATTGTTGTTTATAAGAGGCTGTCGTTCCATAAGGAATGGTTTGAAGGGCCTGCCATACCAGTTGCTGGAATGCCGTTCCAGGTGTGAAAAGCGGTAGGGAAAATTGTTGCCTGTTTCCCTGGAAATACTCCTGCAGCTCCGTTTTTAATGAATCGAAGTAGCGATGGCTGGCTTGTATGATATCGGCATTTAATCTCCTGGCCAGGTCTTTCAGTTCTGTTTCCAGCATTTTTCGGTCGCTGAATTCCAGCAGGCAAACGCCTTCTTCTGTTGCACAGGCAATCATGGTGCCCAGCGGCGTTTCCAGGCGGTGGAGATTAATCAGCCGCTTATCCCTCCGATGAGATGGCGACATGCCAAAAATGGATTTGAAAGAATCATTGAATCCGCTCAATGATTCATAACCGGCTTCAAATGCTACAGCGGTAATGGTGTCCCCTTCCTGCAGCTTTTTGAAAGCTGCGTTGATACGGCTCATCCGTTGAAAAGCATGAAAGGTAAGGCCATGATTTTTCAGGAACCAGCGCCGGATAGTATGCGGTTCCAATCCTCTTGCCACCAGGTCTTCATCTTTCAGTTTCGTAGATGGATCCTTTTCCAGCGCCTGCAATAGTTGTTTTATATCGTCGGGTGTTTCGCCAATCAACTCCAGTGGCCGGCATACCTTGCAAGGCCTGTATCCCTTGCTGATAGCTTCATTTGCGGTCTTGAAAAACTCTACATTTTCTGCTTTGGGCTTCCTGGCAGTACAGGTGGGCCTGCAAAAGATACCGGTAGTTTTTACGCCGGTGATAAACGTACCCTCAAAAGAAGCGTCCTTGGCGATGATAGCATTATACATCGTTTGATGTGTAAGCATAATCTTTTTTCTACAAAAGTAAAGCACCAGGGCGGGGCCGGACAACCGGAAAATTGACAACTATTTTTTTGAGGGATGCTATTGAGCAGATTTCTCCCGGAAATGATGAGGCGTTTCCCCTGTCATTCTGCGGAAAAAAGCATTAAAGTTGGAGGCATGACCAAATCCCAGGCAATACCCGATCTGTGCCACATCCCAGCGGGTGTTTTGCAGCATTGCCCTGGCTTCTTTGGCCATATGGCGTGCAATCAGTTCGGTGGTGGTGTGGCCGGTAATTGCCTTTACAGACTTGTTCAGGTAATTAACATGGAGAGAGAGCTGTGCTGCAAACTCACCGGCTGTTTTGAGCCGTACTTCTTGATGGGCGTCGCTTAATGGGAATTGACGTGCCAGCAGCTCCAGGAATAGCTCCGTGATCCGTGCCGCAGAAGTCGTCCTCGTATATTCCGAATCAGGAGGCATGATCTTATGTGCTTCATGTATCAGCAGCTGCAGGTGGCTGCGCCATACATCGTGTTTATGCGCATAGTTACCTGCTGCCTCCTGCAGCATCAGGTCAAAGATATGAACGATCCTTTCCCTGGCAGGGGCGTCGGGAAACAGGATATGATCGCCCTGTACCTTAAAGAAGGAAGCGGCCGCGGGAATTTCCCGTTTTAACCGGTTATGCAGGAATGCTTCGGTAAACAGGCAGTAATAGTAACGCTGCTTTTCGGTAATACGTTGCCAGGCATATGGTATCAACGGGTTGCTAAAAATCAGTGTACCGCTTTTTACCTGGATGTTCCTGTCTGCATAGGTAATAATGGCTTCGCCTTCCAGCAGGAGCGCTATTTTATAATAGTCCCTCCGCATTACTGACGAAGGGCGGGGCGGGTGATCGCCTTCTACCAGCTGCACCTGGAATATTTCAGTGGGGCTGTGGAGAACGCCATGCCTTGTGAAAAACTGCGTTATATGCTCGCGGGAATTCATTGTGCTAAGGTATGAAAATAAAAAGGGCATCAGGGCCATGATATACCGGTTGCCGCTTCGCTGAACAGCCATAATTCCCTCGCTTTGCCAGGATCAAGCGCAAAGCCACGAACGCCGCGTCCCGGAGGAGCATCGTTGGGGACAACAGGGGCAATGTTGCAGTTTTCGCAGTAAACGCCGCCTATACCGTCCAGTTGATCGCTCAGCGCACACCAAACCGTGGTAGCAGCCCCTTGTTCCTGACTTTTGAAGTGAGCTATTTGCTGATCCCAGGCCTGCCGCTCATCATCCGTCATATAGCGGAAGATATCCGTCTGTACCGCACCTGGGTGTACGGCAAATGCCCTGATGCTGTGCGGTGCACCCACCCTGTCCAATTCCGTAGTAAAGAGTACATTGGCGGTTTTCGACAGACCATATGCTTTGGCACTGTCGTAGGAATGATGCTCAAATTGAAGGTCGTCGAGTTCGAGTTCACTACGCCGGTGCCCGACAGAAGAGAGTATTACCACCCTCGCGCCGCCGGCATTTTTTAGCGCCGGCCATAACCGGCCGGTGAGCTGAAAATGGCCAAGATGGTTAACACCAAACTGCAGCTCATAGCCCCGTTGATCTTTCAGCAGCTGCGGCGGACGAAAAATCCCCGCATTGTTGATAAGCAAGTGCAGATGAGGGTGAACGGCGAGAAACTGTTCTGCAAATGTATCAACCGACAGCGGGTCAGCCAGGTCTAACCTCATAAAGGATACATTTGGAAGCGCCGAAAGCCGGTCACCGGCTTTGTCGCCATCCCGCCCGGTAGCAACTACCTGGGCACCGGTATTAGCCAGGGCCTTTACGGTTTCATAACCGATCCCGGAATTCCCCCCGGTAACCAAAACGGTTTTTCCTTTGAGGTCATGTCCGGTAGCTATTTCAGCGGCAGTGCTGTTCGCATTAAAGCGGGAGTAAATGGGTTGTTGGATGCTGGTCATAATAAAAGAAGATTTGATCGCACAAAATTAAGCCAGCTGATTTTTCGAAAGTTATGCGAATCAAATCAATCATTATGCGGATCAGGAGTGTTGAGGTGCATACATTTCCTGGAGGGTATTAATCTCTTCTCCAATCTAAAAAAAAGCAGCCAGGCTCGAGCCTGGCTGCTAATCGCAACTACAGATAGAAAGTCGACCTATTCTAACGCACCATTGTAATCTGTTTCTTTCAGTGGTACCTTCCAGGTCCATTTATTATTGCTTTGAGGTGTGATGGTAACTGCCAGCGCAGTAAGGAAATTACCGCCGGCGGCATAGTTATGCCGTACAATAGTATCACCCCAACGCTTCATATCAAACCAGTCGAATCCTTCTCCCCACAGCTCAATGGCGCGGTAGGTTTTAATTTCGGCCAGCAGATCGGCGCCCGTTTTTGTACAGGTATAGTTGGCATCCCGGCCGGAACCCTGGGTAAGATCGGTAAGCACCTGCTGAATTTCAGCGGCAGGCTTGTTTTGGAAGTATTTAGCCTCTGCTTCGATCAGGTACATTTCGGAGGAACGGAAGTGGTTTAAATTGCCCACCCCCGGCTGATCATTGGCTTTGATTTTGAACTGCATGTAGGCGAACACGTTCGATGTGGGATAGATATCCGGGTACAGCTTAAAGGCTCTGGCCTTCAATGCTGCACCAGCCGCACCCGTAGCGGTAGTGTAAGAATCTGTTTTTGGATCCAGGAACAAGTCTTTGCGAATATCGGTATCCGGAATTTTATTGTACAACTCCCGGCTGATGCATTTAGGCGTAGATCTTACGGCTGATGAGCTGGCGTTGTAAGCAATGTAGGCCTGGTAGGAGTAAAAATACAGTGTTTCATCGGAGGCGCCATAACTGCTCCATATCCATTCCTTGTTGGGATTGGAGAACCCTGCTTTATAGTCTGCCGCCGACATCAGCGGATACCCTGTTCTGGCTTTAACGGCATAGCTTTCAGCGGTGGCGTAGTCCTGACGGTTGAGGGCTGCACGGGCGTATATCGCGTAAGCTACATTGACGTTTACTTCAAAGTTCTGTGCCCGGGATTTGCCGGAAGAAGTATACAGCGCGATGGCGTTGTCCAGGTCTTTGTAAATAAACGCGTAGCTTTCTGATAAAGTAGATCTTTTAAGATCGCCATCAGACATATCAGCTCTGAGCACCAGTCCCGGAGCGTTGCCATTGTCGGAGTCGGCCCACCTGTTGCCGTATAGTTGCGCCAGCATCATATAGCAGTAGGCCCGGTAAGTTAATGCCTGTGCCTTGATGAAGCTTTTGTCTGTATCTGTTCCGGACGCGGCGTCAATGAAGGTAATGATGGCATTGGCATTAGCTATGATCTTGTAGTAATAATACCAGGGATAATAGTCATAAATACTGCTCACATTCTCATTCAGCGTTCCATTGATAAGGGTGGCCCATCCTGAAAGGTTTACAAAGAAGTGATTCCCGGGATAGTTACCATAGTACATTTTAATAGTGCCTTCCCCGTTAAATCCCTGGGAAGACAGGTACTGTATGGTCATCATCTTAGCTAATCCATTTACCGCCAATTTTGCATTGGTGGTAGACTCAAAGGTAACGGCCGGATTTGTAGAACTGGTGGGTGTTGTGTTGAGATAGTCTTTTTTGCAGGAGCCGGCGCATAATGCCAATGCCAGCAAGCCTGCCTGATATATTTTATTCATTCTTTTCAATTTAATTATAAGCCAATGTTGATACCAAAGGATAACACACGTGGTGTTACAAAAGCGTTGAGGCTTCTGCCATTGAAAGATTGCTGGGGGTTCATACCCTGCAGTTTGGTGAAGGTGGCCAGGTTCTCAATGCTGGCTGTTAACCGGGCTGATTTGATATCTATTTTCCGCAGTAATGATCCCGGCATCTGGTAAGCCAATGCTATGTTTTTGATAACCAGGTAAGAGCCATCCTGCAGGAACCGGGTAGACATGGTGTTGCTAAAGTTGCTCTTGGAGAAATCCATTACCGGCACTCCTTTGGGATTAATCCGGTCTGCGGAGGTAGCAGTCATGCCTTCCGGTGCTCCATCCCATGATTTCAGCACATCTTTGTGCATTTGACCTACGCTGCCCGACATGGTCATCAGGCTCAGGTAAGAGTCGTCGTATACTTTGCCGCCCAGTGAATAAGTGAAGATACCGGACAGGGTAAAATCCTTGTAGGTAATACCTGTGGAGAAGCTGCCAAATACTTTCGGAATCGCGCTTCCCGACCAGTCGCGCTTAGCGTAGGTGGTATAGGTAGTATAGTTGGTACCATTAATATTTACCAGGTACTTGTAGTGAGCGCCATTGGTATCTTTAGGATCGAAATTTGCGTCATCGGCCAGGTATAGCGCGCTGCCGGTCATTTGATCTACCCCGGCATACTGGTAAGTCCAGAAATCATAGATGCTGTGACCTTCCATGTATTTGTAGTTGCCGCTTACGATACCTTTTTCCCTATTCTGTTCCGGCAGGGTAACGATTTTGTTGGTCAGCCAGGTGGCATTTACACCTACATTCCATTTAAAGTCTCTCTTCCTCAGCACGTCTACATCCAGCGATAGTTCAATCCCCTTATTGGAAACGGTGCCCAGGTTTTTGCTGATGATAGCCTCAGCATTGCTGCTGGAAGTAGCGCCGGCAGACAATGGCAGGTTGAAGTCAAATAAGAGGTTCTGGGAACGTTTATCGAAGTATTCAACGGTTAAATTGGCACGGTTAAATAAACGGGTTTCCAGCGCTGCAGAGATAGAGGAGGAGGTTTCCCATCTCAGGTCTCTGGCCTCGTTTTGTGTTTTATATAATGCAATACGATTGCTGTTCTGATCGAGTGTATAGAGTGTCATGTAGGCGTAGGTACTGGCACTCAGGTCGTTTCCGATCTGGCCATAGGAGGCGCGTAGCTTGGCATAATCTGCATACCTGGAAAGGGGCGCGAAAAATGCTTCCCTGGATATCAGCCAGCTGCCGCCCAGCGACCAGAAATTCCCCCAGCGGTTATCTTTGTAGAATTTGGAAGAACCATCTCTTCTGAAGGAACCATCCAGGAAGTATTTTTCATCATAGCTATAACGTGCACGGGCAAAATAGCCTTCTGACCGGTAGTCTACCTGGTAGTCGGTTAAATTGGTGATCTTAGTGAAGTTCACCAGCTCTGTGGCATTGGCAAATGCTTCCGTTGTTTTATAGCCGTACAGGTAATTGTAATTGTCGTAGTAATTTTCGTGTCCTGCCAGGGCTTCTATGCTATGAAGCCCGTAGGACTTGCTCCAGTTAAGGATTTCCTGGCCGGTATAGTTTTTATAGCGATAGTTGGTACGGGAGGCGCGGCCTTCGTTGCCGGCGCCGTCACCGATAACAGCATTGTTATATACATGTTCGTCGCTGTTGCGAACGTTCAGGTCGCCCTTTACGCTGAACGTAAAGTCTTTCAGGAATTTGAAGTCGAGGAATACTTGTCCGTTTACCGTATTCCGGTATATCATGTCGCGGTTTAATTCATTTTCCCAGATGGTGTGCCTGCCAACATATTGGTTGCGGGAGGTGCTGCCATCGTCATATTGTTGTTGCCCGTTACGATCCAGTTTGAAATCACCGGTGATGGCATCATGCAGATGTACCGGGTAGATTGGGGCAATGCTCCTGGCATACATAAATGGATTCACGAACGAAGCTGCACTGGAAGAGGTTGCAGAAACGTTGCTGGTGATCTGGTGGGTGCCGGAAAGGTTAAAACCGTATTTGAACCAGTCTCTCGCCTGTATGTCGGCATTAATCCTTCCAGTAAACCTTTTATAGCTGGTATTGGTGATATACCCGTTTTCATCCAGGTAGCCAACAGAATAATAGAGACTATTCTTTTTATTGTTGGCGCTGCCATTCAGGGCATAGTCCTGGCGATAGCCGGTTTTTTCAATGTTCCGGAACCAGTTCAGGTCGCCGGCATATCCGGGTAAAATTCTGGCGTCGGCTACCATTTTACCATTGGCATCAAATAGCTGGTTAGCTGGTTTGTCGTAAATGTTGAGGTACAGGTAGTCGGAAATAAGGCTGCTGGTCGCTTTGGCGCCGGCAGCTTCTTTGGTGGGATAGGTAGTAGGATTGGTGGATAACAGGTTGTTACGGTATCCTTTCCACATCGTTTCCATAAATTCATTGGCGCTCAGTACTTCATATTCTTTGATACCACGGGTATACACGCCCTGGTTCATGATGAAGTTAACGCTGGTATTACCTTTGGCGGCTCTTTTGGTGGTCATGATGATGACTCCGTTGGATGCTTTGTTACCATACAATGCACCGGCGGCGGCGTCTTTCAAGACAGATACGGATTCAATATCTGCAGGATTGATATCGGTAACATTGCCCGCAAAGGGTACGCCGTCGATAACATACAGCGGCGAGTTATCTCCATTCACAGACGTAAAGCCACGGATACGTACGCTGGGCGTGGCGCCCGGAGTGCCCGTGGTATTGTTTACCTGGATACCGGCCGCTCCTTCCAATACGCTGATGGCGTTTGATACGGGACGTTTCTCGATATCTTTTGTTTTGATAGCCGCTACTGATCCGGTGAGGGCTTCTTTTTTAGACTGACCGTAGGCGACTACAATTACTTCGCTCAGATCATCGGGCCGCGTGTTCAACGACACGTTGATAACGCTGCTATTACCTACCGTTGCGGTTTTGGAGTTGAATCCGACAGCGCGGAATATTAATACTTTCCCCGGTGGTACCTGGATAGTATAATTACCCTGTGCATCTGTTTGGGTGCCGGAAGAAGTGCCTTGGATGATGACAGAAATGCCCGGTATGGCGCTTCCATCAGTGGTGTTGGTTACTTTGCCGCTGATTTTTTTGCCCTGCGCAATAAGCAGTGTTGGCAGGAGACTCAGAAAGAAAAAAATTAGTGATCTTTTTCCCATGAAGTTCAGATTTAGATGTTAGAGATAAAAAGATAATTGTTGCTATATGCAGGCAACAGTTAGCCATTAAGACCGTAGCCCTTTGCATGTCATGTTGATAGTGGTCTTATTTACCGGGCATAGAAAGTCCCTTAACTATTTGCCGTGTTTGGCGCATATAGTTTTAGTAAGGAATCCATACATTAATGGTCATAGAAAGTCCATCACCATAAAGAAATTATTTCTTTATGGCGGTGAGCACAAACCTCCGTATTGACCTGGAAGTATAGAATGCCCTGCCTGTAAGGCTTTGCGCGCTTACAGCAGCTATGCCGGATGCCGGATTGAAATTTCAGTACATAAAAAAATTCCTGCCATAGGGCTGCATACCTATATGGCTACCAGTTTGAATACAGATTTTAAGCGTTCATCCATAGCAAAATACCTGGCGTAAAAGGGTTGCTTTTACCGCCCTTAGTTCAGATTTTGATCTTTAAATTCCCATCTTAAACACAAAAATATACCAGTATAAAGCAAAGAGCTTTATAGTTAACAGCGCCTATTTTTGTTTTGATACGTAAATGATGCGCAGGCCTATCAGGTATAGGTTTGGGCTATCAGTTCAGATGTTTGTTGTTAAGTAAAAATCTATCGTTTTTTAATTCTACATTTTGGTTTTAGCTCGTTGTAACGTTGTTTCTCATTATAGCAAAAAAGTATGCAGATAAAATGAATATTGGTCGCTCGCTCGGTTTTCTTTTTTCAACGTCACACAGATGTTAGTGCTCTGCAACAAAAATAATAAAAAAGTTAAACTTTTCTAGCCTTTCAAAAAAAATGTATGCAGCGTTTTTTGAAATGGACTATGCATCACATGTTGACACGCCCTTCTCCTTGATTTTTAGCGCTTTTAGGCGACTTGCCTGCTGCTTTACCAAGTTGATAACTGAGGGTAAACACCGCCCGTCTTGTACCAAACCAATGAGAGAGTTGATTGTCGATAATGCTTTTTCACGGAAGATAAATCGCACCCGATAGGTGTCGAAAAGGTCATAGACGTTGATTTTGATACCGGTAGATAAAAAACAGGCGGAGCGCCTGCACTCCGCCTGTTGGAATTAAGCGCCTACCAGTCCGGCGGCCTTGTGCGCAGGATCAGCCAGTTGCTGGTTAAACCACTGCGGATACATAGGCGTAGGTTGGGAAAGGTTGTTTAACATTTCTATTTCAGCTGCCGTTAGGTTAATAGTCGCAGCTTTCAGATTGTCTTCCAGTTGGTGTAGTTTGCTCGCGCCAATAATTACGCTGGATACTACCCGCTTGGTGAGCAGCCATGACAGCGATATTTGAGCGGGAGTAGCATTATGCGTTGCGGCTATTTCTTTTAGCCGATCCAGTAGTACAAATCCTTTTTCTTTATCAAACGGCAGCAAATCGAAACCTGACAACCGGTTATTCTCATCCTTCAGGTTTTCCCGGGTATATTTACCACTGAGGAAACCGCCGGCCAACGGGCCCCATACGGTCATACCGATTCCGGCATGCAACATAAAAGGAGTAATGTCATGTTCAGCATCGCGGCCCACGAGGGTATAATTCATTTGCCCGTTGCAGAAGGTAGCCCATCCGTTATCGCGCTGCATCTGCCATGCGATGGCCGATTTCCATACCGACCAATTAGAAAAACCGATATACCTTACTTTACCGCTTTTTACCAGGGAGTCCAATGTTTCCAATGTTTCTTCCAGCGGGGTAACCGGGTCTTCCCGGTGTACGATATAGAGGTCAATATAATCGGTGCCCAGGCGCTTCAGGCTTTGTTCGCAGGAATACAGGATATGCCGCCGGGAAAGGCCGGATTGGGTAATAGGTGTACCATTGCGAAAGCCTACTTTGGTGGCAATAACAGCTTCCTGCCGGCGATCGGCCAGCAGCCTGCCCAGCATTTCTTCCGATTGTCCTCCGGCATAGCCATCTGCTGTGTCAAAAAAGTTAATGCCTGCCGCCAATGACGTGTCTATCATTTTCCGGGCATCATCCAGCGATACTTTATATACACTGGGAATAGAAGGGTCGCTGCCAAAGGTCATAGCGCCAAAAGAAAGCCTGGATACAACCAGGCCGGTGTTGCCGAGTGTGGTATATTTCATATGAGTAACAAATGGATGTTGAATGTAAAATTTTTATCGCAAAACCATCTATTATTAATATATGTAGTGACAGGTAATAAGTTAAAATCCTGGATTTCTATTACCGCAAAGCAATATCCATCACCTACATGGAATATAAGGGACAAAAATTGCAACAGGAATCCCGTTCCTTTGAATAATCCGTCCTATTTTTGCCAATGTGCAGGCATCCACTGTACATTGACTTTTAATACCGAGATATGCAATTACAGGATCAGAAAATTATTGCGGCACTGGAAACCATGTGGCAGGAAGCAGAAAAGCTTTATGAGCAGCAGGATCCCGCCCGCTACGCACTGAAACTGGAAGAAGCCTGGAATGTATTACCCTGGCCCCGGGAGAGCTACGAAGAAAGTTATGATATTGCCTTTAGCATAGCCGATACGTATTTCGCGCTAAGGGATTACCCCAATATGCTGAAATGGGCCAAAACCTTACAACACTGCGACCGTGACCGTGACGACGAAGGGGAGAGAACTTTTATGCTGGGAAAAGCGTTGTTTGAGAATGGAATGATAACAGAAGCCACCGGATACTTCGCTACTGCTATGCAAGCCTCCGCAGGACGGGTGTTTGAAGGTGAGGATGAAAAATACCTGCATGTATTTGAGGGCGTCAGTTCCGTGGTGAAAGAAGAACTCCCCGAAGCAATTTATCGACAAGTAGAGGTATTATCGGAAGAAGGTAATGAACTGGCAGATGAAGAACAATACGATGCCGCCATCGCGAAGTTCACCGCTGCGTTGCAACTGTTGCCAGCTCCGCGGCATGAGTGGGAAGCCAGTACCTGGTTATATGCCAGCATTGGCGACATGTATTTCTTTAAAGCCGATTATGCGGCCGCAGCGTACCAGTTTTATGAGGCATTAAACGGCCCCGATGCACAGGCCGTAGGATTTGTACACCTGCGCCTGGGTGAATGCCTGTACGAAATCAAACAGGAAGAAAAGGCAGTAGAACATTTACTGAGAGCATATATGCTGGAAGGCCCTGAAATATTTGCGGAAGAAGATAACCGGTATTTCGACTTTCTGAAAGGACGCGTGGAATTGTAGTCGCCTGTCTTATACATCAAAATGACATCCAACATGAAACCGATTCACCTTGTTGCCTGTTTGCTGATGACAGCAGCCTGCGATAACCCCAAAAATGCTTCCAGCCCGAATGAGGCGCCGGGAAAAAAATCTGATAGCACCATCGTAACAACTCCTGTAACAGATACTACCCGGTTTGTATTCCTGAGTAACCTGAGAAATGGGGACACGCTCGTCAAAGGAAAGACCTATATCGACACCCTGTCTTTTATCAACTATAACGAAAACGGGGACGATGGCCTGTTCGTTTGCGCCCGGAACCGCGATACCGCTTTTCTGATCTTTAATACCAACAATCCCCCGGAACTAAATAACGGCGACCAGGTGCTGGTGCAGTGGAATATGGACGTGTATGAACCTGCGGGCGATCCGGAAAATCCGCTTCCAAGGGAGTTTGTAGTCGACTATCGTTTACTGCATCCCGGTAAGGTAACTTTACTGAAGAGCAGGAAGCCCGCACTGGCGGCTATCTACCGGCATAAAGACCTCAGCGATACCGGTAAACAGGAAATAGACGCTGCGGTATGGTACTATGTAGCCAATACTAAGGATACTACCATACGACGTATGATAGATACCGATCCCCAGTTATTGCAATATACTGTAGAGGAAGAAACGGAAGATTCTCGCTTATCGGGCATATTCCCGATTACATTTACCGATGGGACGCAGCAGGTACTGAAGCGCGTTTTTTTCGATGTTGAAAGACCGTATTCGCTGTTTGAATAATCATTAAGCAACAGACGTGCGCTCTGCAAATTCATTGATCAATCTTAGCTGATCGCCCAAGGAATACACGGCGTCTATGATGGGGGCATATTTGAAGGTGAAATGCCGCAATCGCAGTTTACCAGCAGCTTCTTTTTCCACCGGGTGGAAAGTGCTGCCGGCCTCTTCAAACAGGTACCAGTCGTCTTGTATGTGCTGGCAGTGTTCGCAGTGGTTGTACCAGAAGTGCCCCTCTGCCGTGTCGGACCAGCTTTGCTTAAAATGTGGATAATGCTCTTCCAGGAATACCCGTAAATTATCAGAAAGCGCTGATACCTGTTGGAAGAGCGTGAAAAAATCCTGCGCCAGCCACACCGCTTCATCCCGGTCATTTACATCCTTTTCGAAGAAATAATTGCCGGCAAGGGCTATCACGGGGTTATCGCGCTGACATTTAGGACAAGCCGCCACTCCATGTACCGTGGTAATCTCGCTGGGCAGGATGATCGCTGGATATTTCTCCGGAATCCACTGTTCTACTGCTGTTAACCGGTCATATTGCCCTTCCGGCAAATAGCAGGTTTGGGCTACCTGATCCCAAAGGACGCCCAATGAAATGGCATATGCTTTCTCTGCTGGAGGAACATTCAGTAATAATGACATAATGTTTGGGTATGAGTGACGCTCGTTATGGAATTTAAGGAAAAAACGGGGGATTCCGGCATTAACTTTATCACATAGGTCCTGTCTATAACGAAAACGGCATTGGTGGATCGTTCCGCCAATGCCGTGTCAATACTGGCTACCCAGCTGAAATATAGTTAGTATTTATCGTCGTTGATTTCCAGCCAGTAGCCATCCGGATCACGGAGGTATATCTGCTGCACGCCATCTACCCGCTTATTTACTGCGCCGGCCTTGCCTGGCCAGTCCTCCCAGGCAACATGATGCGCCTGTAATACGGCCAGGAACTCCTTCATAGAAGGGACGCTGAAACAGAGATGGGTGTTTTTGTCATGGGTAGTGGCGCCGGCGGCGCCGGAAATAATATGTACCTGGCTATGCGCGCCAACTTTAAACCAGCTGTGCCTGCCATCTTTAAACGGTTCCTCCATGGGTTCCAGTCCTATAATATCGCGGTAAAAAGCTGTGCTTTTATCCAGGTCCACCACGTATAACGCCATATGGTTCAGCGATGGATATTTCTTCGTTTGTGCATTCATGTTAGTGGAAATCCCGGTCAGTGCCAATATCAGGAGGCAGCCGGCAAATATAGCTTGTTTCATACTAACAAGATAATCAGCCGGATTGAAAAGTGCAAGCTTAATTTGCTGCTTTAAACGCAATAGATTCGATAACAACGTCCAGCTTTTTCAGGGCTGGGAGGTCGGAACGTAGTGTTTTATCGCCTGTAACCTGGTCATATTGTTTAGGGTCGCCGGTATTGTTGGCTTTCAGTACCACAATCACGCTTTTGCCTTCCAGGGCGCCGCCGTTCCAGCTGGATACCGTACCGCCATTGGTCCACTCAAAGGCGTTGAACTTAAATGGGCGGCCATTTACCTTAGCCAGTTTGTCGAGCGGGTCGCCGGCTTTAATACCGTAGGGCGACTTCCACTTGGAAGGATAATGGGAAAAAGTGACAATATTTCCATTTTCACCATCAAATTGTACTTCCAGTTCATTGTCCGTATCCGGATAAATAACGTAGGCTTCTCCGTCCTTATCACCTGCCAGGTTGATGGCGTCGTGTTGGGTAACGTTATTGGCGCCATACATTTCTACCAGCTGTTCGGGGGTGCGTACCTGGAATAATGGACGTACTTCCCAGTTACGTGTATCCGTAGCCGGGGTGGCGGGATTCGCAGTATTTTCTGTACCGGTATTGGTATTGCCGGCAGCAGCAGTATTGCTTTCCGAGGCGGCATTGGCATTAGATTCGGCCACTGCGGCAGCCTGGTTGGCCGCAGCTACGTCTGCAATGCTGGCCGGTGGCTTCTTGCCGGTTACCGGGCCGGTATAGGTAGCCAGGAAGTCTTTCTTATCGTCCAGTAATGCTTTGGTATCGTTTTTATATTTATTGGCTGTATAGGTGGCCAATGGGAATACACTGTTGGTTTCCAGGTTCATGCTACGAAGGTTGGCAATAAACCGTTGCCGGTTACAATCGCTGTACTGGTACAGGTATTTCAATGCAGCATCCAGTGCCACGGGGTCTTTCTTCAGGTCAAATACGGTGGAGTCTATGTCCAGTCCGGCATTGCCGCTGCGGGTGAGCTGCTCTGCAATGTATCCTGTAATGGAATCATGCGGGAGCTGGTAGTGTGCCGCTACCCTCGCGGAAAAATCGTTGATAACGGTTTGACTGAGCTTCGCTTGCGCACTCAGCATTACCGGGACGAATAAGGCCGCCAATATGAAAAACCTTTTCATGTGAGCTGTATTGATCATCTTAAAAACTGACAACATTAACTGGTTTGAGATCACTAATTTATGTAATCTTTGTTACAGGCATACTATTACAGCCAATTATAACGGTAATTAGTAAAACGTAACGATACCGGAATATAGTATTTTTTGGGCGCCCGGAAAGCTAAAGAAATAGCGCTCCGCTTTCATTTACGGCTGAACAGGGATGCTGTCGCGGGTTTTCATAAATGTTTCATATTCCTTTTTTATCGCCAGGTAAAGGTCATAATCCGAGACATTTTTAATAAATGCATAGTCGGGCTGGTAATGCTGCATAAACAATTTCAGGCTGTCGCCATCCAGGTGGGTTACCTTGTTGACCAGCGAAGGTGTGTAAACACGGTTTACAAACATCTCCTGTTCCTTATTTAGGAGCATATGTTTGAACGCTATTTTCTTTTTATTTTTCTTAAACTGTGTTACCCGGTACAGGTTATTGATGTTTACACTGAGTCCTCCATATATCTCATACCATTTGAGCCGCCGAAACGTAAGGGATTTTGCATACTCCTCGCGGAAAGCCAGGGAATCCTTAAAAAAATTGTACCGCACAATATGCACGGTTTTTAATTGTACCGGCGGCCTCACTATCGTGTCGGCAGGCGTTTTGGTTTGTGCAAAACTACGGCCGGCAATCCCGCATAACAACAGTATCCATATGCTTAGCAAGGGTTTCATGGGCAATTAAAGTACCTTATTCTGTTTTAAAAAAAAGTTAAATAAACATATCTTGGGGCCAGAAATTATCCCCATGAAAGTTTGTCCGTTTCCATTGAAACGCCTGTTAATGTTGTTACTGTTAGCATTTTTGGCGTCATGTGATCAAAGTACAACAAAAAAATTTACTGTAGCAGACATACCAGATCCCAAGAAGATGGATGGTGGTTATGTCAGTAATCCAGATCATCTGTTGTCAGATGCCGCCGTCAGCTCGCTGAATGAGCAGCTAGGCATCCTCGACCGGGCCGGGAAAGTGCAGGTAGGCGTAGTAGTGGTGCACAGCATAGGAAACAATGATACCCGCGATTTTGTACACCAGTTATTTAACTATTGGAAGATTGGGAGTAAGGAGAAGAACAACGGTTTGTTGATCCTGATGGTAGAAGACGCCCGTAAACTGGAGTTTGAAACGGGAACCGGCATCGAAGCAGATATGCCAGATATTATCTGTTTTCGCATTCAGCAGGAGTACATGATTCCCCGCATCAAGGAGCACGACTACGATGCTGCTTTCCGGGATGGCATCCTGTCGGTGGCTTCATTATTTAATAATGGCAACTATGCCTATAATCAGCTGCCGGAGCCCTCCGTGGTGGACAGTTCACTCTTGGTGGCAGATGCAGCAGTTGCAGACCCGGTTCACGCCGGTTATCCTGGTTTAACCGCGGTAGCCGACAGCGTAGTGGCCGACAACGCTGCGGCGGAAGATCCGGGACTGGTGGAAGCCCCGCCCAGCTATTTCGCTGGCAATACATCTTCGATTAGCTCTTCCTATATCGGGGAACCTTCTATCCCCGGCCTCATTTTCTGGTTTATCGCGTCTTTAGTGATGATACGTGTTTTCTTTAGCCGGAAAATAAAAATCAAAAAGGGAGACGATCAGGCGCCGGTGCGATTGAAAGATGCCCCCAATGAGCTGTTGAGGCCAGGTACCTTGGGGTTTATACTGGTATACGGTTTAGGCCTGGTGGGCGTTGGATATATGGCCTCCGTCCGGCACACAGATGTAGGCTTTCTCAAAACCTTTGTGATATTCTATCTCGCCTGGTGTTTGTTTATGTCCGGTGTAGTCATCATACTATTGCTGCGTGGCGCCGCTGTGCTCCACGAAAAAGACAGACATGAAAAGTGGGCCTGCCTGGCCATGGTAAAACGTGACGTAGGACCGGCCGCCTATGTATTCCCATTGCCATTGCTCGGATTATATGTGTGGGCACTGAAAAAGCGGATGGATCGCTTGCGCAATGAGAGCTACAAGTGTCCCAGTTGTAACCATCCCATGCATAGGCTGAATGACGTAGAAGACAATGATTACCTGGATAAAGCACAGGTGGTGGAAGAGCATCTGGAGTCGGTAGATTATGATATATGGCGGTGCGATAGCTGTAGCACGCAGCTGGTATTAAATTATACCAATATGCGTTCTACTTGTTCAGAATGCCCTTCCTGTCATCATTACACCTTTCGCTGTGATAAAACAGTCACATTGAAACGGGCTACTACTTCTTCACAAGGCATGGGATCACAGCAGTTTTCTTGTGCGGCCTGTAAATTTAAGCACGATTATATGTTTATTATTCCTAAGGTATCTTCTTCCTCTTCTGGTAGTTCTTCTTCTGGATCTTCTTTTTCTTCTTCTTCGTCTTCCTCCAGCTGGGGAGGAGGATCTTCGGGAGGGGGAGGAGCCAGCAGCAGCTGGTAGCTGGTATATGGAAAAAAAGAGCCGGTTTAATAACCGGCTCCTTGTTATAGGGTATAACTGTTGTAAGTTAATTATCGGCATTCATTTTACCAACCACTTTGTATCCCGCTACAGAATTATCACTGTTTAAAACAGGTTGATAATACATGCCGTCTGGTGACAAAAAGTACTGTTGACCGTTGATATTCACGGTGTGGCAGTTGTCCGGCAACTGGGAAATCAGATCGTTGTCTGGATTGTTGTTGCCAGCGTTGTTGTTGGGGGCTGTATTGCTATTATTTCCCTGATCGTTCGTGATTGTCACTGTTTTGTCGCCTATTTTACCATTTTTCCCTACCACCACATAACGTCTGCCGTTGTCTGTCATGGTTTCCTGGTAATAGGTGCCGTTCAGTTCATAATAGGTATTTCCGTCTACCTGTATTTCCTGGGCTCCCTCGGGAAGGTTAGGCACTGCTGCGCCTATTGGAGCTTCCACTACTTTATATCCCCTGTCATCGCCGGTAGATTGATAATAGCTGCCGCCGTAGTAATACATAGGGCCGAAAGCGGCTCCCAGTGAGAAGTAACCAAAAGGCAGTGTAGATACATACAAGCCTAAAGGGGGATAGAACGGGTTATAGTAAGGATACCTATACCTGTAGCGGTAGTAAGGTCTTCCATAGTAATGTCCTCCTACATATACCCGTCCGGTATAGCCGGAACCATGATAATAACCTCTGTTAATAGGAGCTGAAATCCGGGGAGAAGACATGCGTGGAGCGGAATATACCCGTCCACTTCCGCCAAAGCCGGAGCGACCACCCCCAAAATGACTTCCGCCGCCGCCATGGCCGCCGCCAAATCGCTGGGCGTAAGCGCTGCTTACTGAAAATGTGCCTAAGAGGCCTACTAGCACAAACAGTATATAGCATCTGTTTTTCATTTTCTTAACATTAAGTAGTAATCGTCTCATCAATGCTCCTATTTTTCAACCAATTATTAGACTTGAAAACAGGAGGAAAGTTTAACTGGTAAACGATAGTAAGCAAAAATGCGGCCGGTTTCCCCGTTGCCAGCTATTGGGCACTGGCGGTATTAATGGTGGCAGCAAATCGCTGGGCGAGCTGCCCTATTTCCCATGATTTTACCACCTGGTGTACCCATTCTGCCGGAAGCTGGTCAATGCTATAGTACAGCCCGGCGGCAGCTCCGGCCACCGCGGCAGTAGTATCTGTATCTCCGCCCAGGTTGACCGCGGTTAGTACACAGTCGCGGTAATTATCTGTACGTAAAAGGCTCCAGAGTGCGCTTTCCAGCGTATGTACCACATAGCCGGAACTGTACATCCATTCGTCAGACAGGGTAGCTATGTTTTGTTGTAAAACCCGCTCATAGTATTTGATTTCAGACGGGTTAAAGGACTGATTGCTCAGATAGGCATTTACTGTGCGTTGCATCTGTACATAGGCGTCAGGCAGATTTTTACCGGTAATCAGGGCACGGAGGAATTCTACATATATAAAGCAGCCCAGTACGGACCGGAAATGCTGGTGGGTGATGCCGGATACTTCTTTTACCAACAGGTAACGCAGGTGGATGTCATTTTCGTTTAACAGGAAAAAGGCGATCGGCATCATGCGCATCAGGGAACCGTTGCCATTCTCGAATTCTTCAAATCCGCCGCTGATCAACGGATCGGTGCCTGCCGCTACGCGTTGCAGCGCCCTGCGTGTAGTATGGCCAATGTCAAATACTTCATTGTGGGCACCCCAGTATCCATGTTGCGCCCATTGTACAAATGTCCGGGCCATTGCATGGATATCGTAGCCGTTGATCAGGCTTTCCGCGGTACAAAAAGTGAGGGAGGCATCATCAGAAAAAGTGCCGGGTGGCTGGTTCCAGCTGCCATAGCCGGTAAGGGCAGTAATAGGGTTTTCAGAGAGATAACTACGCGTTTTGAATTCTACCGGTACGCCCAGTGCGTCGCCTATAGCGATACCATAAAAGGCGCCTGTTACTTGTTGTTGCATGAGATAGGACTACTAACGTTAAAGTATATGTGAAATGATATCATTGAATATACGGTTGATTTACCAGAACCAGGCATCGCCTTTATACAATTTTTTTTCATACCTGTTATCGCCATTTTATTCAGCATTCTTGAAAATATTCATTCCCGTTCATTGAAATAATAGCACTGATAGGTGATCTCCTGGTGTTATTTCTCCCTACCTTTGCATTATAACGATAATAATCGTTGAAAGATTACCCCGAAATCTATTTTTTAGACTGTCCGTAGCCATTTCCTTTGTTACCGTTACTGGCGGTGTTATTACAGAGGTTAACCAACCAATTTTATAGTAAATAATTGACCATTAAATGCTTTTTACATGCGATATCAACCCCAATGCAGACTTCAATACAAGTGTGTTTTAACAGAAATTTTCCAGGGTACTGTCATTGTAAATACTGGCGATGAACGCTGCAATGATGTATTGTAGCAGTGCTGCGCAGTAATATAGGGATATGCTGGCTAGCAACTCATAAGCATGCACCAGGATAGCACTATAACCATGCACCTGAATAGCATTATAACATGTGCCAGGATGGCATTATGAGCATGTATTCTGGTAGCATTACAGGCATGTACCAGTGTAGTTTTACAGCGACATATCATAATGGTGCATCACACCTGAACAACTGGCCATTTTCTTTTATTCGAAAAACCATAACCCATATGCAGTCTTTTTTATTCAGCAGACGTTTTCAAACGTGCACTTTTCTAGGGTATTATCATCATCAACTTTTCTTTTTTGAACTGAACTGATTTTACCGGAATCTTTATATACAACCGGCTACTGACCGGGGATATACTTTTTTTTACTGTCTGTTAACCGACAGCAACTATATGCTGCTGCCATGCAGTAATCAACATAATCCTCATTGTTTGTTAACCACTAATTTCTTTCAATAATGGGAAATAGTACATACAACTGAAAAGGGGCTGTTTTTCCAGGCAGTCCAACTTTTTCTGAAAATTGAGATAAAGGAAATAGTCTTTGCGACGCTTGCTGACCGGGACCACTTATCCAGGTAGTCCCCCTGTTTTATCATCCCCTCAGAAATAATTATTGGAGTGCAACAATATACAATGGAAGCTTAGCTGATGGACCGTTTTTCCAGGCGGTCCCTATCAGGAAAACATCAATATGCCCTGGCATATTGTCAATTATATAGTCGTAATCGCCATATGTTAACATCCCAGTGTAGATACAAATCACTATTTATACTGCGATTGATTCGGAAGTCAGGGACTGTTTTTCCAGACGGTCCCTTTCTATAGAAAAATCGGACTGCTATAGGGTAGTCTTCTATATAAGAACGAGTTTTCATAAGTGTGAATTTGATTTGGGAATGGAGGGGACCTTCTGTCTAGCTGGTCCCATTTTCCTTACCAAACATACTACTCATGAAGTGAATACGATGGATCGGACATACTAAAAAAGGCGGGCTGTTTTTCCAGACAGCCCAAACTTTTTACCTGGTTGTACAACACAGGTGGTTAGGCGATCATGAACAACTGCTTTTTTGAGGTGGACGTAACAATTAATATGGGGGCTGTTTGTCAAAACAGCCCATTACCTGTTTCTCCTGTCCGGTAAGCACTGCCATCCGGAATCCCGCCGGGCGGCACATTCCGGGGAAGAGGTAACCTTAGCGTGAAAAACTTTACTTTAGCTGAGGTATCAAGATTAAAACGCGGTTATCATGCAATATCATCTCCTCGGAAAATCAACACTCTCTGTCAGCGAAATCGGATTTGGCTGCATGTCGCTTGCAGGCAGCGATGCTGACAATGCCCATCTTATTCACCAGGCAGTTGAACAGGGTATTAATTTTTTTGACACAGCCGATCTTTATGATCACGGACAAAATGAAGTGAGCGTAGGGAAAGCACTACAGGGGCATAGATCCAATGTGGTGATTGCTACCAAAGTAGGGAATCAATGGAGAGCAGATGGGAGTGGCTGGGACTGGAACCCTGGGAAAGCGTATATCATCAGCAGTGTAGAAGCTAGCCTGAAGCGGCTTCAAACAGACTACATAGACCTGTATCAGCTGCATGGAGGCACCCTCGATGATCCGATTGATGACACCATCGCAGCCTTTGAAACATTGTTGCAGCAAGGGAAAATCAGGTATTATGGTATTTCATCCATCCGGCCGAACGTGATTCGCGAATACGTACAATGCTCGCATATCGTGAGCGTAATGATGCAATATAGCCTGCTGGACCGGCGTCCGGAAGAAAGTGCCTTCCCTTTGTTGTTGGAAAATAATATTGGCGTACTGGCGCGGGGCAGCGTTGCCAAGGGTTTACTGGTGAATAAGCCAGCCGCTCCTTATCTCGGCTACTCCGCAGAAGAGGTGGCCAGGGCAGCGGAAGCTATCCGGCAAGAGAGTATCCCGGAAAGAGACGCCGCACAAACCGCACTTCGCTTTGTATTGCAACAACCTGTGGTGAGCAGCGCTGTTGTTGGCATACGCACCCGGTCACAACTGGAAGATGCGATCCGGGCGGTATCAGCGCCGGCGCTATCGGACAGTGAGCTGGCAGCATTACGCCTGGCAGTTCCGATCAATAAATATGAGCAACATCGCTAGAAATGGCCGATGCTGCTGCGATGTATGGATTCCAGGATTTGTCCTTTGTGATGAATAGTACCCATGGTATCTTGCAGCAATGGCTGCTTCCTCTTTACAGCAGACTGCAGTATTATTGTATCGCGTTTAAACTTCCATGTATGCAAAAATTAAAAGTGGGGATGTTACTCTTCCCGGATCTGACTATCCTCGATTTTACAGGCCCTTACGACGTATTTGTGAAGGCGCCGTGTTTTGAAGTTATTACCATCGGAGAAAATACAGCATCGCTCCGGGCGGAAGGTGGATTGACCCTGCAGGCTGAAATAGCGATGGCGGATTGCCCTCAGCTGGATATTATTTTTGTGCCGGGTGGTCGCGGGATCAACGCATTGCTCACCAATACCAATGTATTACAGTTTTTGCAACAGCAGGCCGGAAAAGCAAAATATTTTACGTCGGTATGCACCGGTGCACTGGTGCTGGCGGCGGCAGGCTTGTTGAACGGCTATAAGGCAACGACGCATTGGCGATCGCTGGAACTATTGCGAATGTTTGGCGTGGAAACCGTGGAAGCGCGGGTAGTGCGGGATGGCAACAGGATCACCGGCGGTGGTGTTACCGCCGGCATCGATTTCGGACTGGTGCTCACTGCCCTGGTGGGCGGTGAGGAAATGGCCAGGATAATACAACTGCAGTTGGAATATAACCCTGAACCTCCTTTCAGAGCAGGCTCCCCGCATACAGCAGGATTACCGGTGTTGCAAAAAGCGAAAGAACTGACCCAGCCTATGCTGGAAGCCAGGAAGAAAATTATCAGGCAACTATTGCAGGATCGGGCTTCTGCATCGGCGACACCGACCTCATAGAACGAACCTCCCGTAAACTGATCATCTTGTCCTGCTCCGGATCCCATACTTTGAGCCGAAAGCAGGCAAACACATCCCGAAAGCCGAGCGACGTAACTTTGGCATGCTGTAAGACCGGGATGTTTTGCATCACCTCTGGCAAGCGATAAAAAGGAATGCGGGCATTGAGGTGATGGATATGATGATAGCCAATATTGCCGGTAAACCATTTCATGACCGGGTTCATCACCATATAGCTGGAAGAGAGCAAAGCCGCTTTATCATAGCACCATTCCTGGTTGACATTAAACGTAACACCGGGGAAATTATGCTGGGCATAAAATAGGTAGGCGCCCAGTCCACACGCAATGGTAAATGGCACTACAATAAAAAGCAGCCAGCTTTCCCATCCCCAGAAATAACACACCGCCACGCTACCGCCCAGGTGGATCAGCAGCGCTATTAAGGAGTCGATATGCTTTTTGGGACTGCTCATAAATGACTGTATACACATGCCCAGCATAAACATCGACAGGTAGCCAGCTGCGATAGTAAGCGGATGGCGGCTGAAAAGATAGCTACGCCGCTCTGACGCCGTGATGGACTCAAATTTTTTACGGGTAATAATGGGGTAGGAACCTATACTGGCACTGAATAATTTTGAGTTATGCTTATGGTGATAATCATGCGAGCGTTTCCATATACTGGAAGGTGCCAGCACATAAATGCCGAAAGTCAGCATGATCGCTTCTGCGATGGCAGAGTGGTGTAAAATAGCGTGATGCTGATGATCATGATAAATTACAAACATGCGTACAATCAGCAGCCCAGAAAGAACACTGGCCAATATCCTCAGGATCAGGTAGGGGAGTACCAGCGTACCCGTAAGCGATACTATCAGTATTGCTAATGTAGAGAGCGTCAATAGCCAGCTTTTGGCCCTGTGTTCACATGCATATGGCTTGGTAGCCAGGATCAGTTCTTTCCCTTCCAGCATAACAATATTCGTTGTAGGATAATCGTGTCTAAATAGTTGCTTATGATTCTGTTGTAACGGCTGCCCGTTTATGTTTCCACCTTTTGTGCGACCACAGCCAGGTAGACGGTTGTGCTACAATATCTTCTTCCAGCTTACGTGTATGCGCTATCGTGATAGCACCTTCTTTTTCGTCGGCAGGTGTGGCCGTCAGTATTTCAGCCGATACGGTGTAGTAACCCCTTCTTTCGCGTGTAACAGTCACATACACTACCGGGTAATTCATTTTCTGGGCAATTTTCTCAGTGCCTTTGAATACAGGTGTGTCCTGGTGCAGGAAGGTAAGCCACTGCGCTGTTTTGGGCTGTGGCGCCTGGTCTGCAATAAAGGCGGTCGCATTGACTTCATGGCGGTTTTGCACCATGTCGCGGAAAGTATCCTGCATCGCAATCAGCTTCGTGCCAAAGCGGGTGCGCATGCGGTACATGAGACCGTTGAAATGTTTATTGGCCAGCGGATGATAGATCACATACAACTGTTGCGGGCACAATATACTAAAGGTATTACCGGCCCATTCCCAGTTGCCTTTATGGCCCATCACCAGCACCGCGCTCTTCTTTTCGGCCGCCAGGCGCTTAAACAGCTCCACCGTTGCAGGCGTAAAACTGCAATGCTTCACCATCGCCGTTTTGCTGATGGTTAGCGTTTTGAACGTTTCCAGGAAAAGATCGCAGAGATAATGATAAAAATCCTTGCAGATACGATGAATTTCCTTTTCACTTTTTTCCGGGAACGAATTCCGCAGGTTGGCAAGTACTACCTTTTTACGGTAGCCCAACACATAATATAACAACACGTACACCGTGTCAGCAACCAGGTAAAGTACACGAAATGGCAGTAGCGATAACGCGTAGATCAGTGGTAACAGTAAGTAGTAGGCAATAGCAGACAATATGGCACAGGTTTTTGATACTCCGAAAAGTATTACTGAAAACGTAAATATATGGTTTATAGCACACTTTTCATAGTATCCGTGAAAAAAACGATTCCTCCATTCATTTAGTATCTTTATCCAGGCATGTTTGTTAAACTTTAACGTTAGCATATGAAAACCATCTCTTTCTTTATACGATTTAGCTGCCTCGCAGCAGTAGTTTTTGGCGCTACGTATTGCGCCCGTAACCCTTATGCCGCCACTAATAAGGAATACCGGCATTCGGCTAAATCCTATGCGAAAGTCTTGCGGGAACAACCCGGGGCCCTTGCCGGCGCTAATGGCATAGCCGCTCCCTCCTGGGTAGGAACGGTGAACTTTAATATGCGTAAGCCCAACTTGGTGATCATACATCATACTGCTCAGAATTCATGTGAACAAACACTGAAAACATTTACCCTGCAAAAAACACAGGTAAGTGCGCACTATGTGATATGCCGTAACGGAACCATTCATCACATGCTGAATGATTATCTCCGTGCCTGGCACGGAGGCGTTGCCAAATGGGGCAACCTCACAGATATCAACTCTTCTTCTATAGGAATAGAGCTGGACAATAACGGTAAGGAACCCTTCGATTCCGCCCAGATCAGCAGCCTGCTGGTGTTACTGGATACGCTTCAGCACCGCTATAACATTCCCGCTGCTAATTTTGTAGGTCACGGAGATATTGCTCCCGGCAGGAAAGTGGATCCCAGCGCATTTTTCCCCTGGCAACAATTAGCTGATAAAGGCTTCGGCCTTTGGTATAAAGACACCAGCGCCACGGTAGTACCCGAATCTTTTAACTCCCTGCTGGCCCTTCGCATTATCGGGTATGATGTAAAAGATTCTTCCGCCGCCATCATGGCTTTTAAACGCCATTTTATGCCGACCGACAGCCTGCCTGGCCTCAGCGATGCCGGTAAGAAAATTCTACTTAACCTGCAGCAGCAATATCAATGACCTAAATAAAGACACCCCCGTTTACATTTACCCCTACGCGCTCACACTTTATTTTGTAAAGTGGGATAAATATGTTATTTTAATAATGAGTTAGAACCAGACCAAAATCGGATCAATAGCCTAAATCATCTTCCCGGACTTGTTATATACCTATTTCTACTTGTTATCTTAATCTACTTGTTATGAAATACACACACCTAATCCCGTTATCGCTATTAGCAGCCAGCGCCTTGTTTTTAACCACCCCTAGCCAATACCTCCGCGCAGGTGACCGTCAGCTCCCGGTACAAGACTCTTCCTGTCTCGTGAAAACAGACGTCAGCTTCGACTTTGCAGACAATATGAGAAAGAAGGTGACGGATGTGATTGAAGACAAATTTGCCGGCGGTATTGAAGAAGGCGGCAAAACCACCTGGGAAAATTCTCCCGATGCCCCGGAATATTACCAGGTGATTCTGCGTAAAACGAAAGTCACTATCCATTACAAAGGCACTGTATGCCAGGATAGGCTCATCTGGCAAAACGTAGAGGATTGTAAAGCAGCGCTGAAAAAGCTGTTGAACAACCAGTAAAGAAGCAAACAAAGACGCGAAGGAGCAAAGACGCAAAGTATTTAAAGTAAGATCAGCGCGAATTTTAAGTTGTAGGTAGTTACACTAATCTATCGTTATATAATGACTTAAAATCTGCGCCGGTAAGATACTTTGCGTCTTTGCTCCTTCGCGTCTTTGCGTGCTTTCTCACTTTTCTTAAATATCCATTTAGTCTATAAATTTTGTAGATTAATAATTCTGCCTTACTTTTGCCCCGGAAATACACGCTAATTATGCACCAACAACAATATACCAAAATCAAAACGGGTATAACGGGCTAACCACTCTCCGCGAGATCGGACTCAATTATTAAATCAAGTATTCAGCATGAATTACGTAAAAAGGCTGTTATGCCTGCTGCCAGGATTACTGTGGCTGCAGCAGGGTATTGCCCAGGAAATCAGGATCAATGGGGTAGTTACTGCCCGCTCAGATGCACAGCGTATCCCTGGTGTGATCATCCAGGTGAAAGGAACCAATCGTGGTACCCAGTCGGATCCAGATGGTAAATATGCCATCACTGCACAAGCGAATGATAGTTTGCAGTTTTCTTCTCTCGGTTTCCAGACAGTGGTCGTAGCCGTAGGAAGCAATAAAGTAATTAATATTTCTCTCGAAAACAGCAACCGGAAACTGGAAGAAGTGGTAGTAACCGCACTAGGCATTTCCAGGGAAAAGAAATCGCTCGGATATGCCGTACAAGAGTTGAAATCGAAAGATATTTCGGAAGCGAAAGAAACCAACCTGGTAAACGCGCTCTCCGGGAAGATAGCAGGGGTGCAGGTCACTAATAGCCAGGGTAACCTGGGATCTTCCCGTATCATTATCCGCGGCGAAACTTCTATCGCCGGAAACAACCAGCCACTGTTCGTACTGGATGGTGTGCCGGTAGATAACAGCCAGCTGGGAGTTGGCACAGGGCGCGACTTTGCCAATGCCATCTCTGATATTAACCCGGACGATATTGCCTCTGTTAGCGTGCTGAAAGGTCCCAACGCCGCCGCATTATACGGCTCCAGGGCTTCCAGTGGCGTTATCGTCATCAAAACAAAAACCGGTAAAGACACAAAAGGCGGCATGGGCGTTACTCTTAACTCCGGTGCTACCTTCGATAAAGTACTGATCCTGCCTGACTTTCAAAACTCCTATGGTCAGGGTACCGGCGGACAATTCTCCTATAAAGATGGTAAAGGCGGTGGTATCAACGATGGCGTGGATGAAAGCTGGGGCCCCAAACTGGACGGCCGCCTGATCCCGCAATTCTTTTCCAATGGAGAAGCAGTACCGTTCGTTGCCCATCCCAATAACGTAAGAGATTTCTACGTTACCGGCTATACGCTGAATAACGGCTTGTCTGTCGGTGGTACTACCGATAAAATTGACTATCGCTTCTCTTACAACAATACCAAACAACAAGGCATACTGCCAAATACCGGTATCACACGGAATACTTTTACTGCCAGCAATACTTTCCGTATTACACCCAAACTCACGCTCAGCACGTATGCAGATTATGTACGCAGCGGGGCAGACAACCTGCCAGGCGTAGATGGTAGAAGAGGGAACAGCGTTACACTCCAGTTCATCTGGTTTGGCCGCCAGGTAGATGTGAGCAGACTGAAAAATTATAAGAACCCTGATGGTACCGATTATAACTGGAACCACAGTTATTATAGCAATCCTTATTGGATTCAAAATGAAAATACCGTAGGGATGCAGCGTAACCGTTTTCTCGGTAATGCGCGCCTTTCCTACCAGGTGCTCGACTGGCTCACCGCCAACCTGCGTGTAGGCACAGATTACTACCAGGACAGGCGTAAATACCGTGTAGCTTACTATACCAACGGTACACCGTTTGGTTCCTATACAGAAGACGCATACGCAGTAAGTGAAACCAATGGTGAGTTTACACTGAATGCTAAAAAGAAATTAGGCAGCGATTTTGATATCGATGTGCTGGCGGGCGCTAACCTGCGCACCAACCAGTTTGAGCAAAACTACCAACAGGCGCCGCGCCTGGCCGTAAAAGGTGTGTACACGCTCAATAACTCCCGTGATCCGCTGATTTCTACCAACTTATTGACCCGGCAAAAAGTATATAGCGGGTTTGCAGCCGCACAGGTAGGATATCGCAACTACGCCTTCCTGAACTTGACCGCACGCAACGACTGGTCTTCTACCTTACCACGGGGCAATAATTCTTATTTCTACCCCTCCGCCAATGCCAGCCTTATCCTAACAGAAGCATTACATATACAAAGCCCTGCCTTATCGCTGCTGAAAGTCCGTGGTGGATGGGCCCAGGTAGGTAAAGATACCGACCCTTACCAATTGGTAAATACGTATCCGTTTAACCAGCCCTTCGGTTCATTGCCGCTGCTTACCGTGTCAGATAAGTTCTTAAATGAAAATCTTCGTCCGGAAATCACCACTTCTACAGAAGTAGGTGTGGAAGCCGGGTTCCTGGATAACCGTTTAAGACTGGATCTCACCTATTATAGCTCTCACAGCCGCAACCAGATCCTCCTGGCCGACGTGAGCGCTACCACCGGTTACCTGAAGAAAACATTGAACACTGGTGAGCTCAGTAATCGTGGCGTGGAAGTAATGTTAGGAATAACGCCCGTAAGCACCCGCTCCGGATTTCGTTGGGACGTTAACGTGAATTATGCCCGTAACGTCAGCGAAGTGGTAAAACTGGATGCCGATGGCTTCCTTACCAATTATGTACTCGGTAGTTCCGGTAACATACAGGTATTGGCCAGCCAGGGGCAACGTTATGGGGCGCTGTATGGCACCGCTTATAAGAGAGACGCCGAAAATCGTATCCTCGTAAATACAGATGGTACGCCGATGGTAGATCCGAATAAGAAAATACTGGGCTACTATACTCCGAAATGGACTGGTAGCATCAACAACAACTTTTCTTTCAAAGGCTTTAACCTGAGCTTCCTGGTAGATACTAAACAAGGCGGCTCTATCTGGTCAGGAACCAACGCCACAGGGATGAGTACTGGCGTACTAGCCGCCACCATGCCGGGCCGTGATGAAGACCATGGCGGGTTACCCTACTACAATAACGGTACACAGAATATTCCTTTACCAGATCATAACGCTACCGCACCCGGTGGCGCTACTGTAAAGCACGACGGTATCATCTTCGATGGTTATACTGTTGACGGGAAAAAGAATACTGCTATTCTTTCTGCACAAAACTATTACAAGGCAGTATACAGCAGCAACCTGAACGAAAGCGCGGTGTATGACGCCTCCTTCATCAAGCTGAGAGAAGTAAAACTGGGTTATACCCTGCCGGCATCCCTGGTGAAGAAGTGGGGATTACAGGCGGTGAATGTAGCGCTGGTAGGCCGCAACCTGGCTTATTTGCATAAGAACACGCCTAATATCGATCCGGAAACTGCCTTTAATACCGGCAACGGCCAGGGGCTGGAAACGCTGCAGATACCCACCACCCGCAGCTTTGGCTTTAACCTGAATGTTTCATTTTAACTATTGACCGATCATGAAAAAGTTGCTGATTCCTTTCTATATCATATTTGCTGCTACCTTGCTGGCGGGCTGCCAGAAAGAGCTGGAGCGTGTTAATATCAATCCCAACGAACCCACCGAAGTACAACCGGATTACCTGTTGAGCAACGGTATCAAAGCCAATGTGGACACCTATTGGGGTACCGATGCCACTATGGAAACATCGCTGCTCTATGTGCAGTACTGGGCTAAAATCCAGTACCCCGACCCGGATCGTTACATCCCGGCCACCACCAACATACAAAACGTATGGAATAATTTTTATGCCCAGGGGATAGCCGATTTTACTACCCTGGCGCAGTTGGGGGATAGCCTGCATAACCCGAACTACAAGGCGGTAGGCATTATTATGCGCTCATGGATATTCCAGGTGCTCACTGATTTATACGGTGATATTCCGTATACCCAACCAGCAAATATCCAACGTTACCTGACGCCGGTATATGATAGCCAGGCTACCGTGTATCGTGGGCTGCTGTCGGAGCTGAAAGGCGCTGTACAAATTATTTCTCCTGCTGATAATGCCATACAGGGAGATTCTTTACTGGCCAACAACATGAACGGCTGGAAAAAATTTGCCAATGGCTTGCGTACCCGTATCGCCCTGCGGATCGCTGACCGTGATCCTGCAGCTGCCAAAGCGGTATTTACTGAACTGGCCGCTGAAGGGAATATTTTACTGGGTGCGGGCGACCGGGAAGCGAAGCTGAACTATCTCACCTCTCCTAACCAGAACCCGGTAGGACGTAACCGCGAAACGCGTAATGATTATCGTATCAGTAAAACGATTGTAGATAAATTGAAGGCGTTGAAGGACCCACGGTTAAGCATATACGCTGCATTGCCTACAGAACCGGGTTCCACCGATTACGTAGGTGTAACTAATGGCTTATCGGCCGATTCGGCGTCCAGGCTCGGTTTCAGCAAGACCTCCGATGTAGGAGCCGCTTTTACCGCTTCCCAATCACCTGCCTGGGTATTTACTTATGCGGAACAGCTGTTTATTTTGGCAGAAGCGGCGCAGCGGGGCCTGATCAGCGGCAACGCAGCAGATCTGTATACACAGGCCATCCGTGCTTCCTTTAAGCAGTATGGTATTACCGGCAAGCCGGTAGATGACTACCTGGCACAGCCTGCAGTAACCTACGATCCCACTAATTATAAAAAATCTATTGGTGAACAGAAATGGCTGGCCCTTTTCAGCGAAGGATTGGAAGCGTTTGCAGAATGGAGAAGATTGGATTATCCCAAACTTACACCGGCTTATACCGGCGCGTTGCAAGGTAAGATGCCCTTGCGCCTAACTTATCCTTCCAGCGAACAGGCCCTGAATGGCGCCAACTATAAAGCAGCGGTAGCCCGCCAGGGCGCAGACTTGCTGACGACCAAAGTATGGTTTGATATGTATTGAGCATAAAGCATAAAGCATAAAGCAAAAAGCTATTGTAGTGATTGATTAGGAAGAGTAATTATCTGCCTAAGTCATTCGCTACAATAGCTTTTTGCTTTATGCTTTCTGCTTTTTGCTCTCCCTGTACCGCATGATTTCAATACCGGCTTCTATCATAGGGCCCCATCCATGGAAGTCATTTAGTTCGGCAGGGCGGTTATAGTAAGCCGTAAGATCGGCAGCGGTGTTGGTGCCTATACACACATCTTTCAGTTGACCATGAGGTGTAATTTTTTCTCTTACCAGGCCATTCCATGCCTGTTCTGCGATGGAGATATAGCGCTTGTCCAGCCAGCCTTCGTTGACGGCGCGGGCAATGGAATATACAAACATGGCGGTGCAGGAGGTTTCAGTGTAAGAGTCGGTGTGGTCGAGTACCTGGTGAAACAGGCCGGAGCCGGATTGGTAACGGGCTATTCCCAGTATTTGCTGGGTAAGATCCGCAATCACTTCCTTTCTGCCAGGGTGATTAGCCGGGAGCTCATTGAGCAGCTGTACTTTGGCCAGCATGATCCAGCCATTGGCCCGCCCCCAGTGAGCTACGCCTTGCCGTTGCAAGTCATCGTAATAGTAATGCACATACAGGCCGGCCCCGGGGTCCCAGAGATAATGGGTGAAGTGTTTGATCTGTGCTACAGCATCATCGAAGTAAGTATTGTCGCCGGTCAGTTTTCCCATACGGGCCAGGAAGGGGACACTCATGTAGAGGTCATCGCCCCAGAGTGTCCATTTATAAGGATTTGGGCGGCATAGCGTACCATCCGGCAGCCTTTCCTGCACTTTGCTGATGTGGTTGGCCGCTTTGTCGATATAAGCCTTGTAATCGGCTCTTTTCACCGTTTGATATACGTCCAGTAAGCTGGCGCCCATGGCGCCGCAGTCGTCTAGCACCCGGGTGTGTATTAGCTGGTTGAACGGAAATTCTTTATACTTCACGCCTTTTTTGCTGAGGGCTTCAAAATAGGCCACATTGTCGAAGGCAAACGCTACGTGTTTCTTCGCGAAGGCGCTGTACTTTTCATCTTTGAGATAGTTGCCCAGGTCTATCATGGCAATATTTAAAACCCCGTTAGGATAGTGCCAGGCGCTGAGGTGGTCAGAAATGATGGCATTCACGCCAGCAGGTATTTCTTTGCTGGTAGCATAAGTCTGATTATTACCTTTAAAAGTAAAGGCGGCATGGGCTAATACATAGTCGGCCATCTTTCTTACTACATCGGTATCGGCAGGAAGAGCCTGGGTGTAGCCGGTAAATGGAAGTACCAATCCCAGGGCTAACAGGAAGTTGAGCTTTTTCATATCGAGTACGTGGTTTATTCCAACAATATAGCCATATCCGTTGTGTAATGCAAACGATTGCATAAATTTTCTTGGGAATTAATATAATTTATTTTAACTATGTGTTAGCATGTGATTTAACAACTATCCCTATACGGTATTAGCCATACGAAGCTATACAGCCTATGAAAAATGTCCTTTTAGCGTGTGCAGTAGCCCTGCTCACAGCCTGTCAGCAACAGAAACAAGAGGAGCCGGACACCATCGCGGTAGCGGCGCCCGGTGACATTGTAAAACCACTGATGGAAGATGATGCCCCCCTTCCGGAACTCCGCCGGGATATTAATTGGGATCAGATTGAAGTCTTCCCTTTTTCGCGGGCCCTCATTAATCATAAAGTACCGCTGTTTACTACACGCCAACACCTGGAAGCGGTTATTGGAAAAGCCGATAGCATTGTTGCTACCGCCAATGATGTAAGCGGTTCACAGTTTGCAGGAGACTTTCATTATTTTTATAAAGACGGTGCTACGTTCGAGCTTTGCCGCGATTCGCTCGCCTGCGACGAGTTTGTATTTACTACGGGTAATTCCCTGACGATAGATGATATTACGCTGACCCGGAATACTACCTGGGAAGATATCCGGAAGATATTTCCTCATGCGGCTATCCAGGCAGAGAATGAAGGCAGAACAGACGTGATTAAACTAAGGGACTCTTTCCTGAAAGACGGGGATAGTCAGGTACAATTGTATTTCGAAAACGGCAGACTGGCGCGTGTGGTCAACTTTATACCCTGTTGATCATTACAGAGAAACATTCATTAAATCGGAGGCCTGCTTAAGCAGTATTTTTCTCGCGAAGACGGAAAAAAAATACTGCTTAAGCGGGCCCGGGTAATCATTACATCACCGGTGTTTTCCCTCCGTCTACCGCAGTACTGGTGCCGGTAATATATCCTGCGGCAGGAGAGGCCAGGAACGCGGCTAAAGCGGCTATTTCCCTGGCTTCGCCAAATCGTTGCATAGGAATTTCTTTCAGCCATTCGGCTTCCACTGCTTCCCGTGAAACGTTCCTGGCAGCAGCGCTGCTGTTGAATAGCCCTTCCAGTCGTGCCGTAGAAGTAGAGCCCGGCAATACATTATTGACCGTAATACCATGCGGCGCCAATTCTGTGGCCAGGGTTTTAGACCAGGCAGCTACCGCCCAGCGGGTGGTATTGGAAACGCCCAGATTTTTTATCGGCGTTTTTACGGAAGTTGAAATGATGTTGATAATCCGGCCGAAGCGGGCCTGTATCATACCGGGCACCAGGGCTTGTGCCAACACCTGGTTGCAAAGTAAATGCTGGGAAAAGGCCGCTGTAAAAGCAGTAGTATCGGCTTCGATGACAGGGCCTCCTGCTGGTCCGCCCGTATTATTAATGAGTATATGCACAGGTCCGCTGGCAGCTATTTTTGCAGCAACGGCTGTTACCTGTGCGATGTCTGAAAAGTCGGCTACTTCAAAACGATGCTGTTGTCCTTCCCCGGTGGCCAATGTGGGTAATACTGTTTTTAACCGGTCTTCATTCCTGGCTAATAATATACAGGTGGCGCCCAGCAGGGCCAGCTCTACCGCTATGGCCAGGCCTATGCCCTGGGTACTGCCGCACACTAGTGCCGTTTTCCCTTTGAGTGAAAGGTCCATGCTATTTTTTTGAGGACAAGTTAGGGAAAAAGCAGAAAGCGAAAAGCAGAAAGCAAAAAGCAAAAAGCTATTATGGAGAAGAACTTAGCGGATATTTAGAATTCGCTTTAATCATCCTCCATAATAGCTTTTTGCTTTTTGCTTTCTGCTTTTCGCTTTCTGCTTTTTACACCCTGACGTATATTTTCTTTTTATCGAGGATAAAGCCCACTAACCAGCAGGTAAGCATGAAGGCCAGTGAAAACAACAATGACCCGAATTTTCCTGGCGACAATGCCTGGAACACCGTGTCGTTGATCCATTGATACAGCGATACATTGCCTACCTGGAAAAAATAGAACAAGATGGCGAGTATCTCTGAGAGCAGGTAAAGGAACAGCGGGTTTTTCCCGAATACGGTGAAGAAACCCGTGCCCTTGGTGAAGCCGGTGATGTCGATAACGAAGATGAGCAGTGCTAATAATAGTAAATCTATACCTACGGTTAATAATACATAGGAGCTGGTCCAGAGTTTTTTATTGATAGGGAAAGCAGTATTCCAGGCATAGGCCAGGGCAAAACATACGATGCCGGCCAGCACCATGCGTTGAATACCTTGTTTGGTGCGCCCTTGCTGCTGTACAAACAGCCCGGTGTAATAACCGGCAACTACATTTACTACCGCAGGAATAGTACTGAGAATACCTTCCGGATCAAAGGCAATGCCTTCACCATGATACATATGGTTTTCTCCCATGACTAATTTATCCAGCAGGATGCCTGCATTGCCGGTCATGGTATATTGTTGTCCTGGAACGCCAAACTGCCACATCACCAGCCAATATCCCAGCAGGAACAGGGCGCTGATGCCCCATACCACTTTTTTAGAGCAGTAGTGAATAAGCAGGGACGCTATACAGTAACAGAGTGCAATACGTTGCAATACGCCCAGTATACGCGTATGATCAAAAGGCCTTAGTTCAAGGCCATGGTCAGTATGATTCACAAACGGGAACCAGTACATGAGGAAGCCGAGCAGGAAAATAATCAACGTACGTTTGAAAATTTTTCCCAGTACAGCAGCATTCCCCAACTGTTCATACTTTCTCATGCTGAAGCTCATGGCATTACCCACGGCAAAGAGAAAAGAAGGGAATACCAGGTCGGTGGGGGTCCATCCATGCCAGGCCGCATGGTCCAGGGGCCAATAGGTACCACCTGTGCCGCCTGTATTCACAATGATCATGAAACAGACGGTCATGCCGCGGAGTACATCCAGCGGTAAAAAGCGTTGTGGGCTTTGTGTCATTTCCCTTTAATTATTATTGGTTGATAAGATGGTAAGGAATGAAAGAGCGTTGAGCTGCCTACAATATATACATCTAATATGCAAAATCCAAATATCCTTTGGCGCAATCGTTAAAATAAAAATAATAGTTGACCATTTGAGCTCCCTAACAGAATATTTCCCGGCAATTTTAAGATAATACCGCATTTGTTCGATTTTAAAGCCTACCTTCATCTACACAAGGCTCTGCCTTAGCTTCTTCTGACTTAGTTTGGATTATTCCTTTTCTCCCTCAGTCTTCGCTTTCCCAGCCGCCATATTTCTCACATTTAAAGGTTTATCGAATGAATATTTTTATTGGCAATTTAAGCAGCCAGACCACTGAACAACAGTTAACGACCCTGTTTTCACCATTTGGTATGGTACGGAGTACCAAAGTAATTATAGATAATTATACCGGACGTTCCAAAGGCTTCGGTTTTGTAGAGATGCCGGTTGATGCTGAAGCAGAACGCGCTATCAGGGACCTGAACAGCACTTTGATGGATGCACAGGTAATTGTAGTCAATGAAGCCAGGCCCCGGACAGAAAGAGAGCGTTTCCCAAGACCAAGGTATTAGACCATTCCTTATGTCTCTTTTTTATATACGATGAAAATTTATATTGGAAACTTACATAGTAAGGCTTCTGAAAAAGAACTATATGATCTTTTTGTTGCATTCGGTATGGTGCTATTGATAGAACTATCTACTGATGTTAACGGGAAATCATTGGGATATGCTTATGTATACATGAAAGACAGCAATGAGGGGAGATCTGCCATTACAGGGTTGAATAATCTCAATTTTATGAACCAGTTTCTGAATATATACGAAGTGGAATAACTACGCAATAATGCGATTTAACTAAAATGATGCAATTATGGGAGAATCTTTCTCAAAAAAAGAAAACAGGAACAAGAAAATGAAGGTGAAAGAAAATAAGGCGCAAAAAAAGGAAGAGCGGAAAGTGAATAACAGTAAAGGTAAGAGCCTGGAAGATATGTTGGCGTATGTAGATGAAGACGGTAACCTGAGTAGTGAGCCCCCGAGGCAGACTCAGAGAGCGGAAATAGATCCTAAAGATATCCGGATTGGCGCCACCCCCCGGCCTCCCGAAGATAACACCAGGACCGGAATTATTACGTTCTTCAACACCTTAAAGGGATTTGGATTTATTACGGACGATAAATCTGGGGAAAGTGTATTCTTCCATATTAACCAGTTATCAGAACCTGTTAAAGAGAGAGATAGTGTTTCTTTTGTAAGAGAAAAGAGCGCAAGAGGTTATAACGCGATAGCAGTAACAAAAGCCGGTTCCCGGTCCGGAAAGTCTTAACAGGTGGGCCATTACAGGCCCACCTCTGGCAATATTACATAGAAAAGCCCCGTCCCAGTACTTCATGTACTTCGTGAATCACCACGAAGGCTTCGGGGTCAGTTTCCTGTACCAGCGATTTAAGTCGCATCAATTCCTGTTTACCAATTACCACGTACAGCACTTCCTTGGTGGCTTTGGTATAGGCGCCATGGCCATGTAATACGGTGGCCCCCCGTTTCATTTCCCCGGTAATTTTATCCGCAATGGCGGCGGTATGGTTAGAAATGACGGTAATAGCCCGTTTGGTATTGAGGCCGTCTACGATATAATCTACCGCCCTTGCACCAATGTATACTGCAATAAAGGTGTACATGGTTTTTTCTATACCTATAATAAAGGAAGATGCGAGGATGACAATGATGTCGAAAATAAGCATGGCGTTGCCCAGGGTCCAGCCGAGGTATTTGTTGGCCATACGAGCTACAATGGCTGATCCGCCGGTAGTGCCCCCGGAAAGGAATACCAGGCCAATACCGATACCCACTAATAATCCGGCAAAGATGGCAGCCAGTAGAGGATTGGTTGTTACCGGGGTTAGTTTGTTTTCAGTGAGATACAGGAATAAGGAACAAAAGAATATGCCCAGTAATGTGTAGAGCATGCCTCGTTTATCCAATAGCTTATACCCTGTAACAACCAGGACGGCATTGATAATCAGATTGGTGATGCCTGGCGACCATCCAAAATAGTAATAGGTTACAATGGTAATACCAATCACTCCACCTTCAGATAATTTGTTGGGAATAGCCAGGTAGTTAATGCCCGCTGCAAAGATCAGCGCGCCCGCCATGAGGAGTAAAATGTTTTTCACATGCTCTTTCATGCCGCAAAAATAAGCTTTTGTCCAGCTTCCCGTCACTTCCTACCCCGTAGCCTATATAAAAACAGAAAAAAAGTAGGACGATTATTTGGAATTAATAAAAGTGGATGTATATTTGTCTACCAAATCAGTAGACTAATAAAATCTACCGCCATCAGGGAAGCATCAGGCAAACGCTTCCGGCATCCTTTGATCCACCAGCAAGGTGTTGCAGCCATCATTATTGAAAACGTGTAAATAAACATACACTATGAAAAGGCACACGCTATTAAGTGGAGGGCGTTCCCAAACGCAATTGTCAAGGATATATATCACCTGTTCCCGTTATTATAAAACAGCCATAGGCTGTTGTTGAAAAGATCTTGCGTTCTGTAAGCTGTAAATAGAATGCCTGGTTGGGCCTGCGGGATAGGTGTGTTGCAAAAATTTATTGGTGGTAAATTTATCCGTAACATATCTACCCGCATCCTCCTGGCATTTCAACCAACAACTGCACCAGATACCTTCTCGTTTTAATCTTACAAAAGAATACCAGGCGACTGTTGATAACAGTGCTTAAAATATAACGTAAACGGTTACACGTATACTATCCAATGAAGATGTAAAATCAACTTCAGTTCAAAGGGGCGCTGCTTCAGACAATTCTGGTGGGTTTTGCTGGCCGGTAGCCCCGGCGGCTGAAGTAACATAAAATTAATACCGGCTGATATAGCTGTTACAATAAAAATATTTATCCGGAACGGGTTATACCAACGTACATGTATATACTATTTTCGGAAAGCCTGATTGAAAAAAGGAACCACTTGTTTCCAGGTAAGGTCCCCAGTGCCAGCAAGTCCCGACGTCCAGTCGGGACTTCTATTTTATATACCTCCCTCTCCCCAAAAAATATTTTCCGGAAGCGTATGGAAAATATTTTACAGCTACATCTAATTAAAAAACAAATTGCCATGGACTCAACTAAAATCCAGGGAACCCCGTTCCTTGACATTCTCTTCTCCGGAAGGAATAAAGATTATGGCGCCTATGAATTGCGCAACCGTTACGACAAGCGCGTTCGTAATTCAATCGTCGGCACCGCTTCTGTTATACTGGTAGTAATAGGTGGTTACGTACTGGACAACACCCTGAAAGCCGCTGATAATGTACGTCCACTCGTGCTCACTAAAGAACCGGCCGTATTGAAACCTATCGACATCCCGGAAGAAAAAAAGTTCACACCGCCACCTCCGCCGGTAACTTCTGCGCCGCCACCTATGGCCGCTTCCGTCAGAAATACTACACTGGTAATTGTTGACAAAGATGTACCACCGGATGAAATGCCTCCAAAACAAACCGACATGGAAAACAAAGTGATCGGCTTTAAAACAGCAGATGGTGTGGAAGATGGAGCGCAGGTGGACCTTGGAGCCAGCGGTATTGGCGGCTCCGGTGTGGTAAAACTGGAAGCGCCCGCAGAGGAGGATAAAGGTCCCCGGATCTTCGTAGAAATTATGCCGGAGTTTCCGGGAGGGCCGGATGCATTGGCCAAATATCTCAAGAACCACGTGAGATACCCATCGCAGGCACAGGACAATGATGTACAGGGCATGGTGTTCGTTCAGTTTGTGGTAAACCGCGATGGCAGCATCACTGATGTGAAAACAATAGGTGCTGTCAAAGGCGCTGGTCTGGAAGAAGAGGCAAAGCGGGTGGTAAACGCTATGCCCAAATGGAAACCCGGCCGGCAAAATGGACAAAGCGTCCCTGTATTGTTTAATCTGCCTATCCGGTTTGAATTGGGGCAACAATAATCCATTATTACCCCGTTAAAATTTACCCATGCCTGTTTATCCCCGGCCTGCATCCATTTAACCGCGCATTCTAATCCTGAATACCAGTCCCGGTTCACCAAAAGTGGCTGGGATTGGCTTTTTTATAGCTATTTATTAGATAATATTTAAATTTTATCTATTTATGTAAAACAAAAATCAAAAAACTAAGAAATTAATATAATAATTATTAATTTAACGGCCGCTTAGTCTTCTTCTTTAGCACTATAAACGGATAATTAGTATGGAAGCGCCGGTAAATAACTCGCTGCAACAGTTTAAGAACCTCGTTGGTACCAAGTTTCAGCTATACAACAGCCTCTTCACTTCATTGCCTTTCCACCGGGTGGAAAAGACAGGGGTATTCCTGTCACTGTTCCTGCTTCACTGCGAAGAAGGATATGCCAAAGGCAGCAGCCCCCAGGAAATCATGGATTCCTTCTTTAAACAGTATACTACCTATACAGAAGATAAACAGCGAACGGACCTGCTGTTCCGCTTTGTACAGTATGCAGAAAGGCAGGTGGTATTGTTTGATGCACTCGAAGACGCCGCCTTCCGGAATATCCGCGACCTGCAGGGAAGCGGTACCTTGCGCCACCTCCAGTCGGAAGTTATCCAGGAGCAGGCCCAGGAAGCATTGAAGGAAAAACTGAAGGATTTCTCCGTGCGACTGGTGCTCACCGCGCATCCTACGCAGTTTTATCCCGGCGAGGTGTTAGGTATCATCAACGATTTGTCTAAAGCCCTCATCGATGAAAACACCAGCCAGGTAAACATGTACCTGCAGCAGCTGGGTAAAACACCTTTCTTCAAAAAAGAAAAACCCACCCCGTATGATGAAGCCATCAGCTTGGTGTGGTTCCTCGAAAATATATTTTATCAGTCCGCCGGCCGTATCCTGTCCTTTATCCGGGCGCAGTTCCCCGGCGCCATCAGTAGCGATAATTCCCTGATCCGTATGGGCTTCTGGCCCGGCGGCGACCGCGACGGCAACCCGTTTGTGAAAGCGCCTACCACTATTGAAGTGGCCGCCGCCCTGCGTGCTTCCATAATGAAATGCTATTTCCGCGAAGTACGTAACCTGCGCCGCCGCCTCACCTTTAAAGGTGTGGAAAACGTGGTGGCAGCACTGGAAGCCAAATTATCCCGCAACCTCTTTGTACCCGGCCATAAAGCTGATATCAGCCGTAAGGAAATCCTGGATACGCTGGCGGGTATACGAAAAACAATTCTCGAAGAACACAACGGATTATTTGTACACCTGGTAGAAAACCTGATCAGCAAAGTAGAAATATTCGGCCTCTTCTTCGCATCCCTGGATATCCGCCAGGATAGCTCCGTACATGAAGCCTTGCTCGAAGCGGTGGCGGCTAAAACATCCGCTCTGCCGGATAACTATACCTCGCTCGCCGAGGCTGACAAGATCCAGGCCCTGTTGAACATTCAGCAAGCCATAGATCCACAGCAGCTGGAAAATCCCCTGCACCAGGACGCCCTGCAAACCATCGCAGCAATTAAACAAATACAGGCAGCCAACGGAGAAGAAGGCTGTAACCGTTATATTATCAGTCATAGTACCAGTATACTCAGCGTAATAGAAGTATACGGTATGTTCCTGCTGAGTGGTTGGAAGAAAGAAGAAATGACGGTAGATATTGTGCCACTGTTCGAAACCATCGACGATCTTCGCCACGCAGGGCAGGTGATGAAGCTGTTATATGAAAATGCAGATTATCGCCAGCACCTGCAACGCCGCCAATGCAAACAAACCATCATGCTCGGTTTCTCAGACGGCACTAAAGATGGGGGTTACCTGATGGCGAACTGGAGCATTTATAAAGCCAAAGAAGAACTGACTACCATCTCCGAAGAATATGGTATCAGCGTCGTGTTTTTTGATGGCAGGGGAGGTCCCCCGGCCCGCGGCGGTGGGAAAACGCACCAGTTCTATGCTTCCATGGGAAGGAATATTGCCAACCAGGAAATCCAGCAAACTATCCAGGGACAAACCATCAGTTCCAACTTTGGAACGGTGGATGCTGCACAGTTCAATATGGAACAACTGATTCACGCAGGTATCAGCAACGAACTGTTTTCTTCCCGGGAGGTAACCCTCAGCAAAGCGGAGGAAGACCTGTTACAATCTTTGTCGGACGAAGGGTATACCGCTTATAATAAACTCAAAACACATCCGCACTTCCTGGCTTACCTGGATCACGCCAGCCCGCTGCGCTACTATGCAGAAGCCAATATCGGCAGCCGTCCCAGCAAGCGCAACTCCTCGGCCAAGCTAAACCTGAACGACCTGAGAGCCGTGCCTTATGTGGGCGCCTGGAGCCAGCTGAAACAAAATGTTCCCGGGTATTACGGCGTGGGTAGTGCATTACAGGCACTGGATAAACAAGGCAAATGGGAAGCCGTAGCCGCATTGTACCGGCATTCCCTGTTTTTCAGAACCTTGCTCGACAACTGTGAAATGGCGATGAAGAAAAGCTATTTCCCACTTACTGCCTACCTGGCCAAACATCCACAGTACGGCGAAGTATGGCAGATGATCTATGATGAATTTGAACTGACTAAAAAATACCTGCTCCGCCTCACCAACGAATCGGAACTGATGGCAGGCAGCCCCATTGACCAGCTGTCGATACAAATGAGGGAACGTATGATATTACCATTGCTTACGACACAACAGTATGCACTGACCCGTATCCGCGAACTTGATTCACATCCTGACAATGGCAAAGAGCGCGAAACTTACGAGAAGCTCATCATGCGTTGTTCTTTCGGAATTATCAACGCTGGCAGGAATTCTGCTTAAGATCAAAAATAACTGGAGGCTATATCAGCAACTGATATAGCCTTTTTTTATTGGAGAGTGGATAAACGCCGGTTCCCGACAAAAAACATACTTCAGACAATCTTTTTCCTAATTCTTCCCTACTTTTACACCTCCTTAAGTAACTTCTCTATATATGGCAAACAGCTTATATGACTTTGGAATGATCGGCCTCGGCGTAATGGGCAGAAACCTGTTACTCAACATGGCAGATCATGGCTTTTCCGTTATCGGCTTTGACAAAGACGCTGCCAAGAACAGCGCACTGGAAGCAGCCGCTACCCCCGGTACTACTGTTAAAGGCGTAGCAGAGCTGGCCGCTATGGTTCAGTTGCTCGAACGTCCCCGCAAATTGATGATGCTGGTACCTGCCGGTCAGCCGGTAGATGACGTGATAGCATCCCTGCTGCCGCTGCTGGAGCAGGGCGATGTGGTGATAGATGGTGGCAATTCCCACTACACCGACACTTTACGCCGCGTACAGGAACTCCGTCCGAAAGGTATCCACTTTATGGGTATGGGTGTTTCCGGTGGCGAACAGGGCGCCCGTACAGGCCCCAGTATTATGCCTGGAGGCGACGTGGATGCATATGCCAAGGTGAAACCTATGCTGGAGGCTATTGCCGCTAAAGTAAAGGAAGTACCTTGCGTAGCTTACCTCGGTAAAGAAGGCGCCGGCCACTATGTGAAAATGGTGCACAACGGTATCGAATATGCCATTATGCAGTTGATCAGCGAAAGCTATGCCCTGTTGCAAAAAGGAGCCGGCCTGAACAACGACCAGTTGCACGAAGTGTTTAAAAACTGGAACCAGGGTGCTTTACAGTCTTTCCTCGTAGAAATTACAGCAGATATTTTCCTGCAGAACGACGATAAAACAGACAAGCGCCTGGTAGATGTGATCTCTGATAAAGCAGGTTCCAAAGGCACTGGTAAATGGACTTCCCAGGATGCCATGGAATTGCCGGTGGCAGTACCCGTGATTGATACAGCGGTTGCTATGCGTACGCTCTCCGGTTACAAAGAGCAACGCTTACAGGCAGAAACCTTGTATAAAGCACCGGAAAATGACCTGCATGTTCCCGCAGATATGTGGATCAAACAGGTACATGATGCGTTGTATTTCGCTACCATCCTGAGCTATGCGCAGGGACTGGCCATGCTCCGTGAAGCTTCCAACGACCTGAAAATGGAAATTCCATTACCGGAAGTAGTGAAAGTATGGAGAGGCGGATGTATTATCCGTTCTACCCTCCTGGAAGTATTTACACAGGCTTATCAGAAGAATGCAGACCTGGGCAATATCCTGCTCGATGAAAATATTGCTTACCTCGTAGAATCTGTTATTGCAAACACCCGCAGCGTAGTAGCGCAAGCAGCAGCTGCCGGCGTACCGGTAGCCGGCTTCATGTCAGCACTGTCTTATTTCGATGCTTTCCGTACCGGCCGTATGCCTACTAACCTGATCCAGGCACAACGCGATTACTTCGGCGCACATACCTATCAGCGTATTGATATGCCAGGTACCTTCCATACGGAATGGCAACAGCACTAAAAAATATTCATCTTCAATTAAATATATGCAGATCCATAAACGCCCTCCTGCTTCTATACTCTTCATTTTCGGAGGCAGCGGCGATTTAAACTACCGGAAACTAACGCCTGCGTTATACAATCTTTTCCTGGATGAGTGGATGCCGGAACAATTTGCCATTGCGGGTTTAGGACGTAGTCCTTATACCGACGAGGATTATCATAAACACCTGTTGGAAGGGATCAGTAAATTTTCCCGTCGCAAAGGTGAACAAAATGGTCACTGGAAAGATTTCAGTAACCATGTTTCCTACCTGCAAATGGATGCAGAAGATCCGGCTGCCTATAGCAAAATCACCGATTTTGTAACCAGCAAAGAAAAGGAGTGGGGCGTACATCCTACGGTGATCTTTTACCTCGCAGTAGCACCACAGCTGGTGCCTAATATTGCTACCCGCCTCGGGGAACTGAATCTCTGCAGCGATAAACACTGTACCCGCATTGTAGTAGAAAAGCCATTTGGTCATGACCTGCAAAGTGCCCATGAACTGAATGAGCTGCTGGCAAAGAAATTCACTGAAGAACAGATTTACCGTATTGACCACTACCTTGGTAAAGAAACGATACAGAATATCCTGGCTTTCCGCTTTGCCAACGCATTGTTTGAGCCGGTTTGGAATCGCAACTACATCGATAATATCCAGATTACCGCCGCTGAAAGCGTGGGGCTGGAAGGCCGTGGCGGTTACTATGAAAGAGCCGGCGCACTGCGTGATATGGTGCAGAACCATATCCTGCAGATTATGTGTATCCTGGCCATGGAAGCGCCCGTATCGTTTGATGCCAACGAAGTACGTAATAAAAAGGTAGATGTGCTCAACGCTATCCGCCGTATTACGCCTGAAAAAGTACATGAACATGCCGTGCGTGGCCAGTATTCTTCTGGCTGGATGAAAGGTGATAAGGTAGTAGGTTACCGTGAAGAAAAGGGAGTAGATCCCAAATCCAATATAGAAACTTACGCCGCGGTGAAATTCTTCGTCGACAACTGGCGCTGGCAGGGCGTTCCGATATATGTTCGTACCGGTAAATACCTGCACCAGAAGGCGACCAATATTATCATCACATTCAAAGAAGCACCTCCTTATTCCTTCCCGATAGAGGCGGCACAAACATGGCGCCCTAACAGGCTCACCATCAGTATACAGCCGGAAATGGATATCCGTATCCGCTTCCAGGCAAAACGTCCCGGACAAACCATGACGCTGGACCCGGTAGATATGACCTTCAACTACGATGCCGCCAGCGGCGAGCACGCTCCTGAAGCATATGAAACATTGCTGCTCGACGTGATGGAGGGCGATGCTACCCTGTTTATGCGTGGCGACCAGGTAGATGCTGCGTGGAAAGTGATTATGCCTATCCTGGAAACATGGGAAAACCGCACACCGCAAGACTTCCCGAATTATGCTCCGGATTCATGGGGCCCTGACGATGCAGACGCACTCGTGGCCCGCGATGGTCATACCTGGATTAATTTACCTACTAAATAAAAATTACGGACCATTGCAAGATGGTCCGTAATTCTTTTATCTTATGGAACTACATATCGCCAAAGATCCAGCCCAGCTCAGTGAAAACGTAGCCGCATGGATCAGTAACTACATACAGGAAGTATTACAAACACAGGAACGCTTCACTTTCGTGCTGTCGGGAGGTAATACGCCGAAACAGCTGTATAGCCTGTTGGCCAAAGCACCTTATAATATGATGATTCCCTGGGAGAAAATTCATTTTTTCTGGGGAGATGAAAGAGATGTACCCTTTGAAGATGACCGGAATAATGCCCGCATGGCTTTCGAAGAACTGTTGGATAAAGTAGCCGTAAACCCGGATAATATTCACATAATGCGTACCGACATCAGTCCGGAAGCATCAGCTACAGCTTACGAGCAAACGCTGAAATCCTATTTCGGAAAAGAAGATACCACCTTCGACCTGGTATTACTGGGCATGGGAGATGATGGACATACACTGTCGCTGTTCCCGGGCACACCGGTAGTGCATGAAAAGAAAGCCTGGGTTACTTCTTTCTTCCTGGAAGCACAGAACATGTACCGCATCACCTTAACAGCCCCGGTAGTTAACCGGGCAGCCTGCGTACTGTTCCTGACCACCGGCGCCAATAAAGCGATTACACTCAAGAATGTAATAGAAGGTACTTTCGACGCGGAGAAATTCCCATCTCAACTCATTCGTCCTGAAGAAGGGGAACTGCATTGGTTTGTAGATGAAGCGGCTGCAGGAGCGATGGAAGTGTAAAAAAGAGGGCTTTTTCTCACCTATTTTCAGTAGCTTGTGATAGTAACAACAACGATGAGATTATGTTTGATAAGCCCATATTTGACGCACACCTGCATATTATTGATCACCGGTTTCCACTGCAACCTAACCAGGGATTTCTGCCTTCCGAATTTTCGGTAGCAGATTACCAGCAGCAGGTAGCCCCCCTCCATGTAAGTGGCGGCGCAGTAGTGTCAGGATCATTCCAGGGATTTGACCAGCAATATTTACTGGAGGCATTGAAACAATTAGGCCCGGCATATGTTGGTGTTACGCAGATACCCGCCAGTACAACTGATGAAGAGATTATAGCCCTGCACGAAGCAGGAGTTCGCGCCGTTAGGTTTAATGTACAACGCGGTGGTTCTGAAAGTGTAAAATACCTGGAGCAACTGGGACTTCGCGTTTATGACCTCGTAAAATGGCATGTGGAATTATATGTAGATTCCCGCCAGCTACCAGGATTATCGACCACGTTACGCAAATTGCCGACGGTGGTGATCGATCACCTGGGGCTATCCAAATCAGGATTTAAGCACTTATTGCAGCTGGTAGAGAAAGGCGCGCGCGTAAAAGCCACGGGGTTTAGCCGCTGTGATTTTGATGTGCTCACCGCTATGCGACAGATTACTGCAGTTAATCCGGGCGCCTTGTTATTTGGCACCGATCTGCCCTCTACTCGTGCGCCCAGGCCCTTTGATATAAAAGATTTGCAACTGATCCTGGAAAATTTTCCAGCAGATATAGCTGCTAAAATATGCCGGGAGAATGCCCTGGCATTGTATCAGCCGGGGAAGAGCTAGAGAATAGAGCAAAAAGCAAAAAAGCTATTGTGTAAAATGATTAAAGCGAAATTTAAATACTCGCTAAATTCTTCTACACAATAGCTTTTTTGCTTTATGCTTTTCGCCTTCTGCTCAATTCCAGCTATCAATCGCCACTGTTTCCATTTCTTTTCTCAGGTGCTCCGGCATATGACCGTTCAGCAATATGCCCGGTGCAGCGCTGGGATAGATGTCTTCAAATGTTTTTACCATATTCATAAATACCCGGCGGAAAATATGCCGCCTGGTTACCTCGTGCGGATCTCTTAGCCCCGCCGCTCCAGCCAGCTCTATGGCGCTTTCAATGGTATCGCGATGGTAGTTGGCTACCCTTTGTTTTTTATCATCGACTACCAGGCCGGCTGCCAGCCATTTGTCCTGCGTGGCTACACCTGTTGGGCATTTATTGGTGTTGCACACCAATGCCTGTATACAGCCCAGGGCCATCATCATAGCACGGGCACTGTTGCAGGTATCTGCACCTAAAGCCATGGCCCGTAAAATATGAAACCCCGTCAGCACTTTCCCGGAAGCGATCAACTTCATATGATGCCGGATATTAAAGCCGGTAAGTGTATCATGTGCAAAAGAAAGTCCATCCATTAATGGCATGCCCACAGAATTGGAGAATTCTGGTGGCGCTGCACCGGTACCGCCTTCTCCGCCATCTATGGTGATAAAGTCGGGGTAGATATCTGTTTCCATCATGGCTTTACATAGCGCGTAAAATTCCCTTGGCTGTCCTATGCATAGTTTGAAGCCAACAGGCTTACCTTTACTTAGTTGGCGCAACCGCTGAATGAATAACATCATTTCCCGGGGAGTGCCAAAGGCTTTATGGTAGGGCGGTGAAAATACCGTGGTATGCGGTTTTACATGGCGGATGGCCGCAATTTCCGGTGTATTTTTAGCGGCTGGTAAAATACCGCCATGGCCGGGTTTGGCCCCTTGTGATATTTTCAGCTCTATCATTTTAACAGCAGGTAAGGCACTTTTTTCCGCAAACAGGCTGTCAGAAAAATTTCCATCTTCATCACGGCATCCGAAATAGCCGGTACCTATCTGCCAGATGATATCGCCGCCCTGAGCCAGGTGCGCATCGCTGATACCGCCTTCCCCGGTATTATGTGCAAACCCGCCAATTTTAGCGCCTCCGTTTAAGGCCTGTACAGCATTGTTGCTTAAAGAGCCATAACTCATGGCACTCACATTGAGAATACTGGCAGAATAAGGTTGCTGGCAGTCGCGCCCTCCGAAGGTTACCCTGGGATCCTTATCCAGGTTACCGAAATCCTGGGGCTGGATAGAGTGTGCCATCCATTCATACCCTTCCGCATATACGTTGAACTGCGTACCAAAAGGCTGGGAGTTTAATTCCCGCTTGGCGCGCTGGTAAATGGTGGAGCGGTCTACCCGGTTAATGGGGCTGCCGTCGATATCACTTTCTACAAAATATTGGTAAATCTTGGGCCGCAACGCTTCCATCCAATAGCGCATACGCCCTACAATCGGGTAGTTGCGGATAATGGCATGCCTGGTCTGTAGCATGTCCAGCACACCCATGGCGATAATGGGTACTACGAGGATTAATAACCAGAAAACCCAGGGAAAGAATAAACCTAATACGATGACAATGCCTAAACTAATACATGAAAATCCGATAAATGCTTTAACCATGGCTGTGAGATTTGAGTTTTTTTGATGCTATAGCTTCCTTATCCATTAGTTTATAAATCTACTTAACGTCTGCCAGATAAATTTGTTAAATATCTTTCACCCCGGTAGTTTTTCTCCCTGTGAAATTTTCGCTGCTTCCGTTTATCCTGGAAAAAAAATTAATCATCCCTTTCCTCCGTCAGTTTTTAAATTAATTTATTATCTTTCAAAATCGCCAATTTTCTAACTTATCCACCACATGAAAAGATACAACTATCTTAATAAGATGATTGCAACGGGCATGTTCCTGTTTGGTACGATAGCAGGGGCACAGGCACAACAAACCCCATACGATGCATCCCGTCTTAAAACCAGCTGGGAAGTGGTAGAAAACCACTACCAGGGAAAAGATAACTTCCTGTCTGCCTTCACATTTGTGAATACCTCCAACAAGCCCTTCCCGGCTAAAGGATGGCAGCTGTATTTCAACTTTATACGAATGGTAACTCCGGGTGAATTACCCGGTCATGTGAAAGTGGATCATATTAACGGTGACCTGTACCGCTTTACACCCGCTGAAGGCTTTGCCGGCATTGCACCTGGCGATTCGCTCAAGCTGGCTATCACCGGCGATGCCTGGGCCGTGAACTTTACCGATGCCCCGGCCGGCCTGTACCTGGTATGGGAACAAATGCCGGAAAAAGGTTTCTCGATTAAAGACTATAGTATCCGCCCGTCTACCACGGCTAAACAGCTGATGCGTTACCCGGGCGATAAAACAGCTGTTATAACGCCAACGGATATATTTAAACAGAATGCAGCGGTGAAGGATATTCCGGTATCCCAGTTGCCGCTGGTATTTCCCACACCAATATCTTATGCCGCTACGGGCAACAACCTGCTTTGGACCGATTTACCGATGATCAGCGCAGATCCGCAACTGGCGCCCAGCGCCGATATGCTCAAGGCAGATTTGCAAAGGCTCCTCAGTAAAAAAACAACAGGCAGGACTACCGTGAAATTTGTGTTTGATGCTGCCATGGCGCAGGATAAGCCGGAAGGATATACTTTGAAAGTAAGTCCCGAAGGCGTGGTAATTACCGCAGGAACAGCAGCAGGCGCCTTTTATGGTATCCAGTCTCTGAAAACGCTGATCCCGCCCGCCGCCTGGGGCAGTGCACAGAAATCTGTTACTATTCCCAGTGTGGACGTAACCGATGCACCCCGCTTCGGCTACCGCGCTTTTATGATCGATGTGGCCCGCAACTTCCACAACAAACGCGATATGTTACGCATACTGGACCTCATGGCCCTCTATAAATTAAACGTATTGCATTTCCATTTCAGCGATGATGAAGGCTGGCGCCTGGAAATACCCTCTCTGCCAGAACTCACCAGCGTAGGCGGAAAACGCGGACATAGCACTGACTGGAGAAATATGTTGCCGCCTTCCTATGGCTCCGGACCCGACACCACTAATACCGCTGGTACGGGCTACTTTTCCCGCAACGACTTCATCGAAATATTGCGCTATGCAACGGCCAGGCATATACGTGTATTACCGGAAATTGAATCTCCCGGCCATGCCCGCGCGGCAGTGAAGTCGATGGAATCCCGTTACTACCGGCTGAAAGCAGTTGGTAAAGAGCAGGAAGCAAAAGAATATTTACTCACCGACCTGGATGATAAATCAACCTATAGTTCGGTACAAAACTGGAGCGACAACGTGATGAACGTAGCCTTGCCTTCTACCTATCGCTTCCTGGACAAAGTAGTGGAGGAACTGCAGGCTATGTACAAAGAAGCGGGCGCGCCTTTGGCAGCCGTACACATGGGTGGGGATGAAGTTCCAGGCGGCGTGTTTGAAAAATCGCCTGCCTGCCTGGCACTGATGCAGCAGGATAAATCACTCACCGGGGTTAATGATCTATGGTATTACTACTACCGTAAAGTAAACGATCTGCTCAAAGCCCGAGGCTTATCTGTAGCAGGTTGGGAAGAAACTGGTATGCGTAAAACATCCATCAATGGGGAAGCGCAGAGCATCCCGAATCCCGACTTCGTAAACGACAATTTCCAGCTTAATGTATGGAACAATGTGATTGGCGGAGGACAGGAAGATTTATCCTATCGCCTGGCCAACGCAGGCTACAAAGTGGTATTATCTGGCGTGAGTAACTTTTACTTTGACATGGCCTACATGAAATCGTTCGATGAACCAGGGTTCTACTGGGGCGGTTTCGTAGATGTGGATAAACCATTTTACTTCATTCCTTTCGACTATTACAAAAATCAAAAAGTAGATGGCAGAGGTAATCCGGTAACACCGGAACTGTTTGTAGGCAAGGATCGTTTAACGAGCTTTGGTGCGTCCAATATTCCCGGTATACAGGGCTTGTTGTGGAGCGAAACAGTAACCAGTTCAGATCGTATGGAGTATATGATACTGCCTAAGTTGCTGGGGCTTGCAGAACGCGCCTGGGCGCAGGATCCGGCATGGGCTACGGAAAAGGATGCCACTAAAGCAGATGCCATGTATGCACAGGCCTGGAGCGTTTTCAGCAACGTAATGGGTAAACGCGAAATGCCACGCCTGGACTATTATGATGGAGGATTTAACTGGCGCATCCCTACAGCCGGCGCTGCTGTTGATAACGGTGTGTTGACTGCCAATGTACAGATGCCTGGTTTGATTATCCGGTATACAACTAACGGTGAAGAGCCTACGTTAAAAAGCCCGGTATATAATGGCGCTGTGCAGGCAGGCGGCAAGGTAGTGAAGTTGAAAGTATTCAGCCCGCGCGGCCGCAGCAGCAGAACAACTACTGTGAAAGTACCGGTAGCAGACACGCAGCTGAAGAACAACAAGTTGTAAGAAAGCACAAAGCTGAAAGCATAAAGCAAAAAGCTGTTGTCGGGATTGGTCTGAGCGAACTTTAAATACTCGCTAAACTCTTCTCCACAATAGCTTTTTGCTTTATGCTTTCAGCTTCGTGCTTGTATCACGGGTATTTACCCTTCATCCATTTTTTACTCCTTGCTTTTTTGATTTTTGTATTTTGTTCGTTAAATCCATAAGGACCCGATGTTTCGCAAAATTCCACTATTGCTGTGCGGGCTGCTCATCACTGTAACTGTACTGGCACAAAAGAAAAACGAATCGTATCAGCTGCAAATACGCAAGGCTGCTTCCCCGGTGAAGATAGACGGTGTGATCGATGAAGCTGCGTGGATGCAGGCCGATGCAGCTACCAATTTTTACATGGTACTGCCCATGGATACCAGTACGGCCAGGTTGCGTACGGATGTTCGCATGACTTACGATGATAATAACCTGTACCTGGTAGTGGAAAACTATACCACCGGGGAAGGCCCGTATATGGTGGAATCGCTGAGGAGGGACTTTGCATTTCTCAAAAATGATAACTTCCTCTTGTTCATGGATCCTTTCGATGATCAGACCAACGGCTTTTCTTTCGGCGCCAATGCCGCCGGCGCGCAATGGGACGGGCTGATGTATGATGGCGGAAAAGTGGACCTGAGCTGGGATAATAAATGGGTATCCGTTGTTAAAAATTATCCCGATAAATGGGTATTTGAAGCGGCTATTCCGTTTAAAACCATTCGCTATAAAAAGGGGATTACCAAATGGGGGATTAATTTCAGCCGCAATGATCTGAAAACAACCGAAAAGTCGGCCTGGGCGCCGGTTCCCCGGCAATTTCCTACCGCTTCCCTGGCGTATACCGGCAACCTGGTATGGGATGCTGCGCCCCCGGAAGCGGGTGCCAACGTATCCTTGATTCCTTATGTGCTGGGCGGTATCGCCAAAGATTATGAAAAGGGAACCAATGAAAAATACCGCCGGGATGCAGGGCTGGATGCCAAAGTAGCGGTCACCTCTTCCCTGAACCTCGACCTCACCGTAAATCCTGATTTCTCCCAGGTGGATGTAGATAAGCAGGTAACCAACCTGGATAGATTTGAATTATTTTACCCCGAGAAACGGCAGTTTTTCCTGGAAAACGGGGATCAGATGTCCAATTTCGGGTATGCCACCATCCGGCCTTTTTTCTCCCGCCGTATAGGCCTGGGCGGGGTACCTATCCGCTTCGGCGCCAGGTTGAGCGGCAAGCTGAATAAGGACTGGCGTTTAGGTATTATGAATATGCAAACCGGTAAGCAGGAAGAAACCGGCCTGCCGGCGCAGAACTTTACCGTAGCGGCATTACAGCGCAGGGTGTTTTCACGGTCCAATGTGGGCTTCATTTTTATTAACAAGGAATCCGTCAACTATGATCCCGGTAAGATAACGGATATGCCAGTGTATAATAAATACAACCGGAATATGGGGCTGGAGTACAACCTGGCCTCATCCAACAATTTCTGGACCGGCAAAGCTATGTTCCTGAAGTCGTATACTCCCGGTAAATCGGGGCACGATATTGCTCATGCGGCCAACCTGCAATACACCAGCAAGGTATGGAATGTGAGCTGGCAGCACGAATATGTAGGCCGTAATTACAATGCAGAAGTGGGATATGTGCCCCGGCAGGGCTATGTGAAGGTCGTGCCACAGGTAACCCGCCTGTTTTTCCCCTTGTCGGGCCAGGTATTGAGCCATGGGCCACAAGTAACCAGCACCTGGTTCTTCGATGAAAAAGACCTGCACCGGACCGACAATGAAACCATGCTGAACTATGGTATTGTATTCCGGAAGCGCAATACCCTGAATATATGGGCCTCCAATACCTATATCCAGCTGTTGCAGCCCTTTGATCCTACCAATTCACATAAAGATAGCCTGGCAAATGGCACCCGGCATAACTGGAATACGGTGGGGGTAGATTATGTATCCAAGCCCCAGAGCTTATTTACTTACGCGCTGTCGGCCCGCTATGGAGGCTATTATGCGGATGGTACCCGGCTGATGGCTAATACAGAGCTGGGCTACCGCTTCCAACCCTACGTGAGCATTGCACTCAGCGCCAACTACAACCAGATTGATTTGCCCAAACCCTGGGGTAATACCTCGTTCTGGCTGGTAGGCCCGCGGCTGGATGTTACCATGACCAATACCCTGTTTTTTACCGGTTTTATGCAGTATAATGGTCAGCAGAAGAACATGAACCTAAATACCCGTTTTCAATGGCGTTATAAACCCGCTTCCGACCTTTTTATCGTATATACGGATAACTACCTTCCTGAGCCATTGTATGTAAAAAACAGGGCGCTGGTGCTCAAGTTGGTATACTGGTTTAATATCTGATTATCCGATTTTGTATTAACTGTTAAGAATGCATTAACACTTCCAATATTTATTCCCGGTATCATTGCATTAAATGTGCGTGAAAAAGGACAGTTATAACTGTTATTAAATATTAGGAAGTTTTCATTTACTATCGTTGTGAATTTTATCTCCCTGTGGTGTTTACCATGGGGATTTTACCATTTAAATTATTTTTTATGAACCCTCATCCCTTGAAGCAGCAGCTGGGGCTATGCTGCATATTATTGTTACTGACAAGTGGCGCTGCCGCCCAAACTACGGCAGTTATTACCGGCAAGGTAGCCGACCGCCATGTTCCGCAGGTATCTCTTACTTACTGGACAGACCCCGGTATTTCCCCGGCCATTACGCAGGATACCTCACTGATTCCTGATTCCTTTTATTTCCGGATACCGCTGCCTGTGGGTGCAGCCGTGTTTTTTTATGCAGATGCCGGAACGGGCTATAGTTTTTATGGATTGATCCGTAGTGGCGACAGCATATGTATGAAAATGCGTGCAGATAGCCTGGCTTTAAGCGGCAACGGCGCACAGGTGTGCCGGGCGCTATATAACGCAAAGCGGGAGCAGGAGCGGATACCCGTGCCCGTTATATCTGATGCCGGCAAACTGGCGGCAGCTTTCCGGCAACAACTGGAGGTGGCCGGGCAAGTCCTGAACCATTACCGCGATAGTATGGACATGAAAACCTGGCAAGTAATCCGTGCACATATATATGGAGAAACGGCGGCCAAACTGGCGGGCACGTTCTGGAAGTTATCACCGGATCCCGACAGCACCCTGGAAGACCGGCAGCTGCTATTTTATAAAACAGCCCTGGCGCCGGCGTGGCCTGATATTGTGCCGTCAGATGTAACAGCGACGTCTATACGCTATTTGGGGTATCTGCTGCAAAAAGCAGAAGTAGATTATTTTGTGCAACATCGATATGAGTGTAGTAACCAGGCTATTTATGAATGGATTAAAACTCATTACAGTGGCAGGTTGCGTGATAAACTGCTGGCACATGAACTGATGCTTGGATTTGCGGCAGGCAATCAGCAGGAAGAGCAGGAGAATTGTGTACGCGACTACCTGCAAATAGTACAGGACGATGCCTGTAAACAGGCAGTGGCAAGGCTTTACGGGCGTTCGCGTAAAGGTATCAGCAGGGGAAGCGTAGCACCTCCCTTCACTTTTACAGATCAGCAAGGCAAACAGGTAGGCCTGCAGCAGTTCAGCGGAAAGGTAGTGCTGTTGCATTTCTATAGTGGCAGCGATCCGTTGCTGCATGCCCTTGCAGAAATAAAAAACTGCTTTGATGAAACCACGGTGACGTTTGTTAATATCTGCTGCGATGGCAATACTGTAAAGGATTTGCCGGGGTGGTTGCTGCGTATGGATGAACAACATCGCGATGTACTTACGCAATACAATATCAGTAGATATCCTACCTTAATTGTGGTGGGGAAGAATGGGAAAATATTTGCTACCAGACCGCCGGATCCCGCAGTGGATCACGGTACAGCGTTGGCTAACATTATCTATGAAGCATTATCGCAGTGAGTATTTTTAGGCGGAATATCCAATAAAATGATGATTAAAACGTTTAGTAAAAGTACGCAGCTAAACCGCATCAGCGCCATTGTTCTGCAGCTAAAATTTTAGAAAACCCGTTTAAACCAGAATGTTAATATTTACATTAAAATATATATATGAGAATACTGGTTTAATCAAGGCACATATCGTATATTCAGTAAATAACCGTTAAGACCCCTCTATGCCACATGCCAAAGCGTTATTTTGACAGACTACAGACCATTGATTACCTTATCAGGATCAAAGGGACCGGTAAGCCAGCTCAGTTAGCCAAGCGGCTTCGTATTTCCGAAAGAACACTCTATGAATTCCTCAAAATGATGAAGGAGTTAGGTGCTCCCATTGAGTACGACCGGTACAAGGAAAGTTATTATTACTCAGAAAAAGGTGGTTTCAATGTCAGGTTCTCGAAAAGCCTGATCACCGTGAGTACTATGTTACTTTTACTCCTGTATATTTGGTAAACATGGTCCGCGCACTGACCAGTTAGCCGGCTTTCCTGTTAGCTCCCACTGCGCCATCGTCGCCCACTTCCGGGCCTTAGATCCGTTTGTGCAACTGACAACCGTTGTTACAGGATCTTTTATGTAATCTTCCTGAAAGGGTGGACAGGCAAAGTATTGCTGCTATAGCAACCACTTTACTGTTCACCCTTCTTTTTCCGGAATACTTAACATTCGATTAACTGTTCCCTCCCTAAATAAATCCACCTTTAACGCCAACAGTATTTGTCAACTTTAATAAAGTATTATGCGAATAACCTTTTTTTCATCACGCGGTTTAGATTAGATTTTAGATAATACGCGGGTTTCTGTTCAGTCACCTGCCCTCTTTAATCTTCCATCGCTGTGGGCAACTGATACCGTTGTTTTTTCGTACCCGTAATAAACCTGAAGGCACTATGGTACTAAACTGCATCATAATAGGGGATGATCCTGCCGGATTTGAAAACCTGGAAAGTTACCTGTCCCGGATTCCCTGCGTTTACCTGGCCGGACGGTTTAAGACCATCGAAGAAGCTTCATTCTGGTTGCAAACCCGCACTATCCATGTAATGTTGGTCGGACACTATCCCGATCAGCTCCCAAAAGAACAAGTACAATGGAATGTATTACCCGTCATGCTGATGACGTATGAGGCATCACCGTCGTTCAGCTACGATGTACTGCCTGCAGCATTATTGCATGCTCCCCTTAACCAAACCGACCTGGATAACATATTTGATTACATTTATAATATCATCGACATGAGCGCAACTACGACACCCACTCAGTTACCCGCGTCTTACTTTATGCTTAAAACACAACACCGACACGAAAAAGTGATGTATGATGACCTGCAATATGTAGAGGTACTAGATGACCATATTACCCTGCATATGGTAGATCAGAAGCTGGTAACAACAGAAACACTTGATTGGATTATTGCACAACTACCTGCCAATGCCTTTATGAGAGTACATCGTTGGTTTGTGGTAGGCTTCCGCCATATTACACATCTTGACCAGGATCATGTAATGATAGGAGACGCCAGGATTGCCCTCACAACGGAGATGAGGAATGAACTCGCCAAACGCTATAAACTACCTTATTAAAGGAAAGGGCTCAGGGATGCAGTGAAGTAAGGATCTTGCCTGCCACCCCATTGGCATCTTCATCATAGGCATGCCCTCCGGGAAGTATCAGCTTTTGATACTGTATATTCAGCGCAGAAAAATTAAAATCCTTTTCTTCCGCCCCAAAAACCAAGAGCAATGGTTTGCCGGTCATCTTATTGATTTCAGCAGGCACACTCATGCCCCGGGTACTCGACTTACCCAGCATATCTGATACATGTACTTCCAGGTCGGTATAGAGTGAGGGCGATAAGAGCACTACATGCTTTACCTCTGCAGCGACATTGGCGGGTAAACTGTTGTAAATAAAAGGCAGCACATCGGCGCCCAGCGAGTAGCCTATTAATACTACGCCCTGCTGATGGCCCCATTGCGACTGGTAGTAGCTGATCAAGTTGGCTACATCCCTGGCCGCCTGCTGAGGGGTTTTTTTATTCCAGAAGTATTTGAGCGCATTAAGCGCCACAACCGGGTAGTTTTGTTGATGAAAGGATTCAATGACGTTGGCTGAAAACTTTTTCATACCCCCGTCGCCGGTAATGTAAAGAATTAACGGGGCAGTAGTGGTAGTAGCCGGCGCTTTGGTGACCACGGGCAAATTAACTGCCCCATTTTGTGCACTTGCCTGCAAGGCTATTGTTAGCATTAACAGCAAACAAGTCAATAATTTCCGGAATTCGGATAAACCTGGTAATAACATACGCTAAATTAACACCTGTCTGTAAAACAAATTCCATTCCGTGATTGTTCGCCCGCAATCAGGGTTGCATCACCTTGCTAAGGGCTGCTGGTAATTGTATCAAGTCAAAGTCATGTTCGTACACCAGGTATTTGTTGGTCCACTCAGTGGCGTATTTTTCTTTGAACTCACGTAATCCCTGGTAATGACGGAAAAAACGCAGCTTTTCATAGGCATATTTCACCATTTTTTCCGCAGTATTTGCCGGTTGTACAATGCCGGACATAGGTACCATGCCCAGGTTGAGGAACTGTAATTCCTTCTGTTGCGCATCTTGTATCAATGCAATAATCAACGCGTCCATTACACCTCCCGGAGCGTCGGAACGTTTACGGATCAGGTCATAGGTACATTCTCCCGGGGCATAGTCGGGAATAATATTCAAAAATGCAACGATCTTTCCTTCGGCATCGCTCACGGTAATGATATCCTGGTCCCGAACGCTTGACTCGTCAAATAATCCCTGCGAAAAAGTAAGCTCTTTTACCTCATACTGGTGTAGCCATTCATCACTTACCGCCCGGAGCTCGGCCAGCATGGCTGGCGTTTGCGGCGCCACATGGAAGGCGGTTACATAGCCTTTATTAGCCAGGCTGTTAAGCCCATTACGCAATGATTTCTTGTCCTTGCCGCTCAAAGTGAAATCCCGGATGTCCATGATGGCTTCCTGACCTATCAGCATCTTTTTCTTTTTCAGGTGACTGAAATAATAAGTGCTGTCTTCATCTACCCGGTAAAAAGCAGGCCGCAGGCCCATCTTACGGCATTGTTGTTCAAATTCAATTAATAGCATCAGCTTATTATCTTCGCTGCATACCGGTTCTTCCAGCACAATTGCAAAACTGCCTGCCACGCGATAGGCAATAAAACCTTCATGTTTTTCGGAAATAAATAACAATTTGTCCTGTCCCACTTTGAAATAATCCATAGGAGAATCGCCATACTGGCTCAGGTAAAAACGTGCTTTTTCCAGGTTGGTGTTGGTTTGCTGCGCTACATGCAGGTAAGGACGTATAATGGTATAAAAAAGAAAGGCCCAGGAGCTGACTCCCAATACGCGAATAGCGGACATAAACTCTTTCCCGAAACGGGTAACCGGTTGTAGGCCATCATCTTCCAGCAGCATAAAACAGTGGAAGGCATGCCGGATAGATTGCTGCCAGGTAAAGTCAATTCCAAAATGCCGCACATTCAGAAAATAAAAACCTATGGTGCCAAAAATCAACACCACCACCAATGTTGCCAATGCCGTTACTACCCCGATATTTACCAGCTGGGGATTACTTTTTACCCGGTACTGTTTGGCAGTAACCAGCAATATAATGCTCGTTACCAGTGCCAGCGAGGCTTCTTCGTAGTCGAGTGCTTTCCCGATGTGTCCCAATACCGACAACAACGATACCGACAAAGCCACTATCCATGCACTACGCAGTCCACGGATCAGGAAGGTAGCCGTTACTAACAGTACCAAACCAAGAAAAACTACCAACAGGTTAGTGGCATGTATAGAGGTGCCGGGGATATAAGCCCGTAAGATGTGCATACGATAAGATAACGGCGGCGTAAGCACAGAAAATATATTGACCATTCCCAACAGGAAAATCAAGATGGGGGGAACTAATCTTAATACCAGCTCCCGGCCTTTCAGCGCAAATGCAAATATGCCGGCAACCAGCGGAAGCCAAAATTCAAAAAGGCGGAATAGCAGCGTGATTTCCAGTGCCTGTAATGTGCTGTAGCCATAACTGTTGAGTATATACGCCAGGGATAGCTCTATGGCGCCCAATCCACGCAGGAAGGGAGAAATAATCAGGAAGATAGTAGCCACAATATAGCCTACACAGGCCGCTTCCAGCGAAGGAGTAACTCCTACGGCCAGCATGCTCAGGTATAAATGCGCCACGCCAGCCACTTCTATCAGTACTGAAGACAATACTGTATTCATGAAAGCGGGTACAGACAAATGAAAGGTAAAGATGTCGTCCACCTGGTGAGCAGCGCCCGGAAAATACTTTACCAGCAACTGGTAGGCTTTCCCTTTCGATTGCATAGACCTCACTAGCCAAACTACCAGCGCCAGCAAGGCACAAATGGCCCCCAGGCCCCATGCTGCGTCTTTCATGGTGGCGGCGTGAAACATGGCATATCCTACTACCGGGATGCCTACAAGGAAAACAGACAAGATGCCTACAAAGCCATAGATACCGGAAGCCTGGTGAATTTGTTGTTTATGTAACCCGGTACGGCGCAGGCTCTGGGGTAGATAAGCCAGCGAGCTGATGCCTCCTGCTGGCAGGAATACAGACAATAAATTGCGTTTCAGGAAAAGTTCTGTACTCTTAACTGTGTCCAGTCTCGCTCCCACGGCCCGGAAGCTAAAAACGTACATGCCCGCCTGCAGTAAGATATAAGCAGCCGTTACCAGCACGCCGATCACTACCCATCCCTGGTCGGCCTTTTCAATAGCAGGAATCAGCGAGTATAGTTCGTGGCGTTGGGAACGGAAGAAATAAATAGCTAAAAGTATAAATAGCACTGCTAACAGCTCTTTCAGGTGGAGCTTACGTAAAAATGCTGCAGTAAAAAATTTCGTTCTCAAAAGTCTGTAGGTTTCGTTGTTGATACTTGTTCGCACTAACCAGCTAAGTTACATCAACTTTTTTTAAGCAGATCCGTTACAGAAAAGAGTTTAAGGGTATTTTAATGCGCCGCGTTTCCTTTGCATTACTGCACTGGCAGCATCCCTTTTTCTTGAAGTTGTCTTGTGGTGACTGGGTGGGGCTATAAAACGTCCCGGCTTGTTCAGCCGGGATGTTTTTACAGGTTGAACTGTTTTATTGATTGTTGAGTGTTAATGCGTTAGTGCTCATATTGGTTGTAAGGTATCACGAGCACAGGGATGCGGGAGTGCCGGATAATGTATTCGGCGTTGCTGCCCAGTAGCATATGATCCAGACCGGTTCTGCCGTGGGTGCCTACTACCAGCATGGAAATATTGTTCCCATGTGCCTGATCTAATGTTTCATTCTTCGGGCTACCGGCGGTTACCAGGATTTTTATCCGGTCGCTGTCGGGATAATTTTGTCTGTACGTTTCCAGCCTTTCCTCTACTTCCCGGATACGGGCAGGAATATCATCTGTAAATACAGGACCACTTTCCGGCAAACCTATACCCATCCCTATTTCTACAACAGAAAAAAGGGTTACGTTGGCATCCATTTTACGGGCCCATTCTAATCCGGTGGTGATCAATTGTTCTGAAAAGTTGCCCAGGTCTACTGCGATCATAATGTTTGACATATGCCGATGTATTTATTGTGAACGATTATTCATTTTTAACTCATGCTTTCAGCCCATCCCAGCAAAGGTCGAAAGAGGTATTGATCTTACTCCGGTTAAGGGTAATACCGCTGTAATGCGTTTGCTTTACCAGCTCGTTGATGGTACCGATAATAAAGGTGAGTAACAGCCCGATGTCTGTACTTTTAATGAGTTGTTCCTGTTGTCCTCTGATCATTAATTCATAGAAAGGAGCCGTTAGCTGCAAGGCCTTTTCACGGGTTTCGGCCGTAATAAAAGGGGAGTGATAGCATTGCTCCAGGAAAACGCATTCTTCAAAGTTTTGCAGCTTATAGCGCAGGATATTTAGCCAGATGTGTTTGAAAGCCAGCTTGAAAGGCATTTGCGGCTGATATCCCTTAAAAGACACCTTTACAGAGTTTTCCCTGCAGGCAGCAAACAGGGCGTTAATCAGTTCGTCTTTTCCTTTGAAGTAAACATACACGGTACCTGTGGCGATACCGGCTTCCCGGGAAATGTCTCCCATAGTAATACCAGATAGCCCCTTTTTAGCCACCAGCTTGAGTGCTGCCTGGAATATCTGCACTACTTTTTTGTCATCTTTCAGTTTCACTATACAAATATAAGCGAATAAATATTCATTTTAAAAAATGAAAAAAACCTCCGCAGTAGAAACTGCAAAGGCGCTATAGCTAGATGATGATTAAATCAAAAACCCCTGGTTCGTTAGAACAAAGGGTATCTGTTTAAACAAGCGTCGATGGAAAAAATAGCCTGCCGGCCTGGAAAAACCGACAGGGACTGCTGAGATATTTCTTAGTTGTATGCATGATTAGTTGCCAGAACATGACATGAAACTGATACCGCAATATTAGGCGCCTAAGGTCCAGGGAGAGTTAACAGAATCCAAACAAGAATTGAAATAACGAGAACGGATGGAGCAGAAAGCATAAAGCGCAAAGCATAAAGCTATTGTGGAGAAAAACTTAGCGAGTTTAAATTCGCTTTAATCATTCGCCATAATAGCTTTATGCTTCTGCGCTAATAAAAAACCTCTGCTGATGACATACAGCAGAGGCGAGATAAAACATTCACATGGCATCCGCGACATAGCGTCAGATGCTTTTAACGCATTATAGCCTGTTAATTACTTTATGCAATTTTTGTGGAAGAGAACGCTATTAGTTGTTCTGACACCAAGCTGACCACTTGCATAACTAAATTAGATAATACTGGTCGTAATATTCGTTAACCGTTGGTTAACGGTACGCGTTATTGTACCATTTTCCCTTTCCCTGATACCATTTTTCCAGTCGTTTGTATATCCGGTAGGATATGTATATTTTTTACGGCTAATCATCTATCATAAAGCCTTTTATATGTTCCACCATATATCCCGATTGTTGTTATTGCTATGTTTGTGGATTGCTTTGCCAGCCACTGCACAGGACATGCCCGATATGTGGAATAAATCTGCCGCAGCTAATGCCACCCATCCGGGACTTCAATGGTTTCGCAGCGCCAAATTTGGACTGTTTATCCACTGGGGCCTTTATTCCAAACTGGGTGGACGCTGGAACGACAGCAGCTACTATGGCAGCGGCGAATGGATCATGCACCGGGCAAAAGCGCCGGCAACTACCTACGCAAAAGTGGCCGAAACCTTTAATCCCGTTGGCTTCGATGCCAACGAATGGGCCGAAACAGCCAGGGAAGCAGGTATCAAATACATGGTAATCACCGCCAAGCATCATGAAGGATTCAGCATGTATGATTCTAAAGTAACCGACTTCGATATTGTCGACGCATCCCCTTATAAGAAAGATCCCATGAAAGCGCTGTCGGCAGCCTGCAAAGCTAAAGGCATCCAGTTTGGGTTCTACTATTCCCAGTTCCTCGACTGGCACGAACCAAATGGAGGTGGCAATAACTGGGATTTTAAAGGAGAGAAAGATTATCAGCAATATTACCGCAGTAAATCCATCCCGCAGCTAAAAGAACTATTGACGAACTATGGTCCCCTCGGCATCATCTGGTTCGATATGCCCGGCGGCCTCTCTTCTGCGCAAACAAAGACCATGATCGACAGCCTTCGCCTGCTACAGCCCAATTGCCTGTTCAGCAGCCGCGTGGGCCACGACCTGGGAGACTACCGGGACTTTGGCGACTCTGAAGTGCCACCGGTACCCATTGCCGGCGCATGGGAATCGATTTATACACATAACGACTCCTGGGGCTATATTCAACATGATCTCAACTTTAAATCCCCTACAGAAATTATCCGCCTCCTGGCCAATGTGGCGTCCAAAGGAGGCAACCTGATGCTGAACGTTGGTCCCGATGGTAACGGTAAATGGCCTGCCTATTCTGTCGCCTACCTGAAAGCTACCGGTAAATGGCTGCAAACCTATGGCGAAAGCATTTACGGCACTACCTGGGGCCTCATCCCCGCTCAACCCTGGGGCGTCACCACCAGCAAACCCGGCAAGTTATTCCTGCATGTATGGCAAATGCCTGCCAACAGGCAAATACGGGTACCCGGCATCACCGCCAGGGTGAAGTCAGTGAAAATAATGGGAAGCAACACAGCGCTCTCCTGGAAACAACTACCGGAAGAAACTATTGTACAGCTCCCAGTAACCCTGCCGGATACACGCAATACAGTGTTGCTAATGGAATACAGCGGACAACAACCTGACTTGTCTCAGCTTCGTACACAAACAGTGAGCAGTGAATACCCAACGGCGGAAATCCCCGCAGTATGGGCGGTGTTCAATGGCAACGCCAAAACTAAACTGTTTACCTATTCACATTATTACGGTGACTGGAAACATGATAACTGCGTAGTTGGCATGACTACACCCGATGATGCAGTGGTATTTCCCCTTGATATTCAGGATGCCGGCGACTATAAAGTAATCCTGGACTATGCCTGCGAACCAGGCAACGCATCCCAGCAGGGACTGGTAACAGTGGGAGGGCAACGGTTGCCTTTCCTCACCCTTACTACTGGTACCTATAACAGTCACCTGCCCATGCCCTTTATTCAGCATTCGATTGGCATTATACATATTGACAAAGCAAGTAAACAAAACCTAACGGTGAAGCCGGTATCCGGCAATAAAAATGAGCTATGTTGGTTGAGGAAAGTAATCCTGCAGCCCGTGAAATAATTTTTTAAGCAGTACAAGAACATGAAAAAAAGAATTCTCTTCCTGGGATGGGCATTTAGCCTGCATGCCGGTATGGCTCACGCACAGGTGAAAGCCCCTGCAAAGGACTGGTTGATTGATCATAAGCCCTATGTGGCCACAGTAATGGAAAAAGATAAGACAATTACCCTTAGCAATGGTTTGCTGAGCCGTAGTTTTCGTATAACCCCCAACGTTGTTTGCACCGACTATCGCAACCTGGTAAACGGTGACCAATTGCTGCGCGCGGTGAAACCAGAGGCCCGTATTACAGTTAATGGGCACGACTATATGATTGGTGGGGCATATGGGCAGCCGCAGCAGGCTTACCTGCTACCCGCCTGGCTCGATAAACTGACAGCCGGCGATAAAGATTTTAAATATACCGGCCACCAGGTAACCAATATACAGCCGTACCTGAAATGGAAAGCCGGCGGTTGGAGCAGCAATCCTCATCAGCCTACCGGAAAGGCCCTGGTATTTAGTTACCAATCCGCCGTGCCGGAATTAAAAGGCATCGAAGTAAAAGTGCATTATGAAATATTCGATGGTATTCCCTTATTGGCGAAATGGCTGGAGATTACCAACGGAAGCGGCCAACCTGTTAAGTTACACCAGGTAGTTAACGAAATACTGGCTACACCGGAAGAAGAATCGGCCGTGGTTGGCAGCGTAACTAAAATGCAGGTGCCACACAACATCTATGTTGAAAGTAACTATGCTTTCAACAATGCCATGAAAGCCAATCTCAGTGATCAAACCACGCACTGGAAGGCGGATAGTACCTATACTTCCCAGGTGAATTACGACTATCAGACACCATGTTTACTGGAAGTGTATCCCACTGTGCCTGTAGGAATCAGCATGGCAGCAGGAGAACATTACGAATCTATCCGTACTTACGAATTGTTACTGGATAGCTACGACCGCGAACGCAATGGCCTGAGCAAACGTCGTTTCTATCGCACCGTAGCGCCGTGGACAACCGAAAATCCCATCTTTATGCACCTGGTCAACAGCGACCCGGGGAAGGTGAAAAATATTATCGACCAATGTGCGGCTACCGGTTACGAGGGCGTGATCCTGAGTTTCGGCAGCGGCCTGAATATGGAAGATACCAGTGCTGCCAATATCGCTAAGTTTAAAGCCCTGGCAGATTACGCGCATAGCAAACAGGTGATGCTGGGTGGTTATTCGCTCTTTTCAAGCAGGCGTATCAGTGAGGAGGACGATGTGATCAACCCTGTTACCGGTAAAACCGGCGGCGCCTTTTTCGGCAACGCCCCTTGCCTGGGAAGTAAATGGGGCCTTAGTTACCTGGAGAAGATAAAGTACTTTTTCAGTAGTACCGGCTTCGATATTTTTGAAAATGATGGTCCTTACCCGGGCGATGTATGTGCATCAGTGAAGCACCCCGGGCATACTGGCCTGGACGATTCCCAATGGAAGCAGATGCTGTTGCAGAAAGGATTGTACCATTGGATGAATGAAAGAGGCGTATATGTAAATGCACCTGACTGGTATTTCCTGGATGGTACCAACAAAATAGCATTGGGTTACCGGGAAGTGAACTTTTCATTACCCAGAGCAGAACAGCTCATCCTCAACAGGCAAAATATTTTTGATGGCACCTGGGAAAAAACACCACCTATGGGTTGGGGGTTTGTTCCGCTCAGCGAGTACCAGGGCGGCGGCGCAGCAGCAACACTGGAACCGCTGAAAGATCACCTGGATACCTACGAACAGCTGATGGCGCAATACTACGGCGCTGGGATACAGGCTTGTTACCGCGGACCGCGTTTATACGATACCGATAGTACAAAAGTCCTGGTGAAAAATATGATCGGCTGGTATAAAAAGTACCGCGATATTTTGAACACCGACGTCATTCACCTGCGTAGAGCGGATGGGCGCGACTGGGATGGTATTATGCATGTTAGCCCAACGTTGCCGCAAAAGGCTTTGGCCATGTTGTACAATCCCACCGGAGAGGATATCACCAGGGAAATAGCCCTGCCCCTGTATTACAGCGGCCTGACGAACCAGGTACGCATCCGGGAGAAAGAAGGCGCGTTAAAAACGTATGCGCTCGACCGTACGTACTGCGCTCACGTAAAGGTGAGGATACCGGCAGGCGGATATACCTGGTTGGTAGCAGAATAGACAGTGTATCAAACCAAATCTGTATAAATTATCATTATGAAAAAACTATTAATTTGTGTTGCCATGTTGCTGAGTCTTTTCCTGCAGGGAAAGGCCCAGGAAAAGAAAATTTTTAACGAAACAGACGCACAAAAAGAGGCCAGGCTCGCCTGGTGGGTAAATGACCGTTTCGGTATGTTTATTCACTGGGGACTGTATTCTATGCCGGCACGCCATGAATGGATAAAGAATTACGAGCGTTTAACAGACAGTGCTTATCAAAAGTATTTCGATCTCTATAATCCTGACCTGTATAATCCACGGGAATGGGCCCGTCAGGCAAAAGCTGCCGGGATGAAATATGCAGTGATTACTACCAAGCACCATGAAGGTTTCTGCCTGTTCGATTCAAAATTTACCGACTACAAGGCCACTAATACGGCTGCTAAGAAAGACCTGATAAAAGAATGGGTGGAAGCATTTCGTGCTGAAGGTCTGAAAGTTGGATTCTACTATTCGCTGATCGACTGGCATCATCCTGATTTTACGATTGATCGTGTGCACCCGCAGCGCCCCAACGATCCGAAAGATTACGACAGGCTGAACAAAGGCCGTGATATGGAAAAATATCGCGCCTACCTGAAAAATCAGCTGAAAGAACTGATGACTAATTATGGTAAGATTGACATCCTGTGGACGGACTTCTCTTACCCCGGCGAGCATGGAAAAGATCATAACGACTGGAATTCACTGGAATTGATTAAAATGATCCGCAAACTGCAACCGGGTATTATCATCAACGATCGCCTCGACCTGGGCGAATACGACGATGGTGGCGACTTTGCTACACCGGAACAGTACAAGGTGTCTGAATGGCCTACCCGCAATGGCAAGCGCATTCATTGGGAAACCTGTCAAACTTTTTCCGGATCCTGGGGATATTACCGTGATGAAACCTCCTGGAAAGACAACAAACAATTACTGGTACTCCTGATTGAATCTGTAAGTAAAGGCGGTAACCTGTTACTGAACGTAGGTCCCACCTCCCGTGGCACTTTCGATGTTCGTGCACAGGAAAGACTGAAAGGAATGGGAGAATGGATGCAGGTAAATGGGCGCGCTATATACGGATGTACAGAAGCGCCGGCGGAATTTAAGCGTCCTGATAACAGCCTGTTGACTTACAATCCCACTACAAAAAGGTTGTATGTACACCTGTTGGATTATCCCTTGCAGCGTTTCGAATTACCAGGTTTAAAAGGCAAAGTGAAATATGCACAATTGCTGAGCGATGGGTCGGAAATAAAAATGCGTGGTACGGATAAAGGTGACCTGGCGCTGGATTTGCCGGTGCGCAAGCCTAATGATGAAATACCAGTAATAGAACTCGTATTGCAGTAGAAAGTTTTTTGTTAGCTATCGGGGAGATGGAAAAGGCGTCGGCCATTTCTGTTTCCCCATTTTTTTAAATCCGGCACAGAAAGATTTTTGTAGAAATTATGCGGAAGATGTATATTTTTATGCTCACCATTTTTTATTGTCAAACATCCCGGATGAGAAGAGCTTATTATTGCACGGCTATGTTGCTGTTATTGGCGGTGGTATCCTTTAGTTTTACAAAGCCATCACCAGCCGCTAAGCCTCCGAATATTGTGATCATCTTCATGGATGATATGGGATATGGGGATCTTGAATGTTATGCCGGTACGCCCTGGCATACGCCTAACATTAACCGCATGGCTGCACAAGGCATGCGATTCACTTACTTTTATGTGGCGCAGGCAGTATGTTCTGCTTCCCGGGCAGGTTTGCTGACCGGCTGCTATCCCAACCGGGTGGGGATTAACGGTGCTTTGTGGCCTACAGCGCCTATTGCATTGGACACAGCGGAACAAACTATTGCGACCATCCTGAAACAGCAGGGATATCATACCGGTATGGTGGGTAAATGGCATTTGGGTAGTAAAGTACCCTGGCTACCTTTGCAACATGGGTTTGATGAATACCTGGGATTACCTTATTCCAATGATATGTGGCCGGTGCACTATGATGGAAAGCCTTATGCAGACACATCTGCCAACTCACGAAAAAACTATCCGCCTTTACCTTTAATAGAAGGAAATAAGCCGTTGAAATATATCCGCACTCTCGAAGATCAGGCGCAACTAACGACTATCTATACAGAGCGTGCATGCAAGTTTATTAAAGCCAACAAGCAACAGCCTTTCTTCCTTTACCTGGCGCATAGTATGCCGCATGTTCCCATTGCAGTATCCGATAAGCACAAAGGAAAAAGTAAAGATGGTTTATTTGGAGATGTGATCACAGAAATTGACTGGTCGGTAGGAGAGGTGTTAAAGACCCTCGAAGAAAATGGATTGGCGGACAATACACTGGTGGTGTTTACCAGTGACAACGGTCCCTGGTTATCGTATGGCAACCACGCCGGAAATACCGGCGGATTGCGTGAGGGTAAAGGTACTTCCTGGGAAGGCGGTATCAGGGTGCCCTGCATTATGCGCTGGCCTGGTAAGATTCCAGCAGGAACTGTGTGTAATAAAATGGCGGCTACCATCGATTTGCTGCCTACCATTGCCAACTTGTGTGGTGCAAGTTTACCGGCTAGAAAAATTGATGGGGTAGACGTGAAGTCATTGTTATTTAATGACCCGGATGCAAACCCTCGCGATGAGCTGGCCGTATATTACCAGGTAAATAGCCTGCAGGCTATTCGCAGGGGCCCCTGGAAGCTGGTGTTACCGCACAGGGCCAGAACTTATAAGTTGAACTTGCCAGGCTATGATGGTTTTCCGGGGGCGCAACCAGAGGTAGATGTCCCTTTGGCTTTGTACGATATGCGCCGCGATCCCGGGGAAACACTCGATGTACAGAAACAGTTCCCGGAAGTGGTGAAGTCGATGTTGGCGGTAGCAGAAAAATACCGGCACGATTTAGGTGATGACCTGACAGGTGTGAAAGGAACAGCGCGGAGAGCTGCCGGAAAGGTACAATAGTAATATATGTATTTAAATATAATTTGTTTTTAATGAGGAGAGTGCCAACTTTTAAAGAGTTGATTGAGAAACCTTTACATTCCTGTTAATCCAATAAAAAACTAAGGAGTACCACGTTATACGTTTTGTTTATTCGTAATATAAAACAAATTGTATATTAATATTTATTGAAAAACCATATAGTTATCCGATTGACTGCTGCATGTAATTGTTTCAAATTTGTTACGGGTATGGAAACCGTGTAATCTTTCCATTTTTAATTATCAACCATACCAGCTTCCGAAAACTTGCAGTTATCAATGGGAGATTTCATATGAATATACATAACCCAAAAGGAATATTATGAAAAAAGTGCGGCCTATAAGTCCTGGTAGTTTGGGAGAAGCGCGCGTCTTGGAAGTAGCTGGATTGCACAGCGAATCATCAGAAGTGTTACAACAATTAGCAAAAGATATCTGCAACCTGGTTTTTATGGATATAGAGATACCTGGATTGACTGCGATAGAAGCCGCCAGCATAGTAAAAGCAGCGTACCCTGACATTAATGTATTATTGCTTACATTGAATGAGAAGGAACAGGAATTAACAACGGTGTCAGCAGTTACAAAAGAATTTGAACCGGATTATGTGCCACCGGTTTCCTTGTCAGAGTTTATTTCTCAAGTCTATGAGACGGCTTTGCAGTCGAATTTAGTGGCGGTTAACAAAGTACTGGCTTATTTCCGGAAGGAAAAGCAAGTGCACCTGGACCCGTATGGGTTATCGCCACGGGAAAAAGAAATTCTACGATGCCTGGTAAATGGCGACACCTATAAACAGGTGGCTGATGGATGTCATATCAGCGTGGGGACTGTACGTTCCCATATCATGAATATTTACCGCAAACTGGATGTCAACTCCCGTTCCAATGCCATTGTAAAGGCGATGAAAGAACACCTGGTGTAAGGCCCCAGGCACTAGCCCCAGAAGCCATGCGACTTTACAGAGGCCCCTTGTTCACGTAAGGACGCGCGTACCAACCTGACCAGCTGATGATTGCCAGCCACATAGTAAGTAGTGTTTGTTACGGGAAATTGATAATGAAACAGCCATTCCTGCAAATCCGTAAAATAATGTTCGTTATTAGATAACGGCTGTACCGGCATTTGCAGCACTTGTGAGGTATTCGGCTCGTCCAGCTGCAGAAAGCAATGGAAGTCCTGTTCCGGGCTGATATGTTGATAAAGGGAATGAAAATGGCCTGCTGCACATGCATCGCCAATGCATACCACATGCCTGGTATCTGGTTGTGCGCTGCCACCACCTGGCCCTATATAAAATACTTCTTCTCCCGGTTGCAGGTCCATGGCCCAATAGCTACCGGTCCCTTCATGGTCGCAGTTGATCAGTAAGGTGGCAGTTTGCGTGCCGGCGTTCCAGTTAGCTACTGTATAATCACGATAAGCATGGGTACCCACTTCGCACTTGAGATGTTGTGTACAGCGACAAGGTAAAGGTTGTGGCAACTGCAGATCAAGTTGTAAAAGAAAATTACCAATTCGTTTTGCTGTGGTTACCTGGGCGGTTTTCCGTATACGCGACATTAATAAATGGGTCGCCCTATCTTTAATTGAAAACATGTAAGCTACTTTTTGGATGTTAAATAATTCACCGGCAATGAACGGGCTGGGCCGGCGGGATTAATGGCAGCAAAGCTACCGGACCTGGAGGTGCCTATTATTATACTATTCAGGGTTATAATTATACTTTTCACGGCTCGCAATGCGAAAAGCCATAGGTGTTTGATGGGTATGTTTTTTAAAAAAACGGTTGAAATAAGTGACCTCATTGAATCGCAAATGCCAGGCAATTTCCTTAATACCCAATGCGGAATGCAACAGCATGCGTTTGGCTTCCAAAACACGCCGGGCAGCCAGCAGTGCGGATGCGGTTTGACCAGTTTCCTGCTTCACTACTTCATTCAGGTAACCAGCGCTCACATGCAAGGCATCTGCATAGTCGGCGGGGCTGATCCAGCGACGCAAATGCACCTCCATCAATTCCCGGTAACGGGTGAGCAATGCAGGCGGCGGCATGCTGCTGGTGCTTTGATCGGGTAAGCAGCGCATAAATTTTATCAGCAATACCGCCAGGTAATGTTGCAGGAGCTGTTCCTGTTGCGAACAACGGTTGCTGACTTCCTGGTGCAACACCTCGCATAGATGCCATATTTCATTAAATGCTGATGTGGGTGGAGTGATGGCTTCCTTCATCAAAAACGGTGATATCGATATATCTGCCGGTATAAAGTCAGGCATAAAAGAAATCAGGAAAAGATCTTCTGTTGTTTCGATATCCCCCGGCATGTGCACCTGCCAGGGCGATAAAAGAAACATACTTTCCGGAGGCAGTACTACCTGCTGGAAATCCACCATATGCTGACTACGTTGCCTACGGGCAACAATGAGTGTGTAAAACTCGTGCCGATGGGCCTTGTTTAAGTCGGCATGCGGTGCATGACTTATTTCTCCGGAAGCTTTATAATGAACGTCAATCAACAAACCAGGGTCGATCAGTAAATCCTCAAGCCGGTAAGATGCAATGACGGGTTGTTTGTTTTTTCTCATAGCGATATAATAGGCAGACGAATAAGCGAGCTAATTATTGTGCCTCGCTTGAAAAAGATACCTGAAATAGATAAAATTGCATCTGTTTTAATACAATCGATTGCATATTTTCGGAGAATAATCACCACCAAGCAACTATATACCTGTAGAAGATAAAGTAAACCACGGATGAAAAACGTACACATTTAGCGAACGTTGGTTGAACCGGCATTTCACATAATTAAGAAAATAAGCAGTTAATGATAAAGTATTTATTGGCATCTACCCTGTTGTTGCTCACCGGAAGTGCTTTTGCAGATTTGCGGGAAGACTCCCTGCTGAAACTCTGGTACCGGCAACCAGCGCAGCAATGGGTGGAAGCCCTGCCGGTAGGCAATGGGCGCATCGGCGCTATGGTATTCGGCGGCGTACAACAGGAACAATTACAACTCAACGAAGGGTTCCTCTGGTCGGGTGTACCCCGCAACGGGAACAACCCCCAGGCAAAAGAACTACTGCCGCAGATGCGGCAACTGCTGTTCCAGGAAGATTATCCCGCCGCTACCAAGCTGGCACGCCAGATGATGGGCACTTACAGTGCCCGGTACCTTACCCTCGGCAGCCTGTTGATTGACAACGATATCCCTGGAGAGGCCACACAGTACCACCGGGAGCTGGACCTTAACGATGGCATCGCCCGCGTTAGCTACCAGGTAAACGGGGTCGCCTTTACGAGAGAGGTTTTTTGCAGCTATCCCCAGCAATTGTTGGTAATACGCTATATCTCCTCAAAAGCCGGCCAGCTTAGCTTTCGCGCCGGCTTCAGCAATGGCATGCCGCATACCAACAGCGTAGTGAATAATCATTACCTCGTAATGAAAGGCCGCTGCCCGGAGTATGTAGCCGCCAGGGCCCATGAAACCAAACAAATTGTGTATGGCGATAAAGGCATTAACTATGAAGTACACCTGGAAGCCCGCAATACCGGCGGAAAAATAACAACTGATACCAATGGGATACAGGTATCCGGCGCCACAGAAGCCGTGCTCCTATTATCGGTGGGCACCAGCTTTAAAGATGGTGAACCTAATGGGAAAGACCCGCACCAGGCCGCCGCAGCACCCTTGCAAAAAACAGCCGGATATACACAACTGAAAAATAATCACGTTAAAGACTATACAGAATTATTTAACCGGGTATCGCTACACCTGGGTATCGACAGTATGGCAGCGTATCCTACAGATGAACGCCTGAAAGCATATACAGCACGCGGTGGTAACAGCGATCCCCAATTAACTACCCTGTTGTACCAATATGGCCGCTATTTAATGATTGCAGGTTCCCGTAAAAATGGCCCTGCCATGAACCTGCAAGGGCTTTGGAACAAGGAAATGCAACCACCCTGGGGCTCCAATTACACCACTAACATCAATACGGAAATGAACTATTGGCCATCTGAAACAGCCAATTTATCCGATTGTGGCGCCCCACTGTTTGAATTTATTCACCGCCTGGCTCAAAACGGACACGTAACCGCTTCTATTAATTATGGCGCTAAGGGATGGGTAGCACATCATAATTCAGATATATGGGGAATGACCAATCCGGCCGGAGGCTCCGATTTCGCCGACCCAAACGGCAATCCCACGTGGGCCATCTGGCCCATGGGAGGGGCCTGGCTTAGCCGCCACCTATGGGAACATTACCTGTTTACCGGCGATAAAAAAATGCTGCTGCAAGCGTATCCTGATCTTAAAGATGCTGCGGTATTCATGCTCGACTGGCTCGTGAAAAATGATGCAGGACAATGGGTCACGAATCCCTCTACGTCACCGGAGAATAATTTCCGGATCAACGGTAAACGCACCGGTACGGTGAGCATCGCCTCTACCATGGATCTTTCCATCATCCACGATTTGTTTAATAATGTGATGCAGGCTGCCACCGTGTTACAGCGCGATACTGCTTTGGTAGCCCGTATCCGCCGTACCATGCCAGATATATATCCGTTTCATACGGGACAATATGGTCAATTGCAGGAATGGTACAAAGACTGGGATGATCCGGAAGACAGCCATCGGCACGTATCTCACCTCTATGGCCTGTTTCCCGGCAACTTTATTACACCCAGAAGGGACACGATATTATCGGCAGCTGCCAAACGTAGTTTGCTGTTGCGCGGCGATGGCGGCACCGGATGGTCTAAGTCGTGGAAGATAAACTGGTGGGCGCGCCTCGAAGATGGTAACCACGCTTACACCATGCTGAATAAACAATTATTTCTTGCCGGCGGGCAAACCGTAAGTGTGGCCGACAACAGCGGAGGCTCTTATCCTAATTTATTTGACGCCCATCCGCCTTTCCAGATTGACGGTAACTTCGGGGTAACTTCCGGCATTACAGAAATGTTGCTGCAAAGCCATGATGGCGTAGTATACCTGCTGCCCGCGCTCCCAGATGCATGGCCGTCGGGCAGTGTGAAAGGATTAAAGGCAAGAGGCGGATTTGAAGTGGATATGGAATGGCACAAGGGACAGCTCGCGCATGCTATCATTAAATCGCTGTTGGGAGGTAATTGCCGTATTCGTACACGCGTTCCCATTACCATTAATGGAGAAGCTATCCGTCCCGCAACTGGTCAGAATGCTAATCCATTTTACCAGCTGCAAACGCCCGGAAAAACAGTCGTAAAAGATGCAACGAAATTGCCAGGGTTGCAGTTGGAAAAAGTATTTGAGTATGATGTTCCAACTGCGCCTGGTAAAATTTACCAGGTTTTATACACCGCGCAAAAAGCATATTAAAAAGTAGTGAGATGCGTTATTTCGTATGGTCGTTGCTGTTATATGTTTCAATAGTGGTACAGGGCCAGGTGCCCAATGTACAACAACTATTGAAAGATACCCGCCCTGCTATCATACGCCGGGCGCAATGGGCGCTGCAACAGGCGCCTCAAACTATTACCTCCTTTCGTTGTGAACGCAGCGCTGGCGGATTGCATGACTTTTATTCGGAAGGGGATTACTGGTGGCCCGATCCGGCACATCCGGATAGTCCTTATATTCAGCGCGACGGGCAAACCAATCCCGATAATTTCGTGGCGCACCGACAGGTAATGATCCGGTTTAGCCGTATAATGGGAGCGCTGGCGGCGGGTTACGTCGCTACCCGCGACAATATCTACCTGCAGCATGCCTTATTGCATGCACGGGCATGGCTGGAAGACCCGATTACCCATATGAATCCTTCGCTCTTATACGCACAGGCCATTAAAGGCCGTGCTACCGGGCGTGGAATTGGTATTATTGATACCATTCAGTTGATGGAAGTAGTGCAGGCCCTGCGTATTATGGAAGCGGCCGGAGCTATACCTGACCGGGATCTGCAAGCTTTTAAAAACTGGTTCCGGGAATACCTGCAATGGCTTACTACGCATCCGTATGGTAAAGACGAAATGAATGCGGCTAACAATCATGGTACCTGCTGGGTAATGCAGGTGGCCGCTTTTGCCCGGTTTACGGGCGACCAGCCATTACTCACCTTTTGCAGCGAGCGATATAAAACGGTATTATTACCCATGCAGATGGCGGAGAATGGCAGCTTTCCGAGGGAACTGAAACGTACTAAACCTTACGGCTACTCGTTGTTTAACCTGGATGCTATGTCTACTATCTGTCAACTGCTGAGTACTACTGGTAACAACTTGTGGCAATACACTACTGACAAGGGCTGCAACATAGTAAAAGGCATCGCATTCCTGTTTCCCTATGTAAAAAATAAACAGACCTGGCCTTATGCACAAGATGTAATGTACTGGCACAACTGGCCGGTAGCACAGCCTTTCCTCGTATTTGGTGCGGCGGCATTACACCAGGCGGAGTACTATCGTTTATGGCTTTCCCTCGACCAGGATCCCGCAACGGAAGAGGTGATCCGGAACCTCCCAGTCCGTAATCCAGTGATATGGTTCTGAGTGGTTAAAATTTACAATTATTTAAGATTTAAATGATTTATTTTGTTAATATAAATGATTAACTTTAGGATAACTATACACTATGCTTAAACTTTAGAGATATGAGTTGGATGGATGACTTGTATGTAATTTACCAGAAACTGGATGCCACCGGTTGTGAAGAGGTAAAACATAACATTTTAAAAGCCCAGATAGACGGTTGTAAACGTGGCGAAATTTATTTCCTGGTATTACAACAGCTGGTACAGATTAAAACAGACAAAGCGCCTGTTTACGAGTTGATTAAGGGAGAAGTAGAAAACATTATCCACTGTAGTAAAGGACAATACCTGAGTTAATTATTTTAATTCTTCTATCAGTTTCTGCACTTTAGGGTAATTGGGGGCTTCGGGAGGTATTTTTGATAACCATTCCCGGCATTGCTGCTTGCGGCCCTCTTTTAAATAACTTAAGGCCATATAGAATGCTGCATCATTGCGGAGATCGCGACTGTTGTTAAAAACAGCGAGCAGGTCTTCCCGTGCGTCATTCAGCTGGTTTTGATCGATGCGCGCTACACCCCGGTAAAATCGTGCATACAGGTTGCCCGGATTGGTTGTCAACGCGTTGTTCAGCAAGATAACAGCTTCATTGAAATGGCCGCGGTTGAACTGTCGGATGGCTTCTTCCGGCAAACGCAGGCTGTCAATATCCGGGATCTGCATTTCTGTGGAAGCAAATTGCCGGTAAATATTCTTTCGCCAGGGGCTTATATACAATAAGATGGCCATACCTGCTGCTATCAGCGCTGTCAGGATTACATAATTACGGATAGGTATTGCGGAATTATCTTTCAGTGTATACCAGGCATTGCGATGGGTAAAGAGCAAGTGTTGTATTTCATCGCGGTCGGTATCCGGGCATATCTTCTGGGCGAGCAGCTGCCGGATAATATCGAATCGTTTTACCTGTTGAGAGAAGGCCACATCGTTTTGGAGCCTGGTTGTAAATGCTTTACGTTCTGACTCATTCATTTGCCCGCTGAGGAAACGGTCAGTTTCTTCCAGGTTTTGATCCGACAGGCTATGCGCTTTTAATTTATTATCGATATCCCGGAACAGGCTGCGAAAGCACGAAACTCGCCTTACTGGTAACTCCGCCAGGGGGATGTTGGTCTCTGCAGAAATATCCGCCTGCAGGCAGCCATCGGTAAGCGACCAACGCAGCAATTCTTTACATTCGTCTGGCAATGCGAGGTAGTAGTGGTAGGCCAATCTTCTTTTTTCACCTTCCTTTAATACATCTTCCACATCCTGGATATCGTCCCGGCTCATGGTTGACAATTCTTCTGCTTCCAGCCCCGGAATACGTTGTCCACGTCTTTCCAGTTCCTGTTCCCAGATGCGCTTACACAGCAGTTGAAGAAAGGGTTCGAAGTCTGCCACTTTAAGGGGGTGGCGTCGGGCGAAGAAGTAAATATCCATCAATGCTTCTTCGAAGATGTGGGCGGCATCTTTGACATGGCCGCTTTTCTGCAGGATAAACCGCTTTTCTTTCGTGGCAAATCGCTGATAGATGTTCTCGATTACAGCAGGTTGATGTCGAAGCAATCCCTCAATATATTCCTGGTCGTTAGATATTAGTTCAGGTGACATACATATCGTTTTTGCCGGGTTCCTCTTTACTAAAAATATTAAACCTTGTCGAAGTAGCCTAATTATTTATTGGATAATAGCAGCAAATGCAATGCCTGTGCGGTGAAACTTGCAAGGAAGTTAAGTATCTTGCCAAACATAGCAGCTATAGTTGACAGTACCCAGTGAATATGTATCAACCTGATGAGGATATCAGCGAACTGGTATCAAGTTTTATCGCATCTCCGCAAGATCCGCTTTTACGGGAACAGGTGGCAGCCTTTGTGGCTGCTGATCCTGAGCAGGCTGTTTATGTAGAAAACCGTCTTTTGGCCTGGTTGGAAGAAGGTAGGTTTGTAAGGCCCATGCCACCTGCACCGGTGATGCCGGTAAATCACCATCGGTCTTTTTCCTGGAAATGGCTGGCGGCTGCTACCATAGCGCTGCTGATTATAGCGGGTGCCTGGTTATTGTGGGAAAAACAGCCAGCGGAAATGCTGTTATATACCAATCACACCGGACGCATAGATACCTTGCAATTGGAAAAGGGTAGTAGTAGCGTCATTACCAATAAGGGTACCACGCTTACCTATGCCGCGCAATTTGAGGTTACACCGGAGGTAAGCGTGATTACCGGAGATGCGTATTTTAACATTCACCGGGAACATCGTATCCGGATGAGGTTAGATGAACATACGGTATTATACACTGCCAATGCCGTATTCAATGTACATCGTACTGCTTCCGTTTTCCAGGTATATGTAGTAAAAGGAAGAGTAACGCTGGTGCCGGATAAGGGAAATAAGCTGCAGCTAACCGCCAATATGCAGGCCAAAAGGGAGTTACATCAACCTGTTCAGAAGAAGACCGTAAAAAGCCCTTCTTTACTGGCCTGGAAAACGGGCCGGTTGAAGTTCCGGAATGTCCCACTCGAGGAAGTACTGGATGCCGTAAATGGTTATTATGGCCTTGAAATCCTCGTGCCACCGTCGGCAGATCAGCTGTATAGACGACGGTTGACGGCTGACTTTGAGAATAAGTCAGCCGCTGAAATGCTGGGGCTGTTGCATAAGGCATTAAACGCGCCTATTGTAAAAGACAGTGCCAACAGGTATTATGTTACTATTAAGTAGTGCGGTATCAAGTAAGGTTTAAACCTGCATTTAATTTTTTGAGAATAGTTTTCAGATCGGAAAATGCGTCTGCTCCGATAATTGCTTCATATCCTGCCTGTATTTCATCTACGGCTTCGTATACATTGATCATAAACTCCTTGCCTTTTTCAGTCAGGAAAATGAGGCTGGCGCGGTTGTCGGTATCGTGTTTACGGCTGCTGATATAATTCTCTGCTTCTAGATTTTTTACCACTTTGCTCATGGCTTGCTTGCTGATGCGCGCTTTCCTGGCCAGGTCATTGTTGATGGTACCATGTGGGTCTATGTGTACCAGTAGGACCATGTCGCCCAGTTTAAAATTTTTATAGCCACGTTCCTGTATTCTTTCTGTAATGCGCTGGTCTATGTCTTTTTTGAACAGGTTGATCAGGCGGGCGAGGTTATCAGGTCTTTTGGTCAGGCATGCCTCGTATCTCGCATCTATTGTTGCGCTCATCGTATTGTAGGTTTAGTAAAAATGTGCAGTTGATAAAATCTCGTATCCTGGTACAATGCTACAAAAAAGCAACGGCTTTTTGCTATGCTTTCTGGAAAGCTATTGTTGGCAGGGCTATATAAGAAAGACCCACCACAGCGGCGGGTCTTTTAATATTTTAAATAGAGCAGTGTAAATTGTACGCGTAATCAGCCATTACGGTATGTGTTCAAATACGCTTTCTGCCCTGGTGTAGCATCTCAGTCCGACGATGGTATTGCTTATCCCCACCTTTACTCTTTGTGCAGACCTGATGCTGGTAGATGTCAGTCAATCAGAGCCTAAGGCCCCGGCTATTCCCATTTCCAGGCCTCTCAGTTCTGCCAGTCCGCGTAAACGGCCAATGGCGCTGTAGCCAGGATTGGTTTTTTTATGCAAATCATCCAGCATCTGGTGGCCGTGATCGGGACGCATTGGAATGGATACATTGCGGCGTTTCATGGTCAGCAGGATGTTTTTTACTACAGCAAACATGTCTACATCGCCTTCCAGGTGGTTAGCTTCGTGAAAGTTGCCCAGAGCATCCCGCTGTGTACTGCGGAGGTGAATAAAATGAATATGATCGCCCAATCGCTCTATCATTCCTGGAAGGTCGTTGTCGGCCCGTACGCCGTAAGAGCCGGTGCAGAAGCACAGCCCATTGGCGGCATAGGGAGCGGCAATCAGCAGTTCCCTGGCATCCTGCTCTGTACTTACAATACGGGGCAACCCAAAAATAGGGAAAGGAGGATCATCCGGGTGGATGGCCAGCTTAATACCCACTTCGTCTGCAATAGGTGCTATTTGCTGTAAAAAGTAAAAAAGATGCAGTTTCAGCTGGGTGGCATCTATACCTTTGTAGGTATCCAATGCAGCCTGAAACTGTTGCAAGGTAAAGCTTTCTTCAGATCCGGGTAAACCGGCAATGACATTTTTCTGGAGTAAAACCTTGTCTTCTTCAGTCATGCTGTCGAAATGCTCTTTGGCGCGGGCAATTTCTTCTTCAGTATAGTCCTTTTCCGCATCAGGTCTTTGGAGCATGAACAGATCGAATGCCATAAAAGCCGCTTTTTCAAAGCGCAGGGCTTTGGAGCCATCTTCCACGGTATATGACAGGTCGGTGCGTGTCCAATCCAGTACCGGCATGAAATTATAGGTGACGGTACGTATATCGCAGGCGGCCAGGTTACGCAGGGTTTGCTGGTAGTTGCTGATATAATCCCGGAAAGGGCCACGCTGCGTTTTAATATCCTCATGTACCGGTACACTCTCTACTACCGACCAGGCAAGGCCTGCTGCTTCCACAGCGGCCTTTCGTTTTAAGATCTCCTCCTTTGTCCATACCGCGCCATTGGGTACATGGTGCAATGCTGTTACTACACCTGTAGCTCCTGCCTGTTTAATATCAGACAAGCTAACCGGATCGTTAGGCCCGTACCATCGCCATGTCTGTTCCATTCTCAGCATAATGCAATACGTTTATTGTAAATCCAGAATTTTTAATTCCAAACCCCAAAAATATAATCTATCTACACATATACAAACTTTGATTTTAAATTTTAAGCGGCGCCGGATGGATCAGTAAGATCATGAGATCCATTACGTTGGTTTGCGTGGGCCCTGTAATCATTAACCCGCCTGCTTTTGAGAAGAAGTGCCAGGCATCGTTGTTACGCAGAAAACTATTTGGGTCCAGCTCGTGATTGACCGCATTTTCAATCGTAGATGCGTTTACGATAGCCCCGGCGGCATTGGTAGGACCATCGCCGCCATCGGTACCTCCGCTCAAAAACGTTAGCCTGGGATCTCCGGAAATGGCGATGCCCATCTCCAGCGCAAGCTGTTGGTTGCGGCCTCCCAGACCGGTTCCGGTTATTTTAACGGTGGTTTCGCCACCTGCCAGTAAACAGGCCGGTAAAGGCCCGCGGTAACGTTCCGATGCCTTGGTGAGCATAGCAGCTACCGCGTGTACATCTCCGGTAACGGTATCGGATAAAATCAGGGCATGGTAGCCCAGCGCTTTTGCCTCGGCAGCTGCAGCTTTCAACGCAATGCGGTTGGTTCCGGCCAGGTAGTTATACACATGGCTAAAGTCGGCGTCACCCGGCTTCGGCGTTTCAGCGATGAGGCCCGCGGCGCCTTGTTGCAGGTATTGCCACAGTGATGCAGGTAGCTGGTCCTGCAAATGGTATTGCTTAAGAATAGACAAGGTATCCTGAAATGTAGATGGATCGGCCACTGTAGGACCGGAACCAATAACGCTCAGATCATCGCCCACCACATCGCTTAAGATCAGGGTACATAGCCTGGCAGGACGAATGAGCTGTGCGAGCTGACCGCCTTTCACCGAAGAAAGGTGCTTACGTACGGTATTCATCTCCCCGATATCTGCTCCACTTTTGAGCAAAGCTTCAAATAATTGCTGCACTTCCCGCAGCGTACTACCTGCCGGTACATCGGCCAGCAATGCCGACGCGCCGCCGGATAGGAGGAAAAACACCAGGTCATCCGCCTGCACTTGGCGGGCTATTTCCAGCAGCTTAACGGTGGCGGTTACACTGTTTTCATCCGGTACAGGATGCCCTGCTTCCAGGAGCGACAGTTGCTTTAAAGGCAGTGCATGACCATATTTTGTCACCACCAGCCCCTGCAGGGGGAAGTGTTTACTCAATATCTTTTCCAGCTCCGCGGCCATGGCAGCAGCGGCTTTTCCTGCGCCCAATATCCACACTTTTCCTTCTGCCGCCAATGTATAGATATGGTCGGCCACCCGGATGCGGTGGGCGCCAGGTAACACAGCTACATGTTGCTGCATGAGGTTGGCCGGGTGTACTGCCGCTACCGCATACCGGAAAATCTGTTGAATATCGTGAACGGCTGTATCCATACGATAGGTTTAAAAGCTATTGAAGCGAATGATCTCAGCGTATTTACCAAGATCATTCGCTTCAACGGTGTATATTTTTGCCTCGTATATCAGGCGTTATTGTCCATTTTTCAGTTCTTTTTTCTGCCGCTTTTTTTCCATCCTTGCCTCCAGGTGCTCTTTCTTATTCATTTCCCAGTCATTCCACTTTTTGTATTGCGATGCGGTAAATACTGTTTTGAAACGCTGGCTACGTTCTGAATCGAGTGCTTTAAACTGGGTCATGCGCTCTTTTTTTGAGAGCGATGCGTTCTTTTTTACCGCATCCATCCGGCGAACAATGTCCTCATTTATAACATAGATCTTCTCCGTTTGGGCCCTGTTCAGGTTCAGTTTATGAGAGATTTTATCGGTTATCTTATTGGCACGTCCTTCTATTGTCCAGCGTCCTCTTGAAATAGCTGCTGTATCGTTTGCCTGTGCCTGGACACCGGTAGTTACTGCCACCAGGCAGACCAGCAGTAACAGCGTATAAGCGGAAATAATCTTCATAATCAGCGAGTATTATACGAATTTAAACAAACTTAAGGTGTAATCTTTTGTCAAATTATCCCTTTTTCGTGTGAATCCAAAATTTGGAATCCGGCTTTACCACTCATAAAAAATATGCCGTTTTACTAACAGCCACCTCAATGATTTACTATTTTTAGCCGATCAACGGAATCTGAACCGAAAACTATCGATTTACATGAAAAAAGCTTTTGAGAAACCCGTGCGCGCCCTGCTATCACGGTGTATAACCTATGCGCTGAACCGGCATCGCAGCAAATGGCTGGTGTTGCTGTTACTGTCGACCGGCTCTTATGTGCATGCCCAGGAAACTTTTCCTGTAAATGGCATTGCCGATCCCCGGGAAGGCTGTTTTGCCTTTACACATGCCACCATCATCAGGGATGCCCAAACTACCCTGAATAATGCAACGCTGTTGATCCGGGATGGAAAGATTGTGGAGGCGGGTACTTCCATAACCATCCCGAAAGACGCCGTGGTAGTGGATTGTAAAGGAAAGTATATTTACCCTTCTTTTGTAGATTTATACAGCAACTACGGCTTATCTGAGCCCAAACGCGGCGGCTCCGCCTGGAATGCGGCCCCGCAGTTTCTCTCTAACACCAAAGGGGCATACGGCTGGAACCAGGCAATCAGAAGCGAAATCAATGCGGCCGACCTGTTTGTGGCAGACGATGGAAAGGCAGCCCCCCTGCGGGAAGCAGGATTTGGCACTGTACTAACACAGCAACCTGATGGCATTGCCCGTGGCACTGCCGCCCTGGTAACATTGGCCACCGCGAAAGAAAATAAAGTGATGCTCCGCGAAAGAGCGGCAGCAGCATACTCTTTCGATAAAGGTACTTCCACACAAAATTATCCCAACTCGCTGATGGGCAGCATTGCCCTGCTGCGCCAGACGTATCTGGATGCGCAGTGGTATAAATCACAGCCAGCAAAAGAAGGAATCAACCTTAGCTTGCAGGCATGGAATGCCAACCAGTCCTTACCGCAGCTTTTTGAAGCCGCTGATAAATGGGATGTACTGAGAGCCGATAAAATTGGGGATGAATTTGGCGTACAATATATCATCAAAGCCAGTGGAAATGAATACCAGCGCATCCCTGAAATGGCTGCTACCAAAGCAACGTTTATAGTGCCACTTAATTTTCCCAATGCGATTGATGTAGAAGACCCTAATGACGCACGCTTCGTAGCACTGGCGGATATGAAACACTGGGAAATGGCGCCCACCTCGCCTGCCGCCTTTGAAAAAGCGAACATTCCCTTCTGTCTTACTGCCGCCGATCTGAAGGACGTAAAACAGTTCCTGGCCAATGTGCGCAAAGCCATCGCTTATGGGCTCAGCGAACAAAAAGCACTGGAAGCATTGACCAAAACACCAGCCACCCTGATAAAAGCATATGATAAAGTAGGGAGCCTGGAAGCAGGCAAACTGGCTAATTTCCTCATTACTTCGGGCCCTGTCTTCAACGATAAAACTATTCTTTATCAAAACTGGGTTCAGGGTAATCGCTATATCATCAAAGCTGATGGATGGAATGATGTTCGTGGGGCATACACCGTTAACCTCAGCAATGGCGCCAGTTACACCGTAAATATCAAAGGAACCCCGGTATCGCCCGCCCTGTCAGTATTACAACAGGACACCCTGTCCGGACATATCGATATCAATGGTAAACTCGTTGTCTTGTCGCTGCCACTGAGCAAAAACAGTAAAAGCAGCATACGCCTGAGTGGAATCATCAGTGATAACGGCTGGACAGGCACCGGATCTGATACCAGCGGCAACCTCGTAAAATGGAATGCAGTATTCGTTAAAGCAATATCAGAGAAAGATGATACAACAAAAGCAAAAGCGCCTGTAACGGTTGGCCCCATGTACTATCCATTCAATGGTTACGGCTGGGAAAAACTCCCGCAACAACAGGACCTGCTTATCAAAAATGCTACTGTCTGGACAGGTGAAAAAGATGGCAAACTGGAAAATACTGACGTATTGATCCGAAATGGTAAAATTACTCAGATAGGCAAGGGGCTGTCTGCCGGTGGCGCCCGGGTGATAGATGGTACGGGTAAACATTTATCTGCCGGTATTATCGACGAACATTCCCATATCGCTATCAGCAAAGGCGTCAATGAATCTTCCCAGTCGGTGACATCGGAGGTGAGAATTGCAGATGTGCTGAACCCCGAGGATGTTAATATTTACCGGCAACTCAGCGGTGGGGTCACTGCTTCACACCTACTGCACGGCAGCGCCAATGCTATTGGTGGACAATCCCAGTTAGTTAAACTCCGCTGGGGACAAAATGCAGAACGGCTGAAAGTCACCAACTGGGATCCGTTTATCAAGTTTGCATTGGGTGAAAATGTGAAGCAATCCAACTGGGGAGAGCGGAATACCGTTCGCTTCCCGCAAACCAGGATGGGCGTAGAACAAATATACATGGATGCGTTTACCCGTGCCCGTGACTACGAAAGACAAGGTGCCGGCAAACGTCGTGACCTGGAGCTGGATGCGTTAGTAGAGATATTGCACCAACGGCGGTTTATTACTTGTCACTCTTATGTACAGAGCGAAATCAATATGCTCATGCATGTGGCAGACAGCTTCCACTTCCGGGTTAATACCTTTACCCATATCCTCGAAGGATATAAGGTAGCAGATAAAATGAAGGCGCATGGCGCCGGCGCAGGAACGTTTGCTGACTGGTGGGCTTACAAAATGGAGGTACAGGATGCTATCCCTTATAATGCCGCCATTATGCACAAAGTGGGCGTAGTAACCGCCATCAACTCAGATGATGCAGAAATGGCCCGCCGGCTCAACCAGGAAGCAGCCAAAACCATTAAGTATGGTGGTGTGAGTGAAGAAGATGCACTCAAAATGGTGACCCTGAATCCGGCGAAACTCCTGCACGTAGATAGCCGTATGGGAAGTATCAAGGTAGGTAAAGATGCAGACGTAGTACTGTGGAGTGATGACCCGCTGAGCATTTATGCGAAGGCAGAAAAAACGATTGTAGATGGTATCGTAGAATTTGACCGGGAATACGACTTGCAGCTACGCAGCCGCATTACCGCTGAGCGCAATCGCCTGATACAGCGCATGCTGGCAGAAAAGAAGAAAGGTACGCCTACACAGAAAGCCACTTTTGTGCCAGATGAAATGTACCACTGTGAAGATCTGCAGGGAGGACACCAACAGGCGATCGGCTACTAGCCAGCCATTATTTTGAAACACTTTAAGCAAATTGCTCAATGAATAAAAATATTATTTTGCTGGGATTAGCCATGGGACTACACTCTGCCTATGCACAGGAAACAATTTCCCCAGCGCCGGCGCAACAAAAACCGGTTTACCTCACTCATGCCACCATTCATGTAGGTAATGGACAGGTAATTGAAAATGGTAGCATCGCTTTCAGCCAGGGAAAAATTACAGCGGTTGGCAGTAATATAGCGGCTGCCGGTGATGCTACCGTAATGGATTTGAAAGGACAGCACGTATATCCGGGTATCATAGCGCCGGAAACCAGCCTGGGACTGGTAGAGTTTGAAAGTGTACGTGCCACCATCGATCTCCGGGAAGTAGGTGAAATCAATCCGTCCGTTCGTTCTATTATTGCATATAATGCCGATTCCAAAGTAATTAATACGCTGCGCTCCAATGGTATATTACTGGCACAGATAACGCCGCAGGGAGGCCTTGTTAGCGGCGCCTCTTCCGTGGTGCAGCTGGATGCCTGGAACTGGGAAGATGCAGCCTATAAAACAGATAATGCACTACACTTCTTTATGCCCCGTCTGATACCGGTGGGCAGTGGTAGCGGGCCTGCTACTAACGACAGAACAAAAGCAGCCCTGGAGCAGATAGAAAAGGTAAGGACGTTTTTCCGGGAAGCCAATGCCTGGCTGAAAGAAGGGAAACACAGTGCTACCAATCTCAAATTTGAATCCATGCGCCGCCTGTTTAATAAAGAACAAAAGTTGTTCATTCACTGCGACCTGGTAAAGGAAATGCTGTTGGCCATAGATTTCGCAAAAGAGTTTAGTATAGATGTAGTTATTGTGGGAGGTACTGATGCCTGGCTGATTGCCGATATCCTGCAGAAAAGTAATATCCCGGTAGTGTTAACGCAGCCGCATAGCCTGCCCCTCATGCAAGATGATGATGTGGATCAGTCTTATAAAACAGCTGCGCTGTTACAGAAAGCCGGCGTATTGTATTGCCTGAGCAATGAAGGGTTCTGGCAGCAACGCAACCTGGGCTTTGAAGCAGGTACCGCAGCTACTTACGGACTTAGCAAGGAACAGGCATTGTCGGCCGTTACCCTCAATGCAGCCAGAATACTGGGTATCGATAACATCGCTGGTTCGCTGGAACCAGGTAAAGACGCCAACATTGCGGTGAGCAACGGGGATATGCTAGATATGAAGTCGAGTGTTATTACACAGGCGTTTATCCAGGGAAGAGAAATCAACCTGGATAATAAACAAAAGCAGTTGAATGTGAAGTATGAGCAGAAATATGGTTTGAAATAATTGGGGAGTAAGTATGGGGCTGACCAAAAAGGTCGGCCCTTTTCTTTGCAGAGAAAGGGCCGATTAGTAATTTTAATTACCACATTGAAATTACTATGGCCAAAACTAAGACTAAACAGGTATTTAAACAATATACGCCTAA
>NZ_JABAOB010000012.1 GCF_012726295.1 Chitinophaga sp. Ak27 | reverse complement strand
TTTCCTTCCCGGACGCGACTTTCACCGTAAATACCATCTATCCTTTTCAGCCAAAAGAAATGGTAGGTAAGCCTAAGTGGTATGAGAAGATAGGGATTTCGTATAATGGCGTATTGCGCAACCAGGCCAACTTCAAGGATTCACTGTTTGGACGGCAACAGATGTTCGATGCGATGCAAACGGGTATACAGCATAGTGTGCCTATCTCTTTCTCCATCCCTGTGTTTAAGACATTTACTTTATCGCCGGGTATCAACTATTCAGAATACTGGTACGCCAAGAAATTTATCCGTAACTGGAACCCCAACAAGCCGAACCTGGGAACGGGCGACAAGGGCGCCCTGGATACTACTTATCAGGCTGGCTTTTTCACCGCGCGCGACGTAAGCGCCAGCATGTCGTTGTCGACCGCCCTGTATGGTATGTACACGTTTGCCAAGCATTCCAAGGTGAAGGCCATCCGCCATGTGATGCGTCCTACGCTGAGTGCCAGCTACCGCCCGGATTTATCCAGCAGCTATTACCGCCTGGTACAGTATAATAAGGAGGGAGATAAAACCATGATGTCTGACTTCGATGGAGCGATCATTGGCGTGCCATCCCCCGGAACCTTTGGCGGTATCAACTTCGGGTTAGACAACAACCTGGAGATGAAGGTATTTTCCCGGAAAGATACCACCGGCAACCACGAGAAGAAGATTAAATTACTGGATGGTTTCGGTATCAACGGCAACTACAACCTGGTAGCCGATTCCTTTAAGCTGTCGACTTTCGCTATTTATGCCCGTACTAACCTGTTTGATAAACTGAATATTTCCGCCAGCGGTAACCTGGATCCTTACCAGACTGATGCCCGCGGCCGCCGGATCGATAAACTCATCTGGCAGCAGGGCAAGATCAGCCTGGGTCGTTTAACCAACGCCAGTATATCGATGAGTACTTCTTTCCAGTCGAAGGATAAGAAGAGCAAAGCCAAAGAACAAACTATCGACTCCATTGAAAATGCGCAGAGCAAGGATGCTGCATTTGCTGCGCAACAGCGGCAGCTGGCCATGGTACGTGCAAATCCTGGAGAGTACGTGGACTTTGATATTCCGTGGCGGGTGGATCTCTCCTATAGCCTTGCCTATACGAATACTATTATTCCGGATTCCGGAGGTGTAGTAAAGAGAATTACCCAATATGTTAGTTTCAACGGGGATTTTAGTCTTACGCCAAAATGGAAGATAGGTTTGAACAGTGGTTTTGATTTTACCAATATGCAGATCGCGTATACGAATATGTATATATCGAGGGACCTGCACTGCTGGCAGATGTCTATCAACCTGATACCGTTTGGTACTTTCCGGCAGTTCAGTATTACGATCAACCCCAAGGCCGGTATCCTGCGGGATCTGCGTATAAACCGATCGAGGCAGTTTTACGATTTATAGGGCAGGATTTCATCCTGCTGGTATCATAGAAGAAGAAAGCGAGGCAGGCATCTGCTTCGCTTTCTTCTTTTATTCATGCGTGGTATAAAAGTCCCACATTTGTTTAAATACTTTTTCTTTCAATGCCGGCAAATCATCCCTGGTAAGCCCTTGTGTTGGGATGGGCGGGAAGAAATGGTAGTCGATGCGGTGCGGCCATGCGAAAAACTTTTTCTCTGCCGGTACTATTTTCCTGGTATGTAGTAATACAGACGGCATCAGCGGCAGCTGGGTATCTATTGCCAGCGCGAAGGCGCCGTCGTAGAAAGCTTTCAGTGGTTCTTTGGTACGGTTGCGAGTACCTTCGGGGTATAGCAGGATGTGCAATCCAAGGCTCAGCGCATGTTTCATTTCTATCACACTTTGTTTCCTGCTGGCTTCGCTGCTGCGGTCTACCATGATGCCGCCGATCCGGTATAGTACGCCAAAGAGCGGGATTTTGCCCATAGAGGCCTTGGCCAGTGTTTTGTTGGCGCCAGGAATTTTAGCGGTGGTTACCGGCACATCGATCAGCGAGTTGTGGTTACAGACAATCACGTAGGTTTGTCCTGGTGCAAAATATTCCGTTCCCTTTCTTCTCACAGGACATCCTATGAGCGGCATATACACGATCATCCATATCCTGCCGATAGCCAGGAAGCCTTTGGATTTTACAGGGTCTGGCCAGAAGGAAAAAATCCAGATAGGAATAAACACGATTAACATGGTGCCGGCAAAAAGCAGCAGGCACCATAACGCGAATATCCGGCCGAGTATGTTTCTTAACATGGGTAGTTACTTTTAGAGTCTCCAGTCTACCGGCTCAATTCCTGCTTTCGTCAGTATTTCATTGGTTCTTGAAAAATGCCTGCATCCAAAAAATCCTTTGTCCGCGCTAAAGGGAGAAGGGTGTGCTGCCTGCAATATATGATGTTTAGTGGCATCTATCAGGTATTGTTTATCCTGTGCAAAGCGGCCCCAGAGCAGGAATACAACATCCTGTCTTTTTTCGGAGATAGTTCTGATAACGGCATCGGTAAAATCTCCCCAGCCTATTTTGCTATGGGAGGCGGGTTCGCTGGCTCTTACCGTCAGGAAGGCGTTAAGTAATAATACGCCATGCTCTGCCCATTTAGTGAGATTGCCACTGGTAGGGATGTCCAGGCCAAGGTCTGTTTTCATTTCCTTGTAAATGTTAACCAGCGAAGGAGGTGGTTTTACGCCATCAGGTACAGAGAAGCTGAGTCCATGCGCCTGGCCTTCGCCGTGATAGGGGTCTTGTCCGAGGATCACTACTTTTACTTTGTCGATCGGGGTTTTATCGAAGGCGTTAAAGATGAGGTTTCCTGCAGGGTAGATCACTTTTCCCAGTGCTTTTTCATGCTTGAGGAACATGACGACCTGGTCGAAATACGATTTTGTAAATTCATCTTTCAGCGCTTCCTTCCAACTTGGTTCAATTTGTACATCCATAGTGATCAAAACTATATTTAAAGAAATTTAAAATTAAATTTGATTTATTGAGAGAAATTTACATAAATTTGCACTCCCAAAACGAGAGATAAATATAACAATTTATTTCACATTTCAAGGGAAAATGAAACATATAAGTCTCGGTAGCTCAGCTGGATAGAGCAACTGCCTTCTAAGCAGTAGGTCATTGGTTCGAATCCAATCCGGGACACGAAAAAAGACAAGTTGAATCAGTTTCAGCTTGTCTTTTTTATTTGCAGCGCATTCAAAAAAAGTCTTTTTATTTATGCAAATAGCCTCTTACGCGCGTAGTTAATCATTCAGAATTTTGCATGCTGTGAATGATGATAAAAAGAGATGGTAGTCGTATTCCGGGCTAAGAAAAAAAGTGTGGTGAAGCAATCTATCACTGTTCATATTCGCTTTTCAGCCGCACATTCTGCTGTAAATTAAATACTGTGCCTGCAGGGTCAGTAATCCAATGCATGTTTTCAGGAAGCTCCTCAATTTCGTCACAGGTTTCTACCCCGTTCGATTGCAGATATTTTGTTGCCTCTTCTACGTTAGGAACAGTCAGTTGTAGCCAGGTTTCGGAATGGGTGTAGTTGTCTACGCAATCTAACCATATAACATTGTTACCGAATTTCACTTCGTGTGTTCGGGAAACGGTTGGATTATTAATCGGTTTTTCCTGCACTTCCAGCTTCAAAATATCCTTGTAAAAAGCGACGGTTTTTTCGTACTTACTTTTTGGGATTTTTATGGCAATATTAATTCCTGCATCAAATTTTGTATCCATATTTTATGCTTTTACGATTATACAAAATGTTTAAGTTTTTTAGTCAAAAAATACGTCTCATGACTGCATGGATGTCTGGTAATATTATGACTGCCTTCTATTTATTTTCGTTTAGTCGTTAATGTTACCAGTTATAAAAATTTGACAAACAACCGGCCGCCTCAATTTGAGGCGGCGGATTTTTACATGCCAATTGCAATCATATTACTGCTGACTGATAATCTGCCATTGCTGATTGGCGCCAGACTGATAAGGCCATTGAATGGCCGTATCGCCCTGCACTTTGGAAGCATTGGCCATATCCAATGTTAATCCGCTATTGCGATTTTTGAAGTTGTAAATCCCATTTCCGACTCTCGATATCTGCCAAATTTGGTTATTGCCACCGGTAGACGGCCACTGTATGATAGCAGCGCCCTGTGTAGTGGAAGCATTTTTAACATCTACCAGTTGTCCGCTGTTGCGATTGGTTAATACATAGTAGCCGCTGCCCTGATCGCCGATCTGCCATTGTTGCTCTGTGCCTCCCAGCCAGGGCCACTGAATGAGGGTTACTCCCTGGGTAGTAGAAGCGCTTGGCACTGCCAGTACCTGCCCACTGTTTACGTTTACCAGTTTATAAGAAGCGTTGGGATCGAAGGGGGTTTTACCTTTGCGCATTATCACGTTCTTCACTTTGAAATAGGTAGCTGTTTGCGGACCGGGGTTACCGCTGGCGCCCTCCATCTGCAGATCAATAATGAGCCAGTATGGGGCATTCGCAAAATTATTCCCCACATGCGTAGCCGTCAATATGCCATCGATGAAGTACTGGCATTCTACACTATTGGACCAGGACCCATTGGTATTCTTTAACCGGTTATATACTGCTTTATAATGATGCCAGGTAGTGGCTGCATTGTTGACAGTAGTTAACTTGGTTTGCCAGTTGCCATCGTAGGTATTTTGCCAGATGGACGTACTGCCTTTCACTTCCACGATATCACTTTCGGGCGGCCAGCTATTTACAGCTGTAATCCAGAACGCAGGCCAGGTGCCCAAAGCCGTGGGCGCCTGAAGGTCTACGCTGATCTCCCAGTAAGGGTAGATAGAATCGATCAGTACCTGGTGCTTAGAATAAATGGTACCTGAGTGATAGTGAATCGGGAGGTACGGATCTTTATTACTGGGAAGACTGTCGGGCTGATATGTAGCCTTGAGTGTCAGGGAGCCATCGCCGTTCAGGTAGATCTGGCTATGATCCGTGCTGCTTCCGTACATACGGGCCGTTCCATTGTGATCGGATCCCCAGGGATAGAGATAATTCCATTCTGATTCGAAACGGGTATAATCCGTCAATGAGCTGCCATCTGTTACCGTTTCCCAGGTGCTGCTCAGGATCTGGGCCGCGGTGGTTGTTTTGTTTGAAGCCAGCATGCTCTGCTGACCATTGATCTGGGTAAGTGCTTGTTTACTGCAAAATGAAAAAAGTGCGGCACTTGTTAGTGCCAGACAAACCGTGGGCATTTTGTGCGTGAGGGTCATGATATGTGAGGTTTAAGTGATGGGTTACACTATTATTTCACAAATGGTACGGCGCCCAATGTACGGAATAAATTTTTGTAAAATGCCCTCTTTTCTTTACCTGGCCGCCCTTACCCAATGGGGCGCATCGCCGGTATCTTTTCTGAGTAGCATATTCAGTTGTGCAGCATGATGTTGTACATGACGCATATTGTATAAGAATAGTTCAAAGACCGGCATCACTTTGTCCCCGTCTATTTCTACCCATGGTTCATTGAAACCGGTTTCCGTCATATGGATGATGAGGTCATGGCATTTTTTTCTGCTTGCCTGTAGCCAGGTCAATATCTCCTCTTTACTGTAAATTTTGTCCGGAACAATATCGTCGATGCCGTCGGCCGGGATATCATCGCTAAGCGTAAATGAAAGCGGGGCGGAGAGGGGTGCTGCGGGAATGGTGAGGTAGTAATCCAGGAAAATAGCTACATGATAGGAGATATAGAAAAACTTTTTCTCCTGGTACCAAAGATTTTCAGGATACGCGGAAATAGCGTTGACCAGCATATCAATGCTGCCGCCAAATTGTCTCCATAAACTTTGTCTGTGAGATGGTAACATGAGGTTGTTTTTTAGATGTAATATACGGCCGGAAGTTCTATAAGTCCGTTACTTTTGTTGTAACTGTTTCGCAATGTTGGTCACTTCCTTCAGCGTAAAGCCTCCTGCTATCTGTATTTCCCCTCCTGTAATGGGTTCCCGGACAACCGGCATGGTGATAACTTTTTTCCCTACTACCACTGCGATGGGTTTACCGGTATTAGCCGCAGTGATGGTGGTTAATTTGCTTCTCCCGGTGTCGCTAAATTTGATATCTATAACCGACTGGCCATCATCATTTGTTCTGGCGTTTGCGGATGTTATATCTTTTTTAGTAAGAAATGGCATTTTAGCCAGTATCGTTTTACTATAGTCCTGGTAGTTGGCATTCTGCACTACATAAAATCCATCCTCGCGGTTAACAGGAAATGGTTTAAAGTTAGCGTAGTTGGGCGTATTGTTATTACCTGGTGCCGAATGCGTATCATCCACTTTATGAGGATTATCTGTCGTTATCATGGGGGCTGGCGCAGTGGTCGCAATCGGTGCTGCATCCGCCGTGGCATCTTCGTATTTAATATAGCCATTATAGTGATATGATTTTTCTGATCCCTCGCCACAAACGGTATAAAATATGCTTCCCTGGGCCGCTTTGCGGGCATCAAATTCATTATCGCGCTTCGTTACAGGCTGGATCTTTACGTATTTGCGCAGGTAACGGTCGTCGTTATATTGATTACTCCGGAAGTATTGCTCATTATCGGCCGCCTGCTTGCTGATGTATTGGTTGGAAGCGGGATCGAAAGCATAATTCGCCAGATCTACTTCGGGGAAAGCGTGATAATGCCTGTTGGCATAACCGGTGTCTGCATTTCCCTGCTTTGACGCTTCATATTCCTGCTTCATAGCAAGAACGCGTTGCCATTCATCGTTATCGGCTGGTTCGTTTTTCTGATATCCTTCTTTTCCACCGTAATTAGATAGTTGTAACGTCTCACCATCTTCGTTTTTTCTCACCATGCCGCTAAAATCTTCATATTGCCGTTTAGGTTCGTTGTGAACAAAAATAAAATCGTTGAACTCTTTATTTACCTGGTAGGTCCATGCAATACCTGCATCTTCCTTATTCCAACGGGCTTCGGGCAGAATGGCTGCCAGTGTAAAGGTGCGTGGCGCCCTGGCTGCTTCATAAACATAAGGTGGGTCAAAGCAATTGGCATTTTCATTAAACACCGGGTGGGCTATATCATTATCAAATTGCAAAAAGGTTTTGCCCTGCTGGAAGCCTACAAAATTAATTCGTACGCTATCACCGTAGTTAGGGTGCTGATGGGCATATACCTCGTAGATATCAGGTTTATCGGGCGTGAAAAGAAGGTAATCTTTTTCAAACCTGTAAGTACCAAATACCATCGTTGCATAACCATACATCAGGAACTGGCCGTCTTCAAATAGGCAGATGCCTGAGTTGTCGCCGTACTTCCCGGTGTACTTTTTATAGCGTGCATCCCTGCTGTTGTTTTGAGCGCATACAGTCATAGACAAGATGAGTATTGTGTATAATAAGAAAGATTTTTTCATTTCCTCTGGAGCGTTATAGTCTGCCGAAAATAAGCAAAATAGAGAGGAGGCAAGTGGTTATTTGTATTCGTCCGGATTGGGATAAAATTCGCGGGATTTCAGTGCAGATTTGCGGAAAGGTAAATATTTCCGGAAAGAACGTAATGAATACAACTTATCTTTTTTTTGTATTTTACTGCATGTGCAGGTCCGCATAAAGTTCTAATTGGCAATAAATAAAAACAACGCATGAAGTTTTATTTGATGTTATTGGCGGGTAGCATATTATTGGCTACCATGGCGCCTGTGGCGGATGCCCAGACAGCTTTTAAGTTTGCCGAAGTATCTGATACACACGTGGGTAGTGACCACGCACTGGAAGACTTGCAACGCACCGTGGCGGATATCAACAGCCAGCCGGACCTGGCATTCGTGATCATTTCGGGCGACATTACGGAATTTGGCGCCGACGCAGAACTGCAACAGGCCAAAGCTGTGTTGGACGGGCTGCAGAAGCCCTGGTATATTATCCCGGGTAATCATGATACCAAGTGGTCGGAGAGCGGTGGCAACACCTTTCGTAAGGTGTTTGGCAGCGAAACATTTTCGTTTAGTTATGGCGGTTATCGTTTCCTGGGGACTAACTGCGGACCTAACATGCGGATGGGCCCCGGGCAGGTGCCGCGGGAGAATATTGTGTGGCTGGATAAGACATTAAAAGGCATAGACAAGCGTACACCACTCATTTATATCAATCACTATCCACAAAATGCAGATCTGAATAACTGGTATGAAGCGATCGACCGGCTGAAGCAGCACAATATACAGCTGATTTTATGCGGCCATGGTCATGCTAACCGGGTATTTGATTTTGAGGAGATACCTGGCGTGATGTGCCGCTCCAATCTGCGGGCGAAAGACAGTATTGGCGGATACAATATCGTTACTATCGGCAGTGGAAAAGCACAGTTTGAGGAGCGTACTCCTCTGGTAGAAAAGAACCGGGCATGGGCGAACATTCCGATGGCTGGACATTCTGCGGGCGTTACCCATGCATTCCCGCGACCTTCTTTTGCGATGAACGACTCATTTCCTGCTGTGAAGGCAGCGTGGGTATACCAGGACAACAGTGATATTGGATCGGGGATGGCCTTGTACCAGGACCAGGTGATATCCACCAATACCGCCGGCGAGGTGTATGCGCTGCGATTGAAGGATGGAAAAAAGCAATGGACCTTTGTCACGAAGGGAAAGATATATGCTACACCGGCCGTTTCAGGAGATAGGGTAGTAGTAGGTTCTTCCGATCGTTTTATTTATTGCCTCAATGCCGCTACCGGTAAGCCCGTGTGGCGTTTTGAAACCGGTAAGCCGGTGGTGGCCAGTGCGCAAATCGTTGACGGCGTGGCATATACCGGCGCGTCTGATGGGCATTTCCGGGCCATTGATCTCTCTACAGGAAAATTATTATGGGAATTTACCGGTGTAAATGGATTTGTAGAGGACAAGCCGCTTTTTTACGGGGGAAATATTTATTTCGGCAGCTGGGGTAATGATTTCTATGCCCTGGATACGCATACCGGCGCTTTGAAATGGAAATGGAATAATGGGGCCGCAAACCGCATGTTTTCTCCGGCAGCCTGCTGGCCGGTGGGGGCAGATAATAAGATATTTATCGTGGCGCCGGATCGTTATATGACTGCCTTTAATGCAACTACAGGCGCGGTGATCTGGCGAAAATCACTGCCGGGTGTCAGGATGCGGGAGTCTCTGGGACTTTCGGCCGATAGCAGTGAGGTATTCATTAAAACGATGGATGGGCAGTTGTATGGCGTGGCCACAAATGCAGATACCATGCAGCTGTTGTGGCGGTCGCCGGTGGAAATGGGCTACGAGTTGGATCCGGCGGCGCCAGTGGCGTGGGGGGAGGTAATTTATATACCTACTCACTCCGGGGTAATATATACGATTAACCGGGGCGATCATTCCCTGTTATGGAAGTATAAAATATCCAACTGCCTGGTCAACCAGGTGCTGGCAGCAGGTGACAAACAAATGCTGTTCAGCACCATGGATGGCAAGCTGGCTTTATTGCGGTATTGATAAATTTACAAGTGTAGGAAAGGACCGGGTTTTACCTGGTCCTTTTTTTATTTTCTGCCGGTAGTATCTCTCAACCACGGCCTGCGGCCGGCTTCCAGGATAGGAAGGTTGGCTTCCGTAGGTACATAGATTACCGCTTGTGGATTTTTATCGATGTTATCTATCCACAGCCAATGCAGGTATGCTTCGTTGTTGCGCAACGACTCGCCTATGATCTGGTTGGAGCGGGCCACGCCATGTGCGCGGATGGTATCGGCGGCAGCCAGCATTGCTGCACTTTCCATTTTAGCGCGGGCCTCGGCCACGGCTACTTCCTTGGATGCCTGGGCATGCGCCAGCAGGGCTTCTCCTTCCATGCGTTGGGAGTATACCTTGTATTGGGGACAGCCCCATAATCCCAGGATGATCAGGCCAACAAACACCAGCAGTACAAAAGAAGAAAGCGAAATGATAGATCTTGTATTCATATAGGTAATGTCCTGAACCGCAGGACGGGGTTTGGTTTCGGGGGTAAATATAACTATATATCAGAGATGGAACAGCTGTGAATTCCCGGAAAAAAGGGAATTTCCTTGTTTTATATACTTCATTCCCTGCTTCACCGTTTATTAAAATTATATTTGTAGCCTTTATCATTATTGTTATTATGATCGCATCCATATTAACCAGGCTTGAGTCATCCCGTAAGGAGTTGCTGGATTTGGGGCTCAGAAATCCATTGTTGAATTACCGACAGACCAGTGGTAAGGGATTGCATATTGTAGAAGAACAATCTGCCGCCGTTTATGAGATATTGGTGCGGGAGAATAAAACTATGTCCTTCCTCGGACGTCCTGAAAAGAAGCAGGAAGAGGAAGCAGTAGAGTATAACGACCCGGTGGTGTCGAAAGATGCGTATACAGATACCCGTTTACAGACGAATGAAACCCAGGTAAATCTGCATACCAAACTATTGAACACCTACTATGCCGCCCGCATGAGCATAGAAGAAACGGGCGCCAACATCTTGTATATTTCCCTGGGCATGCTGCATTGGTATGAAGAAAGCGAGCGGGAAGAAGTAAGGCAGGCGCCGCTGATCATGGTGCCGGTATTGCTGGACCGTTCCAGTGCGCGGGAGCGCTTCCGGTTGAAATACTCGCTGGAAGAGGTAGGCGCCAATATTTCCCTGCAGGCAAAAATGAAGGCCGATTTCAACATTGATATTCCAGATTTGCCGGACACGGAAGACTTTGATATAAATGCTTACTTCGCGGCTGTTACCGCCGCCATCGTAGGAATGCCAGGGTGGAAAGTAGTGCCGGATGCCATAGAGCTGGGCTTTTTCTCCTTCGGCAAATTCATGATCTATAATGACCTGGACACTGCCAAATGGCAGCAGGATAACGATATACTTACCCATCCTATTATTCAAAGCCTTTTTGGTAGCGGATTTTCAGACGACAGGCCGGCCATACCGGAAGACGCATTTATCGATCATGATACCTTCGCGCACGAGCTGTACCAGGTAGTGGATGCAGATAGCTCGCAGATTATGGCCATGCTGGCCGTACAGGAGGGGCGTAACCTGGTGATACAGGGACCTCCGGGCACCGGTAAATCTCAAACCATTACCAATATTATTGCCGACGCCATTGGGCGGGGAAAGAAAGTGCTGTTTGTTGCCGAAAAGCTGGCAGCCTTGGAAGTGGTAAAGCGCCGGCTTGATAATATCCAGCTGGGAGAGGCCTGCCTGGAACTACATAGCCACAAAGCCAATAAGAAAGAACTGCACCAGGAACTCCGGCGGGTGCTGGAGCTGGGGCGTCCCAATATCCAAAAATTACAGGAAGAAGTATTATTACTGGCCGACTGTAAAAAAACACTGAATGATTATTGCCTGTCGGTAAATGGAACTATCGAGAAAAGTGGCCTGACAGTGCACCAGGTAATAGGACACCTGTTACGGTTAAACGAAATGACGGCCGGTATTGCTATTCCGCGGCTCGACTTACCTGATATTGTTCAATGGGATGCCATGACCATGAACCGGGCTACTGCTATGGCAGCGCGTATACAGGCCTGTTTGCAGGAAACCGGTGTACCTGCTTCCCTGACGTTTAAAGGCAGCGGGTTGACCGTACTATTGCCGCATGAACAGGTGGCGTTAACGGAGGCGTTGCACACAGCCATTATAGCCTTAACATCATTGCAACAATCAGCGGCCGTCATCGCCGAGAAAATCGGGATGACTATTCCGGCAGATGCCAACGGCATTCATGCCTTGATCGCTATTTGTGAGTTATTGTCGCAACAGCCGGATCTGCAGGACATCGCCGTAGACCACCATGCCTGGCTGCAGCAGCGGCAGGACATAGCAGATTGGCTGGCTGCCGGCGCCGCTGCCACTGAAGTACAGGAGCAGTACCAGGAGATATTCATACCCGAGGCATGGGAGCAAAACGTGATGGAAATCCGCCAGGATTTGCTGGCACATGGCGAAAAATGGTATAAATTCCTGATAGGAGCCTATAAACGCAGTAATCGCCAGCTGGCGGCACTGTGTAAAGATCCTTTGCCTAAAGATAATGAGGAGAAGTTGCGCTACGTGGCTGCTATCATGGAATACCGGCGGCACGACACTATATTGAAAGAACATGCCGCATTGGGCAGCGCATTATTTGGCAGCCGTTGGCAGAAATCGCATACTGACTGGAATGCTTTACAGGAAGCCACCCGTTATATAACGGAAATGCACCAACGCATTGCTGCCGGTACGTGGCCGGCGGTGATAATTTCCTACCTGCGTGAGCATAAAGAGGCGGCTGCAGCGCTGGCTGATAAAGCGCTCCTGTTGCGCTTACTGGAAGAGCAGCAGGCACATTGCACCGCCGTCTTACAAAGGCTGCAAATGAATGAGTACCATTACCCGGTGGCATTTGAAGCGCAACAAACGTTGTTGCAAAAATGGTCTGATCGGTTACCGGAAATTCATCACCTGATTTCCTGGAATAATATTGCGGAAACGGCTATTGGAGAAAAGCTGGAATGCCTGGTTACGCCGGTTGTTGAATGGGCAGGGGCTTCTCAGTGGCTGAAGACCGCCTTACAGAAAACCTGGTATGAGTACCTGGTGGAAACAGCGATAAAGTCGCAGCCCGCACTGCGTAAGTTTGAACGTGGTGGCCATGAGGAACTGGTAGAGCAGTTCCGCAAACTGGATGTGCTGAATTTACAATATAACCGTGCCCGTGCCGCCTTGCAGCATTGGGAGCAGATGCCGCGTATGGATGCAGGGGGGCAAGTAAATATTCTCCGGACAGAATTTAATAAGAAGGCGCGTCATATGCCTATCCGTAAACTCATGCAGGAGGCGGGTTTTGCGATACAGGCGGTGAAACCGGTATTTATGATGAGCCCATTGTCGATCGCTAATTTCCTGCCGCCAGCCACGCTGGAATTCGACCTGGTAATTTTCGATGAAGCCAGCCAGGTGAAGCCTGTAGAGGCGCTGGGTGCTATCCTGCGCGGAAAGCAGTTGGTAGTGGTAGGAGATAACAAGCAGTTGCCGCCAACCAGTTTTTTTGATTCACTCACCAAAGAAACCGATGATGAAGACAATGTGACGGCCGATATGCAGAGTATCCTGGGGCTGTGTGATGCCCAGGGGGCGCCGCAGCGGATGCTGCGCTGGCATTACCGGAGCCGGCATGAGTCGTTGATTACTTTATCTAACCATGAGTTTTACGAAAATAAGCTGGTAATATTCCCCAGCCCGGGTTCTAAAGAACAAAAGGGGCTGGTGTTTCATTACCTGGCAGATACCGCCTACGACCGGGGAAAGACCCGCACAAACCCCAAAGAGGCAGAAATTGTGGCAGATGCCGTGATGGAGCATGCGCGTAAACATCCGGCGTTGAGCCTGGGTGTGGTAGCTTTTAGCACATCTCAGCGCCAGGCCATCAGTGATGCGCTGGAGCTGCGTCGCCGGCAATCGCCGGAGCTGGAATCGTTTTTCAGCGGGCATGCCGATGAACCATTTTTTGTAAAGAACCTGGAGAATGTACAGGGCGATGAAAGGGATGTGATCTTTATATCTATCGGTTACGGACGTACGGAGGAAGGATATGTGGCCATGTCTTTTGGTCCGCTGAACAATGAAGGTGGAGAGCGGAGGCTGAACGTACTGATTACCCGCGCCAAGTCGAGGTGCGAAGTTTTTACCAATATCACCGCTGATGATATTGATCTCAATAAATCAAAAAGTTATGGTATACAATCGCTGAAAAACTTCCTGTATTTCGCACAGCATGGCAGGTTGTATATGACTGCGGAAACGGGGCTGCCGGCGGATAGCCCGTTTGAAGAAAATGTGGCTGCCAAGCTGGAGGCGTTAGGATATGCAGTGCGTAAGCAGGTAGGGTCCAAAGGTTTTTATATCGATATGGCCATTGTTGATCCTGCATATCCCGGACGTTATGTGCTGGGAATTGAATGTGATGGAGCGGCCTATCACTCGGCGAGATCGGCGCGTGACCGTGATCGCCTGCGACAGCAGGTATTGGAAGCCATGGGCTGGAAGATACATCGCGTGTGGAGTACCGATTGGTTCCGCGACCCGGAACGGGAGTTGAAACGCCTGGTGACAGCCATTGAGAAGGCGAAGACGGGGTATGCAACGTCCGATACTGATACCATCGAAGCGGTGAATGATGCACCGCCAACGATTATGCGGGAGGCCGTTGAGATCGTTGACGAAGAGGTGCCTGCTTACGAAACGGCGGTATTGCCGGAAGAGATAAAAGAGCAGGAATTTCACCTGTCGCCTATTGGTAAGTTGTGCGATTGGATAGAGCAGGTGGTGGTAGTAGAAAGTCCCGTGCACTTCGATGAGGTGGCGCGGCGTATGATAGAGGCGGCGGGCATTACGCGGGTAGGGCCGCGTATCCGGGAAATTCTGCGGCATGCGGTGCGTCATTCTGATGCCAGCAAGCGCATTAAGATCAAAGGACAATTTCTGTGGAATACCGCGTTGCCTGCACCGGTAGTGCGTAACCGCAGCCAGTTGCCGGCTTCTGCCCGCAAAATCAACTACATTGCTGTAGAAGAAATTGGGGTGGCGCTGGAAAAAGTGGTGAAAGATGCCGTGGCCATCCAACGCGAAGATGCAGTACCCTGTATTGCGAAGATGTTTGGCTATAGCCGGGTAACAGAAGAGATGAGAGAAGAGATTCTCAAAGCTATTGATATTAATGTGGAAGGCCGACGTGTGCAGCAGGAAGGAGAGTTGCTGAAGGCGTAAAGCGAAAAGCATAAAGCTATTGTGAGGGGATGATCTTAGCGAATATTTAAAAATCGCATTGGTCTTCTTTACAATAGCTTTATGCTTTTCACTTTATGCTGTTTTAAAACAGCGCATACTGATACTGCCGTTTTGTATTTCTTCGTAAGTGAATTGTATGGATTCATTTTTATCTACCAGTCCCAGGGTATAGATCATAGGTAAATAGTGATCGTTGGTGGGGATAGATAATTGTGCTTCGAGGCCAAGGTTGTGGTAGTTGACGAGGTCGTTGAAGGCGCCCTGTTCCAGTTTTTGTTTTACGGTGGCATCGAAGGAGAGGGCCCAGTCGTACGGTTTGGCGTTATCGCTGAATACTACCTGGCGGAGATTATGCACAATATTGCCACTGCCCATAATGAGCACGCCTTTGCTGCGGAGTGCTTTTAATTCGGCAGCCAGTTTAAAGTGATATTCCGGGGGCTGGTGATAGTCGATGCTCAGTTGATATACGGGAACATTGGCCATGGGGTACATGTGTTTGAGTACCGTCCAGGAGCCGTGGTCAAGGCCCCAGTGATCGTCTTCCACTACCTGGGTGGAGGTGATGAGCTGCTTGGTTTCCCGGGCGAGTTCCGGGGCGCCGGGCGCCGGGTATTGTACAGCGTACAGGGCTTCGGGGAATCCGCCGAAGTCGTGAATGGTTGCGGGTTGTGGCGCTACCAGCACATGTGTGCCTTTGGTGAGCCAGTGGGCAGAGATGACCAGTATGGCGGCAGGCTTATGGGGCATGTCTTGCCCCATTTTACCCAGTGCGCGGGTAAAGGCGTTGTCGCTGATGCCATTCATTGGGTTACCATGGCCAATGAACATGACAGGCATCTGGCTGGTGCTTTTAAATTCGCTGGTAATATTTCTGAGATCGTTGAGTTGCATGCTATTCCTCCTCGTGGCAGCATTGCCTTTGATAAAAACTATTGAAACTGGCGTAAAAAATCCGCCAGGCTCATTTTCTCTAACCTATGTAGTAAAGCTCCTTCTATATCCTCGTAAAGATGGTCGAGGTGAAGGTTGATTTGTTTGCCGATGGGGCAGTCCGGGTTGGGTTTATTTTTACTGTTTCCCAGCAGGGACGCCTGTTGTACGGCGTGGTATACTTCAGAAAGCCGGATTTTATCGGCTGGTTTGGCCAGGGTGGCGCCGCCGTTTTTGCCTTCCTTGCTTTCTATCAGCCCGAAGTTGCGCAGGTTGCTGATTTCCTTGCGTACCAGTACTGGATTGATGTTGATACTGCCGGCAATATAGTCGGAGGACAGTAATTCCCCTGCTGAGCTGGCCAGCAGCGTAAGAATATGCAGTGATATGGGGAATCGTCCGTTGTTCATTCTGTAATTGACTTTATTACAGTACAAAGGTACGATTATCCGGGGAAAGGAAAAATTTATCTGTGGGTAAAGAAGTAGACCACGCAGGCGACGATGAGAACCAGTACGATCAGGGCGATAACACCGCCGTTTTTATTAGGTTTTTTTACCATACTACTGAGGCCACGGGTATAAAGGATGGCTTCTACCGTTTCTTTGGCCTCCCGGAGCCCGATGGGAGGGATGCCTGGCGTTTTGTTCATTTCAGTGAGGTAATACTTGATAGCCGGAAGTTTGCCGGCATTCATACAGAGCTGGATGACTTTTTCCTCCACGCTTTGCCTGGCAGGGTTAGTCTTCCTGGCAACTGAATTGCTATCAGTACCGGAAACGATCCGTTGGCATTGTTTACAGACGATAATAACGTTAACAGGGTCTTTTTCTGGTATAGTGCGTATAATTTGGTCGCTCCCACACCAGGGACATTCTTGTACAGTGCTCATTAATGGTGGAACTTTTTAAAAACTGCTGTATAAGATAGGGAAAAAAGCTGAAAGGAGAGCTTTCAGCTTTCCGCTCCATTACAGTCCTTTCTTCAAGTGTCCGGCAAATGCTTTTTTAAATTTTTCGAGTTTTGGTTTGATTACGAAAGTGCAATAAGGTTGAGAACCGTTGTCGTTATAATAGTTCTGATGGTAGTTTTCCGCCTTGTAGAAGGTAGTCAGGGGCGCAATTTCGGTGACGATTGGTTTATCGTAGGCGCCAGATTCCTGTAGTTTCTTCTTATAGAGCTCCGCTTTCTCTTTCTGTTCTTCGCTATTATAGAATATTACACTGCGGTATTGGGTGCCTACATCATTGCCCTGCCGGTTTAGCTGGGTAGGATCGTGGCTGAGCCAGAATGCCTGCAACAGTTCTTCGTAGCTGACCTTAGTGGGGTCGTAGGTGACCCGGATTACTTCCGCATGGCCGGTATTGCCGGTACATACCTCTTCGTAGGTAGGATTGGCCACCGTGCCGCCGGCATAGCCCGATTCTACCCTGATCACTCCTTCCAGTTCCTGGAACTGGGCTTCTGTACACCAGAAGCAGCCGCCTCCAAAGGTGGCGGTGGCTGTTTGTTGATTGTTACTTACTTCCATATCGCCCGGTACTTTATCTTTTTTATTTTGGGCACAGGCAAAAAGCGCCAGTGCAATCAGACAAATGAAGATGGAATATTTTCTCATAAAAATAAAATTTTAAAGATGCGCCTTTTTTAAAATATGACTCAGATTCAATGCTGTAATCGCATTCCAGCCTGTCTAAGCACCTTTATTATCCCTGTTTTTATAATAATTTACGTAATAAATGATGCAGGAAAAGAACAAGTTAAGTAACTTTAACATTCTTTTGCAGTTTGTGGGAACCCGAGGGCGCCCTGAAAGCCGTCAAAAAACATACGTCAGCAGCAGCAGGAACCGATATAAAAAGCCGGGATAACCGGATACGTTTGATAGCATAATGACAATAACGATGGACAAGAATTAATCATTTTCCCGGATAGTATTTTCCCCGCCACCCCGTTGGCCGCGCTTTCATGCGCACGATCGTAAACCTTTTACGCAGACACGAACAAGTATGGATTGTTTGTGCCTTTTTACTTTAAATAAATAACACTTGAAATATTTTCCAGAATCTGCGTTGGTGCAGTTGGAATTCGATAAAGTACAGGCATTGCTGCAAGAGCATTGTAAAACAGAACTGGGCAAGGAAATGGCCGCAGAACTGCGCCTGCACACGCACATAGATTACGTTAAAACAGCTCTGCAACAGGCACATGAATACAAACAACTCACCCTGTTGCAGGAGAATTTTCCCAACGATTACATACTGAACCTGAAAAAGGAATTACGGCTGCTGGAGATCCAGGGAGCCGTATTAACCGGTGAACAGGCCATGCAGCTGCGCAAGCTCGCAGAAAGTATGCACAGTATCGTCCGTTTCTTTGATCACGACCGCCGCATCCAGTATGCTGGCTTGTTTGATGTGATCAAAGACACCCATTATGAGAAGAAGATTACCGCTACGATCGATGAAGTACTGGATGAACTGGGACAGGTAAAAGACAATGCTTCGCCCGATCTGGCCAAAATCCGCATGTCGCTGTTCCGTAAGCGTACGGAATTGCGCCGGATATTTGACCGTATTCTTCAGAAGCTGCAAAAGCTCAACTACCTGGCCGACCAGGAGGAGGCTTTCCTCAATGGACGCAGGGTGGTTGCCATATACGCAGAAAATAAGCGTATGGTGAAAGGTATCATCCTGGGCGAATCGGATACCCGTAAAACAGCTTTCCTGGAGCCGGAGGAAACAATACAGCTCAATAATGATATACAGTCGCTCGAAAGAGAAGAGGGCCGGGAGGTGTACCGCATTCTCAAGGCCATGACGGCTTCCCTGAGCAGCTACTCCGGTTTGTTGAACAGCTATCACCTGGTACTGGGCACCTTTGATTTTATCAGGGGGAAAGCCAGGCTGGCACTGGATATGGATGCCAATTATCCCATGTTGTTGCCACATGCCCAGTTGAACCTGATACAGGCTTATCACCCGTTGTTGTTGCTGTACAACCGGAAAAACCAGAAGCCTACCATCCCGGTGAATATCAACCTGGATAAGGACGCGCACATCCTGGTGATCAGCGGACCCAATGCTGGTGGTAAGACGGTTACCCTCAAAACCATTGGTTTGATACAGCTGATGTTGCAGGCTGGCCTGTTGGTACCGGTACATCCTTCATCGCAGCTGGGTATTTTCAAACAACTGATGATCCATATCGGGGATACGCAGTCGCTCGAATTTGAGCTGAGTACCTACAGTTCTCATCTCAAAAACATGAAATATTTTATGGAGAACGCCAACGGCAAAACGTTATTCTTCATAGATGAACTGGGTAGCGGCTCTGATCCAAACCTCGGAGGGGCTTTTGCGGAGGTGATCATGGAGGAACTGGCCAAGAAGCATGCTTTTGGTGTAGTAACCACGCACTACCTGAACCTGAAGGTAATGGCCAATAAAGTGAAAGGTATTATCAATGGCGCGATGGGCTTCGATGAACAAACGTTGTTGCCCATGTATAAATTGATGGTGGGTAAGCCGGGCAGTTCCTATACTTTTTCCATTGCGGAGCGGATAGGGTTGCATCCTTCGCTGATTGCCCGTGCCAAGAAACTGGTGGATGAAGGGCACTTCCAGCTGGATAAGCTGTTGAACAAAGCAGAACAGGATCTGCAGAAAGTAGAACATAAAGAAAAAGAACTGCAGAAGTTACTGAAGGAAAACGAGCGGTTGAAGAAAGAGTACGAAATTCTGGCCGACAAGGAGCGTAAACAACAGCAGTATACGCTGTTGAAACTACAGAACCAGATTAAGGAAGATGATCTGCAGTACCTGAAAGATATGGAGCGTAAGCTGAAGCAGATCGTGATTGAATGGAAGCGCGCCGATGACAAGGAGAAAGTGATGAAACAGGCCGAAATTCTATTATTCCGCCGCAGGGAAAAGCAACATAATGAACAACTGCAGAAAAAAGTGCAGGATAAGTTTGAGGAAGTACGCGGGGATATAGAAGTAGGTACGCTGGTGAAAATTGTTACCAACCGCCAGGTGGGTAAAGTGCTGGAGATCCGCGACAAGCGTGCCATTGTGAAGATTGGTAACATTCCGATTAATGTAAAGCTCAGCGACCTGGTATTAGTGCAGGAGAAGCCGACAGAAAAGATAGAAGAAGGGAAGTAATATCGATGGTATAGAAAATATCTATACCGCTTATAGTTGGAAGATGGATGTCTAATCAGCTACCTTTACTTTCTCAAATTTGAATGATGGTTACTGTTAAAATATTCAACTAATGGAAGTATTAGAACGCGTTATAACACGTAATTCGCCTGTTGAGGTTTATAACTGTGACTATGCAGATGGCGCTAATTTTTTTATGGGTGAGTGGAAAGGGTTTGAGGCTTGTATAGGGGATATGAATGTCCCGCATCGCCATAACGGATACAGCATTGATATATTGATCAAGGGGCGTATACGGCAGTCGATCGATTTTAAACAATACGAAATGGAGGCGCCTGCGCTGATGTTGATGGAACCTAACCAGGTGCATCAGCATGAGATGGATCCGGACGCTGAGTTGATCAATATTTATTTTACTAACGACTTCCTGGTGCCCGAAATGCAGGGAGTCGTTAGTTGCTGGCGCTGTGTATTCACTTCCGGGATGATTCCCCTGAATGAAGAGCAGCTGGAGGAGGTATTGTCGTATGCAGACCTGATCCGCAAGGAGTATAATGGTGATAAGCTACGGAAGGAAGCCATTATCCGGAATTTATTGAATGCGTTTGTGATCGCCTGTGGCCGGATTTCTGAGCCATCGGGCAACTGGATGAATGCGGAGAGCTCCCAATATAATATGGCGCGGCAGTTTAAGATGTTGGTTGACCAGCATTTTCATGAGAAGGCGCAGGTATCTGATTATGCAGAAATGTTGTACGTTTCGCCGGGACATTTAAATGACACAGTGAAAGCCTTGCTCGGAAGGAATGCAAAATTTATTATAGATGAAAAGCGGATTATGGAGGCAAAGCGGCTGCTGTATTGGGGTGAGCACTCCATTAAGCAGATTGCGGCGCAGTTGAATTTCGAGGATGACGCTTATTTTAACCGCTTTTTTAAGAAACATTCCGGGTTTACGCCCGCATCTTTTCAAAAGAGTATCCGTGAAAAGTACAATTAAACCCGTAATAATTTAAACGTCCGTTAACATTATTGTTTTATTTTTGCATCGTTATCAATAAATGGTGTTGCCCGTACACCATTACAAATTTGAAAACCATGAGAAGTTTTTAGCGGAGATTCCGCAATACCTTTCTATTAATTTTATTTACAGTAGTAACATTTAGTTGCGTGCTTACGTATAATATGCTGTGACATTATGCGTTGCCCGAAGCCGCAACGTTAACTACCTGTATTTTCACTCCCGACTGCTGTTACTAAACTGCTGCTGTGAAGCAATGTGAGTTGTATTGTCTTCACTACGGAGAGAGATTTATTGTTGCATGATTTAAAAAAACAAGTATGAAACTAAGGAGAACTATTTTCGCAAATTTGCCGGCAGGCTTAATTTATAGTACTATCATCCTCGCAGTGATGTCTGGCTGTGGCACATCGCAGGCACACCAGGAACAGGGAGGAGGAGCGCCGCCTTTACCTGTCATTAAAGCAGTTACATTACCTGCCACAACGTTTCAGGATTTCCCTGCTTCGGTAGAAGGAACCCGTGATGTGGAAATAAGACCACAGGTAGATGGCTATCTAACGAATATTTCAGTAGATGAAGGTGCTTATGTTAGTAAAGGTCAAACACTTTTCACGATCGACAGAAGACCTTATGTTGAGCAGCTCAACACTGCCACTGCGAATTTACAGGCTGCAACAGCGGCATTAGAGAATGCACAAATCAACGTTGATAAATTGAAACCGCTACTTAGTAATAATGTGGTATCAGATGTTCAATTAAAATCGGCCGAAGCCAGTTACAATTCAGCGAAAGCTAATGTTGCCCAGGCACAGGCCCAGGTAGAAGCTGCCCGTATCAATCTTGGGTTCACAAATATTACCGCACCTAGCGATGGTTATGTAGGTAGTATTCCCTTCAAAACGGGGAGCCTTGTTAGCAGGGGAATGGCTGGTGCATTGACTACTATTTCTGAAGTAAAGGATATGCGTGTTTACTTTTCTTTGAGTGAAACCGATTTCCTCAGATTCAAGGAAAAATATCCCGGTAACAGCATTGCTGAAAAAGTAAAAGGGATGCCGGCGGTAGAATTAATCCTGGCAGATGGAAGTGTTTATCCTGAAAAAGGAAAAGTTGAAATAGTGGAAGGGCAGTTTGACAAAAGTATTGGTGCAATTAGTTTACGTGCCAGCTTTCCTAATGCACAGGGAGTACTTAGAAGTGGCAGTACCGGTAAAGTCAGGGTACCTACTTTACATGCTTCCGCATTGGTAATTCCTCAGGAGGCCACGTTTGAATTGCAGGACAAAGTATTCGTTTATACGGTGGCCGATAGTAATAAAATCGTCACAAAACCACTGACCATTTCTGGCAAAACGTCTAATTATTATTTTGTTACTGATGGCGTAAAGGTGGGAGATAAGATTGTATTATCTTCTCAATCTACCATGATGATGGGTGGTTTAAAAGATGGCGTTGTTATTCAGCCACAGATGGTATCTGTAGATAGTTTGTTGAAAGCAAAGCCGCTGCTTTAAAACGATTAAGCGTGAAAGCACGCCAGTGTTAAGAACGTTTACACAAAACATTATTCAAATTGTGACGCAGGCAGTGTTGTTACACACATGCACTGTTTGTGTTCGTGCGGACATACCGCAACCCATAATTGTTATTTATGTTAAAACGATTTATTGAAAGGCCGGTATTATCTACGGTTATTTCTATCATATTGGTTATACTGGGAGGGTTGTCTTTATTCACCCTGCCTACGGCTTTATTTCCTGAGATTGCGCCGCCATCTGTACAGGTTATAGCCAATTACCCTGGCGCCAACGGGGAGGTGATATCCCGTACAGTTGCTACCCCGATAGAAGAATCGGTAAATGGTGTGGAGAACATGACGTACATGACCTCCAATTCCAACAATGATGGTAGCTACATCCTGACAGTTTTTTTTAAACAAGGAACCGATCCTGATATTGCGGCTGTAAACGTACAAAACCGCGTATCTAAAGCTAACAGCCAGTTACCTCCCGAAGTATTACAAGCGGGGCTTTCTACACAGAAAGTGCAGAGCAGCTTCCTGATGTTTGTGGCATTATATAGCGAGGATAGCGTTAAGTATAATGAGCTGTTCTTAAATAACTATGCAAGAATTAATATCATCCCTCAATTACAACGTATACCAGGGGTGGCACAGGTACAACCATTTGGTTCAAAAGATTATTCGATGCGTATCTGGTTGAAACCCGATAGGCTTGTTGCTAATAATCTTTCTACGACAGAAGTGATGAATGCGATCAAAGATCAGAACGTAGAAGCTGCACCAGGGCGTTTAGGACAAAGTAGTAAAGAATCTTTCGAGTATATTATTAAATACAAGGGGAAGTTAAATAAGCCTGAAGAGTATGAAAATATGGTGATTAAGGCAAATAACGATGGTTCTGTTCTTCGCCTTAAAGATTTGGCCAGGGTTGAATTGGGTGGCTATACTTATACTGCCTCGAATTTGCTCGATGGCAAACCAGCTACTGGTTTTGGTATTGTGCAGACACCGGGTTCCAATGCTAATGAAATTCTTACCGAACTGGAACGACAGATTGGAGAATTTGACAAGGCGTTACCCGGAGGTATGAAGTTTAAGATAATGTACAACTCGAAGGAGTTTTTGGATGCATCTATTGACCAGGTAAAGGAAACACTGATCATTGCGTTCATCCTTGTAGCCATCGTGGTGTTCATTTTCCTGCAAGATCTGCGCTCTACATTGATCCCGGTAATTGCTGTTCCTGTTTCGATTATAGGTACTTTCTTCTTCCTGCAATTATTCGGCTTTAGCATTAACCTGCTTACATTGTTCGCATTGGTACTGGCTATTGGTATTGTGGTGGATGATGCCATTGTGGTTGTAGAGGCCGTACACTCAACGATGGAACGTGAGCATTTAGCGGCAAGAGAGGCAACAGTTAAAACGATGAGTGAGATATCCGGGGCGATTGTTTCTATCACATTGGTAATGGCAGCAGTGTTTATACCAGTGAGCTTTGTACAAGGTCCTGCAGGTGTATTCTATAAGCAATTTGCCTTCACCCTGGCCATTGCCATCTTTATTTCTGCGGTGAATGCATTAACGCTAAGTCCGGCGTTGTGTGCTTTATTCCTAAAGAACCAGCATATAGGCGAAGGCGGAAAGAAAAAAGGTTTTGGTGCCCGCTTCTTCGATGCGTTTAATACCGCTTTCAATGCCATGACGGCGAGATATATACGGAGCATCAAATTCTTGTTGAAGAACAGATGGGTGGCCATTACCGGATTATTACTTGTGGTGGTTGCTACCGTTTGGCTGATCAAAAAAACACCTACCGGGTTTATTCCAGATGAGGATCAAGGATTCGTAGTTGGTATTACCCAAACACCTCCAGGTAGTTCACTTAGCAGAACGGAGAATGCAACGAGCCAGATTAGTAAAATTGTGATGAAAGATGAGGGTGTGAGCGATGTATGGGCTGCAAATGGAATGAACTTCGTAACAAATGCGAATGCTTCTCCTAATGCTGCAATATTTGTAAGGTTAAAAAATCGTAAAGATAGGGGTGTTGTAAAAGACCCGACTGCTATTGCAGGTGGTTTGTTAGGCAAATCAATGCAAGTACATGATGCCTTAACTTTTTTTGTTGGTTTTCCAACAATACAGGGTTTCGGTAATGTGAGCGGGGTAGAAATGATGCTGCAGGACAGAACAAACGGATCGCTGGAGAAATTAGCTGGAACGGCATGGGGTTTTGTTGGTGCATTAAGTCAGCGACCAGAAGTGGCAAGCGCGTTCACTACTTTTAATACAGGTAATCCACAATACACAATTGACATAGATGATGTAAAAGTGAAACAATTGGGTGTATCTGTTGGTGATTTGTTGAACACGCTGCAAACATATTATGGTAGTAGTTTCGTTTCAGACTTTAACCGTTTCGGGAAGTATAGCCGCGTAATGGCGCAAGCCGATATTTCATACCGGATGGATAAAAGTTCATTGGATGCTATTTACGTAAAGAACAACCTGGGTGCGATGGTGCCGGTAAGTACAGTGGCCAAATTCACACGTGTATATGGCCCGGAAACAGTTACACGAAACAACCTGTATACTGCTGTTACCATTAATGCTACGCCCAAACCAGGTTATAGTACCGGGGATGTAATTAAAGCCATTGGAGAAGTATCGAAAAAGGCATTGCCACAAGGATATGCCTATGAGTTTACGGGTATTACGAGGGAAGAGATAAGAGCAGGTAACCAAACTGCGTTCGTGTTTTTATTGAGCGTATTGTTCGTATTCTTCCTGCTGGCTGCACAGTACGAAAGCTATATCCTGCCACTGGCAGTAATCCTTACTGTACCTACCGGTATATTAGGTGTATATAGTTTCATTGGATTAAGCGGCATAGAAGGCAATATCTACGTACAAATAGGTATGATCATGCTGATAGGATTATTGGCTAAAAATGCGATCCTGATTGTGGAGTTTGCCATACAACGGCGAAAGGCGGGCTATAGGCTTGTTCAGGCGGCGTTAGAAGCAGCACAGCTTCGTCTTCGTCCAATATTGATGACTTCCTTTGCCTTTATTGTTGGTATGTTGCCGTTAATCTTTACACAAGGTGCGTCTGCCAAAGGCAATCATTCAATTGGTTGGAGTACTGTAGGAGGTATGTTTACCGGGGTGATCCTGGGGGTATTTATCATACCTGTGCTGTTTGTAATTTTCCAGTTCCTGCAGGAGAAAATCAGCAGCAAGCCTGTAGTGCAAGTGGAAAAAGAACATGAGGCAAGGCTGGTACACTAAAAGATTAGCATTATCTATTATCAGAATCAGAAAAAAGACAAATGAAAACAAGTTATAGCTCATTTTTAATGTTGTTGTCCTTAGTTGTAGGGTTAGCAGCTTGCCGGGTAGGCCGCAACTATGAGCGGCCCCCGGTGGCGCTGCCCCAGCAATTTGGCAACGTAGCCCCGTCCGACAGTAGTATTGCGAGCATAGAATGGAAAAGGTTTTTCACAGATCCTGCCTTGCAGCAGTTGATCGACAGCGCCATTGCCGGCAACTATGATCTGCAGCTGGCGGTAAAAAGGGTGGCGTCTGCACAGGAGTACCTGAAGCAGGCCAAGGTGGCGTGGCTGCCGGCATTCACTGCCAATGCTTCTGCCAATACCAATTTTCCTTCCAAAAACAGTTTCACTGGTTTGAACCTGTCGTTGAATAAGCTGGGCGATCACCTGGAAGATTTCAACCTGGGTGTAAGCATGTCGTGGGAAATAGATATCTGGGGTAAAATACGGCGTCAGAGGGAAGCAGCCCTGGCTACTTACCTGCAAACCTATGAAGGACAGCATGCCGTACAAACCGGCCTGGTTGCCGCAGTTGCCAACAGCTATTTCAACCTGCTGATGCTGGACAAACAGCTGGAGATTGCCCATAAAAACGTACAGCTCAGTGATACCATCGTAAAGATGATCCGCCTGCAGAAGGCAGCCGGAGAGGTAACGGAGCTGGGCGTGCAACAGGCCATCTCCCAGCAGCAAACAGCCGAACTGCTGGTGCCGCAGCTGGAACAGGGTATTGCCATACAGGAAAATGCCCTGCGCATTTTAATGGGAGAGCTGCCAGCTGCGATTAGCCGTACAGGTAAGCTCAGCGACTTCCATGTAGCCGATTCATTGCCTACCGGTATCCCGGCTGCCATGATCAGTCGACGTCCGGATGTACGGGCCAGTGAAATGGGCCTGGTAGCGGCCAATGCCCAGGTGGGCGCCGCACAGGGGAACATGTATCCTTCGCTGACCATTACCGGCAGCGGTGGGGTGAATGCCTTCAAAGCCAGTACCTGGTTTAATTTGCCGGCTTCCCTGTTTGGTACCGTAGCCGGTGGGATTACGCAGCCTATCTTCCAGCGCCGTGCATTAAAAACACAGCTGGAAGTAGCCAAAATACAGCGCGAGCAGGCGGTGATACAGTTTAAACAATCTGCCCTGAATGCCATTGGGGAAGTGAGCGATGCGCTGGTGAAGCTGGACAAAGTAAAAACGCAGCAGGAAATCGCTATCCGCCAGGTAAACACATCGCAACTGGCTATACAACAGGCGCAGCAACTGTTTCGCAGCGGTATGGCCAACTACCTGGAGGTAATTACCGCCCAGGGCCGGTCGTTGCAGGCGGAACTGTCGCAGGCAGATATTGACCGTCAACGCCTGAGCGCTATGGTAGATTTATACCGCTCCTTAGGTGGCGGTTGGAAATAGTTGATGCGAACTACGGATCGAAGCGCAGACAAACAGACTTATTTTTCGACGCAACAGCCAGGCACTTAACGTCGCTTAGGTCCGTAGTTCATAATCAAATCCTTTATGGGAAAGAGTTTTGCAGTTTTTTCTGCAAAACTTTTTTTATTTAGAATTGGTTTTATACATTTGCGTCCCTGGAGAGTTGGCAGAGCGGTCGATTGCGGCAGTCTTGAAAACTGTTGACTGTAACAGGTCCCGGGGTTCGAATCCCTGACTCTCCGCGAAGGAAGAAGCCTTTGGTTAATCACCAAAGGCTTTTTTATCGCTTGCCAGCATGCCATCTATCAAAGAGAAAAAAAATTGCAACTGAATTTTTATATCTTTATCAAGTTGTCATAAAAAAATTATGGCAGACGGTCCTGTATTGTCATGTTATTAGTGCCCATATCTACGATGAACCTTATTTTTTGTCTGAGTCTATCCTTATTACACTTTAACCCACCTGTGTCTGTCAATTCACCGGACACGGCCCCGCATTATTTTGTGAGACATTTTACTGATGAAGATGGCCTGCCACAAAACAGTGTAAAAGGTATCGTACCGGATAAGAATGGTTTCTTATGGTTGGCTACCGAAAATGGGTTGACCCGGTTTGATGGTAATTACTTTTTCAATTTTGGCAGTGATAATGTACCTGGGCTGAAAAGCAGCCGCATGGCCAGGATTTATCCCAATGATACCGTTATCGCTGTAGAAACAGATGTTAAAGAGATATTAACAATAACGGAGAGTAGGGTAAAGCAAGTTGGTAAAGTGTTACCAGGATATAAGTATCAACAATACCTGGATACTAAGAATGATTTCTATCCTATAAGGGGCTGGCCGGACGATTATGCCGGACATTTTGCTGCTGTGCGCCCCATCGTTATTCCGGACGCCACCGACAGTTATTTCGCCGTTTATCGTGATACCATCTCTTTTATAAAGAATAGTAAAGAAGCGTACCGCATTATACAACCTCAGCTCGACCTGCAGCGTTTATTTGTATGCAGTAACCGGCTTTTTTATCTTGGCCGGGATGGGCGTATCCTGGGTTGGAACAAAGATCAGCAGGTAAAAGTGCCACTTACGGGAGATTTGCTTTCTGATTCCGCATTTATTAAGTGCAGGATGGAATTGTTTTGGAACCTGGCTACCCGCCAGGTTTTTGTTTATACAGACGATAATTGCTATCAACTACAGCTGGAAGCAGGAGGTATTATACATAGTACGGTTGTATTACGGGATTTCGATTTGCATGCTGCTTACGTTAATTCGATCTATTACGACCAGGCCAACAACCGGGTTTTCCTGGCGAGTTCTACTAAGGGCCTTTATGTTTGTACCAGGCAACAGTTTACGGTGCATAAATCTGAGGCTTCGGAAGCCGAGGTATTTTATGCACAAGCTCCTTTTGGGAAAAATGGGGTAGTAACCGCCACTGGTTTAGCCTTTGATCAACAGGGGAGGTATAACCGGTTGCCATTATCTTTCGATAGAAAAAATCCACTGGAAAAATATACGTTGGCCCGTGACAAGCAGGGGAGATATTGGGGAAGAGATGGATTTCTGTTGATTTGCATATCACCGGATTTCAGCAAGATAGTGTGTAAAATTCAGTTACCATATCTTATTAGCCAGGTTTATATTGATACAGGTGGAAATTTATGGGTGGGTGGGAAATATCCCGGGTTATATTACATGAAGATGGCTGATCTGGCCCAGGGGCTGCAATTTCTTCCGGCCGCTGTAGACGACGTTACTTATATCAACGAAGGGCAGATCCCCGATATTTTATGGGTGGGCACCGGCAAGGGAATGTATCGAATCCATTTGCCATCAGGACGTACCGACACCATCAAAGGCCTGGAAGCAGGGAATATAAGAAGCATTTATATCCCTAAACAAGGAGAAATCTGGATCACTACTTATAACAAGGGTGTTTTCCTTTACCGGAATGAACGGTTGGTGGCCCTGCCGCTAGACCGGCAACGATACATGTCTACTACCCATTGTATTATGGAAGATGACCAGGGTTATTTCTGGTTAACGACTAACAAAGGTTTATTTAGTGTTCGCCGGCAGGATGCGCTGGATTTTGCAGATGGGAAACAAGATGATTTATTTTACTATTATTTCGGAAGGGACCAGGGATTTAATACAAACGAGTTCAACGGCGGTTGCGAACCTTGTGCCCTGAAGTATGAGGACGGTGATATTTCATTGCCTTCGCTCGATGGGCTTGTACAGTTTGCCCCTGCTGCTATTAAAATGGAAATGCCGGACAAGGGAATATTTGTGGACTGGGTGGAACGTGATCTAAAATTGACGGAAGCGGGAGAGTACATCGAATTGCCGAATAATTTTAAAACCTTCCGCTTGCATGTAAGCTCTCCTTATTTTGGTGATCCGCGGAACGTCTATTTTTATTATTGTTTAGAAGAAGAGGGCAGAAGGGAAGAGAAGATATGGTTACCTGTGAATAGTGACAGGACGATCACTTTGTCATCTTTGCCATCAGGAGATTATCGTTTACGTATCCGGAAGCTGAAGGGATTCGGAAGAGACCAGCATATCGAAAAAGTGATGGAGATCCATGTAGCGAAGGCTTTTTATGAAAAAGGATGGTTTCGGTTGACTGTATTGATAGCCCTGATTTGTTTGATCATATTGCTTTACAAAATACGTATCAGGCATATCCAGGAGCAAAACAGGCAATTGGAAATAAAGGTATTTAACCGTACGCGGAAGCTGCAGGAAACGATGGCCACTTTGCAGGAGTCAGACGCACAGGTGCGTAAGCAGAGTCTGATGCATAAACACCTCCTCACTGCCATTACCCATGATATTAAAACACCTTTGCGTTTCCTGCTCCGGGTTAATAAAGACGAGCCGTTATCCGGCGCTTTACAGACGGAAGAAATAAAAATGGTTACCTACGAAAGTCTTTACCGTATGCATCACCTGGTGGATAACCTGATACATTACATGCGGACGACCTTCCATACGGGTGAATTTTCTGCAGAAATCGTAGGCCTGTCACTGTTAGTCGATGAGAAGACGGCGATCTTCCGGCCGGTCTCTGATTCTAAAGGCATACGGTTGACTACTCACATTCCGTCTGATATGACAGTAATGGTGAATAAATTGCTATTAGCGGTTGTGTTGCATAATCTGCTGGATAATGCGGTGAAGTACACCAGTCGTGGTACTATAGAAATAACCACCGAAGAAGGAATGAACGGAATAACCATACATATTTCTGATACGGGCGCCGGGATGCCGCCAGCGGTGATGGATTGGATTAATCACCCTAAAAATGATGGCAACTGGCACTCCCACAGTACCGGTATCGGGTTGGTACTTGTAAAAGAGTTGCTGCCGGTAATCAATGCCAGTTTGCTGGCCAGTCCACGCATAGGCGGTGGCACTATACTTTCACTATGGCTGCGCCGGAAGGATTAACTACCTGGTACATCTGTGCTTTCTCTACTAAGGCGATTACATTTTTTACACCCGTCTTTTCAAAGATGCGTGCTTTGTAAGTGCTTACGGTAGTGAGTTGCAAGTGGAGTATTTCCGCAATTTTTATCAGTGGAAGTCCTTTGGTAAGCAGGTTCATGACTTCTATTTCGCGGCTGGAAAGTCCGGAGAATGGGCCGGGAGACTGGCTTTCCTGCCTGGTATATTTCCTGATCAGTTGTTCCCGGACCGCTTTGCTAATATACTTTTCTCCTCCAAGCACAGCGTTAATAGCTGTTTTAAACTCTTCATCTATAGAATTCTTTTCAATATAGCCGTCGGCGCCTGTCTGGAGATAGTCGAGGGCATACAGCATTTCTTCATAGGCAGAACACACCAGTATCCTGACATCAGGGAGCCGTAGTTTTACGGCATCGATCATTTGTCGGTTGTTTCCACCGGGCATATTAATGTCCAGTATCAGCAGGTCAAAATGTTTGGCTTCAATAAGAGAAATGGTTTCATCAAATGTTCTTGCTTCAGTTACAAGCATGTTGCCAGGCAGGGAGCAGATAATTTGTTTTATGCCAAGTCTTACTATCGAATGGTCATCTGCAATCAGTACATGTATCATTCTATTATGGGTTAGGGACCACGGGTAGCATTGGATGTTTGTCACCACTAAAATAATGTATTTTTCTTTGGATGTATATAATTAATTATAATTTTTTATTGGGTACCGTTGATCCGTTTTTCGAGAGAGCAGACGCTGAAAATGCGTACCCTTAATTATCATGTAGTATAACTACTACATGTACATCGAACTACAACGACAATCATGAAAAGATAGTTTAATTACTTTCGCTGCAAGACTTGTTCCGTGGAGTCGTGTGAACATGTCTGTGAATCATAGAACGTACCGATAATATAATGCCCGTATCCTTTTTATCTAATCTTAATGCTTTCCTATGTGGAATTTTACGCGATTGTCATTACATGCGGACCCTATTTTTTCCCGCTGTTTCAAATTTCATTATTCGTAAAATAAGTACTGTTTGTGTTTGATCGTATAGGCTGAAGAGAGTAGCCGTAGGTCGTGGCAAACAACCATATCGTACCCTTAGCATATAAAGATTTCTAAAGGAATCTTTCCTGGTTTGCTGTGTGTAACACAGTGGATCCGGCCCCTTATTACCCAATGTTGATTGCATGATGTCCCTCTTAAATAATGTTATGAATCCCGATTCAAGGTTTTTCAGCAAGCATTGCAAGCGATTGTTACTGGCCCTGGTTGGCATGACGATGACTGTTGCCGCCACAGCTAACACTTTCCCTGTCACAAATACGAATGATGCGGGGCCTGGTTCATTCCGACAGGCTATCCTCGATGCCAATGCCGCCGGCGCTGGTCCGCATGATATCGCGTTCAATGTGCACGGGCAGATTACGCTGGCTACCTCTTTGCCCACTATTACAGCTAAAAAGCTGACGATCGACGGGCAGAATAGGATCACGCTGTATTCTACCGGTACTAATTCTGTTATCAATCCTTTTGTGATTAATGCGGATAGTGTGACCATCCGGAATTTCATCGTACAGAATAACGGGGACATCAACGTAGATATTTTCCCGAATACAACGGGGATCACGATTGACAATATACGTTCTTTCAGTACCGTAGGGAACTACCTGAACGCATTCATGAGAGTGCAGGGGGCATCTACCGGGTTGACGGTGAGAAATATTTCTTCCACCGACGTGGAGCCTGCCAATAGTGGATTTATTGGAAGGGCTTTTTATTTTACCGGTGGTACACAGACCAATCTTGCGATGGATAACATCCAGCTCAGTACCGCCAACAATACACGTGGAGGAGAGGGGATCGTATTCCGGGATGCAGGGGTAAACGGATTTACACTGACCAACAGTAATATCAGCGGCTTTCAGAACGGCGTGGTGTTTGATAATACCGCCGGCCCCGTGGAAACGGCAAACAATGTGCTGTTCAGGAATGTGAGCATTGATAGTTTATGGAGTGGCGTGTCGCTGGGTGTTTATTGCGATTATCCTGCTACTAATTTTGATATCAATCGTACTACTATAGATATGGATGTGATCGGAGCAGATGACGATGGGGACTATGCCATCCGTTTCGACAATACAGCCAGCAATATTACACTGGACACCATTAATATTAATGAGAATGATATTCACGCCATTTGGTTTAATGGCGCTGCAAGTACAGTAACTATCAATAAAACAGTAGTCGAGAACCGGGTACCGGGGCTCTATGGAGGAAATGCCTGTATTAGGTTTGAAAGTACCATCAACGGATTTAACTGCACGAATTCTGTGTTGAACGGAGATAAGCTTGCCAATACAGATGATGCGGACGTAGGTATTGCTTTTTATGCAGCAGCTACGGGAGTGACAATTGACAAGGTTTCTTTTAACGAATTTGATGTAGATGGTATCTATGCGGCTGCGGCAACCACCAATTTCCAATTGACCAATGCTACCTTCACCAATAACATGGATGGCATCGAATTTTACAACAATGCTGCCAGGACCAATGTAGACATCATCAACTCAGCGTTCTATAACCAGACACGTTCGGGCATCGTGGTGAGCGGCGCCGCCGGGGCTACAGATGTAGGCATTAAAGGCGACACGCTGGTGAACAATGCTAATCACGCTGTTTGGTTTTATGGCGCCGCCAACGTTACGAACGCGGAAGTGAGCGGTTGTGTGATACATGATAATGGCGGGGCGGGCGTTATTAACGTTGCACCGACTAATGTGCTTATCTCTAAAAACTCTATTTATAATAATGCCGCTGCCGGTATTTCATTGCAGGGTGGTAACTGTAGCTACACCAATGCCGCCGGGAAGACGCCGGTACTGGTATCGTCGTCAGCGTTGGGCGGAGGGCAGTACCAACTGCAACTAACGATACCTACTATAACTGCAGGTGCGCAATACACGGTAGACATTTATGCTAACGATCCCGCTACGAACAAAACGAGCGGGCAATATTATGTTACTACTTTAACAGGATTATCTGCAGGCACTTCTACACAAACAATTACATACAATGCTGGTCCGGGTGCTACCGGGCTGGGCTTCTGGACAGCCACGCTGCGCATTCCAGCCAATACCTGTGGTACATCCGAGTTTAGTAATGGAATTCCAATGGCGGCGAAAGGGCCTGCCTGTGTGAGTAATGGCGTAGTAGCCTGGTACCGGGCGGATCAGGCTGTGAATGGCGTAAACTGGGGAGATATTTCTGGTAACGCCAATCATATGACGGTGGTCGGTGATCCGGACAATACCACCGGTATGGTCAACTTCAACCCCGCTATTTATTATGATGGTAACGATGCGCACCTGGCGCCTGCTTCGGCAGCCGTGTCTGGTGCTTATTCCATTATGGGTATGGGCGTATTGGAAGGTTCTCAGAACGGTCGTGTATTTAATAGCTCCAGTGGAAATAAATTAATGGGATGGCATGCTGGGTTTGAAAACCGCTTATATGTGGAAGGATGGCTGAACACAGGTAATGCAATCACCGCCAAAGGCAAACTCTACTCTTTTGAAAGAGCGGCCAGCGGCGCTTATGCCTTTAAAAGCAATGGTACGGTAGTGAAAAACGGTCCCACCGCAGATGGTACTGCCTGGACATTAGACGTTGGCGGCGCTACTTTCTCGGAGTATTCAAAGGTATTTATCCCGGAAGTATTCATCTATAACCGTGATCTTACAGCGGCCGAAATACAGCGCATTGAATCTTATATGGCGCTCAAATATGGTATCACCCTTAATTCCGGCGCAACAGATTATATTAACAGCGACGGCACTGTGCAGATATGGACTGCCGCTGCCAACACAGGTTATGGCACACGTATCACGGGTATAGGCCGTGAAGATTGCAGTATGCTGAGCCAGAAACAATCCCTGAGCCAGGATAGCGGTATGGTGACCATTGCCCTGGGAAATGCGATTGCCGCTTCCAATGCTGCTAACAGCAATAATTTCACCCAGGATAAAGCCTTCTTCACCTTTGGCGATAATGGAGGAAACACCGGTTACTTTACGGCAGTTACCAGCGCCAACGCTAACCAGCGTATGAGCCGCGTATGGCGCGTGCAGAAAACCGCTTCCTGGGATAACAGCCAGCAGATAACGCTGCAGCTCGCAGGCGGCGCAGGGAATAACTATCTGCTGATCAGTACAGATGCTGCTTTTGGTACAGTTACCAAGGAGTTGAAACTGAGCAGTACGGGAATGGTGACACTGAGCAGTGCAGACCTGGCTAATGGCGCTTACTTTACCTTCGGCCAGCAACAACGATATCCGGGTGGCGTAGCGACTAATTTGCAGACATGGGTAAAAGCGGATGCCGGCACATCAGTGGTTGACGGCAGTATTCTCAAATGGCAGGATCAGGCTGTACAGCGGGAATGGCCGGTTAATGCTTCTAATATACCCATAGGTTGGGAAAAGAATACCATTAACTATAACCCGGCAATCAGCTTCGCAGGAAATAACTATTTCACGGTGCCGAAATTTACTGAAGGTTATACTGCCGGTGAAATATTTTCTGTACAGTTATCTAACCTGCCGGGTACTTCTACGGCGGTGAGTTTCCCGTTTGAATTTGGTGGTGACCCAACAGTAGCAGGCGGAGCGCCGTTCTACGTATATAACGGTAGTCACTATACGCACTTCGGTACTACTACAAGACCTGGCTATGGATTGCCTGGCATTAATATACAACTGCCACATTTATTAAATAACTGGAGTGCCCCTGGCAGCTGGTCATTGAATTTTGATGGTAAAACAATGGGTAGTAGCGCGAGCTTCCCCGTTAATTTTTCGAGGGGAGCTGCGCTAAACAACGCCATCGGTGCAGGACATAACTCTATCTTCAATGGCCGTATTTCAGAAGTGATCTTCTACAACAGGCAGTTAAACGCCACTGAACGTGCGCAGGTGAACAGTTACCTGGGCCTGAAATACGCGCTTACATTGAAAACTGGCGCTGGTGCTCCTGTTGATTATATCTCCAGCAATGGCACTACCCGGATGTGGACTGTCACTAAAAACACCGGTTACGGTGAACGCATCACCGGTATTGGTAGAGATGATAATGGTACCTTGTTGCAGAAGCAAAGCCGCTCACAACTCGATGGAGCTAATGTAACCATTGGCATAGGAAGCAGCCTCGCCGCCTCCAATGCTGAGAATGCCATTGACATCGCCAATGACCTTTCTTTCTTTACTTTCAGTGACAACGGCCAGCCGGCTACATATAGCCAGGCAGTTACCGGCCTGGGTAATCTCAACGTGCGCATGGCGCGTATCTATAAAACAGACCGAACCAACTGGGTTAAAAGTCCTGTTACCTTATCACTTACCGGGGGAAATAATGCCACCTACCTGTTAGTGAGCAATGACGATACCTTTGGTGCAGGCGATAAATCATATGCACTGGATGCAAATGGTGTGATAACACTGGATAGCGACCAGTTGCCAGATGGTGCCTACTTCACTTTCGCGAGTACGCAGGCAGCTCCGGCTGGTGTGGGAGCAGGGCTGGAAGTATGGACCAGGGCAGATAGCGCAGTAGCAGGAGGGAATAACGCTACGCAATGGAAAGAGTTGAGTGCTTCCGGTCGTACCTGGACTCTTGTTAACGGAGGTGGCCTCTCCTGGAAAGAAGCTTCCTTTAATTTTAACCCGGCTATCGGTTTCGTAGGTACTGGCCCCAACGGCAACTATTTCATACAACAGCCGGAGGTAGCAAATACTTTTACTGCTGGCGAAATATTTTCTGTTCAAACATCCAATATTGATGCCGCCAGTGCTGCTGTTGGTTATCCTTTTGAATTTGGAGGAACTTATGTAAGTGGTCAGAGTGTATATGTATGGAGTAATAACAATCAATATTCCTACTTTGGCTCGGGCACGGCGCGTAGAAACTTTGCATACCCCGGCAGCGTAAATGTGCGTAATTCACATATGCTCAATATATGGAGTGCCACCAATGACTGGGCAGCCGGTATTGATGGCAAAGTATTACTAACAGATAATACCAACGCTGTAAACTTCCTGTCGCCGGTTGGTAATCGGGATTATATCGGTGCTGGTCATAATGCTGTATTCAATGGCGATATACCTGAAGTAATATTATATTCCCGCAAGCTTAGCACAATAGAACGCCGGCAGGTACAATCCTATATGGCGTTGCGCTATGGCCTTACATTAGGTATAGATACCCCGGTGGATTACCTCGCCAGCGATGGTACTACTACTATGTGGAAGACGGCTACCGGTGGTGCTTATGCCAAACATATCACTGGTATTGGCCGTGATGACAGGGGGATGTTGCTGCAGAAACAATCTGTGGCTGCCGATACTGGTATCGTGACTATCGCAGCGGGTGCCTCCGTGGCAATTTCCAATAAGGCCAATGCAACCACTATTACTAATGATCTTTCCTTCTTCACTTTCGGAGATGATGCCGGTGCAACAACTTACCAAACACCGGTTACCGGTATCAGTAAAGTCAACAGCCGCATGGGCCGTGTCTTCAAAGCACAGAAGACTAACTGGGCAGACCAGAATATCACTATAAAACTTGCCGGTGGTAATGCACGGACTTACCTGTTGGTAAGCACCGACAACACCTTCGGTACCGGCGACGTGGCCTATGCGCTGAACGCCGATGGTATAGTTACGCTCAACAGCAACCTGCTGGCCGATGGCGCTTACTTTACTTTTGCAAAAAATGTTACTGGTCCTAATGGCGTTAACAATGGAGTTAGCTTCTGGTTACGTGCAGATGATGGTATATCCGGCGGCAGCAACTGGAGCGACTATAGTAATAAAGGTAATGACGCCGCACAGGGCGTGGTGAGCAGTCAGCCTATCACTGATGCGAAAGCGCTCAACTTCAACTACGGCCTCGTATTCGATGGCACAGATGACTTCCTGGATATAACTACTACGCGCATTGACCCTGCTACAGCCACCGTTTTTGCGGTAGGTAGCGGTTCGGGCTTTGCATCAGCAAGAGAGCTTGTTGGTAGTGGTGCTGTAGGCGGTTCCCATGGAATGGAGTTCCGGGTCGTTAATACCGGGCAGATACAGTATTTGGAGAATGCCGCATCAGTAGTGGGCATAGGCGGGCTTAATACCTATCTGCCCAATAAACCTTATATTTTTAGTGCCACCCAAGCCAATAATACCCCGAACGGAATTCGTATTTTTGGAAATTACACCTTTGACAACCAGGGTACCATCAATTTAACACCACTCACCGCCAATCTTATCTCTATTGGATCCCGTACTACAGCTGCCAGGGGGCTTTACTGGATGGGTAATATGGGAGAGGTGATCGCCTACAACCGCGTATTATCTGATGCAGAGCGCCAGTCCGTAGAATCCTACCTGGGCCTTAAATATGGTATTACCATCGGCAATGGGGCCACGGATTACCTGGCTACTGATGGCTCCAAATACTGGACAGCTGATCCTATTTATAAAGCCCGTATTACAGGTATTGGTAGAGATGATGCTACTGCACTGAATACCAAACAATCACTCAGCGTAGATACCGGGTTTGTAACGCTTTCACTGGGCAGCAATATTCCGCTGACCAACGAACAGAACAGCAATACTATTACCAACGATAAATCATTCCTGGTATTTGGAGATAATGGGCAGTCTGCTACCTCTTACACAACAGTTGTAAGCGGTACCAATGCCACCCGTCGCCTGCCGCGTATTTGGAAGGTAGGCAAAACCAACTGGACGGATCAGAACATAACCTTGAAGGCCAATGCAACGGGTAGCAAAGTGTATATGTTGATCAGCACAGATCCTACTTTTGCGACGATCAGCAAAGAGCTGCCATTGAATGCAGATAAGACCATCACCCTTAGCAGTAGCCAGCTACCCGATGGCATCTACTTCACTTTTGGAGCAGCGGTGAAATATCCGGGTGGTGTAGCCAGCGGCAACCTGTTATGGTTACGTGCGGATATTGCTACTTCTGCTACTGCCGACAGTATGTCGATCAGCAGCTGGAATGATTATAGCCCCAACGGGAATAATGTAACGCAGGCTACACCGGCGAACCAGCCTATTTATAGGGATAATGCCGCAGTGAACTTGAACTTTAACCCGGTAGTAAGGTTTAACGGTGCGCCTAATGCAATGACCGGTAGTTCCTTCCTGAAAAATGGTACCTACAATGCTGCTGCTGCATTCTATGCGGGCAGCCAGGCAACTAATCTTAACACGGTTGTATTTACCGAACCTGCCGGAACAGGCACCCAGTTTACGTTACACGCTACCTGGGGAGATAATGTTGTGTACTGGGATGCTCCTTATGTTAGTAACCGTTTGACTTACAGCGCAGGTAACATCAATGACTCTGTTGTTCTCTGGACAACAACCAGTGATATTAGCCTGGCCGCTAACAAGCAATCCATTTACAGGAATGGCTTGAATGTAGCCAACGGTAATAATACCAGCATATTCACCGGTAATGGCAGCGGCTTCCAATTGGGTTGGGCATCAAGCCCTACCTCCTATAATGGCCGCATGGGCGACCTCATCGTATATACCAATCCGCTTACGCCGGTTGAACAACAAAAGGTGAATAGCTATATGGCTATCAAGTACGGTATTACGTTGAACAATGGCGCCAGCAACTACCTAGCCACCGATGGAAATACCATATGGGATGCCACCGCCAACAGCGGTTATAGAAGTAACATCACCGGTATTGGCCGCGATGATGCAGAAGATCTGAACCAGAAACAATCCCGCAATACAACCGGCGGTATGCAACTGGCCATCGGTTTGAATAATCTCTCAGAAACAAACAACAGTAATGCCAATGCATTTACTGCCGATAAATCATACATGGTATGGGGCGACAACGGTAACAGTAGTCTCTTTAAAACACCGCTGACCGGTCACCCGGTAGCCAATTACCGCATGGCAAGAGTATGGCGTGCACAAAAAACCGGTACGGTGGGCACTGTACAGGTAGCCGTGCCTTACAACGCACTGCCCAATGCTGCGCAGACTTACCTTATCATCAGTAATGATGCTACTTTCGATGGCAGCGATACTTACATCCCGGTAACCGCCATGACGCTCAACGGTGTGAAACACTATGCTGCCAATGTTAACCTGACCAGCGGCCAGTATTTCACCTACGGCGCGGCTATTAAAACGCCAGGTGGGGTAGTGGGTACTTCCCTTTGGTTACGTGCAGATGCAGGTACCTCCAGTACAACAGATAGCACAGCTATCAATGGCTGGACCGACTATGCCTCTGACCTGAACAACGCTACGCAAGCTACCGTTGCCAATCAGCCGCTGTATATGAACAACGCGACGGCTAACGCTAACTTTAACCCGGTGGTAAAATTTGACGGTACTGATTTTATGGGCCTGGATATCACTAAGTTGCCGATAGGAACTGCTGCAAGAACACTCTTCGGCACTGGTAGTGCAGCCACCACCGGCGCAGGCAATAAGTTTATTCTCGCTTACGGTGCAGGTGCAACTAGCCAGGGTACAGGTCTCGCACTTGTAGGTGGAAATGGAACAGCCGATTTTGTGGGATGGGCTAATGATGTGACAAGTCCGGCTGGAAACTGGCAACCGGGAGTGTTTAATGAAATGGTGGGTGTGTGGGCCGGTAATGGCGGCACTGCTACACTGTACAGCAAAATGAAATCGCTGGGATCTGCAGCTAAGGCGTGGAATACTGGTAACGTTGATGCCGGAATAGGTGCATGGCCCTGGGACCGCGCGCAGGCATGGATTGGTACCATGGGAGATATTATCGTATACCCGACTGCGTTAACAGCTACCGAGCAACAGCGCGTATCTACCTACCTGGCTATCAAGTATGGTTATACGATAGATCAAACCACTCCGATTGATTACCTGGCTACCGATGGCACCACCAAAGTATGGGATGCCACGGCTAATGCCACTTATAAAAATAATATCACCGGTATCGGTCGCGATGATGTAGAAGGCCTTACGCAGAAGCAAAGCCAGAACATCAACACGGGCTTACAGCCCATAGTGGGCCTCGGCGGCATTGCGGCAGATAACGGCAGCAATACCAATACTTTCTCCGCAGATAAGTCATATATGGTGTGGGGCGACGATGGCGCCAGCACCGCTTTCTCCACCGCTATCACTGGTAACCCAGCTGTGACCACCCGTATGGCGAGAGTTTGGAAAGTACAGGAATCCGGTACCGTAGGTACCGTGAATATTGCGGTACGGAAAGACCAGTTGCCAAAAACTGCCACCACACCTTACCTGGTAGTGAGCAACGACGCTACGTTTGACGGTTCCGACCAATTTATACAACTGTCTACCAACGATGTGAACGGTGTGGCTAGTTATACCGCCAACCTGGATCTGACTAATGGACAATACTTTACTTTCGCCAGCTATGTAACTGCACCAGGTGGCGTAGCCAATGAAATGTTGTGGGTGAAAGCAAATGCAGATGTGCAGGTAGATGGCGCTAACCAGGTGCAGCAATGGCTGAACCAGGCGACTACGATGCCTACCGAACTGCGTGCAGCCCCGGTTGCACATACAGATGCCATTGCTCCTTCCGCAGACGTTGTTCAGGTACCAAACGGTATCAACTTTAACCCGGCTGTTGATTTCAGCGGCGCGTTGGGCAAATCTCTCAAAGGAGATGCCGGCGTTAACTGGAATACCTCTGCTAACCTGTCTATCTTCTCCGTCGCTAGACAGGAAGGCGCGATTCAAAACGGTGCTAACCTGGGAGGGGTCTTCGCCTCCAACGGAAACTGGACGGCAACAGGCGCTTCCGGTAGAGGATTAATTTATACAAACACCAATACTTTTGGCCTGGATGCCGCTGGATCTATCATGGGTAACACTACGGCTACCTACACCGGACCTGTCATCGCCAGGGGTATTTATATCAGTACAAATAATCCGCAGGGGGGAAGCGTGTGGCTGAATGGTAAACAAGGTCCAATCGGCGGCAATCTTGCCACGGGAGCGGATGGTGGTTTCTTTGAAATCGGTGGCCGCACTACTGATGGTACAAGCTTCGACGGCCGTATCTTCAATGGTAAAATCCCTGAAGTAATCGTATACAAATCGGCCCTTACCACCACCGAATCACAACAGGTAGAATCCTACCTCGGTGTTAAATATGGTATTACGCTCGACCAAAGCACCGCACAGAACTACCTCGCTACAGATGGTTCCGTGATCTGGAACGCCACAACTAACAGCACTTATAAAAATAATATCTTCGGTATTGGTCGCGATGACCGCGAAGCGCTGGTACAGAAACAGTCCCGCAGCGTTCATACAGGTTCCATCCTGACGGTTGGCATGCGTACTATTGCTGCCACCAATGTGGATAACACCAATACTTTCGGCGCAGATAAAAGTTACCTCCTCCTAGGCAGCAACAGCAATGCCCTTACCGTAACAGGAACAGACCTGCCAGTGGGCAGCTGTATCCCTGAACGTCTCACACAAGAATGGAAAACACAATTCACCAATTACGATATCAGCACACAGCCGCTCAGCATGCAGTTTGACCTGACTGGTATCACCACAACGGGTACCGATGCCAGTGATTTCACGATCATGGTGGACGAAGATGGTGACGGTAACTTTGCTACTGGTACGGTGACTGAAATTCCAGCAACCAACTTTGCCGGCAACATCGTGAGCTTTGAAAATGTGAGTGGACTGAAAGATGGCGTTGTGTTTACACTTGTTACCAGCCACCTGAAACGTACCGCTAACCTGGTACCAGATGCGACAGTGAGGACAGTCACCGCCACCTGTATCAGCAACGATACCCTGTATTTCTACGATCCTACAGACGCTAATAAATACATTGCCTCTATTGCCCTCAATGGCAATACCATGGATGTTTCAAAACTGTCGGCGCTGGTAGATGTAAACAGGGACATGAATACCGCATTGGGCAAAAACAGCGGTACCGATTATGGTACGCAGCTGATGCGCAGGCTTCTGCAGATCAACTACACCGGTGCTGCCCTGACGCAGAACGGCGGTGTTACCGTTCGCTTCTTCTGGAACCCGGCTGAAAAGACCAATGCAGAAAATATGCTTTCCGGCACCCGTGGTGTAACCGGTACCCAACGCTGGACGTGGTTCAAACACACCGGCGATATCGCTGCCACACTGGCCGACCTGGCCCCTGAAGGACTGGCTAATATTACAGCACTGAATCCTTCGGCTACTGGTCAGCAGGATGGGGTGGAATATGTTGAATTCAGCGGTATACAGAGCTTCTCCACTTTCGGTGGCCTGACAGCTGTGAACCAAACGTTGGCTATCACCAAAGTACAGGATGGTAAAGAGGGAGCACAGAACGGTTCCTTCAAAATCAGTCTCCCTGGGACAGTAAACGCAACCGAAGACATCACCGTGAACTATACGGTGAGTGGTACCGCCACCAACGGCGGCGACTATACTACGCTCACCGGTACGGTTACCTTCCCATCTGGTAGCAATAGTATATCCCTGCCTGTAGCAGTGACCGACGACAACATCCTGGAAATAACAGAAAATGTGAACGTTACGCTGAGCGGCGCCATAGGCACCATCAGTGGCGATGCTTATAATATCAGCAGCACACAATCAACTGCTTCACTGGACATTGCCGATAACGACAGCAATGACCCGGCTAAAACTACGGTAGGTATTACCTGGAGCAAGGATGCTAAAGAACCCGCCACTAACGGCGCCTTTAATATCAGTTTGCCGGCAGGCGTTACTTCATCTGAAGATATCACCGTTAACTATGCTATTGCCGGTACTGCCACTCCAGGTGCAGATTATGTGGCACTCAGCGGATCGATTGTGATTCCTGCAGGTCAGCCTGGCGTAACCCTGCCAGTGCTGGTATTGGATGATCAGTTGCTGGAAAAACCAGAAACCGTAATCGCCACCATTACCAGTGGTAGCTCAACCAACTTTACCCTGACGCCAACTACTGGTGCGGTAAGTGCAACTGTGAATGTTATTGATGATGAGAATACACCGGCCAACCTGGTACTGAGCATCACTAAGAAGACCGACGCCGCTGAACCGGGTACCAACGGTGAATTTACGATCCATTTACCGGCAGGTGTGATACCTACCGAAGCCATTACCGTCAACTATACAGTAGGCGGTACAGCCACCAGTGGGGCTGATTATACTGCCCTTACCGGCACGGTAACTATACCGGCAGGTAAAGACAGCGTGGTGGTGCCTGTTAATGTAATCGACGACCAGGTGATTGAAAATACCGAATCGGTAGTGGTAACGCTTACCGGTGGCAGCAGCACCAGCTTCAACTATACTGCCAGCGGTACCAATGGTAATGCTACTGTTACCATCGCGGATGATGATAATACAGCACTTAACCGCCTGATCAGTATCAAGAAGAAAACGGATGCCGCAGAACCGTCCACCAACGGGGAATTCACCATCGGGCTCCCTGCCAATATCACTTCTTCCGAAGATATAACCATAGCCTATACATCCTCCGGTACCGCTACCAGTGGCGCTGACTACACCGCCCTGGGAACATCAATCGTGCTGCCTGCTGGACAGAACAGCATTCCTCTGCCCATCACCGTTGTCGATGACAAGATCATCGAGAATACAGAAACTGTCATTGCAACGGTGACCGGCGGTACCAGCACCAGCTTTGCTTTCACCATCAGCGGCACGGATGGCAGTGCCACTGCCAATATCGCTGATGATGATAACACCGGTGGCAACCGTATCCTCAGCGTGACCAACGACGGAGGAGATGCATCTGAACCAAGTACCAACAGCCGGTTCAAAATCAGTTTGCCGAAAGGCGCTACCACAGCCGACGACATTGTGGCTGCTGAGCCTATTACCGTCACCTACACCATTGGCGGTACAGCGATTAACGGCACCGACTATACCACCATCACCAATACTGCCATCATACCTGCAGGTCAGAATAGTGTAACCGTGCCAGTGACCGTGATCGACGACCAGCTGATGGAGAATACCGAAACGGTAACCATGGCACTTTCCAGCGGTGCGAGCGCCAGCTTTGCCTTTACGGTCAGCGCTACCAACGGTAATGCTACCGTGAATATCCTGGATGATGATAACACGCCTGTAAACCGCGTGCTGAGCATTACGAAGACCGCCGATGGTGCGGAACCGGCTACTAATGCAACATTCAAGATCAGTTTGCCTGGAACGGTTACTCCTTCCGAGGATATTACGGTGAATTATACCATTGGGGGAACAGCAACTAACGGTACCGACTATACTACATTAACTGGTACTGCTACCATCCCGGTAGGACAGAACTCCATTATCCTGCCTGTTGCAGTCATCGACGACCAGGTAATAGAAAGCACAGAAACAGTAACGTTGACGCTTTCCGGCGGCAGCTCTACCAACTTCAGTTATACCGTTAGCGCCGCTAATGGTGCGGCCACGGCGAATATTGCCGATGACGATAATACCGCTGCTAACCGTGTGCTGAGCGTTGTTAATAATGGCAATGGCGCAGAACCAGGTACGCCAGGTGAGTTTAAAATCAGCCTGCCTACAGGCTTCACTTCTTCTGTACCCGTTACCGTGAACTACACAATAGGAGGAACGGCTACCAGCACTGCTGATTACGTTACATTAAGCGGTACCGCTACCATAGCGGCTGGTCAACCTTTTGTAACTGTACCGGTGACTGTGAACGATGACAAAATCATTGAAGTAACAGAAACGGTTGTAATGACCCTCACCAGCGGCACAGATGGTACATCTGCCTATACTGCGTCTGCAGCAGCCAAAACTGCTACGGTGAATATTGCAGACGATGATGATACGCCGGCCAACCGGGTTGTAAGGGTGCAGCTTGCCCGTGATGGGGCAGAAGGCGGCGCCACATTGAGATTCAATTTCCTGCCGGCTCCAGGTATTACCTACTCCGAACCGGTAACAATAAATTATACCATAGGTGGTACCGCCACCTTAGGTGTTGACTATAATGGTATAACCCCTGCACACTTCAGTGGAACAGCTGTCCTTTCAGCTGGAAGCACAGGAACAGCCATCGTGGCGAATATAGTAGATGACCAGATTATAGAAGGTACCGAAACCGTGATCATCAATATCACCGGCGGGTCTTCCACTAATTTCACTTTCACACCTGATGCAGTTGAAGGAAGTGCAACCGGCAACATTATCGATAATGATGATACCCCGGACAACCGCGTACTGAGCATCACCAAAACAGGCGATGCGGCTGAACCCGGAACAAACAATACTTTCAAGATTAACCTGCCGGCAGGCATAACGGTTCCTGAACCTATCACCGTAAACTATACCGTAAGTGGTACTGCTACCGGAGGTTCAGATTATGCGACCCTGAGTGGTACCGTAACTATCCCTGGTGGTTCAAATGGCACCACATTGCCAGTGAATGTGATCAATGATGATTTCATTGAGAATACAGAAACAGTGATCGTAACGGTTACTGGTGGTAGCACCAGCACGCTGACTTTCGCGCCTAGCCCCACCAATGGCCAGGAAACGATGAACATTGCCGATGACGACAATACAGGTACCAACCGCGTACTCAGCATTGTGAAACAATCAGACCTTGCAGAACCTGCCGGCAACGGCAGCTTCAAGGTAAGTCTGCCTGGAATCGTGTCCTCGTCAGAACCGGTAACCGTTAATTACACTATTAGTGGTACCGCTACTAACGGCAGCGATTACACAACCCTGACAGGCAGCATTGTATTACCTGCCAAACAAAATAGTGTAGTTATACCGGTAAATGTAATAGATGATAAGATCATAGAAGGTACAGAAACCGTGGTGCTCACGCTTACAGGCGGTACCAGCACCAGCTTTACTTTCACGGTCGACGCTACCAACGGCAGTGCAACGGCCAACATCACCGACAACGATAACATTGCGGCCCACCAGGTATTGAGTGTGATCAATGGCGGCGATGCCGCAGAACCAGGCACCAATGGCGCCTTTACCATTGGCCTCCCTGCCGGCTATACCGCAGCGGCGCCAATCACTGTCAACTATACCATTGCTGGTACAGCCACTAGTGGGTCTGATTACACCGCGCTTACCGGCACGGTGACTTTGCCGGCCAACCAGCCGACGGTATCGGTACCAGTATTAGTGAAGGACGATCAGTTAATAGAGAATACCGAAACCGTGATTATGACGATTACCGGTGGTACCGGCGCAGGCCTGACTTATACAGCCGACCCCGCCAATGCTACCGCTACCGTGAATATTGCAGATGATGAAAACTCCGCCGCCAGCCGTGTACTGAGCGTTACTAACAATGGCAATGCCGCAGAACCAGGCACCAACGGCAAGTTTAAAATCAGTCTGCCAGCCAACGTCTTCCCATCAGAAGATATTACCGTTACTTATACCATTGCCGGTACTGCTACCGGTGGTAAAGACTACACGGCGCTGACAGGTACGGCTATCATCCTGGCGGGTCAGAATAGTGTGGATGTTCCTGTTACCGTAATAGATGATCAGATCATCGAAGGTCAGGAAGCAGTAAATCTCACGCTTAGCGGTGGTAACAGCGGCAGCTTCGCTTATACTGTAAGCGGAACCGCCGGCACCGCCCAGGTAACCCTGGATGATGACGACAACACTGCCGCCAACCAGGTACTGACAGTAACTAAAAATACTGATGGAGCAGAACCATCTACTCCTGGCAGCTTCAAAGTAAGCCTGCCTGCGAATATTACTTCCGCGAGGGACATTACGGTGGCTTACAGCACCAGCGGTACAGCTACCGTGGGCGCTGACTACCAGGCGCTTGGCACTATTACCATCCCTGCTGGTCAGAACAGTGTAACCATACCCGTTAATGTGATAGATGATAAGATCATTGAGCCAACGGAAACTGTGGATATGACGATCACCGGTGGCAGCGATACACAGTTTACCTATACTGTAGCCGCTGGTGGAGGCGCTGCCACAGTGAATATCGCGGATGATGATTACACGGCTAACAGTAATGTAATATTGCTCACTAAAGTGTCGGATGCGATAGAAGGTAGTACCAATGGTCGTTACAGGGTTTCCCTGCCACCAGGCGTTACTGCCCAGTATGACGTGGTGATCACCTATAACCTTGGAGGAACAGCTAACGGTCCTGCGGCCACGCCAACAGACTACAGTCTACCGACGATACCTGCCGGTAGTTTCACTATACCTGCAGGCTCTAATGAAGTGTTCATTGATGTAGCAGCTATTAACGATGGTATTATTGAAGGTCCGGAAACAGTGGTAATGAACCTCATCAACGCAGCTTCTGCCAGTATGCCATTTACAATAGATCCATCTGGCAACGGTGCAGTGGTGAATATCATAGACGCCAACGCTGCTTCCAGCACGCCTATACAGGTGGTTACGCCTGTTAATGCCTCTGAGCCAGCCGGTAACGGAAGCTTCAGAGTGAAACTGGCCGGCACAGCTACCTCCGCATGGCCTGTTACAATTGGCTATAGCATATCCGGTACCGCTACTTCCGGCGAGGACTACCAGGCGCTGAGCACTATCACTATTCCGGGTGGCAGCAATGATGCACTGATACCAATCAATGTGCTGGATGATAAGATCATTGAGCCAACTGAAAACATCACCATTACGCTCCTCTCGGGTAGTGCAACAGATGGAGGCGGCAATGCCTACATCTTCCCGCCAGATCCGGCTAATAGTAATGTTACTGTTAACATTGCAGACGACGATGCTACTGCGGTGAACCAGGTGCTGAAAGTGGTGAAAAAAGATGATGCCGCTGAACCAGGCACCAATGGCGCCTATACTATCAGCCTCCCTGCAGGCTATACTTCTGCCGCTGATATCACGTTCAGTTACAATATGACTGGTACCGCTGCCCGTAATACCGACTACACCATCAGCGCCATCAAGCTGCCGGCTAATAGCAACAGCTTTACTATACCGTTGATCGTTAGCGATGACAAGATTATCGAACCTACGGAAACGGCTATACTAAATCTGACAGGTGGTACGGACGCCAATGCGTTCACTTATACCGCCGATCCGGCAGGTAACAATGCCACCCTGAATATCATCGATAATGACAGTACTGCTGTTAACCGCGTGTTGATGGTGACGAAAACAGCCGATGGCGCAGAACCAGGTACTGCTGGCGAATTTACCATTAGCCTGCCTGCTGGTTATACCGCGTCGCAAGACATCGACGTAACTTATACCATCGGTGGTACCGCCACCCCAGGTGCAGGTTTTGACTATACTGCGCTCACCGGTACCGCGAAGATCATTGCCGGTCAACCGGACGTTAAAGTAGCCGTACCTGTAACCAACGATAATATCATAGAAGGCACAGAAACAGTGGTAATGACACTGACTGGCGGAACCAGCAGTAGCTTTAACTTCACACCGGCCACTGGTAACAGTACTGCCACCGTGAACATTACCGATGATGATAATACAGCGGCTAACCAGGTGATCAACATCACGAAGAAAACGGATGCAGCAGAACCTGGTATTGATGGTGCGTTTACTATCAGCCTGCCTGCTAACATAACGTCGGCTAAGCCGGTAACCGTGAATTACACTATTGCCGGTACCGCGATCAACGGAACAGATTACGGCACCCTTTCCGGTACGGTTGTAATACCTGCCGACCAGAATAGTATAGACGTGCCCGTTACCGTGAAAGACGACAAGATCATAGAAGGTACAGAAACGGTAGTCCTCACCGTTACAGGTGGTACTTCTCCGGACTACACCTTCACCGCCGGCATTGCCACCGCTACGGTGAACATCACCGATGATGATGACAATCCCACCAACCGGATGCTGAGCGTTATCAATAATGGCGACGCCGCAGAACCAGGTACCAACGGTCAGTTCCTCATAAGCCTGCCTGCCGGTTATACCGCAGCTGTGCCGATCACTGTGACTTATACCGTAGGAGGTACCGCCACTGCCGGCGCAGACTACACCGCGTTGACCAATACCGTGGTGATACCAGCCGGAGATCCGGATGTGCTGGTAGCCGTTAATGTGATAGATGATAAGATCATTGAGCCTACAGAAGACGTGACCCTGACCATCACCAGTGGCACCGGCGGTGCAGCATACACCCCCGACCCTGCTAAAGGTAGCGCTACCGTGAACATTACGGATGATGATAATACACTTGCCAACACGGCGCTGACGGTAACCAGGACCGCCGATGCTGCGGAACCGGGTACCAACGGAAGCTTCAGCATTAACCTGCCTAACGGCGTAACCGTAGCGGAAGATGTTACCGTTCAATACACCATTACCGGCACGGCGGTTAACGGCACCGACTATACGACCCTCAGCGGTACTGCAGTGATCCCGGCTAACAGCGACAAGGTAATTGTGCCGGTGACAGTGATCGACGATAAGATCATAGAGACAACTGAAACCGTGATCATGAAACTGAATAGTGGCGCCAGCACTCACTTTAACTTTACCGCCAGCGGCACTCATGGCAGCGATACGGTGAACATCGTGGATAACGACAATACCTCCTCAGCGCTTGTGCTGAGTATCAAGAAGAAGAACGACGGTGCAGAACCATCTACTAATGGCGCCTTTACCATCAAGTTGCCTGCCGGCTATACAGCTTCCCAGGATATTACCGTGAACTATACCGTAACAGGTACAGCCACCAGCGGTGATGACTACAACACCCTCAGCGGCAGCATCGTACTGCCTGCCGGTAAAGACAGCGTTGACCTGCCGGTAACTGTGAAAGATGATAAGATCATAGAGCCTACAGAAACCGTGGTCGTGTCCCTTACCGGCGGCAGCAGCACCGACTTCACGTTGGTACCGAGCGCCATAGAAGGTACCGCTACCGTTAATATCACAGATGACGAATCGCTTACACCAGCTAACCTTGCATTGAGTATAGTGCGGAAGAGCGATGCCGCGGAACCATCTACCAATGGGGCATTTACGATCAGTTTGCCTGCCGGTATCACCACGGCTGAAGCCATCACCGTGAACTATACCGTGGCGGGTACTGCCACCCCAGGTGCTGACTACACCGCCTTAACCGGCACAGTAGTCATCCCTGCAGGAGCAGGTACAGTAGACGTTCCCGTTACAGTGGCAGATGACAAGATCATAGAGCCTACAGAAACCGTGATCGCCACCCTGGCAGGAGGAACTTCCAGCAGCTTTACCTTCACCGGTAGCGGCAATGCCACCGTAAACATCACCGACAACGACAACGTGGCAGCCAACCTCGTGCTGAGCGTTGCCAACGCGGGCGATGCGGCAGAACCGTCTGTTCCGGGTTCCTTCCATATTACATTGCCGGCAGGATATACTGCATCAGAAGATATTACGGTGAACTATAACATTACCGGTACGGCCACCAGTGGCACAGACTATACCGCACTTGCTGGTACAGCCGTGATTTTGGCTGGTAAAGACGGGGTAGTAGTATCAGTACCTGTAATAGATGATAAGGTGATAGAGAATACAGAAACCGTGATCATGACCCTCAACGGGGGTAGCTCCACTACCTTCACGTTAACAGGTAATGGCAGCGCGACCGTAAATATTGCAGATGATGACAACAACAACGCGGCTAACCGCGTACTGTCTGTCACCAAAATAACCGATGCCGCAGAACCGGGTACTGATGGCAAGTTTGCCATCACGCTGCCTGCTGGCATCACTGCTTCCGAAGACATCACCGTAAACTATACCATTGGCGGCAGCGCTACCAGTGGAAAAGATTACTCTGCATTGAGCGGTACAGTGGTCATCCCGGCTGGTAAGGACACCGTATTTGTACCAGTGCCGGTGATCGACGATAAGGTGATCGAAACCACAGAAACCGTGGTGATGACCCTCACCAGCGGTACAAGTACCAGCTTCAACTTCGTTACCAGCTTTACCAGCGGTAACGCTACGGTGAATATTGCGGATGATGATAACGTGGCGACCAACCTGGTAATCAACGTGACCAATCCTGTAGACGGTGCAGAACCAGCTACCAACGGAATGTTTACAGTTGGATTACCGGCAGGTTATACCGCATCGGAAGACATCACCGTTAGCTACACTGTAGGCGGCACTGCTACCAGTGGTACAGATTACACTGCGCTTAGCGGCACCGTGGTAATCCCTGCGGGCCAGCCAAGTGTGCCTGTAACCGTTAGCGTGATCGACGATAAGATTATAGAAAATACAGAAACCGTTGTATTGACGGCCACAGGAGGTACATCCACCAGCTTTACGCTCGTGGCAAGCGGTACAACCGGCAATGCTACCGTGCATATCGCAGATGACGATAACACTATAGCTAACCGGGTACTGAGTGTAAAAAATGCAGGCGACGCAGCGGAACCGGCTACAAACGGTAAGTTTACGATCAGTTTGCCTGGTGGAGTAACTTCGTCTGAAGATATTACGGTGAATTACACCATTGCAGGTACGGCCACCAGCGGCGCAGACTACAATACCCTCAGCGGTACCGTAGTGATCCCTGCAGGAAAAGATAGCGTGGACGTTCCGGTGAGTGTGATCAATGACCAGATCATTGAAAGCACAGAAACCGTGATCCTCACGTTGAACGGCGGAACCTCTGCCAGCTTCATCTTCAGCGGTACTGGTAATGCCACTGTGAACATCACCGACGATGACGGCGGAAACAGAACGCTGACAGTAGTTAAAACCACAGATGCCACAGAACCAGGCACCAATGGCAACTTCAATATCAGCTTGCCTGCTGGTATCACCGCTGCGGAAGATATCACTGTTAATTATACGGTTGCAGGAACTGCCGTGAATGGCACCGATTACGCCAGTCTTACTGGTTCAGCAGTTATCCTGGCTGGTAAGAACGGTGTTAGCGTACCAGTAACGGTAACAGATGACAAGATCATTGAAAACACCGAAACGGTGATCATGACGCTGACCAATGGTACCTCTGCCAGCTTTGCCTTTGTGCCCAGCGCCGCCAGCGGTACTGCTACGGTAAATATTGCAGATGATGACAACACCACGGCCAACCGTATACTGTCTGTCACCAAAAAGGCCGACGCCGCAGAACCAGGCACTAATGGCCAGTTTGCCATCAGCTTACCTGCCGGCATCACCGCCTCCGAAGACATCACCGTAAATTACACTATCGGTGGCACCGCTACCAGCGGACAGGATTACACCGCCCTGAGTGGCACCGTAACCTTCCCGGCCGGTAAAGACACGGTATTTGTAACCGTGCCGGTGATCGACGACAAGGTGATTGAAACGACAGAAACAGTGGTGATGACGCTGAATGGCGGTACTTCTACCAGCTTTACTTTCACCGGTACTGGTAATGCTACCGTGAACATTACAGATGATGATAACACCGCGGCTAACCGCGTACTCACCGTGGTAAAAGGCGCCGACGCAGCTGAACCATCTACCAACGGTACATTTATTATTAGTCTGCCTGCAGGTATTACCGCTGCTGAAAACGTGACCGTAAACTATACCATCAGTGGCACTGCCACCGCAGGTACTGACTACACCACGCTCAGCGCTTCCGCCCTGATCACAGCAGGTCAGAACAGTGTTACTGTTCAGGTACCGGTAATCGATGATCAATTGATTGAAAATACAGAAACCGTTGTGATGACGCTGAACGGTGGTTCTTCTACCAACTTTACCTTCACCGGTAACAGCAACGCTACTGTAAACATACTCGACAACGATGATGTTGCGGCTAACCGTATACTCAACGTAACGGCTACGAAGCAGGCCGCAGAACCAGGTACCAATGGTGAGTTCACCATTAGCCTGCCAGGCACAATAGCTTCATCAGAGCCTATTACAGTAACCTACACCATTAATGGTACCGCTACCAGCGGCGTAGATTATACGGCGCTCACCGGCACCGTGATAATCCCTGCCGGGCAGCATAGCGTAACCATTCCGGTACAGGTGATCAATGACCAGATCCTGGAAGGTACAGAAACCGTGGGCATGACCATCACAACAGGTACCTCCACCAGCTTCACCTTTGCCGGCGGCAGTGCAGCTACGGTGAACATCTCGGATGATGAGAATACGGTGGCTAACCGCACACTCAGCATTGTGAAAACAGCCGATGCCGCAGAACCTGGCACTAACGGCGCATTCAAAATCAGCCTGCCAGCAGGTATCACTTCTTCCGAAGCGATTACCGTAAACTATACAGTTGCCGGTACAGCTACCAGCGGTACTGATTATACCGCCATCACAGGAGCCATCACTATCCCGGCGGGTCAGAACAGCGTAAGCGTTCCGGTGGCTGTAATAGATGATCAGCTGATCGAAAACACAGAAACCGTTATCATGGCCCTGAGCGGCGGTACTTCTAACAGCTTTACGCTCGCCGGCACAGGTAATGCTACCGTGAATATTACAGATAATGAGAACACGGCGGCTAACCGCGTACTGGCCGTAAGTAAGGTAGCCGATGCCGCGGAACCGGGTACCAATGGCGGATTTAAAATTAGCCTGCCAGCAGGTATCGCTTCTTCCGAAGCCATCACGGTTAGCTATACCATCGGCGGTACGGCCACCAGTGGTGCAGACTACACAGCTATCACGGGAACCATCACTGTTCCTGCCGGCCAGAATAGTGTAACCGTACCAGTGAATGTAAAAGACGACCAGTTAATTGAGAATACTGAAACGGTGATCCTGACGCTGAACGGCGGAACTTCTACCAGCTTTGCTTTCACCGGTACTGGTAATGCTACCGTGAATATTACGGATGATGAGAATACGGCGGCTAACCGCGTACTCACCGTTGCCAAAGCAGCAGATGGCGCAGAACCGTCTACCAATGGCGGATTTAAAATAAGCCTGCCTGCCGGTATCGCTTCTTCTGAAGATGTAACCGTAAACTATACCATCACAGGTACAGCTACTGCCGGTACAGACTATGCCGCCATCACCGGCGCCATCACAATCCCAGCGGGTCAGAATAGCGTGAACGTACCAGTAATGGTAATAGATGATAAACTCATCGAACCTACTGAAACCGTGATTATGACGCTGAATGGCGGCACTTCTACCAGCTTCACCTTCACCGGTACTGGCAATGCTACTGTAAATATTACCGATGATGAAGGCGATCCGGCCAACAGGGTACTGACAGTAGTAAAAACAACAGATGCCGCAGAACCTGGTACTAATGGTGCGTTTACTATCAGCCTGCCTGCAGGTGTTGCATCCTCAGAAGATGTAACGGTGAACTATACCATTGCAGGTACCGCTACTGCCGGTACAGATTATACTGCCATCACTGGAGCCGTCACCATCCCGGCAGGTCAAAACAGTGTGAATGTACCAGTAACGGTAATTGATGATAAACTCATCGAGCATACCGAAACGGTGATCATGACCTTAAACGGCGGTGCATCCACCAGCTTCACCTTTACCGGTACTGGTAATGCTACCGTGAACATCGCCGATGATGAAGACACACCGGCTAATCGCGTGTTGAGCGTAGTGAAAACGGCGGATGGTGCAGAACCTGGCACAAACGGTGCATTCAGCATCAGCCTGCCAACTGGCATTGCTTCTTCCGAAGACATTACTGTCAACTACAGCATAGGTGGTACCGCTACCAGCGGAACAGACTACAATGCTATCACCGGAACGATCACTCTTCCGGCAGGTCAGAACAGTGTAGCAATACCGGTGGTAGTGAAAGACGACCAGGTAATTGAAATGACCGAAACGGTGATCATGACCTTAAATGGCGGAACTTCCAATAGCTTCACGTTTACCGCCAATGGTAGTGCTACAGTTAACATCACCGATGATGAAAGCATTACACCGGCCAGCCTGGCACTGACCATCGCCAAAGACACCGATGGTGCAGAACCATCTACCAATGGCGCCTTTAAGGTGAGCCTCCCTGCAGGCATCACGTCATCAGAAGATGTGACAGTAAATTATACCGTGGCAGGTACAGCTACTGCCGGCGCAGATTATACGACCCTTACAGGATCAGTAGTGATCCCCGCAGGTCAGAATAGCGTGTTAATCCCGGTAGTGGTGACAGATGACCAGATCATAGAAGTTACAGAAACAGTCGTTGCCACTCTCAGCGGAGGAAACTCTGCTCACTTTACCTTCACCGGTAATGGTAATGCGACAGTGAATATTACAGACGATGAAAGCATCACTCCGGCCAAGCTGGTATTGACCGCCAAAGGAACAGACGGTGCAGAGCCGGGTACCAATGGTAGCTTCGTTATCGGATTACCGGCAGGTGTTACTTCATCAGAAGACATCACCATCAACTATACGACTGCGGGTACCGCTACAGCCAACGCAGATTATACCGCACTGACAGGTACGGTTGTTATTCCTGCAGGTCAGAACAGCATCACGATACCAGTGGTAGTAAAAGATGATAAGATAATAGAAGGTACTGAAACGGTTATCATTACACCAACCAGTGCCACTTCCGGTCACTTTACTTTCACCAACGCTGGTAGCGCCACTGCCAACATCACCGATGATGAAGTGGTAGATGCTAACCTGGTGCTGAATGTTACTAAGGATACCGACGGTGCAGAGCCATCTACCAATGGTAGCTTCACCATCAGTTTACCGACCGGTGTAAGCGCAGCGATGGATATCACCGCCACCTATACAGTGGCAGGCACCGCGAAGAGCGGAATTGATTACACCGCCTTAACCGGCACGGTAGTAATTCCTGCAGGTCAGAACAGTGTTACCATACCGGTAACTGTGATAGACGACCAGTTGATAGAAGGAAACGAAACTGTGATTATTACCGGAACAGGTGGTAAAGCAGGCAGCCTGGTATTTACACCAGGTAGCAGCAACACCGCTACTGTGAATATCGCGGATGACGACGATATCAACCTGGACCTGGAAGCCAGCGCTACTAAGGCCAATGCGGCAGAACCATCTACAGCAGGTGAATTCACAATTAAACTTGCCAGCGGCAAAATACCGGATGCCGACATCACCGTTACCTACTCCATTGCGGGTAGTGCAACGGCAGGCAGCGATTACCAGGCGCTTACAGGTACCGTGGTGATCCCGGCCGGTCAAAACAGTGTAACGGTGCCAATGAATGTAACAGACGATGACTTGATAGAGCCTCTTGAAACCGTAGTACTCACTGTTACCGGCGGCAAATCCAGCACCATTAACTATACAATAGGTGCTAATAAAACCGCTACTGTAAACATAGCAGATGACGACAACACCAACCTGGGGCTGTTGATCACAGCAAGTAAACCAAACGCCGCAGAACCTAATGTTGACGGAGCGTTTACCATCAGCCTGGCAAGTGGCAAGCGTACTGCCGCACCTATCACCATACAATATATGATGAGCGGCAGCGCCACACCGGATGCAGATTACACGGCCATCAGCGGTACCATTACCATTCCGGCCGGCGCCAGCAGTGTAGTCGTTCCGGTAATAGTTCAGGACGACCGCGAAGTGGAAGGACCAGAAACGGTGGTGTTCAAGCTCACCGGCGGTCAATCGGCCGACTACGCCTTCACAACAGGTGCAGCCACCGAAGCCACTGTAACGATTGCAGACGATGACAAACTGGCGGGCGATCTGATCGTCACCAAAGAAATCGTTTCACCGGTAGCGGGACCTTACCGTATGGGACAAAACCTGACATATCGCATTACGGTGAAGAATGTGGGTAACATCCCTGTCACCAGCGTGAAGGCAGAAGACCATTTACCGGTACAACTGGATATACCAACGCATACAGCAGCAGATCGCGGTGATGTGATAGTAACGCAAGCCACCAAGCTGGTAGAATGGAATATCGGTGACCTGGCAGTAGGAGCTAGTGTACAGATGACGCTGACAGCCCGCGTAATTGAGGGCGGTAAGCTGATCAACGAAGCAACGGCTTACAGTACCAATATGCCGGATGCCGATAGCACCAATAACGTAGGCGTATCAACGATAGCGGTAGAAGGGTCAGACTTGTCATTCCCGAATGTGATTACACCGAACGGCGATGGTAAGAACGAAAGGTTCATCATCGGTGGTTTGGAAAAATATCCGGGTGCTGCCATCTTTATCTTCAACCGTTGGGGTGGACAGGTGTACCAGTCGAAGGATTACCATAACGATTGGGATGGTTCCAACCTGAATGAAGGCACCTACTACTATATACTGGAAGTAAGGAAAGAAAGTGGTATCAAGAAGTACAAAGGTTGGGTAACCATATTACGGTAAGAGATAACAATATTATCTGCTACAAAAAAAAGTGTAAAAGATGCAAACAGTACTTAGAGCAGGAATAATGGTCTTGCTGCTGGCAATAAGTATGCGCATTGTAGCGCAGCAGAACATTCAGTTCAGCCAGTATGTCTTCAACGGGTTAAGCGTTAACCCTGCCTATGCAGGCTATAAGGAAGACCTGTATGTGAATACCGTTTACCGTCATCAATGGAGTGGTTTCCCTGGTGCGCCCCGTACGGGAGGCGTATCGATAGATGGGGTAACGCCGGCGAGCGACAACAAGGTAGGATTAGGGTTACAAATGTTGTTTGATAAACTGGGACCACAGGAGGCGTTATCGCTGTATGGCTCATACGCCTACCGGATTCCGCTGGATGATGAAGGTACGCGCCGGCTTTGCTTTGGTCTTGGTGGTGGTGTTACCCAGTATTCCATCGACGGTAATGCGCTGCAATACACAGATAACGATGACGTGGCGCTGCCGCTGGGCAAAAAGAGTGTGTGGGTGCCAGACGCGCGCTTTGGCATATACTATTACACTTCCCGTTTTTATGCCGGCGCTTCCGTCATGGACCTGTTTTCTCTCTATACCGATGCTACCCGCTATAGCTGGAAAGGGAATAACTATTCCACCATCCGAAAAACACAGCACCTGTATATTACTACAGGTGCTATGTTTCCGCTGGGCGACAATTTGCAGCTGAAACCTTCGATCCTGATTAAGGAAGATTTTAAAGGGCCTACCAACGTAGATATTAATGCCTTCCTGTTGATTGGCGACAAATTATGGACAGGCGCTTCCTATCGTACCGGTGTGGGATTATGGAATAAAACTAACCTGCAGAAAGACCTCAGCGAAGTAGATGCTGCCAGCGTAATGGTGGAATTTTATGCTACTGAAAAATTGCGTATTGGCTATTCCTACGATCTGACCATTAATAAAATGGCAGGTTACCAGGGAGGATCGCACGAGATATCACTGGGCTTTTTGATCCCATCGAAGAATTTTACGGTAAGGAGCCCCAGGTATTTTTAACCTTTAGTTGTTACACGTATGATACGTTGCACGATAATGACCATTCCGCTGGTGTTTTTGATGACGACACAGTTATACAGCCAGGAGCAGAAGAGTTTGACGCAGTTGGCTGATGAGGCTTATGCAAGGCAGGAGTATGCAAAGGCGGGCTCGCTCTATTACAGGATTGCCCGTAATAAAGGAAGTAAGACGGCGGTAGACCAGTTGATGAAAATGGCCCATAGTTACCAGGAAATTGGGTACTATAAGTTGGCTGCCGACATCTACCAGGAAGTTATCAGTCGCCCTGATTGTCCTGCGTCTGCTTATTTTTCTTATGGAGAAGTACTCCGGCAGCTGGAACAATATGATGCGGCAAAAAAACAATATGCTTTGTTCAGCACGTCGAATGCCGACAGCCTTAAATTAAAAGATGTTGCGTTGCTGGGCTGCGACAGTGCCGCCGTATGGAGCAAGCAGGGCGCGCCTATAGAATTGAAGCCGATCAAAGAACTGAATACCTATGGTTCCGACCTCGTTAGCGGGGCGGTACAAAAAGGTTTGCTGGTAATGTCGAACGGTTACCGCTCAATGGCGCTGAATAGCGGCTCACAAGCGAGTCCCGCCATCGACAAACGCACGGAGCAGCCTTATTACAAGGCATATGTTTACCAGCAATACGCCGGTGATAATTCCAACGCCTACCTGGAAGAGCTGGTACCCGCGCTGCTCGGCAAATATGACTATCATATTGGTCCTGTATGTTTGAATAGTACGGAAGACACCCTTTACGCGACCATTAATATACAAGGCAAGGGAGTGCCCGTTACTGGCAAAGGTGCTATAAATGGTATCCGTCACCTGCAGATCTACCAGTCGGTGAAAAAGAATGGTAAATGGGAAACCCCGGTATTGATGCCTGGCATTAATATAGAAGGATATTCGGCCAGTCATGCAGTATTAAGTTCCGGTGGCGATGTCTTGTATTTTGTATCTGATCGTCCTGGTGGTCTGGGACAGACGGATATATGGTATGCAGAGAAGCAGGCAGATGGTACCTGGGGAGCGCCGGTTAACTGCGGTAGCCAGGTAAACACGGTGGCAGCTGAAACCTTTCCAACGGTAAATGAAGACGGCATTCTTTACTTTTCCAGCAAGGGTTATGCAGGGATGGGTGGTTATGATATCTATCGTGTAAAGGGCTCGAAATCCAATTGGGAAGTACCGGAGAATATGAAACTGCCGTTTAATTCCGGGGCTGATGATATGGGGTTGGTATTGAAACGAAATGGTTATGAAGGTTACCTGGCTTCCAACAGGCCAGGTGGTATGGGGAAAGATGATATCTATTATTTCTCAGACCCCAACTATTTTAGCCGGGTTAATCCTGTGCCGGAGCCACCGGTGACTGTAGCCCATACAACGACACCAGTAACGGGCGGACCACCTAACCCGGGCGGGAAAAAACACACCGCCGAAGAAATTACGGATAAACAAAAACTGGAAGAATTGAAGTTTTTGTATGACTATAACAGTGCGTCCCTGCTTACTGAGTCCCGCCGGATCCTGGAAGAGGTTGCAGCGGTGTTGAAGCGTCATCCTGACTGGAAAATTGTGATTATGTCCTTTGCGGATAGCCGTGGTGGCGATCAGTACAATACCGATCTGTCGGCATTGCGTTGTTATGCAGTAATAGATTACCTGGCCGGTAAGGGCATTGATCCCAAACGCCTTTACTACAGCAATAAAGGGGAGCGGGATCCTGTAAATGGCTGTAAAGATGGGGTGCCATGTAGTGAAGCAGAATACAAACAAAACAGACGTTCCGAATTAAAGATAAAATGGTAGGGTAGATAGTAAATAGTAAGCGCCTTCAGGGGAAAACCTGGAGGCGCTTTTTTGCTGATCAGTTTAAGATAGAGGAGAAGTAGCGCATGCTGTATGGGCACGCACTATTTTTTCTCTATTCTTTTTTCAAGCTCTTTAATACTGGTTGTGATCATTTTACCAATGGGTTTATTATTACGGTAGGTGATCATCCGGAAGGTATCTGCTCCTTTGGGAATGTTGAGCGTATCTGTATATTTTGGAGAGAAATTGTCCGGGAAGGTACCATCAAAGGTATAATAGATGTCCAGTTTATCCAGTTCCCGGGTGAGCACAATGCGCATAGGTTGGCTGCTATCCTTTTTTACAGGCTTGATTGCGGCATCATACACCGACCTGGCGTAGTTTACATGGGCTACGTCAAAGCGGGCTAGCTGTGTTTCCATGCGACTGATAAAGCTATCCCAGTTCCTGGCTGATTTGGGCGACCAAAATACTTCACATAACGCAAAGGCACGGGGCCAGGTCATGTATTCGGCATGCCGGTAGTTGGGCACAGATTCTGTCCATAGGTTGCCTTGTCCGCCTAAGATGAGGGAGGGATCAGTTATTTCATTGGGCACTGGTTCAAATTTGTAGCAGCTGGTGAGGGTGAGCATTGAATAAGTGAGCGGTTCGCCGGCAGGATCACCCTGATAGAGGTCCAGGTAGCAATGGGAGTCGGGTGTCATGATCACCGGATGCTTCATCTTTGCCGCATTTAAACCGCCCTGCATACCTCTCCAGGACATTACCGTAGCTTCCGGGGCCAGGCCGCCTTCCAGGATTTCATCCCATCCTATCATCTTTTTTCCTTTGGAAATAATGATCTTTTCCATCCGCCTGATGAAATAACTTTGTAGTTCTTCTGCCGATTGCAATTTTTCATCTGCCATTCTTTTCCGGCATTTTTCGCATTTTTTCCAAAAACCTTTATAACATTCATCACCGCCGATATGAATATACGGGCCGGGAAAGAGGCCGGCTATTTCTGTGATTACCTTATCCATCAATTCGAAGCTCTGTTCATTGCCAGGGCATAAGGCGTTATCTTCCCTGGCATAAAATACATTGCCAACATTTACATCAAATGGGCCGCCGGTACATGATAATTGGGGATAGGCGGCCAGGGCGGCTAAGCTATGACCGGGTACATCTATTTCCGGTAGGATCGTCACAAAACGTGTCTTTGCATATTGCACAATTTCTTTCACTTCTTCCTGGGTATAATAACCTCCATAGGTAACCTGTTCTCCTTTGGCCCGGGGCTCCCTTGTCCACCAGGCGCCCATCCTGGGTGCACGCCATGCCCCGATGGTTGTCAATTCCGGCAGGCTCTTTATTTCAATTCTCCAGCCCTGGTCGTCCGTAAGATGCCAGTGAAAAACATTCATTTTATACCTGGCCAGCTGGTCGATGTATTTCTTTACCGCTTCTTTCGGAAAATAATGACGACTTACATCCAGCATCAGTCCCCTCCATCCAAACCGGGGGTAGTCGGTAATCTTTACACAAGGAATGGTCCAGCGCTGATGTGCTGCCAGCTCATGGCCTTCAACTTCTTTGGGCAACAATTGTAGCAGCGACTGCATGGCATAGAAAAGTCCCGCCGGCCTGTTGGCTGAAATATCAATTCTCGTGGGGGTAATATCCAATATATAACCTTCTTCTCCCAGGGTTTTATTGTAAGTAGGGCTAAGATCAAAGTGAATACCCTTGCTGTTATGCGTTGCATGCAATAATTGAAAGCCCGAAGGGGCGCGGAGCATGGTAGCGAATAGTTCGGTAATCCCCGTCAGCGATGGCGCAGATACCAACGGAGTGTTGGCCGTTAAAGTGAAAACACCGGTGTGGTTTTCCACTTTAACGGGTAAAGGAACCAGGTCGAGTTGGGGGGCCTGCCCGGTTTGGGCCATAGCTGTATACGGACTAAAGGTCTGTAATAGGCATGCTGTTGCCAGCAGTAAAATTTTCTTCATCGTGGATGTTGTTCAGTGTTCTAAAGAGCGCCCCGTGGGGGGGCGGCCGATAAAGTACGATATTTTATTAGCATTCAGTGAGGTTATATTCTATGTCCGCTGTTATCTCACCCCTCAAAAAAACGAACTCACGGGCCAATTTGTCCAACTGGCGTGTTTGATAAAATTTCCCATTGCGCGGCTGTCTACTTTTGAGTAACAACTAGCAAAACGCAGTAACAACTACATTTTATCAAATATTAAAAATAGAAAAATGAAAACTACTACCACAAAAATCATCTATTGGTCAGGCATTATTTTTATGTCACTTTGGTTTGGCGCCAGTGGTTTCTTTGAATTAACCAGGAACCCGATCGTATGGGATATCACGCAACAATTGGGCTATCCGCCGCATTTTATCTATATCCTGGGTGTTTTTAAAATTTCAGGGATCATCACCTTATTAATTCCCAACCGCTTACTGCGGTTAAAAGAATGGGTATTTGCGGGTATGTTTTTCGATATCATTTTTGCATTTTTTTCTAAAATAAGCGTGCTGGGCTTTCCTGCTACGATAGATGCTATTATTGCATTTAGCGTACTGTTGGCCGCCTACCTGATGTTCAGGAAGCTGTACCCGGCTCATTATGCGGTGGAAGTGCCGGCAATGGCGCATTGAGTGGCTGTCTTAAAGGGGAAGGAACTAACCTGTAATTATACAGAACAAACCCCGGCTTGTACCTGTTGGGAGCTGATGGGGTGGACTATTTTTGTGTTATCAATCACCATAAAAACAGATCAAAATGGAAAACATAATAGCCACCCTGCCAGCCACCCAATATTTTACTACCGGCGACGGTGTGCGCATTGCCTATGAACTGGAAGGCGAAACAGGAAACCCGGTGTTGGTATTGTCTAATTCTATTGCCACCGACTATCATATGTGGGATGTACAAATGCCTGCTTTTACCCGTTACTTCCGGGTATTGCGGTTTGACACCCGGGGAAATGGCGCTTCCGCCGCACCCGCAGGAGATTATTCCATTAACCGGATGGCGCTGGATGTAATCGAGTTGATGGATCACCTGGATATTGAAAAAGCTCATTTCCTGGGCCTGTCGTTGGGTGGTTTTATAGGTCAGTACCTGGCCATACACATGCCGGAAAGGATCGATAAATTAGTATTGGCCAATACTTCTTCTTACCTGGGGCCACAGGAGTACTTTAATAAACAGATAAAATCCCTGCACGAGGGGGCTGGCATGGACGGATTTGCCAATATGTTTATTCATAATTGGTTTCCTGCCGCGATGATCAACAGTGGAGACAGCCGGGTAGCACCTTTCCGTGACATGGTATTAAACACACCTCCACAGGGACTGGCCGGTTCTTTCGCGGCTGTGCGGGATGGCGACCTGAGAAAAACGGCTGCGCTGATTCCACACGCAACGCTCATTATAGGCGGGCAGTTTGATACAGTTACCCTGCCTGAACACAGTGAGTTGCTGGCTGCCACCATTAGTAATGCCAGCCTGACTATATTGCCGGTCGTGCACCTGTCGAATGTGGAGAACAGTGAAAGGTTTAATGAGCTGGTGATCGACTTTTTACAGGATTAAGATGAAATAGTTTTGTAGTGGATAATTGCAGCGCCAGGCGATTATCCACTACGTGTATAGAAAATGTCGATAATAGTCAATATAGCATTGGTAAAATCGACCCGGAATAGCGATTTTAGTAGATGCGCAAATACCAACTATTTTCCTGGGTTGCTTTTTTCTACTGCCTTGTCGTAGGACAAACCTTAACGGCACAGGATCGTGCCGCCGCAATTATATCTGCTTGTAAAGCGGTATTCACAGAGCCCCCCATTCATATTCCGTCCACCGTAGCCGTAGATGCTCCTTTACTGGGCAACGGATACAGTGCAGCTGCGCTGGGGGGAAAACCAGACAGCCTTTGTTTTTATCTGGCCAGAAACGATTTTTGGCGGCTTCAATCCGGGTTTAATGAATCCTTTCCCGCCGTACTTGGAAAATTGCAATTATCGATACCTGCATTAAAACATGCCAGCTACCGGGTGGAACAGTCGCTGTACAACGCCACTATGTCCGGGAAGTTCATTGACGGGGATACGCGACTGTTGCTTACCACCTACCTGAGTGCCACTGAAGACTTGCTGGTTATTCAATTACATAACGAGGGCCCGGCAACAGTGGAGGGTACGGCAGATTTACTGCTGCCACAGCGGGATCAGTTTAATATAAATCCCCCGTTGGAAAATAAGTTTGCTGATACCACCGCAGCAGGCGGGCAACATGCCGCTGTACAGTGGATCACCCGCGGCTTTACCCATGACGTATCTATTAACACGATGGCTGCTGCTGCCTGCAAGATGATCGGAGGAACGGGCAATCATTTCCGCTTGCAACAGGGGCAATCAGCAACGATTGTCTGCGCGTTATCCAGCAGCTTTAAAGAAAAAGATTATTTACAACAAACCATCCATAAAGTAGCCAGGCTCACTCCGCAGCGCCTGTCGGCCGCATACAAGGCGCACACCGCGTGGTGGAGTAAATTCTGGCATGAATCGTATGTAGATACCGGCGACAGCCTGTTGAATAAACAATATTATCTCTCTCACTATATCATGGCCTCCTGCAGCCGGGATGTTCATTTTCCCGCTTCCATTTTCGGCAGCTGGATCACCCGGGAAATTCCTGCCTGGAACGGCGACTATCATCTCAACTACAACTATATGGCACCGTACTACGCGTTGTATTCTTCCAATCACCTGGAACAGGCGGCGCCTTATGAGTCGCCCCTGATAGATTTTATGGAGAGAGGAAAATATTACTCCCGCAAAGTAACGGGCATTGCCGATGGTGTACTATACCCGGTAGGTATTGGTCCTATGGGGATAGAAAGCACGAGAAAAAATCAACTGATGGAAGCATATGCCCATCATTTTATAGAAAGTGGTAATGTTGAAGATGAAGGTTTGTTTTTCGGACAAAAGACCGATGCCGCTTATGCTCTTGTTAATATGGCGCCCGCATTTTATTATACCTACCGTAAAGCCTATGCGCAAAAAGTTTATCCCTACGTGAAGGCAGTGGCGCAGTTCTGGGCGCAATATCCCCGGTGGGAAAACGGGCGATACGTCATTGAGAATGATGCCATTCATGAAGGTACTATCGGTGACAGGAATCCTATACTGTCCCTGGGATTGGCGAGACTGGCCCTGCAAACAGCCATTGATGTCAGCAGGTTCCTGCAAACGGATAGTACGTACCGTATCCGCTGGGATAGCGTATTGACACACCTTGCTCCATATCCAACACAAATGAGGAATGACCGTAAGGTATTCCGGTATACCGAAACCGGAACTGCCTGGTGGGGGGATAATAGCCTGGGAATTCAGCATATCTTTCCTGCGGGGCAGATAGGGCCGGGAAGTGATACAGACTTGTTGCAGACCGCCAGGAATACTATCGGCGCCATGCAGCGGTGGATGGACAATAATGGTAGTAACAGCTTTTTCCCTGCTGCGGTAAGGGTAGGGTATCCGGCGGACAGTATCTGGTATTTCCTCCGTAAATACAGTTTGCATACCTATCCGAATGGCTTCCAGCTAAATAATCCGCATGGTATAGAGAATTGCAGCACGGTGCCGGCAACCATCAATGAAATGATGTGCATGAGTTACCAGGATGTATTGCGGTTATTTTCCGTGTGGCCATCTCACCAGGATGCCGCTTTCTGGAACCTGCGTGCCAGGGGAGCTTTCCTGGTATCTTCCCGGCTGGCAAACAATGAAGTGAGCTTTGTGTCGGTGAAGAGCGAACAAGGAAGGCGGCTGATGCTGGAAAATCCCTGGCCGGGGCAACAAGTGGTAGTAAAGAGTAGCCGTGGAACGGTACGGACGATGAAAGGAACGCGGTTGATCATGAGCACCCAGAAAGATGAAATCCTTTATTTTGAAAAAGCAAGTTCGTACCAGCCGGTTTCGGGAAATCATAATGGTCAATAATGAAATTTCCTTATTATTGTGGTGAAAATGAGCCAACGAGTTCAATTGTTAAACCAGTTAATCAATGTTAGCCTGGCTGTCATAGCCTAATTTTAACCACTTTAATTTATGAAGAGAATATTGACGCTCCTGTTAGGAACAGCATTTCTATTTTCCTGCAGTAAAAAGAAAGACGATAATACCGGCCCAAGTTCCGCTGATGCCAGTTGGAAGCTTGGTCAATACACCTACGTAAGAGGTACGTCTTCGCAATCCAGTACTACCAATAGTGGAAAGACTATCACAGCTATGGCCGTAAGCACCACCGGCGATGGGGGAAACCTTGGCGCTTTTTCCGGCAGCGCATTGACCTTTACCTTTTACAGCAACCTGGGAGAAGGTGAATACCGCCTGGGTACAACGGAAGCGATGGTGTCGAGCCCTGCTGCCCGCATTATCGTAATTAATTGCACCATTGGCACCGCCGTGAACACGGGCTCCCTGCTGTATTCTGTGCTGGGAACAGGAGGTACGGCCAGCGTGACGCTAGACAGCAAAGGGAAGTATCACGTGAGCGTGTCAACACCGGTTACTTTCAAAAAGGATATCGCGGTAAACGGGGGAATTCCTTCAGCGCAGGAAACATATGATCTGACGATCAAGAATGCATATTAAACCTGTTAACGATAAACGTAAAGCTGGCCAGGACTTGTTTCCTGGCCAGCTTTTTTAACGGTAAAGGTTTTCTTTAAACCGGTGGGCCAACAGGCCGGTAGCCAGTGCAGGATCTATGTCGGCTACGGTGATGCCAGCCTGCCCATAGGCGGCATGCGCAACGCAGCTGCCATCCGGCGCAATAATAGCACTCGCTGAATCGGGATAACGGGAAGCGTAATTAACGCTGGCAAAATAAATGGTGTTTTCCAATGCCCGCATCATCATCGCTTTTTCGTAGTAAGGATTGTCTTTGTGGCCCCATTCTGTAGGCGAGGGCCCTTCGGTATTACTACCCCCAAAATGTGGATGGAATACAACTGCTGCCCCTTGCCTCGCCGCCCATCTCACCGATTCCGGGTAACGGAATCCTTCATGGCAGATCGTAATGCCAAATTTTACTCCTTTTACCTCGAATATGCTACGCGCCGTGCCAGGTACCCATATATTATCTTCTGTAGGATCCAGCTGGTTTTTGGTTTGATAGCCCAACTTTTCACCCGTACCTGATATCACCCAGGCCACGTTGAGCAAGCCTTGTGGTTGATACCAATCCATGGGCATGATAATCGCTACGCCATTTTCTTTAGCAATGGCACCTACTTTATCCAGTGCCGCGGCTAGCTTTTCTGGTGTACGCTCTTCTGTATTCATGCCCGGATAGCCAGGTAGATAAGATTCCGGAAAACAGATAATGTCGGCATTTTGACCGGCGGCTTCTTTAACAAGTTGCGCTGTCCAATGCAAACCATCGCTGATGGAGGATGGGAAAGGAGGTGCAGCTAAAGCTATTTTCATGTGTTGGGTTTGTGCAATAATTTTTTTGAGAAAAGGAGTAATAATTCAATTAAGGTAATATATTTGCTGACGAGTGGAAAATGAAAAGTGAAAAATGAGCGTAACGCATTTTCATTATCCTAAACTGTCAGAAAGTATTGTTATTCCCCTTTGATTGTTAAAAATAGTATTAGTATAAAAAATCCTATATCATGAATTTAAATTTGTACCCTAGTTTATACCCGCGTAACAGGTATTCCAGTCATTTTTATTTGTTACCCGTTTAATGGCCTGACCCGCGTCCATTTTACTTTTAGGTTTGATATGTATTTGCCTGGCACGACGGGCCAGGGCATACTGTAGATTGTTATAAACGATCCCATTGAAATATTTTGCCCCTATACTAGCGATTTTATTATTTGTCCTGTGCTGTGAAAGTAGCGCCCAGCTGCGTTTACCCAACAGTAACAACCGGTTATTGGATACTGGCTTTTACTACATACACACAGGGTGTAAAATGATGTTGCCGGTATTAGTTGTACAGTATGAGCAACCGGTGGGAGATACGCGATATCAAGTCATCCGGCGAAAACATATTGAAACGTTACCACCAGTGGTACAGCATCCGAAGTTGATTACCATCCATGGTAACATCACTTATGATGGCTATTACCAGTATAATGCAGATACGCCTTTCCTGGAGCGGGATTTATACCAGCACACGTTGCAAACTACCCTGGATATTATGGTAAAGGAGGAATATCCCTTGCACGTTGCATTCAGTACCAGCATGGGTAATTCCCAATTTTTCCGGAATATCACTGGTGCTAATTTTCAGTATTACAACCAGGATTTCAAGAATCAGTTGTTAGCAAAAGCAAAGCGCTGGGATGCAGGGAAGTTAAAGCAAAAAATAGCCCTGGAGCAGTGGAAGGATAAGTTGGATAAAGACTGGAATGAACTTAACCAGTTAAAATCCTGGTTTACGGCTCCTGCACAGCTACAAAAGATGGCGGAACTAAAGGAGTATGAGTACCGGCGTCAGCTGGAAGATTCGTTGAAGAAAACCGTAGCGAGATGGAAGGATAGTGCAACAGCGTTACCGACGGCAAATATCTCGCGAAAAGATAGCATCCTATTGGGTTTCAGGAAAATGTATGACGAGAAGAAATTGCTCCTGGATTCATTAGTGGCTTTATATGCAAAGAATGAACGCTTATTTATACAGAAAGAAAAATCATATGTTGCCCGCAAAGGATCGTTGATGGATGCTTTACAACATAGCCGTAATGAAGGGGAATTGATATCGGAACTGGAATCTATGAACCTGCCTGATTCTATATTGCCTAAAGGATATAAGGCCATGTTGGCGGTGAAGTCATTGGGACTCGGACGTACGCTGGTCGACTATTCGGAGCTAACCGCAAAGAATATCAGCTTTATGGGTGTACAGGCAGAAGTGAACCCTTCCTGGTACGTGGCGTTTGCCACCGGGAAAGTAGACTACCGGTTCCGCGACTTTATTGTGAACGACAACCGGGTGCAGCAGTACCTGAATATGATTAGGATGGGGGTAGGTAAGAGAGACGATAACCATTTGATTCTATCTTTTTATACAGGAAAAAAGCAGGTATATAATTTTAACACGGGCACTTCAGCCGGTGGAGCGATTACGCCACCTGATTACAAGATCATGGGGTTATCCCTGGAGGGGCGCTGGCAGTTGAACCGGAATAACTATGTGATAGGAGAAGTGGCGAAGTCATCACTACCGTATTATGTGCGGAGCGTCAATCACCAGGGACTGGGTGGTAGTATGCTGGGCTTTAATGACCATAGTAATGAAGCATATGCCCTGAGTGCATTTTCATTTATACCGGCAACGAGCACACGTATAAATGGTATGTATAAACGCATGGGTGCTAATTTCCAATCATTCAGTTTATATGCTACCGGCTCAGCTCAGGATGCCTGGATGCTGCAGGTAACCCAGCCGTTTTTTAAACAACAGTTAACCCTTACCGGCAGCGTGCGACAAAATGTTTATACCAGCGTATTTGATAATGCAGCCTATAGAAGCAATACTATCTTTAAAAGTATCCAGGCCACGTTTCGCCGAAAAAGATGGCCGGTATTATCCGTGGGATACTTCCCGTCTTCCCAGCTGATGAAACTGAGTGAGGACAAATACGTAGAAAACCTCTTTTATACCCTGGTAGGTACAGGCAGTTATTATTACAATGTTCGCAATGTGCAGATGAACAGCATTGTATCTGCTACCAGGTTCTATAACCACCAGGCCGACAGTAACTTTGTGTATTTCAACAGTACCAATCTATTGTTGAATCAGACTGTTTTCCTCGGAAAGCTTACACTCAACGGGGGCGGATCTATGGCCACCAATACAGATTATGCGCTGTATGGTGCTGATGGCAGTGCACAATACCGGCTGTTGTCCTGGCTGGAGTTGGGAGCGGGGGTAAAGTATAATTATCAGACGGTGTATGAAATAAAGCAGTTTGGATACCTGGCTAATATGAGGCTGAATATACGGAAGATAGGAGAGATCACTGTGTCGGGTGACAAAGGATTTGTTCCGGGCGTTAATAAGCAACTGGTGCCGAATAAAACGGCAAGGTTAACCTATACCAAAATATTTTAAGTAATGACTATGAAAAAGTTCCTATGCCTGCTGTTGATACTGAGCGGTTTTCGTACAGCCGCCCAGGTGAGTATGACGGTGCAGCTGCCACCAGCTGGTGTATTGCTGAAATCCCAGCTATGGAATATCATGCTGGCATCTGCGGCTGGCAGGTCAATGGATGTACGGGTAACGATGCGTTTATCTGATGCGCGTACCAACCAGCCTATACTCACCGGCATTAGCCGTAGTTTAACGGTCAATAAGGGCGCCCGGCAATTGCAGGCAGCCGACCTGATGCCGGTGCACTATGAATATTTTTCTTCCACCATCGACTGGAGTGCGAATGGCTTGTTGCCTGCGGGTAATTACCTGGCTTGTTATAGCCTGTATATAGAAGGGGATAAATCGGGTACCCAGCCGGGGGAAGACTGTATGCCGTTTACAGTGGAACCAGTAAGCCCTCCGTTGTTAAATAGCCCGGCAGATAAAAGTGAATTGTCTTTTTCCCTGCCACAGTTTACATGGCTACCCCCTGCGCCGTTGAATATGTTCAGCGACCTGAATTATGATGTAACCTTAACAGAGGTACATGACCACCAATCACCGGCAGAAGCCATACAGCAGAATATTCCGGTACTACGGGCGCCCGGGTTGCGCAATATATTTATGAACTATCCTTCCGGCGGTGTTTCACTGGATACGGGTACCACGTATGCCTGGTCGGTTACAGCCCGTAACGGTAACCTTTTTGTGGCACAAACTGAAACCTGGACTTTCCGGGTGAAAGGAGCTGATAAGGTCATTGACTCTGCGAAAGGCGCATATGTGCAGTTGCGTAAGGAACTGGATGGAACAGTGGTGCGTTGTGGTGAATCTATCCAGGTAAGCTATGTGAATGAAACAGGCGATTCTACCGCCCGGTATGAGTTGCTGGCCCTGGATTATACCAGTAGAACCATTTTTACGGGCACGATATCTCTGAAAAGAGGTAGTAATCACCTGGATATACCATTGGGCTACAGGAGAGGGCTGGATGGAAATAAAATATATCTTTTCCGGTTGCTGAACGGCCGGAATGAGTATTGGCAAATGAAGTTCATCCGTGTCAGAAAAGATTAATACGATTAAAACCGATAACACCTTATACCTATAAAATAACGTGCAATGATACTGGCGCTTGCTGCAAAGAGGAAGAAGCTGATAGCGGGTGTGATGCTGTCGCTCATATATATGGAAGTGTTGGTTCCTGCCTATGCGGTGGGTGCTCCCGGGAATCCTGTCATAAGCGGGAGTTCCTCGTCAGGCATACTTCCAGCCAAGAACAAAACAATATTTGCTGACGGGCTTATTCCGGAAAGAAAAACCGGCAAGGCAGATAAAGTAGAGAAGGTGAAGGACGCCGGGAAGGCAGACAAGGCTACCGGCGGCCCCACGCAGCCGGAGAGTGAGGCATTTCACTCCGTGAACAGCGATAAAATGGTGGATCTTTTCAGTGGTGATTTTTCTTACAGTATCCCATTGATGGATGTAGGAGGATATCCCATTACCATCGGCTATAACAGTGGAATTACCATGGACCAGGAAGCCAGCTGGACGGGCCTTGGATGGAATATTAACCCCGGCGCTATTAATAGGAATATGCGGGGATTACCGGATGATTTTAATGGAGAGGATTCCATTAAGAAGACGCTGAGCATCAGAACCAACCAGACCATTGGTGGTGCCGGATCTTTCAGTGGTAAGATTTTTGGCACGCCCATAGAATTCACCGCCCATTTGGGTTTGTATCATAATAATTATACCGGCTGGGGAATGGAACAGGGTATTAACGCACAAATCCGTAGTGGCAATAAAAGTGCGGGTACACTAACAGGTGAGCTGAGCATTTCACAAAATACGCAAGGGGGCATCTCGCTCACGCCGGGTATTTCCGGAGATCTGTATGTACGGGACGCCAATGACAAAGGTGGGATGGCAGGAAATCTATCGCTGGGTCTACCTTTCAATTCGAGAGCCGGTATGAAAGCGCTGGAATTTTCAGGCGGAGTTACCAGGACACAGCGATTAGCCGTCATTCACAACAGCGACCGGCAAGGGAACTTTAAGGTAGGACTTTCCAGCTCCTTCAGTTTTGCCGCGCCTACTTATACGCCCACCATCAGCATGCCATATACCAGTGAAGCATATGCAGGCCAATTCGGCATGGGTGGGGAGCTTTTTGGAATCTATCCATATTATGGTATCAGTGGATATGTAACTACACAATATATAGCGGAGCCGGATAAATTTCAGAAACTACCTGCCTACGGTTACCTGTATCTTTATAATGGAGGGGCTAAAACCAATGCTTTATTGGATTATAACCGGGAGCGGGATATCCCGGCAAGAGAAGACAACCCGGCTATTGCTATGCCTTTTTATACTTATGACGCTTTTTCCATTAGTGGCGAAGGTACAGGTGGCATGTTCAGGGCCTATAGGAATGACATCGGTTATGTGTTTGACCACCCGATGAAAACCAGGGATAAGTCTGTTAGTGGGGGCGTGGAGCTGGGGTCTGGGTATGCCGCGCATATCGGGGCCGCATATACGCAGTCGCACGCATGGTCTGCCAATGGCCCCTGGAGAGATGAGAACCCGATGGCACAACTGATCAACTTCACTGATGTAGACAAAAATTATGAACCGGTATACTTCCGCAACCCGGGCGAAATGGCTGTTAACAATGGCTCGTTTTATAAAACAATTGGAGAATCCGATGTAGTCATGCCAGAACTTACCGGCCACCAAACCAGGCATATATCTACTACCGGTAACTTGTTGAGATACCGGGGAGGTAAGATTGTCGACAAAACTGCGCTAACAACTGCCAATGCAAGGAAAGTCGAGAGGGACAAACGTACACAACTCATCACCTATCTCACTGCTGAAGAAGCCAGTAAGGTGGGACTTAACAAGTTTATAGAAAACTATAAAGTAAACCAGTATACACTTAACAGCTGCGATATGAGGATGCCGGAAAACCTGGAGAGTGCACGAGGGTTCAAGGGGCGGGTAAAGCCTTTCCCTTCAGACGATAGTCAGTTCAGATACGGTACTTTCAGCGATATCAATTTCTGGAAATTGGAGCAGCTGTTTGCCAGGTCAACACCGCCCATGTTTACGGAAGTGAATAATAAAGCTTTTCGCTTATACGCCGATTGGGAATGCAGAGTATTGGCGCCAGTATCGGGTAAGTATGATATCAACGTACGATTTAACGACATTGGAGCACTTTATATCAATGATGTTCCTTTCCTGGAAGCCTGGGAGCATGATGTAGGTAATTATACCACCAGCGTAAACCTGGAAGCGGGAAAGATGTATAAGGTAAATGTCGCTTATATGAACCAGGAAGCTGATGGAGAATTTAATATGGATTGGGTATGTAACGGTACACATATCCCGCTTGAAAATTTCTTCCTGCCTGAACCAGCGGATACGCTGGATATGGGAGCTGTGTCCCTGGAAAGAAGGATTAACAATGTTCGTAAAAAACATCACATCTCCGAAATAGATGTATTGAATCCTGATGGACAAAAATACGTATATGGTTTACCGGTATATAACCTTGTACAAAGGGATGCTACTTTTTCGGTAGAGCATAAGCAGGGTAACAGTGAAGAGGGCACTACCGATTATACCGATGGAAAGGATAATACAGTGAAAAATACGTCGGGAAGAGATCATTACCTGAGTACGGAAGAAATCCCTGCCTATGCGCATACCTTCTTGCTCACCGGTATTGTATCATCCGACTATGTCGACCTGACAGGTAATGGCATCTCTGATGATGATCCCGGGAATGCCGTGAAGTTTAACTATTCAAAAACGGCGGGGAACGCTTATAGGTATAAATGGCGTACTCCTTATAACAATAAAGCCACTTTTAATGAAGGGCTCAAATCTGATTTCGACGATGATAAAGGAAGTTATGTATATGGAGAGAAGGAATTATGGTACCTCAACTCTATCGTATCCAAGAACATGGTGGCCACTTTTAAAGTGAGCGACCGCGCTGACTTACTTCCCATTACCGAAGACGGAAGGAAAGCAACTGGTAGCGGTTTGCCGAAAAAGCTGGATGAGATTAACCTGTATACAAAAGCTGACTTCCTGAAATATGGCAGCAACGCGGTACCGATAAAAACCGTGCATTTTGATTATACTTATGACCTGTGTCGTGGTATCAATGCGCCGGTAAACGACAGCGGTAAACTTACCTTAAAGCGGATCTGGTTCTCCTATAATGGTAACCAGAGCAGGGATAGCAAGCGCGCCCGGCAAAACAGCTATGTGTTCTACTACAATAGTAAGAATCCCGGCTACAATAGTAAGTCGTTCGATCGTTGGGGCAATTATAAGGATCCGCAACAGAATCCTCCTTCTGCTTCTCCACAAATTATTACTAATGCGGAATACCCCTATACATTGCAGGACAGTTCATTAATGGCTGCCAATGCTGCCGCCTGGACACTCGATTCTGTTCAGCTGCCATCCGGCGGGCGCATGAAAATTAACTACGAGAGCGATGATTATGCCTATGTGCAAAATAAGCGTGCAGCCAGAATGACGCCTATCGCAGGGCTTTCGAAAGACCGGCCGGCTTCACTATCAGATTTATCTGGCAGTCTTTACTCAGGCGTACCGGTAACTGATTACCTGTATGTATCTATGAATGTACCTAAAGCGGTTACTTCTACGAAAGAAGTGTTTAAAAGTTACCTGGAAGGATTAAATAATATGCTGTATTTCCGGCTCAATGTGAAAATGCCCTATGAGCCAGACAAAGAAGATAACGGAGCGGAATATATTTCCTGTTATGCCACGCTGGACAGTCTTGACTACGGATTTTATAATAACGGGCATACCATTTACGTCAAAATGCGCGCAGTGGAGCTGGATGGCGACGATGGGGGAAAATTCAGCCCGCTGGCTAATGCGTCCACCCAATTCCTGAAAGTCAATCTGCCCTTTAAGGCTTATCCCGGAACACAAATGGAAGAGATGTCGCCGGTGGGCGCTATCAAGATGCTGGCTACCATGGTATACTCTATACACAGTGAGCTGGAAGGATTTCCCAAGGCGAGTAGAAAACGCGGTGCCGCAAGAGACCTGGATTTGAGCCGTTCTTTTGCCCGGCTGAATGACCCATTTTATAAAAAATATGGCGGCGGCTTGCGGGTAAAAAGTATCCTGATTTATGACCACTGGAATGCTATGACCGGGCAGAAAGAGTCGGTGTATGGTACTGTTTACAACTATACTACTACGAAGTTAATAGACGGCAAGAAAGTGGAAATCAGCAGCGGAGTTGCCTCTTACGAGCCTATCCTGGGCGGGGAGGAAAACTCCTGGCATACCCCGTTGGTATATAAAGACAGGATCGGAAAGTTGATTCCTGCCGTATCCAGCTATGTAGAAACGCCTATGGGTGAGTCGCTGTTTCCTGCGCCGTCAGTAGGATATAGCAAGGTGCAGTCCCGCTCTATCAATACCAAAAATACCCGTTCGGCGAATGGGTATGAAGAAACCTGTTTTTATACAACGTACGACTTCCCTACATTGGTATCATTTTCCGCACTTGATCCCGGCGTAACGCGCATGGGTTATACACCAGGCTTGGGAAGTATTCTGAAGATAAATACGGCACGCCACCTGGTGGAATCACAAGGGTTTGTAGTAGAGCTGAATGACATGAATGGTAAGATGAAATCGCAGGCGGTGTATGCGGAAGGAGGAAGTGAGCCTATTTCATCGACTACGAATTACTATCGGGTAGATAATCAACAACAGGAGTTTAAGCACCTGAACAACCGGGTACTGTCTATGAATGCAAATGGAGTCATAGACAGCAGCGCTATCATTGGTTTAGATGCGGAACTGATGGTGGATATGCGGGAGCAGGTATCCAAAACGCAGGGGATGGTATTGAATGCCGGTGTAGACATCTTTACCATAGGCCCCTGGCCGTTTACCCCTAGTTTTTCTTTTATTTACCCGCAAAGTGAGGAGAAGAAATTCCGCTCCTGTGCTACCACCAAAGTCATTTACCGCCATGGTATCCTGGATAGCGTTATTGCCACCAATAAAGGCAGTAGGGTTACTACACAAAACTTGTTGTTCGACAGTGAAACAGGAAGTGTGTTACTCACCGCTACCCGGAATGAATTCGGTGATTCTATTTACCAGTTTAACTACCCGGCAGCCTGGGTATACGATGGTATGAGCGGCGCCTATAAAAATATCAACACCACGCTGAAAAATGTGACCATCAAGGCGGGTAAGCTAATTACGAGTCTATGGCCTTACACAGTGGAAGATTATTTTTCTTCCGGTGATGAAATCCTGATGTATAGCAAAGTGCAGGTTGATACCGCGGCATGTTCTACGTTATTGGCTTCCTTCCCGGGCAGCACAAAGATCTGGGCGGTAGATGCCAATGCCCTGAATGGTAATCCTCCTAGCATTTACTTCGTTACCAAAGAGGGGGCGCCGGTTACGGGAGAGCTCATTACCTCTATGAAAATTGTCCGTTCTGGCAGAAGAAACATAGGCGCCAGTATCGGTACTGTTACCATGATGAAAAATCCGTTGGAACGCACACCATCCGGTTATTCACTGGTGATCGATAAACGAAAAAATATTATTAACGCTTCCATGGTGGAATATAAGCAGAACTGGCATGTGGAAGATTCGAAGAAATCGGCTACCAATTGCGTATACCAGTAACGCTGTTAAAAAGGAAATTATGAAGATCCTGAAAATTGTATTTGTACTGTTGATGTTGACCGGTGTAAAAGTATGGGCGCAGCAGCCAACATCAATAGATGCCCGCCTGCAGGGTACCTGGCATATCAGAAGCGTAACGGCTACCTACTCTCATATGCAAACAGGCGCCTTATTGCAACAGAAGGAAATCACCGCGTCTGATTCCATCCAGCGGCTTAGCGGAAGCATATTTCTCCGCCTGGAATTTGCCGGTAATGAATGTACGGCTAAGCAAGCTTATAGCAGGCAAACCTGGAGTTGTGCCAGCAGAGATACGGGTGTGCTGGAATTTAAGCAGCTTCCCCTGGGGCCGGAAAAGATGCCAAACGATCCCCAACAGCAACCGCCTTTACGCTGGCCTTACCGGTTCGATCAAACAGGGCAATTAACAGCCGGACCCTTTACTATCGGGTATATGGATGCCAGTGGGAAGCCAGTTAAGGTACTGTACAGCTGCCATTATATCAAAGACTAAGCAGGTTGTAAATATATTATTAAGCCCTATACCCAATTGAAGATGGGACAATTTATAAAGTGGAATAAAGTAGCAGGAGGAATATGGTTGCTGGTGCTGATACTGGGTGGTAACTGTTTACAGGCACAATGCAGTAACTGGCACATCGAAACGGTGATAGACAGTGCTACCTGTGCTGCAGATGGCCGTATTACCATATCCATTCAAGGCGTTGATGCTGCCAATCTCGATAGCTTTCATTACAGCCTGACGCCACAGTTTACGGGAGGAAATTCGATCTATCAGAGTACTACACCGGTAATGCAGAACCTAAAGCCTGGTGCTTACCGGATTACAGTGGATGCATTGTGCAGTCAGCAGCCGGTTTCACAGATATTGGATGTAACGGTGCCAGGTAGTTATAGGGAGTTGACGGCCGCCGTTTTTCTCAAAAGAAATGCACTGCATAGCTGTAATACTGGACAGATCCAGGTAAATATGAACCAAGGCAGGCTGCCTTACCGGATTGTCCTCACAGCATATCCGGCTTCCTATGCCGGGCCTAAGAGCTTTGTTACCAACCAGGCTTATTTGGTAGTAGATAGTTTATCAGTGGGTAGCTATACAGTATCAGTTACTGACGCTTGCTCCACCACGCCAGCTATAGGAGGGGTGCAGGTATCCCAACTCCCGGCTCTTACCGGGGGGTATATAAGTCCGTTCCTAACAAGCATGAATAATTGTAACAGCTTTATTACTTATTTATATATGAATTTGTCCGGACTTCCGGGTTATTCTCAAGATGATCTTCAACTTGTTTACAGCGCATCTCTTGATAGCGGTCCAAAGACACCCTATCGTCCATTAAATGGCTCAAATGACACTTTCTTACTGGCAGCAGGAAAAACAATGAAAGATTATTATGGAAAGCAAATTGCGTTCTATGTAAAGGGCCCCTGCCAGGATGAGATAAGAAATATCCGTTCGATTAGCAATCCTGGTTTCCGCTATACGGTTAATAGGGATTGTAACAACCATTTTAGTTTCAACACACTTTATTATTATCAGGATTTTTTCTGCAATCCGTTGGTTATAACATTGGAAAATAGAGAGACCGGTTATGTGTTAACGGATACAGTATCTTATAATGTTGGGTCATATCAAAATTCACGGCAGTTTCCACTCGGGAAGTATAAATTGAAAGTCGTTTCAGGGGATAGTGCAGTCCTTTATCAAGATACACAATTCGATGTATTAGAGTTGGATACAATAAGCCCATATAGTGTGGTGCCGTCTCCCTCAAATTATTCGTTATATGGGCAAAGTGGTGCTGGCCAATTTGTTGTGTCTAGCAGATACAGTCCTTTTCCTGTCGGAACAACTATACGGATTATATATCCTTTTACGACAACCGGCGTGACAGTTTCTTCTGGTAATAATTATACCTACTATCTACAAAACAAGGATGATGGATCGGTTCTTTCTCCCGGCTATTATGTAGTTAGAGTATCAGATCCTTGTAAAAGGAAAGATTATGACTTCCCCGTTTATATCAGTGATGATAATGTCTTTTATTATCATTGGTCTTATACCATGGAGAGGACTTGTTTAGGGATGAAGATAACGCCATCTGGAACTGTACGATTTGGAGCGAGTACGGAAGGGGGAAAATATATAATAATGTCGGCAACAGCCCCTTATCCAGTAGGAGTTATTAGCGAAGGAGAGTCGTTTGTATTGCCATTTGCGGGGACCTATACCATTGGGATGTCGGATTTGGAGTGGGTATTTGACTTCGGCGACAACGTCAAAACCATCACCTTCGAAGACTCTCCCCTGAAAACCCGCGCCGACAGCACCCTCGGCTGGGTATGCCCCGGCGATCCCAATAACGCCGGCCATATTAAAATCCGCGCTGCCTTCGGCAACAGTACCACCAGCCATTACCTGTACAAACTGGCGGCAGATGGGAATGGGGAAACAGGGCCTTACCTGGACAGTAATTATACCGGCAATTTCGATGGCAGCAGCAATTACCAGCTGATGAGAAACGCCAGTTACCAGGTGAAGATCATCGATGATTGTAACGCCTCTATTGTGCAACGGGTAACCATTCTCGACTTTGCCAATTTCCAGGTGATCACTACTGATAAGCCGCTGTTTTGTATCAACGACGAGGTATACCTCAGGGCGTTTAACCTGCCTACTACCGCCAAATATTATAGCTGGACCGGGCCTAATAGTTTTACCAGCACCGATCAGATAGTAACCTTGCACCAGGTGAAACCTAAAGACGAAGGCGTATATCATGTATCTATCAGTTCAGATATGTGTAGCCGTCCTATAGAAGGCAGTGTAAACATCCGTTTGGCACCTTATGTAACATATTGTTATAGCGCGGTGACAGATACCAGCGTGAATCCTTATACATTCGGTATGCTGGGTAACTGGCGTCCTTCCCGTTCTTATGTTTACTATGGCGCCCGGGCGCAGTCGAGCACTGCACAGGCAACCAATGTTCGCTCAGACGGTGCATTTGATGCCTTCAGCAGTTTCTGGAAACAACAAACCAAAGGCTGGGCAAAAGACGCCAGCTACGATACCACTGCCTGGGTGTGGAATGCGGAAAGTACCATTTTCAACAAGAAAGGATTTGAACTGGAGAATAAAGACCCGCTGGGTCGCTACAACGCTGCGCTCTATGGGTACGACAATGCCATCCCGGTGGCCACCGTTCAGAATAGCCGCTACCGGGAGGCTGCCTTCGATGGGTTTGAAGATTATTCGTTTGTAAGTGGTAAGTGCGATGACGGCGCCTGCCCGGTAGACCGGCGGCTGGACTTCAGCAACTATATCCCCAAAATGGATACCACACAGCATCATACCGGCCGTTATAGCTTACGCCTGGAGGCCAATGATACTGTACAGGTGAAAGTGCCGGTAATAGCTACAGAAACTACCATCAACTCGCCCCGGTTTATCCTTGGATCCAGCGCGTGTACCCCTTACCAGGTGCTGAGTAATGTGAAGGTAGACAGCACCATATTATTACCGCCATTTTCCCCGGTGGCCGGCAATAGTATGCTTTTCAGTGTGTGGGTAAAAGAGGAACAGGATTGTAAATGCACTGCTTATACGCATAGTAAAATAACCCTGTTCGTAGCCGGCGATACCCGGCTCACGGCAGATGTAACGCCAGTAGGGAGTATCATCGATGGCTGGCAACGGTATGAGCGGGTAGTTGACCTCCCGGTAGGAAGCACTGGTCTCAGCGTAGTAATGGCAACTACCGGCGGCACACGGGTGTACCTGGATGACCTGCGTTTCCATCCTTATCATGCCAACATGAAATCTTTTGTGTATGATCCGCAGAACCTTCGCCTGATGGCCGAATTGGATGAAAACAATTACGCCACCTTCTATGAATATGATGATGATGGTACCCTTACGCGTGTGAAGAAAGAAACAGAGCGGGGCGTTAAAACTATTAAAGAAACAAGGAACGGTTTTATAAAAGAAGACAATGAATAATAGCGGTATGTCAATAGCAAAATGGTGTTTGTTGCTGCTATTGATCAGCAGTAGCTGGCAAACAACGGCACAATCGAAAGATACAGCCGCGCTATTGGCTGTTTTCAAAAAAATGCAACAGGACCTTATAAGCCGCCCGGTTTCTTACGAGGTGAAGATCAGCTACACCCGCCTGGATGCCCCGGGCACTGCTCCCGACACGGTATCTGGCATGGTGAAGATCGCCGGCCGTCAACTGCATTACCTCATGGATGGTGTGGAAACCATCTCTAATGAAAGGTATACGATTACCCTGTTTCACCAGGATAAAACCATGTACCTGAATAAGCCGGTTACTACGCCGGAACAAGAGATGGTGGCCGTGGCCAACCTTTCCCAGGTAGTTGGAGAGGTGAAGGAATGGTCCCTTAAAACAGAAGGGAAAGAGAAAATATTACAACTTACTTATCCTGCAGGACTGCAGTATAAGCAGGCCGTTTTTATCATAGATGCCCGCAGTGGTTATTTGAAGAGCACCCGTATCACAATGGACGTACTGGCAGAAGATACCTTGCACACCGTAGAAGTATATTCCCGTTTTGTTAACTATCAGCCTATCCCCAACGGTTATAATGGATTCAATGAAAGCAACTATTTCACCAGGAAAGGAGATGATTTCATTGTTACACCAACATACCGCGACTATCAGATTTTTAAAGCATCGCCGAACCTATAGAAATATATGAGACCTTATTTGCTCAAAATATCCCGTACCCTGTTGTTGCTCCTGAGCAGTATCCTGTTGCTTGGTTTGGCCGGCTATGCGCAGCAGGGCCGGGGAGTGTTGATTAAACGAACCCTGGATGGTGCCAAAGGCCAGCTGGCAAAAGATTCTGCCATCAACGTACAGGATGATGTATATTTTGATGCTGCTATCAAAAGCCGTCTTGACACGCCTTACCTGGTTCGCAATAGCGTTACCTTGCGTATCAATGAGTATGCAGGGATATACCTGCCGGATACTTTCAGCGCTACGGTAAACGTCCGTATTTTCTATACTGCGCCAGACTTGAGCACATATTCTACCGATCGTAGCCTGACGATCAATTATGATACCGCTCATCCCTATAGTTTGCGCAATAGTTTTGTATTTAGCAATGCTCACCAGGTAAAGGTGCAGGTATTGAGCGTTACCACCAATGCGTCCAGAAATGTAATTCCCGCACTGGTATTGGATAATGAGATGGAAGTACACCCGGTATATAAACTGGATTGCCAGGCCAATGCTATTACTACCATTACGTCCAATCAGCCAGCAAATACAGATTCTACGGATGAAATTACTGTCAGTTGGCCGGCAGTAGCTGGTGCAGATGTATACGACCTGGAATGGGCGTATATAGATTCCAGCGCCCTGGAGGCCAACAGGTATGGCAGCCCCGTTGTGCCAGCACTGGTTTTTCAGGATAATACCACGCGTGTAACCATCTCCGGAAATAGTTATGCTATTCCTTTGCTTTACGATAAAGTAGGGGTACTGTTTTATAGGGTAAGAGCGGTGCAGGAAAAGAATAATGATGTGAGAATAGAAACAGCCTGGAGTTCCAGCTTCCCAGGCGGTATGGGCAGCTATACTTTCGACGGGCATCAACATCAATTGAACTGGCAGTCCAGTATTTCATTTGCCGAAGATGGCAAGCGAAAAGTAGTATTGCAATATTATGATGGTAGTTTACGTAACCGTCAAACGGTTACCAAAGACAATACCACTAATCAAACGGTGGTGGCGGAAAGCTTATACGATTACCAGGGACGCCCGGTTATACAGGTATTACCTGCGCCTACGCTTAACCAGGTAATGAAATATACCCGTAACCTCAATAGTGCTATCAACGGAGGCGAGTATGATAAAAATCAATATGACCGTATTAATCAACCTTCCGATATCCTGACGGCCAGCGCTCCCGCTATGAGTACCAGCTCTGGGGCCAACCAGTATTATTCACCGGCCAACCCGGAAAAAAATACCGGCATCAATCAATACCTGCCGGATGCCCAGGGATATGCTTTTACAGAAACGATCTATACACCTGATAATACCGGCCGTGTTAGCCGCCAGGGAGGAGTGGGCGCTGCATTTAAAATTGGCAGCAACCACGAAACAAAATACTACTATGGCGATGCAGAGCAGGAAAACCTGGATGCACTGTTTGGTACAGAAGCCGGGTTAAGCAGTCACTATAGCAAAAATGCCGTAGAAGATGCCAACGGCCAGGTTTCGGTGAGCTATATCGATATGCATGGCCGCACGGTAGCTACCGCGCTGGCCGGCGAGGCGTGGAATAAAAGCCTCACAGATTTGCCGGATAAAGTAGTAAAAACAGAAACAGATTCACTCTCCGGCGCAGGCAGTACGGCTAAAGAAGATCAGGCGTTGATCACTCATCGTTCTATTCCTGTATTGATGGATGGTACTTATACCTTTACCTACGAAATGGATCCTCCCACGTTGAAAAAAGTGGGTTGCAATAACGATACTACCAGCTATCTGGGGCTATATGATTTGCAGGTACATATTACAGACGATGCCTGGAACCTTCACCTGGGAGGCGCTCCATTTGATACGGTACTGCATAACTATACACCTGATCTCCAGGTGAATGATAATGGGAAGCTATCACTTTCCTTCTCCCTTTACCTGGTAAAAGGTACTTATGAAGTAACAAAGACATTATCCATCAGCCAGGTGGCGATGGACTATTACCGCGATAGCACCTTCCTGAAACATAATGTGTGTACAACGCTGGAGGAAATAAGGGAAGCGCAACTGGCAGAAAAGCGTAAGCTGCTATGTGCTCCCGCCTGCGCTGGTTGCGAAGATTCATTACGCACCGATGGCGACGATATACGGGCAATGATGCTGGAGGATATGAGCCCGCCATCCGGACAATATGCCTTGTTGGCCGATAGCAGTAACAGTAGCGCCATTGCCTATTCGATATTATTTAGTAATAACGGGGCACCGGTTTACAAACGCAGCGACATTAACTATCTGAATGCAGATGGCAGCCCGTCAATGATATTGAATGCGGTGACTAATACAATGGTAAAGCCACAGGAGCTACCTCCCCTGGAATTTGCCGATGCCTTTCAACCATCCTGGGCCGAAGCGTTGTTAAAATACCATCCGGAGTTTTGTAAACTTAGCTTTGTGTCGGGCGACCAGCTGAAGAAGGCGCAGTTGTGGGAAAAGGATTTCCTGGCTACGGATACCTACTTTGGCGCAAAACAAAAAGGATACCTGGCGCCACTGTCGGGCAGTACTGCCGATCCATTGACGGCGTTGATGCCGGATTACCTGAACACTGAAATGAATAAGTTCAGGTCAGCGTCTAACCAGCCTATGACGTTGCTGGGAATGGCCATTGTATCGACTATCTGCGATCAGACTGCCAGCTGCTCAGATACCTATGCGGCTTACACGCCTTCCCAGGCGGAGAGCAGCTTCTGTGGCCCGGATCTGGACATGGTATGGCGTACCTTCCGGTCGTTATACCTGAACATTCACCGGACTGGGGTCGATAATTATATAAATAGTAATTGCCCGGGCGGAAGTCAACAAGCCAGTGCCTTGATGGCCATAGGTAAAGCCCCCAGGTTTGTGGTAGCTTCCAATGTATTGCAACAAACCGGTGCTGATGCTATCAACAACAGTATACAGCAGTCGTCCAACCAGGCCCAGGCAGCACAGGATGCCATGAACCAGGTTTATTACCAGCAGATAGATACGCTGGCAGATAGATGGCTAAAGCAATTGGCGCCTTGTAAGTATGATGCAGGTGCTTTAGGAGAGATAAAAATGAAGCTGCTGGCGTTATGTAAGGCCAGCGCGGATAACAACCATCCGTACGGGGCCAGTACCTTGAAACCAGGTGCTTCCAATCCGTACACCAGCTTCCAGGCTATACTGGCTGAATATAACGATAGGCATCAGATCACTGATCCGTTAATTTGTAACGGAGAAATGATCACCTTCCCGGCTCCTTACGATAAACAACCAGCCACCGCGAACAACTTTAGCTTTAAGAAGCCCCAGGAATGTGAATGTAATAACCTCAATGCACTGAATGCAGAATATCAGCAGCTTAAATTGCCTGCTGATGCTAATTTCTCTGCCTACCTCTTGCGCAAGCGCGGTGTGAAAATTGCGCAGACTGACCTGGATGATTTACTGGCTGCCTGCGGCAGCAACACGGCCAATTGTAACTACCTGCCCAAGCCTGTAAAAATACCTACCTTAATACAATGTAATATAGCGGCGCCCTGCGTGAACTGCGCGGTAACCGATAGCCTGTATAACGCGTTTGTGACAGCTTATCCGGGTGTAACGCCGGCCTATGATGAAACGGATTCGATACAGCGGAAGAAAAATGTGTTGTTCGCTGCCTTTATGAATAGCCGGCTTGGCTTCCATGAAAATGCCGGTACCTACCTCGAATTCCTGGATAGCTGCCATCAATCAACTAATCGTGGCACGCCAGTATGTATTAAAGTAGCAGGCACCGGGAAGATGGTCAATACCTATTCCAACGGAGGACAGGACAGCATTACCGACGTGCGGGCAGTAGCCGGTGGATTTATTTTGGCAGGTAGCACAACAGGTTGCAGTGTGGGCGGGAAAGACGCTTACATTATAAAAACGGATCTGCAGGGTAATCTCCAGTGGTCTAAAACTTACGGCGGAACAGAAGACGATGTTTTCCGCAGGTTGATACCTACCGCAGATAGCGGCTATATTGGTATTGGTACCACTTACTCCTTCTGTTTCCCGCAAGGAGCCATGCTGTTGGTAAAAACCGCTGCAGATGGTACCATGGTGTGGAATAAAACCATCGATTTTGGAGATGCCAACGGCGCTATAGGCAGTGACATCGTGGAAACCAGCACAGGCAATTTTGCCATTGCAGGGTTACGTACAACCGCTGGCGTTAGTACCGAATGGATTACCGGTGTATTGACACCCGGGGGAGACCTGTTATGGCTGAAACAAACCGGCGGTAACAGTTCAGGAGGGATGCTACGTATGGCATCTTCTTCCAGTACGGATACTACCATCGCGCCTAAAGACGTGATTAGCCTCATAGCCAGTAACGATACATTGATTGCTGCTACTACTATGAAAGGCCAGAGCAGTGAACAGGCCCCGGTACTGTTTAAACAGAACCTGGCCACCGGGGCAGAGTTGTTTATGATGCAATACCAACCAATTGGTATGGGCAATTGTGTTGTAAACAACCTGCTGAAAACCGCTACCGGCTATAAAATGGTGGTAGCCGGCAGTAATGTGGCAGGGGAGCTGTTAGATATTGATAATACAGGCCTCTCCGCAATTGGTAAACAACTGAAAAACCTCTCCGGTAGCCAAAGCTGGACAGCCACTACCACCGCAGATGGGGGCGTGATGTCGGCCGCCTCCACACAAGACGTATATTGGAGCAAGTGGGGAGCAGGCAATAGTTTGCAAACAACCAGTCATGTACAATTACCAGGCAACGATAAAGTATATAAGATAGCGGAAGCCTCCGATGGCCGTTTGGCTGGTGCTGGTCTATATAACGGTCAGGCCATGCTGATGTTGGCCAACAAAGATGGAAAGAGCGGCTGTTCAGATAAGAATGAAAGCCTGACTGCACAAACAGACAACCCGTCTTTGATTGCACTGGCTACGCAAGCCACGCTGTACCTGTCTGACAGGTACATCAATACCGTGGCGGTAGTGGAAAGCAATTGCCAGCCAACTGCCAATACAATTTCCTGCCCGGGCATAGACAGCTGTTTTATGATATACACCGGGCTGTTATGCGGCAACGCTACACCTGTATATGACGAGGATCCGTTGACGCCAGTCACTTCCTGCGCTGATAGCCTGGCTATGGCAGATAATATTGCCAATATTATCTACAATGCTATCGTTGATTCTGTGGCAAATGACTTCAACAGCACTTATATTAATACAGCACTGGATGCCCGGGAGCGGTTTGCTGTAACGCATAATTCCGCAGAGTATCACTATACGTTATATTATTACGACCAGGCAGGCAACCTGGTGAAAACCATACCACCGGCCGGCGTGGTGAAAGATCGTTCAGACGACTGGCTGAGAAGAGTAAGAACCGCCCGTGAGCAAGGCGTAGCATTAACCGTGCAGCACCGCCTGCCAACAGAATACCGTTACAATACGCTCAACGGCATGGTGGAACAAAAGACGCCGGATGCAGGCGTATCCCGCTATTGGTACGATCGCCTGGGCCGGGTGGCGGTATCGCAGAACGCTCAACAGGTGGCCAATGCAGCCTATAGCTACACCCTGTATGATAACCTGGGAAGGATTACGGAAGTGGGTGAAATTAACAGCAGTGCTTCCATGTCGGATGTGATCAGTCGTGATCCGGTGGCTTTATCTGCCTGGATACAGGCAGCTGGCAGCAGCCGTACGCAAATTACCAGGACTGTATATGACCAACCTTACGGATTTATTGAAGGAATAGACTGGAAAGCTACCAACCTGCGCAACCGTGTGGCCTGGAGCGCTGTATACAATAGGGTAGCAGACACCATCCCTGGTGGTCAGGCCTCTGCTACTTATTATAGTTACGATATCCACGGTAACGTACGTACGCTATTGCAGGATTATAACCCCGGTACAGAAGTAAATGCCAGCAACCGTTTCAAGAAAATCAATTATTCCTACGACCTGGTAAGCGGAAAAGTCAATACCGTCAGCTATCAGCCAGGCAAGGCAGATGCTTTCTATCACCGGTATAGCTACGACGCAGAAAACCGGTTAACCAACGTGGAAACGAGTCGCGATAGCTTATACTGGGAAAATGACGCGTACTACCAGTACTATAAGCATGGTCCGTTGGCCCGGTCGGTAATTGGCCAGGCACAGGTACAGGGTATCGACTACGCCTATACGTTACAAGGTTGGCTGAAAGGTATTAACAGCAGTGCCATTGGTACCGGTAAAGATATCGGTCTGGATGGCGCTACCAACGGCATCACCGCGAAAGATGTGTTTGGATTTGGTCTGCACTATTTTGGTGACAGCGATTATGTATCCGTATCCGGTAAACGTCCGTTTGCAGGAGCAGCCGGCGTATTGAAACCGCTCTACAATGGTAACATCGGCGCTATGAGCGTTAACCTGCCAAAAGCCGGTGACCCTTTGCTGTACACTTACAGGTACGATGCGCTGAACCGCCTGGTAGGCATGGAAGCCAACCGTGGCCTGGAACAAACCACTAACACCTGGACGCCGCTTGCCATCAACGATTATAAAGAAGATATTACCTACGATGCCAACGGTAACATTCTGACTTATCATCGGAATGGTAATAAGCCTTCGCCCATGGACCAGCTGACCTACCACTATCAACCGGGCACCAACAAACTGTCGTGGATAAACGATAGCATCGCTGCAGGGCAGTATGATACCGACATTGACGATCAGCTGACTGGTAATTACCAATACGATTCCATAGGTAATCTTATCCGTGATAAAGGCGCTAACCTCGATAGCGTTGTATGGACAGTATATGGAAAAATAGCCCGGATCCGGAAGGCAGACGGCACACTTATCACTTACACCTATGACGCAGCCGGCAATCGTATCAGCAAACAAGTAGGGAATACCATTACCCGTTATGTACGCGATGCCACCGGTAACGTAATGAGTATCTACGTATCCGGCGACCCTGCTATTAATAATGGGCAGTTGAGCCAGACAGAAACGCCGGTTTATGGAAGCAGCCGTTTAGGAATGGATACCAGGATTACCGCCGTACAACAGGATACCTTCCCGGAAGTATATAAATTAACCGGTGTGGGAGATGCACAATTCACTAACTTTATGCGTAGGTATAAGGTCTTTGAATTAAGTAACCATTTGGAGAATGTGCTGGCTACCGTGTCGGATGATAAACTGGGTGTTTCCCTGGATAGTAGCGTAGTAGATCATTATGAAGCCCGTGTTATTTCGGCACAGGATTATGCGCCGTTTGGTATGGGGCTATTGGGTAGGTCGATGAATAGTAGTGGGTATCGCTGGGGTTTCAATGGGAAGGAGAATGATAATGAAGTGAAGGGAGAGGGGAACCAGCAGGATTATGGGATGAGGGTGTATGATCCGAGGATTGGCAAGTTTTTGAGTGTGGATCCGTTGACAAAAAGTTATCCGATGTTGACGCCGTACCAGTTTGCAAGCAATAGACCCATTGACGGAGTGGATATTGATGGAAAGGAATGGGGCAATTCAACTTCGGTAGTGACAACTGGTGTCAACACAGCTGGTGGGCTTGGTTATGGCGCGAACTATGCAATTCGGATTGGTACTGCTTACGATATGATTGGTAAAACTCAATTTGCATTATCCTCTACCATAAACCCGACGAATCAAGATCTAAGCGATGGGAGTAAGAATCCAACTTTGGTTATAGGAGCTGAAGGTGGAGGCGATGCTGCGTATCAATGGATACATAAACCAACATTTGAGCAGGCAATGAATTCATTAGGATTTTCTATGTCAACAGTAGGTCTTAAATTGGGATTGGGAGGAAGTTTGACTTTTGGAGAAGATAATGCGGGAATATCCTTAGGCTATGGAATAGGAGGAACGATCAAAACTGGGAATCAGACGGTGGTGCTGGCTTCGATTTCAATTACAACGGCGGAAAAAAATGCCAAGACACACGCTTTGGGGGTTTGGAGTGTTGAAAATGTTTCGCCTATGAGAGATGAGAACGATAATATTGTTGGATATATAGGAGATTTAATAGAGACAAATTTGAAGAACCCTTTTGCTCCTAAAACTAATCATACTGGTATCAGAGTTACATCTGATGCTATGTCGACAGTTAAAACCATTAATGGGAAAAAAGTGCAGGAGACCACCCCCGTAAATAACTGGAAGAGCTTTGATTATAAATCAGAAGAAGAAAAAGTAAGTAATTAGAAAGTTCGATATTTTAAGGTTCATTAATTTATAAATAACATATGTTTAACGAGCGACAGTTTAAAATATGGATTACTGCGATGGCGGTAATATTTGTTGTTGTTAATGTTACTTGGTATTCATCTTACCTGTACCGACGGTATGATGGAAAGAGAATGTACCAGCGAATAAAGAATAATAGGAAGATTTATGTTTACGATACTTATTATAGGACATTAAACTCCGCTATGTATGTAAGCAATGATAAAGATACGAACAGACTAATTGAATTTTATTCGAGATCGGAAAAACAAGATAGAGGAGCCGTAATCAATTTCCCAATTAAATATTTGTCATTTAGTTATCCAGTTTATTTAATTGATAATTATGCATTAGATAACAATTCTCGTGTTATGGAAGTAATTGATATTGACACAGTGGCTGACAGTTATTCCTATCGGAGAGGATTTATTTACAAAGGTACAGCACATGTTGAGGCACCAAGTGATAGCTTATTGATTGAGTATGATAAATTTGTCAAATCAAGAGATACAGTAGAATTTCCTTCTTGGCGGAATCATTAGCTTTCATAGAGAAGTAGAAAGGGACGAGAAGCAGAGTGGGAACCTGATGAAAGGGATATTATAAATGAGAAAAGAGTAACTATGATTAGCAAAAAAGGTATTATTGTTGCGACAGCCATTTTTTCAGTATTGGGGATAATGTTGTTAACTAATGGGTGGAGGGAAAAGAATTTTCAAAAAAATGCTCATTTAACTGCAGGCGAGGTAACAGGTTATTATATTGGGACTAGAGGTAGTGGTGTTGTTTTGCAATATAAATATGAAGTTAATGGTACTTCCTACTATGGGGGGCTTTTATACTATAGAATAGTAGCAGGAGATATAAGCTTTTTCTTAAATCATAAGTATCCTTTATTATACTCTTCAAAGGATCCTGGTACAAGTCGGTTGTTGATTTTCCCGGATAGTTTTGAAAAGAATGGGATATCTTTTCCAGATAGCCTTAACTGGGTGCTAAAGCACATTTATTGACGGTAATAAAACGAGAAAATCATTTTTTTAGCCAAATGCAAAGAAATCGAAATTTTTGAAGTATTAATATTACTACAATAATGGCTAACAAATTTGTATCAAGAAAGCCCTAACAACATCCTTTTTACTATGAAATATTTTTTTGTATCATTTTTTTTCTATTCATTGGTTCATTTTGTTACGCCCAACAAGTTTACCAGATTAAGGCAGACAGTGTATGTATATATAACACCTGTGATACTGCTGAATCCAGGAGATGAATGGGCAAGTAAAAACATTGAAGGAAGAAGTGAAAATGCTCAGGAAACAATTGAAAGATACCAGGAAATAGCGATTAACGCGAATGGAAAGGAACATCCATTAATAAAATAAAACGAAAGTCCTAACACCCCATACTATGAGATCATTTTTTAGTATTATTTTTTTACTATTCATCGGTACGTTTTGCCATGCCCAGCACGTGTACCAGATTAAAGCCGACAGCGTACGTATCTACAATACCTGCGACACCGCCGAATTAATTCTTGAAAACCGTACTCAAAAGGTACCAGGTTTTTTATTCAACAAAGGCAATGGTAGAACTGAGTTTCAGAAACTGAGATTCACTTCGCCAGGATTAGGTCTGCTGGCGATTCAAGGGCAGGATACGATTAACCTGTCTAATGTGCTGTCCCCATGGACAGATACCCGTTATGATTTGTTATCAACTAATTTTGCAACGCTTTCTGCAACAGATACGATGCGTTGGGAACAGTGGTATACCAATAAACCTATTGGTTATTTCGCTTATAGTGCACCGGATATGCCGGTACTTTCGGCGCAGGCATTCAATGGCTCCGGATCAAATACCTATTACAACGGCCTGGTGGTAAAAACTGCTACTACTGGATTCGATTTCGCTGTTAACTGGAATGGGGAGTTGCAAGGGCCTAATGGTGCTTTTATACGCACAAAGGATGATACGCAAACAAAGTGGAGCCAGTGGAGGGAGCTGTTATTTAAGGATTATGCTGATAAGGCGTATGTTCTTAACCAAAAGGTAGCTGCGCAGGCAGCCAATTTATGGATTAGTGGGGCCGCGAAAGTTGGCGATAGTGTCGTACTGACGAGGTATAAAAATAACGCGGCTGGAGACAGTGTGCTAACAACTGATGCGGCTGGTAACCTGAAATTGAAATTAATGACAGTGGGAGGTGGTTCGCTACAGGATGTCACTACAGTAGGTAATCGAACATCGAACGAAATGCTGATTACAGGTAACGCGTTGTCAAACACTGATAAAGGGCTACACTTATCTTTCAATCCCGTTACTAATAGTTCAAAGATCATAAATGTTGATGTAAACGGTAATCCCAATACGACCTTGATCAATATGGATCTTCATAATCTTGAGTTTTTTACGCAAACCGGATACCGGATATTAGGTCTTAATGATCAGCAATCAGCAGGGTTGGCAGGAGCTAATTTCAATTGCCGGGTAAGAGGTGAAAGTGCATTACTCAATAATGAATTTCCAATATTGGGTCAGATGATAGATAGTATAAATGCCCATACAAAGGATGTCGCACCCGGTAATATTCCTTTATCTACCGTATTATTGAATGGAAGCCAAGCCAACAACAATATTAATTTGGGGGCTTCTGGTCAAACCACACAATACGGACTGAATGTAACCAGGACAATAGGTGGAACTGACTATAAGGCCACCTATGCAATCAATGCTGCGGGATCAGCGTATATGGGAGTTGCATCCGGCACATCAACGAGAGTTATAGATGTTCCGGCAGCATTGACCTATGCGAGGTATTCATTAGATGGAGGAAATACCTACTATCAAATATGGGATGCTAATGCGCACCCGGCGGGAAACGCAGTTGATCCCACTTTAACAGGTGCAAATGTGTTGTCACGTTTATTTGTAAATAGTGCCGGACATATCACTGGAGCCGCTACCAGGGCTTTACTCGCGTCAGATATTTCCGCAGCCCCTGCTGCCGGATCCTGGAATTACATTCAGAATCAAGAAACGGTTGCACAGTCAGGAGCAAGCTTTTGGATTGCCGGAGGGGCAACCGCTGGTACTTTTAGATCAACAGCATCAATTGGGCTGGCTGATCTCGTGATATATAACGGAAGAGGAATCGGACAGCCCAATACAAGGTGGACCATCCATAAAAGTATTACGGAAACGGGCACCGGAAACGTAGGAAGTAATTTTAATATTGCACGATATGCGGATAACGGTGGGCAGATCGACGTCCCACTAAGCATTAACAGGTCAACTGGAGAGGTAACATTAGGCATAATTAACAATGAGGCAACAGATGTAGATAAATTCCTGGTATCAAATGGTGGAGTACTCAGATATAGAACTGGTGCACAAACATTACTAGATATAGGCGCTGCGCCACTATCCGGAGCGGGCAACTACATACAAAATGGTACTACTGCGCAAACAGCGAACTTTAATATTACAGGTAATGGCACATTTGGTAGTATGGCCTCTTTTGCCGGAGGTATCCAGTTAACTAACGGTACATCCAATTTGATCAATTATAGCAATTTTGGGGTAGTGGCGCCTACTTTTACCACCAGAAGTGCAGGAACTAAACTCGTTTATTATTCTACGTTATCTACCGCTGCTGTAGATTATGCCACCGGAGTGGAAACTTCACATATCTGGAACTCTGTTCCAATAAATAGTAATACGGTTGGATTTAAATGGTATGGAGGAACAACCCCCGTTGCCAGATTGGATGGTTTGGGCAGCTTGGAATTGGTTGGTCAGGGAAGGTTTAAAGGCTGGTATACTGCGAATGGTACCGGCCCTGCGGCAGAACTTGGCTTTAGCGGTGGCATAGCTGCGCTATATGGTTTTGACAGAACAGCAGGCGCTTATACGCCATTGAGGTTGGGAGGTGGTAACACGGCTACCGGGAGGTATTTTGATATTGACGGAACAGGTTATAAATTCACGAATCTACCCAATACTAAGATGTTAGCGACGGATGCTCTTGGATATGTAATAGATAACTCGGGCGCTTTTATTCAAAATGGAACCAGTGTACAAGCATCTTCTAATTTCAATATCAGCGGAGCAGGCGTTATTGGTACCGCATTAAATGTAGGAGGACAAACTACTTTAAATACCGTAAGTGTTTCCGGCACTACAAATATGACCGGAGCATTGACTGCATCAGGAGGAATTAGCACTACCGCCATAAAGATGAAAGAAGGCACCGCCAACGCTACTATGGGAGTGGCCAGTTTCGGCAGTGGGGTAATATCTGTGACAGTTAATACAACAGCCGTTACCGCAAATAGTAGGATATTTCTAACACCAGTTGTTACCGCTGCATCTCCTATTGCAGGAATGACAGCTCCTTGCCTGGGGCCCAGGGTAGCAGGAACCAGCTTTACCATTTTTTGGACGAAAGAGGCGGTATCTTCGAGTGGCTCCGTAGAGTGGATGATCGTGGAACCTTATTAATCTGAGCATATCAAAAGGCATGAATTAAACAAGAAAAGGGATACTTCATAGTATTCCCTTTCTTGTTCTTGTATTAACCGCTGATTCCTACCTATACCTTATCTCAAAAAAACTAAACACCGCCTCCTCTTTCTCCGTCCCCATAAAACTCAACCCCGGCCTTGGGCTTCTGTCCCATGGTGGCAGGAAGCTGATAGTGTAAGGCTGCTTCCCGGGAGTAAGCTCTTCCCAGTCCTGCTGTTGTTTCCAGTACACCCGGCAGGTGAAATCGGGAAATACCGACAGCTTCAGGTATACTGATGAATTTGTGTCGGTGATTGATTGTTCATTAAGCACCCTGCGTTTCCCATCTTTCGATATCCAAAATATTGCTTTATTACCGCTGACAGCAATGCCAGCAGCTGCACCGGCGTCGCCATATACCACCAGGCCTTTGGCGGCGGGATTGTGATTGACTACCGCCGTGCTGATATCATAGGCAGCAGAGTAAGGGCGAAGAGTGAGTGCAATACCGGAAGGATTTTGTGCACTATATTTCCCTGATAAATGCAATATCCCGTTGTTGTAACGGTACAGCGGTTGCATATTCCTGAAATCCCACTGCCAGAAGATGTCGTTGTTGACGTGGGCAAAATCATAATGGTATACTGTAAGGGGCGGTTGGTTCTCCAGCGCGGTAGACGAGCTGAATACAGGCCACTGATCCGCATTCCATGACAGGGCGGATATAAGCCCTTCCCTTCCTGTGAAAACATTGCTCTGCTTATTATAGGCGTGGTAAAGGTAGAAGGTAGCGCCTTGTGTATCTTGTACGAAAGTACCGTGACCGGGGCATTTCCAGTTGCCTCCATCGGTCAGCACCGGGTTGTTGCGATAGTCAGTATAAGGCCCGGTGATGGTAGTGGAACGGGCTACATTTACATGGTAGCTGCAATCAGCGCCGCAACAGGCGCCGGCGGAATAAAAAAGATAGTAAAAGTTACCTTTCTTCAGGATACTCTGTCCTTCCATTCCTTTTCCCTCGTTGTCTTTGAGCAGGGTAAACGGTTGGCCCACCAGGGAAAGCCCGTCGGGGGCGAGTTTGCTGCCTAGTATTTCAATGGGGCGTTTGTCGAGCCCATAGGCTTTCCAGGTAATGTACAGCTGCCCGTTGTCATCGAATACAAAAGCGTCGATGGCTTCCCTGCCGTATTCGATAAGTATACCATGGTCTTTGAAACCATGATCGGGGTGAGCAGAAGTGGCTACGCCGATGCAGGATACGCCATCGCTCTTTCTCCGGGCGGTATAATAAACGAAGTAGGTATTATGGTGATAGAAATATTCAGGCGCCCAGAAAGAACCTACAGTCCAGGCAGGCGCCTGATCAAACAGGAATCCTGTTTGTTTCCATTGCCGCAGATTCAAGGAACGGAATATCGGGAATTGCGGCCCCCATTCACTGGAAGTGCCAATAGCATAGTATTGGTTGCCTTGCCGGAGGATAGAGGGATCTGCGAAGTCGCCCGGAATATTGGCTGAGCGTTCCTGCGCCAGGAGCGGGATAATGCCGGAGAGCATCAGCGCGAAAATGATAACGATAGATTTCATCTTTGCCGGAAATTTTAGCTGCGTAACGGTTTTTGTGCCATTGCGCGAAACGGCAAAAATAACAGTTCATCGGTATCCCCGGTGGCGTTAACATCTCATAAATTCACTGAATCATCTCACTATAGCACCATGCCACCGGCAACCTCTATACGTTGGCCGTTTACCCACCGGTTTTCCTCGCCTAGCAGGGAGGCGATCATAGGGCCTATGTCATCCGGCTCTCCTGCGCGGCCAAGGGCGGTCATACTGGCTACCATCCTGTTTACTTCGGGGTTATCTCTTACCACCCCTCCACTGAAATCGGTTTGTATGGCGCCTGGCGCTACGGTGTTGACAGTAATACGCCGTGGTCCCAGCTCTTTGGCGAGGTAACGGGTCAGTACTTCGATGGCTCCTTTCAGGGAGGCATAGGGGCCACTTTCCGGTACGCTCACGCGGGTTAAACCGGAAGAAATGTTTACAATGCTACCCCCATCTGCCAGTAGTGGCAACAGCTTTTGTGTGAGGAAAAATACACCTTTGAAGTTGACCTGGTATAACAGGTCCAGTTCCGCTTCTGTTGTTTGTGCAATGGAGTTGTGATGAGAAATACCGGCGTTGTTGACCAGGTAGTTGATGTTTTCCCATCCATAGGTTGTCAACACCGTTTTTACACGGCTTACAAAAGTGTCAAAGGAGGCGGTGTCGCCGGTGTTAAGTGGAAGGGCCACGGCGGTAGCGCCTTCTTTGGACACCATAGCTACTGTTTTATCCGCTGCTGCTTTATTGGCATGATACGTAAAAATGGAAGAAATGCCTTTTTTTGCTAAATGAATAACGGTATTGCTGCCCAGTCCTCTGCTGCCACCTGTTACCAACGCTATTTTGTTTGATGCCATGATCGTAGTTTATTTTGATGAACAAAGGTAGACTGTGGATCAGGAACCGGTTTACGGATATCAAACCAATATTTGCAAAAATCAAAACAGTTTATGCTGCCCTGAATTGCTGGGGCGACAACTGTGTATATTTTTTAAAGAAATTGGAGAAATGGGCCACCTCATCGAAGCCAAGACACCAGGCTATTTCAGAGATATTCCAGGTAGTATGTTTCAGTAATATTTTGGCTTCCTCCAGGATACGCGTGGCGATCACGGCGGATGTAGTCTGCCCCCTGGTTTCCTTCAGGGCTTTATTGAGATAGTTAACATGAATAGAAAGCCGGTCTGCATAGCCTTTGGGCGATGTAAGCTCTATTTGCTGGCGTATATCCGTCAACGGAAACTGTCTTTCCAGCAGTTCAATAAACAACAGGGTAATACGCTCCGCGGCGTTATGATGCGACAATAGGGGCGGAGCAGGGTGTAGCTTTTGGCCCAACAAAATAAGTTCCATCAGGTAAGCCCTGATCAAATCATATTTGTAAGCATAAGAGGATGCCAGCTCTTGCTGCATATGTGTAAAAATACGCTGTATATCTGCTACCTCGCGATCGCCTATTTCAAAGACGGGATAGGCGCCGGGACTAAAGATGGGCAAGGCATCCAGGAATAATCCGGTTTGCCGGGGGGACAGAAAATCTGCCGTAAATACGCAGAAGTAGCCCGATTGATCGGGCGCCTCCGGCACCCACCGGTAAGGTATTTTGGGCGTGGCAAAGAGCAAGGCATTGGTACTCACCTTGATCACCCGGTCTGCATATTCTACCATGTTTTTTCCCTGTATCAGGCTAATCTTATAATAGGTACGCCGGTTATAGGGCATGATCTTATCTGTACGGTAGCGTTGCAGCGTTTCGGAAATATTAAAAATGTTGAAATGCGTAGACTCTCCAGCAGCAACAAGTGATTGCTCATCCTGGTCGGCATAAAAATCTTTCAGCGCCCTTGGTTGCTCTTTCGCCATCCGTTATCGGTTTACGTAGTCTTTACCCCATGTTCTCATAGCATCAATAATAGGCAACAGGGTTTTGCCCAGGTCGGTCATCTTGTATTCCACACGGGGCGGTGTTTCTGCAAACACTATCCTTTCAATAACGCCATCTGCTTCCAGCTCCCGCAATTGATTGGTCAGCGTTTGTTTACTGGCCTCCGGCATGGCTTTTTGCATTAAGCTGTACCGGTTGGTATCATTACGGATGAGATGTATAATCACCGGCTTCCATTTGCCACCAATGATGTTCATACAGTAGGTCACCGCGCAGTTGGTCGGGTTAAAGTACCTGTTCTTTCTAACACTTGCCTTCGTCATTAGTCTAAAATTTTAGCCTAAGCCCATAAAGCCGGACTATTGGGCTCATTTAACCGAAAAGAGGGTATTTGCGACAAATTTACTAAATGCTATGCTACTACTCACAATGAATCATCCGGCCGGATTTACTGCCTTCAGATCAGGGAAAATGGAAATTTTTTCCGTTACAGACGGGGACGTCATATACGAAGACCGCTGTTTTGCACCGGGTTTTCCGCGGGCGTTATTGGGCAATAACCTCCGTCATTTTATCTTACCACATAATATCCTGGTACTTCGTTTCAACAACCGGGTGGTGATGTTTGATGCGGGAAATGGAGATTACACTGCTCCCGAAGCCGGCCTGCTCCGGTATTATTTACATGCCGCCGGCATTACCCCCGAATCTATTACGGATATTATATTGACCCATGCACATCCCGATCATATCAATGGGCTCGTAGGTATCGGAGAGCGACTGATGTTTCCGGATGCCCGCATACATTTATCACAGGCCGAATATGATTTCTGGATGTCAGACAGTCCCGATTTTTCAAAGAGTAAAAATGCCCCCGCGGCGTTGCTGCAAATGCAGCAGCATATCAAAGGCATATTAGCGTTACTGAACAGCCGGTTGCAGTTGTTTAATAGCACTGATGCCCTGTTGGAAGGAATACAACCCATCGCCGCAGCGGGGCATACACCCGGGCATACCTTGTTTGCCATTAACACCGGCGAAGAACAGTTTATTCATATGGCGGATACCTGCCACGAGGATGAGTTGTTGTTTCGTCATCCGGAGTGGGGAACTATTTTCGATATCGATTTTGAACAGGCGGCCCGGGCACGCCAGGCCACGTTGCGGGAGCTGGCTAATAAGGGGCAGCTGGTATTTGGTTATCATTTACCGGCGCCAGGGTTTGGGAAGGTGATACAAGCAGGCGACGGATTTGTATGGAAACCACAGTAAAAAACAGGCGCCCGTCGGGCGCCTGTAATCAACTCTTTATTTCGTCAGCACCTCAATAGTGCCGCCTTGCTTAAACAAGTCGTGCGATACAAAGTATCCTTTCAACGCCTTTCCGTTTACTTTGATGGCTTTCAGGTTTCTGCCGGCACCGGGTTTGCAGATAGTGAGCTGTTTCCCGTTACTCGTCGTCCAGCTTATTTCATCAAACACCGGTACGGTAACCAGGTACTTAGGATCGGTAGCAGAAAATGGATACAGACCCAGGGCGCTGAACACATACCACGACGACATTTCCCCGGCATCATCCATTCCGCAGAGCGCCAGTCCGTCGTCGCCAATGCCATATAAATGACCCAGTATATAATCAATCATCTTTTGTGATTTCTCCGGCTTATTGATGAAATAATAGGCAAAAGGCGCTTCGTGGTCCGGCTGGTTGCCATGACAATACTGCCCTACCATGGTCTCTACATTGCGTGCAATGTAGGAAGGATTCCAGGGTACGGTGAACAGCGAATCCAGCTTGGCTTCAAAGGGCTTAGGGCCGCCGTAGAGGTCCACCAGGCCCTTCATGTCGTGTGGCGCATAAAAAGATACCTGCCAGGCATTGGCTTCCCTGAACATATACTCGTAGTAAGGATATTGCGGGTTGAACGGCGCGATCCAGTCGCCATTGTCCAGCCGTCCTCTCATAAACCGGATGCTGCGGTCAAATACATTCCGGTAATTTTTAGAGCGCGCCATCAGGATACGGTAATTGGCTGTATCACCGAGTCGCTGTGCCAGCTGGGCCAGTGAATAGTCGTCGTACGCATACTCCAGGGTTTTAGATACACCGGCTTTCCCTTTCGTTTCCACATGGGGATTTTTAACGTCCGGATCAGAAATATAACCCTTCTGGATATACTCTGTAATAAAAGGGCGGGTACCGCCTGCTATGTTGGCATTCCTCAGCAGCAGCTGGTAGGTTCCGCGTACATCAAAATTGTCGATTCCTCTCAGGTAGGCGCCAGTAATGGAAGACGCGGCATGGTCGCCATGGAAAAAGGTGGGAATAAAACCTGTTTTGTCGCCGATGTCCTTCATCGATTTAATGACATCCAGTGTTACCTGTGGAGAAATTAATCCTAATAGCACATCTTTGTTGCGATAGGTATCCCAGAGCGAGGGCACTGTATAATAGCGGAAGTCTGCTTTGATCACCTGGTGTTTGGCATCTGTGTACTCACCGTTTACATCACTGCGTAATACTGGCCACAGCAGGGATCTGTACAGGGAAGAATAAAACAGCTGCCTTTCTTTTTCGGTACCGCCTTTCACCTGTATTTTCGATAGGGTACTTTCCCAGGTATCATGAGCGGCGGCACGTATAGCGTCAAAAGATTGATTCCCGATTTCCTGCGCCAGGTTTTCTTTGGCGTTGGCAGTGCTGACAAACGACAAGGCAATTTTTACTTCTACCGGTCCTTTATTATTGTCGCTGATATGCAATAGGGCGTAAGTAGACTGCTTGTCGAGCCGGGAAATATCATTATTTAGTGTGGCGTAGAAATAAATCTTTCCTTCTCCCACTTCCTGGTAACCTTGTATGGCACGGTTGCCGTCCTGTTCAATCGTCCAGCTGCTTACCCTGTTGTTGGCTTTGGCCAGGTCGAACAATATCTGCCGGTCGGTGGATTGCTCATATTCGTAGCGGTGATAGCCGCATCGCAGCGTGCTGGTCAGGCTTACATTAACTTTATAGTCTTCCAGGTATACCTGGTAGAAGCCAGGAGAAGCGCTTTCTTTCTGATGAGAGAAGTGAGAGCCGAATTTTTCACCGGGGTTGGATACCGGCAGCAGGGGAATATTGCACAGGTTCCAATGTCCCTTGTTGGTGTGGGTAAATCCGTAGATAGTATTGTCTTCATATTCATAGCCCGCCCCGGAGCCATATTCCGTAATGGGACTCAACTGCACCATGGCATTAGGGAGCGAGCTGCCGGGAAATACCAACCCTGCCCAAGATCTCCAGCCTTTCGGCAATTCATATCCCAGTATTTTAGGATCAGTTAAAGGAGCGGTACCAATAAATGGGTTCACATATTTGGTGTAGTCTGTGTGGGATTGGCTATTTGCGGTGCCTGCGCTAATGGTGGCAAGCAGGGCAATCAGCCATACCATGAAGGAATGCTTATGCTTGTGTTTCATATCTGATGGAATAGTTAATAACGGGCAGTAAAGTATACATTCAAAAGCAAAAATGCCAGTATTTTATATGAAGGGTTTACAACAGTGATATTTTGCGTGTACAATCGACAGCCATCATGGTGTAATTATTGAGTAGCTGACAGGTAAGGATATTATAGCTGTCATGATAAAAAAAGGTAAAACATACATCGGTACTTCCGGCTGGCACTACCAGCATTGGAAAGGAAATTTTTATCCGGAAGAGATAGCAGACAGCGCGGAGCTGGCTTATTATACGAAGCACTTCGCGACGGTGGAGTTGAATAATTCCTTTTACCATCTACCTCCCGCCGAAACATTTAGTAACTGGAGAAAGAAAACGCCTGCAGGATTCATCTTTGCGGTCAAGGGAAGCAGGTATATCACGCATTTAAAAAAGCTGCATGTCGATAGGGAGGCAGTAAATACCTTCCTCTCCAACGCAGGTAACCTGGAAGAAAAGATGGGGCCTATATTATGGCAGTTTCCGCCAAGGTGGAGGATAAACACGGAGCGGCTGTCGGCCTTCCTGGAATTGTTGCCGCCTAAGTTTCGCTACACATTTGAGTTCAGGGATCATACCTGGTATGATACGGCGGTGTACGAACTATTAAAGCAATATAACTGTGCTTTCTGTATATACCAGTTGAATGGACATTTGTCGCCCATCACCATAACGGCCAACTGGGTATATATTCGTTTACACGGCCCCGGTGCCAAATACCAGGGTAGTTACCGGTTGCCGACGTTACGGAAATGGGCGAAGCAATGTGAAGACTGGAATAATGAAGGCAGAGATGTTTATTGCTATTTTGATAATGATCAATCCGGTTATGCAGCTGCCAATGCCGCAAAAATGAAACAGCTGATGGAATAGCAAGGCTCCTGTTTGCTATAAATAATATTCGTATATAGGTAATCGTTATAATTGATGAGATTTTTGTAAGCAAATTGAACAATTGACCCTGGTTGAGTTGTTTACTTTATTTACGATTACTTGTGTACCATTAAAAGTTGTAGCCCATGGAGGAACATTTCGACGTATTGTTGGTAGATGATGATATAGATGATCTTGATCTTACGTCTGCTATTATTCAAAGTTTGTGCCCGGCTATAATAGTGCATACCCTCACAAATGGAATGGAGGCCTTAGCCTGTCTGGAGCGATTGCCAGACGACACGCTGCCGGATTTGCTGCTAATAGATTTCAATATGCCCTTGCTGACAGGCGCAGAAGTATTGGAGCGACTGGCGAAGGAAGAGCGGTACGACCGTCTGTTTAAAATCGTGTTGAGCACAGGGGGAGTCATACTGAAATAAAACGCTGTATGAAAGCTGGCGCCACCGGGTATTTCGTTAAAGGTTGCAGCCTGGAGGAGAGTATACTTACTGTCAGCAATATCCTGCTCCTGTGCGGGAAAAGCTATGATCAGTATAAGCCCCGCCTGGCGAATCTCTGCCGGCAGACGGGGCTGTAACATTCTTACAAAGTATCGATCCAGGATTTTACTTCTTCTTTTGTTTTTCCTGTTTTCTGTTGCAGACGGCCTAATAGCTCATCTTCTTTTCCTTCAACATAGAGCAGGTCATCATCCGTTAGATCTGCATATTGTTGTTTTATTTTTCCTTTAAGCTCATTCCAGTTGCCTTTTAATCTTAATGATAGGCTGTTGTTTTCCTGTGTCATGGTTAAATATTTTGATGATGAGATAATGGCGGAGTATCTCAAATAATAAACCAACCGGGAAACTGCCCTCGCGGGAAGCGTTTCTCAATTATCTTATGTATGTGCTCGTAGAATTATATCAGCACTTGTTGGTAGTAACGCTACGTTATGGCGCACTGTGGCATGGCTGTAATGGCCGCTGGCCGGAGGCATGAACTTTGGATATCGCTCTGTATTACATAACCATTTTAAATGCTGTTTTCCCGATAACAAAGAAATATATGTCGAAGAAATCCATTTTTGTAACAATAGAGTCGCCTAAAGGCAGCCGTGAGAAGTTTGATTATGACCCAAAAAATAACCGCTTCCTGTTAAAGAAAATACTGCCGATGGGAATGTTTTTTCCGTTTGACTACGGTTTTATCCCCGGCACACGAGGCGAAGACGGTGATCCGCTCGACGCTTTTGTGCTATCAGATGTAAAAACATTTCCCGGCTGCGTAATAGAATGTAAGCTCCTGGGCGCTATCAAGGCTGAGCAACGGGAGCGGGATGGAACGGTAGTCAGAAATGACCGCTACCTATTCACACCAGTGGTCAACGGGCATAAAAGAAATCCTTTCGATGGCGTGGGACTGGAGCAGGATGAGCTTAAAGAACTCGTGGATTTTTTTGTTAACTACAACGAGATAGATGGAAAGAAATTTCGCTTCATCGCGTTTGTAGACGCTAAAGAGGCTTTACGTAAAATCAATAGGATAAGATGATGAACATGGTTGATACCATATTTGGAACAGGGGAGCAGCTTACGATGCTTCAAATGGGCGCCCGGTCGGCAGTAACATTTATTATCTCACTAATCTTAATACGGCTGGGTGGTACGCGTGTGATTGCGAAGCGATCCACATTTGATACGATTATCATCATTTCTATGGGCTCTGTGCTCGCCAGGGGAATCGTAGGGGCCTCTCCCTATTTTTCCACTGTTGTTGCCGCCACCGTAATGGTATTGATCAGCAGGATATTAGCCTGGATGGTGGCCAAGAGTACGCTGATAGCCGGATGGGTATGTGGAAAACCTTTACTGCTGTACGACAATGGCCAGGTGCTTTGGGAAAACATGAGGGTAGCTTCTTTAAGCCTGGAAGATTTGAAAGAGAGCCTGAGGCTAGAGACCAAGAGCGAAAAATTGGACAACATCAGACAGGCATTTTTAGAAACAAATGGTAGGATCAGCTTCATACTGGCATCTGATAAGTGACGAATGCAAGCTTGTTTATAATTCAAGATTGAAAATAGAATGACCATGAAAATATTTGAAAATCCTCACAACAAGTACGCTGCTCCTCCATTTCCGCGGCAGCATCAGCCGGTACCTGGTACAGATGCCGTCATGAAGCCGTTGGCTGACCATGGTATAGACAGCTATATTGGCTCAGGGCGGCTGGCAGGTGCCAAGGCTATTATTACCGGCGGTGATTCAGGAATAGGTCGCGCCATCGCTATCGCCTACGCCCGGGAAGGCGCCGACGTAATGATCAGTTATGGATACGATTTTGAAGAACTCGATGCCAGGCAAACGGCGCAGTGGGTGGAAGATGCAGGGCAGAGGGCTATTTTATCGAAGGGAGATGTCCGTGATGAAAAATACTGTAGTCAGTTAATCGACCAGGCGGTACAGGAGTTCGGGCAAATTGATATACTCGTAAATAATGCTGCCTTCCAGATGGCGCATAAAACCCTGGAAGAAATTACTGCAGAGGAATGGGACCGGACTTTCGATACCAACATCCGCAGTATGTTTCTGCTTTGCCAGCTGGCGGTACCGCATATGTGGCCCGGCAGCTCCATTATCAATACGGCCTCTGTAAACTCTTATCATCCTAATGCAGTATTGCTCGATTACGCCGCCACCAAAGGCGCCATCCAGAACTTTACGGCTAACCTAGCCCAAATGCTGCTGGAGCAAGGGAAAGGCATCCGCGTAAATGCCGTAGCACCGGGGCCGGTATGGACGCCCCTGATACCATCCACCATGCCGGAGCCAGAGAACTTTGGCAGCGAAAGTCCTATGAAACGGCCTGCCCAGCCGGCAGAGATTGCGCCAGCATATGTATTCCTGGCATCTGAAGAGGCTAGCTATATCGCCGGCGCTACTCTTCCGATAACCGGGGGAAAGGTAGCTATGTAGGATAACCGGAATAAATGATAACGAAAACGCCTATATGAAAAAAGAAACGGATTTGCAGAACTACCAGATAGCAGCGTTTGCGCTGAATGCCAGTTACGACAGCATCAGGAAAGCAGATATCGCACAACTCAAACGTCACCTGCTGGACGCTTTAGGTTCCTTTTTCTTCGCTACCAGCAGGGTAACGTTGTATAAGCTGGTACGGCAACTACGGGTGTTATCGGATGGAGGAGGAGATTGTGTTTCTCCCTACGGCTTTCACCTGGCAGCCGACAGAGCCGCCCAGCTCTACACCGCGCTGATACGTGTTCCCGATTTTATGGATAATTATATCGGAAAGGAAGCTACCTGCCATCCCAGTGATAATATCGGGGGATTGTTAGCAGCCGCCCAACTGCATCCTGTCAGCGGAAGGGAGTTTCTTGCCGCAATGGCCATTGCGTACCAGGTGCAGTGCCGGCTGATTGAAGAAATTCCTGTCATGCAGAAAGGAATAGACCACACGTTACTACTGGGTTATTCGCTGACAGCAGCCCTGTCGCGCATGCTGGGCCTCACCGAAAAACAAACGGCGCATGCCCTCGGTATTACCGGATCGTCTATCAGTCCCACCGTGGTCAGCCGGGCGGCGTACACTTACGAATGGAAGGGATTTGTGTCTTCTTTTGACGCCATGAACTGCATAAACATCGTGCTGCTGGCCCGTGAGGGCCTAACGGGCCCTATTGCCATTTTCGAAGGCCCTAAAGGACTGGATGAAGTGTTTAACATGAAACTGGACTACGACTGGTCCAGGGAAGATTTCTCTTTGCTGTCTAAATGTATATTGAAGAGATATAATGCGGAAGTGCATGCACAGCCTACCCTGGAAGCGGTAGACGATTTAAGGAAACAATATGACATCAATCCGGCTACGATCGAAAGGATCGATATCCGGACTTTCCTGACGGCCTTTCATATTATTGGTTCCGGCGCCTATGGCGACCGGAAAGAGGTGTATTCCAAAGAGCAGGCAGATCACAGCCTATTTTATACAGTGGCCGCATTGCTCCTGGATAAAGAATTATATCCTGCCCAATTTGAGCCCAAGCGTATCAATAGGGACGATGTACAGCAGCTGCTGAAGAAAGTATATGCTGGTACGGGATTTAATATCCATAAGCCTGTGGAACTGGCGGCGCTGCTGGACCCCTACACCCGGGCATATCCCGGCAAATTAAAGGCAAAAGTAACGATCCATTTGCAGGGCGGACAAGTACTGGTCAAGGAAAAGGAAGATTACCACGGATTTTATACCCGCCCGTTTTCGTGGGAAGATGTAGAAAACAAGTTCAGGAAGTTAACCAACGGTATCTTATCTCGAGGCAGGCAGCAACAGGTGATAGACGTAGTACGCGACTTGGAGCACAGGGAGGCTTCAGACCTGGTAGAATTGCTCCACCTGGAAGAAAGTGTAGCAGGATAGTTGTGGTGAAGCTGTTGATCACTTATAATACGATGCGTATGCAAACGAGGAAACGTAAGGCAACAGCCGGCAGGAAGCCTGGTTATGATAGCCGGAAGCTATTTAACGGAAAACAGTATACCGGCATGCAGGTAGGCCGGAGTCATCACTGGGATTATGATGCGGGCGACTGGAAAGAAACCAAGATCACTCCGGACCTGTGGGAGATTTCTTATGCAGTAACAAAGCGACGACGCGGTAAAGCGCCCGAATATAGCGGTGTGCCGGTGGGCACCGGCTACCATTGGTACATATTGGCGCACCAGTATGTAGAAAAGCTGAATGCCAATGATTATACTACCGACATGAGAGGATTTAAGTTTAAGATAGCGCACCACCGGGCTGGGGCGCCGGGTTGGAATGTTAAGGGAGGTACCCAGCGCAAGCGGTTGATCAAGTTTCTTAAAGACGTGATTATCCAATTGGAACAGCCATCCATACCGTTAAAGTTTACCTGGCAGGGAGCGTTGTATAAAGGAGAAGCGCAACCGGTAATGGCTACCTGCGAAGCAGGCGTATGCCGGGAAGCGGAAGTAATGCTCAACGACCATTATTGGGGTGTTATTAAACGCCTTAGCAAAGGGTGGAAAATTGACCGGGTAGAAGATGATCTTTCTTCGCTGGTAGGCGAGCAGATTGATGCAGCGATGCAGAAGCAGGCTAAATAAGCAGCGCCGGCGTATTTGCGGAATGTGATACTCACTGCCGAGAAAAAGCGTAACAGTATGGGAGTTATTTTTCAGCTTGGAAAAAGTAGCGGATATGGACCGGGAACTCAGCGAAATCCGGAGCAGTGAAGTTAATAATGCCGAAGCCGCCAGCAATAATCAATGGTGTAGCTATGAAGCTGGGAAGAGAAATGAGCATGCAGCAGTTTCAGCTGCTATAGCTAACTAAAAGTCCCGCCGGGAGGAGCCCGGCGGGACTTTTAGTTAGGCTTATCTCATATGGTGATGCCGCCATCGATCACAAAATCAGCTCCCGTGATAAATGAGGCAGCGTCCTGGCACAGGTATGCCACCAGTTTTGCCACGTCTTCCGGGATACCCACTTTCTTCAGCGGTACCAGCGTGCTGAGATGATCCCAAATATGCTGGGCGGTGGCATCATCATTTAGTTTGTTTAAAACTGCTGTCTTCGTCGGACCGGGACTTACTATATTAACCCTGATCTTACGGGGGGCCAGTTCCGCGGCAGCTGTTTTGGCAACAGAATTCACCGCTGCCTTGCTGGCCTGGTAAACAGAACTTTTGGGCTGATGCGTGGAGGCCACAATAGAAGAGAGGAAGACTACCGATGCGCCGTCTTTCAGCAGGGGCGTAAATTTGCTCAAGGTGAAATAGGCGCCCTTGAAATTAATATCCATCACGCTGTCGAAGTTTGCTTCGCTGGCTTCGGCTATCAGTGTGTTTTCTCCTGTAATACCAGCATTAATAAACAGGATATCGACCTGACCAAACTGATCCCGCACCGCCTCGTATAATGTATGGATGTCTTCCAGTTTTGATTGGTCGGCCACAAATGGAATGGCCCCTAATTCCTGTGCTGCCTGATCGATAGCTTCTTTTCGCCTGCCGGTGATGATAACCCTGGCCCCCTGGCTGATCAATTCCTTTGCAGTAGCATAACCAATGCCGCTATTACCACCGGTTACTACCGCCACTTTGTTACTTAAATTCATGGCTTAAAAATTTTACACAAAGATATCAGGGGGATGATATACTTTTGTTACCAGTATACTGGAGTATACCAGTTTAAATTTCAGACAATGGAAAGAGATCAGGCGGAAGAATTACGGGCTTTGCAGGACACGCTTTACTTTATCGGCGGTAAATGGCGGGTACCGGTTATCAACTCCCTTTGTAATGGCAACAGGCGTTTCCGGGAAATAGAACGGAGCATTCCCGGCATTACCACTCGGATGTTATCCAAAGAACTCAAAGATATGGAAATGAATAAGTTGGTTACCCGCATGGTATATAACGATACGCCGGTATTGGTTGAATATGAACCCACTCCCTACTGCCGCACCTTCGGGAAAATCATCCAGGAAATGATTAACTGGGGAAGAGATCACCGGAAAAAAGTAATACAAAAGCAATAGCCTATCCTAATATTTCTACATATCCTTCCGTTCCGTTTAGCCGGATACGTTGCCCGTCTTTAATCAGCCTGGTGGCATTGTCTATGCCAACAATGGCCGGTAAGCCATATTCACGCGCAATTACCGCACCATGTGTCATCAGTCCACCCACCTCAGTAATCAATCCTTTTATCGACACAAACAAGGGTGTCCAACTGGGATCGGTAAAGGCGGTGACTAATATATCCCCTTCTTCCAGGACAGCGGTTTCCATATTTAGAATAACCCGCGCACGGCCTTCAATAACGCCCGCAGAAACAGGTAATCCTACAATGGCGTTGGCTGGCAGGTGGTCACGCTGATATTTACCGGTGATAATTTCTCCATCGGAAGTCATTACCCGTGGGGGACTCAGTTTTTCATATGTTATATATGCTGCTTTACGCTGGGGAATGATCTGCCGGTCCAGTTCACGCGTACGTACGACTTCCCGCAACTCGTCAAAAGTGAGATAGTAGCTATCTTCTTTTTCAGCGATGATATATGCCTGTACCAGTTGTTCGATTTCTTTCAGAATAGCTTGTTTATACAAGAAGTAGCGGCATATTTTTTCATATTTCGGATACTCCCGGTATCCCATAAAATTACGGACAAAGCTAATTTTTTGCTGAACTTCCAGTGCCTTCTGTTCGCCGTCAGGTAATAGTTTCAGCCGGTCTGTTAGTTCCTGCGCTTTTTTGAATGCTTCCTGTTGCCCCTGTTCAAACATCCGGATGCTGGCATTGGGTGCGAAATTTTTAATATGACTTAATAAAATGGGAATCAGTATAGCGGGGTTTTCATGCCAACGGGTTTTCGTAATATCAATTTCACCTGGGCAGCGCATACCATATTTGGCAAGAAAATCTTCTATCGCTTCCCGGCTTTCCCGGCCGCCTCTGAGGGAGTTTAGGTGTTCCAGGAAGTGAGGATCTCTTACCTGTTGTAAGTATTCAATTACGTCCGGATAAGGGCGAATTGCATCCGCTACATCCAACAATGCCAGTCCCATTTCCGAGGTAATGTTGTTGGGTACTGACTGAGTGAGTATATCGGCTACATTTTTTTCGCCCAGCCATTCATTTATTTTTTCATTAAGCCAGGAATAAGCATCCATGGCTGCCAGGATCACCGCCAGGCTTTGCGGGGCATATCCCCTTGTTTTTTGCTGATGGAGATCTTCCTGTATAAAATCAAATAGAGCGGGTCCTGATTTTGTTTGGATGTCCTGTTTCAGGGTATCGAGCGATGCCTGTGCCTCCTTCACCAGGTTGGACACTATAGCCGGGTCATTATCGACCTGCGGCCGGGCGCTGGGAGGAGGGATGGTAGGTTGGCCGGCAGCCGGATCGTCGGCCGGTACCGACAATGCAAAGTCCTTTCGCTCCAGGATATTGAGCAGCGCATCTTTGATCAGCGGATCTGATTGTCCCAGTACGTTGATCATCATTTCCCTGCCTGCCGGGGTAGCCAGGAGTGGAGCTACGTCTACAAACAATCTTCCTCCGGCAGTAAACATAGGACGGGGTGTTGTTAACAGGAAAAATGATAGTCCCAACGGTTTAATAGGGTCTGTCATCATTTGCTGGTGGCCAACGGATACATATACATGGTTGTCGGCATTGTTCACCATGGGGATGGGGTATAATGTAGTGACGGGCCTGCTTTGAACAATATAAAAAATACCATCTGCCAGGCACCATTCAATGTCTTGCGGGCAACCGAAATGGGCTTCAATTTTTCTGCCCAGGCGCTCCAGCGTCAACACCTGTTCGTCTGTTAGCACTTGCTGCTGCTGTAGTGCCGGCGTTATTTCCTGGAGGGTGGTGCCGCCATCTTTCGCGGCATACAACGCCCGTTGTTTAGTAGCTATTTGCCGATGGATGATTTGACCATTATTCACCTGGTAGTTATCTGTATTCACCATGCCTGCAACTATGGCTTCTCCCAACCCAAAGCTGGCATCTATCGACAATATTTTCCTATTGGCATTTACTGGGTGAGCCGTAAACAGGATGCCGGCGGCCTGGGGAAAAATCATCTGTTGTACTACTACGGCCAGCTGAATTTTCTGGTGATCGAACCCATTCTGAATACGGTAAATAATGGCCCGTTCGGTAAACAAGGATGCCCAGCACAGGCTGATGTGCTGGAGAATGGCCGCTTCCCCGGTAACGTTCAAATAGCTATCCTGCTGGCCTGCAAAAGAGGCGGTAGGCAGGTCTTCCGCCGTAGCGCTGGAGCGCACGGCAAAGGCCGTATTTTCTCCAAAAGTGGCCAGTTGCTGCCTGATGGTGGCAACGATATCCACCGGAATCGGTATTTGTGCAATGAGGTGGCGGATGTTGCCACTTATTTCGCTGACAGCTTTCTGTTGGTCGGCAGTCAGGCCGGTTAACTGTTGCAGCAATATATTAAAAGCTTCGTTTTGTTCCACGACGGCCCGGTAAGCTGCTGTGGTGATGCAAAAGCCCCGGGGCACTGTTATATCTTCCATCCTGATCAGCTCGCCCAAGTTGGCGCCTTTGCCTCCAAACAATGCCAGGCTATTGGTGTCAATGTTGTGCAAGTCAAGTGCGTAAGCATTCATATACGTATTATTTATCGTTGAGGGTATGCATGGTTTCGTTCATGATGTCGATTGATTTTGACAGGTACTTTTCAATGATATGAAGTTCCTGGGCAGAGAAAGAGGCAATGAGCTGCTCTGATTGGCGCCGGTATTCTTTGTACAGCGGCTCCAGCAATGCCATTATTTTCTCGGTGTTGGGCGCTATGATCACTTTTCGACGGTCGGTTTTGTCAAACTGCCTTTTCACCAGGTGTTTTTTCTCAAACCTGTCTATTAACCCGGTTACTGCCCCGGTGGTCAACCCGCTTAAAGCCGCCAATTCGCCCGCCGTCATGGGGCCCTTTTGCAGCAAAAAGCCCAGGTACTTGTGATCGGTACCGGGGAGGCCTGCCTTGCGGCCCACGGCCTCGTGAAGGTGGATGGTGGTGTAGGCATGGGCCTGGTTTAACTTTCTTATCTGCCTGGTTAAATCGGTATTCATTTTATATCTTATTAACTAAATATCTTAGTTGCTAAGATAAAATTAAATTCGCAATATCCAAACAATTTGGAAAAGATGTTAGCAGGGTCAACGATACATGGTCGGTGGAAAGCAGGTACTATTTTAGCTGTTGGAGGAGGGTATTAACATCAACCATCTGTTTATCGGTTAATAAAATATCCGGGCGCAGCTGGTTGTCTGCCATCTTCCCCGCCGGCCGTATATGCTCTTTCACGCCAAAGCGCACAAAGATCTGTGTATGCGGAAGATTCGTATAGAACATTTCCCCAAATCCGGTAGGGTGCCCGTTAACCGGCGTTTGACCGATCAACGTAGCCATATGGTTATCTTTGATTAACGTAGCGAAGTTCATCGCGCTGGAAAAAGTAGGACGACCTATCACGACAAACGTTTTTCCCTTAAACGGATAAGGCACCTGCTCCGGAACCACCTGTTCGGAAGGAAAATGCAACACTTTGCCTACCGGCGCACCGGCGTAAGCGGCATTGTCGAACCCCCAGGACCGCAACAGCTTTAAGTATTCATCGCTTCTCTTCCAGTTGACCTGGTAATCCAAATAGGGTTGATGATAAACGTAGCTGATCAGGTAGTCGCCCACACCGGTGCTACCACCTTCATTGTGGCTCACATCAATCACCAGTTTCGTGACGCCGTCGGTTTGTACCTGTTTGAATAGATGATCTATTTGCGCTTTAATAGAATCCAGGGAGTACTTCCCTGTAGCCTTTACATCGAATGAACAGGCGTTGATATAGCCAATATGGCCATACCGGGTATAGGATAACCGCTCCGTACAACTACCCACGCCGGATTGTGAAGCCAGCCATGTTTCCCAGTCTTTCCTGCTTACACCTGGCAGCTCAATTGTTTTCCCTGCCGTTGTTCGGATGGTAAAGCTGTTATCCAGTGTTGGGCTGGCCCATGGATATAAATATCCAAATTGCCTCAAGGCGACGACAGTCCGTTGAAAAGGAAATCCGGTGGTAGATAACGCACATGCCTGTACCAACTTATCTACCATTACACCATTGATGCTCCTGATTATTTGACCGCTATAGCGTGCCGCCACAGCACCCAGGCATTGATCAATGGGATAATTATTGCCTTCCTTTTTCAATGTAAAAGGAAGATAGTAAGCATCGCTACTATACCTGGCGTCCAGTAGCTCGGGCTTTAGGTTGATTTGTGCGTGCTCATCTGAGAGGTAAGCTATTACTGGCCTGACTTTTTTCAGGAATTCGGTTGCGCTGGCGGAATCCTGCAGGGATATAGCTATGTTGTTAAAAAGTTGATCATACTGTGCCGGGGATAATTCACTGTTCGGATTCACATGTACTGTGGTAATGAGCTGCCGGAGATAATTAAGATCTTCTTTTAACTGACCAGGTGAAAAAAGAGTTGGCTTGCGCTGGCCAGAAGAGGAAATGCTAATGATGCTCACCAGGACAATAGAAACAGAAAAGAAAAATGACTTCATATACATGATAACGTAAAAAAGCTAAATAAGTGATGTCTAGAAATATACAGATTATATAGCTTTTATGGTGAGGTCAACGGGCTGATACCGCGGAGTGTTACGTGCAATCGCCTGCGTACCGGGGGGGCTGTGCACGATTCCTTTTTTGATCAGCAGTAGTATATTGTTATCATGCTCTGTAACCTTACTGGATGCCGGGGGAAGAATTACTGTCTACCAAGCTTCCTGAATGCCAGTGGTGAAAAGGTCGTTTTTGTCTTGAACAGCTTTGAAAACGATTGTGGATATTCGAAACCAAGTTCAAAAGCAATTTCATTTACCGACCAATCTGTCATTATCAGTCTCTCCTTCGCTTTTTCTATTATCTTTTCCTGTATATGCTGCTGAGTACTATTGCCGGTAAGCGTTTTAAGCAGGCCACTCAGGTAATTAGGTGAAATATTCAGCTGGTTGGATATATCCTTTACGGTTGGTATTCCTTTCTTTTCCAGCACCTCTTCAGAGAAGGCCTTTTCCAGTAGTGCATCTAACTGGCTTACTATACGGTGGTTGGTGATGTTGCGGGTAATGAACTGCCGCTGGTAAAAACGCGCTGAATAGCCCAGCAGGGCTTCAATGAGGGAAATAATAATTCCCTGGCTGAAAGTGTCGATGTTAGTCCGGTATTCCTGGTCAATGTTCTTAAATAACCCGCTAATGGTCTGCGCTTCGCTATCAGAAAGGAACAGGGCTTCATTTACACTATAATCAAAGAATTCGTATTGCTTTATCTTTAATGCCAGCGGATGTTTCCATAGAAAGTCGGGGTGAAGCAGCAGCAGCCACGCCGGCGAAGTTATTGCTTCTGCCTGGCCAGTATTAAAACCAAAAACCCGCCCCGGCGCAATAAAGTTCATCATGCCTTTATCAAAGTCATATGCCTGGTGCCCGTATTTCATTTGCAAACAGGCCTGGGCAGCGTTTCCCAGGCCGATAAAATAGAAATCGGTAGTTACCGCAATATCTAAATGCCCGGGTTGATTTTTTAATTCAGCAGTATTGAGTACGCTAATCAGCGGATGTTTTGTATCAGGTAAGCTTCTCAGCTGCAGCAGCTCAGCAATACTTTTTATTTTCCGGGGCAGATTTCCGGCCATAGCAGTTAGTTTTGATGATACCAGGTAGCATACTCCCTGGCAAATTCGCGTAGTTTTCGTTCTCCTAATACAGGCCTGTTAAGGTAGTAATCTTTCTGCGCTTTCCCGTTGTGCATATTTTCCTGCATTTCTACTAATAATTCAGCCACTACAGGTGAAACGCCTGAGGCTTCGAGTCCTTGCTTTACCTGTTCCCCGGAAGCGGTTATCCATTGAAGCCCCGGTATGCCAATGGCTTCTCCTATAATTTGTGCAGCCTGGTTGCAGGTAAGTTCCTCGCTGGCCACATAGGTCACTTTTAACCCTTCGGTGGCAGGGCCGTTGATTTCTTTCGCAATAGCGGCAGCAATATCTTCCGGCGCTACAAAAGTAACTATATCTTCTCCTCCATAATTGGATACAATCATACCCTGGTGACGGATCATGTCTTTGAGGTGATAGAAATTGCTGTAAAAAGGTCCTGGGCGCATAAAAGTGACAGCTACTCCGGGAAGTGCTTCAAACTTTTTCTCCGGCTGAACGGAGCTCAGCAAATGTGCTACCCAGCCACTAAGCATAATAACACGCTTTACCCCAGTTTCCCTGATAGCCACGATATAATTATCGACAACGCTGTTCCATGCATCCAGATTTGTAGCTGTGAAATCCAATGGAGTCATGCAATAAACTATATCAGCTGCCGTAAAGGTTTTAATAAGGAAAGGTTGGTCGCCAAGGTTGCCAATAGCTGGATGGGCGCCCATTTCCCGTATCTGCTGTGCTTTATCAGGATCTGTACTGATAAGGGTCACCTCGTGACCGCTATTTACCAACATTTCAGTGAGTGGTTTACTGATATTCCCGAGGGAACCTGTAACTACAATTTTCATTTCTGCAAGTTTGAATGGAACACAAAGTTCTAACCAGGAGGTTGGAAAAAAGTGTTCAAATCTCGCAAGATTGTATGCAGATGTATGGGACGTGCGGTTGGCTGACCGCAGTAGCCGCTTTGCCCGTCTTTATAAATGGCGGCTAACTGCTGCCAGCTAGCCGCTAACTTGTCCGATTATTTCGTTTGATAGCTATCCTTTTCTTCAAAGCTCACCAGCTCTTTATTTACCTCTTCCAGCAATTGCTTTTCAGTTGGCAGGTATAGGTCATACTGACTGGCAATGATTTGTTTTTGTCCTTCCGGCAGCGTGAATTTTACCATGGTATCGTTTTTATCTACGCAAAGCAAAATACCTATCGTGGCGTTTTCGTGTGGCAGTTTTTCTATCCGGTCGTAATAATTTACATACATCTGCAACTGTCCGATGTCTTGGGGACCAAGTCTCTTGGTCTTTAATTCAATGATCACAAAACATTGCAGTAACCGGTTATAGCATACCAAATCTACATAGAATTCATCTCCGTCAAGATGGATCCGTTTCTGCCTTGCCACAAATGAAAAGCCGTTGCCTAATTCCAATAAGAAATCCTGGAGATGAGTAATAATGGCACTTTCCAGATCTTTCTCATAATAAGATGCTTCCCGCTTCATGCCCAGAAATTCCAATAACATAGGGTCTTTGATGATTTCTTTGGCATCGGAGGGGAGTTTTTCCTTTTTAGCCACCGCAAGGACACTTTCTTTGTCATTGCTCATCAAAAGCCGTTCATATAAACTGGTGTATACCTGCCTTTCTAATTGTCGAGAAGTCCAGTTGTTTTTGATCGTCTCGGCGATATAGAATGTTCTAGCGTCCTCATTTCTAACGCTTAATAGCAGTTTGTACTGGGTCCAGCTCAATTGCGACCGCACTGCGGACGCAATTGGAAACAGGCGATAAAACTTGCGATAGCGCTCCAGCTGCCTCACTGAAAAACCGCTGCCAAATTGCGGTTGTATCTTCTCAGAAAGATATTTTATCAGATAGGTACCATAATCAGCCCGGTCTTTGCCAGCTTGTTCCTCTTCAAAAATACGTTTACCAATATGCCAGTACATCAGCGTCCGCTGATGGTCTACCGCACGAATGGCTTTTTCTTTTGCATCCGAAATGATTGATTTGATGTCTGTAATAAAAGACTGGTTGATTAACATAATGATGGTTTTACAATTTGGATTGATATGATTAAAAAAATATCTTTTTCGTTAAAATATTATCCGGCATTTGTTTGTCAATAACGCCGGGATATTGTAGGGTTGGAACAGCTTCGCCGGGAGTTAATCTGGTAAAAACAAAACAGCGATACAAGTTCTTACTGAACTTCTATCGCTGTTGTATTATGTGTACGCCAGTATTGGCTCCGGGAATCTATTTAAAAAGCTTTCAGAAACTGTCTGAATTCGTTATATTTACTATGACGAAGGTAAGTACAATTTGCTATCCGTACATAGTTGTTTAATTATCATTTCATAATGAACACACACGTCGATAAAACCCCCGCAAACAAACCCCAGGCATCCCTTAATACGGCTGTGCAAAAGCAAAGCTACAATATTTCAGCTTTCAGATTTGTTAATAACAGCCCCAATGCTATTGCGCAGAAAAAAATGCAGGACGTCATAAATAACAGCTCCCGTCTGGAAGGATTAAGAGCTTATCAGGGAATGGCAAATGACAGTCCTCGCGTTGCACAACTAACAGCCTTTCAGGAAATGGCTAATAACAGTTCTGCACTGCAACAGCATCCCATCCAGAAGAAAGAAAACAATACCGGGTTGCATGATAGCTTAAAGTCGGGAATTGAGCATTTATCTGGTTATTCCATGGATGATGTTAAAGTCCATTACAACTCCGACAAACCTGCTCAACTACAAGCGCTTGCCTATGCGCAAGGTACGGATATTCATTTAGCTCCCGGGCAGGAAAAGCATCTGCCTCATGAAGCATGGCATGTTGTGCAGCAAAAGCAAGGCAGGGTAAAACCTACCATCCAGATGAAAGAAGGGATTAATGTGAATGATGATATTGGATTAGAGAAAGAAGCTGACGAGATGGGAGGAAAAGTGCTCCAACAAATGAATGGGAATAGGAATGCCGGGATAGTTAATAAGTCTGTCAATAACAAAACGATTCAGCGTCAAATTGATTTTTCCGGTACAGGAGCGGAGTTCCTGCCTTATTTAATTGATAATTTTTCTATGAGAAGCCCTTACTTTAAAATGGCCGTTAATAATCCGGAAATTAATCTAACGGTCCATTTAAAAACAGGGGTAGCCAAAAATGAAAAGGAAAAAGGAAGTAATGGCTTGACGCAAGCCTTCATGAAATGTGGACGTAATACTTATTACATGGGACCGGGAAACGATCCTGGAACACTTTTAAAAGCTGCCATGGATAGTAAAGACTATAAGAATTTAACAGGTATGGACATCGTCGTCAATATTTATCAAAACCCAGTTGAAGGTGTGACAAAGAGTTTTGAAGCGATGATGACCACTTTTGCGCATGAATGGGAGCTACATATTCAGCCAGCCCTTCAAATGTATGTTTTAATCAAGAATCGTGCAAAGGCAAAAGACTCACAGGAGAAAGGAAATGTAGACCAGGAACTGGCTGAACATACCGCGTTAATGATGGGCGGAGAGGACGCTGAACATGCAGAAATGACATCCAGGTTTTCTCTGATTGTAACACTCCTGAAAGCAATGGAAGCAATTGATAAAGGAGAAGAGGGTAAAAGAATGAAAATGGGCTTCCTGGAGCAGGTGCATAATTTACATATTACACCGGAAGAACTGGAGGAGTATGAACCTGAATTAAAGGAGGAAGGTATAACTACTGCTGAAATCTGGATCAGCGTATTGAAAAAAAAGTAAATAATATCCGGCTACTTTTAGCATTTTTTTTACTGTCAAAATGCCTGTGGCAATATGAATGCACATGCTGACAAAATACAGGAAAGTAAAAGCCAGCCGGCAGCAAAAGCATTTGCCGGAAAGCAGCGCTCCGGTGAATCCAACTTTGAGTCGGTTGACAACAGACCTATAGCTATTACGCAAAGAAAGCTACAGCACATGGCGAACAACGGCCCAAGGATTAAGCAGGCAGCTCAATTGCAATCAATGGCTTATAATAACCCTGCACAGGAAGCACGGAAAGCTGTCCAGATGAAACAAGGAGTGAGTGTAAATAAAGATGTTAATCGATCCACCTCACTGTTGAAGAACCTGGATGGTTCGCAAAAGGATGTAATTAGCTTTAAGTTGGCTAATAATAAATTGAATGTTGTGGAAGAAGACCACGAACACTCTGATCCCATCCGGGAGGAAGAAAAGAATTACAACGCGTCATTAGGTTTGCCCAGGGAAAAATACTTTCAAGAGTATCAATTTCAATACAAAGATCCAAAGACAGAGGAGGTGAAGCCTGCTGACAATCCTGTTAAAAGGGTCGTTTTTGCGGCTGCTAAAATGTATGAGTTGATAAACTTTCTTGGGGAGCAAATTGAAGGAAATTACAGCCCGGATAATGTTGCTGGCGATATGGAAGTAATTAAGCAAATAAAAGAGACTTTAGATAACATTAAGGATGTTCAGGATATTTTAACCGGTGAAGACATTGGCCAGGAAGACGAAAGCTTTGAGAGAATACGCGACGATATTAGAAAGTGGGCTTACTTAGCAGGATATGCCATTGGTAACCTTCAGCGGAAATTGATGAGCCACGACCGTCCAAACGCCAGTCAGTTCAAAGAGTTGACTACATTGTTAAAGCAATATGATGACAAGATGCATCTCGGGGTAGGTGACCTGGCGGGGCGTGCAAATTTCCTGCTCACAGGTGAATTGCCTCCAAAAGAGCTGGATCAGTGGTTCCGCGGGCTGGACCCCGGAACATTGGTTTCCGCAACCTCCATGAACCGGTCGGCCGAATTCCATACTGCAGCGCAGGCAGAATATAATAAACCTGCCGTGTGGAAGGTGGGATATGTTCACTTTGCGGAAATGGAGATGCAAACAGCACAAGACCCTGCAAAGTATCACGCCGAACCACGTGACAGTTACGATGAAGAAGTACAGCGGTTTATGCTGTCTGGATCCAAATGAAGAAGCAGGCATTCAAACAACTGGCGCCGCAGCCGCAAGCAAAAAGTTTACATTGATATTATGCGGATACCAGACTTTCTACGCCCATTTGTTTTCTTAAATTCACCAATGCATAGCGTACCCTGCCCAAAGCCGTATTGATGCTGATGCCAATGGTTTGCGCTATTTCTTTATAGCTCAGGTCGGCATAGTAACGCAATATCAATACTTCCCGTTGCAAGCGAGGCAGGCGATCCAGCATCACATTGATTTCTTCCGCTATTTCTGCTTTGATCATGCGGTGTTCCTGGCTATGCTCCGACAGTTCCATGCTATCGCCAAGGTCATCGTTGTAGTTCACCACTATCTGTGGCCGGGTATGTGCTTTTCTGAAATGGCTGATACAGGCGTTGTGCGAAATTCTTACCGCCCAGGCCAGGAAACGGCTGTTATCCACATATTGACCGGATTGCAGCGCGTTTACAATTTTTATAAATACTTCCTGGAGGATATCTTCTGCCAGGTTACGGTCTCTCACCAATAATACGATGGTGGTAAAGATCCTGTTTTTATGTCGGTGTACCAGTGTGGTAAACGCCTGGTTATTTCCTGCAATATACAGGCGGATTAACTCCTGGTCCGTGAGGTTACTATATAGGTTCATGCTGGTTTCGTATAACGTTGTCAATAGATTTTGGGAAGGGGCCGCCTTCAATAAGGCAGCCCTGTATATACTGGAGGTTGTATTAGCCAACCTAGTCCTAGTCTTTAAGATTTAGATATTTTTTTACCTGGTTGTAGTCATTCCAGTCGATCCCCGCCGCTGTTCTGGCGTTTACTCCACCAGGAATAATCACATATCTGTACTGGTAACGTTTATCCGTGGCAGTAGTACTGATAGGCGCGTTGGCAATCAGGTCGATTTTGCCGGCGGATGCCACAAACCTCACGAGATAGCCATATTCATCCACATATGGCAACGGCTGCACGAACGAAGTAGCCGCTGTGCCCAGGTTAATATATACGTTGATAGAAGCGTTAGCCAGTAGTGCTGCATTGAGCTTGGCTGCCGTGAGCGTGTATCCGAACAGGATGGTATTAATACTGCCGTCCTGGTTGCGGATGGTATCTACCGGCACAAACTTTACATCCTGCCAGGCTGAGTAAATAACATTGGCGCTGCCGGGAGCACCTGAATCACCTTTAGGGCCGGTGGAGCCTGGAATGCCGGAAGGGCCGGCAGGACCAGCAGGCCCGGCGGGGCCCTGTGCCCCATCTTTGGAGCAGGCCGCGAAAAATAATACAACAGCAGTGATCAATGCATAGGGCATAAAGCGTGTAACCTGTTTCATAATGACAATTGTTTGTTTTTTTATTGATGAATGAAAAGAATAAAAAGAATAAAAAGAGTAATGATGTTACCATACATTCCGCGGACAGGTGTCGCCGTACTTGTTGCCCAACAGGAAGCCAATCATGATTTCATGTGTGCCCTTTGTAACGGTATTTAACGAAGACGCCGTATAGTCGTAAGAATAGCCAATGTTAAACTGTGAGCTGATGTTCACACCAAACATAGCCGCCACACCATCGTGCAGCCGGTAGGAAGCGCCCAGCCAGAGCCGGTCGCGGTACATAAACCTGGCATTGAGATCTATACTCAGTGGCATTGCTGTAATCATTTTCAACATGACGGATGGCATCACATTGAGATCGTCGTTTAGCCATAACCGGTATCCCGTTGTAAAGAATAAGTGTGGTACCAGTTTGCCGCTATAAACAGAATCGCCGACTACCTTGCCGTTGTCAAAACCAATTTGCTGCGGGATAATATTTTGTATAGACAAGCCCGCGAAATAATCGGCAGAGTAGAGCCAAAGTCCCGCGTTTACTTCTGGTTTCCATTTATTCAATACACCGGAACTGCTGCCCAATACAGGATCGGAAGGATCAAAGAATTCAACTTTGCTTGCATCAAGACTTACCTGCTGCATCCCTATTCCGATGCCGGCGCTGACGCTGGTTCTGGGAGAAAGGTTGATGTGATGTGCATAAGCGCCGGTTACAGAAAAGCGGTTCAACGGGCCGGTTCTGTCGTTCAGGATTGTAAGCCCTACACCGGGATGTGGGGGCGGCGTAGTGTAATCCTGCCAGTAAGCCTTTCCCCGTGGGTTGTTGCCGTCTGGATCAAAGCCGGTGGGAGAGGCGGTACTGTAATCCGATTTACGCAATGGCCCCTGCAGGGTGAGGTAGGTTGTTACCGGTGAACCTTTCATACCTACCCACTGATGCCGGTGACTTAAACGCAGGTCCCAGTAATTTTCAATACCTGCCAGAGCTGGATTGATAATAAATGGATTCATAATATACTGCGTATAATGCGGCTGTTGCTGCGCCTGTACGAAATGCAACAGCAACAACAGCCAACCTGTGAGCACAATGTTTTTCATGGATTAGTGATTTTGGGTGAAACAGCCGGGCCGTTACTTTTTAATGATGGTGAAAGCAGTTCTCCTGTTCTTTTGTCTTCCTTCCGGGTTGTCGCTGCCATCTTCCAATGTGTTAGGGGCTATTGGTTGCGTAGCGCCATAGCCTATGTAAGTGAGCCTGTTCCGATCAATGCCCTTGCTGACCAGGTAATCCACACAGCTCTTTGCACGGGCCTCTGAGAGGCGCTGGTTCAGCGCTGCGGAACCTTTGCTGTCGGTATGCGCACTTAGTTCTATATACATGCCAGGGTTGGCATTGAGGAGGTCTACGAGTTTATCCAGCGAAGCGTAAGAGGCTTGCTGTAAGGTGGCCTTGCTGAAATCGTAGTATACATTTTCCAATACCACGGGCGCTTCCGGTGTGGTGAGTTTCACGAGGCATAACACGGGCACCGTCATGGCCGTCGTGTCCTCATTAACTGGCAAGACTATCTGCTGTGAGTTTGTCGTATATCCGTCCGCATTGGCAACTGCTTTTAACGGCAGGAAATCCGGGAGAGTAAAAGCATAGCTGCCGTCTGTGCCGGTTTGTTGGGTAAATACTACTTTATTGCTGACGGTATCTATAATATTAACGGCGGCGCCGGCCAGCGGGGTTTGGTTGTCGCAGGATACAACCATGCCGCTGAGTTGTTTTAACGGCCGGTTTTTGTGAACGAAGAATAATTCCAGGCAGCATTCGGCCGCCCGGTCGGTACCCAGTAACACCTCATCCAGCAGGTTTTTATTATTGCTCCTGCTGGTGAAATAGATATCGTCTTTTACCGAGTTCACCGGGTATCCCATATTCACTGGCGCTTTCCAGCTACCGATATGCCCTTTGGAAGAAAAGAAATCATAGCCTCCCATACCGATCCGGTTATCTGCCGAAAAAATCAGGGTGCCGGTGGCTGCGTGGTAGAATGGCGCCTGTTCATTGCCAGCGCTGTTGATTACTTCCCCCAGGTTAGCGGTCTGCAGTGGCTTGCCGTTTTCGTCGAGGGTAGCATACCACAAGTCGAAACCACCGTATCCATCGGCCCTGTCGCTGGCGTACAATAATGTTTTGCCATCTCCCAAAAGATATGGTTGCTGGGTATTATTACCTGTAGTGTTTACCATGGCATCCATGGGGACAGGGTCACCCCATTGATCCCCGTTTTTGCGGGAGAGGTAGATAGACGATATTTTTTTGCCATGGTCTATATGCCAGCGGGTGAGGAACAACATTTGCCCGTCGGGTGATAAACAGGCTGCGCCCTGGTGCAATCCTTCGGGCTGATCCAGCCGCAACAGGCGAATATTGGTTACCTGCCCTGCTTCAAAATCGGCTGTATACAGGCGGTTGATATACGTATGATTTTTATGGAAAGAGCTATCGGGCCGGGTAGAAGTAAAGATCAGGCTGCTGCCGTTGCTCCACAGGGGGGCGTAACTGGCGCCGGTGGTATTTAAAGCCGCCGGCGCTTTTGTTACTTTGTACTCCGGCAGATCTTTTTTATTTAACTGGGCGGTGATAAATTCCAGGTTTTGCAATTCCCTTTTCGCGGCTTCTGTGAATTTATCATTGGCGCCGTAATCGTTCAGGAAGTTGCGGAATGCCTGGGCTGCTTCTTCATATTTAGCCAGCGCCCGCAGGGATACGGCATAGTAATAAGCCGCCAGCGGAAAATTGGCTTTATCCAATTCCATCACCGATTCATAATGCGGCGCGGCCTTGCCATAGTTATGCAGATTGCGGTAACTCTCTGCCAGCTTATAAACGGCCTGTTGGTTGCTGCTTACATTTACTGTTTTATTTTTCGTAACAGCTACCGCTGCATAAGGCTTATAGGTATCTGGTTTCACGGCCTTATTACGGGTGCCGAGATACTTTTCATAGTAGGTAGCCGCTGAGTTATAATCGGCCTTGCTGTAGTATTGATCCGCTGCTTTGAGGTAGTTATACGTAAACTGCGCGTACGATACCATTGCTGATAACAACGCTGCTGATGTGAAGACTATTTTTTTCATGAGATACTGTTGCTTTAAAAGTTGATTACAATCTTGGACAAATGAATTCCACATCAGGCGTTCTTACCGATCTGCGGCCGATGAACGTCAGCGATATCTCAAAGCTGTTGGATCCGTGCGCCATTTTGCTGAGATCAGAAGTATTGATATCATAGCTGGCGCCCAGCATCATATTCTTGTAAATAAATCCTGCATGCGTGGTAATGGCATCTTTATACCTGTAATTCAGGCCCAGCAGGAAATCGGTCCCGGTAGCAGCATTCAGCTGCCCATAAGCGCCGATCATTTTTTCCTGGGCCGGTCCCTGCTGCATAAAGAGGAAGTTGGGCGTGATACTCAGTACGTCCGATAACGTTAGTTTTACGCCACCGTGTACATTAAAACGCATCGGGAAACGGGCATCACCTTTTGCACTGAACTGATCCTGTGGTTTTGTAAGATGCATAACAGAAAAGCCGCCATAGATATTGAATTTTTTCCCGGGTGTGGCGTCATAATATAATGCACCGGCGCCAGCATCGAAGGACGCTGCCGAAGTACGCGTCAGCGCATCGGACACCGGGTTGCCGGGGTTGTAGCCGGTTACCGGGTTCCACTGCTCTCCATATGTAAGCTTGGAGGGGTCAAATCTGCGTTGTATAAGGCCTAGCTGCAATCCAAAGTTCAGCTGGTGGTAATGCGAGGCATCCAGCTTCACGCCGGTATAGGCTGCGCTCACATATGCGGTGGTGTAGTTGTATCCGCCATTGCCGGCAGTTTGGTTTAATACGCTGGCGCCGATGTTGATATTACGGCTGGTGGGTATTTCGCCACTCACGCCATAGGTCTTAAACGGACTGATGTTACCCCATTGGGTACGGTAAATGGCCGCTACCCGGTAGTCGCCGTCGAATACACCGGTTAATGCGGGATTTAACCACGATGTGTATACGTAGTATTGCGAAAAGTGAGGGTCTGTTTGTGCCACCAGCCGGGTGCCGGTACATGTGGCCACAATAAAGAGGACTAAGGCTGCAATGATCGTTCTCATTTACAATAGGATTTTATGTGAATGATTTACTTTACCTGATAATTGTTACGTAACCTGTTATAGGCGCCATGCCTGGCCGGAGCCTGATTACATAATAGTAAGTGGCCATCGGAAGTACGTTACCCCTGAAGCGGCCGTCCCACGGTACGTTGTAGCCGGTAGAGCGGTATATTCTCTCTCCATACCGGTTGAATATTTCCACGGTGCTTTCCGCATAATCAGCCAGGTTGGTGATGATCCAGGTATCGTTGATATTATCGCCATTGGGAGAGAAGGCAGTTGGAGGTGCAACGGGTTTCAGTACTTTCACCGTCATGCCGTCGCGCGCCATACAACCATGTTTGCCGATAGCTGTCAGCGTATAGGCGGCATCGTGCATAGCAGGTATTACCGGCGACAACAGCGTTGGATCAGGGAAGTCGGCTGCCGGTTCCCAGGCGAACTGCAGGTTTACCGAATCATTCGCTACCGGTTTGAAACTGATGATAGTGCCTTGTGGTACTACAAATGAAGGCCCTGCATCAATCACCGGTTGCAGGTAAACGATAACAGTACCACTATACGCAGCCGAGCCACAGCCCGACTGGTTGGATACCTGTAACTGCACGCTGTATTCGCCGGGTGCAGTATATTTTTTCACCGGGTTTTGATCGGTAGAAACGGTGCCATCGCCAAAGCTCCACTGCCACTTGTTGATAGTACCGGTGGCGTCGGTGCTTTGATCTGTGAATACGTTATCAGTGCCCTGGCAAAGAGTATCTGGCGTTACTTTAAAGGAAGCGGTTGGCTGTCCGAAGAATGCGCTCAGCGTTTTGGCAGCGGAATCTTTACAGCCGTAAGCGCTGGTAGCAACCAGTTTTACTTCAAACGGTCCGAACGCTTTGTACTGCCAGGTAGGATCTTTGGTGGCAGCACCGGCGCCACCGTCGCCAAAATTCCATTGATAGGCCAGGCTTGTTTTATCTTTTATCGTAGTGAGATTGACAAAAGCAGCGTTGCCATCCGGCATACATACTTTGGCCGGTAAGCTGAAATCTACTACCGGTAAAGGATGTACCAGCACCGCAACTTTGGCAGTGTCACTGATACAGTTATGATCACTCACCGCCACCAGCTTCACGAGGTAGTTGCTGTCTTTCTGGTAAGTGATGGTAAACGGATTGTTATTGGTGTTGTTTTTTTGTGTACCGTTTGCCAGGTCCCATTTCCAATTGGTAATACTGCCGGTGGAAATAGTAGACTGGTCGGTGAAGGTGGTGTTTTGACCCAGGCACAGATCCGCGGCGGTGGTAAAGGCCGCAGTAGGTTTAGGATATACTGGGATGGTGGTGGAGATGGAATCTGCACAACCGCTATCGGTGTTAAATATATACCAGATGGTGTGTGTGCCCTCGCCGGCAATAGCAGGCGTAAAGTTGCCACTTGAATCGGTGGCTGGCCCGCGGTAGTAGCCCTTTCCGGTTACGCCATTCTGGATGGTAGCCTTACCGATGGCTACTGTACCCGGCGTATTTACACAAACGCCGGTCAGTGTCGCGTACGCCAACTGCGGTTTTAGTTTAAAGGTAGCCGTTACCGTGGTATCTTTTGTACAGCCTTTATCTGTGGTAACACTATATTTAATGGAATAGGTACCGAACTTCGTATAGGCGTGTGTGGGATCTTTCAGTACAGACGTATTCGGATTTGTTGCTGTTGCATTGGCATCTCCGAAATTCCAGGCATGCGCAGTCAGCGTTTGCGCATCCGGTACTGTGGCGCCGCTGCTAAACTGTACCAAACCTCCAACAGGCAGGCAGTCGCCCGGGTAGCTGAACAATGGTGTGGGTTTGGCATATACCGTTATTGTTTTGGACACGGTATCGCTTACACACAACTCGCTGACTTTTACTACATGCTTTATGGTATAGGTATTATGATCTTTGTAGGTAATCGTTTGTGTGGCGTTGGTAGTGGCTGTTAATACAGAGTCGTTGCCAAAATTCCAGTACCACGATTTCAGGGGAGCGGTGCCGCCGTATGTCGAGTTGTCGGTAATTTTCAATACACCAGCTTCGCAGAGCATAGCTGCATCTGTAGTGAATGTTGCTATGGGCTTAGCTACGGTAGCCACCTGGAAGGCGGTGTCTCCCACACAACCATCCTTTGATATAACGGTCAGTTTTATGGCTGCATTGCCTACCGGGAATACTTTGCCTACCTGTATGCCGCTGTCTTTTACCGCCCCCGGGAATTCCCAGTTCCAGCGGTCAATCAATGGATCTTTCAGGCTGGTATCTCCCTTAAAATATACAGTGTCCAGCGTACAACCTGTATGCGCATAAGTCATCACCGCACGGGGCTTGCCTTTCACTAATATAGTAAAGCCTACTTTTTCTGTGTTGTTACAGTTTTCGATGCTGGGATGTGTCGACATTACCGGGATATCATATTCCCCGATAGTGCTGAACTGGTAGGAGCCAGGCAAGGAGTACTTATAGTAGGTAATGCCATTGATCAGCACTGTGCCGGTGCTTACCGGCGCATTCACCGTTACATCTGTATTCGGTGTAATAACAGTGCCGAGAGAGCTGAGCTTCCACACCATTTTGGTGGGTTTATAAGCCATTAAAATGGACAGCTCTACCGGTGTATTGGTACAGGTGAAGTCATTGGATGTTTTAGAGGTGTCATAGCTGTTATGGATAGATCCCACTGCGTTGAGGTTGTTAATCAGTGTACCGGCGTTGTAGCCATAGCTTTCCACGCTACCCAAACCATAGGTAACGGCGGTAAATGCGGAGTCGCTGCTTACAATACACTGCGCGGGAGCAGCAGGCCATCGCTTTATTACTACCGTGTAACCGTTGAGGTTAGGGTGAGGGTAAGCGAAGTCATATAGGGGGCTGCCATCTATGCGCAGGGAGGTCAGGCCTGCCGTAGGGATAATCATTGTGAGATAGTTAGTTTCTATGAATTCCCGGTCGTTTCGGTAAAACCCTATTCTTTTAATGGCCTGTTCTACCGGGCTTAAGTATACCATCTCCGGATCGCCAAGTCCGCTGTTGTTACCACAGGCGCCTGACGACGACATAAACTGTGCTACCAGCACAGGTTTATTGGATTCAATATAATCGGCCGTATTGCTGACAAACTCGTAGTATGAATTGGCGATCAGGCCGGTGAGGATAACGCCGTTTCGTTTTACTACAGTAGTAGGGTCTTTTACCGCTACTTTGTAGATATTATACTGTAGGGCAGAGGGTATATCGTCTTCTGAAGTAGGCGCTGTCAGGTAACGTTTACCCCATGCCTGGAAAGGAAAGATCTGCTGGATATTATTATCGCCGCTGCTGCTGCTGTTGTTACAGGTGATAGCGGTACGACTGCTGCCGGAAAATACCGCTACGGGGTAACATTGCCCCATGGGGTTGCCGATAGACTTGATAGTGGTACCCGTCAACTGCCGCCCAACGCCGCCACCAAGTGAAGCGCCTACCAGCTGGTAAATATCGCCCCGGTTCAGTGTAACCGTAAAAGGTACACCTGCGGGGCGGCCATTACGGGTCAGCACCGAAGGGGTTATTTCCACCACGGTATTATTCTGGTTGGCAATCACAAACATCCAGGAAAAACAGTCGTCTGCATAGTTCTGCATACTGTTGACTGAAATATAGGAATAGCCCCAGGTTTCTTCCGGCATAAGCATAGTAGCGCCGGAAGAGGCGCTGCCATAGATATGCGCATAGGCTACGATGGGTACATTACTTTGTATGTGGATAGACTTACCGGTAAAAATACCTTCCCCACCGGTGCCGCCAAAAGACGGGGGGAGGGAATAAAGCCTGGCATCAATGGCGCCTGATTTTGGAATCAGGTCCGATGCAATCACGGTATTGGCCGGGATGTTGTAAGTTCGTGTCCAGGTAGTACCGGTGATGCTAACGGTGACCGTAGCCGGTTGTTCAGCACTGAGGTACAGGATCATTTCCTGGCTGTTGCTTTGACCCATTTCCATGAACTGGTGGTGTCCGTAGCCCACCCAGAAGTCTTTCCCTTTGTTGGAAAGATTCTGGGCGTATGCAACAGTGGCTACGAACTGAAACAGGCTCAGGGATATGGCAATCAAAAGTGCTTTGTAATATATTAGCTTGGTTGACATCTGCTTCAATTTTTCATATTGAAATGATTACTGCTTGATGATCATCTTCGACGTCCGGGTACCATCTTCAAAGATGGTGTTCAGCATATATGCTCCGTTTTTTATATCCTGCACATACAGCTGGTTACGTTTGCCGCAGGTGGCCACTTTTTTTATGGTTCTGCCGTCCATGGCGTACAGTATCAGTTGCTGAATGGGTTTGTGCGACTGTATATTCAAGGATGCCATTACCGGGTTCGGATATACGAGCACTGATCTGCCGTTGCCTACGATACTGTCTATTTCCTGGGGAGGCAGGATGGTTGCATTGGCGCGAGGCCAATGCAACATCATCATACATCCTGCGGCAAGCGACAGTTTTGCTATGCTGATTGTTTTCATACAACTGCTTTTAACGGATCAGGTTAATAACTCCTTTCTTTTCTGTTTTACTTCCATCGGTTAGGGTAAGATGACATACATAGATGTACACACCGGAAGGCAATGCTTTGCCTTTGTATTGACCATCCCAGCCCGTTGTCTGGTTATTGGATTCGAATACTTTTTCGCCCCACTGGTCAAAAATGGTCATGTGCATTTGTTTGATGATATAGCCATATACCAGCAGCACATCATTTTTACCATCATTGTTGGGCGTAAACGTATTTGGAATATAGATGCCGTCAGGTAACGTTTTACCTTCCGCAGGTAATGATTCCTTGTCTTCGCAGCCCTTTGCACGCACGATCAGTTTCACGGTCTGCACCGGTTGTAAGCCATTTATAATGTGTACCAGTCCTTCCCTGCCGGATGAAGGCAGGGTCCAGGTGGTGCCGCCATCAACAGATACCTCATAACCGGTGGCGTTGGCGATTGCCTTCCATTTGAACCGGACCATATTCACACCTACGCTGTCGACCGTTACTACCGGCGTAGCAAGTACCGGCAACACATGCACGACGGCTTTGGCGCGGAAGGCGCCAGGGCAACCGTGGGTAAGCGTTTCAAGATAGTAGGTACCATCGGCCGCGATATTATTAATTGTATAGTCGCTTCCGGTATATAACAGGTTACCTGCTACTGGTGCATCGTACCAGTTATACAATACGCCGGGTTCCGGATTTTTGGCAGACAAGGTCACGTTAGTGCCACTGCAAACCGTCATGGAGTCTTTTACAATCTGAGCAACGGCAGGAGCATATACTTCCACTTCTTTGGTGGTATCGCCTACGCAGCCTTCAGCCGCTACAATGCTCAGTTTTACCTGTTTTATGCCTGGATACCTGTAGTGTTTCAGGGTATCTTTTGCGGTGCCCAAAGTAGAGTCCCCGAAGTTCCATGTCCAGCTGCTGATAGCCACACCGTTACTGGTGGTAGCGGTTCCCTTGAAGAGGGCGCCATCATTTAAGCACCCGGTGTAGTCAACACTGAAATTCACCACGGGAGCAGGAATCACTTTGATCTGCAGGATGCTTTCAAAGCTATTGCTGCAACTTTCTATATCGGGATGTGAAATCAGGATAGGTACATCGTACATGCCTGGTTTACTGAAGATGTAATCTGCTGGTACGGTGAAGCGATAGTATTTACGCTCATTGCTGACCATAGAATCTACCGGTACCGGGTTGTTCTGCACTATGTCTTTATTAGGGGCCAGGCTGGCTACCTGGCTGAATCTCCAGGTGATGCTGGTGGGTTTCACCGGTATCAGCATAGAGAAGCGGAACGGTGTTTTAGCACAGGTATAAGTGTTATTCTGACCGCTGTTATTCATTACGTTGTTGAATGAAGGCAGGATGTTCAGATTTTTCACCAAAGTACCGGCATTGTAACCGTAGCTTTCTACACTTCCAAGGCCATAGGTAATAGCAGTAAACGCAGAGTCGCTGGTAACGGTACACTGGGCCGGTGCAGCCGGCCAGCGTTTCACTACTACCGTATACCCTGTGGCATTAGGATGCGGATAAGAATGGTCGAAGGTAGCGCTGCCATCGATCAGCAGGGAAGACACGCCGCCTGTTGGTATTATAAGGGTCAGGTAATTGATGGTGATAGCCTCCTGTGTATTGCGGTACAACCCTACTTTTTTGATACCCTGTTCTACGGGGCTCAGATAGATCATTTCCGGATCGCCGTCGCCGTTGGTATTGGCGCAGCTTCCGCTGGACGACATATACTGGGCTACCATGATAGGCTGATTAGCCTCGATATTGTCAGCGGTATTGCTTTCAAACTGGTAGAACCGGTTATTGATCAAACCTGTTAACGCCATGCCATTTACTTTTACCTGGGTTGCAGGGTCTTTCACCAGCACGCGGTATATATTGCTCATAAAGGAGCTGGCGCTGCTGCTGTTAGAAGTAGGTGCGGTGAGGTACTTTCTACCCCATGCCTGTGACGGGAAGTTTTGCTGGATCAGGTTGTCGCCTGAGCTGCCCGTTTCTCCGCCACAACCGATACCGGTACGGCTGCTGCCGGAGAATACGGCCATCGGGTAACATTTGCCATCTTCGTTGATCACTGATCTTACCCGGCTGCCCGACAGATCATATCCTTCGCTGCCACCACCTGGCATCATAGCACCCAATACCTGGTAAACTTCTCCTTTATTCAGTGTAACGGTGAATGTTGTATTGGCTGGCTTGCCGGCCAATGTTGGCACCGAAGGTGTAATTTCTACTTTGGTATTGTCATAATCGGCGATCACATAAAACCAGGAATAGGTGTCGGTACTGTAGTTCTGCCTAGATGATAAGGTGGCATATTCATATCCATAAGTACCTACGGGCAATAGCATGGTGGCCCCGGAAGAAGCGCTGCCATAGATATGTGCATAGGCAACAATGGGCACATCACTTTCTATACTGATGCCTTTATCGGACAAACCTTCCTCTATGAGGCGGGCATCATTGAGTCCGTTCTTTGGTATAATCTCCGTAGTGATGGTTTTATTGGATGGAATATGATATATACGTTCCCAGCTGGTACCATTGATACGGACGGTAACATTGGCAGAATCTTGTGCATTGAGGTACAATACCATGTTCTGCGAGTTATCGCCGGAAAAGAACTGGTGATGGCCATAGCCTACCCAAAACCGGGTACCCCTGTTGGAACTATCGGCTGGTTGTAACAATTGTGTATTGTTGGCGCCGCCATTCAACCCGGTAAATTTATCCAAGAAGTGCAGCGAGCTATCCCTGATCACGTTCGGGATATCGTATACACGGCTTAGTGAATCGACTATCCAGGTATTGGCATTGTCAGTACGGCCCATCCGGATGTCTTTCTGACGCCTGATAAATCCTTGCCATGGATCGAGATAGAACTGATCGATATTAAAATTGTATTGACCGTTGGCAGGTGTTACATCCACATCTGTATAAAAATACATATGTGCGGTTCCGTTAGCCAGGTTAGGCGGCTTAATACCGGAGTAACGTCTTACTGCTATATTGGTGGGGATGGCAGTACCCGGATTCCAGGTGATTTTTGTAACCGTATCCGTACCAAACATAAATGTTTGTGTTACGCCTGGCGCCGGTGTGGCGGGGAAGGCGGGTAACACCGGTGGTACCGCTGTTGGCAGGAACTCATAAGCGCCCATATCCGGTACGCCATCGGTCAGTTTAACCGGTCTGAATGCACCGTTGATATCTTTATCGTTGCCTTCTATCTGCACACCACGGCCGTGGATGGCCCATACTTCAGGGTTGGCAATGGCAGGTTGCAGCGTGGTATCATTTACAAAAGCAGGTTTGTAAACAATTGAGTTGATATCAAGGGTATCTGCGCTGATATAGTCATGCAGCGTAGCATAGCTGCCCGCAGGTGTTGCCTGTTTTACGAGTACGGTACCTTTTGTATACAGCGTATTGTAGTCGCTTTTCAGGTAAAGCGGGTTGGCTACATACATCGCCACGCCGCTGGTGTCTGATGCAAAGATGTTGTTTTTGATCTTCACATTGCCATAGTAGGTGGAGGTATGACTGAAGTAAGCGGCGTAGTTGTCGCCCGTGGTAACTCCACTGTTCAGCACCGAATTGTTATAGTAATTGAGATTGGAGCTGCTTCCGCTGTAAATGCCATATGCATTGGTACCACTGGCCTTCACGCTGATTACGTTGTTGGAAATAGTGGCAGCATCAACCTGGTAAAGTTCCAGGCCGCGCACGTCCCCGGTGATATTTCCTCTTGTAATGATCCGGTTACCGGATACCAGTCCTTTTATACCTGCATTAGCATCTGCATTTTCCAGGTAGATGCCGTGGATGTCGTCGGTGGTATTGTTGATAGTAAGTTTGTTGCCGGAAATAATATATCCGTTGGTATTATCTGCATGGATGCCATAAGCGTCGGAGGCGAGGTTGCCGCTCATACTCACCTGGTTGCGCTGAATCATCAGGCTGTCAGTATATTCGGCATAGATACCGTTTACATACGACTGATCCAGTTTGTTGCTGTCCAGTACCAGGCCTGGCGTAACAGAGCTGTAAGCGCCAGACCAGTAGATGCCATTAGATCCGTTACTGATGGCATTGCCACTGATCACGTTGCCGACACCGGTACATTCGTCGCCGTATACGCCGCTCACGGTCGTTCCTGTGCTGGTAGTAACCGGTAAAGGAATGATACAGGCGCTGATGCTGTCGTAAGACGATGTGTTGGTATATACCACGCCTCTTGCATTAGTGGTGCCTGCTGGTTTAATAGTGATCGCTCTCCAGGTAACATAGTCCACGCTATCCAGCTTCAGTACATAGTTCAGTGCGCTAGTACCGGCATAGGTAAGTGTTACCGCAGTAGCATTACCTGCTTCGCTGCTAAAGGTAACCCTGTTCACAGCAGATGCTCCCGGGATATGATGCATGGTAATTTGCTCGGTGTAGGTACCTGCTTTTGCCAGGAAGGTAACAGGACCGGCTATACCGCATTCCAGCTTGGATACAGCGCTGCTGAACGACTGGAAGTTGATAGTACTGGTAGGTAATGCCGGGTTAATAGTATACACACCAGCCAGCAATGGCGGATTCAGGTTAGCCTTTACGGTAGTGGAATAAGCCGTGTCTGTACCGCCGCATATAATCCGGCAGCGATAGTAGTTTTCAATACCTATGATGGTATTAAATACGCTCACGTATTGCGTATCGCTGGCGTTTACCCATGGACCGGCAGCAGAAGTTGAACGTTGCCACTGATAGGTTTGGGTACCACCGGTACTATTGCCCGCCAGGTCCAGTTTAATGCTGGTGCCCATACATACCGGGGTAAGCGGGAACACCGTTGAAGTACCCGGCACCACCGGCTTGCTGCAATTAGGCACGCTTATTTCATAAGCGCCCATATCTGGTTTGGTAGTACTTCTGCTTGTACCCACGATATCTGTGGTAATACCTACTGATTTACCGGTGTTGTCGAGGGGAGATATTACCGGGGCAAAGTTACCGGCAACAGGATCTGCAAATACAGGCGGAACAGCCAGTGAATTGCTATCCAGTTTGGTGCCGGTTGTCCATGCTGCGAGGGTAACGTAGTTGGAACCTGCCACGCCGGTATAGGCGGTATTGAAATCACTTTTTACAAAGATGTCATTGTAGTTGGATGTCATTACAGTGCTGGTACCAATACTCACACCCGTTCTGTTGCCTTTACCAGCCCTGCTGATGTCGAGTATATTATCGAAGAACTGTATACCGGTAGCAGTACCTGACTGGTATAAGCCGGTGGTGGTACTGGACGACGTATTTTGACTATCGTTCAGCACAATGGTGTTGTGATAGTAGTAAATGTAATCGGCGCTGTAGTTAGAGAAACCGTACTGCGTACCTTGTCCGCGGAAATCATATACCACGTTGTTGAAAACTTTGGCAGGATTGGTAGCAGTGGCATCTGCATACGAAAACTCAATTCCGTATGCAGAAGAGGTGGAAGTAGGCGAACCACCGAGCATGTTGTGGATGCGGTTATTGCTTACTACTACATCCGCCGATTTACTTTCTACGCTGATGCCGTACACAGAATAGCTGTTATTGGTACGTCCTGGCCTGGAAATATCGTTGTGGTCTGCCAGGGTGTTGGTAGTATAGGTTAGAGAGATACCTGTTTCATAAAACTCTTTGATGGTATTATTGCTGACGGTGTTGCGGGTAGCCGGTGAGGCCGTTTCAGCATAGATCGTAATACCATAGTATCCCCCGGTGATAGTATTTTTTGAGAAGATATTACCATCACAACCATTATTGGTACCGCTATTAGGACTGGATTCACTGCCATTTACCACAATACCCGCATATTCGTAATAGGTGCCTTCGGTATCTGTCAGGATGGTGCAACGGGTGATTTTGTTGCTATCAGCGTTGTTCAGCAGTTGTACGCCATATCCATAGTCGCCGTTGGTGGCGTCTATAGTAAGACTGTCGAATACGATATGATCGGCGCCACGCAGTTTGATGACCGCTCTTTCATTGCCGTCGGCAGGTGCAAATTTTATCGTATTGCCATTACCATTAAACGTAATAGTATTGACAGCAGACGTACCTGCGATAGAATCCAGCACCAGTTGTTCGAGGTAAGGACCAGAGGCCGGCGCCACATTCATTACAACAGGCCCCTGAATGCCACATTCCATTGCCGCCTTAGCCGCATTAAAGCTGATAAAGTTAGTGGCGCTGGCAGGGATATTTTTATTGATGGTGTAAGACCCTGCCGGGAAGGCCTGGTTTACGGTGAGCAGAATAGGCTGTGAGTAAGCAGTATTGCCGCTGCAGGTAACGGCTACACGGTACCAGGAGGTGGTGACAGCCATAATCACCGTATCCGGGTTGGTCAGCAAACCGCCTATGGGTGTATAAGTACCGGTAGCTGTGGCAGATCTTTGCCATTGGTAGGTTTGTCCCAGTCCGATGGTATTGTCTGTCAGCGTTAAGGATACTTTTCTGTTCACACAAATCACAGAGGGGCTCACCTGTGCGTTACCGCCCAAAGGTGGCGTTACGCAGGGGCCGGGCGTAAATTCATATGCACCAATGTCCGGTGTGGTAGTACTTCTGGTAGCATTGTTAATATCCACCGTGATATTTACCGGTGTGCCCTTATTATCGATAGAGGCGTTGGCGGGTTGATAATTGCCGCTGCTAACAGCTACAAACAGTGGATTGGAGCTTACGGAGTTACTATCCTGTTTAGATGCGGTTTGCCAATCAAGGAGGCTGGCGTTGTTGGCGCCATAGTACCCAACGTTATTGGCGCCGCCGGCCGCCGCCAGGTAATAGTCGTTCCTGTTGGCATGGATGGTGCCGTTGGTAGCAGAGAAGTAAACACAGTATTTATTGCCGCCGCCGGTGCGTGTTATCGAAATGAGATTGTTTACAAATTCAATACCATCTGCTTTGGAAGTCTGGTAAAATCCGCGGGTGGTATAAGTCGCTGAGGTAGTAGACACCCCATCCAGTGCAATGGTGTTGTGATAATACCAAACGTTGTCTGACCCTGAGTTATAGATGCCATATACATCTCCCTTACCTGTGAAATTATGCAGCAGGTTATTGCTTACCACATTCTCCAATTGGGAGAGTGCATCGGTGCTGGAGAAATAGATGCCATAGGCAGTGCTGGTACTGTTGGGGGCGCCGCCGAAAGGGTTGCGGATAATGTTACGGGTAATGTTTGCCTTCGTACTGAGGTTGGTAAAGTAGATGCCATAAAACGAGGTAACATTACTCCGTGTAGGTCTGCTGATAATATTGGCTTCAATCAGTGTGTTAAACGAGCCGGTTACATAAATGCCATAGCTGTAGAAGTTGCTGATCTTATTATTGATAATTTTATTGTTACCGTTGGCAAATGTATTGCTGCCGGTTAATACGATGCCATAGTAACCGCCGTTGATGTTGTTATCAGCAAAGGTGTTGAAATCGCATTTTGCTTCACCGGTAGCCGTAGCGGAAGTTGAATTGCTGATCACGATACCTGCGTTACTGGTAGAACTGGAGGTAGTATCCAGTAAGAAGGTACAGTTGCGGATATTGTTATAGTCAGCATCGCTGGTCAGGTGTACTCCCCATCCGTTGCTGGTGCCGGTGGGTTTGATCACGAGATTATTAAATGTGAAGTAATCCGCGTCAGATAGTTTAATGACCGCTGGTGAAGCAGAGGTGCCGCTGTAAGTCAACGTGTCCCCGTTACCGTTAAAGGTAATGGTATTGGCGGCGGAGGCGCCGGGAACGGGACTGATCAACAGTTGTTCGTTATAGGCACTGCCGCCTGCCGCTACGTTAAATATAACGGGACCGTTGATCCCGCACTTGATAGAGTTGTAGGCATCATTAAAGGAAGCAAAGTTGGTACCACCGGTAGGCAGGGCCTTATTAATGGTAAAAGTACCGGATACCGCCAGTGGAGATGTTACTGTTGCACTGCTGGAAATAGCGGTGGCATTGGTGGCGGTACAGGTTACTTTACAACGGTACCAGGTGGTAGCTGTTTGCGTAGTCTCCAGCCTGTTGGTAGTATCGTTGGGGATATCTGTCCAGGTACTGTTATTGGGAGATGACTGCCATTGATAATGTATCCCTGAGGCGACCGTGGTACCGGATAAGGTAACAACCACCTGTCCGTTCATACAAACGGTAGCGGGGTTAGCAGTAGCAGTACCGGCGGTAGGTGTGCCGGTACAGGCAGCTGCAGGTGTCCAGGAGAATTTGATATCCGGACGGGTGGTCATAGTGCCCGTGTTGCTGGTATTGGTGGTGCCGCATAAATAGTTGAGCCCATCGGTTCTGTAGGTGTGCGAGCCGTTAAAAGAAAGACCTGTTGTAAAAGGTATTTCTGGGTTGTGGGTATATGTAGTACGCGTATCCGAGTCGGGTGCGCCATTACATATTTCTACTACGATATTGTCGGTTCCGTTCCAGAAAAAATTGGAAGAGAAGGAAAATATATTGATACCTGTTTTGGGCAGGTAGTTCACCGGCCCGTACACCTGGTTGCTGACGGTGATCCAGCTGGTGCTGCTTAACGTAGTGTCGGAAGTGACGCCGATTTTGATCGTGTATTGCTCAACAGTATCGGTGGCATTGAGATTAAGCACATTAAATTTCAGACCACTGATCACGCCTGCGGCCATACCTGCGCTGTGCAATTCGGATGCGCGGTACAGGAATTGCGCGCGGCTGCCTTCGTAGTAGTCCTGCAAGGGGCAGGGATATCCCAGGTTTGAATTACCCGAAGTACTGTTGCCGATGCTGATATCTGTTTGTGCTGATAGCCGGGCTACCAGCATCAGTAGTACTCCTATAAGTAATGTTGTTTTATATAAATAACGAACCGTACAATTTCTCATATGAGGCTATTTTGAATTTGGTTGTTGCAATTAGAAAGTCTGCCAGCTGATCCACGATTTACCATCCCTGGCATTGACCATGTCAAAGGTGGATGTGCTGGTTTGTACGAGATAAAAGCCCTGTGGGTCGGCCATCAGTGCTCTTGTCTTTTGCACGGCAGGAACGTAATCGGAAGGATCTCCGTAAAAGCCATCGTCATTGAAAATGATCCGCCCATCTGTGGTAAAAGAGGGTGCGCTGTAGCCCGGACCAAACTCGATACTATTCTTACCATTGTCCTGCTTTATCACGAAGCCGAGGAGGTCCAGCGAGGTGCCAGGGCCATTGATCTGCGGGTAATAGGTGAGAAAGGCGTAGTTGGGTAAGCCCGTGATATGGCAGGCGTCATCTTTACCATCTGCATGAAACCCGTTGGCCGTTATCCAGTATTTTTCATTTTGCGCAGCATACTGGTACCACCGTTGGGCTGCTGCTGGGTCAATAACCAGTGGTGTGGCCGTGTTGGCAATGGTAGCCGGCTTACCGTTGATGGAAAAGGCAATGGCGCCATTTTCCCATTTTACCTGGTCCAAGCTGCTGATGGTCATGTTGTTAGCTTTGAATGCGGGAATAAGTGCAATGCCTGTTGACGTATAGGTGTAACCGGTAGTTACCTGTTGTGGCTTCCCATCCGCTATCCAGGTAAAGGTGATCCAGTGCAGATATTGGTTAATGCTTACATCATAATCGCCGGAGCTGGTAGATAGCCGGTGAAAGTAAGTAAGCAATGCACCAATGCTGTCGATCGATCGGTTGATCCTATGCTGCAGGTAGTTTTCCTGGTCCTGCTGCGTGGCTTTGATCAGTACAGCTTTGCTGCGATGGAAGCGGCCGGTGAGCCAAACGGAATCGCCTTGTGCGCCGTTGATGGCAAATTCGAAATCGGAGCCAAGACCGTTTCCATACACGCCGCCATTGTGGCTGGCATCAGGGTCGCAGAGTACATGTAGATAAGAGTAGGTGTCGAATAGGAGAGATGGCTGTTGCAATGCTTTCAATCGCCAGCTGCTCTCATGTACGTTGTTGGTACTGGCAGCATCGAAATCGGAAAACATTTGTACCCGGTTGGCATCGGAGAAACTGAAATAGAAGCTATATACGCTTCCGGGGACGCCCGCCGGGTATACTAGCGCCCTCCAGCCATACGGAGCACCGGTGAGCACTTGCTGGTAATGCGACAACGTATCATTGATACGTTCATCCGGTGATTTGTCAAAAACGGGAGGCGTTTCCTTTTTGCAGGAGCAGATGCCGGCCAGGATGAATAATAAGAAGATAAGGTTGTTTCTCATACTGTTATTTTTACGCGCTGTGGAGCGATGCTGTTAATAGAGTAACTGGTTGATTTCCCTTCGCGTGCGTGTTTGGAGGCTGTAGAAGTCGATATGCCAAACAATGGAGAAATAGCTGACCACGAGGGCTTCCTTTTGCCGCAGTCTTGACTGGGCCTCGGTTTTGGATACGCCGTTGATACTGGTGCCGTCCGGAATACTGTTTACGATGGCGTCAAACCCGGCTTTTCCCTCTACCAGCATAGTGGATACCATTTCCACAAAATCTTCGTCAAAGCTGGCCATGGAGTAAGGGGTTACAAAACCATCGCGGCGGGCCTCCTCGTCAGAAATGTTATTCCAGTTGCCAGTGTAGAATCCTGCGCAGATGCGTTTAAAAGCAACGGGATACATTACGGTCTGATGCAGGATGTGGCCAAACTCATGTTCTATTACATGGAACATTTGTTTTACATTGGATGAATCTGAAGGCCGGTATCCTTCCATTCCTTTTGTCAGAAAATCGTTGACAAGGTACAGCACTACCTTTCGGCCACCTTCTGCTGTTCCGAGGGTAATAGTGCCGTTTTCGTTCCAGCTGGCGCTGCCTGACAGGATAAAATACTTAGGGCAGTATTTTTTGAAGAAAATGGGCCCGGCTTCGGCGATATAGGTATTCATCCATACCTTTTGAATGGCCGACATTACCGGTATTATCTTTTCTTCTTTGGGCGGTACCAATGTCTTATTTAGTTCAAATTCGAACTGGTCCCATTTATATTTTACTGCAATATTGAAAGGCACCGTCAGGGTATCATGCAACCATTTATCCAATGGTGAGTTCACCCAGGTATCGCCGCCGAGGCCGGGAATATTTTCCACGTTGCCCGGGTCATCGTTCTTGCTGCAGGCTAACAGCATGCATAGGGGGATGATGAGTAATAATGCTTTCATTTTGTTGATGTATTAATGTTGGAGGTATCGCATGTTATTATCTCGGGTTTAATGCTATTCCGGAGGTAGTGGCAGCCGCCGGGATCTGAAACAGGCGGCGGTTATCATCAGCTTTTAGTTCCAGTACTTGTCCTTCCCTGGTAGTGTGTATCACCGGTATTTTGTAGCGTTGCAGGTCAAACCATCGTTGCCCTTCCTGTACATATTCTGCCCGCTTAAAATCCAGGATGGTACGGATACAGGCGCTTCTGGCATCGGTGATGCCATAGAATTGCTGCATGGCCGACAGTGTGATGGTATGTTGAGCAGCATTGTAATTGCGGATACGTTTGCTGGCAAACAGGTTGAGATCAGCTAATACGGCGCTGGTATTGTTAAGCCAGGCATTGGCTTCTGCGCGGTTAAACAATACTTCTTCCGTAGTGAATAAGGGGGTCATCACGTAGGGCTGTCCGATAGTAGCGTTCACGGAGTTTTTCACGAAGTATTCTGATAGTTTAGGAACAAAATAATCCTGGGAGCCATAGTAGTATAAAGGGTATGACCAAACACCACCGGTTACATTGCGGCCCAGTATCTGCGCCTCGTGTACATAGTCGAGATCGTACCGCAGCCGGCCGGCATTGCGGCCCCAGAGAGAAGGGGCTTCAGCAATCAGCAGGTTGGCTTTTTCGTTGGCGTTGGCATAGAGGTCGAAGATCTGTGCAGGCGACATGCTGCCGTAGGTGCTGTTCCACTGACGCATGTTGTTGGCTATGTCGTTATTGGAAAAGGTATGGTCGGCATATGCTATGACCTTAGGATAATCTTTCTTAAAAAGATAAAAACGGGTGGCAAATGCATAGGCGGCGCGCTGGTTAAAATGATAACGGGGAACGCTATACGCATCATCGCTGATCAGCGGCAGGCCGGATAGCAGGTCTTTTTCCACCATGTCGTATACATAGGCTACCGTTTTGCGCTCATATTGTTTGATGACAACGGTTTCGGGCACGGTTACATAGGGGATGCCGGGATCATTGGCGGCTGTGGTGGCATCGTAGCTTTTGGAAAAGATATTTACCAGCATAAAATGGGCATAAGCCCTTGCCAGCAAAGCTTCGCCCCGCTGACGTGTGTAGGCGGCCGGATCTGCTGCTTTTTCACATGCTGTCAGCGCCTGGTTAGCTGCGGCAATAGCAGTGTAGCAGGCTTTCCAATAAGCCTCGGGAGAGTCTTCCTCGATCCACTGGATATCATTAAATACATAAGCATCCTGGTTGGGGCGGTAGTATACGCCCACGCCTTTATCGCCTACATTGTCAGACATGGCCTCGCACATAGTAATATAACTGGCCTGCGGGTAGGCGGTGCCCAGTAACTTGCTTACTTTGGCGGGCGTGCTGAGATCCGTCCAGGTGCTGTCGGGCACCTGTTCCAGGTATTTTTTGCATCCGCCGGCGATAAGCGTGGTGAATGCAAATACGCCGATAAGGGCAGGCTTTATTTTTCGTTGAGTTGTTGACATTTTATAGCAGGTTGACATATATCGTTTTTTAAATACCAACTTTTAATGAAAATGTGAATTGCTTTTGAATGGGTTGGGCTACGCCACCGGCATTGAAGAACTCTGGGTCCTGGCCCTGCAGCCTTTTATCGGCATAGAGTAGCCACGGATTGATGGCGGCAGCGCTTATTGCTATGTTGCTCAAGCCGGCACGCCTGGTGAATGTTCCGGGCAGTTGATAAGTCAGCGATACTGTTTTCAGGCGGATAAAATCGCCTTTGGCTACTCTTTCCGTAGAGTAGTTGTAGTTGTTGTAAGGATGAGCGCCGTTGAGCAGTATTTGTTCAAAGGCATCCAGTATAGATGGAACATGTGTGGTGGCTTCGTCACCGGGCATTACCCAGCGATCGTAGAATTCTTTGGGCATGGCATCCAGGTCGGAGTAGCTGGTTTTGAAGGCAGGATACAAGCGGATCTTATTGCCAAATTGGTAGGTAAAAAATATATTCAGTGATAAAGCTTTATAGCGGAAGGTATTGGAAAACCCGCCTGTGATTGGTGGATCTACCGGCCCCTGGTATACCAGGTGACTGGTGTTTAGTGATTGCAGGTCTACATCAGCACTCTTTGCGCCGTTCTGGTTAATAAATGATGGAACGCCTGATTTTGAATCCAGACCGGTATATTGGAGGGAGAAAAGGCTGTGTACAGGGTATCCTTCTGTGTTACCGCCTTCAGCTACTACGAGGTCAAAGATGCCGGGGATATTTTTTGCGTTGGTAATTTTATTGGTGCTATAACCAAAAGTAGCGCTGGATTTCCAGTTCCAGTCTTTAGTCCGGATTATATCTCCGCCTATCATTACTTCCAGTCCTTTAGAATCCATGTCTGCATAGTTGGCTGCTTTAAACATTTCGCCACCGATGCCGGAAGTTTTGATACGGCTGATCAGGTCGAAGCTTTTACGCGTATAGGCATCGATGCTGAAGTTGAAGCGGTTATTAAAGAATCCACCGTCGATCCCGATGTTGGTGGTGTATAATTTCTCCCAGGTGAGATCATCATTTTGTAAATGCGATAACCGTATAACCGATTCTACTTCTGTGAGATGCGGACGGTTGGTATTAACGGTTTGGTATACTATGTTGGAATTGGTAGCTGGCCCCATACTAGCGGTTAAGCCGTAGCTGGCGCGAAGGGTCAGATAGTCCAGTTGACGAATGTTTGCGGCAAAAGCTTCCCTGTCTATATTCCAGGATCCGGCCACACTCCAGGTAGGGAGCCAGCGGGCTTTACGGGATTGCCCGAGGCGGTTGGAACCATCATAACGGCCGGTAGCCGTGAAGTTGTATTTGTTATTGTAGGCGTAGGTACCGGTGGCATAAAATGCCGCAAAACGGTCGTAGTCTCTGCCCATACCGAAGTAGGGGAAATTACTTTCAATGGTTTGTTTGAGGATGCGGTAATCGGTGAAGGTGGCGCCCCCGTTGTCGTATTGATAGCCATATCCGGTGTTGGATGCGTTCTGGCGGTCAGCATATTTCACTTGCTGTCCTACCAGTATATTGAGATTATGTTTTTGCGCGAAGGTATCGGAGTAATTGATGCCATTACGGAAGTCGTAGTTCAACAGTTGATCTTCGGTACGGTTATAGAAACCGCCGGCCGGTAATACTATTACCGGCAGGGCGTCCGGGTTGTCCGGATCGCGGTATAAAAACTTGTTTCTTTCGGCGATAGTGGCGTTGCCGGCTGCGCGGTAGGCGTTAGCCATGTTGGCATTTTCGGTGATCTGGTGTTCCCTGGAGGATTTCACATACCGGATAGCGCCGGTAAATTCGTAGCGGATATTTTTTGTCAGTTTCCACGACAGGTCACCCTGCAGGCGGAGGTCCATCATATTAAGGTCGAGGTAATTATTTTCCAGTTCGTTGATGATATTGAACGGCGCATAATTTCGTCTGAAGTATTCCAGCTTCCCGTTTTGATCATACGCAGTCAGTGTGCGGCTGGTATTGAGGGAGTAGCTGAAAGGGTTGATATCGAAATCGCGGTCGTATTGACCTTCTACGGGGTTGCTGCTGCGGGTGAGTGCGCCTGGTGCTTTCTGGCGGCGAACAGATGCGAGTGTAGAGAACCCGGCGGATAGCCTGTCGGACAGTTTATAGCTATTCCGGTAGTTTAGTGTATAGCGGGTAACTTTATCGGCCAGCGTCCATCCGTTATCACTATAAAAGCTGGTAGAGAAATAGGATTGCGCTTTATCGGTTCCTGATGAAATGCTGAGTGAATGCTCCTGTACAAAGTTATTCCGGAAGAGGAGGCCAAACCAGTCCGTGTTGGCCTTGGCGTAGCGTAATAAAAATGCCTTGCGGTGTTCAGGGTCGTTTTCCACGGGGAAATTTCCGTTGTTATCGGCATCGAGCTTTTCGTATAATTTACCAAATACACCGATGTCGCCCTGGGAGAGTATATCCGAGTTGAGGATTCCTTTTCTTTCCAGTTCGGCCAATACGGACATCTGCTGTCCGGAGTTCATAATATTGAAGTTGCGGTAGTTGGGTTTTAGCTGTGTGCTGAAGTTACCGCTGTAGTTAATAACGGGCTTGCCAGCACGACCTTTTTTGGTAGTGATCACTACCACGCCGTTCATGGCACGGGCGCCGTACAAAGCGGCTGCAGCAGCGTCCTTTAAGATATCAAAACTTTCGATGTCGTTGGAATTAAGGCCTGCCACTGCGGAACCTAGCAGGGTGGTGGGGTCCCCGCTGGAAAGCTGGTCGTTGGAAATATTGACCACATCTTCCAGTACCACACCATCTACTACCCATAATGGCTTATTGTCGCCATTGATGGAAGTAGCTCCACGGATACGTACTTTGGGCGCGGAGCCAAAAGTGCCGGAAACGTTTTGGATGGCTACGCCGGCAACCCGCCCTTCAAGCATGCGGCTTATGTCGGGGAGCCCGTCTATTTTCACGTCTTCGCTTTTCAGACGCGTAGCGGCGCCAGAGAATTTTGTTTTATCGATGTTCTGAAAGCCGGTGACTACCACTTCCTGAAGACGGGTGGGTTTTTCTTTTAGTACAATGGTAAGAGCACCACTTCTGAAGGAAGAAACACTGATTTCCTCTGTCTTGTAACCGGTATAATTAAATACCAGGATGGCATCATTGGCTACTTTTTTTAGTTCAAATATGCCTTTTTCATTAGTGGTCACACCTCGGGAAGTGCCTTTGATCATGATACTTACGCCTGGCAGGAGCTCCTTCTTTTCATTGGTCACCACCCCTCTTACGTCTGTCACGGGAAGGGATATACGCATCAGGGTACCTGTTACTTCTAAAGCAGCGGGCTTTTTGCTGTTGTCATGTTTGATGACTACGCGATCGTACATTACACTATAGGAAAGCGCGTAGGGGGTAAGCAGTTTATCGAGCAGGTCGCCCACTTTTTCGTTGTGGGCATTCACACTTACTTTATTAACATCCAGCGCCTCGTTGCTTACAAATACAAAGGATACTTCTGCAAGATTCCCGATTTTTTCTAATGCATCTTTAAGAATAACATTCTTTAATTCAATGGTGATTTTTTTGTCAAGTGCGTCCTGCAAGCCGTTTCTGGCATAAGTTTTTGTTACTGCAAGCAGGAGGAGTAAGCAATAAATAAAAGAAGTTTTTTTTCGGAACATAAGTATGTTTTATTGGTTTCGTTCGGGCAATAGGAGCTATGTTCCGGCTTCTGACTGAAACCGGGCAATAGGCGGCCTGCTGCATGAGCAGGAGTGTTTTTAATAAATCATATGATGGCTGTTGTTAGCCGGACGATAAAGAATTAATCGGTATCATGTGCGATGTAGTTTTTTTGGTTGAAGATTATGTTACGGTCTACAGCTATGGTAAGTATGGGCAACAGGCAGCCATTTGATCCAATGTGTTACATTTGATCAATCAGTTAACCAGCATGAAGTGCATTCAGGCTAAAGGCCACCAGGATAGTATACCAGACTTAGTGTATTTTCTTTCTTAGAATCGGGTTCAGTTTTGTTGATAGCAGTTCATCTTGAATATAGTTTGGTTAACGAAATTTCGGTTGTTTTTTTTATTTACAATTACCGCCAACGATAATGTATCCATTGCCTGCACTGTCTTTCCTAACTTTGGCATCTAATGAAAATGCAATTAGCGCAAGCGCTTTATCTAAATCATCTGTTGTGTTAAAGGATCCGTAAAACCTGCACTGTGCTGATTTCTGGTCTGTTACTACGGGTACGTTATAATATCTTTGCAGGTCAATGGCTACTTTAGATAAAGGATCTCCTTTGTAAATAAATTTGCCACTCATTTTCTGCGTAAAAAAACGGGCGTCTTCGGTAGCATCCTGTAGTCGTAAGTCTTGCGATACCGGGTTGTACACCGCGCCTTTGTTGGCTGTCAGTACCAGCTGTCCGTTTTTGTTGGCCTGGTTGTGGTTTGTGTTTACCTGTACCATTCCGGATACTACCACTACCCTGGCTATATTTCCTTCGTGTACTTCCATATTAAAGGAGGTGCCTAATACGGTGGTATTTATCAACGAAGAAGAGATAATAAAAGGGTGTTTCGCGTCATGGTTGATTTCAAAAAAGGCTTCTCCCTTTAAAACTACTTCCCGGTTCTTGCTGTTAAACTCCTCCGGAAAGCTGATACTGGAGGCCTTTTCAAGATGAACGACGGAGCCGTCCGGCAGTTTCACTGTTTGTCGTTCTGTAGTAGTGGCAAATACCTTTTGTTTTACCTGTTCCTGCCATAGCATATACCAGGCGGCGCCGGCCAGCAGCAATACCACGACGGCTGCGGCAATTTTTTGTTTATATAAACGGAATATACCTTTAAAAGAACTATCGTTGACGCCTATACGCTGGTGGATATTTTTCAACATCCGCTCAGACAGGTGTTTATCCAATATCTGCTTTGCTGTCAGCAGGTCGGCTTTAAAATACTCGGCGGCTGCCACTTCCAGCTCTGAAAGATCGTTGGTCTCCAGGTAATCGCCCATCCACTCCTGCTCTGCGGCAGTCCACCTATCTTTCTTTAACAGTTGTTTGAGATATTCCTTTCTGTTTGGCACTAGCGTGATGGTTTAATCTAAATACGCGCAGTTGAAAAAAAAGGGGGGGCGCTTTCCAGACTTTTTTTTGAAAATTAAAATATTAATTAAAACATAATATAAAACCCATTGGTTCGATTAGGAATCGTGGTAGTTTAGAAACAAGAGCAGCAACACAATATATTTATGGTCCCCATTGCGCTGCATATAATCATTTAGTTTGATCATGGCGGCCGATAGATGTTCTTTTACCGTATTCCGGGAGATATTAAGTTCATGGGCTACTTCTTCATAGGTTTTACCTTCCAGTTTACAGCGGGTAACAATCGTTCTTTTTTTAGGAGATAATTTTGAAATCGCCTGTTCCAACAAATGATATTGTTCTTCGTCGATGTTCTTTCGCTCAATGGCTACCGGGTCATCTGCATCGGCCTGGAAGATATTTTTGTGGAAAGCCTGTTCACGCAGCTTTTTCCTTACAAAAGAAACACACATGTTAAAACTGATCACAAACAGCCATCCGCTGACGGATTGGTCCGACTGTATATCCTGTCGTTTTTCCCACAGGCGCGCAAATACGTCCTGTAAGATATCCTCTGTTACCACCTCATCTTTCACAAACTTGAAAATATTGCGGTACACCGCCTGATGATATTTCCAGTACAAGGCATCGAAGGCGCTTACTTCGTGGTTTTGTAATCGCGCTACCAATTCGGCATCTAGTATATTCATATTTCTTCTTTTATATAAATCATATCGTGGAATATAATTTATATGGCTAGAAAAAAGCCAGGTTCCCAAAGGCAATGGCCATCAATTCCGATGCATAAATTAGTAACAAATATTATTATTTAATAAATAAATTCGTATTAACTATAATTGTTAATTGTTATAAGCGTATACAGAGGGAAAAGTGTATAGGAGGCGGGGCGTTAGTGCAGCACGGGGGGGCCGGTATAACCGGCTATACCGCTTATTTTGGCGCCCGCTGGCAGGGTGGGTAACGTAATGGGATATACGCCGTTGCCGGCGCTTAACACACCATACATTTGTGGTGCGATCCAGAGCGGTATACATAAAGTATAGTTGGTGTAGTTGCGAAAGTTTTTTAGGGGCGTTTTTCGGTATTAAAGAAAAAAGCCTGTAGATGAAATATCTACAGGCCTAATGCACCCTCTGATAAGGTTATTTGCGAACTGCACGGGATCTCGGTCGCCACCGATACCGCTTTTACTGCTCAATCACTATAAATCACTCTTTAAAACAGCTCCATTACTGGCATTCGTCACTAAAGCCCTATACTGCCCGAGCCATCTTGACTTCAGACTTTTTTTTACCGGCACAAACGCAGCTTTCCTCTTTTTAATCTCCTCTTCCTCCAAATTCACCTCTAAAATGTACTTATGCACATCAATATGAATCTCATCTCCATCCTTCAGCAGCCCTATCATTCCTCCTTCTGCCGCTTCTGGCGATACATGCCCAATAGATACGCCTCTCGTGGCCCCACTGAACCTGCCGTCCGTAATCAATGCCACAGAGCTACCCAAGCCCATCCCCATTATCAAACTCGTTGGTGTCAGCATTTCCTGCATGCCAGGTCCGCCCTTTGGCCCTTCGTACCTGATCACCACCACATCGCCAGCCTTCACTTTTCCCATCAAAATCCCCTCTATGGCCGCAGGTTGTCCATCAAAACATACTGCTTTGCCCGTAAATAACCCGGAGCCCGTAATCCCGGCTGTCTTAATCACAGCTCCCTGTTCCGCCAGATTTCCATACAGTATCGCCAATCCACCTACCTGGCTATAAGGATTATCTATCCTATGGATGATATTGTCATCCTTGATCTCCGCGTCCTGAATCTTTTCAAAAAGCGTTTCCCCACTAATCGTCAGGTTATCAGTCAGTACGTCATTTCCCCGCTTAGTCATCTCCTTCATTACGGCATTCACACCCCCGGCCTTATTGATATCCTCCATATGCACTGTCAGCAGACTAGGGGAGATCTTTGCAATATGAGACACATTCCTGGAGATCTCATTGATATCCCTCAACTGGAAATTGACGTCCGCCTCCTGGGCAATCGCCAGCATATGCAGCACAGTGTTGGTACTTCCGCCCATCGCCATATCTACTGCAAATGCATTCCGCACAGCATTCTCATTAAGGATGTTCTTTAACTTAAACCGCTCCCTTGCCACATCGTCCTTTACGATATCACAGATCCTTTTGGCAGCTCGTCTATATAGTGCTTCTCTTTCCTGCGTTTGCGCCAGAATCGTTCCATTTCCCGGCAGGGCAATACCCATCGCTTCCATCAGCGTATTCATAGAATTTGCCGTGAACATACCAGAACAACTACCTCCACTCGGACAGGCATTACACTCAATATCTCTGAGTTCTTCGTCGCTTATCATTCCTGCCTCGTGCCTACCTACTGCTTCAAAAGCTGTAGCCAGATCAATAGGAGAGCCATTTTTTGTGTATCCTTTTGCCATAGGCCCGCCACTAACAAAGATGGTAGGTACATCGACCCTGAGTGCTCCCATGATCATGCCGGGTACAATCTTATCACAATTAGGAATAGCGATCATAGCATCGAGCTTATGAGCATTCATCACACTCTCTACCGCGCTTGCAATCAGTTCTCTGCTTGGCAGAGAAAACAGCATTCCATCATGGCCCATTGCAATCCCATCGTCAATACCAATGGTATTGAATTCAAACGGAACGCAGTCATTTGCCCGGATTTCCTCTTTAATGATTTCCGCTACTTTATTCAGGAAAAAGTGTCCCGGAATGATTTCAATAAATGAATTAGCAACGCCAATAAAAGGCTTATTGAAATCCTTATCTTTTAATCCGGTCGCTCTGAATAATGATCTGTGTGGTGTTCTGTGATACCCTTTTTTTACTTCGTCACTTCTCATGGTGGGCATAGTTGTTTTAGCATTATATATGTGATTTCAGTCTGCTAAGCGTCTCCGGCGATATATTAAGGTAGGCGGCAAGATTAGCATTAGACAATCGCTGAATAAGTTCCGGGTTGTTTTGAAGCAGGCTTCTATACCGTTCCGCAGCGTTTTGCGTAAGCAGACTGCTGAGTTTTGAGTTAATGACAGTCAGGCCATATTCGAGGATGTAGATGTAAATCTTATCCCATCCCGGCATAATTTCTCTCAGTTTGAAGAAGTCGTGGTGCGTAATCACGAGCAGCTCCGAGGTTTCTACCGCCTGTATATACTCCGGTGCCGGCTTCCTGGAAATAAAGCTGACAATAGAGGTCAGGAAGGTGTTTTCGAAAGCCATAAACCTGGTAGATTCATTCCCATAAGAAAGCCGAAGGCAGCCTTTTGCAATGAAAAACAGCTTATCTGCCACCATGCCCTCTTCCAGTAGCAGTTCATTCTTCTTTGCGGTAACCTGTTTAAAATAGGAGAGCGTATCAGCGAGCTGTTCTTCACTGAGGGGCGTAATTTTCCGGATGAGGTCTGCAAGGTCGGCCGTCATTAGTCTGCAATTGAAAGAACAAAGATGGGGGAAAATTTTTTGAAAAAGATTGACCTTCGTCAAAATCGGTGGCCCATTACGTTCCTGCAACAACCATCTCCGGGTATCTCCTTATAACGGCCGGTAGCGCTAAATAGGATGACAATTATGTGGGCGCTTTATTCAAAGATTAACTAACGCTTCTGCTGAGGGCCGGTAAGGGATTAATACTTCGCTTTTCGGCAGCAAAAAAGCCTTCAAATCTTTCGACTTGAAGGCTCTAACGCTTGCGGACGGTCAGGGGCTCGAAATCTGAACCTGTTACAGTCAAACCGTTTAACACATACCCGCTAAATTCAAGCTAAAACAGAATTTATTGGGTGTATCACTAACCCGTTGAAAATAACGATAAATTTAAAGTTGAATGTGAATAAAAAAAGTTATATAAATGAGTAGCATACCTCATAAGATACAAAAGAATATTGATAACATTGAAGTGTTAAAAAAACAGGTATCTCAATGGAGAAAACTTAGTATGGAGGATCTTTTTCAAAGTGTAAAGGAATTTGAAAAGACCCCAAGGCTAGAAGTATCGAATTATTATAACTACCTTTTTAATGATGTAAGGTTTTCTGAAACACTTTTAGACATTTATAGAAGCAATGCTGATAATGCCAAATTGGTTATCCTTCTTATTTCTGCAATAGGAAATATGATTCAAAGATACAACTTGCCGGAATCCCGGGATATGTATGAGTTTATGGTTGAAAATGCTTACAAAAAAAATGTAGGGCCTTACGTGGCGATATTTCTTCCAAGACTGGAACACTTTAAAAATTACAGCAGAAAATGGCAGTATTTTATGAATGTAAAGGAAATGTCTCCTAAAAAAGTAGCAGAAAGCTCTTTCGAGGTCATTATGGAATTGCATGGTAATGAGATACCTGAAGAGAATAAAGAAGAGGTAGTCCATTATTTCAACAAAAAATCTGAAGAGTCAAACAATGAGTATGGCAAGCAACACTATTTAGATTTAGCAAATAAATTTAAGTAATGCTAATCTGAATACTTTAGGTAATTGTGGATACTGAGATAAATAATAGTCTCTATAATAGTATTTAATCCGGAATTAAGTGTATGCATCATTTTTTCAGATTCAATTTAATGGGATAGAAAAAAAGAAATTTGAATGTCTTCGCTTTCCGATAGCTCCATGGCGCTCAAGCACAATATTGAAATTCATTTGTTGGATTTATAAAAAGAGAGACCATCAAAAATTAAAAGCCTTTGGTGGTTCACCAAAGGCTTTTAAAGTTTTTGCGGAGAGTGGGGGATTCGCCCCCCGCAGTATCTCAAAACAAAAAAGCCTTTGGTGGTTAACCAAAGGCTTTTAAAGTTTTAGCGGAGAGTCAGGGATTCGAACCCCGGGACCTGTTACAGTCAACAGTTTTCAAGACTGCCGCAATCGACCGCTCTGCCAACTCTCCAGGGACGCAAAAGTATAAAACGAAAACATTCTGACAAAATTTCTTTTCATTTTTTTATAGAAAGAGCTGTTAAGGCATAAGGCTAATGACGCTGTAATTACTTGCTGTAAGGCATTTATGCTGTTGTATTAGTTTATTATTCAATGTATAAATTGAATAATAACTGCCACAAAACATCCGTTTTTTAATGAAAAAGACGCATCGGCGGGACAGTCGCGCTGTCGCCGCCTCCGCATCGGGCAGGAAATTAACCAACCTGCCCTTGTTGCTTTCAAAGATGAAGAAGGGGGGGAATATTCTTTTCGTTTATTTCGCCTGCTGCCATGGCAACACCCCGAGGAAGGAAATACACAGTTCGTATAACCGTAGTGGTAATCGATATTGCCACGGCTGATTCCGTAAGGTTGGCATAGTATATGCAAATTGGAAAAGGAATGACCCAATGAAGAACAATGTAAATCTGAATGACGGGAGTAGTTTTTTCGGTATTGGCCAACATGTATATTGTTGTGTTAACCACCTGCGCATAGCCCTGGTATCATTTGTTTAATCCGGTGTTTTTTCAGCCTTGTACCCTCATCACAGGCATGTGTTGGGGGCGTTTTGTTGTATTGGGTACGGAGTAGGAAATGTGGGAATCCATACGCTATGAAGGAGCAGTAGCTATCTGTTTGTTTTAATCTATTATTTACGCATGATGTTGTGTATGCTGTTATACCGGCGCTGGCTGGATGACGCGGCCCGTTATTGGGAATGCTTTTCGCTGCCCGTAAAAATATCAATGGTAACATGTGTGCTGGCGCTTATCTGCGCAGTCGCTATCTATGGATGGATGATGCACCGGTGGCGGCGGCAGCGCAGATATATTTTCTGCGAAGCAACAGACGACTGGCTGGTGAACCAGGTCATCTGGCCGGCGGTGGTTTATGGAATAGTACCGGAAAAGCAGCTGGCGCATGCGCCGTTATCAGAATACCAGTACCCGGAGTACAAACAGCTTTTTATTCGCCAGCTGATGGCTTACCGGAAAAGTTTTACCGGGAATATCCCGGCAATTTTACGCACAGTATACCTGCGACTGGAATTGCAGGCCGGGGCAACGGCGGGGCTGTATTCCCGCCGGTCTGCCAGGGTACAGGCTTCACTGAAAGAGTTGTCGGGTATGGGCGTGTGGATAGACGGGCGGTTTATTCTCCGGCTTACAAAGAGTAAAAACGAACATACCCGCTGGCTGGCACGCAGCTATATGGTACAATGTGCGCCCGCTTATCCGCTTGAATTTTTGGAAGAACCTGGTGAAGTCCTGCTACCCTGGCAGCAGTTCGAGTTATCCCGCATGCTCATCGCCAGGGAAGATATTCCGGTGCCACTATTCGAAAAATGGATCGATCCCAGGTACCATCCTACTATTATTAGCTTCGCGCTCAGGCTGGCCACTCACTACCAGCAACGTACAGCCGTAAAGGTGATATTACGTTTACTGCCGGTATCAGTAGAAACACTGCGCATACATATCATTGGTTGCCTGGGACAATTACACGTAGCGGAGGTGGGGCCTTTGCTGAAAGGGATGTATGAGATGGAGTCGTCTGCCTGCAGAACGGCTATTCTGCAGGCAATCGACCAGATAAATGCCGGCGCCCAGCCGGGCCATCACGGCATTACTATTTTACGGTAGCTGGGAAGAAGCATCGGCCAGTTCTGCTTCGTACTTCTCCCGGAGAATTTTTCCGAGGGGTTTCCGTTTTAGCTTGGCCTCTATCCAGGCAGAGAAGTCGAATAGTTTCAATAGCTGCATCTCGTATTTATCTTGCTTTATTTTATCAAAATTACTGCTCATCTTTTTCCATAAGTTGGAAGGCCGTGTGGATATGGTAAACAGGCGCTCATTACGCAGAAACTTGATGATTGTTTTTTCCAGCAGGAAAGAGCGTTTATTGTCGGCATGCAGGTGCCGGCGGAAAGACCGTGTTTCATAACGGATATATTCATAATTACCCAGCTCATAATGCAGCAGCAGGTGTATCAGTTTGAACGTCCGGAAAATAGGAAGGTTGCTGTAAAGGGCGCCTTGCTGCAATACTATTTCCAGGTTTTCATGGGCGCTGTTGATATCTTCATTCCCCAGGTGTACCAATGACAGGTACAGGTAAATTTCGGCCTGTTGGCTGACGTCGAGCAGGTGAATTTTTTTCAATAGGGCTGGGGCTTGTTTTTTCTGCAGCGCCAGGGCGGCCGCGAAATTGCCGCTATCGATATGGCTTGCCAGTTCGTAGATGAACACGAGACGTTGCGTCATCACGTCAAGGTAGGGTGCATCACTTTTAAACCGCCGTACCTTTTCCAGGAATACCGACAGTTCCCGGTAGCGGCGGGTGGAGCGCAAACTATCGAGCATGCCTTCCAGTACCTGCAAGTGATCTATGGGCGCTACCGTATTCAGATGACCACGGGTTTCCAGCATGTTGTTGAGTGTACGGAAGTGTTGCAGGGCAGTTTCATAATATCCCGTGATCAGGGCATAGTGGGCCTGGAACATGAGATGTGTCCTGATTGCTTCCTGTGTTTTGCCGGCGGTTTGCCGTTCCCGCTCCACCAGGTGGTTAAGCGCTTCTTTCTGCCCGGCTGTTCTTACGGCGCCTTTATAGAGCCACTGATATCGCAGCTGTTCATAAAGGGCAGTATGTTGGAGCTGTTGCCCGATATCCTGCAGTACTCCCTGCAGGTATTGCTGTTTTTTTAACAATGATTTTTCAGGGAGATAGGGAAAGTTAAGTTGTTGCAATACCTGCATTTCCTGTTTCAGTGCCCAAAGTAACAACTCTTGCTTTTCACTGGTGCGTGCAGTTTCCTGTATTTTACGCAATTGCCGGTAACCTTCTTCATACAATGACTTCTGAAACAGGATATCTGTTTTTAATAAGCCTGATGTTAACCGGGCGGTATCATTGTGTTGCAGGTGCAGGTACAACAGACAATCCATAATTACTTTATACAGGTACTTGCTGCATACCTCAAAAGAGATACGGGGATATTGTTCATGAAAGGCCTTTTTTACTGCTGTTGCATTTTTGTAGGAATGGCGCTCCAGGAGGTCAAACAGTTTTACATAGTCTTTACTCCCCCGTTGCAGGGAGGAATGTAACCGGAAATATCTTTTTTCGGCTTTGGTGAGCGTATTAATAAGCCTGACAAGGATATCAGCTTTAGCCATAGGACAACTGTTTAGTTTTCGACATGATGTTGAACACTGTTCGGGACATGTAACAGGTAACACTGACAGACAGGATGGAAAGGGGTCGGGAAGAGTAGTTACCGCATTTTTTTGAGGCTCCTTTTGATCATATTTTTTGTCTCACGAGAGTTATTGCCGGGGCAAATTAAAAGAAATAATAAACAATGCAAGGGGAGAACCTAAAAGTTTTTGACTGGAGAAGGTTAATTTTTTGAGATTGTCTTTTTGGGTCAAAAATGGTTGTATATGCTTTATTTTATATGCCTTAATAAATCCTTAATAAATCGACTAATTTTGGCCGCTGTAAACGCTTTTTTGTTACATTGTAAAAACAATAATTGCTTACAGGCTGCTTTTTGGGTTTATCTTTTTGCCCGAAAAACTGGCGTTTTTTTTTAATATTGGCTGAGTAAATTTGATTCGTTATGGTAGCACTGCGTATATGCATTGACCCAGGTAAGAACAAAATTGCCCTATGTAGTAACCAATAATTTTCACGTTTAGCACAACCAAAAATCGCTTATATCATTTTTTAATTTTTAATCATTCATAAATCTCAAAATCAATGTAGAAGATTTTCCAAAACCCTTTCATAAGTATTTGTCCACGGTTTATTGCTAAATCGATTTTATTTTAACAGCAACAGGTCCATGTTCGCCCATTATGCTAAATCGATTTATTTAACGGGAGTTGTCAGATCAGGATGGATTTAAAAAAGAAGCGGTAAGCGCCTTCTCTGTTATAGTTTCCACGGGTATGTAAGTATATTAAAACGAATACCGCTTTAATATATCGTTGTATCAGTTGCGTTATGTTGATAATCGGGATGCCGTAAAGGTAGTTCCCCTGGAACTTCCATGCCTTTTTACGAAAACGATTACTTAACACATCGCTACCCGCCTTTTAAAAAAATATAAAAACTATGCGATCATTTGTACGGATCTTCATCTCGTGCCTGCCCTTGTATTGCCTTTTATCTGCACGGGCCGGCAATGTTTTACCGGTGTTAACGGTAATGAATACACGCTATTCACCCGATACCACTCATCCCGCTACGTCCGCTGATACCATCGTTCCCATACTGCCCTATGTGAAGAAAACAAGGGAACCGCTCTCCATGGAACGGGAAACATTTTATCCAAACGCATCGCTGCAACACCTGCTCAAAGGAAATGTGGCCGGCGTATATGTTCAGGAACCCAGCGGCGAACCCGGCACCAACCTCAATATATTCCTGAGAGGTACTGCCATCCCTTTTATCAGCAGCAAAGATGTATATGATGCTCAGCCTACGGTGATCCTTGATGGCATTCCCCTCATCATGGACCATCCCTTCGCCTTTGATATACAGCGATTCGACTATAACCGCATCGGACCCGCTACCAACCTGCTGGCGGCAATTGACCCGGACAATATCGCCTCCATAGAAGTGCTCAAAGACTTCGGACAGGCCGCCAAATACGGCCCCCGCGCTGCCAACGGCGGCGTTATCGTCATCACCACCAAACCACCAGTAAAGGGTAAACGAAGAATCAGCTTCAACACCTACTTCGGCATGGTGCAAAGTCCACACATCACCACCCGCAACGCTAAAACAGAAAACGACTTCCGCCAGCAGTTCTACGATAAATACGCAAACACCAGCCAGCTCCAGAGCTACCCGCTATACCTGCGCGATTCCACCAACCAGGCATACTATGGTCCCTCCAACTGGACAGACCTATACTACAAAAACCGGCCGGTATACGGCGTTAATGCCAGCCTCTCCAGCGGCACCGACCGGGCCAACTTCTTGTTTGCCATCGGCAACCGGCGCACCGCCAACCCCGCCGATGCTACGTCGATGGACCGGTACAACGCCATGTTTGAAATTAATATGATCCCCCTCAAAGGATTCACGATTTCTTCTATGATCAGCGCCACCAGGCTGGAAAGAAAACGCAACAGCTCCCTGCGCGACCGCTTCGCCGAAATGCAGTATCTGCCCGACCTGAGCAACCCGCTCTCACCTAATAAAGACTATTACAGCCAATACCGCAACGAATACACGAAATCATTCGACGATAATAAAGTCAACGAGGTAAATGGCTATTTCAAATTAAACTACGCCCTTGGCGACGACTGGCGCATCACCTCCAACTTTTCATTCGATTATAACGAAGGGCTGCGCGACCTGTTTTATCCCAGCACCTTACTGGAAACAGTGAACTATGTATCCAACTACTTTGGATATAACCAGCGCGTATGCTTCGATAATACCATCGCATATCACCATAACTGGAACAAAACCCACGACCTCAGTATGGAAGCAGGCGAAGTATTCCAGTCGGACTATAACAGGTACAACTATGCCTTTGCTTATAAAGGCCCGAACGACCTGATTAAAGTAAACCTGCTGAACTCAGATAATACGAAGGATAATTACCTTACCATGAAAGCATTTAATCATGCCCTCACCTTCATGTTCCTGGATCAGCAACGGCACCGCCTGTTATCCTTCTACGGCCGGGCGGCGTATAAGTACCTCGATAAACTCGATTTCTCGGTACTGGTAAGAAGCGATGGTTCTTCCAGCGCACTGCCCAACAATTGGTGGCTGGTATCACCCACCTTTACCACGGGAGCCAACCTGAAGAATATTTTCCTGCCAGATGATAACACCTTTAGCAGTCTGCGCTTTCACGCCAGCTGGGGTAGGGTAGGCAGGCTAATGACAGACGACCGTTTCGGTGAAGGTACCCAATATACTTCCGATCTCTCCTTTAGTAATAACCCGGTAAAGTTCTCTTATAACGGATTCCCCGGGATGAGCCGTGCCTATACCTCCGGCTACATCGGCAATGATATCAGGTGGCCTTATACCGATCAAACTGACCTGGGGCTGGACGCCGGTCTACTACATGATCGGATTCGTATATCCGTTGACGTTTATAACCGGATCGATAAAAATATGATCCTGGGTGTACCCTTCTCCTCAGAATATGGCTATAAAATGCAGTATAAAAATGGCATGAAGGTCAGCAACCAGGGAGTAGACCTCACCGTGCAGGCTGCCATACTGCCCGATGCCAGCCACCTTAAATGGACCGCCGGCCTGAACGTAAACTACAACCGTAACAAACTGCTGGCGTTGCCGGGTGGACTGCAAGAGCTGGTGGTAGCTGACGGCACCCGCTTGCTAAAAGTAGGACATGCCATAGACCAGTTCTGGGTACTGCAAAACAACGGTATCTACAACCGCGACGCTGATATCCCGGTGAACCCGGCTACAAAAAAATCGCTCAACTACCAAGGCATCCCACTCCTGGCCGGAGATCCGCGCTGGAAGGACGCTAACGGCGACTACGTAATAGACGATAAAGACAAAGTGCTGGCAGGGCATTCCATGCCAGTCGTTTCCGGCGGCTTCAATAACGATTTTCAATGGAAAGGATTTACCCTCAGCTGCTCTTTCTACTATGCCCTGGGCCGCAAAATATTGAACCAGAAAATGGCCGACCGGTTCGACTTCGTTAACCGCGAAGGAAAAATAGATATGAGCGCCATTAAAGAAATCACTTTCTGGAGTAAAGCGGGTAACTATGAAAAGTATCCTATCTATAACCCCTGGAGCACAGTAGATGCATACCGGGTAGACCAAGACCTGTTCCTCGAAAACGGCGCCTTCCTGAAACTCCGTTCGCTATCTCTGCAATACGATATTACCAGCGCAAAATGGTGGCATAAGAAAACTCCTGTCAACCGGCTCACGATATACGGCACGGCCAGCAACCTGTTTTCCATCACGCCCTATACCGGCGGAGATCCCGAACTGGTGAACTACAACGGGTTTGATACAGGATACGGACTGCCCATTCCTAAAACATATACCATCGGTTTTAAAATGGATCTATAACAGTAATAGCATGCAAATGAAAAAGATTATCCTTATCTGTGTCCTGCTCAGCGGCCTGCTGGGCGCCGGGTGCAAGAAATTACTGGACGTGGAATCCACCCACGTGGTGTCTGAAAAGAATTTCTGGAATTCCCACGAAGATACCAGGGCTGCATTGATCAGTGTATATGGACTTATGCGCGCTGCCCTGGCAGATAACAACGCTTTCTGGATGTATGGCGAATTGCGTAATGGCGACTTTACCGCCGTACAACGCCAGGACCTGAAAGCCATTATCAGCGGCGATCTGCGTGCCGCTTATCCACTGTTACAGTCACTGTCCGACTGGCGCCGGTTTTACGCCGTTGTTAATGCCGCCAATATGTTTCTCGAACACGTAGGAGAAGTGAAAGCGAAAGACCCCAAATACTCCGACCAAAACATGCGGGTAGATATTGCCCAGATGCACTTCATGCGGGCCTATGCCTACTTCTGCCTGGTCACCATCTGGGGCGATGTACCATTGATCACCACTTCGCACGATGGCGAATTTGCCAACAAGGCAAGAGACCGCAAAGAAACGGTGCTGGCATTCATCGAAAAGGAACTGCTGCTGGCAGCTCCCGACCTCCCTTATAAATACAGCCAGGGCGATGTGCAACAGCAAGGTAACTACTATAACGAAAGCGGCGCAAGGTGGATGGGAGCATTAGCCCGCAAATTGTCGGCATACGCCCTGCTGGCGCACGTAGCAGCCTACCAGGGAAAATACGCGGATGTATCAGTGTATGCACAGTTTGTACTCGACAATTACTCCAAAGCCGGTAGCTATTATGTAGGTACTGATGAACTGGTAAGGGGCGATGGATTTTATCACTGGAAACAAGACAATCATATCCTGGCCTTTAACTTCGACTGGGGCCATGTAGATGAGTCTTTTTCCGGGCACCTCGAAGAACTAACGCTGGCTAAACCTGTGGTGAATAAAGACCTGCCGGATATTTATGTGCCTAAAGAAACCATCTTGTCGGTATTTGACCAGCCGGTAGATGAACGTTTCAGCCTGGACACCCTCACGGGTGCGCCCACTTCCACCCGCTATTTCACCAGCTTCAATACACAGGTACCTATTTTCAACAAGATAAAAGTGATACAGGATGGCGCCACTACCGATCCCTCTTTTCGCATCTTCTCCAGTACCATCATTATAACAAGACTGGAAAATATTACCCTGTTGCAGGCAGAAGCCCAGGCGGTGAATGGGCAAACACAGGCCGCCATCGATTTGCTGAATACTATCCGCGACCTGCGCAAAATTAAGCGGTATGATCCCGGCATGGAGGGCGACCTGATCGACGCTATTTTCAAGGAACGCCGTAAAGAGTTGATGGGAGAGGGATGGCGCTGGTTTGACCTGATACGGTATAATAAGATCAAACAAAACGATCCCGCCTTCTTACAGCTCATCGCCAAAGGAGGAATCTACTGGCCGGTGTCTAAAGATATCCTGACCCAGAACCCGTTGATCAAGCAAAACCCTTATTGGCAATAACTTAAATGATGAAGAACATGCGGTATATCACCAGGATTTGTATTGCCGGCCTGCTACTATTCGCCGGCTGCCGGAAGAATAACGGCGACTACAACTACCAGAACCAATTGAAAATATTTGATGGAACGATTTACGATTTCCTGCGTCAGCAACAACAGTACGATTCTTTCCTGCTGGCGGCCGACCTGGTTCATCGTTCCGGCCTGTTGAAAAACAAAGACACAGCATTGACTGTCTTTGCCCCTACAGACGCCAGCTTCCGCCAGGCCCTCGATAATATGAACACGCTGCGGAAAATACAGGGACGCCCGCTGATGAACCTCAGCAGCCTGCCGGCAGAACAACTCGATACACTCGTATGCCGCTACATCATCCTGGGTAAAATTGCGGCCGACAGCATGCAGTTACAGGATGGACTTACCCTCAATACCATAAATGGATATCCCATGCATGGGAAGTTGAACCGTACTACCTCAGAGGGCTATGTGAAAGGGGGCCCCGGTGTAATACAATTCAGCGATACAAAAAAAGTGATCTATACCAATCGCTGGAGCAATACAAGTACCGTAGCCATCGATATCAATACAAAGAATGGCTACGTCAACATCCTGGAAAAAGATCACATGTTTGGCTTCGATGAATTCATTTCCCGCATGAGTCCCACCAACTCCGTACCCTGGACCGGAGAGCCCTTCTTTATTCCAGGCACCATAGGATTGGAAATGTTTGACAAAGGCGGGGAAATGGTGGGTTACCACGACCGCTCCAGGGATAACTATGGCGGCCAGTTCCGGCCGGCCGAAAGCGTAGACATTACCAATGCGGAAAATAATAGTTATAAGATTGGCTGGACCGAAACCGAAGAATGGATGAAGTATACCGTGCAGGTAACGGAAACCGGCGATTACAACATGCAGCTTCGCTTTGGCGCCAACGATGCCAATGGGCGCCTTCACCTGGAACTGGACGGCAATATAGTGACCGGCAGTAAACTGGTGCTGCCCTCTACCGGCGGCTACGACCGCTACCAGGATGTGTACAGCACCGTGCGGCTAGAGGAAGGCAAACATGTACTCACGCTGTTTTATGATTATGCCAACTATGACCTGCGGTTCCTGAAATTCCTGCCGGTAAACAGGCCCATGCCCATCCCCGGCTGTATACAACTGGAAGACTATAACCCCGGCGGAGAAGGCGTTGGGTATCATAATACTACAACCAATAACGATGGCGGCCAATACCGACCTAGCGATGGCGTAGGTATTGCCTTCGCTCCGCACGAAGGCGGCGGCTACGTGGTAGGCTGGACCCGGGCGGGAGAGTGGCTCGACTATGACGTGGATGTAAAAACCACCGGCTTCTATAATGCTACCACCATGATTGGTACCTCCGAAAGCGATCCTAAAACCTTTCATATTGAATTCGATGGTGTGGATGTAACCGGTCCCGTGAAAGCTGTGAACACCGGCGGTTACGATAAGCGTACGCCCGTTACCGTATCCGTTCACCTCACCAAAGGCAAGCATAAGATGCGCTTCTTTATGGACACCGCAGGCTATGATGTGAAGTCCGTCACTTTCAAGCTAATTAATTAAGTCCCTTTAAACTTATTGCAATGGAACGAAAAAAATGGAGGAACATTTATTGGCTGTCGGCAGGACTGCTCATCTTACTTACAGCCGCCTGCAGGAAATGGGCGCCCGACGACCTGGATTACCTCAGTCCCCGGGCGGTATACAATCAAACCGTATTTACCCCTGTACTGGGCCGTACTACCGTATATTCCCTGATTTTTAATACCGACAACTCCACTACGCCCATCCATTTTAAAATCATGAATGTGCGTTACAAAAAAAGTGGCTTGCCTGCTACCGACCTGGAAAAGCAGGTGCAAACACTGGTGTGGAAAAAAGCTTATACCGGTTATGAAAAGTCGCTCGCTGAAATAGAAGGGAAGCGCGCGCTGGAGTCGCATCCCGCCTGGGAGATCCGGGAAACTTCCGGCGACTTTATCCTCTGGGCCGGCGCCGACAGCAGCTTTATGCGTCAACAACCGGATTCTGGCTACCTGTTTGATGTACAAGCTGCTAATTCCGGCGGCAGTACGGTGTATAAGAACCTGTCGCTGCTTCCTTTGCGGGAACAACCCTATGCACCCAGCGAAATGGATGCCATCACCGGGCAGCAACAACGCAACTATCCCAATCCCGGCGATTCTTCCATTTATACGTTGATATACATCCACCCCGGTATCATCAACATCACCGACGATGCCACCAACCAGGGGCTGAAGTCAGATAGTGTAAGAGTGCTCTTTCATAAAAAAGGAAATGGCAATACCCTTACGTTCAAGTTCATGGATAAAGATTCCCTGCCAATAGATATCGACCGGTTTAATCTTACCAAATGGGATTCTATCCTGCATGGATTCAATGTGGTGCGTACCAAAACTGCTGTTACCTACGATGTGGCATATCCTATTCCCCTGGTGAAATTCCCTACCCGGTTTACAAATGGCGACGGTTCTTCCGCACATGTGAGCTTCAGTTTCGACCGGCTGGGGTTTGGGCATGCCCGTCAAACCGGCACGATCGATTTCTCTTTCAATATTTACCAGAAGGGAGACTGGGAAATCATCTTCTACTTCAGAAGCAACCCCCGGTTCCGCGATGAATAAACGCCACAGAAATATACCTATTTGATTACCGTAATAACAAATTATAGACGCATGAAACTTCTTTATACTGATAAGGGTGCGAAGTACCGGCTAATAGCCATACTGCTACTGCTGTTGGCAGGTAGTCCGTTGCTGGCGCAGGAAAAAATAGTGTTGAAGGGCACAGTAAGAGATGCTACTACTAACGAACCTTTGGTAGGAGTAAGTATTCTTACCGGAACACCTCCCAGGGCAGTAGGAATTACCAATGCCAATGGCGTTTTTTCTGTATCGGTAGCTCCCGATGCACAAATGATTTTCCGCTATATGGGTTTTGCCGACTACCGGTTTAAAGTAAAAGATAAACGGGATGTGGTAATAAGGCTCACTGTAACAGAAAATAAATTGACAGAAGCCATTGTAGTAGGCTATCAAAAGAAAACCAGGGAGCTGGGTACCGGTTCTGCTGCCATTGTGGGTGGAAAAGAATTGCAGGACATCCCGGTATCGAACGTAGAACAGCTGCTGCAGGGCCGGGTAGCGGGCTTAAATATCCAGAATAATACCGGCGCTCCCGGCGCCAGGGGCTCTATTCAAATCAGGGGATTGTCGAATATTACGGTGTCGGGCAGTGGTAACGACGCGTTTCTATCTCCCACCTCCCCTTTATATGTGATTGACGGTGTACCTATTGAAGCAGATGCCAACTTTGAATATGGCTACCAGTCGGCCGGACCAGGCGTAAGCCCTTTGTCCCTGATTCCCCCGGAAGATATTGAGAGCATGGAAATCCTGAAAGACGCACAGGCTACCGCGTTGTATGGCTCCAGGGGCGCTTATGGCGTTATTCTCATCACTACCCGCAGGGGTAGTTCACCCATCCCGTTGGTACGCTACACCGGTAACTTCTTCGTGAATACGCCGCCCCAGTTGCGTACTACCATTGGCGGTAAGGATGAACGAAGTCTGCGCATTGCGGAAATTTTTGCCAGCGGCGACCGCGATGATATCAATAAAATATCTACCACGCCATTCCTGGCGGATAGCCTCAATCCTTATTATAAAAACTCTACCAACTGGCAGGGCATCTTTTACCGTAGCACTTATAACCAAACCCATAACGTGAATATCAGCGGAGGCGATCCCAAGTTCAACTATAAAGTGGATTTAGGCTACTACCATGAAAATGGGGTGATACGTAATACCGGATTTGACCGCTATTCTATCAACACTAATATGCTCTACCAACCTAATCCCAAACTGCGTGTATTCACTACGTTGTCTACCCAGGTCGGTAAGCGGAATAAGGGAGATGGAAATGGCCTTACACAAAATGGCGTGGCAGGCAATGCCAGCGCTTCTTCCCTGTTGCCTGGCCCTTCTTTCTACCAGAGTACTGCCGGGGTATTATCGTCTTTAACCACCAAAAATGATAATAAAACGGCCAACGTGAGAGCCAGTGTAGACGTTAACTACCAGTTGTTGAAAGGTCTGAATGCCGCCAGCACTATGAGCTACGACTATGCCTCCAATACGGAAGACCGGTTTACGCCCGCTGCGGCACATAGCGACTTTTCACAGGTATATGCGTACAACGACCGCAAGTTTACCCTGTATAACCGCAACATGCTGTCTTATTTTTATAGTCTAAATGGAGAACACAATTTCTTCCTTTCTACCTTTAATGAAATCTATAACAAAGGCTTCCAGGGATTAGTAATACAACAGGAAAAAACGCCCAATAACCAATACCGAGGGCCATTGGGATTTGATGGCTGGGCCTCCCGTGGCGGTGGTTTGCTGGATAATTACTCCAAGCAACACATTGCCTCTTTCGCAGGAACTTTTTCCTATAACTATAAACAGAAGTATGTACTGGACCTCAGCTACCGCCTGGATGGTACTTCGAGCACCGGTTTTTCAGACCCCTATTCCCGTAATCCCGCTGTAGGCGTACGCTGGAATTTTAACAAAGAGGCATTGCTCAAAGACAGCAAATGGCTAACCTACGGCTCTTTGCGTGGCAGCTGGGGACAGAATATCGTACCCGCCGGCGACATCTTCTCCATTTATGGTACCTATAACCCCCGCGGATTGTACAACTCTAATCCGAGGCTGGGCATCGATTTCGGGCAACTGCCCAATACCACGCTGAAGCCCACTACCACTACCCAGTACAACGTAGGCTTTGAAGCAGGACTATTCGATAGCCGCATAGAGGTGATTTTCGACGCCTATTACAAATCTGTGAAGAACCTGTTGCGTACCAAGGATGTAGCGGATATGACCGGCTTCAACAACATTACCACCAACGAAACGTCGTTGATCGATTATGGTTATGAAGCTACCTTCACCTTTCGTCCTTTGCCCCGCACCAGCGCCGTGCAGTGGACTATTTCCGTGAATGCAGCCTTCAACAAGGATATCCTTACGCACTTGCCTAATGGCGCCAAAGCGCTGATCCAATACGACAATGCCAGCGGACAATATATCCTCTATCGTGTAGGACGCAACAGCCTGACCAACTACCTGTTTAAAACCACCGGCGTATATGCTTCTGATGCCGATGTGCCGGTAGATCCGGCCACAGGGCTGCGCTACCGTACTTCAGGAGGTACCTACTTTAAAGGAGGCGATCCTATCTGGCAGGATGTAGATGGTAACTATGTCATGACTAACGATGACTATACCGCAGCGGGTAACTCGCAACCATTGATTACCGGTGGTTTACAGTCATATCTCAACTGGAAGAATTTTTCCGTGAACCTGAGTACCTCGTTTACCCTGATCCGGTCTATCCTCAACAATGCGCTGGCGCAGCGTATGCAGTACCTGGGTAATCCTTATGATCCCAAGGCAGTGGTAGACTTCTCGAACGTAGACTATTGGAAAGGCACGGGCAATACCGCTACTTATCCCTATCCATTTGACTACAAGAGAGCCGGGCAAATAAATCCTTACCGTTATGAACAAACGCTTACGGAAGAGGATGGGTCCTATTACAAAATCAATACAGTAACGCTGGCTTATTTGCTTAACCGGAAATTTACGAACCGTTATGGCATTAACTCCGTACGCTTTTATTTGTCGTGCAATAACCTGGTTACTTTTTCCAACTACAGTGGTCCCAACCCGGAAAATGTATCCGCGCTGGGCCGCGACCAGTCTGGCGGTTACCCGATTCCCCGCTCCTGGAACTTTGGTTTGAACGTAGAATTTTAAAGTGATCTCTTTCATTAAAAGCTGTTGATTATGTTTCGCAGGATTACTTATATCGTTACCCTTTTATTATTCATGACGCCACTGGGATGTAAAAAGTTCCTGGATGTAAAACCGCTGGACCGCTTGTCTGGTAATACTTTCTTCCAGAACCGGAATGATGTGGAGAGTAATTTATGGGATATTTACGGGCTGTTCAGAGATGCAGCCGGCTCCTGTCCGCTGTTTGCTGCGGCTGGTGAAATGAGGGGCGGGCAAATGGAAATGTCGCCGCAAAAAAATGATGGCAACGACCGCACCTTCCTGGTGAGCATCGCTAAAAATGACCTGAGCAACGTAGTGAATACCCCCGGAGGAAAAGACTTCTGGAACATCTTTAAGTTGTGGAACTTGTCCGACTGGCGGCCTTTTTACCGTATTATCCAGGCCAGCAACATCCTGGTATATGAACTGGATCACCGGAAGATCGCCGACATCACCGACACGGATATTAAAGGCTACCAGGCAGAAGCCATTTTCATGCGTTGTATGACTTACTTCATCATGGTACGCCTCTGGGGCGATGTGCCTTACTATACCGACGCTTATCACGATGCGCCTTTATCACGCGAAAAAATGGTGACGGTGATGAACAATTGTATTGCCGACCTGGGAAAAGTAAAAGACAACCTGCAATGGACATTTAACGATCCTGCCAACCAGGGCGCCAAAGCCAGCAGGGGCGCTGCTTTAGCGCTGATGATGGAAATGAGCATGTGGAATGCCGGTTTCGATAAAGGGAATGCCCAGCAATATTATACCCAAACCGCGCAGTGGGGCGATGAACTGATTAAAAGCGGCGCCTACGACTTACTGCCTATCGAACAGTCATTTACCATCTTTAAAGGCCGCTCCAAAGAAAGCCTTTTTGATATTGTGATTAACTCCAACTATGGCGAAACGTTGGGCGACAACTGGAACGACTTATCCGAGTTTGTTGTGCACTGGCCATATAAACGTCCGGCTGCCGGTCACCAATATAGCTTCTCCTATATCCGTGCCGACTTCCTGCGCAGGTTATATCCCACCGGCGTGCCCGATGCGCGTGCTACCACCTGGTTCGATTCTCAGATGTATGCCAACGATGGTACCTTCCTGTTTCTTAAGTACAGCAGCATTTTTGAGCAAGGCGAAAATGATAAGAACGTGGACAATGACCTGATCCTGTTGCGCTATGCCGGGGCTATCCTGCTGCGCGCCGAGGCATTGGCTGCGCTCAACAAGGATGCGGAAGCTATTCGCATGCTGAACATGATCCGCAACCGCGCTAAAACTACCCTGTACCAGGGCCAGGGAGGTCCTGCGTTGAAAGACGCTATCTACATAGAAAGCGCCAAGGAGCTGATGATGGAAGGCCATTATTATTTTGACCTGGTACGCACCGGTCGCGTTATGAATCAGCAATGGTGCTATTACCCGCTTACCCAGTCGCAGTTTGAAAACGGTGGTTGGACCTGGCCTATCAGCCCTGCCGCCTTGAATAACAATCCCGGTATGCAATTGAATAATTATTGGTCAAGATAAAATATTGCTCATGAACCAGCTAAATAAAAGTCACCAGATATATACCCTGCTTATCTTATTGGGCGTCCTGCTATGGACGGGCGCTTGTAAGAAAGAATACTATAAAGACTCAGGTACCAGCGATCCGCACTTCAAAGGTACTACTATGGACTATCTCAATGCCGTGCCCTACTTTTTCGACAGCGTGGCGCAGGTAGTGAAATTAGCCGGTTGGGAGAAGGTATTCCGCGAAGATACCCTCACCTTCTTCGCGCCTACCAATAATAGCATCAAGCACCTGGTAGTACGCCTCAATGGTGATCTGAACTACCAGTCGTACGATACGATCAAAAAGCTTTCAGACATTCCGGCTACCATCTGGCAGCGCTACCTGGGGTATTACATGTTTCACCAGCGCAGCGAGTTGAAAGACTTTCCGCAGATCGACTACAACCTGCTGTCGATTTACCCGGGGCAGGGCTACCTGTCGTGGAATGGAGCGCCGATGAATATCGGTGTTATCTACAACGATGATAACGGGGTGAAATATGTGGGTTACCGGCAATTGTCTATCTGTTACATCCCTGACATAGGTCGCCCAATGGATAACTGGAACCGCGCCGATGTGGCCTCCTGTAATATCCTAACCAACAATGGTGTAGTGCACGTATTGAGCGATGCGCATTATTATTTCGGATTCGATTACCAGGCATTCCTGGATGATATGATCATCGTCATGAAAACAGGTGGTTGATATTTTCTCTCCCGAAAAAAGCAAAAAAATGATTTCTCCAATTAGTAAAAAATATATGAAACGAACCGGGCGTGTGGGGCTGTTTGCCTTGCTGATCACGTTATTGCTGGTCAACTGCCGGAAAGATAGCCAGGTATTTGATAATCCCTATGCCGGTGGAAGACAGCAGCTGGGCGTGATGTTGAGCACTGATCCTCCCGAGCCGTTAGAAGCGGCGCCCGGCACGGTGGTTACTTTCAAAGCTACCGGCCTGGTTCCCTATAAAGATTCTCTTCGCTTTACATTTAACGCAGAACGGGCAGAGGTAGTGAGTGTAGATACCGCCGGCATCAAGGTAAAGGTGCCGGTAACTGGTAGTACGGGCGTAGCTTCGGTCACTATCGGCGACCAGATCTATTTTGGTCCCATTTTCCGGGTGAAAGGCAACCTCGACCTTGACCCCAACTATAGAGCCACCGTTGGCGCCAATGGCCCCGTAAATGAAGCCTACCAGATGCCTGATGGCCGTATGTTGTTGCTGGGCGGCTTCTGGGATTTTGAACGCAAAGGGGTGGTAAAGCCCCTGAACCGGATCGTATTAACCTCGAAAGATGGAGAAGTAGATCGTAACCTGTTGTCTGGAAAAGGCGCCGATGGCTCACTGGGCGCTATTGCTGCATTGCCGGGGGGCAAGCTGGTGATCACCGGCAGCTTTTCTTCTTATGATACCCACAATGGTGAAATGCGCAACATCACCCTGCTCAACAGCAACGGCTCGCTGGACAGTGCGATCGTAAACACCTATACTAAGAAAGACACCGTTCCTGCTTTTAATGGGGGGACCGATGGGAATATTTACCGGGCCTATGTATACGACAATAAGATTACCTGTATTGGTAATTTTAATTATTACCTGAGCTATGTGTATAATAAACCCGACTTTTTGCATGAACGCGATTCGTTAATTACCGATAGCGTGGTGGTGCGGCAGCTGATTCGTTTCTATCCCGATGGGCGGCTGGATTCCACTTTTAACTACGACCTGGCAAAACATAAAAGTTTCGACGGCGCTAATGGTCCTATCTCCGACGCCTATATGCAGCCCGATGGTAAGCTGATTATCGTAGGACGCTTTACCAAATACAATGGGCAGCCTGCACCCTACATTGCCCGGTTGAATACCGATGGCAGCCTGGATGCCGGTTTTGGCGGCAGCGGAGCCGATAATACCATTTACACCATCCGCTACAATGCCGCTAAACAACGTTTTATGCTGGCAGGCGATTTTACCCGTTTCAATGGCGCCGATAAAAGCGGCCTGGTGATGCTGAAAACAGATGGAAGCATCGATAACCAGTTTGCACCTTTGCCGGTACTCAGCGGTACCAGTTACCTGTTTGCGCATCAGTTGAACAACGGTCTCATTATCGTGAGCGGGTATTTTAAACAATATGGAAATGTACGCCGGTCCGGGTTCATGGTGCTGAATCCTGATGCATCGCTGGCCGCAGGATACAATAATACCGGCGATTTCAGGGGATATGTGAGTAAAGTGGTGGAAACGACCAGCGCTAATGGACAAACGCAGGCCCTGGTACTTGGCATGTTTTCCCGGTTCAATGAAAAAGATGCCGGCAATATTTTCAGACTGTTATTCAAATAAAAAAATCTGCAGCATATGAACATCTATAAAACAGGCAGAAGATGGCTGGCCGTCATGATAGGAATGATCACCGCTATCGCGGCCTGCAATAAAGGCCTCGATCATGCGCCGGTAAAGCATTACGACGACCCTACCAATGTAACGGTAAAACAGCCTAAGATATTAATGTTGGTGATAGATGGCGCCAGGGGAGAAGCGGTACGCGATGCGCCGGCGCCGCAGCTCACCGCCATGGAAGACAGCGCCATCTACTGTTGGAATAGTATCAGCGATACCATCAGCCTGGATGCTACCGGATGGGCAGATCTGCTTACAGGTGTACACAAGGAGAAACACGGAGTTGTTAGCGAAGATATGAGCAATAACAGCCTTTCCCAATATCCCGTTTTCTTTAAGTATATCAAGGGGCGCAACCCCGGATATAGAATTGCTGCTTTCAGCGCTGCCGATGATTTAGGGAAAAAACTGATCACAAATGCCGATGTCAATAAAACATTTGCTAACAACGACGATGCGGTGCAACAAGCATTGCTCAATGAGCTGAAAGTAGATACAGCAGGCCTGGTGTTCGGCCAGTTCAGCCAGGTTGCCCTGGCTGGTGCTGCGCATGGATATGAGTCCGGCACGCCTGAATATAAAGCGGCTATATTAAAAGTAGACGGCTATGTAAGTGAGCTGCTGGCCGCCCTGAAAAAGCGGCCCAGCTACAATAAGGAGAGCTGGCTGATAGTGGTTACGTCTAACCGCGGTGGCGCGGTAGTACCCAATCCGCAAACCGATGACGGCACTATTCTCAGCAATGGCAAGGTCAATACCTTCACCATTTTTTATTCACCCCGTTACATGCCCAGCTTCATCGACCGGCCGTTTACAGGTAACCGTTATACCGGCAAGTCGGTGCGGCTGTATGGCGACAATACCGCCAATGCTATATATGCTACGATCGACAGCGGCAAGGCAGACTATAACCTGGGCGATACCACAGACGCGACGATTGAACTGAAGATAAAAAAGAATAAAAGTCATTCCGGCGACTATGCCTTTACCTGGCCTTCCATCATTGGCAACAATATGTCGATGGACTGGTGGCATAATACCGGCTGGAATATGTCGCTGGAGCAAAATAACTGGGGAGTGCATTTTGGGCAAAACACACCTGTATTTAACGCCAACAACATGATTACAGGTGGTAATATCGGAGATGGGAAATGGCATGATCTCGCTGCGGTTTTTTACCGGAGAGATAACAAGCGTTACCTGCGCCTGCTAACCGACGGGCAATACAACGGGGAAATTGATATCACCGGCTATGGCAGTTTTGATACCGATGCACCGCTCACCCTGGGCTTTATGCCCGGCAACGTATCAGACAACCGCTGGCTGGATGCCTATGTAACAGAAGTGAAATTTTTTAAAGCAGCAATTCCGGATGATGTGATAAAGACATACGTATGTGCCGATCAGCTGCCCACTTCCCATCCTTACTACGATTACCTGGCGGGCTACTGGTCGTGTAAAGACGGGTTCGGCGGCGTTTTCAAAGACCAGAGTAGTTTAAAACATGATTTTCAGCTAAAAGGCAATTATGCCTGGGATGATTTCAATGATCTCATGTGTCCTACTGCTAACACCAACCTCTCCCAGCTGGTGCCGCAGCCGGTAGATGTTGTCAGGCAAATACTCAGCTGGCTGCAGATCCCGGCCGATACCAACTGGAATCTCGATGGAAGGGTATGGATCACTACTTATGCCAACGTAGGCATATAGAAGATCTCAATTTAATGACCTACAAACCTTATGATATGGGCAAAAAACCAGGGCTGCTATGCCTGTTGCTACTATCAGGCATCATCGCCTGCAATAAAAATGAACGCTTCACAGATGAAACGTTGCCACCTGTAAAAGTGGCGATCAGCAGTGTAAACGGGCAGATTATAATCCCTGGCGCGGCCAGCTATATTAAATCCAATGATAAAATTACCGTACCGGTAAAAATTGCCTTGTCTTCCAGCGCGCCGAAGATATTTACCCTCAGTATAGGGGTGAATAATGATACTATCCAGCAACTCATTTCCACCGGAAAGCTTCCCAATACCGTATTGCTGGAAGATAACTATTACACCATTCCCAGGGCCGCCGAGATCCGTTTCGGCGTAGACACGCTCTCATTTAACCTCGATATTGCAATGCAGGCGATTGAGAAGAGTTATGGAAAAAGCCTGGCGCTGGCCATACAGCTGGGTAATCCGGGAAAAAACAATACGCTCGATGGAGCTGCCGGATCAGCAATTGTGATCGTTCATACCGACAAAGTCATAACCCCTGCGGAAATTCACTATGTCTATTTTACGGATGCCGGTACAATTTCTCATCAGCCTTCGGGAGATAATGCTATCCTGGGTACCACGGAAGTAACGGTTCCTATCAGCGTGTCGCTGGGTGGGATTGCAGGAAATGCATTTACGGCAACTGTCAACGCCGCGCCGGACACAGCCCAGCGCCTGCTGGATAAAGGGACTATCACCGATGGTGTGCTGCTGGCTAAAGATAACGACTATACGTTGCCACCTACGGTGAATTTCGATGCCAACAAGAACACAGCTACCTTCGGGCTCAAAGTGAAAGTGGCAGCCCTGCAACAATATGCGGCCCAAAAACCGGTATTGGCGCTTACCCTCAGCGACCCATCCAATCACCTGGTAGATTCCGTGAAGAAAACCGTAGTGATTGTACTGGACCCTTCCAAACTGATAGAAACAGATATTACCAATACCAATATCCGGTACAGCGTTCAGTTTGAGAATACCAGTAATGGAAACGAAAATTCGCCCAAGCTGATAGATAATAATATCAATACCAAGTTCCTGTTGTTCAATTTTACCAATGCATGGATGCAGCTTGATTTCGCTATGCCTCAGTATACCGGCGCCTATACTATTACCTCCGCCAATGATGCTCCCGGCAGGGATCCCAAAAATTGGGAAATACAGGGCTCGTCAGATGGGCAAAACTGGGTGGTGCTGGATAGCCGCAACAACGAGTCGTTCGGCTCGCGCTTCCTCACCCGCAAGTTTACTTTCAGCAATAAAGTAGCCTTTAAATATTATCGTTTAAATGTAACTGCTAATTGGGGCGAGGGATTGTTCCAATGTGCCGAATGGCGCCTGCTCAGGCGGCCGTAGGTGGAGCAGAAAGCGTAAAGCGTAAAGCATAAAGCGATTGTAAGGAATGATATCAGCAGATATCGGCAATAGCTTTATGCTTTACGCTTTATGCTTTCTGCTCTTTCATTACCTTTATGCGGCAAAAATTGAACGCTATTATGCTCGACCTCGAAGCAGCCGCATCGCAACAGGTGCTGCACTACATGAATACGCTCACCGGTTTCCGGGCTAAAGATTGGAGTGCTATTTATCCCGCACTCACCATCATGTCATTTAAGAAAGATGACTGGCTGTTGGAACCAGGCAAAGTATGCGATGCCCTCTTTTATATCTGCAAAGGTTATTGCCGTGCTTTTTACAATAAAGACGGGAAAGAGATTAATACCGCTTTCTTCTTCGAAGAAGATATTGCCACTAATATCAACAGCTTTGCCCGCGGAGAACGGTCGGAGTACGCCATACAGGCTGCTGAGCCCCTCACAACCATTAAGTTTGATAAGCAACGCCTGTATGCCGCTGCTGCGCAGGATCCGGATGTGGAAACATTGGGCCGGAAATGCCTGCAAAGCATTGCGGCCAAACAGGAACAACATGCCGTTATTTATAAACTTATGACGGCACAGGAACGCTACGCCTACCTGGCTGAACATTATCCCGACATGATGCAACGGGTGTCGCTTTCACAACTATCATCCTACCTCGGCATCGCCAGGGAAACACTCAGCCGTATCCGTAGCAGAAAATAACCCGGTACCCATTTTGTGACGATCATCACAGGTCAGCTTATCCACATAAACCGACCTTTACACTGTTCTTCACCTTTAAAGAAAAAATGGCATGAGTACCACACAAACCATCAACAGCGCCAAAGACATAGTGCTATCTTTTATTGATGCCTTAAACCGCGAAGACTTTTCGGCTGCCCGTCAATGCCTGGCAGATGATTTTAATTTCATTGGGGTGATGGGAAGCCGCCATGGGGCCGATATATACCTGGATGATATGACCCGCATGAAATTCAAATACAATATAAAAAAGGTACTGGCCGATGATACTGATGTAAGCCTTTTTTATGACATTGACATGGGCAATGCCACTACCATCTTTGCCAGCGGGTGGTATCAAATCCAGTCAGGCAAAATAAAAGCGTTTAAAGTCATTTTTGACCCAAGGCCATTGCTGGAGAAGCAGAAAGCTTAAAGCAGAAAGCAAAAGCAGAAAGCTTTAAGCTTTCTGCTTTTGATAAAGCCGGTTGATTTTTATTTTAAAGCCACACGGATCATGAGCACCCCTCTGCCAGGAATGGAGAAGGTGGATGCCAGTGGCCGCACATCAGCTTCCAGCACATTACTTTCCCGGATGTTCAATGCGTTGTTTTTGTTTTTTGGCGCTATCGCCACTTCGGTGGCAGTAACTGCTGTGTTTACCAATTGCAGTAATACGCCTTTGCCATCGGCGGCAGGATAGATGTTTTCAACATATACCGGCTTGCCCTGTATCGTGAAAAAGAGATCTTCTGTTGCCGGGCCGCTGGCCGCGGCTACTACCAGCGGCTGGTGGTTTTCCAGCCCGGTGGCGTTAACTGCTGCGGCATCATAGGCGCCATGTACCTTCAGGTAGTAATGGAAAGTAGTAATACCCTCCTGGTCCCTCCGGAAGTTGGTATGCCAGAGGTTATTCATCACCCAGGAAGCGATCAGGGGTTGCTGGGCGGTAAAGCCAATCCAGCGCGGCGAATCATGTAATCCTCCCAGCAGCCCGGCAGTGGGATACTGGCCTATTTCAAACAACGGGGCGTCGGGGCTGGACCAGGTAACGCCGGTTTCGCCGTTAGACACGTCTACCCAGCGTTGCTGCGTATACCAGTTCCGGTTAGTATGCGGCAGTTGTGCTGATTCCGCCCGGATGCTGCTCCAGGGAATGCTGTAGCGCACCTGCGCCGCCGGGATGTTGAATGGAAACACAAAGTGAACGCTTTCTTTATTGCTCACTGCTATTTTATCGATGGTGTTGGTAAGCGCTACCTCGTCGGTACCAGCTGCCAGCATAATTTCACGGACAAGAGACTGGGCGCCGGGCGCAGGGGAGCTGATCTGCAGGCTCACAACCAGTGGGCCTTTTTCCCCGATACGGATGGTGGCCGCGCCACTCGACTGCACTTTTTCTGCGGAGTCGCCGGGCAGGTAATCGTATTGATTTAATCCTGCTGTAGTAGCGAAATTGGTGTTGAATCCTTTTTTATGGAGACTGGTGATATTGCCGGTATGTTCGTCGACCGTGAGGCTGTAAAGGCCGTTATCGAGACTATTGGCGCCGACGGTAGCTTTTTGTGGGCCGGTCCACGCCTTCCCCGGAAAGATGTTAAACCGTTGTTTGGAAAAAGCCGGCAGCCCCTTTACTAAAATGGCCAGTTCACCCGTACTGAGCCTTTGTGAGGGCACTTTATTACCCTGCAGGTCTTTCACGAGGTCGCCTCTGCTGCTGAGTGTCGCAGGTACCTTCACCAGGCTGGTGTAGGGATGGTCAATGGGATTATAAACATCGATGGCGTTAGCAACAGTATTGTGGTTGCTGGTGCTTTGCTGAAGCAGGGCTGCTGACTGTGTCTGGGCTTCGAGTGCAAAGGCTTGTTTAAACTGCCACTGTGCGATGGCTTTCGGATCTGCCGGATCTGATACACTGTTGTAGGCGCCCCAGGTATGTTCGTTAAACATGATGAGTTCTGTCCACGTTTTATTGAACGAGTCGGCCGGATACGCCGGTTTATCACGCAGGGCCCAGATGGCGCCGGCTTGTTGCAACCTGTCGGAAGCATTCCGGTTGATGGCCGTTTCCCGGGCGGCGGAAGCGATGCCGTCTGTCCAATACTCGGTATAATCGCCCGATAATACCGGGATACGATTTTTCCAGGTGTTTTCAAAGTCGGTAAAGAATTGTTTTACCGAGGTGATCACCAATTGCGGAGATGCATACCGCTCATTCCATGCTTTTACGGCATCCGGCAGTTCGGGATCTATGGGCGCGTTGTCGCTCATCGCCCAGGTGAGCAGGGTCATGTCGTAGGGGAAACGCCGCTGTTCCAGCTGGGCCAGGTAATCGAACAGGTAAGGATTCAGGAAGTTTTCGCTGGGCTTGCCGGTATAATATGGTTTGGGATCTTCTACCGTGAAGAAGTTAGGGATTTTGCTGCCTTTCAGCGTATAGCCGATTGAGTAGGGCGATGATTGCCAGAACAGCACCTTTTGCTGGCCGGAAGGCGATTGCCAGTAGAAGGGTTTATCACGCCACTGCCCCGAGCTGCCTATACGGTCCGACGCATTGGGGGCGCTGAGGAAGTAGTGAATGCCGGTGATATCAGCTTGACTGGTGAGTCCCCAGGAAGCGCCGGGTACATCGCCCTGGAACATGGTGTGTATTGACATGTCGTATTGCCGGGCGAGCCTGGCCCCGGTGCCAAACAGGTGCAGCAATTGGGCCGCGCTGGTAGCACTGGTATTGGTGTTGGCATAGGCGCCATCGAGATTAATCCAGCCTTTTTTAACGGCGTCGCGGAAGGCGGCCTGTTTATCGGGACTTGCCGTTGCCAGGTATTTATCTACTACCCACAGCGCTTCTGTATTCCATTTAAAGCGTGCTTCCGGTGGATAGTTGGCGGTACGGGCAGCTATTTTAATGGCTTCGTCAATATTGTTCATATGAATGGACAGCACTTTCGACTGTACGTTGGTATAGCCAACATCTACGTGCGAATGTGGCATTACATATACCTTCCAGGAGCGGGTAGGTGTTACAATGCATTGGGCGGCGTAGGTTTGGCGGCCATAACGGTAACGGATAAATGCCTGGGTGTCTTTATCCACTGGGCCCCCGGGCAAGGGTATTTCCACGAGACTTACGCCCGCAGCACTGGCAGGCACGGGGAGACTGTCTTCTCTCCCGTTAAAGGAAATATAGACGGTACCCGCCTGGTAACTGCGTCCGTTATGAAAGATCAACCGCGCCATGCGGGCGGAGCCAGTGGGTTGCCTAAGATAGGCAACTGTAGGCTGTAGTTCAATACTGGTAAAGGTTTGCAGCTGTTGCTGTGCGCTGGTAAGGCCGGTGCAAATACAGCCTGAGAGGAAGAGTATAGACCTTATATGCTTCATATGTACAAACATACATACATATTAACAGGAATGCAAAAAATACTGACAAGTGGTAGTGGATTAGCTTTTTACTTTTTTGTCCGGGAATCCCGGTGACTTCAAAAACCTCGGTGAAGGTTTTACCAATGATTCGTTATCATGTGTTTTTTTCTAAATGACTCCATAAGTTAGCCGCAAATCGATATTTATCCCTTCTGCGTTACCACCTGTATTTTCTTATTATTTACCCGGACCCATACTTTCTTTTGTTCAGCTGATCTGATGCGATACTCAGTCACTTGCCCATTTTGCCAGCTGCAATCTATCGTATATCCTCCCCGGGCTTTCAGGCCTTTAAAAGACCCGGCCGCCCAACCAGAGGGTATTCCCGGCAGCAAATGAATTTCACCGGCATGGCTTTGCAGGAGCATCTCCGCTATAGCCCCAGTGATACCGAGGTTGCCGTCTATCTGGAAGGGAGGGTGTGTAGTAAAAAGATTGGGCAGGGTATTATAAGTAAGTAACCCGCGCACCATGATGCCTGCCTTCTCACCTTCGCCAAGGCGCGCCCAAAGCGCACAGCGCCAGGGCCATGTCCAGGAGCGGCGACTATCGCCCACCGTTGATTCGACAGTGAATGGCGTGTTTTCATTTTTTCCATAGTTCCCGCTCCGGCTCCGCAATGAAATGATAGCGGCCTTTGCGAAATCCGGGTTAAGGGTCATACTGATCTGGCGGCCGGGATAAACGGCAAAGAGGTGAGAGGTGTGCCGGTGCTGGTCATCCGGGTCATCCCTATCTTCCTGCCATTCCTGTAACTGTCCCCACTTACCGATCTTGTTAGGGGCAAGATGTGCCTGCATACCTGCTACTTTCAGCTGGTAGGCCGAATCGATGCCTAATGCCTTCGCTGCTTCCAGGTAGTTTTGAAAAAGGTCCCATACCAATTGCTGATCGTGCATTACGCCATCTTCCCGGGGACCATGCTCGGGCGACCATCCATCAGGCACCATCAGTTTGCCATCGGGCGTTTTCTTTAAACGATCCTCCCAAAACTGACAGATCTCCTTCAAAATAGGGTAGGCCGTAGTACGTAAATAGGTTTTATCCATGGTAAAAGCCCAATGTTCAAAAACATGCTGCGCATACCACGCGCTGGCCGGAATATTCCATTCCCAACCATTCCCACCGAAAATACTCTGGCTGGTGCGGGCCGTCCATCCACGTACATTAGACCCGAATGCCTTCCGGGTAGCAATACGACAGGGCTCTTCCGCAGCCTTGATGAAATCTATCAGGGGCAAATGGCATTCAGATAAATTCGTTGATTCTACCCCCCAGTAATTCATCTGGATGTTGATATTGTTGTGATAATCGCCGGCCCAGGGCGGTGTGTTGCTGTCGTTCCATAAACCCTGCAGGTTAGCCGGCAACCCGCCTATACGCGAACAGCTGGCCAGCAAATAACGGCCATACTGAAAGATAGTTTCTTCCAGGTCGGGATCCACACTGCCTCCTGCATATCTTTTCAGACGAGCGTCGGTAGGCAATAGTAACACGTCGGCATTAGTTTTCCCAATATCAATAGACGCTGCCTGTGTGAGACGGGTAAGGTCTTTTGTATGGCGACTCATCAATGTTTGATAACCACTTTTCCTGGCTGCACCGATCTCCTGCTTAACCAGCGGCATAGGGTCTGCCCCACGCCACCCTGACCGGAAATCCGGTTTATAGTTTGTCCGCGCATCGAGGTAAATGGTAATCGTATTGCATTTTTGAAATACCCAGTTATTTCCTTCCACCGAAATACTCCCTCCTTCGTGCGCAATTTGCATGTTAGCAGCATACTTCAGGTGATTGGGCATTTCACCCGTAAAGCTCAATCCTTCTGCATTAGCAGTACTTATAGCTCCTTGCGCTGACTGCATGGAGATTTTACCGGATAAAGCTCCTTTTTTACTGGCGGTATAACGGAAAACCATCACCTGGTCAGGGTGACTGGCAAATGCTTCTCGCGTATAGTGGGTATCGCCTATTTCAAAAGCGGTGGTATGCACCCCGGTTTGAATATTTAGTGAGCGATAATACCCGGTTACTACCTCCGTATGATTGAAATCTATTACAAACGTTCCGAAATTCCGGTAGGATCCAAAGCCATGATCCCCTGTTTCATATTCTCCGTCCCAATTATTGTCGCCACTCCATAAACTCTGTTCGTTGTACTGTACCTTTTCCGTTTTAATACCCCCAAATAGCATGGCGCCCATTCTTCCATTGCCGATAGGTAATGCCTGTGCATCCCATTTTTCGGCAGGTTGAGTGTACCATAACTGGTAGTTATAGCCCGCACCAGGACCGGCGTCCGAATGCTGCGCATTAACAGCTGTAGAAAGAAGAATGAAGGTACAACACAGTATAGCGCCCAATAGCCTTTTCATTTTACGATTTTAGTTTGTTTTAAGCATTGTGAACGGGTAAATATACGCTATCGATGCCTCCGGTATCGCCACTATATTGGCTAATACTAGCAGTTTATTGGCATTCACTTACCGGGTATTAAAAAAAAACTTTGAAAAGGAGGAATGCCGAAAATGAAAAAGGGCCTCTCAAAATTTTGAGAGGCCCTTTTTCGGGATGGTTGCTGACAACTAGAATCCCGGGTTATTCGGTAAAAGATTAGGGTTTACATCTATTTCCTGCTTCGGCACAGGGAACAACAGGTTCTTTTCTGCAAACGTAGCATTGAACACTGTTTTGTGTCCTACAAAGTTGTCCCAGTTACCCGTTACATCGTTATGTACTTTTCGTGTGCGGATCATATCAAACCACATTTTATTTTCAAAGCACAGCTCATAGTAACGTTGCAGCCATACTTCCTGTTCAAAGGCTGTTTGCGACATACCAGCAGGTAACGGACCCAGGTTAGCGCGATCGCGGATGGCTTTTACATATTTGAGTGCATCAGCATTCGGGCCACCTTCAGCGCGGTTGGAAGCTTCTGCATACATCAGGTATACATCGGCCAACCGGTATAAGGTGTAGTTCAAGTCAGATTTGGCAGTATTTACCACGGCCAGCGAATCGAAGAACTTGTAGATATACGTGTTCCTGAAAGTGATGGTATCCGTACTGTTGATCTTTCTATACTTGGTATAAAAGAATTGCCTTTCCTGTATGCGTTTATCTTTCGGGTCGAACGACTGTATAAACTGCGGTGTTGGATATACAGACCCGTACTCGTCGGAGTATTTGGAGATACCCGCGTAGTTCGGAATAGTGAGTGCTGTCAGTGGATTGGTAGATGGAACAGATGCGGCATACTGTACCTGGAAAATGAATTCCCCGATATTTTTATTCAGCGGGTTATTCATATCTGTATAATTTTTAAACAGCGAAGCGCCGCTGTTGGTGATCACCGCTTTGGAAGCCGCGGCAGACAGTGCATAATACTGGGTACCGCCATTGATCGCTGCGCCGGCGTAAGTGAGGTATACATCGGCCAGCAGGCTCTGTATCATACTCATGGTTACGTTACCGGTATTATTAGACCATGGCAGACTGGATTTAGCCGCAGTCAATAGATCAGGAATGATGATGCTGTCGTAAATGGCTTTGGCAGGCGTACGCGGCAGGTTCAGGTTCGGTGCAGTAGGAACGGTAGGCACTTCCGTAATTTTAGGGATGGCCCCATATAATCTTACCAGCTGAAAATAATACAATGCCCGCAGCGCATGCGCTTCCGCCAGCTCGTAGGTAGTCGTGGTGGCGTCCTGTACTGCTTTTGGAATGTTCTGGATAGCCAGGTTACAAGCGCCCACACCCAGGTACATCCGTTGCCACCAGGTGTCTACATAAAAGGAAGTATAGTTGTAACTCAGGTTCTGGAAATTGATGAAGCCTGTTTGTCCCAGGTCACTATTGGCCTTACCCGTCATAAACTCGAGCAGGTTGTACACGTTACCGCCATAAGAAGAAGGCTGGCCTTGCAGAAAACCCTGCAGGTTCTGGTAACAGCCGTTGGCAAACGCCCTGGCTACCTTCGGACTGGTAAGGTCAGCATCCGGCGTGAGGAAGTTGGTGGGCTTTTCGTCCAGGAACTTCTTACAGGAACAACTGAGCAACACCATCAACGCTATTAATATATGTTTAGTCGTTTTCATTTTCTGAATTTTTAATTCACTAAATAGATTGTCACTTCAACGGTTACACGAAACGGTGTTAAAAGTTAAGGTTTACACCCAGGTTCCACACACGTGGACGGGGGTATGGGAAGAAGTCGATACCCTGTGAAAACCCGGTATTGTTACCATAGCCAAAGTTGAATGTATCTACTTCAGGGTCGTAACCGGTGTATTTAGTGATCAGGAACAGGTTCTGTACGCTGGCATAAATACGGAAGCGGTTAATGTGGCTGCGCTGCATCCAGGAAGCAGGGAACGTATAACCCAATGTAAAGTTCTGACCACGGATATAAGAACCATCTTCTACCCACCAGGTATCGAAATGGGAATCCTGTGTGAATTTGTAGCTGCGTACCTGTGCAATGGAAGTATTCTGGTGATCCGGTGTCCATCCATCCAGTACGGTTTTCAGGCTGTTGGCCAGTGTTTGACGGTCTTCTGTTGAGTGTTTGAAGGCAGCGGCGGTGTTCATACCCTGTACAAAACGGATATCGGCGGTCAGATCCCAGCCTTTATATTTCAGCGTGGTACTGAAGGTTCCGGTCCATTTTGGGTTAGCGCGGCCGATGATGCTATATACGGGGTTGCCGGCAGCATCGTACACATATTTTCTGTCGCCTGGCAACAGCGAGTGTTTCGCAGCTTCGGCGGCTTCATCTGTGCTGTAAGTACCCAACCTGGTCATGCCATAGAAAGAACCGATAGGCTCACCTACTCTCAGCACATTCGTTTGCCCGAGGAAGTTAGGACCCGGGAAGATGTCAGCATTACCATCGTTGAGTGTCAGGATGGTGTTTTTGTTAGAAGTAAAGAGGAAGTTGGTGGTCCAGGTGAAATTAGGAGTCTGGATGTTAGTAGTGCTTAGTCCTATTTCCCATCCTTTATTTCTCATGGAGCCTACGTTTTTATATACATTACCGTTGTAGGTACCGGCAGACCATGGAATGGGGGCTGCCAGCAGCAGGTCGGTGGTTTTACGGTTGTAGTAATCTACGTTCAGGTTGATGCGGTTGTCTAACACGGAGAGTTCTACGCCGGCATCTACCTGGGTTGATTTTTCCCATTTCAGGTTCGGGTTACCAATATAGCCCGGTACCAGCGTGGGTTGGTTAGCGCCACCAATAACGGTTTGATCTGGTCTGTACTGCGCAAAGTTCTGGAATTGCCCAATTTCCTGGTTACCGGAAAGACCATAGCTGGCGCGTACTTTCAGGTTATTTACAAATTTGCTGTGTTTCAGCCATTCTTCTTCAGATACACGCCAGGCGGCAGCTACGGAAGGGAAGAACGCAAATTGTTTTTCCTTGCTGAACTTGGAAGAACCGTCATACCTGCCGGTAGCGGTAAACAGGTATTTACTGTGCAGGCTATAGTTAACACGTGCATAGTAAGAATTCATGTCCCAGGGAGAAGTGAGGGAAGTGGCGTTTGACCGTACAGAACCGGCGCCCAGGTTATTCCATTGGAAATAATCTGTTACGAAGTTCTGTGTTTCTACCAGTGCATTTTCTCCTGAATATTTGATGAAGGAAATACCACCTACGGCATTCAGGGTGCTGTTGTTGCCCAGGTCTTTGTTATATGTCAGGTAGCTTTCTGATTGCCAGTATTTGTTGTAATCATCTGTAATCCTGGCAACGCCGCCCTGGTCCTGCGATAAGTGAGGCAGGTCGGTACCGCTGTAGAAGTTAGCCTTGTTGCTTACCAGGTCGTAACCGAAGTCTGTTTTGAAGTCCAGGTCTTTGGTGATATGAAACAACAGGTATACATTACCCAGGGTATGCTGGGAGTTATTCAGTGTATAACGGCTCTGGGCAATATGTACCGGGTTGGGGCCTCCTTCCAGGCCGGCAATGTCGTTGTTGCCTGCCCAGGTACCATCGGGATATCTTACCGGTACAATCGGCACTTCTTCTGTTACCATCCTTGGCACGTTTAAGCTACCGTTACCATCAGATACCAGTCTTTGTTTGCTGGAAATGATATTCAGGCTACCACCTATTTTCAGCCATTTTTTAATGTTGTTGTCGAAAGTCAGGCGGGCAGAATATCTTCTGAACCAAGACTGTGTCATTAAACCGTTCTGATCCAGGAAGCCGAGGGAGGCGCTGTACACCAGTTTATCTGTACCGCCCTGGAAATTGAGCTGGTGGCTGGTAGAGATGGCTGGTTTGTACGTTTCTTTTTCCCAGTTGGTATTATACAGTGGTTTATCATTGGCATCGAACAGCTTGGGGAAATTCTGATGATTCAATGCTTTGGGAGGCGCCCAGGTGCCATGTTGCGGGTCGAATTTGGTGGCATTCACAAAAGCTTCGTTATATACTTTTACAAACTCGTCGGAGTTGAGGGTAGGCAGGTGCCTGGAGAGGGTGCTTACATTCACGTCGCCCTGGTAGCTTACTTCGGTAGGACCTGCTTTACCACGTTTGGTGGTGATCATGATAACACCGTTGGCGCCCCTGGCTCCATAGATCGCGGTAGAGGAAGCGTCTTTCAATACTTCCAGGGAGGCGATGTCGTTGGGGTTGATGGCGTTTCCATCTACGCCGGCTATTCCATCTACCACGTAGAGTGGATCTATGGAGGAGTTGATGGAGCCAATACCACGGATACGCACTTTGGCTGCCTGGCCGGGTGCGCTGCTGTTGATATTGACTTCCACGCCGGGTATTTTACCCTGTAAGGCTTGCGAGATATTGGGTACGGGGGCGTCCATGATCTTCTCCGCTTTCAGGGAAGCAACGGCGCCGGTGAGGTCAGATTTCTTGACGGAACCATAACCAATTACCACGAGGTCATTCAGCGTGTTTACCTGTACGTCGAGCGCTACATCGATAACAGTTCGGTTACCTACCTTTACTTCCTGGTTGGCAAACCCGGTAAAGGAAAATACCAACACTGCATTGCTGTTGGGTACCGTCAATGAATACACGCCATTTTCATTGGCAATGGTACCGCTCGAGGTACCTTTGATGGCCACCGTGGTATTAGGGATCGCTGTCCCGTCTGCCGCATTGGTGACCTTGCCACTAACTTTAATTTGGGCCATCGCGTGCATGGAGAGCAGTATACATGCAAGCACATAAACAAGTGTTGTTTTCATAACAAGTCTTTAGAGATGATGGAATAATAGCCGGTAAATTGTTCTTCCAGTTGATAAGCGACGTGGGAATATTATCATACGTGGATCCCCACTGCAACAAAATCGATTTAGTTTTGTTAAATCATGATAATAACAAGTTTTACATAGTTAGATAGTTTGATAATTACATAGTTAGAATGTCAGATTCGGTTGATGAATTAGTAATAATAACCGAACAGCCAAAATTGTTTACGCTTTCCTGCTGATTTGCTGCGCAATTTTTTAAATGGCAATAGCGTCTGACAATAGGCCGGCTTCTCCTCCTGAAATTTGCTGGTCCTTCGGGTCTTCTCTGTTTACTTTGTGCTCGTCTTGGAAGTTGTTGTATGCAATGATATGGTTCATGGTTTTAGTGCTGCAACAACTTCCGGTATATATCCATTCTAAATGCGGGCTTGTATCTTCTTATACCCCGCCACGTTCAATCGTCTGCGTTTGGGTAAACGCAGGGCTGCTCCAGATCCACTTCATGCTTTGCAAAATCGTTTTATCACTGAGGGCTAAAAAAAGAATTGCCCGGTGGCCGGTAGTCAGCGGCTTATTTCCCTGAATCGATGCTGCTAATGCTTTCGGATAATAAGATGCCTGACCGCCTTCCGGTGTGAAAGCTGCAATGGTAATTTCCGCAGGAAGTGGAGCTATGAATAAGTTTTTCATCATGTGGTCCCGGGTTATTATGTACAAACATAGAAACATTAATGAATTAATGCAAGAAAAGTTTTTAACAAAACCTTAAGACACTGATTTTTAATAAATTATTTTAAATTATTGAGTTATGTATATGTACTGCGTTTAATGTTTATATCAGGTTCCCCTTTTACAGGCATGAAAAACCACCACTGCGCGCCAGAATCAGCGGACGAAAATTGGTTTTCTTGTTATTTTCCAGTTTTTTTGCGGCATGAATTTGAGCATAGATCATAAAAATCCACTACCCCTTCATGTTCAGGCAGAAAACCTGTTACGGAATATGATCAAGGATCCGCAGTATGCCGGCGGAAAATTTTTACCCAATGAAATTCAACTGGCAAAACAACTGGCTATCTCCCGGTCTACTTTGCGCCATGCACTCAATAAATTGGTATACGAAGGGCTGCTCACCCGCAAGAAAGGAGTAGGTACCAAAGTGGCCGAAACCGCCATCAGCTCTAAATCAAAGAACTGGCTGAGCTTCACACAAGAAATGAATGCCCGCGGTATCACCATCAAAAACTTTGAATTACACGTTACCTGGGTATTACCCGACGAAACGGTAGCGAACTTCTTCGAAATTAGCCCCGATAAGAAAGTATTGAAACTGGAGCGGCTGAGAGGTAAAGCAGAAGGGCCTTTCGTGTATTTTATTTCTTATTTCCACCCCAGGGTAGGACTAACCGGGGAAGAGGATTTTAAACGCCCCCTCTACGAAATACTGGAGAAAGAATATATGACAGTGGCAACGCTCTCCAAAGAAGAGATCAGCGCTAAAACAGCCGATAAATTTATTGCATCCAAACTGGAATTGGAACCAGGAAGTCCTATCCTCTTCAGGAAACGCTTTGTATACGACCAGGGCGAGCGCCCTATTGAATACAACCTTGGCTACTACCGGGCCGACAGCTTCGTATATACGGTGGAAAGCAGGAGAGACTAATTACTATCAACAGATCATATTACAGCGCCGTACCGCTTTTATAAAGCCGATACGGCGCTGTTGTATTAAGGCTGCGGCGCAGCAGCTGCATCTTTGGTAACCACCGGCCATACCCCCGGTTTAGGCACACTCACGCCTTTGTTGGAGCCTCTCACCCCGGCATCCTGGCCAAAGTAGTATAGCGGCCATCCCTTGTACGTCAGCTGCTTTTTACCAAACACAGTAGTGGTGCCAAACAATGTTTTATCTAATATAGAAGGCACTATCACCTGGTCGGTTTCATAAATAGGCCAGATGGCATTGTTAGAAAAATCTGCCTTGGTAAAAGTATTCACATTAAACTTATCGGGCGCAAAAGCATACAGCGTCACACCTTTGGCATCTGTGAAGTACAGGGTTTTACCTGTACCCTCCGTGTGGTCAGCCAGGTAATTTTTACCGTCGGCGCCCACCAGCTGCGCATTTACCAGCTGTATGGTGTAGTCTGTTTTGGCAACAAACCATACGTTGTTTACCGCTTCTCCCTTGGTTTCTCCTGCTGCTTCCCGTACGTTGGCACCGCCTACATTAGGTGCAAAATAATATAGAGGCCATCCTTTATAGGTTGTTTGTTTTTTACCGTCGGTAGTTGTAATGGTAGCGAAATCCTTAATGTCTAAACCTGTACCCAGCGCGGCCTGTGCCAGGTTGTCGCCCGCATAATAAATAGGCCATACTGCGGCACAACCACCAGTACAGTTATTGGAGCCGTTAAAGTCGTTGGAAAAATAATAAAGCGAATTGCCGTCCACATCAGTGATATGATTACCCACCGTAGCGCTGGCGCTGATTTGTACTACCGGCTTCGGTGCGGGTGTATCGGGGTTGTTATTTTTGCTGCCGCAGGCACTGAGGGCCACAATACCGGCTATAGCTATCCATGAGAATAAGGTGTTTGTTACGCAGTTCATGCTGATTGAAATTTTTTCGGGAATAAAAAATAGTACGCAACTGCCTGCCGCTGGCCAGCAAGGCAGCGCAATCCGGTACGTATACTTATTCGGAAGAAACCATGAAAAGGTTGCCACGATGAAAAAATATTTTCTACAGGGCGCCTGTTTAATACGATGATTAAAATGCGTCCTGCTCCCTATAATCTGCTAAATTTGTTGCCATGGTAAACGAACAATACTACCTGCAACAATACGAATCACAGGAAGGCGATACCCGGTTAGTGATGGAAGTCATGTCGGTATACCTGTATCCCCTGGAAACCTTTACCATCACAGATGCGGTAAACCGCATCCTGGAAGTGCGCGGCACCCGGATCGGCGATATCCTGCAACAACTGGTTACTGCGGGACTGGCCATAAAAAATGTGACCGGCAGCTATTCGCTCGTGCCGGAAATGAACTTTTGGCTGTTTCCACAAACTATTACCAGGCCTGCTTTTGAACAACTTCTGCCCGGTACCCGCCGCGCCATACACGCGTTTTATAGTATGAGCGCGAGACTGCAGGACCTGCAGCAATTACTTACCGCTTATTTTACGGGTGACCGCTTACTATTATCGCTTCCCATCCGGAAAATAGAACAGGAGCTGGAAGAATACCAGCCTTACCTGTCGTACCTGCTGTATTTCCCGGCCTATGCGCCGCTGCTTGCACTCTTTAGCCAGGATAGCCTGCAGGAAATGGCCAGGTTTGCCCTGAAGTATAATATTTTAAAAATGCCGCCGGTGGCCGTACTGGAAGCGTTCCGCCAACAATACGCCGTGAGCTTCCCCGAGCTTGACCTGCTGCAGGGACACCTCGACCCGCCCGCTACGGACGATGCAGCAGACGATAGCTACGCCCAGGCCGTGGTGGAGCTCTATGCCAACCATCCCGGCAAAGCGCTGACCCTGTTTGAGAAAGGAATCAAACGACAACGGCAGCACGATAAAAAAAATATCCTGCCCCTGTCGCCGGTATATGCCTTCTATTACGCCTTTACGCTGGCGCTCCTGCCGGGGGACCAGGTAAATCCGAAAATCAGTAAAATAACTGCCACGTATGAACGGAAACTCTTCCCCGCCATCACACCGGCCGTTTGCCTGCTGCATTTTCATGCAGGACGTAAAGAGAAAGGAGATAACCTGCTGCTTATTTTACTGGAAGGCGGAGAAAGCCCCCTGCTCAGCTACCTGTCGCTACTCTGTTTGCAGTTATTGCATCCTAATAGCCGGTTGCTCCGCACCTTTGGCCCGCAGATCGGGCGCCTGCTCAGCCTGGGCATAGAACGGCACTACCGCTTACTGACCTACGAATATTTAAGTTTATTTAAGAAGGATGATTACCGGGGATATGAAAGCACTTTCCGGGAGATAGCCGCTATTACCCGCTACCCGCCAGCATTGTCGCAAATGGAGCAAACGCCAGACTGGGAGCGGTTATTGAACACCTTGCTGGGCGTAGATAATCATCTCAGTAAAAAAGAGAAAAATGTAACGGCATCCCGGTTAATTTACCTGGTAGACCTCGACCATTACAAAATACAGCCGGTGCTTCAAACATCCCAGGGAAATAATAGCTGGAGCGCCGGCAGGAATGTGTCCCTCAAAAAACTGAAAGAAGGAAAAGCAGAGGCCATGACGCCACAGGATTTTCGTATAGGCAATACTGTTCAAAAGGATCACTACTATAACTATGATGGAGAATCCTACTCTTTCGCGGAAACCGTCTGGCAGGAAATCGCCGGTCACCCGTACCTGTTTGCCGCCGATGATCCCTCTATCCCGGTAGAAATCATAAAAGCGCCACCGGAACTCAGTATTAACAACACCAGCCAGGGATATACCTTCAGCGCCAACATCGAGGATTATGTCAGCGAGACGGTGTTTGTAAAGGAAACCAGCACCCGGCTGAAGGTCATCTCCCTGACTGCCCAGCAACGGCGACTGTTGCAGACCTTACAACAGGTACGCATAGTACCCCATGCCGGAAAAGATAAGCTGCTACAGGTATTGAAAGGGATAGGTGCGCATCTCACCATCCATGCCGATATGGGCGATATGACAGCCAATATCAACAAACGCCCGGCCGACAGCCGCATTGTGATTCAGCTGCTGCCCCTGGGCGAAGGACTGAAAGCGGGCTTGTATGTAAAGCCCTTTACGATGGATCCGCCCTATTGTAAACCCGGTGCCGGCGCGCACAACATTATCGGCGTGAGCAATGGAGAACGCTGGCAGGCCATCCGGGACTTGCCCCTGGAACAGGCCAACCTCCGCGCGCTAATGAACCTCCTGCAAGGAGCCATCTTACCGGATATCTCCGATGATACCATCATTTTTGAAGATCCGCTGGACTGCCTTCAGTTGCTGGAAGTGATCCGCCAACACCCTGAGCTGGTAAGGGCGGAATGGCCGGAAGGAGAGCGGTATAAAATAAAACAACAGGCAGGATTTGCACAGCTCAGCATCGGTATCCGCGAAAAGAATCACTGGTTTATGTGCGAAGGCGAACTAAAAGTAGATGAAACTACCGTATTATCGCTGAAAGACTTACTGGATACATCGCTCACCGTGAAGAAGCGGTTTATCGCGCTGCAGAATGGCGAATACCTTGCATTGACAGGGGACTTACGCAAACGGCTAAACGAAATGGCGAGTTTTGCCGGCATCGATCGCGAGGGAGTCAGTATCCCCGCATTTGCCGCACCAGTATTGGAAGAATGGCTGGAACAGGCGGGGGAAGTCAGTACCGATGCTGCCTGGAAAGACTTTGCCCGCAAACGGGCCACAGCAATGGCGCTTACCATTCCCGTGCCACTCACCCTGCAAACAACTTTACGCCCCTACCAGGAGGAAGGGTTTCATTGGATGACACACCTGGCCGCCTGGGGAGCTGGCGCCTGCCTGGCAGATGATATGGGGCTCGGTAAAACCATCCAGGCCATCGCCATGCTGCTGCACCGTGCCACAGAAGGGGCCGCATTGGTAATTTGCCCCGCTTCGGTGGTCAGCAACTGGAGCAACGAAATCCGCCGCTTTGCACCCTCCCTGAACATCGTGTTGTTAGCAAACGGCCGTCGTAGCGCCCTGATCAAGAAAGCCGGTCCCCTCGATGTGGTCATCACCACGTATGGACTGCTACAGGCGGAAGAAAAATTGCTGTCGACAGTGAAATGGCCTACCGTGGTACTGGATGAAGCGCATACCATTAAAAACTTCCAGACCAAAACTTCCAAAGCAGCCATGTCGCTGCAGGCAGGGTTTAAATTAATGCTAACGGGCACGCCTATACAAAATCATATGGGAGAGATCTGGAACCTCTTTAACTTCCTTAACCCTGGCCTGCTGGGTACCCTGGATCATTTCAATAAACAATTTGTATTTCCATCTGTCCGCAATCCCGAAAGCACCGTGAAGCTGCACCTGAAGAAATTGATTGCCCCCTTTATCCTGCGACGTACCAAAACCGCGGTGCTGGATGAGTTGCCGCAGAAAACAGAGATTGTGAAAATGGTGCCTTTATCGCCCGATGAGGCGGCCTTCTATGAAGCGGTGCGCAGAAAGGCGCTTGAAAATATCAAAGCGCAGGAGGGAAGTGCGGCCCAGCAACATATCCGCGCGCTGGCAGAAATCAGCCGCCTGCGCATGGCGGCTTGTAGTCCGCAGTTGGTGGATGCAGAAACTGATATTGCTTCTTCCAAATTACAGGTATTCCAGGAGATCGTAGAGGAGCTGGTATCCAACAACCACCGCGCGCTGGTGTTCAGCCAATTTGTAAAACACCTCGACTTGGTCAGGGAAGCACTACAGGCACAGGGCATTACTTACCAGTACCTCGATGGCAGCACCCCCATTTCACAGCGCGATAAGCTGGTGAAAGATTTTCAGTCGGGTAAGGGCCAGTTATTCCTGATCAGCCTCAAGGCCGGTGGGCTTGGGCTGAATCTTACCGCGGCCGATTACGTGATTCACCTGGACCCCTGGTGGAATCCGGCTATCGAAGAGCAGGCGTCCGACAGGGCCTATCGTATCGGGCAAACCAGGCCCGTTACTATTTATCGCCTGGTAACACAGCATACTATTGAAGAAAAGATTATTGCCCTGCACAACAGTAAGAGAGATCTGGCCGACCAGCTGCTGGAGGGCAGCGACCAGTCGGGCCGTCTCACTGCAAAAGAGCTGCTGGCGCTGATTGCCGCGGAGCATGATGTATAAGTGAATCGCTGCAATAGCTTTCAGCTTTTCGCTTTCAGCTTTTTGCTCAAAAAGGGGATGGACTGATACTCGTCCATCCTCCGTCAATCACCAGGCTTTGCCCGGTGATATGCCGGGCATAATCCGATACGAAGAATAACGCTGCCTGGGCAATGTCCAGTGTGTGTGCCGGCCTTCCCATCGGCGTTATAGCCGACCAGGTTTTTTCGTAGGAAGGATCATCCTGCGTACGTTCGGTGAGGGTAGCGCCGGGAGCAATGGTATTGACCGTAATTTTAAACGGAGACAATTCTATTACCAGGTTTTTAGCCAGCATTTCCAGGGCGGCCTTACTCATGCCGTAAGCTGCCAGGTCTTTATGCGCCTGGTGGCCGGTTACAGAGGAAGTAAACAGGATGGCCCCCCCCTGTTCCTGTTGCTTCATTTGATTGGCGGCCGCCTGGGCCAGGAAAAAGGTACCGCCAAGATTCACCTGCATTACCCGGTTAAATGCCGCGGGACTATATGTAAAGAAATCGCCAAACAGGGTGATGCCGGCATTGGCAATCACGATGTCCAGGCTGCCATAGCGACTTACCGCTGTGTTGACCATTTGTTGCAGGAAAGTTACATCGCTGGAGTCGCCAGGCATGGCAATGCAGATCCCTTTTTCGGAAGTAATTTCATCGGCGGCGCTGCGGGCCAGGGCCTCATCGATATCATTGAGTATAACAATGGCGCCCCGTGTGACCAGCTGCTTGCATATTTCAAACCCAATGCCCTGGCCGGCTCCGGTAACGATGGCAACTTTATTTTCGAAATTCATAACAATTCTTTTAGTGTGATCAGCGTAGTTAGTGAGAATCGCGGGTTACCTCACTGCCGGAGCTGCCTTTGAGGAAGTCGAGGTCGGCGCCGAGATGGGCTTGTTCCACGTGTTGCTGGTATAATTGTACATATCCGCGGGTCGACAGCGGGTGTATCGGTTGCCAGGCAGCTTTTCTCTTCGCTATTTCCGCATCGGAGATTGCCGCATGCAGGCGGCGTTCATGCACATCCAGGGTAATGATGTCTCCGTCGCGGAGAATGGCCAGGGTGCCTCCGGCAGCGGCTTCCGGCGATACATGCAGCACTACGGTGCCGAAGCCGGTACCGCTCATCCGTCCGTCGGAAATGCGCACCATATCGGTGATACCTTTTGCCAGCAGTTTGGCGGGCAGTCCCAGGTTACCTACTTCCGGCATGCCGGGATATCCTTTCGGTCCTGCGTTTTTAAGCACCAGTATACTATTTTCATCTACTTCCAACGCCGGGTCATCGATACGCTTTTTATAGTCGTCAATATCTTCAAATACCACGGCTTTGCCGGTATGTTGCATGAGATGGGGACTGGCGGCAGAAGGCTTGATCACGGCGCCGTTTTCACAAATATTACCTTTCAACACTACGATGCCTGATACGGGGTTAAAGGGGGTATCTATGCCAGTGATCACGTCGGGGTTATAGCTAACGGCATGGGCGTAGTTGGCGCCGATGGTTTTGCCATTGGCTGTGATACAGTCCTTGTGTAAATGGTCTAACAGTGCGTTAATTACCGCTGGCAGTCCACCGGCATAATAAAGATCTTCCATAAAATGGCTGCCCGAAGGCTGTAGGTTAGCGATCAGGGGGATATTAGCCGAAAATGTGTCCATATCTTCCAGGCTCAGCGGAACGCCTATGCGGCCGGCGATGGCCAGCAGGTGTATCACGAAGTTAGTAGATCCTCCGATGGCGGCATTCACCCGGATCGCATTTTCAAAGGCTTCCCTGGTGAGGATATCAGACAACCGCCTGTTTTCCTTCACCATTTTCACGATCTCTGTACCAGACAACTGCGCCAGTACTTTCCTGGCCGCATCCGGTGCAGGAATGGCGGCGTTTTGCGGCAGCGATAGTCCCAATGACTCTACCATGCAGGCCATCGTGGAAGCGGTACCCATCACGGCGCAATGCCCGTCGCTCCGGCACATCCCGGCTTCGGCCAGGGCCAGCTCTTCAGTTGTCATGCGGCCAGCTCTTACCTCTTCGCTGAACCGCCATATATCGCTGGTGCCAATGGAGCGGCCTTTATGGCGACCGGTGAGCATAGCACCTCCCGATACTACGATGGTAGGAATGTTAACGCTGCAGGCGCCCATGACCAGCGCCGGGGTGGTTTTGTCGCACCCGCATAATAATACCACCCCGTCCAATGGGTTGGCGCGGATCGATTCTTCCACATCCATGCTCACCAGGTTGCGGTATAACATAGCGGTGGGCTTTATGAGGGTTTCCCCTAACGACATCACCGGGAATTCCAACGGGTAACCGCCAGCCTCCAGTATGCCTCTTTTTACCGCCTCGGCCAACTCCCGGAAATGAGAGTTACAGGGCGTAAGTTCTGACCACGTATTACAAATACCAATAACAGGCTTGCCTTCCAGCTCATAGGCGGGAATGCCCTGCTTCTTCAGCCAGGCGCGGTAAATAAAACCATCTTTGCCTCCACGGGCAAACCAGTGACTACTTCTAAGTGAATGTTCCTGCTGCATAACGGGAATGGATATAGTGTACTTTATATTATAGATGTTGAAATTTACGGATTTTGACAGTGGTATGCAACCCTAAAATTATCAGGTGAAATAATCTGCTTTCCCTACATGATAAATAGGCTATTATTTAACAGATGTTTATCACACATGGCAATATAAGCTCAAAATAATTTATGGAATTTCGCCGTTGTTGCGTCTGTAATTAACAACCCGTAATTCCCACAATGAAAAAAATTCTATTTACTGTCCTGTGCATTGTTGTGAGTTTGTGCTGTGCTGCCCAACAGGCTACCATCAACGGAAATGTGTCGGATACACTAAATGGCGTCAAATTATCCAACACGGTAGCAGCATTGCTACATGCTAAAGACTCCATATTATATAAATTTGTCAGAGCAGATGATAAAGGTAACTTCGACATCAAAAATATTCCCGCGGGCAACTATGTCCTGCTGGTAACATATCCCACCTACGCCGATTACGTAGAATCATTGACGCTAACCGATACTACTCATATTCATCTCAGCAAGATTATCCTGATACAGAAATCCCGCCTCCTGAAAGAAGTGGTGATACAACAGAAAGTGGCTGCGATCAAGATGAAGGGTGACACTACGGAGTTCAATGCGGAAAGCTTTAAAACTGCGGCCAATGCCTCTGTGGAAGACCTGTTAAAGAAACTGCCAGGTATCCAGGTCAATAGTAAAGGCCAGATTACCGCCCAGGGAGAAACGGTAAAGAAAGTACTGGTAGATGGGGAAGAATTTTTTGGAGATGACCCGACGCTGGTGACCAAAAATCTACGGGCTGATATGGTAGACAAAGTACAGCTGTACGATAAAAAGAGCGATCAGGCCACCTTTACAGGGGTAGACGATGGCGAAAAATCAAAAACTATTAATATCCAGTTGAAGGAAGACAAAAAACGGGGCTACTTTGGCAAGCTGGCCGTAGGCGCCGGCGATCATGGATTTCATAACACGGAAGGGCTATTTAATTTATTCCGGGGAAAGAAGAAAATGGCTGCCTATGGTATTGTTTCCAATACGGGAAAGATTGGCCTCAACTGGGAAGACCGTGAGAAATTTAGCGCTAGTTCCATTTCTGTAGACGACCAGGGTAATATGGAGTTTTTTGGCGCCGGTGACGACCTCGATAACTGGAGCGGCCGATATGAAGATAACGGCTACCCGTTGGTGCAAACTGGTGGACTGCATTACGGTGATAAGTGGGACCAGGACCGGAAGAACGTGAATTTGAACTATAAGTTCATGAAGCTGTACGTAGATGCTGATAAAACTATATCCAGCCAAAATATCCTGAAAGACACCATCTATTCGAGTAACTCAGCGGAGCAATCGAAAAACAGTATCATGAGGAACCGGATCAATGGCCTTTATGAATTGCAGCTGGATTCTACCTCCTCCATTAAATTATTGGTAGATGGAGGCCTCGATCATAAAATTACCAGCATGCGCAATACTTCTGAGATGCAGAAGAATGATATGCTGATTAACAATGGATATCGTATTACCAACAACACGTCTGATGCCGGCAAACTCAATACAAACCTGCTTTGGCGGAAGAAACTGAAGAAGAAGGGACGTACCATTTCCCTGAACATTGCTGAAAATTATAGCCGTACCAATGGGGAAGGCACCCTGGATGCGTTGACGGAGTTCTATCAAAAAGGGCAGGTAGATTCTACCCAGCGTATTGATCAGCTGAAAACCATTAATAACGAGCAGCTCAACATCAATACGAATATTACCTATACAGAGCCATTGTCAAAAAAATCTTCGCTCGTTTTTAATTATGGTATTAACGTCAGCAACAGTCATTCGAACCGTAATTCGTTTAATAAAAACAATGGCGGTAAATACAGCCTGTTGGATTCGCTATACAGCAACGACTATGCCTTTAATATACTCACGCACCGGGGTGGTATCAGCTACGCTTATACGTTAAATACTAAATTGAGAGTGAACCTGGGCAGTAACGTTGGATTCACTGATTTTAATCAAAAAGATATGTTCCGGAATCACCAACAGGAGCGGAGTTTTGTGAACTGGTATCCCAATGCATCGGTGCGGTATAGCTTTACCCAGCAGCGCCGTCTTAACTTTTTCTACCAGGGGTATACGCAGCAACCGGATATCAACCAGCTACAACCTATCCGTACCAACGATGACCCTTTGAATATCATCATTGGAAACCCTAATCTGCAGCCATCTTTCAATAATAGTTTTCGCCTGGGTTATTCAGATTATAAGGTGATGAGTGGCCGGAGTATCTGGGCTTCCGTTAGTTATAATTTTGTTTCGGATGCTATCAGCAGCCGGAGCGACCTGGATACTTCCGGTAAAAGAACCTCGCAGGCAGTGAATGTGAATGGTAACCGGAATATACGTTACGACCTGGACATGGGCTGGAAGATCAGTGCATGGGACTTGAGGATTGGTGGTGGTATAGGCGGGGATTTTTCCCGTAATGTGAATTATGTCAACTCGCTGTTGAACATTACCAACTCCAGCCGTACTGCTATTAACTTTAATATGCAAAAAGAAAAGGAGAAGAAGTACCAATTTTATTTTACTGCCAGCGCTAACTATAACGTAGGCGTATCTTCTGTACAGAGCACTTTCCGCACAGATTACTGGTCGTATTACATAGAGCCCAATGCCGACGTGTACCTGCCCTGGAAGTTGCAGCTGCATGGCGATATGAGCTATGCCATCCGGCAGCGCACAGCCGTGTTTACCGGTAATAACAATGCGGTGATCGTGAATGCATTTCTTGCGAAGAAATTTGGAAAGAAAGAATTGATGCAGGTAAATTTTTCTATGAATGACATATTCAATCAGAATATAGGGTTCGACAGGTCGGTGCAAACCAATACCATTACGCAAACGCGCTATAGCACTATTGGCCGGTATGCGTTATTGTCTTTTATCTGGAATTTTAATAAACTGGGTCCGGGCGCCCCGAAACAATAAGTGATCATGAATAATCTTCGATTAAAATTACGTTTAACCGTTTTAGTGATATTATGCACTTTATCGTTACAGGCGCAGGTATCGCCTTTCCTGCTGCAGGGACGTATCGAATATGAAAAGCGGGTTAACCTGCATGCCCAGATGGATGAGGCCTTAAAGGGAGAGCAGGAGCACTCCTGGTATGAATCTATTAAGAAGAGCTCTTCCCAGTTCCAGGTCACTTATTTCGACTATTCGTTTGCGGGTAACACCAGTTTATATAAGCCAGGGAGAGAGAACCCTGAAAATAAGAACCCATTTATGGGGGACGCACCTGCGAGCGCAAATGTGGTGTATTCGAAGCTCGACAGTATGCAGTCGGTATCGCAAAAGAAAGTGTTTGAGCAGCTGTTCCTGGTAAAAGACAGTATCCGGCCTATCCATTGGAAGATTACCGATGAAACGCGCAAAATTGCCGGTTTTGATTGCCGCCGGGCCAACGCCATCATTATGGACTCTGTATACGTGGTGGCATTTTATACCGATGCCATCGTAACACCGGGAGGCCCGGAATCTTTTGCCGGTTTACCGGGAATGATATTGGGAGTTGCTTTACCACATGAGCATACTTCCTGGTTTGCCACTAAGGTATTGGTAGATGATATTAAGGAAGGTACGCTGTTGCCCCCCACGAAGGGAAAGGCGGTGAATAATAAAGCCCTGCGGGAAGGCCTTAACAAAACCATCGGGAAATGGGGCGGATTTGGTCCGCTTTATCTACGGTCAATTTCCTTATAATTGCAGTACAGACCACTGACATGATGGAGGTATTACAACATTTCCGGCAGCTTTATCAGCCTGTTCAGCCCGCAGCAGAACAGGAAAAGGGACCGGTGTTGTATCGCGAATTATTGCCACATACTGGATTGCTAGCATATGTATACTGTTACTGGGAACTTAAATCCACGGGGCCTTTAACGGCGCCTTACCATTACCGGGTGATAGCAGACGGATGCATAGATATTTATTTTGAACCCCATCAGCCAACAGAAAGTTACCTGATGGGGTTTAGCAATTCCTATACGGCTTTTCCGCTGCAGGGGGATTTCCATTTTGTGGGCATCCGTTTCTTACCGGGTATGTTGCCCTTGTTGTACCGGCTAAATGCTGCGGAGCTGACCGACCAGTCGGCGCCGCTGGATGCTATTTGCCAGCCACTGGCTACTTTTCTGGCAGCGCGTTTTCATCCCGGTTTAGCTTTAGGAGAGATGAAAGCTTTGCTGGATGAGTATTTGCTTGGATTATTGAGTAAGGGTATCGTTACCGCTGATAGCCGCTTATATGAGGCCATTTCGATGATACTTGATACCGGGGGAATGATTGGTATCGAAAAAGAGTTAGCGGTAGGTATCAGTCCACGGCAATTGCGTCGCTTATTTCAATTTTACGTGGGCGATACGCCTAAATCTTTCAGCGAAGTAGTCCGGTTTCAGAAAACATTGCAGCGCATGACGCATCACCGGAAACAGCGTCCTTACCTGGATACCGGTTATTATGACCAGGCTCATTTTATCAAATCATTTAAGCAATTATACGGTCTTACTCCTTCGAAAGTCCTGCTTTAATTTGTCCGTTTTTTACAATGTTTGCCTTCGAGGTTGCCCTAGCTTTGTTGTCATCTAACAAAAAAAATATGAAGCAGGGCTTATTATGGGTATTATTATGCTGCTTTGCAGGGCCCATTTATTCACAGACAAAACCAGGAAAAATGAAATTGAATGCAGGCATTATTACTTCCAAAATAGCGGAGAGTAAGCGGTTTTACACAGAGATATTAGGCTTTGGAGTGACATTTGAAAACGATTTTTATCTCTTGTTACATACACCGGACAAGCAATCGGAGATCAGTTTTTTATTGCCGGAACACGCGTCTCAACAACCCTTATTCCGGCCGGCCTTCGAAGGTAAAGGAGTGTATTTGACGATAGAAGTGGAGAAGGTAGATGAGGTGTATGAACGCATTAAAGCGAAGGGAACAGCGATTAAAATCCCCATCCGCAATGAGCCCTGGGGCGACCGGCATTTCGCTATTGCAGATCCTAATGGGGTAGGGATCGATATTGTAACTTATTCACAACCATAGGTCATTAACATTTTTTTAAGATAATGAAATCTTAAAATCGGTTGGCACCAGACTAAACAGGACTCATTTTTGTTTCGGTGATGGTAACTAAAAAATTTTAACCATGGCAAAACAAAGCAAGGATGCAGTAAAGCATGAGATCCAGGAATTAGCGATTGGCAACTACAAGAGTTATCCTGCCGATTATGAGACAGGTCCGGTAGCCGTTTCGCAGAATATTCAGTCGCTGGCCAGGGGCTACTGGGACTGCAGAGAGTATAAAGAAGTAGAACGGGATGAACGTTTAGGAATAGGATTGGAAGATTATCAGCATTGGACGAGTGAAGCCTACGATATTTTTATGCGTGCCAATGGACAAACGATGAATTAATATGCTGTCGTATTGTTGCGATAGGCCCGGTACTGCGGTACCGGGCCTATTTTTTTGAATAGTGCAACTATTTGAAGCATAAAATTGTTTTATTGATTACGGTGGATTCACTGCCATTTATGTAGTGGGCACTACACCTGCTTAATGATCTGTTTACGCGAGCGTCACCGCCCTTTTGAGCTGGTGTTCTATACCCCCTAATGCATGGGACCAGTGGCTGAACCTGCCATTAATCCTAAAACTTCGACATATGAAAAATTTTATTTGTTTGCTGCTGCTGCTGGTAGCGGGGGGTGGGCTGTTTGCCCAAAAAGCTACAACCGCCGTTACTACAACAGCCGCTGTGGTAAAAGAAGAAGACCTGGTAACACAGATCTTTGGTAAGAACAAGGAATCACTGTTCAGTGAGTTCCTGAAAATTTCTCCGATAGAGGAGCGGGCCTTCCAGGAGGCATTCCTGGAATATGAAACAGAAAAAAGTCCGTGGTTATCGGAACGTATTACGTTGCTAAAAATGTACAATGAGGAATTTGCTTCCCTGGACGAAAAGAAGTTGAATTCACTGACCAAACAGCTGATTAACAACGACCTGGAATTTGGTCGTTTGCAAATGCGTTATTTCCGTCGCATGAATAAGTTGCTGGGGGCTACCCGGGCGGCAGCCTTCTTCCAGCTGGACAACTACCTGGAGCAATCATCGAGGGTATACCTGCAGCACAAGCTACCTTTTATCAAGGAGCTGGAGTCCGACCGGCAGGAGTATACACATGAGGGTAAGCCGTTGACCAGGAGATAAATCAAACCTTTTCTTCCACGAAGTCCTCACTACGTGGAATGTCGTTAAATTTCTCGAGCAAATCTGGCGTAAGTCCTGTCAGCTTACGTTTGCGGGTATCCATCCAGGCGCCGTCCACCAGCACCGTAGCGGATTTGGTACCATCGCCCCTGAAAATTTCGTGTTTGATAGACCAGCGGGAAGCGTCAGATTTGCATCGGGTCATTTCGCAGGTCACCTTCACCGTATCGTTAGGGTTTATTTCCCGGTGATACAGTAATTCCTCCCGGAAAAGGATGGGTCCTATTCCCAGGCTTAAGAACTGACGGGCATCCAGTCCTACCCGCTCCAGCAGGCTAAGCCGGGCTTGCGCCGCGAAATCAGCATAGGCCGAATGCCGCAGATGCATGTTGGCATCAATCTGTGACCATAGTACAGGTCCTTCAAAAAATACGTTCATGCTTAAATTTACGTAAAAAGGGGATAGGAAGCGGAGGGGATAGCTACCTATAACGGCTATACGTTGGCGGCTACTACCCTTGTATACCTGCCAGGGTGGGCTATTTTAACGATTTTTTTTAGTAAAACAAATTTTTTTTGGATCGATACGTTTTATACTTTCGCGGCATGGAGAGTTGGCAGAGCGGTCGATTGCGGCAGTCTTGAAAACTGTTGACTGTAACAGGTCCCGGGGTTCGAATCCCTGACTCTCCGCTAGTAACATTCTTAAAAGGTGCTAAAAGCCTGTAGATATTTAATTTACAGGCTTTTTTATTTCCCGAAATGCCAAAAATCATAACATTTTCACGAAATGAATCGCGGCATTCGTGGCATTTATTTACAAAGAACTGTGTCTTCTAAGAAGAATGGTCACTTTTTACAAATTCCAAAATAGGATTTAGCACTTGTTCCACATATTCCTGCTCCCTGGCATTACTTTTTTTACTGTTAGTGAAGGTATCGCTGATGGAATAATTTTTCATGAACTGCTTTTTCTTTTGACCGATTGCATATTCCATGCAACCGGGATCCCCGGAAACGTTGATGATCGTCATTTCCTCAAACGTCATTAACCGTTGTCTTAGAAAAGGTGCGTTAATTCTGTAAATGACCCCCGCATTTTTGTCAAATAGAAACTTCACATTTACATTAAACAGAAAATCATAGATCGCATAAAACACCATAATGGCTCCGATACCATACAGTGTATACCTGATGTGGTTATTCATCCAATTGCCCATAAAAGGAACTGTCGCAAAAATTAAAACGGACAGCAGGGCAAACGCTTTTATCTTGGGCATAAAGCCAAAATAGGGTTTAATGCTCAGCTCCCGGGATGTTATTTTCAACTGATATTTATTCATATTTATCGTCTCTTTATTTACCAGGCCTCTTTATACTGAAGATATTCCGTGTTATACTGCCAGTAACCACGCCATCCTGTTCCTCTTGTAACAAATTGTTTCAGGTAAGCCCTTATGCCCGACAATTCGGGCAAGTCAGATGCGCCAGCGGGAGTGGTTTTTACCGGGATGTAATTTGTCGAAAAGCCAGAAACGTACCTGTTGCTATTTTTGTTCAGCCATAAAGGAACTTGCTGTCCGCCTAATTTGCTTCAATTCCCATGATCGCTGACACTTCGTTGATCGCATCTTGGGCAGATTGTTTGTTGAATAACCCTGCTACAATGGGTACACGCCTCTCGTTTCCATTGTGAGTGAATATAAAAAAGGCTGTACTATCCAGTGTTATAAAGAGATACTTAGTGTTAAGTACATAGAAATTTTCAAACTCATTAAAGTGATAAACAACTTCGTTATTCAAGGCATTATTTTTATGGGCAATGGTTTTTGCGTTGGGGTCAATCGTTAATTTTTTGGTTGTTTTCAATAAGTTGATCAAGCCCAAAAGCAGGAATAGTAATGCAGCCCATATGCCAATTTTCTTTTCCGGCGGAATAATAATATATACTGCTACTCCGATAGCCAGGCATACTACCGTGCGAACAACTGCTGTGGACATACTGCTTTTCAAATGAAATTTGTTCCCTTCCTGCGTGAAATATTTGTAATTGCTCATTTTTGAATTTTATTTACGTAAAACAATACACATATTAAAGATACTCCTGCGTTACCCGGTCTGCTTTCAGCTGCAATTGATAAAAAGTCAGCTCAATTTTGCCCCTTGCTTTACACAAAGGGCATTGGGCAATGGAGATGGGAATTGTTTTAAGGAAGAGATGACTTTTGTATACGCTTGCAGTAACCAGCATGGTATTAAATTCCGGGGGGATCTCAATACCCTGCTAGTTGATAAAAGCAAATTTGTCCTCGAACATTTTGCCAAATACCGGTACCGGTTTTTCGGCGCCATTGCCGGCATTAATCATTCCCAATATCCAAAATACCGTTAAAACATATCCGATCAGGCCCAGGAATGACAGTGCCGGCGTGACATAGGCTATAATGTTCAAAACAATACTCACTGCAATGCTGATAATGCCCAGACCCAGAGATTGCTTCAGATGGTATTTAAGTAAATTGTCTGCCCGGTCTTTTCCGGAAAAATAAGCAATCAGCCATCCAATCAGTGTAATGTAGGAGATAACAGATAAGGTGCGGTTGTTCATAAAATGTAACGATTTGTCGGGCAATATTGCCTGGCACAAATATCCGTTTGGAACACCGGGCGTTCCAAACCTTGTTATCCTACAAAGCGTCTACCTTCTGAGCGAACGAGCGTCTACAATACGACTACATTGTTTTAATATGGTTGTTTATCAATTATTTATATAGAATGTTTATATTCATATTGTTTTATTCTTGCGAGCACTTTTACCAATTTATAGTAATTTGCCGGCATGAAATTCTTGCTGTATTCTCTATTAATATGCATTTATATTAGCCTGTCATTGGATGGTTTTGCACAAACGGCCGCTGCTCAAAAAGATCAGCCAGGTATTTTTTTACAACAGGCTGAAAGCGAAAGGATCAATAAAAACTATGAAGCTGCTTTGTCTGCGGTCAGGCTAAGCATCCAAACCGCCTTACAAAATAAAAACTATACAGGAGCAGCCAAAGCTTACACGCTGCTGGTAAATATTAAGAGCAACACCAAAGAATTGACCACACTGAAGGAAACAAGCGACTCTGCCCTGTTAATGGCCCAACGGGCGAATGACCCGGTGGCAATGGCCTACGCTTACTATGCCCGGGCACTGTTATATAAAACCCTCGACGATGCCGAAAATGTGGTGAAAAATTGTCAGGCCGGCCTGAAAGAGCTGAAACAGAAGATGGATCATACCATCGCTGGTAAATTATACTATCAACTGTACGCGGTAAATTCAACCTGGAATAACGAAGATAAAGTAAACTTCTACGCCCGGAAGGCAACAGAAAATATCCTGCAAACAAAGGATTATAACATGTTAAGCAACTGTTATACTGCGCTGTCGGTAGCACATGAGTATAACTATAATACCCAAAAGGAAAAGCAGGAACTCGATAGTACCTTGTTTTATTTAAGCCAATCGGAAGCGCTTTACCGGCAATACCCGGGTCAGGTGGCCGATTATACCTATGCCATTGCATGTATTAATATCGCCAGCTGTTATCTGAAATATTTCCCGGAAACAGACGAAGGGGCCAAATCCCAGGCTGTTCATTTCGCCAAAACCGCCAGAACCGTGTTGAAAGATGCAGGCAATAGCCAAGAAGTTGTGGCCAGTAGTTTAGGAATATTAAGCGAATATGCCCGGAGGGAAAATAACAATGCCGGGGAAGAGCGCTATTTGCTGGACGCTTACGAGGTAATGAAAACTGAACAACCGCCTTATTATTATACTATGATCAATGTGGTAAATGCATTATCGGCTCTTTATAAGCGCAAAGGCGACTACCAGAAAGCATTGGAATACCAGGAAAAGGTAACAGAATACAGCAATAAAAATTTTAGTCAGAAGCAGGCACAGAATGCCCAAAAGCTGGAGATACAATACGAAACAGAGAGGAAGGATAATGAAATGAGGGTACTGAAAGAGCGGGAAAAAAGCCGGATGCTGCAAAATTATTTGTATGCCTGTATAGCAGTGGCTTCCTTACTTGGCCTGGTGTTTATGTTCCGTTCCTATCATTTCCGCCTGCGCTATGCCATGCAACGGGAAAAGCAGTTACAACTCGAAAAGCTGGATTCTGAGTTACAGATAAAGCTTCAGAAGGAAGAACAGGCAAGGCTCGTGGCAGAGCAGCGGTTGATGGAAACCCAGCAACAACAGCTTCAAAAGGAAGTAATGGCCAATGTATTACACCTGGAACATAAAAACCGCATGTTGCTCAACATAAAGGATAAATTATCTGAAGGCGACCCGGTAAATATGCAAAAGATATTAAAAGAAGAACTGGTCATTGACAACGACTTCGAAAATGCAAAATTGCAGATCCAACGTGTTCATCCCGATTTTTTTAACCTGATTAACGAAAAAGCGCAAAGAAATCTCAGCCCGCTTGACCTGAAGCTATGTGCCTATCTTTATCTTAAAATGGATACTCGGCAGATAGCCCAGCTAATGAATATCGAAGCCAAAAGCGTCCGGATGAGCCGCTACAGGATCAAGCAAAAGCTTGGACTGGGAAAAGACGAAGACCTGAATGTTTTCTTGCAGGCTTTGGGCAGTTAAACCCGCAGATGCCCCTACTCAGGATTGTTGCCGTATACTTTGTTTAACCTTTTCCCGGTGTTGCCCTCCCCAGGCACTTAGTTCACCTATCAGACTTTTTAAAGACCAGCTGTACCCGGTTGCCTCATAGATAATGGTTACCGGCGTGGTTGGATATACATGACGTTTGATAAAGTCATTCAATTCCAGGTCCTTTAATTCTTTCGCCAATATCCTGGAAGATATATCCCTCATTTCATGCTGAATCTCACTGAAGCGCTTTGGAGATTGCATTAAACATAGGATCAACGCCAGCTTCCATCTTCCGTTAATAACAGACAGCGCATCAAGGGCGTTTTTAAGCGAACTTGTACATGCTTCCTTGTCTGGAAGGGGCTCATTTATAGTCGTTGTCATAAACACAAATGTAATTGTATTACATAAATGTAACCGCTTTCCTTTATGTAAGTAGTCCCTTTTGACTACCTGGTAACCATAATTTTGTTGTTGATAATTCGGTATGGTATCCTTTCCTCTTTAACAAAAAATGAAATCGGACGGCCCCGGAATTTAAAATGACAAAATTATAAAACAGGTAAATTTTATGAAACGTATCCTTCATTTAATGTCAAGTATACAACAGAAAGGATCGCATAGCATCCAGCTGGGTCGTGCTATCATCGAAAAGATTCAGGAGAAGTATCCGGGCAGCATATTGGAAGAATTAAACCTGGTCGATATCGACATTCCTCATCTGAACCCTGCTGTCCTTCGTACCTTCTTTATTCCCGGAGATCAGCTCACGGAAGAAGAAAAAGGATCTATACGTTTTTCTGACAAGATGGTGGCGCAGTTGTTGGCAGCAGACATTATTGTGATCGGCGCTCCGCTTTACAACTTTACGATTCATTCCTCATTAAAGGCCTGGATTGATCATATTACAAGGGCAGGCATCACTTTTGGCTATGGTGACAATGGTCCAGTAGGGAAGGTAACAGGGAAAAAGGTGTATGTCGCCATGTCTTCTGGAGGCGTTTATTCAGATGGCCCCGGTAAGGCTAACGACTTTGTTGCACCTTACCTGCATGCGTTCCTGGGCTTTTTAGGCATGAAAGATTTGACAGTAGTGCGTGCCGAAGGATTAAAAGTGCCAGGCATAATGGAGTATGCTATGGAGAAAGCCATAGATAGTATCAGCATTGATTAGAATGTCTTTTAATTAGCATATAGGGCGCAATCCCGGACGCTATTGAAAATTGAAGGAGTTATTTCGTGTTGAAATAACTCCTTTCAGGTTTTATATGTGGCGGATGTTATTAATTTGCCGGCGCTTTTTCTGCGTCATACCATTCAACTGTCTTATGAAGTACCTCTTCGAACTTAAAGAGGTCATCAATTGTCATAAGTTCTGTCTTTGTTTCTTTCTTTTGCTCGTCAAAAGTGCCGATATATTTTCGGGAACTGTTAAAATACAACCGGCATATTGTTTTCCGGTTATTGTCGTCCAGGAGTATCGCGAAATAGGACAGTGCATCGCGATAGGCTATCCTGGCTGGCTTCACCCTTTGGCGAAGGATTGTTTTCACAATCATGTAGCCTTCTTTCTCCTCCTCGGTGGTTTCAATCACTGCGCCTTTCTCTTCAATGACGGCAACTGCTGTTGTTGCTTCTTTTTCTACCTCAGGTGGCTCGGCGTCATTTTCTTTTTTCAGCGCTGATTTGAGCCTTTCCGTTATCAGGTCATTGATGTATTGTTGTATCGACTTCTTCGTAAGCGCACCCAGCTGCTCCACCACTTTTGACGTTAGCATTCCCCTGTATATCTGTTTGGCAAAGAGTTTAACCAGTCCCTCAGAGGGGTTTTGGAACTCAGCATTGATCAGCGTTTTGAGCTCATTCATATATTTTAGCTCGCTCGCCGTGGTTTGAATGCTTTCCAGGTTGAAATATGACTTGTGGAATTTCTTGAGTTCTTCAATCTGGTTATCTTTTATGTCCGTCACGTTAAACTCAAAGAATGGTTTATCATCCATTTTATTCTGCTCCGCAAGATCTGTATAGAACCGGTAAATAATGCCATTCGACAATAGGCCGAACTTGGCGCTGGTAGTATGGAAGTACCGGAAAAGCTGGGAGTTGTGCGGGTCCAGGCTTTCTCCCCAGTGTTTACATTCTATGAGTATGGAAGGCTTGCCCTCTTTCAGGATGGCATAGTCTACTTTTTCGCCTTTCTTGATACCGATATCCGCAATGAATTCGGGCATTACTTCAAACGGGTCAAACACATCGTAGCCCAGCACTTTAATGAAAGGCATGATAAAAGCATTCTTGGTAGCTTCTTCTGTTTGAATCTGGTTTTTAAGCTTTTCGACTTTGTCGCCGAAGAGTTTGATTTCATCTTTAAAATCCATCGTAAATTTTTTTTGATATTGATGTTGTCTGCAGTTTTATCATTCAAATCCTTTTCCCAGGGCATCAAGTCGCCGCATCTGTAAGTTCATGTGGTGCAGTACCACTTTTTCGTAATCATTAGACTTGTCGCCCATTTTACTGAATAATACCAGCATCTCGATAAACAGGAAAAACAGGATCCACAAGCACCAGAAAGCCAGGGCCACATGAGAGGCGGATAACATTTGGATCATGATGGTTAGATCGTCCAGGAATCCCGTATGTGCTTTCATTTCTGCTTCAAGGGCGGGCCTGATGTGGAGCAGTTCATTTTCCTTTTGGGCTTTTTGTTGCCGCATTGCGCCAATGGTAGAGTCGAGAGAGGGAATCAATGCTATTTTGGGATTGGGCACCAGCATTGATGTAACGGTACGGTCAGTCACTGTCTTCCAGGCCTCCGTATCCTTTCCGGAAGATGTGACGGTTTGTACAGGCACCCGCTTAGTGGTTGTTTGTATCGTGGTACCAGTTGTGGTAGGATGTTTACTGATATCTTCGACGTAATTATCTTTTTCCTGCTCTTTTTTATTAATCGTCGTATCCAGCGCGGCCATCTGCTTCCGTAGTTCTTCTGTTTTCAAGGGCAGTATCCTATTCACTTTTTCCGATATGTAGGAAATCTTTTCAATCTCGATATCTTTCTCAAACAGAATCTGGTCGATGATCACAGCGCCGAGGTTAGACATTATAAAGGCCAGGCAGCCCCTGAGGATGAGCAGTAACCGGCTGGGATGAATAGATAGTACGATCTGCTTTTCTACCTGTACAATGATCAGGGTGGAGAGCATGCCAGCCAATAGGCAACCTGGGAAGCTAAGTGACAGGTAGCGGTGTGCAAATGCGAAACCAATAAAAAACCACAGGATGCAAACAATCAGTATGGCTGCTGTATATTTCTTCACGGATTTAAAAGCAGCTTCGCTGCAGTTGCGTAAAATGTTATAGTTGTATCCGGTCATAAAGCAGCCGAAACGAACCCATAGATGTTTCATAACGCCCGGTTTTAGAAGTTTTTGTTCAGGATGATATGACTGGAAATGGCGGCCAAACCATTCCTGAATCCCCGGCTATAGCTGATAATGATACCATGTCCAACGCCCTCGTTGAGCTTTGCCTGGGCTTCAATTTCTTTTACCTGGCTGATATGGCTCTCCGCAATTTCCTTCTTGATGGTAAGCTCTTCTACGGTATCGATCATGCCGCTCCTGCTTCTGCTCGAAATGTGGAAATTAATTTGGCGGATAAAGTCTTCGTAGAACGTTTTTACTTTTCGGATGGATCTTTCCAGGTCATTCTTTAACGCAATCACATTTTGCTCCAGGTGCGTTGTATCTGGATTGATCAATGCGTCGTTATAGCCTTTGGATTCATAATTCTTGTCGAGGAAATCATATAAGAGATGTATGCCGCCGTTAAACGGCGTAACTGGTTTTTCATCGGCAGGCTCTTTTTCCGGTGGTGCCTTTTCAATGAAAGTTGTTTCCGGGATATCCGGTATAGCGGTTTCAATGGCCATGGTATGGGTGTGCCCATTCTGGCGTTGCCGGTTGAAAATATCAAATAAGCTCATATCTATTTAATTAAATAGTGATGGTGGGTACTTTGTATTTACTATGCCCTTTACTATGACAGGATTCGCAAAGCGTGATGAGCAGATGACCGGGATACTCCCAGGGAAGGCGGAATTGTTGCTCGCGTGCTATAAAGTGGTATTGCCGGTGATGCACTTGCAAGTCTTTGTCGCTGCGGCAGTGCACACAACGATGCATATCACGTTGTAATATTTCCTTTCGTTTCGCCTTCCAGTGAGGGTGAAATAATAGTGCGCCATAGCTGCCGTGAGATTTTCCGTTGAGGAAGCCAGGGTCCGGAGGTCTTGCGGGGGCAGCTGTTGCCGGAATATCTTCCTGGATATACCTGCTATAAAATTGATCTCCCTTAAACTGCAAATATCTATGTGGTGAGTTGCCTGGAGTGGTCATAATAACAACAATTGGAGTGTATTGAAATATAGTTCCGGTCGGGGCCAGGTCATTGTTCCCACTTGCAAAGGGTCCTGGTGGCCATTGCTTTTTCGAGGGGAATACTGATGATTTGATGCTTACAGTTGCTGAGTCCACGGCAATTCACATTATAATGATACCTGGTAGCATATTTGCTGTCGCAGATATACACGTTTACCGGTTTGCAGTGAACACAGCCTATAAGCAGCCAGGCGCATAAACGTTTCATGGATCGATGGGTTCGGAGATAAGGGGTTACAAAAGAACTGGCAGTATCGTTTAACTTGTATGACAGGGTCTGCAACAAGTAAAGCAGCCATTTGCCTTTGGATAAAGTTTCTTTGCTTTGCGGATGGCTTCCTGGCAAGTTTCAAATTCTCCGATCTCTGTCCGGTTAAACATCATGGAAAAGTATTCACAGGTACTAACGTGCACTTCATAGTCGCCGTTATACTGAACGTTGTTGTTGACGTAATATTTTCGTTTCATAGCGTTGGTTATTTTATGAAACAAAAATAGATTCCGTCAACCTTCTTTTTTTATGGGAAACCGTAATCGCCTATTTTTTTTGAGATGCCTATATAGCGCCTAAATCCTTGCAGTAGGCCACCAGTTGTTCATTCTTGGTAAAGCCAAGGGCATCTTTCATTTGGTTGAGTTTTTTTTCTATGCTGCTTAGGCCGGAAGGTTTTATTCCATTACGTTGCAGGTGTGCAGGTATGTCTTTCTGCAGCATTCCTTGCGCCAGCAGTGTGATGATGGTGATATCAAAATCCGAGAATGAGTAGGCGTTCTTTTTGTCGATCAGCTGCCTGATATGGCGTGGGAAATAGCGGCGGTGAAGGGCTATTTCGTTAATGGCCTCTTTCAACTCCCGGGCATCGTGCCGGGCTTTGCGTACAAATCCGTCAACGTCATAATTGTTGTAAAGCTGGTCAATAACAGCCGACCTGTTTTCTGCCGAGAAGACCAGGATATTCAGGTCGGGCTGCACTTCCCTGGCGGCGGTAATTAGCTCCATACCCCCAGATAGTACCTGTTTATGGTCATCTGGGTCAAAAGACAAATCTGTAATAAGGAGATCGAAAGAGCTGTTGGCTTTAACTGCCTGTACTATCTTATTCAACGCGTCATCGCAATAATAGGCATATGCGACGTCGGCGATGCTGAGTTCTTCCAGCGTTTTCTGCACGGAAATATTGGCGCTTTCGTGATCTTCGGCAATAAGTACCTTTGTAATCATGAGGATTGAGCTATTGGAAAGGAAATGTGAATTTTTAACCCTTTTGCAGGATGTTCAAATGTATATTGCCCGCCAATTCTTTTAATACGGTTTTCCGTATTCTGCAATCCGTTCCCATACTTAACTTGCGGAGAAATACCGATGCCATCATCGGTATAGAGCACCTGAACCCGGCCCTGGTGATAATCGAACTTTATCATAACAGCATTGGCCTGGCTATGTTTTTTCATATTGACCATCAATTCCTGCAGGATATGTTCTATCTCATGCTGTACCTGCTCATTGGTCCGGCTCCAGAGTAACGGGCCGTTGCCAACGATCAGGACCTTGATATGTTCAGAGCCGAAGGACTGGAGCAGTTCGTCAATTTTAGCGTGAAAAGGAGTTACTGAGGTGGTGGAGTGCTCGTACGAGATATCGCGGGATCGCTCATACAGTACCTCGATCTTATCTATCAGCTGCTCTTTATCTACTGCTGGTTTATACTCCAGGTCAGCCATGATGCGGTACAGGCCATTGGCCACTACGTCGTGTACTTTCTGGGAGGTTTTAAGCTGATGTTCCTGTATAGCTTGCCGGGAGGCAAGTTCTATCTGTTGGCGGCGCCTGCGGTACCGAAGGACCAGCACAATTCCGGCGATGATGAAGAAAAGGATGGTCAATGCCAATATGAATCGCTGTACTACGAGCTGGGTTTTCTTTTGGGCATTGTCCTTTTGCAGCTGAAGGTTATCGGCCTTATTTTTTGCGGCTTCATACCGGATTAGGGCGAATTGGTTCTTGGCGGCGTTTTTCGCCGTTTGGATGCTATCTGTCAGGTATTGGTAACGGGCAAAGTAAGATTTCAACAAATTGGTGGGGCTAAGTGTAATAAGTTTTGATAATGCCTCGACTTCGTCGTCCGGACTTTTCATTTCCCTGGCCATTTCATACCTTTTCCCGGCATAGTAGAGTGCTGAATCGGGTGAGGAAACGGTATAAAAGTCCGACAGATGGGCGTAGCTGGCATTGAGCCCCCTGATATCATTGGAATCCTTACGGATTTGTAATGCTTGTTGCAGCTCTGTCCCGGCTGGATAAGCGGAATCTTTCAGCCATTTGGTCCTGGCATAGTTGGAAAGTACCCGGGCATACTCTTTTTGCTTGCCCTTACTTTTAGCCAGCAGGGATTTGTATAAATTGATCGCCTGGTCATAGTCGCCTTTCTTCTGGTAAGTAAGGGCTATACTGTTGAGTGCTACTGCTTCGAAGTCCGGGTCTTTTATGTATTTAAGCGCTTTCTGGTAGTAGTCGATCGCGGCGTCATAGTTTTTAAGATTAAGACAAACATTGCCCAGTTCATGGTAGTCGGAGCTGAGGCACCCCTGGTCTTCTTTTTTGTATTCATCGAGATAATTAAGGGATTTCAACAGGCTTTCCTGTCCTCCGTAATGGTCTCCCTCATATGCCTGGATGATACCCATATAAGTATAGGCCATGGCAATATCCAAACTGTCGGTCGCCTCAGTTGCCACCTGGTTGAAATAGTAGAAAGCAGAGTCGTTATTCTTGTTGAAGTAGGATTCTCCTTTTTTCAACGTGGGGGCAGGAACAGGTTGTGGAACTTCCCGGTTGGAAGTACAGGCTGCCAGGCAGCCAAGGAATAAGGTCAGGATAATGTTTGAGGGGCGCACCAGGGATTATTTCTCTTAAAAGTATTGAATTTCTCCATGTTGAGAAATTATTATTAACCGCTATAGAAAAAGTGAGGCAAGCATTGCTTGCCTCACGGAGATGATCTATCAGGGTTTCCTTGGAGGAATAGTTCCTGTTTCGCCGCCGGTATCATCAAGAACAGTGACCTGTGGATCATTATTATGGTTGCCGTTGTTGGAGTGGCTTGGGTTCAAGAGTGCCAATAAGAAACTTAATATAATATGTAACATAGTTTTAGTTTTTTGGATGTTTAGGAAATAGGCTGCCGGTTGCCGGGCAGCCGGCAGCGGCGTTTTGAGTCAGTGAAGAAGCGCTTCTTGCTTTTTTGGGAAGGAGTGGGCGTGGATTACGGAAGCTGATCATCGCTTCCCAAGCCGGTAACCGGCTTCCGCTTTCTTTGCCCGGGGTGCATTGGTTCTGTACAGAGAGCCTCTTAGCAAGGGAGGCGTTACCCGATTGCAAAACAAAGATAGATCGAGGTAAGAGGTTGATTTACAAACAATTCCGATAATTCCAGTAATTCCTGGTATTCCATTTATAATTCCGGGAATGCGGGTTCAATTCCGATTATTCAGTTCTATAATTTCATTTATGGCAACAGTTTTTATCGACTATCAGCGGCTGGTTATGCAGGCGTATGAACAACAAAGGGAAAACAATACGCTACCTCATGGCCTGATGTACCTCACCCCTGCAAAACTCAAAGAGGAGTGTGTAAAGAAATGCACGACAGATGTGAGCAGGAAAGATGAAAAGGTGATCAGGGATTTCTGTGGGGATTTGAGTGAATCGAAAAGCTGTCAGGCTATCCTTCAGCGATGTGATACGGATAAGTTCAGGCCATTGGTGAATTATTTGAGAGGGAAGTCGGGGAGGCCAGATGAGAAGAATATTGAGCTGTTGGCCTGGTTAATTGACTTTCGGGGCAGGCCCTGGGAAATGGGAAAAACGATTACCGGCGAGGAGGATATAAAGGAAGGCCTGGTGTTAGATGATACTGGCCCGGCAACAGGAATACCGGCAGCACGATTCGGTTTGCTGGCCACCCCGCCGCCAACCAGCAGTGATGGGCCTGCCGGAAATCCGGCAATTCCGGAAATTCCGATGCATCTGCCATCGATGAATGATACAAAGGGCAAGGAAAATGAGAGCGTTGAAACTGCGGAGCCCAGTAAGGAAAAACAAACAGGGAGAAAGTCAACGAAAACGTTGGCGGCCGCGGTAATGATATCGCTGGTATTGGGAACTGGCGGCATGTGGTGGTGGAAGGATAAACTGGGCTCCGGAGGGTGCATGTACTGGCATGAAGATCATTACGAGCCGGTAGCCTGTGACCAGAAAATACCTTACACGACGGTTATAGCATTAGATGCAGAGAAGCAGCAACATTTCAGGAAGATAACCAGGCCGGATACTATCACCTACCAAGCTGTTGGAAAGGTTTGGTATGCTAAGATTAAAGGGAAAATGGAATATTACACATGGGCAGGAGAGCATCCGGAGGTTTCTGGTTACCAGTTAAAGCCAATTACACCTTATATTATCGACAACCACATTCATTCGACGGTGAGTACAAATCAGTAGCCCTATGGTAGCCCTATGAAAGTAATACGGGCCGGGCACTAACCTGGAGGAAACCGTTACAGTAAATGAAAAAGAGATAATATTTGGTTATTTTTCCCCGCGAAACCAGATTTATGAAGAAAATAGGATTTTTATCGTTCGGGCACTGGTCTAATCATCCAGCCTATAGCACCCGTACAGCCAGCGATACGTTGCTTCAATCTATTGATCTGGCAGTTGCTGCGGAAGAAATTGGTTTAGACGGCGCCTATTTTCGGGTACATCATTTTGCAGCCCAGTTAGGATCTCCATTTCCATTGCTTTCGGCTATCGGCGCCAAAACAAGCAAAATAGAGATTGGAACGGGCGTAATTGATATGCGTTACGAAAATCCGCTGTATATGATAGAAGACGCAGGGGCGGCGGACTTAATTTCAGCCGGGCGATTGCAATTGGGAATCAGCAGAGGGTCGCCGGAGCAGGTCATTGATGGATGGCGTTACTTTGGATATGAGCCGGCGGAAGGAGAAACGGACGCCGATATGGGGCGCCGTAAAGCATTGGAATTCCTGGACAAACTGAAAGGCGTCGGTTTTGCGGAGCCTAACCCGTACCCAATGTTTCCGAATCCACCGGGCCTGTTGCGTTTAGAACCCTATTCGGAAGGATTGCGGGAGCGTATTTGGTGGGGCGCCGCTTCCAATGCTACTGCTGTGTGGGCTGCCGAAAACGGCATGCACCTCCAAAGTTCTACCCTGAAGTATGACGAAAGCGGTAAACCTTTTCATATACAACAAGCCGAACAAATCAGGCTTTACAAAGAAGCCTGGAAAAAAGCGGGACATACCCGCGAGCCAAGGGTTTCTGTGAGCCGGTCTATTTTCGCATTGGTAAATGACCAGGATCGCTATTTATTCGGACAGGAAACCAACCGGGTCGATAAAATCGGGATGATTGAGGCGGACAAACGCGCTATTTTCGGAAGGAGCTATGCTGCTGAGCCAGATCAGCTCATCGGGGAGTTGGCTAAGGACGAGGCTATCCAGGAAGCGGATACACTCCTGTTGACCATACCTAATACATTGGGTGTTGATTATAACGTGCATGTATTGTCTGCTATTTTGGAGCATGTGGCGCCGGGGTTGGGTTGGCGATAATCTGCTATAATAAAGACACTTCATTAAATGTGATACAAAAATTCACACCGGATTTTTGTATCACATTTTTAGTTTACGGGATAACGGTGGCATCTCCCGGTCATTTTTTAAATAGGAAACTTGCCTTAAACGCCTTCCTTCTCTCCATTCATTAACCTTCCTTAACATTAAAGCAACCCTTGTTAACCTGCTTTGGCGTGCTGTGAAATTACATTCGTATTTGTAAAAGAGTACTATGAAGAAATACTACCTGCTACTCATTGCATGCTGGTGGTCCTTTGCCGCCTATGCACAAAAAAACGGCTCCATTAATGGGAACCTGCTCGACACTATAGCGCATCACCCGGTAGTTTCCGCCACGGTAACGCTGCTCAAGGCAAAGGATTCATCGCTTGTAACGTTTACGATGACCAATAACAAAGGAGACTTTGAACTCAATGGACTGCCGCCGGGCGACTACCGGTTGTTGTTTACCCACGTGAGCTATCACAATAACCGCCGCCTTGTTACCATCCCTGCCGGCAGCCCGGAGGTGCGGCTACCTGTTATTATCATGCATGACTTAAGCAGAACCCTCGATGAGGTGGTGATAGCGGGAGAAGCGCCCCCGGTGACCCTTGTCGGCGACACCATTCAATACAACGCAGGTTCTTTTAAAACTGTCCCCAATGCCAGCGTGGAGCAGCTACTTAAGAAAATGCCCGGCATACAGGTGGGAAAAGATGGTACCGTAAAGGCGCAGGGCCAAAAGGTAAACCGCGTACTGGTGGATGGCAAAGAGTTTTTTGGCAACGATCCCAAGATAGCTACTAAAAATCTACCCGCCGACGCGGTGGATAAAGTACAGGTATATGACCGCCTCAGCGATGCCGCACAACTCACCGGCTTCGACGATGGTAACAGTGAAAAGACGATCAACCTTAAACTAAAGGCAGACAAGAAAAAAGGCATGTTTGGTAAAGCCAGTGCAGGCGCAGGAACCAGCGATCGCTACGAAGGCCGTTTCAACGTAAACTCCTTCAAAGGCGCCCGGCAGCTTTCCGTTATCGGAATGGCTAACAATACCAATGCCGAGGGCTTTTCGTTCATGGATATGATGAGCTTCACTGGTGAACTGAATCGCATGCGGCAAAGCGGTAACGCCAGCTTTGCCATCAGCTCGGACGATCCGGTGAGCGCCCTCATGGGAACCGGCAACAGTAACGGCTTCAGAGATATATGGGGTGGTGGTATTAACTATAATAATATCATCGGCAAGAAAGTAGACTTTACCAGCAACTATTTCTATAACCATTATAATCCGCACCAGGAAAGTAGTTTACAGCGGCAATACTTTTTGCCTGACTCTACTTACAGCTATCAACAGCAGGCCCGCAGCAACAATATCAATAATACCCACCGCGCAAATATAAGCGCCAACATACAACTGGATTCCACGCAGTCGTTGAAAATTACCGGTACTGCAGGCTACCAGGAAAATGCCGGCAGCAGCACATCTAACTATAAAACGCTGACGGGAGCACAGGTAACAGCGAACGAAGGATTCAGCGACAATCAGTCTTCCGGCAAAGGCAGCAATGTAGCGGCAGATATATTATACAGGAAAAAATTCCGGCGGCCAGGGAATACCTTCTCACTGGGGCTCCAAACCAGTTTTAATAATACGGAAAGCAACGGCAGTTTATTATCGGTCAATCACTTCTATGTCCACGGCGGCTCGCAGCCCGAATATGATTCCATACATCAGCGAAATTCCGTGTCCGGTAACTTGCGGAGTTATAACGCGCGCGCTGTATATACGGTTCCGTTACTCAAACATTCCCTGCTGGAGCTGAGCCTGGGCAATAGCAGCAGCACTAATACGGCCCATAAGGTTACCTACGATTACAACCGGCAAAATGGTAAGTTCGACCAGCTGAATCCTTTGCTCAGCAATAATTTTGAAAATACATATGGCTATAACAATGCCGGGTTCCGGATACGTACCAAACAAAAGAAATTCAGTATTGCCGCCGGCATCAACTGGCAGCAGGCAGCGCTGGAGGGAAAAATCATTGCAGGTACCAAAGACTCGGTGATCCGCAAAACATTTTATAACCTGCTCCCGTCTATGCGGTTTAAGTATGACTTTACCCGCTACCGGAACCTGAGTATCAATTATGCTACGGTCACTAATCAACCCAGCATGTCGCAGTTACAGCCGGTTCCAGATATTAGCGATCCACTGAATATCAGGGAAGGCAATCCTTACCTGAAGCAGGAGTTCACCCATGCGGTGCAACTGAGTTTTATTTCGATAGATCCTTTCAGGAACAAAAATATTTTTGCTTTTTTTAACCTGCAGGAAACACAGCACAAGATCGTAGACAATGACGTGGTGGATAGTTTGGGTATTAAACATAGCCGCCCGGTAAATATCAACGGTGTGTATAATATGACCGGTAGCGTCAACTGGGGAATGCCTTTGGGCGTATGGGGCGGTAGTTTAAATGTAAGCAGCAATATGGGCTACAGTAAAACGCAACAGTTTATAAATACCGCTGCCAACACGATCCGCACATTTACCTTCGGGCCCGCTGTTCGTGCAGATCTGAACCCTTCCGAAAAGCTGGATCTGTCGCTTAGTGCAGGGATTAATTATTACAAAACGGATTACTCACTGAAATCCGCCCTGAGCACAGCGTATTTCTCACAGCAATATGAAGGAAGTCTTAACTGGCAGCTGCCAGCGAGCTTCTATTTCTCCGGGAGCCTCACCTATATCATCAATAGCCAACGGGCCAACGGTTACAACAACAACATCCCGCTCTGCAATGTGTCGATAAGCAAACAGTTCCTTCATTTTAACAGGGGCGAATTAAAGCTGAGTGTATCGGATCTCTTTAATGAAAATGTAGGGATCAGCCGCAGTACTAATCAAAATTATATTGAAGATAGCCGTATCACGAATCTTCAGCGTTTTTTCCTGCTGAGCTTTACGTATAGTCTCAGTAAAAACGGGCTTTCGGCCGGTGGTAAAGCGCAGATGTTTAGGATGAAAGCTCTGTAACAAAAAAAGCTCCGGAGTTATCCCGGAGCTTTTTTGATCACCACTTTGGGGTTACTGTGCAATGCGTATGGTTCCTGCCGCCCTGGCGCCGTGACTACGTTGCATTGTTCCCATTAGTTTATCCCGCTCTTTTTCAAATTCCGCCCTGGTCACTTTCTTTCCTTTTGAAGGTGCTTTGATCTCTGTGAGATCTGCCTGGTCGCTTAATGAGGTGGCCGTGTACACGGTGCGGCCGTTGTTGATATCAATCCCCAGGATCAGCCCTGGCAGCTGTCCCTGGTACTCTGGACCCGCCGATACCGGGATAGATGGCGTGAACCAAACAACGATATTAGCCGTATCGGCAACCTCTTTTGTTTCCAGTTTACCATTTTCCATCGTGGCGCTGGATCTTTTACCAATGCGTTGCATAACTGCCTGTTGACAGGGATAGTTCAGGATAGTGGTGGTGGCCCCGGTGAGCTTCCAGTTGGGATGCCGGACGCTGTCGGTGATGATATAATTCTTTGCTCCAAATTCAGTTCCTTCTATTATTTGTCCCGTTGCCAGGTTAGTGTATGTTATATCCCCTGCGCCCGCCATTACCATGTGTACTTGCATACCGCCTTCCGGTTCTGCTAATTCCTCCGGTGTATTATCCTCTACTGAACGGCGAAGCGACTGGTCATTGGCAAACAATACCTCGAGCTTGTCTTTATGCGAACGTGGCAATGACTGCGCCATATCGTCGGCCAATCCCTGTATGTGTATTTCCATCTGTGTGGTGCGCTCATATACCACCTTTCCCTGTTTTTGCTGTCCATACACCGAAAGCAGTACCAGCAACGCGGGAAGCGTACAAATAGTTTTTTTCATCTGGTATGTATTTTAAGAAAATAAAGCTATTTCCTTCCGGCGGCAACACAGGTTAATGTAGCTTGACTTAATGTTAATTTAGGTTAATGTTCGCCGGCCGGGCCCCGGGATTTGATAGATTTGCGTTAGTATTGTTATTACTTAACACACATGCGTTATAAACTTTCCATACCGGCTACCGCTTTCCTGATTGGGTTGTCGATACTGCTCATTACTGCTTTCCAGGGATACTGGCTAAGCAAGAATTACCGGGAGGAACAAAAACTGTTTACCTCGCGTACCAACATCCTTTTCCGGGAAACCATTTTCCGCTTGCAGGCTACCAAACTGAAACTTGACTCTACCTTCAGCATACACATTACGGACAGGGAAGGAGTGATGGGAATTTCCAGTGTATTGCATGAACGTTTCAAGGATTCTGCGGCTGTAATAGCGCAGGCAAAACCCGCTATGATCGTGGCTATGAAAGCGGATGACCAGTCGGCAGAGCTAAAAACGATTAACCCACCGGTACATGAAACCTACAATGTGCAGTATGCCCGCACCCAAAACGCTCCGTCTGTACGGGTATTTGATTTTCTCACCGGGGTAGACTCTCTCCGTGATTCCATTACCATCAACGAAGTGGTAGACCGGTACGCCAAAGCATTGCAACGGGAAAAAATAGACGCCGACTTTACTGTTGCTACTGTACCTATTGACACCACCCATCGCTATTTTGGTCCTTTCCCCGACGACCTGGAGAATAATATTGTCACCGTAGGTTTTACCAAACCAATCAGCTACCAGGTGAATTTTGAAAATAACAGCTGGTACCTGCTCCGGCGTATCAGTCAACCGATACTGATATCTGTACTATTACTCGGTGTCACTATTTTCTCCTTCCTGTTGCTGTATCGCAACCTGAAGCAACAGCGGAAGCTGGCTCAACTCAAAAACGACTTTATCAGCAATATGACCCATGAGCTGAAAACACCCATTGCTACGGTGAATGTGGCGATTGAAGCGCTGAGAAGTTTTGATGTACTCGACGACCGTAAAACCACCAACGAATACCTCGATATTTCCGCGCATGAAATGCAACGACTCAGCTTACTGGTGGATAAGGTATTAAAATTGTCTATGTTTGAAAACAGGGAGATTGGCCTCAACAAAGAACAGTTTGATATCCGGGAATTGGCCAGGAGTGTTATGAGCTCTATGAAACTACAGTTTGAAAAACATCGGGCAGTCACCACTCTGCAAACTACCGGCAACAATTTTATTGTGATGGCCGACAAGTTGCATCTCACCAGCGTATTGTATAACTTGCTCGATAATGCGCTGAAGTATAGCGCGAAAGAGCCTAGTATCCTTATTCATATTATTGATCATAAACAATACCTGGAAATTCGTGTAGCCGACAACGGTATCGGCATTGCGAAAGAATATAAAAGCAAGATTTTTGAGAAATTTTTCCGGATACCCAATGGCAACCGGCACAATACAAAAGGATATGGACTTGGGCTAAGTTATGTATCACATATTGTTCAACGGCATATGGGCTTTATAGAAGTAGAAAGTGAGTTAGAGAAAGGCAGCATATTTTCAATTAAAATCCCTTTTGCTGAGGCTGCCGTTATTTATTACGATAAAGGCCGCGCCATCAGGTCAAAAAAACTGTGACATGAAGATTAAAATTCTATATGTTGAAGATGAATTATCCTTGGGTAAGATCGTAAAAGAGAGTCTGCAGCGCCGGGGCTTTGAGGTAGTGTTGGAAAGCGATGGGGCCAATGTGCTGGATGTTTTTAAAGCGATCGATCCCGCGGTATGTATACTAGACGTAATGTTGCCGAATAAAGACGGCTTTGAAGCAGCTGCCGAAATACGCCATATCAACCCGGAGGTACCTATATTGTTTCTCACAGCAAAAACCCAGACCGCCGATCTGGTAAAAGGATTTACGCTGGGGGGCAACGATTATATTCGGAAGCCTTTTAGCATGGAAGAGCTGATTGTGCGTATCGATAATGTATTACGTTACTCGCCTGCCAGTACGGTTCCTACAGCAGACCATATCAGGATCGGCAAATTTCATTTTTATACCAAGAAACAGGTACTGGTCCATGGCAATGAAGAAATAAAGCTATCGTACCGGGAAAGCGAACTGCTTAAACTGCTATATGAAAAACGTGACGGCATTATCGGCAGGAAAAGTATCCTGGATCTGCTGTGGGGGCACGATTCCTTTTTCAACAGCCGGAACCTGGATGTATATATCACCCGGCTGCGAATACATTTAAAGGAAGATGAAAACCTCCAGATCCTCACGATCAAAGGGGTTGGATACAGGTTTGTGCTGGATTAGATGAACAGGCTGGTAACCCAGGTTACTTACTCGCCATTAGAGTATTAATTTTAATCCTGAAAGGCCGGTTTTTTCGAAAAAACCGGCCTTTATTTCTATACAAAGAATTGCTCTGCAATAATTTTACCGTCCTTCACCGTATACACACAAAGTTCCGACACCTTTTCGCGGTCTTTGCCTTTCATTTTGATGTCCATCGTGAGTATAAAGCAAAATGAATTCCCGGCTATTAAGGGAGCAGATACGGTAGTGCCAAACCGGGCTTCCACCATGGCATTAAATTGCTGGTCCTTCTCCTTTAAGGCGGGAAGCCCTTTGGTTTCTTTCTCAAAACCAGGGATGGCGTAGGGTTCTATACTTACAGCATCCTCAGCATACAGCTCGGCTTGTGCCTGGGTAAATTTTTCATTGCGGCAATGTTCTGCCAAACGGGCGGCGATTTGTTCGACTGTCATGGTTAAAATTTTACGTGTCAGAAAATAAGTTACTGGTCGGGAGCTGTATTGCAGGTTCATCCAATGGGTAATTTGTTCTGGCGTGAATCTTTCAGCTGCCCTTGATGCGCTGTACTCCCTCAAACAATGTTCCAGTTAGGGTTGCTGAATTAATATTCATAGCAGTTAAAATACAATAATTAGGGATAGGTTTGTAACTTGGATTTTGCGTGGTGAGGTAACATAATATATATTTATGCAAAAATTGCATAAGGAAATATTGTTTACTATACTTAATATTGCCTTGATCCCTAAAAATAGCAATATACCTAACAGTTAATATCGACCAATTTCTAGCAGTAGTATGGGGCTAAAACGCATTGATAATGAGCAGCAAATACTGGAGCTGGTTGCCGGTGGCAGCGAGGAAGCATTTTCCAAATTATTTCACGGTTATCTGAACCAGGCCGGCAGGGTCGTTTTCGCCATTGTAGGATCAAAGGAACAAACAGAGGAAATCCTGCAGGATTTGTTCGTTAAACTTTGGAAGAACAGAACGCAACTGTCAGATATCAGGGATTTTAATGCCTATTTTTTTATCCTGTTACGTAACCATACACTGAACCATCTCGTGAAGATGGCCACCGAGCGGAAGAAACAGCAGGATTATGCCAGGTTTGCTGTCAACCAGGACGGCCAGGGAAGTATTGCCCCAGATCATCACTTGGACATTTTGGATAAAGCTATTGATGCACTGCCACTGCAGCAAAAAACTGTTTTCCTGCTGCGGTCGCAAGGATATAGGAACCCCGAGATCGCTACCCGTATGAATTTGACTACCGATTCTGTAAAAAAGTATAATCAACTTGCCATTAAATCGATTCATCGCTACCTGAAAGTGCATGTTACCGCTGCCCTGGCGGTTGTTGCCGTTCATTTCGTTAATTAAAATTTTTTTTGCCGGCATATCTCCTTTTTTACCCCTCTTACTGTCTTATATAACAGATACATTCAAGTAGCCGTATATGGAGGAGCAAAGCAGGTTAAATTTTCTGACAGAGAAAGTGATAGATGGCAGCATCACAGCAGCTGAGCGGGAGGAATGGTGGCTGTTATTAGCAGATCCTGAAGCCAAACAGGCCTATGAACACCTGTTTAATACAATTGCCGATACCGACGGCGTTGCGGAAGACCTGTTTTCCAACCAGGAAGCGGCGGTATTGCTTGACAAGATTAAGTCTGCCAGCAAGGAACAGGAATACGCGACACTGGAGCCGGGGCGTGTTTTCCCATTGAAGTTGATCCTGTCGTGGTCGGCAGCTGCGGTTACTTTGACCACCTTCTCTTTATTATCTTACTTTTTTCTCGAAAAAGATGCCAGGTCAGCTGGCACCACTATAGTCAGAACGGAGCAAACCATTCGTAAAGCGCCTTTCATCCAAACCCCTTCCGTTGTAACGCTTACATTATCTGATGGCAAACAAGTAACGCTCGATAGTACCGGGAACAGCCAGATATTTACACAGCCAGGCGCCCATGCAGTTAAGAGCAAAACGGGCGTGCTTACCTACGAAGAAGGAAAAGAGGAGTTGGAAAGGCCGGCAGTTGCCTTTAATACCCTTACCACGCCGCGGGGAAAAACTTATAAAGTAGTGTTGCCAGATGGTAGCCAGGTTTGGCTAAATGCAGCATCGTCTCTTCATTACCCGACACGGTTCGCCGGTGAGGGACGTAAAGTGGAGTTAACAGGGGAAGCCTATTTTGATATTGTAAAGGATGCTGATCATCCATTTATAGTGGCAGCCGGGAAACAAACGATCGCCGTGCTCGGTACCGCATTTAACGTAAAAGCCTATACGGATGAGTCATATATCAATACTACGCTGGTGGAAGGAAGTATTAAGATAGATCCGCAAAACGGAACCGCGCCGAAGCTATTGAAACCGGGAGAGCAGGCTATTTTGGAAAATAACCGGCTGCAGGTAGGTAAGGTCGACATACAACAGGAGATATCCTGGAAGTCCGATTTATTCTATTTCTCAAATACCGATCTGCAGGTAGTTGCCCATCAGCTACAGCGCTGGTATGATATTGAGGTAGATTTCTCTACCCTGCCAACTAAAAAATTATATGGGCAATTGCCCCGTAGCACGCCGCTACCACAATTGTTGAATGCAATCGAAAAAACAAGTAATATAAAATTAAAACTGACGAATCACCGGTTGTTTGCTGAACAATAGCAACCGGATTATCAACCAACAATCATTTCTTACTAAAAATCTGTAGTTATGAGAATTCTTCGTGGCCGCACTTTGGGCCATTGGAAGCGCTATGCCTGTTGCATACTACTGGTAGCCTTCCATTACCTGACAACAGCTGCTGTTGCATTTTCCCAGCAAGTGAGTCTCAAAGTTACCGGGGCACGATTGGAGCAGGTGCTCGAATCGATCCGGTCACAGACGGGCTATGCTTTCATTTTTGATGCAGCGTTCGCAAAAAATGCTTTGCCCGTAACGGTTAACTTGCAGAACGAACCGCTGCAAGGCGCGCTGGAACAGGTGTTTAAAGGGCAGCCATTTACTTTTGAAGTAAATGATAAAATTGTAACTGTCACTGCGTTACCCAAAGCGATGCAGTCGCTGGTAACACTTTCGGGAAGAATCCTCAGTCCCGATAACCAGCCTATAATAGGCGCTACTATTATAGTACAGGGATCTAAGCAGGGGGTTTCTGCAGATGAAAACGGTAAGTTTACCCTTGCCAACATACCGGAAAATGCCAGCATTGTTATCACCTCTATTGGTTTCAATTCTCTCTTACTTAAACTAAACAATGGGGTATTGGCTACTGCCGGAAAGGAGTTCAGAAGCCAGCTGGTAAGAAATGCCTTGCAAAATTTGCTGATCACGTTGCAGCCTTCCTCTTCACAATTGCAGGAGGTAAATGTAACCGTGGGATACGGTACACAAAAAAGAAGGGAAACAACAGCGGCCATTTCTACGATCAAAGGATCCCAGCTGCAAAATAAGCCAGCAGGTTCTATTGAAGGACTACTGCAGGGCCTGGCGCCGGGGCTGGTGGTACAGAATAATTCCGGTATGCCGGGAGGCAGGAGTATGGTGCAAATACGCGGACTTGCTTCCTTTTCCAACTCTGCCAACTCTAACGTGGTGAGCACTCCTTTATTTATTATTGATGGCGTACCGTTGGAACAGGATGTATTTAATCCCTCTGATCCCCGGCAGGCTATTACCAGCGTGTTAGCCGGGTTCAGCCCATTCGACCTGGAGTCAGTGGATGTATTGAAAGATGCATCGGCTACGGCGATATACGGATCCAGGGGCGCCAACGGCGTAATTATTATCAACACCAAACGCGGTAAAATAGGAAAACCAATCGTTACCCTGAACACCCAGTATGGCTTAAGCATGTATCCATCCCTGCGTAGGACACTGGGTGGTAAAGCGGAGCGCGACTTTAAAATAGATCTTTTCAACCAGTATAAATCTGCCAAAGTAGGTGGTGGTGGTACAGACATGCCGATTGAACTAACAGACAGTCTGAATAGCTTCTACAATAACTCTACCGATTGGCAGAAATTATATTTCCGGGATGCTGACCTGAAGAACATCAACCTGAGCGTTAGCGGGGCCACAGAAGCAGCAAGCTACCGGCTGGGTATTGATTACTACAATGAAAAAGGTATCGTGTTGGGTTCCGGCTTTTCCAGGTTTGCGCTCACCTATAATGGGATATTTAAGCCCAGTTCAAAACTAACGATCACCGGTCGCGCCAACCTCAGCCAAACAGATGCCAGTCAGAAAAGAGGCGATACCTATAGTGCCGCCGTTGTAGGCAACAACTTTTCCTCTTCCTTCCGCCCGGGGCCTAACAGTGGTTTCTTCGACAGCTTCCTGGAATCCTATAAGAGAGGAGTGAACCTCGATATTACCAGGAGAGCGCTGGCACAACTGGAGGTGAGCTACGACGTGTTTAAGTTCCTGAATATTACCTCCAGGGCATCCGGTAACTATGAGTTTTACCGCACCCGCTCTTTCGAACCTTCTGCTACCCGCAATGATCAGAAAGCAGCAGCATCCTATTATTCACAGGAGAAGGTAAACCTGTTGAGTGAAACGTTTTTACGGCTTTATCATACTTTCAACGAAAAGCATTCATTCGACTTTGTGTTGGGTAACACCATCAACACCAGCGAGAAGAACAACATCTTTGGGTCCGCCTTCGGTGGCCCCAGCGATGCCCAACAGGTAATCCTGGGGTATCCGCAGGCTAACCTCAAACTGGAAACGCATAATATCCGGTATGGCCTGTTGTCCTACTATTCCAGGCTATCGTATAATTTTAATAAGAAATACCTGTTACAGGGCGTGATGCGTGCGGATGGCTCCTCCAAATTTGGAAAGGACAACCAGTGGGGATATTTCCCCTCACTTTCTGCCGGCTGGGTATTTACAGAGGAGAAGTTCGTTCGCCGCAACATAGGCCGCTGGCTTAATTTCGGTAAACTCCGGGTAAGTACCGGTAAGTCAGGAACCCAATACGAAGATGACTACCTGGCCGTGGGTGCTTACCTCACCAAAAGCGGCGACAATGCCACTTATAACGGTATACCCTTGCTGGCTCCCAACTACGCTGGTAGTAACGGCATGATGTTGCCCAATCTTACCTGGCAAACTACGAAGGACCAGGGCGTGGGCCTCGACCTGGAATTTTTCAACAGCCGCTTAACAATGGTACTCGATTACTACAATAAACGTACAGATGGTTTCCTCTTCCCGGATGCGTTGAACAGTACCAGCGGCTATGCTTCCAGGAATATCAACAGCGGAGCCGTTCGTAACTACGGATATGAAGCCGCTATCACCGGCTATATCACCAAACCGGGCAAGAACTTCCAATATTCTGTAACGCTCATTGGCGCCATTAACCGCAATGAACTCACCAAATTGCCTGATTTTGGCAGAAGCGTATCAAGAAGCAACTATGCAGTAGGACAGCCTTACCTGCAGATTGGCCGCCCACTCAACGGATTTTACCTGATGAAGTACCTAGGCGTATATCCAACAGATGAATCTGTACCAGTAAACAAGTATACCGGTAAAAAATTATATCCCAATACAAGTGGATTTACTTCCCAGGACCCTTACAAGGCTGGCGATATTATGTTGCTGGATGTAAATGGAGATGGAAGGATTGGGGTAATGGATAATTCTGACCGTGTTTATTGTGGTGATCCTAATCCTAAGTTTACCGGTAGCATCACCCAAAATTTCAGTTATCGGTTTAAGAACAATTCTACCCTTTCACTCGACCTGTTTTTCAACTACTCTGTTGGCAACAAGGTATTCAATAAAGTGCTGGCCGATCGTATCAAGGGAGTAAGCTGGACTGCCAGCGAAAACGTGAATTACCCTGGCGGACAAAGAAACCTCCTGGATGTTTCAGACCTGGACGTGTGGACACCCCAACATACCAACGCTAAATTCCCGGTACTGAATCCCTGGAGATATTACGGAACCTCCAGTTATGATTTTATCGGCAACTATGAAACCAATACCGACTTGTTTCTCGAAGATGGCAGCTTTATACGCCTGAACAACGTTAATGTGGGATACGACTTTTCACCTGCAGCGTTGAACCGGATTAACATCAGGCGGCTCAGGGTATATGCCGGGATGAGCAATGTATTCATCATCAAAAGATATACCGGTGTGGATCCCGAGAACGTAGATCCTTACGGCTATGACCTGGGTAATGGTTACCCCCTTCCATATAAATTTAACTGCGGCTTTAATTTTGAATTCTAAGCATATGAAGAGATTAATCAATCGGAGAAACAGCCTGATATGCACGATCTTGTTATCCTGCGTAGTATTGTTTTCCTGTAAGAAAATATTGGATCCGGAAATTATAGAAATGCCAACTGCCGACAACGCGATCACCATGCCGGCAGACGTAGAAAAAAGTGTAGCTGCTGCCTATTCTTTTCTCCGGGCAGTAGTGCCGGATAAAGTTTTCCTCATGGGAGATGTGCGAGCCGACTTATTTTCCAGCTATTCCCAGAGTTCCAATGTGCGCATAGAAACGCCCATCGCTACCAATAGTGCCGCCGCACTGCTGAATAACGATGGTGGTAACTGGAACCAGTTTTACACCGTAATAGCGCAATGTAACCTCGTACTGGAAAGAATTCCCAACATAAAAGGATATGATGAGCTGCTTAAACGCAGGCACATAGGAGAAGCCAGCTTTATCAGGGCGCTTGCCTACTTTTACCTGGTAAGATTTTGGGGAGATGTACCCTTGAACCTGAAGAGCGTGGATATCGATAACCTGTCGAGAGCCCCACAGGCTGAGGTATTTGCACAGATCAGGTCCGACCTCGACGTGGCTATTGCCAACCTGGAGCTGGATTACGGCGATGGCGACAGGGCGGTAAGAGCCACCAGGGGCGCTGCCTGGGCTATCAAAGCACATCTGCTTGGATGGATGCAGGACTACGCCGGATGCGAAAAATTATGCGACAGCGTTATCACCAAAGGTCCCTACAGCCTGGTAACAGATACCATGAACCTGATCAGCATCTTCGTGGGAAAATCAAGGGAAGGCATCTTTGAACTGAATTTCGACGCCAACTTAAGAGAAGTACAAAAGAACCGTGTATATAACAGAACGCTGGGCCGGCCCTGGTATAAAGATGTTTCCGACGGTGGTGGCGGGTCCGACAGGTACCTGCTGTGCCCTACCCGGCAGCAGCTCAATGTGATGTTCCCTCCCAGTGCAGTAGACGCACGGTTGTTTACCTGGTTTATCCGTGAAACCTACCTGCAAGGGGTAAACGAAGACCGCATTTTCTTTGGCAAATACAGAACCCTGCAACTCAAAGGTGATACTTCTTCCCAGAATATCAATGAGTCTAATATCATCATTACCCGCCTGGCGGATATCATGCTGCTGCGCGCCGAGGCACTGGCCAGCACTGCAGTGGGAAGACCCGGAGAAGCGGCCGTATTGCTAAATAAGGTGAGACAGCGTGCATTTGCCACACCTTATACAGGTGGTGGTAATATACAGGATACCATCCTGTTGGAACGTAAGAAGGAACTGATAGGAGAAGGACAATACTTCTTCGACCTGGTGCGCAACCGGAAACTGGATAAAGATTCGAAGATCACAGCCGGCGACTGGTACCAGAAGGGTGCATGGTTGCTGCCGATCAACCAAACCATTATTGCCAAAAGTAATTTTGCTATCACTCAGAATGAATTCTGGAAATAACTAGTTGTATGAAGAAAAATATTTCATGGAAGAAGGCTGCGCTCCTGGTAGCGGTATCAGCGCTCCTGTTCACAGCCTGCAGAAAGAATGATTATTATATAGATGGCGGCTTATCAGCACAATCTGAGGCGGAAAAGAAAATGCTGTTATACGATTTCCTGGCCAGCAGATCTAATCACATGTTCGACTCGCTGGTAAAAATCATCGACCTCACTAATGCCAAAGACCTGGTCAATAAACCCGGTATTACTTTCTTTGCAGCGCCCAACACAGCGGTAGCGCGGTTGCAGATGAACTATAACCCGGATGACCGCCAAACGCTCAAACCCCTGGAAGGCATTGGGAAAGATACCCTGTTGAACCTGCTGAAACGCTTCATCATTACAGATGGAAGGATTTCGCTGGAACAGGCGGTGAATGATAAGTCGAAGTTTTACCAGGCTGCCAATGGCGATAGCGTTTATATCAACGGAAAGGGAGGCGGTACAGGCGCCACCAGCTCTATACAAACTTCCGCTTATTACCTGGAGTATGTACACGTGAAAATACCAGGTGTAGATTCAACCAGGTTCACCGGGTCTATTCAAACGCATAACCTGATAACAGCCAATGCCACCGTGCATGTATTGACCAATGGCGCCAGCTTCGCTTCAGGACTGAAACAAAGGTATAACCGGTAATCTTAATGATCTTTATTATGAAAGCATTCATGAACATAAAAAACAAATGGTGGCTGCTGATCGCGGTATTTGCTGCATCCTGCAAAAAAGACAGCACCGATGGTTTCCTGAGCCCGGCGCTCAAGTACACCAACCCATCCATAAAAGTAGCCGTGGGCGCCTCCCTCATTCAATCCGGCGCTATGGTAACCGATGAATCCACAAAACCGTTGACGTTCAGTATAGACGGCATCTACTATGAAGACGGAAAATTAGCGGACAAGGTGATGGCCTATAAGGTAGATACCTACTTCTGGCAGGCGGAGTATACCGGAAAGGAAAAAACAGTAGAGGAACTCAATCAGAAACGCACAAAGGTAAACCGCCCGGCGATTGATATCAATCCCGAAAATGGTAACATCGTTATATATCCTGAAGCATCAGATACCACGCAGCTGGTCAAAGGAAAATATATCATCGATGTGAGGGTGAAGAACAGTGGTGGGGAAATAGTGGTAAAAAAGGCGCTGACCATTGATGTGAGCTATGCGTTACCATACTACTACCGGTTTGCAGGGGTGGATGGAAATCTCACCGGCATCGATGTTACCTTCGACCGGCAGCAGCCTACCGGTAATAAAATACTGGTATACGTATTGAAGAAAGACGGCTCGCCGGTGGATCCGAAGTTACTCCTCGGATATGATTATTCCTCTACACCTGGCGTAACAGATCTGAAAGACTGGCATAGTCTCGGTTTAAACAACCCTACCAAATACACGGAGTTTCCCGATCACCTGGAACTGGAAATAGCCGGGTACCCGCTGCCTTTTGTAGCGGGGCAGGTATTGAGGATTGATATGTATAACAATGGGGAAGTAAACGGACAATATTTTAACTATTGGTTCGATATGGCGATACTCAAAGAAGGTATCTGGAAAGTTACTATCAAGTTGAAATATAATTAGGGTTGTCGGTAAACAGTGAGCAATCAGGGGATACACGTTTCTACGTGTTCCCCCTTTTTTATTTACTACTACCGCATCATTTCCCTGACCGTAACCCGATCATATTTCCCTCCGAATCTTCTATCAACGCGATGAATCCGTATTCGCCGATATTTTGTTTGGGACGGACCACTTTACCGCCGGCGCCTTCCACGCGGCTTAAGGTATCCTCTATATCTACGGTATCGAAATATACAAGGGTACCGCCAATTCCGGGCGGCGCTACATCGAGTTTTACCAGTGCGCCGCAGGCATTGGGAGCCTGTTCGTTGCCGGCAAAAACGGCGTATTCCATCTGGCTATGCCTGTCGTTGTTGACCGGGAGATCTGTAAGTGTACATTTAAATACGTCTGTATAGAACTTTTTAGCTCTCTTAAAATCGGACGTATAGATCTCAAACCAATTCACTGCATTTTTCATATTGCCTGTTTTAAAGTTGAATCAATGATTCAAAATTAAAAGAGGCCGGCAAAAGTGGACTTGTCCTATGGCAAGAAATGCTAGCCTGCGGCGATTTCTTTCCGGATCCGGCTCAGCGAGCTGTCGGTGATGCCGAGGTAAGAGGCAATGTATTTTAAAGGAGAGAGGGCGACGATGGTTGGCCTTGTAGCAATCAGCTGCAGATACCGGTCGGTGGCGCTGACCGTGAAAGCCTGGATAGAGCGCTGTTTCAAAACGAATAGCTGGTGGGTGGCCCAGTTTCTTCCCCATTCCCGGAATCCTTCTACCGTTTGCAGCAGCTGCTGGAAATCATCATAAGCTATCTTCCACGCAGTGACGGCCGGGATGGCCTGGAAGTTTTCGTTGGAAGGGATGCGTTGAAAAAGGGAGAAAGATTCTATCAGTATATCACCTGGACAGTAATATTCAGTAGTTATTTCATTACCATTATAATCATACAGGAATGACCGGCATAATCCCTGTTCAATGGCATAAAATTCCCGGGCAGTTTTGCCAGCTTCCAGCAACAGCATGCCGGGCGTGAGGTCAATTTTCGTATGCGCTTCGGCGATAGCTTTATAATCGTTGTCCTTGAGAAGGGGATGATGATAGATGGTTTGGAAGAAAGAGGTGTCGGTCATCTGGCAACATTTTCTATTTCGATACATATCTCAGCCACACCACATCTCCGGCTAACTTCTCCACACCTGCCAGTTTCAGTAGGGCTGCTTTTCCTTTACCTGCCTGGTTGGTAATTTCAAATACAGTGGGGGTATTGGGCGTGCCATCGGCAATGGGTACAATGAGTACGCTGAATTCATCGATAAGCCCTTCATTGAGGAAGGTGCCGTTGAGGATGCTGCCGCCTTCGAGCATCAGTTGTTTGATGGGAAACAGGGTGGTAAGATGATGTAAGGCTTTTTTGATGTCTACTTCTTTTTTCCCGGCAAAGACGTAGGATATTTTTTTACGTTGCAGGTAGTAGAGGTAATCATCGCTGACATCTTCGGTAAGAACAGCAATGATATGATCGCCACCAATTTCGTTGGTATCCCAGGCTAGCTTCCCTTTGGTGTCGACGGTTACCGCAAAGCTTTTGGCTGTTTTGTCGCCTATGAAAGGAGCGCGGCTCATGGTATTGGTGGGTTGGATGAGTTCTGCTTTAGCGCCTTCATAAAAGTCTTTTTCCAGCGATACCCGGCCAAGTATCCATCCCTGTGTGTGATAGTCTTCGTGAATTTTATTATAGAGAGCAGAATACTGCTTTACTTTTTGTGGATGTTCCCAATTTTCGGTAAGTATTTTTCCGTTGATGGATGCCACCATGTGGCAGATGATATATGGTTTGTTCATTGTTGGGAAGTTAAGGGTAATGCGGCCCGTTGATAGATATCCTTTTAAAAATGCAAAGGATACCGGACTTTTCCCGGCTAAGGTAGAAAAAATGGGCCGTTTAGACTAAGTAGGATTTTAATGATATTATATAAACAAGATTTTATTATCAGCTTATCTCATTCTGATAAAATAAAATAATTTAGAAAGAAAAGTCTCACATATAATTCCTATCCTATATTTATACATTGTTAAAATTGCCCACAGCCGCTCTATCTGCTATCGGCTGCAGCGACTAACAGGAGCCTGTCGCAGCTGCTGAGTCGCAACCCGCATCTACTCTTCACCCTGCTAAAAATGCGCGGCATAATACCTAATTGCGGAACTTTGCATTGGAAACAGATTCTTTCATCTAAAACCATAGACTATGAAAAAGATGATGAATTATGTATTGGTAGCAGGTATGGGTTTGGTGGCCGTTGGTATGATACCGGCAACTGTTAGTGGGAACACAATGGGGCATCGTCACCATATGAAGAAAGAAGAAAGAAGGGAAGAGAGGAGAATGCGTAAGGAAGAGAAGAATCATATAGAAATTATCTCACCAGCGCAATCCGGAAATATGATGCCACAGGCAGCATTGCCTGTAACGGAAGCATATGTTCCGAAGGAGGTAGTAAACACCTTTGAATCTAAGTATGGATCTGCATTATACGATATTACACCACTTCAGGGCGCCAATGGGGTAGACCGTTATTGTGTGCGCACGTTGAACAATGGTGTAGCGGAAGCGGTCACTGTGGATGGTTCCGGTGCTCCGGCCATGTAATTGTTTCCCTTTATCCGTGAATATTTTAGCCTCCTGGTGTGATGCCGGGAGGCTTTTTTGTAGCTTATTGCCTGTATTGATAAAATATCCCCGTATCAAAAATCGTCCAGCGGCAGGCTTTTTGCCCGCAGCTTTTCAGGCCACTGTTAGCCCAGGTATTACAGGTATGAAAAAGGTTATAACTGCCTTTGGCTTCATAAAAAGCATCGTTATTATCATAATTGGCGGTGGTGTTTATCTTCACAGGCAGGCCATCGGCGCCGGTTTTAAAGCTGTCGTTGATATATAGTATTAACCGGGCGTATTGAGAGGCGCTGATCATGATCCTGCAACAACTTTCATTTTCCTGGAGGCGGTGATAGTAGGTGGCATGGATGGCGGCGGTACTTAAGTTGAAAGCGGCTTTGAAGGCAGTACTGACCTTTAGATCAGCCCAGGTGGGCGTTTCCAGGTAAAATCCTTTATCGCCCCAACCGAAGGCCAGGAGCTGTGCACTGCTATCGTTGGCAATGGTGTTATGATAGGGAATACGGGTGCTCCAGTCGATCTGTACGGTGCGAACAGGCACCACCAGGTCAGTGTGCACACCATTGGTAAGGATATAAATGGGAATGTCTGCGTCATTTACCAGTTCTTTGGTGGTGCTCATACGGGAAAGGGTATACGCTGATAGCAGGTATATACCGATCAGGCTAAAAAAGGTTAACAGGGTGTAGGCGATGCACTTCAGTACTTTCTTCACTTCAAGACGTTTTATGAAATCGACAAATTAGTAATTTTATTTATTTTGCAGACAAATCAGTTTTATTAACCCTGGTTACAGCTTTACACATGTTCCCTTTTTGGAGTGACTATTATTATCTTGTTATTATATTACAAATTATCTGTGCCGTACATGCGCTGAAAAATGGCAGAAGAGAATGGTTGTTTTTTATCATATTTGTTCCCCTGATTGGCGTAGCTGTTTATTTTATCCGCGAGATCCTGCCGGAGCTGAGTAGCGGCGATGTAGGCGAAAAGCTGATGCGCAGCATCTGGCCCGATGGACGCATCAAAGAGTGGGAGCGTAAGGTGCGTATATCTGATACCGTTACCAACAAGTTGCAGCTGGCCGACGCCTATGCGCAGCGGCAGCAATACGAAAAAGCCATTTCGCTGACCCAGGAATGCGCGCATACTTTTACAAAAGACCCGGGGATATTATTGCAGCTGGCGCGCTACCAGTTCCTGGGTGGATATTATGCCGGTAGTATCCAGAACTTCGACCGGGTAAATGCCAGCAAGGGAGTAAGAATGAGCAAAGTGGAAGATGAGCTGATGTATGCCCAGGCGCTAGAATACACCGGGCAGCCGGATTTGGCAGAAGCGGCCTACCAGAAGATTATCCAGGTACATCACTCCCTGGAGGCGATGTATTATTATGGATTGATGCTGAAGAAACAGCAGCGAATCGCTGAAGCCCGCGCGCAGTTTGAGCATACCAAAGCGGAAATAGACCTGCATCCCAAATATGTGAGGCGAACTTTACGCAAGTGGGTAGCGCTTTCTAAAAAAGAATTGAGCGGCCTGTAAAAAGGAGAGCCCCCCGCTGAAGCAGGGGGCGTTATTTCTACGCTATAAATACGGTTCTTTGGGAAGAACACCTTAAACACAAAGTATCTTTACAGCACGTAGTAGGCTGGCTTTTCTTCTGGTTCTTCCGGCGCATGGTATTGCTCATGCAGCATTTGCCGGAGGTCCTTTTCGATATTCCGGGAAATGGTGGTCACCGGTGTATCGGTAGGTTTGTTCTCAAACGGATCCTGCAGGTTGATGGCCATCTTTTCTATCAGCAGGAAAGAAGAGGCAATGGCTACTACCAGTGGTATCTCCATAAATCCAAGCACATCTATCAATGCAAAGGGCAATAACAGTATAAAGAAGATGAGCGTAAAGTGAGTGTACAGGCTGTAGGTAGCCGGGAACACCGTATTTTTAATACGTTCACATTTTCCCATGGCATCGCATAGCCGCGACAAGGTTTCATCCAGCGCTATTTGCTGATACTGGTTAATCCAGCCTTGTTCCAGGGCATATTTGAGGTCCTTTCCATGTAAGAGCAACAAGGCAGCCGGCACATTATCATATTTCATCAGGTAGTTAAGTTCCCTTCTTGTTAAAAGTCTGTCTAAACCTTTCAGCGGATCTGTCTTGCGTAACGATTGTCCGAGGCTATAGCACCAGGCTGCCTGTCGCTTTACAAAGCGCTCCTGGAACAGGGTCAGGTCTTCCGACTGATACGTTGCATCCATCAAACTGAGTACCTGCCTTGTGAGTGAGCGCGAATCATTTACAATGGCGCCCCATATGCTTCTGGCTTCCCACCAGCGGTCGTAGGCCTGGTTAGACCGGAAAGCCAGCAGGAGGGAAAGTACCGTACCCAATACCATGGGTACTGCAATGGGGATCACCAGGTTGGTGACATCATACCGGTAATAGAGGATGTTGATGGTGAGCGAATAAACCGCTACCAGCATGATTTCGAACCTGATTTTGCCGAATACATATTTAAGGGGGATATTTTTCTTGAGTAACATAACCTTGCTTTTATTCTGTTGCCAGCAAAAGTGCTGATATGGTGGACATGTTGGCCACAAACCGTTGTTTCTGCAATTGAATCTTCATTTTCGGGTAGTTGCATTTGCTGATCAGTTTTTCCGGATCATAGCTCCTTTTGGAAGGCGGCGTATATTCATGATCTACAGGTTGGATGATCAGGTCGATGTTTTGTGCCAGCAGGAAGTTGCGCAATGCTGCGCGGGTGCTGCCGTGAAAGAATTCAATTTTCAGCTGGTGAATAGCGGAAGAATATTTATTACGGATAATTTCACAACCATCCTGGAAGTCGGCCGAAATCAGCTCTACGTGCCTGCTGTTGCGGGTGTAGGTAACCAGGTCGAACAGCGAGTCGGGCATCTGTAAAGCATGCATCAATATGATATTTACCTGTTCGTAGGGGTGTTGTGCCACAATGCTGTGCACATAACTGAGAGATCGTATGGAGAAGTCTGTTGGAATTAGAATATTTTTCATATCTGGTAGCTTTTATGATCACAAAATTATTGGGCGCATATAAGGAACCAGTAAGAGCGGGGTTAAAAGGTTGTAAGAATGTGGTAAGAATTCGGTAAGAAAGCAAAGTCTACAGTGGAAGCTCCACCCTGATCTCGGTTCCGTGGTTTATCTGGCTATTTACGATGATGTCGCCCTTATGCATACGGATGATATTCATGGCCAGTGGCAGACCAATACCATACCCTTTAAAATGGGACGTATTGGAGGCCCGGAAGAAGGGAGAGAAGATATAGGGGAGGTCTTCCGCAGGGATACCGATGCCCAGGTCTTTTACGATGATGATATTTTTCTTTTCGGTGGCTGCCAGCGCGATGGATACTGGCTGGTTATTAGAATATTTCACGGCATTCATGACGATATTGCTGAGGGCTAGTTCCAGCAGTTGTTCATTGCCGGGAATCAGCAGTTTATCTTCTTCTTCGGGGAAAAGGCTGTAGTCGATCTCCACCTTATTGCCGGGATGGAGTTTATCGATGGTATGTTTTACGGTAAACAGCAATTCATCGCTGCGGAGCTGGCTCCATTCCTGCTTTTTGCCGTCGAAGCCGGTCTGGGCCAGGTGCAGGAGGCTTTTGGTGATATGCTCCAGTCGCCCTGCCTCGCTCAGAATGTTTTGGAGCGAATAGATATATTTTTCGGAGGTACGTTCTTTATTGAGGGCCAGTTCGGCTTCCCCGATGATGGCAGTAAGCGGGGTGCTCAGTTCGTGGGAAGCGTTGCTCACAAAGTTATTTTGGGTTTCGAAGGCCGTTTCCAGGCGGTCGAGCATATTATTGAAGGTATTGGCCAGGTCATTGATTTCATCGCCGCTATTTTCTACGTTGAGCCGCAGGTGGAGATTGCGGGAGCTGATACTTTTTACTTGCCCCATCATATGCCGGATCGGCTGGAGTATATAGCGGGAGAAGAAAATGCCGGCGCCTATTAATATCAGGCTCGAGGCCACGGAGCTGATGATTAAAATCCTGCGAAGCCAGCCCAGGTATTCCGCATTGTATTTGTTGATAGCAGAAACAATCACGATGTAGAGGCCCTGTTTGCTTTTATAGAGCACGCCTTCATAGAAGAGGTCGCCTTCCCGGTAGGTGGCTTTTTTTTCCCTGATTACCTGGGAGTAGAAGTCGGCGGGGAGCGCCAGCTGTTCATTGTTATGAATGGAGCTGTCGGCGGCCAGGGGGAGGAAGTATTCCTTTTCGGAAGGGAGTTTTTCCAGGTGTTCATCCCGGATTTCATTATAGATGGCAGAATCGGATTCGTAATAGGGAAGGGTGGCTTTGGCACTGAGATAGGCGCGTATTTCCAGTCGTTTGTAGAAGTCCTCGAAGGAGTGTTGGTTAGCGAAATAATACACCAGTATACTCATCATGAGGATGGTGGAAACGGTTAAACCGGCAAACAGCAGTAATATCTTAGTACGTATTTTCATCGGCCTTATTTTCCCTGATCATGTATCCGAGTCCCACTACGGTATGAATGAGTTCTGCCGGGTTATGCTTATTAATTTTTTTCCGGAGATAGTTGATATATACGTCTACCACTTTGGTATTCATATTAAATTCGATGCCCCATACCTGTTCCAGTATTTCCAGGCGGGAGAGCACTTTCCGGGGATTTTTCAGCAGGTATTCCAGCAGCCGGTATTCTGTAGCGGTCAGGGCAATGGTTTTTCCCTGCCGGTTGGCTGTTTTGGTATCTGTATCCAGCTCGAGGTCGGCCAAACTAAGTATAGCCGGCGACGTTGGAACAACGGGAATATCGGTATTATTGGCTTTCCTTCTGAGCAGGCTGCGGATGCGGGCTTCGAGCTCCTGTAATTTGAATGGTTTTACGAGGTAGTCGTCGGCGCCGCTATCGAGTCCCATCACAATATTTTCGGTGGTGCCGAGGGCGGTAAGCATGAGTATAGGCACTTCCAGCTGCGCTTTTCGCAGGGAGCGGCATACCTCGATGCCATTGAGGCCAGGCAGCATTACATCGAGTATAATGAGCCGGAAGGATGGGTTATTGAGCGCCATTTGGAGGCCGCTGTTGCCGTCGGGAGCTACGCTGACTTCGTAGCCGGCTTCAGCGAGGCCGCGGGTAATAACGGATACTACAGCAGGTTCATCTTCTATCAGTAATAGCTTCATGACGGGTAAAGATAAGGCTATTCGAGATGGCGCACGCAATTAAAGAGGTCGCAGCGCCAGTTGGGATCGGTAAACTGCAGCTTGGTGAGGGAAGTATTTTTCATGGGCGGGGTAGGATGCATTTCCGGCAGGAGGGCATCCAGCATCTGGCGGATAAAGCTGCCGTGGGTAATGAGGAGTATCCTTTTGCCCGAGTTTTCGGCGAGCAGGTCCTGGATGAAGGCATTGCCCCGCTGGAGTACGGAGGCATTGGTTTCCATGCCGAGGTCCATTTGTTTCCAGTTTTCGCCCCATTTGGCCAGCCGTTCGGCTTCGGTGGTGCCTTCGATGAGGCCTCCCCCGGCTTCCCCGATTCTGCTGTCTTCAATAACAGCGTTGATTTGTAATTCCTGGGCTATGATCGCAGCGGTTTGCCTGGCCCTGATCAAATGACTCGAATACACCAGATCCCATGATTCACGGGTGAGCCACTGCCCAAGTTTGAGAGCCTGCATAATACCTTCTTCATCCAGGGGGATATCTGAATGTCCTTGTAATCTACCGGCTTTGTTCCAGGAAGTAGTTCCATGGCGAATAATCGCAATTTGGGTCATATGGGCAGTTTTGAATTCCGGGGGACAAATATAGGTAAATCATGGCGGGGTTAATAGTAAAATTACAGTAGTAATTATAATCCAGTGATTTTTTGTATATTAAAAGTATAATATATTTGTTCAAACTATTTCCCGGTATACCTTTTCATCCCTTAGCTGAACCTGCAAGACACACCCCTCTCTTAAATCAGGACCTTACTTAGAAATTGGTTTTTCATCTTTTCTTTTTACTCAAAACAAACAATTATGAAACACAATGTTCAGATGCTGGCCCATGCCAGAATGCAAAAAATGCAAAAGGAATATGTTGCAATGATGGCAAATGGAGAAGTATGTTTTTCGTTATTTCAACTATTTAATCATGATGAATTCCGGTTGGATGAATTTTGCCAATCATTCAGACCGCACCCTTATTCACGTCAATTAAAACGGGCAGCCCAGGAGTTTTGCGAAAAATACGATATCTGGCTGGAAAACGCAGAGCATTATGTAACCTGCGCCATATATCTTTTTCCAACGGCTAACTTGTATCGTATGATCAACATTCTCAAGAATTGTACGGTTGATTTCTACCTGAATGATACCATGGGAAGAGAAGTTTTTACACATCTCAGCCCGGCAGAACAAGAGAAGTGTAATGTGATAAGGGAGCATATGGCAAGGTTAGATAGCCCATTTATTTGCCAGCCGGATGTTGCTGATGTCGAAAAAGCTAATGCAGAAATGATGTCAGATATCTGTAATACATCGCCGGTAAGTTGGTTTGAGGCATTCCGCAAGATGTACAATTATCATATTGATGTTACGCATTTAGACTGTAACACCAATACAATGGGGCGCATCCCCAGCGTTGATGAGTATATTGATATGAGGGGGCATATTTCCGGAATGCATCATACGATTCAGTTGATTGAGTACAGCGATGGGCAATTCCTGGATTGGGGGTGGATGGAAAATGTGAATATTTCGTCAGATATGCAGCGTTTGCAATACGTTACCGCCGCCATTGGCTGCTTGATGAATGATCTCTTCTCTTTCGAAAAAGAAGTGATTGACAACAGCTCTGATTCAAATTTGTTGATGATCATGGCGCTAAATGACACTACACTCACTCTAAAAGAGGTCATTTTAAAATCGGCCGGAATTGTACAGCAACTATTATTGGAATTTACAGTACTGGTTAACAGGGTGCGGGCGCGGAGTTATCAACGGTTGCCTGCAGACTCTGAAATGGTTGATAAGCTGGATGCTCATATCGGAGGGCTTGAAAGATGCGTTCAGGCAAGCTGGATGTGGCAAGTTTATACAAAACGGTATAAGAGAGTCAATTCCATGTGGAAAGAAACGCAATTGGCTCCCATTACTGCGGCTGCTGTCTAATTAAGAATTATTCCTGTAATTCGCCACTGAGTGGATGTAATTGTTGGTTGAGAATCTTTACCAGGGACTTGTAATCAAGCGGCTTTTCAACAAAAGCGCTTGCACCTGCGGCTATCATCTGATCGCGGGATTCCAGGAAAGCATCGCCAGTGGCGATTATAACGGGTACTTTCTTAAGTAGCGGATTTCTTTTTAACCGTATTAATGTGTCTTTACCGTCCATGATATCCATGTGGTAGTCCATGATAATAATATCAGGAATACGTTTCTGACAGGCTTCAAGTACTTCAGAGCCATTTGCCGTCAGGCAAACAGAACAACCTATTTGTTTTAGAAACCTGGAGACAAGCATCGCGCTCATTTCATTATCTTCTGCCACAATCACGTGGATGTCACTCAGGTCTGTAATGTTGTCCTCTTCCAGCATATCCAGTTGAATATCTTCGAGGCTGCCAGCAATCAGCGGTAGCACCACTTTGAAGCTGTTGATGCCTGATGGACTGCTTTCGGCCGTAATAGTGCCGTTCATGGAATTGACCTTATTTTGCACAATATAAAGCCCCAAACCTGCACCTTCAGTGTACTTCCGCTTGTCTGTGATGAACGGATCGAATATGGTTTTAAGCTTTTCTTCCGGAATATGGTTCCCCATATTAACGATATGCAGCGACCAGCTTGTTTGGTTGCCAGTAATATAGCAATTTATGGTGGAGCCCTTATCTGAGTATTTAATGGCGTTTCCTAATAAGTTGGTGGCTACCTGGTTTAGTTTTAACGCATCCCCAATAATCACCTGTGGCATTTCGCTGATACTAAGCTTAATTTTAATATTTCTCGATTTGGCAATTACCCTGCTTACATCTACCAGTTTTTCGATGAATGGAGTTATCTCAAATGCTTCATTGGAGATAGTATCAGTATTTCCAGATTCTATTTGAGCCATGTCCAGCACATCATTGACTATGTTCCTGGTATGGTTGCTCGCCAGTAATAATTGATCTACCAGCACTTCTATGCTCTTCAGGTTCTCATCTAATTTTATTTCCCGCTTTAATAATTGAGCTACACCATAGATGGCGTTTAATGGGGTTCTGAGTTCATGTGTTACCTGGTAAACAAATATTTTCTTAAAGTGATTACTTCTTTTTAATTGTTTGTTGAAGTCATTACTGTGAATGTAAGGCCTGCTGACAACAATAATCAGGGTTAAAACACCAAACATGGCTGATATACGGAAAATATAAGCGGCATGTATACTCAATGGGATAGTAGATACCAAATGATAATGATAATAGGTTTCCAGCATTGTCAATATGCATATCGCCACAATCAGCGCTACTCTTCTCGTTGGACGGTCCTGGAATATCAGGTAAATGATGGATATCAGGAATATAATCATTGCCTGTAGTTCAATGATATTGCTTAACAGTATGCCGAAATAAACTGATGCAACGCATTGAATGAGGAACGTACTCGCTGCAGCTGCCCAATAGCGTCTTTTGTGATTTAGATAGATGGCAAACAACGTTGCGAAAAATTCGATGCTGCTTGGAATGATGATAGACAACCGCGGTGTTATAACGATGAATGTAGCTCCTACGATGAAGATAAGCGTAGCTAACACGAGACTAAGTGTATTCACAAGCGTTATTCTTGCTACCAGCTCGTCATCATTCACTCCTTCTGTGCCTGTTTTGGTTATTTTTCTGAAGACGGTCTTTAGTCTTTCTATAATTTTCATGGTCATAATTAAGTAGTCGTAGGATTTAGCAACATTAAATTCGAAACCGACTTAATCAGTAAGCAAATGTTTAAGTCTAGTTGTAGGTAAATGTCTTAGTTCATAACGCATTAATGATCTTCTGAGGGTTGATTTCCAGTGCTAGTTCTTCCCGGTATCCTTTTAAGGGGGTTGGATACTTACTTATAAAGTTATAGTATTTCCTCCTAACATCAAATTATCATTATTTTTTTCAAAACCTACCCCGGACCTGCATTTTCCCGGTAATGCTTACATTTGTCATTATGGCCATGAATATTACTCCTAACAAAGAAACAACAACAACGGAACCTGCACCGGTTAGAGAAGAACCTGTTATTCACGACGGCTCCGGCGGCGCGTTCGAAGGCACAGAGCTGGTAACGGAAGAACGGGATGACAAACCTACACCAAAGAGTCCTACTCCGTACTAAGTGGATACCTTTAAATGTTTAAATTAGTTGTACCAAAAAAGTAAAGCTTATGTTATCCTTGGAAAAAATCAGCGAATTATTAGGGAAAGAAAGCGATACCCTCCTGCAACACCAAAGCAAGACCATCAGCAAAGATTTGTTGCACCTGCCTGGTCCCGATACGGTAAATAAGATTTACCTGCCCTCCAGCCGGAACCCACAGGTGCTGCGCAGCCTGGGACAACTATTTAATCACGGGCGACTCTCCGGCACCGGCTATATGTCGATACTCCCGGTTGACCAGGGGGTAGAACACAGTGCCGGCGCTTCTTTCGCGAAATATCCTGCTTATTTTGATCCGGAAAATATCGTGAAGCTCGCAATAGAAGGCGGTTGCAATGCGGTAGCTTCCACCTTTGGTGTGCTATCGGCCGTATCGCGGCAATATGCACACCGGATTCCCTTCATTGTAAAAATTAATCACAATGAACTGCTCACCTATCCCAACCGGGCCGACCAGGTGATGTATGGCACTGTGGAAGAAGCCTGGAATTTAGGAGCGGTAGCGGTAGGCGGCACCATTTATTTTGGCTCTGAGCAATCCGACCGGCAGCTGGTGGAGGTATCGCAGGCTTTTGAAAGGGCGCATGAACTGGGGATGGCTACCATTCTCTGGTGCTACCTGCGCAATGACGCCTTTAAGAAAGATGTGGATTATCACCTGTCGGCCGATCTTACCGGTCAGGCCAATCACCTCGGCGTTACCATCCAGGCGGATATTATCAAGCAGAAACTACCGACGGTAAATGGCGGATATAAGGCATTAAACACCGGCAACTCTTCTTACGGTAAACTGGATGAACGCATCTATACGGAGTTAACCTCAGATAACCCGATTGATCTGTGCCGTTACCAGGTAGCTAACTGTTATATGGGACGTATGGGATTGATTAACTCGGGCGGAGCATCGGAAGGGGCGGCCGACCTGGCAGAAGCCGTACGCACGGCGGTCATTAATAAGAGAGCCGGTGGCATGGGACTGATCTCCGGACGCAAAGCATTCCAACGTCCGATGGTGGAAGGAGCCGCTTTGCTGAATGCCATCCAGGATGTATACCTGAACGAACAAATTACGATTGCATAATGATACATAGCCCCGCGCCATGCGGGGCTATTTTTATCTTATCTCACCTGGCCATTGCCATATACAAACCATTTCTCTGTTACCAGCTTTTCCAACGCAAAAGGCCCACGGGCATGCAGTTTCTGGGTGGATATACCTATTTCGGCACCCAGGCCAAATACGCCTCCGTCGGTAAACCTGGTTGACGCATTCACGTAAACCGCCGCCGCATCTACCTCATTGAGGAAACGCTCACTCACGGCAGTATCCCTGGAGATAATTGCCTCAGAATGGCGGGAAGAAAAATGTTGTATATGCGACAGCGCGGCGGTAGTGTCGGGCACTACCTTCACTGAACATTTGAGCGATAAAAACTCCCTTCCAAAATCTTCCGGCGCCGCGGCAAATAGCCGTGGATATTGTTGTTGCTGTAAAATGCCAAAGGCAGTAGGATCTGCATAGATGTCTACGCCATAGGATTGCAACTGTGGCGCCAGCAGGGCCAGGAAGTCTGCTGCTACGGCTTCATCTACCAGTACGGTGTCCAGCGCATTACATACTGAAGGGCGGGACACTTTAGCATTGGTAACGATGGTGGCCGCCTGTTGTAAGTCGGCCGTTTTTTCCACGTAGGTATGGCAAACCCCTGCGCCGGTTTCTATGACCGGTACCCGGGAGTTGGCCCGCACAAATTCAATCAGCTGTTCAGAACCACGGGGGATGATGATATCGATATATTTTACCGCGGTCAGCATTTCTGTTACCAGGTTACGGTCTGTAGGCAGCAACTGCACGGCGTTTTCATCTACCCCAAACTCTTTTAATACTGCCTGTATCAGCTGAACGAGGATGGTGTTGGTATCAAAGGCATCGGTGCCGCCACGCAGTACGCACACATTGCCGGAACGGATACAGAGGGCCGCTACGTCGACGGTTACATTGGGGCGTGATTCATAGATAACGCCTACCACGCCCAGGGGCACGGTTTTTTTCTGTACAAGTAAACCATTGTCCAGCGTACGTTCCAGTAAGAGCACATTGGCGGGATCGGGCAAGCCGGCAATCGCTTCCAGGCTGCTGGCCAGGTCGCGGATACGGGCTTCGGTAAGCAGGAGCCGGTCCTTTTTAGGATCTTCATCCGGCATGCGGTCCAGATCTTTCTTATTTGCAGCGGTAATGGCGTCCGATTGAATCAGGATTACGGCTGCCAGTCGCCGCAGGAGCGACTGCTTCTGCGCATCAGGCAAGGTACGTATGGATATGCCTGCCTGCTGTGCCTTTTCCAGTAATGGTTGTATCGTTTGCATGATTTATTTCCGGTTATAACAACACAATATCGTCGGCATGTGCTACCTCTGTATTCTGTGCTTTATGATGAGTATCCAATACGTCGGACGCGATTTTAGCCCTGCCGACGGCGATGGCTACCTGGTCTTCATTCACAATTTCGATCACTTCCCCGCATTCAAATTTTTCGAGAACAGCTTTTACGCCCACTGCCAGTAGGCTGTGGCGTTTTTCCAGTGCCTTTTGCGCCCCCGCATCTATCTGTATACGGCCGGTAACCAGGCTACCGCTGGCCAGCCACTTTTTACGGGCAGGCATGCTGCAGGGTTGAGGTAGGCACAAGGTACCAGTTTTGCCTGCTATGGCATTGAGTATCCCATCTTCCGTACGAATACCAAAGATGACTACCCGGATGCCCATCCGGGTGGCTAAACGGGCAAAGGTGAGCTTGGATACCATCCCGCCCAGTCCCAAGGCCGACTTTTCCTTGTCGGCGAGTCCCAGCGCGGCTTTGTCAATAACATCTATCTGTGGCACAACCTTCCCCTCGCGGTCGAGTACACCAGCCACAGAGGTGCTGAAGAGCAGGAGCGAAGCGCCAAAACCAACGGCTATCAACGTAGCCAGCTCGTCGTTGTCGGAAAATTTTAACTCCAGGCTGCTCACCACATCATTTTCGTTGGCGATGGGAATAATGTTGCTGGCCCACAATTCTTCGTAAGTGCGCTTCAGTTGCAGGAACTGGTTGCGGTCAGAGAAATGCGTTCTTTCACAGAGACTCTGGGCTACGGCGATATTATACGGTGCAAAATAGCGGCTGTATTTGTTCAGCAGCAACGGGTTCCCGATGGCGGCAGCGGCTTTACGCTCGCTGATGGTGCCATTGTACTGGCGTAAAAACTGTTTACCGGCAGCTACTGCCCCTGATGATACCAGCACAATGTGGTAATCCTGGTGTAATTCGGCCACCTGCCGCGCAATGCCGGCAATAACGGTTTCGTCCAGGTCCCCATTTTGATGGGTAATAGAAGCCGTTCCAAATTTTATAACAAGTATCGGTTTGCTCAATTTGTCCTCAATTTGGCGCCTAAAATAATATTAAGGCGGCGAAATTCTAAATGTAAAATTTGCCGGGCCGCAGAATTATCAGTTATATTAGCGTTTATATTTTCATCATCATCGATATGAAGAAGCATTATATATTTTCTGTAGCAGCCACCATAGCTTGTTTGAACGGTTTCGCCCAAGCCGGTAATCGTCACACCACACTCCGTCAGCAAATTGCCGATATCGCCGGAAATATATCTGGAAAAGTAGGCGTGTATGCGCAATTACTGGAAACAAATGACACAGTATCGTTTAACCGCGACCAGCATTTCCCCATGCAGAGCGTATACAAGTTCCCGGTATCTATGGCGGTATTGCAACAGGTAGATGCCGGAAAAGTAGGGCTGGATCAACCAGTACGTATCAATAAGGCAGATCTCACCACGGCAGGTGTAAGCCCGCTCCGCGACAAATACCCCGACGGCAATGTAAGCCTCACGGTACGCGAACTGCTGGACTACAACGTGCGTAAAAGCGATGGCAGCGCCTGTGATATACTGTTTAAGTTACTGGGTGGGCCGGAAAAAGTGAATGCTTATGTACATGGACTGGGCATCCGGTCAATCAACATTGCCACGCTGGAGGAAGCACAGGTGCATAAAGATAATTTACAGGTACAGTACCGGAACTGGTCCACGCCCGCGGCCATGGTACAGCTGTTAAAGAAGTTTTTCCAGGATCCGGTATTATCAGATTCCAGTAAAGAGCATTTATTATACCTGATGACCACCTCCGGACCGGGAGCAAAACGGCTGAAAGGATTGCTGCCGGAAGGAACAACAGTAGCGCACAAAACAGGCACTTCATGGACGGTAGATGGCATAACAGCGGCCAACAATGACGTAGGCATTGTTACTTTGCCTAACGGCACTCATATGGCGATTGCTGTATTTGTATCCGATTCGAAGGCGAATGATGAGGAGCGGGATGCTGCAATTGCGAAGATTGCGAAAGCGGTGTGGGATAGTTGGAAATAAAAGGAGAACGATCCGAAAGGATCATTCTCCTGCAGGGTGTTATTTCATATATTTTGCGTACTCATTTTCTATATCGGTAACGTCTACTTTATGTAATTTGTTACCATCGTACAACCATATTTCCCAGTTATATTTTTTATCATTCAGATCTAGTTCAGTAGGATGATTTTTCGGTGAGTGAAAGGTCAGCTTTCCGCTGGCAGGTTCCAGTATATTTACACCTTTGCCTTCCAGGAAGTTACGCGCATCTGCCATATAGTTCTGGTTATCGTCGGCAATCGTGTAAAAGGCCTCTTCTCCGTTATCTTTTTTTAATTTTTCCAGTTTAATGCTATCAGGTGAATATAACACCGCGCAAGGATGTGTGATGGTAGCTTCATTTTCTACAGCTGCCTGTTGCGGCGGTGCAAATGCTGTATGGACTTTTTCTTCCGGCGCTTTGGTGTCGTGACAGGCAGTAAACGCGGATAGTGCTACAACCGGAAGGATGAGATGCTTCTTGATGGTTTTCATAGTAATAGTTTGGCATATTTAATAACACGGCTGTTGAGTAGATCAACAGCCGCTGGTGCCTAAAGATAATATAAAAATATACGGGCGGCAATAAATAAGATTTCATCATAAAAGGATAATCTTGTCTGGCCCGTCAATCATTATCATGCTGGTATCCGGAGTGATTATTGTAATTTAGCAGGTTATGGGTGCACGTAATCTACATACACCATTTGAGTTAACCCAGGCCGATATGTCGGCATGGGATACAGCACCGAAGGTGTATTATTTCTTTGAGATCATGCAGATTCGCCAGGGGAGCGGTTATCGTATTATTAACCAGAACAGGTTGCCATATGATAAAGGGAGTATATTCCTGTTTACGCCGCAGGACTGCCGGGGCTTTGAAGTATCAGCTGCCACGGAGTTCGTGTCTATCCGTTTTTCTGAGTTGTTTATGGGACTAAGCCAGGTACCACAACAGAAAGCGCGGCTGGAGGAATGGTTACGGCAGCTGGAGTATCTCTTTTTTGCGCATAACCGGCAGGGACAGTTGCAAATCCGGCATACGAACGATTGTAAGATGATTGCGTCGCTGATTGAAAATATGGTGGAAGAATATGAGCAAAAGCCGCCTTACTACCAGGATAATTTGCAGCATTATGTAACCCTGTTACTCAATATTGTGGCAAGAAATGTAGCAGAAGAGGTGAATGTTGGCGAAAATGCAGCGGAGTCGTCGCTGATTAACCGCCTGGTAGCGCATATCCGGCAGCATATTTACCAGCCGGAATTGCTAAAACTGGAGCACCTGGCGTCGGTATTTCACCTGTCAGCTAATTATATAGGGGAGTTTTTCAAGAAGCAAACGGGAGAGAGCCTGCAGCAATACATTATAAACTATAAACTGAACCTGGTACAGCTAAGGGTTACCCATAGCGATTTAACTATTGGGGAGATAGCGGATGAGCTAGGGTTTACGGATGAAAGTCATATGAGCCGCTTGTTCAAGAAGTACCACGGGCTTACGCCGGCAGCATACCGGAGGGAGAAAATGCAGGGCCGGAAAAATATGCTGGAAAAAAATATTCATTGAAATATTTCGATATTTAGAAAATAGTATTACTTTTGTTCTATGGATTTAGCAGTTATAGAAAAAGCAGCAAATGCCATCGCAGACAAGCACCGGTTATCTATAATCATGGAGGTTGTTAAGAAGGGCAAGCTGATTTGTGGTGATGTATGTGAGTTTACATGTTTGTCGCAACCGACGGTATCGCACCATGTAAAGATCCTGGTGGATAGTGGGGTGCTGAATTCCTCCAAAAATGGCAGAATTGTGGAGTTAACACTCAATAAAGAGATGATGAAGCAATTGTCCATGTTCTTTTTACAATTAAGCTGAGGGGCCAACGGGCAGGTTACCACCGGCTTTTTTTATGAATAAATACATTGAAGTTTTTAAATTTATGAATTAATGAGAAAGTAATTTCTCTTTTTTTAAAAGTAATTATATCGATAATCTTAAATGAATCAATAGGATGGGACAGTTGCAAAATAAAACAGCAGTAATTACAGGAGGCAACAGCGGAATAGGATATGCCACAGCAGCGGATTTTTTGGCGAAAGGCGCAAAAGTATTAATCACAGGACGTAACCCGGAAGCCGTACAGCAGGCTGCGGACACGTTGGGTAATGACACAGACAGTTTTATAGCAGACCAGGGCAAGATAGCAGATACACAAAAATTAGCGGAGTATGTACGTGACCGTTATGGCAAAATTGACATCCTGTTTGTAAACGCAGGTATCGCCGATTTTGGGCCTTTTTCAGCAGTAACAGAAGAATCATTCGACCGGCTCATGGACATCAATCTGAAAGGGGCCTTCTTTACGGTACAGTACTTACTCCCGCTGATAAAAGACGGAGGCACCATCATCTTATTATCCTCCATCAACGCCCTTGCCGGCATGCCTGGCGGATCGATCTATAATGCCAGCAAAGCGGGGCTTAACTCACTGGGTCGTACATTATCCCGTGAGCTGGCCAGCCGCAAAATCAGGGTCAACGTAGTCAATCCTGGTCCGGTGGAAACGCCTATCCTGCAAAAGGCTGGCATCCCTGAAGAGGCGATCAATAAAGACGAGATGGCGAAGAAATTACCTGCCGGCAGAATAGGCCAGCCGGAAGAAATTGCCAAACTGGTATCCTTCCTCGCCTCAGATGAAGCCTCTTTCATCACCGGCGCAGAATACAATATTGATGGCGGCTTCAGTGTTCATCCCCTCATTGGTTAATCTCAAAAAAACAACATTTCATGTCATCATCTCTGAAAGATAAAGTAGTTGTTATCACGGGCGGTAACAGCGGTATAGGATATACAACAGCGGCCACATTTTTAAGAAAAGGAGCAAGGGTATTGATAACAGGACGTAATCCGGGTGCGGTACAACAGGCAGTATACGCACTCGGGCACCCTGCCGAAGGATTTAAGGCCGACCAGGCCGTACCGGAAGATGCAAAGAGACTGGCAGAATATGTGCAACGCCGCTACGGAAAAATAGACAGCCTGTTTATCAATGCAGGAGTGGCGAAGCTGGCGCCCTTTGGCAACGTAACGCCGGAGTTATACGATGAATTGATGAATGTGAATTTCAAAGGCGCTTTCTTCACCATCCAACGGTTACTGCCACTGATCAACGATGGTGGTTCTATCACCCTGTTGTCGGCCCTGAATGCATATTCAGGCACACCTAATGCTACCGTGGTATCGGCCAGCAAGGCAGCGCTGAATTCATTGGGAAGAACATTGTCGAGGGAGCTGGCGGATCGTAAGATCCGTGTCAACGTGGTAAACCCGGGCGTAATCGCCACCCCGTTACTGGAAAAAGTAGGGATGCCCGACGTATTCAAAACACATATCGGTAGTATTACCCCACTGGGAAGGTTAGGCCAGCCGGAAGATATTGCTAACATGGTCACTTTCCTGGCTTCAGACGAAGCATCGTTTATTACTGGCGCAGAATATAATGTAGACGGCGGCCTGATGGTGCACCCGTTGATCGGTTCATAAATGATCCTGGGCGTTGCAGTGTGCAGCATTGTGCAAATGCTGCACCGGCAGCAAGGACTTTAAAAGATTTTCTTTGTTGATTTACAGTTATAACGGTTGTTTAGGATGTTAATCCCATTGGTTGCCCGCCGGATGCCGCTTGCTATACAGGCATCTGGCGGCAACTTTTACAGATTTTTTAGTTGTAGGTGTAATAGTGAAGCGGTGCGTTGTTATCATTAACAACGCACCTTTTTTATTGCTGTTGTGCTTTCTTATCCAGGTATACGGTAAACGTACCGGTTACACGAAGTTTGGTAGCGCCGCAAACATCGGGATTGTACATCGGGATACGGCCGCTATGGGCAATAGCTTCCATGGTACAGGCATCAGACAGGTTGGAAGAAGAACTGGCTGCATTGAAATGAAACTCCCCGCTTATCTTCAATAAATTGGCCGTATCCTGCACCTGGCGCAGCGTGATATAAGTCATGCTGTTTTTTTGATTCGGATCGGTATCGTAAAACAGGAAGTAGTCCATACCAGAGTAATCCTTTGTACCACTGCCAGTCGACTGGCTAACCCCTCCGGGCGCTGCTTTCTGCTCCACTCCCGTTGTGAAAGGGATAGTCGCTAACCCACTGTTGGCGGTCAACACGCTTTTACCATTTACGATTACATTGGCCACCAGGGTGAACCCCTTTAAGTTGGTTTTGGTAAAGCCCAGCAGGCCCACGCCTACATCGGTACCGGTTAAGTGTATTTGCTTGTTGATATCACCTTCAATGTTCACAGATAGTGTATTGAGCGAGGCCGGATCATCATCTTTAGTAGTATTCACTTTTGATTTACTACAGGCAACAAGACTGCAGGCTAATAAAGCCAGGTAGGTTTTTTTATAAAGCATAGTTTTTTAAGATAGGCAGCAAAAATACGGAAATGATTGATATCAGATATATTACCCACAGGCGGCAATTTCTTTTCCTTCATATGCCTTTCCCCAGTTACACAGGCTTTCCAGGATAGGCACCAGGTCCAGCCCTTTATTGGTAAGGATGTATTCAATGCCGGTGGGAACGGTGCCGGCAATTTCCTTTTTTACAAGAATAGCATGTGTTTCCAGTTCTTTAAGCTGTCTGCCCAACACCTGTTCTGAGATATTAGGTAACTCCCTTTTTAATAAATGAAACCGGTTATAACCCCGCGAAACAGAATATACTATCTGCGACTTCCAACGTCCGCTGATCACGGCTATAGCTGAATTTAACTCGCATACCCCGAACAGGAACTGCTCATTCATGGCATTGGTGGAACGTTCTTTTCGCATCGTACAAAAAAAATTAGACTAACAAATTTGTTCGTTATTGCAAACGATATGCCGCCTGCTGAACTTTGCTGCAAAAATAAGAAAATGAAAAATCTGGTAGTAGCAGCACTGGTGTGCCTGATGAACATTATGGCAAATGCACAGGAAAGATGGGTTATCACTTCAGATCATCTCAAGCGGCCAGACACTGTTTTGATATTTAAGCCCACCCGGTATAACCACACCCGGGAATACCCGGTGGTGTACCTTTTGCATGGCTATAGTGAAAACTACCGACAATGGCCGAAGACAGCCAACCTTCAGCAACTGGCAGATCAATATAATTTTATCATCGTTGCTCCAGATGGCTTCACGTCTTATTATATCAACAGTCCTATCGATAAAGCCGCGCTTTACGAGGACTTTTTTTTCAAAGAATTGGTGCCCAAAGTCCAGCGATCATTTAAGGTAGATAGAAAAAATATTTTCATCAGCGGGCTGAGCATGGGTGGTTACGGTGCATTGAGGTATTTTATTTTACATCCTGATTATTTCAATACCGCAGGAGCAGCCAGTGGGGCCCTGGAAATTGACTACCCGGATTTTCAGCGGGTAAGCCAGCTATTCTGGCAATCTGATAGAATGGTAACCGACCTGGCTAAAATTATTGGTAACCCGGAAACCACAGACTGGCGCCAATACAGCATTTCCACGCTCTTGCGTCAGCATCCGGATTTCCGGAAACCATTTATTTTTGACTGTGGTACGGAAGATGTGTTGTATCCGCTTTCTGCGCAATTGAAGCAACAAACGGATAGCCTAAAGATTCCCTCTACGTTTATCAGTCGCCCGGGAGATCATAATACCGCCTATTGGCATACGTCCATCGAATATCACTTTATTTACTTCCGGCAAAGCCTGAAAGAATAACCGACGTTACACGCTCATCTTGCGGATCAGTTTTCCCAATGTTTTCAGCCCATCATCTACCTGCTTGCTCCAGGCATTGCCGAAGCTGATCCGCATGCAGTTGTTGTATTTATTCTGCAGCGAGAAAATTCTGCCGGGACAGAAGCTGATCTTATGTTTCAGTGCCTGCTGGAATAGCTCAAAAGTATTCACTGATTCTTCCAGTTCTATCCACAACACGCAACCGCCCTGTGGGCGGGAGATGCGGGTGCTTTCCGGGAAGTATTCGCTGATGGCCTGGGAATACCGCAGGCATTGGGTATGCAGCATTTTCCGGAGATTACGCAGGTGAAATTCATAACGGCCCATTTCCAGGAAATGCCCTACGGCGGCCTGTGGCAGCGAGGCGCAGGCAATAGAGTGGTTTTGCTTCATGAGCAATACCTTCTCTTTATATTTTCCTGGCATAGTCCAGCCCACGCGATAGCCCGGCGCCAGCGATTTGGAAAATGAATTGCACAATAGTACATGACCATGTTTGTCGAACGTTTTACAGTTCACCGGGCGTTGTTTGCTGAAGTATAAGTCGCCGTAAATATCATCTTCTATCAGGGCGATATCATACTTTACCACCATGTCTACCAGCATCTTCTTATTCTTATCCGGCATGCAGGAGCCCAGCGGGTTGTTGTAGTTGGTCACAAACAGGCAGGCGCGAATTTTATGACGGGGAATGGCTTTATTGAGATAGTCGAGGTCTACGCCCGATACCGGGTGTGTAGGGATTTCCAGCACTTTCAGTCCCAGGCTTTCGGCCAGCTGCATAGAGCCGTAGTAAGCAGGACTTTCAATGGCGATGGTATCACCGGGTTGGGTAACCGCGGTGAGACATAGGGTGAGTGCATCCATGCAACCGCTGGTAGTAACTACATCATCGGCGGTGAAGGCGCCGCCCCAGGCCAGGGAGGTACGGGCTATTTGTCCGCGTAAGAGGGCGTTGCCCTGCAGCGCTTCATACCCGATGCCGTTGTTGGGCAGGTTGCGCAGTGCATGGGTGACTGCTTTCGCCATTTTAGCTGCCGGCAGCAGGTCTGCCGGCGGAGTGGCCACTGAAAAGTTCAGGATCTGTGGATTGCGCATGTGGCTGAATACTTCCATCACCATATCGCTTACAGTAGCTTCGCTGGCTTTTTTTACCGGGGCGCAGGTGCCCGGTAGCGCAGGCATGCGTTTAGAGTTAAAGCGGATGTAATAACCAGATTTTGGACGGGACTCGATCAATCCTTTTCCTTCCAGGTGATAATAGGCCTGGAAGGCAGTAGATAAACTGATGCCCTGTTGCTTGCTCAGCATGCGGACAGAGGGCAGTTTTTCTCCTATTTTCATCACTTCTTTTTCTATCAGCTGTTCGATGTTATCAGCTACCTGGAGATACAGGTGATCGGCAGTTTTTATCATGGCATTACTATCTGATATGGCCAAAAGTACGAAAATGCCATCTGTTTTAACCTGTTTTTTTCTTCCTTATCCCTTGAGCTGCTGTTGGCTGAGTTCACCGATGGTGCGGATAGCCCAGTCCTGGTCGTCATTCCAGGGGTTGGCATTAGTAAGCCGGATACAGTTTTGATAGCGTTGCTGACTGGAAAACAAGGCGCCGGGTGTAAAAGTAATGCCCTGTGCTATGGAAGCATCGTGCAATTGCCAGGTATTTACTTTAGGCGGAAGTACTACCCAAAGGCTGATACCGCCGTTGGGGCGGGTAAGCTGGGTATCTTCCGGGAAATATTCCTGGATGGCTTTTGTGATCTGCATGGTTTGCATGCTGAGGGCCTGCCGCAGCGATTTGAGGTGCAGGTCCAGCCGCTGCTGATCCAGGAATTTGGTGAGCACCAGCTGTGGGAGTATGCCGGTGGAGGCGGAGCTCATGAATTTGAGCTGTGCTACTTTTTCATGATAGCGCCCGCCGATCACCCAACCGATGCGCAGGCCGGCGGCAATAGATTTGGAGAAGGAAGAACAGTAGAGTACGAGTCCTTCTTCATCGTACGATTTGATGGTGCGGGGGCGTTCCGGCGCAAAGTGCAGATCGCCGTACACATCATCTTCAATCAGCGGCACCTGGTACTTTTGCAGCATTTTGGCCAGTTGTTCCTTGCTGTTATCCGGCATACAGCTACCCAGTGGGTTGCTGTAATTGCTGACGAACAGGCAGGCCTGTACTTTTTTCTGTTTGAAGGCATCTTCCAGCACATCCAGGCTTACGCCGGTGACGGGGTCGGTAGGAATTTCCAGCGCTTTCATGCCCAGGCTTTCTATGGCCAGCAATAGCCCAAAGAAGGTGGGGGACTCAATGGCGATGGTATCGCCGGCGTTGGCCACGGCGCGCAGGCAGAGCGAAGCAGCTTCTATGGCGCCATTGGTAACAATAATCTCGTTGGGAGAGAAGGCCCGGCCCCAATTGAGGCAATGGCGGGCGATATGCCGCCGAAAGGGCTCGTGGCCGGTAATATCACCGTAAGGGATAAACGAATTATTCAGCTCCCGGGACGCGAGCTGCAATGCTTTCTTCAGCTTGGCGGCCGGCATCAGCGACGTGTCGGGTGAAGCGCCGATCAGGGAAATAGTTTTCTCCGATCGCGCCGTTTTCCGGAATACCGCCAGCTTTTCATTAATCTGTACCCTGCCGGCCCTGGGAGCAGGATTGGTAACAGGAGGGAGTTGTGGCCTCAGTTGCCGCGCATAGCGCACAAAATAGCCCGATTTCTCCCGGGAAGTTACCCATCCCTTTTTCTCCAGGTGAGTATATACCTGTAAGGCAGTGCTGATACTCACGCCATGTTCCAGGTGCAAAGAACGCACCGATGGCAGCTTATCGCCCACCGCATATACACCCTCGCTGATCATATGCTGGATGTTTTCCGCCAGTTTAAGATATATGAATCCGTTGCTTTTTTTCATCTCGCCAAAGGTAAACTGTTATGGTTTAATATTGATAAATCTGTATCTGTTTTGGTGATATTTATTGCCGTTATTTTGTACCCGTAAATCAATAATGATGACGGTGGTTAAACGACTCGCACATAACCTGGTGGCCCTTTGCCGGGAATGGAAATTTCCGGAAGCACAAGCTACGTTATTCCATGAAGCTGCAGTAAACATAGAGCCCGACGGGCGCATTACTGACGGATTGCCCGCTATAATGGCCAAAGAACGCCAGTTTCTCGACAGTATCGAAGAAAGACACCTGCTGGAGATTTCAGAACCAGTGGTGGCCGACGACTATTTCGCCATCCAGCTGCTGGTAGACGTTACCATCAAAGGCGCCGGCCGCCGAACGCGCAATGAATTGTGCGTATATCATGTAGCCGACGGTAAAATTATCCGCGAACAATTTTTCTATTAACAATTAATAAATATATCAAGATGGAAGCAAGAATGGATGTGTATAAATTAGCACCGGGCTCCATGCAAGCCATGATGGGACTGCAGAACTTTGTAAATAGCACTGGGCTGGACAAAACCCTGTCGGAACTGATCAAGATCCGGGCGTCCCAGATCAATGGCTGCGCCTTTTGTTTGAATATGCATACCAAAGATGCCCGTAAAATGGGAGAAACAGAACAACGCATCTATGGATTGAGCGCCTGGCATGAAGCGCCTTATTATACCGACAAAGAACGTGCTGCCCTCGCGCTCACAGAAGCAGTAACCCTGGTAAGTACTTCGCACGTACCGGATGATGTATATAACAACGCCTTGAAAGTATTTACGCACGAAGAAGTGGCACACATCACCCTGGCAATTGTGATGATCAACGCCTGGAACCGTGTAGCCATAACTTCCAGGACGCAGCCTGTGTGAGAGGAGCAGAAAGCAAAAAGCTATTGAAGCGGATGAATAATGCGATTTTATATCCGCAAAGACCATCCGCTTCAATAGCTTTTTACTTTTTGTATTCAGCTCAAAAAAACGCAAGAATCCGTAAATGTAACCGTGCTCATTTACGTATTTTTGCGCATGGCTTTGCAAAAGATAAAAGTGCCGATCAACGATCCGCAAAACTTTTCTTTCCAGGAATGTTTGCGTTTCCTGGGAAGGTCAGATAAAGAATGTTTGCATTATATCGTGGAGGGTAAGGTGCGGCGCATGTTATTGTCGGACGGGGAACCGGTGGTGATAGAAATAGCGCCCGGTTCCTCCGCCGGTTACCTGGAAGTGACTGTACTGGCGCCATTGAACGTACAGGTAGCGGAAGCACCGATTATAAAGTATATAACCCATTGGTGGCACCTCGATGCCAACCTGCAGCCGTTTTACGATTATACGGCCAAAGATCCGTTGTTAAAGGGACTGGCAGATGAGTACCGGGGGCTGCGGCTGATTGGCATGCCCGACTTGTTTGAAGCTATCAGCTGGCCCGTTATCGGGCAACAGATCAACCTGGCATTTGCATACACATTGCGGCAGCGGTTTATCACACAATTTGGTTACCACGCCGTAGTAGATCATACCGACTATTACCTGTATCCGCATCCTGTGGTGGTAGCAGCCCTGGAGCCGGAACAGTTAACGCCCATGCAGTTTTCCCGCAGTAAGGCATTATACCTGGTGGAAACTGCCAAACAGATGGCCAGCGGCCGTTTGAGTGAAGCCAGCCTGGATGCAATGAGCTACGAAGAAGCGTTACAAAGCCTGGTGGCAATGAAAGGTATCGGTAACTGGTCGGCCAACTATGCTCTCATGAAATATCGCCGTTTCCCACAGTCTGTTTTGCTGGAAGACGTAGGCTTACAAAATGCGATAAAAAATAGATTACATTTGGAGAGCAAACCTTCCATGCCCGCATTGCAGGAATTTACCCGACCCTGGAAGGAACATGCTGCATATGCCACGTTTTATTTGTGGAGATCTTTATTACCCCGGTAGATTATTTTCATGGAAGAAGGAATGCATCATCTGCGTATAGACAGTCCCGTAGGACCATTGCTCATCAGTGGTACAGGGGAATTCATCAATGCGGTATCGTTTACCGAAGAACCAGCTGTGGACTTCCCGCAGCCTCCAGCATTGTTATTGGATTGCGCTCAGCAATTATATGAATATTTCGGAGGCGGGCGCAAAACATTCGATCTGCCCATCTTCCAGGAAGGCACCGGCTTCCAGCAATCGGTATGGCAACAGTTGCTCGAGATCCCGTTCGGACACACCATCTCTTACCAAACACTCGCCAAACGTATCCATAATCCCAAAAGTATCCGGGCTGTAGGCACTACCAACGGAAAAAACAGGCTGGCCATTATTGTGCCTTGTCATCGTGTGATAGGCAGCAATGGTACACTGACCGGCTATGCCGGTGGAATATGGCGCAAGCGCTGGTTACTCGAACATGAAAGAACAGATTTGTTTACCGGCCTCGTTTAATCTGATATGCTCAAAATTTTAAAAACTGCATCTGTTTTAAGATAGTTATTTGTCTCAATTTTGACCCTGAATCAGCACTGATATATCTCATTTATATATTGCCTAGTCATGGATACAAAATTGCAGGACGACCTGAAACATACAGATCAGTTATTACAGTTAACCAAAGATTTCAGCAGTAAATTTTTATCCGCAATAGATAAACTGGCGGCTGACAAGGAGATAGCTGTCGATTGTCGTATATCCATGCCCGATAGCGGGGCGGGAGGTGCGGCTGCGCTGGAAATGTTCCGGCAGCAATACGGTAATAGTCTTACTGCGCCTGCCGGTCCGCGTTACTGGGGATTTGTAACCGGCGGCGTTACGCCTGCCTCCCTGATGGGCGACTGGCTTACGTCGGCCATGGACCTGAATTCATCTGATAAAACCTCCGCTGCTTTTTATATAGAAACGGAAACCATCACGCTATTAAAAGAGTTGCTGGGATTGCCGGAGTCCTTTCTGGGCTGCTTTGTAACGGGAGCTACGATGTCCAATTTCACGGGACTGGCTGTAGGCCGGCAATGGGCCGGGTTACAGCAGGGCGTGGATGTGGCTAAAGATGGTGTGGCTGTCTTACCGGGGCTCAAAGTGATTTCCGGCACCCCGCATTCCAGCGTGGGAAAAGCCATGTCGATGCTGGGCATGGGACGTAGTAATATGGTATACATCCCGGTAGTGCCGGGGCGCGAACAGGTAGATATAGCTGCATTGGAACAGTACCTGTTGGCACACACCGGTGAACCGCTTATTTGTGTAGCCAATGCAGGTACCGTTAACACGGTAGATTTTGATGACATTGCCGCGTTGGTAAAGCTGCGGGAACGTTATCCGTTCTGGTTGCATGTAGATGCCGCCTTCGGCGGATTTGCCGCTTGCAGCGATCAGTGGAAACACTTGCTGGCAGGCTGGGAGCAGGCCGACAGCATTACCATTGATGCGCATAAATGGCTGAATGTTCCCTACGATGCTGCCATGATTTTTTGCCGGCATCCGCAGTTGCAGTCGGTCGTATTCCAGAATGCCGGTGCGGCGTACCTGGGTGATCCGGCTGAGCAATTTAACTTCATTCACTATGTACCCGAAAACTCGCGTCGTGCACGCGCTTTGCCCGCCTGGTTTTCCCTGCTGGCCTACGGTAAAAATGGTTACCGGCAGCTGGTGGAAAATAATATCAACCTTGCTGGTCAGCTGGGATATTTACTGGAAACAGATTCCCGGTTTGTGTTGTTGTCGCCCGTAAGGCTTTGCGTAGTTTGCTTCACCTTAAATGTAGCATCACCGGATGAAGCGAGGGCGGTGAGTGAGTTCCTGGCCGCGCTCAACGGATCGGGGGTAGCTTGCATGACAGCCACCGTATACCAGGGGAGGCAAGCCATCCGCGCTGCTTTGGTAAATTGGAGAACAACCGCCAAAGATGTGCAGCTGGTATATGATACTATGAAAATTTTAGCAGACCAAGTTGTGAATAAGTACAGTTATGCGTAAATCGAATACTAATGCTTACATCGCACTAGTGATTGTAAGTATTTTCTGGGGCACCACCTACCTGGCATCGAGGGTGGGTGTTAGGCATATACACGGGGTGATGCTGGCAGGGTTGAGGCAGGCAGCAGCAGGAGTGCTAATTACAGGATTCTTTTTGTTGCGCGGATATAAGCTACCCGAAAAAATGGTGTTGTCGAAACTATTTGTAATAGGCACCCTCATGCTTTGCGGAGGCAATGGCCTGCTCACCTGGGCTATGCAATATATCCCCAGTGGCCTAGGCGCCATTATAGCGGCCACCATTCCGCTCTGGATCACCATTGCCAGCTATTTCCTGGTGCAGCGCACCCGGTTTAGTTTACAGCTGATTATCGGAATGATACTAGGTTTTGGAGGAGTGGCAGGTATCTTTTATAACTACCTGTCGAATTTAATGAACCCTGATTTCCAGTTTGGCATTTTGATCGCATTTTGTTCCTGCATCTTCTGGGCGCTGGGTTCGGTACTCACGGCCCGCTGGGCATTGGGCGTAAATTATCTCTATGGGGCAGGATTCCAGATGGTATTCAGTGGCGTAGTGATGTTGCTGGTAGCCTGGTTGTTCCTGGGGCAGCACCTGGAAGTCAGCGCTTTTACCACAGAGCTGTGGGAAAGCCTGTTGTACCTGGTACTGATAGGATCGGTATTCTCTTATTCCGCCTATGTATTTGCGCTGAATAACCTGCCGCCGGCGCAGGTATCTGTGTATGCGTACATTAACCCGGTGGTAGCCGTTTTGCTGGGAGCGTTGATCCTGCACGAGCAACTGACCTGGCTCACCGGTGTTTGTTCGCTGGTAACCATAGGGGGCGTATTCCTGGTAAATAATGCATTTAATAAACACAAGAAAACACTTGCTGCGGCAACAAAATAAGTAATAGCTATATTTTTTAAGGTAGAAGTTTAGTCAGATGTTCGCCCCGGTTTTTACCGGACAGGACATCTTTTTTTCTATTAGTGAAATGCGTTAAATTGAGTAGGTATTCAGTTAAATTTTTATACTATGCAAGTTATTCGGGCAACGGAATTACATATTTATGAAGTGGCGGTTTTGTTTGAGGCTTACCGCGCTTATTATGATCAGGCGCCGGATTTCGATGGTGCATTGGCTTTCATCACCGAGCGGATTGCCAAAAAAGACAGTGTCATATTTGTAGTGTTGCAGGGAGAGGAGATCATCGGGTTTACACAGCTTTATCCCATCTTTACTTCCCTGGGAATGAAAAGGGGGTGGTTACTGAATGATCTGTATGTTTTGGAAGAGCATCGCGGTAAGGGGGCGGGGAAGGCATTACTGGATGCTGCCAGCGATTACGGTAAAAAAACAAATGCTGCCTGGCTGATGTTACAAACCTATATTGCCAATACCACTGCGCAGGCACTGTATGAGAAAGAAGGGTTTAAGAAAGACACCAATTCCTACTATTATTATAAGTCCCTGTAGTATTCAATATTTTTCGATTTTAAGAGATGGACACAACAAAGAACCCGTGGACGATTCATTCCCGGGAAAGAAGATATGATAACAACTGGATCAGCGTTTGGCATCATGAAGGGTTGAACCCAACGGGAGGGAAGGGTATTTATGGGGTGGTGCACTTTAAGAACCACGCCATCGGAGTGGTGGCGCTGGATGGGGAGAACAATATTTACCTGGTAGGGCAATATCGATTTCCCCTGGAGCGCTTTAGCTGGGAAATCCCGGAAGGAGGGTGCCCTTTGGGCGAAATTCCGCTGGATACAGCTAAGCGGGAGCTGCTGGAAGAAACGGGGCTGGTGGCCAACCATTGGGAGGAGATTACCCGGCTGGATTTGTCGAATTCAGTATCTGATGAAACAGGAGTGGTATTCCTGGCCCGGGGGTTGGAGCAGCGGCAGGCAGAGCCGGAGGAAACGGAGCAGCTGGTGGTGAAGAAAATACCTTTTGAAGAAGCCTACCGGATGGTAGACCGCTACGAGATCACTGATTCGGTGTCTGTTGCGGCTATACAAAAAGTGAAGCTAATGATGTATGAAGGCTTATTAAACAAATAAACCCGTTACCTTTGCAGCAATGGAAAGGAAATTTAATGCTTTCAGAGGTGAAAGAAAAGAGGGCTCAAGAGGGCCGAAGAAATATGCTACCCAGCGGCCCAAGCAATCATCCATGATCATTGGCCGTCAGCCGATGATGGAAGCGTTGAGCACTGGCAAGCCTATTGAGCGCATTTTCATGCTGCGTACGGCCACCGGCGATATTATTCCTCAAATCCGGGAGCTGGCGCAGGCCAACAACATCCCGGTAAACTATGTGCCGGTAGAAAAGTTGAACGGCCTTACCCAGGCGAATCACCAGGGAATAATCGGGATTACCGCCAACGTTACCTACCTGGATTTGCAGGATGTGATTTCTCATGTTACCGAAAAAGGAGAAACGCCCCTGTTCCTGATTCTCGATGGTATTACAGATGTACGTAATATAGGAGCTATTGCCCGCAGCGCTGTTTGCTGTGGCGCGCAAGCCATTATCATACCCGACAAGGGCATTGCGGCATTGAATGAAGAAGCGATGAAATCTTCTGCCGGCGCGCTGGAGAAAATAGCCGTTTGCCGGGTGAACAGCCTCAACAAAGCCATTGATACCCTGCACCTCAACGGAATTAAGGTGTTGGCCAGTGAAATGGAAACCGAAATAAAATTATACGATTGTGACCTGAAAGAGCCGGTAGCAGTGATTATGGGATCGGAAGACAAAGGAGTGTATCCTGCCCTGATAAAAGCTTCTGATGTGTTGTTTCGTATACCCATGGCCGGTAACTTCGAATCTTTTAACGTATCGGTAGCAGCAGGGATTATTTTGTATGAAGCCCTGAAACAAAGAACTATCAACATTTAGGGAGCAAAAGGTTTGTTATGCTAAAATTAATTGAATGCCCGCGTGATGCGATGCAAGGATGGCACCGGATGATCAGTACTGATGAAAAGGTAAAATATCTCAATGCTTTGCTGCAGGTGGGCTTTGATACGATTGATTTTGGCAGCTTCGTTTCTCCCAAAGCCATTCCTCAAATGGCGGATACGAAGGAGGTGCTGTCGCAACTGGATTTGTCGCGCACCAAGAGCAAGCTGCTGGCTATTGTGGCCAACCTGCGGGGAGCAGAAGAAGCCGTGGTATATGATGAAATTAGTTACCTGGGCTTTCCTTTTTCTGTATCGGAAACTTTCCAGCTGAGGAATACCAATAAAACCATTGCCGAATCGCTGGAACAGGTGCATTCCATGCAAGAGCTTTGCATTAAAAACCGCAAGGAGCTGGTCATCTATATTTCCATGGGATTTGGAAATCCTTATGGAGACCCATACAGCCCGGAAATAGTGTTGGAGTGGATCGCTGAAATGGTGAAGATGGACATAGGTATTATTTCCCTGGCAGATACTGTAGGAGTGGCTGATCCGGCTACGATCACCGGTTTGTTTAGACACCTGGTACCGGCTTATCCCCAGGTAGAGATCGGCGCGCACTTCCACGCGGCGCCATACAACTGGGAAGACAAGCTCAAGGCAGCCTATGACCAGGGCTGCCGGCGTTTCGATAGTTCCATTAAAGGCATAGGAGGCTGCCCCATGGCCAAGGATGAATTGGTAGGCAACCTGGCCACAGAAAACCTGATCGCTTTCTGCCAGGAACACGGCGAATCATTGCCCCTGAATATGCAGGCCCTGGGCAAGGCACAGCTACTGGCGGATGCCGTTTTTAAAGATTAATTGTCAATCATGCAGTTTCATTTGAATGTTCCGGTAACACCACTTCCGGCAACGATCCAGTATCAGCAGGAATTGTTGCTGATGGGCTCCTGCTTCGCAGAAGAGATAGGTGAAAAGTTGCAGGAGCACCGGTTTAATACACTCATCAATCCCCACGGTATTTTATATAACCCGCTCAGCATCACGAAAGCGCTCACCAGCTATATGGACGGGCAGGTATACACCCGTGAAGATCTTTTCCAGCACAACGATTCCTGGAATAGCTGGGACCATCACAGCCGCTTTTCCGGCCTTACGCCAGAAGTCGCGCTGGATCATATACAGCATATGCAAACCGCTGCGGTGCGCGCCATCGACCACGCCGACTGGCTCATTATCACCCTGGGCAGCGCACATGCGTATGTGCTGAAAGAAGATAACCGCCTGGTAGGCAACTGCCATAAAGTGCCGGGAGGAAATTTTTACAAACGTTTATTAACGGTCGATGAAATTGTAACGGCGCTCGATAATATGATGCACCGGCTGTTTTTTCGCAACCGGAAAATTAATATACTCTTCACCGTTAGCCCGGTACGGTATATCCGCGATGGGGTGGTGGAGAATAATCTCAGTAAAGCGGTATTGCTGCAGGCCGTGCATCACCTGGTCAATAAATTTAACCGGCTCTTTTATTTCCCGGCATATGAGCTGGTGATCGATGATTTGCGCGATTACCGGTTTTATAAAGAAGATATGGTGCATCCGAATGAGCAGGCCATCCAGTATGTGTGGGAGCACGTAGTGAAAGGATGTATCAGTGAAGGCAGCCAGGAATTGCTGCACCGCATTGCCGAATTAAACAGGGCCGCCCGTCACCGGCCGTTTAACCGGGAAAGCCCGCAGCACCGGCAATTTTTGCATACCTATGCCGCCAGGGTGAAACAGTTGATGGGCGAACACCCGGAGCTACCCCTGGATGATTTGCTGGCCTATTTTGAGGAGCCGATGGCCTAAAGGGAGCGGAAAGCTTAAAGCTTTCCGCTCTTATAGTGCAATGCCTCTTTTATCTTTCAGGTAAATCAATCCTACTACAAAACAGATAAGCGCAATAGCTATCGGGTAAATCAATCCCGCCAGGTGATTGTTGGTATTAGTAACCAGGATAGTAGAAATAGTGGGTAGCAGTCCGCCGAATACGCCATTCCCGATGTGGTAGGGAAGGGACATAGATGTATACCGGATGCGTGTGGGAAACAGTTCTACCAGGAAAGCGGCAATGGGGGCGTATACCATGGTAACAAAGATCACCTGTATAAATATCAGGATCACCAGCCAGGCGATGTTTGCGCGGCTTACGGTAAGCTCTTTTTTAGCGTCCGTTTCCTTCAGGATGCTACCGTCGGTGTAGCTATGTACCCGGGTCGTTTTGGTAACCATTTCGCCCACATCATTTTTAGCGCTATTGCTTTCTATGCGGAACAATTCCGTTTGTTCCTTTTTCAGGGAAATGTTACCGATATTATCCATTGCCCGGTAGATAGGAAAATAGGCCAGGGCCGCCAGCAGCATGCCGGTGAGCATAATCTTTTTTCTTCCTATGCGGTCGGACAGGGAGCCGAAATAAATAAAGAACGGGGTACCCAGCAGCAGTGCAATGGCAATGATGATATTGGATTGCACAAATTCTATGTTCATGGTTTTCTGGAGAAAGGAGAGCGCATAGAACTGGCCGGTGTACCATACCACGCCTTGTCCCATAGCGGCGCCGAAAAGCGCTATCATTACCAGTTTCAGGTTTTCCTTGTTGGCAAAACTTTCTTTGATAGGGTTAGTGGAGGTTTTCCCTTCCTTTTTCATTTGTGCAAACAGCGGTGATTCCTGCAGGCGTATCCGTATGTAATATGACATGATCACCAGCAGCACCGACAGCAGGAACGGGATACGCCAGCCGTAGTTATTGAAATCGTCTGGTGTCATTACCATGCGGGTGAGCAGGATAACGCCCAGGGATACAAAGAGGCCGAGGGTAGCCGTGGTTTGAATGAAGCTTGTATAATAACCGCGGCGGTGGTCGGGCGAGTGTTCGGCTACATAGGTAGCTGCGCCGCCATATTCACCACCCAGGGCCAGCCCCTGCAGCAGGCGAAGCAGTAATACAATTATGGGCGCCAGTACACCGATGGTACGATAACTGGGAATGAGCCCGATGGCAAAAGTAGATCCGCCCATGATCAACAGGGTAAGCAGGAACGTGTACTTACGGCCTACCATGTCGCCCAGCCGCCCGAATACAATGGCGCCGAAGGGACGTACAATAAATCCCACGGCAAAAGTGGCGAGGGTAGCAATATAGGCCAGTTGGGGATTGCTGGGAGGAAAGAATTTCTCAGCAATGATGGCGGACAAACTGCCGAAGATGTAGAAGTCGTACCACTCAATCAGCGTGCCTGCCGAAGAGGCCAGGATAACTTGCCAGATGTTTTGCGGGGAAAGCGAGTTTTTCATAAGTGTTAATTGCTATGTCTTTTTTGTCGGTTGATGACGGCTGTGTGAAGTCGCTTTCAATCATATACCCCGGTAACATGCTCCTCGCGTCAGCGAATAAAGCGAATAAGATAATAAATATTTAGAACTGCCCCAAATATCCCCGCAAAAACTCCGGCTTTATAAACATTATAAATGTCTATAAAGCCTTATCTTTAAAGAAGGGGTCAATCATATACTATGAAGCCAGGTTTAATTGTAAAGGTCAGCAGGGGAATAAGTGTATTGTTGTTAATTATTTTTGCAGGTAGCAGGGAGGTGGCCGCGCAGCAAAGCGTGAGCAACCGGCCCAAAGTAGCACTTACCCTTAGTGGCGGCGGCGCACGGGGACTGGCCCATATTGGCATCCTGGAGGCTATTGATAGCGCAGGTCTGAAAGTGGACATTGTTACCGGTACCAGCATGGGAAGTATTGTGGGAGGTTTGTATGCCATGGGATATTCCGGCAACCAGATCGAAGCAGTGGCCCGCGAACTTCATTGGAATAGTCTTTTTGCCAACCAACCCGACCTTACCGACATTTCCTATGAAGAAAAGCGGGAGTACAACCGTTATATCATCGAAATTCCATTTGAATATGGAAAGCCCAAGCTGGCTTCCGGCGTGATTTCCGGGGAAGCCCTGTGGCTGGAACTGGCAAAGTTGTGCTGGCCGGTGAAAGACGTAAAGCATTTCAAGGACTTTAATATTCCGTTTAAATGCGTAGCCACCGATGTGGCTACCGGCCAGATTGTGACGCTGGACAGCGGGGAGATTGTAACCAGTTTACGGGCCAGCATGGCCATCCCTTCCATTTTTACGGCGGTGAAAATCGGCGATCGTAAGCTGGTGGATGGAGGCGTAGTACGCAATTTTCCGACAGTTACCGCTAAGGACATGGGGGCGGATATCGTGATAGGCGCCAATGTGAGCGGCGGATTACGTAAGGCGGATCAACTGGTAACGCCTATTGACATCCTTTACCAGCTCGGATTTTATAAAGATGCGGAAGACTTCCAAAAAGCGCGGCCATTGTGTGATGTGTATATACCTATGAGCAAAGAATTGGAAAACTATTCAGCTGCGAGCTTCGGCAGCGTAGACTCCATCATAGAAGTAGGCCGCCGGAAAGGAAAAGAGTTGTACCCGGTTTTCAAACACCTGGCCGACTCGCTTAATGCCTTGTATCCGGAAGCCCCCTTCCAGCCAAACCGGCTGCCATTTGCTGCTGATGTGGAATTGAGTGGCATTAATGTGTCTGGCCTGGTGCACTCTGATCAGAAATTCTTTTTGCAGCGCCTGCACCTCAAGCCCAATGGCTGTTATAGTGCTATCCAGATCAGGAATGCCATACAGAATGTATTTGGTACGCGCTTCTATAAACTGATCACCTACAACCTGGTACCGGAAGGTTATGGCCGGAGCAGGATGGATATTACGGTAGAGGAAAACCCGCTCACCTATGTGAAGGTGGCGCTCAACTATAATACTTTTACTGGTGCTAATGCTATCATCAACCTCACTCAGCGCAATTTTATCGTGCCCAACTCCCGGTCTTTTGTAACGGCGGTAATCAGTGAAAATCCGCGGCTGGAAGCGGAATATTTTAAGTACCTGGGACGCAGCCGTAATTTTGGATTTGGCCTGAGTGCCTATTATGAAAACAATGGCTTTACTTTTTATGACGATAATTTCGCCCGGCAACAGCCTTATCGTAATAAATATGCCAATGTGAATATGGACTTTCAGTATACAATTGGCCGGAATATGTCGATAGGCGCAGGTACACGCTGGGAGTATATTAAATACAAAACGCCGTATTCCATTTTCCAGGATGTACGTGGCAGCACTAACCAGTTCAATACCTATGTTTCCTACGGTATCAATTCGCTGAACCAGAAAGTGTACCCTACCAAAGGATTGCTGCTGGATTTTGAGGCCGGATATATTTACAACCAACACCCGGGCATCAGGGTGAGTCAGAATGGGCAAGAGCTGGACCTGGAAACATTAGGTGTACGGTTCAACAACTTCCAGCGGGCTATGCTGAATATGAAGTATTACATTCCAACCGGGCGTAAGTCGGCCGTGGAGCTGGATGGTAACGCGGATTTCAGTTTTAACTATCACCAATCGGTGGTGAATGGTTTTGTGGTGGGAGGGATGACTAACGTTGTGCATAACCAGGTGCCTTTTGTAGGAATTTATGAAGGAGAAGTGATTACACCGCGGGTAGGCGCGTTACAAGCGGCCTGGCAGTATGAGTTTATGAGAAATTTATATGCAATTCCGCGGGTGGGTGGCGCTATTTATGATGGAGAGCTAACAGGTGGCAACCGTTATAAATACCTAAGTGGCTATGGGCTGGGAGCAGCTTATACCAGCCGGCTGGGCCCTATAGAAGCTACGATGATGTATTCTGATCAGTCGGGGCAGATTAAATTTTATGTGAATATGGGATTTAATTTTTAAGCTGAGCGCTGAATGCGCCCAGCTTAAAATACTAATGCATTCTGTCGCCCCGCACATCTATATTCTGGAGGATTTCGGCTTCTGTTTTCAACCATTCCTGCCAGCGGTTTCTTACTTTTTCTTCCGGGAAATATTCATTGGCCAGGTCGATAAAGAGGCGGTAGTGGCCAGCTTCAGACACCATGAACTTGCGATAAAATTCGCGCAGGTATTCATCTTCGAGGCCTTCGCTGAGGAGGCGGAACCGTTCGCAGCTGCGGGCTTCAATCAGGGCAAATATCAGGAGTGCATCGAGGAAGCTGTCGTCGGCATGGCCTCCTTTCACACGGTTATCCATTAATGCGTTTACGTAGTCGTCTTTACGTTGCCTGCCGAGGGACAGGCCGCGTTTTTTTAGTTCGGCCAGCACCTGCCGGAAGTGGCCCCACTCTTCCGTAACAATAGGCGCCAGTTCCTCTACCAGCCTGGTTCTTTCCGGGTTACGCTGGATCAGTGAGATAGCGGAAGATGCAGCCTTTTGTTCGCAATAGGCGTGGTCGGTGAGAATGTCCTGCAATGAAATAGCCGCCAGGTTTACCCATCGAGGGTCGGTAGGCAGTTTCAATCCGAGTATAGATACTTTGCTCATGTGAATATAGTCCTTGGTAGATCGCTTTTTTGCGAAGATAAAGGCAAAGTTTAAATTGTGCATCGCTAAAGAGGAAGCTATGCATACTGCAGATATATCTTTTCTATCCCAATTGCTCGATGAACGCAAGGCCCGGCAGGCATTCCGGGAGTTACGGTTGCCGGGAGACAAAATAGATTTTTGTTCAAATGATTATTTGGGACTCGCCCGTCACCCGGAGGTGAGGGCTTATATTCATACGCTGATGGAAGAGCGTCACCCGGCGCATGGCAGCACCGGCTCGAGGTTGCTGGCAGGTAATTACGAATGGATAGAGTCGGTAGAAAAAGACCTGGCGGCCTTTCATCGCGCCGAAGCAGGACTGTTATATAATTCCGGTTACGACGCCAACCTGGGGCTGTTGTCCTGCCTGGGGCGGAAGGGCGACACTATCATTTATGATCAGCTGATACACGCTTCTATCCGTGATGGGGTGCGCTTGTCGGCCGCTCAGTCTTTTTCCTTTCAGCATAATGACCTTGCCGACCTGGAGAAAAAGATAAAACATGCCACCGGTCATATTTTTGTAGCAGTAGAATCGGTGTACTCCATGGATGGCGACCTGGCGCCGTTGGCAGCCATTGCCGCGCTGTGCAGCCGGTACCAGGCTCACCTGGTGGTAGATGAAGCCCATGCCACTGGTATTATCGGCGAGGCGGGGGAAGGGCTGGTGCAACAACTGCAGCTGGAAACACAATGTTTTGCCCGGGTACATACCTTTGGAAAGGCAGTGGGGTGTCATGGCGCCGTGATACTGGGAACGAAGCTGCTGCGGGAGTATCTTATTAACTTCTCCCGGTCTTTTATCTATACCACCGCTTTACCTCCTGCCTCCCTGGCCGCTATAGAAGCGGGATACGCTACTTTCCCCTATATGCAGGCGGAGCGGAAGAAGTTGTCAGAGCTCATTGAGCAGTTCCGCGCGGGCATCTTACGCACTGAGTTACTGCCTGGCCATACGCCTATACAGGCTGTGCTTACCCGGGGTAATGAAAATACCAGGCAGGTGGCGGCACGGTTACAACAGGCAGGACTAGATGTACGGCCTATACTGCATCCTACCGTGCCTAAAGGGGCCGAGCGACTGCGGGTAGTGCTGCATAGCTTTAATACCCGGGAAGAAGTAGGGCAGCTGATAAAAGTATTGGAGGCGTAAGCGGATATAAGACAAATTTGATGTATTTTACATATTACATCCGATCCGTATTATGAGAATCATTCCAGCTGTTATAACCGCCGCTATTACCTTATCGCTTGCTTATGCTTTCAGCCACAAACTGGGCCAGGTACCACCCCTCGGAAATTTGTTAAGCCCGCAAACCGGTTTCTGGCAAAATGCAGAGCCTAATGGTGAATTTCCCCACGAACAATTGGTATTACCCGGGTTATCGGGCAAAGCAGAAGTTTGGTACGACGACCGCATGGTACCACATGTTTTCGCCGACAACGATGCCGACGCGTTTTATGTACAAGGTTATGTAACGGCCCGCGACCGGCTCTGGCAGATGGAATTGCAGACCTATGCCGCCGCCGGACGGCTCTCTGAAATACTGGGCCCCCGGACCATCCAATATGATCGCCGGCAGCGTCGCCTCGGTATGGTATATGGTGCCGAGCAAACGGTGAAGGAAATGATGGCGGATCCTGATACCAAAACGGCCGTGACATCCTACGCCGCTGGTATTAATGCTTATATTGCCACGTTGACACCTGCTACCTATCCCGTAGAATATAAAATACTCGACTATAAGCCAGAGCACTGGGATGTGATAAAATCGGCCCTGCTGTTGAAATACATGGCGCATGACCTGGCGGGGTTCTGCAATGACCTGGAGTTTACCAATGCCCGTCGACTTTTTTCCATGAAGGATTTCAACCTGTTGTACCCGGATTTCCACGATGCCACCGACCCGATCATACCCAAGGGAACCGCTTATGCTGCTGCTGTTGCAAAGGCTGTAATGCCGCCGGATAGCGTAGTGGCTGCCGATGCCGCCTTCATGAAATACCAGATGGATAAGCCCGATCCGGCCAATGGCAGTAATAACTGGGCTGTGGCCGGCAGTAAAACCCGTTCCGGCGCGCCTATCCTATGCAGCGATCCGCATCTGGGGCTCTCCCTGCCTTCCCTTTGGTATGAAATACAGCTGCAAACGCCCGATATGAATGTATACGGCGCATCGTTGCCCGGTTCTCCCGGTGTCATCATTGGCTTTAACGATCATATTGCCTGGGGCGTTACCAATGGAGAGGAAGATGTAAAGGACTTCTACCGCATGCAGTTCCGCAACGGTAAACAAGAATACCTGTATAATGGCAGCTATCGTCCGGCTACGCTGCGCGTAGAGGATATCAAAGTGCGCGGTGGTGCTACTATACATGATACCGTTGCCTATACCGTATTTGGGCCGGTAATGTTCGACAATACCTTCCCGGATAAGGCCACCCGTCAAACTTTCCTGGCCATGCGCTGGAAAGCGCTGGACTCTTCCAATGAGTTGGCCACCTTTACGCGGTTGAATAAGGCACGCAATTATGATGACTACCTGCGGGCATTATCGATATATACCTGTCCCGCGCAAAACTTTGTATTTGCCGATAAAGCCGGCGATATTGCCATCTGGCATAATGGGCAATATCCATTACGGTGGAAAGACCAGGGTAAATGGATTATGCCGGGTACCGACAGCTCTTTCTCCTGGCAGGGATTTATTCCACACGAAGAACTGCCACATATCAAAAATCCCGCACGCGGATTTGTGAGCTCTGCCAACCAGCGCGCTACTGATAGCACGTATCCTTATCGTTTATATGGACATTACGACCTGTATCGCGGTGTTCGCATCAACGAACGGCTGGCGGCCATGAACGCTATCACCACGCAGGATATGATGCAGTTGCAAAATGATGATAAAAACCTGTTTGCTGCCGCCGCGCTGCCAATGATCCGGCAGCATATCGACAGCAGTTCCCTGACGGCACAGCAGCAGCCTTACTGGCAACTGTTATCGTCGTGGGATTGCATGGCTACGCCCGACAGTAAAGGCGCCACTATCTTCAACACCTTCTGGACGCACCTGGAGGATACGCTCTGGGGAGATGAACTTCGCCCCAAAGACACTACCATACTGGCTTATCCGCAGGCTATCACCACCCTGCAAATCCTGTTGCGCGATACTTCATTCCATTTTATCGACAACATCAACACCCCACAAAAAGAAACGTTGTCGCAGTTGGTGCATGGTGCTTTTATCGCCACCGTAAATGAAGTGAGTGAGCTGAATAAAGCCGGCAAACTGGAGCTGGGCAAGGCGCGCGGTACCAATATCAACCACCTTTCCCGTGGCATTCCTGCTTTCAGCGCCCTTCACCTGAATACTGGCGGTGGTCAGCATATTGTAAATGCTACGAAGCAAGACCACGGGCCTTCATGGAGAATGGTGGTACAGCTATCGGATAAAACAGAAGCATATGGCATTTATCCTGGCGGACAAAGCGGTAATCCGGGTAGTCCGTTTTATGATAATGCGGTAAATGACTGGGTAGCGGGTAAGTATTACCTGCTGCATATCTTCAGTAAAGAAGAAAAAGATGATGCTGTAATCCGCTACAAGCTTGTGTTTACCGGGAAATGATAAAAATATTTCAAATAAATTTGGCTAGGAGTAAATAATTACTATCTTTGCACTCCGTTAAACAAACGGGGTGAATGATTCCCTAGCTCAGTTGGTAGAGCAATACACTTTTAATGTATGGGTCTTGGGTTCGAGTCCCAAGGGGATCACTGGAGAAACCTGAAACCTGCGCACTGCGCGGGTTTTTTGTTTTTGGTCTATTTGTTAGTCTATCAAAGTGCGGATTCGCGATTCGTGGTTACTTCGTTTTATTTGGGTTTACTTACCTATACTAATTTACGATATTTTGACTTTAAATCCATATTAGCTTCTCGTTGTAATTTTAGCAGGATCAAAAAAAATTTTCAAACCTTGTGTTACTTGATTGAGAGGTAGTTGAGTTCTATCGGTTAATGATATTATTTTTTTCCTTGGCCAAATGTGGATACAAGTCTTGAATCCTCTTCCTTTTCTCTTCCGTGTCTGCCTTGTCCATCATCCGTTGATACAGGTCTGATTTTAAATAATATGTGTCGGTACCTGTGTAAAAATAGTCACTGATAAAATCATCAGATAATTCAAGTAAATGTATCATTTGATTTAAACCTGATAAATCGAACAGAATTACAGTGTCGTCCTGAAGATTATCATCGTATTTGATGAATTCTTCTTTGAAATTACCCGGAATTTTTCCTAAGTGATCCACAAATTTATAAAGTGGATCAAGTATCAATACTTGGAAGAGCGAATCATTGTGGTTGTTACCAGTCATCACTTCAACAGTTTTCCTATAGATTGTTGATAGCTTATGAGTACGTGGAGGCTGAGTGCCTGTTAAATCAAGATATGCCTTGCAAAAGACTTCTATATAAAAAATAAGGTTATGGTATATAGCAGATGATAAATTGGTCAGGCTGTCAAAACTATGAGAGTCGATGTCATACACTGTTTCATCTTGAACGACTTCAATCGCCTTCTCAAATAATAATGAGATCACCGTATATTGATTTAGGCATGAATTTACAGCGCGGTTTGGGTCCCTTTTCCTATTCGCAACTAGGCCAATATTGCTGATCCATACATATCCGGACCCACTTTCTGATATGTGCAATTTCCGCATTGGATCGTAATAAAAGTATTTGACGGTAAAGTCTTCATTGCTAACTTCTACTGATTCAAGTAGAGTAATAAAGAGCCCTCTTTCAGAAAATTTGAATTGATCGGCAAATGGTTTCTGTTTGATAATTCGATTAACTATTTCTTCCACGTGGCCCTGCTTGGATACTAAGATGTATTCCTTTCCATTTTCAGTTATAGATTCCAGCTTCATTTATAATATAGTTTGTTGAATAAAGATCACTTCGTCTAACGGGTTGATAAAATTCATCCCTCGAAAGCTGTTATATGGTTCTATCGGCTTCAATATGCCGGACAAAATTGATTACCATCAACATTATTGTCACAGATTTAAATCTGCGCAGTTTCTGAGGCTACGTAAAGGTAATATGACAACTGCGCAGTCTACTTGCGTAGTTCTTGTTAGCTGCAAAAAATAGAGAAATTAATAAAAATTATTGCTATCAGTACCAGTTAGTAATGGAATAACCCAAAAAACTTATGATTTATCTAAAAGCGAGAGCCTAGTTTGTTACTGGCTGCTTGTCAGGTATTTCATTGCCATAAGGAAAGCGATGCAGGGTAAGGTCTGGTTTAAATATACAGTTAGCCAATACCAATAAGTCTATTATCTTCGTTTGCATCGCGTGGGAATGATATCCTCAACCAGAGTTTTCTATTTATTTTCTGATGTAATTCTCTAGCTATGGTACTTTCTCGTTGTTAAGCCACATTTGTTTATTTTCTTTATCTAACTTGATAAGCAGTTCCATAAAGTTATCGGCTACATCTTTAATTTCGTCAGAGCGATCGTGATCCCATAAAACAATTGGATAGTCGTTATTTCCCAAATTTCGGTTAGCATCGAAACAAAGCAGGCCCCAATCACTCCAGTCCGCGAAAGGAATAAATCCACGGTCAATAATTTCTTCAGTCGGCCAGCCTTCAAAGATCATTTCATGAAGATGCTTCGCCCATTTATTTATTGGATGTCTGCAAAATGATGCTTCTGAAATATAAAGCTCGTAATAGTGCTTATGCTTTAAGAATGTTTTATAGTCTTCGGGTAGATGGTATCCTATTTGGTTTTCAAGAGATTTAATGTCTGAATCTGTAACTGTGCTATCAATTGGAAACCAGTTTCTCCATTCTTCACTAGGATCTTGATTGTGGTCTGCCATTTCTGGTTCTATTTCGGAAGGAAATTTATTAGCCCCCTCATCAGTGCTTGTCTTTAAATAGAAGTCAATAATCTCTTTTATAATAGTGTTGTTTGCCATGATTTGATACTCAGTTAGAATTTTTTTTTCAAGAAATAGACCTGCGATATTATATAGTGGATAAATATAATGTTTATTTTAAATTTACTGATTTTAAACTAATTAATATCAATTGTTCAGGGTAGTAAAAGCGTGGATAAAGTTAACCACTAATAGTTAGGAGAACGGTGATTAATAATTTTTTGTCTGTCGTCAGGCAAAACTATCCATAGTGACTATACTGGTTCCTCCATATTTTATCAACAATGCCTCGAACTCTGTGTGCCACTCAGTATTGCTTTCTAATGATTCTTTGAATTTAAGAATACTGATCTCAAAATACTGGTGCAGGCGCAAGACATTTACATAATGAAACCTGCCGTGTATGCGAAACAATACTTCGTTGTTTTGTGAGGCCGACAATAGAAAACGATATTCATTGTCGCCATTTTTTGCATATAGCCCAAAAGAGTGGAGTAAGCTATTTCGGAGCTGATAAAGTATTACATCTTCATTTGGACTGATAAATTCCCGAACAAATTGTTTAAATCGTTGTCCGACTTGGTTCGGTGCTCTTCATATGCAAATTTAGCCAGTAGGTCATTCCAAATATCTGGTCATAATGTAGGCTTCCCCTGTAGGCACTTGTTTTTTGTATAATTAAACATCCTTTCCAACTATTTCGGAAGAAGGATAGGTGTAACAGTTTCTTTACCCTGCATTAATTTAACTTTTCAAGTATTTCCGCATATTTATTATTGGATGCATGCAGTTTATCAGCTAGAAACGATATTTTTTTTATTGATTCAACTTTATACTGGTCGAGGACTTCCAAGTTATTCAATTTTACCACAGTACCGGACATGCAAACCATGATCATGCCTTTTTCTCCTCCCATTTCAGAATAATCAATATCAACTGCAATAACTGCATTGCCACCAGCCCTTACAGCTTTGGACCTGATTTGTAGAAGGCATAGTTCCTCACCGTTGGCTATTTTCTTGTTATATGCTTGAGATTGCATTCCAAAAAAATCTGTCCAAGAAGCCCCGACTTCTGTAAACAGACCGGTGCCGGTTGTACTTTGACCAGTTACTAAGCCCAATACCTTGTAAT
>NZ_JABAOB010000011.1 GCF_012726295.1 Chitinophaga sp. Ak27 | reverse complement strand
CTGTCCTAAAATCACACTTTTAGACATTTAAACATCCCGACAATCAAATCAAGATCTAAAAGCTGAAAATTTATCACTTAAAAAAAAGGCCGACCAAAAAGCCTTATTTTACTTTTTGGTCAGCCCCAACCTGGGGCTATAATGATGTAGTTAGCCCCCGGTCAATATTTACAGCGCCTGGATATGCAGGTGATCCAGTGCATCCGCAAACAGGTAGCGGATATTTACCCCTCGTCCCTGGGCATTATTGATAGCAGTACGCAGGGTATTGCGTGATGTTTCATTGGTGATATGATTTAAGTCGGTAGCCGTGCTGCCGGTAGGCGAATGTTCGTTCCAGCGGTTGGGCAGGAAGAAATTGCCTGTAGTGGGGAGGTCCTGGTACTGCGTCATCAGGGTAGGGGGATGGGTATCGTTGTACACCGTGATATGCCTGTTGTAGGTGGTAAAATCATGTTCTGCACCGGCTCCATCTGCATATGGCGGCCGTGGTAATCCTAAGGCATAAGCGCCGGGTGCCAGGTTGTTGATGGCCACCACTACGGCATCCAGGCACTGCTGCTGGTTGCGGACGTCTATGCGTTTCCCATCAATATGGCTGATATCTACGGCTGTGCCATTGGAGTGATGAGAGGACGCCGGGCGTATATAGCTGAGGATACTGAAGGCCGGGTTAGCGGTCTTGTTATGATCCAGTGAGAAGTACATAATTTGCGCGATGCTTTGCAGTAGCGGGAGTGATGGTGTGAAGGTAGTACCGTTCAATGTATAGTTGCCGTGATCCCTCACATATTCCAGTTGTTGCCGTATCGCCTGGGGAATCGATACCCTGTTGGGGCCGGAAAGGATATCGCTGGCAAATTCCTGGATAGTGCTGCTGTTCGCTCCCGACACAGCCGGCACGCTGGTGCTGCCGTTGCCGGAAGACGCCGGTGCTGATGGTGTATCAAAACGCGTAAGGTTGTTACGGTCAATAAGCTGCACAAGGGTATCGCCATAATTTGGATCTGTAGCATATCCTGCCCGCGCAATCTCCCTCGCAAACTGCCGCCCGTCGTCTGTATGGCTGAATGCCGGCCGGTACCTGCTGTTGTTTACAAGGAAATTGCCATGATCGACGAAGCTTTCTGCCGCATTGGCGTAAGACCTGAAGGTATCTTTTACCCGCCACCGGTATTTGACATTACCGTTGTTATCGGTGAATTGTTCTATGGAGATAACTTCCGGATAAGGGTGCCTGCTGCGGTCATTATCGCTGTGCACTTCTGTAGTGGTTAAGAGTTGTGTAGCACCTGTCCAATGCGCTCCCGCTTTAATGCCAAAGAAGTTGAAGCCGGGTGCATGCTTGCCCCAGCCTGATTCCAACGCAGCCTGCGCCAGGGTAACGGAAGCGGGTACACGTGTCTGACGCATACTGTCTGTTGCATTCTGGCCATATTGCTGGATAAAGTCTGACTGTACAGAGAAGTCTTCCGAGAAACGTTTGGCTTCGGCCATATAATTGGTATAATCCAGGGAAAGCGATTGTGCAGCGCCTGATACCGGCGTATTATACAGCGCTATTTCTGCATTGCGGCGGTTGATAAGCCCCTGGGAGTCTACCAGCGCTCCGTTCTGCCGTACTTTTACCCACTTGCGCATTTCTGTTGGAACGGCGCCGTAATTGCCTTGATTAAGTAACCGGCGTAAGGTGGATCTGCGGAAATTGTCAGTACCAATATTGTATATAAAGCTCACCAGGGCATCAAACTGGTTCTGGTTCAGCGTTACAGTTACCTGTTGGTTAATGGCCTGCTGGAAATCATTGAGGCGGGCGGTAAGCAATGCTGTCGCTCTTGCGTCATCAATGCCGCTGAGATAAGGTTGCTCAGAAGGATCGCTGCCATTGCAATTACCTTTATGGATTAAGGTACCGTAGCCAATCGTACAGTGGCCGGCCTGGTCGTTGTACCGCTGTGCCCTGAATCCTTCCAGTCTTTTAATAAGATCTACGCCTCCTGAGGAAATGGCCGACATTGTTTCCGTGTAATTATCGTCTGATAGCGAATGAGTGGTAGCGGTGCCTGCGGCGAAATGTACGATTTGTATCCTGCCATCCCAGGCCTGGCTTACGCGTACTTCTCTTTCAAATTTCACCAGGAAGTCAGCAAGCTTTTCCTGGTAGGTGGTGCCACTTGCGGGGTCAACAATGGTCAGCTGGGTATCGTCGGCATTGCCATTACCGCGGATGGCGGTCATGAGACGTGCATGTATACCAAAGTGGGCATCGGAGCCTTCCGCAGTAGTGACCCATATGGGGCCATAGCTACGCAAGAGGTGCTCCCAACCGGCAACAGTGAGACTTTGCGGATATTCGAACTGCATGCCGGCAGCCGTCAGGAAGGGTATTTTTTCTGAGGCGCTAAGGCCCTGGTTATTTCGGAATTTAGTGAGATACATGGCGCCGATATTGCCCATGGCTGTTTCTATAGAGAGAGAGGCCTGCCGCCGCCAGCTGATCATCATCGTGGCAACCGTAGCCCAGCACACCATGCCGGTTGGTTGCCGCAAGGGAGCTACCAGGCCTGGCACGGTATAATCTACGGCATCAAATGAATTAGCAAATCTATCTACTATAGATGCAGCACTGGCATACCCATTACGCCTGCGCTTTGTGCCTATCTGGCTGTCTATTTCGATGAAACGGTTTTCCATTTTAAACGGATTGTATAACTGAAAAAATTAAATTGCTTTCCCTAGTTCAAAATGCATCCCATCTTTATGCCCGTTGAAGTGACCTCCCCAGAAAAAACCATGTTGATTGGCAATGGTCACCAGTTCCCTTACGCAGCCTGGCTGGCCCATTTGTGCAGGCTCCTGGCCAAATGGATTTTGGGCGGCATTGATGTCGAATGCAGTGCCCCAGGAGTGATTGCTCAGTGGCCTTGGAGTGCGGCTTTCAGTATGTCGTATAAAGCGCGCGGCATATCCACCTTCAAAGGAAAGCACCCTGTTCAATAGTCCGGCGGCTTCCCACGCTGCCCAGAGGCGTTGCAGCCTGTCGGCTCCCGCCCGGTGGAAGAGGATGGTGCCATGTTGTATAGGGTGCCCGTTTGCCTGTTTGCCATTCAACTGGGGTATGCTGACACTCATGATATTATCGTGTACCCAATTATCTGTTACGCGGATACCATCGCCATTGAAGGTGGCAGGATCTGCCACATAGGCGAAGGTGCCAAATTCAGCGGCGCGCTCGGGCGCATGCAATGGCCGTAAGTTGGTGGGCCTGGGAGGGAAGTCCGTTGCAGTAGCGCCGGGAGGGCTCATTTGCGTGCTGGGCGCGGGCTGCGCTTCAACGGTAGCTACAGGTTGACCCTGGCCCTGCTTGCGCATTTCGTCGAGGTCGCGTATGAATTCGGTGGGGTCAAAGTCTTCCTGCTGGCTTACCGGGGCAGGCGCCGGTGCTGCCGGCGGAGCTGGAGCGGCTGGCCGTTTGGCCGGTGCTGTCGGTACTTTATCGAATTCATTGAAGCGATTATTCAATTCTTCTGTATCTACCTGTATGGTGCCGAGATTGTAAGCATTGGCATACTTCATATTTTGCGCGATGCGGTCAAAGATAGCATGTTCGTTTTTAGCGCCAGGATCGGGCGCCGGTGCAGGTTTACTGTCCTCAACAGATTGTTGTTTACCAATATCTTCCCGGTTGACAGTTTTCTTTGACGCAGGATCATACACCTTTTTACCGGAAAGTATAGCCTGTAGATCGTTCACGATTTCTTCTTCCCTCGACGACAATGAGCCGCTGTTATCGGCAGGGGCGCTATTGGAGGGAGGATTTTGTTGTTGCAGCCCTTTAATATCGTTGATCAGCGCATCTGTATCCGGTTTGTCGGAAGAAGGAACGTCTGCGGCTTTTTCAGTAGATAGGGGATCCAGTACATCGGTTTGCAGGTCCTGGTTCTGGCTTACCGTGGAAGAAGTAGATATGAAGTCGGTTCCCTGGTAGGGCGATTCGTAACTATCATCACTATACGAAAATGATTGCACTACATATTCCTCACTATTGTTGTCTTCTGCGACGGAATAAGATTGCACCACGTATTCATCAAAAACATCCCCGTCCTTATCCAGGGAGCTTGCCACGATATACTCCTGGAAAGGTTCGCTGTCTTTCCCGGGGAGAATTTCACCATTATCGAAACTCATCGTTAATGTCTTCCTTTTCTTCCTGTTTGGTCGATGATGACAGCCATAGTAGCTGCTCAGCACATCATCGTAGCAGGTGTAAGGTATTTGTTTCTTCTTCATATACGGTTAGCATTTTAGATCCGGATATTCATTTTTACCAGCGTATAAGGATCAAATGTCATGATCAGCTCTGATTCATTTTGTGTGATATGTTGTTTATCCAGCAATATTTTCACTTCATGGGTATTAAACTCCATCACTTCTGCCAGCTGGTTGTTGATCACCGTTACCGGTGGATACCGCGGGTCAAGGGTGAAGTTTTCGCCTTTTACATGGAGGTACGGACGCTTGTTGTCATCCAGCGAGAGGCTTACCCCATTTACTTTTGGAGGCGTCATGTTCCTCCTGGATTTCTGGATCTGGTTAGCGAGTGTTTTGTAATCAATTTCGTTGTCCGATGCGCGTTGTATGTCTACCTGCCTTTTTTCTACCTGTTGCAGGTCATCTACAGAATTGACGCCCATCTTACGTAATTTGTTGCGTGTTTTCTCATCTACGCCTATGTCTTCTATCTTGGTATCATTCTTCAATCCGGAAATTTTGGTAGTAGCCCGCACCTGTTGGTCGGTAATGGACCCCAACTGGATATTTACTTTAGAAGCTCCCTGCTGTCCTGGTTGTGCGGTAATAAACCTGATGGTATCTCCATCGAATGTGGGGAAGATGTTGAGATCGATAGCCAGGTCTTTCACTGTGTAGGTCAGCGGTTTATTGATAGCTTTGATGGCCAGCGTTTCGCGGGTTTTATCCAGCTCTACGACCAGCGAGTCGACAAAGTCTTCAAGATTCCAGTATTTGTTGTCATTCGCCATGTTCAGGTGCGATATATTTTTCAGCTTTTATCGTAACACTATGATAAGAGGGGAGGAAACTGGTATCCACCCGGTACAACGGCGGGATGCTGCCTATGGTTACCTTACCATTTTCATCTACACTTACATCCAGCTCTACTGGCGTTCCTATTTCTATTTCGTAGATGTAGGAATGAACGCCATTTTCCTCATCGGTAAAGTCCCCCGGGATGTCCAATAGTTTGTCCACGATTTCCCGGAAGGAGATAAATGCTTCATCTATCATGATACTTTTATTTTTGTAACCGGGTTCAATACCACTTTCACATTTACTTCAATTTCAAAGCCCTCAAATTTGTAGGCTTCTGCAGCATCGTCCTGCTTAGCTTCGCTGCTGTCGTCGTCGGACAAGCCGTATATATAAGGATAGTCCATATGCTTATTGATTATTTGATTTGATACCCAATATCCTGATACTTACAGGTAATGGAAATTTTACTTTGGTGTTGGTCGTCTGACTCACGTACCCTTCGGGGCTGAGTGATTCCACTTTGCCCAACGTGATCTCGAAAAGCTTAAATACCGGTACTACCCATACCATGCCCTGCTCGTAGGTTCTGCCTCTTAGCTTAATGTTATAGATCATTTCCGCTGCATTGGATTTTGCAAATTCTGTGTTCCGGATGGCGCTGAGCTGTTCATCTTCCAATGGGGTGTTTCCATCCCAGCCGCCGAGCAATTTGTTAAGCTCGGCGATACTTAGCTCAATTCCCGCCTTCATCCTGCCTGAAGTTGTATCGGTGAGGCTTTCTTTGTCCTTTTCGTCAATAGACAGCTTCGTAGGGGTGATGCCGTTAGATGTATGATCGGCGGAAAGCGATACGGTGTACCTGGCGTCGACATTCAGTTCCCAGAGTGATTTTGACTTTCCCAGGGAGGGCGACTGCCATACTTTGTTCCAGAAGGACCGGTAAACCTTCATGTCTGTCAGTTCTTTTTCGCCGGAAACGGCGTCTCCCTGGCTTTGCACGAAATAGCGCTGTACAAATACCGCCGTCGTGTTGCCTATTGCTTTATATACTTTTTCTCCGGATGTTTTCCAGCGCATTTCTGCGAATATTTCGATATTCCTGTTCAGGGGAATACTACCGATTTCATTTTTCAGGAATTCAAACTCCATAATAGTATTGGCTACAATATCTTTTTTCCGGAATGTTTTTTCCAGGAGGAGTTGTTTGGTAGCCGGATCTTTGAAGTAAAAAGTATAGATTGCCCGTGGTAAGGGATTTTTGGGAGATGAACTTACATTTAGTTTTATTTTGAAGACAATTTTATCGGACTGTTGCAGCAGCAATACATCTTTGCCATTGTGTGGCGTAAGTTTCAGCGACTCAAAAGTAAGTATTACCCCGTTGCTGAGCGAATAAACGCCATTGTCCAGGGAAAGGGACTGTGCGGCAGCCGGGGCTGGAGCAGGAGCAGGCTGGGGCTGTACGTTCTGTAACTGCGCCAGTAACTGTGCCAGCACAGCAGGATTGATATTGGGTGCAGCTCCCGCAGCAGGTTGGTTCTGCATCAATTGCTGCATCATCAGCCTGCGTTGTACATCGCCGGCCAGTGTGCTCATCAGCTGATTGTTGGCTTGTAGTGTTTGTAGTTTATGCTGGTTAGCGGCGTTGACGAGTTGCGGCAGTAGCTGTAAACCTTGCTGGATAATAGGACCAGCCATACTGGCCAGGAGTGCATCATCGATGCCAAATACAAAAGGCTTCGAGAACTGGTTGTTATCGGGCTGACCATCGCTATAATTGCCGAAGCGGTTATCGCTGCCGGCGGCATAGCTTATAGATTGTTGCCCGCTGAACCCTGGTATGGATGGCGCTACAGCACGCAGTACGGCGCCAAGCAGGTTGGTGAGCATGTTGGTGTTGCTATTGCTGTTAGCACCCGTAGTACCACTCCCCGGCGCAGCGGTAGTGGTTTGCGGATTCAGGTAGCTGATGGCTGCCGGCAGCACCGCTCTTACAAGCCCCCCAAGAATATCCTCTATGGAGGTTTGCTGTGACAGCGACTGTTGTTCGGCGGTTATATTCCTTACGGGGTTGAAATCTGTAGTGTCCATCATAGTACTTGCTGATGAGGAGAGGTTAAAGTGCATTGTGTTGATCTGTTGCATGGCAACAGGTATCCTGATCACTTTTGAAACCGCCGGCGCCCTGCCATTGCTGTCTTTTGCGCTGCACAGCTGTATGAGGCAGTTTTCGCGGTCAAAATACTTTTTGGGTAGCGCTATTTCTTCTTCACTGTCTCCCAGGAAAGTGAGCTTCTTTTTTCGCTGGAAAGGCGTCACCTTCGAAATATCATCTACCCATTGGATCCCGGCCCTGGTAACAATTTGTTTGCCTATCTTGAACTGGTAATATTCGTTGGTACCGATATCTATCTTAAAATGATAGCTATGGTTGTCTGCCGATTCCCAATGTAAAATAGCCAGGCTCATATCCAAAAGTTATCAATGAGGTGCGCCAACAGCCGGGGCTGCAATAGCGGGTGTGTTACCGGCAGGTTTAAGGGCTGCCACGCCGCCATCCGCGTACATATTGGCGAAGTTGTCCAGTTTGAAATAGTCTGTTTTAAACTTGATATTTACATGTCCTTTGAGGTTAGCGGTGAGGTCATCGGTGGCCTTTTTATCGGACGTGTTTACCTGGATATTGGTGTTGGTGATATCGGTGGTCATACTTGGTCCCCCAAATATAGCACCCAGTATGCCGCCATCGGCTTCCACATGCGTGTTTACGGTGTTGATGTTCTGATCGTCGTGGTGGGCAGTGCTGGCGCGCGTAGCTTTAATGCTGAATTCCACCTGTGCGTCTATTTCGCCTTTTTCTACAACGAGGCGGGTTACACCCATGAGCAATACTTCACGCAATGCGGCGCGGTGTTCTTTCGCCATATTTATTTTTGCTTCGAGGATATGTTTTTTCACTTCGGCATCTTCCAGGTCCTGTTTCTCGCCTTCAGGGTTGGTGAGCGCCAGTTTGGAACTGCCGTCGGCTTGCTTTTCTGTAGTTACGTTGTACTTGTCGCTCCGTGACTCCGCCAGCCGTGCAAAGGTGTCGTCATCTTTTACCTTTTTGATGAAGTCGGCAGTAGATTTGGTTGCCTCCTTCATCAGTTTGATATAGCTATCTGTTTGGCTTTTCATTACTTTAAGATTGGCGTCGAATACCGCTTTCAGCAGGTCGGCCACAAATTTTGGGAAGTCTACTGAGTCGACCAGTTCCTTGAAAGATTTGGTGTCGCCCTGGAAGCCGGGGTCATAGCCTTTGTAGCCCATATCTTTTCCGCTGTCGGTGGCCATACTTTCTTCTATACCGTGTTTTTTCATCTGTTTGGCGGTATAGTCATCTATCAGTGACAGGTAGATGCTTTTCTGGTCTTCCAGGGGCATATTCCTGAACACATCGCTGCTGCCCAATACTTCTCTTGCCTGCGCCCTGGCAAATTCCCGGATCTGCCCTTTGGAAGGTATTACATTGATATCCATAGCTGGTTATACTTTTGAATGATTGATTAATTGAACAAATGCCTGGACTGTTAAAAGTCCCATTCATCCTTGCCGGCAGGCGCGGTGGATTTTTCAGGTGCTTTGTCATCGTCTTTATCGCTATCGCGGTCCCTGTCACGCCCTTTGATACGTTTATGATCGTTGTCGTCTTTGGCGTCGTCGTCGTCATCCCTGTTTTGCAGTTGCGCCTGGCTGATGATGAAGGCATCCACGTTGCTGATAAAGGTGGAGAAGCGGGTATCATCTTCAAAGGTTACCGGGTTGTAGTCGGCGATAGAATTAAGAATAGCATAACCCAGTTTGGCTTTATTGTAAAGAATAGTTGTCTTCGGACGTTGGTGTTTCATCCCTTCATACAGCAGTTCTACTACTTTCCACCAGTTACCGCCCGCAGGTACCAGTTGTTTCACTATTTCCGGGTGACTGAGAATGCGTTTGATAACGAAGTACAGCTCATCATAGATAATCGGCGATATCACATTGGCCATACCGGAGCAGTGGGTAGACAAGTTGTATTGCAGATCTTCAACGGCCTGCATCACTGTTTGGCGGGATACATAGCTGTCGGGGTTGGGACTATCCTGCGCTTTCTGGATATACTTGGCTACTTCCATGATAAGTACGCGCCAGTATTTCGGGAATTCTTTATTCACTACCACATCTTCCGTAACCGGTGCATTGCCGTAGTTGAACACCTGTTTGTAGAACATCATACGCTCTGCGGGCCGGGTTCTGTCAACGATCTTGCCAGTTTTGGGGTTAGTAAATTTATTAGAGAAAACATAGAGCTGCAGGTCTTCCCGGAGCTGCTGGTCGGAGATTTGTATATTTCCCCTGACCATATATTTGTGTGTGAAGAAATTGACTACATTGAATACATCCAGCTCATCACCCAGGGTCATGGAGTAGAACATTTGGGCAGCGCAGCGGATATTGTCGGAGAGAATTTGTACCACCGCATTATCTTCATCGAGGAAGGTAACGCTGAAGTCGGGCGTACCCTGACTGGTGGAGGTATCGGTGTCTGAAGTATCGTCCTGCCATCCGGGCGTATTTTCAATATCGTTCATGAAAATGGGCAGGAGGGTATCGATATTCGTTTTGGTCACCGGCAGCACAGATGCTTTGATCATCTTGATGAGCCGGGGGATCATTGCTACTGGTATATCATCGTAGTATTTCGATAATTTCAGCAGGTCCAGTTCTTTGCTGTTGCTCACATAGTTTGCTACCGTTGTTTGTATGAGGGGGTAGAAGGATTGTGAGGAGAAAGAAGGATTGTTTTTGAGGATATCCTGGATGATCTGGGCGGTGTCGGTATTGTATTCCACATCCACTTTTTCTGCGTGGATATACTCGCGTGCGGCGCTTACCTGTGCGTAGCTGATGATGTTGCGGTTGCCGGATCTATTACCAAAAATAAAATTGGTGAGACCATTGATTTCCTGGTATCCTGCGTTATAGCCCATGGCCAGCAGGTAGTTGACGATACCGGGATAGTTAAGTATGGTACGTGGATTGATGTCCAGGTTATTCCAGTTGTTCATCAATCTGTCGGAGAAATCGAATTTCAGCAGGGAGAGTTTATCTTCTGCATCGATGTATTCTTCGAGGCTGTAATGTATGGTACTGCCGTTGTTGAGGTAACTGTTGGCGTTGATAGCCCGGTAGATGTTGCTAAGGAGGCTACCTTCTTCCCATTGCTGTTCTTCTTTGTATCTGCTGCCATAGCGCCTGGTTTTCAAGGAGGCGGTTACAAAGTCCTGGATAAAGGTGCCATCTGGTCCGGTCCAGTCACCATTTTCATCTTTCTGATAGATGGGTTTACTGAGGAGATCGTTCAGATACACCAGCTGCTCTTTCACATTGGCATCAATATCAGCAGTGACGCCATTTGTTGTGACATTTGTTCTGCGTATTTTAACGCCGTTTGTAGGGAAAAAATTGAGCGTTGCCATTGACTTTTTGTTTAAAGAATTTATGATAAAATAGCGTTTAACAGTTTGAATGAGTCTGCGAGGTTAAGCAGGCCGTATCCGGCCTTCTGGTCCCTTACTTTGCTGGTGAGCCTGTCAGATGTATTTCTCAGGATATAATTGATATCGGTGTTTGTAAGCTTGCGGCCTTTTTCATAGGCCAGTGATTTCATGAGGGCAACTGCGCCACTCACGAACGGTGATGCCTGCGAAGTGCCGGAAGATAGGGCATAGCCGTTGTTGAGGTAAGAGCTATAGATGTTGGAGCCGGGTGCTACTACGGAGATGCTGGCGCCGTAGGAAGTGAAGCCAGTTACCTGCCCTGAGCCATCTACTGCACCCACTGCAAAAACGCCATCCAGGGCGCCTGGATAATATTTCTCGTCGGTACCATCGTTGCCGCTGGCTGCTACAATTGTTACGTTTTTACTGAGTGCATATTTTACGATGTCTTCATGCGGCAGTCCACCGCCGGAATGCTTTATTCCGAGGCTCATATTGATTACGTCGGCGCCATGGTCTACCGCCCATTTGATGCCGTTGTTGATATTGTCAACAATGCCGGCGCCCACAATACGGTTACCGCTTTTCATCGCGGCGAGTACCCGTATTACCATGAGGCTGCATGATGGGCAAACGCCCTCATTCATTTTTAGTCCTTTAGCGGCTAAAATACCGGATACGTGTGTGCCATGGCCAACCTGGTCCTCAGGTAATGCATCTATATTCAGTACATCTCCAATGAATTCGGAGGTATCGAGTCCCTGCAGATCAACGAAGTTTTTTCTGAGTACAATTTTATTTTCCAGCTCAGGATGATTAAAGTTGGCGCCAGTGTCCAGCACCGCCACGCGTATGTCTTTCACTCCCCGCGTCCATTCTTTGGCATACGGCAGGTAGATCAAATCACCGGGATCGGTGACGGCCATCGTGAACGCGCCCGCTACTTCGCGGGGAAACTCGGTAGTGCCCAACAGCAGCGTGCGTAACTGCACAATGAATGGGAGCTGCTTAATCCGTTGCATGACGTCGTCGGGTAATTTCCCATCGTCCTGGAGAATGATTCGGAAGGTAAGGTGCAGGTCCGCGTGCATCTCCTCGGCACTCCATTCCGCGGTATGCGGTTTATACTCCCGTGTGGTCCAAAACTTACGGTTTGCATCATTAAGAATGCGATCCACGTCGGGGTGGAACCTTTCTACCACCGTTGTTTTATCATTGATAAAATCAACCCAGTAGGGAATGTTGGCTGGAAGCTGATCCTGGATGCTTCCTGCAACTTTAATGATAATATGCTCTTTCATAGAGGCAATGATTATCCGTGCCGTTTGATAATCGACAGGCTAATGATACTGATATGGTAATGTGTAACTATAGGGCATAGCAGTAGGAATCAGGGGTATTCACATCTAAATCATCGACAACACGGTCCTAGCTACATAACACCAGTACGATACGACTCGATTTGCTCTTTAAGTTTATAAAGTGTTGAAATAAAACGATACCAGATTCCGACAATTCAAAAAGATATGCTATAAAAACACCAAATGCTGAAATTCTTGAGGTTACATTTCCAAAAACTGTTGTAAAAAAGGGGCTCGAACTTGTATTGTAGGCTCTGGAATATGAAGCTAGGAAATATTAAGGAATCCGCAAAAAAAAATTGGACAAACAATTTTGTTTGTCCAAATACAGTAAAAACGGTCATACTTTAACCAGGTTATCAGCAAAAACATAGCACTATTCATTTATTTATTTAACAGGCGCAATGCTTCGTTCATAATTTTTTTCGCACCTGTTTTATTCAGCCACTCTTCAAACGTTAGCAGGCCCGGGTGAATTTTCCGCAGGCTTTCTTCATCTGCTTTCGTGGTTTTGCCCGAGTTAAGCCACTCGTAACCCCTGGCAAATCGTGGATTTAGTTGTCGCAGTGTTTCCATTGGAAGTAACTGGTACTGTATGTTCAACCCGGTGGTTTTGCTCATGGCCGCCGCCATTTGCACAGGCGTTAAGGTGTCGCCAGACAACTCAATGATTTTATGATTAAATGCCTCCCGTTGCCTGAAGGCGATCGCTGCCAGCTGGCCGATATCTTCCAGTGCAATCAATTGCATTTGTGTGGAGGGTAAAGCTGCGGTAGTAAATGAAGTACCTTGTAAACCAAATGCCGGATGCACAAAATTTTCCATGAAAGAAGCAGGCCGCAATATTGTATAGGAGATCCCGAGCGTCTGAATATACTTTTCTACCATTGCTTTCTCTGTTTGCATACCGGTTTGGGCAGCCTGATCTACACCAATAGCAGAACTATATATCAGGTGCGCCACCTGGTGAGCCACGGCTGCATCAGCCACATTTTTGCCTGCTTGCACTTCGTCCTGGTCCATCGCCAGCGGTCCGGGATGCACATTAAATACCCCATATACCTCTTCCATTGCCTGATCAACAGATGCGCGGTCCGCCAGATTACCTTGCTTCATTTCTACACCCATGGCCCTCAATTCCTGTGCACTAGCATTGTTGATATCACGGGTAAAGCCGCGGACCAGCCATCCTTCTGCTAGTAACACCCGGGCCACGGCGCCGCCCTGCTGGCCGGTAGCGCCAACTACTAAAATACGATTCCTGTTTTGCATAAATCTAATTGAGTTTATCGGCAAAACTATTACCAACGCCTGGTGTAGAATTGTATCAGACCGACATTTTCTAATGTGAGGAACAACACTCCCGGAAGTTTTTGGGACTGACTCCTGTCAGCCGTTTAAAATCGGAAATAAAATGAGACTGGTCAAAGTATCCTGCCAGGTGAGCAACGTCTGTTAGCCGGCGGGAAGGCTGGCCAGCAATAAGCTGTTTAGCTTTTTCAAAACGGGCCACGCGGAGAAAGCGGCTAATGCTGGTACCAATATATCGCTTGAAATTCCGTTCTATCTGCCGCTCACTTAGCGGAAGCGCTTTTAGTTGCAGGAAGGGAGATCCTTGCACGTCATTTTTTATATCATCTGCCAGGTCAAAGATAAGTTGATGTGAAGCGTGAGGCGCGGTAAACCGCCGCAACAGAAATGTTTCAAACAACGTAACCCGCGCCGAAAATGACAGCGGCTGTAACTGATCGTACAGCTGGTGCAAGCTGCTTCCGAAAATGTCTTCGCCTGCTACCATTCCATTGCTTAACTCCTGCATAGGCATCTTTGTAAATACGCTTAATCCATAAGGCGTAAAACTGACGAAAAATTTATCTGCCAGGGTGGAACGACAGGTAGCAGGACTGAAGCGGATCATCTTTTCCTTCACGCCCAGCAACCCGGTTTTCACAGGCTGTCCATCATAAAAAGTGCCCTGATCAAAATCCAGGAGAAAAGAAGTATTCAGCCGGGAATAGATAGATTTGAATAACGTACCGGCGCCATCCAGTTGAACGAAGTAGTCGACATATGGAGCTAATAGCGGGTGACCTGGTTTGGCAAAGTGGTAGTTAAACATAGCCGGCTTGTTTGAATGGTGATAATCTATCTCTCCTAAAGGTAATAAAAAGTACATAGGGAAGCCAGTCTTACCACTTATAGGTAATACCCAAAGACCAGTAAAACGTGTTACTCAGGGGCTCTACTTTAACCGTTGATGCTTTGGTAGACACCGTTGTTAAGGTAAGCACCGCCGGATGCAATGGAATAGCATAAGTGGGTTCAAAAGAAAAGCTGAGTCGCTTATGAATGGTATAAGATATAGGTAAGCTGAGCTCATCATCCAAAATGGTAAAATTAGATGCGCCGCTCATATCCGCTGTCACCGAAGGTAATTGCCGCTGCTTCTGTTTCTTGCTAACATTTATTACAGGACTGAGGCGGCGGTTGTTATAATAGTTATCATAATAATGTTGTGTTCCCGCATTGGCTGCTACGGCAGGAGTGATGTTCAGGTGATCATTGAACAGGTCGAAACTATGTTCCAATGCCAGCTTTATTAAATAGTCAGTTTTTATCCCGAAATTCATATACCCTTCTGCCGCCACCGCGATAATTCCATTGAAATCATAGGCCAGACTGGCATGCGCATCACCTTTTACTTCCGACCGTACGTTGTCGCTCAGCGTATTATAGAAGAATTTGGAGGCACTGATTTCTCCATCAAAATTACCCCGCGAAAACATATACCCGGCGCTAAATATGCCTGCCTCCACACGAGTACTGTTATTCATTAAAATGGAAAGAGCGCCTTCCGCATATAGCCCGGATTTATGATAATAGCCTAGTGCAGCAGATAAATATGGGATGCGGGCAGGGTCTTTCCTGCCGGTATATACGTTGTCGCTCAGGTATTCCAGGCCTGCACTGAAGCGCGGCTTCCGCTCTTCGTTGCGGATTGGTATCGTTTGTTCGTTACCGGTAGTCGGAAGTGAATCATGTTGCTGCGCAAACATCGTGATTGACGGGAGGAACAGCAGGCATAGTGATAGCGTTTTCATGTGCTTTTGCAGATTATACTGTATAGTGACTATAGACTTTGTTATAATCAAAAAGTTTAATCTGTAAATGCCTGTCGATATTATATGTTGATTAAAATAAGATTAGAAAATAAGCAGGCAGGATATCCTGACGCTGTTAAAAACTTAAATCCAGGAAGTGTTTACCCTGGTATTTAATATCGATTTTTTTTGAGAACCAACCTACTTTGCCCGCCATGGTACCGGAGAATGACACCACCACAGAATCAGCCATATTGATACCACTGTTGCCCAGCTTTGCAAAATCAGGTTCTACTATCACCGGTATGGTGAAGGTAGCATGGGCAGGTATGTTCATCACGGTATCGAGTTTTACGTGTCCCAGGTAAAATGTATCCAGCCGGAGATCCAGCTCCCCGCCGGTAAAGGTAAAGCCATAGTTGTTGGGATTGTAGTATACGCCTGTAACTCGCAGTGCTGCTCTTTGAGGCGTGATGTTGAATACCTTAACAGGAAGCTTTCGCGGCAGCCGTGCTTCGGGTGTTTTGAAAAATGAACAGGAAGATAAGGTAATGGCGGCAATCACTGCCAGGATTGTTGCTCTGGATATTCTCTCGCGGACTTTCATATGCTTGTTAATTTTGGTTGATTAATGATGTAGTAGTATAAAAGGCAAGCATGGAGGGAAAAAGGGTGAAGAGAACGGAAAAAACGCGCTATATAATCTCTCTCGAAAATACCAGTCCGGCAATTATTACAGCCACAATTATCCGGCAGCTGTTAATAAGGAAGAACTGGCTCACAAGAGTATAACTTTCATTTTTTAGCGAATCAATAAAACATAGGCAATTATCAAATTAATGGTAAAAGATCTGAGCGCCGGCTTGTAATTTCATTAATTGATTAGAAAAATATAGAAGGCATGAAACCTGGGAATACATATAGTGTAAGCTATGGCGTAATTATTTTTTACATTTTTTTACTGGAACTTCTTATAACCAGCCAATTACTGATGGCGCAGTTGCCAACTTATGGTACCGGGCAGTGGAACGAGAAGGAGTTAGGCGGCCACCGGGCTGTAATAGAAGTCGGGAAACCCGCTAATGCGGTGAAAGTCCATGTACCGTGGCGGAGAAAGGATGATCCCACAGAAAAAGGGTTGATAGTAGTGGATGCATTTAGCGGAAAGCCGGTGAAAAATGTTTATACTCTCAATGTAAATGCAGAATATGGCGACATTATTTTTGAACCGGTAACAGGGCCTGGAGAGTACTACCTGTATTACATGCCCTACAAATTGAGTGGAAGCTGGTATTTCCCCAGTACGGTATACCTGAAGCCAAATAGTGCTTCTAGTACAGCGTGGCAACAGCAGCTAAATGTAAAAGACTTACCCAACGCAAAAGTGTTACGCTTTGAGGCAATTAATTCTTTTAACAGCTTCTATCCCATGGAGATTGTGGCTACCCGGCAGGAAGTTAAAGACCTGCTGGATAAGAACAGAGAGAAAGACTTTCTGCTGTTTCCTGAAGATAGAAAATTTCCAGTGAGAATGGACGCTGCTATCTGCCAGCGTTGGATAGAGAAGGGGGAAGGAGGCACATTTTACGGAGTGGCATCGCGCAATGAATTTTATGTTTACCAGATCGGGGTATTTGCAGCTTTTCATGAGCTCGAAAAACTACATCTGCAGTTTTCGGATTTGGAAAACGCAGCAGGAGGAAAGATTTCCGCTGAAGCCATCAGGTGTTTTAACCTGGGAGGGAAAGATTGGTTAGGCAAATCATTCAAAAAGGAGGTTTCGATACAAAAAGGTGGGGTACAGTCTTTATGGATAGGAGTGGATATCCCGGGAACGCAACAAGCGGGCGTGTATCATGGACAGGTTAAAGTATCCGCGGAGGGTATTAAAGAAAGAAGCGTTCCTGTACAGATAACGATAAAGGACACGCTCCTGGAAGACAGAGGTTACAAAGAATTACCTACACTCGCGCGACTGAATTGGCTGGATTCTGATATCGGGCTGGATGATAGTGTATACAGGCCGTATACGCCAGTAACATTAGCACATCAGACCATCCATATATTGGGAAGGACGTTGCGATTTGACAAGTATGGTTTTCCCGACAAAATAACCAGCAGTTTTACAGGATCCAACGATGACATTAATGGCCAGCCAAGAGATATCCTCAATGGGCCTGTAAAAATGGCGGTGGTGCGAAATGGAAAAGAATTGGAATGGAAAGGGTCGGCGCCTGTTGTTCGGCAACCATCGACGGGAGCGGTCAGCTGGGAAACGCAATTAGAAGGAGATGGGATTGTGCTGAAGGTTTGGGCAAAAATGGAATGCGACGGTTACATCAATTACCAGCTAACAATTAAGGCGCTGAAAGACTGTACGGTAGACAATATGGAACTGCGGATTCCCTATGCACGGGAAGCCGCCATTTATATGATGGGGCTCGGCTGTAAAGGAGGACTACGGCCGGATCGATGGGACTGGAACTGGGATAAGAAAAACGCCAACAATATGCTATGGATGGGTGATGTGAATGCAGGACTCCAGTGTAAACTGAAAAATGAAACGCCAGACTGGACGCTTTACAATTTTGATAAAACAGGACCTTATAAAGACTGGAGTAATGAGGGAAAAGGAGGATGCCATATATTTGAAGATGCCGGTAAAGTGATGCTGACCGCTTTTACAGGACAACAGCAGCTACGTGCGGGGCAAGTCATCCACCTGAATTTTGGGTTATTGATTACACCTGTAAAGCCGCTTAACCAGGAACATTGGAATGAGCGGTATTTTCAGGCAGACCCACCGCTGGCCAACTGGAGAAGGGAAGCATCAGAGAAAGGGGCTACTGTCATGAATATACACCAGGGCAATATGCTGAATCCCTACATCAATTATCCATTCCTGGCTACTGATACTTTAACGAAATATGTAGCTGCAAACAGGCGTATTGGAATCAGAACCAAATTATATTATACGGTTAGGGAGTTAACAAATTATACCCGGGAGATCTGGGCATTACGTAGCCTGGGTGATGAAATATTTTCACCAGGCAAAGGGTCACAATTGGCAGATCAATTTGCAGATGATGGAATTGGTGGGAATTTATTCTCGACTGGCGGGCCCTGGTTAGTTGAGCACCTGGGAAAGAATTATGATGCAGCCTGGCATACTCCTTTGGAAAACTCGGAATATGATATGTCAATCAGAACCCAGGGCCTTAGCCGCTGGCACAACTATTACCTGGAAGGGCTGAATTGGTTGGTGAAGAATGTAGGAATCAGGGGTATTTACCTGGATGGCGTAGGATATGACCGGGATATTATGAAAAGAGTCCGGAAAGTAATGGATAGAGCAGCCGATAGTTGTTTGATAGATTTTCATTCCGGCAACAATTTCCACCCGAGTTATGGGTTGAACAGCCCGGCTAATCAATATATGGAGCTCTTTCCCTGTCTCAATAGTTTATGGCTGGGAGAGGGCTATAACTACAACGAAAAACCAGATTATTGGTTGGTAGAAGTATCAGGTATCCCTTTTGGACTGTACAGCGAGATGCTGAATAACTGTGGAAATGCTTATCGTGGCATGCTATTCGGAATGACCTCCCGACTGGGCTGGACTGGCTGTGATCCATCGGCACTCTGGCGGTTGTGGGACAAGTTTGATATAAAGAACGCCAGGATGATTGGCTTCTGGGATCCCTCACTCCCCGTAAAATGTAGCGATAGTAGCGTAAAGGTCACGGTTTACCGTCAGCCGAAGAAACTATTGATCGTTTATGCCGGCTGGGCAGCGGGCAATACACACATCAAATTAGACGTTGACTGGAAGTCACTGGGATGGGATCCCAGGCAAGTGAGCATCACCATTCCTGAAGTAGAAGGTTTGCAGGAGAGGCAAGCTGCTGGTAACCTGGCTGATATTGAAGTCGAAAAAGGAAAAGGCGGATTTATAATTGTCGAAGAAAAATAAGGACGAATAGAGTAGTTATCTTAATACTGCAACTAACGAAAAAGGCTTGCAAGCTTAGCTTACAAGCCTTTTTTACGTCAGCACCGCTTATTTAGCTTTTCGTAAAAACGTTAAACGGCATACTCACTCCGTTGATTTTCAGCACAATGATACCGTGTGGCGGTAGCTGGTAAACAGTGTGCTTTTCTGGAGAAAGCCTTACCTCTTCATGCTTCCAAAGATCCCTCACGGTAACAGGTTTATCAGGATTTAAGCCGATGGCTCCTATATTTAGTTCAGCCGTTACCGGTGCATTGGTGGTATTTAACAGTGCTACGGCAACCTGCCCGCTGCTTATGCTGATCAGCGGCTTAGCCCAAAGTTGCACGCCTAATGTATCACGGAATTTCCTGGCCTGGTAACAGAGGGGATCCTGGTTTAAGGCAATGACTTCCCTATTGGTAACGATGGATAAAGTTTGTGGGGAAATCTTCCGGAGGTCGTTGCCGAGCAACAGGGGCGAATTCATGATACACCACATAGAGAAATGGCTTTTGTCTTCATCATAACTCATACCACGACCCACCTGTAGCATGTCCATATCGTTGAAATGCCCCGGGGAACAGTAGGGCCACAGGTCGGCATTAAGTGAAATGATCCGGAGTATGGACGCGAAATTGTTGTCGATATCGCCGGAGATTCTCCAGGAGTCGGCCACCAGTGGGGCCCATTTGCCGGGAAATTGCCAGCGGCAGATGTTGTAAACTACCTCTGGTTTGATAACCTTGATCCAATTGGAGATCTGGGTATAGCGTAGTTGCTCATCGAGGCCCAAATCTTTCCCTCCGCACCAGTCCACTTTCAGAAAGTCGTATCCCCATGTTTTCAGTAACACGGTCAGGTCTTTTTCATCGTGCCCATACAGTCCCGACCCCGACCCGATGGTGTCCTGGTCCCAAATGGATGCGCAGGTATTAACGCCGGCTTCTGCATAGATGCCTGCCTGCAGACCTTTGCTATGTATATAATCCGATAGGCGCTTCATGCCGCCGGGGAATCGCTGGGCATGATATTGCAGTTCTCCTTTTTCATTCCGGCCGCCAAAGAAGCCATCATCAATGTTGATGTACCGGTATCCCGCTGCTTTCAGCCCATTTTGAGCCATGGCATCGGCCTGCTCCCGGATAAGTTTTTCATTGATGTGGACGCGGAAGTTGTTCCAGCTGGCCCAGCCCATGATTGGCGTACGCGGTTTAGCCGGCGTATTTTGCGCAACGGCAACTGATGAACACCACAATAGGCAGATAGCCAGTATAGCCCATTTCATTTTCTTATTTATCATTGTCGACTGTTTATTCTGCGTTGGGTGCTTAATCAGGTATAGCACTACATTTGAAAGATGTTGAACTTATGGCCATCCGGATCAGCAAACACGAAACCATAATACCCCTTTCCAAATTCTTCTGGCCTGGAAACGATTGTTCCTCCCGCTTCCTGTATTTCTTTTTCACAACTATCTACCTCTTCCCGGGTAGCAACAGCTAGCGTAAATATAATTTCATTGCCGGTTGTTGAATCAATAATTGGCCCCATCATGGCGGGTTCAAGTATATCCTTCAAAAAGAAATGAATGATAAAATTTTCTTCGCCAAAGAAGAAGCTGGTCAGTTGATCCGACGCTCCGTTGTGTTTAAACCCAAGTTGTTGGTAAAATTTAGTGGTACGTTCTAAATCCTGAACGCCGAAATTAGCCCAGATCTTTTTTGTTTTCATGCACTTAAGATTTTATGGTTAACAGTTTTTGGTTCGATGTGCCGGAGCGACGTTTTTTATACGTATATGCTCATCAACGCTCTCAAAAATAGCCCATAAAATCATCAGACAAGGGGTTGTTTACGAAATTTTCCGGGGCATTTCCGTCACTTAATACCAACGACCACTACGGCGGGCGACAACCCTTCACTTACCGCTTTTACAACGAGTTTACCTTTGGCGCCCTTCTTGGCTTTCACGATCACCTGCGCCATGCCATTAAATGCCGGTCGGTCGTTGCTTTGAAAGGAAACAAAAGAAGTGGGGTCACCATTGTCGGTGGCAACGATTTCGCCGGGTCCTTCTATCGAAAATTTCACCAGCGGGTGCGAACGCGGCACCATGATACCGTCTTTGTCCTGCACGCGGAGCGTAATATAGCAAAGATCGTCGCCATCATTGACAACACTTTTACTTTCGGGCTGTAGAGAGAGTTTGACTGCGCTGCCGGCTGTTTTTATCACATCCGTAGCCCAGGGCTTACCATCCTTGTAAGCCACTACTTTCAACTCTCCGGGAGTATATTTTACATCATTCCATACCAATCTGAAATCTACCCCTGGTTGTTTTACTTTTCTGCCCAGGCTTTTACCATTTAAGAATAGTTCTGCTTCATCGCCCGATGTATATACATGAACGGGAACGATGGAATCTATCCGCTCCGGCCAGTTCCAATGGGGGAGGAGGTGCGCCATGGGATGATCAGCGCGCCAGTGCGCCTGGTAGCTATAGAAGCGGTCTTTCGGAAACCCACAGAGGTCTACGATGCCAAAATAGCTGCTGCGGGAAGGAGGATTATTTTTCCTGAGTGCGTCCAGCGCTTTTTCAAGTTCTGCCCGCTTGTTAGGGTCATTGCGGAAGTTGAGCAGGTTGGTTTCATCTGAGTTATAGGGAGTGGGTTCGCCCAGGTAATCAAAGCCGGTCCATACAAATTCGCCCAGCAGGTGCGGATATTTGGCGTTGGTGCGGAATTGCTCATCGGGTGTGCATCCCCAGCCGGGTTTAGCATTATCATAGGAAGATACCTGCCAGTTTTTATAATCTCCATCAAAGAAATATTCACCACGTGTGCTCACACAGGAAGAGGTTTCGCTGCCCATGGTGGGCATGTCTTTATACCTTGGATCGGCGTCCCATTTGGCCTGTTCGGAGAAGAAATAATTGACACCCATCAGGCCCAGGGCCATTGCAGCGCCTGACTCACGGCCGCCATCAGGGTCATTATAAGCGTTGGATACGGGGCGTGTGGAGTCTTCTTTACGCACAATATCTGCGAGTTCTTTAGTGATGGCCACATCCCGCTGGTCCATCACTTCATTGCCAATAGACCAGATGATGACGGATGGATGATTGCGATCGCGGTGTACCAGTGCCTGCAGGTCTCTTTCCCGCCAGTCGGGGAAAAGTTTGTTATAGTCGTTCTTTCTTTTTCCATGCTTCCAGGCGTCGAAGGCTTCGTCCCATACCAGGAATCCGAGTTGGTCGGCCAGCTCCAGTAATTCCGGTGCAGGAGGATTATGCGAAGTACGAATGGCATTACACCCCATTGCCCTTAATATCTTTAATTGCCGGGTCAGGGCACTTTTGTTGATAGCCGTACCCAACGCGCCCAGATCATGATGGTTACATACACCTTTGATATCTACCCGCTTTCCATTCAGCTGAAACCCATCCCGGGGAGTAAATGCGATGGTGCGTATGCCGAAGGCAGTATTGTAAGTATCCACCGTTTTGTTGTTGACCGTAACAATTGTTTGTGCGAGGTAGCGATGAGGGGTTTCAATGCTCCAGCGTTTAGGGGCGATAATATTTGCAGTTGCTTGGGCCATGGCATTGTTGCCGGCCGCTATGGTAATGGCTGCGGGCGGCGTAGCTATGATTTTCTTTGAGGGTTTATTATGGATATCCAGTTCGTAGATATCCGTATGCACTAAAGCCTTTACCGGTGAGGCTCCCTGGTTATCTACGGTTACCTTCACCTCAACAGATGCCGCTTTATCCGTTACCATGGGCGTAGTAATAAAGGTGCCCCATTGAGCTACGTGTACCTCGTTTGTTTTTACGAGCCACACATGGCGATAGATTCCCGCGCCGGGGTACCAGCGCGAATCCCAGCTCTCCGTGTCTAATCTTACGGCTATCACATTTTCCTTACCCACATGGAGGTAGGGGGTAATATCCATCCTGAAGGAATTGTAACCATAAGGCCAGGTACCCACGTACTGTCCATTTACCCATATTTTGGCGTAGGCCATGGCTCCATCGAAGTCTACAAAGATACGTTTGCCGGCATCGGCAGCGGGTATGTTGAAATGTTTTCTATACCACCCAATACCCTTCCAGGGCAACTTACCGGAATTGCCGTCCAGCTCTATACGGAAGGGGCCTGTAATGGCCCAGTCATGCGGTAAGCTAAGCTGTTGCCAGTTGCCATCTGCGAGGTGTTCCTCTTCCAGGTGTGCCGGTTCTTCTTTACGGGAACCATCCGCCTGTAATCCAAAGCGGGAGAACAGCCATCCATCGTCAAACAGGTGGGTGTTGGTAGTGCCCATCCTCGAGATGGAGGCTGGTGCCTGGGCGAATGTGCTGATAGTTAACAGATATAACCATCCTGACAATACCAGGCGGAAAGCTATGCGCTTATTCATTGTTCTATAAAAATTAATGTGGTTAAATTGCCTGTATCCTGCAAAGGAAGGAAATATCCGGCGGATGGGGTGTTACAGTTTTAACTTTTTCTGGCGCTATATTGCCTGGTTTCTTTCACTACCATCATAACAATCGGTTACAATGGACCGCTTTAAAAATTTTGGCAAAATCCTGTAACCTTTTATAAGCTCGTCTCTCTAATCTTATACAAACAAAAATCTAATACTACGGTTATCATATAACCATCAAATACCAGGTAAACATGCAGACAGATTTTGCGAAAGAACCGATTGTAGCACACAGTAACATAGCATTGACAAGCGAAGAGAAGATTAAAGTGATCCGGTATCACTTTCGCGAGATTATGCTGGCCCTTGGTCTCGACCTCGAAGACGACAGCCTGAAAGATACCCCGGGCAGAGTAGCCAAAATGTTTGTGAATGAAACTTTTTTGGGGCTGAATCCTGTGAATGAGCCTTCTGTAACGCTGTTTGAAAACAAGTTTAAGTACAATGAAATCGTATTGGAAAAGGATATTCCCTTATACTCTTATTGCGAGCACCATTTTGTTCCCATCATCGGCAAGGTACATATTGCCTATATTTCCAAAGGTATGGTTATTGGTTTGTCCAAGTTGAACCGGATCACAGAATATTTTGCCAAACGGCCGCAAGTCCAGGAACGATTAACTATCCAGATTGCCGAATACCTGAAGCAGGTGATGGCGATGGAAGATGTAGCGGTCATCATCAAAGCGGAGCACTTATGTGTGGCCTCCAGGGGTGTTAATCATACTGGTTGCGCTACCGTGACCCAGAGCCTGCACGGCCAATTTCTTAAGAAGGAACGCAGCAGTGAGCTTTACAGCCTGTTGGCTATTTAATTCGCGATTTAACAGTGAATTTGAATAATACTCCCTGTAGACATGGCATTGTGTGTCTGCAGGGGGCTGGCATTATTTTTTTATCGTCCAAAGGCCGGTGCTGCCTGGTTTTCTTTCGTCTGTTGCCTTTTTCAGTAACGTATCTCCGGCAGTTATGTTACCAAATACTTCCACGCCGGCGTCCACAGTCATTCCCTGGCGAACATCTACCCATTCTGCTTTTCCGTCTTTTACCCGGATAACAAATTTCTTTTCCTGCGTGGTGGCTACCGATGAAAAGGGAACCACAAAGGAAGGTGCATTTCTTTCCAGTGGAATTTTTACATAACAGAAAACACCTGCTTTTAAACGGTGATCGTTGTTCTCTACTTTAAACTCCCATAATTCGGTACGGGTGTTAGGATCTATTGTTTCCGACTTGCGGGCCAGCGCTGCTTTAAAGCGTTCTGTGGGATAGGCGTCTACCCTGAAGTCAATATTCGTAAGGCGCCCGGTAGCTGCAACATATATTTCAGGAACGGCTACACGTAAACGCAGTACGTTGTTGTTTTGCACAGTCAATAACATGGCGTTGGTACCTACCAGTGCCCCGGGATCGGCTTTACGGGCAGTAATGACGCCATCGAAAGGAGCGATGATGTACAGATATCCTGACACAGCTTTATAGGACTGGGCCTGGCGGCCTGCTGCCACAAAGGTGGCGCTGTCGGCCAGCATTTGGTTGCGACTGCGTTCCAGGTCTACCGGGGCAACAATGCCTGGTGTATTGGCTTGTGACGCCCGGTATAATCTTTCGTAATTATCTTTGCTGGAGGCCCATTTTGATTTAGCTGCCTGCAAAGCCGCTTCAGATTCAGCCAGCCGGCTGTTTACTTCCGGCGCTTCAATCACTGCCAGCACCTGGCCTTTCTTCACCCGGTCGCCCATGTCTACCTTTACTTCTTTGACAAAGCCCTGGACTTTGGCAAACAATTCGGCGTTTTCATAAGGTACCAGTTCGGCGGTAAATTCTGCTGTTTTTTTTAAGGTGTCCTGTTTCAGGATAAATACCGGCACGGTATCCGCAGCGGGCGTGTTTGCACCGGTATCCGGTGCCGGCGTGTGTTGGCCACATGCTGAAATAATGAACAGTAAAGAGAACGAAGCGATTATCCGCATATAATTGATTGAGATGTTATGATTGTTTGTCATAGTAAGCACTTTTTTCATCGTCAGGATCCAGAGAAACATGTTGGTACGCTTTTCTTCCTGCCACCCATTGGTAAACATGCGGAAGAAAGAACAGTACGCTGATAGAAGAGAATAATAAGCCTCCTATTACTGCAATGCCCAGGGGCGCGGTTTGATCGCCGCCTTCCGACAGCCCTAAAGCCATAGGGATCATACCGGCAATCATAGCGGCGCTGGTCATGAGGATAGGCCGGAGCCGGTTTTCGGCTGCCTGCAGCTGTGGATGCTCCACGTTGTTTTTGCGGTAATGCTCTGCATTGGTAATAAAAAGCACCGCATTGGCAATAGCTACGCCCACCGCCATAATGGCTCCCATGTAAGATTGTATATTTAGCGAATTACCGGTTAGCAGTAAAAAGAGCAGTGCACCCGCTACCACGGCCGGGATAACAGATAATACGGTGAAGGCTACCCGGAATGATTGGAAGTATACCGCCATTACCAGGAAGATGACCACGATAGCGATCAGCAAGCCAAACTGCAGGCTGGTAAGGGTTTCCTCCAGTAGAACGGGCTGGCCGCGCAAAATTATTTTCGCGCCATTGGGTAATTGTCCCATGCTGGCGATGGCCTGTTTCACCTGTTTGAAAACGGAGCCCAGATCCTGTTTATGGACGTTAGCCGTGATGGTGATGTAGCGTTGCTGATTGAGCCGGTCATACTCTCCTGGCATAGATACCCGCTTCCAGCTTGCCACTTCGCTTAGGTAGTGTGTAGTGCCATTGCCGCCGGAAACAGGTATGGCCTCCAGCTGACTGGTGCTGTTCATTTTAAATTCAGGATACTGTACCTGCACCTGGTAGGCGGTGCCGGTGGCTTTGTCCAGCCAGTAGTTGGGCGTAGTAAAGCGACTGGAAGAAGTAGCGGCCACGGTAGACCGGGCGATTTGCTCGCTGGTTAACCCCAGCTGGCCAGCCTTTATGCGGTCTACTTCCAGCCGGATGGCCGGATAGTCTGTCGGCGTGGCTATCTGAAGATCACGCAGGGAGGTGATGGCCGACAGTTTTTTCTGGAGCTGTTCTGCTGTTTTTTTGCCTTCCGCCAGGTTTTTATTCACCACCGCAATTTCAATGGGGTTGCTGCTGCCCAGGTTTAACACCTGCTCTACGATATCCCCCGGTTCGAACGATAGTTTAGCACCGGGAATAGCCGCTATAGCTGCTGCTCTCAGCTTTTCCCGGAGGGTGGCGATGGGCATAGCGCCCCGGTTGAGTTTTATTTTTAACACCGCTTCATGGGGCCCGCTGGTCCACAGGTGAATATAGTTAACCGGGTAACTGGAAGGCTGGGTGCCTATAAAAGCGGAGGTGATGGCTACGTTTTGTTTTCCTGCAATACTGTCTGTCAGCAATAACAGTTTCCGGGTGGCATCTTCTGTTCTTTCGAAGCGGGTACCTACAGGCAAGCGCAGTCGCACCTGTGTTTGACCGCTGTCGGTTTGTGGAAATAACTCGGTACCGGTGAAGGTGAAAAGGAGAATCACGAGTCCGACAGAAACCAGGAGGAATAACACCGTATCTAACCGGAAGCTGAATTTACGGCGTTCGCCGGCGGCAACGTAACGTTGTTTTAACCGGTCGAAAAATCCGGATGCCTTTTTTTCCTGCGCCGGCAGCGATGTTTTGAACAGCCAGTTGGCCACTACGGGTACAAATGTTTGTGATAGCATAAAGGAGGCGATCATCGCAAAGCCTACGGCCAGCGATAATGGCATGAACATCGCCCGGGGAACGCCATTCATGAACATGGCGGGAACAAAAACGGCGAGGATACTCAACAGGATCAGTAGCTTAGGACCGGCTATTTCCATGCTGGCATCGGCAATGGCGCGGGCTTTTGTTTTCCCCGTTTCCATATGCCGGTGAATATTTTCTATGGTAACGGTAGCTTCATCTACCAGGATACCTACGGATAAGGCAAGGCCACCCAATGTCATAATGTTGATGGTTTGCCCGGTCAGGTACAACAGGATCGCTGAGGAAAGCAATGCCAGCGGGATGGTCATGATCACAATGAGCGCGCTGCGCTTGTCGCCCAGGAAGAGCAGCACCATTAAACCGGTGAGGATAGCGCCCAGTCCACCTTCAAACAGGAGACTTTTCAATGAGTTAATCACATAGCCTGATTGATCAAAAGCGTAAGTCACTTTAATATCTGATGGTATAGCCGCCTGCATGTCGGGCAATGCCGCTTTTACCCGCTGTACTACATCCCAGGTAGAAGCATCGGCCCTTTTGGTAACGGGGATATATACGGAGCGCTTACCGTTTATCAGTGCATAACTGGTAGTTACATCAGCGCCCAGGCTTACGTTGGCAATGTCTTTTACATATACGGTAGGTCCTGCGCCTGGTTGGAGGGGAGTGTTCTGCAGGTCCTGCAATGATTCAATCACACTGTTCTGCGGCGTAATGTAGGTAGAGTCGCCCATGCGCACATTACCAGCGGGAGAGATGGAATTCGATTTTGCAATGGCCTGCACTACTTGGTCGGGCGCCAGGTTGTAACTCCGCAGCTTATCAGGGTCGACTGTGATGAGTACTGTTTTCTGGTTACCACCGAAGGGCGGCGGCGCTGATACGCCGGGTAAGGTAGCGAACATGGGGCGGACGCGGAACAGGGCAAGGTCAGATATTTCACTCAACGAGCGGCTATCAGAACTGAATACCAGCTGGCCTACGGGAACGCCACCGGCATCGAAACGGGTGATAAAAGGCGGCACGGTACCCGGCGGCATGAAGGCCCTGGCCCGGTTTACATATCCCACTACTTCTGCCATAGCCTGGCTCATGTCGGTGCCTTCGTTGAACTCAATCTTGATGAGTGCTGCGCCCTGTATGTTGCGGGAATCGACAGATTTTACGCCGGTGATATACAGGAAGTGATATTCGTAATAAGAGGTAACAAATCCCTCCATTTGTTCGGGTGACAGCCCCCCGTAAGGCTGCGCCACATACACCACCGGTAGTCCCAGGCGGGGGAAAATATCCACCTTTGCCTGACGGATAGAGAGGTAAGAGAAAAACACAATAAACAACACAGCTACCAGGATGGTGACCGGATGTCGTAATGCCGAGCGGATTAGCTTCATAATGCTTGCTTATATGTTATTTCAGGTTGTCTGTAAAGGTGGCCAGCTGGCCATTTGCCACGGCAATATCCAGCAGGGAGTGCCAGGCTTGCAGGAATGCGCCTGCTTCCCCGGTTTCTGCCTTTAGCAGATCATACTGGCCTTGTATTAGGCGGGTAAAATCTACTAATCCACTGGCATAGCTCAATTTCAGCCCTTCAAATGCGAAACGTGCTGCCTGCGATTGCACCACGGCCTGTTTGGTGATCAGGATATTCTGATCGTAGTTGTAGCGGGCAGTTTCTTTCTGCTTTTGCAGGTTGAGTGTAACCTGGTCCAGCTGTGCTTCATCTGCCTTAAGCATAGCGCTGTATTGCTTCTTTTTCAGTTGCACTTCAGAAAACTGGAGGATAGGAAAACTGATCTGGACGCCGGCGCCATAGTTTTTGCGGGAGAGTGACCAGCCATCTGCTTTATCGATGGCGCCATTGGCGTTAACACCGGAGCCTCTCGCATAGGCATTGGCCCATAGGTCGAGCTTTGGCCGCCATATACGAGTTACTTCTTTCAATGATGTTTGCGTTACTTCTTTTTTTACCTGGTAGTATTGATACACTGGGTTGGCGGCCGGGCCGGCAATGGTGTCGGCCATTTGTGGTAACTGGTTGAGTAGCGTAGTGTCGGCCAGCAATACCTGGTCGGGGAGGTCCGGCAGGCCCGTTATCCTGGTGAGTTCTGCCAGTTGGGCGTAGTATTGTCGCTGCACGATCAACAGGTCTGTTTTAGCCTGTGCCAATGCTGATTGAAATTGGGTGGTATCTATACCGGGCCGTAGTCCTTCCCGGGTAAAGACCAGCGATTGCTGTAGTCCTGCATCGGTGCGGTCGATATTAGACTGGTAGGTTTGCATCAGCTTTTGCAGGTACACCGCATTCAGATATACAGATAAGGCGGCATACTGTTGGCGAAACAGTGCATCGTTGTAAGTGCTGTTGGCCAGTTTATATTGCGCAGTAGCTTTTTCGATGGCGGCGCTCCGCTGGCCAAAAGTGAGGGGATTCCATTTTACCATAGCGCCGGCAGCAGTACCGGGCACCGGGTCATAAATATTACCTGCAGAAGGCGGACCGCTGATAGGTAGTATTAGCCCGGGATAGCTCATACCAGTGATATTGTTGTAGGTGGCATAACCGGCCTGGTAGCCGATATTTACATCCGGCAGCAACGTGTTTTTTGCCAGCCTGACGTTATATTGACTGCTTTTTGCCTGTTCTTCATAGGCTTTCATTTGTGGTTGGGAAGATTGCACGAGTGTCAGGATATCCTTTATATGCAGCGGTTTTCTTTGCCCGTAGGCGCTGAGTGAAAATAGGACAGCGCTGCTAAGGATGATCATCCTTTTATAAGAAGCATTCATTCATCAAATATATTTATATAACGGACGATATCATATTAAAAAATCGTATTCGGCCAGAATTCTATGTCATCCACTTCAATGCTACTGTTCATTTTGTGGGCGCGTTTCTGTCCAGGTATGCTGTTCAGATTGTCTGAATTTTGCCCAGCTGTAAAGGGCATCATATATCTTCCGGCCAATTTCCAGCATTTCGGAATCACTGTTATAGTTATACGAAAGCCCGGCAGAAATGGCCCACAAACCCGCCGCCTGTGGGGCGAGATCGAACTGGTTTGTATCTGCAGCACGGACAATTACCGCCAATTGCAGCAGGGCCGGGTCATCCAGCTCATATCTTTTGAGGAAATAGTCAAACGAGCAAAATTCCCCTTCATGGGAATGAGCTACGCCTGGAATGTCGAAAGGAATGGCGTCATATTCCTTTGCTTTTTCCAGTACCTGGTTGGCAGGTGCATAGATGATTTCCGCATCAGGATCGATAAAGCGGCCTATCAGCCAGGGACAGGCAATACGGTCTATTTTAGGACGCTCGCGGGTAATCCATTTCATCATATTGAATTTATACCCGCAAGTTCCTGCTATGAATAACAGGAAAATAGAATGAATAATAAGGTTTAGTCTGTTTTTTACTTTTGACGGAAATTATTTGTGGCCTCCTGCTGTCTGATCCAATGCGGCGCGGAATCCCCTGGCCAGTTTTTCTGCAGGACCTACGCCCCAATAGTGCAGGAAAAAGATGCGGGGTTGTTCATGTACCATGTGATTGTGTACAGCCACTACTTCAATACCGTTTTCTACCAGCGCTTTGATGACAGGTGCTACTTCGTTTTCCAGCATGGTAAAATCGCCCGCTACTGCGGCCTTTTCATCAGTGCCCTGCCAGGCGGCCCAGGTATTGAATCCCATGAAGCTGCTTACCGGGATACCATGTTCCTGCAGTGCTACATCCGGCCGGCCAATGGTGTACTTATATACGCCTTTGGCCATCTCTCCCTTATGCCCGATGATGCTGTCGAGATGGGCAATGTTGATGCTATTCTGCACACTGTCGGCGTTACCTTCTTTAGGATCTTTGCCCCTCACTTCCTTCACTTTGTCGAAGATGGCTTTCACGTTGGCTGCTACCTGCTCAATTTTGCCCCGGCCATCTATATGCATATACATCACATTGGGGTGGTTGCGGACAAAATGATTGTGAATAGCAGTGATGGTAAAGCCCTGGTGTATCACTTCCTGCTGAACGGGCGCCAGGTCGGTTTCTGTAACGATAATGTCGCCCATTACCATTACGCTGTCTGCGCATGGCGTGAATGCTGCCCAGCTTCCCAGCCCCATGGGCGGAATAATTTTAAACCCATCTACCACTACATGCAGGTCATTTTGGGGAACCGTTATTTTGTATTCGCCATTTTTGGCTACACCTTTCATGCCGGTTACCGCCTCAATTTTTTGCACATCCAATTTGCTGCTGCCCGGGGGACATAAGATATTATTACGTTTACTGCTGTCTGCATTGTTAGCAGGCTGAGATGGATTATTACAGGCTACCGCCAGTAATGTGGCCATGGAAGCGGTGACAAGAAGATGCGAAATAACGCGTTTCATAACAGGTGTATTACAGGTTTAATGAGATGACAATCAATGCTCAAAGCTGCAATTTCCAACTCCCGGATGCCAAAAAATAGAACGAAAAATAAGGTTTAGTCTATTTTTTACTTTTTTATCAATTCCTTTTTATAAGCAGAAGGGCTTTTACCAGTAAATTTCTTAAAAATCCTGGTAAAATGACTCTGATCTGAAAATCCCGTCAGGTAGGCGATTTCTGTCAGGGAATGATCTGTGGTACTTAACAGCTGGGTGGCTTTATCGATCCGGAGCTTACGGATATAATCGCCAAAGGATAGATCATCGAAATATTTTGAAAACTCTCTCGACAAATAGGCGGGATGTACCTGGAGCGTTTCTGATAAGCCTTTAAGGCTCAGGTTAAGGTTGGTGTCTATCTGGTCCTGGATGATTTCTTTCAGTTCTTTAGCCCAACTGGGTATTTTCCTGCTTTCTTTCTCCTGTTGAATAAATTGTTTGAAAATATCGATCAGCTGGTTTTCAAATGGCTGCTGGGTATGCTTAACATGCTGGAGATATTTGGCCCAGCTGTAAAGCGCATCATATAGCAACATGCCTTTTTCGAGTAACGCCTGATCATCAGGTTCGTTGTAGGCCAGTCCTGCTGAAATGGCCCACAGGCCAGACGCCTGGGTAGCAAGATTGTGGCGGTCGGTGTCGGCGCCCCGCACAATAGGCGCCATGATGAGAACAGCCGGATCTTCAATGGTATGTTTCTTCAGGATATAATCAAAGGTGCATTGATCCTCATAATGTGTGTACTCCACGCCGGCAATATCAAAAGGAATCGCCTGCTCAGCTTCCGCCCGGGATAATACCTCGCCGGCGGGTACATATATAAACTCCGCGTTCGCATCTACGAAACGTTTAATTAGCCATGGGCAGGCAAGTCGGTCTATTTTAGGGCGTTCACGGGTGATCCACTTCATAACAGCTGGTACTTGATACGGGCTGTAATTTAGTGTTGTTTTAGCAATATAGTATGTCGCCCGTTGGCTGCCTAAACGAGAAGGGACTTATAAGCTGCAGCCTACAGGTCCCTTCTCATTTTTAATGAATGATAGTTTATTTAAAGCGATAAAATATATTTCACAATTTTCCGGGCATCAGCTGTGCTGAGTGCCGGGTGGGCTATCATCGGGGTGGTGCCCCAGTTCCCGCTTCCACCGGCAATGACTTTGCCTGCCAGCTTGTTAACATTGATGTCGCTACGTTTATACTTTTGTGCAATGGCTTTGTAAGATGGACCTACCAGCTTTACATCCGGCCGATGACATGCGCTGCAATCGAGTTTTGCCAGCAGCTTCTTTTCTGTAGCAAATGCAGATAGAGTGCCCGCTGTTTTTTTTGTAGTTTCCTTCTTTGCAAGGGCTGGCGAAGTAGCGGCTGCTGTTACCGGTTTGTCAGCCGGTTGGAAATTTTCGAGTTCAGAGATAGTAAATAATGCCGAGCGACTTTCTGTCAACGCCCTTATCTTTTTGACTTCTTCCGGAGTTATCACCGTAAAATCAGTACCTGATGGCCTGAACCGGTAATGTACATAACTGAGTACATTTGATACCCATTCATCGCTATTGGCGGCGCCGAGAGGGGCCATCACATCGGGGTAGGTTTTACCGCTGATGGGCCCGGATAAACCATGCAGGAGAATGTTGATGAGCATGCTGGGGCTGCCTGTCCGCGGAGAGTTAGCTAATGGCGGTGCGGCTATAGGAGCGCCGCCAATGGAAATGCCTTTCCCATTATCACCATGGCAGGTAGCACAAACCTGTTGAAAGGTTTCTTGTCCTTTAAGAATGACTGCTTTTTCGTTTGTAGGAATACCAGCCAGGTCAAATCCATACATTTTTTGATTCCTGTTCTTTTCTATCAACGACGCAATAGCTACCAGGTTTTTGGTATTGCCACCGGATTGTGCAAAATGCTCTTGCATCTTTTTGGATTCACCAGGCGCATAATAGGAGAGGGTGGCCACCAGCTGTGCCTGTACATCGGCGTCAGACTCGCTGTCCATGCTCGTCAGCAGATTCTTTATGCCTGCATCCTGGAGCTTGAGAAACGGCTCGCTGATGATGACTGCCGCTTTACGGACCTGCGGACTGGCATCTTTCATCGCAATAGCCAGGATAGATGGGTTGGCTGCATGCAAGCCTTCCAATGTCCATAATGCATGCAGGCGGGCCAACTCATTGGTGTGTTTCTCCAGCACGCTGACCAGGGTCGGTAGTACAGACAGATCCTGGCGTACAATCAGCTCCTTTTGTGCATTATCTCTCCACCAGCCATTGGCGTGAGACAGATAAGATACCAGTGTATTTCCATCTTGTGATAACAGGTTGGGCCTGGGGCCTGGCTGGTATCCGTCGTGTACCAGGCGATAAATTCTTCCATGACTGGTATTCTTATCCAATCCGCGTTTCAGTATTTCCGGCCTCAGATAACTTCCTTTGCGGGTCCAGTTGCCTTCCTGTATAATGCCTCTATGCATATCCACGATGTATAAACAGCCATCCGGCCCATTCGCCGTATTTACCGGCCGGAAATTCATATCAGTAGCAGCAATGAACTCTTCCTGCTGATAGGCATTCTGTAAGACCCGGATGCCTTGCTGGTTGGTGACTTTGGCCCGTCTGATCAGCCGGCCCACTGGTTCACAGATGATAAGATCCCCTTTCAGATCGTTGGGGAGTGCATTGCCCCTGAAGATGGATTGCCCGCAGCAACCGGTAAAATGATTCAGCGTGCTGTCGGGACGCAGCCTGGCCGGACCTCCCTGCACATCGGGTGTTGCGATAACAGGCCATACGGCATTGAAGCCATCCGCCAGTTGTTCGGGTACATCGTACCGGCCATAGAAGGGGTTTAGCTGGAAACCATAGGCGGGTACTTCGCCTCCTGCTGCAGAGAAATATAACCTGCCGTAATCGTCGTTGCCAATACCCCATTGTCCATACCCGGTAAACATAGTGTCTGCAATAAGTTTGTCGTTGCTATACCGGTACCGGAGATTTTCATAGGTCACATATATCCTGTTATCGATATTCCAGATAAGGCCGCTTCGCTGGTGTTCCAGGTTACCGCTGTGCGGGGTACTGTTACCGAATACCTGGACTTTCTTATCAGCTTTACCATCCTGGTTCACATCTTCATATGACCAGATGTTATTTGTATAGGTTTCACTCACCAGGAGCTTTTTGCCTACACAGAGGATCATACGCGGTAGTACCAGGCTATCGATATAGACCGAGCTTTTATCCATTACCCCATCGCCATTGGTATCTTCCAACAGCGAAACCCTTGACAGAGGGATATTCTCGTTGGAGCCGTCCACATCCTGCATATAAGTAAGCATTTCAGACACGAACATACGGCCGTTGCCATCCCAGGCAATGGCAACAGGTTCTTTTACCATCGGTTCGCTGGCCACCAACTGTAAATGATAACCATCCGGTACATGAATAGCTGCAAGGCTTTGTTCGGTTGATAAATAAGCGCCGCTGGGATTCGACTGTACAATTATTTTCCCGGACGAGTCCCGCGGTAGCTTTACCGTGGCGGTGCCGAGGGCGGATACCGCGTGTCGGGGAATACTGCAATGATAAATCAGTATCGAAGCGCCGGCAAGTAAAAATGTAACAACAGATCTTTTTTTCATAGTAATAAAAATTACAGCTGTCAACAGGCAGCTGTTTGCTTATATTTTTTATGGAGGTGATGAGCCAGTTTATGCGGGAGGCTAAATTCCTGTTATTCAGGCGATTCTGCTACCGTAAATTTGACTATTATCAATGCTTTTTTTTCTTTACCAGCCGGGGGTTTATAACGTGGTTTTCTCCAATCGGTTGCAACCCCCTAAATATATAGATAAGAGGTGAAAAAGTGTAGAGGATGAATATTTGGGGAATGCTATAACAGACAGGAAAGGCAAAGTTCATTATTGATATTGGATATATACCGGCTGAGGATAAAGGGCCAGTACCTCTGCAGGTTGCATCAGGTGCCCTCCATTTGCGACGTCGTTTTTATAAAACAGCTTAAACCCTGTAAATTGAACTGGTTCTCCCGATATCCAGCACTCGTAGGTGTCTTTCTTCCTGGCTACACTGCCAAATCCATCCATATTCATGACCACCTGTACTTCTGGCATAAGATGGATGTTCCTGTAATTGGTGACCATCCCCTGGGTAAAGCGGTGTACAACCAGTATTTTAGGCGGGAGATGATATTGCTGTACCAGGGCTGTAAGCCAGGAAATGGCATAGTTAATATCGGTTGCATCAAAAGTGCCAATAGATGAACAGGGTGGACGCTGGTTTTTCATGGAATATTCGGGATCTATGCCCAGGTGTACATCGGGGCGTACCAAGTATTTTTCCAATAACGGCAGTTCATCTGTTAAAGTGCTGAGCCCGACCTGCACATCCAGGAATACGATAGCGTGGGCTTTTGCTGCCAGGAGGAGTACTTTATTAATTTCGCTTTCAGGCATACGCAGGCGGTACTTTCCGTCTTTCCCGGGATTACCCTGCGCGGTTACCACGATGTAGTGTAAAGCCGTTATAACGGGGATGGAGGTATCTGCCGCTTTCCATTTGCTGGCTTCTTCGTTTAGTTGCGCTAACATGCTATCGCCTGGTAAGGCCCCTAAAATGCCCATTTGTGTGGAATACAGATTGCCATAAAAAGCCACTACCCGGTGATAAGGTAATAATGCGCCGGGTAAAGGATACCCGGTATTTACCGGCCATTTTGCAGACGGCTTTTGATGTACCAGGTGAAGCAGGAGGTTATGATATTGCGAGGTGTCGGCGATGGGATCATGACTGTTTTCCAGCTCCATAGCCGCCAGGGATGGCGGTATCCTGTCCCGGTGCGGCTTTCCCGTAAGCTTTGCATCTTCCCATCGCTGGAAGGATAACACGTCAACATCTGTAAAGGCGTATAATGCCAATGCAGCCAGCCATAATGCTGCTACCGTAATTAGCAATCCATTCACTAGTTTCTGTAGTACCATATCCGGGTTTTTAATCGGCCAGTATTTCTTATTACCAAATTAGGTGTTTCACCAGCGGGTGGGAATGATCTCTCTCATCGCCCGTGTTGATTATTGTCAGGTTTTCAAAAAGTATTTGGAGATACATGACCACAATCACCCGGAAGGCTAATGAATGTCAGGTATCCGTTGTTGGTATCAGCATAAATTAGCGATTGAAATATATCTGTTATGGAGGTCAAAGAGCCAGACATATTTGTAACGAAGTCCAACGGAGAAGTAGTACCGTTTTCACCGGAGAAAATCAGGCAGTCATTGCGAAAATCGGGCGCTACGTCAGAAATGATTGAAAATATTATAGAAGAACTATACAAACAGGTATATCCCAATATGCCAACACGGATAATTTATAAGATTGCTTATAAATTATTGAAAAAGGCATCCCGTCCGGCTGCAGGGCGGTACCGTTTGAAACAGGCCATTTTTGAGCTGGGGCCTTCCGGTTTCCCGTTTGAGCAGTATATCGCGGCGCTTTTCAGGCAGGCGGGTTATACAGTAACTACCAACACCCTGATGACGGGGCATTGTATTACGCATGAAGTGGATATTTATGCAGTTAAAAACAAAGGGGCATTCATTATCGAATGTAAATACCACCAGTTGCAGGGGACACATTGTGACGTGAAAATTCCTTTATATGTACAATCACGTTTCCGGGACATAGCCTGGAAGATGAAAGAAGGGAATATTGGTAACGGACAGGATTACCGTGGCTGGCTGATTACGAATACGCGTATTACCCCTGATGGGATACAATATGGCGTTTGTATGGGATTAAATATGCTATCGTGGGACTATCCGGCTGGTAAAGGCCTGAAGGATGTAATCGACAGATCCGGCCTTTACCCGGTTACCTGCCTTTCGACATTGAGCCGCCACGAGAAATATATGCTTTTAGAGCAGGGGGTAGTACTATGCCGCAGTCTGCTGGAAAAGCCTGACTTATTATCAGCGGCAAATATAAGGGGAGCCAGGTTAGAGGCGGCGATGATGGAAGTGCAGCACTTGTGTGAACATATTTTGAAAGTAGAGTGGGTTTGATTTTCTTATCAGCAAAAATGAGCTATATGAAAGCGCGTGTAAATACGAGCATAATTCCCGATACACTAGAACGGTTGATGGATGTCAGGGGCATTACGGCAGACAAAGTAAGAGCTATTTGCCAGGAACTCGGGGTGGGCAATTTGCGCGAACTGACTACTGCCGTAACATTGGACCAGCTTGAAAGTATACCTTCATTAACGCCCGAAAACAGGAAAAATATCAGGCGGGCCTTAAAGCTTGAAAAAGATATAGACCATCGTATACAGTTATGGGATGCCATATTGCAGGGAAAGGAAATACTACAATATATCCGGCAGTTTCCTGAGGTGAAAAAAGCTTCTTTTGCAGGCAGTTTGCGGAGGGGTAAAGATACTATTGGCGATATAGATATTGTAGTGGAGGTAGCCGGAGCAGACAGGAAAAGACTGCTGTATAAAATAGACCGCATGCCTTTAACAGAGCATATTATTGCCGCTGGAAGATCCTGGATTTGTGCACTCTTGCATAATCAGGTGCTGGTTTATTTTTATCTCACTGATCAGCAACATTATGGAGCAACGTTATTATACTATACCGGTTCCACGAGCTACAACCTTTCAATAGAAAGCCTTGCAACACAGAAAGGATACAGGTTTGACGCCAATGGTTTATATGACATGGCACAGCGTCAGTATGTAACTGCCGAAAATGAAGAAGAAATATTCCGGCATTTGCTACTCGACTATACGCCACCTGAATTAAGAGAAGGGCAGGAGTTGGTCGTTGCCGCCAACCAACATAAAATACCTTCCCTGGTTACCTTCAACCAGGTAAAGGGTGATATGCAAATACACACTAACTGGAGCGATGGAGAGGAAAGTATCGAGCGTATGGCACATTACGTGTTCAGTGTATTTCCGCATTACCAGTATATTGTAGTTACCGACCATGCGTCCAACGAGCGAACAGGGCACGTATTGCGGCCTGACGATATTTCCCGCCAGGCAGCCGAAATAATAGATATCAATAACGCCATCGGACATAATTATGTTAAGAAGGGGGTAGAAGTAGATATAACGGAAAATGGGGAGCTGTCATTGCCCGATGAGCTGTTGAAAACATTTGATTGGGTGATAGCATCAGTCCATAGCCATTTTACAACGGACAATACTGCCAGGTTGTTGAAGGCTTGTGAAAACCCATATGTACATTGCATTGGCCACCCCAGCGGCCGGCTAATTGGCTCCAGGCATCCTTATCCGGTTGACTGGGACCAGGTATTCGCCAAAGCAGCAGCTACCAGTACAGCGATGGAAATAAATGCACGCCCCAACCGGCTGGATTTAAATGATACATTAGTAAAGAAGGCGATTGCCAATGGCGTAAAATTAGTCATTGATACCGATGCCCATTCGCTAGCGCAATTCGATTTTATGCAATTGGGTATCTGGGTGGCCAGAAGAGCAGGTTGCTGTCATACCGACATTCTGAACACCTTTACCTGGGAAGAGATTGAAAAGTTTAAAAAAAGCAAGCGGAATGCCATTGCTTGATTGTTCCATATTGTTCCCCAAGAGAACGGCGCTACTCATAGCGCCGTTTCTATTTAAACAACAGTAACAAAAGTATCGATTATGGATGTGTAACAAATACGGGGATATTGGTAGTACGTAATATACTATCTGCATCGCTGGGATGGAAAAACCGGGAGATAGCGCTTCTTCCAAAGGCGCCATAGGTAACAATACAATCGTCCCTGCGTATTAACAGGGCAAGGAACTCGGTGGCCGGATTCCCATTGAGGACCACATACTCAACTTTAGAATAGTGTGCATCCAGGTAAGCCTTTAAATCCTTTTTAGACGGTATAGTGGCCTGGTCATTTTCTGTCACATATACCACTTTTACCGGCATATCGCCGTAAGCCGGAAAAAGCAATGTAAATTGCCGGATAGCATATATAGAAGAATAAGTTCCATTATAAGAAAATATTATTTCTTTAATTGGCAAAGACATATCGGGTAATACCATTACGGGGCATTCTGCTTCTACCAGTATATCTTTTATAAACCTGGGCGGATTGCTATCTGAAAGCGCAGCAAAAGAGGTACTGCTACTAACCAATAAAAGGTCTGCAAACCGGCTGGCATTAACAATTTCTGATACCGGGGAGCTGACAGATTCTCTTAAGACAACAGTAATGTCATCTTTATCGCAAAGCTGGTGCAGTTGCTTGATATTTTGATTTATCTGCCATTGGAGCGCTACTCTTGCTTCGACACTAATCTGGCTATACTCAATGACAGGCGGTTCCGGGAATACGCTGGCAGTCACAGAAACTGGGCTTGCAGTGAGACTATCAAGACAAATAATGGTAAGCTGGCTATTGGTTTGCCGGGTAAAATATTTAAACCCCCTTATCTGATCCTCAGAAAAATGGAGAATGTCAATAACGGCTATCACCTTTTTCATAAAATGAGTTGATTAATAGTGTGCAATAAATATCGGCTGATTTACCAGGTCAATTACTGGTTCTGCCGGATTAGGAATTACTATATTGGATAAGAATCCCCGTCCATATGCCCCCATTACGATAAATACCTTTTCTCTGCCAAAAAGATATTCCATTAATGCGCCGCGCACATTATCATCTTCAATCATCATCATTTCCACCTGGTCATAATGAACATGCAGCCATTCATCAAAAAGATCGTTATATCCCTTTACGGGGCGGGCCGCTTCGGTAACCCCCAGTACAGTTATTTTTTTTTCATGTAAGGCAGGAAACAGGTGTGCAAATTGTTTGATAGCAAACATAGCCGACTTACTGCCGTTATAAGCAAATACTATCTCATCAATGCCATCGAATGATGCGGGGGCAATAACGACGGGACATTCAGCATTTTCCAGCACTTCCCTGGTAAAAGCAGTGGGGGTATTTTCTGATTTCCATGAAAAACTGGTAGTGGCATCCATTACCACTAAATCAGCGTACCGGCTTTCCCTTATCACTTCAGCGGCAGGCATGCCCGTATTGGTATGCACTTCGTAAGTGACGCCGCCTGTAGTACAAATATTTTTGAATAAGGAAATATTTTCATCCCTGTATAACTGCTTTTGCACCTCCAGCGGAGCCCCCGGAACAGGAGGACAAACCGCCATTTCCTGTAACGTTTCCCTTGACCGGAGCTCTACTTCCTGGTTTTCCAGGAAAACACCAGTTATTTTTGAACGGGTGAGGTTGCCCAGGTAACAGGAAAAATCAAGACACTGCCTGTTGAGAGCCACCGCATCTGAAATAAAGAGTATCTTTTCCATAAGAAAAATTTTAGTATACAGGTTCTGTGGGCATTGCTCACAGAACCTGTACTACCTGTTATTTAACAGCAATGGCAATGCTTTTCCCATTCTTTTTGCTTTCTTCATTTTTGGGCAGTCTCATTTTCAGCACTCCGTCTTCATAATGTGCCTCTATTTTATCTTTTGAGATACTTTCAGGTACATTGAAACTACGTGTGAAGCTGCTATAATTGTACTCCTGCCTCCGGTATTTTTCATTTTTTTCTTCTTTTTTTTCTTCTTTTTCAGCACTGATAGTCAGCATGCTGCCTTCCAGCTGGATTTTAAAGTCTTCTTTTTTCATGCCGGGCGCCGCCAGCGACAGCTTATAACTATCTTTGTCTTCTGTAACATTTACCGCAGGAACAGTAAAGCCATTGAATGGGTTACCATCATAAAAACTGCCTATCCAGTCTCTCCATGGTTTAGTAAAGTCATCAAAAATTGATGTTTGCAAAGAAGCAGGTTTGCTTACTGATAACGTTGTCATAAGAGTCCTCCTTTTATTTGGTTAAGAATAATAATGCTAAACTAGAACCTTGCGTCTACAGAAAAAATGATTGTTCTCACGGTATTTGCTGATAGAAATCATAAAAGGGTTGCTGCTTGAAATCATATCCATGGCTGACCTGTGTCATACTCCGGTGATGAACGCGAGCTTATCTTTAAGCAAAAAAAGATGGAAAAGATATTGTTAGTAATGTGTGGTGGTATCCCCACAAAGAGTGCATTGGATTTTGCCTGTTATCTGTCCGATATGACGAGGTCGCGATTAACGGGTTTTTTCTATGAAACGGCCATTTACGAGATGGAACCTGAATTGGAGGTGACAGGAAGTAGTAACGGGAAACAGATATCATACCATCCTATTGAATTGAAAAGTTATATATCGGGTTTTGAACAAACATGTGAAAACCGTGGTATCCCTGTGTCCGTAAGATACCTGGAAGGTAATATTGGTGAAAGTATTATAGCGGAAAGCAGATTTGCCGATTTGATCATAGCAGATGCGGCCGTTTCTGTCAATTCAAAAACGCAGGAAAGCCCATCTCCCTTGTTGCAGCACTTGCTGGCAAATGCGCAATGTCCTATTATGATTGCCCCATCTTCTTTTACGCCTATTCAGGAAGTGGTGTATTGTTACGATGGCAGCCCATCGGCTGTATTTGCCATGAAGCAACTTACTTATCTCTTGCCAGAACTGGGCGAAGCCAAAGCGAGTGTAGTACAGATCAATGACGAAGATATACCTGGTGAGGAGAAAAAGCATATGCTCAACTGGTTAAGCCGGCATTTTGAAACTTCGGATATTGTTACTTTAAAAGGTAAATCAGAGCAGGCGCTGTTTGATTTCCTGTTAAAGAAACAACATGCATTAGTGGTAATGGGGGCCTACGGCAGAAACATGGTATCCCGGTTGTTCAGACACAGCCACGCAGATTTGTTGATCAGGACATTGGCCTACCCTCTTTTTATTACCCATTATTAGTGAAGGTTTTAAACTTTTTTGTCATGTTACACGCTTTACAAGACAAGAGAAAACAAGCGATCAGCGATGTGGGAACAGCAGCTTTAGCCTGGATAGTCAGTATCCTGCTGGTGGTGATTGGATTTCCTGCGATAATCGCCTTCTTTAAAGAAGTATGGATGTTATTATATGAAATATTGATACGGTATAATTTTTAATGTAAAAAACAATGTTATGTTAGGTAAATTAAATAATGAAGAAATAGACCAGGTGTTAACAAATAATGTGACCGGTCGCATCGGATGTGCCAATAACGGAAAGGTATATATTGTTCCCATTAGTTATGCTTTCAATAATACTTACATTATTGCACATTCCAGGGAAGGGATGAAGATTGATATGATGCGTAATAATCCCCATGTATGTTTCCAGGTAGATGAGCTGAAAGATCTTAGTAACTGGCGGAGCGTAGTGCTGTGGGGCGAATATGAGGAAGTTACCGATCCTAAAGAGAGATATTATGCCATGAAGTTCCTGGTAAGCCGTTTGGCGCAGTTGCCGGTAAGTGAAACTGCAGGCATTGACCAAATGCATGAGGAAATGAAAATGCAGCAGGAGACGCTTCATTTTCTCAGACCAGTAGTGTACAGGATTCGCATTAAAGAAAAAACCGGCAGATTTGAAAAGGAATAATCAATCCGCCGGCAAATGGTTAATTTGGGTTAATGCGTCAATGACAAGTAATGCCATTATTAATTATTAAGTGTATTAATTCAGGTGGATGTACTGCCGTTTGAAATAACGTTCTTTTTATTAGAGGGGCCGATCATTTTGGCCTCTTTGTATTATTCATCTATTGGGTCTTCCGGTAAATTGAAAGTGGGGCTTTTTGCAGCCCGTCCGGCATTATTCAATTCTTCCAGTGTCCAGCTATCTGTTCCGGTAGTTTCCAACCATAAGTTTCCGGATTTCCGGAGAACCTGGGCGCTTAGTCCGTAAGTATAGCTCAAATCATGCTCCAGGGCTGCAGCTGTTCTATAATAACTGATATCCAACCAGCCGAAACTGTGAAGCATTCTTATTTTTTCAATGGGTGTATCGGGAGATATTCTATCACTTTTGGGCGAACCTTCTCCCTTAACATGAGGTTTCTTGAAGAACTCCAGTTTCAGATAAGGGTATATTGCCTGAAACCTGTCTTGTATGTCTCTCACCACGGCTTCTTCACTAATATAGATATGCATAAAAAAAAATTAAATCAATACAAGTATACAGTCATTCTCTTCGCAGGAAAATGAGTATAATCAGGCCCTTATATGACAGTAATCATAAACCTGAAAAAAAGATAGTTGGAAATTGATTTTCTAATATTTCAGGTATGTCAACCACTAATGTAAACACACAAATAGCCTCCACTGCGCAGGATTTATCCGGTCATGAAGAAAAATATTTCCTGGAAGGGCCCCGGTCCAGGACAAACGAGTTTATTTTTTCCTTGAAAGTATTGATAGAATTTATCCGGGGATTCCGGGTTTTGCATTTCGCTGGTCCTTGCATAGCCATATTTGGGTCGGCACGGGTAAAGCCAGGTTCAGATTATTACGAAATGGGCCGGAAAGCCGGGGCCGGAATTGCCAGTTTAGGCTTCACCGTGATGACCGGTGGAGGCCCTGGTATGATGGAAGCAGCCAACCGGGGGGCCAAAGAGGCAGGAGGGAAGTCTGTTGGATGCAATATCAGCTTACCTCATGAGCAGATAGCCAATAGTTACCTGGATATGCAGTTTGATTGTAAATATTTCTTTGTGCGTAAAGTGTTGATGTTCAAATATTCTTACGGATTTATGATCTTGCCAGGAGGTATTGGAACCCTGGATGAGTTTTCTGAAGCGCTTACCTTGATACAAACCCATAAAATTCTTAACTTTCCCCTGGTATTAATGAACCGGGATTATTGGGAACCATTGATGCCATTGTTTCACAAAATGATTGAACATAATACTATAGCGCCGGAAGACCTGAAATATATGCTGTTGACCGATTCTATCGAGGAAGCGATGGCGCATTTTCGGAAATATGCGGTTGAAAAGTACCGTATACAACGGAAAAAGGTATTCCGTCGCCTGGTTTTTTTGGGAGAATAACAAATCTCATTATTTCATTATAATTATATTACTCTGACTGATATTATGAGTCTATCTATTGGTGACCTGGACATAGATTTTCAACTGAGCATATTTGCAGCGATATTAGAAAGCGTTCCCGGGCTTGTTGCTGTGAGGGAATTGGAGAGCGGCAAGCTGATTTATATAAATAATACGGGTATTAAAATGCTGGGAACCGATGATTATCCATCATTGGAACTTATCATGGATCAAAATCAGATGGGCGTGGGACCGGCAATGGGGCAACACGCTGCCGATAGCCTGGCGGCAAAGGAGCGGGAACTGAAAAATATTACAGGCGAAATCTTTAAAGGCGTTTACGAGGAAATTCTGTTGAAGCACCAACATAAAGATTATTGTTTTTTTCGGGTTACCGATATGTTGTCTGACCGGCATTATAAACAACAGCTTAGTAAGGAACTGGCGCGATTTGGTGCGCTGTTCGATTATGCCAGCATTGGAATCCTGGTGGCGGGTCAGCAGGGAGAAATTGTACTTGTCAATGATTTTGCATTACACCAATTTGGTTATGAGCGCGAAATGTTATTAGGCAAAAAAGTGGAAGTCCTGATTCCGCATCATGTGCGCAACCGGCATGTAGGTCATAGGGAGAAATACAATGCCAACCCGCAAAGCCGGCCAATGGGCATTGGCCTGGATTTGTATGCTGTACATAGGGATGGGACTGAATTCCCGGTAGAAATCAGCTTAAGTCATTATTCCAATGAAGAAGGGAATTTTGTTATTGCCTATATCAGCAATATTACGGAAAGAAAAAAGGCGGAAGAACGGTTGGAGAGAGTATACAGTGAGCTGGAGAAAATGGTGGAAGACCGTACCACACAGTTACGAAGGGCATTGGAGGAGCTCGAAATTTCCAAAGAAGAATTAACTACCGCATTGGGAAAGGAAAAAGAGCTGGGAGACCTTAAATCACGATTCGTTTCCATGGCTTCCCACGAATTCCGTACCCCCTTGAGTACTATTCTTTCTTCCGCATTCCTGGTAAAACACTACGATGCAGATAAGGATCAGCCTATCCGCAATAAGCATATTCAGCGGATTATTAATAATGTTAGCCTATTGACCGACACCCTTAACGACTTCCTTTCTGTAGGCAAAATTGAAGAAGGTAAAATACAGGTGAGGAACATTGAATTTGATATTGAAGAACATTTCAATACCATTATCCAGGAAATGCAGGGTATTATGAAAGAAAACCAGGTCATTGATTACATACACATTGGTGAGAAGAACCTGGTACTGGATCCCTCGCTGATAAAGCATATTGCAATGAATTTATTAGGTAATGCCATTAAATTTTCTCCTTCCGGGAGCTTGATCGTTATCGAAACGGTAAAATCTCCTGAAGCATTCAAACTGATAGTGAAAGATAATGGAATAGGTATGTCAGAGGAAGATCAATTGCATCTTTTTGAACGATTTTACAGGGGCAGCAATGTCAGTAACATACAGGGAACCGGCCTCGGGTTGCATATCGTACAACGATATACGGAGATGATGAAAGGAAGCATTCAATGTGAAAGTGAATTAAATAAAGGCACTACCTTTACCATTATTTTCCCGGATAACCACGATAATCCCTGATAGCATGAAAAGAATATTGCTTATTGAAGACAATGACGAATTACGAGAGAACACCGTAGATATCCTGGCTATTGCCGGGTATAGCGTATTAACTGCGAATAATGGTAAAACTGGGGTGGAAATGATCTTGCAACATCACCCCGATTTAATCATATGCGATATTATGATGCCGGTACTGGATGGTTTTGGCGTTTTACACCTCATGCAGCAGCACGAAGAAGTAAAAGATACGCCATTCATTTTCCTGACGGCAAAAACCGAGCGGGCAGATTTCAGGAAAGGTATGGGAATGGGGGCAGACGATTATATTACCAAACCATTTACGGGAACAGAGCTATGGGATGCTGTAGCCAACAGGCTTAGAAAAGCGGCAATCCGGAATCAGCAATTCTCTCCAAATCTTCAGGGCCTTAACAAGTTAATGTACGAGGCAACCGGCAAGGATTCCTTGAAAGCGCTGGCTGAAGGCCGGAATATTGATAAATACAAGAAAAAACAAGTCATCTATACCGAAGGCAATCATCCCTCCAAGCTATTTTTTGTTCAGAAAGGTAAAGTCAAAACCTGCAAAACCAATGATCTGGGTAAAGAGTTGGTCACTGAAATTTATGGTGACGGCGACTTTTTGGGATATACGGCCTTACTGGAAGGATCGGTTTACAAAGATACCGCCGTGGCTATGGAGGAAACCGAGATTGCAGTTATTCCTTTGAAGGACTTTGAAGAATTACTCCATAATAACTATGAAGTAGCCCTGCAATTTATCCGCATGCTGGCGAAGAATATAGCTTCCAGGGAACAGCAATTACTGGGACTGGCATATAACTCCCTCCGGAAAAAGGTTGCAGAGGCCATCATTAATCTTCACAGGAAATACAACCCTAAGAACGAACCTCCTTTTATCGTGAAAATAAGCCGGGAGAACCTGGCCAATATCGCAGGTACTGCTACAGAATCATTGATACGTACTTTAAGCGATTTCCGTGATGAGCAGCTGATAGATATTAAGGAAGGCTCCGTCATTATCCTGGATGAAAAGAAACTGGTCAATTTGCTGTATTAAGCCTAAGTAAATGATTGATGCAGGTAACTGCTGAAATCTGATGCCAGTTCGTTAAAGCTTTGTTGCAGGCGCTCTATTTTTAGCGCTACCCCCTGTTGCTGCGTGATAATGCTTGCCGGCAGGGGAGTGGCTACAGCCTGCTGTTGTATAATTTCCTGTAATTCTCGTACTTCGTGCCGAAGCAGCACAACCTGTTCATCCATCATTAGAAACCGGTGCTGGAAAATTTCCAGATCGTTCAGGTGGCTTTTTTCCAGGTCATTAGCGAGCACCCTGGACAGCTTGGTTTTGAAAAAAATGGTTTCGTCTTCTACCACCCTTAAAATATACTTCCAGGATTCCTGCTGTAAAAAATGGCCATTCAGATTATCATGCATTTGTCTGATATTTAACATTAAAGGGCTAAGGTATTGCCAAACAAAGCCATCGTATATGACCGAAATCAGTATTCTTACTGTTTATGGTCATAACTTCCAATAGTTTCTGCGACAATATTTCTGTTGACAGCTTATGCCTGAGCTGATTATCTATCCCCAGGTAATTTTTTAATTCAAAAGTAGTGCTGTGCCAAGAAACGATATATGACCCTCATTAGCGTCCTACCTGATTATCGTCATCACGGGGACAGTGACAGGAATCAAGCGCAGATATGACCGCCATCATTTGTCCGGAACAGTTACCAGCTTAGTTTTAGATTCAGAAAATAATTACTTCTTCCACACCTTTAAATACCTGATACGATGCATGCCAATATCTTTTCTTTTGCTTACATGCTATCCAATACGGTTGGTTTAATCATGTTGATCGCCGCTATTTTTGCGCCGCTGCTGGCCCGTTTCCTGATGGTGCTGATCTTTGTTGGAGCTGCTGTTTTTAATGCTTTTATGGCCATCCGCTCGCCGGAGCTTTTTATGGTATATGGTGCTATGACCGTTTCGCCGGTGTATGAACAGTTCATTTACGGTGCCTTTCGCAATAATATTACTGTTATTGTCGTGTCTATTTCGGTGTGCCAGTTGGCAACGGGGATTTTCATTGCAGGTAAAGGTGCATTGCTGAGGCTGGGTCTGGCTGCCGCTACCATTTTCCTGGTGGCGATAGCCCCTCTGGGGGCAGGATCAGCTTTCCCATCTACACTTGTGCTGGCCACTGCTGCAATCATATTGTTGTTCAAAGAAAAACGCCTCTCCGCCCATCCGGTATGGCACGACATCAACTATCACCACCACCCAAAAATTTCTATTCATGAAAAAGGTACTTCTCGCCATTGACGGAGATAATTTCCCGGAAGGCGCTTTTGAGTTCGCCAGGAAGATGAATGAACAGGAGCCGATATTACTCACTGGTGTTTTCCTGCCAGAGCTGGACCTGAGCAGGAACATCACTTTTGCCGTTGCCTATATGCCATTGATAGATACCTATGCCGCGGCATCTATCGAAAAGAGCATTGCAACTTTTAAACAACAGTGCTTGAGATATGGAATTGAACACCGGATCCATAACAACCAGGCTGACTTTGGTCTGCCCGAGCTAAAACTGGAAACAAGGTTTGCCGATCTGCTATTATTGGGACACGAGAAATTTTACGGAGATCTTAGTATTTATGGCACTAATGAATTTTTAGGAGGCACGTTGCATGCTGCAGAATGCCCCGTGATAGCTATTCCTGAGCAATTTACCTTCCCCGAAAGCGTCATTCTATCATACGATGGTAGCCCGTCAGCGGCACATGCTATTAAAAGTTTCACTTATCTTTTCCCGCAGTTGTGCAACCGGAAAGCCATACTGGTATATGGTACTACAGGAGGCCGGCCGCTACCGGAAACCGAGAAAATACAGGAACTGGCCAGTCATCACTTTAGTAATCTTGAATTCCAGGTACTGGAAGCCGATCCCAGGAAATATTTTGGCACCTGGCTGGACGACATTAAACACCCCATTGTGGTATGTGGGGCCTACAACAGGCCGGGATTGTCGAGGTTCTTTAAGCATAGTTTTATACATAAAATTATGGAGGAACATAAGGTACCTGTGTATGTCGATCATCTTTAAAAAAGGCGACAATTGCCTGATTCCCATAACAAGATGGCCAGTAAAATGCTTTACTGGCCATCACTATTTATCGTCGCCTGGTTTAATTTCCTATGCGGGAAATCAGGCATTCAACATAAATGATTGTTGCTGGCATACCTCTCCAAAAAGCACTTGTGCGTCTTCTTTCTTACATAAGGCAGTGCCGGGATTTAAGGTAGCAGCTGTGCCGCAGGCAACGCCAAACTGCACTGCTTCAAGAATGTCTGTACCGGCAGACAGACTATAAACAATGCCGGCCAGCATGCTATCGCCGGCTCCTACGGTACTTACACGGGTTACGCCCGGCGCCGGTATTTTTATTGAAAGTTCGGCAGTTATCAGCATCGCGCCTGTTTCGCCCATGGATACTACAACCACTTCGCAACGGTGTTTGCTGATAATTTCCTTCGCCACATCTATAATCCCCGTTTGACTAAGGGTTTCCACACCGGCAAAGCCGGCCAGCTCCCGGACATTGGGCTTTACCAGGTAAGCACCCTCCCGCAATGATTGTTTTAATGCTTCCCCGGACGTATCCACAATAAAGCGGGCGCCTTTAATAGCAGCAATAGCACTGAAGGAAGCAAATATATCAGCAGGTACCCCGGGAGCCAGGCTGCCACTGGCTACTATGTAATTAACATCATCTATTTCCCGGATCTTTTCCAGCAAATGTTGCCATTCAACAGGATTTACCCAAGGTCCCGGCATGTCCAAACGGTATTGCGCATGATTGCCCATATCAGTTACAATAAGGTTCTCTCTCGTATGTCCTGCAATGGGAACAGATATCGCGGAAACGCCCTCGGCCTGTAAAAGTGAATCGTAGAATTTGCCGGTATGACCTCCCGCCAGATAAATAGCTTTAGCGTTTCCGCCTAATTTCTGAATGGCCCGGGCCACATTAACGCCGCCTCCCCCAGGTTCGAAAGTGGGCGCTGTACATGCCAGCTTTCGTTCGGGCACCAACTTCTGTACAGTCGTGCTCTTATCGATAGCTGGATTTAATGTAATGGTGATAATTCCAGGCATATATTGTTATTTTAATATTTTATATTGCTTGTTCAAAGGTACCTGTTACCTTTCCCGGTCACAATGACGAATGTTAGCTGTAATATTGATTTTCGTCAGAAACAGGCTGGCTCTTACAAATGATTGGTAGTATGAAATTTGTGGGATAGATAGCATCTTTCAGGATCTATTATTGTTCACATAAATGAAGATGTTATGAAAACTCCAATTAAAGGTGAGCGTGATCTTGCGGCCCAGCACAGCCGGCGAAATTTTATTGAAAACAGTCTGAAAGCAACGGTGGCTGGTGGCATCATCGGAATGGGACTATTAACAGGTTGTGGGAATAAAGAAGAGGAGATAGGTCCTCCGGAGGATCTGATGCGTGAACATGGCATCCTGAACCGGGTATTACTGGTGTACGATCATTTTTTACAAATGCTGTCCGCTCATGAAAGTATCAATCCCCAAATGATTACCGGCGCAGCTGGCATTATCCGTACTTTTATAGAGGAATATCATGAGAAACAGGAAGAAGATTTCTTATTTCCCCGTTTTGAAAAAGCCCATCAGCTGACGGATCTGGTTCAGGTGCTCAAAGCCCAGCATCAACAGGGTCGCCTGATTACCGACCGGCTGCTGCATTTGGGCAAACAACCGCAGCTAACGGCAGATACCGATAAACAAACCCTTCATAACTTGCTGACTGACTTTATACGTATGTACCGGCCACATGAAGCACGGGAGGATACGGTATTATTTCCGGCATTGAGGGGAATCATCAGTAAACATGAGTTTGACAGCCTGGGGGAAGATTTTGAAAAGCGGGAGCACCAGCTATTCGGAGAAAATGGGTTTGAATTATTTGTAGATAAAGTGGCAATCATTGAAAAGCAATTGGGTATTTACGATCTGGCCCGGTTTACGCCTGAATTATAACAAGAAAAGAACATTATTTATTATTATTGTTAATATTTACCTATGGTAAAAGGAACAGTCATTGTGCTGGCATTAGGCGCTTCTTTCAGCGCCGGCTTTGCGTTCAATGCCGTTTTGACTAAGTCACCCGGAAAACAGGAAAAAATGAAACGAGTAACAGGTATCGGAGGCATTTTTTTCAAATGCAACGACCCCGAAAAAATTAAGGAATGGTATAAAACCCACCTCGGTTTTAACATGGACGCGTACGGCGCAAAGTTTGAATGGAGACAGGCAGATGACTCCACCCAAAAAGGATCTACGCTATGGAGCCCCTTCCCCGATAAGACGAAATATTTTGAGCCTTCGTCAAAGGACTTTATGATCAATTACCGGGTAGATGACCTCGAAGCCCTGGTAGCAGCGCTGAAAGAAGAAGGTGTAACGGTGCTGGACAATATAGAAACATACGATTACGGTAAGTTCGTTCACATCCTGGATGTAGAAGGCAACAAGATCGAATTATGGGAGCCTCTTGAAAAAAAGTAATCATTTTGGCAGCAGTTTGCAGCAAAATAATGTGCTGGTCCATCATATCATTCTCCGGTGGAACGGAAACTCGGTGCACTCGCATTACTTTCCTCAAATGCCTTACGGTATTCCCGGGGTGACTGGCCCTGGTAAATTTTGAATTGCCGGTTGAAATACGAAATATTATCAAATCCGCATGCATAGCAGATATCCGCGATACCATGATCGGTGCCGATCAGCAATTTGGTAGCGTGGCTAATCCTTGTTTCATTCACAAATTGAGAAAAGGTTTTGTTAGTCCTTCTCTTGAAATAACGACAAAACGCGGCTTCACTCATACAGGCCAGCGATGCGGCAGACTTACTGTCTACCTGTTGATGGTAGTTTTCCAATACATACTTAAATATGGCAGTCAGCTTTTTCGAATCCACATCTTTATAATGTATTTTCTTCGGATCCTCTGTTAATAATGCCACGTGCTCACGGCCCTGGTGCGACAGCTCGTCCAGCAAATGTAACAGTATAATAAGGTTTTTCATTTGTTGGTTAGCCTGGAACTGGAAAAACAGGTTGCTGAAAGAAGCAGGTATTTTCCTGAACTGCAGCCCATGCTCAGAGAGCTGCATCAACTCTTTTATCTTCTTCAACTCCAGCTTATCAAAAAATTCTTTGCCGAGGAAATCTTCTGTAAACTGTACGATAATGGCATGGGCCAGCGCTTCGCCGCCGTCAGCAGGAGTGTTGTCGTTGCAAAAACAATGCACCAGGCCCGGACCAAACATATAAATTTCTCCCTCGCTAAAGTTCATCACTTTGTTGCCCGCATATACTTTCCCCGAACTTTTTACAATGAGGATCAACTCATACCCATGATGAAAGTGAAAGGTGTTGGTGAACCGCGGCTGGCAAAATTCCTTGATTACAAAGCTGGCATCTTCAGGGGTTGAGATGTGCCGGTAAGCCACTTTCATAGCTGTACTTTTCTCCGGAGTAGAGATATGTCGGTAGGCAACTTTCATAACGTTGATTTTGGTACACTATTTATTTTATAACGGTGGAAATTGGAATTATGGTAAATATAGTATCAATATTCTGCAAATGAAGTACTTTTATTTCAACGGTAGTCTGAATAAGTTTGTGGAACAACAGTGAGTTATAAAAATTTCCGTTATGAATCCAACCAGATAGCGCTGTACTGTCAGCTGTTCTTCCCGGAGAATGGTCATTCAACAGCCGTATTACCTGCATACATTCTAAAATCACCTTATAAACCTGACACGTGATGGAATTAGCGATACACAATTGGATGAGGTCCGAAACGATTGAAACAACTATACAGCGAGTAGCCGGCATTGGATATACCCGGTTGGAAATTGCAGGCAATCCTGAGCAGTATGATACCCAAAACATCAGAAAATTGATGAAAAATCATGGCCTGTCCTGTTGGGGATCTGTAACACTGATGCTGGGCGAGCGCAACCTGCTGGCCAGGGAGGAAGCCCAGCGCGCCCGGTCTATACAGTATGTAAAAGACGTAGTCAGGATGGTAAAGGAGCTCGATGGTCACATGGTGTCTGTGGTACCCGGTACCGTTGGCAAAATTGTGCCTGACGGAAGACCGGAAGAAGAATGGAAATGGGCGGTAGAAGCACTGAAAGAAGTTTACAGCTATAGCGAAGCTGCTGGCGTATTGTTAGGCATTGAGCCGATCAACCGGTTTGAAACCTATTTCATCAACAGGGCGGAACAGGCGTTGGCCCTGGCAGCAGCTGTGGGGCCGAACTGTGGCGTTTGCCTTGATACTTTCCACATGAACATGGAGGAAGAAGATATGTTTGCCTCCATCAGGAAAGCCAAAGGGAAACTGGTAGGCTTTCATGTGGCGGACAACAACCGGATGGCGCCGGGAATGGGGCATCTCAACTGGGAAAAGATTGTAACAACGTTGAGGGAGATTGGTTACGACGATGTGCTTTCTGTAGAATTCTGTGCTCCACTGGATCGTACACCGGCTAATCCTTACCCTGATGCAGTAGATGAAAATCCTGAAAACCTTTCCCCGGAGCAGGCGAAATTCCTGGTGGATCATGGCAGCAGTTCCGTTACAGATGCATTTTACACTATGCTGACGGCCCGGTCATTTAATACATTATCAAAACTTATTTAAAAGAACAGATGAAAATAGCTAATGTAGAGGCATTTTGGTTACGCTGTCCCGTTCCAAAGGAAAAACAACATACGTCAGACTATGGCTTACTGGCAAATTTTGATATGACATTGGTAGTGATCACCACAGAAGATGGGCTCCAGGGATTTGGAGAAGCCAAAGCGGCGGTGGGATCTTCAGGGGTATGTGCTTCTATTGTCAATTGCATAGAAAACGAATTGAAGCCTTCTTTAATAGGCAAACGTGTGAAAGATATTACCCGTCTCTGGGAAGAAATGTATAATGGTACACGCGATCATTATGCCTTGTCGAGAGGCCGCAAATTCCCGGTGCTGGGCAGGAGAGGATTAACCGTATCTGCCATGAGCGGCATTGATACTGCCTTGTGGGATCTGAAAGGGAAAATGCTGAATGTACCGGTAATGGATTTGCTGGGCGGCGCCTGCCGGGACGCTATGCCGGCCTATGCCAGCGGTGGCTGGGCGGATGCAAACAATATCGGCGCACAATTAAAAGGATATGTAGAGAAAGGTTTTGGAGGCGTTAAAATGCGTGTAGGCGTAATGGATAACACCGTACAAAATAGCATAGACAGGGTAAAAGCAGCAAGAGCGGCCCTGGGACCAGACATTAAGCTGATGGCGGATGCACACGGTACTTTCAGTGTGCCGGAAGCAAAACAATTTTGCTACGGCGTGCAGGACTGCAACCTTTATTGGTTTGAAGAACCCATCAGCCCCGATAACCGTACAGGCACGGCAGAAGTGAGGGCGTCGACCCATATCCCTATCGCTGCAGGTGAAAGTGAATACACCAGTTTCGATATCAAGGAACTGTTGGATATAAGAGCCATCGACGTGATACAGCCGGATGCAGCTATCATTGGCGGTATTTCAGAGGCTGCACGGGTAGCACACCTGGCCAGCGTGCATCAACTAGAGCTGGCGCCGCACTGCTGGGGATCGGGATTTTCATTTATGGCAGGGCTGAATGTAGCATTTGCCTCACCTTCGGCTACTATTATTGAGTTTTCTCTGGGTGGAAACCCGATGATGTATGAATTGGTGAATGAGCAAATTACAGTGACCAATGGCCTGATCGCAGCACCCACAACGCCTGGATTAGGCGTATCACCCAACTGGGACTTTGTACGGGAGTTTACACAGAAAGTTTAGATTAGAAGAGGTACCTGAAAATAACGATGTATGGCTAAAGCACTTAAAATTAACCACGTAACACTGATCGTCGACAACCTGGAAAAAGCAGGAGCGTTCTATCAGCATGAATTAGGCTTAACGCCGCTGGCTGCCTTTAGATTTGATTACCCGGTGATGTTTTTCAAATTTAATGAAGAGCAGCAACTGCATATTTCCGAATGGGAAGACAAGACCTCCTTCCGCGGACATATCTGCGTACAGGTAGATGATTTCAACAGTATTTTCTTTCGTATGAAGGAATTGAATGCGATTGATATTCATCCCTGGGGGAAGGTGAGAAAACTGCCTGATGGCGCTATGCAAATGTTTGTACGTGATCCTGCAGGCAACCTGGTGGAAATTTCTTCCAAACCCGGCGACGATATCGATCCCCGGATATTGGCAGACGAGCTGTATGAAGAAGGACTGTATGTTTCCAACAGGAACGATTTTAGGGGATACAGATCCGATGACGCTACTTTATATCATAAATAACAGATGAGAAAAAACGTATTGCTGCTGGAAACAGTTGCGGAGGAAGCCTTGATGGCGCTTCAGGCAGCTGTAAATGTATTCACTGGTTACGATGAGGCAAGCCTGAAAGCAGCGCTGGAAAGCGACGACATCCACGCGATCATCACGCGGGGAAAAGGCTTGATCAACAAACCCCTGATGGATGCCTGCCCTCAATTGCAGGTGGTAGCCAGGTGCGGCGTTGGGCTGGATAATGTAGATGTGGCTGCCGCCACGGCACGGAAAGTTTTAGTGATCAATGCGCCGGGCAGTAATGCGGCCACCATGGCAGAACACACGCTGAGCCTGATGTTGATGGGCATGCGTAATATGTATGAATCTGTAGCCCAGGTAAAGCAAAACAACTGGAACTGGCGCAATCAATATGCCGGGGATGAACTGAACGGCAAAACCCTTGGCATCCTGGGAATGGGCAATATTGGGCAGCGCGTTGCCCGGCTTGGGGTAGCCTTTGGAATGGAAGTAGTATACTGGAGCCGATCTGCACATGACCTGCCCTACCAACGGGTTGAGGTAGCCGAACTGTTGCAGCGCTCAGACGTCGTGAGTCTCCATTTGCCATTCAATAACGACACCAATGGGATCATCGGTGCGCAGCAACTGGGCCTGATGAAACCTAATGCCTGGTTGATCAATACGGCAAGGGGAGCCCTCGTAGATCATATCGCTTTATTACAAGTATTGCAGACGCAAAAAATTGGTGGGTATGCAGCCGACGTATTGCCGGAAGAACCGCCCCAGCAGTCGCTCCCGGTGGTACAACATCCAAGGGCCATCGTTACGCCGCATGCCGGTAGTCTTACTATCGCCACCTATAAAAAAATCTGCCAGCTCACAATCAGTAATGTAGTGGCTGCACTCACGGGAAAAAGTCCCGATCCCAATAGCATCTATAATCGCCACGCGTTGTAACCAACAACACGGGGTGACCATCGTATCAAAAAACTATAGCCAATAAACGCTGTATAATGAGAAAAACTTGCCTTTGTTTATTGTTGATCATCACTACCACCGGTTTGCTATTTGCACAGTATTCGCCGAAGAAGCAGCCGCTGGTGGTTTTCGTTACCGGTGATCATGAGTACAGTAGTGAGGAAACGCTGCCGCTGATAGCTGCCGCGCTGGAAAAAGATTATGGCATGAAAACCATCGTACTCAAAGCATCTCCGGATTATAACAGTGAAGAAAATATTCCTGGCCTGGAAGCCCTGGCCCAAGCAGACCTGGCCGTCTTCTTTTTACGTTGGCGAAGATTGCCGCCGGAGCAGCTGGCCCATATTGAGGCTTACCTGAAAAGCGGAAAGCCGGTGATGGGCTTCCGTACTAGCACCCATGCGTTCCACTTTCCGGAGGGACATACCAGTGAGAAATGGAATGCCTTTGGAGAATTTGCCTTAAACGCTCCTCCGGGTTGGGGAGGCGCCGCTAAACATACGCACTACGGACATGAGAGCAGCACCGATGTAAGTATCATCCCCCAACAGGCTCATAACCCGATATTGACAGGCGTAGCTAAAAATTTTCACGTGCGTTCCTGGCTATACCGCGTGTTACCAGACTACCCCACAAAAGGTTCCACCTGGTTGCTAATGGGAAAGGCCGTGAACCCGGATAAAGCCGCCATCGAAAACCCCGTGGCATGGACAGGTACCAATAGCTTCGGCGGCCGCGTGTTTATGACCACTATGGGCCATCCGGAAGACTTCAGGCAAGAGCCCTTCCAGCGATTGGTGATCAATGCGATTCACTATGAACTGGGATTGAAAGTACCACGAAAATGGAAAGGAAAAATCGATATACAGGTGCCTTACCGAGTGGCGAAATAAGCAGATAACGTTTCCTGATTCCCGTAAAAATTATTTAAGATGCCCAGCGTATTTAAAATCGGTGCACGCGTACCGTTGATGCCCATCCTATTGGTGATAATCATACTGGATGCCTGTAAGTCCAAAGCACCTGCGCCACTTCAGGTGTCCGAAGGAACACATATCTCCCTGATCGGAGGCAACCTGGGATCGCGAATGACGTACTACGATAATTTTGAAACGGAGCTGTATGTGCGTTATCCCGACTACCATCTGCTCATCCGCAACATGTGCGATGGGGGAGAAACGCCTGGCTTCCGGCCACATGCCGGCAGGAATACGCCATGGGCATTTCCCGGGGCGGAAAAATTTCGCCCTGAACTGGCAAAGGAAGTCGCAGCTATGGATAACCCCAGCCAGGGCCGTTTTGAAATGCCTGATCAATGGTTAACCCGGCTTAAAACCGATATTATTGTCGCCTTTTTCGGCTATAGCGAATCATTTGAAGGGAAAGAGGGACTGGACAACTACAAAGCAGAATTGGATGCGTTTATAAAATGGACGCTCAAACAAAAATATAATGGCGCCTCGGCCCCGCAACTGGTCCTGGTGTCACCCATTGCATTCGAAGATCTCTCCGGTAAATATGATCTCCCCGACGGCGGCAAGGAAAACGAAAACCTGGCGTTGTATACGGATGCCATGAAGAAAGTAGCTGCAGCCAACCAGGTTTTGTTTGTCGATGCTTTTACGCCTACGCAGCAATGGTACAAAGAAACGAAGGAACCTTTAACCATCGATGGCTCCCAGCTGAACGAAGCGGGCTATAAAAAACTCGGACTTCTTTTAGTGGACCAGATTTTTGGCAAAGCAGCACCCAAAGCGGAAAGTAATCGGATGCTGGTGCATGATGCCGTAAAAGAAAAGAACTGGATGTGGCTCAATGACTACAAGATACCCAATGGCGTACATGTATTTGGCCGCCGGTATGATCCCTATGGTCCCGATAACTATCCCGCTGAAATAGAAAAGATCCGGGAAATGACTGCTGTCAGGGATACTGCCGTATGGCTGGCCGCTTCCAAAGGAACGAAAATGGATATCACAGCTGCCGACAAAAACACCAAAGTATTGCCGCCTGTTAAAACCAACTACAACCCGGCGAATACCAAAAATGGGAGCCTCCGGTATCTCACTGGGGCGGAAGCGGTCCATAAACTGAAAGTACCGCCTGGCTACAAGGTGGAACTGTTTGCCTCAGAAGAACAATTTCCTGCCCTCGCCAAGCCAATGCAGATGTCGTTCGATAACAAAGGCAGATTATGGGTAGCTGTAATGCCAAGCTACCCGCATTATAAACCAGGTGATGCCAAGCCCAATGATAAAATTATTATCCTGGAAGATACCGACAACGACGGAAAGGCGGATAAAGAAACGATTTTCGCCCAGGGCCTGCACTTGCCTATTGGCTTTGAAATTGCGCCGGAAGGTGTGTATGTGGCGCAGGGAACCAACCTTAAATTGTTGGTGGATACCGATGGCGACGATAAAGCAGATAAGGAAGAAATCCTGCTGAGCGGATTTGATGATCATGATACCCACCATAGCAGCCACGCTTTTACTGCCGATCCATCCGGCGCCATCTATTCGGGTGAAGGCGTTTTCCTGCATACACATGTGGAAACTTCTTACGGCACTATCCGGGGATCTAACGGCGGTTTTTACCGGTTTGATCCCCGGCGGCGGAAGCTGGAGCGCACGGCGCAACTGCAGATCCCCAACCCATGGGGCATTGCCTTCGATGATTGGGGACAGCCATTTTTTGCCGAAACATCCAGTCCCGATATGCGTTGGATGCTTCCGGGAACAGTGCTGCCCAAATATGGCCAGCATACCCACAAATCGATACAACTGATTGAAGAAAAACATAAAGTACGGCCCACCTCCGGGCTGGAGTTCGTGTCGAGCCGCCATTTTCCAGACTCGCTGCAAGGCGACTTTCTCATCAATAATACCATCGGCTTCCTCGGAACGAAAGAGCATACGCTCCAGGACGATGGCACCGGCTATAAAAGTCATCACCGCATGGATCTGCTGGTAAGTGAAGATCCCAATTTCCGGCCGGTAGACCTGGAGTTTGCACCCGATGGCTCTTTATACGTGATCGACTGGCATAACATCTTGATCGGGCACATGCAACATAATGCCCGCGACCCGCTGAGAGACCACTCGCATGGAAGAATATACCGCATTACTTATCCGGTAAGACCACTGGTAAAACCAGCACATATCGCCGGCGCCAGTATAGACGAACTGTTGGACAATCTTAAACTACCTGAATACAGAACCCGGTACAGAACCCGGCGGGAGCTGAGAGGACGCAATGTTACTGACGTATTGGCTAAACTGAAAACCTGGGTGGCTAACCTGGACAAAAATGATCCCAGGTATGAGCACCACCTGCTCGAAGGCCTTTGGGTGAGCTGGGGACTGGATAAGGTAGACCAGGATCTTTTAAAACAAGTACTGAATGCCAAAGACTATCACGCCAGGGCCGCAGCCGTGGAAGTAGTACGCTACACCGGGCACCAGGTAAAAGACCAGGCAGATTTACTGATGAAGGCAGCACAGGACGAAAATAGCCGTGTACGCCTGATGGCCATTGTAGCCGCTTCATGGATAGGCCGGGAAAAAGGTCTTCCTATCTTAGCCGCCGCCAAAAAAATGCCGTTAGACGAGTGGATGATCCACGCATATGAAACCGCCGAAGCACATTTAAAAGGGGAGAATGTAAAAGATGAAAAAGAAGAAGGCGCCAATACCAAACTGAAAGGCACTGAACTGGCATTGTTTAACCAGGGACAAAAGATCTACTCCATTGAAGGATATTGTAGGACCTGTCATCAACCAGATGGTAAAGGGCTTCCCGATTCCGGATTTCCACCCCTTGCCGGCTCCGGATGGGTAACCGGAAGCGATGAACGATTGATTAAGCTGGTGATGAAAGGCATTATGGGACCGATAACAGTCAACAACAAAACATATCCGGGACAAGTGCCCATGACACCCTTCGGCAGCTTGTTGAAGGATGAAGAAATTGCCGCCGTACTTACCTACGTGAGGAATTCATTCGGAAATACCGCCACCGCTATTTCTCCTGAGAAAGTAAAACAAGTGAGAAAAGCCATAGAACATAAGAAGGATTTTTATTCTCCCGGAGAGCTGTTGAAAGAGCATCCCATGGAGAAGAAGTAACAAACGCCCCGGTCACTGATATAATAAAGCAGGTAACCAGGCCCGGGGTAAATTACTATTTTATTTGGCGAAAATATTATAAGGAAATATTAGTAAGGATATTTAATATTGTTAGGATATCTAATTATTGAAACACTGGTACGTAGTCGTCAACCAAAAAAAACTTTATTTAACTTTTTATACAATGGATAGGCGGCCCCTGGGGGATGTAAGTATCCGCTGTAGCAGTTCCTGGCCTTTTACGAATAGGCAGGGCAATCATCTTCCTTTATTTTTTACTAACACGTGTTATTGTTCAGCGGCGTAGCAACCGTTGCGTGCCCTTTTTGTCCTTAGCAACCGCTTCTTAATCATGTATCCGGAATAAAATTTCACCTGTTAATTTTTTTATTATGAGACAGTTTTCCACGGTAACTTTCAAGATCATGGCGCTACGCCAGAAAATTATTTACACCGCCCTGGCGCTGCTGTTGGGAATAGCCAGCCAGCTGCATGCGAAAGCGCCCTTGCTCATAGACGTGCATGGCAAAGTGTTGGAAGAGAACGGCGTAGGCGTGCCGGGGGTGAGCATTAAAGTAAAGAACGTTGAAAAAGCCACCACAACAGACGGCGACGGGCACTTCGCCATTAAAGGGCTTCCCGACGATGCGGTGTTGATCGTTTCTTATATAGGCTATGTCACGCAGGAAGTGAAGGTAACGGCTGCAGATATGGTCATCAGGTTGGTACCGCAAGTGAAAAAAATTGATGAAGTAGTGGTAGTGGGATATGGTACCACTAAAAAATCAGACCTCACCGGCGCCGTTGGCACGGTGAAGGCAGAAACATTGCAGGAGCGCCCGGCATCTTCCCTGAACCAAAGCTTATCCGGCCGCGTTACGGGCGTGAACGTATCATCCAATTCCGGACGTCCGGGTGGTAGAACCAATATACGTATCCGTGGATCCAGCTCACTCAGCGTGTCCAATAACCCGCTGTATGTAATAGATGGTGTGATCCTGAACCCGGTGGATTTACGAAATGGGAGCACGCCTATCGACTATATCAATCCTAACGACATTGCTTCTATCGAAGTATTGAAAGATGCCTCATCTACTGCTATTTACGGTGCTCGCGGCGCGAACGGCGTTATCCTTGTTACCACCAAAAGAGGCACGTCGAATGGCGGGAGAATTACCTATGATCCGGATTTCAGCATCGGCGTATTACCAAGGAAACTAGAACTGCTCAATGCAAAAGAGTTTTTGGCGGTAGAAGACCTGGCCTATGCCAATGCCCAGAAGTATGATCCTGTGGGATGGGCAACAGGCACCAAGTATACCGATCCCAGGAAAAAACGCACCAATCCAAAATTATTTGATGCGCAGGGAAACCCGCTGTACGACACAGACTGGCAGGACGAAACCTTCCGCAAGGCCTTTACCCAAAACCATCAGCTGGGATTTACCGACGGAGATGAGAAAAGAAGTATAGGCGCGTTTTTAAATTATCGCACGCAGGATGGATTGGCCAGGGGGTCCTGGCAAGACCGGTATGCCGGCCGCGTAGTATTTGATAGTAAAATCAAGGAATGGCTAAAGATTGGTGGCACACTGAGCTATACGGACCAGCGGGAGAAGCAGGTAGACCAACTGGATGGCGGCGGTATCACCATGATGCGGCAGGTATTGGAAGCACTGCCTATTATCCCGGTAAAGTATGCCGACGGCAGCTGGGCCAGCAATCGTGATTACCCCGGTATGGAAGGAGGAGATAACCCTTTAAGGGTGGCAGCCGACAGGATCTCTATCCTGCATACGCAAACCCTCCTGGGTAATATGTTTGCCAACGTGCACCTGGCGCCCGGGTTGGAATTGAAATCTACCGTAGGCGTTAATATCATTAACCAACGGGAGGATTATTTTGCTGCCAGAGGCATGCAATATATTTCTGATAATGGAAATGCCTCCGTGAATAATAACCGCTATAATTCCTGGCAGTTTGAAAACTACCTGACCTACACCCGCGAGTTTGCAAAAGTACATTCGCTCAATGCCATGGCAGGAGTGTCTTGGCAGCATATTGATCGTTTTGAAAACCAGGCCAGCACGGAAGGATTTACCGATTCTTACTATAAGTACTATAACCTCGGAGCCGGATCCAGTCCTCAGCCGCCGTCGTCTGTTGGCACTGCCAATGGACTCAACTCTTACTTTGGCCGTATCAACTATGGATTCCGCAACCGGTATTTAGTCACCTTTACCGGCCGTATGGATGGTTCTTCAAAGTTTGGCCGGGATAACCAGTTTGCTTTCTTCCCCTCTGCTGCACTCGCCTGGAGAGTAACGGAAGAAAACTTTATGAAAGGGATTGCCGCTATTTCAAATTTGAAACTGCGTGCCAGCTACGGCGCCACCGGTAACTCCGAAATTCCTGCCTACCGCGCATTGGCTGGCCTGGGCAACTATAGCGTCATCTTTAATGGCGCACGTAATTCCGGCGTAGGTATCGATCGTATCGCCAATCCCGGCCTCCAGTGGGAGAAAACAAAACAGATAGATTTCGGAATGGAGCTGGGCTTATTTTCCAACAGGCTAAACCTGGAGCTCGATCTATACCGCAGGAGAGTAGATGGTATGCTGCTGGATGCGCCACTACCATATACCACGGGGCGCGACAAAATTTTCTCCAACGTAGGAAGTATGGAAAACAAGGGTATTGAGTTTGGCATCAACTCCACCAATATTCAAACCGACCATTTCTCCTGGAGTACCACCTTCAATATTTCTGTCAATAGAAATAAAGTGCTGGCGCTGGCCAATGGCGACATACTCATGGGCAACGGGGTGATACGTGTAGGAGAACCTGTAGGCTCTTTCTTTGGAAGAGTTACCCTCGGAACATGGGGCTCTAAAGAGGCAGACGAAGCAAAGAAATACAACATGCTGCCCGGCGACATCAAATATAAAGACATCAACAGCGATGGCATCATCAACGACCTCGACAGGGTGATCATCGGGAAAGGTATTCCCGATGGATATGGCACCTTCCTGAATACCTTCCAGTACAAGGCCTGGTCGCTTACTGTAGACCTGCAGTTTATGTATGGGAATGATGTACTAGACCGGAGCATACACTCCGCTGAAGACCGGCAGGGTATCGCCAATAGCTATAAGACCGTGCTGAATGCGTGGACAGAAACGAATCAGAATACACAGATAGCACAGATACGCCCTATCAACGCTTATTATACTACCAACAACGACAGCCACAAAGTAACCGACGGTTCGTTTATCCGCGGCCGTAACCTGCTGTTGGCATATGTGTTCCCATCAAAAACGGTATCTGCACTAAAACTTAGCCGCCTGAGGGTATATGCTTCCGTGCAAAACTTTTTCCTGGTCACCAAATTTAAAGGCTACGACCCGGAAGTATCCAACTCCAGCTCACCGTTCGATCAGGGCCTTACCCTGTACGACTATCCCAAGCCAAGGGTATTTATGCTGGGACTGAATGTGGGATTATAATATTATGCAATCATTTAATCGAAAATTATGAAATCAATCATCATAAAATATGGACTGCTGGTAGTCGCAACCGGGGCATTATGCCTGGCTGGTTGCCGCAAATTTCTGGATGAAACAGATCCCAGCAATTATACAGAGGATACTTATTTCACGAAGCCGGAGCATGCCCGAAGTTCTATCAACGCCATCTATGCCAGCCTGCGGGACCCTATGAGCGGCGATTTCAACGGCGCCGCCTGGACGATGACGGAATTTGCCACCGGGCAGGCAGCTACCGATCTCGGACAGGCGGTGAACAGTTACTACATAAAAGACCTGCATAACACAGCTGATAATGCCTACGGCGAAAATTACTGGAGAAATTACTATAAGGGTATCACCAATGCAAACCTCTCCATTGCCAAAATACCTGGCATTAATATGGACCAGGCAGAAGCCAAACGGCTATTGGGAGAGGCTTATTTCCTGCGGGCCTGGTACTATTTCAACCTGGTACAGATGTTTGGCAACATTCCTTTAATTACACAGCCTGTTGACCTGAAGTCCGACCAGCTAAGACCCAAACAAGCCACGCCGGAGGAAGTATACAAATTGATTGTAGACGATCTGACCGCCGCTGAAAATGCGGGATTACCCTGGATGGATGTCAGTGGCAAAGCCTCTTTGGGAGCCGTGAAATCACTGTTGTCGAAAGTGTATCTCACCATGGCCGGATACCCGCTGCAAAAGGGAACGTCTTACTTCGACCTGGCCGCCAGGAAAGCGGGAGAAGTGCTGGCTTCCAAACAATTTAAATTGTTTGACACTTACAGTGACCTGCATAACCCGGCAAAGAAGAATATAGAAGAGAATATTTTCATGATTCAGTATAAGACACAGGTGATACCTGGCAGCTGGCAATCGCTCATCATTCCGTATAACAAAAATATTTCCGCCTATTCTGCCGAAACGGGCGGCATCTACGCTACCGCCGATTTCGTAAAGTCATACGATCCGGCAGATTTACGTGCCAAAGAAGGCCAGTTCTTTTTTACCGAATTCACTAACCAGGATAACAGGAATCAAAAGGTAGACCTGGGCGGATATTTCCTGTATAAGCTTTTCGACGTAACAGCACAAACCACTACTGCCAACAGTGATCTTAACTGGTCGTTGATCCGTTATGCGGACATCCTACTGGTATATGCAGAAGCAACGAATGAGGTGAGTGGTCCTGGTGCAGCTGCCTATGATGCCGTAAACCAGGTAAGGAGAAGAGCCAAGCTACCTGACCTTGCAGGGCTTACCCAGGTGCAGCTGAGAGAAGCCATATGGCGCGAACGCTGGTATGAGTTGTGTTTTGAGAACGTTACCTGGTTTGATATGGTACGGCTACGCAAAGCATTTAACGTAAGTACAAAGGGATTTGATAGCTATGTAGGACATAAATTTTCCTATGGCCCGGTGTTAACAGAAAGAGAGTTGTTGTTCCCGATACCCAGCAGAGAGCTGAGAAACAATCCTAACCTGGTTCCCACGAAAGGATATTAGCAGATGTGATAATTGCCGGAACAAGCGTATGTTTTTCCCGCGGAGGCGGGAAAAACATACGCGCTGGTACAATGATTTCACAGCTTATTTTCCCAGCCGCTCTTCCAGTATATTTTTTAGCAGCGTCATGTCGTTATCCCTTATTGAGGAGGTGTTGTAAATAGGGCGCCCGGATTTATCAAGCAGGTAAAGTTGAGGAATAGGCCAATAAGCCATTGCTTCATATAAGCGCTGATCGCCAAATACCTGTGGCCAGTCCATTTCATACTTTTCAACCGCACGTCGGAAAGCGGTACTATCCTTATCAATGCTAAACGAAACCAGTTCAAAGTTTTTGGTTTTGTATTTGTCGTAATATGCTTTTAAGTTAGGCAGTTCTTCTCTGCAGGGTGCGCACCACGAGGCCCAGAATTGAATCAGTACATATTTTCCCCGCAGCTTTGAAGATTCGATTTTATTGTTTTTAGTGTCTGTAACAACAAAATCAGGAAACGCAGTATGGGAAGTAATATCGATTTTATTTTGGATGATGGAAGCCACATACAAACCCGCCGGCGTACTTTTATATTTACCGGGTAATAGCTCGTAAAGCTCCATCGTTTTTGTGGGAGGCAGGAGGGTTGTTCTGACAGACCTACTGAGGAAAGTCCAAAATGATATATAGGAATCCGGGAATTGCCGGATGAAGTCCATTTCCCTATAGGAGAGGGTATCTCCGAGCCGGAAGGCTTTTTGTAGGGCTGCGGTATCGGTTCCAAATCGGTGCTTGTTTTCACGATAGTATTGAATGAATATATCAAAGCGCTCTTTTATAAAGGCGTCGAATTCGGCGCCCCCTGATTTATCATAAGGAATAATATGAGGAGATGCTTTTTCATCTATGGTAAAATATTTTACAGTATCAGCCACGGGTATAACGTGAATGGGGACTTCTCCCTTGTCGAAGAATACCTTGCTTTGCAGATAGGTAGTGTCGCTGTTTTTATAACTGACCAAGATAAATCCATAGGGTGCATTGAGTATGCCGGACCAGTAAGGATGATGCACTACATCGATGGTATGTTCGTTCATACCGTCATGCAAAGTCACGGTAAATTTATCGCTGCTCAGCGGCGGCGAAAAGTCGAATCGGATGTAGGTAGAATCAGTTGCTGAAGCGGAGATGCCAGCCATCAGCAGTAGGAGCAGCGTAAGGTTAGTTCCGCGGTTAAACTTCATGTGGCAGTAAAATTTGTGCATGAATGTATTCACAAAAAATCACGTGATTGCTGTAGTAATTGTTAAAATGATATCACGATAATAATAACTGCCACAGATGCAAACTGCCACCGGTAATCCCCGGTGGCAGTGCTTTATATCTGCTTTGTCGGAGTGCTTGCCTACTCCGATTTCAGGCTGCCCACAGGATTCACCAGGGCGGCTTTAATTGACTGAAAACTCACGGTAATGAGTGTAATAACAATAGCGGCCAGCGCTGCCAGGATAAATACGTCTGGCCCAAGTGTAATGCGGTAATCGTATTGCAGCAACCAGCGTTGCAGAAAATAAAAGGCCAGTGGCGCTGCCAGCAGGCAACTGATCACTACCAGTATGATGAAGTCCCTGGATAGCATTATCCATATTTGTGATACGGAAGCCCCCAGTACTTTACGTACGCCTATCTCCTTGGTGCGCTGCTGTGCCGTAAAGGCCGCGAGCCCGAATAAACCGAGGCAGGAAATGAGAATAGCCAGTACGGCAAATATGCCGGAAAGTTTGCTGGTGCGCACTTCCTGCTGGAACTTCTGGCCGTATACCTGGTCTGCGAAAAGATAGTCGAATGGAAAAGCAGGATTATATCGCTCAAAAACTTTTGCAATCAGGGGAATGGTAGTATGCAGATCGGCGCCGGGCGCGAAGCGGCACATCATGAATCCCCGGGTGCTGGGAAGAGAATGTCCGAATGTAATGGGTTCCATGGCGGCAAAAGGAGATTCCAGCAGTGCATTTTTTACCACGCCGATGATATTGACCTTCTGGCTGTCGATCGTCAGCAATTCATTCAGGGGATCTTTGAGCCGGAGCCGCTTTACGGCTGCTTCGTTCAGGATTACATTGGCGGTATCACTATCTGGGTTAGTCGAAAAATTGCGGCCGCTGACCAGTTGCAATCCCATGGTTTTGAAGTAATCGTTATCGGCCAGGATAATGCCCATTTCTACGGTTTCACCCGGCAGCTTGCCAGGCCAATAGTCGAGGTCGCGGTGCCAGCCAATAGCCGTAGCCGGACTGGTAGAAAGGGTGACGGATTGCGCCAGTCCACTTTGCAGTAATTCATTTTTTAATGCAGGATAATTGCGTATCATCTCCTCATTCAACCTGGTCATAATAAGGTTGTTGGGATCATAGCCGGTAGGCCGGTTCCGGGCATGCTGCATTTGCCTGTAAATCACCAGCGTGCTGATGATCAGGGCTACGGAACAACTGAATTGCATTACTACCAGCGCCTTGCGTGAAAACGCAGCCGATTTCCCGGATTGCAACGTGCCTTTTAGCGTTTTTACCGGGTTGAAGGACGAGATAAAAAAGGCAGGCTTGCTACCGGCTAATACACCGGTAAGGAAGGTGCCCGCGCCTGCAAGCAGCCAGAAGATCCAGCTGCCGAACGGAATATGCAACGTCTTGCCAGCGATGGCATTGAACGCCGGTAGCGAAAGCTGTACCAGCAACAGCGCAAATAATAATGCAATAAACGCAGTTAATAACGACTCCGTCAGGAACTGAATAACCAATTGACGGCGCTGTGAACCAATTGCTTTACGGATACCCACTTCCCGGGCCCGCTTTTCAGAACGGGCGGTACTGAGGTTAACAAAATTAATTCCCGCAATGACCAGTACCAATAAGCCTATAATGCCAAACATCCTGACATAGTCGATAGCGCCGCTGGTATCTTTCCCATTTTCATAGCGGCTGTACAAGTGCCAGCGATCCAATGGTTGCAGTACCACGGCGGAATTCCGGGAGTTGACATTATCTTTCTCCGTTAACTCAATATCACGGATCTTGGCAGCTACTTTGGAATAATCAGTTCCCGCCTTCAACTTCGCAAATATCTGGTAGGCATTACTAGAGAACGAGGCTTTCCGGTTGTTTCGCACCGCTTCCTCGGTTTGTTCAAAGTAGCTGAATGGAATCAGGTATTTAAAGCTGAAAGAACTGTTGGAAGGCAGGTCTTTTAAAACGCCGGCAACCCGCACATCATGGCGACTGTCCAGTCTAAGGGTTTTACCCACTGCGCTGCCTTTGCCAAACAGGCTTTCAGCGAGCGATTGGGTCAGTATAATAGAATACGTATCATCCAATGCGTGAGCGGCACTGCCCTCTACCAGGGGAAAAGGAAAGATGCGGAGAAAGTCACGCTGCACCATCATCCCATCTGCCAGCAACTTCCGGTCGCCTACCATCAATCCATGTGAATTCATCCAGGAGGCCTCCGACACATACTGCATTTCCGGAATTTCACTCCGTAAAGCGTCTGCCAGCTTCAGCGAACAGGTCGTAAAGTTAAGCGTATCCCCGTTGCTGTTAAAATTCCGTCTTACCTGGTAGGCCCGTTCGTGGCCGGGTAAAAATTTATCATAGGAATATTCATGCACCGCCCACAACACAATAATCATCGCCACCGCCATGCCCATCGCTAATCCCAGGATATTAATAGCGCTGTAAACTTTGTTGTTCATCAGGTTACGCCAGGCAACCTTCAGGTAATTTCTTATCATACAATATGGATGTTGCCAGTACAACCTAATAAAAATGCCAGAATGAAGAGGGATTATTTATCAGTAGCAAATAGATATTTAAAATATTTATGTGTTCGGTTTTGACACAGCCCTTTGTTCGTTTATGATGTACATACCTGAGGCTATCTACCAATTGTGTCCCGGGAGTATAGTTCGCAATATTTAACCACCTATCGGCTCATTTTAACCTGACAACGCTTTATTGACGTTTGTTGCCTAAATTTAACCAGTCATTTTTTAATCATCCATAAAACCATTTTGACGGTGTTTTCACAGGAAACTTATATCAACAGGAGAAACCGGCTGCAAGCCGATATAGGCAGTGGCGTTATTTTACTGCCAGGAAACGACGACAGTGGCATGAACTATAAGGATAACATCTATCCCTTCCGGCAGGACAGCTGCTTTTTGTATTTCACGGGCATCGACCAGCCGGGACTCACATTTGTTATGGATATAGATAACAACCGGGAGATCTTATTCGGCGATGAGCTAACCATGGAAGCAATTATGTGGACGGGGCCGGTGGAAACAATTGCCTCCCTGGCAGCTAAGGTGGGCATTAAAGATGTACGGCCCACTTCTGCTTTACCCGACTTCCTGGCCCGCGCCCGCAGCAGCAAACAACCCATACATTTTGTGCCTCCCTACCGCGGCGATACTACGGTTAAACTGAGCGAGTGGCTGGATATCCCGGTGGCTGCGATCCCACAACAGGTATCGGTGGCACTCATAAAAGCGATTGTACGCCAGCGTGCTATCAAAACAGCCGAAGAAGTACGCGAAATAGAAATGGCCGTAAACACTACCATCGACATGCAGCTGAAAGCCATGGAGCTGTCGACGGCAGGCGTTACCGAAATAGCGGTTGCTGGTGGCATCCAGGCGGTAGCTATCGCCGGCGGAGGAAATATTTCTTTCCCGGTAATTCTCACCGTTAACGGGCAAATCCTGCATAATCATCCACATAACACGCCCCTGCAGAATGGGCAACTGGTATTGTGCGACTGTGGTGCGGAAAATGCCATGCGCTATGCAGGAGACCTGACACGTACGCATCCGGTGAATAAGAAATTTACCACCGCCCAAAAAGAAATCTACGACATTGTACATCATGCCTATCAATCGGCCGCCGATGCAGTGAAGCCAGGCGTACGCTTTAAAGATGTGCATCTGCTAGCCTGCGAAAAGTTGGCGGAAGGCCTCATCGCTTTGGGGCTGATGAAAGGCAATGCAGCGGAAGCGGTAGCCGCCGGCGCACACACGCTGTTCTTCCCCTGTGGCCTGGGGCATATGCTGGGACTCGATATTCATGATATGGAAAACCTGGGAGAGGAATATGTAGGTTATACCGATACCCTGCATAAAAGCAAGGAGTTTGGCCTCAAATCATTGCGCCTGGGAAGGGAGCTGGAAGAAGGCTTTGTACTGACTATTGAGCCAGGCATTTACATTAACCCGATGCTCAACGACGCATGGCAGGCAGCCGGTAAGCATACCGCCTTTATCAACTACGAAAAACTGGCGGCCTATAAAGATTTTGGCGGCGTGCGCGTAGAAGATAATTTCCTGATTACTGCCAACGGCGGTCGCAAACTGGGCCGGCCTTTTGCCAGTACCGCCAATGAAATAGAACAACTGATTGCCGGCTAAACAATACCACCATATGAAAAAACAACTATGGGCATTGTTGCCTTTGATATTATTTGCCTGCACCATGCGTATGCCGAAAGCAACAGATAATGGGACGGCGGCCCTCAATAAACTCGCTGAAAAATATGTGCGGCTGGGATTGGCCATTGGTCAATATGATCCGGATTTCGTAGATGCTTACTATGGCCCCGATTCGCTGAAGCCGGTGAGTAGTAAATCCATCACCTTTCCGAAAGATAGCTTTCTGAATGCAATAAGAAACCTGAGATTATTGCTGGACAACGTAGCTAACAACACAACAAATGATACCATCCTTACCCGGGCAAACTGGATGGATGCACAACTCACTGCCTTCAGCAGGCGTATTCAAATCATCACCGGTGTATATGCGCCCTTTGACGTAGAGTCGAAAGATTTATTTAATGCCATGGCGCCTATTTACACGGAATCACACTACCAGTCGCTGATCGCCTCGCTGGATAGCCTGCTACCCGGGAAAGGCCCGGTTGCCAACCGGTTCCAGCAATTGGCTAACCACTTTATTATTCCAAAGAATAAACTGGATACCGTTTTTAAAACGGCGATAGCAGAAGCGCGTAAACGTACCTTATCGCATTACCAGCTGCCGGCAACAGAAAGCTTTACCCTGGAATATGTAACCGGTAAACCCTGGATGGGCTATAACTGGTACAAAGGCAATTATAATAGCCTGATCCAGGTAAGCGTGGATGTGCCGATTTTTATAGAGAAAGCCATAGATCTCAGCTGCCACGAAGGATACCCGGGGCATCATGTCTATAATATGCTCCTGGAAAAGCATCTTTATCGCGACAAGGGTTGGGTGGAAATATCACTATATCCGTTGTTCAGTCCACAGTCGCTGATTGCGGAAGGCAGCGCCAACTACGGTATAGAAATGGTTTTCCCCGGTGAAGAAAAAATCGCATATACCCGCGATGTATTGTTGCCGCTGGCAGGCCTGGATACCACCGGCATCAGCACTTACTTTAAAGCGTTGGCCATCAAAGGAGCACTCAACTATGCACGTAACGAAGTAGGCAGAGGACTGGTAAATGGCACGATGTCCGACTCCGTAGCGAGCAGGTGGCTGCGTGATTATACGCTGCTCAATGAAGAGTCTATCCCCAAAGGCATCCAGTTTATTAAAAAGAACCGTAGCTATGTGATTAATTATAATTACGGGCAGGACCTGGTGAAGCAATACCTGGATAACCATTACGGCCAGCAGCCGGATAAAAGATGGGAGGGCTTCGGTTACCTGCTGAGCAACGAAATGACGCCTAACAACCTGCTGCAGTCAGGAAAATAGTATTAAGCCAAATCGCTGTCATACATCCCATACCATTGCGGTATGGGATTTTTTTGTTACGGCAAGAGACAAAAAAAGCGATATCGGGTTAATATCGGCAAAGAAGCTATCAATTTTAGCGTATACCATTCAAGTACATTATTCTAAATTCGCTGTGCAACAGCAGCATTCGAACAGCGCCACATTCCCGTTTATGAAGGTCCTTGCAGGACACGGTGTTTCAACCAAAACAGAATCAGATCAACGGTGTTGAATTTTCTATGACCCGCAGACGAAAGCCCTTATCTTCAATTCTTCCCGTCGATTTATCAACTCATCCTTAAAACCATTTTTATGAAGTAGAATTTTTGCTCCTTATTCATACAGCTAACATACCAGCTGTAGCAGCTTTACCGGTAGCGGGTTGCTACCGGCAGGAATTCTTTTACCCTTATGTTTAAATCGTTTATATGTCACAGTTATCTCAACGGATAATAGCGGCACTGCTTTGCCTCCTGGTGAGTGGAGGTGTAGTGGCGCAGCAAAAAAATGCGCCGGCTCCCTCGCCCGACCACTGTTCATCTTCCAGGGCCATGCAGGAGTTGTATAAAAAGCACCCGGCCTCCTTACAGGCTGCTCGCAAACAAGAAGCCTATATCAGCAGCATCGTAGCTAAAATGCGGGAACAACGACGCACCCTGGCTACCCAGCCGGTACAATATACTATCCCGGTAGTATTTCATGTCAACGACCCAGTAAATCCTTATAAGGTAACCATGGAACAAATCCGCTCTGCTATGGATATCCTGAATCAGGACTATAACTTGGCCAATGCGGATTATTCGCAGATTGATCCCCGCTTTATAGGTCTGGCTGCTAACCTGCACATTACCTTTCGCCTCGCCGATATTGACCCACAGGGGAATCCGACTACCGGCGTAACCTACCACTATAACGATCTGGATGGTCGTTCTCCCGATGGATCGGGCGCCGCGGTGAAAAGCGTTTCCTACTGGCCGTCGGAAAAATACCTCAATATCTGGATCGTTAGCGAGGTAGAACAGAAAGGTGTGTATAATAATTCCGGGTGGACCTACCTGCCCGATGACTGGGTAGCGGCCAATCACCTCGACGGGGTAGTTTATAACTGGCGTTACCTCGGGGCGCCAGGCGTAGGTTGCTCCGAAAACGGTTACCCCTATATGAAACGGGTACTGACCCACGAAGTAGGGCATTTTCTCAACCTGGAACATACCTTTGAAAACGGATGTAATGCACCGGGAGATGGGGTAGACGATACGCCTCCTACCTTATCAAACTATGGCGGGTGTAATCTCAACGCCAACTCTTGCGGTCCGGTAGCCAACGTAGAAAACTATATGGACTATTCCTCCTGCACCAAGATGTTTACGGTCGGGCAAAGTGACCGGATGCTGGCTGCGTTGACCAGCACCGTTGCCCACCGAAATAACTTGTGGTCGGCCGCCAACCTCGCCGCTACCTTATTACAGGATTCTGTCAAACGACTGGTGCCCGGGTTCACTTTATTCAACGAGAGCGACGCGAATAACGGTGCACTCACAATGGCCGATACCCTCAAATTGCTGGGTGGTGCTACGTTTGCGTTCAATAGCGGCAACCTGGTGCAGGGCACGCACTTCACCGTGCAACAGCTGCCGGCTGGCCTTACCCCGGTGATACAGGTGGTTAACAATACCACCGCCGTGTTGTCGTTCACCAGCAATGCTGCGCAACATAATGCTGTCAACAGCACCGATAGCCTAAAGGTTACTTTCCTGAACGCTGCCATTCAGGGTGGTGTAGGCGCGTTATACCGGCCATATATCAACCTGGGTATTCATTTCATAGATCCATATAAGATCGTGTATAACGATATTCCCGACATTGTGATTAACAGTGCAAATATCTGGACCTACTTCAGCTTCAACGCGGGGGACGGTGATTTTGGCGGGTGGCTCAACAGTGGCAAACTCCGGTTGGAAACCTATCAGAAAGCAGCCGTTTGCGAAGGCAGTTCCAGGAACATCTCCCCGCTGCCTGTCAATACGCTGATCGGCGATACGTCTAACTTCGTGGCTGGCGGCGCTTATCCTGATGAACACGATATTTACAGCAACACCTATACGAAATGGGCAGGCAAAACGGCCTATATAGGCGTTAAATTTACGCTGAACGGCAAGCCTCGTTACGGTTGGATTCGTATTGCTGTAGCTGCTGATGGCAGCAGCTATGTAATTAAAGACTACGCCTGGAACCAGGCGCCCAATGGTAGTATTGCCGCAGGCAACGCCGGCGCGCCTACGCTTTCCTGGTCCCGGTCGCAGTTCCGCGAAACACTGGCTAACAACGGCGCCTTCAGCGATACCGCCGAAATAGGTATTCTCGGTAACACCTTTGCTATCGGCAGCGGTATCTTTACCCGTAATACGCACTATACCGTCAGCAACCTGCCGGCGGGACTAAACGTGGAGCTGAAAGCCCTGAACAATACCACGGCGCGTTTAGCCTTTACCGGTAGTGCCGCCAGTAACGCTGCCTCCAACAGTGGCGTGGTTACCATCAATATATTGCCCGCCGCCTTTAGCAATCAACAGCCGGCCGACAGCAGCCAGAAACAGTTGTCGCTTAGCTTCCGCGACCCATATACCATTAAGTATGTGGACGTAAACGATACGGTGTATACAATTAACGCCACCAACAACTGGTATTATTTCCTGGTAGATAATATCCCGGAAGCGGCCTATGGGTTATGGTCCGACAGCGGGAAGCTGCGACTGGAAACCTACCAGCAGCCCATGGTTTGCGATGGCGCAACCAAAAACATTTCCCTGCTGGCGCTGAATACTGTTATCAGCGATACCTCACATTTCGTAGCAGGCGGAGCTTACCCCGATGAGCATAACCTCGTAACCACCACCTATTCTACGTGGAAAGGTAAAACAGGTTATGCCGGCTTTACCTTCACGGCCGGTGGCGAACATTTCTATGGCTGGTTCAGATTTAAAGTAGCGGCTAACGGCAGCAGCTATACGCTGATGGACTATGCTTACAATACTATGCCCGGTGGCAGCATCAAAGCTGGTCAATCGGCCCCTGCAACCGCCGACACCAGCGTACACGTACAGGACTACTGCACTGCCAGCACCGCGCTAAATTACAACACCATTACCCGGGTACGGCTGGCCAATCTCGACAACAGCTCGCAATGGGACGGGTATAAAGATTTTACCGCCCAATCGGCTACGGTCACCGCCGGTGGCTCCTACCAGCTGCAGATCAACCTGGCGGTGGAGTACTGGCCGGATATTTCGGTGGCTGCATGGGTAGACTGGAATGGCGACAAACAGCTCAATGATACCACGGAGAAAATATTTGTGAAACGTGGCAGCGGTCCGTTTACCCAAACCATTACTGTACCGGCTAACGCTAAAACCGGCGCCACCCTGCTTCGGGTAAGGATGGGATATGGCAGCAATGTGAAACCCTGTGGGGTAGATTCCTACCAGGGTGAGGTAGAAGACTATACCATCAAAGTAACCGGTGGAACCATGTTGGCTAAAAAACAGGATGCCAATGTTAATACCAACCGGCTGAATGCCACCAGTCCGTTTACCGATAAAATCAATATCACCTACCAGTCGCCGGTAGCGGGTATGGTACTGGTACGCATGTATGATATGAATGGCTATATACAGAAGGAACAACAACACCAGGTGGTGAAAGGGAACAATTATCTACAGCTGGATAATCTGTCGCTGTTGGGCTCCGGCATTTACATTATTGATATTTCCAATGGTACGAGTCATCGTACTACCAAGGTAGTGAAGTAGCTGTAGAAAGCAGAAGGCAGAAAGCAAAAAGCAGAAAGCAGAAAGCTATTGTAGCGAATGATCGATCCGGATATTTATCCGATACATGATCGCTACAATAGCTTTTTGCTTTCTGCCTTCTGCTTACCAGGTTAAAATATGTATACTTGAGGTTAATTTTTACATAGGTTACTCACGGGAAATATAATACTTTGGCGGCTCATAACCTGTTCCCGGTGGCATTGTCTTCTCCACATAAAAATATAGCACCTTTGCCTGTGCCTGACAGCAAGCCTGCTGCCGGAGAAGCCCTTGCCGTTTTCTGGACCGAATTCCAGCAACATAACGAACATGGCTTGTATAAGATCTATCATGAACTGTACGATAACCTGTATCATTACGGAATATCCGTGGTGCTGGATCAGCAAATGGTAAAAGAAGCCATCAACGATGTATTCGTGGAGTTGTGGAAGAAACGGGAGCAGCTGATCATGCCGGATCATATCCCCAATTATATATTTATCTGTTTCAAACGCCGCCTCAGCAAACTGTTGGGCAAAGAGCATAAACGCTCTGCCAAATATGCGGGACAGCTGTTCCAGGAGCCGGAAGAACAGCCCTACGAGGCCGTGCTCATCGGCATGGAGGCGGATGTACAGTTACGCCATAAAATGGAAAAGGTGCTGGCACAGTTAACAGCCAGGCAAAAAGAGTTTATCCACCTGCGTTTTTATGAAAATATGAGCATGGAAGAAATATCCCTTAAAACTTCCGCCTCTGTACGTACTATTTATAATACCCTGCATACCGCTATGGTACAGCTTCGCAGGATTTTGTCCTTCTTGTCACTCACCTTGCTGTGGTATTTAGTAAAATAATTTTCATTTTCTTTAGTAAAAAAGAAAAGTACCGGTCCTCTTTACATTAAACGGGCAATTCATGAACCTACAGGCCTTCATGGCGGAAGATTTTATGCTGAACGAATCCTTTGTACGTTACTGTCTGCAGAGTAACGACGAAGATGTTGCTTTTTGGAACGACTGGATTGCACGGAACCCTCATAAACGGCCAGAAACGGAGAAGGCGAGGGAATGGGTGCTGCGCCTGGGGGTACGACTCAACGCTTCCGAGAAGCAGGAAGAATTCAACAAGCTTCGCGCAATGATTGAAACGGACCGTGTCCATGGAAAACGCCGGCAAAACTACCTGCCGTATGTGGCCGCGGCAGCTATGTTTGCAGGGGCTATCGTTGGCGCATGGTTGTGGAAAAAACAACCGCGCACCGCGCATAGCACCGCCGCCATGGCGTATACCACGTACCACGCGGATAGTGTTCGTAAACAGGTAATACTGGCAGACGGGAGTACGGTGATCCTGAACTGCAACAGTACATTAAAAGTCCCTGCCAGCTTTAATCAGCAGGAACGCCACCTGATCCTGCAAGGCGAGGCGTTGTATGATGTACAGAAAGATGACAAACGCCCATTTACGGTAACCGCCGGGCAGGCTACTGTACAGGTACTGGGCACGGTGTTTAAAGTAAGGGCCTATCTTTTTGAAAACAATGTGCAGGTGTCATTGCTATCCGGGAAAGTGAACGTAGCAGCCAACAATGCGGCAGCGGCACTGTTGCCGGGACAAAAGGTGACAACGAGCCGGGGAAGGCTGATTGCCGGCACATTTGATGCTGCAAGGGAATCGGACTGGCGCAGTGGACGATTGTTATTTAAAGATGCTTCCCTCCAGGAAATAGCCAGCTTACTGGAGTATTGGTACGGTGTTAAGGTGCATGTAGCACCCCGCAATTATCAGGCTATTCATTTCAATGGCCAGTTCATGAACAAGTCTTTACCAGAGGTGATTGCCTCTATTACTTACATCACTAATCTTAAAATTAATATCTCCAAAAACGAGTTATTTATCAACCAATAGTGAGCGCAGCAAGGCTGCTATTCCATTCTAAACTATAAACTTTCTGACGTTATGAGAAAGCAAAGCATCTCTTGTCATTACAAGAGTATAACCCGGCGTGTGTGCTGTATTGCGCTGGCGGTATGTTTACTGTCGTGGGTACAGATACCCGAGGGGCTAAAAAATAAAGTCGAAATAGGATTTTCTCAGTCGAGTGTACTCAACGCGCTTCGCTACCTGGAGAAAAATACCGCGTTAAAATTCTCTTATAACCGCGATGACCTGGAACGTACCGCCAAATTTTCTATCGACAAAAAAGTACGTACGGTAGAAACACTGTTAAAAGATATCTGCGCCGCCGCAGGCCTTGAATACCGGGTTACCAACGACATGATCCTGGTAAAACGCGCCCCTGTGCCGCCAGCGGTAACCAATGTGGAACAGCAAAAGGAGCACGAGCTGCAGGGTATCGTAAAGGCCGCCACCGGCGAGCTGATTCCCGGCGCCACCATTAAGGTAAAAGGCAGCAACAAAGGTACTTTCACCACAGAAGACGGAAAGTTTAAGCTCGCCGGCGTACCGGAAAATGCTGTACTTGAAATTGCCTACATCGGCTATGAACCTCAGGAAGTTGCCGTGGGTGGCCGTAACGATATCAGCATCACCCTGCAGGCATCTGTGAAAGTACTGGACCAGGTGGTAGTAGTGGGATATGGTACGCAAAAACAAGGTAACGTTACCGCCGCCATCTCTTCCGTAAAAGGCTCCGCTATCCAGAACATGGCTACCAACAACCCGGTAGACGCCCTCCAGGGAAGAGTAGCCGGCCTGTCTGTTACCAGCACTGGCGGCCAGCCCGGCGCCATGGCCGATGTACGCATCCGCGGCCTCAGCACATTTGGTAACCACCGGCCACTCTTCATCATCGATGGCTCTCCCGGCGATCCCACTTACCTGAGCAATAACGACATCGCGTCCATGGAAGTGCTGAAAGATGGCGCCGCAGCTTCTATTTATGGTTCCTCCAGTGCCAACGGCGTAGTGATCATCACCACCAAAAAAGGGAAGAAAGGCGCACCGGTGATCGACTTCAACGCCTACTACGGCCTGGTAAGCCCTACCAGTAAATACAAACTCCTGGATGCCGACGGATATAAATCGGTACTCAAAATGATGTATCAGAATGCCGGCCGCAATTTGCCCGCCTACGTGACCAAGAATACCGGCGTTAATACCAACTGGCAGGATGAAATCTCCCAACAGGGTAACGCAGAAAACTATAACCTCAACCTGCGCGGTGGAGGCGATTATATTACCTATGCCCTCAGTGGAGATATTACCAATGAAAAAGGTAATTTCATCGGATCTGATTTTAAAAAGAAAACAGTACGCTCCCGCAATGAATACAAAAAAGGTATTTTAACGGTAGAAGCTAACCTGACCTACTCCGAGACTAAAACGCAGGTACAGAAATTTTCCCTCCGGGAAGCTTATTTTCAGTCGCCTTTGCTCCCGGTGCTCGACAGCAGTGAAAAATACGGATATGGCTTAACGGTAAACGGGTTGCCTAAATACCAGAATCCCGTAGGCGCCGATCATTATTTCCAATCATACAACACTACCCAGTATTTCAACGTAAACACCCGCCTAACCCTTGATCTATGGAAGGGGCTGAAAGCGGTAACGAACCTCAACCTGGTAAATGCCAACAACTTTGATTTCGCTTTCCGACCCGCTGTCCGGATCAATGCCAACGATGGCGCCGTACCCTATGCTTATCTCTATAACCAGCGCGCCAACAACCGGCAACGCCTAATGGAAAACCTGCTTTACTACGATTTCAATAAAGGAAAACACGCGCTCAATGTACTCGCGGGCTACACAGCACAGGAAACTACCAGCGATTGGCTGAACGTTACAGCCGATGGTAAAACTATTGTACGTACTATACAGGACGGGCAATTGGTTGAAAAAACAGTGCCCGGCGGATTCCTGGATCCGTCTTTCGTTACCATGGACGGCGCATTGGGAGGGACTTTCGGCGCCGGAGGCAGCAAAACAAAATATGTACGCCTGTCTACCCTCGGTCGCATCAACTACGCCTACGATGATAAATACATGATCCAGGTATCCGTGAGAAGAGATGGCTCCTCCAAATTCGACCTGGCCAAACGCTACAGCGTATTCCCTTCTGTAGCCCTGGGATGGAATATCCAGAAAGAAAGCTTTATGAACACTATCAGCTGGCTGGATATGTTGAAATTGCGCGCCAGCTATGGTGAACTGGGAACAGAAGAAGCATTGCTGCCTTATGATCACCTGAATCTCATGTATGTCGACAATACCTGGTTAGGCGGCTATGTACAGGGGAGCGGCAGCACGCCATGGACCGGTATCATCGGGCAGGACCTGCTGGGCCGCGAGCTGCACTGGGAAACCAGCCGTTCTTCCAATATAGGCGTCGACTTCGCCCTGCTGCAAAATAGACTGAGCGGATCTTTCAACGTGTTTAACAATAAAACAGATGGCTTGCTGATCACCAAAGAAGTACCCCCTTCTTCCGGCGTAAATAACCCTACGCTGAACGTAGGTAAAATCAGCAACCGGGGATGGGAACTTGAGTTTACATACAGCAAACACGAAAACGCCCTCCAATACAGTCTCACCGGTACGCTTAGCAGCGTGAAAAATAAAGTGGTAACACTGGCCAACGAAGGGCAGACGTTATATGGTACAGGTCTGAAATTCGGTGCGGACCATATTGCCAACCAAACCCGTGTAGGCAAAGAAGTAGGGGCGTTTTACCTGTATGAAGCAGATGGCATATTCCAGTCAGATGCTGAAGCAGCCAACTACAAAAATAAAGCGGGCGATCGCCTGCAACCTGCCGCCAAAGCAGGCGATATCCGGTTTAAAGATACCAATGGAGACGGCGTGATCGATGAAAATGATAAAACCTACCAGGGATCAGGCTTCCCTAAACTGGAATATGGATTCAATATCACACTCAATTACAAAGGGTTCGACCTGGTACTGTTCCTGCAAGGGGTAAGCGGCAACAAAATCTACAATGGTAACCGCTTCGAGCTGGAAGGCATGGACGCCGGCCGTAATTTCCTCACCACCACCTTAAATGCCTGGACACCAGATAATACCCATACAAATATACCACGTGCCGTATTGGGCGACCCTAACAGGAATGCCCGCGAATCTACCCGCTTCCTGGAAAATGGCAACTACCTGCGGATGAAAACGATCCAGCTGGGTTATACGTTCCCCCAAAGCATCCTGGGTCGTTATAAAATACAAAAGCTGCGCCTGTTTGCCAGCGGACAAAACCTGTTAACGCTTACCCACTACAGTGGGCTGGACCCGGAAATAGGCAGAGCCTCCGTACTCAACACCGGTATGGATCGTATGGCATACCCTCAGAACAAGAAAGTGATACTGGGTGCGCAATTGTCTTTCTAAGCATAAAATTATTCAAGATGAGAAAATTACACGTCTATATACCGCTGATACTTGCCCTGATGGCGATAGTACCAGGTTGCAGCAAGGATGTTTTAAACCAGCGCTCTCCTGATAAACTGGAAAGTGACTTGTACTGGACTTCCAAAGAAAGAGCGTTGTCGGGCCTGGCCGCCGCCTATTCACAGGTGGAAGGATTTATTTATTGGGATAACTATGTGGAAGCCCGTTCAGTACGCGAATTCTACCGGGAAGACTATGTGGAAGCCGGCGATGATGCCTATAACTATTCCTGGTGGATAGAGCACTTTAACTTCAACTTTACCTCCGGCAACTATGCGATAGATTTGTTATGGAGAGAAAATTACCGCGGTATTTATTACACCAACCAGGTACTGGAAAACGTAGCCGCCATGCAGCCTTCCATGATAGACGATGCTTCCCGCAAACAGATCCTGGGAGAAGCCCATTTCCTGCGCGCCTACTATCATTACAAACTCCTGGTGGATTTTGAAAAGATCATCATCCGGGATAAGGTTCCACAGAAAGAGGCAGAACTGCCCAAAGGCTTAGCTGATCGTAAAGAGACATGGGACTTTATCTGCAACGAGTTAAAAGCGGCAGAAGCAGTGCTGCCACTGAGAAGCGAGCGCCCTGATGCAGAGCTGGGGCGGGCTACCAAAGGCGCTGCACAGGCATTCCTGGGTAAAGTTTACCTGTACCGCGCCGGAGAAGATAAAGGTGCGGCGCCTGCGCTGCTGGCAGCATCGTCCGACTGGTTCGGCAAAGTACTGGCTTCCAACCAATACCACCTGGAAGATAACTATATGTCCATGTTCAATGGCGTTGGCAAAAATACCGCCGAGTCTATCTTTGAATTGCAGCAGTCTTCCGACGTAAACAACGGGGCTTCCTATGGCTCCTACCTGGCCGACTGGATGGCTGCCTCGCAAATGGGTGGTTACGGCGAAATTTACGGTACGCCGCGTTTACTCACGGAAATGCTGAAGGAGGGAAAAACCGCTACCGATCAACTGTACGACCACCGCGTTTATGCCAACCTCGTTTTCAATGATCCATATTTCAACGATGCCAATAATCCCCGTGCCTACGGATATACATACAACCAGATTTTTGAGGCAGGTACCAACGTGGTTGCCTTCAGGAAATGGATTCCGGCATCACTCGATCGTTTAGGAAACGACAATGCCCTCAACATACCATTGATCCGCCTGGCGGATGTAATGCTGATGCAGGCAGAAGTACTCAATGAACTGGGGAAGCCCGGCGCTATGAGTCTCATCAATGACGTAAGAGCCCGCGCAAAAATGCCGGCGTTAAACCTCACCGTCAAGGACGATATCTTCAAACAGATCATGCATGAAAGAGTGATGGAGCTCACCCTGGAAAACTGCCGCTACTACGACTTACGCAGGTGGGGATTGCTGGAAACAGAAATGAAGGAAGCCGGTCGTAAGTATACCGCCGACAAAGCCTTCTATCCGCTTCCATTGAAAGAAACGGTGAATAATCCGATGGCTAACTAAGGGGAAGTATGTATAAGAAAATAGGTTTGTTATTCGCGATAAGCGCCAGCGTTACTACCGCTCAAGCACAAACGAATGATTGGGAAAATCCGGGAAAAGTAGCTCAACATGTTTTAGCCCCGCATGCCCACTTCATACCCTATACCAACGCAGCCGCAGCTGTACGCCGGGATTCCGCGCGTGCAGCTGTCATGCTGCTCGACGGTACCTGGCATTTTCATATTGCCCGCAACCCCGGCGCCCGGCCCCGGGATTTTTACCGCACCGATTTTGATGTATCTCAATGGAAAAAAATACGGGTGCCGGAAAACTGGCAGACAGCAGGATTTGACAGCTACATTTTTACAGATGTAGAATATCCTTTCAAACCAGATCCTCCCAAGGTGCCGGCAGACTTCAACCCGGTGGGTTCCTATCGCCGCGATTTTGAATTGCCCGCTAACTGGAAAAATAAGCAGGTATGGATACACCTGGGCGCTGTAAACTCTTTCTTCTACCTGTGGATCAATGGGCATTACCTGGGTTTCAGCAAAGACAGTAAAACCCCTACGGAATTTGATATTACGCCTTACCTGAAAACGGGCGCCAATAACGTTTCCATCCAGGTATTCCGTTTCAGCGACGGATCGTACCTGGAAGGACAGGATATGTGGAAACTCAGCGGAATTGAAAGAAGCATATATCTCGTAGCCAGACCTGAATTGTGTGTATTTGATTTCTTTGCTAAACCCTTGCTGACCAACCAGTACAAAGATGGTAACCTGGACCTGCTGCTGCAACTGAACCGCCGCCCTTTGCCTGCAGAGGCGGGGCAACGGATCCGCGTGAAGCTATTGGATAAGGATAAAACTATCTTAACGAGAGAATGGCAGATAGAAAGGGATAGCACCTGGGAGATGAAGGCAGTATTGACCGACATCAGGTCCTGGAATGCGGAACGCCCTGCCCTGTATACTTTGGTGATAACGCATTACGGCCGGAATGGCGCCGAGCTGGAAAGCGTAGCCCATCGGATTGGCTTCCGTACCGTTGAAATCAAAGGCGGACAGCTGTTGCTAAACGGCGTACCTATCCATATCAAAGGCGTTAACCGCCACGAGCACGATATGTACCGTGCCCGCGTGATATCGCATGAAGGCATGCGCCATGATATTGAAGTGATGAAACAATACAATATCAACGCCGTGCGTAACAGCCACTACCCCGATACTGAGGAATGGTATGACCTCTGCGATGAATATGGTATTTACCTGGTAGATGAAGCCAACATAGAATGCGATGGCATGTCGCTGACACCACTGCAAACCTTGTCAGATAAGCCCGAATGGGAACAGGCCTACCTGCACCGCACCAAACGCATGGTGGAACGGGATAAAAATTATTGCAGTATCATTACCTGGTCGCTGGGCAATGAAAGCGGCTTTGGCGATAACTTCATCACCACCTATAAATACATCAAGGCAAAAGACAATACCAGGCCGGTGCAGTATGAAGCCGCTGGCTCCAATCCGTGGACAGACATCATTTGCCCGATGTATAAATCGATCTATACGTTACAGCAAAAATACCTGCTGGCAAATGACCCGCGTCCCATTATTCAATGCGAATATGCGCATATGATGGGTAATGGCGGTGGTAACCTGCTGGATGACTGGGAATTGTTTTACCAGCATCCCCGCTTGCAGGGCGGATTTATCTGGGACTTTGCTGACCAGACATTTTTAAAAACAGATGCCAATGGCCGACAGATATGGGCCTATGGCGCCGACATGGGCACTGTAGGCGCTACCAGCGATACCAGCTTTTGTGCCGACGGTATGCTGGCGGCCGACCGTACGCCGCATCCGCAGGCATTTGAAGTCAGGAAAGTATACCAGAACATACAAATTAAGCCGGCAGGAACACAATGGCGTATCACTAATCGCTTTGATTTTACTAACCTGCAAGACTATACGATCCGCTGGAAAATCAAGGGAGATGGTGCAGATGTCGCCACCGACGTAATACCGCCGCTGGCCCTGGCGCCAGGGAAAGACACGCTGCTGGCCATTGCTCTACCTGATTTTGCACCCACTGCCGGCACGCACTATTACCTGCATTTTGAAACATTGTCGCCTGACCAGGCGGTAGTGGCCACGGAGCAATATCCGTTACCTGCTTATATACCGGTGGTAAAACAAACCATGGACGGACCACCTTTGCAGGTAACGGAAGATGGGACCATTGGTAATACGCTGTTTAAAGCCCGGTTTAATAAAATAACCGGTTGGCTCGATAGTTATACCTCCGGCAACCAATCCCTCCTGCAAAGTCCTTTACAGCCTAACTTCTGGCGGGCGGCCACCGATAATGATATTGGCAACAGCGGGCAAATCCGTTGCGGCATCTGGCAACATGCGCTGCAAAATGCGGAACTGAAGGAGCTGAAAATTACACCGGTAAATGCTACCCGTACGGAGGTGAAAACAATACACTATCTGCCTACTGTAAAGGTAACCTACACTACCACCTATACGGTGTTTGTAAACGGTGATATCAACGTGGCGGCTGAGTTTATGCCGGCAGATACTACGTTGCCGGAACTGCCGCGCATGGGTATGCGCATGATCTTACCGCCCAACTACAACCAGGTAAGCTGGTTGGGACGAGGCCCGTTCGATAACTACCAGGACAGGAAATACGCCGCCGACGTTGACGTATATATGATGCCGGCAGACGCGCTGTTCCATCCTTATCCCCGTGCGCAGGAAAGCGGACATCGTACCGATGTGCGCTGGATGGCCATGCAGGATAAAGATAAGTCCGGTTGGATGTTCCTGTCAGACACATTGCTTAGCGCAGGCGTGCTCCATTTTGATATGGCGCAACTGGACTTCGACCGCCGGCAGAATAAACACGGCCATTCTATTCTCAATGACAATGGGATATGGTGGGATATTGATTACCTGCAACAGGGAGTAGGGGGAGATAACAGCTGGGGCGCTAAACCGCATCCACAATACCAGTTACCCTGCCGCCCTTATCAATATTCATTTACATTAAGAAGATTAACGCCCGGCATGAATGCGGTACAACAAGCTAAACTAAGTTTTGAATAATATGAGGAAATGGTGGTGGTTATTGTGTTGCAGCGCCCTTGGGGTGAAAGCGCAGCAGGTAGACAGGCAGCAGTTTACAGACGTATTGGACATAAAACATTTTGTAAAAGACAACGCTGATGTAGCCGTTAATTTTTTTTCAGACATGGGGGCCTGGCATGCTTACGCTTTGCCGGCACGCAGCGCCGACTACGGCGGTTTTATCGGCCCCCTGTTGATGGAAATGGAGGGACGTTGGCTAAGCAACAGCATCGCGAAGTTGCATGTATCAGCGGAGGACAAAACGTGGCAGCCAGAAAATGGAACTACGCACTATTACCCTGGGCTGATAGAACAAAGTTACCGGCTGAAAGACATACAGGTGCGTCTGCACCTGATTTTCACGAGTCGTACTACCGCCATGCTCCATACGGAATTGACCAACCTGGGCCGCAAACCCCTCCGGCTGCACCTGCGGTGGGAGGGAAGCATCTCTCTGCCATCAAAAGAATGGCAGCAGCATGGCCAGCAACTGAGTACTAACGTAAATGGGCATACGTTTTATATCGATTATTTGTCCACCGGCAAATGGGATATCCATTTAACGGATACCGGGTATACGTCGGCAAAAACGATCTTGTTACCGGCAAAAGGCCATTGGCAGGAAACGCAGTGCCATAGCTACCGGCAGCGGGATACCATCACTGCCAGCTTTGACGTTGCCTTACAACAAAACCATTCCCGCTGGAATGGCTACCTGCAATCGGTATTGGGCAACGATACCATCCTCCAACGCCTGAAAGTAAAATGCCTGATGACATTGATGACCAACTGGCGCAGTGCATATGGTCACCTGAAGCATGACGGTATTTTCCCTTCCGCCAGCTACCAGGGCTTCTATGGATTCTGGGCCTGGGACAGCTGGAAACAGGCTGCCGCTACCTGCCTGTTCTATCCCGCATTGGCAAAAGATAATATCCGCGCCATGTTTGACTACCAACAGCCCGATGGAATGGTGATCGATTGTATCTATGCCGATAGCAGCGAAAACAATGCCCGTGATACCAAGCCTCCATTGGCGGCGTGGGCAGTATGGGAAGTATTCCGGCATACAGGCGATACCGCTTTTGTAAGAGAGATGTATGCACCGTTGGTACGTTATCATCGGTGGTGGTACGCCGACAGGGATCACGACCGGGACAGTCTTTGCGAATACGGCGCTACTGATGGCACCCGCATTGCCGCCGCCTGGGAAAGTGGCATGGACAATGCCGTACGGTTCGACCATGCCCGTATGCAGCAAAACCATGACCATGCCTGGTCGCTGAATCAGTCATCGGTCGATTTGAATGCTTACCTCTATGCAGAAAAGCAGTATCTTGGCAAAATGGCCACCCTATTGCGTCTGGAGGATGTTTGGACAGCTCCGGCAGCAGCGTTGAAAGAGAAAATTAATCAACAATATTTTGATACGGCTACGGGGTTTTATTATGATAGTCACGATTCCCTGGTGAAAATACAAGGAGCGGAAGGCTGGATACCGCTATGGGCGGGCATTGCCACGCCTGCACAGGCAGTGGACGTAGCGGCCGTCATGCAGCAGCCAGCGAAGTTCAATACCAAAGTGCCCTTGCCGGTATTAGCAGCCGATCATCCCGCCTTTGATCCCCTCAAGGGCTACTGGCGCGGACCGGTATGGCTGGACCAGTTTTATTTTGGTATCATGGGATTAGAAGCATACGGATACCAGCAACAGGCGGATGCCCTGCTAACGAAGCTGTGGGAGCATGCAGAAGGGATGAAGGATAATCATCCGTTGTATGAAAACTATCATCCCCTCACTGGGAAAGGGTTGAATGCAAGGAACTTCAGCTGGTCGGCAGCACATATATTATTGTTATTACAGCGTAAATAAAGTATTATGGAGATATCGGTAATGAAAGCGCTCGTGCAGCAGCACTATGAAATGGACGTCAGCGTACAGGCGCTGGATGGTTATGAAGAACGCAACTATCTGCTGAAAGATAGTGCCGGTCAGCAATACATCTGCAAGGTAGGGAATGCAGGCGGCAACCTGTCTCTGCTGGATGCGCAAATAAAGACGCTGGAACACCTGGCTAATTCCCCGGCGGCAGCAGGTTTTCAGCGGGTTAAGCCTAATATACACGGCCAGGCAATCACCGCTATTCCTGCCGGGTATATGCGGATACTCACTTTTCTTCCCGGCAAAATATGGGTAGAGGCGCCAGCGCATACCCCCGCGTTGTGGAACAGCCTGGGCGGCTTCCTCGGAAGAATGGATAGCGCGTTGCGGGATTTTGCGCATCCTGCGGCTTACCGCATCGATAGCTGGGATCTGCGGAATGCCCTGGCCGCCAGGGAATACCTGGGCGCTATCAAAGATCATGAGCGCCGCCGGATGGTGGCTTATTTCCTGTTGCAGTTTGAAACGGAGATAGTGCCGCAACTATCACACCTGCGGATGGCAGTGATTCATAATGATGCCAACGATTATAACCTGTTGGTCAACGGTGAGGCCGTAACAGGTCTCATTGACTTCGGCGATATGGTATACAGTCAGCTGGTCAATAACGTAGCTGTAGCATGTACATATGCCATGTTACACCAGTCCAACCCCCTGGCCGCCGCTGCGGGTGTAGTCGCCGGTTACCACAAAGAATGGCCATTGACACCGGCTGAAATCAGCTGCTTGTATTACCTGGTCGCCGCACGTTTATGCATCAGCGTTACTAACTCCGCTAAGCAGGCGGCCGCGGGCAGTGATAACGGTTTTCATTTTATTACTGAGAAGGGCGCCTGGGCATTGTTGTATCAACTGATCAAAATCAACCCGCTGGCAGCAGAAGATGCCTTCAGGGTAGCAGCTGGCCTGCCATCGCAGATAAATACCAGTGATGATTACAAACCCCTGTTGGAAGAAAGAAAGCAGCACATTGGCCGTAATCTCAGTATCAGTTACCGGCAACCCCTCAAAATCTGGAAAGGGGCATTGCAATACCTGTATGATGAAAAAGGCCGTACTTATATAGACTGCGTAAACAATGTAAGTCATGTAGGACATTGCCATCCGGCCGTGGTAGCGGCTATCCAGCGGCAGGCAGCCAGGCTTAATACCAACACCCGTTATTTGTACGACGACCTGGTAGCTTATGCCAAAGAGCTGACAGCCACACTGCCGGGAGAGCTGAAAGTGTGTTACTTCACCAACTCCGGCAGTGAGGCCAACGACCTGGCGATCCGCATGAGCCGGCACTTTACTAAACAGAAAGATGTGATTGTGCTGGATCATGCCTACCACGGTACTTCTACCGTGGCGATGGAGCTGAGTCCCTATAAATTTGATGGTAAAGGTGGTTTTGGCAAACCGCCGCATACGCATAAAGCGGTGAACCCTGACCTGTACCGCGGTGAGTTCCGCTATGGGCAGGAGCATGCCGGCGCAGCTTATGCGGAAGATGTGGCTCATATTATCACCCGCTTGTTGGCAGAAGGAAAGGGCGTGGCCGCCTTTATCTGCGAAACCCTGCTGGGAGTAGGAGGACAAATTCCACTGCCTGCCTGCTACCTGGAAAAAGTATATCAGCATGTGAGGGCTGCCGGCGGAATATGTATCGCCGACGAAGTACAGGTAGGCTTCGGCCGCGTGGGTAGTTGCTTCTGGGGCTTTGAGCTGCAGGAGGTAGTACCCGACATAGTGGTACTGGGTAAGCCTATTGGCAATGGACACCCGCTGGCCGCAGTGGTAACCACCCCAGCTATTGCAGAAGCATTCAACAACGGCATGGAATACTTTAACACCTTTGGTGGAAACCCTGTATCTATGGCCACAGGAAGAGCCGTATTAAAAGCTATCCAGGAAGAAGAAATGCAACAGCATGCCCTCAACACCGGCGCACATTTCCTGGAGGGGCTGAAACAGCTGATGCACAAGCACCCAATCATCGGCGATGTACGCGGACATGGGTTATTCATTGGAGCGGAGCTGGTGCGCAGCCGCGAAACGTTGGAGCCAGCCGTGCCGGAAATAGATGTGGTAGTAGAGAAAATGAAAGACCGGGGCTTCCTGATCAGTACAGACGGACCGTTGCACAATGTGCTCAAAATAAAGCCACCATTGGTATTTAATAAAGAAAATGCAGATGCGCTGTTGGCGCACCTGGACATTGTGTTGGGAGAGCTCTCTTATCCGGGGAATTGATTCATAACAGCTACAACGTGTCGAATCTCCTCTTCTGTATGGATAACAGAGCAGGGGAGACTTAAGGTTTGCTGATGAATCCGGGTAGCAATGGGATAATGGTAATGATGAAGGTGTCCCTTCAATGCTGGCTGGTCATGCGGCGCTACGGGGTAATGAATATCCGTAGCGATATGGTGATCAGCCAGGTATTTTTTTAGCTCATCCCTTTTGGAATGGAGCACATTATAGATATGATAGACGTGAAAATAGTCTGGGTCCACTACAGGTTTTATAAACTGATTATCCAGGCCGGCAGTATAAATAGCCGCCAGTTTTCTTTTATGTTCGTTGATGCTGTTAAGCGCAGGGAGTTTAATTCTCAGGAAGGCTGCCTGTAGTTCATCGAGCCGCGAGTTATACCCGATAACGCCGTTATGATATTTTTTTTCTGAGCCATAGTTCCGGAGCTGCCGGAGTTTCAGGTAGTCGGCTTTGGATTTACAAATAATGGCGCCGGCATCGCCGAGGGCGCCCAGGTTTTTGGTAGGATAGAAGCTGAAAGCGCCAAAGTCGCCGAAGGTGCCAGCGAGTTGTTGTTTGTACCGGGCGCCATGTGCCTGGGCACAATCTTCAATTACTTTAAGGCCATGCTGGGTGGCTATATCCATAACCGGTCCCATATTGCAGCATTGTCCGTATAAATGTACCACCATGATGGCCGCCGTTTTGGGCGTAATCAGGGATTCAATAGCGGCAGGATCTATATTATAGGTGTTTGTGGCTGGTTCGGCTAACACCGGCACCAGTCCGCAGTGAATGATAGAAAGAATGGTGGCAATGTAGGTATTGGACGGAACAATAACTTCGCTGCCTTTTTCAAAGCCGCAACACTGGAGGGAAAGGATCAGGGCATCGAGGCCGTTGGCAACGCCTACTACATATGCTGAGCCGTGAAAGTCGGCAAATTCTTCTTCAAAACGGGTTACCTCTTCACCCAGGATATACCAGCCTTTTTCCAGGACATGTGCCAGTTGCTGCTTGAATTGCTCTTCAAAAGGATGGTTGAGCCGCTTCAGATTTTCGTAAGGAATGGCATAGCTCATAGCGCCATGCTTTTGAGTAGACGGTTGTTCATATGGCATCATATGGCTCATAAATATAGTCTTTTGGGTCAAAGGACGTAGATGCCAACACTAACAGGATGGCATCCGGCGAAAAACTATGCATGACATGCCAGTCTTCAGGCATTAACAACAGGCATTTATCAGGACTGTCCAACACAAACTCCTCCGTGATTTTACTGTTATGATTGCTGATCTGGCAGGAACCCTGGATACAGATGGCCGCTTGTTCGGTAGTATGGTGGCGATGGCCTCCCCTCGAAGAGTTATCTACGGAGTAAATATAAAATAACCTTTTTATCTGGAAGGGCACCACGTCGTCCAATACTGTTAATGATCCTCTATCGTCTTTAAATGTTTTTATATGAATTAATTTTGCCATCGGTCGGTATATATTCATCAATGATATCAAGAATTTCCGGGCTCTTCGTCATGTTAAACTTGCGTGCAAAAAGCATGTCGGATTGCAGTAACTTTTTAGCATCGCTGGCATTCAGCACTTTGGGATTTGCGCCACCCCGCGACCAATCTATATAACGATAGCTGTTGTTAATAATTTTGTCCCGGTAGGGAGAGTTCATCAATATCGTCTGAAAAACGACCTCATCACTCGCCCAGCTGAAGAAAAAGAAGTGCCGGAGCTTTCTATCAGCTATTACCCTGTTGACTACATACAACGCAGCCTCGGGGCTTAGCATCCAGAACATGGAACCTCCGTAGGGGTGTAGTCCGTAAGGGATTTTTTTTCTCGGGAATATTTTATTGATCAGGTTTTCCAGGCTATATTTCCCTGGAAAATTAAACGCTGTCAGGTAATATTTTCTTAGCCGGATCCACCCTTCTTTCCAGTCGTTTATAATGTCCCGGCAGGTTATAAATTCCTTTCCCCGGTGCGCTTCCAGGAAATCGTTGATGTAATCAGCCGATTTAATCGGGTAGTCCTGGCCACTCAGGAAGTTGATAAAATCGTAGTGTATTCCCGTTGCTGCAATTTCCCGGATACAGGCAAAAGTAGCTAATACAGTACTGAATGCGGCCCACGTAACCTTTTGCCGGTTCTGTATGAAATATACATTAGGTAATGATCCCAAATATAAATGTGGCTGTATATCAAACTTTTTATCTACGTGGATATAGAAGTCAAAATTCTGGTGGGATAATCTTTTGATCATCCTTTCCGTTTGATGCGGATCAGTGTAGGTAAGGATCAAGTGGGCGACGCGCATACTTTGCCAGCGACATTAATTGTGTATGAATAGTAGGTGCTGCTGCATTGTCAGGAAGCTTGTCTCCTGTAGCAAATCATCATCACCACGTTAAATATAGGCATTTAAATTCATAATGTGCCGTAGTAAATTGTTGTAACAGTGCTAATACTCAAATCATTGCGCGCAGGGCGCATGATAAGAACGATTGATGTGTTCGCTATTGTACTACAACGTCAGCAATTCCACCCGGTTTTTTGCACCAAATTGCCTGCAAAAATCATCATAACCAATGTTTACAGGTACCCCGAGGTTGTTGAAAAGGGCTGTTTTAACTGCGAGGTTATCTGGATGGTTAATGTCGGTATACCTATAATAAGGAGGCAGCCCCTTCCTGAAATCGGCCAGTAAATCTATCGGTGCTCCACAGCAGACTCCATTATTCCTGAGATCAGTATCTAAATCGATTCCTTCGGGGCCTGTTATGGCTACAGGCGATATATCTGCGACCATGGCGTGCCCCCAGCCGAAATAGTATCCCTTCCTGGCCGAGGCTACATAACGGCCATAATGCATCGGGAAATTCAGTTCAGTAGGCTCCAGGGGCAGATGACCGACGATTGGATATTGCCCGCGCATCAAAGTATCATCCATCATATAGAAAGCCGGTAGCGTTTTCTGTTGTCGAACCAGTGACAAATCTACTGCCAGGGAATCGGCCCTGAAATCATATAGGGTAACCAGCTGCACAACCGTCATCAGGTCATACCAGTGATGGTCTTTATCCACTACCTCTCTTTTTCTCAATGCCGAAATATTCAGGAGGTGTCGACCAAATACATACTCAATAGTATCGCCATACAGGCTAAAGCGGGTGGACACGGCAAAAAAGTCGCCGCTTTTAAACTTTATCGGCCGGGTTTTTCCCACCTTCTTTTCTTTTAGTTGTGCTAATCTATTCAAGTGATCGGCAGGCAAGCTCTGGATAAATTGTGGGAGTCGCTGCCAGAAATCGGCCAATTGCTGCATACCATTGAATACCGGTGCATTATTTTCGATGTCGAGTTGTTGCGAACCTATCTTCCACCTCCAGTAGGTTTGGTAAGCAGGTGGAGGCTCATTATGCTGGGCCATCTCCGGCAGCACATCCACTGGCGATATATCTACTCCGAAACTCACTGTTCTTCCCGGATAGCTACTGATGTTGATGGCGGAAATGGGTTTTTCTTTACCCTTACCTCCGGGAGAAATAACTTTACTTCGCTCCCTTGTGGCAATAGCTATGTCGAATTCCGCATAGGAAGTAGCGGTTTGTATAAGTGCTTTGCGGATTATATCCTGGTCAAAATAACAGATCAGTCCTTTGGGAAAAGTGATGCGTGTCCATTGTGGGTCAACAGGGCACAAACCGATATATTTCCGTTGCTCATTGCTAAATTCTAACATACACGATAGTACTATTAGCGGCAAATTACAAAATAGTTGCCAGCCAGCCATATTGCGTGTAGCCGGCCCTGTTGTATCTTCTGATACTAACGCATAAGGATATATTATTAAAGCTGGAACAGATGGAAAAGCATGTATCCGGCCATGATGAGCAGATAGAGCTTGTTTTGGGATATCTGAAACAGTTGTTAACCTCACTGCAGGAACCACGGGTAAGAATCGGATTTATGCGCGCACTTCCTTCATCTTCATCAACACCCACACACCCGACAAAAAAGTAAGTATCCCCGCAATATGCACGGCCCAGGCCAGTCCCGCCAGCTGCGCTACAATGCCCGACATCACCGCACCCACGGCATATCCTATATCTCTCCAAAATCTATAAACCCCCAGGGAAGACGCCCGCCAGGATGGATGCGCCGCATCGCTCACTGCCGCGAGCAACGCAGGATATACCATGGCAGTGCCAGCACCTAATAACACGGAGCCTATCATGCCGGAAAGAAAAGGGGAAAAGAGCAACAATCCAATCACCACATGGCCCACTGCCTGGGTAAACATCCCCCATACAATCAAGGGCTTTCGGCCAATACGATCCGTTAGCGGCCCGGTTACTACCTGCCCCACACCCCATACCACCGGGTAAATAGCTTTTATCCAGCCAATTCCCTCCAGGCCCACACCCGCTGAAACAAAAAGCAAGGGGAATACGCCCCACGACATACCATCGTTGAGATTGTTGATAAGCCCGGCTTGGGATACGGCAAACAGGTTTTTATTTTTAATACTGGTTTCTTTAAATACCCACCACAGGTTGGGCCGGTGTGGCCGCTCTCCGGATGTAGTAACAGCTACCTGGCTGGCTTCCAGCACAGCATAGGGACGCGTGTCGCGAATGATAAAAATAGACAATAACAGTCCGAGAATCGTATAGGCGATACCGATATAGAAAGGTTGAGGTCTTAATCCATATTGTGCCGCTATGTAACCGGTGAGTAGGGCGGTTAAGCCCACGGCGCCATAACCGGCGGCTTCATTAAGGCCCATGGCCAGGCCTCTTTTCTTCGGGCCTACCAGGTCAATTTTCATGTTAACGGTCATCGACCAGGTGAAGCCCTGGCTCATACCCAGTAACACGTTGGCAAGGATAATCCAGTTCCACGACGGCCCCCAGGCGAGCAAAAAAGGTACAGGCAAACCGATGATCCATCCCAATATCAACACCCGTTTACGGGTTAGTTTGTCGGCCAATATGCCGGATACCAGGTTGGTAAATGCTTTCACCACGCCGAAGGCAATGATGAAGGAAAATACAACAATGTCGGACGCCACCTTAAATTCTTCTGATCCTACCAGGGGTACTACGGTACGCTCCAATCCCACCATGCCTCCCACGAGGCAGTTTACCAGTACCAGCAACACAAATTGTTGCCAGTTTTCTTTTAATCCCAATTTGATCTCCACGATAACAGCTTGATTATTTGGTGGCAATGGGATAACCCTTCGCAGCCCAGTCAGGGAACCCTTCAGATAACCTTTGCGCCTTATAGCCTTTTTTCTTCAGCAAACTCACGGCTTCATCGGCAAATACACAGAAAGGGCCACGGCAGTAAGCGATCACGGTTTTACTTTTGGGTAATGTTTGCAGGATGCTGCTCAGCTCCGCTATCGGGGCACACAGTGCCCGGTGTATATGGCCCCGGTTATACTCTTCTGCTGGCCGTACATCCAGCAAAATTATTTTATTTTTTTCCAGCAGGTCAATCAGCGTCTCGGCATCAATGCTTTCGATAGGGCCGTATCCTTTCCGGAAATCACTCACCACTTTTTCTACTTCAGCGTTATACACCATGCCCAACGCACGCAAAGCCGCCCAGGCATTAAACACGTTTTCACCAGCCAGGGAATATAGTATAAAGTTACCATCCCGCGCAATGCTGACCAGCTTCGCGCTTTTCAATACCTGCAAATGCTGGGAAGCATTGGCTACCGGCATGCCGGTATGGTTGGCAATCTGCTCCACGGAAAAAGGACCTTGCCCCAATAGGTCAATGATCTCCAGGCGATGGGGATTGCCCATCGCCTTCGTGATCTTCGACAACTCACCATACACTTTGTCCTTAAACGCCCGCTTCGTCATATTGGCAGATTATTTTTGCGTAGGATAATGTTGATCGATCCAGTTCACTTTCACGTTCTTTTCAATGTTCAATAGTCTCGCTTGTTTGAAACCCATTTCGGTCAACGTTTTAAATGCAGGACGAACATTCGGGCATTTATCAAATGGGCAGCAACCACAGTAGATTACCACTTCTTTATTTTTGTCGGTGGTCTTCAATACCTTTTTTAGCTTGGCTAAACTTTCTGCATCTGATGCAGGCCCTATGTCAATACTGTTTTTGATAATAGCGCCCGGACCCACGGATAAGATCAGCAGGTTACCATCTTTCTGATGGGTAATGGCATCTGCCAATACCGCTGGGGCCATTAATTGTGCAGGCGTCCAGGGCTCCACTTTTTGTTGTGCTGATAAGCCCTGTATACAGGCTATTAACCCAATCATCAACAAAGAGAAATACTTCATAAGCTCTTTTTTTGACGAATGTAGGGGATATTTAACTATTCAACAAAATTATTGAATAGATGCCGGCATCCGGGAAGCAGTGTTAGGGAGGAAAAAGGTCAGGGCTGGTAATCCAGCATCCGCTCTACCACACGGGCAAAAGAAGCCCCATACTGCTGGCGTATACGGTCCAGACAAACGTCGATCGTATACCGGCGGCCAGTGGTATCGTAAGGAATGATCTGTAAATGAGGGTTTCGCTGCCGGCATTCATCCACAGCCGCCACCTGGAGGCCAGGCACATGCAGTTCGTCCAGCCGGTCCTCCCGGGTATTGCCCGTAGGAATCAGGGTAAGCCCGAACCTCGATACCACGGGGCGGTTGCCGGCAGAAAAGGAACGGATAGACGCCGGAAAAGTGCGGTAATAGGTATCCATAATCGCAGCCAGCTGTAATTCATTAATGCCGTCGGCAAGCCATACACCCACATGCTGGTTGGCGCCAAGAAATATCTTCCGGCCAATGCGCCATTTGGCAGCCCCGTTCACTTCAAGGCTTTGATGACGCAGGGATACGTCGTTATAAGGGTAGCCGATATCCTGCATGACTTGCTGCAATATAACAGTACCGAATAAACGCTTAATTACTACGAGGCTGCCCGCCACAGCATTGGATACGCCGGCGGTACTGTAACAATTGCCCGCTCCGGTAACGCCAGTATCTCGCACCCAGGCCAACTCGGGAAACTGTTGTTGGTTTTGCCGCAGTTCCGAGGCATGGGTAGTGATAGGTTTATCATGGTACAACCCGGTGGCAGCCATTGTCAGGGAACCCTGGCAAACAGAGAGCAGGAGCATTGAATCGGTATATTGCTGCTGTATCCAACGCACGATAGTGCTATCTTGTCCTTGCCGGTCCATAGCTGATAGCGCAGGAACGACCAGTACGTCCGGCTTTTGCGGCAGAAGTGCCGTCTCCGGAAAACTAAGATGCGGTAATACGTATAGCCCTTTACGTAGTATCACCGGTTTTTTTTCCGGCGCTACAACAAACACATTAGCTTTCCCGGTAGCCTGGAAAAGATAAAAAGGCGCCATCATATCAAATAGTTCAGTACCCCGGTTGTCTGCCACAATGAAAATGGTCTTTCTCGCAGGATCATAAGCGGGAGCAGCATAGTGGAAGTGATGACCGCCGCGGTATTCCGGGAACGTATAGAATGCTTTGAGAGGCTTACAGCCATGAAAGGTCACGGCCAGGCATGCGACGGCAGCCAAGGCCAGTCCGGCTTTAGTAATCAGGTGCATATATTGGATGTTGTTTTAAGAAAGAAGTATCCGCTGTAATTGACGGGCCGACCGGAAACCGCACTGGCTGGCAATATAAGCCATGGTATGCGCCGGATTTTTACGCAGCGTATGGGCTTTTTCTATTCTGAGTGCAGTAAGGTATTGGTGAACGGTGATGCCGGTTTGTGTCTTAAACACCCGGGCCAGGTTACGGGGACTCATCACCGCAATATCCGCCAGCGTATCCAGGTCACAATCGGTATGCAGGTGTTCAATCATATAATCCTGTACCCGGTGTATTTCCGCCCGTATATGATTGCGGTAAGCGAGGTAAATACTTTGCTGGGAATGATCAGCATTGCGCCGGTGATATACCACCAGCCCCCTGGCTACATGGTGGGCAAACAAAGCTCCCTTCCATTCCTCGAGTACAAACAGCGCCAGGTCTATGCCCGAACTGACACCGGCACTGGTATAAATTCGCTCACTTTTTACAAACAGTACATCTGTTAGTACTTTGGTGGCAGGATACAGCTGCTGCAACATTTTTACAGACCTCCAGTGGGTAGTGCACTCCCGCTGATCCAACAGTCCCGCTTCGGCTAATACAAAGGCGGCATTACAAACGCTGCAAATCAACACGCCTTTTTGTACCTGGCTACGGAGCCATTCCAGGAAAGCCTTTTCGGCAGCTGGTTCCCGGGAAAGTGTTTCGGCATGTATGCCCGGCAGAAAAATGATATCATCGGTATCCAGGATCAAATCGCTGTAATGCAACGCCGGCGCCAGGATCAAACCTGCGGCGCTGCTGACCGGCTGATGAAACCCGCAAAATATTACATCGGCGGCCAGCCCCTGGTGCCTGGCCTCAATAAATACCTGCGCCGGCCCTGCCAGGTCCAGCAATTCTACCTGTGGTAACAAAATGAATACAACTTTTTTCTTCGTCATGCTACAAAGGTATTGCGGCACCAGCAACTACCCAAGGACATTCATGCGTCAGAAAAGGACAAGGCACAAAAAAAACAGGCGCCTCAGCAGAGAGGTGCCTGTCGGTTATACAGATGAGAATAGCCTTAGAATTTATAGGTTACGTTACCGGAAAAGCGCCTGGGCATCTGCGGCTCCAGGGTGCTCCAGCCTTTATAATAGATCTGGTTAGTGAGATTATCCAGTTTAAACGCTACGCCAAATTTATTGGTATTGTAAAACAGGGAACCATTCAGCACGGTATAGGCGGGCAAGGTGAAAATACCGGTGGCAGCGCGGTTCAGGATAATATTTTCGCCGGCATAGTTGCCGCCAAAGCCAATACCGAACCCTTTAACAGCGCCCTGCTGGAATTTGTAGGTCACCCATAGGTTAGCCAGGTTTTGAGGACCTGCTTCTTCCGGGCGCCTGTTCATATAGTCAGCGGCGTCTGTTTTGGTGATCTTACTGTCGTTATAGCTATAACCGGCAATGACGTTTAGCCCGGCAACCGGGTTGGCAGTGATCTCGGCTTCGATACCACGACTATATTTTTCCCCGCCCTGGTTGTAATACCGTGGCTGATTAGGAATTTCCATGATGATATTTTTTACCTTGATATCGTAGTAGCTCACGGAACCGGTGATCATACCTCCCAGCAGGCTGGCTTTCATGCCCGCTTCCAGCTGGTTTGCCTGTTCAGGTTTGAAGGTTTTGATGCTGTTGTCGCCCTGCTGCTTAGGTGCACTGTTGGCATTGGAGAAGCCATTCATATAGTTGGCGAAAACAGACAGGGTATTTGGAATAGGTTGATATACAAGGCCAAACTTAGGCGATACGGTGGTTTGCTGGTATTTGTCGTTTTTATTGAGTGTCAGTCCCCCGTTAGTGAAATGATCCACACGCAGACTCACCATCGCTGATAAGTTAGGTAGGAAGTTAAATACGTCCGATACATATGCACTGTATACATCCTGTTTCAGGTTGGCATTTTGCAGTGGTAATGCATTGAGCAGCGAATCCGTATGCTGTTTGGAAAGGATCCCATTGTCAGCGCCGGCCATATTGATGATGCCATTCATGGCGTAACCGGTGGCGCTGCTCACGGAACCGCGACTGAAATAATCCAGTCCGGCTACCATTCGGTTTCGAAACTGACCCATCTTGAAATCACCAATGAAATTTTGCTGGATATCCGTGGTATTGGTACTACCGTTCTGGTAACTGATATACCGGGCAAAAGTAGGGGATATGTTCGGGAACCCGGGTGTGTTGGCAGACCCTTCATACAGGTAAGAATAATATCCTTCAGATTTGGCCGTTCCTCTCGACACAATCGTCTGGGAAGTCCACGCATTGGAAAGTTTATATATGGCCTGTGCCTGTACACTGGAGGTGGGTGTTTTAATGCTCAGGTTATTGCTGGTATAAGATCGCCGGTAATCATATCCCAGCGCGGCCAGGTTCGTGGCAAACAGCGATGATCCGCGGTCAAAGAATAACATAGTGGGATTGGTGCTTTCGGCCAAAAGGAATTCTGTATTCAGCATCAGTGTCAGTCGGTCATTTACTTTATAGGTGAGCGAGGGCGCAATAAAACGTCTTTTTGCAAATCCTGCATCCTGGAAACTGTTTTCATCATGGTAAGCGCCAGTAACACGCAGCAATACTTTTTTATCTTTATCCAACGGGGTGTTGATATCCATCGTTAAGCGGTTCAGGCCATAGCTGCCACCGGTGTAACTGATCTCTCCCCCAAAATGATCGTATGGCTTTTTGGTAATGGTGTTGATCAAACCGCCGTAGGAAATAACGGAGCTGCCAAACAGCGTGCCCGACGGGCCTTTTACCACTTCGATCCGGTCAATGTTGACTACATCCAGACCGCCGTTGGTTAAACCAGGTAAACCATTTACCAGCGTAGGCTGTACGGCAAACCCGCGAAGGGAATAGTAGCCCGCGCCATCACCTTCGCGACCGGTAGACGACCAAAGTTTGCTCAGCCCCGGCGCATTGTTCAAGGCATCATCGAAACTGCTCACCACCTGGTCTTTCAGCAGGTCGGCCGAAATAACGCTGTATACCTGCGGGTTTTCTATATTCTTAAGCGGCAGCTTCGCCACATAGTCGCTATTGCTTTTCGTATATTTATTACGAGTACCGGTAATCTCTACTTCATTTAAATTCTTTTCGGATATATTCAGGCGGAGATTAATGGTAATGGTTTTATCTTTTTCTACGGTCACCGATTGGCTGCTGGTTTCATAGCCCGTGAGCGAAACCTGTATGGTATACTGACCTGGCGTAATGTTACGTAACAGGTAGGCGCCGTCGTCGTCTGTAATTGTCGTCTTCTTACTGCCTTTTAATACCACCACTACGCCGGGCGCCGGTTTGTTGTCTGAGGTAGTAACCAATCCTTTTATGTGGCCGCCGTTGTCAATGTCGGAGGCAAAGCCCGCTCCGCAAAAGAGGAGGTTGATAAGCAATCCATACCAGAAGGCACGGCTGAAAAATTTTCCTGTCAATAATGTATCCATAATCCTATGCTTAATAATTTGCTGGCGCAAAATTCGGATGCTTATCCTGCCGGGAATAATCCGATACGGAATTTGTTTTACGCAATGCGGAAAAACATCGGGATCTCCCGGTGATCAATAATTTCATGTTGACTTGACACTTATTTTTATATATTTGGAGAGTCATGCCAGCCACCGGCAATTTGTACTACCTGGAAAAAAATTGCTCCGCCAATAGGACCAACCCTTTTTTGAATCGTCATATAACATAGATCAACCGTTAATGCAGTGGCCTTTTGGTCAGGGAATTGTTGTAAGTATTTTTATATCAATTGTTTATATATTATTGTGGCCACAGCCGGGCCCACTATTCAGGGTTAGTATATGGGGGAGTACCAGGAAGAAAAAATCAGTAATAGCGCACGGAAACAGCAGGAACAGTTTTCCTTATTATTCCGGCAATACGAACATCGTTTGTATGTATTTGCCTGTAATATGGTACAGTCAGAGTTGCTGGCCCGTGATATTATCCAGGAGGTATTTATCAAGTTATGGATAAAGAAAGATGACCTGGAAGGGATTGTCAACATCGAACAATATCTCTACTTGATGGTGCGCAATAAAGTGATCGACGTATTACGCAAACTGGCCAACGACCGTAAATTACGGGAAGAGTATTTCCGCCATCATCAATGGCAGGAAAATAAAACAATGGAACTCGTGGAAGTAAAAGAGTTTGAACTGGCCCTGGCAGAAGCCATCAGCCACCTGCCTCCCCAACGCCGCATCATTTACCAGCTGAGCCAAATCAGCGGTATGAGCCGCGACGAGATTGCCAGGGAACTACAGCTGTCGCCACACACGGTAAAAAATCAACTGACGGCCGCACTTTCCACCTTACGCAAATTTGTCAGCAACCATCTCCGGTTTTTCTAAAAAAAATTTCCATCACAATAGGACCAGCCTTTTTACAATTCGTCTTATAAATACGGCCAGGCCTTCCGCCAGCTAAAACGATATACACCATTGGAAAGAGCATATTTTAAATACCTGATCGACTTATATGTCTCCGGTAATATTACGGAAGCGCAGCGTAATGAGCTGTTTGATTATATACGTTCGAGCGATGCCGATGAACCACTGATCGCGTTGATGGACGAGCATTATGCCCGTATCCGTGGCGAAGTGCCGTCATCAGCTTTTGTAAGCCGGTATGGCGATATCAATTTGCCGGGCGATTTGCCCGGCACAGCATTGTCACCAGTGCAACCGCGCTGGTACCGTGGATGGGCTATTGCAGCCAGCCTATTGCTACTGGTGATAGCCGGCGCCGCTTACTTCCTTCGCGCGCCCGGCAAGCCTGCCCTCAATACCGGTAACGTTGCTGGTATGGAGCCGGCCAACGTGCTGACTTCCACCACCACCATCCGCACGGGTAACAAAGAGCAGAAACTGATTGTGCTGGCCGACAGTACCCGGATCCTGGTAAACGGGGCCACTATATTGCGTTTTCCTGATACTTTCAGTAAAGATAGAAGAGAAATATACCTCGAAGGGGAAGCTTATTTTGATGTACAACATGCCGCCAGCTGGCCTTTTATTATCCATACCCCGGCAGGCATCACCACTGTGGTACTGGGCACTGCATTCAATATTAAGGCTTATCCGGGACGTAAACAGTTGATCGTTTCCGTGGTAACCGGTAAAGTAAAAGTTACCAAAGATACCAAAGCCCTCTCTGTACTGGAGAATGGTCAGGAAATGAGATGGACCACCAGCAATAATAAAATAGAAGAACGCCAGGTTACGCCAGTGCTGGTCGACAGCTGGCAGCGGGGAGATATCAATCTCGTCGATGAATCCATGGCGGATATTATAAAAGATCTGCAGATCTTTTACGGTATCAACATACAATTAAACAACCCATCGCTCTCCAACCTGGTATTGACGATCGGATTTAAAAAACAGACATCTGTTGAGAGTGCCCTCCGGATTTTGTGTGAACTGGCAGATGCCAGGTTCGATAAAACCAAAGATGGTTATGTAGTTTATTAGCTACGCATTTAAATCAACCAATTAAAGTACATGATGACAAGAAAATTTGTTATGGTGCTGCTGGCAGTGCTATGCCTGCAGGTTTCACAAGCCTATGCCCAGGAGGCAGACGCCAAAGTAACTATTCACAGCAGACAGGTATCACTGAAAGAAATTTTCAGGCAGATGCAACAACAAACAGGGATGATTTTTGGCTACCAAGCCCGCGACTTGGAAGGATTGCCCGCTATCAGCATGGATTGCAATAACCTTCCCTTAAAGGAAGCCCTGCGCCGCCTGCTGGACAGTACTACACTGGGCTTTGTGATCCGCGGACAAAATGTACTGATCCGCAGAAAGCAAAACGATACCCCGGTGAAACTGGAAGAACCATCGGCCGTGGCGACACAACGGACTATCTCCGGACGTGTCACCACGGCCGATGGCGTGGGTATCCCCGCCGCCACCATCATCGCCGGCAACCGGAATATATCTACCAACGATAATGGGGAGTTCTTCCTGAAATTGCCTGCCGGTACCAACCTCATTTCTTTTTCCAGCGTAGGCTATGAACATGTTAATATCGCCGTAGGAGCGCAGAACGAATACAAAGTAGTATTGAAAGAGAGAGTAGGCAACCTGAAACAGGTGGAAGTGGTATCCACCGGTTATGCTAAACTGCCAAAAGAACGCGCTACGGGCTCTTTTGGCGTGGTAACCGCCAAACAACTGGAAAAGATTCCTGTGCCTAACCTGATTGCCCGGCTCGAAGGACAAGTGCCGGGTGTACAACTCAATCTCACAGAATCAGACAACAGCTTCGTATACTCCAACCTTACCGGGGATGTACAGGGCAACGGTAGCTACAGTGTTGCTATCAGGGGTACCAGCACACTTGATAATAATACCAATAAGAAGCCCCTGTTGGTAATAGATGGTTTCCCCTCCGAAATGGACATGCGCACCATCAATCCTGCCGACGTAGAACAGGTGACCTTCCTGAAAGATGCGGCTGCGGCCTCCATATGGGGCGCCCGCGCCTCTGCTGGCGTGATCGTCATCACCACAAAAAAAGGAAAATCAGGAAGCGCTCCCCGGATTTCCTTTACCGCCGGCGCAGGCTTCAATGGCAAACCCCGGCTCAACAGCCTTCCATTTATGGATGCTGCTCAAATGATTGACTATGAGCAGGAGCTGGTCAATAAAAGATTCATCACGGATCCCTCCAGTCTGCCCGCCAGTAGCCAGCGTCCTATTAGTGAGGCGGTAGACTGGATGTTCCGCCTCAAAAGAGGAGAGGTGACCCAGGCCCAGGAAGATTCGGCCTTCGCCGTGTTGAAGGGGCGCGATTCCCGTAGCCAGGTAAGCAAATACCTGCTGCAACCAGCATCTACCCAACACTATGACCTCAATATCAGCGGCGGGGGCGATAGGTACACCTACTTCGTTTCCGGCGCCTATGACAAGGAAAATACCAGTACCAAACTGACCTCCGGTGAAAGAATGACGCTGAGCGTTAACCAGGAGTTCAAAGTATACAAGAATATCACCTTGTCAGCCAATCTCCGCGGCAGCTGGTTCCACTATAAAACCGGTAACACCGGCATCGGCGTATATGCCCGCTCTTATTCGCCACTCATGCCCTATGATCAGATTGCGGATGCCAATGGGCATGGCGTCGACTTCTCCCGGGCTTATTATGCCAGGCGGCTCAGCAGCCTGGAAGCACAGGGATATCTTCCATGGCGCATCAATTACATCAACGAAATGGAGATGAATGATAATACCACCAATGAAAGCAACTATGCCGCCAACCTGGGATTAAATGTGCCCATCTATAAAGGTCTTTCATTCAGTGCACAGTACATGGTGGAGAGGGCCAGTAGTAAAGTCGGCGTTTTTAACAGCGATAGCAGCTACTATACCCGCAATCTCATCAATACGGCCACTTCCATTTCTAATGGTAAACTCGTATATGGGATACCGTTAGGAGCTATTATGAACCAAAACGAATTTGCAAAGAATAATTATAGTCTTCGCGGCCAGCTTAATTTTGATCAAAACTTTGCAGGCAAACACCAGGTAAATGCCCTCGCCGGTAGTGAGGTCAGACAAACTATCGATATTACCGGGATTAACACACTGTACGGATATAATGAGCAAAATCAATACAGCAAGCCGGTAGATTATGTTACGCCTTATTTATCTGTGGATGGTTATTACAGCAATTTATCCTATAATAACAGCTACTCCAACAGGCGTAAGCGTTACCTTTCTTACTTTGGTAATTTTTCGTATACCTATAACGGTAAGTATACCTTATCGGGAAGCGCGCGTTACGACGACTACAACAACTTCGGCTTAGATAGAAAATATCGCGCAAAACCTTTCTGGTCGGCGGGTGCTTCCTGGGCCATCAGCAAAGAAAACTTCCTGCAGCCTGTATCCTGGTTGAGCAGCCTTTCCTTGCGGGCTACCTATGGTATCAATGGTAATATCAGTATGTCGGCCCTGCCTTATGATCAGTTATCGCTTGCCACAGATTATAAAGCGCCGTATGATCCTTATGCCTATGTCTTCTCGCCCGCCAATCCCGCCCTGCGCTGGGAGCAAACCGGTATTTATAACCTGGGCATCGACTATAGCCTGTTCGACTATCGGCTCAATGGTAGCATCGAAGTCTACTATAAGAAAGGCAAAGACCTCTTCGCTACGTTCCCGATCGATAATACACTCGGATTTGATAACCTGACCCGGAATACCGCCACGCTCGACGGTAAAGGGATAGATATAGCGATTGGCGGAAAGATGATCAGGAAAAAAGATATCGAATGGTCCGCCAATTTTGTATTCTCTTATAATACCAACAAGGTAACGGATGCCCGCTACAACATTACCAACTACCTGCTGCAGAGCGCGGGCATAGGAGGGCCTCTGGAAGGATATTCCACCGACTACCTGATGGTGTTCCGTTATGCAGGACTTGATAAAAACGGCAGCCCACTCATCAAAAGAGGTAAGGGGGATACCCTGAATATCTACCAGCAGGTAAGAAATATCAATGACCTGAAAAATGCAGGCCATGTGAATCCTCCTTACTTCGGCAGCCTGAGTCAAACACTCCGCTATAAAGGATTGTCGCTGTTTGTGATGCTCACCTATAAACTGGGCTACGTATTCCAACGCTCAGTTCCTTCCAATTATCCCGGCAGGTATGGGCTGTCTAATTATGAGATGAATAAACTGATAGACCAGCGCTGGCGCAAACCTGGCGACGAAGCATTCACCAATGTACCCGGACTTTCAGGCAACAGCGGAGCAGGATTGATACGTTATGTTAACTCCGATATCAATGTCTTGCCAGGAGATCATATCCGCCTGCGGGAAGTTTCGCTCACCTATGAAGTACCGGTAACGTGGTACCAACGTCTTCCGGTGAAGAATATTTCACTGACCGGCGCAGCCCGCAACCTGGCGTTGCTGTGGACAAAAAACGGAGATGGTATAGACCCTGATTTTCCACCGTCTATCGCCAACCTGCGACTGCCGCCTTCTGCGTCTTATAACTTTTCTCTCAACATTGGCTTCTGATCCGACGATAAAGAAAACAACATGAAAAAGAATCATCTCATTCTCGCTATAGCCTTGTCGGCCTTACTGCTCCCGGCTTGTGGCAAGTATACTGATATAAAAACTGCCGGTGCCATTACGCCAACAGACTACAACAGCTTTCGCTACCTGATGAATAATAACCAGGTGCTCGAAAACGGCGTGGACGCTCCCGACATTACTTCAGATGATATTACACTGTCCGACGCAGGTATTCAACAGAACACTGGTACCGACAACATGCGGCAATATATGTGGAGCGCCGACTTTTATGACGCTGTCACCGCTGATCCCGACTGGAAGAACCTGTATGCCGCCATCTATACCTGCAACCTGGTAACAGACCAGGTCATGAACAGTACTGGAGGTACCCTGGCCCTGAAAAAACAGGTGCTGGCAGAAGCGAAAGTACACCGGGCCTATAACTACTTCACTTTGGTAAACATGTACGCCAGACAATACGATAGAACCACCAGTGCTACAGATCCGGGGGTACCATTGTTGTTGAAGGCTGATGTGGCAGTAACGGCCAAAAGGGCCACTGTGCAGGAAGTGTACAATAGCATCCTGGACGACCTCCGTACAGCTGTCGATGACCTGCCGCTACACAACACGTATAATATTTATCCTTCCAAAGCCGCCGCATATGCATTGCTGGCAAGGGTATGCCTGCAGATGGGCGATTATGTGAATGCCGGCAGCTATGCGGATAATACCTTACAGATACAAAACGGATTGCTGGACCTGCCTGTGGTGACCAATTATCCGCAGCGCATCGACGATCCGGAAATTATCTTATCCAAAACGTCCCGGAACTCTCATGCCTACTATGCTTACCAGGTATTGAGCAACGACCTGCTGGCGCTGTATCAGCCGGATGATTACCGCTACAGCTACCTCACGAAAACGCTGTCGCTCAGCGGTGTGAACTATCGCGTTTATGCGAAGGAAATTGTGAGCGGCAACAACCGTAATATTGGGTTAGCCGTACCGGAGGTGATGCTGGTAAAAGCAGAATCGCTGGCCAGGGCCGGACAAGCCAACGCCGCTATGGATATGCTGAATACACTGCGGGCCAAACGCTTTGCGGCGACTGCCTATACGCCGTTAACGGCAACAAGTGCTTCCGATGCTTTGGTAAAAGTATTGGAAGAGAGAAGAAGAGAATTATGCTGCCGCTGTATCCGGTGGTTTGATCAAAAGAGACTCTTTACTGATGACCGCTTCGCCAAAAGTATTACCCGTACCAACATCGCAACAGGGAAAACATTTACGTTATTGCCAGGAAGTAACCGGTATCTCTTTCCCATCCCGGCGTATAACATCCAGTTGAATCCTGCATTACAACAAAATCCAAGATAAAAGACCTTAAACGGAAACCTGCTTTTAAAAAATGAAGATGAAGAAAATAAGCATATCGATTGCTGCATTGGGACTCCTTGCAGGAGCCGTCAATGCACAACAGCCATTTCATGTAATACCTGGCAATCCTGTCTCCGGCCAAATGACTACCATCGCGTACAACCCGGCTACCACGTCCCTTAAAGGACTGGCGCCAGTGAAAGGAGTAGTATGGGCCTATCGCAATAATGATTGGGAGGCATACGATCTTCCCATGAAAATGGTGGATACCGGTTGGGTAGGAAGCTTTCGCCTGCCGGTGAACGCTGCTATCATCGTAGCCACTTTCAGCGCCAATGGGAAAGTAGATAGAGGGGGAAAGATGACCTATACTATGATGACTCACGATACCGCCGGCCGGGAAATTGCCACCAACTATGCGGCCTGGGCATTCCTGCGTACCAATGCGTTAAAAGACGTGGTTCCTCCTATCGTGGACGACACCGCCCGTATCACCGATGACATCGGGTTGTTCTGGATGAATACAGAACTAAAGTACCATCCCGAAAGCCGCCGGCGTATTTTCTATAATGCTATGACCATCTTACAACATGAAGATCCCAAACGTGCCGATACGATCATCCCCCGGGAAATAGCCTTCATCAGCAGTCTCCCGGACCCTTCGGAAAAAGAACTGATGGACGTCAGCAAAGCCTATCGCTACCTGTTAGCCAAACCCGCTCTGGCCGACAGTATGAATAAGGTAATCATATCACGCTTTCCGGATGGCATCACCGCCCGCGACCAGTCCATACGCCGTATGTTCACGGCCAAACCGGATGAACGCGTAACGCTGTGGAATGAGTTCGTGAAAAAGTTTCCGCCGGAGAAGTTTAAAAATGTAACCACAGAAACATCACAACTATACCTGGAAAAGACTTTCCGCGGAATGGTATACACCGTTTTCCTGAAAGAAAAAAAGCTGTCTGCCATCGATCCCTTCCTGGATCAGGCCTCCCTGGTATCATTGACCGAATTTCACCGGCAGCTGATTGTAAACGCGCTTGAGCACGGTGAACAACAGCCCGCCGCAGCCCTGCCGTATTCCACCAAACTGGTAGAACGTATTGCTGCCTACGCCGATCGTCATGATGACGCAGAAAGCCGCTATTACTCGCCCGATCAATGGAAAGAACAGGTATTGGACATGGCGGTGCCATCCTTCAAAGGACACGCCGCCTTACTGCATACCCTGGGCAACGATAAAACCGCACTTCAGTGGATGGAGAAAGTGAAAGACAGGAAAGGTACCAGCCGGGCCGATTTTCAGGGGCTCTATGCCACGTTGCTCAATAACAATAACCACCCCGCTGCGGCATTGGCAGTGGCAGAAAATGCTGTGCGCAACAATACCGCCACGCCAGAAGTAATAGCGCTCGTAAAGCAAGCCTACATAAAGCAACATGGCTCAGCAGCCGGCTTCACACAGTATTTCGACAGCATGAAAAGTACCGACGTGTTGTCGGCGCAGCAGGAACACCTGCGGGCCGCGCTGATTCGTGAACCTGCGCCTGCTTTCAAACTGGAACGGCTGAACGGAGGAACAGCGGAATTATCTAAACAAAAAGGAAGCATCGTGGTGCTCGATTTCTGGGCTACCTGGTGTAGTCCCTGCAAAGAAGCCTTACCGGGTATGCAGATGGCGGCAGACAAATACAAGGCCGACGATAAGGTGAAATTCTATTTCATCGCTACCATGGAAACAAAACCGGATTACAAAGCACAGATAAAGCAGTTCCTGGCCGCTAAAAACTACCGGTTAGAGGTACTGTTGGATGGTAAGAACAAAACAACCGGGCACCTGGATGCTGCCTATGCAGCCTATGCCAGTGCCTTGCATTTCAGCGGTATCCCGGCCAAAATGATTATCGATAAACACGGAGTGATCCGCTGGACTTCCAACGGTTATATGGGCAGCCCCAGCGCCCTGGCGGATGAAATCAGCTATATCATTGAATTACTGAAGAAAGAAGGATGAGGAAAGGAAAGAAATGGATAGGGTGGCTACTTTGTTGCGCCTTGGCGCTGAACGTCAACGCGCAGCAAAGCGCCTGCCGCAGCGATTCGGTGTCGTTCTTCAACCGCGATCAGTCGATCCGCTTTGGCGGTACCCTAACGGTACCTACCCAACGAAAGAGTTTTCCGGCAGTAGTGCTGGTATCTGGTACCGGCAAACAAAACCGGGATGGCCTGATGGCGGGGCATGCCATGTTCCGCGCGCTGGCAGATTCATTGACCCGTATGGGCTTCGCCGTACTGCGTACGGATGACAGGGGAGTGGGTACTACCACCGGCGTGTATGAAACGGCTACTACAGCCGATTTTGCGGCAGATGCCCTGGACGCAGTTGCATGGCTGCGTAAACAGCCAGGAGTAATCAGTGCAGGATTAATCGGGCATAGTGAAGGAGGCGCCGCCGCCATTATCGCAGCAGCCACCGGGAAAGTAGATTTTGTAGTCACCCTGGCGGGACTGGCCACCCGCGGCATCGACGCCCTAAAGCTTCAAAACCAGGCCATCATCAATGCCGCACCCATTTCCGACTACGATAAACATCGCCACCAAACCATTACTACACTGATGTTTGATACGGCCTACCAGTACGCCTATACGAATATCATGGAGGCAAAGCTGCGTAGTACTTATAATGCCTGGAAACAGGCAGACGACAGCGCCTTTGCAAAGGATATGCCTGGTAAGCACGATCATATGCGGTTTTTTATCGACTCATACATACGGCAGGCTACCGGCGCCTGGTACCAGTTCCACCTGCGCTACGACCCGGTGCCCTACCTGCAGCGCATCCGGGTACCTCTCCTGGCCATGAATGGCGACCGCGATATCATGGTGCCTTACAGGGAAAACCTGGATGTGGTGGAAACTACACTGTGTGCAGCCGGAAACAAAGTCTTTGCCGTGAAAGTATTGCCTGGACTGAACCACCTGATGCTGCGGTGCCATACCTGCACCAACGAAGAGCTGCCGCAACTGCCAGGCGACTTTGATCCCGAAGCCTGGGCGGCTCTGAAACAATGGTTGCAGGAACAAATTACCAGATAACTATGCCAGCCAATTAAAATAGAAAAAGCCTGTAGCGCCTGCGCTACGGGCTTTTTATGATCGCATATTCTTGTCTTGCCATCGCCATAATTTGGTTTTTTTTAACACCATTAGCTCAATGTCTCCCCAGTGAATAGCATAATTTAACGGCTCCTTTTATGGCTTATGCAGATGAAAATCTATGAGGTTCTTTTCTTATGCCTCGGAATTATAGTGAGGCCGGCATGGGCGCAGCAGCTCCCACACAGCATTAGCGGCAAAGTAATAGATGCGGCCAGCAGCAAGCCATTGCCCGCCGCCAATATTACCGTGCACAAAACCGGTATAGGGACTGTCAGCAATGAAGCCGGTGAATTTCGCCTGCAGGTACCCGCCGCTTTTCAAAAAGATACCCTGCGCATTTCCTGCCTGGGCTACGCGGTACAATACCTGCCAGTCGCGCAAATGACCAGCGGCGCAACAATCGGGCTGGAACCCACCGGGATCCAGTTGAAAGAAGTGGCAGTAGGTATCAAAGATCCGTTGAAATTATTGCAGCAGGCAGTGAAAAAAATACCAGGGAACTATCTCACCAACCCCTGCCTGTTAAAAGGTTTTTACAGGGCCGTTACCCAAAAGGACCAGGAATACCTGGAATTATCAGAAGCCGTTTTCAATATTTATAGCCAAGGGTATGGTAGCGCCGCTTCCAACCAGTTATACCTCGAAGGCATGAGGGCAGTGAAAGATGAAGCGGCCTCCCATGGCGTGGAATGGGGACTTAAACCCAACAACCTGTTCGAATTTGATGTAGTCAACAGCATGACAGGCGATGGGATACTGGGCGCGGCAGCCTGGCGTAAGTATGTGTTTGCATTAACAGGTATTGTTAATTACAAAGGACAGCCGGCCTATGAAATAACTTTTGATCAACGGGAGGAGCTAAAAGAATCTTTATACAAAGGAAGGTTTTATATAGACCAAGCCTCGCTGGCGTTTCTCAAAGTTGAGTATGCCCTGAGCCCCAAAGGTTTGCCATATGCGCGCTATGGAGATATGGTAACCCGCTCCCTGCTAAAAATGCTGGGCATGGACATCAAACGGCTGAAAGAAACCACAGCAGTGGAGTACAATAAAGTAGGAGACCGGTGGGTATTATCAAACGCAGTAAATTACTCCGATATAAATATCCATAGTAAAAACCGTGGTTATAATTTTATCAGTCATACTAAAGTAGATTATATCATTACCAATGTAGATACCACCGCCACAGGGCAGGGAATTACAGGTCAGAAAATCAAAAACGACAAGCTGATTGAATTTCATAGCTTACCGCCTGATACAGTGTTCTGGCGTAATAACACCATCCAGCTGGCCGACTTCGATGCAGAAGCCGCCTTCTCTACACTGCGCGCAAGAAATGAAGCCGCTAACCTGAAAAAACAATGGCAAACACGTACGCGGAAAATGAAGTGGATGCCCATGGAGCGAATCGACTCCCTGTTGAGCTTTTATCACCAACATCGGCAATTCAACGGCACTGCGCTGATCAGGGATAACCAGGGAAATAGCTACGTTAAACATTACGGCTACGCCGATAAAGAACAGCAGCGGCTCGCAGATAGCCTCACGCAATATCGCATCGGTTCCCTGTCTAAATCGTTCACCGCCATCGTGATCCTGCAACTGGTGGAAGAAGGGAAGCTGCACTTAAACGATGAAGTAAAAAAGATCTTACCGGGCTATGTGCATGGGGAGGTAACGATTGAGCAGCTACTCACGCATCAGTCAGGGATCCCCAATTATACCAACAACAGCGAGTATCTTTCAAACATACTGCGTCAGCGGTTTTCCCTCGATGAACTGGTGACGCAGTTTTGCAGCGACTCCCTGGATTTTACCCCAGGTACCCGTTTTCAATATAGTAACAGTGGTTACGTGGTGCTGGCTCGTGTAATAGAGGTGATCTGTCATCAACCATTTCCCCGCGTGCTGAAAGAACGGATTTTTATGCCAGCAGGCATGCGGCACACTTATGCCGGAAATACGGATACTACGGCTGCCGGGCAGCTGGCCACAGGGTATCTCGATAACGCCCCGGAACCAGCCTATTATACCGGCAATACATTGGGCGCCGCAGGTATCGTTTCCACCGGAACAGATCTCCTTCGCTGGAATGATGCCCTCACCACGCATACGTTGCTACCGCAACGCCGGCTGGAGGAAATGTGGCAACAGCATGCCGTATACTCCGATTGGGATGCAGGGTACGGCTATGGCTGGATGATAGACTTCGGACAGTTTGACGTATCCACGGAATCCCATCGCGTTATCTACCATCCCGGGACGGATATGGGTTTCTATACCATGTTCGCCCGGCAGGCGGGAAAAGCAGGCGTAGTGATCCTGCTGAATAACACGGGTGATTTTCCCCGCTTTGATCTCACAGATATGATTTTTACTGCGCTGAACGAAGCCCGGTAATAGCTGCTATGGCATTTGTTGCAACTGTTGTAGTGTAAGCCGGTACTCTTCCAATCGTTGTTTTAAGTTAGATAAGATGTAGGAGTCGGCACCGTGCGATCTGGAGGCAAGGTGCTTGTATATGGGCAACAGCTGAGGATCTTTTACTCCCGATAGCGCCTGCAGGGCCGTACGGATGACATCTTCCGATTCGTCGTTCAACCCGCTGATAAAAGCGGAGAGATAAGCGTCTTTATCTTCCAGTTTACCCAGGGTATATAACGCTGTAACACGTATATCGGCCAGCGTATGATGTACAAAGGGCGCTATTACTGGCCCAAACGGGTATTGGCTTTCGGTGAGGAGATAAGTACAGAACCGGAATGTTTCGCCGTCCTGCACCATCGGTAATTGGGTGGTCACCAACGCACACCATTCTGCACAACGGTCCTTTGCATACCAGTAAATAAATTTAATGATGTCGGGGAAGTGGTCTTCCCAGGCGGTCAGCAGGTAAGGCTTTGCCCGCTTATAATCAAACTTGGTTAATATTTGCAGCCATTGCAGATGAGCTGCCTCATCTGCATGTTGCAGGGCCGTTTCCAATTGGTCTGTTGTTACGGCACCCAATACTGTTTTTGCGACGATGCCATCCAGGCACTCGGCTTTAAATGCCGGATCGGCGGACGATTGATATTGTTCCAGCAGAACGGCCATACTTCCGTTCCGGCGGTAGCCATACCAGGGAGCTGTATCGGCAATAAGGTCCCCGGAAATAACTTCGTCCAGCCAGCCTTCATACCAGTCGAGGAAATTATCAGCAAAGGAAAACACCGGTTGCGCCAGGTCCAGGTCAATATTTACCACGCGGCCAGCGTACGGGCCATTCAGCAGTAATCCGTGATAGTAGCTGCATCCCTGCGAGCCAATAGGCAGTATGCCGGCAAATACCCGGCCTAACGTGGCTGTATATACGTCGTCTGACAGATCGTCGGCCAGCAGGTCATGCTTTAGCGATTCCCAATGAGCGGCTGTCATGCCCGGGTAGATGTTTACCGGTTGCTGAAGGTAATCCGAAGGCGCTCCGGCAAACTCGTCTGTATTTTCTCCCATAGGATAAATACCATAAAATGGCCCGGCGGCGGAATCCATGTAGGAGGGCCCCCCATTACCTATAGTGGTAAGGAAGGCTTTATAACAGGCTGGTAACTCAATTCCCCGGGTAAGTTCAAACGCTGCTACCTGCTCAGGTTGGAGCGGTGTATACAAAATATATTGATGGTCGCTCGCACCAAACGTTTTATGTTCGCTGTCTGCGTCACGTGCCAGGACTAATTTGGCTATTATCCGGCTGATCTGTTCTTTAAATACTGACATTGGTGTTCCGGTTAACAAGAAAACATTCTCTTTTTTTCAATGGCAAGGTACTAAACCGGTTATTACCTGCCGCCGGTTATTTTATTATTTATAAAGAGATATTTGTATCTTGCAATTAAATGTTTAGTTGACAATTAATTAGACGCCGCTATAGTATTGCTAAAATTCCGCGTGATCGCACCTTTAGACATCGCATACGTATAAACGGAAACCTATGAAAACCGGTTCTTCCCTAAACGGGAAAACCGGTATATTGTATGGCTCAAACAAAAACAGTAATAGTATTTATGAAGAAAATCTGGATGGTTATCTTGCTGATAGGCGTGATAAAGGCGGCAACAGCGCAGGATTCAATATACATTTTCTCTTATTTTAAAGATAACGGACAAGATGGTCTGCACCTCGCCTACAGCGAGGATGGTTATACCTGGAAGGAACTGGGCAATGGCCGTTCTTACCTGCAGCCCACCGCTGGAAAAGATAAACTCATGCGGGATCCTTGCGTGATCCGCGGCGCAGATGGATTGTTTCACATGGTGTGGACCGTTAGCTGGAATGAAAAAGGGGTTGGCTATGCCTCGTCCCCTGACCTGTTGCACTGGTCGTCCCAGCAAGACATTCCCGTTATGGAGCACGAGCCCGGCGCACTCAACTGCTGGGCGCCGGAAATCACCTACGACGCGCGCAACAATGCCTACATGATTTACTGGGCTACCACCATTCCCGGGCGTTTCCCTGCCGGCGATACCAGTGGCGATGATAAATACAACCACCGCCTGTATTACGTCACCACTAAGAACTTTAAACAGTTCACACCTGCGCGGGTGCTGTACGACCAGGGATTCAATGTAATAGATGCTACCATCATCCCCGACAATAACCGCTACGTGATGTTCCTGAAAGATGAAACCCGGAAGCCGCCGCAAAAAAATATCCGCATTGCAGTCAGCAATAAATTGACGAAGGGATACGGAAAGCCGTCGGCGCCCATCACTGGGCAATACTGGGCGGAAGGTCCTACGGTATTGAAAAGAGGCAAGGAGTGGATCGTTTATTTTGATAAATATACCCAGGGCAGCTACGGCGCCGTAAGATCAGAAGACAACGGGAAAACCTGGTCCGACATCTCCGATAAACTGACCATGCCTAAAGGGCTCCGCCATGGAACGGTGGTAGCCATTACCCGGGACGAATTTGATAAGCTAAAAGACTAAGCAGAAGGCTTAATGCGAAAAGGTATTGTGAAGAAGACTTTGGCGAATATTTAATGTTCGCGGTAGTCATTCTCCACAATAGCTTTTTGCTTTTTAAAAAATAATTGTCAAATTGACGATTAATAAAATAATTTATTATTTTTCCGTTGAAAACAGCCGGCAGGATGCACAACACTGCCGGGAAAAGCATTCACGGTTATGAAAAACACAAACAAATGGTGTGCTGCCAGAAAACCGCTCCCCGGTATGGTAGCGTGCTTGGCAACAGCACTCTGCAGCCTGTCTGCCAACATTACTTATGCACAACAGCAAACAGCCGGTCAACCGGTAAATGGCATTCCTGCGAAAACTATTTCTCCCAATTTATTTGGTATCTTCTTCGAAGACATCAGCTATGCAGCGGATGGAGGACTTTACGCAGAACTGATCCAGAACAGGTCGTTCGAATATACGCCGGCGGATCGCAGAAACTGGCATTCCCTCACCGCATGGGAGTACCTCACCAAAGGCTATGGATACGGCTCCCTGTCGGTAGAAACGAAAGCGCCGGTGCATCCCAATAACCCGCATTATGTGGTGCTCAACATAGATGATGCAGGGCAGGAGGGCGTAGGATTGGTAAATGAAGGCTTTGACGGCATCGTGCTCAGGGCAGGGGAGCAGTACGACTTTTCGGTATTTACCCGCTTGTTGTCGGCGCAACCCATCCCGGTGACGGTACAATTGAGAAGTAAGAAAGGAGAGATTTACGCCGAAACCACTTTTACAGCAGCTGCCAAAAGCTGGAAAAAATATTCCCTGGCACTCACGCCCGGCAAGAGCGACGATAGCGCCAGGCTGGCCATTGTGGCCAAAACCAAAGGGATACTGGCCATCGACATGGTATCTCTATTTCCACATAATACTTTCCATGGAAGAACAAATGGCCTGCGCTCCGATCTGGCCCAGGCTGTTGCTGAGCTGCAACCGAAATTTATGCGCTTCCCCGGCGGCTGCCTGGTACACGGTGATGGACTCAACAACATGTATCGCTGGAAGAACACTATTGGCCCGGTAGAAGAGCGGAAGGAGCAAAGAAATATCTGGTCTTACCACCAGTCCACCGGCCTGGGCTATTTTGAGTACTTCCAGTTTTGCGAAGACATTGGCGCCAAACCCTTGCCGGTAGTACCTGCGGCGGTGAGCTGCCAGAATTCAGGCGGTACCTGGGTCATTGGCGGCACCGGGCAGAAAGCCCTACCCCTGGCAGATATGCCAGCTTATATACAAGAGGTGTTGGACCTGGTAGAATATGCCAACGGCCCGGCCACTTCTAAATGGGGCGCTAAAAGAGCAGCTGCCGGCCATCCGGCGCCTTTCCACCTCGAATACCTGGCCATTGGTAATGAAGACAAACAAACCCCGGAATTCCGGGAACGTTTTAAAATGATCTATGAGGCGGTGAAGAAGAAATATCCGAATATCACGCTGATCGGCACTTCCGGACCGGGTTTCGATGGGGAAGACTTTCAGGAAGGTTGGGCATTTGCCAATAAATATGGCTGGCAGATGATGGACGAACATTACTATGAGAACCCAGAATGGTTCCTGGCACATACCCACCGCTATGATCAATACAACCGCAACGGCTCCAAAGTATATATAGGCGAGTATGCCTCTAAAGGAAATACATTGTTCAATGCTATGTCGGAAGCCTTGTATATGACAGGACTGGAACGCAACGGCGATGTGGTAAGCATGGCGTCTTATGCGCCGCTGCTGGCCAGAACGGCCCATACCTCCTGGAATCCCAACCTGATTTATTTCACCGGCAACAGCGTGTCGTTGACGCCCAATTATTATGTGCAGCAATTATTTTCCCGCAACAACGGCGACATGTACTATGATAACGTGGTATCGTTTTCACCAGCCGACAGCCGTACTGCCGGCGCTTCCTGCGTAAAAGATACCAAAACCGGCGATGTGATTATTAAACTGGTAAATGCCGGCGATACGCCGGTTACCGCTACCGCCTCGCTGCCTCCACTGGGAGCACGTTCAGGAATGGCTGTCATCACTATTCTCAGCGGCGAAAGCAAAACGTCTACACAACCGGTGATCAAGACGGCAGACTTTAAACCTGGCGAAACCCTGAACTATACATTGCCTCCTTATTCGTTGTCCGTGATCCGGGCAAAAACGAAAGACTAATCATTCCCCGGCGCCGGCATTGCCGGCGCCGGAAACAGGTATTAGTGCAAACTGATAACCCGGGAGATCTGCCAATGACCATCCGTATTTTTCCAGAGCACAATAAACTTACTGGCTTTTGAAGGCGTACCCACTGGCTGCTGATTGTTATGAAACCGGTGGTAGGCTATCTCCACCGCGCCATACCCGTGAATCGGGTATACTTCCAGGCTGCCAGGCACCAGTTCCCGGCTTACCTTACCACAGATATTTTTATGGGTAGACTCCAGTACATCTTTTTTGGAAGCACTCAAGCCTGTTTGGTCATGATAAAATTCCAGACTGTCGCTAAATGTATTGGTCATCGTTTCCATATCACAGTTGTTGTAAGCATGGAAGAACAGGCTGTCTTGCCGCGCAATCACGTCATATAATGGTTCAGCAGAGGGTACATAGGGATTAGGAGCATAACGGGGCTGGCCGGCATCAGGAAAACTGGTTTTTACCGCATAGTCCAGCTCACTTACCATCTTCCAGTCGTTGCCCTCTCTTTTCCAATTGCGTGTAAATTTAGATTCCTCCACCAGCCGTTCTCCTCCCTGTTCCATTAGTACGTATAGCCGTTGTATTCCGGTTTGTATTGCCTCCTGATGGTTGACCGGGATCACCTGCAGGCTGTTACCAGCAATTTCACGCCGCATCTCTGGCGTATGACTCGTACAGCGGTGCTGGATGTTTTCAATAAAACTAGCCAGCGACTGTGTTCCGGTAGGGCCATCAGACCCATTGTCATGGTAGAATACAAAGTCCGGGGCGAAGACTTCGTGTAGCCGTTGCACATCACAACTGTGGAAGGCAATATCAAACAACAGGCTGTCCTTCGCTTTCAAAGTCCTATAAAGCGCCGTTGTTGCCTGTCCCCGGGCGCCTGTCGCTTGCAGGAATAGTGTACCTGTTATAATCGTAAATAATTTAATGTGTTTGAGCATAATATGAATTTTTAGCTGTAGATGCCATGTAAATGGATGTTTGATGTTATACAAAGATATATGCATTTAATGGTAGTGTGTAATACATATTACGTGGGTTTCAAAAAATAATGATCAACGGCAAATGTTATCCAGCGCTGGCAGTGTTATTTTTTATGCTATCTTTAATAAGTTGATCCCTGAAATTCCATTATGATCCTGTGATGTTTAGCTAGTAGAAATCCTGATAAACCCTCAAATATATGATACGCCACTTTAGGAAAATTTCATGTGTATTGTTATTGACTACCCGGATGGGTAATGCTGCTGCGCAGAAGGAGATTGCTTCGCTGCCTGCTGCCAATGACAGTTCTTATGGTTATACTGCGGCCAATCCTGTAAAACTTAAGAAAGGTAATGTGGAGAAAAGCATCCTCCATACAATGGATTACCTGGCCGGACTAGTGACCGCAGATAACCAGGCGCTGGTGCTGATAAAACGCTCCTCGGTACCGGCTCCCGGACGTTCCGCCACCGCTCTCAGCGAGCGGTTTGGCGTAGCCAAACCCGGCATACTGGATAAATATGTTTTCGTAACCGCCACTTCAAAAGATACGATTACCCTGTTCGTAGATATTTATAACAAAAGCAAAACCATGATACCCGCGGGACTGAAATATGTACAACCATGATGGATTCGTGTATTCCTGCCCGTTAGGTCATCATCCCATAAAAAAGAGGTTGTACCCCGTACAACCTCTTTTTTTATGATCTCTTTACTCGTGCTTACTCAACAGGCGTCAGGTATTGCGCATAGGCATACCCTTCTGCTCCGCCATCAGTACGGATTAACCACCACTGATCACTTTGTTTGCTGATCAGTGAAACCACTTCATTGTGTGCAGCTTTACCTACAATCGGCTGATCAGTGCCTGGACCCTTACGGATATTAAGGTTGGTAGAGTCGGTAGTTACCGTCAGTTTAGCGCCCGCTACTGCTGTTGCTACATTGATGTTCATAACTACGTCGCCGGCCAGGAAATTTGGATCGATCTTGCCGTAGATGTCCCACAGCTGGTCTTTTACAGCGCCGCTGGGTGCTTCGCCATCAATATGTAATACGCCATCCTGTTCAGCTACCTGTAGATTGGTAGTACCGGAGGATTTAGCTGCATCAATCAGCTCTTTGTATTTATCCTGTAATGCCATGATTAATAAATTTAGGGGTGGAAATTATTTTACTTTCAAACCGGAAGCATCAACTTTCTTAGGCTTCAGCGCATCTAATGCCATTTTCAGTTTTTTCCAGCGATCTGCTTTTGCTTCTCCGGTAATGGTAATAACACCGTCTTTTACATCTGCAGTAATACCAGGGAAATCTTTTACGATATCTGCTACTGAAGTCTTCAGCGCATCATCAGCAGTGGCAACAGGTGCTGCCGGAGTAGGAGGTGGTGGAGGCGTTACTGTAATGTTGTCTACTACGCTTTTTACCCCAGCTGTTACTTTGGCGGTATTTTCTGCCGCATCTTTGTCCGCTTCATTGGCAACGGTTCCCGTAAGCGTAACTACACCATCTTTTACATCAGCGCTAACGCCGGGACTCGACTGTAAAGCCGCTACTACCGCAGCTTTGATGTCCGCATCTTTAGGTTTTGATTTACAGGAAATCATAAACATAAGTCCTGCAGCAAGGGCGAGTGAGGTCAGGTGTTTCATTTTCATAGTCATACTGTGTTTTAGTAATGAAATAATAATTCTTAAGTTAAGTATCTTTTTTCAACTGGCCATCACGCCATTGTATGTTGTTTATTTTTTAATACGACGCTTCAGTCTGTAAAATCATGCCGGTTTTTTATCTACCTCAAAAAATTTCGGGATTTTTTTTAAACCCGTATGGAATTTTATCCTTTCCCCGCATCATGCCGCCGAACAGCGATAAAAGGCTGGTGATATTGAAAGTATCGTTCTGATTAATACGTATTTATAGCGTTTACATAAATTTTAGTCCATGGTTGCACCCGGATAACAATAACATATATACGATAATGTAGGGTATTTATATTGGGAGAAACAAAAATATATTCCTTTGAATATTTATACTGTTTTTTGGTTGCTCCACGGCGGTTAATGTCCTGGGAAGATACGCCCGTAACCCCGGTTATTTCCAGCGCCTTCCACTAAGAGGATGACGCTTTTTATACCCCTGCGTAAGGACATATTTCTGAAATATTTTGCGGATTACCCCCGTTTACCTATTTTTGTATTTAGATAGTTGTCTAAATATATATCTAATGAACAACGTTTTCAAAGCACTCAACGATAAAACCCGCCGGGATATCCTGGAGCTGCTGAAACGGGAAGACATGACGGCGGGACAGATTGCCGACCACTTTAATTTCTCCAAACCTACCATTTCGCATCACCTGGATTTGCTGAAACAGGCGGAACTATTGACCAGCGTGAAAAAGGGGCAGTTTGTGTTTTATTCCCTCAACACTACGGTAATGGACGAATTATTAAAGTGGATGCTGCAGTTTACCGCCAATACCTTACCTCTCAAAAAGAAAATAACACCCCGCTATGAAGGAAAATAAATGGTTGAGGGATGTCCCGCTACTAGCCGTCATGGGCGCGCCCTTCGTGGCATACCTATGCCTGCGGAGCCAACTGCCGCCTACATTGCCATCGCACTACACGATTGGCGCAGAAGGAAAGTGGATCGCCAATGCCTACATGTCGCCATTGAGAAGCATATGCGCCATGCTGATTGGCAGCCTCATTGTATATGCCGCAATGAGCATCCCCACGTTTATAAATACGCAAAAAAGGGAGGCACCCCGGCAAATCAGAGCTATCGCTCCTACTTTATATATTATGAAAGTGGCACTGGTGCTCTTGTTTACGGGTATCCCGATTTATGAAATGCTGGTAGGCGCCGGTAAATTATCTGCCGGAAGCTCTTCCATGCTGGCTTACATGGGCGGCGCCGGGTTGCTGGTGCTATTGAATATTTTTATTTACCGGGTATACGCCATCATGTATAAATATGCCGATGAAAAACCACTGGCACGTAAATCTTATGTGGTCATCTGGGCGAGCACACATGTGGTAACTGCTATCGGCCCCCTTTGTATACTGCTGGCCGGTATGCACGTCAACCCCGAAAGAATGATAGCACAGTTTGTCCTGGTGTTTCTTGCTATTACCGGCAACCTCCTGTATAACGTGCGCCCCAACCGCTACCTGGGCATCCGCACGCCCTGGACGTTGAGGAACGATACGGTATGGCGGAAAACACATCGTTTGGGAGGCATCCTGTTTTTCGTGTTCGGTACCCTGGGTTTTATCGCTACCTTGGCAACTACCGGTTATCAGTCGCGTTACATCATGCTGGCTGTCCTGGCCATTACCACGCTGATACCAAGCATATACTCTTTTGCCCTCTACAGAAAATTAATTCATCAAGCCTGATACTATGAAACGTTTATTCATCTTAATGATTATAAGCTGCAGCCAAATGGCGACAGCATCTTATATACATCAAACTACTCCTTTGCACCTTTCTTCCTTTGCAGCTTCACGTGCCCAACAGCAAAAAGACAGTGTGGTGAGCCTTTTCTTTGAACAACTCGGTAAAGGTAACTGGGAGGCTGCCCGGGAGGCGGTAGATCCAGCGGTGAAGGACAAGCTGACCGCCGCATTGCTTAGCAGCACCTGGCAACAACTGGAGCTGGCCTACGGCAAGTGGGAGGCATTCACCAACCAGCAAACAATTCCGGCCGACCGTATGCACGTGATACTCGCTGCCAATACCTTTGCCCGGGGGCATATCCTCTTTAAAGTGGCATTGAGCCAGCAGCACAAGATAACGGGATTTTTTATAGAAGAAGCCCGGACTAATGCGCCTATATTGCAATCCAATGAAAGCGCTGATTCCATTACCACGAAAGACGGTGGTACGCTCTATGGCACGCTGACGCTGCCCCCGGGAAAAACAACCGCACCTGTAGTATTGATCATCGCCGGATCTGGTCCCACCGACCGTAATGGAAACAATGTGATGCTGCCGTTGCCCAACAGCGCCTCCTACCAGCAAATGGCTGCAGGCCTTGCCGCCAGCGGCATTGCCTCCCTGCGTTACGACAAACGCAGAGTGGGAGAAAGCCAGGGATTCTCTATTCCTATAGATCAAACAACGCTCAACGAATTTACCACCGATGCCATCGCCTGGGTAGATCACCTCCAGCAAGACAAACGGTTTACCGGCGTTACCGTTATGGGGCATAGTGAAGGCTGCCTTATAGGCAGCAAGGTGGCCGGGGAAAGAAAGCTGCACCGGCTGATACTGCTCTGTCCCCCGGGAGAACCCATGAGCAAACTGCTGACCATGCAGTTAAAGCCACGCCTGAGTGATTCGCTGAATCAACAGCTGGATAATATCTTGACCGCGCTGAGCAACGGTAACAATCCCACCACCATACCCCGCGACCTGGGAATGCTCTTTGCTCCCTCCCTGTATAATTTCTGGAAAAGCACCTTTAAGTATGTGCCCTGCGCTTTACTGGCCCCGGTAAAAACGCCAATACTGCTGGTAGGTGGTTCGGCTGATGTGCAGGTGCCCCCCGCGCAGTTGGATATCCTGCACCGCTGTAAGCCAGCAGCCACCTTGCTGATGGTGCCCGGCATGACGCATACCCTGAAAAACAACAGTAATATTGGACCGGATAAAAATGCACCCTTACCTTTGGCGCCGGAACTAATGCCCGCATTGGTAGCATTTATTAAAAAATAAATCTCAAAATTATTTTTCACTGGCATAGGGGGATTTTTCAGTTAAGGTGTATTAAGGGTATAACAGCAAAGGGAGTTGCATCTGCCACTGGAAATGAAGCAAGGTCATGACAAACTGGTTTCACTTGTAGAACACTACTTTCATACTTACTATGAAAGCCTGCACCGCTATGCCTTTACGATCCTGAAAGACAACGACCAGGCAAAAGACGCCGTACAGGCGGTGTTCCTGAAACTATGGGAGAAAAGGAGTACGATCGACGAAGAACAATCTGTAAAATCTTATCTCTACACAGCCGTATACAATTATTGCCTGAATGTAAAACGGCACGACAAAGTGAAAGACCGCTATGCGGCAGAAAGCAATATAACCGGAGATGACAGCAATCAGTTGGTCAGCAAAGAAATCAGTCAACGTATCATGTCACAGGTAGCCGCGCTGCCTCCGCAATGCCGGCTGATCTTTACTAAGAGCCGGTTTGAAGGGAAGAAGTACGCCACTATCGCAGCGGAGATGAACCTGTCGGTAAAAACGGTAGAAGCACAAATGGGCAAAGCATTGAAAATTTTACGGGAAAAATTACTGGACCTGATCATCAGCCTCGTCATCTTTTTTCTCTGGTATAGCTAACAATATTATTAATAATGAATAGTCCCGGTCACATACAAGTAGATGAGGAAGTACTGGCTAAGTACCTTTCCGGAGAAGCATCTCCGGAGGAAGCCATGGCTGTGGATAATTGGGTGAAGGCAGATGATGACAACCGGCGCCTGTTTGAACAGGCTATGAAAGTATGGGAGGGCACCAATACCGGCTCTTACTGGCAACTTCCTGATCCGCAAATCACTTTAACAGCCCTCCGCACGCAGGCGCTGGCTAAATCCTCTGGCAGGATAAAAGCCATCCGCTGGAGCATTGCAGCTGCCGTGCTCCTGCTCTTGGGCGCCACCGGCCTGTATGTGGGCTGGCAAAAGAAAAACGCCCTGCAACCACCACTGGCGCTGATCACCCGCACTGCGCAGGATATTACATTACAGGATACATTACCGGATCACTCACTGGCTACCATCCAGCCAGGCAGTACTATTGCTTACACTCCCGGTTTCTCCGGCGCCGCCCGGGAAATACAACTGAGCGGTAACGCCACTTTCGATGTAACTTCCAACCCGGTTAAACCGTTTAGGGTGCGTGTGGGCGATATCCAGGTGCAGGTGTTGGGTACTGTATTTCGGGTGTGGGAAGACAGCCAGCACATCAGGGTGCAGGTAAATGCAGGCGCAGTAAAAATGTATAGAAACGAAGACGGTATCGTCCTGAAATCAGGACAAGCAGGGAGCTACGAAAAAGCCCATCACCGCTTTATCACCGATTCCATTCCGGCCGTTGGAACAAGACTGCCATCCTTTACCTTTACTAATGCCAGCCTGAAAGATATAGCTACGCAGCTGGAAAAAGCCTATGGTATACATGTGGTATTTAAGAATAAAAAACTGGAAGCCTGTACCATGAGCAGTTCTTTCGATAATAAGACGAAGGAATTTATTTTTGATGTTATCTCAATTACGTTGAATGTTCAATGCAGGATCGAAAAAGATACGGTGTATATCAGTGGTATGGGATGTAATGAATAGTATTGGCCGTTGCATCATAATCGTGTTAATCGCCCTGGCAGCCGCCAGCCCGGCCAACGCGCAGCAAAGAAAAGTAAACTTGCAAAAGCAGGTGGTGCTTCCGGGAAAAAACCTCCGGTTTGATTCGCTGTTGGGTATCGTTAGCCGCCAGACAGGCGCGCGCTTTTCGCTGAACACCCGCAAGTTTCCGCCGGGCCGTGTCATTCACGCAAGTAGCGGCACCATGTCTGTGGCGAAGCTCCTGGCAGAGATCAGGCAATATACCGGTATTTATTATACGATTTTAGGCGAACATATTATCTTCATCGATAATCCACCTCCCGGTGCTAAACCGGCGTCTACACGTCCAGCAACGAAAATAACGACTAAGGCGAAAATACCGGCCGTTGTTACTATTCCATGGCGTCAACAATTACATACACTGCCGCCACGATATCCTTCTTCCGATATACCCACTAACTTTGATACCGCCTTCCATCTTTTCATGGCAGATACGGCATGGACGCTTTCAAAAAAAGATTCCACCTTTGGCCGTTTATCCCCGCCAACAGATAGTTCCAGGCAACTGACTTTAACGGGCGGATGGTCGCTGCGTCCCGGATGGCATTGGAAGAAAGGTACAGACTCTGCGAAGTATACGTTCGTTATCATCCCCGGAAAAGATTCGGCTGCCGATAAAACAATACCACCGGCAACGGATATAGCAAAGGCACGTAAAGAAACGGCTGTTCATAAAACCAGCGTCTTGCAATCATGGTGGCAAAATACTTTTGCCAGCGGTTACCAGCGGCCTGCATCGATGAAAGGAAATAACAGCAGTGAACGACGCCCCTTTGCCTTCCTGCTTAATGCCGGTGTGTCGGCAGATGAAATGAATTATGTGAACCCTACTTTGCAATTGGGATTTCCGTTCCTGTATGGCATCGGCTCCTGGAGCAGCAATTTTAGCAATTCCAGCCTCCGCTGGGGCGCAGGCATCTCCATACGCCTGTCGGAAGATTGGCGATTACACCTGCAAGGTACTACCGGCCAGCTCAGGCAGGCCTGGGATACGATGACGTTAACTTCCACAATGAAAGTACAACATGGGAAATTGGCACTGTTAGCAGAAAAAAGATTGAGCAATCATTTTAGCCTGCAAGGAGGGCTATCCTTTAATCGCATGCTCACGCGTTATTATGACTTCAATGGCCAATTCCAGGCGTTGGATAAATCGGCGATGGAAACGATGAGCACTTATTTCACGCTGCCCAAGCCACCCTATACGCTCAGCGACAACTATGGCGGCAATGGAAACGTAAAGACCTGGATAGGCTTTCAGCTGGGCATATTTTATAACATGAATTTATCAAAACGCAACTAAGGGTTTTTCACTAGCCGTGTGTAGTAAGTAATGCCAGGTAGCATGACGATAGTCAGGATACCGATTATTCATTTAAAGACGCATTACTATGATGGCATTATTGAAAACGGCTGAACGGATCAACAACACTTCTTTTGTTAATAACTACGTTTTCCAGCGGCATGTATTTGCCTACAAGGCTATTCCAATGGAATACCTTTTACACAAACAGGTATTGGAGCTGGGCTGTGGTGAAGGATACAGCCTGGATTTGCTGGCAAGGCACACGGCCCACTACCGGGCAGTTGATAAAAAGAAACCGCAGGCTACGTTACCAGCCAATGCTTCTTTTCAAACCTGTCACCTGCCGTATTTAACAGGAATTACCGACAACAGTTATGATACGGTGATCTGTTTCCAGGTAATAGAACATATCCGTGATGACCATGCGTTATTGCGGGAAATAAAACGCGTATTGAAACCCGGAGGCCGCCTGCTGCTGACTACTCCCAATAAATACATGTCGCTGAGCCGCAACCCGTTTCATGTGCGGGAATACCTGCCATCCGCCATGAAGGCGCTGATGCGGGTACACTTCCCCGAAGCCACTGTAGCTGGTATTTACGGTAATGATACGGTGATGAGGTATTACGGGGAAAATAAACAGCATCTCGACGCACTGGCCCGCCTCGATATCTTCCGGCTGCAATACAGGCTGCCAGCCTTTTTGCTGAAAGTGCCCTATACGTTGCTGAACAACATCAACCGCTACTTCCTGCTGAGAAAAATAGAAGATGTAACCGTGAATATCAATTACAGCGATTTTTATTTTCGGGACCTGGATCAGTATTGCCTGGATTATTTTGTTACGGCAGTAAAAGAAGATCAACTGTAGCGATCATTCCTCCAGGGATAGGCGGTGTTTGAATAGCCCCGCTCTTCCCAAAATCCCAGGGTATTGGCCGTTAGAAATTCAATGCGGCGTATCCATTTCGCACCTTTCCATGCATACAATTCCGGGGTGATCATTCGTACCGGCCCTCCATGTTCCCTGGGCAGCGGAGCATCTTCTACAGTGTGCGCCAGCAGTACATCGGGTTTTAATGCTTCCTCCAGGGATACGTTGGTGGTATAGTCGTCATACCCATAACACAAAATATGCGTAGCGTTTTCGAGGGGTTGTACCAACGCAGCCAGGTCGAGCAGGCGCACGCCTTTCCAGTGCATGCCGAGTTTCGACCAGCTGGTTACACAGTGAAAGTCGGAAGTATCAGCTGTTTGGGGCAAGGCCATGAAATCTTCCCAGGTAAGCGTAGTGGGATGCTCCACGGCGCCATCCAGTACCAGTCGCCACTCGGTTAATGATATCTCCGGCTCAATGCCCAGGTCCAGTACCGGCCATTTATGGGTGATGGTTTGGCCTACCGGTAATTCCGGCATGCCGTGACGGTTAAGTTTACCGCTGCCCTGAGGCCGGTTGTCTGCTACCGATGGGGTAAGCCGCATCTTCTCTTCAAAACGGGACTTTAGCTTCATCCTCGCTTCCACAATGCGTTTCAGTTTATCAGCCGCTTCCATAAGATAAATATTGCATAAAGGTACGCATTTACCGTTGGCCACAGAATGCTTGAATTTTTGCGAATAATTTTTTACTTTGTACGGACAAGTTGTTATTTGTTCGAACAAACTATGCTATTCCATTGATTTAAACGTGTGCTATGATTTTTTTTCAGACATTATTCCACGAAATTATCGGCTTCTTAGGGATCTCCAGGTTAATAGACATCTGTAAAACGGGCGACTATAAAGTGTTATTGACGCTCAACGGGATCTTCTCTGTAATTTCCCCACTCATACCTTTTCTGTTATTGCTGGAAATTGGCCGGGCGGTATTTTATAAGCGCTTCAAAATAGAGGACTACAAAATGCCTTTCTTTATTTTTGTAGCCAATCGCTTCATCTCCCGCTTTATTTCTATAGCAGCCGTGGCATTTTGCATTGGCGTACTAGAGAAGTACGCACTTTTTAACACCTCCCTCAAATGGTATTGGTTTATTTATGGCTATGTAATATGGGAATTCTCTCATTTTATTTATCATTATTTTGGCCATAAAGTGCGCCTGTTCTGGTGTTTACACTCTACGCATCATGCGCCCGAAACCATGAATTTATCGGTTACCTACGCCCACTTTTTCCTGGAGGCGCCCTATGCAGACGTGATCCGCACCAGTATCTGCATACTGATGGGCGTAAACCCGCCGCTGTTGTTTATCATCATGTTTATCGACGGCACCTGGGGAGCGTTTATTCATGTAGGAGAAAACCTGATTAAAGATGGGCGCCTGGGCTTCCTGAACAATATTATTCTCACACCTTCCCACCATCGGGTACACCATGCTAAAAATCCGTTGTATATGGACACCAACTTCTGTAACCTCCTCAATATATGGGATAAGGTGTTTGGTACTTTCCAGCATGAAAAGAGGGAGATGAAGATTGAATATGGGATATCACGCGATGTGAATCCTAATAATTTCCTCGATGTTTACTTTGGTGAGCTGTATGGTTTGTGGAAAGACATGGTAAAAGCCCCGGGTATTAAAAATAAGCTGTTGTATATCGTGATGCCTCCGGGCTGGAGCCATACTGGCGAACATAAAACCGCCAGGGTAGTGAAACGCGCCTGGCTGGATGAAAACAGGGAATCAGCCCATCTGGTCAAAGAGGTAGTAGAGGGGTGATTCTTCCAGGACCGTGCGGGTATCATTTTTCCATTTCACCAGGCGGATAAATCCATTTGCTATCTCAATGCCGGTAATGTCGCCGTCACTAAAGCAGCAGCAGCCGGTATTGAAATAGGAGGGACGCGCCATGGTTTTCACAAATTGTTTACCTGCATATTCGGCCCTGCGGGCAGCTAATGCCTGTTGTAAGATGTGTACCTCAGCGCTGTTTCCCTGGCTTTGGGCTTTTTCCAGTTGCTTTGTCAGCCGGTCTATATGATCCAATGAGGCAAACACTGGTTTATGCGTGTGCCCCGAAATCAGGAAAGTTTTTTGGTAATTTTTGCTCCACTCGTACATCAGACTGTTGTGCCGGTCAGCCAGGTCATAGCTATCCGAAAGGGTATCCATACGGACATTAAAATACCGTTGCACCGGCGTCCAGATGGCGGCAACAAACCATTTACTGAATGTATTGCCATCGCTCCGTAAATCGCCCTGATGGCCATGTGTGAGGAAAATACGATAGGTTTGTTCCCGGTAGCTGGTTTGAAGGATAAGCCCCTCATATACTTTCAGTTTTCTACCGAACAGGGGTTTAAGAAATTGTTGTCGGGGAACAGCATAGCGCCATTCCAGGTCATGATTACCAAAAATCCGGAAATACTTTTTTCCCTGTAAGAAGCGGGCTTCTGCCATGAGCGAAACCTGGTTGGCCGCCAACACTTTCGTAGGCGTACATTCCCACAGTTCTTCACAGTCGCCCAGGTTAATAAATGTGAATTGTTGTTCCCCGTAATGCCGCAAGGCAGCCAGGTAGCTGGATTCTGCGGCCATAAAATCATCTGCGCCATCTTTTCCTCCTTTATGCTGATCGGAGAAAATGATGAAGCGCGATTGCTCCATGGCAAAAGGCAGCACCAGTCCCTTTTGGCGCCGGCCTGCAAGAATTGCTTCGTGCAATGCCGACAGGGAACTAAATACCTGTTGCCGGTCAGGACTGGATGAAAACCTGGTAGAGAGCCAGATCACCGGGCGTTGCAACAATCGTTTTAACGGGTTAGACACGCTTCGTTGACTTTAGGGATAGTAATAGCGCTGGTTCCCCGCTCGTGAGGAGGAACGATGCGTGGAAATAGTGACAGGTTTGCCGGTGGTTAACGGCCTACTTCTTTTTTACATTCACCGCATTCAGCCCTTTAGGACCTCTTTCCACTTCAAAGGTAACGCGGTCTCTTTCTTTAATCGGCCCGGCCAACTGGTTAATGTGCACGAATACACTATCCTGTGTTTCCTGGTCAATAATGAATCCATAACCTTTGGACTCGTTGAAGAATTTTACCACTCCGGTACGTTCGGTATTAACGGGTTCGGACGGCTGCTGCTTGGGCGCGCCTATCTGGATGTCCTCCAGCTTAATTTCTACTTTCTTGTTCGGATCAGGAGGGGTAGAAGTCAGGTTCCCGTTTTCATCGAGATAAGCCATCATGTCTTCCAGGCCCTTTCCTTTTCCACTGTTTGCTTTCCGCTCTTCCTTTCTCTCTGCCTTTTCCTGGCGCTGTTGCTTCTTTCTCTTTTCTAATTCTTTTTTGCCACCTGTTTCCTGAGATTTGGCCATATGTTACGTATAAATTTTTGGTACGGCATAAAGATCGGTTTTTTTTAGCTATGCTGGTAGAAATATCCTGTATAATCCAGCACTGTTATGTTGCCCTGTATCCACCGCAGAGGATGCATTATCCTGCCTAATTGCCGGCGATACCAAATATGGGATTTTAACGGGATGTTTTACCGGATTTCCATAGATTAGTAAATAGCTTTAAACCTGCTGCACCGGGACCATTACCAACGGCTACCGGTATCACCTATCTAAAACGCTTATGATGAAAACAACAGCCCTGATCTTCCTGGCCGCTCTGGCGGGAAAACAGGCCACGGCACAGGTAGATGCCGGCCTATTCCGCTATCCCGATGTTTCCAGTTCCCAGATCGCATTTTCCTATGCAAATGATATCTGGATCGTTCCCAAAACCGGCGGTACCGCTATCAAATTGATTTCCCCACCCGGTGTGGAAACCTTCCCGAAATTTTCGCCTGATGGCGGCAAACTGGCTTACAGCGCCAATTACGACGGCAACACCGACGTGTATGTATTGCCCGTGGCCGGTGGTATACCGTTGCGACTTACCCAATATGGTGGCGCCGACCGGGTGGTTGATTGGACGCAAGACGGAAAACAGGTGCTCTTTGCCTCTGGCCGGGAAAGCACCAAAGAGCGTTTTAACCAGTTCTATACCATCCCCGAAACCGGTGGCGCCCCGGTGAAACTGCCGCTGGCCTATGCCGAGTTCGGCTCCTGGTCACCCGACGGCAACCACATAGCGGTAACCACCCGCACCCAAAGTTTCTCCAACTGGAAAAGATACCGGGGTGGGATGAAAGCTGATATCCATGTTTTCGATTTCAATAAACAACAGTCTGAAAACATCTCCAGCAAAAGTGAAACCAGCGACGAGTTCCCGATGTGGTATAAAAACTATATCTATTTCCTGTCGGACCGTGGCGATGAAAAACGGATGAACCTTTGGCGCTACGACACCAACACGAAAGCCAGTATACAGGTAACCCACTATAAAGACTACGATGTACATTTTCCCTCTATAGGGCCGGCCGATATTGTGTATGAAGCCAATGGGAAATTGTATCTCCTGTCACTCGCCAATGAACAAACCACGGAAGTAAAAATAAACATCAGCACCGATCTGGCTGGCCTGAAGCCCCGTACAGTGCATCCGGGGACGCTCATACAATCTTCGGCCATTAGTCCCGATGGACAGCGTGCCCTCGTCAGCGCCCGGGGCGATATATTTTCAGTACCGGCCAACAGCGGGTATATTAAAGACCTCACCCGCACCAGCGGCGTAGCAGAACGTTACCCGGTATGGTCGCCAGATGGCAAAAATATCGCCTGGTGGAGCGACAAATCCGGGGAGTATGAACTCTGGCTAGCGCCTGCCGGGAAGGAAAGCGAAGCACGCCAGATTACCCACTATGGCCCCGGCTTCCGCTTCCGTCCTTACTGGTCGCCCAATAGCAAGCAGATTGCCTTCATCGACCAGACCATGAAAATATCTGTACTCGATGTTACCACGGGTAAAACCACTGAAGTAGATAAAGCCCTGCACTATTCTCCCGACGTATTTGAAACATTCCGCTTCAGCTGGACACCCGACAGCCGCTGGCTTACATATAGCCGCGACCTGGAAAACGGGCATGAAGCCGTTTTCCTTTTCGATACAAAAGATAACCAACGCCACCAGGTCACCAGCGGCTTTTACGACTGCAACCGCCCTATATTTGATGAACGCGGAAAATACCTGTACCTGTTCACCAACCAGTCTTTCAAACCTACCTACAGTAGTATAGATAATACATTCATTTATGCTAACAGCACCCTTATCGGCGTAATAGGATTACAGAAAGAAACTCCTTCTTTGCTGGCCACCCGCAATGATGCGGTAGACATGAAAGAAGATAAAAAGGAATCTCCCGCGTCCGCAAAGGATAAAGACAAGCACAAGAAAGACAAGAAGGAGGACGCTAAAAAAGAAAAACCAGGTGCCGGAAAAATTGCCGCTACCGCAATTGACATCGACAATATGGAAGCCAGGATGATATTGCTGCCGGTGCCGGGAGGCAACTATTCCCGCCTGGGCGCCGCCAAAGGAAAGATCCTGTTTCTCACCACCGGCACGCCGGATGAAGATGAGGGAAATGGCGAAAGCACGTTGCAATATTATGATATCGCCACTCGCCAGGTGAAAACCATCATTAAAAATCCAGGCCAATATGAGCTTTCCGCCGATGGCAATAAAATCCTGGTCAACAACGGCCCTTATGGCGTAATCGATGTTGCCGAAAATCAGAAAATAGATACGGCAATGCGCGTAGGCGAAATGACCATGACCGTCCAACCCATGGAAGAATGGAAGCAGCTATTTATGGATACCTGGCGCATGGAAAGGGATTTCTTCTACGATCCGCACATGCATGGGGTAGACTGGAATGGCGTAAAGGATAAATACCTGCACCTGCTGGAAGGCGCCCGTACCCGCGATGAGGTCAGTTTCGTGATCCGCGAAGTGCTGGGCGAAATAAGCTCCTCGCATACCTACAATATGGCAGGGGACCTGGAAAATGCCAAAACAGAAAATGTAGGTTACCTGGGCATTGACTGGCAAGCCGACGGCCAATATTATAAAATAAAAAGAATTATCCGTGGCGCGCCCTGGAATGGAGAAGTGCGCAACCCGCTCGATGAACCCGGCGTAAACATCCATGAAGGAGATTATATACTGGCGGTCAATGGTGTGCCGCTCACCACCGCACAGGAGCCCTATGCAGGTTTCCAGGCCCTGGCAGGTAAGGCTGTGGAACTTACCTACAACAGCAAGCCTGCGATGGAAGGTGCTAAAACAGCCATCGTTACCACTATCGGCAAAGAATATCGCCTGCGTCACCTGGCCTGGATAGAAAGCAACCGTAAACGGATTGCGGATGCCACTAACAACCAGGTAGGCTATATTTATGTGCCCAGCACAGGCTGGGATGGACAGGATGAGCTGATCCGCCAGTTCAACGCCCAGTGGGATAAAGCCGCGCTCATTATCGATGAACGCTTCAATAATGGCGGACAAATCCCTGATCGCTTTATAGAAATGCTCAACCGCAAACCGCTCGCTTACTGGGCCACCCGCAGCGGTACACCGCAGCCATGGCCTATGTACGCCAACTTTGGCCCGAAGGTAATGCTCATCAATGGCTGGAGCGGCTCCGGAGGAGATGCCTTCCCCGACTACTTCCGTAAAGCCGGCCTCGGGCCCATTATCGGTACCCGCACCTGGGGCGGATTAATAGGCATCAGCAATACACCGCCACTGATAGATGGTGGCGTTATAACGATACCTAATTTCCGCATGTTTAACCCGGATGGCACCTGGTTCCGCGAAGGCCACGGCGTAGACCCGGATATCCCCGTGGATGAAAATCTTGGGGATATGGCGAAAGGTGTAGATCCGCAGATAGAACGCGCTATAACAGAAATAAAAAATCTCCTGCAAACGAAAGGGTATAAGGCGCCGGCACAGCCGCCATATGAAGTGAGGTGAAACTTTTTAGGCAAAATAAAGAAGGAGCAAAGTGGTAATTTTTACTGCTTTGCTCCTTTGTCTGTTTGTTGCGCTGCGTGATCAGACAACCGTTGCAGAACGGTATCAACCCAGTGAAGATCATCTTCCCCAATAATAATCGTCGGGAAATGATAACATTCGCCTTCTATACCTACGCCCGGGGCATCGTCTACATGTATATCGATATTAAATGCCGGCGGGTACTTGGAAATCCGGTGCGCCCGTTCTCCCAATATTTTATCATGTAAGGTCTTATTGATAATTTTCTTCGGGAAAATACCATACGGGAAAAACAAACGCCTGATGTATGCAGGTGACCGGTAGGAAGTGGTATAAATATAGATCCGGCAACCACGGGCACGTAATGCCTGTATCAGGGAAATAGTGCCCTGTCTTATCTTTTCGCGGCTAAAAAGCCGGTGCCACAGGTAATTACGCTCTACGGGGAATCGTTTGATACCGGGTATCAGCAGGTCGTCCAGATCGAAAGAAATGATAAAGGCCATAAGTACATGCTGGCCACGAAGATATTGAACCCGGTGGATATAACAACGTTGTCTGCCCGGCCCCATAAGGGCTCGAAGCAGACAAGGCATATTTTAATATAACCGTTTCCGTTAGTGACGGGTGGGTTTGAAATTCCACCGGAGGCCGCCGCTGAAGAAATAATTGGTAGCCAGGCGATGTGGATGGTCTTTATCAAACATATGCGAAAGATTTTTTTCCTGGAAAGACACTTCATTCAGCAGGGTAGCGCCCCCGGAAGCTACAAAGTCGATATGCCTGTTCAGGTGCCAGGTATTTTCCAGGCCTATACTCATCTCTGTTTGCCCCATCATTCTTTTATTGTTTTGCTGGTTTTCTACGTCGTAAGCAGCGCCACGCATACGGAATGCAAGACCGAGGTCAGTATATTTGTTCAGCGTGGTAACGACACTGATCTTTTCAGGGAAATTGATATCTATCCTATACTTGTTATCTGTTTGCCATCTTACCATGAAGGCGGGAAGTACCATTGGTGTGCCAAAGGAATTGGTGAGCATAGCACCTATGCCATAGGAGAAACGACGATTCACCTGTTTCACAAATAAAACGCCTCCATTCACAAAAAGATCTTTCTCGTCGACCTTCACGAGGTCAGTGTAAATGCCGGCTGAAACCAATGCTACCAGCGACCAGCGCCGGTTAATATTGCGGTAGTGTTGCAGCGCCAGTTGGGTACCCAGCAATTCTTCCGGGAAGATGTTGTGTTCATAATCTTTATTAGTGAATTTGGTGTAGCTGCCGGAAGCCGCCAGGGACCAGTTTCTTACCTTACCGGTAATGGTGTCAACACGGCTGCTGAGTGAAAAGATAGCGCCGAAATTATAACGTACCTGTGAAGAGGTAGAGTGTGTTTTAACACTGTCTTCCGGGCGGATATAACGCGATGCTGGCAGGTAATCTACGCTGAATCCAATGCCGGGTCCATTGAGAGAAGTCGCGCCCAGCTGGGCAAAGAGGCGTTGGGCAGGGGTAAGGGCGAATATGGCCACTAATAAACAAAGTGATTTTTTTTGCTTGCGCAGTTGCAGGTGTTTTGATGTGTAACCCATCATGATCGTCTTATTTTAATATGTTTTTTAAACTACATGAGGAAGACAGCATGACCGGGGGATACCCCTACGCACTTTTTAAAAATTAATTTTAAGGGTGTTGGTGGTACAAAATAAAGGGCTGTCGTTTTTACAACGACAGCCCCGGTTATTATAAATAGGTTTTCAATTATATTTTTCGGAAGACGACAATGCCATTGTGGCCGCCGAATCCAAAGGTGTTGCTCATGGCTACCGACACTGGTTTTTCTATAGCGTTGGTCAGCACGATCTGCATCCCTGCGGGAATAGCAGGATCCAGCTGTTGCGTGTTGATGGTAGGAGGGATGATACCCTGCTGTATGCTCATTACACTGGCAATGGCTTCTATGGCGCCTGCTGCGCCCAGTAAATGCCCCGTCATGGATTTGGTAGCGCTGATATGCAGGTGTGCAGGTGCTTCTCCAAATAATTTACCAATAGCGGCTATTTCACTCAGGTCGCCCACCGGAGTAGAAGTAGCATGAGCATTCAGGTAGTCGACAGACGATTTATCCAGTCCTGCATCTTCAAGCGCCTGTTGCATGGCGCGGAAAGCGCCCAGACCTTCGGGATGTGTGGCGGTCATGTGATAGGCATCTGCTGTCATAGCGGCGCCTGCCACTTCTGCATAAATATGCGCGCCCCTGGCTTTCGCATGTTCGTACTCTTCCAGTATCAGCGCGCCGGCGCCTTCTCCCATCACAAAACCATCGCGATCCACATCAAAAGGCCTCGAAGCGGTAGTCGGATCATCGTTGCGGACCGACATGGCTTTCATCGCACAAAATCCACCTACGGAGGCAGGCGTGATAGGCGCTTCAGAACCACCCGTAACAATTACTTTGGCCTTACCCAGCCGGATGTAATTTAAGGCATCCATGATGGCCGTATTAGAGGTGGAGCAGGCAGATACAGTGGTATAATTGATGCCCATCAGCCGGTACTTAATAGAGATCATGCCTGAAGCCATATTGGTGATCAGCTTGGGAACGAAATAGGGACTGAAGCGCGGGTTATAATCGCCGGATACATATTCGGTCACCTGCTCTTCAAATGTTTGCATACCGCCCTGGCCCGAGCCCCAGATCACCCCGGTATCAAAAGGGTCCATGTTACTGAAATCCAGTCCGCTGTCGCGAATAGCCTGATCAGCTGCTACCAGTGCATATTGCGTAAATGGATCGGTTTTCCGCAGTTCGGCCTTGTCCAGCAATGCACCGGCATCAAATCCTTTCAATTCATGGGCAAACCGGGTGCGAAACCGGCTGGCATCAAAATGGGTAATGGTGGCAGCACCACTGCCCCCATTCACCAGGTTATTCCAGAAAGTGGCAACATCGTTACCTATTGGCGACACGGCGCCCATGCCTGTGATGACAACTCTTTTCATAGTTAGCTATTTTTGACAGAGGTCTTCCAGCAGTTGATCTGCGATCCGGTGAAAGGCGGATGGGCCCATCACGCGCGACAGCAGCAGGGAAGACTGTAAATTGGATATGATGATCAGCGCCCGCGCATCGGCGGCGCCTTTAAAATGAAGACGTTTGTTTTTTCGGCCCTGCTCCAGGCAGTTGGTCAGCCATTGCAGAATAATGCTACCCATTTCCTGTACCTTGGCCTGCATGTCGGGCGACAATGTCTCGAAATCCGTAGCCAGTGAGCCCATCAGGCAAATGTTGCCCTCGCTGTTGTAGCGCCGGAATATATCGAATAACCGCGACAGCTGCTCATCTTCTGGCAGATGGGCCCATTTGCCGGTATTGCCGGTGAATAGCGCAATTTCATGAGCTACTATCTCTATGCCTAAATCGGCTTTCGCCGGAAAGTGGTAGTGTACCGCTGCGTTTTTAATATCCAACGGCGCCGAAATGTCTTTATAGCTGAAGGCGTTGAACCCCTTGGTTCTTACCAGCCTGTCGGCCATAGATACGATTTTATCTTTTGTGCCCGCCATATTTATTGCTTTTTGGCGGTGTAAAGATACTTACTTAGTAGTAAGTAAGCAAATCAAATTCTTTCCGTCACTAAAATTGCCAGTGACTGGATTGCTTTTCCGGAGAACAACTCCAGCTTCAGTGGGATCTTTTCACCGCTTTTCATTAATAGCGTGAGCCGGTATGCGGTGATCTGCTGACTGGTATACGTCAGCAGTTCAATATCCGCGATATCGCGGTAATAGTAATACGTAGCCTGACGTTGCAGGTTTTGGGTAAGGAAGCATTCGGGGTAAATATCCAGGTAACAAACACTGTTGGATTTGAAAAAGGCATCATAACAATACCAGCCGATCCCTCCCAGGAACAACACCACGAACACCATTTCCGGGATCTCGTAGTTGAGGTTGGGCACCAGGTACCAGTACAAAGTGTACATCACCCCGGCGAAAATAAAGAACAGCAAAATAGAATGATACGGGCGGAAGGAGAAATGCTGCTCTTTCATTTTTACTCATGTGTTGACTGGGCCAGGATCTCAGGTATGATGGAGTCCTTGTAAAATCGTTCCGCTTCTTTGGGTAAACCTGCCAATGGCTCACAATAGATCTTGTTATCCTGTTTGTTTTCGAAACCAGCAAAGGTAAAGTTACCATACTCCGGGAAGTTGAGGTTGAAAGAAAAGTTGGCGTAGGTTTCATTGCGGGTAATTACATAGAAGCGGGTTTTGCTGAATTTTACGCCAATCCGGTGAGGGCCCCGGGCAACCCTGATAGCGCCCGTGGGAAAGATGGTACGTACATCCAGGCTGTCGATGGTGGTAATCTCCAGGTTGTTGCCAGTATACAGTGTAACAGTGCTGTCGCCTTTTGCAAGGCGTCCCAGCTTCTTAATATTGCTACGTCCTTTGATTTCTTTCTGTCCCAGCACAAATAATCCCAGCAGCAGCAAACCGATATAGATGATGTTTCGTAGCAGTTTCATATATACAGATGGTTAGAGTCTGTTGCTAAACTACATACTGCCTGGTATCCGCGGCGGATACAATATATATTCGCGACCAATGGTCTTATATTCGCCCCGTTTGCCCGGATGCGCGTTTTCCCTGTTGGGTTCACCAACATCTGCAGGGAAGCATGTCCCCGCAAGTCAGTTACTTTTTTTATGATAACCCTTCTCGCCGTATGGCGCCAGTTCCAGCATCACCAGCTGCTCCAGGGCCTTAACATCTTTGCGATGGTCAGCCCCTGGCTCGCCCGACTCCTTTAGTACTTCCACGATCTCGTAAAGGAAGCCTTCTTCGCCATATGCCAGCCAGTCGCGCTGTAAGGCTTCGTTGGCATGATTCCCGGATTTTAGCTGTACTCGCAGCGAGTTCCAGGCCCTGCCCAGGTCCATGCTGCTGCCAATAAATATTTTGTTGTTGTGCTTATTACGCAGCTGGTATACGCCTTTCGGGAAGGTCATTTCCTTATATACCTGCTTCAGCGCTTTCTTCGATGACATGGTGTTAACTTTTTAGCTGGCTGTCTATAAAATGAGTGGCTTGTTTTAGAAAGGCGTCATAGCTGCCGGGATGGCGCCTGTTGAGGTAGAGCGTGAGCAGGCCGGTAGAGCCATACAACAAGGCGGCCTTCTTCAGTCCCGCCTCACGGGACGTGAGCATGCGCATGTCTATACAGTAATCCCAGTCCGCGGCGCATAGTTCGTCCAGCAGTGAGGTAATCAATGCGCTGGTATCTCCCTTGCCACTGATATCTGATAATTTCTCCGCAAAAAACAAATCGAATATGCCCGGGTATTGGATGAAGTATTCCATATAAGCCAGGATAATGGCTTTCAGTCGTTTGTTGCCCGGTGTAATGGCCATGGTGCGGCTCTCCACATATTCCCGGCACTCTTCCCGGAAATCCTTTACACAAAGAAATACCAGGTCTTTTACATCTTTGAAATAGTTGTACAAAGTAGCAAAAGAATACCCGGCCCTGTCTGCAATGTTGCGAACACTCACGCTTTTCAGCCCATCGCTTTTCAACAGGTCTTTCGTAGCCGTAATAAAATAGCCTTTCACCCGCTGCTCCTGTATTTCCTTTTTATTCATAATAGTGCAAATATATTGAACAGTGTTCAAAATATAAAACAGTATTAAAGTAAATGGACAAAAAAAAAAGCGCTTCCACCGGAAGCGCTGTATATAGGTGAAGCCATGGTAACTGCTCAGGAAGTGCGTTTCGCTTTTTTCAGGGCTATCTTATATTTATCAGGTGTACCGGAAACATTCAGGCTCATAAAGCGGACCTTCTTGTCTTTATCGCGTACCTCAATGGCATCTACCTGGTCTACATTCACCTCTTCCCGCTTACGGCCAAACAGAGCCTGGAAGCCCACCTGCGTCACCATCTTCATCGGGATGCGGAGGTAATAGTCCATCTGCATATTGAGCGACTGGCTGCCAGAAACCTCTATATACCCCAGGGAAGAATTGATATTCATATTGGGGATCTGCAATACGCCGTTCTTCAGCGTGAGCTGGTTGCGCAGGGTATCAAACCTTACCATGCGGAGGTTCTTGTCCTTGAAATAACCGGCCATGGCCTGCATGGGGCCAAAATCCAGCAGGGTACCATTCACAATGGTAATATTCATCTGCGATTCGGTTTCGCTCAGCACCGGCGTCAGATCCGGGTGCAGGCGTACATTGCTCTTAATATGCCCGCTCAGCGTGCCCTTCAGATTGTTATTCAGTACGAAGTCCTGCCCGAAATTATCGAACTTGATCAGCAATTTGGAGATATCTACATTTTCGAGATAGATACCGTTTTTGAAATACAGTTTCTTCGGATCGCTGGCGTTAAACATGCCCCGCATGGCTACATGCCCGCCGGCAATGTTCATGGCAACAGTGTCTACCTTAATTTTTTTATCTTCCCGCATATGTACATTCGCCAGCAGGTTTTTCATCCATAGCCGCTTATATTTTACTTTTTTGATATCTACCTGCGTTTCAAATTCAGAGAACGGGATGTCGAATACATTGAAGCCGGCTGCATGCAGGGAGTCGTTTTCTCTTACAGTGGTGTGTTTCGCCGGCGCCGTTGTAGCCACAGCGGGCTCGCTGAAATCATAGTTCATCAGCTCATCTACATCCAGCAGGTTGGATTTAAACCGGAAGTAGTTGCTGCGCTTTTGCTTGTTTTTTCCTGGCCCTACAGCATAACGCATGTTCAGATCAAAGTCAGTACGGCCTACTTTGCCGGTCAGCGTATCTATCACAATAAACCGGTTGTTGCCATAGCGTATCCGCCCGTTTACTTTTTCTATACTGATAGGATGCTCCCGCAGGGTGCCGGAAATATTGGCGATATGCGCATCTGCTTTCTTAAATACGGTATCGTATTTAAGGCTCATTTTAGAGCGCAGCCATACGTTGTTTGCCTGCTCGTACCAATATCCCCGGGGAATAAACTGGCGCCCCCGTTGGCTGATCAGGTCATTCACGGCCAGGCGGTCCGACTTAAAGTCAAAAGCAATTTCAGTATTTCCCTTTTTGATGTTATCGAACCAGAGGAGATAGTTATTGAGTCGTCCTTTCAGCGCAAAATTACTGCTGTCGATGTTTCCGCTGAAATTAAACACCCGTAAGCTGGTGTCGCTGATCGTCACCGCGGCGTTGAAGTCGTGTAACGCATGCGGGTATTGCTGAAATGCTGCCTGCAAGTGTGCTATTTTAAAGGTGCCTTTAGGTAGTGGATGGGGATGCAACAGCTCTTTCACCGAGCTTTCAAAAGCCAGTCCCATATTGAGGTTTTTTACTACTTCTTTGGCCAATACCGGGTGGATGGAATCTAGTTTCCACAGTTCACCCAGCTGCAGGCGCCTGCTGGATACGCCAAAGGTAATGGCTACCGGCTTGTTTTGCTGATGGAAGAGGGCTGGCACATCGCTTACAGATGCATGCGCCAGTATATCGGAACTGCCTATACGAAAAGCCACGGAATCTACCTGCAGTCGTCCCTGTTGAATCACCGCATGCACATTCATATTTTGTACCGGTAGGTGGTAACCGGGAATCCTGAACTCCAGATGTTTCACGGTGAGCTCGCTTTGCACGCCTTCTTTCAGCTTTGCCAGGCTTTCTTCGGGAATACGCATATCAACCATTTCCCGGAAGTTCATATTCAGCTTAATTTCTCCACTGATCTGCTCCAGGTCTTTAATTCCCAGGAACTCGCCTACAAATCGCAGGTTCAGCTCAGAATACAACTGCATAATGATTTGCGGGTCGGCGAAGTTCTTCATCACGAAGTTGCCCTTGAATATACCGGTACCCGGGCGGGCATTGAAATTAAGAATATGCAATTCTGATGTTTGAAGGTTATGCGCCGCACCATTGGTATAATATCCCCTGAAGCCCAGCTGATCTACTTTGCGGTCTATTTTTTTATTCTGAAACCACACAGATTCACAGCCGAAATTAGCGGTAATCAACGGAGCTATTCCCTTGCCCACCGGTCCTTTGATAATACCGTCGAAAAAGATACGGCCGTCGTGTTTATATTTCTCCAGTAATACCGCCACGTTCTGCGGTACCAGGGCCAGCAGGAGATTCATGTCGGGCTTGTCGCCCTTCACTTTAAGATCCACAAAGTGCTGGCTCAACAGTCCCTCTAGCTCGAGGGACGCGGCTTCTAACCTGATTTTCCCCGGCGGAATGGTTAACGTTTTCTTTTGCTTATCATAAACGCCGCTTAATGTAAACTGCAACTGCTTATGCCGGAAAAGGCTGGTATCGGTTTTCCCCGTGATGTCCACCATCAGCTTACTATCCATGTTAATAGCGATGCGATTGGCATCCATGGAGAACGCGGTTTTAATTTTATCAATATGGGAGGTAACCTTCCACCCACTGGCATCATCATGATAGGTGACGTCGATATTTTTCAGGATGACCTTTTTCAGATCGAGGTTCAGCGCAGCGGTAGCTGTATCTGTAGAAGCGCTGCTGTTGTCGCTTTTTAATGTATGCGCATCAATAATATCAACAGCGCCATTAGCGTAACGGGCAACATGTACTTTCCCGTTGGCCAGCACGATGATGCGGGCATTGTACCGCTGCTGTAACACATCGGGCAGGCTGAAACCTATGTATAGCCGTTCTACCTGGTACAAAGGAGTCCCATCCATTTTTTTATCTCTGAAAAAACGGACATCGCGTAACGCAATAGAGATATAAGGAAAGGTGCTGAAAGGGGAGATACTGCTGCTGGCTATTACCAGCTCCCCGGGAAGTTGCTTGTTCAATTCTCTGACAGCCATCTGGGTAAGGCGTTCCTGCTGACTGTACAGTATACTTCCAGCTATGGCGATCACCAACAAGAAAATACCGGTGATGATCAGTAATAGCCTGATTATTTTTTTTCCACGCTTCATGTCAATTGCCTTTCTATTGGATAAAAGTATGTAAAAATATATCGGAAATTTATCATCTTTAAAAACGCTATGGAGATTTTATTATTTTTAACGATTCATTTTAATTGTTGTTCATGAAAAGAAGAATTATAGCATTGTTATTATTGGCAGGGAGCGCGGGCATGGCTACAGCACAGCAAAAGAAGCTGGACAAATTATCCGGCAACCCTGTATTTCCCGGTTGGTACGCAGACCCGGAAGGGGTAGTGTTTGGTAAGGAGTACTGGATTTATCCAACATACTCCGCGGCTTACGAAAAGCAGGTATTTTTTGATGCCTTCTCTTCGCCCGACCTGGTTACCTGGACCAAACACCCGCGGATATTGGACACTGCCGCCGTAAAATGGGCTAAAAGAGCCATATGGGCGCCGGCAATTATCCAGAAAAATCAACACTATTATTTGTTCTTCGGCGCTAATGATATCCAAAGTAATGCCGAAATAGGCGGTATCGGTGTAGCAATTGCCGATCATCCTGCGGGGCCATATAAAGACTACCTGGGAAAACCCCTCGTGGATAAGATCATCAACAAAGCCCAGCCCATTGATCAATACGTATTCCACGACAGCGATGGGAAATATTATCTCATCTACGGTGGTTGGGGACATTGTAATATTGCACAGCTGAAAGATGATTTCACCGGCTTTATTCCTTTTGAAGATGGCACTACCTTCCGGGAAATTACGCCGGAGAAATATGTAGAAGGACCAACCATGTTTAAGAAAGATGGTAAATACTATTTCATGTGGTCGGAAGGCGGATGGGGAGGCCCGAACTATTGTGTAGCCTACGCCATTGCCGATTCTCCGATGGGCCCCTTTAAACGCATTGGCAAAATACTGGAGCAGGACCCGGCTATAGCCACAGGGGCAGGGCATCACTCTGTGATCAGTATTCCTGCTGAAAATCGCTGGTATATTGTATACCACCGCCGCCCGCTCACAGAAAAGGCAGCCAATTCACGGGAAACCTGTATCGACCGGATGGAGTTTGATGCCAACGGGTATATCAAACCGGTGAAGATCACTAAAGAAGGAGTGGCGCGCGCTCTAATCCGATAGACAAATTCCTTATCGCGTAAATCATTTTCCCGATACGATAAAGCCGCCGGTCAACCTGGTTATATCTTGCGAAAAAAAAAGCAATATATGATCAGGCAGACCGGCTTCTTAATAATATGGGTAGTACTCCTTTTCATTCCGAAATTCCTCCTCGCGGAAGATGAACATGGCGGATCCATTAAAGGAAAAGTAGTGACCGTAGATGGGAAATCCGCCACAGATGTAGTTATCCGTATCATAGAAACCAATGAGGCTGTTGTGTCAGAAGCAGATGGCACTTTTATATTCGAACATCTCAAGCCCGGCAACTACCATCTCAGCGTTACGCTCATGGGATATCAGCCTATTGAAGAAACAGCGGTGATCAATGCCGGTAAGATAACCCATATCAGGATTCAGCTGGCCATATCCAGCAAGGCCTTGCAGGAAGTGGTGGTTACCGGCAACTACAATAAGCTGGTGCGTGCTTCCAGCGAAGATGTAGCCAAAATGCCGCTGAAGAATATTGAAAACCCGCAGGTATACAGCACCATTACGAAAGACCTGTTGCAGCAACAAGTAGTTTTTTCGGTAGATGATGCCCTGAAGAATGCACCTGGCCTCACCCGCATGTGGGATGCTACCGGCAGGGGAGGCGATGGCGGCGCTTATTACAACCTCCGGGGATTTATTGTGCAGAGTAAACTGCGCAATGGCCTCGCAGGAAATGTGACCGCCCGGATCGACGCTTATAACCTGGAACAGGTGGAAGTGATCAAAGGCCCCTCCGCTACACTGTTTGGCAATGCGCTCACCTCTTACGGCGGATTGATTAATCGTGTTACTAAAAAGCCATATGATCGTTTTGGTGGCGATGTTACCTATTCCATGGGCAGCTACGGCTTTAACCGCATCAGCGCTGACATCAATACACCGCTGGACAAAGAAAAAGATGTGCTGTTCCGCTTAAACGCCGCCTATAACTACGAAGGCAGCTGGCAGGACTACGGCTTTTCCAGGAACCTGGCGCTAGCGCCCAGCCTGTCTTACCGCGTCAATGATCGCTTGTCTTTCTTGTTCGACGCCGAATTTTCCGCCGGGCAAAATACTGGGTTGGGGGTATTTTTCTTCCCGTATATGCAGCCGGTATCCGCGCTGGGCGCCGATCGTGCCGACCAGCTGAAGATCGATTATAAACGCTCTTACGCCAACAGCGACTTGTTTCAGACCGCCCGCAACACTAATATATTCGGGTTCATGAAATATAAAATTTCGGATCAATGGAATATGAGCACCAATATCAGCTCTACCAACAGCTTTTCTAATGGTCCGTCGCCTTACTTCTACCTCTTGTCCGATGCTGCGGCTACCGGGGTTGCCGGGGCAACGGGCAGCAACTATATCTCCCGCAATGACCAGTTTACCGATAACAGCCGCGATGCCATTGTGGAGATACAACATAACTTCAATGGCGATTTCCACATCGGTAGCCTGCGAAATCGCTTTGTAGGCGGATTAGATTATTTCCATCATCATTCCAACCAGTTCTTTGGTGGTAATACTTATGATACGATTCCTTCCCATGGCGATATTCCAGCATATGGTAACTTCAACCGCCGCAATCTGGATACCTTGTATGCCCGGCATGGGTTGTCGTTTACTTTCCCCGTGCGCACCATCAGCAATACATACAGCGCCTACGCATCGGACTTACTTAATATTACCGATAACCTGATGGTATTGGCCGCTCTGCGTATCGATTACTTTGATAATAAAGGCAGCTATAATGAAGTAAAAGGTATTTATGAGGGAAGTTACAACCAGACTTCTTTCTCCCCCAAATTCGGGATCGTATACGAGCCGCTGAAAGACCGGCTGTCCCTGTTCGGTAATTATCAGAACGGATTTACCAACCAGGTGGGCAATGCCGCCAACGGTAAGCCATTTAAGCCGGAACAGGCTAACCAGCTGGAAGGTGGCGTGAAACTGCAATGGTTGAATGGACGGATTAACAGTACCATCAGCTATTACTATATCAAGGTGAAAGATGTACTACGTCCGGACCTGGTCAATCCTAATTTTTCCGTACAGGACGGTACGCAGGTGAGTAAGGGAATTGAGGCGGAAGTAATAGCCAATCCTTTACAGGGATTGAATATCGTAGCCGGATTTGCCTATAATGATGCGAAATACGAAGCCGCTGCCAAGGAGGTAGAGGGACTTCGTCCTGGTACCGCGGGAGCGCCCACAGTGGCCAACCTATGGATCAGCTACCGCTTGTCTGCCGGCGCTGCAAAAGGGCTGGGAGCGGGTTTTGGCGGCAACTATGCCAGCGATAATAAGGTGCTGAATGATAGAACGGTAGGAACTTTCATACTGCCGGCTTACACGGTATTAAATGCCAGCGTGTTTTATGATCAGCCCCGTTTCCGGGTAGCGTTGAAAATGGACAATCTTGCAAATCAACGTTATTGGATTGGTTATACCACGGTAAATCCGCAGAAGCTCAGAAGTGTTACCGGCAGCCTGTCATTTAAGTTTTAAGGAAGGCGTTGTTATGCCAGCACCATCTTGTACCGGGTACAGGGTGGTGCTGATTTTTTTACGGTAATTAACAAATACCACGGTGGCTACGGCGCCGGCCAAACCTGCTACGAATACGGTCAGCCGGGGACCTATCAGGTGGGATAATAACCCTGTTAATAAACTACCCACGGGGATAATGCCCTGGAAGGCCATGATATAGTAGCTGATGGCCCTGGCGCGCATGGAAGGAATAGCGTGGGTTTGTATATAAGTATTGATACTGGCTGTTTGTGCCATCATACCCACACCAGAAAGCGCCATGAACAGGAGCGCCAGCGGCAGCCAGCCGGAAAAGGCCAGCAGCAGTACGCTGAGCGAAAAGATCAAACTGGCAGTGATCAGGATCTTTATGAGATCTTTATTAGGCTTCAGTTTGGCCATGTAAATGGCGGAAGCAATGGAACCCAGTCCCGCAGCGCTCTCAAACCAACTGAAAGTTTTGGCATCTCCGTTAAAAATATCTTTGGCAAATACCGGCATCAGGGTATTGAAGGGAATGACCAGCAGGCTGCTGGCACAAAGCATCAGCAATAGCGAGGATAAGTCTTTATCGCCTGCAATATAATCAAAACCTTCCCGTAGTTCGGTCCATATGCTCCGTTCGGATTTTACAATGACCGGCAGGGTGATTTTCATCATCCACAAGGAAATCAATACAGGAACATAACTGAGGAAGTTGCTGAGAAAACAGAAGTCCTCTCCGAAGGCGCTGAGTATAATGCCCGCCAGCGCGGGGCCGGCAATACGGGCGAAGTTGGACATGGTGGAATTGAGCGCAATCGCGTTGGGAAGGTCTTCCCGCTGCTCCACCATTTCCACCATCAGCGATTGGCGGCAGGTTACATCAAAGGCGTTGATAATGCCCTGTACGAGCGACAGGAAGATAATGCCTGGAATATTATAATATTTGAGTAAGATCATACCGGCCAGGGCGCCTGCCTGCAACATCGAAATCACCTGGGTGATGACCAGTACCCGGTAGCGGTTATGCCGGTCGATGTAACTGCCCGCATAAGGCGATAAAAAAAGGGAAGGGATCAGGCTTACAAAGCTTACAACTCCCAGCAATACTGCCGAGTTGGTGAGCCGGTATACCAGCCAGCATACCGCCGTTTTTTGCATCCAGGTACCTATAAGGGAGATTGATTGTCCGTAGAAGAAGAGCCGGAAATTCCGGGATTTTAAAGCACGAAAAGCATCCATTATTCCATACTGTTTAAGATCGTTAGTCATATAATCCGGTGCAAATTTCGCAAAGTTGGATATATTTGCTAAATAGATTGTTTTAATGATATTGATTGATAAAACCGATTGATGTATGGAATTAAGGCAACTGAATTATTTTGTAAAAGCCGCGGAGTTGTCCCATTTTACTGAAGCTGCCGCTGCCCTGTACATCACGCAGTCGACTTTGTCGCAGCAAATCCGACAACTGGAAAATGAGCTGGGCATACCGCTATTTGATCGTATAGGCAAGCATGTTAGTCTTACCGAGGCCGGGAGCGTATTCCTCTTACATGCCCGGCAAATACTGCTGGAGGTGGAAAAGGGTAAGCAGGCGATACAGGATTTACAGCACCTGCTGAGCGGCGATTTACGTATAGGCGTTACCTATGCCTTCACCTCTTTTCTATTGCCAGCCCTGGCTACTTTCCCGGTACAGTATCCTGGTATCCGCATGTATGTAGAGTATGGCACTACGCAGTCGCTGGAGGCTAAGCTAAGGGCGTCGGAACTGGACCTGGTGCTGGCGTTCCATCAGGAGGCATTTAATAAAGACCTGGAAATGCTGGAGTTGTTCCGCTCCAGGATGGTAGTGGCAGTTTCGCGTAAGAATAAGCTGGCCTCCCTGAAAAAGATACCGCTGCAGCGGCTTACAGGGATGGACCTCATTTTTCCGTCACGCGGCTTCAGCGCGCGGGATTCGCTGGACGAGGTATTGCAGAAGAATAATATTCAGCCGGCCGTGCGTATTGAAATGAACGACGTGCATTCCATTCTGTCGCTGGTGGAAAAGGGGCATTGGGCCACCTTGCTGAATGAGCGGGCATTGCTGGGCTGGAAAAACCTGGTGGCAATTCCTATTGAGGGCAGGGAGCTGCAACGCCGTGCCTACATCATCTGGCAGAAAGGTACCTACCGGAAGAAGGCGGCCGACTTATTCATGCAAGAGCTGCTAAAGGCGCTGCCGGATATGGAGAAATAAACGGCGGCCACAGGAAACGTTACTGGGCGATCCGGAGGTCGGCGATAACGCAGCGGTAATATTTTCCAAAGGCCTTTGCCATTTCTTCCCAGCTATTGTATTGGCTTATAGCAGCAATATGCGTCAGTGAATGATTGGTTTCCGCAATCATTTTAAAGAGGCAGGCCATTTTCTCCTGTTCAATGAGTTGCTCCACGGTAACCAGGAATTGTTGTTCAAATGGCGCTTCCAGGAACTCAGGCACTACCTTAAAGCGTTGGCAAAGGGCTTCTTTACTCACAGCTTCCAATGGATGCTGCTGTACGAAGGTGGCGATCTCCGTCAACTGCTGCTGATAGCTTTCTTCCAGCATAATGGGCGGCCTGTTTTGAAGAAAATGGAGATAGGTGAGATAAAAATCGAGTGCATTCCGTTCAAGGAAAATATCGGAAGCCTTTCCAATATACTTGCAATTGCAAATCCGCTGCATCACCTGGTAGCTGGTAAGATTTAGCTGGAACGGGCGGTTATGCGACGGTTTCCTGGTTTCTTCCAGGCCTATGGCGTCAATGATTTTAAATGCGGGGAATAGCGCCGACATTTTTTTGAGAGAGTAGCGATTGAAGTTTACATGGAAGCTGAAGATAAATTCTTTCTCATCGACTGGCATTTCTGGTGCGCCCGGTGCCGCTTTCACTGTTTTTTTCCTGAGCCGCATACGCATGGGCATAGCGGGATTGTTTTCAGTAAACCCTGATACATGGGCGGGCAGTGCATAATCGTATGGAAGTACCGTATCTAGTTGTACACCCTCTTCCAGGTGAATAAAATGGTAATAGATGGCCCAGTCCTCTGATTCCAGGATCTGTTGGTCGATCACTATACCGTTTTCGTCAACATCAGTAAAGCATTTGGCGTTGGGCACCAGTAAGGGATGTACATAGCTGGGTATATGTTCATAAGTGGTATACCTGGTATCGCCACGGACGATTCTCAGTTCTTTGGTTGCAGATTGTTGCATGTGGAATGGTTAATATATATTGAGAGTTTCGGTTACTTAAAGTGTAGGGTACTATCTGCGGTAAAATAGTAATCGGTGCCGGTGGTGGCTTTGATACCTTCCAGGAAAAAGCTCATGGAGGTACTCTTGTCCAGCAGGCCGGTAAATGTCCGCGACGCCAGTTCGGGTTTGTCCAGCACGGCTTTTACACCATACCAGCGGAAAACGGACTGGCAAATTTCGTCGAGGTGTGTATTTGAAAAACAATACAATCCTTTTTGCCAGCTCAATTCTACGGTGGCATTAAAAGGTTGGGTATCAAGCGTGGCTGCCTGCTTGTTGAAAATGGCTTGCTGACCGGGCTTCATTGTCACTGTTTTCTTGCCGGCTTTCATCCTTACCTTTCCGTCTACCAGTGATACTTTTACCATGCTGCTGTCGTAGCTGTTGATATTAAAGCTGGTACCCAGTACTTCTACCGTACTGTTGGGCAGGTGTACCAGGAAAGGATGGTTGGGTTGTCGTGCTATTTTAAGATAAGCCTCACCGTTGAGGGTAATTTCCCGGCCGTGCTCCGTTGTGGAAAAGGTGAAATCCATGCGGGTAGAGGCATTTAGATTCACCGCCGAACCGTCGGGTAACGCTACTTCATAGCTTTTACCCGGGGGAACGATCAGGGTATTTATTCCTTCCGGGAGCTGGCTGGCGGCGTTGAGGAACAAGGTGTTGTTTTTATTCGGAATGGAATGGCCGCCGATAATGATGGCGCCAGGTGACTGGCTGAGGTTGATAGTAGGTTGCCCGGCTACCTGTAATAGTACATCTGTATTGATTTTAGCGACAGGAGTGGTTTTTGGGGGAAACAGGAAGTTCCATTTCCAGGCGGTGAGCGATACCAGCGCCAATACCGCGGCGGCAGCTGCCCAGGGCAGCATCCTGCGATAGATAGACTTCCTGGGTTTGAAATCAATGATTTCTATCCAGGGATCGGGGGGAGGCGGCACCTGGATGGCGGAAAGCTGTATCCATTTTTCGCGTACTTCCGGATCCGATTCGATCAGATCCTCCAACCATTGGTCATCTGTTGCGGAAATAAGGCCCGCAATCTTCTCTGTCATTAACTTGTATATTTCTTCTGCGCTGTTCATGTACACTATTAACCGATTTTTAAATGGCACGGGGTATTAAAAAAAGAGGATTTTTTTTAAAGAAGCCCGTAACGTTTTCAGCGCGTTAGCGACTTGTTTTTTCACTGTTTCTTCGCTGGTGGCCATCTCCGCGGCTATTTCCTTGCGGGTTTTATGTTCCTGGTACGCGAGCCGGAAAGCCATGGACTGGCGTTCAGGCAGGCGACTGATGGCTGATTCCAGCTGCTCCCGCAATTCATTGTTCTCCAAACCATTGGATGGGGGCGTATAAGTATCTGACAGAAAAATATCTTTTAATCTCTTTTTCCGGGTGGCATCTTTGGCAATCTTATTCAGGCAGCGGTTCCGTATGCTGACAAATAAAAAGTTCCGCAGTGAGCTGGTGGTGTTCAGATCAATCCGCATCCCCAGCCCTTTCTGCCAGAAGTCCACAAACAGGTCCTGTACCAGCTCCTGTGCTTCTGCCTCATTTTTTATGATAGAGTAAGCCGCTACGTACAGCCAATGCCGGTAGGTAGTATAAAAGTGCTGAAAAGCTTCAAGACTGCCCGTCTTCAGTTGTGCAAGCAATTCATCATTATCGTTGATAGATGCACTCATGATGGGATTTAGTTGATAATAGTAACAACGGCGGTAGGTTCCCCAGAAGACAACTGCTTTGGTAACAATGCATTAATATGCCTATTGGTATATTCGGTTCAATCAATGAGACGGATTTCCATTTTTGCCCGTGATTTGTTAATAATTTGTTATTCAGGAGAATCTAATACCCCTCTCCGGCATTTTGCAACAGAAAATCGTTCAATTGGAATTTACCAGGTGCCATTTGTACAATAGTACCAAATGTTTTGATAAAATGCGCCTGATCATAAAAACCGTCCTCCATGCCCGGGACGCTTTGAAATGAATAATAAAACTTACATTAGCGGTTTGCCTACGGGGTATGGAATAACATGAGTGTATCGATCAGTAGTTTACAGCAATTGCTATTTGAGCTGTCGGGAGTATTACCGGCAGATTCCTCGCCTTTATTTGCCGTTACCCGGCAGGTAAAGCTGCATGCGAACGAAACCTATATCCGCGAGGGAGATCAGGACCGGCGGCTGGCCTATATTGAAAAGGGTATTATGCGTGCCTATACGCTAAAGCAAAATGGCGACGAGGCCACGTTGTTCCTGCGCTGGGAAAAGCAGTTTATCGCTTCTCATGATACGATTATCCACCGGAAGCCGTCCCGGTTTGTGTACCGGGCCCTGGAAGACGTAACCCTGCTGGAAATTGACTACGATGTACTGGAAGCTGTCATGAAAGTGTATCCCCAGTTTGAGCCGTTGCGTAATTTTTTCCTGATGCGCATGCTGTCGGAATCGCTCGCGATGATGGAAGCGTTTGTAACGCTCTCGCCAGAAGAACGCTACCGTAACCTGCTGGCCGAACGCTTCGATGTGGTGAACCGGGTGCCCGACAAGTATATTGCCTCTATGCTGGGCATTACGCCGGTTTCGTTGAGCCGTATCCGTAAGCGCATGCTGGAGAAGGGAAAATAGGAAATTAACTTTTGTTATCGCCGGAAATTAACCTTTGTAAACCTCTGCTGCCGCTGCCTTGCGCTATTTTTGGAGATAAATACACAAGGCGATGAAATCAATTATTGAAGCAGGCATCCGGGTTTTCAGCATGTCGGCCCTTCGGTACTTTTTATTGGCGGGCATTCCTTTCACTTTATTTTATTTGTTGATGCCTGCCCGGTTCAACCGGTTTAAGATCCAGTTGAAGCAGGCCACCAAAAAGGACTTTCTGCGCGAAATCTGGTATTCTATGCAGAGTACGCTCGTATTCACGATCATTACCGTGATACTACTCTTCACGCCGGTGAGAAAATTTACGCTCGTTTATGATCACCTCAACGATTTCCCGCTATGGTATATAGGAGTGAGCCTGGTGGCCAGCCTCATTTTGCATGATACCTATTTTTATTGGATGCACCGGTTGCTGCACCACAAGCAATTGTTTAAACGGACACACCTGGTACACCATGAAAGTACCAACCCCTCTCCATGGACGTCCTATAGTTTTCATGTGCTGGAAGCGATAGCAGAAGGCGGTATACTGGTGTTAATCGTTAGTGTAATGCCCATGCATCCCTTAACGGTATTGCTGTTTACCATTTCCGGTTTTATCATCAATGTATATGGTCACCTGGGATATGAGTTAATGCCGGAAAACTTCCGCCATACCTGGTGGTTTGAAGTGCTGAATACTTCTGTACACCACAATCTGCATCACAAAAAATTCAAGGGCAATTACGGTTTATACTTCCGGGTATGGGACCGCATCATGGGGACGGAGCATCCGGACTATGTAAAGGAATACGACCTGGTGCAGGCCAGGCGTTTCGGTCCTCAGACAGTAAAGGCTTAGCATAAAAAAATCCACCGCAGCATCCGGTGGATTTTTTTTATAGCAAAAGCTCGTACTATCTTATTTCTTTTTCGGCGTCCGCTTCTTTGGCTTACCGTATTTCAGCATCATCTTTTCTTTATGTGATACCTTTTTATTAGTCTTCATATTTTTAGCCAGCTTCTGGTGGAAGGCAGGCCCAACGTCTTCCCGTTTGGGCGCTTTCACGAGCGTATTACGCATGAATACCTTCGGTTTTTCATCTTCCGTTAATACATCTGAAATGGTAAGATCCCCTGGTAAAGCCTGTTCAGGGATGGTATAGTTCATCAGGCTTTCAATCCGCTCCAGGTTTTCCTTTTCTGCATCTTTGGTAAGCAGGATGGCAATCCCCTTTTTGTCGGCTCTACCGGTTCTGCCTATACGATGGATGTAGTTTTCAGGCACTTCCGGCGTGTCGAAGTTAATCACATGCGTTACTTCCGCTATATCCAATCCACGGGCTACGATGTCGGTAGCAATCAGGAAGCGGGTTTCGCCCGACTGGAACTTACGCACGGTATTAAAACGATGGTTCTGCTCTTTATTGGAGTGAATGATCCCCACCTTGTCAGGGAATTCTTTGATCAGTTGTTCGTACAGGTCATCTGCCAGTTGTTTAGTTCCTACAAAGATGAGGGTTTTGGTCATGCTGGCATCATCAGTGATCAACAGTTCCAGCAGGTTTACCTTGGTGTAAAAGTTTGGAACTTTATACACAATCTGGTCGATGTTTTCTAGTGGAGTGCCGGTAGGAGCTGCTTCTATTCTGACAGGATCATTGAAGTGCGTGTTAATCATTTTCTCCACGTCTTCCGTAATGGTGGCGGAAAACATCAGGTTCTGTCTTTTTGGTGGCAGCAGGTCCATAATATTGGTGAGCTGTGTACGGAAGCCCAGGTTCAGCATTTCGTCTACCTCATCGATGATGAGGCGTTTGATGGATTTTACTTTAAGGGCGCCACTGAGTATGATATCATATAGACGTCCGGGTGTAGCCACCAGGATATCCAGCTTATCTTTCACTGCTTCCATCTGTGGATTCATGTTCACGCCGCCATATACGCCCAGTACCGATACGTTCATGTAGGTGGTGAGTCGCCTTACGGATTCAACAACTTGTTGTACCAATTCCCTGGTAGGCACCAGGATCAGCACGGTGGGATGCTTTTCTTTTGAAAACCTGAACATTCGGAGCGTGGGCAGCAGGTAAGCAAAAGTTTTACCGGTCCCTGTTTGTGCAATACCGCATACATCCTTACCAGACATGATCACGGAAAATGCACGTTGTTGTATAGTAGTGGGGGTGCTTATGCCCAATTCATCCAATGCGTTTAATAAAGGGGTATTAAGATTTAAATCACCAAAAGTCATGATACAGCTATAATTATGAACGGCAAAGGTAAGTTTTTTCAATTTTATGACCGGCGGTTTCCGCTTTAGGCAGGCTGCAAGGTGTATCTTAGCAAAAAAAGATATGAAGAACCTCCACATACCCGCTATCCGCGTACACACCTATGGAGGCCCGGAACAGTTGCTGTTGGAGGAAATCCCGGTACCGGTTCCTGCCAAAGATGAGGTGTTGATAAAGGTAATAACCAGCGGGGTGAATCCGATCGATTGGAAAGTAAGAGAAGGTTTTATGCAGCATCCGTTGCCCTACATCCCCGGTGTAGAAGGGGCAGGCATTGTTACCGCTGTGGGAGAAGGCGTATACGGCCTTAAAATAGGTGATGAGGTGTATGGCTCCGTAGATGGTTCCTATACCACTTATGCCGCCGTGTCCACGGAAGTATTGTTCCGCAAGCCGCATACGGTCTCTTTCGAGGAAGCCGCTACGATGGCCGGTGCCAGAACTGCCTGGGGCGCCTTGTTTGATGTAGGACGCCTGGCCAAAGGGCAACGTATCCTGGTACATGGCGGGGCTGGTGGCGTAGGTCATTTTGCTGTGCAACTGGCTTATAATGCGGGAGCATATGTCATTGCTACAGCCGGCGAGGCTAATGTCGACTTTGTGGCCACGCTGGGCGCCAGCGAGGTGGTTGATTATAAAGCCGCGCCTTTTGAAACACAGATGGACCCGGTAGATATTGTGCTGGATACCGTGGGTGGCGATGTGACTGCCCGGTCCATGAAAGTGTTGAAACCCGGCGGGTTGTTAATCAGCATCGTCAACATGCCCGATCCGGCCATGGCGGAAGCCGCCGGCGTAAAATCCGTATGGGGAGGCACTAAAACGCTGGCCGCTATGAAAGCGGTGCATGACCTGCTGGAAAAAGGATTGATAAAACCTTATGTCCGCAGGGTGTTTCATTCCCTGTCAGCAGCAGCTGCTGCCCAGGAATACAGTAAAAGTGGGGGAGGTGGAAGAGGAAAAATTGTACTGAAAGTAGGAGAGATATGATCAAAAGCGGCGCCTGATGGCGCCGCAGTTATTTTCCCAATATCTTCTTCCGGTGCTGCAGTCCCCACTGCTGTAGCGCTACAATCACGCTTTCCAGGGTGGCGGCGTAAGGCGTCAGGGTATATTCTACCTGTACCGGTTGCGTATCATATACTGTCCGCCGGATGAGCTTATGCGTTTCCAGGTCTTTCAACTCCTTGGAAAGTACTTTCGATGTAATTTTAGGGATACTGCGCTCAATATCCCGGAAGCGGTTATGCCCCCGGGAAACGGCGATGATAATGGGTAGCTTCCACTTCCCACTGATCACATCCAGTGCATCTCTTACGGGCATGATCACCTTATGACAATCGGTATGGCTGTCGCCCGTTGGCGGGGCGCCACAATCCACCAGCAATCCTGTACTCTTCATTTATATAGGTTTGGTTTCCCCCGGTAAAGCACTTACCTTTTGGAAACTGGTTACTTTTTGATAGCAAATGTATTTAACTTTGCGGAGCAAACACTAAAAAAATAAAAATGAAAGTAGAAATATGGTCCGACATCATGTGTCCGTTTTGCTATATCGGCAAGAGGAAATTTGAAGCGGCATTGGAACAATTTCCAGGTAAAGACAAGGTAACAGTGGAGTGGAAGAGCTTCCAGCTGAATCCCGACCTTAAATCCCAACCAGGCAAAGACATATATGAATACCTGGCAGAAATAAAGGGACAGTCCCGCGAATGGTCAGTGGCCGTTCATGAACAAATGACTGGCACCGCCCGGGAAGTAGGACTCACTTATAACTTTGACAAAGCCGTGGTAGCGAATTCTTTTGATGCACACCGCCTCATCCAGCTGGCTAAAAAGCACGGAAAAGGAGATGCCGCCGAGGAACGCCTGTTTTACGCCTACTTCACAGAAGGAAAAGACATGAGCAATCATGATACCCTGCTGGAAATCGGCACCGACATCGGTCTCGATAAGGCTGAAGTAACAGCGGCACTGGCATCCAGCGAATTTGCCGAAGCCGTAAATCATGACGTAAATGAAGCGCAGCAACTGGGCATCCGCGGAGTCCCCTTCTTTGTACTGGACCGTAAATATGCCGTATCAGGCGCACAGCCGGTAGATGCCTTTACGCAGGCACTGGGACAGGCTTTCGAGGAATGGAAGAAAACACAACCGGTAGTGGAGCTTGAAACCTTGTCAGGGCAGGTTTGTACCCCGGATGGAGAATGTAAGTAAGTTGTTTTTGGTATAGTGGGGTTGGTTACGCCGTAACCAACCCTTTTTTATAGTATATCATTAGAGCGATTTCAGGGTCGTCATAAAAGCATGCGCCTGCTCTTTGGTTTTAATGACCTGCGCCCGGGAGTTTACACCACCTGATTTTAAGGTGACATTGATATTGCTATCCTTGCATTGTTTTGCCTTGAGCAGGATAGCGTCCATTTTCCGTTAGGTGTTTTTATCCATACAGTTAAATTACAGGCAAACATCTGGTAGTTTGTGAATCACGTCCAAACAGTTTCATACTGATTATTAAGCTTTTGATTTAAGACAATCTCCCCTATATTTACGTAACAAATTTTCTTTCATGAAAAAACAATTCGACGGCTTGTAGCACCAAATGTGTTAACAAGTGAAAAACTACAAATGCTTAAAGGAAACGACCCATCGCCGTACTTACAACCTTGTCAGGAAAGAGGAACTGGCCATGTGCTCCAGATGCAAATGGCACCCTAGTTTCTGGCGTAGATGCGCGGATCACCCTTTTATCTACATGGTTTACGAGGACGATGGTACCAATAAACCCTATAAACAGCGGTTTACACATCATCTCAACTGGAAACTGGTAACGAAACAGCCCAAGCAATGGATGAAAAAGAAATGGCATCAGAAGGTGCTGTCTAATTTCGAGAATGAAGTCACCATCTATTTTGGGATTTGATAATTACCTAAAAATGCTGAAAGGTCATCTTCCCAACGGGAGATGACCTTTCTTATAGAACAATATTCTTCTTAGCTTTATATCACAATTATCGATCTTATGGCGCTTCTGAAAAGAATCAACCCTTTTTTAAGACAGAACAACGACACCGGCTTTGGCGTAAATGCCAACGGTTACGGTGGCCGCTTTATTAACCGCGACGGGAGCTTTAACATACGCCGGGAAGGCCGGTCGTTTATGCACCGTTTCAATATTTACCATGCGCTGCTGAATGTCCCCGCCTGGCAGTTTGCAGTTGTGATCCTGTTATTTTATTTTTCTATTAACCTGTTATATTCCGGTATTTACTGGTGGATCGGTTACGACGATTTCCAGGGGATCATCGGGAAAACGCCCTGGCAACGGTTTAAGGAAATTTATTTCTTCAGCACCGAAACCTTTACAACGGTAGGATATGGCCGGGTAAATCCGGTAGGTGACGGGGCCAATACAGTGGCTGCTATTGAAGCCATGACAGGCTTTCTGTCTTTTGCAGTGGCTACAGGTCTTATCTATGGCAGGTTTTCCAAGCCCAGGGCGCACCTGCTGTTTAGCGACAATGCCGTGATTACTCCTTTCCAGGACAAAACTGCCCTGATGTTCCGCTTCGCTTCCTATAAGGAAAATCATACGCTTACCAATGTAGAAGTGCTGGTTACCCTGGGGCTGCAGGTGCAGGAAAATGGAAACGCAGTGTATAAATTTTATACCCTGCCCCTGGAACGGCGACATGTAGAAACCTTGTCGATGAACTGGACAGTTGTGCATCCTATTGATGAGGACAGCCCATTGCAGGGATTTACCTCACATGACCTGGAAACAGCCGATGTGGAGGTGTATGTAACTGTAAGGGGCTTCAACGATGTATATGCCAATACCGTTATACAACGTACATCTTACACCTACGATGAAATAGTGTACAACCGGAAATTTGTACCAATGTACAGGGAAAGTGATAATGGAAAAACAACGGTGCTGGAGTTGCACCATCTGAATAAAACAGTCGAAGTTTAAAAAAGCAGAGGGCCAAAAGCAGAAAGCAAAAAGCTATTGTGGCGAATGTTTAAAGCGAATTTTAAATACTCGCTATGTTCTTCTCCATAATAGCTTTTTTCTGCTTTTAGCTTTCAGCTTTACGCGATATCAGCAACAGGCCAATAAACGTAAAGGAGCCATTTATGATCAACAGTTCCAGTCCTATCTGGAAATGTCCAAACAACACAGACTGGTAAGTATCTACTAATAAGCACAGCAGGGGGGCCGCCACGCAGACCAGGGGTACCAGGGAGTCGTTTACTTTACGTTTCGACAGGATACCAAAGGCAAACAATCCCAGTAATGGTCCATAAGTATAGGTGGCCACTTTCAGGATGACGCCGATCATGCTCTGGTTATTTACCCATTCAAATACCATCACGAACAACAGGAAAATGAACGCCATGAGGAGGTGTATACGCTGACGCACTTTTTTCTTTGTTGCTTCCGGCCAGTCGCTTCTCCGCTGCATATCCAGTATATCGATGCAGAGGGAAGAGGTGAGGGCCGTCATGGCGCCATCGGCACTGGGAAACAGTGCAGATATCAGGGCAATAATAAAGATCACGGAAATCACCGGCGGCATATGATGCAAGGCCAGTTCCGGGAATAATTTATCGCCTGTAGCAGTTACCTGTTGTTGGGCGCCATACAGATGGAGCAGGCCACCCAGGAAGAGAAACAGGCCAATCACGATCACCATGATAAAGGCCAGTGATACCATGTTTTTCTTGGAATCTTTTAATGTTTTTACAGAGATATTTTTTTGCATCATCTCCTGGTCAAGACCGGTCATCGTAATGGTAATAAAGGCGCCTGCCAGTATCTGTTTTATAAAAAACAACTTGCTATCGGGATCAGTATTGAAAATGGTAGTCAGCCCCCGTTCATGCATTGCACTCAGGCTCTGTCCCAGGCTGAGATCCATGGTGTGCAGGATAAAGCCTACGCAAATGACCAGGCCAGCCAGCATACAGGTGGTTTGCAGGGTATCTGTATATACGATTGTTTTTACCCCTCCTTCATAAGTATAGAGGAGGATCATGATCAGGATAACCAGCGTGGTAATCCAGAATGGCACCCCGAAACTGGAAAGAATGGCATCCTGGAGAATGCGTACCACCAGGTATAACCTCGCCGTAGCGCCCAGGGTGCGGGACAGGATGAAGAAGGAAGCGCCGGTTTTATAGGATTTGGTACCAAACCGGGTACCCAGGTAATTATAAATAGAGGTGAGCTGCAACCGGTAATACAAGGGAATCAGTACATAGGCAATGGTAACGTACCCAATAAAGTACCCCAGGGTAATCTGCATGTAGGAAAAAGCATCTTTCCCTACGGCGCCAGGTACGCTCACAAAGGTAACCCCGCTCAAAGAGGTACCGATCATACCAAAGGCCACCAGCATCCAGTTACTGTTACGGTTGCCGATAAAGAAAGAGTCGTTGTTCGAATTACGGCCTGTATACCATGCTACGATCAGCAGGATGACAAAGTAAGCAATGACAAAAGAAAATAATAAACCCGGAGACATAAATCTGATTTCGTGATAAGGGCCTTTTGCTGCTGAACAGCAAAGGGAAGGTAGCAAATATAATATTTGCTGGAAATTTATCTTCATAGGTAACAGAAAACCAGTAAATGGGTGCTTAAAACCGCAGTAAATAAAATAGTTGACATAGGCAAATAAATTATTTGCCTATGTCAACTATTTACGTATTTTTGTTTGAAAAACAGCCTCCTATGTCTAGTAATTCCCAGGTAGTAAGCGATGTACGCAGTTTTAACCGCTTTTATACCGGCATGATCGGGTTATTAAATCAGCATATCCTGGATAGCCAGTTGTCGCTATCAGAAGTGAGGGTATTATATGAAATAGGGCAGCTGGGAAAGTGTACGGCAGGACAGCTCACCGGTATTTTAGGGATAGATGGCGGCTACCTCAGCCGCATGTTGAAACGTTTTGAAAAAAATGGCTGGCTGTTAAGGCAGCAATCTACCGCCGACGGGCGTACGTTTTTTTTGCAGCTGAGTGCAGCGGGGAAAAAACTAATGGCCCAGCTGGAAGATAAATCGACCCGGGAAATTCATCAGCTCACCGATCCCTTGTCTGAAAAGGACCAGCATCAGCTCACCGGCGCCATGAAAACCATTCGGCAGGTGTTATCGAACGATAAAGGCGGGGAACCTTCAGCTATCCATATACGTTATAACCTGCTGCCCGGCGATGTAGGATACCTGATTTATCTGCACGGACATTTGTATGCCCGGGAATGTGGGTACAACCTGGAATTTGAAAGCTATGTCTGTAAAACATTCTATGAGTTCCTGCCTGCCTATAACCCGGCGAAAGACCGTATGTTTATCGCTACAGCCGATAATCAGATGGTTGGCGCCGTGGCCATACTGGGATCTTCCCGGCACCTGGCGCAGCTGCGCTGGTTCCTGATCCATCCCGACTACCGCGGCAGAGGGCTGGGAAAACGTTTGCTGCAGGAAGCCCTGGATTTTTGCCGGGAAAAAGATTACCAGAAGGTGTACCTGATGACAACCAGCATGCAGGAAGCCGCTATCAGTCTCTATAAAAAGGCCGGCTTCCGCAAAACGGGAGAAAAGTACCTGCAGCTTTGGGGACAGCAACTATATGAACAACGTTACGATATGGACCTGTTTTAGGCGTATTTATGCAGCAATACAATTTGCCCCAGGTGATACGCATCATGTTCTGCCAGTCCCTGTAAATATCGGATGGCAGTGTATTCGGTGCCCGGAATGGTATCAAACAGGAACTTTTCGGGGAAGTTCCGGATAGCCGCGGTGATCATCTCAAAAGAATGTCCCAGCCGGTGAATGGTAGCCTGCCAGTTTTCCTCCCCATGATTTTCAGGCATATAAAAATCAGGCAGATCTCCGTCCTGCTCGGGAGCCTCGTTATGCATATACCGTTGCACCCGCTGGTGCCAGAAAATCAGGTGATTTACCAGCTCCCAGGTATTGTTGGAATCGCCGAAGCGTTGCACAGCCTGGGCTGCATTCATGCGCGACAAATGCTCCTGGAAAGTGACATCTATCCAGGGATTGCCATTGTATAGTTTTTCCAGTGATGAGGCTAAGTGTTCCGTTAACGACATACAAAAGAATTTTATTTTTTAAAAGATATCTGTATCTCTTTTAAATGCTATACATATAACCGGCATACAGCTATACAAATAAGAAACAGAATCGCGGTAATCATAATATTCATCAAAATACCAACGAAGTCCGGCGGGAGCCGGGCAGGTCCCTCTTCGTAATTTACTGAATTCTTTCCCTTATTTTTAAAGAATATAAAACCCATCGTTATGGATCAGCAGCAACTGGAAACCAATAAAAATGAAGATGCCATGCGGATGGCGATCAGTACTATGAAACAACGCCTGGGAGTGATTGAACAGGGCGGAGGAAAAAAAAGCCTGGAAAAAGTGCGGCAACGGGGTAAGCTTACCGCGCGCGAGCGCATCGATTACCTGGTAGACAAGGACACCACTTTTATGGAAATAGGCGCCTTTGCCGCCTATGATATGTACAATGAATATGGAGGTTGCCCTGCCGCCGGTACAGTAGGTGGTATTGGGTATGTAAGCGGGCGGCAATGCATGATCGTAGCAAACGACATGACTGTAAAGGCGGGCGCCTGGTTTCCGATGACCGGTAAAAAGAACCTGCGTTTACAGGAGATAGCGATGGAAAATCATCTCCCGGTCATTTACCTGGTAGACAGCGCCGGCGTATTCCTGCCTATGCAGGACGAAATTTTTCCCGATAAAGAACATTTTGGCCGCATCTTCCGCAACAATGCCCGGATGAGCGCCATGGGCATTACCCAGATTGCAGCTGTGATGGGTAGTTGCGTGGCCGGAGGCGCCTACCTGCCCATTATGAGCGATGAAGTGCTGATGGTAGAAGGCAATGGCTCCATTTTCCTGGCCGGTCCTTACCTGGTAAAAGCCGCTATAGGAGAAGATGTAGATGCCGAAACATTAGGCGGCGCCGTTACCCATACCGAAATTTCGGGTATCGCCGACTATAAATTTAAATCAGATGAAGAGTGCCTGGACCAGGTGAAACGAATTGTCAGTAAAATAGGGCAGCCTGCCCAAGCCGGGTTTGATCGTATCGCAGCAGTAGCGCCCACTAAACCAACCGAAGAACTGGACAGTATATTACCAGCCGACAGCACCCGTCCCTATGATATGCTGGAAGTAATAGAACGCCTGGTAGATGATTCTGCATTCGACCAGTATAAACAGGATTATGGTAAAAGTATTTTGTGTGGATACGCCCGCATCGATGGATGGGCAGTAGGCATTGTGGCCAACCAACGTAAGATTGTGAAAAGCCGCAAAGGTGAAATGCAGATGGGGGGCGTTATTTACAACGACAGCGCCGATAAGGCCGCCCGCTTCATTATGAACTGTAACCAAAAGAAAATCCCCCTGGTATTCCTGCAGGATGTTACCGGGTTTATGGTAGGCAGCAGAAGTGAACACGCCGGCATCATTAAAGATGGAGCTAAACTGGTGAATGCAGTGGCCAATTCGGTGGTCCCCAAAATTACGGTCATCATTGGCAACTCCTACGGAGCAGGCAACTATGCTATGTGCGGAAAGGCTTATGATCCCCGTTTTATCTATGCATGGCCATCAGCCAAGATTGCCGTGATGGGAGGGGAGCAGGCTGCGAAGACATTATTACAGATACAGGTTGCTTCCCTGAAAGCCAAAGGTGAAGTGATTACGCCTGAAGAAGAAGCACGGCTGCTCAAAGAAATCACCGATAAATATACCGCACAAACAACCCCTTATTATGCCGCCGCCAGGTTATGGGTAGATGAAATCATCGATCCGGCCGATACCCGTGCACGCATCGCAGAAGGAATTAAAGCCGCCAACAACGCACCTGTGGAACATGCCTTTAATGTAGGCGTATTCCAGGTGTAGTAAGTGAGCTGAAAGCGGAAGGCATAAAGCAAAAAGCTATTATGGAGGAGGACTTAAGCGATTTTTAATATTCGCTATAATCATTCTCCATAATAGCTTTTTGCTTTATGCCTTCCGCTTTCAGCTCATTTATACTACCTTAGCACTTCTTTAAAAATAAATATGGCTGAACTGGTAGTATATACGGATGGCGCCTCCCGTGGCAACCCTGGCCCCGGCGGATATGGAGTAGTATTGATATGGGGCAGCTTGCGCAAGGAGTTGTCACAAGGGTACCGAAAAACCACCAACAACAGGATGGAGCTACTGGCAGTAATCGTAGCGCTGGAAGCCCTCAGGAAGGAGGGATTAACAGTGACCATTTTTACCGATAGCAAATATGTAGTAGATAGTATAGAGAAAGGATGGCTATGGGGTTGGGTGAAAACAAACTTTAAAGAGAAGAAAAATAAAGATTTGTGGCTTCGTTTCATTCCACTCTATAAAAAACATCGCGTCAAAATGCAGTGGGTAAAGGGTCATGCCAGTAACCCGTTCAATAACCGCTGCGATGAACTGGCTACAGCTGCCGCCGACAGTGGCCATTGGCTGGTAGATGAAGAATTTGAACGCACCTGTGCTTAGCCCGCTATCGCACAATTACCCAGACATTGAAAAAGTAAAAAACAACCCTTCTGCATTTTGATGACAGAAATTTTCCGTTCATCACATTTTTATCAGCGCAATACCGCGTCAAACCTGTAAAACCAATATTTAAAAAAGTTTTATCCACTTTTTTAACAAATGTTTTGTTTTTCTTTATGAAAGCACATAGCTTTGCGACCCATTAGTCTATAGAAGTTATAGGGTAATAAAGATGGAATTTAAATGATTGCTTATGCGGAAAATAACCCAACCATTTTTAGTCATTGACTATTGTTGTTGCCATTAATTAACCAATAAACTGAAAATACCAACTGTCCGTGCGAACCGCTGTGGCAGCGAGTTACAACAATCCATAACCGTACCTGGGCACACCAGCCGTAACGGCTATTTACAACAATGAAATGCCATACTGTAAAAGTCTGTTACACAACAGGCCTGTACTTGTATTGCCGAAAACCTGGTTTATTATTATTCTCAACCCTTAGTTTATGTTACAACGACTACTGCTCTCATTGCTGCTGTTTGGCCCGTTGGCCACATTTGCGCAGTCACGTACGGTCACAGGCCGTATCTATTCTGCAAAAGACAATACGCCACTACCCGGGGCCACCGTGGTAGTAAAGGGAACTACTAACGGAACCGTTAGTGATCCTAATGGAAACTTTACTTTACAGGTCGGCGACCCTACTGCAACTGCCCTGGTGATCCGCTTTGTGGGCCTGGAGCCGCAGGAAGTACCTATTAGTACAACGCCATTGAATGTTTCCCTCAAGAGCGCTGGGAAAGACATTGACGAAGTGGTGGTGGTAGCTTACGGAACGGCTAAAAAAAACTCCTACACAGGTTCAGTAGCCACCATCAAAAGCGATGAACTGGTCAACCGCCAGGTATCCAACGTTACCAAAGCCTTACAGGGCCTGGCTGCAGGTGTGCAAAGTTCTGCTTCCAGCGGACAACCCGGCTCAGAAGCTACCATCCGCATCCGCGGAGTGGGCTCTATCAACGCATCGGCCGATCCTTTATACGTAGTAGATGGTGTACCGTACGGAGGTAGTCTCAGCGCGATCAATCCGTATGATATTGAATCTATCAGCGTACTGAAAGATGCCGCTTCCAGCGCATTATATGGTTCCCGTGGCGCCAACGGGGTGATTATCATTACCACCAAAAAAGGCAGGAAAGGCGGAAATAATATAGACGTTCGCGTTAGCCAGGGCTATTCTAACAGAGCAGTAAAAGATTATGAAAAGGTAAGTACTGACCAATATTTTCAGATGTACTGGGAAGCGTTGCGCAACGCAGGATTGACCAATGGTTTATCTCCCGCTACGGCAGCCGCTCAGGCCAGCAGCAACCTGGTAAGAAGAGTGGGTATTAATCCCTATGGCACGGCCTTTCCACAGCCGGTAGGCACCGACGGCAAACTGGTGAACGGCGCCAAACCCCTCTGGGATGACAGCTGGAATGATGCCATGCAACGTACCGGTCACCGTACAGAAGCCGACCTCAATATCAGCGGCGCTACCGACAAAAGTCGCTACTACATCGCCGGAGGCTACCTGGATGACCAGGGTATTTACCTGGGCTCAGGATTTAAACGCTATAACGTACGCAGCAACGTAGAGCTGGATGCCAAAAAATGGCTGAAAGTAGGATTGAACCTCAGCGGCGCACATTCAGAACAACAAGCACCCCCTTCTGAAGACAGCCGCTCCGATAACTATGTAAACTACGGCAGGCTGATGTCGAACTTTTATCCTATTTACCAGCGCGACAAAGCCACAGGACAATACATCCTGGATGCCAACGGTAATAAGATATTTGATTTTGGTAGCTACCGCCCCAGCGCCGATAATCCAAACAGCAACCTGGTAGCCACTTCCGCGATAGATAAACACAATGTGATCCGCGATGACGTATCTGCCCGTGTGTTTGGAGAAGCGACGATCTGGCGCGGACTGAAATTTAAATCCAGCTACAACGCCGACTATACTAACCGTCAATCGCACGACTACACCAATCCCACCCTGGGATTTGATGCAGAAGTAGGTGGTACCGTGGAAAAGGCCACTTATCGTACTTTCAGCTGGACCTTCAATAACCTCCTTACCTACGAAGAAACGTTCAACGAAAAGCACCACTTGAGCTTACTGGCCGGACAAGAAGCTTATAAATACCAGACCACATTTATGGACGGTCAGAAATCTGGTTTCTCCCTGCCAGGGCTGGATGAGTTGTCGGATGCCTCCCTGATCAAGGACTTACAAGGATATACAGATACGTATACCCTTTCCAGTTACCTCGGCCGTGCCGAATACGATTACGACGGCAAATACTTCCTGTCGGGTTCCCTGCGCCGCGATGGATCCTCCCGCTTTGCGCCCAACCGTCGCTGGGGTACCTTCTGGTCAGTAGGCGCTTCCTGGAAACTGACAGAAGAAAAAGCACTGAAAGATGTTTCCTGGATCGATTTGCTGACGGTACGGGCCAGCTATGGAGGACAAGGTAACGATAACCTGGGCCCGGATTCTTACTACAACTACTATCCTTTGCTGGAAGTAAACAGCAACCTGGGAGAAGGGGGTACTTACCGCCGGTTTCTCTATAACCCGCTGCTGAAATGGGAAACAAACCTAAACTTCAACGCAGGGGTAGACTTCGCCCTGTTTAATAATCGTTTTAGCGGTACCGTGGAATTCTTCCAGCGCAGTTCGAAAGATCTGCTGTATTCCAAGCCGCTGGCTCCTTCCCTGGGTTACGGTTCCATTGCACAAAATATCGGAGCCCTGAAAAATACCGGCGCGGAACTCACCCTGCATGGTATACCCGTTAAAACAAAGGATTTCAGTTGGGCCATAGACCTGAATATGACGCACTACCGGAATAAGGTAACAGAACTGCCGCAAAAAACTATTATCAGTGGCACTAAAAGACTGGAAGTAGGAAAGTCTATCTATGAATTTTATCTCAGGCAATGGGCTGGCGTAGATCCTAATACCGGCTTACCGCAATGGTATGTCGACAAAGCCGATGGTACCAAAGGTACTACCAACAACTATAGTGCCGCCAGCCTGTATGGTAGCGGTTCTTCACTGCCGGACGTATACGGGGGGATCACCAATACCTTTAACTATAAAGGATTTTCTTTCTCCTTCCTGGTGGCGTATAGCCTTGGAGGTAAGGTACTGGACCAGGATTACCTGTTCCTGTTAGGAACCGGCACCAGCCCCGGCCGGCCGTTTTCTACAGAAATGCTGAACCACTGGACACCGGATAACAAGAACACTGATGTTCCAAAGCTGACAACCATCAATACCAACTGGACATCCGTTTCCAGCCGTTTCCTGTATGATGCCAGCTATGCGCGGTTAAAGAGTGTGAACCTGAGCTATAACCTTCCGGTTTTATGGATGGAGAAGGCGCACCTCCATAACGTAATGGTTTACCTGCAGGGAGAAAACCTGTTCACCCTCTATAAGCATAAAGGGCTGGATCCGGAACAATCCATCGGAGGAACCACTTATTACCGCTATCCGGCTATTAAATCACTGTCTGCCGGTATTAACCTCAGCTTCTAAACATTCAAGCTATGAACAAGAAATTATTACTGATCATATTCGCAGCATTGGCATTCAGTGCCTGCAAAAAAGATTTCCTGGATACCAAGCCTACCAATGCGGTACCTGACGACCAGGTATTCAGTACGGCCGACAATGTAGAAACCGTATTGAATGGTACCTGGTCTTATATGTTTGAGGAGTTTTTTACTTACGCGGTGCCCGGCTATAAATCCATCAATCTCACCAGCGATGCTATGGGCAGCGATGTAGCGGTAATTTCGTCTTACGGATTTAGTGCGGCCTACGGTTATACGGAAATGAACGACAATACCAAGAACCGCGTAAGCGCTTACTGGACTATCTTGTATAAGGTAATCGACAACTGCAATAACATTATCGCGCGGGTAGATAATGCCACTGGAGATGACAGCAAAAAACAACGACTCAAAGGCCAGGCATATGCGCTGCGCGCCAACTGTTACCTGACCCTGGCTTCCTTTTACCAATTTAATAGAACCGGTACTGAAAAAGCAGTGCCCATTTACACCGCTCCATCTGGCCCCACTTCCGTTGGGAAGCCTAAAGCCACTGTCGGGGAAGTATATAAACTGGTGATAGATGATCTACAAAAGGCGTTGCCGCTGCTGAAAGATTACCAGCGCAGTGGTACCCAAAAATGGAAAATTGATGCCAGCGTAGCGAATGGTTTGCTGGCCCGCGCTTACTTATACAACCGCCAGTGGAACGAAGCCATTACCAGTGCCGTAGCGGCGCGTAACGGTTATCCGCTGATGTCGGGCGACGAGTATAACAAGGGATTCAGCGATATCAGCAATGGCGAATGGATCTGGGGACATGCACAAACGCCTAATCAGAGTAATGCCAGCTATAACTTCCATTTCCTGGATGTGTCTACGCCGGCGTCTTACTACCAGAGTTTCATGGCCGATCCTTATTTCAAAAATTTCTTTGATAGCGCAGATGTGCGTTTCCGTTTGTTTGACTGGGATACGCTCCCCGACCAGGAAGGCTTCCTGCGGTATAAAAAATTCCGCTTCAGGGATCCGGGTGCTTTGATTGGCGACCTGGTACTGATGCGCTCCGCTGAAATGTACCTGATCGAAGCAGAAGCCTATGCACAGAGTGGTAATACCGGCAAGGCAGCAGCAGCACTGAACGTATTGAGAGATGCCCGTAGCGCCACCCACTACACCGGTAACGGCAGTCACCTATTGGATACCATCCTGGTAGAAAGAAGGAAAGAATTATGGGGAGAAGGATTTTCACTCTCTGATATTATTCGTACAGGCGGTACCGTGGTCAGAAAGCCATTTTTGTCGTACAATGGGCAAGACAGTATTATCCGGGTGCCGAGGGGAGATGGGTCTTTTGTGGAAGTAGCAGGACAAGGGCATCAAACGCTGAAACAGCCAGATGGCACGGCTTTCACGCCCTACAGTAATTTTTATTTGTTCGCCATACCGATAACGGAAGTACAGAATAATCCGAATCTTAATAACTAATGCTAAAAATCCCTCACGCCAAAAGCGTGGGGGATTTTCTTATTAAATTAGTTATTGTTAGTAGATCCACGGCACCAGGCGCTTGGTGCGTTTCATATAGTTAATATACGTTTCTCCAAATTGCGTAGTCAGCATTTTCTCTTCCACATTTATCCGGTGAATGAACGCGGCCAGTACCGGGACAAACGCTACAGCCAGCGCCAGCCAGTTATTGAGCGACAACCCAAATCCCAGGAAGGAGAGCAGGGAACCGGTGTAGGCGGGATGCCGTAATATGCTGTACAATCCATCTGTTTTTAGGGCATGATCTTTTCGGATGGTGACCACTACGGTGAATAATCTTCCCAATTGCTGGATAGCTGCGAAGCGGAGTATCATACCCAGCAGTATAACGGTTAGGCCTATACGCGTCATAAGCGGACCAGGCACCATTATATACCGCGTTTTATAAGCGAGAAAAACAGCGAGGTTCAGAAATATGATGATCACCAGCCATATATACGCCAGGCTACCTTTATCCTGCTTTTTTTTGTCTGTTTGGGCGCCGCCGCGTAAGATCCTGTGCAAAAGAATTTCAGAAAGAAACCAGGCGAGGTAGATGATAGAAGAAACAAGGTCCATATAGAGAAATAAGCGATATTGTATATCTAATATATATTATATTTTAGGATCTTCAAAAAGTACGTAATTTGGCATTGGAATTAAATTGTGTGCCATGGAAAATTTACAAGCCATCCTGCAATCCACCACTCCTGTGTTAATTGATTGTTTTGCGACCTGGTGCGGCCCCTGTCAGATGGTGCCGCCGATTTTGAAAGAGGTTAAAGACAAAATGGGCGATCAATTACGAATCGTAAAAATAGACATCGATAAGAATCAGCAGCTGGCAGCGCAATGGCAGATTAGCAGTGTGCCAACCTTACTGCTATTCAAGGCTGGACGGTTGATCTGGCGCCAGAGCGGGGTAGTGCCTGCCCATCAGTTAATTCCTATCCTGAAACAAAAGATATAATTCCCTTTAAAGGCTGTTATAAAAACTTTGCAGGTCCCTGGCCAGCACGTCATAAATCGGGCGGGTAAATTCCATGAACAGGTCTGCCGGCGGCGGCGGCGGTACATCCCGTCCACCCATGAGCTTACGGTCTTCATCACTCAGCGCTCTTTCATCCCCCCGGAAAGTACCAAATTGATTCACCCAGGTATAATTGCCTGGAATGCGGTCAGTACGCAGTACCTGGCCGTTGTTGGTATTGGTAATGCGGTAGTCCAGCAGTCCTTTCGATACCACCGTCTTTTTAGTAATGTACAAGGTAGCCTTTACAGTTTGGTATAAGTTGATAGTATTGCCGCTGGTATCTTTTGTGGTGCCGGTTACAATTTCCTTTGATACATCCCGCTGGATACGGTCAACAAAGGTTTGTCCCACTATAAAATCAAAAAAGCGCAGTTCGATGTACTCATCCGGGCGAAGGTTTTCGCTGTGGGCTATCCGTTCATCGTAAAACTGTACAAAGCGGTTGATATTACGTTGCTGCAGGTTCCTCACGAGGTAATCGCGGAACTGGTCGGCGCTGAACTGGTAGTAGGGGGAACGGACTTCAATCTGGCTCACCACCACGTTTACAACGCCGAGTTGGAAGGCTTCGTCCATGCGCTGTTTAGTATCTCGGTAGTTGGGGATCAGTTTGAGGGCGGCGCCAAATTCTTCATACGCCTGACGGGCGCTGGCTTTGTCGCCACGATTCAATAACTCCGTACCGCGATCATACCGTATTTCGGCAGCGTTTTCCTGGGCGCCCGTAATGGCGTCGCGGTAATCCTTCGGTTGTACCAATTTCAAAGCAGCGGGAGAGCTGTGGATGCTATTATATAGGTTTTGAAGCACCCTATACTCATTCCTGACACTTTCCCATTTGAGTTGATTATTGGAGCGTAGCCATTCGTTTACCCGGTCTTCACCCGATTGTAAGGCCTGATGGTAAGCCTCCGGAAGCAACCGCGTGGCAGTGGCATCCTGTGGTTTGCGCTGCAATTTTTTTACAAATGCGAGCACTGCTTCATTGTAACGGCCTTTGTTGTAAAGCTTTTCACCTGATTTGCAGGAGAGGAGTAGGGTATAGGCAAGGAGGGCAACTATACAGCATAACTGCCTGCAGGATAATTTTTTCAAGGGGGTAGTTTTAAATGGACTTGTTTACCAGCTTGATTTTTATTTGAATTGTCGTCTTAATTCTCTATCAGCTTCCCTGGCTTTGATGGTATCCCGTTTATCGTGCACTTTTTTACCTTTACCAAGTCCTATCTCCAGTTTAGCGAGACTTTTGTCGGTGATAAACATGCGCAGGGGTACAATAGTATAGCCACGTTCTTTGATCTTATTTTCCAGCTTTCTCAGTTCCCGCTTGGTTAGTAACAGCTTGCGTTCCCTCAAAGGGTCGTGATTGGAGGAAGTACCGTGGGAGTATTCTGCAATATGCAGGCTTTTTACATACAATTCTCCTTTGGAGAAGTAGCAGAACGAATCATTAAAACTCACCTTACCGGCACGTATAGATTTAATTTCAGTACCCAGCAACACCATCCCGGCAATAAATTTATCTTCTATTGCGTATTCAAAATATGCCGATCTATTCTTTAATTCTGCCATTATTCGTTTTTTAGCGATTTAACAGCCGGCTTCCTATGATAGGAGGCCGGCTGCCAAATGCTTAATTTTTGAAGATGGTCAGCAGGCTGGCCAGCTTCGTCTTCAATTCTTTTCTATCCATGATGAAATCCAGGAATCCATGTTCCAGCAGAAACTCTGCACTCTGGAAGCCGGCAGGTAAATCTTTTTTAATGGTTTCCTTAATAATCCTTGGACCGGCAAAACCAATGAGTGCGCCTGGTTCAGCTATGTTCAGGTCGCCCAGCATAGCATAGGAGGCGGTCACACCACCTGTGGTAGGGTCGGTCATCAGGGATATATAAGGCAGCCTTGCATCCGCCAACTGGGTCAGTTTAGCAGATGTTTTAGCCATTTGCATCAGGGAAAATGCACTTTCCATCATGCGGGCGCCGCCTGACTTGGAAATAATCATCAGCGGCATTTTATGAAGAATACAGTGGTCAATGGAGCGGGCTATCTTTTCACCTACCACGGAACCCATAGAGCCTCCAATGAAATTAAAGTCCATACAGGCTACTACCAGGTCGTTCCCCAATACTTTACCAGCCCCCACTGTCATCGCATCTTTCAGACCGGATTTCTTTTGGGCATCCTTCAACCTGTCGCCATAAGGCTTCAAATCCTTGAAACCCAGGAAGTCCGTTGGGTAAATATTAGGAAACAGTTCCTCGAACTGATTGTTATCAAAAATGATCTCAAAATACTCCGCAGAGTTGATACGGTTATGATAATTACACTTATCACAAACATAGAAATGCTCCTTCAGATCCTTAACAGTGGTGGTTTTCTTACAGTTAGGACACTTATGCCACAATCCATCCGGTGCTTCCTTCTTTTCACTGGTGGTGGTGGAAATGCCTTGTTTAATTCGCTTAAACCAGCTTGACATATTTTGCTATTAGATTAGAAAATAGTGGTGCAAGATACGAATTATCGTATAAAGCCAAAAACATAGCTAGAAAAAGCTTAAAGCATAAAAGCCGAAAAGCAAAAAGCTATTGTAGCGAAGATGACAATATATTGTATTAAAACATATATTGTCGCTTTCATCTCCGCTACAATAGCTTTTTGCTTATCCTTTTTGCTTTAAGCTCTTTTACGCGTTTCTGTTGATGCAGTTCAGGTCTCTGAACGCTTCTTCGAGGCGTTTTACAAAGGTTTCTTCACCTTTGCGCAGCCATACGCGTGGATCGTAGTATTTTTTATTGGGTTTGTCAGCACCTTCCGGGTTACCCAGCTGTGCCTGCAGGTAATCTTTCTTTGCTTCATAGAAATCATGTACACCTTCCCAGAATGCCCATTGCATATCGGTATCGATGTTCATTTTAATGACGCCATAACCGAGGGCTTCGGTGATCTGGTGTTTTGGAGATCCGCTACCACCATGGAATACATAGTACACTGGCTTAGCGGCGGTTTTAAATTTCTCCTGGATAAATTCCTGGCTGTTGTGCAGGATCACGGGGCGGAGCTCTACGTTACCCGGAGAATATACGCCATGTACGTTACCGAAAGCGGCAGCTACCGTGAAACGGGGACCTACTTTAGATAAGATTTCGTACGCATAAGCTACTTCTTCAGGTTGCGTATATAATTTAGCGTTATCTACACCGGAATTATCAACGCCATCTTCTTCACCACCAGTTACGCCCAGCTCAATTTCGATAGACATACCCAGTTTGTTCATTCTCTCGAAATATTTATGAGAAATTTCGATGTTCTCAGCAATAGGTTCTTCAGACAGGTCCAGCATATGAGAGCTGTACAGTGGCTGACCGGTTTGTTTGAAATGCGCTTCACCCGCGTCCAGCAAGCCATCGATCCATGGCAGCCATTTCTTGGCAGCGTGGTCAGTGTGCAATACTACAGGTACGCCATAATATTTAGCTACTTCATGTACGTGTTTAGCACCGGAGATACCACCTGAAATATTCGCCTGCAGCTTGTCATTCGGCATACCTTTACCGGCAAAAAATTGTGCACCACCGTTAGAAAACTGTATAATCACCGGTGAATTTACCTTAGCAGCTGTTTCCAGTACCGCATTCACGGAGTTAGTTCCCACAACATTCACGGCAGGCATAGCAAATCCGTTGTTTTTGGCATCGTTATACAGCGCATCCAGCTCTTCGCCGAATAATACGCCAGCTCTGTACTTTCCCATACTCTGATATGTGTTTTATTTTTTAGGAAAGCAAATATAAGGAGTTAAATAGAAGATTTATAGCGAAAAGTAAGCGCTTATGTATTAAATCTACCAACAGAAAAATGTATTTTCCCCCTTTCTTAACCCGGTTCCATATGAAAAAATACCTGGTCCTGTTACTGTTATTATGGCTGAAGATGCCCGTTGCGCAGGCTTTTACGTCCGAAGTAGCCGACTCTCTCCTGTATTACACTTCTTTTGACGGTACCCATATTCATTACTCGGTAAAAGGAAGCGGTAAACCGGTAATATTAATACACGGCTTTATTGTAGACGGCGAATCCTGGAAAAGAACCGCCTTATATGACTCTTTGCTCTTGCATGGGTTTCGCGTTATAACACTGGATATGAGAGGTAATGGCGCCTCAGGTCATCCGCAGGACAGTACAGCCTACCTGCACGATGCAGAGGCGAAGGATGTGATGGAGCTGGCCAGCCAGTTGGGACTCCAGCATTACCAGGTAGTGGGATATTCCCGTGGATCCATTATCACCGCACGTTTGCTGGTACTGGATAATCGTATATCCAGCGCCGTTATAGGCGGTATGGGAACCGCTTTCACCAATCCAGCCTGGCCCCGCCGCCAGCAATTTTATGAAGCCCTCTCTGGGAAACCTGTACCGGCATTGGCCGCGATGGTGAAAAATGTGCAGAAGGCAGGCCTGGATCAGCGCGCCCTCGCCTGGATGCAGTTTGGCCAGCCTACCACAACACCGCAGGAACTGGCCAAAGTACAGCAACCAGTATTGGTTATTGGAGGAGATAAAGATGAAGATAATGACACTGGCGGATCACTCGCCGCTATGATGCCAGCAGGTATGCATGGAACAGTTACCGGCGATCATAATTCCGTAGTACGTAGCGCCGCATTTGCTGCATGGGTACTGGATTTCCTCCAAAATCACTAGCTGACGGTCAGCACATTTCCATCAACTTTTACGGTGAAGGCAGACAATGCCGCCGTAGCAGGACCTGTATTCACGGCACCGGTAGTAGTATATCTGCTACCATGGCCACAAGGCGCATTACACTCAATTAACTTGGAGCTGGTGTTGTAGGTAGCTACGGTACACCCCTGGTGCGTACAGGTGCTGGACAGCGCGGTGAAGGCCGATGCCGTATTACCGCTGCCTGTACGGATCAGGATAACGCCATTGGAGATTTTAAAATCGCCTACATTAGGCAGGTCGCTGGCCAGATTGAGCGTGAGTTTTGCATTGCCGCCCGCCGGAGGCGTAGGAGTGGGGTTGTCATTGCTGCCGCCTTTACTGCAGGCTGCCAATCCCGCTGTGCAAGCCAGTGCCAGCGTTAGTCCGAGGTTGGAAACAAAATCTCTTCTTTCCATAAATGTGCGTTTTTTGTTGATCTATTCACTGTTTACGCAAATGAAAAGAAGAAGGTTGCCTCGTTATATGGAAGGATGCAGCAAAGATTGGAAATAAGCCGGCGACTCCAGTAAACGGCTGCCATACCAGGAAAACATTTCTCCGTCCACCAACTGCACCTGTGCCTCCGGCAGCATGGTCTGCAATTCAGCAATATGTTTTTCCTTAAAAGGATAGGGCTCCGAAGATAGTAATACCCGCCGGCATCCGCTATGGAAGAGCTCTTCCGCAGTCACCGACGGATAACGGGGCCGGGACCCGAACACATTCTGCAACCCGCAGGCACGCAGCATTTCATGAATAAAGGTGTCGCCTCCGGCTACCATCCATGGTTCCCGCCAGATAAAGTAGGCAGTGGGCTCCGGTTCAGCGAGCGGCTGCAGCGCGCTAAAGCCCGCCTGTATACGGGTGCAGATGTCAGTTGCCGCCGACTGCCGGCCAGTAATTGCTCCTATGCCGGATATCATCTCAACAGCATCATCCAATGTTTGTATATTGCTTACCCATACCGGGTAATGTTCCATTAATGCAGTTACATCAGCCGCTGTATTTTCCTCTTTGTTGGCAATGATCAGGTCCGGATTCAGCGACCGGATAATATCAGGATGTATATTTTTGGTGCCGCCTACCCGCGTTTTTTCGCGAAACCACGTAGACGGGCGCACGCAGAATTTGGTGATGCCCACCACTTCTTTTTCAAGCCCCAGGGACCAGAGTAATTCAGTTTGTGAAGGCACCAGCGAAATAATCCGCTGTGGCGGATGAGCAAGTGTTATTTGTCTGTCTAACTGATCAGTGAAAGTAAGCATAAAGCAAAAAGCGAAAAGCAGAAAGCAGAAAGTAATGCAGCCAGCAAGACATAATAGCTTTTTGCTTTCAGCCCGTTCTAACGGCCCAGGGCCTGGATAATGTCGTATTTCGTTACAATATGGTAGTTGCCGCTGTCGTCTTTGGTGAGCACAGCGCCATTTTCCCGGTTAATGTATACCGACAGTTTTTCTATCGGCGTATCTTGTCCCACCAACGGGAAAGAAGCTTGCATCACCTGTTGTATGGCGGCATCTTTAAGATTGGCGTCATCGATCAGGCGGTTGAATAAACCACTTTCAGAAATGGAACCTACTATTTCGCTGTCCTTTACCACCGGGATATGTTCAATATCAAATTTCTTCATGCGGGCAATCGCTTCGCTTACTTTTTCGTCTGTGCCAATTGTGACCAGCGGCTGATTGCGACGGCCATTGACCACATCTTTTACTGTTTTAACATCGAGGAAGCCCCGTTCCATCATCCATTGGTCGTTGTATATTTTCCCTACATAACGGCTGCCATGATCATGGAAAATAACTACTACTACGTCGGTAGGTTTGAGAGAAGCTTTTAGCTGTAAAAGCCCCTGTATCGCTGATCCTGCGGAATAGCCCACAAAGATGCCTTCTTCCTTGGTGATGCGGCGCGCCATCACGGCAGCATCTTTATCCGTTACTTTTTCGAACTTGTCGATGACGGTCATATCATAATTCTCCGGCACAAAATCTTCTCCTATCCCTTCCGTGATATAAGGGTATACCTCATTCATATCTATTTCACCGGTTTCAAAATATTTTTTCAGCAGGGAACCATAGCTGTCAATGGCCCATACCTGTATATCCGGATTTTTTTCTTTCAGGTATTTTCCGGTGCCTGTAACGGTGCCACCGGTGCCGGTAGCCACCACCAGGTGGGTGATCTTTCCTTCTGTTTGCTCCCAGATCTCCGGACCGGTTTGCTCGTAGTGGGCGTCCCGGTTCGCCAGATTGTCGTATTGATTTACATAAAAAGAGTTAGGTACTTCCGTGGCCAGCCTCTTGGATACGGAATAGTAGGAGCGCGGATCTTCAGGCTCCACATTGGTAGGACATACAATTACTTCGGCGCCCACAGCCTTGAGGATGTCTACCTTTTCCTTGGATTGTTTATCGGTAGTGGTGAAAATACATTTATAGCCCCTCACAATGGCGGCGAGGGCCAGGCCCATACCGGTATTACCGGAAGTGCCCTCAATCAGGGTGCCGCCGGGTTTCAGCAGTCCTTTCTGTTCGGCTACGTCTACCATTTTTACCGCCATCCGGTCTTTAATAGAGTTGCCCGGGTTAAAAAACTCCACTTTGGCCAGCACGGTGCAGGGGAGAGTGGCCGTAACGCGATGCAGCCGGATCATCGGGGTATTTCCTATCGTTTCGAGTATGTTATCACAATATTTCATAAAAATGAGGTTGTACGTTTACGAAAATACGGAATTGGGTCGATACCGCCCGGTCGCTTTAGGATTGGTTTCCGGCGCTACTTTATACATTCTCCCTATATTTGCTGTCGATGAGTGAACGCATATTTATTACCGGTATAGGAACCGGCGTGGGAAAAACGATCAGCGCAGCCTGTGTAACCGAAGCGTTACAGGCCGATTACTGGAAGCCCGTACAAACAGGGTTGCTGGAAGGAACAGATACGGATACTGTCGGCAGCCTGCTATCCAATAACGTGTCAGTTTGTCACCCGGAGGCCTGGCTACTGAAGGCGCCCGCCTCTCCGCACCTGGCAGCCCGGCTGGAAAATAAAAATATTGATATCAACCGCATCGTGGCTTTGTCGAAACAATACCAGCCCCTGGACCGGGCGTTGGTCATGGAAGGCGCGGGGGGCCTGCTGGTACCTATTAACGAAACGCTATCGACCCTCGACCTGATCCTGGCCCTGGGTGCGAAAGTGCTGGTGGTGGCACAGAATTACCTTGGTAGCATTAACCATGCGATGCTTACTGCGAGGGTGCTGCAACATACAGGCGTACCTGTTATTGGATGGGTGTTTAACGGCGATTATCACACCAATGAAGATGATATTGTACGCTGGAGCGGCTATCCCAAGATAGGGCGTATCCCACAGGCTAATCCTGTAGATAAGGCATTTGTACAACAACAGGCACAGTTGTTGTCTGCCTCGCTGCATACTTTAATGGCATGACCACTAAAAAGGATATACGAAAACATTTCCTGGAGCTACGGCTCAATATGGACGATAATACGGCCCTGGACCTGAACGGGCGGCTGCTGAACCGTTGCCGGCAGCTGGACTACGGCCGTTTCCGGATGGCGCACGTTTTCCTGCCTATTTCAGAAAAAAAAGAAGCCGATACCTGGCCGCTGGTAAAATGGTTGCGGGATGAATACCCCGGCCTGCAGTGGGCGCTTTCCCGGTCGGATATGAAAACAGGCGACATGATTCATTATCTCTGGAAAACCAATACCATCCTCATCAAAAACCAGTTTGGTATTCCCGAACCCGAGCATGGGGAGGAAGTACAACCGGCTGATATAGACCTCATCTTCGTACCTTTACTGGCCTTCGACCGGAAAGGGCAGCGGGTTGGATACGGCAAAGGCATGTACGACCGCTTCCTGCAGCAATGCCCGACGGCGTACACGGTGGGGCTATCCCTGTTTGAACCCGTACCCGCCATCCAGGACGTAGATCCCTGGGATATTCCCCTGCAAACAGTGGTGACCCCGGATCATATTTATCAATTTAAATAAACAACAGTGCTCAGATACCTGAATTTTCTTTTATATCCCTTTTCCCTGCTCTATGGCCTGGTGATGTGGATCCGCAACCGCCTTTATGATAAAGGACTGCTGACTGCCGTGGAATTTGACCTGCCGGTAATTGCCGCCGGCAACCTTTCCGTAGGAGGGACAGGTAAAACACCGCATGTGGAATATATGATCCGCCTGCTGAAAGACCATCTCAACGTAGCAACCCTAAGCCGGGGGTATAACCGCCGTACCAGCGGCTACCTCCTGGCCGATGAACATAGCACCGCCGAAGATATCGGGGATGAACCGATGCAGTTCCATGATAAATTCCCCGATATCAAAGTCTGCGTCGGAGAAGAAAGGATGCTGGCTATTCCCCAGTTGCTGGGCGATGAACCCAACACCCAGGTGATATTGCTCGACGATGCCTTCCAGCACCGCTCCATTAAGCCAGGCATGAATATCATGATCACCGACTATAGCCGCCTGTTTACCCGCGATCATGTAGTGCCATTCGGCCGCCTGAGAGAGGGCCGGGCCGGTTATCACCGCGCCAACTGCATCATCGTATCCAAGTGTCCGCCGGATATGAGCCTGGCAGAAAAAGCCGCCCTGGAAAAAGAAATTAACCCTTTGCCTCATCAGCGGCTCTTTTTCACTACCTTGCAGTACGGCGCCCTGTCCGATATGGTTACCCATCAACCGGTGGAAATTCCCCCATCAGCAACTGTATTGCTGGCTTGTGGTATAGCAAGGCCCGAACCATTGCTCAATGAACTGAAACGGCGTTATGACCAGGTTTACCTCCTGTCCTTTCCCGATCACTATTATTATACAGAAAAAGATATCGCAAAAATCAAAAAAGAATGCAGCGACTTGCCAGGTACCGAAAAGATTGTCATCACCACCGAAAAGGATGCAGTGAGGCTACACCTGCTGAAAAAGGAGCTGGCAGAACAAAACCTCCGCATGGCTGTTATTCCTGTGGAAGTATCCTTCCTCTTCGGAGAGGCAGAATTATTTAATAACTTTATTTTTGACTACATAAGCCGGCATCTGCCAGCTCCTGGTCAATGATAACTTACGACTAACATGAGTAGAAAAAAGAAAAATAAAAAAGGGAACCACCACCATCCCCCCCAAAATATCCAGAAGAAATCCTTTAAAGGCATTGTGGAAGTAACAAAGTCAGGAATGGCTTTTGTGATCGTGGAAGGCCTGACCAAAGACATCATGGTGAAGCAGAAAAACCTGCATACCGCCCTCGACAGGGATGAAGTACTGGTAGATGTATTGACGCAAGACCGTAACAACGGCGCCCGCATGGAAGGCATTGTAACGGATATCCTTAAACGAAATAAAACTGAATTTACCGGCACCCTCCAGGTCAGCAAAAGCTTTGGCTTCCTGATCCCGGAAAAGGGATTGTTTATGCCGGATATCTATATTCCCGCCAATTCCCTCGGAACCGCTAAAAGCGGGGACAAAGCCGTGGTGAAAATAGTGGCCTGGGGCGAAAAATCCCGTAAACCGGTAGGTGAAATCATAGAAATACTCGACGCAACCAACACCAATGACCTGGCGATGAAGGAAATCCTCATCGAAGCAGGCTTCCCGCTCAACTTCCCCAAAGAAGTCATGGCCGAGTTAGACCATCTCCAGGAGAATATAACGGAAACGGAAGTACGCAATCGAAAGGATATCCGCAAATTCCTCACTATGACTATCGACCCAGTGGATGCAAAGGACTTTGACGACGCCATTTCCCTTCGCCTGCTGAAAAACGGGCTGTATGAGGTGGGCGTACACATCGCTGATGTAAGTCATTATGTATTGCCCGGAACAGAACTTGACAAGGAGGCCGATAAACGCGCCACCTCAGTATACCTGCCAGACAGGGTACTGCCGATGTTGCCCGAAAAGATATCCAATGAACTTTGCTCCCTGCGCCCGCATGAAGATAAACTTACTTTCTCGGCCATGTTCCAGATGACCGACAAAGGAGAAATAAAACAACACTGGATTGGGCGGACAGTCATTCATTCCGACCATCGCTTTACCTATGAAGAGGTACAGGATATTATAGAAACAAAAGAAGGTCTTTACCGGAACGAGGTACTGCTGCTGAACAGGATTGCCCAAAATCTCCGTGCACAGCGCTTTGAGAAGGGAGCTATCAACTTCTCTTCCCAGGAAGTACGCTTTAAACTGGATGAAACAGGTAAGCCCGTTGGGATTGTGGTCAAAGAAAGTAAGGAGGCCCACCAGCTGATCGAAGAGTTTATGCTGCTGGCCAATAAAACTATTGCAGCCTTTGTAGCAAAACTGAGAATTAATAAACAACCTATTCCTTTTCCATACCGCGTACACGATACGCCGGATCCTGAAAAACTGAAAACTTTTGCCCTGTTTGCAGGTAAGTTTGGTTATAAGTTTGATCTCAGCGGTCCGGAAACCATTGCAGAGTCATTCAATAATATGCTGGCCCGGGTAAAAGGCCGGCCGGAACAGCCGGTGCTGGAAACCCTGGGTATCCGTACCATGGCCAAAGCTATTTATACGATAGATAACATAGGCCACTATGGCCTCGGCTTTGAAGATTACTGCCACTTTACCTCACCTATACGTCGCTACCCCGACGTACTGGTACACCGTGTACTGGCAGAATGCCTGGCCAATAGCGTACGCCCGGATAAACAAATGGAGCAGAAATGCAAACACAGCTCAGAGATGGAACGCAAGGCAATGGAAGCGGAAAGAGCCGGCAACAAATATAAACAGGTAGAATATATGCAGCAGTTCATCGGTCACACCTTTGAAGGCGTGATCAGTGGCGTGGCGCATTTCGGCTTCTGGGTGGAAACCATGGATACCAAATGCGAAGGGCTAATTAGTATTCATAACCTCAACAGGCGGGAAGATTTTCAGTACAACGAAGGAGAATACGCGCTGGTGGGACAACGCACCGGTCGCAAGTTTCGTATAGGCGAGAAGGTAAGTATCCGGGTGGTAGCGGCCAACCTGGCCAAACGCCAGCTGGACTACGACCTGGAAGATGAACTCACCGGCACAGCTGTACCTGCTGCTCCTGGTGCATTTCAACCCAAGCGCCGGGATGATCAACGCAAGGAACAACGTCGCGATGAACGTAAACGGAAAAAGGAGAAGTTCCGTGCCGACAAACAGCGTAAGCCCTGGGAACATACACCCGCGCTCAAAACACATGAAGCGCCACGCATTGAGCCAGAGCCAGTGCCAGTGGTAGACCAGGTAGTGGCAGAAACCCATGTGGTGCCTGTTGCGCCTGTAGCTGAACCGGTTACTTCTGCCGTGTCTCAGCCTGCCGCGTCTGAAAAGAAAGCGAAGAAAAAGAAAGAACAAAAGCCTGTTACTGTAACAACTGCGCCAGCGCCGGTAGCCACTCCAGCGCCTGCAAAACCTGCTACGCCGGCGCCTGTTAAAGAGGCGGCTATCAGCAAGGAAGAAGTAAAAGTGCCGGTGAAGAAAGCTACTGATAAAGTAGCCGCTAAGCCAGCCAGCAAAACATCAGCAAAGTCAGCGGCTGAACCTGCTCCGGCAGCAAAATCACCAGTTAAGAAGGGGGGGGCTGCACCTGCCGGGAAAGCTGCTGTAGCCAAAGCGCCTGCGAAGAAACCTGTGGTAGCTAAGGCACCTGCTAAGAAAGCAACGGTAAAGGTACCTGCTAAACCAGCTAAGAAAGCCGCGGTAGCTAAGACGCCTGCTAAAAAAGCAACGGTAAAAGTACCTGCTAAACCAGCTAAGAAAGCCGCGGTAGCTAAGACGCCTGCTAAAAAAGTAGTGGCCAAAGTGGCTGCTAAACCAGCTAAGAAAGCTGCTGTAACGAAAGCACCTGCAAAGAAAGCAGTGGCCAAAGTGGCTGCTAAACCGGCTAAGAAAGCTGCTGTAACGAAAGCGCCTGCAAAGAAAGCAGTGGCCAAAGGGGCTGCTAAACCAGCTAAGAAAGCGGCTGTAACGAAGGCGCCTGCAAAGAAAGCAGTGGCCAAAGTGGCTGCTAAACCAGCTAAGAAAGCGGCTGTAACGAAGGCGCCTGCAAAGAAAGCAGTGGCAAAAGTGGCTGCTAAACCGGCTAAGAAAGCTGCTGTAACGAAAGCGCCTGCAAAGAAAGCAGTGGCCAAAGTGGCTGCTAAACCAGCTAAGAAAGCAACGGCTAAACCTGCTAATAAAAAAACAACGAAGAAAAAGAGTAAATAATAAAACCCGAGCCACGAGTGATGCAGTCATTTCAAGATTTAATAGCGCAGTTTAGTCAACATTTTAATCAGCAACAATTTCCGGCGCAACCCCGGAAATTGTATGACGCGGCCTCTCATATTTTGGGGATAGGTGGTAAAAGAATCCGGCCGGTATTGTGTTTGATGGGAAATGAGTTGTTTGATACCCTGCGCCCGGACGCCTTGGAGGTTGGGAGTGCCATTGAGCTTTTCCATAATTTTACCCTGCTGCATGATGATATCATGGATAAGGCGCCCCTCCGTCGCGGTAAGCCAACCGTTCATACGGTATATGGCGATTCTGCCGCTATCCTGGCGGGGGATGTGATGCTGATCAATGTATACGAACGCCTGAATAAGGTGCAGGCCCATTACAAACAGAAGATCATCAGCGTTTTTAACAAAGCGGCTATTGAAGTGTGTGAAGGCCAGCAGTTGGACATGGATTTCGAAACTATGGATCCGGAAGCCGTGCAATATGATGACTATGTAAATATGATTGGCCTTAAAACCTCGGTATTGCTGGCTGCCAGCCTGCAGCTGGGCGCTATCATCGGTGGCGCGGGAGAGGGCAATCAGCAACACCTGTATAACTTCGGTAAAAATGTAGGGATTGCTTTCCAGATCCAGGACGACTACTTGGATGCTTTCGGAGACCCGGAAAAATTTGGAAAACAACAGGGAGGCGATATCCTGGTGAATAAAAAAACGTTCCTGTTACTGAAGGCTTTTGAACTGTGCAACGCGGCGCAAAAAGCTGAACTGATCCGGTTAATGGAAGCATCGCCGGCAAACAAGGTAGAAAGGGTGTTGGAACTGTTCCGCGCCTGCAAGGTAGATGAGTGGGCCGAAAAGGAAAAGGAACGCTTTACCCGGCTGGCCTTCCAAAGCCTCGACCATATCGCGGTACTGTCGTCCCGTAAGGCACCGCTGATGGATCTGGCCAACTACCTGTTAAACCGCCAGCAATAAGTTTTGTATTTAAATTCGCGTTATATTCGCGCTTGTCTTATTCAGGATGAAAGTGAGAATGCTGTTTACACTGATTTTTTTCTGAAAGATTAATCAGGGTAATCAGCATTTTTATTTTACCAGAACAGGATTTTTTTAAATTACATTAAAAGCCAAACTGTAACACGTAATTCCTTAGCCAATGTCTAATTCGCTGTTTCGAAAAAAATCGCTTGCCACTATTTTAAAAGATGCCAAAGATGGATTGGCAGACGGTCATGAAACAGGGGGGATGCATAAAGTGCTGAAAGTAAAGGACCTTACTGCCATGGGAATTGCGGCAGTTATTGGCGCCGGCATCTTTTCCACCATCGGGGAAGCTTCTTTCCATGGTGGTCCGGGTGTATCCCTGTTATTTGTGATTACTGCGATTACTTGTGGATTTTCCGCCCTTTGTTACGCCGAATTTGCCTCCCGGGTGCCGGTATCTGGCAGTGCTTATACTTACTCTTACGTTACTTTTGGAGAATTAGCCGCATGGGTGATAGGCTGGGCGCTGATCCTGGAATACGCTATCGGGAATATCGCCGTGGCCATTTCCTGGAGTGGGTATTTCAATAACCTTCTCGGGGGACTGGGATTGAGTTTGCCACCCTGGCTGGCCAGCAATTATGATAGCGCCAGTCCTGCCCTCATTGCTGCGGCCCCGCATATCGCCGGTATCCCGATAATTCTCAATCTGCCCGCTTTTATCATCGTGGTAATTGTTACTTACCTGGCTTATGTAGGTATCCAGGAAAGTAAACGGAGCGCTAACTTCATGGTGGCCCTCAAAATATTGGTGATCCTTTTTGTGATCGTAGTAGGGTTTTTCTATGTAAATAAGGCGAATTGGTCGCCTTTTATGCCAAACGGGTTCTCTGGTGTCATGAAAGGGGTATCGGCCGTATTTTTCGCTTATATTGGCTTTGATGCGGTAAGTACTACTGCGGAAGAGTGTGCCAACCCACAGCGGGATTTGCCCAAAGGCATGATTTATTCGCTTATTATCTGTACGGTATTATATGTACTGATTTCTTTTGTACTGACGGGTATGGTACCATTTTATAACCTCAAGGTAGATGATCCCTTGGCATTTGTTTTTGACCAGGTACATTTACCATGGATCAGTTATCTCATTTCTGTGAGTGCAGTGGTGGCTACTACCAGCGTCTTGCTGGTATTCCAGATTGGCCAGCCCCGCATCTGGATGAGCATGAGCCGCGATGGATTGTTGCCCCGCCGGTTTAGCACCATCCACCGCCGGTTTAAAACGCCTTCCTATGCCACTATTATAACCGGCCTGCTGGTAGGTATTCCGGCGTTGTTCCTCAATCTGACGATCGTAACAGACCTCACCAGCATAGGTACCCTGTTTGCCTTTATCCTGGTATGCGGCGGCGTTTTGATACTTCCCCGGGAGGAAAAAGCGACTACCAAACGCTTTCAGCTGCCCTATATCAACGGGCAATGGATTGTTCCCGCACTGGTAGTCGGCCTGATTATCCTGTTTAATAAGGAAATACTGCTCAAACTGTCAATGGAAGGCGGTTGGAATGTATGGAAACATAATATTCCTTTCTACCTGTTTGTGGTGGTAACGCTGATAATTACTTATCTGTCGGCTACCCGCAAACTCTCGCTGATACCGGTATTAGGCATGCTAAGCTGTTTTTACCTGATGACAGAAATAGCCCTGAAGAACTGGATCGTATTCTCTATCTGGCTGGCCATGGGCTTAGTGATTTACATCGGCTACAGCTATTCGCACAGTAAACTGGCTGTAAAGCAAAACGCTTAAGGCATAGGCATAAATAAAGTAAAAAGCTATTATAGACGAGATTCTAGCGGATGCCATCCGCTTAATTCTCCTCTATAATAGCTTTTTGCTTTATGCTATATGCTTTCAGCTTTTTCGTAACTTCACAGTAGCTCTTTGATCTTAAAATTTATATTTTATGAACATGCTACAACGGGTTGAACACTGGGGCGACACACATAGCCCCAATTGGCTGAGTGCAGTACGCATTCTGCTGGGCGTATTTCTCATGGGAATGGGTGTCCTGTTTGTGATGGACAGAGATGCTTTGGTGTCTATGATCAGCCAGCGGCCTACGATGGCGGCCATGTCAATCATGCTCGGACACTATATTGTATTTGCCCACATCGTCGGCGGTTTATTTATTGCCATGGGGCTGGTGACACGGTTTTCCGTGATCGTCAATATACCCATCCTCCTGGGCGCCGTTTTCTTCGTACATTCTCCTACTAAATTATTTAATGTATATCCTTCTACAGGCCTGGCAATCTTGGTGCTTCTGTTACTGATTGTCTTCCTGGTGGAAGGAAGCGGCCGCATTTCTGTTGATGATTACATGCGCCGGCACCCTGAAAAACGTAACCATAAGTATATCGACTTCTGATATTCCGGATATCTCTGGCCCGCATATCCTTTCAAATTTCTATTTTTGCAGTCTGAAGAATGCAATTATGAAATACCAAATAGGCGACAGGATATTGCTGTTGAGCTCAAAAGAAGAAGGAACGGTTGTTGAACTGGTGAATGATAACATGGTAATGATCGAGATAAAAGGGACCTCTTTCCCGGTGTATCTCGACCAGATAGACTTCCCATATTTCCATCGTTTTACCCAGCAAAAGCTGGTGAAGGAAAAACCACGGCTCATTCCCGGTGACGAAATCAAAGTAGACAGAAGCAAATATGAAGTGTTTAAAACAGATAAGGGCATGTTCCTGTCTGTTTTACCGGTATACCAGATGGACGGTTTAGATGAAACAGTGAAACTGATGAAGTTTCACCTGTTCAATGATACTCCGCACGCCATGCGTTTCTATTTTCAGATCTGGCTGAATAATCAGCTGGATCTGGAAATAAAGAATGAGATCCAGCCATATAATCATTTCTACCTGGCTGACCTGCTGTTTGAATCACTGAACGACAATCCCCGGTTCGAGTTTACTTTCTTCCTGAAAGAGCCGCAACCCAAGTTGGCTACCTCTGTGAAGAAAACCTGGAGAATAAAGGCAAAACAAATGTTTGTGCAGCTGGAACAATTGCGCACCAAGGCAGAAGCCACCATTACCTATCCTTTATTTGATAAATTTCCGGAGAAGGAACCAGAACCAGAACCTACGCCGGAGCAGCCTAAAAAGAAAGCACCCATTACCTCTATCGGATCCGGGAACTTTGCCAGCCTGCTAAGCAAGATACAGCTGCAGCCTGAAACAACGCTTACGCCCAAACAGGAGGTGGATTTGCATATAGAGGCCCTGGAAAAAAACTGGAAAGGTTTAAGCAATATTGCCATCCTGGCTATCCAGCTCAATGCTTTTCAACGTTACCTGGAATTGGCGATCAGTCATCATCAGCATAACCTGGTAGTGATTCATGGCGTGGGTAAAGGAAAGCTGCGGGATGAAATTCACCAGGTATTGCGACAAACGCCAGAAGTAGCCAACTTCGTTAATCAATACCACGCCAAGTATGGCTATGGCGCTACAGAAATAACGTTTAGGTAATATTTTTCTTACCTTCGCGCCTCAACTACAAACCGTGCTATCGTTTCGCTGACTTGTTCAGCGAAAAGGAAAGTCCGGACAGCACAGAGCAACGCACCACCTAACGGGTGGGGCCTCCATCTTTGGTGGAGGTACAGCAAGTGCCACAGAAAATAACCGCCTCTACCTGGTAGAGGTAAGGGTGAAAAGGTGGGGTAAGAGCCCACGGTGCAGGCAGGTAACTGTTTGTGCGGGTAAACCTTGCGTGCTGAAATGCCATGTATACGGTCGCCTGAGGGCTGCTCGCCCGATGACCGAGGGTAGGCAGATACAGGCAACGTGCGAACGTTGCCGCAGATAAATGATAGCAGCTCCCCGCGAAAGCGGGGAGAACAGAATCCGGCTTACAGGTTTGTAGTTTTTTTCTTCTTCTCTTTTGATATGCTAAAATAAGCTGTTAACTTCCCTTTAATATTTAATCTTATATTTTATGAATCCTAAAGAAGAACGTACCTGGAGTACCTTTATTCACCTGGGCGGCCTTATTGGTATGTGGATCATCCCTACTGTAGGCAATATTATCGGGGCGCTGGTACTATGGCTGATTAAACGCAATGATTCCCATGTAGTGGACGATCAGGGCAAGGAAGCCGTGAATTTTCAGATCACCTATAGCCTGGCTGTTATTGCCGCTAAAATCGTTGAAAATATTCTGTATGGCATCTGGTCAGTGGCTACGTTTTGGTCACGGCCATGGTGGAACTTCAGCTTTACCTGGGGATGGGGAAGCCTGGTGCAGATATTATGGTTCCTCAATGTTATTTTCAGCATCGTGGCAGCGGTACGGGCCAATGAGGGCAAGATATACCGTTACCCGCTCAGCCTGCGCCTCGTTAAATAACTGCATTAAAAACAAAAGACCCGGCTGGTAATCTCATCGCAGCCGGGTCTTTTTTAGTATGATCGATACTGATTAGTTCTTTTTGATCGGTTTAACCTTCGCCTTGTGTTGTTTCTTCCCTTTCACATTTTCTCCCTTAATGGTAGCCGCCAGTTTCAACGCTTCATAAGCATTTACCAGCCCCCCGGTAACAGATAAATCTGAAAAAGCAATTTTTTCATCGCTGCTGCCTGGTTTGTTAACCATAGTAGAACCGTCCGGTAGTGGGGTAGCGCTTTTTTCGAGCACATATTTCAACTGTTTGGCGCTGAGCTCAGGGTAGTAGGAGAGCACCAATGCCGCCACACCTGCTACTACAGGGCTGGCCATGCTGGTACCGCTGGCAGAGCCGTATTTATTGCCACCCGGGATTGTAGAATAGATTTGAACGCCTGGCGCAAATAAGTCTACTTCTTTCTTGCCATAGTTGGAGAAACTCGCCACTTTATCGGGCATCGTACCGGTGCTGATAGCACCTACAGTGATAAAGTTGGCAGCCCGGCCGCCATCCAGGTAATTCGGGTTAGGATAGTTGGCAACAGAATCGTTGTTTGCACCATCATTACCGGCGGCATGCACCAGCAACACGCCTTTTTCTTCTGCATATTTTACCGCGGCATCCACCCATTCTTTATGAGGAGAGAAAGGCTTGCCGAAGCTCATATTAATAATCTGTGCGCCGTTATCCACTGCATAGCGGATGGCCAGCGCCACGTCTTTATCTCTTTCATCGCCATCAGGAACCGCTTTTACGGCCATGATACGTACATTGTCGGCTACGCCGTCGATACCTACGCTATTGTTCCTGGAGGCGGCAATAATACCGGATACGTGTGTTCCATGGAACCCAAAGGTACCCATCACATCCTGGTTTCCGTATTTGTTGTCGTTAATATCTTCGAGGTTGTCGCCTACAATCCTTTCGCGGTTAGCGTTTGGGAGTACATCGGTGGCTTCTGCCTTACGTTTCAGTTCATTCATGTACTCATCGAATTCCATTTTGAACTCGCCGAAGGTAGCTGGTTCATCGCCGGCGCTTTTTAGCAGGCGGCTCATGAAATTGCGGGCAAGCAAAACATCCTGGTTGGTCGTTTGAATACTGTCCAGTTGCGCTACATTGAAATCGTCTTTGCCCAGGTAATTTTTTAGGATGGTTTCGCATTTGTTCACATTTTCCTGCAGCTTGGACATGCTTTTGTACTGCACCTTAAACTGGGAGTTAGGCTTTTCTACTTTCGATTGCAATTGCTGCCAAATGGCGTATTCTTTTGAATCTTTTGCCAACGCAGAATCAGGATTGCCATACAGGCTTTTATAGCGGTAGTATTCCCGAGCTGCCTCTTCAGAGTCTTCTTTCAGACTGGCGCCGTCCTTTCCTCCGAGGAAATTCCAGCCGTGAATATCGTCTATATAGCCATTGTGATCGTCGTCCTTGCCATTGCCGGGTATTTCCCGCGGATTAGTCCACAGAATGTTCTTCAGATCTTCATGCAGGGTATCAATACCGGAATCGATTACGGCTACAATAACCGGGGTGCTTTTCTTCCCTTTTAACAATTCTTTATAAGCTTTTTCGGTAGACGTACCGAACACGCTATCGGTATCGTAGCTTAAGAGCTGCCAGTTTTTGGGGACCTGGACTTTACTTTGTGCATCGGCGCTTGTTGTAAATGCAGTCATCAACGCAATGCAGCCTGCAAGGGCTGCTACCTCTCGACTAAACAATTTCATGTTCAATAATTTTCCCTATAAAAACAACTAAAAATATCTTGATGATAAACGATAAAGGTATAGAAAAAGCGGTATAACATTAAATTTTAATGATAAACGCGCTATTTATTGGTTGATTGGAGGATAGAAGGACGAAAGCAGTATGATCGCAGTGAAAGAAATGGGGGTACGGGAAATTTCGGGGATCGTGCTGTGGAAACTGCTACTCAGCGGGCAAAAGTCCGCATGAGGCAACTGGACTATTTCAAATTGGCCGATAACCCTGAGCAGGCTGCCAACGTATTTAACCACTTGATAAAGAGAAATAAAGGCAAAGCCTTTGTTATTTGCAGTGATCCGGAAAATATTACTGCGGTGATTTATCGTACGGGACTATGGGGAAAAGAGATCAAAACCCTTTATGACAGAGGAAGCGGACAGGTTTTGACCGTGAAATAGGTCAGCAACGGTGCACCCGTAGCACAAAAGTTGAATATGAATATTCAAAAAAAAGTTTAATATTTATATTCAGAAGAGTATTTAATGGCTTCCCGCCATTTTTACTTTTCTCATAAGCATGGTTTCCGTTTAACGAAAAGCGGGGTTCTCTAACCTCGCTACTATTTTTAGAACTGTGCACGCAGTATGTAGAGTAAGGTGCAGCCGAGACTGCGCAAAAGAATATTAGTCACGCATTTTATCAACCGCTTTTAAAAATCTGATCGGGTAGCAGTTCCAGTCATGAAAGTTAAAAGCTCCGGGGCTAGCGCCTCGGGGCTGGAATCCAAAAAGCAGAAAGCATAAAGCGAAAGACATAAAACTATTGAGGCGAATAATCTTTGCGAATATTTTAAAATCGCATTGGTCATTCGCCTCAATAGTTTTATGTCTTTCGCTTTATACTCAATAGCTAAAAATCAAACTTGATTCCTTGTGCCAAAGGCAAGCTGGTAGAGTAGTTGATAGTATTGGTCTGACGGCGCATATAGGCTTTCCAGGCATCGGAGCCGCTTTCACGGCCACCGCCGGTTTCTTTTTCACCACCAAAAGCACCACCGATTTCTGCGCCGGAAGTACCGATGTTTACATTGGCAATACCGCAATCAGATCCCGCATGGGAGAGAAATTGCTCTGCTTCCCGCAAGTTGAGGGTCATAATGGCTGAGGAAAGCCCTTGCGGCACATCATTCTGCATAGCAATGGCTTCTGCCAGCGTCTTGTATTTCATGACGTACAGGATGGGGGCAAAGGTTTCATGCTGCACAATCGCGTAGGTATTTTCCACGGCGGCAATGCAAGGTTTCACATAGCAGCCGGATTCGTATCCTGCCCCGGAAAGCACGCCGCCTTCCACGAGGAAGCTGCCTCCCTGCGCTTTTACCTGTTCTATGGAATCCAGGTAAGCGTTAACGGCCGCTTTATCAATCAATGGACCTACATGGTTATGCTGATCCAGCGGGTTACCGATACGCAGCTGTGAATAAGCTTTTACCAGCCTGGCAGTAAAGGCGTCGTATACGCTTTCGTGGATGATGAGCCTGCGGGTAGAGGTACAACGTTGCCCGGCAGTGCCCACGGCGCCAAATACGGCGCCAATGATGGACATATCTAGGTCGGCATCCTGCGAAATAATAATGGCATTGTTGCCACCCAATTCCAGCAGAGAACGCCCCAGGCGCTGTCCTACGGCAGCTCCTACGGCTTTACCCATACGGGTGGAACCGGTAGCGGATACCAGTGGAATACGGGTGTCGTGCGACATCCATTCGCCGGCATCCCGGTCGCCGATCACCAGGTTACACACGCCTTCGGGTACCTTATTGGCGGCAAATACGGTGTCGACTATACGTTGACAGGCCAGGGCCGTCACCGGTGTTTTTTCGGAAGGCTTCCAGATACATACGTTTCCGCAAACCCATGCCAGCATCGAGTTCCAGCTCCATACTGCCACCGGGAAGTTGAAGGCGGAAATAATGCCGGTAATACCCAACGGGTGCCACTGCTCATACATGCGGTGGCCGGGACGCTCAGAATGCATGGTTAACCCGTGCAGCTGCCGCGATAATCCTACCGCAAAATCACAGATGTCTATCATCTCCTGTACTTCTCCATAGCCTTCCTGCAGGCTCTTTCCCATTTCATAAGACACTAGTTTACCGAGGTGCTCTTTATGTTTACGCAAGGCCTCGCCAATCTGCCGCACAATTTCTCCTCTCTTGGGGGCGGGCCAGTTACGCCATTCTTTGAAGGCTTCCTGGGCGATAGCCACCACCTGGTCGTAATCTTCTCTGTTGGCGCCTTTTACAGCTGCAATTTTTTTATCATCCACCGGAGATACAGAGGTAATGGTAGCTCCGTGAGCTGGCAGCCAGTGAGCGCCAGTGCTGACACCACTTTGTTCGCCCTGGATACCTAATGCTTTTAAAATATCTTCAACCATTGTCAGGTGTATTATTGAACGAAATTAGGAAGTTTTTTTTGTTTGGGCAGCGTAGGTGCTTTCGAAGATCTTATCGGCATTACCGGCTTCAAAGCCTTCCCGGCGGTGCTCGCGGCGGATTTCTCCGGCGGGGAGACCCACAAATGCCGGGAGTATCTTCCTTTCGGCAAATTCAACGTAGGAGCCGGCGATATCCTGTTTTTCGCCGCCAGCAAATTCGGCAGTGATCATACGGGCTACAGTGGCGCTTTGTAACAACATGCCATCCGGGCTGGTTTTGATTTTACCTCCTGCATCGTTCAGGCGGAAGCCGTGTTTCTCCAGGAAGGTATTGAAATCGGCTACCGTATTGTATCCAGTCGGCAGGTTATGCACGCTCACGGTAAAGTGGTTCAGGTAATAACGGTTATAAATCACCCAGGCTGCATACTCACTTTCTGCCGCCAGCAGGTTATAATCTGCTACGGTAGGGGTACGCCACAGGGCGCTGTGTAAAAAAGTATCCACAGTGGCGCTATCATCCAGGTTCAGTTGATCTACCGGGTCGCTGCTCACCTCGCGGGTATAGCTATAAATAATATCCTGCGCCTGCTGGCTGAGATCCTTTACCCGGAGCTCACTGATAAAGATCCGGGGATATTGGGGCGCAGGCGGCGCATACCACCAGGCATCCAGTTTTTTGGCGGCAAAATGGTAGTGATCCATTTTCCGGTAGCCATAGTGCAGAAATATTTTTTCCAGCGAAGCTACCCCCAGCTGAGGAACTCCCATTGTTCTGAACGCAATATGATCGTTTTCGATATCATCTGCCTTCCGGATCATTCCTTCTTTTATCATGGCGGTAATCACTGCCGCCACATCCGGAACCCGCTGCTGATAGCGTTCCATCAGCCCATTTAATACATCTTTTAACATTGAGGATGCGTTTTTGCAATTAGCTGTTAGTATTTCTGGTAAAGAGGCCACTCCTTACGGCAATTTACCAAGAGCAGATAGTTAAAAACTAATTATAATATACCGCAAAGCGGTTCTTGATCAGATCTCCGAACGCCACATCTTCTTGGCGAACAAAGCCGGTCGCCGGCAGTTTGCCCTTGGCATGGAGGTCGATGACTGCACAGGCGGCACCGGCGGTGGTAAGTTGGATAGCCGTGAAATCCTTACCAGCAATAGCCTGGTTGTAGATCTTACGGGAGTAGGAGCGCTGTACCGAACGGCCATTTACAGTGCCGGAAACGGATACAAATACCAATACCACGTCCTGTGGGGTGAAAGGTATGCTATCTTCCATAATCTCCTTCAACATTTCCCGCTTTTTATTGAGTTTAAGCTCGTTGAGCAGAATTTTCATCAGGTTACAGTGACCAGGATAACGTACAGTTTTATAGTCGAGGTTATATACTTTGTTATCCAGTATCTCAGCCAGGGCGCCCAATCCGCCAGAGGTGTTAAACGCTTCATATTCCACTCCATCGAGGGCAAAGCGTTCGTAGCCTTCCATGGGCATCACTTCCTTGCGTTCGCCTTCATGAATGGCATCACAGGGATTGCAATATTCATTGATCAGGCCATCGGTGCTCCAGGTAAGGTTATACATGAGGCTATTGGTAGGAAATTGGGGCAGGGCGCCGACCCGCAGGCGAACGGCATCCAGGGTATCGAATTGTTTGGCAATATCATGAGCGGCAATGCTGATAAAGCCCGGCGCCAGGCCGCATTGTGGCATAAAACTCACATTAGCTTTGGCGGCTATTTCACGGATAGCATTGGTAGTAGCCACATCTTCTGTAAGGTCAAAATAGTGAGTGTTGGCTTTGGCAGCCGCAGTGGCAATTTTTACGTTCAGGTAAAAGGGACAGGCGCTCAATACCATATCCTGGTTGGTTAATGCCTGCTCCAGGGCTGTGGCATCATTTACATTCAGCAAGGCTTTGTGAATGCCCTCATCTGTACATTTCTGTAAAAGCCCTTCATTACTGTCTGCCAGGGTTACAGTATAGTCGCCAGACTGTTGCAGCAGGAACGCTGCGGTTTCACCGATCTTGCCGGCGCCGATAATCATTACGCGTTTCATCATCTGTTTGGAATTATAGTGATGTGTGAAGCGGTTAGCTTCACTTGTTTAGTGAAAAGACATAGCTATTATTCCACACTACGTATATACGTCAACGTTATATTGACTGCAACAAGCTTTTGTGAATGATAGTTGTTCGTTTGTACCATGGAAAATACCGGTACGTTAACGCCGATCATTCATTACAGGAATGCTGAAATGCAATACAGTTAACCGCTTGAGCGGTAGTGCAGCAAGAAAAAATATGTAGGGAAGTTTAAATGCCCTTTGTGCTACCTATGGCACATGGGAGCAGGTGCTCCGCAAATAGGAGAGAAGAGAAAGCTGTATGTTTAACAGGTGATTCATTCAACTTATAAAAGTGATGAACAAATATAAGTATTTGAAACGAAAGAAAAGCGATATCTATAAAAATAAACAGCCCCCGCTTGGAGCGAGGGCCGTAAAAATGAGCTTAGTATTGTTCGTTATCGTTCGGGAAATCTTTGGCTTTTACATCGTGAATATAAGCCTGGGTAGCCCCGTAGATTTCTGCATACAGATCGAGGTAACGGCGCAGGAAGCGTGGTTTGAACTCCTTATTGATACCCAGCATGTCGTGCATCACCAGTACTTGGCCATCTACATATTTACCGGCGCCAATACCGATAATAGGAATTTCTACTGACTCGGCCACTGTCTTAGCCAGTGCAGCAGGAATTTTTTCCAGCACAATAGCGAAGCAACCGGCTTCCTGCAACAGTTTGGCGTCGTTGATCAGCTTATTGGCTTCGGCTTCTTCGGTGGCACGTACGGCGTAAGTACCAAATTTGTAAATAGACTGGGGCGTAAGGCCCAGGTGGCCCATTACCGGTACACCCGCGGAGATTATGCGTTTTACGGATTCGATAATTTCTTCGCCGCCTTCTATTTTAATGCCGTGTGCACCTGTTTCCTTCATAATACGGATTGCAGAGCTCAGCGCTTCCTTGGAATTTCCCTGGTACGAACCAAAAGGGAGGTCTACTACTACAAAGCAACGCTTGATGGCTCTTACCACCGAAGCGGCATGGTAGATCATCTGATCTAATGTAATAGGCAGGGTGGTTTCATGACCGGCCATTACGTTGGAAGCGGAATCACCTACCAGTATGATATCAATGCCGGCATCGTCAAAAATGCGGGCCATGGAATAATCGTATGCCGTGAGCATTGATATTCTTTCTCCGTCCACCTTCATCTTCTGTAGTACATGCGTGGTGATACGCTTTATTTCTTTATGGACTGACATAAGCAGTAGCTTTTAGCATTTAAGGGCTGTTAGCAATAACCGCAAAGGTGGTAATATAAAAAGATAAAAGGAAATGTTTTTTATGTGCGGCTAACGGCTATTTCCTCGTAAAGTGCATGGATAAGGCCATCTGCCAGCCCGATTTTAGGAACGAAAATTTCCGGTGTATCGGCCCAGCGCATTACGTTTACGTAGATCTGCAAGGCAGGTACGATCACATCGGCGCGGTCTTCCCGGAGGTTATAGAGGTGAATGCGTTCTTCTACGGTAAAGCTGCTGAATTCCTTGTAATAATCTTTCAGCGTATCCAGTGACAGTGGTTTACCTTCTTTGCGTTTAGAGAGAGAGAATATTTTATTAATGTTGCCGCCGGAGCCAATGGCGTATACGGGACCAGCCCCTTTGAGTTGTTGTTTCAGAAAATCTTTCAGCTGCTGCCACTGCACGTCGGTCACTTGTTGCTGTAACAGGCGGATGGTACCTATATTGAACGACTCCTTGAATACCTGCTTGCCGGCACTGAAGAGGGTGAGCTCTGTACTGCCGCCACCTACGTCTATATAGAGGTATGACTTGGTAGTGTCCAGGTGTTCGGCCACATGGTTTTCATAAATGAAAGCTGCTTCTTCCTGGCCGGAGATAATTTTAATATCGATACCGGTCGCTTCTTTTACCTGCTGCAGGATTTCAGGGCCATTGGTGGCATCCCGCATGGCTGAGGTGGCACAAGCCTTCAGATATTTTACATCGTATACGTCGAGCAGTAGGCGATAGGATCTGATCGTATTGATGAGTTGTGCGGCTTTTTTCTCCGAGATGATGTTGCTGGTAAATACGTCAAATCCCAGCCGCAGCGGTACCCTCACCAGATTCAGCTTGGTAAAGTCCATTACTCCGGAACTATTTGGCGATGCTTCAGAAATGAGTAATCTGGCAGCGTTGGAGCCAATATCTATCGCAGCTAATTTCATCTGTCAGTCGTTATATCAAAAGCCAAAAGTAAAACATTTTAAATTTACAGGTATTGTTTTTCGTGGAGGTACCGGTAGATTTCTACCTGGGTACGGATCTTTTTATCTCCCTCTTTCTTGTATTGATTGGTTTGCTCGTTATCCAGTATACGGGCTTTTACGTTACCGCTCAGCTGTATCTGCATAATATCGATCAGCTCCTGTCGTATAGCCGGATCCGTTACCTGCACGGCGGCTTCTACGCGGTGATCCAGGTTGCGTATCATCCAATCGCAGGAAGCAATGAATACTTTCTCTGCCCCGCCGTGATGGAAGATAAATACGCGGGCATGCTCCAGGTATTCATCTACAATGCTGATGGCATTGATAGACTTCTTCCATTTTTTATTCTCTGTATAAGCGCAACAGATACCCCTGATCACCATCTTTACATCCACGCCAGCTTTGGCGGCTTCATACAGCTTGGCAATCAGCATTGCATCGGAAAGGGAGTTCATTTTGATAGTAATGGCGGCCTTCTTTTTGTGTTTGGCGTTTTTAATTTCCCTGTCTATCAGTCGCAGGAAAGTGTCACGCATGTTGAGCGGACTAACCGGCAGGGTTTTGCAGCCCTGTAATATTTTGATATCATGCCGCGGACTTTCCAGGTAGGAAAATATACGGTTCATGTCGGCAATGATCAGGCGGTTGGCTGTTAGCAGGCAATGATCGCCATACACCCGGGCCGTTTTTTCATTGAGGTTGCCGGTGCTGATAAAACCGCATTGAATGGTTTTGTTGCCGATCCGTTTTTTAATCACACACAGTTTGGCATGTATTTTCATGTTGGGAATACCCAGCAATACTTTCACGCCTTCTTCTTCCAGCCTGGATTTCCAGTCGAGGTTAGCAGCTTCATCAAAGCGTGCGCGCAATTCCAGCACCACGGTTACCTGTTTGCCGTTACGTACGGCATTCACCAGGGCATTGATAATTTTTGAATTACGGGCCAGCCTATACGCCGTTATCTTGATGGCAGATACGTTGGGATCTATGGCGGCTTCCCTTAACAGGTCGATAATCGTATCGAAGCTGTGGTAGGGGAAATGGAGCATCACATCCTGTTGCTGAATGACGTGCATTACGCTGGGCGCATTTACAAACAGGGGATGGGTAAAGGTTTTACGGTGTGTATGCGGGGGGAAGATAGATTCCGGGAAATCCATAAAATCTTTGAAGTTATGGATACGGGCCCCGGGGATGAGGTTATCCTTCCCCGATAGTCCCTGCCGGCGCATCAGGTATTCGAGCAGCAGCGGGTCAATGTCTTTATCGTATACAAACCTTACGGGCTTGCCTTTACGCCGGTCTTTCAGGCCTTTTTCAATCTGGTGAATGAGGCTGTCGGAGATATCATTATCGATGTCCAGCTCCGCATCCCGGGTCACTTTGATAATGTGTGCAGAAAATTTGTCGTAGCCGAAATAAACGAAGATGCTCGGTAAACAGAAGCGTATCAGGTCTTCCAGCAGGATAATATCATGCTCTCCGGGCTTGGAGGGAAGAATGATAAAGCGGGGAAGTACGTTAGTAGGAATTTCTATCAACGCAAATTTTTGTCGCACTGAATTATCCTGGCGGGCCAATACAATGGCCAGGTAAATTGACTTATCGCGCAGGATGGGAAATTGTTGTATACTCTCGATCATGAGCGGGATGATGTTGGTACGTACCTGCTCATTGAAATAATTGAGTACAAATTTTTGTTGTTCTTTATTAAGTTGTTTTTCTGTTCGGAGATAGATATGCTGCGTTTCCATTTCCGTGGCAATATCTTTCCATACCTGGTCAAATTCCCGTTGTTGTTCTATGACCCTGGCCTGGATTTCATCCAGTATTTTGTCGGGATTTTCTTCGAGGTGCATTTTGGCGGACTTACCAAAAGACATCATGCGTTTGAGGGTGGCTACACGTACGCGGAAAAACTCGTCGAGGTTGTTGGAAAAGATGCCCAGGAAGCGAATGCGTTCGTGAAGGGGAACTGTTTTATCAGCGGCTTCTTGTAATACCCTGGCATTGAATGCCAGCCAGCTGATATCCCGGGCTATCATTTTTTTCTTTTCGGGAAGGGGTTTTTTCCGGGCAGTTTTTTTAGATACAATTACTTCAGGTATTGTCATGATATCGAGGTTCTCACTATTCTGCAAACGCATACTAACTAATTTACATTCAAAAAATTCACATAATACTAAAATACGATGATACGGCTTTCGCTTTAATTGAAGTATTAAATTAAAGTTAAAGAAAAGTTGGGTATTTCCCGTAGACACGCTAAGTAGCAAAGGTGGAAAGAGTGGCTTGTATCTGTCGTACCTGGCATCTTTACAGGAAATAAAAAATGCCCCGCTTATGCGGGGCATTCCTAATCGATATCTTTTAGCCGTTGGGAAACTAAGGTGTTACGGGGGCGGCTTCTTTCTTCTTATTATAGATCGGGAGGGCCACCAGGCTAATAAAGCCGAGGAGGATCACCAGCATGGTTTGTGCCACCCAGATAATCCATCCAAAGGCGAAGCCGATAGCCGAAGGGATGCTATAGATTTCCAACGTTTTTTGTACCAGTGGCTGATAGGCGCCGATACCGCCGGGCATAACGATCATGCCTACACTACCAATCATGAGCACGGCCAGGGCGGCGCTGATGCCCAGGTGGCTGGTTTCCTGGAGACAGAAAAAGCCGATATATACCTGGGAGAGGTAGCAGGACCAGATCAATATGGAATGGATAATGAACCATACTTTTTTCTTCCTTTCCATTTTGCCGATCGAGAGGAAGCCCTCCGTGATGCCCCTGATCAGGCCCTTTATGGTAATGGCTATTTTGGAACGGGCAAAGCGGCGGAGTAACCATCCCAGTATTACCAGGACTACTGCAAGTATGATGATGCCTGCCAGCAGTTGCATGCCATTGGCGTGCGCTATCTTGTTGGAAATAGGCTGCAAAACAGTTTCATTTACCAGGGAGCCGAGAAGATCCAGCTGGGTTACCACGGTCAGGATCATGAGGAGAATAAGGCATACCAGGTCTACGGCGCGTTCGGCAATCATGGTACCTACCAGTTTATCGGCCGGTACTTTTTCATATTGGGCCAGTAAACCGCAGCGGGTTACTTCTCCCAGGCGGGGTACGGCCAGGTTGGCAAGATAGCCCACCATCACGGCAAAGAAGGTATTGAGGGTAGCAGGTTGATGGCCCAGGGGCTTCATCAGGAGCTTCCATCTTACGGCCCGGAACCAGTGACTGGCGATGCCGATGGTCATAGTAGGGATCAGCAGCCAATAGTTGGCTTTTCGCAGGGCCACTTTAATCTGGTCCCACTCCGCTGCATTGATATTCCTGGAAAACAGCCATATCAACAGCACCCCTATGCCGAAAAAGCAAACAAACTTAATGACGTTCTTAAGCGTTTTGGGCATGATCCAAAGTTGTTTAGGGTGTTAATAACAATAAGGGTTACAATTTATTCCCTTCTTTAGGGAAAATGGCAATAGGCGTATATTTTTTAGCTTCTTCAAAATCCATGGTGGCATAGGAAATAATAATCACAATGTCTCCAGGCGCTACCAGGCGGGCAGCAGGGCCATTCATACAAATGACGCCTGAACCGCGCTTACCTTTGATGACATAGGTTTCCAGTCTTTCGCCGTTATTTACGTTTAATACCTGGACTTTTTCGTATTCAATTAAACCAGCAGCATCCATCAGGTCTTCGTCAATCGTAATGCTTCCAACATATTGCAGATTGGCTTCGGTAACTACTGCGCGGTGAATCTTACACTTTAAAATTTCGATTTGCATAATTTGTACTGGCTTAACGCTTATTAAAAGAGCGTCTGCAAAACTAGGAAAAAAATATGGAAGATCGAACAAGACATGCAGTCCTGGTGCAGCGTGCGCTGCATGTCTTGTTCCATAAGGCTAGAGGCTGCCCTGTAATATCATGTTGTCGATCAGGCGGACTCCATCGAGCCAGGCGGCCAGTGCTACTACTACAGTAGCGTTGCCGGGCGGCTGATCCAGGGGACGGAGCATACCGTCTTCCAACTGGAGTATGTCTACGTACTCGGGTTCAAAGCCCTCTTTTTTCAGGTGATCAAAAGCTTCATGGGCTTCCTCCATGAAATGGAGCCCTTTACCAAAGTTATTTTTGATGGCCGTCAGTTCGTGGTAAATGGCAGTGGCCTTTTTACGGGCGGCAGGAGAGAGCCGGGTGTTGCGGCTGCTCATGGCCAGGCCATCTTTTTCTCTTTCAGTAGGACATACGACCAGTTTCACGGGAGAATGGGTGATTTGGAGCAGGCGACGGACGATCAGGCATTGTTGCAAATCTTTTTGTCCCATAAAAAGCTGGTCTGGTTGCACAATATCCAGTAACTTGTGAACAATGCGGCCGACGCCCTGGAAATGCCCGGGCCGGAATTTTCCTTCCAAGATGGTTTCCAGGTCGCCGAAGTCGTAATGCAGATCGCTTTCCAGTCCTTCCGGATACATTTCTTCTACGGATGGTAAAAAAAGTATATCTGTTGATACGTGATTTAATTTTTTTATATCTTCTCCAATGGTGACAGGATATTTTTCAAAATCTTTTGGATCGTTGAATTGAGTTGGGTTGACGAAAATGCTGCAAACAACCACGTCGGTATTTTTTCTGGCGGCCTGAATAAGTGACAGATGCCCATCGTGGAGGGCTCCCATAGTGGGCACAAATCCAATGCTTTTGTTACTCTTTCTTACCAAGGAAAGGTGCTTCTTCAGGTCCGAGCTGTGCTTAAATTGATACATAAATCATTGCTTAAAAGGATGTTAAAACTGACAGATTGGCCAATATTCCGTAAAAAATCCGTAATTTTGCAAGCCAAATTAAAATTACTGCATTAATAATCAGCGTTAAATGTCCACAAAGAAAAGAATTCTTTTTATTGCCCAAGAGATGTCGCCGTACCTGGAATTGAGTGATTACGCGAACATGGTCAATAAAATGGCAATTAAGTCCAATGAGGCTGGCCTGGAAGTGAGAGTGATCATGCCCAGATTTGGAATTATTAATGAGAGAAGACACCGTTTGCACGAAGTGGTAAGGTTGTCGGGTATCAACATTGTGATTGACGGGGATGATTACCCGTTGATTATCAAGGTGGCATCCCTTCCGAATGCCCGGTTGCAGGTTTACTTCCTGGATAATGAAGATTATTTTAAGCGGAAGACTGTATTTGCCGATGAAAACGAGGAGTTTTTTGACGACAATGCAGCCAGAGCTGTCTTCTTTTGTAAGGGAGCCCTGGAAACAGTGAAAAAGTTCGGATGGCCTCCGGACATTATTCATTGCAGTGGCTGGATGACTTCTCTGATACCAATGTATCTGAAAACAGCCTACAAGAAGGAACCGGTTTTTGCCAACTCAAAAATCATATATTCGCTGACGCCCAACACGTTCAAAGAAAAGTTAGGCACCACCTTTGTGAAGAAAGCCACCATCAGTAACCAGATCAAAGAAAAGGATATGGAGCTGTTTAAGGATGGTACCAACACTGCATTGAACAGAGGAGCTGCCAAATACGCCGATGCGGTGGTACTGGCGGGCGACAAGCTGGAAAAGAAAGTGGTGGACGAAGTAAAAGCAGAAAAGGGAAAGATAATTTTGCCTTTCAAGAAAGATAACGATGATCTTGGCGATTACCTTGCATTATACAACCAGTTGCTGGGTAAGTAGCTAATTCAAAGCATGTTCGGCAGTTTAACCAATACTCACTAACAACATAACGCGTGAAGATCAATTTCAGAAACCTCAGTTTCTTAGCAACCTATATTACTCTACTGTTTGGCGCCGCCGGTTGTAATAAATCTACCCTTCTCGGGAGTGGCCTTATTCCTCCGGGCGATTTTGTAAACGCACATGATACCGTGATTTCCGGTATCATCGCCAACAACATCCTCCGGTATGATTCCTCTATTGCAAACGGAAATAGCAGTTATCGGAAAATTCTGGGATCTGTTACTACAGACCCGGTTTTTGGTAAAAGCCACGCCTTCGTATACACGCAGGTATCGCTGCCTAAAAGTGCTTTCACCTTTGAAGGAGCCGGCCAAACCCTCGATTCTGTGGTATTATCGCTCGCATACGCTGGCTACACCGGAGATTCTTCTACGCCGCAGACGTTCCGTATTTACCGCATGACCGAACCTAAGTTTACGATCGATACCAACTACGCCTATGACCGCGCATTAGGATACGATAAAAGTAATCTCCTGGGCCAGGTAACGGTAACGCCCCTGAGTCTCCGTGATTCGGTAAGCGTTTACGGCACCAAAGAAGCAGCACAGCTGCGTATTAAGCTTAGTCCTGCCTTCGGTAACGAGTTACTCCAGCAGAAATCGGATGGCGCCTTTGCTACCGACTCTGCATTCAGGGCTTATCTGAAAGGATTTGCCATTATACCGGATACCATGCTGGGTACCAACCGGAATATGATTTACCTGTCGCTCAATGATGTAAATACGAAACTGACCGTATTCTACAAGAACTCAGAAAAGGACTCACTGCAGGCTGTCATGAGCTTCAACCAATATACCAGTGCCCATGCCAACTACTTCGCCAGGAATTACAATGGTTCACAGGCAGGCCGGTTTATCAATACCGGCAACCCGCAAGGGGACAGTATCCTGTTCCTGAACAACGCACCGGGCTTGTATACGAAGCTGACCATCCCGGGATTGGAAAACTTTCCTAATGTGATGATCAACAAGGCAGAATTAATCATTACACAAATTACTGCCGGGCCATCTGACATGAATAATATTTTTATTGAACCAGGAAGCTTATCTTTACTGCAATATGGTAATGGGGACTCCACCAAGGTACCCATCGACTACTATTCATCCGGTGGCCCCACTTACTTTGGAGGAACCCGCCAGGTAATTACTAACTTCGGAGGAATACAGGTAGTCCAGTATACATTTAACCTTGCCAATACGGTACAGCGGTTTATCAAAAAACTCGATGCCAATAATGGTTTTAAGCTGAAAGCGTTGAATACTTCCTCTCTGCCCATAGACGTGGATAGGGTGAAAGTAGGCGGAGGTAATCTGTCGCAATACAATATGAAACTTAGAATTATTTACACTAAACCATAAAACTACTAATCCCAGTTTTTTATGCCTTACTTATTTACATCTGAATCCGTTTCAGAAGGACACCCTGATAAAGTAGCTGATCAGATATCCGACGCTTTGATTGATAACTTTCTGGCATATGATGCATCATCTAAAGTAGCTTGTGAAACGCTTGTAACTACCGGTCAGGTGGTACTGGCAGGAGAGGTGAAATCAGAGGCATACCTCGATGTACAGGACATCGCAAGAGAAGTAATCCGCAAGATTGGTTATACCAAGAGCGAATATATGTTTGAAGCAAATTCCTGTGGTATCCTGTCTGCTATCCATGAACAGTCGCCCGATATCAACCAGGGTGTAGACCGTAAATCTCCGGAAGAGCAGGGAGCCGGTGACCAGGGGATGATGTTTGGTTATGCCACCCGCGAAACAGAGAACTATATGCCGCTGGCGCTCGACCTGGCGCATAAACTGCTGCTGGAGCTGGCTGCACTGCGTCGTGAGAATAAAGACATTAAATACCTGCGCCCGGATGCTAAATCCCAGGTAACAATCGAGTATTCTGATGATAATAAACCCGTAAGAATTGATTCCATCGTGATCTCTACCCAGCACGATGACTTTGATTCCGATGAAAAAATGCTCGCAAAAATCAAGGAGGACATGATCAACATCCTGATCCCCCGGGTGAAAGCGCAGCTGAAACCAGAACTGCAAAAGCTGTTCGACGGTTTCGATATCAATCACCATATCAACCCTACCGGCAAGTTCGTTATTGGTGGTCCTCACGGTGATACCGGCTTAACTGGCCGTAAGATTATCGTAGACACCTACGGTGGCAAAGGCGCCCATGGTGGTGGTGCATTTTCCGGTAAAGATCCATCCAAAGTAGACCGTTCTGCCGCTTACGCTACCCGTCACATAGCTAAAAACCTGGTAGCAGCAGGTGTTTGTGATGAAGTATTAGTGCAGGTTTCCTATGCTATCGGTGTTGCTAAACCTTGTGGTATTTATGTAAATACCAACGGTACTTCCAAAGTGAAAATGACTGACGGAGAAATCGCTAAGAAGATTGAAGAAATCTTTGATATGCGCCCATATGCTATCGAACAGCGCCTGAAACTGCGCAATCCTATCTATAGCGAAACGGCTGCTTATGGCCACATGGGCCGTGAATCGCAGGTAGTGACGAAAGTATTCAACAAGGGTAAGAAACATGAGAAAACCGTAGAAGTAGAGCTGTTTACCTGGGAAAAACTCGACTATGTGGATAAAGTAAAAGCAGCATTCGGGTTGTAATAACCGGATGATACAAATAATAAAAGAAGGCAGCCGTTTCAAAACTTTTGAAGCGGCTGTTTTGTTTTTAACCTATACCTTTTTTTAACCGTTTAATGCTTTACCCGCGTCTTTTTTAAGAATGTGGAAAAGTTTTTCAAATTATTTTTGATTTTTTCAATAAAAATTTACGTATTATTATTAATAATATATATTATTAATAATAATATGGTTGATCAGCCTAGGTTTCAGAGCAGACAAGGGCATTATGGGTTCGGTATATTTCTGACCAACGGTAGAATCGGGCAATTTAATTTCTCTAATGACAGATAACTTAAAAATGCCTCATTTCCGGCGTATAATATTTCGTTTCGGAGGTTCGTTAGAGTGCTGTTTTATATTCAAAATTCTGGATATTCGCAGCCATAAATCATAATCGGACCGTTTTAATTGTTTCCGGAGACGTTAATATGTGTGCAGTTATTTTTTAGAAAAACCGAGTCCATATCAGATGATCACCGTTTACTATTAACTTTTAATAGTAGATATTTTATTGAAACCATACAAATAATTTGAAAAACCATGAGGCATTTCAGCACTGCACGATTGACTATGTTCACAGTCTTATCAATTGCCCTGACATATCTGGTTACAGCGGAAAGCTGTAATAAGGCGCAATTGGACCAACTTAAACCTTCAACATCAACAGATACGGTTGCTACTGCAGCGCCTATCACCGGAAAGGAATATGTACTTGTACCCGATGCTGCCGGCCACCTTGTGGTAGATGGGAGTATTTATAAGGGAGGAGACGTAATAAGCCTGAAAGGAAACTTCGCCGCCGTTGTTTTCAACAACTTACGTGGAAGTGCAGGCAATCCTATCATTGTTCGTAATGCCACTGGCACTGTTACCACTATTGGAAATCCAACCTGGAACGGTGGTTCCTGGGCTACTGCACTCAGCTTCAGCGATTGTCATTATGTAAAAGTAGGAGGTCAGAGTTCAAAATCTAACTTTGTTGTGAGCGGTAGTACCCAGAGCAGCAGACAAGCTTATTTTAACGTAGCACTTGCCAAACACTCAGATAACTTTGAAGTAAGTAATATCACCATTCAGAACGGTGGTACAGGCTTGTGGGCAAAAACAGAAGTGGTTGCCGGCGATCTGACTACACAGTATCCAAATTCCTACATGGAAAACCTGCTGATACATGATGTATCCATCACCGGTACTTTCAATGAAGCCATGTATATCGGTCATACCGCTACTTACTGGGATATGACAACCAATACGCCTTACTATGGATCTCCATCCGGCTTTACATCCGGCCAACAGTATGCGCAACCTATCAAATGGCGTAATGTTAAGATCTATAACAATACTGTATCCGGCAGCGGTGCGGATGGTATTCAAACTTCTGCCATTGATGGCCTGGAAGTATTTGGTAACGAAGTAACCAACTGGGCTACTAAACATGGTAGCGCAGATGCGGGTGGTATCTTAATTGGTGGCCGTACCACCAACACCAATGTACACGATAACTATGTACACGATGGTTGGGGCGAACTTTGCCAGTTCTACGGTTCCGGTGAAAACGGCGCTACGCACATTATCAAAAACAACCTGTTCAGAGACAACCAGCTGGATGGTGTGAGCCTGAGAGGCACCAACAATGCAGTAGTGCAAATCCTTAACAACACTATTGCCCGTATTGGTGGTGTGGGTATCCGCATCAACGGTTACCTGGGTATGACTGCTCCGCAGATTGTTAATTCAAATGCGATCATTCAGCCTCGTACCACTGGTGGTACTATCTATCCTAACGCCTACATCTACCTCGAAAATGGAGGTACGGTTACGGAAGGTACCGGTGGTTACGCCAATGCTAAATTACCAACTGTTGACTCAGCACTGGTAGACATCAACAACTATTACATGCCTTTGGCAGGGTCTCCGTTGTTGACGATTGGCTATAAAAAATAATTCATCTCTTTATACTGTTTCTCTTTAAAACAGTATTAGAGTTACCATACTAAACAATCGCCATCCTGGTTTACCGGGATGGCGATTGTTGTCAGAAGGCAAGGAAGTATATCAATCCTTTGCCTGCAGGTACTCCCACATGAGGCTATTTACCTGTGTTGGCTGTTCATAATGCGGCATATGTCCCGCACTATCTATTTCATGTACTGCTAAAGTTGGGTATAAGGAGGTATAAGTATCCAGTTTTTCCGGGGGGAAAAAAGGATCCTGTTTGCCGTAAATCAGCAATATCTTTTGCGGGGCTACCTGTTTTAACAGGTATAACTGGCTCTGGTTGAGCATATTCATCCATGAAGACAGGGTAATGCGTTTATAACCGTTAAAATTGCTGAAATAATTCAGCCGTTTGGCGTAGTCATTAAACAACGGTTGATTCACAAATTCCTTTCGTTGATTTTCGGTAGCCCGGGGATACCAGTACCCACTCATTAAAATATCTGAAACGACGGGAACTTTCAGGAATAGACTGGGATGGAGATCTCCGCTTGCAGCGGGACCCAGTAAAATGATTTGTTTTACCTGGCTGGCATGGGTAGCTGCATAGTCCAACCCAATCGCTGCTCCCATCGACATTGCAATCATATCAAAGGGCTGGTGAATGCCCAGCGTATCCAGCAGGCTGTTAAGCTGCCGGCGATACAGCGACAGGTCATAGGTTGTTTCCGGCCGGTCGGAATATCCCCGGCCATACAGATCGTAGGTAAGTACCCGGTAGCCTTTAGAAAGGAGGAAGGGCACATTGTATTTCCATACTTCCATACCACTGGAGCCGCCGCCATGGATCAGTACCAATAATCTGGCCGTATCGGGACCTGACAGGCGATAATGTACCAGGCCTTGCGGGAGCCGGATAAAACGCCCGGGAGCGGCCGCTCTCGCGGCTTCATTCATAACAGCGGTTTCCTGCCTGCTTTTAAAGAGCAGGAAACCTGATATCAACACCACCAATGTTCCGGTGCCCGTAATACATAACCACTTTTTGAAAGAAAACATACCTGGTTATCGTTTGAATTGCAGCAGCCACTCGTAAATATTCATTCCATTCTCCCGATAGGAGGGGTTGTAATATTGTTCCCAGCAGCAGTGCTTATGGTCACCAATGGTTAGTTTGGTAAGCCCGGGTTTGTATTTGCTGGTACTATCGGCAAACAGTTTGCAGTTGCCCAGGAATACCGGTTCTTCAGTACCGCCGAAATACCATACATGGATATTGTTTTGCGCGGTTACCTGGAAGCTTTTCAGGTTTTCTGCGTCGATCGTAGCAGGCGACATATTTACAGCGGCAGCTATTCGCTTCGCCATCCGTTTGTCGGTAACTGCCATTCCAACCGACCATCCGCCGGCGCTATAGCCGGTGATATATACCCGGGACGAATCGATCGGATATCTTTTCAATACATCTGTCAGCGCGGCATCCAGGTGTTCCGGGCCCAATGACCAGCTGGTGGCCAGTGGAGCCAGGACGATGAACTCATATTTTTTCCCGTCTGTTTTGTTGACGGCATCTATGTTTTTGCCCTCATGCATCTGCCGGGCTACCCCTTGTCTGAATATCTTCGTCAGATCTGTACCAGCGATACTTCTGCCATGCAGGCAGATTAATATCGGGTAACGTTTACCAGGTTTCATGTTATCCGGCAGCTTCAGCAACGCCGGTATATGATGCCAGGGCGTTATCTGCACCTGTATAGCCTGGAATGGTTTTAAATCCTGCGCCGCCAACACTATTGTCTGCAGCATCAATCCGATTACTAACGTCAATCTCATTGTACAAATTTATTTGCCGGCTAGCTTACGCCGCTGGCCCCCTGATTATAAATGCAGCAGTACTTCTTCCATGGTACTACCGATAATGCCTTCCAGCGCTATTTTAGATTGTTTTACGTCCCTTTCCAACGCTACTTTTCTCACCATTTCAGCATTGTAAAGACGATATGCTTCATTTAATGTTTCTACCTGTGTATTCTGATCAGCTTTGGAAAACCTGGATTCTACCTGTTTGTAATGATTATAAGCATCTTCCAGCAATGGCAATTGCAGCTCATATAATTGTTTGTTCGCAGCATAGTCTTCATAAGCCCGCAGCACTGCCGCTTTCAATGCCAGTTTACCAGTTTCTTTTTGTTGCTCCAATGCTTTGCCATTGGCCTTGGCTATTTTAACATCGTTAGGAATGCTGATCAGGTGACCAATGGGAACCATAACCCCGAAGTTGTATCTTGGATACAGGGTATTGTTGTTGGTAGTACCGCTTCCTTTGATGGTGAACTCATTCAGGTTACCTGCGGCGGTAAGCATATCCAGCCAGCTTGCCTTGGCTTTGTTTTCTTCATATTTAGAAATCTGTTTCTTAAAATCGATTTCTTTTAACTGGGGATTCTGATAGGCCAGTTCTACCAGTCTTTCCTTTAACCGGGCAACAGTAGGCTGATCGGCGGGTAAACGCAGCAGGACAGCGGTGTCGGCTTGCTGAGCCTTCGCTATAGTTCCTGTGAATGCTACCAATAAAAATAAAAATACGCGTTTCATGATGTGATGTTTGGAGATGATAGTAGATATTTTAACTTTATAGTGATCCCATTTAAGCCATAGTACAGCAGGGCAGATTCTATCAATCCGGACGATTCCTGAGCATACATACTCACCACCAGGGCAAACATGACGCAGAGAATGACCAGCGTAAACTGCTTTTCCGCTTCCGTTCGCGCAGCAAAATAATTAGACACCATGTACCGCATCATGATGAAAATATTAATCAGCACCAGGGTAAGGCCAATTAAGCCTTGTTCCAGTACGGTACGCAGGTAGCCACTGTCGGGAGGAAATCCATCCAGCTCACTACCCGAACCTGGTTCACAGCTGAGGAAACCTCCGCCAATAGGGTGTTTGAAGATATACGGCTGAATACGATGCCTGTTCACTTCCCTCACATTGAGAGAGGCGTCTTCTGAACCTGAAAAGGCAGTACGCATCCTGATCACAGTAGAGTTACCGTGAAAAGGGCCAAACATCAACACCAGGAATGCCATTACAAACACCAACGCGCCGATAATCGTATTGCGGTGCCGCATGTTCACAAATACCATGATCAGAAGGCCCATCGGCACCATGATGTAAGCTGTACGCGTACCGGAAAATCCGAGGGCCATGAACTGAAGTATCAGTGAAAACACCAGGAAAGCCTTCTTGGCAGGAGAAATCAGTTTCATGGAACTTGTCAGCAGCACAATATTGATAATGCAACCACAGGCCATGATCACCCCGAATACTGCCGGATCAGACACGAAGGAAAAGATGCGGATACCGGTTAAGATAAGTACGGTCTTAAATTTTTCCGGATACCTGGCGATATAGGCCTTCTCAAAAGGCATAAGCCCAAACCATTGCTGGATACAGGCATAGAAAGCCGCGATGGTAAGCATGATGATCCAAAACTTCAGGTAAAATTTAAGGTCATCCATATTCCTCACTATTCTCATCACCAGGTACATCGCTACCATATTACGCACATATACCCTGGCGAAGGTAGTCCAGCCATGCCGGTCGTACACAAAGGCGGGGTTGAAAAACTGCAGCAGGATATACCCACCATAGATATAGAAAGTAATGATAGCAGGATCCCTGAGGAAGTCTACCTTTTTAATGTTATTATCTTCCTGTTTTAGCAAGCTACCTACCAGCGTTATCAGCAGGATGGCATCTATCAGCACGCCCACCGGGATTTCTGTACCAGACATCCGCTCCAGCAATCGCACTGTCAGTGCAACGGTGCAGGAGATAAAATAGCCTGCCCGGTAATTCAACACGGAAATTAGCGCTACGCTGATACCTACTACGCCACCTATCAGTAAAGCTGTATACTTTACCTCCTGGGCGCTTGTATAGGCAATAACCGGTACAACTATTACCCAGCAGATAATAATGAATATGTTGAAGATATTTTTTTTCGCTACTTCCACTGAATAGAATTTATAAGAAAACTATTTTAACCGCCATAGCGATAATCGTGAGCGCTATAAAGATGAGGATCAGCACCTGGTGCAGGTGTTGGTCTATCGGTTTATTTTTTGCTTGCTTTTTCATGTTTAAGATGGCAATACTGTTTTATTGTTAGCGTTATGCTGACCGAATGGCCCGGTAAACAACCAGCCGCATTTCAATTGTATCAATACCCGGTAAGCGATAATCGACAGGAAGATGGAAGTGGGTATTAACGTCAATAAAAGGACCAGGCCATTACTGATACCTATTCTCATCAGTACCGCCCGCAGCACCGCAAATATGGTGATGTGCAGCAGGTAGATATACAATGAATAATGACCTATTATGCTCAGGAACCCCATCCGTTGGTGTTTTGCCAACCAGGAGGAAAGCATCATCACAAACAAACATCCATTGAGTGCAATCAGCATGAGGACATACAAGCTCATTTGCTGGTGATGCAGGTAGTACCATTGCAATAAACCGAATACTGGTGCGAGCAGTAGCAGGTTGATTGGGTTGGAGAAACGCATTTGTGTTTCTTCCCGGAAAAAATAACCGGAAGCAATGTCTCCGATAGCAAAGTAGATATAATGTATCGCTATATCGTAAAAGGTGCTGATTGGCTGCACATAAGGCGCTATCCCCAACAATGCCAATCCGATGACCAGTTGCCATGCTTTCCGTTCTTTAATTGTAAGCGATGACAGCAAGTACAGCATCGTTACATTAAATAGTGCAAACAGGTACCACAGCTGATCAAGCTTTCTTGGCTGAATAAAAATGTTCAAGTAATCAGCCATCGAACGGGTAGCATTACTATAGTCTGAAAACAATATCTGCAGGGTGATCTGGATCACTGCCCAAAGCAGATAAGGGTATAGCAATGTGTTTACCTTATTCACCAGGAACGTTCCTGGACCACGTTTCCCTACGCTTCTGCTGAAGAAAATGCCTGACAGTAAAAAAAAGAGCGGCATCCTGAAACTGTATAACATATCATTAGTAGCCAGTACTTGCTTTGGTAGTACAATGCCGCTGGCTACAAGCCCATAGGCCAGATGCCGGTATACAACCAGGACAATGGCAATGCCTTTTGCATAGTCAATCCAGGCGTAGCGCGACGCTTTGCTCTCGGGGCGTAAGCTAAATATGTCGTGAAGTTTCAACGGACCTTTAATTTTAGAGAAATTTACAATTCTATGTAATCCTCCTTAACGTTATTCAAGACAGCTCCCAGGAATTTGTCGCCGAGTGATTCCAGGAATTCGGATGATTCCCGGTCTATTTGTTTCATTTTTAAGTGAGAAGAAAAGATGGCGATTACTCCTTCTGCATATACAGATAACTCACGGCTGTCGGTGAAATCGTTCAGTGGTGCACCTTCCATTAAAATGTAATCGTAATATTGCTTTAGCTCAGGCAGGTAGTTAAGCAGGTGATTGGGAGGCAAAATTTCGGAAGGGGTGTAGTCCCCGCCCCGGCAGCCAATCACTTCTATGCCTGGTGCTTCGTACGTTGTCACAATCTCTTTCACTTTTTCGATGCTGAATTCAGCAGGAGGTACGGAAAAGAATTCCAGCGTAGGTTTGGCTTCCATCTGTACACTCACATCATTGTTGCAGAAATTGGTATCGATCACTAATACTTTTTTGTTGCTCAGGCTCAGGCTATAGGCCACTGCCTGCAGCAGGGTGGTTTTACCCTGCTGAGGTTCTGTACTGGTAAACAGGAATACCTTTCGACCGCTGCTTTCCAGCTCATACCGGAGTTTGCGCAGCAACTCGCGGAAAATATTTTGTCTTTTCAGCCATTGCGATTCATCCGCTTTCCGCTGTAATATTTCCAGCAGTTTATAACGCTGCAGGTTAGCGTGGTTGATGGTAGCAATGAGCTTCAAATCAGAGGTGCGGTTGAAAATGGAAGGAGATTTCAGGGAGTTATCCATAAACTCTCTGAAGAGGATACTGATACAGGCAATCATAAAAACGGCCATACCAGACATACCCATGATCACCAGGCGTTTGGAAGATTCCGGTGTAAAGGCAGGCTGTCCAATCAATGTTTGGCGGAAGTTATCCTGTGGTACGTTACGGTTGTCCAGGGCGGAACCTAATTTTTCTTTCAGCTTATTATATTCTTCCTGTGCCAGGGTTACTTCCTGTTGCAGGGAGGTAACGGTAGCTTCTTTATTGGCATAGGAACCAACTGAGGAGCGCAGGTTCCGGATTTTATTTTCCAGGGCGCTGATGTTCAGCCGGGAGGCGCTAACCTGTGCTTCCAGGGCTTCTTTGCTCTGTAGTAACTCTTCTTTGCTGCTTACTTTACCGGAAGGGGTGGAGGCATCCAGCATAGCTTTTTGCAGACGGGCGCGTTGTGTTTTTATTTTATCGGCCAGCGCATTGTCGGTAGAACCGCCATTCACATATTGATCGTTGAGATCGTTGATTTGTCTTCTCAGTGAAATGATTTCGGCATTTGAGTTGGAGTAGGCAGGCTTGCCGCTATTAGCCTGGGCCAGTTGTGTGCTGATGTTGTTGAGAGAAGCCTGCAGGTTGTTGTAGTTAGCCCTTTCATCGGAGAGGGATTTTTCAAATTGTTTGATCAGGTCCCACTCATTGCCGCTGGCTGTTTCTACGTTCAACACGCCCTGGGCAGTTTTATATCCCCGGAGTGCTTCTACTTTCTGGTCCAGTTCCCGTTTTTTCTGTTCTACCAGCGCTTCAAATGTTTCTACGTTTTCTACAGAGCGTTCGGAACGGGAGCTGCGATAAAAGCGGATAAATTCTTTGTAGAGTGTATTTACGGCGTAGGCAGACAGGTCCGGATTCTCTGAATAACAAATGATGTTGATATAATCTGTACGCTGAAGACGTCCTACCAGCATCATTTTGCGAATGCTCTCATAATCATATTTATAAAGCTTCATGAACTCCAGTATCTTCCGTTCTTCGGGAATAGAAGAGGAGAGTATTTGCAGGGAATCAATTTTCTGGCGGCATACGCGAACAATTTCTTCTTTATTGGCGGAGAGGTATACCGGTTTTTTCAGGTCTTGTTCTGTAAGCTGACGAAAAGGTTTATTGCTGGTGAGATCATGCAGCATCAGGTTACAGGACAGCAGCCCGGTAACGAGCGGAGAATTAATGTTTTCTATAACGTTGTCAAATTTAACGTCGGCTTCAAACAGGTTAACATTTTCATCCCTTAATTTAATCTGCTCGTTGGTAGTGTATCCCGTCGCCATTTGGGCGGTGGATGCGTATAATTTGGGTTTACCGATGGTAAAGGCAAAGGCTGCAGCCACTGCAGCGATGGTGCTGAGCAGTATCCACCATTTCTTTTTGAGTAACGCCTTTATGAAATACACGATGTCCATATATAATTTTCCTTTTGCTAAAATTTATTGTAATACGCAGAGCAGGAACATGGATATACATGTATATTGAAGTCCTATCCCGGCGCAGATACTGGCGTGTCAGAGGAGATGGTAAAAAATCTAATTAATATTGGGCTTACTGCCCTTCAAATTCTGGTTTTATCGAGGATGAGGTTATGGGGAGATATCCGGGAGAACATAAGTATCCTGGTATATCCGGTTATGAGTCAAAGGTAAAAGATTATATTAAAAGACACTTTATTTTTAAGCGAAACATAAATTTTAGTTGGTTATCGCTGAAGTTTGGCGGGTAACGCAAATTTAACCAAAAGCAAAACCGCCCCGAAAATTTCGGAGCGGTTCTACTTTGATCATAATCATTCAGTTACAACTCAATTTCCCTTGACAAGTTTAACGCTCTTGGTTTCACCGGTCGAAGTAGTCAGCTTCAGGATATAAATGCCTGGTAAGCTGATGCTGCTCCTGGTGTTGATCCGGATGAGGTTCTTACCTTGCGGTACTTCCTTCCGGGTTTCTGTATAGAGGCGTTTACCGCTGAGGTCAGTAATTTCTATCATCATCACAGGGGCTGATTTTTGTAAGGTCATATCTATGGCCAGGTTATCCATATATGGATTTGGATAGATATTGGCCTGGATACTGCCTTTATTAGCGCCGTTTGATGTCAGGGCCGGCTGATGATTAGTTACATCTGTCACCATGGCCTGTGTACCGTTTAAGGTTTGAATATTGGAGGTAGCATCAATTTCCATGCAGTTCAGGTAACCTACCTGTCCGCCGGCAGGGATGCTGAGTGTGAAGGCAATTTCACCATTTGCATCAGCTGTCAGGTTAGCGAAATCGGCAGTAGTGGTCGTGTTGTTTTGTGCATACAGCGTTTTAGTTACGCCGTTGACGGTAAACTGGGTGCTGCCATTGTCTGGCTGCGGCGCCCACCATTTACTATTCGACAGGAATTTGATGGTATAAGTAGTATTCGCGCTTAAACCAGTCAGGTGTCCGTGCATCACAGGGGCGCCGTTAAAGAAGCCCGGCAGTGATCCGAAGTACAGGTATTCAGCCAGTACCACATCCGGATAAACTCCGCTGTTATTACCGGTGGTAGCTCCTTCTATACCAGCTGCCCACCAGCTTTCATCGAATCTCAGTCCTACGGAAGTGGTCTGGCCCTGATCGTTTTTCAGGGCAGAAGCGGTGCCGTTGGATAGATTATTCCATGGAGCCGGAGCCGTGTTATTGAGTTTAAAGTTCAGGAACAGTTTGTAGCTGCCATTAGAATTAGGCGGCACATTTACTGTAATGCTGAAGGTAGTGGTATCTGCGGCGCCATAGGAATCCCTGGCGATAACGCTTACATTGTTAAAGGTACCTGAAGTGCCTATTGGTGGTGCGATTGACAGTGATACGCTGCCGCCTGACTGTACCAGCGTTACGAAAGATGGCAGGTTAACGGCACTGTAGTTAATCGGGTTACCATCCGGATCGCTGGCCACTACAGGTACGTTGAGGGTAGTACCTGCATCCAGTGTCTGGTTGCTGATATCAGTTAATACCGGCGGATGGTTAGTTGTTACCGTACTATCGCCTACGCCGCCTGCATCAATTTCCATGGCATTCAGGTAGCCTACCTGGCCGCCAGCAGGTATGCTGAGCGTAAATTTGATCTCACCATTGGCATCTGCCGATACGTTTTGGAATATGGCGAGATTGCTGGTATTGTTTTGCGCATATAATGTCTGGGTAACGCCATTGATGGTGTATTGTGTACTACCATTATTTGGCTGCGGCGCCCACCATTTACTGTCGCAAATGAACTTCACGGTGTAAGTCCTGTTTGTTTCCAGGCCGGTAATATGACCGTGCATAGCGGGTGCGCCGGTGAAGAATCCGGGCAGCGCACCGAAATAAAGGTATTCTGCCAACACGGAATCAGGATATACACCGCTGTTGTTACCTGTAACGGCGCCTTCTGTACCTGCTGCCCACCAGCTTTCATCGAAAGTAAGACCAGCATTGGTTACCCGACCGCCATCATCTTTCAGGTTAGTGGTAGTAGTACCAAAGATATTGTTCCACGGTGCAGCTACGTTGTTGTTGAGTTTGAAGTTAAGGAACAGTTTATAGTTCGGTGTAGGTCTGTCTACTACCGTAAGTGTAAAGCTGTGTACGTCGATACCGCCGGCATTATCCGCTGCCTGCAGTTTTACTACGTAGGTGCCCGCATCGCTGTATCCTGGTGCTAAAGTCAGGAGGCAGGTATCATTGGCGCTTACTATGCTGGCAAAGGCCGGCAACTGGAGGGCTGTCCAGGTAAAGGTATTACCCGGGTTCAGGTCATGCAGGGATACTTTCACCGTAGTGGTAGTGCCCTCATTGACGCTCCATCCAGCTACGGAATCAATTACCGGTGGATAGTTGTCGTTCACTACCAGGTTGAAGAGCGCAGTGTCTTTGCCACCATTGTTATCTGCTGCAATTACACCGATGCCATTGTAGGTGCCCTGCTGTGCTGCCGTTGGCGCCAGGTACAGGGAAGTAACGCCTGCATTTTGCTGCAGGGATACGAAGGCAGGTGCATTATAGAGACTGAAAGTAATCGGATCGTTATCCGCATCTGTAGCGCTTACCGGTATCGACTGCGTGGTGCCGTAGCGGATAGTCTGGCTGCTGATAGGCGCCATCTTAGGCGGATTGTTCAGTGATTTGGTGCCTGCTGCTGCGGTGAATGCAGAGTAACCACCTTCTCCGAAGGCCCTTACCTTATAGTATACCACCGTATTGGCTGCCAACGTAGAATCAGAGAAGGTTCCCTGGCTGGTAGCAAAGGCGCCCAGTATCTTAAAGGAACTGAAATGCAGACTGTCGGCCAGTGAACGTTGTACTTCATAGCCGGTTTCAATAGTGGTAGTATCATTCCAGGTGAGTTTCACCACGGAGGTAGACAATGCCTGTAAAACGAGGTTAGAAGGTGCTGTTGGCGGCAATGGTTTCGCCGCGGTAGTAGCGCTGGCCACAGCAGTATAGGCAGATTCGCCATACTGACCAATGGCTCTTATTTTATAATAATAAGTGGTGCTGGCATTAAGCGCAGTATCGGTATATGCCACAGCTCCGGCTGCGGTAGTAGCTACGATATTATAAGTGCCGGAGCTACTGGTACTTCTGTAAATTTCGAAACCTGTTTCGTTGGTACTGTTATCTTTCCACGTCAGGTTGAGTTTACTGTAGTTATTAACCGTAACGGCCAGGTTAGATGGCGCTGTTGGTGCGCTGCCATTTACCACGGAAGTATCTACGAAAGCCGCATCCGGAATCAGCGTACGGGTAGTAATACCAGCAGCGGTGCTGGTCCAGTACACGTTCATGGCAGAGCCGCCGCCGCCCTGGAAGTAAGTAACTGTAATAGGATATACCCCCGCATTGGCGATTACGGTGCCTGAAGCATAGGTAGGGCCATGCGAACCATCATTATTGACGGTAGCAGTAGCGGAGCTGGAATATGTTTTATTGAAATACAGCTTGCTGCCATCATCTGAGTAAGTCTCAAATGTATAGGTACCGGTAACCGGGATACGGATATAACCGGTCCACATGATCGCATAATTAGTAGTAGTGCCGGCTGGTACTATGGAAAGATCCGGAATATACGCTTTACCTGTTTGAGCCGGTGTCAGGTTAGTAAAGTTAGGCAAACTGGTATAGCTACCGTTGTAGAACTTGTAAGACAGGTTTGCCTTTTTAGTTCTTACCGTTACCTGGTTACTTGGCGTAGATGTTTTACCCGACACATCTTTTGCTTTCACATAGAAGTTGTACAGGGTACCATCGGTAAGACCAGTAACAGTGGCGGTTAATACATTGCCGACAGACATTTTCAGTACGCCGTTGGCATATACGTCGTAACCGGCAATACCCGCATCATCTGTGGCGGCCAGCCAGGTTAATACTACCTGGTTATTGGTATAACTGCTAATGGCTAATGATGGAGGGGCAGAAGGAGCGGAGCTGTCTGCAACAGTTGTTCCTTTAACTTCAGCAGACACAGGCCCGGCTGCGTTATCATTAACCGGACGTACCTTATAGAAGTAGTTGGTACCTGGTATGAGGTTGACATCAGTGAAGGTCACCACACCTGAGTTGTTCTTTCCAACTAAAATATATGGTCCACCACTTTGGGTAGCCCTGTAAATTTCAAAGTATTTTTCATTGAAAGCAGGGGTTGGATTCTCTGTCCAGGACAGGGAAATAGACGTTTTGGTGAAGCTGCTTACTATGAGGCTGCCAATGGGATCCGGGCCGTTGATACCGGTGGCATTCACCACCCTGAAGGTATCTGAATAGGCGCCTATGCAATAATTAGGCGCTGTAACCCTTACCACATATGCACCGGGTGTAGATGTGGTGAGCGTATTGGTGTTGCTGAGTATGGTAGCGCTACCGCCTTTGATCCATTCGTATTGGGTCATACCGCTGGGCACCTGCATAGTAATGCTGGTGCTGCCATCGAGGGCAGGCAATACATTGCTGGCGAGTGCCGGCGACGTAGTAATAACCGGTGCCGGTGAGGCGGGTTTATAGCTCATCACCAGTGGGGTAGGAGACCATCCCGTCCATCCGGTAGGTAGTAATCCTCTCACACGATAACTACCCGGTAGGGTGACTACCAGGGAATCGGCCGTACCTGTATAAACAGTAACGCCATCTTTTTGCCATTCATATTGTTGGAACCCAGGAGCTATACCAATAGTGATCGACTGTCCGGGACAGAAGGTGCTGGAACCAAACAGCGGCCATGGATTTAGCCGGTTGGCCCGCAGCATGAATGGAGCAAAGTCCGGTTCATTCCAGGCATCCACCCAGGTATTATGTCCATCATTAGGATAAGTAGTGAGTTTGAAGTCACTACCTGCTGCCACAATTTGTGCGGCCACCTGGTTGGTCGTATAAGGAGCGGGATTACCGTCCTGGCCGCCCTGGAAGAGCCACAGCGGCGTAAATTTATAAGTATTGATATAATTGGCATAATCCAGCGTCATGGCACTCATAGGGAGAAACGCTGCAGTCAGTTGAGGGTAGCGCAGTGCAAACTCCCAGGTACCCCATCCGCCACCGGATAAACCGTTTACGCACAAACGATCGGGATCGCCTTTACAGGAAGCAACAATAGAATCTACTACTTCCTTCAGGTTATCATAATCGTTAGGGCCCCAATAGCCGCCCTGGCTTTGGGGATAGAGCAGGAAACCATCGAACGTACCTGCGTCGACGCGGGAAGCCCATAACTGACCGCCCCACAACAATTGGTATTCGTTGTCGTAAATCGTTCCTTTTTCTCCCACACCGTGGAAGAACAGGTAGATGGGATATTTTTTCCCATCATTGGTGCCAGGAACGTAGGTCTTAGGGAATTTAAGACGGAACGCCATGTTCTTATAAATGTAGCATTTATAAGAATCGGTGTTGTAGCTCATTCTTACTGTTCTTACCCATTTTACGATTTTATCGTACTGTGGGGTAGCGGGAGGATTGGCAGAGTTGTAAGTGATCACCGGGTCACTGGGATTTAATGCTGTTTGAGCCTTTGTTTCATAGAGAAGGCCCAATGCAAACAGCATTGTAAGGAGCATGCGGTGTAAAGTTTGATTCATAGAAGTATATTATATTACGTGATCCCACAGCTTTCGGCTTGGCTGAAGGAAAAAAATGTCACAGCTAAAACCCCGGGAAACCGGAATTACGTTTCGTTCAGAGGAGATGGTAAAAATTACTAGCTGTATCAGACACTTGTCTGTCAGCATGGAGGCTTTGTCGAAGGATAAGGCTGAGGGGAAATGGTGGTCAGGGAATTAACTTATTCACTGATATTGTTGCATTGTCAGTCCATTCAAATAGCAGGACACAATCTCTTTATTCAATTTCCTTTATTCCCTGCTAAAGTAAATAACTGTTCGTATATATTATATTTTTTTTGGTAAACGGCGGCTTTTGGCTGGTAAACGCAAACATCTGCCTTGTGAATAAAAAGCGAGGGCGACGATTATTGCACGGCGATACTTCTTTGCGCCCGTTCCCAAACAGCGGATTGTCGCTTCCGGAAATAACGTATGCAACCGATGTACACAGCAACATTCATAAATACGAAATAGAAAGGGATATAAAAGTATTTCACTTTTTTCTGGCGTTTGGCGAGAAGATAACCTACGAGCGCTGCTCCATAGAAGCAGACTTGGGCGATGCCCGTCACAATATAAATATTACCTGCCTGCCCTATTACCAGTAAAGCATTACTAATGATAGCCAGGAGCAGCGATAAAGGGGCCAGGGTCCACCGGAGTACCCGGTGGGAAATGTATTGCCATGTAATTTTAGGATAGCGGAAAGGGTTGAGCAGTGGGAGCAGGCGTCCCATAGACTGGAAACCTCCGGCACATATTCTTACTTTACGTTTATACTCTTCCCCCAGGGAGGCAGAAGACGTTTCCATGGCATAGGCTGCCGGTTCATACATCACTTTGTATCCTTTCATATTGATACGGAAAGAAATCATAAAATCATCCAGGATAGTATCTTCTTCCGGGTGTTCATACAGCTCGGTACGGATGGCAATCAGCTCGCCAGCAGCGCCCATTACACTGTAGAGCTCTGCATCCCATTTTTTGAGCAGGGACTCATATTTCCAGTACATGCCTTCTCCTTCGGCTTCTGCGCCGCCGGTAGTGGGCATCACCTTTTTTTCCCCCGCCACCACGCCGGTAGCAGGATCGGCAAAGTGTTGCATGAGCAGGGACACGGCGCCGGGATTCAATAGTGTATTGGCGTCCGATAGTACTACAAAGGGAGTGTGTACCTGTTCCATGGCGCGATTAACAGCAGCCATTTTTCCCCTGCGCTGAGGATCATATAATAAAGTTACCTGCGGATATTGTGCTATGATTTCATTGGTGTGATCAGATGATCCGTCTGTTACAAAAATGAAACGGATTTTATCGGCAGGGTAGTCCATCGCCAGGCTGTTCTTTATTTTTTCAGCGATAAAATCTTCTTCATTATAGGCGGCAACAAGAAAAGTTACCGGGGGAACAAAGGAAGGGTCGCCATGCTGTGAATGCCCATGTAATAGACGTTTGATACGTATAATGAAATATAGCAGCAGACCATATCCTACATAACTGTAGCATACTATAAAAAGACTCAGCCAAAAGATCACAGACAAAAAGGTGGACATAGCAGCAAAACTTAAAAGGGGCTTATTTGTTTTCTTCACAAAAGTATTGTAATTTAAATGATACGCAAATCGTAATTTGTGTTAGTTCATTGCTCCAGACCACTTTATTGAAATGTAAATGACCGTTTACCTCAAAAATTGCAACACTTACCCTCCAAATTTGGTCGTTTACAAAAAAAAATATCGCTGATATTTTTAAAACTATACTTTTGCTTTCATATTCGTCGAGTGAAGATTCGGGAATACACAACAAGCATGAAAAAACCATTTTTCCTCTCTCATATCCCCTGCAAAGACCGCATTAGGTAACTTACCTGACTGATAATTGACCAGATCCCATCAAAAGCCTTCGGGAGTTTGCGCTAAATTTTTTGCAAACCACCATGTAACAGTTTTAAATAATTGTTTGAAAAGAAGGTATAATGAAAAAGAAAATTTTAATAATAGATGATAGTATGCCGATGCGTTATTTGCTGGAGGCGGTTTTAGGAAAGGAATATTCCGTGGTAACAGCGCAGGACGGCCTGGTAGCAATTACCTGGTTACTGAACGGTAACAAAGCAGATTTAATTATTACCGATTTGCAAATGCCTAATATTGATGGATGGGAACTGCTGGACTACCTGTCGGGTAGCTATTTATACCAGGATACACCCGTAATGGTGCTGTCGGGGTTTTATGCCGACAAAACCAATGATCTGACTGCACGGTACAATAGTGTGAGAGAAGTGTTGCAGAAGCCATTTGATCCAATGCAGTTATTAAATAAGGTGGACTTTATCCTGGAGAAACAGTTAAGCGCCACCGCTATTTAATATGTTATTGTCACAAACGAATACACTACAACTTTTTAACCGATGAATACCATTACCCCCAATTTACTGCAAGTTAAGAGCATCAGAGGCGTAGAAGTAAATAGAAATAGTTTACTCACCCAGGTAGCAGATGCTGAAAGCGTGGTACTTTTTGTTGGAAAACCCAACAAAGTCATGCTGGCAGAAAATAGTCAGTTTAGATGTGTCGTGACAGAGCAAGTAGAGGATGCGAGAAAAGTAATTCATCAGCTGCAGCATGTTTTCAAGAAAATGCCTTCAGCTATCATTTATGGGTTTGACAGCAATTATGAAACAACATTAACGGAATGGGATACTTTTTTTAACAGCCACCAGTTTCTGGGTTCTATTCCTTTCTTCGTATATATCGATAAAGGATTTGACGAACTGAAACCCTTGGTTGCCCGCTATACGTTTATTGATGATATTATTACCGCCAGTGCGTGGCATATGCTGAACAATAAAATTGCCATTGTCAGCAAGTTTAAGCGCATGCGCACGTTTCCTGTTTACAAGAGCAGCAGCCTGCGTACCCGTTTATATTCCGGGAAGTTTTACAGCAACCTGCTCAAGCGTACCCTGGACATTACCCTGGCCACCGGTGGCCTGATTGTGTTAAGCCCCGTCCTGCTCGTGATCGCAGCGATGATCAGGTTAGAGTCAAAAGGCCCTATATTTTATGCCGCTAAACGTGCCGGCAGAAATTACCGCGTATTTAAATTTTATAAGTTCCGTACCATGATACCAGATGCGGATAAGCAACTGGATAAAATTAAACATCTCAATCAATATGATGGTCAGGGTAACGGACCTACCTTCATTAAAGTTTCCAACGATCCAAGGGTGACCAGATTGGGCAGCTTCCTGCGCAATACCAGCCTGGATGAAATTCCCCAGCTTCTGAACGTAATTAAAGGAGATATGTCGCTCGTAGGCAATCGTCCTTTACCATTATATGAGGCAACCACGCTGACCACTGACCAATGGGTGGAAAGATTCCTGGCGCCCGCCGGCATCACCGGTCTTTGGCAGGTGAGCAAAAGGGGAAAGAAGGAAATGTCTGTACAGGAAAGAATAGACCTGGATATTAATTACGCGCATAACCGTTCCTTCAGATATGATATGTGGCTGATGGCGAGCACACCATTTGCCCTTGTACAAAAAGATAATGTATAATGATAGCTACTATAGAAGTAATACTGTTTGTTTACCTGGCCGGTTGCGTATTGTATAATCTTTTGTTATCCATAGCAGGTCGCCTGAGCCGTAAGGAAAAGATTAACTACGAGGAAACGACTGCTTTTGCAAAGATTGCGATACTTATTCCTGCCTACAAGGAAGACAGTATTATCTTATCGACGGTGAATAGTTACAATCGCTTACGCTACCCGCTTACCAGGTTTGAGGTAGTGGTAATAGCAGATTCACTCCAGCCAAGAACGCTGGAGGAACTGGCTGCTACCGGCGCCAATGTAATCGCCGTTAAATTTGATAAAAGTACCAAGGCCAAATCACTGAATGCGGCATTTGAGGAACTGGGCGATGATTATGATATGGCATTGATCTGCGATGCGGACAATATGCTGGAAGAAGACTTTTTGTTGAAGATTAATCACGCTTATCAACAAGGATATTATGCTATTCAGGGGCAACGGGTAGCAAAGAATCTCAATACACCATTTGCTATACTGGACGCTGCCAATGAAATTATAGCCAATCATCTTTACCGTAAAGGAGCTAATGCCCTGGGTTTATCGTCTTCTGTGATTGGATCCGGCATGGCGTTTCATTACCCGCTGATCAAGCAGATCTTAAGTGAAATACAGGCTACCGGCGGATTTGATAAAGTGTTGCAACTGCTGGTAATAGAAAAGGGGCATAGCATCCACTACCTGGAAGATGCCTACGTGTTTGATGAGAAAATTACTCATGCGGCCGTATTCGAAAACCAACGTAAACGTTGGATGTCCAGTCAACTGGTATATTTACGCACTTACTGGCGCGCCGGATGGAAAGCTCTTTTCAGGGGTAATATCAATTACTTTAACCTGGCCGTTTGCCAGAATGCTTTACTGCCCAGGATGTTGCTCCTGGCCGCATTAACATTCATTACCGCTCTTTGTTTCCTGTTGCAGTCTTTTCTGGTTATTCCGGCTTATGTGTGGGCAGGGCTGTTTATAGCAAATATGCTGAGCCTCCTGTTACCCATCCCGGGAAAGTTTTTCAGGAAATACCTGGTTACCGCTATGATCGCATTGCCCAGGGCTATCGGTATTATGATATTATTGTTGTTTCGCCTCAAGGGAGCTGACAAAACATTCATTCACACTACTCATACACAAACGGGTATTAACAACCCTTTATTAGATGCAGCCAGAAAATAATACATATTATCCACTGGTATCCATTATCACTGTTAATTATAATAACGCTAAAGTAACAGTGGAACTGATGGCGTCGCTCAAACGCATCGGCTATCCCCGCCTGGAAGTGATTGTGGTTGACAATGCCTCTGCTGAAAACCCCACGGGGGCCATTCAGCAGGAATATCCTGCTGCCAGGGTTATACTGAGCGAACAGAACCTGGGATTCGCGGGAGGCAATAACCTGGGTATAAAGGCCGCCACAGGGGACTACCTGTTCCTGGTTAATAATGATACAGAATTTACCGAAGGCCTGATAGAAGGATTACTGGAAGTGTTTAGTCAGCATCCCGATGCAGGTGTAGTAAGTCCCAAGTTCCATTACTTCTTCCAAAAAGGCACCATCGAATATGCCGGCTATAAAGCCGTAGATACGCTCACCGGCAGAAACAGTATGATCGGTTGCCGGGAAACAGACAATGGCCAGTATGATGCCTTTACAGAAACACATTATGCACATGGTGGTGCTATGATGGTATCTGCTGCTGCTTTAAAAAAGGTAGGGCTCATGCCGGAAGTATATTTCCTGTACTACGAGGAATTTGACTGGTGCGAACAATTCAAACGTCAGGGATATAAAATATATTACCAGTATAAATCCCTCATCTATCATAAAGAATCGATGACTACCGGGAAGAACAGCCCGCTGAAAACATACTACATTACACGCAACCGGATATTATTCATGCGAAGGAATGTTAAACTGCCAGCCCGGATGTTTTTTATGTTGTACTTTATCTTTTTCACCATCCCCAAAAACACGGCGCAGTTTCTACTAAAAAGGGAATCCGTTCATATGAAAGCATTCTGGAATGGCATTTTCTGGAACCTTAAACATCCTAAACCAGATAATATATGTGTGGCATAGCAGGGTTTATTGATTTTACCCAAAAATCAGATACAGGTATATTACGCAGTATGACGGATGCGATGGCACATCGCGGACCCAACGATGCCGGGTACGAGGTGTATGAACACCCACATGCCTCCATCGGTTTGGGGCAACGCCGGCTGTCGATCCTGGATCTTTCCAGTTCCGGTCATCAGCCTATGCACTTCGAACAATATTCCATTATCTTCAATGGAGAGATATATAATTTTAAGGAGATCAGGACCGAACTGGAAAAGCTGGGGCACAGTTTCCGCTCCGGCGCCGATACCGAGGTATTGCTAAAAGGCTATGCCCAGTGGCAGGGTAAGATCCTGGATAAATGCATCGGCATGTTCGCGTTTGTGATCTACGACCGCAATGCAGGAGAAGTTATCCTGTTCCGTGACAGGGCCGGCGTAAAACCACTGTACTACTACTGGCACAACCGTACGCTGCTTTTTGCTTCAGAGTTAAAAGGACTCTGTGAACATCCGTCTTTTAAGAAAGAGATTGATGAAAAAAGTCTGTCCCTGTTCCTGCAATACAGCTATATCCCGGCGCCATATACTATTTACCGGAATACGCATAAGCTCCGGCCAGGGCACTTGCTGAAAGTATCTTTGGAAAAGGAAGCCATTAGCGAGCAGGAGTACTGGAATGTGTTGAATGCGTACAAACAGCCGCTGACACACCTGTCTGAAGGCGATGTCATCCGTCATACGGAAGAGCTGATGCATAGCGCGTATAGTTACCGAATGGTGTCTGATGTGCCGGTGGGCGTTTTTTTAAGTGGTGGATATGATAGTGCCAGCGTGGCGGCCTTGCTGCAATCTAATACCTCCAGCCGTATCAAAACCTTCACCATCGGCTATAAAGAACCACAGTGGGACGAGTCCAGGGAAGCGAAGAAAATAGCCATGCACCTGGGTACCGAGCACCATGAGTGGATCGTAGGACCTAAAGACGCACAGGAAGTATTGCATCACCTGCCCGAAATATACGATGAGCCCTTTGCTGATAATTCTACCGTACCCACTACACTGGTGAGCCGTTTTGCCAGCCGGGAAGTGAAAGTAGTGTTATCTGCCGATGGGGGAGATGAGGTATTTGCGGGGTATAATAAATTTAACCAATCGCTCCGCTATACCGGCAGCTTCCCACGTCCGATACAGCGTACCCTGAGTGCGGCGATGTCGGTGGTATCCCCGGAAGTGATTCCTTATTTCAATAAGCAATACAACTTCGCGTCCCGTTACGAGAAGATGAAATTGATCTGGGCCAGTGGAAAACCACAGCATGCCCTGAAATATATCAGCCAGTATCTTACCGAAAACGAAGTAAACTATTATACCGCCAGCCCTGTAGATGGTTATAAAACTAACTTCGATATGAACGGGGAACTGGACCGGATGAACGATCCGCTGAATCGCTTACTGGCAGTGGACTACAAAACATTCCTGGTAGATAACAACCTGGTAAAGGTCGACAGGGCCACGATGTCTGTCAGCATCGAAGGCCGCGAACCTATGCTGGATCACCGCCTCGTGGAATTCCTTGCCCAGGTGCCTGCCAGCCTGAAAACGAAAGATGGGATCAACAAATATATCCTGAAAACAATTGTACATAAATATATTCCCAGGCCCCTGATGGAACGTCCAAAAAGGCCATTCATTGCACCTTTGCAGGAATGGTTCCGCGACGACCTCAAGGAACAGATGCAGTACTACCTATCCGGTGAGCGCCTGGCAAAATCCGGTTTGTTCAACGTTCCACATGTAGAGCAACTATTGAATCATTATTTATCCGGCGGAAAGGTGAGTCACCAGAAACTGTGGAACATGCTGGTATTTCAATTATGGTATAGTCGCTGGATTGAAAAATTGTAGTATGGGAAAAGTAAATGGCAAAATACGTGTACTGGAAACCATCCGCCAGGGTAAAATTGGTGGTGGAGAGAGCCACGTACTAGACCTGGTGGCAACGCTGGACCGCGATTTATTTGAGCCGGTAGTACTCTCTTTTACAGAAGGGCCGATGATCACCGCGTTGAAACAAATGAATGTACCAGCCTATGTGATTGGCAGTGAAAAAGCCTTTGACATAGGAGTGTGGAGAAGGGTAAAGAGCTTCATACAACAACAAGAGATTGATGTGGTACATGTGCATGGCACCCGCGCCAACTCCAATGTGCTGTGGGCCGCACGTAGCCTGGGATTACCGGTGGTATATACCATTCACGGCTGGTCATTTCACGAAGGGCTGCATCCACTGACCAAGCGTTTGCGTATTGCTGCGGAAAAATTTATTACCCGTAAAACACAGGTAAATATCTGTGTGTCCGAATCTAATCGTCAAACCGGTATCAAGGCATTCAAGCGCTTTGCCGGCGTGGTGATCCGGAATGGTGTAAGTCTGCGGAAGTTTAATCCTGAAGGTTCTTACCCGGATCTGCGGGCAGAGTATGGGATACCGGCCGATAAGCTACTGATTTGTTTTATTGCCCGGATGACTTACCAGAAAGATCCGGTGACGATGATCAAAGGGTTTGCAGCGGCCTTGCAACAGGTGCCGCAACTGCAATTGCTCATGATTGGCGACGGGGAACTGATGCCGGCAGCGGTATCTGCTGCCCGTGAAGCAGGAGTGGAACAGCAGGTGATCTTTGCCGGCTATCGCCAGGACATTCCAGCTGTGCTCTATGCCGCTGATATCTACTGCCTACCATCGCTCTGGGAAGGATTTCCGATTGGCGTACTCGAAGCAATGGCCATGGGAAAGGCAGTGATTGCCAGCGATGTGGACGGCACCAAAGAAGCGGTGAAAGATGGGGAAAATGGCCTGTTGATACCCGCTGAGAATGTGTCCGCGTTAGCGGCTGCAATAGTAAAAGTAGCCACAGATGAACGTTTACGCCACCGGTTGCAGCAAAACGCAAAGATTGAAATTGCTACGCACTTCAATGTAGCTGGTATGACTGAAAAGATAGCTGCTGTATACCAACAGCTCTGTAAATAATAACACACTTATCAATTTTGATATGACAAAGACCGCAATCACCTACGAATACGACCGGATTACTGATATAAAACGCCTCAATTTTATAACGGATAGTCTGCAGAAAAACATTCCCGACGGAGGCCGTGTGCTGGACGTAGGATGTGGTAACGGCGTGATCAGCCGCCACCTCGGACAGTTTGGTTATGAGGTATTGGGAATAGATATCAGTGAAAAGACCATCGCTGTGGCCAATGCACGCAATACTTATCCCAATGTGAAGTTTGCTGCCATCAGCGCAGAGGCGCTCACGGCACAGGGAGAAACATATGATGCAGTGATCTGCAGCGAAGTGCTGGAACACCTGGATCAACCTCAGTTGTTACTGCAAACCATCCACGATTCCCTGAAAGATGACGGACTGTTGATTGTAACCGTTCCCAATGGACAGGGACCAAGAGAGTTGTGTGTTACCCGCCCTATGCTGAAAGCGCGTAACAACCCGGCATTGTGGAAAAATATTAATAAGGTAAAACACGCACTGGGCTTCAAAGGCACTACTGCCCAATCACAAGCCGATAACCTGGATCACGTGCAATTCTTTACGGTGAAGGATTTGCAGAAGCTGGCCGCTGCGAGCGATTTCAAAATAGTACGCTTTGCCAAGACCAATTTTGTGGAAGACGTATTCCCGTTTTCACTGATCACCAAGCGGGTGAAGTTTCTGCAATCATTGGATTGCCAGGTAGCAGAAATACTGCCCTACAACTTTACCGGTGGCTTTAATACTTTGTGGAGAAAGAACACCCGATAATAAATAATATACGCAACGAGTGTAAAAAAAGAAACCGTCTCTGCGGAAGCGACGGTTTTCTTCTTTTATAGTAGTTTCACCCTGTTAACGCTTGGTCGCCAGGTCAATCTGGTCCAGCAGTTCCGGTGCTTTGTCCATATCAAACTTACGTGCCAGCAGTTGCCCCGACTGCAATATCTTGTCCAGATCCTGTATAGTAAACGTTTTTGGATGGGCATGTCCTTCCGACCAGTCTATATACCGCATGTAACTATTCCGGACAGTATCTTTAAATGGACTGTTCATAATGAGTGTCTGGAAAATAAATTCATCTCCTCCCCAGGTATATTTATAAAAGCGTTCCAGCCTGGGATGATCTTTTACATATTGGGCGCACCACAGCGCACATTCCTGTGTAAGACTCCACCATAGGGAGCCGCCATAAACCTCGAGGTTAAATGGGTGGCGCCGGGCGGGCAATATTTTGTTGACCAGGGAGGCTATCCGGTATTTACCAGGGAAACGGAGATCCTCAAAATAGTAGGCAGTGATTTTAGACATCATCCGTTGGAGCGCTTCCGGTGGAAGCAGGTCCAGGAACTGTTGCCCGGGATTGCCGGCAAAGAAATGATACAGCACGTCGATATCTGCCAAAGGATAATCTTGTGCGCTGATCAGGTGAATAAAGCCGTATTGCTTGCCGGTGGCGCCAATGTGCTCAATGCCATTAAGTGCCGCCCGGATGGTGCCGTAACCGGCCCAGGTTACGTTAGCTCTCTTGGTGATAAAACTGACCTGAGGGAAATGTAAAGCATCCTGCCATTCCAGTATATTCGCCTTCGCATCGAGGTGAATATAGCAATCAACTGCCGGATGCTGCAGCCGGCCGAGCAGACGGCATAACTGCTGAGGATTCTTATGACTCAGGATAATAAAAGCTATCCTCATAAATGGTTAGTTATTTGTACTGTAAGCGGAAGATTTTTAATTTCGACAAAAGCATTTTGCATTCATTCCAACCATAAAGCCATACATCTTTCAACTTCACATCAGGAAGATAACGGTGAAGGAAATAATAACCGAATATTACTGCAAACACCAGGTTAAGGGAAGAGGCAATCGCCACAGAGCGAATATCGGTAAATAACAGCACCAACACTATATCCAGGACAATATTTATGATTAGTTTCAACAGGTTCTTATAAAAGTTTACACCTGGTTGGTTGATCATGTCCAGGGTCACACTGATGAAACGGTCGATCGGGTACAGAATACCTGATAGCAGGAATATTCTCACAATATCGGTAGCCGGCAAATAGGCCTTGGCCGCCAGTATCAGAATCAACGGCTTGGTGAATATTAATAGCCCTATAATAAAGGGTAGAATGATGATCGTAATGGTGCCGGTATAGCGACAAAATGCACGGGATACTTCTTTCCAGTCGTTCCGGTTGGCTGCGGAAGAAATGGTTGGCTGAGAAGTGGCCACAAAACTTCGCAGGATGATTTCGATGAACTCCATAAATTTCTGCGGGATGCTATATACCGCTACTGCTGCGGGATTGATCATTGTTCTTAATACCAGGTTATCAGAGTAGGTAAGCAGGGAAGAGGTCACCATACTGCCGACTATCATCCGTCCATACCGGTATAACTGTAAGGCATGCGCTTTGGTGCGTACGGCCAGGGTATGTAATTCGGTCCACTTAAAAACCATGCAGTATATGCTGGTCAAAAGCAGCGACAGGGTATACGCATATAATACATTGTGCAGGTTCACCTGTTTCAGCAGAAACAGGATGCAGAGCAGTACCAGGAAAGAACCGTTTTGCATCATGCGTATTTGCACAATTTTATCAAACCGGTGTGCGGCCTGTAATACCCAAGTAGAGAAGTTGAAGGGGAGTGAAAACAACGTCATAATGCCCAACCATCCGAGGAAAAAATGCCAGGTGTCGCTGAACCAGCGGTAGCCGGCAGCATATACGGTAAATGAGCCGGCGATAAAGATAAATGTCAGCAGCAGCGAAATATACCAGGCGGCCCCGGTTACCTGGTTGCTGATATCCGCATCTACACCCGCACTGAATTTAATAATGCCGGATTGAAGTAACGCCGTTCTTATCTGATCCAGGATGTTGTAGGTAGCGAGAAATAATACCCATTCACCAAACGCAGGAAGTGACAACATTCTTACCAGCAATGCGAAAGAAAGTACATTGAAAAACGCCATAATCACATTTCCAAGAAGCGAATGGAAATGCCTGTTGCGCATTACTGCCAAAAGTTTAAATGCCATGAACCATTAATTACAATCGTATTGTCCTGAAATAATGGTCTTTGTGTAGGAAGAGGTCAAAAAATAAGGGGTCTGTGCAGACTAATAGCTACAAAGTTAAGATTTTTATTGACAAAAAAATCAATCTTTACCAGATAGATTTAAAATAAACAAATAAATACAGATATGAATTATTTATACTTTATTTATTGTCGATATATATGTTATTTTTTTTAATTATATGAAAGAAAAAAAACCTTTCTTTGCAAAGACAAACCCCTGTTTTTGGGAACCTTCAAAGAGAATGACTATGAGGATAGAATTTTAAACTATTGCAAGCCATATAATTACATGATAAACCATCTTCCCTTGCCCAGGCGCTCGTTTCGCCGCAGCATATTCCGGTTAACTACTCTCTTCCTCCTGGTGTCCTGCTTGGGATCCCTGCCTGTTTTTAGCCAGGTACAAACAGCCCGGTCATTTAATGATCCCACCATGTCTAATATCAAGGGCTTTTATGAATACCTGCCGGCGGGTTATACCCGGGGTGGTGGTAAGAAGTATCCACTCATTATGTTCTTTCATGGCGTGGGTGAACTCGCTACTAATTCGCCGTTATCAGGTGTATTGAGAAATGGTTTGCCGAGGGTGATCAATGATGGCAGGTTTCCTACCAGTTTCACTGTAAATGGTCAGCAGTACTCATTTATCGTAATCTCCCCACAGTTTAATACCTGGCCGGGTTCAGGAGATGTAACCCTGTTTAAAAACTACCTGCTTTCAAAATATGATATTGATACCAACCGCATTTATATCACTGGTATGAGTATGGGAGGAGGACTCACCTGGGGAGCGCTTTGTGAAGATAAAACTAAAGCAGCCGCATTTGCGGGCGCTGTAGTCGTATGCGGTATGTATCCGCCTACTACTGCGCTGGCAGCAGTAGTGGCAGGTAATAACACACCCGTATGGGCCCTGCATAATAACCAGGATCCTACCGTACCTTCCCAGTATTCGATCGACTGGGTAAAAGATATCAACTCCACGGTACCAGCTCCTAATCCACTGGCAAGACTCACCCTCTTCCAGGCGGCATCGCACGATGCCTGGACTAAAGCCTACGACCCGAATTACAAAGAAGATAATAAGAACATCTATGAATGGATGCTCCAATACAGCAAATCCGGCACAACACCCACCACGCCACCCGGAACTGCCAAACGTATTGTAGTACCCATGACCAATACTGCCAACGGAAGAGCGGAAATGTACTACCCCGACGCCATGACGACATTGAACGTAAACCCGGGAGATACCTTGTGTATACCCGCGGGGGAGTACGAATATCTTCATCTCGGGAACCTGACCGGCACTCCCGATAAACCCATCGTCATCACCAACTGCGGCGGCCAGGTAAAGCTGGGTGTCCGCAACCAAGGCACTGCCGCAGTATTCAACTGTCCTACCTGCCGCTTCGTGGAAATCAGTGGTAGCGGCGATAAAAACTACGAATACGGTTTCGATCTCAATGGTACTAATATCAACGGTCTCCCTATTTTCGGGATCACCTTTGGCCTGGGTGCCTCCGATTTCGATGTACATCACCTGTATATCCATGACGGTAATATCCTCCTCCAGGCCAAAACATTGCAAACCTGCGCCCAGCCTCAATATTGGGAAGGGAATTTCGTGATGCAAAATGTGAAAATACACCACCTTAAATGCAGAAATGCAGCAGGGGAAGGATTTTATATCGGTAACACCCACTATTTCTGGAACGAAGGTACCTGTACTAATATGCGCTCCCACTGGATTGAAAACCTCTGGGTATACGATAACGACCTCGAAAATATCGGTAGCGACGGAATACAGATTGCCATGGCCAAAAATGGCGATAACCGTGTGTTCAACAACCGCCTGGTCAATTATGCCATGTCTAAAAATGCCGCCCAGGGATATGGTATCCTCATCGGTTCCGGTTCGGCACTGAAAGTTTATAATAATAATGTGTCTACCGGGTATATGCCAGCCATCGAAGTGTTCGGCTCCGGTATCAGCGAAATCTATAACAACATCATTTCAAACATTTACTACGAAGGGATTAACGTAGCTGATAAGATCCCCGATGGAACCACTCCTGACTTGTTTCCGCCGCCAACTGCCAACATCTACAACAACACGATCGTCAATACCGACAGCGGCAAGAACGCGATCAAAATATTCGCCTATCAAACCACCATCGGTCACCAGGTATATAATAATCTATTGGTGGAGAAGGGAACTCCCTATGACTATCCATCAAACGGGATGTATATTAAGGGCGCCCAACCAATTAAACTGCAATTTGGTAACAACATTTGCTATACGGACATGGCCACTGCCAATTTTGTAAATGGCGCTGCCGGCGATTATCACCTGTTGCCCGCGTCCACGGCGGTGAATACGGGAAGAGATATGTCGGATTTCAACCTGAAAACAGATTACGACAATACCGTACGCCCTCAGGGTGGAAAATATGATGTGGGCGCCTTCGAACTGAAAGATGGCACTACGGCGCCTCCGGTTGCGAATGCAGGAAGCGATATTACCATCACTTTACCGGTGAACTATACTACACTCGATGGCGCTGCATCCAGCGCTGCATCAGGCAATACGCTCACCGCGTATGCATGGAAGAAATTAAGCGGCCCTACGGGCGGAACCCTCGTAACACCCGCTGTCGTTAAATCAAATGTTACGGGGCTACTGGCTGGAACCTACGTATATACGTTGACGGTAACCGATAACAAAGGGTTGACAAGCACTGATACCATCAATGTAAAAGTGAATCCTGCGGCTAATAAACCACCGGTAGCCAATGCAGGCGCCAATATCCAGGTACAACTGCCAGTTAGTACCACCACGCTTGATGGTAATGCCTCCACGGATGCCGACGGGCAAATCACTACCTGGCTGTGGGAGAAAACCGCTGGTCCTGCCGGTGGCGATCTGGCTACGCCAGGTGCGGCTAAAACGAATGTGAGTAACTTACAGGAAGGTACTTATAGTTACCGGCTGACGGTAACAGACAATAGCGGTGCTACCAATTCCGCTACGGTAACTGTGACTGTATTGGCAGCCCCGCCTAATAAGCCGCCCGTAGCTAATGCTGGAACCAATATCCAGGTACAGCTGCCAGCTAATACCGCCGCTCTCGATGGCAGCGCCTCTACGGATGCCGATGGACAAATTACTACCTGGCTATGGGAGAAAACTGGTGGCCCCGCCGGTGGCGACCTTGCTACACCGAATGCGTCCAAAACGAATGTGAGCAACCTGCAGGAAGGTATTTATACTTATCGCCTGACGGTGACAGATAACAATGGCGCCACCAATGCAGCTACAGTAACGGTTACCGTGTTGGGTGCAACCTTGAATAAACCGCCGGTAGCCAATGCTGGTACCAATATCCAGATACAATTGCCGATCAATACCGTAGCCCTCGATGGTAGCGCTTCTACAGATGCCGACGGGCAAATCACCACCTGGTTGTGGGAGAAAACTGGCGGCCCTGCGGGTGGTGATCTGGCAACAACCAACGCCGCTAAAACGAATGTGGGTAACTTACAGGAAGGTACCTACACTTACCGCCTGACCGTAACTGATAATAATGGCGCCAGTGCTACGGCCACGGTAACAATTACTGTACTGGCGGAAATACCCAACAAACCCCCAGTTGCCAATGCCGGCAGCAATATCCGGGTGCAATTACCGGTGAATACCAGTGCCCTCGATGGCAGCGGTTCTACCGATGCCGACGGACAAATTACGACCTGGCTATGGGAAAAAATCGGCGGCCCCGCAGGCGGCGACCTGGCTACACCAAATGCAGCCAAAACGAATGTGAGCAACTTACAGGCAGGTACGTATACTTATCGAGTTACCGTAACCGATAATAAAGGCGCCAGTAGTACGGCCTCCGTAAACGTGGTAGTAGCGGCTATACCCAATAAATCACCTGTTGCTGTTTCCCAGGGAGATAGGAGCATAGAACTGCCTATGGATGCATTGATTGCTGATGGAAGTGCTTCCTATGATCCTGATGGCAACATTGTAAAATACGAATGGTCACAGGTAAAAGGTCCGGTGACAGCGTATATACAAAGTCCGAATACTGCCCAAACCCTGATCAGGGTGACTGAAGGAGGAGAATACCAGTTTCGCCTTACCGTTACAGACGATAAAGGAGCTACAGGCACAAGTCTGTTTTCGTTAACGGTAACCGGTAACAATGACGGACACCAGGAAAATAAGGTACAGCTGTATCCGAATCCGGCAGTGCAGTATGTGCGGTTGCAAGTTACCCGCAGGGGTGAAGCGCCGCTGCAGGTGAGGATCTTCGATCTGAATGGCCGTATACAGCATCAACTCCGGTTTACTACGCCTGGGCCTTTCCTGGCTGAAATAAACATCAGTAACCTGGCCAATGGCTACTATACGGTAGATGTAAAAGCGGAAGACGGTAGCTTTAACTGGAGGGGCCGTTTTATAAAAGTGAGCAACTAAATTTTTTCCCAGGTACCACTGGATGGCTGATATTGTCGGATAGGGCGGGCAGGATTGCCCGCCACTATCGTATAAGGGGGAACGTTTTTGGTGACCACGCTGCCTCCTGCCACCACCGAGTGGCGGCCAATAGTGACTCCGGCGGTAATAACACTGTTGGCGCCAATCCAGCAGTCAGCCTCCACTACGATCTCACCAGTACTGCACGGTTGCTGGGCAATAGGTACATTGGGGTCTGTATAGCCGTGATTTAAGCCAGATAATACGATGTTCTGCGCCAATATAACATTGTCGCCTATACGTACCGGTCCTATCAGTACGTTGCCGATACCTACCCGTACATGGTGACCAATAACAACGGCGCCCATACCATTATTAACGGTAGCAAAATCTTCGATGGTGGAATAGTCGCCCAGTGTGAAAGTATTGAAAGGTAGTACATCCATCCGGGTGCGCCGCCTGATCAGGGACCCTTTACCTTTCTTATGTATAAAGGGATTCACAAATAGCCTTACCCATGCACGTGGACGGGCCTGATGCCTGGGCATCAGGAGGTACAATGCCAGTTTCTTGAGACCAGGATTCTGTTTCAGTTTTTCTTTTATGCTCATAATTAATTGCCGCTGGTAGATAATATGGCCTGGTAAATGGCCGCAACTGAATTTTCCCAGGTATGGGTACCTGCAAAGTGTATGCGCGCTGCCGCCGTGTCCGTATTGTTTTCTTTCAATGCCTTTTCAATCAGCAACGTATATTCATCCGGGTGAGTAGCCAGGTACACATAATCCCGAAATAGTTCCATCGTTTTGGTGGCGGTAGCCACCACCGGTTTGCCCATCGCCAGGTATTCGTCAATCTTTAACGGATAGTTACCTACCGTCACTTCATTCACTACCTGCGGATTCAGGCACACATCAAATGCCTGTATGTAGGCAGGCAGCAGGGAAATGTCTTTACTGCCGGTGAAATGAACATTGGGAAGCTGATGGAGGGCAGAAGCTTTAAAGTCGTCGTCTTCGGGGCCTACCAATACCAGCTGCCACTGTGGCTGATCTTTCGCTATTTTCTCCAGCACCGGTATGTCGAGGCGCAGCGATTTTAATGCACCCACATACCCGATGAGGGGGCCCTTACCGGTTGGAATATCCTCCGGCACCGGGTGGTTACCGGCGCGGAACAACTCCAGGTTGCATCCTTGGCCTACGTAGTAACTATGGGGATTATATTGTTGAAGCATTTCGGCCAGGTAGAGGGAATTGGCTACCGCCGCATCCGCCTTGGCAATATGTTGCGGCTCCAACTGCAGGCCATGTTTCTTCCAGTAGGGTACGCCCAGGAGGTAATCCCTGCTGTAGTATACATACGTGGAGGGTTGCAGCATTTCTTTCAGGTAAAATCCCCGGAAGATATCGTTGTCATTAAACAAGATGACATCTTTGAAGTTCATTTCCTGTATCGCCTCCCGGATGCTGTCGGCAAACTTTCTGTTATTCCGTTTGTTAAACCACGAGAAAAGCGGTGTAAAAGGCAGCCAGTTGATGGATTCCAGCACAGCGGATGGATAATGGTTCCATAAGTTGTCGCTGATCTGCACGGTTGCTGGTACTTTTTTATCCCGGGCGTCCAGGGTATACTGTACATGAGGATCGTCTTTCCCGTGCATGATGGTGCGCCGGTCCAGCGGGGAGTTGATATACAATACCCGGTTATGACGGGCAAATTCACGGGCAATACTTTTACAGTTGCTGCCAATTGAAGTATACCATTGCTGCAATCCTATAATGACGATATCTCTGTTTTCTATTAAAGGCACGGTAGTAAGAAGGGTATCGGTTAATGAAATAATTATACAGGCTTGCCACTGGGGGTATGGTTAAATTATTTGAACCGTTGACTGATGATACAAAAGTAAACGAAAATTTCTATATTATTGAGAGATACACCGGGAATACCCTAATTTAAGAACAGAAACTTACGCTATGTCAGAAACAGTTGAAATCAGAAATTTAACAGTAGCCGATTACATGGACCTGAAAGAATCAATGGTGTCTGCCTATGCAGATATGGCCGGCAGCTATTGGAGGGAACCTACCATACAGCGATTGATCAAGCTCTTTCCAGAAGGACAGATTGCTGTGGCGGTAAATGGAAAGGTAGTGGGCTGCGCATTATCTATTATTGTAGACTATAATAAGTTCGGGGACAACCATACCTACGAACAGATTACGGGCTATTATACCTTTAGTACCCACACCCCCAAAGGAGATACGCTTTACGGCATAGAGGTATTTGTACACCCGGATTTCCGGGGAAAGAGGTTGGCCCGCCGCCTGTACGATGCCCGTAAAAATTTGTGTGAACAGTTGAACCTGGAAGGGATTGTGGCCGGGGGCCGCATTCCCAATTACGAAAAGTACGCGGATCATTTGTCGCCCAGGGAATATATAGAGAAGGTACAGGACCGGGAAATTTACGATCCGACCCTGACCTTCCAGTTTGCCAACGACTTTACCGTAAAGAAGATATTGAAAAATTATCTCCCTAACGATGAGGCCTCCAAAGGGTTTGCTACCCTTTTACAATGGTTTAATATTTATTATGAGAAGGACCAGGATACCATCCGGTATAACAAATCGACCGTCCGTATCGGGCTGGTCCAATGGCAAATGCGCGACTATGGTAACCTGGACGGCTTCCTGCAACAGGTGGAGTACTTTATTGACGCCGTGAGCGACTACGGATCCGATTTCGTGGTATTTCCTGAGTTGTTTAACTCTCCCTTGATGAAGGAATTTAACCAGATGGATCCTGCAGGCGCTATCCGTGGGGTGGCTAAATACACTGAGCAGCTGCGGGAGAAGTTCCAGGAGCATGCGGTGGCCTATAATGTAAATATCATTTCGGGAAGTATGCCGATTGTGATCGATGAGGTGCTGTACAACATCTCTTATCTCTGTCGCCGCGATGGTACATACGATCAGTATATTAAAATCCATCCTACGCCCGGAGAGGTATCCGCCTGGGGAATCAAGGGCGGAAGCGAAATTAAGGTGTTCGATACCGACTGCGGAAAGGTGGGGATCCAGATTTGTTATGACGTGGAGTTTCCGGAACCTTCCCGTATCCTGGCCGAACAGGGAATGCAGATCCTGTTTGTGCCTTTTATGACAGATACCCAACATGCCTACAACCGGGTACGGTTCTGTGCCCAGGCCAGGGCAGTGGAAAATGAGTGCTATGTGGCAATAGCCGGCTGCGTAGGTAATCTACCGAAGGTAAATAATATGGACCTGCAATATGCCCAGTCCTGCGTATTTACCCCATCCGATTTCGACTTCCCGGTAACCGGTATCAAAGCAGAGTCGACTCCTAATACCGAGATGGTGGTAATCGCAGATGTGGATCTTGTATTGTTGAAGGAATTACATGCATTCGGAAGCGTGCAAACTAAAAAGGATATACGAAAAGACCTGTATGAAGTCAACTATAAGAGGGTGAAATAGATAGTGATATGGGAATTTGATAGGTTATTGATAATCTTAATTTGAATGACGGAAGCTTTTACCACACTGCTTCCTGCTCACATTCCTAAGATTTATTTTAACCAGAAAACCCAACTATCATGAAAGATCAAGCCTATTATCCCTCATGGAGGAAATTGTCTAAATACGGGCAATACCTGTCGTATTTTGGCGAGTACATTCGTTACAACGACTGGAATTCGTTGGCGGCTTCCGTTATACTGGTGCTCTTTAATAAACCACCTGGAAAGACCTGGCAGGCTACCTCGGCTATGGGACGTTTCAGGATCCGCAAAGGCACCACCGATTTCCAATTTATCAACTATGCTTATGAAAGACGCGTGCGTAATTACCTGAAAGAGCAGGTAGCGGCAAAGGCTATTGGTAGCTTTATTGACATCGGCGCCTGTATCGGAGAGTACGATGTATGGCTGGCGGCGCAGGGTGTTCCCTGTGTCGCCTTTGAGCCGGTTAATTACAAGGCGGTGGAGGAAAACCTCCGGCTCAACGGGGTGGACGACAAGGTAAAATTATACGCCTCGGGATTGGGTAGCCGGAGGGAGAAGGTAAATTTTGTGGTGATGGGAACAGTTACCGGATCTAGTCATATCGATCGTGACCATAAGAATGGGGGCAATATCCCTATTGAAAGGCTGGATGATTTAGTGCCTCAACTGGAGTTAAATCTCCGGGAGCGCATTATTGTGAAGCTTGATGTGGAAGGAATGGAAACCGAAGTGTTGGAAGGCGCCCGGAATTTTATCGGGGATACGCCGGATCTTCGTATTATTTTTGAACGCTATGAAGGGGACAATACTGTAAACGATAAACTCAGTTCCATGGGCAATTTTGAGTTCACCCGAATTGATCAGTATAATTACCTGGCCACCAAGAAAGCGACAACATGGTGCCCATAGCGGGAGAGACGAGATGTATATTAATGCAATTTTCTGCGCTGGAAGACCTGTTTATTATTTTAAAAATAAATACATTAAAATTGATATATATAACTGCGCCTTCAATGAGTCTACGAAAGAAGTATTGAAAAATGAATCGAATATAATAGATTGATTAATAAAATATTATTAGATTTATATCTACTATTGCTTTAATCGAAAAGAGCAGAAGAACCAATAAAAATAATGATTAATAGAAAGATGTGAAAAAAGAAACGTGTTTTATCTTAAGTAATAGTTTAAATAAATGTATTTATTTATATAAAATTCAATTTATTAGATAAAATAAAAAAGATGAACAATAAGATCAATTTAGCCTTACAAATCATTCCCTCGGTGCCTTCTGAGCAGGTTTATGCGGTAGTGGACGAAGCCATTGCGGTGATCAAAGACTCCGGTGTCAAATATAGGGTGTGTCCTTTTGAAACGGTGATGGAAGGTACCTATGATGAGCTCATGGAAGTGGTGCGTAAAGCCCAGGAAGTTTGTTTTAAAGCGGGTGCATCCCAATTGCTGGTGTATGTAAAAATGCAGATAAGAAAAGACAGTGATGTTACCATGGAAGAAAAAACCGGTAAGTATGATAGCATATAACTAAATTTCTTTATCTTACCAGGCAATTAAAGGATAGGAACTTATGCGATATGCGGCCCGGTTGGACGATAACTCAAAACTTGTTACACATCTGATCATTATCATTTCATTGGTCTTTTTGTTCCGGCAAATTACGGACATCTCACAGGATACACTCAGCACCACCGTAATGTTGTTTATACTGGTACCGGTAATCGTTATCGCCTGGTGTTTAAGTCCGCGGTATTATACGATCACCGCCACGGCCATTCTTATCCGGCGGCCACTGTTGAGCATCACTATCCGCATGGAGGATGTGGTAAGACTGAGGAGCATTACAGAAGAAGACCTGGGAAGCAGTTCCCGCCTCTTGAATATAGGAGGTGTATTCGGATACCTGGGCACCTACCGCTCCAGCGAAATAGGGAAGTACCAGCGCTGGTGCACGAACCGGGAAGACCTGGTACTCATCGAATCAGATAACCAGAAATGGTTGATCAGCCCTGCTGGCGCCGATGATTTTGTGAGAAGGGTGAACCAGTTGATTAACATACCTCAGGCATAGAGCAGTTGAGCTTTTTGCTTTCTGCTTTAAGCTCAACTGCTATGAAAAAACAGGTATCCCAGCAGGATGGCACACAGCATTCCAAAAAAGTCGGCAATCAGCCCCGCCGCCAGCGCATACCGGGTATGCTTCACGTTGACAGAGCCAAAGTATACTGCCAGCACATAAAATGTAGTTTCGGTAGTGCCCTGTATAATACTGGCCAGCTTGCCCACAAATGAATCCACACCATGGGTTTTCAGGATATCGACCATCAGTGCCCTGGCGCCGCCGCCACTCAGTGGCTTCATAAAGGCTACCGGCAGTGCTGGCACAAAATCGGTATTGAGTCCCAGCCAGGCGAAGAACAAGCCAATACCATGGGTGATATAATCCAGGCAACCCGTAGTGCGAAACACGCTAATGGCCACCAGCATTCCCACCAGGTAAGGAATAATCCGGACAGATACCTGGAATCCTTCTTTAGCACCCTCTATAAAAGCATCATACACGTTTATTTTTTTTACCATTCCTGCCACCAGGAACGTAATCACAATGGTAAAGATGATAGCCCCACCCAGGGAAGCTGTTTTGGGACCAATTTCAGCTGGAGGCAGGCTGTGCACCCAGTAATAAAGTCCCGTCATAATACCGGCAAATAGCAACAGGAAGACCAGCACTGGCAGTTTGAACAGGTTGATTTTCTGAAATATGGAAACGGTAAACATTCCCATAATAAATGCGATAAAGGTAGAGATCAGGGTAGGAATAAAAATGTCGGCAGGGTTGGCGGCGCCTGCAGCCAATCGCAACGCAATCACTGAAGTAGGAATCAGTACCACACCCGCAGTATTCAGCACCAAGAACATAATCTGGGGATTGCTGGCTTCCTCAGGTTTTGGGTTGATTTCTTGCAGCTCCTTCATCGCTTTCAACCCCATAGGCGTGGCGGCATTATCGAGACCCAGCATGGTAGCGGAAAAGTTCATCATCATCGACCCCATAGCCGGATGGCCTTTCGGCACATCGGGGAATAATTTGGAGAAGAAAGGATTTACCAGGCGGGAAAAACGGTTGATCATGCCGGCTACTTCCCCAATCCGCATAATTCCTAACCATAAAGTCATAATACCTGCAAGCCCCAGCGAGATCTCAGCACCGGTTTTAGCGCTGGAAAACATCCCATTCATGATCTCCCCGAAGATGGAAGCGTCGTGCAAAACTACCGACTTGAAAACTGCTACAACAAATGCAATAAGAAAAAATCCCAGCCATACGTAGTTTAATGCCATTAGATTATTGGTTTATTCATCAACAAATAAACTAAAATAAACCTATCTTTGCGCAAATTTTAAAAAATGGCTTTGCAAGTTGGAATTGTAGGATTGCCGAACGTAGGAAAATCAACTTTATTTAATGCGGTGAGCAACAGCGCTAAAGCGCAGGCCAGCAACTACCGCTTCTGTACTATAGAACCCAACGTAGGTCAGGTAGACGTACCGGACGAGCGTATGTATAAACTGGAAGAGCTGGTAAAACCAGAACGTGTAGTACCTACTACGATCGAGTTTGTAGATATTGCCGGCCTGGTAAAAGGCGCCAGCAAGGGCGAAGGACTGGGAAATAAGTTCCTGGCCAACATCCGCGAGGTAGATGCAATCGTACACGTCATCCGCTGCTTCGAAGATGAGAACATCCTCCGCGAAGAGGGCGCTATCAACCCCGTGGGAGATAAAGAAATCATTGACACCGAATTACAGCTGAAAGACCTGGAAAGCGTGGAACGTAAAGTTGCCCGCACCGAAAAAATGGCTAAAACCGGAGGAGATCCCAAAGCAAAAGTAGAATTTGAAGTCCTGAAAAGATGCCAGGCACACCTGGAACAAGGCCGTAATATTCGTGAACTGGGACTCAGTAAGGAAGAACGCGTAGCGATCGCCGACCTGTTCCTGCTCACCGAAAAACCAGTATTGTATGTGGCCAACGTAGACGAAGCGTCACTGCATACCGGTAATAAATTCTCTGAAGCGCTGCAGGAAGGTGTAAAAGCGGAGAATGCAACTGTTATCGTGATGAATAATACCATTGAAGCCCAGATCTCCGAAATGGAAGACCCGGCCGATAAGGAACTGTTCCTCGAAGAATATGGACTGAAAGAGCCTGGCCTGAATCGCCTGATCCGCTCAGCTTACGGACTGCTCAACTTAATCACTTACTTTACTGCCGGTGTGCAGGAAGTACGTGCCTGGACCATCCACCAGGGATGGAAAGCACCGCAGGCGGCCAGCGTTATCCATACTGACTTCGAAAAAGGATTTATCAAGGCAGAAGTTATTGCATATGACGACTATGTGAAATATGGTTCTGAAGCGGCTGCCCGCGACAACGGACGTCTGCGTATTGAAGGAAAAGAATATGTAGTGGCTGACGGAGATGTGATGCATTTCCGCTTCAACGTATAAGATACTTCATGAAAATATCCATGAGGGTTACAACAATCAAACGGGCCGGAGAAATCCGGCCCGTTGCTACGTAATGTACTAACGCCGACGTATATATCATTTTTTACCCCGTATAGATATTATAATCCCACAAAATTGCCAGCTAACGTTCGGAAATTGTAATTCTTTTGTTAGCTTTAGCCCGTCTATATTTAATGTTAATGTTAGCTCATGCGAATTGTCAGGAACGTAAAACTCTTTTTCCGGGAAGGAAACTCGGATAAGACCTATGAAATTGACCTTTGTGAAGTTGGCCCGGAACAATATATTGTTAACTTCAGATACGGAAAACGTGGTGGTGCCCTGAAAGACGGCACCAAAACTGTAAGCCCCGTAGCACTCGCCGCTGCCACTACCATCTTCGACGCGCTCGAAAAGGAAAAACGAAGCAAAGGTTATTTAGGAGAACAGGAAGCTGTTCAGGATTTGACATTTGTACCGGTAGATACTACCCAGGTAGCAGATGTAAAACACCGTGCCATATTAAGGCGCCTGCAGGACGCCGTGGAAGGGAAATCCAGTTATAAAACCACCTGGAGTACTTCCCGCGTGATTTGGAGAGCAGGAGAGGAGAAAATAAAAGAAGCAGTACCCTACCTGGTCAAACTGGTAGAAAAAGGAGATGCCCGTCAACGTTATGCCGCATTATGGTCGCTGGGCAAAATAGGCGATCCGGCTGCCGGCCCTGTATTGCGCTCATATGCCGACAATAGCTCCCGCCCGTTGAACATCCGTATGCTGGCGGCTAATGGCCTTTTGTTGGTATTGCGGGCAGAGGAACGGGCCGCGCATATACAGGCATATGTACAACGGCTCCCACCTCCTTTTCAAACAGCGGTGACCAGTAATAATGGAGAAGAGCTTTTCAATTTGCTTACCCAACAGGTAGTATCCCAGCAGCAGCTGAGTTATCCTATGCTGGAGGAACTTTTCGTGATCTCCTGGCAATACCCTGCGGTAAAACAAGTGCTGGTAACCCTCTTGTCACGCATGCCTTTCCGGCCCTCTTTCTTTCAGCACGTACGCCACATCTTTAAACAGGCGGAGCTGAGGGATGAACATAATTTAGTAGGCCTGCTGGCGACCCGCTTCGAAAGGGAAGCACCAATGTTCAACAACCCGGGCAGCAGTACCGACTACGACGGAGAACCTTATATTCCCACCATTTATATTCCTGAGTTGCAGGAATCGATGAAGGCGGACAAGGAACTGAAAAAGCCTACTTCCCGATTGTCGTATTCCAACCGTACCCGTGCTTACCTGCACCGTCGTGTACTACGTAACCTGCAGACAATGGGCGCCCGCGAAGATGTACAATATGTACGCCTCGCTACCGCCTTACTGTTGCACTACGACGAAAGCAGGGACGCCACCAAAGAATACCAGGTACGCGACTATGCGTATATCAATAACCGTTATACCTCTATTTATATCCAGTATCCCGCCAACTCACGCGCGGTATACCTGAATTATATTACCCGCGGAAATGCCCCCAACCTGCGACTGAAACCGGATGGCAGGGAGTGGGTATTCCAGGAACCAGGTAGTGATGGGGCACAAACTACTGCCAAACGTACATTAGATGCTAACCCCGATACCCTCAAAAATGGAGATAAAGGTGGTTTGCTGAAAAAGTTGTTTGGCTGGCTGGGCGCTGAAAAGCCATCTGTAACACCGGCGATTCCTAAAGAATACCAAGCCGCACCGGCGCCAGCACCGGCTATTATAAGCGATGTACCCTGCCTGCATCTCTGGCAACAACTGCCGCAGGCTTTTGTACAGCTGCTCATTTCCGGTCGCATGGAAGCCGTGCATATTTTTGCGATGGAGCAATTGAAAGCCCACCCCGAATATGAAAGCCTGAAAGCTAAGATGGATGAAGGCGTCATTGCCGGGCTGCTGGCCAACGCCTTCAGTATTCCTACCATGTACGGACTGGAATTGGCTAAGGAAAGATATGATCCGGCCAACCCGTCGATACCGCTCCTGTTCAGCCTGATCAAAAGTCCGCTGGACCTGGCCCGAATACAAGGATTGCAATGGATCAGCGAAAACCAGGCGAAGTGTTTTGGGAACCTCGACTTCCTCATGCACCTGTTATTCTCTCCTTATAAAGAGGTACGTGACTTTGTACGTAAACAATTAACACCGGAATACCTGCCGGGCGACAATGCCCGTCTCTTATGCAATATGGCGATTGACGGCCTGCTGGCACTACAGTCAGCTACCGCTGCCGGCAACGATAATCTCAATGATTCCTGCAGCATACTGGAACAGGTTTGCCGTCAGGCGCTAACAGTTACGGATATAGCTATTATCGAGAAATTATTAGGCAGCCCGGTACCAGCTTGTCATGCGTTTGCCGCACGCCTGCTGCTCCTGAAACAAGGACACTTTAACTATGCCGAAGTATCCGACGGCTTAATCCGCGAGCTGCTGGTAAATGCCTTTCAGCCAGTGAGAGCTGCCGGGGTGAATATTCTGCAGGCGCTTGGTACGGCCGAACTGTTGAAAAGACCAGAACTGGTATTATATATTATTACCAGTACGTACACGGATGTACGAAATGGCATACGTTCGCTGATTAGTCAGCTGGTGCAACAGGACCCGCGCATGGCCGTTTACCTGGTAAATGAACTGGTACCCCTGCTGATGCGCAAGGAAGCTGCCGAAGGTACGCATGCAGATATTGCTGCACTGCTCAGCCATGAACTGGTGAACTACTTACAGGATGTAGACACGGCCACGGCCCTGCGCCTGCTGTACTCGAATTACCGGTCGGCACAGGAATTCGGTATCGTAGTACTGGAAAAGTATATCCCTGCCGATGCGTTGACCCTGAAACAGGTAATTGCTGCCGGCAGCCATGAACTGTTGGCCGTACGCGAATGGTGCTGGCTGTTTTATCACAGAAATGTGGCCCGTATCCGCTATGAAAGAGAAGCGGCCATGGGATTGTTGGATGCCAAATGGGAAGATACCCGCCAGATGGCCATGGAATTTTTCCGTACCCAGTTTACTGATAAAGACTGGACCCCCGAAACACTCGTATCGGTGGCCGACAGCGTCAGACCCGATATCCAGGCCTTTGGTAAAGAAATGCTGATGCGCTTTTTCCGGGAGGAAGATGGCACGACATATTTGCTGAAATTAAGCCAGCATCCAAGTGTAAGCATGCAGTTATTCGCTACCAACTACCTGCAAAGTTATGCCGCCGGTAACCTGGATTACCTGCAACAACTGGAACATTACTTCAGAGTAGTGCTGAGCCGGGTCAACAAAGCCCGCGCCGCGAAAGAAAGAATATTTGCATTCCTGGAAGTTGAGGCGTTAAAGTCTGTCGAAGCCGCTGCATATATTGGCCATATCATTGCCCATATTTCCGCCACTGTGGCGATAGGCGATAAGGCCCGTTGTATTGATATCATGCGTAACATCCAACAGCAATACCCGGTAGAATTGCCTATCCAGATTATGCCAACAGCTATCAGAGTATCTTAAAAAGTAATCCATTTATGTTATTTAACTACAGATATAGTGGTAACTCGCAGGTTTACAGCAATGCCTCCTCTGCAGGCATTTCTTTTGCGCCGGATACCCGTCGTGACCCAACTTTCTTTGTAGGAAAGCTGCACAAAAAGATAGCCTTCCGCGAAGCCATATCTGCGCTGCATGATGTGGTGGTATCTGACCTGCGTTTTAAACCGAAAGATAAAACTGCCTACAAAGAGTGGGCTGCCCAGCAGGAGTCCCTCTGGCTGGCAGAATACATGAACGGCTTTGATATGAAAGCCGCCGATGACCGTATTGCCACGCTCAGAAACCAGTTGCACGATATTTCCGCTGAGCGGGACCGGGTAATGGGCCCTTTTTATAAAGCCCGCAAAACTTACTTCGATTATCTATATCAAAAAGACCGGGATGCCTGGTTTGTACTGGACCCTGTTATCAGCGTACACCCCGATGAAATGTTCTTTGAATGCTTCAGCCAGGATGAATCAACTTATGGGAAGTTAAGCGCCAGCTATAACGTATTTAAAGAGGTGAATGAGTTTGAATGTGGCACCACCAACATTGATTATTCCGCCGCCTTGTATGATGAGTTTCAGAAGATACGTGATTATAAAGAAACAGATTTCAAAATTGATCCGGGAGGCTTCCAGGTGCAAACCTCCCAGGAAGAGCTTTACCACGAGGTGAAGATCGACCTGCCGGATAGCTGGGTGAGAGGATTTTTGCAGGTAAGTTCGGCTATGACGTTGCCTGCCGCCACTTTTGACCTGCATCCAATGGATGTATATAACTTCTGCTCCTGGCTCCGCCGGTTTAAAGAGAAGAAAGGGCCCCGTTCCATTCGCTTTATATTGGAACCAGGTAAACCCGTAAGAGCTATTTTTGAACCCTGGAACCAGGAAATCGTATGTGCGAGGTCGTTATACACGGGGCCGCAATTGCGCGAAATTCGCATATGGGGGAGAAGACGCCTGCTGATATTGGAAAGGCTGATTCCCATCGCTAAAAAGTTCACGGTACATCTGACCGGTAATGGCTTGCCTTCCTTCTATATAGCCGACTTGGGAGATATGCAGTTTACGCTGGGTCTGAGCGGATGGACAGCCAACGACTGGTCCCGCGCGGGTCAGTTTGACCTGATGGCGCCCAGAGCTATTGTTGATGATAGTGCCAAACTAAAAGTATTTGCCGACCTCAAAACCAGGTGGATGGCCAAACCGGAAACCATTGCGCATGCAACCGGTCTGGATAAAGCTACAGTGCTGGGGGCACTCGGTATCTATACCCAGGCAGGCAAAGTGATCTTTGATCTGCATACGGGGTTTTACCGCCTGCGGGAGCTGAGCCGGGAACCATTGCCATTGGAAGACCTGCGGTTTTCCAATCCTGAGGAAGCTGCTGCCAATAAACTGGTACAGGAAAAACGGGTACAGTTTACCGAAAAAGAAATCCCTGGAGTGGGATTGCAATTAACGGGTACTGTGAAGGGATCGCATCGTGTATACCATCCCGTTATTACCATCGATGCAGATGAAAGATTGAGCAACGCGCATTGTGATTGCAGCTTTTATGCAAGCAATAAATTATACAAAGGTCCTTGCGAACATATGCTGGGACTGCGTATCGCGCATGCACAAAAATAAAAACAGGAAAAAAGCAGGAGAAGATTTTTTGTTTTCCGGAATAATTTTCTAACTTGCTGGCTCGTTAATAATAAAGATCTTTGTAAAGAGGAATTGATTGCACTTGCGCCCGAAAAGGGACGAATGATGTTTCGTCATTCAGGTATTTTGACTATACATGCTTCACTAAATGCAATCTTTACTTTGGGAGGGGCCTACCATACGCATATTTCCGGTAGAAGCCCCAGGGGCTGAAATATACGTATGGTAGGCCCCTCCCTTGAGTTGATTGATTTAGTCAATGGCTTGCACGAAGGCCTCTTCCTCTTTACAAAATTTTGTTACTCCCCGTCAGCAAGGCGTTAGAGCCGGTATATCTTCTCTTCAGTTTCCCGTCTTACAACTATTTTTTATTTAGTCTGAAAGTAATGTCGTTGCCTGAAACAGCATTGCTGTATATGAAAATGAATAAATACTCAACTATTTATCATGGCCGAAAGCTTAACCCGTCAACAGCTGTACGATAGAATACGTGCATCCTCTAAAGAGGAATTTATACTGGAAGAAATGATACGCCTGGGTTTCTGGGCAAGAAATACTGCACAGCCATCTCCCTCTGAAACACTTATCCGCAGGGAAGGGGAGTTGCGCCGTGAACTGAATGACCTCCTGTCCGAAAAGCAGCGCTATCAAAATAAGGCCAAGATGCTGGCCGACATGCGAAAAGATCGCATGGCCAAATCCAAGCTAAAAATTGCCGAAACCAAAAAACGCCGGGAGGAAGAAAGAAAAGCGCGGGCAGAAGCCTGGGTGGTGGCTAAGGACCAGCAAATCCTTTACCTGGGCGAAGAGGTATCTGCGGGCCTGAACAAGGTGAATCCTGACACTGTACAACTGGCGAAGTTTAACCTGCCGGTATTTGCGGATGCCACTGCGTTGGCCAGCGCCATGGGCATTACGCTGGGCAAACTCCGCTACCTGGCGTTTAACCGGAAAGTGGGGCATCATACCCATTACCAGCGTTTCCAGGTGCCTAAAAAATCCGGTGGCACCCGCGTGATTTCTGCGCCGATGCCTCAGTTGAAAGCAGTGCAGCACTGGATACTGGAACATATTCTGTATAAAGTTGGCCACAGCGCCGCCGCGCATGGCTTTGTGCCGGAAAAATCGATTGTTACCAACGCCGCACCACATGTAGGCCAGGATATTGTGATCAATATTGATCTCCGCGATTTCTTCCCGTCCATCGCCTATAAAAGAGTGAAAGGACTATTCTGCAAACTGGGATATGCCGAACAGGTAGCTACCATCCTGGCCCTCATTTGTACAGAACCGGATGTAGATGAAGTGTTGCTCGATGGCCGCAAATATTATGTAGCTAAAACGGCCCGTCATCTGCCGCAGGGAGCTCCTACCAGCCCGGCTATTACCAACCTGATTTGCTTTAAGCTGGACCGGCGTTTTACCGGTCTCGCTGAAAAATACGGTTACGCCTATACGCGGTATGCAGATGATATGACGTTTTCTGCGAAGGGAGGAGCGGCCGACAAAGCCGGTCAGCTTCTGCGGGCAGTGAAGATGTTTGTGAAAGAAGAAGGCTTCACTATTCACCCCGGCAAACTCCACGTAATGCGTAAAGGCGATCGCCATACGGTAACTGGCATCGTGGTAAACGAGAAGTTGAGTATAGACCGTACTACCTTACGTAAGTTCCGCGCGCTGTTACACAACATTGAGAAAACGGGTTTATCGGGTAAAAGATGGGGCAAAGGAAAAAATATTATCAGCAGTATAGAAGGCTACGCGAACTTTGTATACATGGTGAAACCTGAATGGGGCGCCAGGCTGAAAGATAAGCTGGCAGCGCTATTGCAGCGACCAGATATCAAAGCAGAAGCGCATGCGATCTGGACAGGCAACAGCTCACAGCCTGTTACAACCGAAACGATATCTGCGTCCTCGCATCCAGCTGGCTATACCAGTTCTGCTACTACTACGCCGGGCGCTACTACCGATAGTTCCACCACTATGCCGGGGAAGATAACGCCGCCAGAACCACCTGCGGCAACAGATAAACCCTGGTGGGATGTGGTATAGGTAATACGCATTAAGCAAAAAAAAGCCCCGGTTTTTCTTCCTGTTTCAGGAGAAGAACCGGGGCCTGGTTGTTTAACTACTTAAATTTTATCAGAGATTATACCCCAGCGAGATATACCATTGTGACCCAATGGTAGGGTTACCCCATGAAGTGGTATATTTCTTATTCAGGATATTGACGCCACCCAATTTCACTGTGGTTTTAGCTTTCGGGAAGAATTTACTTACCATCGCATCCAATGTGCCATAGGAAGGTATTTCACTTAATCCTGCTGTATTAACTGCAGGTCCTACGAAAGTAGATTGCCATACAAATGAATCTTGCCATTTCCATAAGATATTAAAGGCAATATTGGAGTTGGCAACATTCCGGTTGCCGAAGTTCAGGCTATAGCGGTATTTCGGCGTATTATACTGGGGGATAAAGCTACCGAGGTCTTTCGCATTGGTCAGTTCATTGTAAGTAATGTTACCGCCGGCAGTAAAGTTCAGTGGCAGGCTGTAATCCAATCCTAACGCCCATCCCCATGATTTTACAATTTGTTGTGAGCTTACAGGAACAGAGAAGTAAGCGAAAGGTTGTGTAGGATTGGCGGTTGGCTTAGCTACCACCTGGCTGCCGTTCATATTTTTGAAATCATTTTTATAGATGTAGGCATCAATCAGCAGGCGTTTGGCAATAACTGATTTATAACCGATTTCGTATGCCTGTATTCTCTCCGGTAAAAATTCCTGGAACTGGTATTGAGCGGGATTGCCTGCCAGCAGCGATTGCAAAGAATATACTCTGCCGGTATCGAGTCCATAACGTTCACGCATAAACGGCAAGCCGCCGATCAGGTGCGCCTGTGGTGTTACAAGGTCAATATACTGATCCTGGTTAGTGGGAATACGGAAGCCTGTTTGGTAAGAGGCGCGGATATTCTGGCTTTCCAGGAAGGTGTATACGGCGGAAATACGCGGACTAAACTGGCCTTTGAAGTTCATGTTCTTATCGTACCGTACGGAGCCGGTCAGTTTAAGATGATCATCAATTAGCTTTTTCATGACCTGCACATAAGCACCATATTCGTTGATCTTAAATTCCTTTCCGTTATCGTCCAGGGCAAACAGCGTTTTCTCCGAGTTCAGGGAGTAGCGTCGATAGTTACCACCTACCAAGATTTCAGCGAAATGTACCAGCTTGTGGAAGTTGTACATAAACTCAGCCTGGTAAAGATTGGTTTTATCTGTGAATTTGGCGCCTACGCCCTTCGCATCGCCGGGAATAGGCTTGCTCTTCACCTGGGCGGCAGCGGCATCAAATTCAGGGGTGCCTGGTAGGAAGCGTCCCTGGTCGGCCACGTCCCTTGCAGATTTAAAGAAGTTGGGTTGTTGGGCTTGCACTGCCTGTTGGGCGGCAGCCACGGCAGCTACAGGTCCCTGGGCGATATTGGCCATAATAGTCTTCTTGAAAAGGTCGCCGGCAGTGGCAGCGTAGGTGCCAAAGTATTGTGTATACCAGGTCTGGCTGCTCTTCCAGGCTTCGTTAATACCAGCGGCCAATGTACCTCCTGCATAGCTGTCGCCAGATCTTTCCTGGGTAGTATATAGTCTTACGTAGAAGTCAGAACTTCTCAGCTCCACTTTATACTGGCCCATATTAAAGTTCTTCAGGGAATAACGGTCGTTACCCGTATATACACTGGTACCGGAGCCGTAGCTACCTTGTATCAGGGCTTCCAGGTCTTGTGTGATCTTATAATGCAGGGCTGCGTTTAATTTCAGGTTTTTGGTTGTATAGTCTACCACATCGGCTTCATTATAGCCGGTACGGGTTACGTTCGACATATTGGGTGCAGGCATTAGCGCGTTGTAGAGTTGTGTGGGACTCACGGCGCCGCCGAGTTGGGTAGATAAAGCCGTCATTTGGGGCATCAGTGCTGGCATCAGAAAATTGTACATGTTGACTGAGTTCTCATCGCCATAGGTGTTGACGCCATTATAGCCCTCATTATTAGCCCTGGTGCCGTCCTGCAGGGTATGGCCATTGGTAAGGCTTTGATCGCGGTGATCATATGCCTGCCAGTCCTTTGCCTGGAGGTAGCCCACATTTAACTTGAAGGCCCATTTATTATTGAAGGCATGTGCGTAACGAACAGATACATCGTAGAACGGGGTAGTGGCGTCGGTACGGCCGCCATCATTGAGTACGCCGCCTTTTACCTGTGCACTTAATCCCTGGTATTGGAAGGGGCTTTTGCTGGTCATCAGCACAATACCGTTGAGCGCGTTAGGGCCATAGAGGGCAGATGCCGCACCCGGGATCAGTTCTACGTTGTCCAGGTCCAGCTCTGGGATACCCACCATGTTGCTCACGGCGAAGTTGAGCCCCGGCGCCTGGTTGTCCATACCGTCGTTCAGTTGCAGTACGCGGGTATTACCATTGCCATTAAAACCGCGGGTGTTAACGGATTTGAAGGTTAAGCTCTGCGAACTGGTTTCCACGCCTTTCAGGTTGGCGATGGCATCATAAAATGAAGGGGCAGGAGAGGCCTTCAGAGCGCGGGCATCCAGCTTTTCTATGGATACGGGCGATTGCAGGATGCTTTCCTGAACACGGCTGGCGGCTACTACCACTTCCTGTCCAAGAATTTCGGAAGTGCTGAGTTCTACCGTCACGCTTTCCTCGGCGCTGCTGACTTCTTTTTCTTCCGTCTTATAACCCACATAGGAAAACACAAGGGTTAGCGGAAAAGAGTGGCTGGTTTTGAGTACAAAGGTTCCGGCGCTGCCCGTAATGGTTCCTGCTGTGGCGCCTTTGACGCTCACAGTCACACCGGACATGGTACGGCTGGAGCCTTTTTCCCGTACAATCCCGTTAACCGTGGCCATGGTTTGCGCCGAAACTACCTGGGTCAGGGATAGCAAAAGCATTAGCACACCTGGGAAGGACTTGATGAACGTGCTTTTCATAGAGTGGATTTTAAACAGATTTAGATTCGGTTTAATTTAAATATAGGGAAAAAAGCACAAAGCAAAAAAAGCTTAACGCAGAAAGCATAAAGCATAAAGCTATTAAAGCGAATGACTAATGCGATTTTAACTATTCGCCGAGGTCGTCCCGCTTTAATAGCTTTATGCTTTATGCTTTCTGCGTTAAGCTTTTATGAGCGTCCCATCCAGTCCCTGAGTATGTTACCGATCTTTTCAAATTCTATGAGGAAACCATCATGACCATATGAAGAGTCGATTTCATGATAAGTTGCCCGTGGGAGATGGGCTGCCATGAATTGTTGTTCTTCCGGCGGGCAGAGGATATCGCTACTGATGCCAATCAGCAGGGTACGTTGCCGGATATGCGATAGGGATGCGGTAATGTGTTCGTGCCGTCCGCGGGCGATATTGTGGCTGTCCATCGCTTTGGTGAGCAACCAGTAAGACTGTGCATTGAAGCGTTTTACCAGCTTGTCGCCCTGGTAGTTAATATAAGAGGAAGCGCGGAAATGATCTGTCTTTTCCTTGTCTTCGTCAGACTGGGCGCGCACAAAGGTTTGATAGTTGCGATAGGTGAGCATACCGATGGCCCTGGCGGCTTTGAGGCCCCTGGAGCCGGCGCTGTGGCAGTCCTGTTGCCAGGTATCGTCTGCCTCAATGGCCAGTCGCTGGGCGGTATGAATAGCAATACCCCAGGCGCTTTCCGCCGCGCCGGTGCACAGCAGGAAAAGCTGGTCTATTACAGTGGGTTCGGTCAATGCCCATTCCAGCGCCTGGTATCCGCCCATGGAGCCACCTATCAGCAGGTGAATACGGGGCACCTGTAAATGAGCCCTTAACAATATATGCGCCTGTACCATATCGCGGATGGTAACAGCAGGAAAGCTGTGATACCAGGGTTTGCCGGTGTCGGGATTTATAGTATGCGGCCCGCTGCTGCCGTAACAGGAACCGATAATGTTGGCACAAACAATAAAGTGCCTGGAAGGATCTATCACCTTCCCGGCGCCTATCAGGCCGGTCCACCAATCTGCCACATCGCTGTTGGCCGTTAAGGCATGACATACCCATACTACGTTACTGCCATCTTCATTCATGGTACCGTATGTATGATACGCGATATGCAATTCGGGTAATACCTGGCCGGACTCCAACCGGAACGCTGCTTTACTGTGAAATACCTTTGCCGACAATGCTTCTTTAAATTTGCGCAAAACTACAATATTGGAATTAAAAATTACAATTACAATTACACAGGCACTTATGGGAAGGCCCCGTGTATGGGTGTTATTCGTAATTCGTAATTCATGATTGTTTTATTTTATCTTTGTTAAAGAAAAATAATAACCATGAAGATAGCATTACAAAGAATAGACGACGGATTCAATATGGAAGCGGTAGATGAAGGCGGTCATAAAGTACTGATGGACTCTTCCCTCGAAAATGGCGGAAAAAACAACGGGGTGCGTCCCATGCAAATGGTGATTATGGGCCTGGGTGGTTGTTCTGCCATTGATGTGATGATGATTCTGAAGAAACAACGCCAGGACGTACAGGATTTCCGTATTGAAATCGAGGCTGAAAGAGAAAAAGGGAAAGAGCCTTCGCTCTGGGAAACCGCTCACCTGGTGTTCCACCTGAAAGGTAATATAGATCCGGATAAAGCGGCACGCGCCGTGGAATTGTCTATGAACAAGTATTGTTCTGTAGCAGAAACCCTGCGTCAGGGACATACCAAACTGACCTGGGAAGTGAAACTGAACGCGTAACAGCTGTAATTACCATATTCATGAACAAAGACAGACATCAATACCAACCGGATACCAATGCTGTAAGAATCCAGATTCCGAGGACAGACCAGATGGAACATGCGTCTCCTATGTTCCTTACTTCCAGTTTCTGTTTTGATAATGCAGAAGAAATGCGGGCTACGTTTGCTGATGAAACGGATTTTAATATCTATAGCCGTTTCAGTAATCCCAACGTAGACGAATTTGTACAGAAGATGTGCGCCCTCGAAGGAGGGGAAGCAGGTTACGCTACCGCCTCTGGTATGAGCGCTATCTTTGCCAGTTTTATGGCCCTGCTGAAGGCAGGTGATCACTTGCTCTCGGCCCGTTCTATCTTCGGCTCTACACATACGGTGATTACCAAGTTCCTGCCTAAATGGGGCATCACCACTTCCTATTTCGATATTACAGATGATCCGGCCACCATCGCGGCAATGATCAAACCCAATACCCGGATGATTTTCCTGGAAACGCCTTCCAACCCGGGACTGGAAATTATTGATATTGAAATGTTGTCCCGTATTGCCAGGGAACACAAGGTAATACTGAATGTAGACAATGCTTTTGCTACTCCCGTATTACAAAGGCCGCTGGACTATGGCGCCGACCTGGTTACCCATTCTGCCACCAAGTGGATAGACGGGCAGGGACGTGTGTTAGGAGGTGTAGTGGTTGGAAAGAAAGAACTGATCAAGGAAATATATACCTTCTGCCGCAGTACCGGGCCGTCTATGTCGCCGTTCAACGCCTGGGTACTGAGCAAAAGCTTGGAAACCCTGTTTGTGCGTATGGAACGCCATTCGGACAGTGCGCTGAAGTTGGCCAAAGCCCTGGAGAGCAACCCTCATTTGTCGTTGGTGAAGTATCCATTTTTACCCAGCCACCCGCAATATGCCATTGCGCAAAAGCAGATGAGTGGAGGAGGGGGGATTGTATGCTTTGAGCTGAAGGGCGGCTTACAACAAGGGGTACGCTTCCTGGATGCCTTACAGTTGTTGTCGCTCACTGCTAACCTGGGCGATAGTCGCAGTATTGCTTCGCATCCGGCCAGCACCACGCACGCCAAATTGAGTGAAGAAGAGAGAGCCATTGCCGGTATTACACCTGGATTGATCCGTATTTCTGTGGGATTGGAGAATATCAGGGATATTCTGGCAGATATTGAACAGGCATTGGAAAAAAGCAAATAAGCAGAAAGCAAAAAGCTATTGTGGAGAATTATCAAAGCGATTTTTAATACCCGCTAAGATCATTCTCCACAATAGCTTTTTGCTTTCTGCTTTCCGCTTTCTGTTCTCCTTTAAGCTTTTTATCCTATATTAGAATTATGAAATCCTTTGCACATTTTCTCCTTATCCTAGTCCTGGCTTATATAGCCGGTATGTTTTTGCCCTGGTGGAGCGTGGCGGTGGTTGCCTTCCTGGTAACCCTGTTGATGCCTTTATCTCCCGGTAAATCCTTCTTCAGTGCATTCTTGGGTATATTTGTGCTGTGGCTGATGCTCGCGTTTTATATGGACGTACGGAATGATCACCTGTTGGCTAACCGCATGAGTGAAATGATCCTGAAAGTGAAGAGCGCCCCGCTAATAGGCATAGTAAGTGCGTTCCTGGGCGCACTGGTAGCAGGTTTTGCCGCCAGCTCCGCCGCCTTTTTACGTGTAACAAAAAAGCCAGCCTGATTGCTTATCAAGGCTGTTAAACTTCTGGTAAAACGGCGTACCGGGCATACCGGTAAACCGTTGGCCGTTACATTTGGGAATATGATGAAATATCTATCCACCCTGTTGTGTATCCTTATTTCGGGCTATTGTCAGGCCAATGTGGTGAGGGGCCGTGTAACGGATGATAAAGATCAGCCGCTTCCTTTCGCTACTATATTCATAAAAGGAACCACTACCGGCACGACCACCAATGCTGCCGGACAATATCACCTTGACCTTCCCCCGGGGCAATACACCATTGTATGCCAGTATATCGGCTTCCGGAGAACAGAACTCCCGGTTAACGTTAACGCCCCTACGCAAACGCTCGACTTCCATTTACAGCCGGTGAATATGCAGATCCGGGAAGTAGTGGTGAAAGCCGCGGGCGAAGACCCGGCATATGCCATCATTCGCCAGGCCATTAAGAAAAGACAGTTTTACCACGACCAGGTGAAGGAATACACCTGCATGTCTTATATTAAAGGTACTATTGGCCTGCAAAACGTGCCAGAGAAACTCCTGGGCAAGAAAATAGACAAAGCTGATATGGGCGTAGATAGTAGCGGGAAAGGCATGGTATTTCTCTCTGAATCTATTACAAAAATTTCCGCCCGTCAGCCGGATAAGATCAAGCTGGAAGTTATTTCTTCCCGTAAAAGTGGCGGTGGTTTTGGCCTGAGCTTCCCGGCCATCATCAGTTTTTATGATAATAATGTAACGGCTGTTATTACACAAATGGGCCCCCGTGGCTATATCTCGCCGATCGCAGAAAATGCGCTGGCTTTCTATAAATATCACCTGGAGGGCACTTTTGTAGAAGATGGGAAAACGGTGAATAAGATAAAAGTGATTCCACGCCGTAAGCAGGAGCCGCTGTTTTTTGGCGATATCTTTATCACAGATGGCGACTGGCGCATTCATAGCACCGATCTGTTCCTCACCTCTGAGTACCAGCTGGAGCTGATGGACTCGCTGGAGATCCGCCAAACCCACGTGCCAGTGACTGATGGCGTATGGCGGGTAAAAGACCAGGTACTGCGTATTGCCTTCAACAAATTTGGTTTCCGCATGGGGGGAAGCTTTGTGAACGTTTATTCAGATTATAATGTGCAGCCCAATTTACCGGCTCGTTTTTTCGATAATGTTTTCCTGAAGTACGATACCGCATTTGATAAACAGCAGCATGCTTATTGGGACAGTATCCGCCCCGTGCCCCTGGAGCAAGCTGAAGTAAAGGATTATCACGAAAAAGACAGTGCGGCCAAGGCCGATCGTGATTCTGCCATGTCTAAATACCGCTTGTCTTCCCTTCAGAAAAAGCAAAAGCCAGTGAAAGTAATGGACCTGCTCTGGGGCGGTGCTACTCATAAATATTATTTCCGCCGCGACAGCGCTATCAACTTTCATCAGCTTTATGTCAAAGGGTTATTGAAATCGCTAAAGTATAATACAGTAGAAGGATTGGCGTTGGCACTGGAACCGGAGTTCACCGTCAATACCAGCGAGGAAAGTAGTTTGCGCATAAAGCCTTTCTTGCGCTATGGGCTGAGTAATACTCACCTCAATGCCTATACGGAAATAAACTTCCAGAATACCAGCAAAATCAGCAAGCGGTATGGGCGCAATGACTGGAAGCTGGCCGGGGGCAAGCGTATTTCCCAATTCAACCAGGACAATCCCATCGATAACATAGCCAACGAATTTTATACGCTCTTTCTAAAGGAAAACTATATGAAGCTATACGAGAATTGGTTTGGTAGCCTGCAATACAGCAGAACGTTTCAAACTAATGATCGTTTATCCGTTGGCGTGAATTATGAAAGCAGGGTACCGGTAGAAAATACTACCGATTTTGTATTCTTTAAGAACGATCGTAAGGCCTTTACGCCCAACCATCCGCAGGAACTGGCTAATATACCTTTTGAAAAGCACCAGGCACTGGTAGCTGATGTAAGTTTTACTTACCAGCCGGGGCAACAGTTTGTGGAGTTGCCGGATCGCAAAATACCGTTGGGATCCAAATATCCTACCTTTAAAATCAGCTACAGTAAAGGGATTCCGAATGTAGCCAATAGTATTGTTGATTTTGATAAATGGAACTTTTCGGTGCAGGATAATATGAACTTTAAATTGCTGGGCGAGTTCCGTTATCACATTGGCATAGGCGGATTTTTGAATGACAAAAATGTGCAGATTCCGGACTATCAGCATTTCAACGGCAACCAGACGTTCTATAACATGAAATACCTGAATAGTTTTCAACTGGCTCCCTATTACCAGTATAGCACCACGGCCTCGTTTTATACCACAGCCAATGTAGAACATCATTTCAATGGGTTGCTGACCAACAAAATTCCATTGTTCAACCGGCTGAAATGGAACCTGGTAGCGGGCGCCAATGCTTTTTATGTAAATGGCGACAACAACTACGTAGAAGTATTTGGAGGTCTGGAAAATATTTTCAAAATGATCCGGGTAGATGTGGTGGCGGGTTATCAGAGTAAACAGGATACCCGTATAGGCGTGCGCGTTGGCTTTGGCGGAATATTAGGCAACGTCGTAAAGTTTAATAGCCGTTGAGCTTGATGCCGGAGATTTTACCTGGGGTACCGTAAAATCTCCGTATCTCAACATCCACACCCATGAAAAGGGCGTTACTTTTTCCTGCTCTTCAATTCCTTTTTCTCGTCGAAGTAATACGCCAGCAATCTGTAGATCCAGATACCAACAACTGCGTAAATAAAGTAAGTAATGTAAGTACTCATAATGTAACATTTAAGGGTTAAACAATAATTGTTCTTGCGATACCATTTTTCAAAAAGGGTGCCAATCGGGGTCGTAACTTACAACAAAGTTATATACAATAATTATCAAATAGTTATAAAATAACAAATATTTTTTTTCTCAGAAAAGAAACTTTTGGTTGATAAATTACGTTAGTAAGGTAAGCATATTTGCAGGATCGCTGTGCACATTTTACTCACACGTAAGTGCCAGTGGCCACTAGTTAATCAGAAATCGTTCGTTATGAGGAAAATCGCTCTTTATGCGTTGTTATCAGGCATCTTGCTGGCAGCAGCGGCCTATTTTACAGAAATGAATGACCTGCCCGGCGCAGTAGAATTAAGAACCCCCGGCTTTGTGGGTTATATATTCATTATCAGCGCGATAGGTTGGTTTTCCCTGAATACGCTGCACCAATGGGGGCGGGAAGCCGACGCTTACCAATATTGATATTGCTGTATTTTTGCTACCTTTGCGCCCTAATCAATTGTTCTTTTACGATTAAAGAGGGTTGATTGAAGTTTTGTTCACGACGCAGGTGTCCTTAAAATTTCAAGCAATTATGGCATTACACAACAGAGTATCTGCCGCCGAACTAAAACAACGGCTGGCAAAAGAAACATTTAAGCGCGTTACAATATCTTTCTACCAGTACGCGAAAATCCCCGATCCGCAGGCATTCCGCGATCAGCTCTACGAATCCCTTTTCAAACTGGATACATTCGGACGTATTTATGTGGCCCATGAAGGCATCAATGCCCAAATCAGTGTGCCCGAACATCATTTTGATGCATTTAAAGACACTTTGTATGCCATCGACTTCCTCAATGGTATTCGCCTGAATATCGCAGTAGATGATGATGGTAAGTCATTCTTCGTATTGAAAATCAAGGTCCGGGAAAAAATTGTCGCCGACGGCATCGAGGACCCCACTTTTGATATGGCCAACCGTGGCCGTTATGTAGACGCCCAAACTTTCAATGAGCTGACTGCTGATCCTGACACGGTGATTGTGGACATGCGGAACCACTATGAGTACGAGGTGGGACATTTTGAAGGCGCCATTGAGGTACCTTCTGATACTTTCCGCGATCAACTGCCCATGGCTGTCGATATGCTCGCTGACCAGAAAGATAAAAACATCATTATGTATTGCACGGGGGGCATACGTTGCGAAAAGGCATCTGCCTACATGCTGCATAATGGTTTTAAGAACGTATTTCACCTGGAGGGCGGCATTATTGAGTACACCAACAAAGCCCGTCAACAAGGCCTTCCAATCAAATTCAAAGGCAAAAACTTTGTATTTGATGATCGCCTCGGTGAGCGTATCAGTGAAGATATTATCAGTCATTGCCATCAATGTGGCGAGCCTTGTGATACCCATACCAACTGCCTGAACCAGGGTTGTCACCTCTTGTTCATCCAGTGCGAGTCCTGCGCGAAGAAGTATAATGGCTGCTGCAGCGAAGCCTGTCAGACTGTACATGCTTTGCCGGAAGAAGAACAGCTCGAATTACGCAAAGGTGTAGAGAAAGGATTGATGTTTAATAAATCGAGACGGAGAAAAATATAAGCGGGTACATTTCCCGCAAAGCCAAATAACAGCGAAGCCGTAAAGAAATGTAGCCACATTCTTTACGGCTTCGCTGCTTGGTTTTAAAAAATCCGCTCCGCGTTGTATCTTCTCGGCAGGGCGGAGTAGTATGGTCATAAAATTGAATGGTCGGAATTGCCCTGTCATTCTTTTTTATGGCCATGCTATCAACCTATATGCGAACTAAAATTTTCACGAGTTTCCTATAAAGCGTCTTTCTTATTCTTGTAAGCGCCGTAGAAGATAATCGGGAACACCAGCAATGTTAAAATGGTAGCCGTAATCAATCCTCCAATTACTACAATCGCCAGCGGCTTCTGCGTTTCCGAACCAATACCATGGGAAATAGCGGCTGGTATCAAACCTATGGCAGCCATCAGGGCGGTCATTACTACCGGACGTACACGACTCTGTACGCCCAGTTTAATGGCCTCATTGAGTGGCACTTTCCCTTCCAGGTTTTTATGGAAGACAGAAATCAGGATCACCCCATTTTGTATACAGATCCCGAATAGGGCGATGAAACCAACACCAGCGGAAATACCGAAGTTCATACCGGTAACATGCAGCGCCAGGATACCGCCAATCAATGCAAACGGTACATTCATCAACACCAGGCCGGCATCTTTTACACTACCCAGCATGATAAACAATACCATAAAGATGGCAATGATACTGATAGGGACTACCTGTCCCAAACGTTGCGTGGCACGTACCTGGTTTTCAAACTCACCGGTCCAGCCAATAGAGTAGGCCTTTGGCAGTTTAACCACCTTGTTGATTTTAGCCTGTGCTTCGGCAATGGTACTGCCCAGGTCACGGTCACGCACCGAGAACTTCACCCCGATAAAGCGCTTGTTACTGTCCCGGTAAATGAACGCCGGACCTGTAATCGTTTTGATCTCCGCGATCTCTTTCAGCGGTATTTTATTATTGTTGATGGTAGGCACCATCAGGTTAGCCAGGTCGTCTTCCGTTTTACGATAGTTTTCGTCATAACGGATACGGATATCGAATTTTTTCTCTCCCTGATACAACTGGGTAGCGGTTTTACCACCAATCGCCATTTCAATTACTGCCTGGGCATCGCCGGTGGCTACACCATATTGGGCCATTTTGTTGTCGTCGAGATTGATACTCATTTCAGGCTGACCGATGTTACGGATAACGCCCAGGTCTTTGATACCCTGTACGGTTTTCAGCTGTGCAATCACCTGTTGGGATAATGCTTCCAGCTTAGTCAGGTCATCTCCGAAAATCTTCACTCCGTTTGCAGCCTTAAAACCAGCAACGGCTTCCGCTACGTTGTCGCTGATAGGCTGAGAGAAGTTCAGGATAATGCCAGGATATTTTTTCAGGCGATGCTCCATTTCTGCAATCAACTCATCCTGTGTGATCTTGCGCTTCCATTCCTCTTTCGGCGCCAGATCTACCTGGTACTGTACGAAGTAAAAGCCGTTAGGGTCAGTACCGTCGTTGGAACGCCCTACCTGCGATAATACCCGTTTTACTTCAGGGAATGCACCCAGGTCTTCCCGGATATCATGCGCCATTTTAGTGCTTTCGCTCAGCGCCATACTCATGGGCAATTCCGTTGTTACCCATAGAGAGCCTTCATTCAGCTGGGGCAGGAATTCTGTTCCCAGGAATTTGGCGGAGATGAAGGTTACCACCATGAATGCGAGGGCCAGCGTCATGCTTAAGCGCTTGTTGCGGTAAGTCCAGCCGAAACCGCGCATAACGATACGGTCAAAGAAATTAACCAGTATATTATTTTTCTCCTTTACATTTTTATTGAGCAGGATAGAGCACAATACCGGTACCAGTGTTAAAGTAAACAACAGGGCGCCCAGTAGGGCAAATCCCAATGTCCAGGCTAGGGGCGAGAACATTTTACCTTCTACTTTCTGGAAGGAGAAGATAGGAATGAGGGAGATGATAATAATGAGTTTGGAGAAGAAGATGGCCTTGGCCAGCTCGCCGCCGGTTTGCTTGATCCATCCCAGTTTAGCCATTTTATTAAACCGATCCATGCCATACTTATGGGCTTTGTGATCGAGCATAACGAAAATACCCTCCACCATTACCACGGCCCCATCGATGATGATACCGAAGTCGATAGCTCCCATCGACAGCAGGTTGGCGCTCATACCTTTCAGGCGTAAACACATGAAGGCAAACAGCAATGCCAGCGGGATAATGATAGATACGATCACCGTAGTACGCCAGTCGGCCATAAAGAGGAATACGATCACCGTTACGAAAATGATACCTTCTACCAGGTTATGCATTACCGTATGGGTACAGAATTCCATGAGGTTATCACGGTCATAGAACGTTTCCATTTTAATATCATCCGGCAGAATGGTTTCATTCAGCTCTTTCAGCTTGTCTTTCAGGCGGGCCAGGACTTCTGTCGGATTTTCGCCTTTACGCATTACCACGATCCCTTCTACCAGGTCATCATTTTTATCGATACCTACCTGTCCTACGCGTGGAGCGGAGGCTTCGCGTACGTTAGCCAGGTCTTTTACCAGCAGGGGTACGCCATTGATATTTTGTAAGATGATGTTATTGATGTCCTGTATGCTGTTTAGCAAACCTATACCACGTACTACGTAGGCCTGCCCATTCTTTTCGATCACATCGCCGCCTACGTTGACGTTACTCTTGGTAACGGCCTGGTATAATTCCAGCGGGGTAATATCGTATTTAGCCAGTCTTACGGGGTCGGCGGAAATTTCATAAATCTTTTCCTGTCCGCCAAAAGCTACTACATCTGCAATACCGGGTACACTGCGGATCTGGCGGTCTATCACCCAATTCTGCCAGGTGAGCAGATCGCGGGAGTCACGTTTGTTGCTCTTGAGATAGTATCGGAATATTTCACCAGTAGGGCCGTAGGGAGGCTGTACTTCCGGTTCCGCGCCCTCGGGTAGACTTATGTTAGACAACATGTTGTTGACCTGTTGCCGGGCAAAGAAATCTTCCACATCGTCTTCAAACATGATTTTCACCACAGAAAGCCCGAACATGGTTACGGAGCGTACACTGGTTTTCTTTTGTACGGCGTTCATCGATACTTCTATGGGTAGCGTTACGAAACGCTCTACTTCCTGGGCACTGCGGCCATTCCATTTGGTAACGATTACGATTTGTGTATTCGTTACGTCGGGGAATGCTTCGATCGGCGTGTGCACAAAGGAAAATATGCCGGCAGCGATCAGCGTAGCAACGCTGATGAAGACAAACAATTTATTCCTTAGCGAAAAAGCAACAATATTTCTAATGAATTTATTCATAACTCCTGTTCTTTAGAATGCCACTCTGGTCCTTATGCCAATGATATTAACCGGTCCGCGGTCCTTGTTGTAGGCAGGATGCAGCACAAACTGGTAATCAGGGCTTAAGGCGATATGTAGCCTGGTAATGTTACATTGATAGAAAACTTCGGCAATCATTTCCGGAGCATAGTTCAGCTGGCCATCGCCCACCATGAACCCGGTGCCTCCGGCAGCGAGGTAGTCCCGGTGGTCTATCGACAAGCCGTTTACGGCGATGGCAATGCCGGCATTATCCTGTGCGCGGTGCCACCATTGGCCATTTTGCAGCCATCCGGCGCTCAGCGATTGGTCTATTTCGGTATAGGCCCAGGTTTCATTATGACCATCATTCCAGGAGGCTTTCAGGAAAGCGCCTCCGCTTTTGGTTATCTCCTGGTCTATATTAATGCCGAAGCCATATTTAGTACGTCCGTCTTTCCTGGTAGCGGTGATGTCGGGTGTATCGGCCGCATGTTTCAGTGCCAGCAGGTAGCTGCCCATAGGCGCCTGGTTAATAAAGGCCATCAACCGTACATTCCCTTCATGTTTATTCAGTGTATGCGTATGAGCTACTTCTATCACTTCGCCGTTCGACTTACCATAGTCATAATTCAACTTAGGACCATTGGCGAGCTTAGGCTCCAGGGAAGTGGCCGCCTGCACCTGCCACTTGTCTTTCCGGTATTGTACCGTCAATGCCATGGTATACCCACGTACATCGGCGGGGTAGTCCCACGCAGCATTAGCCATCAGTGACCAGTTCAGGAACTGAGTGCGGGGATCGTGGCTATAACTGTTCTGATCAAAGTAGTCGGCCAGGCAATACTTACCGGCAATAAAACGGAGGTAGTGGGTAGGCGTGGTGCCAGCTACATGGTTCAGATCATCAGCGTCATATTCGTTCCGGTCATCCAGGTCGGTTGTTGTCCTTCTGGAGGTTAACGGTAACGTATATATGCCAAATGCCCGGGCCAAGTAAATGGTAGGAGTGGGGTTGCCTACCCGAAACGTTTCGCCATTGGGAAAACCCGCGATACCGGTGGCATGGCTGAGACCCTGACCACCAGCGAGTTCCGGGTTTACATATAGTTCCAGGTTCTTTAACGGACGAATGCCCGCATAAATAGTACTGGTAATAGAAGTAGCGCCTTTTTCATGCGTCTGGAAGCTGTTGGGACCGGAATACTTAGCCTGAAAGTCCGGATGCCACTGCGTTACCAGTGTTTGCTGGAAATGGAAAGTGTAAGGAACAATACTATCCGTTCGTTTGTCTTGTGCGATAGCCTGGTTGCCGACGAATGCCAGCATACCCAGGGAGAATAAAGGTCTTATTCCCAGCTTAGTCTTTAAGTGCATCGTAAATAAGCAATTGATTTTTTGAGATAACTTTTTCATCTGTATTGAGGCCAGATGAAAGATAAGTAATATCTCCCGCTGTCTTGGCGACCTCTACCTGGCGTACAGCGATGTTAAATTTGTCCTTAAATACGAGCACATAGTTTTTGCTGTTGTCGAAAATAACCGCTGCAGAAGGTACTGCCACTTTTTCATCGTTGTCCTGGTACTTTACGTACACGGTGGCAAACATTTCCGGTTTCAACTCCATGTTTTTGTTATCGATGGCGATTCTTACCTGCATAGTTTTGGTAGCAGGGTCCAGGAAGTTGTAGATCTTGTCGATCTTGCCATGGAAAGGCTCATCGGGATAGCTTACCGTTACTACTTTGGCTTCGTAGCCTTCTTTAATACGGGCGATATCCGTTTCAAATACGTTGGCCATTACCCACACATCATCCAGTTCAGAGATGGTGAAGATATTGGCGCTGTTATCTGAGCGGATCTCCATATTGTTGTTGATATTTTTTTCGATGATATAGCCGGAGATGGGGGCTGTTACGAGATAAGTAGCGCCATTTCCTTTGCGATAAATTTTAAAGAGGTCGTTGAGGCGGTTAATTTCCGCTTCAGACTTCTGTAATTCTCCTTTGGCGTTTACCACATCTTTTTCTGTGCTCAACCGGCTGTCATACAAGTCCTGTGCTACTTTCAGGTTTTTGTCGGCCACATTCCGGTCAGATTTTGCCTGTGCCAGTTGCTTTTCATAGTCGGCAATTTCCGCACTGTGTATTACGGCCAGCACTTGTCCTTTTTTAACATAGTCGCCCAGCTGCACTTTGATATCTTCTACATAACCACTCACCAGCGGATATACTTTCAATACCTTGCCACCGTTGGGCGTTACCTTACCGGAAAGGCGCAGTTCATTCATCACCGGTTGCATATGCGCGGTATCAATGCGTATATTTTTCAGCATGGTATCGCTGAGTACAAAGGTGGTCTTCTCTGAATCTTCTGTCTGGCTGTGTTTGCATCCACTCCACAGAATGGCTGCCAGCAGCGAAAAGCCAATAATCAGAATAGGCTGTTTCATGTGCTTAGTTTTTAAATAATTCTTGTCCTGTTGCATAGTTGAGTTCTTCGTAAGCGTTTACCCGGTTGGATAAGAACTTATTAATATTTTTTGCGTTGTCGCTATAACTGTTGAAATAGTCGATAAACTGGAGCAGGGAGATATTACCCTTGCTGAAATTTTTGGATACTTCTGCGATGAGGGTATCAAATTCGCCCTGGAACTGGTGGAGGTCAAATCCTTTGTAACGCTTTTCCAATGCCACAATGCGCTGGTAGGCATTCAGCACTTCTGTTTGCGCTACGGATTGTTGCTGCATTAGCAGTTGTTGCTCACTGCTGATTTGCAGTTTTGCTGCGTGTATGTTACCCTGGTTGCGGTTCCACACCGGCAGGTCAATCCCAAGGGTCAGGCCCACGAAATTGTTAACGTAGCTGCCTTGTTTATCATAAGTGGCGCCTACATGCAAATCCGGGACTGCCAGGGATTTTTGCAGGCGATAATTCAGCTGGGCGGTCTGGTATTGCAGGTCGGCCATCCGCACATCGGCCCTGTTTTTTGAAGCGGCTTCCAGTAACTGGGGCAGTTGTATCTTATCCAGCGTATAAGGAGCCAGATCGGCGGGCTTGATATCGGCCGCGTAGAAATCCTGGCTATGCAACAGCTGTTGCAGGTTTTTCTGGGATTCCAGTTCCTGTTGTTTCAGATCGGCGAAATCATTTTCTATACCTACCTGCAGGGCCTGAAGGCGTACCAGGTCGGCATGTGCCACGCTTCCTTTTTTATCTGCAGTAACGTAGGCATCTACGATCGTCTGGAGATTTCCCAGTTGCTCTTTTAATACCTTTTCTGTTTGCTGCTGGTAATAGATATTGTAAACGTTCTCCCGCAGTTGTAAACGGAGGGTGCGTATCAGCTCATCGAAATTGGCTTCGCTCATTTTGGTGGCGGTGGCGGCCAGCTGAATGGCTTTATTCCTTTTGCCGGCGGTCTGAATCAGTTGATCGATGTTGTATTGTGTTTCACCACCGGATCCAACGTTAAAAGGCTTCAACTTATCAGTGCTGCCAAAACCAAGTACGGTACTGAAGGAAGGATTGCTCCACATCTTTGCCTGGCGTACCAGCGCTTTGGAAGCATCGATCTGGTAGCGTTGTGCCAGCAATAAATAGTTTTTAATCAGGAAGGAATCCTCCACAGACTGGAGGGTCACTGTTTGTACAGAATTTTGTGCCTGTGTAGGTTGAATAAAGCCCAGGCATGTTCCACATGCTGCCAGTAGCAGCATCCTTATAGTTCGCATAATGCCAATTTTGATGATACAAAATTCTTAAAGCGAAATTAAAGGCGCCTTTAAGCCACATTAAAATGCCCTTAAAATAGGATTAGAAAAAGAGCGTATAGTCGTTCATGTTGGATCAAAGAGGGAGTGTGAAGAGTTGTTGCTGGTCTGTAATACCTGCTGGTGGCTTTCTTTAACGGGATTGGCAAAATTGCAGGATAGCATTTGAAAATTAAAATGCAGTCCATTCCGGATTAGAATATGATTAGAACAGGGTTATAAATGGGGGAGTATGACAGTAAAAGTGGTGCCTTCTGGTAAATTAGAAGTAACTGTAATGTGTCCGTTGTGAATCTGGACTATTTTCTTGCAGATAGAGAGTCCCAGGCCATGGCCACGGATTTGGAGGGCATTCTGGCCCCGGTAGAAAGGCTCAAATATTTTATTAATCTCATCGGGGGGGATACCAATGCCGGTATCTTTTATTTGTACCAGGATATATTGGGTAAAGAAATCGATAGATACATGTGCGGTATTGTTGTTAGAAAATTTGCAGGCATTATCGATCAGGTTCAAGAAAAGTACTTTCAGCAGGTTTTCATTGCCATAGCAGGTTACCAGCGAATCGTTGTCCGGCACCTTCAGGAAATGCAATTCCAATCTGGCGGCGGTTTTCTGCTTCAGCCGGATCAGCGTGGTCATTTCCATCAGCAATTCATCAATGCGCACATTACTCAGCACAAATTCCTGTTGCCTCATTTCAGATTGCGCCAGCTGTAGCAGCCCATTGGAAAGGTCGGAGAGGTTTTCGGCGTCTTCGAGCACGGAACTGAGGAGGGCCTGGTATTCTTCCTGGGTCCTGTCTTTCGACAAGGCTACCTGTAGCTGGCTGATAATGGCAGCCAGCGGGGTACGCAGCTCATGGGAGGCATTGCTTACAAAGCTTTTCTGGAGATGGAATGACTCGCTAAGGCGTTGCAGCATGGTATTAAAGTTGGCGCCCAGCTTGGCTATTTCGTCTTTTCCCTTTACGGCTACCTGTGTATCCTGCAGGTTATTGGCGTTGATACTGTCAACCTGTTGTACTAATTGATCTATTGGTTTCACCATTTTGCGGGCAAAGAAATAGCCTATCACCACCAGTACAATCACGGCGGTGAGTAGCTCCAGCAGCAGGATCTGGCTCAGGTGCTGCAGGTTAAGGAAGCCATACTTATCGAAGGAGGAAACGATGACGATCACCGAAATGTCGCCTTCCGTATAGTATACGCCTACCACCTCGCCGCTGCCTTTGTCGTAGCTGTATAGTTTATTCTCCTTGATATAGTTCAATAAGCTGGGGTGGGTGCGGATGGTAGTGTCTTTCAGGTTACTGTACAGCAGGTCGTAGTTGGGATTGTATACCAGGATGGTTTCCTTGTATAGGTCCTGGAAGGTAGTCCTGTCCAGTTTCCGAAGCAGGTCTACCTTTACGTTACCGTCTTCAATAATAACGTTGGCAATGGACCTGGCGCGGTATTCCAGTCGCTCCAGGTATTCCGCCTTGCGCGACTTGGCCGAAAAGTAATAGGCAAGTCCCGCAAACGCAATGAGCATTAGCGTAGCGGAGAGGGTGTAATAGAGCGCTATTTTATACTTGATCTTCAAATAAAACTCCTATTCTTCGGAAAGATAATATCCCATACCAGTTTTGGTATGGAGTAATTTCTGGTCAAAGTCTTTGTCTATTTTCTTGCGGAGGAAGTTCATATATACTTCGATCACGTTGGTGCCGGTATCAAAGTCGATATCCCATACTTTTTCGGCAATGGTAAGTTTGGAGATTACTTTTCCCTTGTGCATGGCCAGGAATTCCAGCAGCTGGTATTCTTTGGCAGTAAGGGCGATTTTTTTGCCGGCGCGGCTCACGTCTTTTTTCTCCCGGTCTATTTCCAGGTCGGCAATCGTGATTCTGTATTGGGTGCCATGGGTGGCTTCGGAGCCGGCACGTTTCAGGAATACCCGGATACGGGCCAGCAGCTCACGGAAGTCGAAGGGTTTTACCAGGTAGTCGTCGGCCCCTAGTTCAAAGGCTTGCATTTTATCTTCCATGCCGCCCAGCGCCGTCAGCATAATGACGGGTACCCGGTTATTTTTGTTGCGGATCACCTCACAGAGCTCATACCCGTTGTTATGCGGGAGATTGAGGTCGAGGATCACCAGGTCATAGTGATTATTGGTCACCAGGCCTTTACCAATGCGGCCATCATAGGCTACGTCTACATCAAAACCATTTTCTTCCAACCCTTTCTTAACGGCATTGGCCACTTTAACTTCGTCTTCAACTACCAGTATTTTTTGCATACTACAGGAAGGGGGATGGTTAAAAAATATAGCTGATTGCCTACGGTGTGGAAGGCTGCTGGCCGGTCCACACCGTAGTACTACCTGAATGTAATAATATTAGCTGACCAGGCTGGCTTCCAGCTGCATTATTTTTTCAAATAATTGCTCATATTGCTGGTTCGCACGGTCTAAAAACTTCTGTACCTCCTGGTATTCACTTTCTACCTGGGCAAATTTTGCCCGGTCGCCGTAAATATCCGGTGATCCCAGACTGGCTTCCAGGTTAGCTTTGCGCTCTTTCAGGCTGGCAACCTGTCCTTCTACCTGGGAAAACTGTTTCTGCTGTTTTTGCAGCTCACGCTGTACATCTTTATTAATGGCCCCCTTGCCGGCATCAGCTGCCGGGGTATTACTTTGGGGAGTACTTTCTTTTTTCGTATCTGCGTTGTTGTTAGTCTTGGTAGCAGCGGGTTGTTGTTGGGCGGCCATTCTCTTCTTCCACTCTTCGTACTCGTTATAGGTGCCTTTGAACTCTTTGATTTCGCCATCTACGATCTCCCAGATTTTGTTGGCCGTTTGGCTGACAAAATAACGGTCGTGCGATACCAGCACCAGGCTGCCTTCGTATTTGTTCAATGCATCGATCAGCATTTGTACGGAGTTCATATCCAGGTGGTTGGTAGGCTCATCCAGCATGAGGAAGTTGGCCTGACTGATAATGGTTTTGGCCAGTGCCACCCGGGCTTTTTCACCTCCCGACAGGATTTTGATCTTTTTAAATACGTCGTCGCCGGTAAAGAGGAAACAACCCAGCAGCTGGCGTAATTCCAGCTCTGTACGGCCGCTGCCGAAATTTTTCAGCTCATCCAGGATCTCAGCGCTCAGGTCCAGCGACTCCAGCTGGTGCTGTGCGTAGAAGCTGGTCACTACATTATGACCGGGAACACGTTCTCCTTCCATAGGTTCCATCCCGAAAATGATGCGGAGCAGGGTAGACTTACCCTTACCGTTAGCGCCTATCAGGGCAATTTTATCGCCGCGATTGATTTCAGCGCTGGTATTCTTCAGGATTTGTATATCTCCGTAGCTTTTACTGATATTATTCAGGGTACATAAAATCTTACCAGGCGTTTTATCCACGGTAAAGTTGATCCGGATCTTGGAAGGGCCATTATCTACCTGTTCTACCCGTTCCAGCTTATCGAGCCTTTTTGCGATACTCTGTGCCTGGGCGGCTTTGGAGGCTTTGGCTTTAAAACGCTCAATAAAGCGTTCCTGCTGACGGATATAGTCCTGTTGATTTTCGTAAGCGCGTTGCTGCATTTCGCGACGGAGATCTTTCTCCACTTCGTAGTCGGCATAGGTGCCGGCGTAGTGATGCAGCTGTTGCTGGTATACTTCCACGATTTTATTCACCATGCGATCCAGGAAGAAACGGTCATGCGATACAATGATTACGGCGCCGTTATAGCCTACGAGGTACCTTTCCAGCCATTCGATAGATGGGAGGTCAAGATGGTTCGTGGGCTCATCGAGCATGAGTACATCCGGCTGCTGCAGGATCAGGCGGGCCAGGAGCACACGCATGCGCCATCCTCCTGAAAACTGGCTGTAGGGCCGGTCCAGGTCAGATGTGGTGAAGCCAAGGCCTTCCAGCACCTGCGCTGTTTTATGTTTCATGTTATAACCATCCAGCGCCTCGAATTCGTGGAGTTTATCGCTGAATTCCTCCAGTAACGCGTCTGTTTGGTTGTGCTCCAGCTCTTTGGTAATACGTTCTATGTCCTTTTCCAGCTCCAGAGCCTTACCGAAGGCCATCATACCCACGGTGAGGATAGATTCATCGGTTTCAAAACTGAGCAGGTCCTGGTTAAAGAAACCAATCGTCAAATTTTTACTTTTGTTAACACTTCCTTTAGAAACGGAATATTCCCCATTGATAATACGCAACAGGGTTGACTTTCCCGTACCGTTTAACCCAATAAGGCCCACGCGGTCACCGGGTTCTATATGCCAGGAAGAATCTTCCAGTATCACCCTGGATCCAAACTCAAACGTAATATCCTGTAATGCGATCAACATAAAAACAAAAAAATTGGATAAAAAACGTGCAAAGTTAAGGATAAAAGCTGAATAGTGAAGCAGAAAGCGTAAAGCGTAAAGCATAAATCAGGATTAACTGGTGCTAATAGTTATTAAAATATCCGATTATATTTATAAGCCGGATAGCTTTATGCTTTACGCTTTCTGCTTTCTGCTTACTTTTGCTGAAAGACTAACAAGATGCATATCAAACAAGGCTTATCGATTGGATGTTTACTGTTGGGGCTTTGGGCCTGCCATTCTGCAGCGCCTAAGGAAGAACAGGCAGCGGCGCCTGCTGCAACGGAGCTACAGGCGCCCTATAGCCAGCAGTTTTATGACTCGCTGGGAGGAGTAATGACTACCTATTACCGTCTTTCTGCCGCATTGGTAGCAGCCGACAGCTTGACGGCGAATCATACTGCCGCCGTGTTGAAAACGCAGGTGGACAGCCTGCCGGTAAACCTGCTACAGATGGATAGCAGCCACCTGGCCAATATAAATGGTATTAGCACCAGTATCAGCGCCGAACTGGCTGGTTTTGAAGGGGAGCAGGGACTGGAAGGCAAACGGGCATCGTTCCAGATGGTATCCGATATGTTGTTTGACCTGGTAAAGAATACCGGCTTAAAAGGACATACTATTTATCACCAGTACTGCCCCATGGCATTTGATGAAAAAGGCGCCTACTGGCTTAGCGATAAACCAGGTATTCAAAATCCCTACTTCGGCCATGATATGCTAACCTGCGGAGAAACCCGGGATAGTTTAATTTATAAGTAGATTATCGTCGGGTAAATCGTAAATTACCAGCAACGATCTTACGGTATGTTCACACGATACGGTCCCTTTTTACTGATGTTATGGCTGTCATGTTTTGCGGGTGCAGCATGGGGACAACAATATACCGTCAGCGGCTTTATAAAAGACAGCACCAACGGCGAATCCTTGCCTGGCGCCACTGTGCAGGTGCTGCATTCATCCAGTGGCGTACAAACCAACAATTATGGTTTCTACTCTCTCACCTTGCCGGCCGGCAGCTATATATTACTTTATTCTTTTGTAGGCTATGAATCCAGGGCCGTAGCCCTTAACCTGGCGGGAAATGCTACCCAGCACATGGAATTATCGCCACATACCTACCAGGCAAAAGAAGTGGTGATTACCGATAAAAAGAAAGATGCCAACGTTAAAAGCACCGACATGGGAAAGGTGGAAATTACCGCTGATCAGGTAAAGAAATTACCAGCGCTGATGGGAGAGGTGGATATGCTCAAAGCCCTGCAGCTGATGCCGGGGGTACAGGCCTCAGGAGAAGGAAATGCAGGATTTTACGTGCGGGGAGGCGGCCCGGATCAAAACCTCATCCTGCTGGACGAAGCGCCGGTATATAATACTGGTCACCTTTTCGGCTTTTTCTCCGTATTCAATACAGATGCCATCCGCAATACCACGCTGGTCAAAGGAGGGATGCCTGCCAACTACGGCGGGCGCCTGTCTTCCGTAGTGGATATTTCCATGAAAGAAGGTAATAATAAAAATTTCCAGGGAGAAGGAGGAATAGGACTGATCTCCTCCCGGCTCTCTTTACAGGGACCGCTGAAGAAAAACAAGGCCTCCTTTATTGTAAGCGGCCGGCGCACTTATATCGACCTGATTACAAAACCGGTTATCAATAATACTTCGTATAAGGGTTCGGGTTATTACTTTTATGACCTTAACCTCAAGATGAATTATATCTTTTCGGACAAAGACCGCTTGTACCTGAGCGGTTACCTGGGAAAAGATGTGTTTAGCTTTGCCAATAAAGACCGTTCGTTCAATGTGAATATTCCCTGGGGCAATACCACGGCCACGTTGAGATGGAATCATATTTTCAGCCGGCAGTTGTTTGCCAACACATCGCTCATTTACAACGACTATAAATTCCGTTTCAACGCCCTGCAAAATAGCTTTGATATCCGCATGTCGTCTGGCATCAGCGATGTAAATTTCAAAACCGATTTCGACTATTATCCACATGTGGATCATCATATCCGGTTTGGCGTCAACTATATCCACCATGTCTTTACGCCTTCCACCGTGTCTGGCAGGCAGGATTCCACGCAGTTTACACCAGAAAAGGCCTTCGAGAAATATGCGCATGAAGCGGCGGCCTACCTGATGGACGACTGGGAGATATCTCCCAAACTACAACTCAATGCGGGCGTTCGTGTTAGCGGGTTTATGCAGGTGGGGCCTTATAAGCGGTATACCAAAGATGCCAACGGCAATAATCTCGACAGCGTTATGTATGGCCGGGGGCAAAAAGTGGTGAGCTACGGAGGACTGGAACCCAGGTTGATCCTGCGTTTGGCACTGAATGATCAAAATTCGCTCAAAGCATCCGTTACCCGCAACTATCAATACATACACCTGGTGTCTAATGCGGCTACCACGCTGCCTACCGATGTTTGGGTGCCCAGCACTTATCTTGTAAAACCGCAGGTGGCCTGGCAATATAGCGCTGGTTATTTCCTCAACTTCGGCCATAATACGTACGAAGCTTCTGCGGAAGTATATTACAAGGAAATGGACCACCAGATTGAATATAAAGAAGGATATACGCCTTCTATCACCGATCCCGAACAGGATTTTGTTTTTGGTAAGGGGCAGGCTTATGGCCTGGAACTGTTTGTGAACAAGAAGAAAGGACACTTTACAGGGTGGGTGGGATATACGCTGGCATGGACCTGGCGGCAGTTCCCCAGTCTGAATGATGGCAAACAATACCCGGCGAAGTATGACCGTCGCCACGACCTGGCGCTAGTAGGTACTTATGAACTGAATAAGCGCTGGAGCCTTTCCGGTATATTCATTTATGGCAGCGGCAATACGACTACATTGCCGGAAACTTTTTATTTTATGGAAGGTACGCTGATACAGGCCTATGGGAACCTGAATGGCTATCGCCTGCCGGCCTACCATCGCCTGGATTTATCGGCTATTTATTCGCCTCAGCCCAAAAGGGCCAACCGCCGGTTTAAGAGCAGCTGGGCGTTTTCAATATACAATGTGTACAGTAGGCAAAACCCTTATTTTGTGTATTTTGATCAGAATGGAAGCGTGGTTAACGGGACATTACAAGTAAGTGCCAAACAGGTGTCGTTGTTTCCTATATTGCCTTCTATTACTTACAACTTCAGGTTTTAGGGAGAGAGAAAATGGAAGCTTAGCAGAGGTGGAAAGTAGACAATAAATTACTTAATTACGCCCGTATATTTCAGGATCGTAAAAATGGAAATCATGATGACCAGCAGTTGGGCCAGGCTTGCAGAGAAAACCGTCCGGGTAAGTCTGGTTTCCACCTTGTAGATTGCTTCCGTCAGGCTTAAATTTACCTGGTTTAGTTCAACTTTCGTGGCCATTGTCTCGGTCATGTGATCAAATCTTGCATTTACCTCAGCTTTAGTTGCCATAGTTGCCATTGTTTCGGTCATGCGATCAAACCTTGCATTCACCTCGGCTTTGGTCGCCATTGTTTCGGTCATGCGCTCAAGCTTTTCGTTCAGCTCCGCTTTTGTGACCATTCGTTCGGTGATGTCATCAAGCCTTAAATTGATGGCCGAGATATCAACTTTCAATTCATTTTTAGTGCTTTCAAGTTCGGTTTTGGTAGCCATTTTTAAATTGATTGCCGAAATATCTGCCTTCAATTCATTCTTGGTGTTTTCCAATTCAGCCTTAGTGGCTACTTCCGCTCTGGTAGGCAAGTCCCTATGAGCATTGGCGGCTTTTTGCGAGAAAAAATCATCCATTGCCATCATGGCTTCCATGGCCCGGTTGTCGGGTAAATGGAGATCCAGCCTAAGGATGTCGTACAATTTTATGTCTTCAAATGTCATAAAAAATATGGTTTTAAATCACGATAAAATTACGGCATTCCAATATCGGATATCTGAGTATGTATAGATATTTCTTTTAACTATATTATATTAAATTTAAACTAGTTAAGATGAAAGATAGACATTCATTTTGATCATTGCTCACATGAAATCAAAGCGCAGTTATGAAAATGAAAATAGCTACACCCTTGGCCGGCAGTCCGGTATAGACAGGTTTACCACCGGTTATCCCAAAAAAATATGACAAAAACCCATTTCTGTCATTTTTTAACTGAGCTCATACCGCTGTAATAATATTTATTTTTAAAATCCTTAATTTCAATGACATGGTTATCTAAATGCTAACAAAGTATTTCTTAACTTCGCAAACATTTTATAAAGGAAATATAGCCCATATGACGTAGTATGGAGCTAACAGCAAAACGTATGATAAATATCACTTTTCCGGATGGCGCAGTTCGTCAGTATGAACCAGGAGTAACTGCATTGGAGATTGCCAAATCCATCAGCGAGGGATTGGCGCGTAAAGTATTGGCAGCAAATGTGAATGGGCAGGTAGTGGATGCTACGCGCCCGATTTTGACGGATAGCACGCTGCAGCTGCTGACGTGGGTGGATAAGGATGGCAAGGCAACGATGTGGCACTCTTCCGCCCACCTGATGGCCGAGGCCCTGGAGGCGCTGTATCCCGGCGTGAAACTGGGTTATGGACCGTCTATTGAAAACGGATTCTATTACGATGTTGACCTGGGCGACCGTACTATTTCGGAAGAAGATCTGAGAAAGATTGAAGCCAAGATGGTGGAGCTGTCTAAGTCAAACAGCGAGTATATACGCAAGGATGTCAGCAAAGCAGATGCGCTGGCTTACTTTACGGAGAAAGGAGATCAGTATAAAGTAGAAACCATCAATGAACTGGCTGATGGCAGCATTAGCTTCTATACCCAGGGTGGTTTTACAGATTTGTGCCGTGGTCCGCATATTCCTAATACCGGCTTTATCAAATCGATTAAGTTGACCAGCATTGCCGGCGCTTACTGGCGTGGAAATGAAAAAAATAAGATGCTGACCCGCATCTATGGTATTACTTTCCCTAACCAGAAGGAGCTCGATGAGTATCTGACCCTGATCGAAGAAGCGAAGAAACGTGATCACCGTAAGCTGGGCAAGGAACTGGAGCTGTTTGCCTTTTCCGAGAAAGTGGGCCTGGGGCTGCCTATGTGGCTGCCTAAAGGCGCAATGCTCCGCGAGCGTTTACAACGGTTTCTCCAGGAAGCACAGATTGCCAGTGGTTACCTGCCAGTGGTAACTCCGCATATCGGTAATAAAAATCTGTACGTGACTTCCGGTCACTACGAAAAATATGGTAAAGATAGTTTCCAGCCTATTCACACGCCGGAAGAAGGCGAGGAGTTTATGCTGAAACCGATGAACTGTCCGCATCACTGTGAGCTTTACAAGGTAACGCCTAAGTCATACAAAGACCTGCCGGTTCGTTTTGCCGAATTTGGTACCGTATATCGTTATGAGCAACACGGCGAACTGCATGGCTTAACCCGTGTAAGAGGATTTACCCAGGACGATGCACACTTATTCTGCCGTCCCGACCAGGTGAAGGCAGAATTCCAGAAAGTGATCGACCTGGTAATGTATGTGTTCAACAGTCTCAGTTTTGCTGATTTTACCGCGCAGATTTCCCTGAGAGATAAGGAAGACCGCAGTAAGTACATTGGTTCAGAAGAGAACTGGGAGCTGGCAGAACAGGCGATTATTGAATCTGCCGCCGAAAAGGGTTTGAATACCGTGGTGGAATATGGCGAAGCGGCTTTCTATGGTCCTAAGCTGGATTTCATGGTAAAGGATGCACTGGGCCGTAAGTGGCAGCTGGGTACCATCCAGGTGGATTACAATCTGCCAGAGCGTTTTGACCTGGAATATATCGGCGCCGATAACCAGCGTCATCGCCCGGTAATGATTCACCGTGCGCCATTTGGTTCACTGGAGCGGTTTATAGCCGTGCTGATAGAGCACTGCGCGGGTAAGTTCCCGTTATGGTTGGCGCCTACCCAGGTGAAGATTTTACCGATCAGTGATAAAAGCCAGGAGTACGCAGAAAAAGTAGCAGAATTGCTAAAAAATGCGGAAATTCGCGCTGAAATAGACGATAGAAGTGAAAAAATAGGCAAAAAAATCCGGGAAGCTGAACTGGCAAAAATTCCGTATATGCTTGTCCTGGGTGAAAAAGAAGCTGCCGATAATGTAGTAGCTGTTCGTCGTCAGTCTAAAGGTGATATGGGAACTATGCAAATCGACGCTTTCACCGCGTTGATCAACGAAGAAGTAGCGAACCGGAAACCATTAGAATAGTGGCGTAATAAATGTGGAAAAAAGGTATATAAAACAATGAACATTCCTGCAGAAAGGTATGTTTATTGCTAAAATTTTCCCCTTATTTTTGTAGAAATTGTTTTTGGTCCATGGAAGAAAAATGGACCATGGACTAAATGGACAATTAATTAATTAATTTTAATTTTCTTAATGCAACAAAGACCCAGACCAAGTTTTGGCGGTAACAACAACAACCGGGGAAGAAACCCCAACTTCCGCAGGGAACAACAACAAGAACATCGCACCAACAGGATGATACGTGTCCCTGAGGTTAGGCTTGTAGGTGAAAACGTTGAAGTAGGTGTTTACAGAACGGAAGAAGCACTTCGTATGGCAGAAGAACAGGGATTAGACCTGGTAGAAATTTCTCCGAATGCGGTGCCTCCCGTTTGTCGTATTATCGACTACAATAAATTCCTTTACGAGAAGAAGAAGAAGGAAAAAGAAATGAAGGCGAAGGCGCACAAGAGCGAAGTGAAAGAAATTCGTTTTACGCCTAACACCGATGATCACGATTTTGATTTCAAGGCCAAGCATGCAGAAAGCTTCCTGAAAGACGGTAACAAGGTAAAAACCTATGTACAGTTTAAAGGTCGCGCTATCATGTTTAAAGAGCGTGGTGAGTTAATTCTCCTCAAATTCGCTGAAAGGCTGGCAGAAGTAGGTGGTTTGGAAAGCATGCCTACCATGGAAGGTAAGCGTATGATTGCCATCTTTGCGCCGAAAGCAGCCAAGAAGAAAGAGAAGGAACCTAAAGAGCCAAGAGAACCAAGAGAGCCGAAGGCAGCTACTCCTCCGTCATCTGCTGATGCGGGTGGTAGCGCAGAGTAGTCACCAACGGTTATATACCTGATTAAGAAAAGCAGCACAACGGGGTTTGAAACCTCGTTGCGCTGCTTTTCGTTTATGGCCCCGCCTGTTCTATTGGATTGCTTTTAGTACCTTCTTTGCCTTCGACCGGATGCCGGGCGTGGGATTGGTTTCCAGCTGGTCTTCTACCAGGAGGCGGATTTCATTTTTAATGTCGGGATAGTCTTTCGCCAAACCGGCCAAAATGCCCATGGAAAAGGCTTTTACGGCTATTGGTTCTTCCGGATCTTCCAGGAACCGGAAGCAGCTGTTCATGACTGCTCCGTGAAGTGGCGCGGGGATGGAAAGGTATTGCAGTATCCTGAGTACATTTCTTTTAACGGCAACAGGGATACCGGCATCTTCCATCCTGGCCACCATGGCGGGCAGGTGAGGAGTCAGCAGTGCCGGGTGTTTCATAGCCACGAAGCTGATGATCCAGGCGGATCTTTGTACCACGCGGTATTCATCTTCCAAAAATAATTGCATGAGCTGCCGGAAGCGGGAAGCGTTATTGCCGATCCAGCCTGCGATATACAGCGATTGTGTACGGGAATGTTCTGCCAGTATGGCTTCTCTAAGGTCCATACCGGAAAGTTAATACAAGTGGTTTAATCAGCCTGATTTATTGATAATGTTCCAGCAGGTAGGACAGCGTTTTTTGCTTCATCCGGCTGATGTCTTCAGGTAGCACCGGCCTGTCAGTTTCTTTCCCCATATCGTCCCATATTCTTATCTGGATGTATTGTTGGAACAGCGGATCATTGCGGAAAGCAAGGGCTTCTTCTTCAGTCATAGGTCCTCCCTGGTATTCGAGGGTTTGTTTACTGGCTTCGGACAGCGTATCGTAATATGCGCTGTCGGACCAGGTGAGATAACGTTTGGCGGCCACATGGCTTCCTACCAGTTTGGCCATCCTTTCAGGAAACCCACATTCTATCAGGTAAGCGCTGCCCAGGTTGTCGTGCGCCTGGCTGCCATAGATGCCCATTTGAGCTTCCTGTTCAAAAAAATGGCCGATATCGTGTAAGAAAGCGGCGACAATCATCTCATCATCAAATCCTGTACTTTCCGCTATCAGGGCGGCTTGCATCATATGCATCATCATCGTTACCTGTTCTCCGTATTCCTGGTGCCCATGGCGTTCGTATAAGTCAAAAATATTGTTAATAACAGCGTGTGCATGTAATTCGTTGTCGGTCATTTTCGTATATTAATGAGGGTTAGGACTGTTTTTTCGGTAGTCGTGGTAACGCTTATCGCAAATGTAATGGCTATCGGTGCTAAATATGCACAGGTGTTGTTATGTAATTATTAAGGTCTTGGATACAACAGGGAACAAAAAAAGCAGCAGCGCTGCTGGCGCTACTGCTGTAGGATCGTTGCTGATTGTTGGTTTATTCTTCTCCCGCTTCTTCGCCATCACCGTGGCCAAGTATTTCACGTACTGGTTTTACTGCCTGGTAAATGCCGCGGTTATATTTGTTGCCTAATATAATCAGGGTAGTAGAGTCTTGTACAAAGCGGTAAAACACGGTATTGTTACCATGCCACCATCCGTTGTGGTACACGATATTTTTGCTGCTGTCGGGGTATACCATCAGTCGCCATCCGAGGCCGTAGTTGCGTACGCCCGGTTTTTCGTTGCTGTAGGGCGTATAGGCAGCTTTCAAGCTGGCTTCATTCAGAAACTGACCGGAGTAAAGCGCCTGGTCCCATTTCAGCATATCTTCTGCGGAGCTGTAGATACCTTTATCACCCATTACGCCATCGAAATAAGTATCGGGTTCAAACTGCCCGTTATATTTGTGGCTTTGTGTCTGGTGTGCGTGTACGGCGCTACCCGGGTTAAATACAAAGGTGCTGTTCATGCCCAGCGGTTTGAATACGGTTTGGGTCATGAAGTCGGCATATTTCTGTCCGCTTACCTTTTCTATGATAGACGCCAACAAGAGATAGTTGGTATTGCAGTACTGGAAATGGGTGCCCGGTAGATGCTGCATGGGCGGCTTATGTACTTCCATCAGTTTAATTACTTCGTCATTGGTGATAAAGCCTGATTCTTTTTTCCAGAGGCTGTCACAGAAGTAGAGGTAGTTCGGAAGTCCGCTGCGGTGGCTTAACAGCATGCGTACATTAATTCCCTTGTAAGGGAATGTGGGAAAGAACTTTTGCAGTGAATCGTCCAGGCTGAGTTGTTCTTTTTGTACGAGCCATAGTACGGCTGCGCCGGTAAATGTTTTGGATACGGAAGCCAGCTGGAAGGCAGAGCTGTCTATAATTGGCGCCTTGGTGCGGGAGTTTTCGTATCCATGATATTTCTCAAAAATCACCACACCTTTTCTGGCTACAATCATCGCCCCGTTGAACCCGCTGCGGATAAGTTTACCGTTATAAAATGCTTCCAGCTCCTGCTGCATTTGTTTGGTGCGGGATGATTTAAGGATGGCTTCCTTTTCTGTATCGTTTAATCCTAATGTATAAAGAACACTATCCGATGTTGCTTTCTTTCTATTTGCTTCCCTGCGCGCTGCATTGCTCTGGCAACTTGATACAATCGCAATTCCCGATATTAAAATGATACTTACTGCTTTCAATCGCTTCATTAGAGGAGTGTATACTAGCTTTCTTAATTCAAATGACCCTTAACAAAAATACAAGGCGTTAAATTTATACTCAAAGTGTATGACTGCCAAATAAAAACAGCGTTTTCAGATCGTTTTAATGGGTTTTTAAGCCCAAAAGCTAAAAAAACTTCAAAATTAGTCCCTGATACGCGTGTTTTTTTGATAAAATCGAATTTGATGTTCCTACTATTTGAATATTCCCCAACATCGAGTAGGTTTGTGCCCTGTTTCCCCGCTATCAGCAATTATTAAGCCAATTGCAACACAGAGATACACATATAATCTAGTATAATATTATGGACCAGCAAAAGTCGACAAGTTATCCGAAAGAGAAGATCAGCATTTTATTATTGGAAAATATCAGTGATGCCGCCGTGGCAGAATTTACGTCGGCAGGTTACCAGGTACGCAAGTTGTCGGGTGCGATGAATGAAGATGATCTGATCAACGAGATCAAAGATGTACATCTCCTGGGAATACGTTCTAAAACCAAGGTTACCCGTAAAGTGCTGGAAGCAGCAAAGAAATTGCAGGCAATAGGATGTTTTTGTATCGGTACCAACCAGGTAGACCTGAAAGCTGCTACAGAGCATGGTGTGGCGGTATTCAATGCGCCTTATTCCAACACCCGCTCGGTAGCCGAACTGGTAATAGGGTTATCCATCATCCTGATTCGCCGGATTGTAGATAAGAATGCTGCTGCTCATAATGGTACCTGGCTGAAGGAAGCCACCGGTAGTTATGAACTCAGAGGTAAAACGCTGGGTATAGTAGGGTATGGTAACATTGGTAGCCAGGTGAGCGTACTGGCGGAAGGCATGGGTATGAACGTCATTTATTACGATGCAGAAACCAAGCTACCCCTGGGAAATGCAGAACAGCAACGTACCCTGAAGGAATTGTTTAACAAATCGGATATTATTTCCCTGCATGTGCCTTCCAGTAAAACTACTGCCAACATGATCACCAAAGAGGTGCTGGCAGATGCTAAACCGGGCGCTATCTTTATTAACTACGCCCGTGGGGAAGTGGTAGACCTGGAAGCACTGAAGGACGCATTGCAGAGTGGCCTGTTGTCTGGCGCTGCCATCGACGTGTTCCCGGTAGAACCGGAAAAGAACGGGGCTTCTTTCAGTACGCCGCTGCAGAAATTATCCAACGTTATTTTAACGCCGCACATCGGCGGTAGTACCGAAGAAGCGCAGCATAACATTGGGTTGGATGTGAGCAGTAAAATGCTCAACTACCTGGAGAAAGGCGCCAGCTTTGGTTCGCATACCGTGCCAGCCATCAGCGTACCGCCGATTGAAAATACACACCGTATCCTGCACATTCACCAGAACGTGCCGGGCGTATTGTCGGCCATCAATACCGCACTATCTTCCAACAAAATCAATATCCTCGGACAATACCTGAAAACCAACGACCAGATTGGTTATGTAGTACTCGACGTGGATACCCGGTTATCGCAGGAAGCATTGGCGCTGCTCAAAGAAGTGGAGCACACTATTAAAACAAGGTTGCTGTATTAAAGACTTACAGCAGGGTAAATATTTTTATAAAAAGCAGGGAGAGATCCCTGCTTTTTTTGTTTCTTTATATTCATTTTTAAACCCTAATACCTTTTCTGTACGATGAAAAAATTAACCCTTTTCCTGGCGCTTTGCGCAGGATTGTTATCCCAGCAAACGAAGGCCCAGATTGGTAATTATGATACTATCTATTTGAACAAGACCTATCGAAACAATATTTTCAGCAGTTTCTACAGTGCCAATTTCAGATCTGGGTTAACCTTTCAAACCGGGGCATCTATTAATTCGGCCATCAGCAACTATGCGTATCTTGGCTTCCAGTTCAGGTGGCTGGCCAATGATGTGGCAGTCGATTTTACCACAGACCGGGACCTTATCATGAAGTTAACTCCCGTTGGAGACCTGTCAGTGAAAAAATCCGTGAGCGTGCCTCTTCTGACTGTTGGAAGCGCCACCGACAGTAATTATTATAAGCTGGTAATGGTGGGGCCTAACAGCCCTTACGGCCCGGATAGCAGGCGTGATCTTTCCTATGAGTTCGCAGGCGCCGGTAAAGCCTTTGTGCGTTCTTACAGAGGAGGATCCTGGGATACTTACCTTCAATTTTTAACGAGCGGGATCAATAACACCGGGGGAGAACCTAGTGTAAGAATGCATATTGGAGAGGACGGTAACGTGGGTATTGGCACTACCGCTCCCGCGAACCATTTGCAGCTGGCCACTTCAGCAGCAAATAATCCCAACATACTTTCTATCGTGAATACCGGCGTCGCCAATTCTCAAATGTTTATTGGCAACACTACGAGCAACTATGTTGTTACCAACCAGCGGGATGCCAATATCATTGAAAGTTACAGGGACTTGCATTTAAGTGCCGCCAACGCAGGAACCATTTACTTTGAAACAGCCAGGGCGGGAGCCACTGCACCGATCCGCATGACTATCCTGAATGATGGTAGCGTAGGTATCGGTACGGCTGCTACGGGTACGAACAAACTAGCGGTCGAAGGAACAATCGCAGCCCGGAGAGTAAAAGTCACTTCCGCCAATCCATGGCCGGATTACGTATTCCATGACGGGTATCAACTACCACCTTTAAATGACCTGGCGCATTATATAGCGCAGTATAAGCACCTCCCAGGCATACCTGATGCCGCAGCTATACAGCAGGAAGGGCAGGATCTGGGAGAAATGAACCGTAAATTATTGGAAAAGGTGGAGGAACTAACCCTGTATATCATTGAGCAACATAAAAGAAATGACGAACAGCAGGCACAGATAGATATGTTATTGAAACAACTGAAACATTAACCGTATGCTTTGGGAGATGACAGCTATGTATATCTCCCAAATTTCCCTTGTTAACTCCCCAAAAACGGCCATTCACCGACTCTTTTTCCCCATATACGCTTTTTATTGGTGGATTGTCAAAATTCTTTGCTAACCTTGTAGTGCAACTGAAAATATTAGCACATGAAAATGAACAGGGCACTGACAACGGGAGCAGGGATAATAGCCGGATTACTGTTATTTGTAAAAGCTTCTGCGCAGGATGAACCTAACAAGTGGGCGCCAGCCAACATCAAGGTAGACGGACAAGCCACTGAATGGCCTAAGCCCCTCCAGTTTTATAATAATGAAACCAAGTTATTTTATACCATAGCCAACGATCAGGATAATATATACGTAATTGTAAGTGTACCTGACCCAAAGAGCCAGATGAAAATTATGCGTTCAGGCCTGACGCTTTCTGTGAATGCCACAGGGAAGAAAAAGGGAGGTGTTTCTGTTACATTTCCACTAACGGAAAATGTAAGCACCGGGGCGCCGGATGTTCCTGAAGCTTCCAGGGCCTTGATTGCGGGGGAGCTGAAAAAGCAGGTGCTGGCGAACGTTAAAGAAATTAAAGTATCAGGTTTTGAAGGTATACCAGATGGCAATATTCCAGTGCGCAATACGTTTGGTATTCAGACAGCCGGCACCTACGAGGCTGCCGGGAACCTGGTATTGGAGGTGGCTATCCCATTAAAGACTTTGGGTGTTACCTCATTAGCTGGTCAAGCCATTGCCTATCATTTTAAGGTGAATGCGATGAAGCGGGAAGATAAAAAGGAAATGGAAGCTAAGCGGGCCAAAGGGCAGGCGGCTCCCATGCCTGGTGAGTATGAAGACAATTTCGCCATGTACTATTCTGCTGACTTCTGGACCAGGCAAACACTGGCCAACCACTAGTTGCGACAGCGCAGATCGTCTTAACCGTTTTTATGTATAGAGAGCTGTTTACTACAAGAGCAAAAGCAATGCTGGCTGGCGTTTTTTGTGCCGGCGTTTTGATGTCTTGTCATAAAGACCATAACCCCGCTCCTGATCCGGGGACGGGCCCCGTAATTACAGATGCCATGAAGGAAGATTCCCTGCGGTACCTGATGTACCAGATTATGCAGGTGAGCTATGGAGATGGCGGGCGAAATGCCAGTACGGGATTACCGACCTATTATTGGAATAAATCGGTGCCAGTATTGAATCCCTTTGATAAGCAATTTGCCAATGCCGATAGTTTGCTGGAACAGATGAAGCGATATGCCATTAATCCCACTACAGCAAGGCCCTTCGACCGTTATAGCTTCCTGGACCGCGATGGTACCCTCACCAACAAGCTAATGAACGGCGTCTCTTCACAAGCCTATATTGCCGCTACCGGCTCGCTGGGACTGGATTATGCGCCAGTACTGGTGTCGAATACCAACAAGGTAAGGTTGTTTGTATTGTATGCCGATAAAAATAGCCCGGCAGGGCAGGCGGGTGTGACGAGAGGCTGGGAGATTACCGCGGTAAATGGGACGACCGATTTCAATACCTCTGCAGCGTCGCTCGACTTTGTATACAATGCCATCCTGAAATCTTCCAGCGTTACGCTGACGTTTAAAGCGCCTAATGTGCCCAATCCCATTACACGCACCATTAATACCGCCAGCTATAACATCAACCCGGTATTGTTTGATACCGTTTATACCGTGAATTCTAAGGATCACGGTCCGGTAAAAGTCGGTTATTTCGGCTTGTATACTTTTGCCAGTGTATTTAATGAAAAAGGACAGCCTACGGCGACGAAAATAGCACTGGATCAAACACTGGGTAAATTTGCATCCCAGGGCATCCGCAACCTGGTGATAGACCTCCGCTACAATGGAGGCGGAGCCACCACTACCGCCGAATACCTGGATAGTGCCATTGCTCCTGCTTCTGCAGCAGGGAAGGTCATGTACAAGTACAAGTACAATGAAGCCCTTACGCAGAACCTGAATGCTGCGGGCCTGGCATCGCAGGTAAACTTCCCGGCCAATACCGGTGGTTTCACGCTGGATAATGTTTTCTTTATTGTTTCCCGGGGGACGGCATCCGCCAGTGAGCTGACGTTGAACAACCTGAAACCTTATATGAATGTGAGGTTGGTGGGAGATACCACTTATGGTAAACCGGTAGGATTCATCGATTTTAATATTTCGATGTACGACAACACCCACCAGGCTAAATACCTGGCGGACTTGTACGCCATTAACTTTGAAACCATGAATGCAAAAGGAGAGGGCGGGTATTTTACCGGCATCGGTGAAGATTTCGGGGCCTTTGCGCATGATTTTGTAAATGTTCCGTGGGGGGATACTACCGATCAGAATATCAAGCAGGTACTAAATTACGTTCAAACGGGCGCTTATCTGAATATCCCGCGTAATGCGCGCCTTGCTGCAGCCCCGACCAGTGGAGGAAGTTTACAGATCCCCATCCAGAACAGCCATCCTGCTCCTAATTTCAATGGCATGGTTGATTTCAGGCTGAGGCAAAAGATCAGGTAAAAATTCAGAGAGAAAATAATAACCTTTAGGCCTGCCGGTTAGTCGATTGCACTAACAGGCAGGCCTAAACGCTAATAGATAATTACTTCATCTGCGAAGAGAAAACCATGTTGTTGGTTCTTTGCGTGTATCCGGATATACCGGGCCAACTGCTCCTTTAAATCAAACCGGAAATCTTTAAATGTCAGTGTTGATTGCGTAACAGGTATGTCATTATCTATCTGTTTTACCTTCCTGAAATCTTTATTGTCGTCAGACACCAGTACTTCTACGAAGGCCGGGATATATACTCCGGGACCGGTTTGCTGCATGAAGGAAACCGACAAGCTTTTGAGCGCGGTGACCTGATCCATATCGATGGTAACGTCCATATCTTTTCCTTCAAATCCCTGCCATTGGCCATCGCCATAGGTGAGTGATCCCCGGTAGCCATTTACCAGCGTGGACTCCCGCTGAGCAGGATAGCCTTTGCTGTAGGGGAGATTATAGATCACCTTTTTACCAAGTGCAAGGTGATCGTCGAGCTGCAGGGAAGCGGGTTTACCCGGCATGTTATTGTCTTTGAAGACCGCAGCAGTAACGGTGGCAGTACCGTGTATTTCAAAAGGACTGGTATACAGAGCCGACTGGCTCGTGGGGAGCGTACCGTCGAGGGTATACCGGATCTGTGGTTGGTATTGCTCCGTACTGAAAGAAATAACAGTTTTATGCGCTGCGATATTTATAGCCGGATGAATAGTAACTGCATACGACGGTCGATAGTAATTTACGTGTAACCGTTGCAGTAAGCGATAGTGGGATTGTAACCGGCGCTGAAAGTCTGTCCATTCTTTATGCAGGGTATCCGACCACACTACCTCCGATAGTGCCAGTAAACGCGGATAGATCATATACTCCAGGTGGTCAGTATTGGGAATATATTCGGTCCAGGTAGTGGCCTGTGCGCCCAGTACATGTTGTGCCGCTGCAGGCGTCAGCTCTTCCGGCACCGGCTCGTAACTATATACTTTTTCCAGCGGGAGATAGCCCCCAATGGCTTCCGGCTGTGTTGTAGGATCGGCCTGATAACTGTCGAAATAACAATATCCTCCCGGCGTCATGATAACGTCGTGCCCGGCACTCGCTGCGGCTATGCCGCCGGCCTCCCCGCGCCACGACATTACCGTAGCTTCAGGCGCCAGCCCGCCTTCCAGGATTTCATCCCAGCCCAGGAGTTTACGCTGGTGCGCCACCAGGAATTTCTCCATACGCCATATGGCATAACTCTGTAATTCATTTTCATCTTTCAGGTGCTCCTGGCGTATACGCTGCTGGCATTTGGGACATTGCTTCCAGGCCTTTTTATCTGCTTCATCGCCACCGATGTGGATATAAGGAGATGGGAAAATATCCATCACCTCTTTTAATACATTTTCCAGGAAGTGGAAGGTACTATCATTACCCAAACAGAATTCTGAGTTTTTGTAGGGTGATCCCGAACAAGATAGCTGAGGATACACGGCCAATACTTCTTCAGAGTGACCGGGCATTTCAATTTCCGGGATAACGGTAATGCCGCGTTGAGCGGCATAGGCAACGATTTCTCTGGCTTCCTCCTGTGTGTAATAGCCGCCATAAGCGTTTGGATCACCTTCGAGGGCATAGTGGCGGTTACCGTTCCACCATTCCTTCCAGCTGGCCTTATCCCTCCAGGCGGCTATCCGCGTAAGTTCAGGATAACGCTTTATTTCAAGTCTCCATCCGGCACCATCGGTAAGATGCCAATGAAAGGTATTCATTTTATACAGCGCCATCAGGTCAATAAAGCGCTTGATATAGCTGGTGGAAAAGAAATTCCTGGACACATCCAGGTGTACGCCGCGATAGCCAAAACGGGGATAGTCGGTAATTTCTGCGCAGGGGATGACAGTGGGAACAGGCTGTAATAACCGCAGCTGCAAGAGCGATTGCATCCCGTTTAATGCACCCGCCCGGGTAAGGGCAAGGATAAAAACATGATCGGGCGTAATTTTTAACTGATAACCAGCGGAGTCACGGAGCCCCAATTTATCGGCTATTCCAAAAACAATGCTATGGAGAGCCGGTTTGCCGGAAGAGGAGGTAATGGGAGAAAGACCGGTAGCGCTGGCAAATAAGGTCGCTACTTCTTTAAAACGGGGAGTGCTGTATACTTTACTCTGGCTGGTAAAGGTAAAAGCGCCGGCGGTAGCCAATATCCTTGCCGGCCGGGGAATAAGGTCCAGGTTGCCGCGGCTCTGACTATAGAGGACGTTTGAAAGTCCCACTGCCAGCAATAATAAACAGGTAATACGTTTTAACATGCGTAATGTTGAGTGATAACCCGTGAAAATACCCTGTTTTGGGAGAAATATATATCGTCGGTAGAAAAAGTACCAGTATGTGTCAAAATACTATAAAAACAACAGGTCCGGGTATTATTGCCCGGACCTGTTGACACTTGATGAAGATCGTTATTTTGATCCCAGTTTGCGGATCATATCTTCCGACATATCTTCTGAATATACACCATAGCCATACATCAACACTCCTTTGGTGCCGGATTTTGTTTCAATGGCATATACCACGGCTTCATCTCCCGGATCACTATCACCTTCAAAACGATAAGTTTCCGTGATTTCAAAATCCTGGGGATGTATGGTGTTGCTGTTATGTTGTATGCTATCAAAAAGCAGGTTGAAATCAGCCTGGTATCCACGTGCACGTAGATCTGAAATGGCGGCGGTTACGGTATCATACACTCTCATATGTTCATTTATTACTTGTTATACTAAGTTAGGGAAAAATGTGAAAGCAGGTAAAAAAGGAACAGCATAAAGCCGATTGGCTTTATGCTGTTCCTTTTTATGGTCGTTGACCGTTGTTAGCGTATTACGGTAACTTCTCCTTTAAGTACATTGGCATTACCACCTGCTACTTTCTTATAGGTGAGCCACCATACATAGGTACCTACATCTACCGGTACTCCTTTGTATTTACCATCCCATCCTTTATGGTTGTCGGATGTTATGAAGATCAGTTCACCCCAGCGGTTGAAGATCCTTAATTCATATTCGAACATTTGTCCTCTTACAACTGGTCTGAACACATCATTACGTCCATCGCCATTTGGTGAGAAGGCATTCGGGATGGTAGGTTTAGGTTCGCACTGTGTAAAGTTCACGGTGATATCATCACTAGCGGATCCGCAATCGTTGAATACAGTGACGGTGTAGGTACCACCGTTCGTCACTGACAGGGAAGAAGCACTGGAACCGTTATCCCAACGAACACCTGAGATGCCGGTGCCCATGGCGCGGAGTACAAGTGTTTCGCCTACGCACATCACCGTATCTCTGCCGAGGTTCACCGTTGGTAAGCCGGTGATGTTTACTGCTACGCTGTCCATGAATACGCGCTGGCAATATTTATCCATTACCGCGAGTTTGTATTTACCTGCCTGGGTGATTTGCTTCACTGGATTTGGATCACCGTCATTCCAGAGATAGGAGATCGCATCCGGATTAGTGCCATTCAGGGTAATAGTACCGCCTGGGCATATATTCCTGTCTGGTCCCAGATCCATCATGAGTGCCGGTTTCATTCTCACATTTACGGTATCTCTTACCACGCAGTTGTCTCTGCTAACCGCTACCCAGTAACCGCCTGGTTTATTCACGACGATAGAGTTGCTGGTTTCGCCGGTTTGCCATTGGATACGGCCACCGTTTGAATTCACGGTGAGCATGATTGACTGGTCAGGGCAGATAGCGGTATCGCGACTCAGGCTGATGTCTGGTGGCGGATTCACGCTTACTTTAATGGTGTCGATCGTGATACATGCTGATTTCATCACTTTCACCCAGAATTGTTCCTGTGTGCTTACCAGTATGGAAGAAGCGGTAGAACCGTTGCTCCACAGGTAGGAAGCGCCATCTACATAGGCATCCAGTTTAACCGACTGACCGCGGCAGATGGTAGTATCAGGGATACTTACCAGCGGTGTTGGAATCAGTCCCACATGGATGGTATCGGTGGTGGCACATTCGCCGTTGCTTACATTTACCCAGTAGGTACCGGCCTGGTTGATGTTGATCCTTTGGGTGGTAGCACCGGTAGACCATTGGATCTTGTAAGCGAAGTTAGCTGCGCCTGCATCCAGCACCAGGCTGTTGCCACCACAGATCGTGGTATCGCTGCCCAGGTTTACCACTGGTGTCTGGATATAGTTGATGTTGTAAGTCACGGTATCGGAAGAGCAACCTGTTCTGCCATCTGTGATGATGAAGGAAGCTGAAGTGGCGCCGTTCAGGTTAAACACGTTGTTATTTTGTGTTCTTGGCAAACCTGTCACCACATTGGCAGGTGTAACGCTTACCAGGGTGTAGGTTGGCATATACACATCGCCCACTTTATGTAATGCAATTCTGCCGTTGTCGGAACAGTTGGAAGGCAGGGTAGCTTCCAGTTGCGGTTTAGCGCAAGGCTTCACAATTACACGTTGGGTAACATCATTGGCTTTGTTGCCGCAGGCATCCATGATGGTCCATCTTCTCACAATAGTATAACCGTTACAGATATCGGCCACATATGGGTCTTCTGAATAGATAGCGTTTTTCGGGAAGCTATTATCGCAGTTATCCGTTGCGGTCAGTACCGGAGGAGCCGGGATTTTATCCTGGCAGTAGATCACCACATCAGCCGGGGCTGGCATGATCACCGGTCTGGTGGTATCTTTTACGGTTACCACCTGTGTGATGGTGCTGGTGTTGCCGCAGGCATCTGTCGCAATCCAGGTTCTGATGATGCGGTAGTTGGAAGCGCATGCACCTGGTATTGTTTCCACTGTTACGCGGCGGTTTACTGTCAGGCCATTTCCGATGGTGCTGCAATTGTCCGTTACGGTTACATCGATAGCGGGAGCCGGGATGTTATCGCAGCTGACGGTGGTATCTGCCGGTGGTTTTACGGTGAATACCGGTTTAGTGGTATCCTGTACAGTGATGGTTTGCTGCATCACGGATTTGTTACCGCAATCATCGGTAGCTGTCCAGTAGCGGATTTCCTGGTAGTTACCTGCGCAGTTGCCCGACAGTTTCACCGTTTTGCTGGTGGTAAACACCTGGACATTAGCGGTACAGTTGTCACTTGCGGTGATAACCGGCCATGCTGGTACTTTATCACAATTTACTACGGTGTCTTTAGGAGCAGGCATGCTGAATACAGGTTTAGTGGTATCCTGTACATGAATGACCTGTTGTACTGCGCTGGCATTACCGCATTGGTCAAAGGCAGTCCATTTCCGGTAAATCAGGTAGTTGCTGTTACAGTTATTGACATCACGCGCTATAGAGTCTTTTGGCGTTACGGTAATGGTACCCGGCGTACAGTTGTCTTTAGCCATAAGGTTAAAGCCTGCAGGTATTTTATCGCAATCGACGGTGGTGTCTTTTGGCGCTGCCATATCGAATACCGGAGCGGTCATGTCTTTCACGGTGATCACCTGTTTGAGGGTTACACCTGTATTACATGCGTCTTTCGCGGTCCAGGTGCGGATCAGCAAGTAGCTGTTGGCACAGTTGCCTGGAATATCCTGGCGAACTTCCACCACAGGGATGATGATTTCACCGGCACAGTCATCGTTTGCCTTCAGATCCGTTCTAGCTGGTACCTTGTCGCAATCCACGGTGGTGTCAGCAGGAGCTGGGGTAGTGAATACCGGCGCTTTGGTATCCTGGATAGTGATTGTTTGCGATGCACTTACGGAGCGTCCGCATCTGTCGGTGGTGGTCCATGTGCGGGTAATGGTGCTGAGGCAAGGCGATGTTACCACGGTGGCATCATTGTACGTGATGGTCAGTTTTTCATCGTCATAAGGTGCGTGACTGAATACCGGTGTTCCGAAGAGCGTGGTATAGTCTTTACCTTTTTCACATTCAGTAGTGACCGCAGGAGGAGTGGAGGTAACAATCGGATTGATGGTTATCACGGTGATCTTCACTGCGTTACTGATGTTGTCGATACAAGCACCTGAAGCCACGATTCTTCTGTACCAGGTATTTGCGGCGAGTGTACCTGGCTGGTAGGTATCGCTGGTGGCACCCGGGATATTTACAAATGGTCCGGTAGCGCCGGTGGTACTTTGTTGCCATTGGTAGGTGTAGGCGCCATTACCACCGCTGAGGGCATTGCTGCGTATAGCCATTGGCGTTTCTGTGATACACACGGTTTGATCGGCCGTGATATTGTTACCCAGAATTGGCTTGCGGTTAACCAGCGTTACACTGGAGCTGGTAGCGGCACATACACCGTTGCTTACTACCCAGGTCAGTTGTGCGGTTTCGCCGGCAGGAACAGTAACGGTGGCAGTTCTCAGGTTGATATCGCTAATCTGAATAAGGCTGGCATTGTTGCTGGTGACTACCCAGGTGCCTTTTGCACCGGCTACACCAGGGTCGCTGGCATTCATTTTAAAGGTAGCGTCGTCGCAATGTTCCTGGTTAGTGCCCGCGTTGGCAGTTACCGGCATCCGGTAGTTAATGAGGGTCACATCATCCCAGGTAGCGCTACATACGCCGTTGGTAACGGTCCAGCGTAAGGTAACGGTATCACCGACGTTGATATTTACCAGGGAGGTAGGACTGTTGATAGATTTGATCACCGCATTACCTTTTACGATGGACCAGAAGCCTTTGGCACTTGGAACAGATACTGGATCTGCGGCCATTTTGAAGTCGCCGGTATTGTTACACATTTCCTGGTCAGGACCTGCATTGGCATCATCAGCTTTCTTGTAGTTGATGAGGGTCACAATGCTGTTGGTGCTGGTACAAGTACCGTTTGTCACCGTCCATTTCAGTATTACTGTGTCGCCGATAGGAACGGTTACTGCTGTTAGCGGATCGTTTGGCGATTTAATGGTGGCACGGCCAGGAATCCGGCTGATGTCTGTCCATGTGCCGATGGCAGAGCTGGATCCAGGCAGGCTGGCTTTCATGAGGAAGTCGGCTGCCGTGTTACATTTTTCCTGGTCAGGTCCTGCATTGGCAGTGATGGCAGCCTTATAGTTGATGATAGTAACTCTGCTGAAAGTGGTGTCACATACGCCGTTAGCGATAGCCCACTGCAGTATCACCGTGTCGCCAACAGGTACTGTCACGGCAGTAGTCGGACTGTTAGGTGATTTGATAACCGCTCTGCCAGGGATCCGGCTGATGTCGGTCCAGGTGCCTTTAGCAGTTGGTACACCCGGTGCATTTGCCTGCATGATGAAGTCGCTTGTATTGTTACAGATCATCTGGTCAGGTCCCGCATTAGCCTTGTTGGCAGTGGCGTAGTTGGTGAGCAGTACCGTATCGGTAGTAGCGGCGCAGGTGCCGTTGGAGATGGTCCATACCAGGGCCGCCGTATGGCCCGCCAATACTTTTACCTGGGTGTTATTTAATGTGGTGTCGCTAATGGTCACCCAGCTTTGTTTACCACCCACGATAGTCCATGCGCCTTTGGCCCCGTATTCCGTTGGCTTATTAGCGGCCACGGTGAAGCTGGAGTCATTACAGTGTTTCTGGTCCACATTCGCTCTGGCAGCCACGGGAACATCGTAGTTAGTGAGCAACACAGTGTCGGTGGTGGCTGCGCAGGTACCGTTGTTAATGGTCCATACCAGGGTAGCGGTGTGGCCTGCGAGTACTTTTACCTTAGTCGTATTTAAAGTGGTATCGGTGATGATTACCCAGCTTGGTTTACCAACTACAGACCAGGTGCCTTTAGTACCATATTCCGTCGGTTTGTTAGCAGCCATGGTAAAGATGGAGTCGTTACAGTGTTTCTGATCCACGTTTGCTTTAGCAATAGCCGGTACATCATAGTTAGTGAGCAACACGGTGTCGGTAGTGGCCGCACAAGTACCATTGGTGATGGTCCATACCAGGGTAGCGGTATGACCTGCGAGTACTTTTACTTTAGTAGTATTTAAAGTGGTGTCTGTAACCGTTACCCAGCTTGGTTTGCCCACTACAGACCAGGTGCCTTTCGCGCCATATTCTGTGGGTTTGTTAGCAGCCATGGTGAAGATGGAATCGTTACAGCGTTTCTGATCCACATTAGCCTTGGCCACAGCCGGGATATCGTAATTGGTGAGTAATACGGTATCGGTGGTTGCTGCGCAGGTACCGTTGGTAATAGTCCATACCAGGGTAGCGGTATGACCAGCGAGCACTTTCACAAGGGTATTATTCAGCGTAGAGTCTGTAACCGTTACCCAGCTTGGTTTACCAATGACAGACCAGGTGCCTTTAGCGCCATATTCCGTAGGCTTGTTAGCGGCCATGGTGAAGATGGAGTCGTTACAATGTTTCTGATCCACATTTGCTTTTGCAACCGCCGGTGCATCGTAGTTGGTGAGTAACACGGTGTCGGTAGTGGCAGCACATGTACCGTTGGTAATGGTCCATACCAGTGTAGCGGTATGGCCAGCGAGTACTTTTACTTTCGTCGTGTTTAAAGTGGTATCGGTGATGTTGATCCAGGTTTGTTTACCACCCACGATGGTCCATGTACCGTACGCCCCGTATTCCGTAGGCCTGTTAGCTGCCATGGTAAATATGGAGTCATTACAGTGTTTCTGATCGGTGTTGGCATTTGCGATAGCAGGAACATCGTAGTTAGTGAGCAGCACGGTGTCTGTGGTTGCTGCACAGGTGCCATTGGAAATAATCCATACCAGTGCAGCGGTATGCCCAGCTAACACTGTCACCTTGGTATTATTCTGTGTTGTGTCGGTAATGGTTACCCAGGTTTGTTTACCGCCAACTATTTTCCATGCGCCTTTAGCCCCGTATTCAGTAGGCTTGTTAGCGGCCATAGTGAATATGGAGTCATTACAATGTTTCTGATCGGCGTTGGCATTTGCCACCGCCGGGATGTCAAAGTTGGTGAGCAACACGGTGTCAGTAGTTGCCGCGCAGGTACCGTTATCAATGGTCCATACCAGGGTAGCGGTGTGACCTGCGAGTACTTTTACCTTAGTTGTATTTAAAGTGGTATCGGTGATGATTGCCCAGCTTGGTTTACCGACTACAGACCAGGTGCCTTTAGTACCATATTCCGTAGGTTTGTTAGCGGCCATAGTAAAGATGGAGTCGTTACAGTGTTTCTGATCCACGTTTGCTTTAGCAACCGCCGGTACATCATAATTAGTGAGCAACACGGTGTCGGTAGTGGCCGCACAAGTACCATTGGTGATGGTCCATACCAGGGTAGCGGTATGACCTGCGAGTACTTTTACTTTAGTAGTATTTAAAGTGGTGTCTGTAACCGTTACCCAGCTTGGTTTACCCATCACAGACCAGGTGCCTTTAGCGCCATATTCTGTGGGTTTGTTAGCAGCCATGGTGAAGATGGAATCGTTACAATGTTTCTGATCGATATTGGCATTTGCGATCGCCGGCTTGTCGTAGTTGGTGAGCAGTACTGTATCGGTGGTAGCCGCGCATGTACCATTGGTGATAGTCCATACCAGGGTAGCGGTGTGGCCCGCCAGTACTTTTACTTTAGTAGTATTTAAAGTAGTGTCAGTAATAGTGATCCAGGCTTGTTTACCACCTACAATGGTCCATGCGCCATAAGCGCCATATTCTGTTGGCTTGTTAGCCGCCATGGTGAAGATGGAGTCGTTACAGTGTTTCTGATCAATATTAGCCTTAGCCACCGCCGGAATATCGTAGTTGGTGAGCAGTACTGTATCGGTGGTAGCCGCGCAGGTACCGTTGGTAATGGTCCATACCAGGGCAGCTGTGTGACCCGCCAGTACTTTCACTTTAGTAGTATTTAAAGTGGTATCAGTAATGGTGATCCAGGTTTGTTTACCACCCACGATGGTCCATGCTCCATATGCTCCATACTCCGTCGGCTTGTTAGCAGCCATGGTGAAAATGGAATCGTTACAATGTTTCTGATTGCTGCCCGCGTTTGCGATCGCCGGTTTATCATAGTTGGTCAGCAGTATGGTATCGGTAGTTGCCGCGCAGGTACCATTAGTGATGGTCCATACCAGGGCAGCTGTGTGGCCAGCGAGTACTTTTACTTTAGTCGTATTTAAAGTAGTGTCAGTAATAGTGATCCAGGTTTGTTTACCACCCACAATGGTCCATGCGCCGTATGCTCCGTACTCCGTAGGCTTGTTAGCCGCCATGG
>NZ_JABAOB010000010.1 GCF_012726295.1 Chitinophaga sp. Ak27 | reverse complement strand
ATACGTGGGACTGGCCGTCAGGCTCCAGCTACCGTAAGAATATACATCTCCCCGCATGGTAAGATCGAAATGCTCGCCGAGGCCGAGGTAGTAGCCGCCATTTTCCAGTCCGATTCCTTTTTGTTGGTTCACCACATATTGCGGAGGCAGGATGCCGGAGCGCTGCCCCTGTGTAATCGGGAAAATGGCGAAGGGAATAAAGAGGGGGGTGGGAATCCCTTCAATTTCCAGGTTGGCGGGGCCGGACACCACCAGTTTATCTGGGATAATTTTTATTTTCCGGGCACGGAATTGAAAGTGTGGTGTATCGAGGTCGCAGGTGGTAAAGGTATTTTTAAATCCAAAGATGGTGTTATCTGTCATATGCTTGGCCTGCTGGCTACCGATATAGGCTTCTCCGTATTGGGAGCGGGTATGGTAAATCTTGGCTTTACGGGTGCCGATATTAAATTGGATGGTATCGGATTCGAAGCTCTGGCCGTTGTCGGTCATAACGGGGAGGCCTATTGGTTTTCCTGCGGTGTCTTTCGATTTGGTGGCTTCTACCATGCCGGTTTGCTGGTCTACCCGCATGCGTTCGGCGGTGATGCTGGTATTTTTGTATTTCGTGTCGGTGTTGCCATACAGGAGCATTCGTTTTTCAGGTACCAGCATTACGATAGAGTCTTTTGCCTTATAATGTATGGGTGCGTCTATGCTATCTTTCGACGCCCGGGGCAGGGTATCGGGCGGCAGGGTGTCTGCGGTGGCCAGTGGCAAATGCGTCATAATGGTGTTGGGCCTGCCTGCGGCAATGAGCAGGAGGACAATCAGGAACCCTGAAAGAAGTTGGCAAATAAATCTCATGTATGTTATTGGATGGCATCCGTGACGCGAAAATAGTACCGGAATTGCTGAGTTTGTCTTCATACGCACTTACCAAGAGGGTAGTGATAGGGGATTTCGGGGCAAGGAGGGGTAAAAGTGGCGATGGTAGCGGGGGATTACAGTTGGTAAAGAAAAGTTAACTTTTTCGGAGGATCGTTAGGGGACGTAGGAGCCGGCTATATACTTCATTTTGCCGGCAATGATTTTTGGCGTATCTTGGTTCTCCTCAATTAACTCCAACGTTATGCATGATAACGAATTATGGTACTCTTATAAAGAAGGGGATGTAAAAGCGTTAGAAGGATTGTACGAACAATATTATACCCCGCTCTCCAATTATGGATTTAGATTTACTCCCGACAATGTTTGTGTAGAAGAGAGCCTGCAAGATCTTTTCCGCAAGCTTTGGCAGAACCGGGAAGGAATTACCAGTCCCCTGGTGGTAAAGCAGTACCTGTACCGGTCCTATCGCCGTATCCTATTGCGCCGCCTGGAAGTACCTTGCCGGCATGAAGAAGAGTTTGCCGGAGAGCATATTCCCTTTAATGTAGAGGTAACCGGGGAGCACCCTATGGTAGGGCAGGAGCGCATGGCGGTGCTACGGAGTAAGATCAGTACTTTAATGGGGATCCTGAGCAACCGGCAGCGGGAAGCCGCCTTCCTGAAATATTATGAGGGCCTGTCGTACGAGCAGATTGCGGAGATCATGCATATGAACATCACCGGTACCTGTAAGCTGATTTATCATGCCCTGGAGCGTTTACGGGAAAAAGTAGGAGATTTTACCCTGTTGGTGTTACTATACATTTTGAAGAAAAAAGACTGAGCGGTGTGACCTGTTGAGCCGTAAAAAGAAGCAAGCGCTTTTGGGGAACGGGCAACGGGAGTGTATTGGTGGCCTTTTTTTGGGGAATGTACCGGAATGTAACGGCGCTTGCTTCCGGGTACAAATGTCTATCTAATATTATTTGTTATCAAGGGGATAAGTGCGTAAATTTTTAAATACGTGTTTATACCTTTTTTAGGCTTACTACTAAACCCATTGCCCATACATTTACAAAATATCCCCAACGCTTGATCAGTTTACAGTACAGAATCTCTCCAGAATGATTACAGATTATCTGCTAATACGGTTATCTTACCCTTTTATCGCCCTGTTTTAACTGGAGTTTCAGAGTACTGGTTATTAACTAATTATTACCTTATAATTACTTTTCCATTAATATCATAATAGTCCCTGTCATCTGAAAAGAATTCAAATTTCCTTTGTAGAAATTCTACCGGATGATAAGAACGATACTCATCTCCATTTTACTTTTTTGTAGTATATCAACCGTCTTCAGTCAACAGGCCGACATTACCCTGAAGGGAAGCGTCCTGGATGCGCAAACCAAAGAACAATTACCCGGGGCCACTATTCGTATAGCGGAGTTGAAACGTGCCGGCGGCGCCAGGCTGGATGGTACTTTTAGCATAGATAAGTTACCTGCGGGCACTTATCATTTGCAGGTGTCTTACGTAGGATACCAAACGCTGGATACAACCATCCACCTTACTGCTAATAGCTTCATTGGCTTGGTACTCAACAGCAATGCAAGAGACCTGAAAACAGTTAATATCAATACCAAACGCAATGCTGAATCATCGCAGGCCGCGAAGAAAGCAGAGATGCTGGCGGGCAATGTGATGAACATCGTTTCGGCCAAAGCGATACAGCTATCCCCTGATATTACTATTGCCAACGTATTACAACGCGTATCTGGTGTGTCATTAGAGAGAAGTAGCAGTGGAGATGGCCGTTATGCGATTATCCGCGGGATGGACCAACGGTATAACTACACCCTGATCAATGGTGTAAAGATACCCAGTCCTGATAACAAGAACAGGTATGTGCCGCTGGATATTTTCCCGGCGGAGCTGGTGGAAAGGGTAGAAGTAAACAAAACACTCACACCCGATATGGAAGGCGATGCCATTGGTGGTACAGTGAATATGGTGATGAAGAATGCCCCCGACCGCCTGTACCTGAATGGTAGCCTGTCTACAGGCTACAGCCAAACACTGCTGGAACGCCCATTCGATTATTTTCCTACTGGCGCTATCAATAAACAGTCGCCGTATGAAATGCATGGCCCTAACTACCAGGCGCAACCAGATGATTTTACCCGCGATAACCTGAATTATACGAAAAAGTATTTCACACCCAACGCCATTGGTAGCTTATCGGTGGGTAACCGGTTTTTTAATAATAAGCTGGGGATTATGCTGGGCGCGTCTTATCAGCATACGTATAAAGGTTATCACAGCATTTTTAATCCGGGTGAATATACCGACAGGGATAATGCCGATGGTTACCTGTTTATCAAGCATGCTTACCAGCGTGATTATTCTACTGCCATTACGCGGACAGGATTGAATGCCAAAGTAGATTACCGCTTTAATGAGAACAATAAAATCAGCTTATATTCTTTCACGGCCATACTCGAAGAGGCACAGGCACGGATAGGCCGAGATACCTTGCCTTACACCCCTCGTACAGGCCCTGGTACCGGACAGGTATGGTATAAGTTCCGTTCCAAATACCAGCATCAATCGATCAACAGCACTACCCTGCAAGGGGAACATTGGTTGTTATCACAGCATTTACAGTTAAGCTGGTCTGGTGTATATGCCAAAGCTGCCAATCGCATACCAGATCTGACTGAATATGGCTATGATGGCGGATTTTACGCTGATGGTACGCAGAAAGATCCTTACCTGCACCCCAATATTGTACAGCGTTACAACCGTACCTGGTGGAAAAATAACGACCGTGATTATGCCGCTTATGCCAATGCCGCTTACTATGCTACTATTGCAGATCTGCCATTTAAATTTTCATTGGGCGGTATGTATCGCGCCAAGCACCGGGATAATTTCTACCAGAATTATAACATGGACAATGTAGCTGATGGTTCCGGCTTGCAGCAATGGGTAGATATTTATCACTTCAAGTGGGGCGTGATTAATCCTGCCGGTTCCCCGGCAGAAGCAAATAACTACCGCGCTGATGAAAATGTAGCGGCCGGGTATGGTATGGTGAAATTTACCATACGGAAACTGGAAGCGATTGTAGGGGTGCGCGTAGAGAATACGGATCAGCAGTTTGATACCGATGTGCCTCCCACCCAGGCTGGAAAAACGGGATCCATTAATTATACCGATGTGCTGCCCAGCGTGCATTTGAAATACCTGCTCAGTAGCCGAACCAACCTGCGGTTGTCTTATTTCAGTTCCATTAGCCGCCCGGGTTATTTTGAGATTGTGCCTTATAATTTTACCGGCGACGAATGGGATGAAAGAGGTAATCCAATGCTGAAGCATACTACCGCCAATAACTTCGATTTCCGTTACGAATTCTTTCCTAAACCAGATGAACAGCTATTGATAGGCGCCTTTTACAAAAATATCCAAAACCCGATTGAATATGGGTTTTCACAAACCGGCGTACAAAGTCAATTGGTATATCAGCCGGGTAACTTCGGCGATGCTACCAACTTTGGTATTGAACTGGTATACGAAAAATATATCCGCAACTTCGGCATCCGTGGAAATTATACGTATACCAACTCATCGATCGAAACATCTAAGCTGAAAACGTTTAACCGTATTTACATCGATCCGGCGCCATTGGAAAAACGGCCACTACAGGGGCAGTCGGCGCATATAGCCAACGTGTCATTGTTGTACAAGAATCCTGCACTGGGGCTCGATATGCAGCTGGCATGGCAGTTCACCGGTAAACGTATTGTATTGGTATCTCCTTATTATGGTATGGATTACTGGCAAAAGGATATGAACCTGTTTGATATCTCTGCAGAAAAGAAACTGAATAAGCACTTTGTAGTATTTGCCAAAATACAGAACCTGTTGAATACACCTTACCAGGTGTATATAAAAGCTATAGCGGATAACCAGGCATTGATCCCCTTCGCGCAGAAAGGAAATGAAACCCTTGCCCAGAAGGATGTATATGGCCAGAACTATCAACTCGGTGTACGATTTGTCCTTTAATATTATTCAATAACATCTTTTAAATTTTCAAGCGAAAACTATGAAAAAGATCTTTATTAAAAGTGGTCTGATTGCCCTGACAGCGCTCTCCGTCATCTCTTGTAAAAAGAGTAGTGAGCATGTGGAAATTTCCAAGCCACTGGTAATCGTTGGACAAACGATCAGTGATACCACGCTGCCAAAATTTGATGCCAATGGCAACGCTATTCCATTGAAAGGTACTATGCTGGCTGGTAAAACCTATCATATCATGTCTGATGTAACCATTAACGAAGGCGATACCCTTTACCTGCAACCGGGTGTAAAGGTATTGATTCATGGTGATGGCAAAAGCCCGCAAACCAGTCCCGCGTTTTTGGTAAACGGTACGCTGGCGAGCGATGGCACCAAGGATGCACAAAACTGGTTTACCGTATATGAAACCGCTACTGTAAAGAAGTCGGATGCTACTTATAAGGATAATGCTGCCAACGACCCTGCTTTCAAAGGGTATTGGGGTGGATTCCAGTGTGGCGCCAACGCTAAATTGTTGTTGCTCCGCTGGACACACGTTGAATACACTGGTGGTGCATGGGGCGCTAATGCCGCAGATTATGGCGCTACACCCGGCGATGCGCGCTACACTATTTTCATGAACAGTAAAGGAGGCTCCCTCGGCAGCCTGATCGTGGAAGATTCCTGGTTCTATGGCGCGAAAGACGATGGTATCCGTCCGAGTAATGTATACATGAGCCTAATGCGTAACACCTTCACCAAAATTGGCGCCACCGGTGGTGAAGCCGTTAACATCAAAGATGGTGTAATCGGCGATATGGCGTACAACTTCACTTATGGTATTGCCACCAACGGTCTGAAAACTTCTGGATCCACCGGTAAAAGCTGTATGGTAAACATCTACAACAATACCCTAGTAAACTGTGGTTTCAGACAAACCAAAGCTACCCGCAACGGTTCTATCAATACCGAAACCAACGCAGGTGGTTATATCTTCAATAACATTATCGTTAACTGCAAAGCCGGTCTGAGAATTTCTTTCCACTCAGAGAAAGGTAAGCCCAGCGATACGCTGAATACCCTGTACAATAATAACCTGACAGCCATTGGCAGGGGTTATCCAATGGGTGATGGCGCCGAACAATTCATGGTGTTTATTGAAGCTAAGCAGTTTACACTGAAACAGAGCAACGACCTGAATGGTTATACCAACGGACCTATCGCTGCCGACGGCACCAATGCAGGTACCAACAATCCTAATGATTCGCTGAAGTACGATCCCCAGTTTGTTAACTATGATATGGCTGCTATGAGTTTAGGCACCAATTACCGTATCTACCAGATTCCGGCGGGCGCCGACTTCCACCTGAAATCCAGCTCTCCTGCCATTGGCGCCGGCGTATACGCAGGTGGTACCGGTAAGAATGCCATCCCGGTGAAGCCAAGTGCTCCGTTGCTGACTCAATACGGCATTCCGATGAAAATGATAAAAGCCGGCGGTACCTTCGGTGCTAACATTACCGGTCCCAATAAAGACCTGGGCGCCTTCCCTACTGATAACACCGGCAATCAACATACCTTTTAATTCCTATACCTGACACACGAAAAAGGACGTCTTTGTACGTCCTTTTTCGTTTTAATTTTTGAAAAGATGAACTGCGTTTATACCTGCCTGTTACTATCCGGGATGGCAGCCTTAATGGCGGCATGCGGTAAGGATAGCAACAGGGTAAGTAACCCACCCAAAGATACCACTGCAGTAGTAGTGGATACTGTGAAGACCGCCAACTATGATTTGTCATTCCTCAGCCCCTGCACCCTGTTTATGGCCACGCCGCAGGTAGTGATAACGGAGCGCCAGGACTATGAGGAATTGTCGGGCGTAGCAGCCAGTCATGCGTACCGGGGATTGTTGTATGTGCACGAAGACAGTGGTAATTCTAACGAAGTGTATGTAACTGATAGCAAAGGCGCCAACAGAGGTACGCTGGTACTGGATGGTATCGTTAACCGCGACTGGGAAGATATTGCTGCCGGGCCCGGGCCGGAAAAGGGAAAACAGTATATCTATGTAGCAGAAATCGGGGATAACAATGCCGCCTACCGCAGCGTTTATGTATACCGTTTCCCGGAACCGGACTTGTCGGCCGCCAATGCCAATACCGTTATCCACATTACCGCCGTGGATAAAATAGAGCTGGTATATCCGCACGGTGCTGTAAATGCAGAAACCCTGCTGCTGGACCCGCTGAGCAACGATGTATATATTGCTACCAAAGAAGTGGGTACCAGTACGTTGTATATAGCCCGGTATCCACAATCTACCACCGCCCCAACCACACTGGTGGCGCTGGATAAACTGCCTTTTGATCATCTTACCGCCGGTGATATTTCGGCAGATGGTACAGAAATCCTACTGCGTAATACCGGGCAGATCTGGTATTGGAAACGGCAACCTGGTGAAACTATCTGGGCTGCCTTACTGCGCAAACCCCAGGATGCGCCTTATGCCCGCAACGAAAGACAGGGAGAAGGCATCGGCTTTGCCGCTGATGGCAGTGGTTATATTACCGATTCAGAAATTAAGAAGTACCCCGGAGAAAAAGTGGCTTTGTCATTTTATAAAAGAAAATAAAGGTACGGAAGCGCCGGGTAGTTTATTTGCCTGAAAAACGAGTAAAGCTGGAGAAATTTCAGGACCTTTGGGACATACTTCAAAAAGCCAGTGTATGTTCAAAGTGCAATCTTTTCAACCCCATAGGTTGCTACAGGACTACATCGTTTCTTACCTCGTCCTGGAGAGCGATTTCCAGGAAACGGGTTTCCGGGAAATGATTGTGCTGCCCCATGTGATGCAAAGCCTCACATTCAATATCGGTATGCCCCAGGCAGTATATGATATCACTCACCAGGAATACCCTGCTGCCAACAGTATTACAGGTCCCAACCATGATGTATGCGAGCTACGCATTATGTCGGGTTTTAAACAGCTGGTGATCAACCTGAAGCCAGGCGCCTGGTATAAACTGTTCAGGATATCTTCGCAGCCATTCTGTAATAAAAGCGGCGATTTATCGGTAATACTCGGGCCACAGGTTGCAGAGATGAGCACCCGGCTGAAAGCAGGTGTAAATGAAGAACAGCAGGTGCGTATATTGGAAGCTTTTTTACTGCAACAGCTATGGAAGGAAAAGAAGTATGCCAGGAATATAGATGGGGCCATCCGGCTGATCTTTGCGGCAGATGGCAATATTTCTATCCGGCAGCTGGAGGCAGGTGTGTTTATGACGAAGCGCACATTGGAAAGAAATTTCCTGGAACAAACCGGGCTTCATCTTAAAATGTTTTGCCGGGTGGTGCGCTTCCGTAAAACCATTGAATACATTGAAAGGGAGCGGTTTCCGCAATGGAGCCTGCTGGCACAGAAGTTTGGGTACAGCGATCAAACGCATTTTATCAACGAGTTCAGGTACTTCACGCATTGTTTGCCTCATGAATACCCGGGTTTCCGCAGTGACCTGGAGCAGGCAATGGGATTATAAAATTGTCACTTTTTTCCGATTGTCTCTTTTCTAATTTTACTAATTTTATCCCACTTATACTTCTCATGTTAACGTGGTGAATCGATGTATATCAACCTGTTTCCACATTAACGAGGTCGAAAACACATCGCTGATATTTTTGACCAATCCCTGGAAAGCTACCGGTTTCTAATTAAATGTACTGGCCTGATCACAATGGGCACAGCGGTAGCTGCTTGTGCCATGAGCAAATCTGTTCTTTCTGTTCATCTAAATTTCCATCGTATGAACAATAATGAAAATGGAGCCACCAACCGTCGGGATTTTCTCGGCAAAATCATTGCGGGCGCCACTGTCCTGGGTATACCGGCTATGGTTCCGATTGACCTGCATGCGGCTATCCCGCAGGAGCATATGAAAATGACTACTAACAGCGCCGATGCCTGGATGAATAAGATCAAAGGCAAACACCGCATGGTACTCGACGTTGTACGCCCCAACGAAATATTTCCTTTTGCCTGGCCCCGGGTATTTTTATTGACCAATAGCGCCACCGGCACGCCGGAAAAAGATTGCGGGATAGTAGTGGTATTGCGGCATGCCGGTATTCCCTATGCGATGAAAAGTGAGCTGTGGGAAAAATATCATTTTGGCGAAATGTTCAAGGCGGATGACCCGCTCACCAAGGCGCCTTCCACCAGGAATCCTTTTTGGGAGCCTAAAGCAGATGATTTCAGCGTACCAGGGGTAGGCAATGTATCTATTGGCATTAATGAGCTACAAGCCAGCGGTGTGATGTTCTGCGTATGTAATATGGCGATGACGGTATTCAGTGCGGTAGCCGCACAAAAGATGTCACTTGACCCTGCTGTAGTGAAAAAGGAATGGATGGATGGTATTTTGCCAGGTATCCAGGTAGTGCCTTCCGGTGTTTGGGCGGTAGGCAGAGCCCAGGAAAAGAAATGTGCTTATTGCTATGCAGGATGAAACGTATGCCATTGCAAACCAGGCCGATGCTTCATGCGTTGGAAATTGTGTTGTTTGCCGGATTGCTGTTTATGGTGATCAACTATTTTTTTTACAGAAGCAACGGGCCACGCGAAAAACAAGGGGCGGCCACATTAGTGTGGATAGCCCCGGATACTGCTACCATTCCTGCTACAGCAGACGGTGATCTGATCCGGTATGGGCGGGAGCTGATTGTGCATACTGCTGTTTACCTGGGGCCTCATGGTTCCGTGGCCAGCATCAGCAATGGTATGAATTGCCAGAATTGTCACCTGCGGGCAGGTACCCAGCCCTGGGGCAATAACTATGGCAGTACGGCCAGCACCTACCCCAGATTCAGGGCCCGGAGTGGCAGCATAGAGTCTGTTGAAAGAAAAGTAAACGATTGCTTTATCCGGAGCCTGAATGGCCAGCCCCTGGACTCCGGCAGCCGGGAGCTGAAAGCGATCGTTGCCTATATACACTGGTTGGGAAAAGATATTCCTAAAGGACATCATCCACCTGGAAGTGGTATAAAACAGTTGCCGTACCTGGAAAGAAGTACAGATACCGCTGCGGGCCGAAAGGTGTTTCAGCAGAAATGCCAGCGTTGTCATGGTATTAACGGCGGTGGTATGATGAAGCCCGATGACGCCGAATTCCTGTATCCCCCACTGTGGGGAACAAAGAGCTATAATACCGGGGCAGGAATTTATCGCCTGTCGAAGTTTGCCGGGTATGTGAAGTATAATATGCCTTTCGGGGCAAATTATAGCAGCATACAACTCAGCGATGAAGAGGCCTGGGATGTAGCGGCGTTTGTGAATTCGCAGCCACGCCCGGTGAAAGCGTTTCCCGCGGACTGGCCGGATATAGGCTCCAAGCCGCCTGATCATCCCTTTGGCCCCTTCACTGATACTTTCCCGGTATCACAACATAAATATGGTCCCTTTAATCCTATTGTACTGGCACACCAGGGCCGATCACGCTTTAAGTAATATCCCGGTTTATTTTTTACCAAAAAAATCTAATCATGAAAAAGCTGTTGTTAATATTGGCACTTTCGTTGGGAAGCCGGTTGCTATATGCACAAAGCGACTATAAAGTAGTATTTGATATTACCAGTAAGAATATGGACGATCAAAATGCCGTCGTACGCCAGGCCAGCAGTATCCTGAAAGCTAATCCCGATGCACAGCTGGAAGTCGCAGTATATGGGGAAGCATTGGATATGGTATTAAAAGATAAATCTAAAATTGCACCCGGCCTTACAGACCTGATCAATAAAAAAGTGGCGGTGAAAGTTTGTGGTATGACCATGAAAAGAAATAACAAAGATGCTTCTCAACTGATACCAGGCGTTGAGATGGTGCCGGATGCCATTTATGAAATTCTCACCCGGCAAAGGCAAGGTTGGGGATATATAAAAGTGGCGCAGTAACTTGTGCGGAACTGAACAGGAAAAGTGTCGAAACCGGACAAATTATAAATTTGGATAATTTTATAGTGGTTGATCTTAAAATACCTGTATACTGGCATTGTGTTGGCGTTGTATAACAGGTTCCCTGTGAAGGTTCACTGTTAAATTATCCTGTTGTCAATGCTAAAAAACTATCTGAAAATTGCCTGGCGCAATCTCTGGAGAAATAAAATCTTTTCCCTGATCAATGTATTGGGCCTGACGGTGGGACTCACCGCCTGTTTCTTTATCTTCCTGTATGTGCATTTTGAATTGAGTTACGATCAATTCCATGCGAAAAAAGATCGTATTTACCGGGTGACTTGCGATGTGAAAACGCCCAGCGAAACCATACAAGGAGGAATAACTCCCTGGCCATTCGCGCCTAACATGCAGCGCGACTTCCCCGAGATAGCAGCATTTACCAGGGTGAGTACTGCTAACCTACTGGTGAAAAAAGGGAATGTCAGTTTCCAGGAAGACCAGACACTTTTTGCCGATTCCTCGCTGTTCCGCGTATTTGATTTTAAGCTGTTGAGAGGAGATGCGGCCACTGCGCTCCGCGATGTCAACAGTATTGTGTTGAGCGAAACCGCTGCCAAAAAATATTTCGGAAATGCTGATCCCCTGGGTGAATCTGTGTTGCTTACGGGCGACCTGATACCATCCACCGTAACAGGCGTCATGGCCGATATGCCGGAAAATACCCAGTTAAAGGCCAATATGCTGGTGTCGATGTCTACGCTGACTAAACTTAATCCTGGATTAGATAAATCCTGGGGAAATTTCGGCGCCACCACTTTCCTGTTGCTGCAACCCAATGCCAGTGCCGCTGCGCTCACCGCCAAGTTCCCGGATTTTATAGAACGGCATAACGGCGACGAACGAAGGAAGCACAAAATGTTTTACACGGTAGCCTTACAACCGTTAGCGGATGTATATCTTAATACCACGTACGGCGCCTATGTAAATGGTAGCCGGAACAATGTGTATATCTTTACCGTGATCGCTTTGTTTATCCTCTTTATCGCTGCTATTAATTTTGTTAATCTCACTACTGCCCGGTCGGTAGAACGGGCAAAAGAAATCGGCATTCGTAAAGTAGTAGGCGCTACACGGCAGGAGTTACTAAGACAATTTATAGGAGAATGCCTGTTGCTGTGCCTGATGGCGTTCGTGCTTACACTTGTGCTGTTTTCCGCCTTGCTGCCTGCCTTCAATTTGCTGGCTGGCAAAACGATCAGTGATGGGCTCATCGCGGAACCTGTTTATATTGTCATCCTCTTATTGGCGGCTATCCTGATTGGGCTGCTGGCAGGCATCTATCCTGCATTGGTGTTATCCTCCTTTAAGCCGATTATGGTGTTGAAAGGCCGTTTTTCTACCAGTTCCAAAGGCACCTTGCTACGTAAAGGGCTGGTGGTAACGCAGTTTGCTATTTCTATTACGCTCATTATCGGTACTATCATTGTGTACCTGCAAATGCATTATATGCATAACAAAGACCTGGGCTTCAGTAAAGAGCAGGTGCTGGTCATTGATACCCATGGCGACCCGGCAAGAGATGCTTTTAAGAATGCCATCGCCAGCTTACCCGGGGTAATGCGTACCACAATGTCGTCCGGTATCCCTGGCGGCAATACTGAAGGAGCCTATACCGAAATACAAAACAAGCAGGGGGAAATGCAGGTGGCTAACCTGGACTTATATTTTGTAGATTATGATTTTATTCCTCAATATAAAATTAAGCTGGTAGCGGGTAGGGGATTTTCCAGGGATTTTGGAACAGATACTACTCATGCGATGATAGTGAATGAAACGGCTGTTAAACTGCTGGGGTATACCAAACCGGAAGAGGCGGTAGGCCGGTCTTTCCGGCAATGGGGGCGCGAAGGCACCATTATAGGAGTGGTAAAGGATTTTCATTTTCGCTCTTTACAGGAAAACATTAAGCCGTTGACCATGCGTATCGAACCAGGCGGCTGCGAAGTGCTTTCTATCGTGGTAGCACCCCGTGATCTGCAAGGTACGTTGGCGGGTATTGAAAAAAATTGGAAGACATTGATACCCAACCGGCCTTTCAGCTATTATTTTCTGAACGAATTTTTTGACCGGCAATATCGCGCCGAAGAAAGGTTTGGTAAGTTATTCTTCAATTTTGCCCTGCTGGCCATCCTCATTTCCTGCCTGGGATTACTGGGACTGGCTTCTTACAGCGCATTACAACGCACCCGTGAAATAGGGATCCGTAAGGTGATGGGCGCCTCGGTAACGGATATCGTGAACCTGTTGTCGAAAGATTTTCTGAAACTGGTGATCCTGTCATTTTTAATAGCCACTCCACTCGCCTGGTATAGCATGCATAAATGGCTGGAGATTTTTGCTTACCGGATCAGTATTGCCTGGTGGGTATTTTTAGTATCCGGTGTAATTGCACTCGGAATTGCCATTGCCACTATCAGCTACCAGGCCATCAAGGCCGCGCTGGCAGATCCGGTGAAAAGTATGCGGGCAGAGTAACTTTCTCAAAATATTATCAACACGACAAAGCCGGGAAATTTATTCCAGGCTTTTGTGTTTATTAACGGTTGATTAGCCCTTTATTAAGCTGCCCCGCCGTTATTTGCAGTTGTAAATAAGTTATCGTTATTGTATCTTATCCACCGGGATAACCGGGGAGGTTACCATTTAACTATGATATCCATGTTAAGAAAAGCAAAAAAAAGCATATCCGTTTACGTAATCCTGCTGATGACCGCTGCCCCTGCATGGGCGCAGGAGCAGGCCTTGAAGCTGTGGTACAACCAGCCGGCCGGGGCGGTATGGGAAGCGGCACTGCCGGTGGGCAATGGCCGTTTGGGAGCGATGGTGTACGGCAATCCGGCGGAAGAACTGATACGGCTAAACGAAAACACCGTGTGGAGCGGTAGCCCTAACCGCAATGAAAATCATCATGCGTTGGCCGCCTTGCCGGAAGTCAGGAAGTTGATATTTGCAGGCCAGATGAAGGCCGCGGCTGAATTGGCAGCAAAGACGATGCAATCAGAGCAGATCAACGGGATGTGTTACCAACCGGTAGGCGATCTGCAACTGCATTTTCCCGGGCATGAACAGTACCAGGGTTATTACCGGGAGCTGAACCTGGAGAAGGCGGTGGCTACTACTGCCTATACGTTTAATGGCGTAAAGTATACCCGGCGGGTGTTTGCGTCTATTCCTGACCAGGTGATGGTAGTGCGGCTTACTGCAGAAGAGCCCCGCAGCATTACCTTTTCGGCTGCGCTGCATAGTCCGCAGCAATCGCGTGTGGCCGTAAACGGTAGCAACGAACTGGTATTGTCTGGTGTGAGTGGCAATAAAGACGGGGTACCGGGTAAAGTGAAATTTCAGTCGCTCGTTAAATTCAAAGTGAATGGCGGTACCGTGTCTGCCGCCGGCGATTCTATCCAAATCAGCCGGGCCGATGATGTTACCATCTATATTTCCATTGCTACCAACTTCGTCAACTATGCCGATCTGAGCGCCGACGAGGGCAAACGGGCAGCTGCTTACCTGGATAAAGTGGAAAAGAAAGATGATGAGGAAGTGCTGAAAGATCATATCGCTGCTTACCAGCATTATTTCAACCGGGTACAGTTGTACCTGGGCAATAGCGATGCAGAGCGGTATCCTACAGATGTACGGTTAAAGAACTTTACTGCGGGCTATGATCCGCAGCTGGTGGCACTTTATTTCCAGTTTGGCAGGTATTTGCTGATTGCCTCCTCGCAGCCCGGCGGGCAGCCAGCCAACCTGCAGGGCATCTGGAACCCGTTGATGAATCCGCCCTGGGGCAGCAAGTATACCATCAACATAAATACGGAAATGAACTATTGGCCTGCCGAAACCACCAACCTCACTGAAATGCATGAACCGCTGGTGCAGATGGTAAAAGACCTGTCTGTTACCGGTCGGGAAACCGCTAAGGTGATGTACGGCGCCGGTGGATGGGTAACCCATCACAATACAGACCTGTGGCGTATTACGGGGCCGGTAGATCCAATTTATTTTGGTATGTGGCCTATGGGAGGCGCCTGGCTAAGCCGCCACCTGTGGGAAAAATATATGTTCAGCGGCGATAAGCAATACCTGCAATCGGTGTATCCTGCCTTAAAAGGGGCGGCGGCTTTTTACCTGGATTTCCTGGTAGAAGAGCCCACGCATCACTGGCTGGTGGTAGTACCGTCCATATCGCCGGAGAATAACCCGAAAGCCTATCCCGGCGTATCTATGACGGCGGGAGCTACGATGGACAACCAGCTCGTATTTGACCTCTTGTGTAACACTATTCATGCAGCAGAGGTATTGCATACCGATGCTGCGTTGGTGGAAAAGATGAAGGCGGTACGTAAGAGGCTGCCGCCTATGCAGGTAGGGCAGTACGGCCAGTTACAGGAGTGGTTGCAAGACCTGGACAATCCCGAAGATAAGCATCGGCATGTATCTCATTTGTTTGGGTTATATCCTGCCAACCAGGTGAGTCCGGAAGGCGCGCCGGCATTATTTAATGCAGCCCGCACCTCGTTGATCCAGCGGGGAGATGTATCTACCGGCTGGTCTATGGGCTGGAAAGTAAACCTCTGGGCGCGCTTGCGGGACGGCAACCATGCCTGGAAACTGATCAAAGATCAGCTTACTCCAGCTGGAGTAAGGAACGGAGGAGGTACTTATCCTAACTTGTTTGACGCGCATCCGCCTTTCCAGATCGATGGCAATTTCGGATGTACTGCCGGCATTTGTGAAATGTTGCTGCAAAGCCAGGATGGTTGCGTGCATTTGTTGCCCGCTTTGCCCGATGAGTGGAAAAGTGGACGTGTAGCTGGTTTGCGGGCAAGGGGTGGTTTTGAAATAAAGGAAATGGTATGGGAAGATGGAAAGCTGGCAAAGGTCACTATCTTGTCGACCCTGGGTGGAAACTGTCGTTTACGCGTACCTAATACTTTAGCAACAAAAGGTTTGTTACAGCCTGTTACCGGAGCGCAAACAAATCCTTTCTACCAGGTGGATGCCATCGCGGCGCCGCTGGTTCATGGGAAAGTAGATACGGCGGCTACCGCTGCATTGCCTGCTACGATCCAATATGATTTGATGACGGAAGCAGGGAAAACATATACTTTTACCAGACCATAGTTGTTGTAAATAGCTGAAAGCATAAAGCTGAAAGCAAAAAGCTATTGTAGCGAATGCCCAACGCGATTTTAAATATTCGCAAAGATCAGTTGCTACAATAGCTTTTTGCTTTCGGCTTTTTACTTTCGGCTCTCAAAGCACCAGTTGCTCATGTAAGCGTTGCAGCGTATCGGCGGCGCTGCCGCTGCAAAAGCCGGGATGTACCCGGGAAGTTTGTACCACACTGCTGCGCATGGCGGTGAGCCAGCGGAAGCGGCTGGGCATATCCAATTTGCCGATAGGCCCCCCGGCTTCGCTGCCCTTGCTGATTTCCACGAAAGCCTCCAGGTAAGGGCGAATGGTGTTGATATCTGTTTGGGGAGCAAGCGCCCGTAATTTTTCTTCGTTCAGGGTGAACATGGCCCCCAGAAATTTTTGTGGCCTGGAATAAAGGATTACGCCAACATTCAAAAATTCTTCCCGCTCTACGCTTGGTACAATGCGTATCACGGCATATTCATATAAGTGTTGCTCTTGCATGTTGTGCTTCTTTTACAAAAATTTCGGAGTGGCGGATGCGTGTTGTTAAAAATTCAAAGTATACGTCCCGGCGTTCTTCGGGCGATTCCGTATGTTGATCGCTGATGAGCCATTCATCGGGGATGATATTGACAATACTACGTATGCGCTCGGGCGTTAGTAGCAGCCGGAAGGCTGCGTCTACGGTGTCCAGGTCGCTGGCCTGTGGCAGCAATACATGGTCCTTTACCTGTACAAAGGGCCGGAGAGCCTGTTCCTGCCAGTTTTGCCAGGAGTGGTGAAAATAAAGGGAGGCGCCGTGATCTATCAGCCATAGTTCGTTGCGCCACATGAGCATATTGGTGTTGCGTGGGGTACGGTCAACGTTGGTAAGGAGGCAGTCGAGCCACACAATTTGCGAAGCAAGAGATGCCGGCACCGTATTTACCGTAGGGTCATAGGTAGTGGCCCCGGAAAGATAGTGCAGGGCGAGGTTGAGGCCCACGCTTTTTTTGAGCAGGTCCTGGATTTCCTCATCAGGCTCGGTACGGCCGAAGGCGGCATCGAGGTTGGCAAATACGATTTCTGGAACTTTCAGTCCTAAGGTCCGGGCTATTTCACCTCCTATCAGTTCAGCAATGAGTGCTTTCACGCCTTGTCCGGCGCCTCTGAATTTCAGCGCATACAGGAAACCGTCGTCCGCTTCGGCGATGGCCGGAAGGGAGCCGCCTTCACGCAGGGGCGTTACATAGCGGGTGACGTTAACGGTCCTTAGCTGAAGTTGTATATCTTCTATCATCTAATGTGGGTTGTCGTTACTTAAATCAGCGTATTCGCGGCCAAATTAACCAAATTTGTCCGCTTTGCCCATAAACGACCGGTATGCGGCGATGGCGCGGGGCAGTGCTCGCAATGGTCCGGCAGGCACCTGGGTATCAATTTCCAGGTGGTGATGGGAAATTTTACGGCTCCAGGTGCCGGCAATCTGTCCTTTGTTGATGACGGTAGGTTTATAGATGCCATAGCCGGTAGCAGTAATAAGGGAGGCGGGCAATACATCGCTACGGTCTTTATACGCCACGGTATACTCATCGTAAGCCGGCAACAGCAAAGGGCTGACAGCCATTGTTTTCATGGGCATGGCAGCATCGTACCAATAGGCCTGCCCGTTGGCAATGAATGCGGTGAGCAGGTCTTTATTCTCCTGCAATCCCATTTTGATATCGGGCATACGCAATCCGCTCCACCATTGAAAGTCATTGACCGTGGCGGGGCCCCGGCTACGGAAATACAGCAGCGTGAGCCGGGTAATGGCTTCTTCGCGGGAGATGGCAGCAACAGGTGCGGCCCGGTCATCCAACAGGGCATAAGTAAATTGTTTGCCCTGACGGGGACCACTGCATATAATACCTTCCAACTCTGCATGCATAAGATGGAATCCCAGGCGGATATCATCGGTATCGATACGGGCTTTATGTAGTAACGGTACCAGCAGGGTACGCGTCATAGACTGGCCGGTCAGCGCCTTGCCCAGTACCTGGCTGCTGCGGTGCAACTCTTTATCCGTTATACCCAGGCGGGCATGCAGGCTTTTGTTGAACGCTTTGATGCGTGGAGCTGTCAGGGATAATATCCAGCGGATATCTTCCGGTGATACAAAATGCCAGGTCGGCCGCAGGATGTGGGTGCGCAGGATCTTGCCTTCCTGTAAAGCCGCTTCAATGGAGGCATCGGTACTTCCTTTTACCCTCATGCCGATCGCCCATTTGGCGCCGGCATAATCCTGGGCTTGCATACAGCCCATCCACCGTACCAGGTCGGCAGCCTGGGTAAAGACCGGCTGGATAAGTTGTTGCTGTTGCAACCGGAGTAATGCTATCTGCTGACTGTTCATATACCGAAATTATCCGCCGGGAGTGACAACCGTATGTCAGTTGGCCGGCGCCCGGGGGGAAATTTTTTCCGGGTAGGGTGCTGGTATGGCAGCGGGAGTAGTACCTTTGCCTCCGCCGTAATAATAACGGCGCCGAAAATAATTGCCAGATGATGAAACGTTTGTTTGTTATTGTATTTCTCCAGCTGGGCGTACTGAGCGCCAGCCAGGGGCAATCGGTCAACGAAGACCTCAAAAAGAAAAATGTAAGCGATACCGTCTTACAAAACCGCAACCTGGTAATGCCAGGCACCTTTGATGCCCAGAAAGCTTTGCTGCAGCTGTTTCCCGGGCAGTATTACAAGCGCAGTACCGGCAGCGGCAAGTTTGATGAACTGATCAACTGGGAATGTAAAACCTGCAAAGGCAAGCCTTACCTGAATATCTATGATGAAGGCAGCGATGTATTCCCTTTCCCTGAAGGTGTAGCTACCCGCCTGATGAATGTGATGGATTTCAGGGATTCTTCCGGGATGCAGTATAAAGTGATGAGTTTTAATCACTCTGAGTTTGATCCCGAAGGGTTCCAGGTATCGCGTTTTACGGGAGGGATATTGGGACTGGCCAAATTTGTATTAACCGATGGGGGCTGGAAGCTGCGGATGTACCAGCCGGTCATAGGCGCTTACGGTGCATTTTCCCAGTGCCCTACGCCTAAACCGTTGCTGATAGGCAACGACCAGTATGCATTTCTCCTTAAAAATCTGAACGGAGGTGCGGGTGGTCCTTTTGATGGCGACTATTACCTTATTGGTGGTATCAATGGCGGTTATCAGCAGATTATGGCTGCGTATGGCACAGAGCGTACCGAAGTATCTCCTGAAGAAAATATGTCTGCCTGGACAAGTACCTACGCGGTACCTGCCAGTGATAAAAAGTATTTCCGTGATATAGTGATTACGCTGAAAGGCACTGCCACGGCCGATGACACAGACCGGTTGCCGGCAGAAGTAAAAGCGTTGCTGAAAGGAAAAAAGAAGATCCGATTTACTGCAGAAGAGCGATATGTATATAAAGGCAGCAAAGGGTATGAATTGCAAAGCCCCGTGAAGGCTACCTTACTTCCCTGATTTGTTTACGGGGCGGTGGTTTCCTCCAGTCGCCCCGTAATTTTTTTACGGTGCATCGTTCCCCACTCCGATAATGCGCCGAGCACGTTTCCCAACGTAAAACTATAAGTCGTTAGTTCATACTCCGCCACATGTTTGATATCGGCATGTGCTACCCGGCGAATAAAACCGTTCAGCTCCATTTCTTTCAGCTCGTTCGATAATACTTTGGCAGAAATGCCAATCACCAGGCGTTGCAGCTCATTGAAACGCTTTTTACCGTCCATGAGGGCGCTGATAATCTGCAGTTTCCATTTACCCCCGATGGCATACAGCGCGTCGCCTATGGCGTTCAGTTGGCCCTTGCAATGTTCCGGGCTGGGACAATTATTTTGATCCACTTGATACTGTTTGGCTAACCTGCAGGTTAGTAGTAACCTACAGGTTAGGTTGAATATTTAGTTACCAAAGGTAAGTAGTTTTGAGCTACTAAAACAAGATAAAAAAATGGCAAAAATACTCGTGACCGGCGCCACTGGGCAGCTGGGTAAAGTAGTGGTAGATGAACTAATCAGCAACAGCAGCGCGACGGATATCGCGGTATTGGTAAGAGATCCTGCAAAAGCCGCTCATTGGCAGGCGCAGGGCGTAACCGTGCTGCAGGGCGATTACAGTGATTATCCTTCCCTGGTAGCAGCTTTTAAGGGGATAGACAAACTGTATTTTATTTCCAGCAATAGCATGACAGGACGGATCGCACACCATACCCATGTGCTGAATGCTGCGGTAGCTGCAAAAGTAGGTCATGTTTTTTTTACCAGCGCTCATCGGAAGACGGAAGATGGGAGCTCTCCAGTGGCGTTTATTGTTAATGAATACCTGGAGACAGAAAAGCTGCTGAAGGAAACCGGCATCACGTATACCTTGTTGTTACACGCCCTGTATGCCGACGTATTACCCGGTTTCCTGGGCGATAAAGTATTGGAGTACGGCATGATATCCCTGCCGGCAGGCGCGGGAAAAGCGGCCTATGCTACCCGGGAAGATTTGGGCATTGCAGGGGCGCGCTTATTATTAAGCAGCGGGCATGAAAATAAATCCTATACGCTTGCCGGCAATAAAGCTACTTCCTTTGAAGAGCTGGCGGCTATATTCACAGCGTTATCAGGGAAAGAAGTGAAGTATGTAGCGGCTGCCCCCGGAGCATTTACGGCACAGTTGGTACAAGCAGGTGTACCGGTAGAATATGCGCAGGCAGTAACTGCTTTTGCAGAGGCCATCGGAGCAGGAGAGTTTGACTTACCGGATAATACTTTGGCGGATATTTTGGGCCGGGAACCGGAGTCGATGAAAAACTATGTAGCAAAGGCTTTTAGCTTATAAAACTGAAAGGCGGGTAGACACCCGCCTTATGCCAACTTCATGTGTTTTTACGATGAAAATCTGAGTATTAAAAAGGAAACATTTAAATACTACATAGTAATTTCTTTTTGTTGCCGTTTGGTTTCCGGCCTGCAGCGAGGCAGCAGCAGCACAGCGTGGGCAAAAATATAGCCAGGAAGGGGTGCTGGTATCAGTATTAATCAGGGCTCGTAAAATTCAGTAGTTGTACGTAGTGGCCGGGCGATCGGACAAAGCCTTCAGGAAGGCGATGATATCTTTCATTTCGCTGGTACTGAGCCCGAGTTTGGTAGCTGTCAACGTTTGATAAGTATCTTTCATGCCCAGTCCATTGCCACCGCCGGCATTGTAAAAGTCCATCACTTCTTCCAGGGTACCCAAAGCGCCGTTGTGCATGTAAGGGGCGGTCATGGCAGCGTTCCGGACGGTAGGCGTTTTAAACGCCCGTTGATAAAATGCTATGGGGAAATATTCGAAACGGCCGGCATCTTTGTCGCGCTGCGGATGGAGCAGGCTGCCGTTGCCGGGGATGCCCAGGTTTTCGAATTCTGTCATTTGATAAAGCGGCGGCGTGAGGCCATTGAACAATGGCGCAAAGTGGCAGGTGGCGCACTGGCCTTTTCCCATAAACAGGTTAAACCCATTTACCTGGGCAGGCGTCATCGCTTTTTTATCGCCGGCCAGGTAGGCATCGAATGCGCTGGTTTGGGGCGACAAGGTAAAGAGATAAGCGGCAATGGCGGACGACAGGTGCGTCATGCTGATAGCGGGAGAGCTATCGCCGGGGAAAGCGGTGGCAAAAGCCTGGCGGTAAGCGCTGCTGTCGTTCAGCCGGGTGATGATGACGTCAGGATGCCCGTTCATTTCTTCGGGATTGGCCATCACCATCTGTATTTGTTTGGATAACGTATTGGCACGGCCATCCCAGAACTGGGCATATTGAAACGCTGCATAATAGAGACTGGGTGCATTTCTGCGGACATGATTTTTTCCGTCGGTTGCGAGACTGGTCCGTAGTCCATCGCTGAAATATTTATCGGGTTGGTGACAGGTAGCGCAGTTGCGTTGCCCGTTACCAGAAAGGGCTTTGTCGTAAAAGAGTTGCCGTCCCAGCTTTACCAGCAATGCGCCAGTATCCTTACCACCGGGAAAGGCTGATGCCCGCAAGGCATCTTTACTGAATAAATTTTTTGCATTGTAGTTTAACGCGCTCCGGGTATGCTGATCCAGTTGCAGTTGGCGTACCAGTTGGCCTACACTTTCCTGTAGCGGTAAAGCGCAGCTGGTGAGAAATTCCATGCGGTTAAAACCGTCGAAATCGGCATGCAATTCCAGGTAGCTGATGCACTGCCCGAGGTAGTGGCTTACCGCTTGTGTTTCGGGAGAGATGTTACGGAGCCAGGGCTGTAGTACAGCCTGGATCGTACGCATCGATTGTGCAGTTTCGGTGATGCCGCTTTTGAGTTCGGGAGCATCATAACCGGTAATGCCGTTGGCGTATAGGCGTACCAGTTCTATCCGCAGGCTTTCCATAATGTCTTTATCGGTAGCTTTAAACTGGTACAGCAATGCGGGGAGATCTGCGGCTGAAGAGCTGACCAGGTTGGCCTGATCCAATAGTTCCTGTTGGTGGGCGTAAGGATTTTTGTCGAACAGCAATACAGCCATTTGCTGTAATCCGGCGGGGGACTGATATTCCATATAAGGCTCGTCTATTTCCGTTTTTGCGGGGCGGTTATACACCATAGAAGAACTGAAGAAGAAATAGTCGAGGAAGTATTCAATGCGTTTATAGGCCAGCCGGCATTTTTTCAGGGAAGTTTTAGCGTCTTCAATGCTGGCAGGCTTGCCGGGAGTAATGGCTTGCATGGCTGTTTCCATTTCCCGGGAGGCGGCCGCGAAGTTGGCGGCACCTTCCCTGAAAATAGCAATGGTATTGGCTACGCCCGTATCGGCAGGCGTTTGCTTAAATCCCCATGCCGAAAAGATGGCCAGTAGGGTAAATACCGGCCATATGATCCATTTCATTTTATTTAGACACATGAACGGTAAACGTATCTTTTACTACGTTGAATGTATCGGTCACTGTGTATTTGGTGGTAGCGGCAGTAGGCCTTACGGTAATACTTCTGCCGGTTTCGCTGCTATTGTTCCATTTATAGTTGCCGATAAATGATGCGGTGAGTACCGCCGATTGTCCTTTCCTGATAGTGATATCGCTGTGTTTATTCACATTTTTCATGATGGTAAACTGGTCGCGGATCGTGCCATCGGCGCAAACCCATTTCAGGTCGAGGCGGTTGTCCTGTACTTCCAGCATGGTGGCGCCGCCGTGATCGGCATCTGAAAAATACATGGCCTTATGCGGGAAGGTAGTTTGTTTGCCTCCCAGTTTCCCGGCAGAACCACTTACCACGTATACGGTACCGTTATTACGGGCGCTGTCTTTCACGTAAGGCGCTGCATTGCTGCTGCCGTCATAACGTCCGGAAGAGTTGCTGATATTGTGTTTGGCCGGATCGAAGGTATTGGCCATGCCATAATGGCCCTGTATAAGCCGGGATCTTTCATAGTCGTGGCTATGGCCATTCAGTACCAGGTCTACACCATTGCGTTCCAGCACTTGGATGAAGTGCTGACGGATGTGGATCAGCTCATCTTCTTCATCGGAGTTGTGCGAACCCATGGTATAGGGCGGATGATGCCAGTAGGCAACCACCCAGGCTTTGTTTTTATTGGCGGCCAGGTCTTCTTTTATCCAACGTACCTGTGGCCCCAGGGTATCATACAGGCGGTAGGCGCTGTCTTCTTTACCGTAGCTGTCGAGCGACAGGAAGTGGATATTACCGATATCAAAGGAGTAGAACGACGGCGTATGAGAAGGTACGCCACCGGATTCTCCTTCGGAAGGCATGGTGAAGTTCTGGTAATAAGTAGTCTGGTGTGTTTCCTGTGCATATTTGGCACTCAGGTCGGTATCATGATAATCATGGTTGCCGGGAGCGGGGAATAGCGGGTATTTCTTCAACAGGTCGTCTTTATATACATTGAAGAATTTGGTCTGGTATTCTGCATCGGTACCGTCGGGATAGGCATTATCGCCGAGCAATATCCAGGCATTGAGGTGGTTGTTGCCCAGGTATTTCACCAGCTGTTCTTTTACCTGGCGCTGGTTAATGGAGTTGTCGCCGCAGTCGCCCAACGCGGCAATGCGGTATAGCCCTGCTTTACCGGGTTCCGGCAATGTCACAAAAGAATTGTCGGCATTGCCTTGTAACACCTCTTTCAGGCTTCCAATGCTATAGTAATAGCGGGTGCCGGGTTGCAGGTTGGTCAGCTTTACTTTATGTTCGGTGGTGAGGGACAGGTCGTCTGTCTGCTGATCCAGTTTATCGGGCGCAGTGCCATACTTTACCCGGCTGCGGGCGGAAGCATCGGTACGCCAGCGGATAACGATACTGTTGCTGCTGGCGGCTTGCAGATAGGGCCCGCGCAACAGTGCCGGTGCAATGACGGCTTTCACTTTTTGTACAGGAGCTTCCTGTGCCTGTATACCGGTGAAACCGGTAGCCAGCAACAGGCTGGTGATGATCATGGATTTCATATAATAGGAGACTATTTTTTTGTTGGCGCTACCTCCAGTTGTTTCCCGGCAATATCTTCCCAGCGGTAGTAATGAAAGGTTCTGTCATCGCTCATCACGACAAACATTCCATGTCGGAATGTTTCATTCAGCGGAATGCTTACTATATCTGACCCGTCGCTGTGACTGGCGCTCACTTTCACCACTTTCAACAGCCGGTGGGTGGTCCCTTCGCGGTTGAAGATATGGAATTTATTGGCTCCCTGGTCTGATACCAGGATATATCCTTTGGTAGGGGAAGTTTTGTAGATAGAAATGCCTTCATGATCTTCCGTAAAACCGGTGGTACCAAATACCGACAACTCTTCATTTCCTTTTTCAGGGTCGGCATAATATTGCCTTACGCCGTACTGTTCGTCGGAGTAGTAAACATATCCGGCTTCATTATCTACAGCAATGGCCTCAATTTCTTTCTTGCCACTATAACGGCCAAACTTACGTACCAGGGTAGCCGTTAATTTTCCGTTACCATTATCCGATAGCCGGTATTGCCATAGATAGCCTCCGTCCAGCGGACCGGTTTTACGACCTGCAATGGCGTATTGCTCGCCGGTTTTGCTGGTGTAAATGGCAATGCCCATACCGTCGCGGTATTGGTGGCCTGTTTCGCCTTCAAAGATAGGAATGCCGCCATCGTCGATAGGTAGCATATCGGGGAGTGAGAAGAAGCGGAGCTTATGGGTAATCCTTTCTGTGGTAACGGCATAGTCTATACGTTTGCCGTTGAGGAGTAATCCATAGCCAATGTCCACGTTGTTGGGCCGCTGGAGATGCGGTACTATCTTTTTGATCTTTCCCTGCAAATCAAATACGTACAGGGCTCCTTCGGCCGATTTGTCGGTGCCTATCACCAGGCTCTGCGCGGGATTGGCCGGATTTATCCAGATGGCCGGGTCGTCGGAGTCGAATTGTACGGGTTCGGTGATTACCGCTGGTTGAATGGCAGTCGTATCCGTATATTGGTTTACGTGAGTACTACCAGGAGTAGCACAGGCAGAAAAACACAGCAGTCCGCAGACTGCTGTGTTGAATAATATAAAATGATTACGCATGTTGAAAAGGTGAATCGTTAGTTTTTGGTGCCAAGTGCACCGATAGTAGAGGAAGGAGCGGGCGATAAATACAGCTTACCGTTTAAAACCAGTCCGTCGGGGAAATTACGGGTAAAGGCAGTAGTGCCGGCGCCAATAGCTGGGGAGCCTGGTTGTATATGGAAATCCCAGCTTTCGTTCAGGTCCGGGTTGTTTATGGCCGTATTCAGCGGATAGTTCACGAATTTAGGATCATGGTCGCCCACGATAGTGCTGATCAGGTCATTTTTTCCGCCTACTACATCTTTGCTGGGCTGAAACTGTGTAACAGTTGTTTGATCAAAGCCATAGTAAAGGTTATTACTGAAAGCGGAGCGTTGATCTTCCGGGCCTTTGGTATCTCTTTTTATACCAAAACGTGTGTTGGCAAACAAGTTATTATATAACTCTGCATACACGGTGGCTTCCAGCCATACCGAACCGCCTTTTACAGTGGGCCTCCTCCAGCCGGTATTGAGAATGGTGTTGTTATACGCGATCACATGTGCTTGCGGGCTGCGATTGCCGGAGTTAGACAGTTTCAGGGCATTGGTATTGGTAGCATAAAAGAAGTTGAACCCTACATCGGCCAGGCAGCCGGATTTAATATTGATACCCTCTCCGCCTACGAGACCGGTGCTGTAAAATCTGTTATTAGCGAAGATGATCTTACCACCTTCGATATACGTACAGTCATCCTGGAAGTGGCGGAAAGTACTGTTGGTGACCACCAGTTTACCGTTTACATTGCTGAACCAGAGGGCAGGCAGGTTTTCCCCGCTTTTCGCCTTATACAATCCTTGTTTCACGGAAGTAGACGACTCGGTGGTAGTGGCGCCGCCATATTCTACAACGGTATTGTCGAGCAGGAGCTCCTTGCAGCTCTGGGCAGCCAGGATACCGCCCCATTGTTTACCGAATTTACGGCTGTCTGTGCGCAGGTTTTCTTCGATAGTGAATCTCACAGGGAATTCTTTAGTTCCCATGGAATAGAGATTCCCTTTTACGATTACTTCAGGCTTGGCGAGGGTGTCCATGATCACCAGTACGCCTTCTTCAATTACCAGCGATTTACCTTCCGGGATAATGATATCGCCGGAGATGCGTTTGGTGCTGCCTTTTTCCCAGATGCCATATACTTCCCCGGCCACCGTACCGGCGCCGGCTACTTCTTTGGTGAGGTCTACATCGCTGTTCGCTTTTTTGCAGGCGCCGCCAAGTGCGGCGATCAGTAATGCGCTGCCAATGATTTGTTTGTAGTTCATGACGATGAATATTTTAAATGCGTTTATAATTTGTAGCGTACGCCTAACAGGTAAGTTTGTTTGTAGTACTCTTTCCTGATCAGTGTTTCATTGGCTTTGCCCTGGCCGGGTAATTCGGCATTTTCCGGGTTAACGCCTTTGATAAATATTTCGGCTGGTGTATTCAACAGGTTGCCGGCTTTCGCGAAGATGCTGAAGTGGTTGCGGAACCTCTTTTCTACTGAAATATCCATCTGTATAAATCCTTTCTGCCAGAGATCATTGTCTACGAACTGGGAAACGGTAACGATACGGGGACCAGTGTATCCTACAGCCAGTTGCGCATCCCAGCCATGTTGCGTGTCTTTGTACAGCAGGGAGAGGTTGGCGATGTGCTCCGACTGACCATATAATGGCCTGGTTTGATCTACCGCAATTGTTTTCAGGTCACCTTTTTCATCCCTGATCCTGGCGCTTTTGCTGGTAGTGATACTGGAATGGGTATAGGTATAATTGGCTTTGATACCTATGTTACTGAAGAATTTAATATAGTCTGCTTCCAGTCCGTAGTTACGGGCGGTACCAAAGTTACCGGCAGTGTAATACTGGTCTTGCGGACGGGTGCTATCAGCAACAATGGTATTTTCGATAGGATCTTTTATCTGTTTATAGAATACGCCTATGAGCAGCTGGTCGGAATGATTGGGGAATAATTCGTAACGCAGGTCGAAATTATTGGCTATAGCGCGCTTCAGGTCAGGGTTACCGCGTTCGGTATAATCTTCCTGTACTACGCTGCCGGGTACAATTTCAAAGAAGCCGGGACGGTTCAGGGAGCGAAAGTAAGCACCACGGATGTTCTGGTGTTCGGCTAGTTCATACTTCAGGTTCAGGCTGGGCAGCACATCGGTATATACCTGGTTACCTGCCGGGCGTTTTTCACCCAGCGGGAACAGCATGCTATACCCCTGGTTGGTATGTTCTACGCGTACGCCACCGGTTACCTCCAGGTCAGCAGCTTTGAATTTGAACATACCGTACCCGGCGCTGGTCTTTTCCGATGCATCGTAGGTCAGGGCGTTTGCCACGGCGCCTTTGGGATTTTGTACATCCCAGGTAATACCGGTATAACTGAAGAAGTCTTTATTGTAGAGGGCATTGGGGGTAGATGGATAAAACACATAGTTGTTAAAGAAGCTGCTTCTTTGTTTATCGCGATATAGTCCACCTGCAGATAAATCTACTTTGGTGCCGGCAATTTTAGCGGTGTAAGTCAGATCCAGGTAACCGGCGATATCGTTGTCGGTATTTCGTTCCCAGCGACGGTTGCTTTCTGTGGCAGTGGTCATAGTGTCGCGGTTGTTCTGGCGGATACCATTCAGGCTGATAGTGGTATTGTCGGGTACTTCATTTTTAGCAGCCGAAAAAACAGCCGACCACTGCAATTTTAGTTTGCCGAATTTATGATCACCATGCAGGGTGGCGTTATAGATCTGCTGGTTGATTTTGCGGGAGCGGCTTTGGTAGGTAAGCTGTGCGTCTCCGGTGGCCGGCTTATAGTCGGAAGAAAAATTAGTACTGATGCCTTCGCGGGTCTGGAAGTTGAGCAGGTGCATATAGGCATTGTACAGCGATATTTTGTGATGCTCATTAAATACATAATCTACCTTTCCATGAAAGCCGCTTCGTTGCTGCTGTTCGCTGTATTGGCGTTGCTGCATGCTGGTGATCACGGATACTTTCTGGGTATCAACCTGGCTGGTAGGGTAAAAAGTGCTGGTGCTGCCGCGGAAAGTATTTTGGTAGCTACCCGCGAGGATAACGCCCAGTTTATTATCCAGGAAGCGCTGGCCGATAGATAAGCCGGCTACTAGGTTGGGTGCAAAGTTTTTGTTTTTGTAGTGGAGGGTGCCGGTAGCAAAATCGGCTGGGGTGGCATTATAGTTTTTGCCATGTGCTTCATAAGGCGATTTGCTGTGCATATTGCCGGCATCGAAACTGGTAAAGCCTTTGTCTAATACCATCTGGCTATAACCGGTAGCCACGTTGGCATTTACCGAAAACCTGCCGGGGGCATCTTTCATTACGATGTTTACAACGCCGCCTACTGCGTCACCTTCCATATTAGGCGTCAGTGATTTGTATACTTCGAGGCGGTCCAGCAGTTCGGAAGGGAAGAGGTCCAGTGGTACGTAGCGGTATTTATTATCAGGACTGGGAATTTTTATACCGTTGATCAGGGTGTAGTTATATCGTTTGTCCATACCCCGGAGGATGGCATATTGCCCGTCGCCGTTACTGCTGCGTTCCAGTGATACGCCGGATACCCGTTGGATCACGTTGGCCACCGTGAGGTCGGGTGATACTTCTATTGCTGCGCCAGATACCACGTTCATCACCTGCATGGATTTCTGTTCCAGTTTGCGGGCGGTTTTTTCGGAAGAAGCTTTGCTGTTGGCGGCTATTACCACTTCGCTCAGGCTTTTACTGTTGCGTTCACTGAGGTACACGGTGATGTGTGGATTATCTTTATCCGCTACCGTTACTGATTGTTTTAATGTTTTGTAGGTAAGGTGTGAAATGACAAGGACAAACTGGCCGGGATTTACTTTCTTAAACTCGAAAGAGCCGTCAAGGCCGGTTACAGTAGCGAGGGTGGTTTGCTCCAGTACAACGGTAACGCCTACCAGCGGTTCTCCTGATTTCTGATCGTATACATGCCCTTTGATGCTGGCTGCGTTGGCAGTGATAATGCTCAGCAACAGGCATAGTAACGTTTGTAAAATTGTTTTCATTTTTGATGATTTGGTACAATTCGAGTTAGTGACGAATGGTATCGCAAATGTGCCGGGCTACGAAAAAAAATGCAAGAAAGTAGCGTAAGCAAAACGTAAACAGCGTTAACAGGCCCGTAAACAAAGTGTAATCAGCGTATACAAATGGATGGTAAGTGATTGATATTTAATTGTTTGTTTGTAACAAGAACCGCCATTACTAATATGTTACGTGAATATTACCGGAATGTTAAGCCTCAGAGTGTTTGCACAAAAGTGCTGAGGGTATCTCCTTCCGGTATGTTTAATTTTTTCCGGAGACGATACCTGGCCACGCGCAAACTATCGGGAGAAATACCGAGAATGGTAGCCATATCTTTTGAGTCCATATTCATTTTATGGAGGGCGAGTAATTTAATATCGTTGTTGGTAAGGTCGCTGTATAGTGCATTGAGTTTGTCAAAAAATACCTGGTGTACCTGTTCGAAGATGCCGGTAAAGTCTTTCCATTGCTTTTCGTGGTTCACATTCTGGTTGATTTTGAGTACCAGTTGCTGTAGTTGTTTTTTCTGATCTCGTTTATCCTCCTGTACCATTCCTGACAGGGTATTACGTAACTCATCGAGAAACTGGTTACGTTGAATGACATCGAGGGTGTGGGTAGCCAGTTGTTTACTTTTCAGTTCGAGCTGGTCTTTCTGGATGCGGTTTAGCTCCGCATTTCTTTCTGATACGGCCTGGGCCTGACTGATCTTTAGCTTCTGGCGTGATATGGTAAGCAGGCAAAGCATAATGAGCAGTACTACTACTACGCCTACAGATATATAAATAATGCGGTTGATATGGTGACTGTTTTCCAGCTGCATAATTTCATCATTCTTTTTATTGGTGTCGTAAATGATCTGGAGGAAGTTCATCTGCTGGTTGTTTTCGGCAGAATAAATTTCCAGCAGGCATTTCCGGCTCCACTCCATATAATAATAGGCGCTGTCGTGCTGACCCATCAGGTTAAACGTTTTGGCGATGTCTTTACAGGCGGCGGCTTCCTGGTATTTGTTGTTGGTATGCCGGGCAATGGCCAACGCTTCTTTTGAGTAGGGCATGCTCTGTTTATAGGCGCCCGTTTTTCTTAATATATCGCCAATATTGTTAATCACTTCTATACCGGCCAAATGTTCGTGGTGCAGATCATATAGCTGGAGGGCAGTGCGAAAGCAGGCAAGCGCCGCATCGTATTTAGTGAGATCTTCATGTATGGTACCCAGATTTTCGTATATGCCTGCCATGCCGAGGGTATCTTTGGCGTTCTGGTATTGGGTTAGCGCCAGTTGCTGAAAGTACCAGGCGCTGTCGTATTGCGATTGTTTTTCATAGTAGTGGCCAATATAGCCATAGGTAGCTGCCATGCCGGATTTATCGTTGATTTGGCGATATAACTGCAGGGCTTTGTCGTAGTGGGTTTTGGCCGCTTTTTTATTGATATTCCGGTAATACAGTTCGCCCATATCGTTTAGTACGGCGGCTTCCTGGCTTTTGTGTTGCTGTGCACCAAAGATGGTGGCAGCTTGCTGGTAATATTCGAGCGATTTAGCGTAGTGGCCGAGGGTGAAGCAGATTTTCCCCATTTGTTGCAGGCACTTGCCTGCGGTGAGTTCATCGCCGTTGGCCATAGCTGTTTCCTGCATCTTCCGCAGCGCAAGAAAGGCTGAGTCGGGTGATTGCCGGCCTGGTTTGGCGGTCAGCGTGATAGGTCCCTCAACAGGTTCGCCGGTGGCATGGGTAAATAGTGGAAGCAAAAGCAAGTACAGTGTCAGGAAAGGAAGAAGCCTTTTCATTTTAACGGTAAATAAGCATCAACAATCCGCAAAGAATGTTTTTTTGTGTTAACTGTATGTTACCAAATCGATGGCCGTTGGTATAAAAGTGCTTGCGTCAGTATACTATTTTATATATTATTGTGACACTGGTTATTATTTTGACCCAGCTATTCATTCCAGTTAAAAATTGATTATGAAAAGGAAATTCTTATTTACAATGCTGCTGGCAGGTGGTTTTTGCGCGGCTCAGGCTCAGGAAAAAGCGAAGCCGGAAGATACAGAAGTATATACGCCCGTTCCACCAGAAGTAAAACCCGGTAAATGCGGCGCAGCGCCCTCCGATGCAGTAATTTTATTTGACGGCAAAAACCTGGAGCAGTGGGTAATGGCCGACGACCGCAGCAAAGCGGCTGAATGGACGGTAGGTTCCGGTATCCTGACTGTGAATAAACATGTAGGTAATATCGAAACGAAGAAGACCTTTACCAACTACCAGTTACATATTGAGTGGAGAGTACCTTCTGACATTACCGGCTCCGGGCAGGCGCGCGGCAACAGCGGCGTATTCCTGGCTTCCCTGGGTAAAGGCGATGCTGGGTATGAATTACAGGTGCTCGACTCTTATAAGAATAAAACTTATACGAATGGTCAGGCCGGTAGTATCTACAAACAGTTTGTTCCCCTGGCCAATCCTACCCTGGCGCCGGGAGAGTGGAATGTGTATGATGTGATCTGGACCGCTCCTGTTTTTGCCGCAGATGGTTCACTGACGAGTCCTGCCCGGGTTACCGTTTTATTTAACGGCGTACTGGTACAGAACAATGTAGAAGTAAAAGGACCTACCCAATACATTGGCGCTCCGGCTTACCGTCAGGCACATGGCGCCTGCCCGATTAAGCTGCAGGCCCACGGCGATAAGAGCGAGCCGCTGAGCTTCCGTAATATCTGGGTAAGAGAATTATAATAATAGGATTATTAGTATAGAGAAAAGGTGGACGGATGTTATCCGTCCACCTTTTTTTGGTATGATTGGTCAGCCTTTACGGAAGAACCGCTCTGCAAAGGCAATATATTGCTGCCAGTCATATATCGTCACGTCGTGTTTTCCTGCCCGGACATGATACCTTACCCAGTCTCCCACCGGTTGATGCACTGCGGGATACTGATCGCTGCCGATCGCCTTTTCTCCGAACAATTTATACACTTCGCCGGCATGCCAGGCACTTAAGAACTCGCCTTTGGGATCGGACCATTGGTCGCCTTCCGCGCTGGCCACGTATAAAGGTCTGGGGGCTATCAATGCCAGCAGCATATGCTGATCTACCGGCATGTTGTTGATGTGGGTACTGTATTGTTTGTATTGGCTGTTAAACCAGTGGGGGAAGTGGTCGTTAATAATCGGCATGGTTTCGCCGTACCAGCGCCGGGCCAGTGCAGCTCCGCCTTCGCCCGATTCGTTGGAGATCACGATGCCAAACCGGGGATCGGCAGCTCCGGCCCATAGGGCGGTTTTGCCGAGACGGGAATGTCCGTTTAGGCATACTTGTTTGGCATTTACCCGGGGATCTGTTTGGAGGTAGTCCATCACCCTGCATAATGACCAGGCCCAGGCGCCGATGGCGCTCCATTCTTCTGGCGCGGTTTTCAATGCAGAGCGCAGTTTGGTACGGAATCCCTGTTTCCATCCTTCGGCGTAATCTTCTTCCACATCGCCATAGAAGAAGGTGACCAGGCCAAAACCATGCGCCAGCAGGGTGTCTACCTGCCATCGCTCTGCCTGGCTACCGCGGGAGGCTGCGGTAACATGATTATCGACTACGCCTGGACCGTTGATCGCATATTTCTCTGTAATTGGTATCGCAGGATCATTGGAAACGCATTGGTTACCAAAGAAGTTCATGCCCAGGAATACCGGAGCCGGGCGATGTGTACGGGGCAGGTACATCAACAGGTGAATAACGGCCGAAGTATCATTATTAAAATAGATATCCACCAATTTACGGATAGCCGTGCCATTTAGGGCATGCTCATCGGTGGATACTACCTTTGAACGCATATTAACGGCTACCCGGGGAAATTTACCATAAACGTTTTCTTCGAAAAGATGGAAAACGTAGGGGCGTTGTGTGTGCTGCCATTGTGCGGCGGTATGTACTTCTTTGCCATCGGGCATTTTCAGCACATCTGGCAAGGTGTAGGGCGGTACTTTTGATTCGTCGGTATTGGACTGACGGAAGTCCTGTGCGCCGGCAGTAAGAAATGGAAATAGCAGCAGTAAAAAACTGGTATAACGTAAAGACATGATAGATACATATATGGGTTCAGAAAAACGTGGAATATATGTATACCAAGATAGGTAAATTAGTGGGAAAATTTGACGGGGTAGTATTCCAATATTCAAATTGAATATTTGCCTGTAGTCTGCATAGCGCCGGGTATCCTTTCAAGAACAGTGGGCTATTGCAGCGAACCAGCTGGCCGGTTTTGTGAAGGCCATGCCGTCATTCGCCGCAATAGCTTTACCTGTCAGCACTGCTAGTACCCCGGGTTTTGTACTATTTTCGGATTCCGGTCAATTACATCCTGTGGTACCGGGTTGAGATACATTTTCTGTGTAAATACGTGTGGGTGATTGAGCGGCACTATTTCATATTTCCAAACACCGGCATTATTGGCGGGTGACGTATTGGTAATCTTCATGGCGTGTTTATCTACATTCATCACTGTATTCGCTGTTTTCAAGCGGATGATATCATAAAAGCGCTTGTTTTCAAAGCAGAGCTCAACTCTTCTTTCCTGGTAAATGGCTGCCTGCATTTCGGATTTTGACAAGCCGGGCGCCAGGTTAGGAAGTCCTGACCGTTTGCGCACCTGGTTAACGGCATTATATACCGATGCATCAGGGCCAGCTGATTCGTTTTGCGCTTCGGCATAGCCCAGCAGCACTTCGGCATAGCGGTAGTAGATAAAATTAGCACCACTAACGGCGCCGCCTCCGGGACGTACCAGGGGATTGAGCCGTTTTTTGAAATAATAAGCGGTATTGCCTACGTCGTCAGTGCCGAAATCTATTTGATTTTTAGAAGGACGAACTTTATCGATCCGGGTATAGATGGTATCGGCTTTATCCATCCAATCCATTTTATAGGGGGCGCCATCATAAACAATCCAGTCGTAGAATCTTTTTTCGCGACCCACATATGGCTGTTGAGGGTTGTAGCCAGAAGCAGGATCGGTGATGGGTTTTCCGTTGGCCATGAAGAATTGGTCGACTAATTCCTGGGTAGGGCAATAGTTGCCCCAGGTATAATAGCTGCCGTTAATCCATACAGGGCCGCCATATTGCTCAAAAGAAGATCCCATTGTATTGGCTACTACATGCCGGTCCCATATTACTTCCGAATTATATTCATTGGCTTCATACCAGATGGCAGCAGTGTTGGGGAATAAATCGTAGGATTTGTTGCTCCCGTATTGGTCAATAAATTGTTTAAAAGTGGCGGCGGCGGTGGTCCATCGTTTGGCATCGTAATTATTGTACCCGGCCACTTGTTGAGGATCCGCGCCAGCGGCTGGCTGCCCGGCATTGAATGCGGGGCTGGCAGCGTATAGTTCTACCCATCCTTTCAGTGCAAGGGCGGCGCCCAGCGTGGCGCGGCCGGCATCGGCATCTCCATGGTTATATTTTACTGCAAGATAGCCGCCTTTCACAACGGAGTCGAGCTGTGTGGTGATAAAGTTCACTGTTTCAGCAAAGGTGTTACGTGGCGTATATAAGCCAGCGCTATCCATGGTTCGCCTGTCGGCGGGTGCAGTGATAATTGGCAGCCCGCCAATATGCATCCACAATTCACTGTAGAAAAAGGCACGCAGAAAGCGTGCTTCATCTATTCTTTTATTGAACCAGGCAGGGGAGAAGTTGGCGGCATTGGCTTTTACGTTGGCCAGGAAAGTATTGCACTTGCGGATGCTGATAAATATAGCCGGCCAGTTGGTAAGATCGCCAGAACCGGTTATGCCTCCCCATACCGTGTAATCGTTAGACGCAGGGGATATTATCCCTTGTTTCCAGTTATAGGAAGTATAATAAAACCCAGCATCATTGTCATCCGTATAGTTATCCAAGTTTTCCGGTTGATTCCAGTAGTTGGGCAGCGTATTGTAGATATCATTCAGAAACAGGTCGGCGTTACCTTCCGTGCTCCACTGGATGGCATCTGTTAATTTGGTTTTATCGGTGTTTTCCAGGAATTGTTTATTACAAGAGAGGAGGAATACACCAATGATCAGAAGTCGAAGCAGGCGATATATATGGGTCATAATATTTTTGTTTTAAGAGAATGAAACTAGAATGTAATGTTTAGGCCAAAGACAAACACCTTCTGATTGGGGTAGGCGGTTTCCAGGTCGGTATACCCTACTTCCGGGTCCATAAACTTCAGTTTGCTGAAGGTGAGCAGGTTTTGTCCGGATACATAACAGCGAACGCTCTGCATTTTTGCGGCATTCGCGATGGGTGCGGGTAATGTATATCCAAGTACTGCGGTCTTGAGGCGGAGATATCCTGTTTTCATCATCCAGAAATCGGAATTCTGCGTGTTGTTGGCATAGGGCGACTGATTGGCGCGTGGGTAGCGGGCGTCCTGTGTAGCCGGTGTCCAGTGGTTATTAAGGTATTCGTAAGACGAATTGCTGTTGTTATTATTGAATGGCACCGTTTGGAAGCCACGGATATTTAAACCGGCTAATGCCGATCCCTGGAAGAACAAGCTAAGGTCGAATCCTTTCCAGGAGGCGCCGGCAGTAAATCCGTAGGTGATAAAAGGATATACTGGGTTACCGGTTACCACTTCATCATACGCATCTATTTTACCATCTGGCTTGCCATCCGGGCCGCTGATATCGGCATAGCGGATATCGCCGGGATGCAGTACGCCAAATTGGGTAACATTGTATCCATCCTGGCTATCGATGATACCGTCATTATTTTTATCATCGGAGGTATTAAACAATCCGAGTGCATGGTAGCCAAACTGAGTGCCCATTGGCCGGCCGGTTCTTCTGCGGTTAGGGTTATTAAAGGTGGCTGATGTTTCAAACACCTGGATCATTTTGTTTTTGGCATAGCTGAAGTTGCCGTTCAGGTTGAGTTGCAGGCCATTGGCAAATCGATGCTGGGTACCTGCAGATATTTCTATCCCACGGTTTTCCATGATGCCCTGGTTTTCATCAGACAGGCCCAATCCATATTCCACGGGCACCGTAACGGCAGGAGGCAAAAGCATGCCTGTTCTTCTTTCATGAAAATAGTCGAGCTCCAATTTGAGCATGCCTTTCCAGAAGCTGGCGTCTAATCCTACATCTGTTTTGGTGGATATTTCCCAGGTAATATTAGGATTAGCTTCGGTCGTAATCCGGGAGCCCTGTACCATGGTACCGTTGCCGAAGGCGTAGGCGTTGCCATATAAGTTATAACCATTTAAATACTGGAAAGCAGCGCCGGCGAGATTGCCCGACTTGCCCCATGATCCGCGTAACTTCAGGTAATTGAGTACAGAGCTATGGTCGCGAAGAAAATTTTCTTCCGAGATGATCCATCCGGCAGAGAAAGCGGGAAAATATCCCCAACGCTTGCCAGGCGCAAAAAAGTAATGGCCATCATAACGTCCGGATGCCTCAAAGAGATATTTATGATCGTAAATATACCCGACGCGGTATACAAACCCGAGTTGGCTTCCACTCACGGAGGAGCCATTATTATCGAAATCATTTTTGTTGGAACTGCCCATGCTCAGCTCATCGATGTTGATGGCGAAATTATTACGCCGGGCAGAGAAACCGGTAGAATCGTTTCTGCGGGCTTCTGCTACCAATAATCCGCTAAATTCATGTTTGCCGAACGTGTTATGATAATTCAGGTATCCCTGGTAGGTGAAGTATTGATTTTTAGCATATTCCTGGTTCAACCAGGTATAAGGAGCTGCATTTCCTTCAGAGGTGGAAATCTGTTTCGTATAGGTGTAGGGGGTAGTGGCTGTATTTTGGGCGTAAAAATAAAAAGGCGTATGCCACCCTTTTATTGTAAACTCATTGGGATCATAACTGAAAGTACCTTTGATACTAAGCCCTTTTATAAAAGGCAATTGTTGCTCTACCGCGATGGTTGTTAACAGCGAATTAGCATTCCGGTGGGAGTACCCGGCGTTGAGGATACCAACCGGTGAATTGCCGGCAAACTCGCCCCATAGCCCGTTGCTATAATAAAGATTGGTAATCGGGATCAGTTTGTAGGCACTACGGAATAGCTGCCCCGGCGTAGTTGCGGCATCCACGCTATTGGTATTTTGTACGGCGCCTATGAGCGACAAGGTAACATTGGTGGTAGCAGTGGCATTAATTTCCATATTGACGTTATAGTCATAGCGTTTATATTTTACCGGGTCGAACATACCATCCTGTTGCAGGTAGCCCATGCTGGCAAAATATCGCATTACTTTACTGCCACCACTCAGCTGCAGGTTATAGTTTTGTACGGGCGCCCGCATTTGGACAAGGTCTTTCGTATTGCTGATAGGATATTTATCGGGATCTTTCGCATGGAGGTCAGCATAGTTGTTGATAAGATCCTGGGCAAAAGGTTGCTGGGTGCCATTTGGATTTTCGTTCAGGTATGCCTCATTACGCAGGCGCATATAATCTTGCGCATTTAGCATTTTAGGATAGTAGGTAGGAGTTTGCCAGCCATAATAGCTGTTGAGGGAAAGCGTAGGCACGCCGGTTTGCCCTCTTTTGGTGGTGATCAGTATAACGCCATTGGCGCCGCCGAGGCCATAAGGTGCTACCGCCGCGGCATCTTTTAACACGGTAACCGAAGCAATGGAGGTAGGAGCTACTTCATTGATGTTGTTGCGGATAATACCATCTACCACAATTAAAGGAGAGTTATTTCCTGTAGTAGCTATGCCCCGGATATGGATATCTGGATTGTCTCTGCCGGGCTGTCCTCCATTGGGCCGCATGCTTACGCCGGAAATGTTTCCTGCCAGGGAGTTGGATATATTGGCCACCGGAGATTTAGCCAGCTCCTTTCCTTGCACAGCGGCTACCGCAGCTGTAGAAGAAGTTTTTTTCTGTGTGCCGTAGCCCACTACGACCACTTCATTCAGGCCGCTGGCGCTTTCTTTCAGGACAATGGAGAGCGCGCTGGTACGGCTGCTGACTTCCTGCTGTTCGTAACCAACGTAGCTGAAGATAAGGACTGCACCGGGAGCGGCAGGTAATTCGAAATGGCCGCTTTCGTTGGTGACTGTACCGATGGTGGTTCCTTTTATTTTTACGGATACACCGATCAGGGGATCGCCTTTTTCATTCTTTACCGTACCCGTTATTTTGTCGGCGTGTACGGTATTCGTTCTTATTACGATGGCATTATTGTTCAGCATGGTATAGCCCAGGTCGGTACCCTGGAGAGCTGTAGCCAGCAGTTGCGGTACTGTCGCATTTTCGACATGTAAGGAAACCGAAGTTTGATCAGGAAGCAGATCGTCGTTGTAAATAAGACGACAGCGGCTTTTTTCCTGGATGGTTTTTAATACTGTCTTGATGCTGGCTTTTTCCAGGGAGATCGTTATTTTTTCCTGCGACCATGCTGTGGCATAGCCCTGGGTACATGCCAGCACAAGAAAAGTGATGGCTACTTTTAGTAATAGCGTTGTTTTCATAACATGGAATTAATAAGTGGTTGATGTAATAAAACGGGCGTTGTAATACGTTAGGTCATTGTATTTTATTTAAATTGGTCATCGGTCTATCCAAACTTCCCTGTTATGTACCTGGAAGGTAAAGGATCGGGATAACTGCAAGGCTTTCAATGTTTCTTCTATTGGTTCTGTATCTATAATGCCAGAGAACTTTAATTGCATGAGCGATGGATGGGCGAAATGTATAGATACGCCATACCATTGTTCCATCCGCTGTGCAAGGGTTGCAAATGATTCGTTGTCAAATATGAGCTTGTTGTTAAGCCACAACAAGTCTGTTGCCTTTCCACTGCTGTCTTTCTGCGCGAAGGAGCGTACTATATTGGTACTGGCAGTAGTGGCTGGTACGATGATTTTTTCATTTGGCCGTAACTCCAGTGCTTTCCCGGGCTGATGTGGGAAAGACACGGCTATTTTCCCGCTGATAAGGGTTGTCGAAATAATGCTATCAGTCGTGTAGGCTTTTACGTTAAAGGATGTACCCAGTACCGTAATATTCATCCTGCTGGTATGAATGATAAATGGGTGGGCCGCATGTCCCGCCACCTCAAAGAACGCCTCCCCGGTGAGCGTTACTTCCCTGTTTTTTTTCCCGAACTGCTGGTCGTCGTATGTTAACCGGCTGTGATGGTTAAGACATACTTTACTACCGTCGGCTAATGTCAGGCTGAGTTTACCTGCGCCGGCTTCACTGATTTGTTGCCGTGAGGAGTAAACATGCGGCATCATGATTTCCCAGGCGGTCCAGCCTATGACCCCGGTGATGGCAGCAGCCACAGCCAGTCTGCGTGGTATGCGCCAGGCGGAAGAGTGACGTGCCTGGATGTTGATACGATTCCATATACGTTGCTGTACTACCGGATCAACAGGCAGTGCATTAGTGGGCGATTCCCATAAGGATGTTACCAGCTTTTTCAGTGCAGCTGCATCCGGATGCCCGGCGAGCAGGGCATCCAGCGCGGCCCTTTCTTCAGCGGTAATTTCGCCGCTGGCCTGTTTGCCCAGTAAAATCCATATGATATCGTCACTCATTTTAAAAACTTTGTTATCAGTATCCGGCGCCGGAGTATAAGACAACAAAAGAAGCGGTATACCCCCAAGCGCACCTGGGATTTTTTTTAGAAAGGGTTGCTGATATGTTGTGCTTTTATCCTGAGGAGCTTTTTCAGGGCGATACCTACCTGGTTTTCTACTGTTTTTACGGATATATCCAAAAGGGTGGCCACTTCGCGGTATTTTAAACCATCTTCTTTTACCAGCTTAAATATCAGGCGGCACTGTGGAGGCAGCTCATTGATGGCCACATATATCTGCTGCATGGCTTCATGGCCGATTAGCAAGTCTTCCGGAGTATTGCCTGCCGGTGGTGCTGGTAATATAGTGTCATCCAGCTGCGATGTTTGATGTGGTGCGTATTTGCGGAGATAATTGAGGGCAATATTACGGGTTGTTGCATAGAGATACCATTTCAGGTTTTGTACCTGGTCAAGGTGTTTCCGTTTTTGCCATACCTGGATGAACACATCTGCCACGATCTCTTCCGCCATTTCTCTTGTATGTATAATAGCCAGGGCCAGGTGAAACAGGGATGGGCTAAAGTGGTCATACAATTTTTTCAATGCAGGCGTATCACCGGTATGTATTCCATGTTGCCATTCGGAGATCTCATCGTGCATGAAAGTAAAAATACCCAAATTATGGGTAAATGCAAGTGAATAAATTAAGTGTCTTCAAGACACAATGTATATGTTTACAGGCTATTATCGATACTATATTTATAAATTATAAAGATCCTGGCACATTTGTTATCCGGGTGCCGTATTACTGCATTAGCGCTGTTGGATTCCCATTGGCGGTAGTTTTTTTCCTTTGTATGGCAAGCCCATGTAAAATATCCCCGAAATTTTTATAAATTAATCTTAACGGAGAGGGGAACCGGGCTGACCTTTTAATAAAGTAACCGAGGCTATAGTGAACATGGAACCTTAAACCTTTTATCAAATATCACCCTATTATGATGCTAAAATTCCGCTTCGCACTGTGTTTGTTTTTCCTCACCACCTTTGTTATGGCCCAGGAGGTAACAGTGCAGCACCTGCAATGCCAGTACCGGGATAACCCCATCGGTATCGATGTGCTGCATCCGGCGTTGAGCTGGCAGCTGGCGGGTAGTGGCAGCAATATCAGTCAAACCGCTTACCGTGTGCTGGTAGCAGATAAGCCGGAATTGCTCCGCAAGAACAAAGGGAATATCTGGGATTCGAAAAAGACAAGCAGCCATGAATCTCTGCAGATCCGGTATGAGGGAAAGGCATTGCGTGCCGCCACCACCTATTACTGGAAAGTAATGGTATGGGACGAACATGCAAAAGCCTCTGACTGGAGTGAGTCTGCGCAGTGGTACACCGGGCTGTTACAGGCGGGCGACTGGAAAAATGCGCAATGGATAGGCTATGAGCAAATGCCGGAGCAGGAGCGCATTGTACCGGCCATTACTGATGACAGCGATTCCAAATATCGCAACCGGAAAGATATACTGCCCTTGCTCAGAAAGGAATTCACGCTTCGTAAGCCCCTGGAAAAAGCTATGGTGTTTATTTGTGGGCTAGGGCAGTTTGATCTCCATATGAATGGTAAAAAAGTGGGGGATCATTTTTTGGATCCGGGTTGGACAAAATATGATCAGCATGCGCTTTATGTTACCTTCGATGTTACGTCACAGCTGCAGCCGGGCGCCAATGCACTGGGCGTAATGCTGGGAAATGGATTTTTTTATGTGCCGGGCGAAAGGTATCGTAAGCTGACCGGCGCATTTGGCTATCCCCAGCTGCGGTGTAGGGTATTACTGCAATACAGGGATGGGAGTACAGAGGATATTGTAAGTGATCCTTCGTGGAAAGCCGCTCCGGGGCCGGTTACTTTTTCCAGTATTTATGGCGGAGAGGACTACAATGCTACCCTGGAACAACCGGGCTGGGACCAGCCGGGCTTCAGCGATGCGTTGTGGCGGAATGCGGTAGTGGTGGCTGGTCCACCGGTATTGAATGCCCAGGGCGCGTTCCCGTTAAAAATACTTGATCATTTTGAGCCGGTGAAAGTTACCCGGCTGGCGCCGGGCACTTGGCTGTACGATCTGGGCCAAAATGCATCCGGCATTCCTGCTATCTCTGTAAAGGGAAAAAAAGGGGCGGTGATAAAGATTATCCCTGCAGAACTGATCAGCGAGGCAGGACTAGCGGATCAACGGGCGGTAGGCGGACCGGTATACTTTAATTATACGTTGAAAGGAGAAGGCACAGAGTCGTGGCAGCCTCAATTTATGTACTATGGCTTCCGTTACCTGCAAATAGAAGGCGCGGTACCGGAGGGCAAAGCCAATGCAGCCGACCTGCCGGTACTTACTGCCGTACATGGCTTGCATACCCGTAACGCGGCGCCCACGATCGGGCAATTCACCTGTTCTAACGATTTGTTCAACAAAACATTTAAGCTGATTGACTGGGCTATTCGCAGTAATACGGCCAGCGTTTTTACGGATTGTCCACATCGGGAGAAGCTGGGATGGCTGGAAGAAGCGCACCTGGTGGGCAGTTCTATCCGTTATAACTATGATATCGCTGCACTTTGCCGCAAAGTAGTGCGGGACATGATACATGCGCAAACCCCGGAGGGGTTGGTACCTGATATTGCCCCTGAATATGTGCATTTCGACGGGGGATTTCGCGACTCACCGGAATGGGGGAGTAATGCGGTGATTTTGCCTTATTATATCTATCAGTGGTATGGTGATCGGTCGGTGCTAACGGAAAGTTATGATATGATGACCCGTTATGTTGCCTACCTGGAGAAGCAATCGGATCATCATTTGCTGAGTCACGGTTTGGGCGACTGGTACGATATAGGTCCGAAGTTTCCCGGGGAAGCGCAGCTAACGCCGAAGGGAGTAACGGCAACGGCTATGTACTATTATGACCTGAGTATACTGGCCAGGGTGGCGGGTATTTTGGGTAAGCAGGAAGACCGGCAGCATTACCTGGCATTGGGAGAGGCGGTGAAGCAGGCATACAATAAGGCCTACTTTAATGATAGCACGCGTCAATATGCCAGCGGGAGCCAGACCGCCAATGCTATGTCGGTGTACATGCAGTTAGTACCGCCGGAGTATAAAGCTGCCGTGGTAGAAAATATAGTGGCAGATATACGTCAGCATAACAACGGCATTACCGCGGGCGATATTGGTTACCGGTATTTATTGCGAGTGTTGGATGATGAGGGGCGTTCCGATGTTATTTACGATATGAACAGCCGGTCTGATGTGCCGGGCTATGGTTTGCAGCTGGCCAAGGGGGCTACAGCCTTAACAGAGTCGTGGCAGGGTTACCGGGATGCGTCCAATAATCATTTTATGCTGGGTCACCTGATGGAGTGGTTTTACAGTGGGCTGGCGGGAATACGGCCGGCGCCGGGCAGTATAGCGTTTCATGATATCGTGATCCGTCCGGAGCTGGCGGGCGATGTTACGATGGCGAAGGCCAGTTATTTATCGCCCTATGGTATTATCGGCAGCAGCTGGACAAAGGAAAGCGGTCGTTTTTCGCTGGAAGTGGAGATTCCGGCCAATACGCGGGCAACTATTTACCTGCCTGCCAGTTCTACTTCCGATATTACTATAAATGGAAAAGTAGTGAATGTGGCTAACGGGTATAAAGACGGGCGTTATGTGATGGAAACTGGCTCCGGTAAGTACACGTTCCAGGTTGTGGATACGCCCCCGGCGAATTCATCGGCGGGAACGTATGCCGGGATTATTCATTGATATCGTTTACAGGAACAGGTCTTTTTGCAGTTTACCTCCAGGTACTACCGCATATTTATCAAAATTGGTGATGCCTGCCTGTTGCAATACCGCTTCATCGATCAGTGTTTGGCCGGTATAGGTGGCGGGTTGCTGCAGGATGTATGCTACGGCGTCGGCGAGGATGCCGGGAGTGCGGCTTCTGTTGATCAGTGCTTCTCCGCCGAGCAGGTTTTTTACTGCGGCAGTGGCGATGGTGGTGGCGGGCCAGAGGGCGTTGGAGGCTATCTGGTAGGGCGCTAGTTCTGCCGCCCAGCCCATTGCCAGCATGCTCATGTTGTATTTACTGATGGTATAGGCTACATGGGGGCCAAGCCATTTTGTGTCGAGGTTTACGGGTGGAGAGAGGGTGAGTATGTGTGGTTGTTTTCCTTTTTTCAGGTGGGGGATACAATGTTGTGTAACCAGGAAGGTACCGCGCACATTGATATCATACATCAGGTCGAATCTTTTTGCGGGGGTTTGTTCCGTGTTGGTGAGCTGGATAGCGGAGGCGTTGTTGATCAGCACGTCGATGCCGCCGAAGGTGGCGACAGCTTTTTCCACGGCCTGGGCGATCTGTGCTTCTTCGCGGATATCTACCTGTACGGCGAGGGCTTTACCGCCGGCGGCTTCCACTTCTTCGGCGGCGGAGTAGATGGTACCTCCCAGCCGCGGGTCTTCTTCTACGCTTTTGGCGGCGATGACAATATTGGCTCCTTTGCTGGCCAGTTGTAATGCAATGGCTTTGCCGATGCCCCGGCTGGCGCCGGTGATGAAGATAGTACGTTGTTGAAAAGACATAAAATAACCCTTACATTTTGCGGTGGAAAGAAAAGGAATTTACGAAATCTCTTCCGGTTCGCAAAAGAAGGGTTTAGTTTAAAAATTGCGTAGCCAGGAATGGCTCCGCTTTGATCCTTTTAGACTGTAGCTATGGAGGTGTTTCCTCCTTTACAAGTGGATCGGACTATTTTAAAAGATTTTATCAGGAAATTGTACATACAGAAGGGAAAAAATAACCCTTACATTCCGCGATGGAAAATGTGCCTGGTGGATCTTTTTCCAGATCGCAGACGAAGGGTTATTTTGAGGGATCGAAAACCGCGAAGCCAGGATTAGCTTCGCACCAAACAACCATATCTGTACTGAAGCTTATGTGTGTGTCCTTCATTGGGCATTACGCACGGCGATGTAGGAGCAATCGAAATATGCTTCGAATTTCTTTATGAATTCATCGGTATCTTTCATACCAATGGCATTAGCGATGATGTTAGGTTCAGCTTTGGTGTTGACAATCAGTTTGAACGCCTGGTACATTTTACATTGCAAGTGGAATTGTTCTGCGGAGATAAAACAGGTAGCTTCAAAGGCGGCTTTCAGCTTCCTGGCATTGACATCCAGGATATACGCCATTTTAGCGCTGTTAAATTCTTCTCCTACGTTTTCCTTCAGGAATTTAACCGCATGGGGCACTGCGTCCATTATTTCGGGGTCGAACTTCGGACTGGGTAAATGAGAAAGTTTGTCCTGGTTGGCGAAGTTAATGAACAGGTCGAGGCAGTTGCGATAGAGGAATTTATCTGCCAGCATTTCAATATACCGGCATCCACAGATTTGCTGAATAATTTCAAAGCAAACCTTATTGATTTTATAGGGGCGATCGTGCAGCGGTCCGCTACCTTTCGTGAGTTCTTTTTGTGTTAGCTGCGCCAGTTCCGGGTGTTTGGTGGACAGCCTGGAGAACACATGCGGCAGTACGTTGATATGAAAGCTGAACAGGGTATCGCCTCTTTTCATTGGCGCTTCGTGGAAGGCAGCATCCAGTTTAAAGAGGTTGACTTCCTTGCCGCTTAATTTATAAGGGCCATTATCCGTTATTTCCGCCATTACATCGCTGCCGGCCATAAAATGGAGGGCAATGATAGGTTTGGTGGTAACGGGTAGGAGGGTGATGTTTTCCATGGCGAATACTTCGTGTGTCCACAGGGAAAAAGGTCCCAGTCGAATGGATTGACAAAGCATGTCGAAATCGTAATCATGGGTATAGAACACGCTGGCTGCGGGAATAACTAAGTTTCTATATTCTTCGGGAATTGTTTCAATCGGCGTAAAGTCGGTATCATCTGTCTCAATCCGGAGAACTTTTCCGGGCCATCTGAGGTGGTTAGGAATTTTCATAAGTTTGAAATTTTTTAATTAGATGATTGGTCGAATGTTTTTGAAGCCACAGTTAACAACAGGGTCAGAGGATAATAACAAACTGTAAGCATCATTTTTTGAATTTTATGATTTATTTTGATTTCAAAAAAGTGTGTCTTTTAATGGTACACCTAAAACCCAATGAGCGTACTATTTATTTTAAAATTTTTTCGAGGTGCATCGGATATATATTCACATATATATTATACACTGTTTAAGAATGAGTTGTACTAGTTCTTCTCTCTTTTTTTCTGCTCCTATCCTCATTCTGAATAAACTCACATAATAAATACACCAGTCAAATTCATAACGTACCATAGTTTTAGATTTTTTAAGATTTTAGAAAAAATGGGTCACCAATAAGAATATTAGTGACGATTCATAAGAATGCCAAGGGGTGTAAACCAACCACCCACTTGTTCCGCGCGTTGTTTACCCAAAGCTCAATTATTTTGAGGCCAGGTTGGCTGGCCGGCTTTCATTTTTTGAAGGGTTTCGGCGAACAGTTTTTCGTCGGGGGCGCCTTTCTTTAGTGCCAGTGCCTTTTCTTCCCATTTAATAGCTTCATTGGAATTGTTCGTTCTATGTAGTAGATTGGCATAAGTGTCATATCCTTCAGCGGAACGATCAATATTTTTGTCTATTATATGTCTCATCACATTAGTGGCAAATGTAAGCTCGCCAATATTTTTGGAGTGTTCAAAAAGAATCCAAGTAAGGTTATTTATATGATATTCAGGATAGTGATTCATAGATTTTTTAAAGTAAAGCACATAATACTTTCCATAGTTTTCCCAATCTTTTACTTCAAAACCATAGTATATCATTCTCCAGCCCAGCACGCATTCTTCGCCCAGACTTCCAAATAGGGTAGTAACTTTTTGCTGAATGGTTTCCCAGTTTGGATGATTTTTATAGTATGGAGCGATCTCTTCATTGTAAATTATTTTCTTGACTTTGCGCGTTGCTGAAAATTCTCCAAGAACTGAATCTACTTTTTCCGGTTGTTTAAGACAGAAACTAAACCCAATGTCCTTGCTGGTCCTTGTGATTGCTATTATAAAATCTAAGTTTTCTTTTGAAAAAGGTTGTTTTAAAATGTCTATATAACTATTGCCAACCAATGTGGCATTTTCCTGATCTTTTTTTCGAATGGCCATCAATGTAAGTCTTCTCAGAAAGGTAGAGTCGTTATGTCGGGTATTTTTATATTCTGCCAGTAATTCCTGATATCTGTTGTCATTGTTCCCGGTGTCAATGTTGGCTGCTATTATGAAATTAGGATCCAACGTAAACCCGTCCGTCAGAGGAACCAGCTCCTTATTAAGTGCTCTAATTTCATCTACAGGGATCTTAATTATTTTCCGATCATATGTTAATAGGCCATTTTCTTCTCCTTCAACATCAAAAGGTTGAGTATAGATAGAGGCGGTAAGGCCTTCCTTTTCTAGCTGCTTGAGTTGCTCTGTCATTTTAATATATTTGGCCTTTAGCTCAGCCGGGGTTACCTGTATATATCCCCAGCTTTGCATATCGTCCCATTCATGACCCGGAACAGACACTCCAATACCTCCAAATTCGCCTACGACTCTTGCTTTATTACGTTGTGGCGGCGCATTTCTTGGCTCTGGATATGAGTGAACATCCGTTAAGTCACTGCTGATCCATGGATCGTCTGCAGGTGCCCGTAATTCATCATTTACATATAGCAATTCACCCGAATGTCCATTAACCAGTCTGCTAGGATCGTTCCTTTTTATCCATTTAGTAAGTCGTTCCTGGTCATATGCACCCCAACGTTCATTAAATAATACCCAGGTAGTAATACTGGGATGATTATGGAGTTGTTCCATAGTTTCCTGTACTTCCTTTTCAAATATTACCCTTGAGCCTGGTGGAAGGTCCTGGGGTGGATTGACAAAATCTTGCCAGACCAGTATTCCAATTTTATCAGCATGGTAATACCACCTTTCAGGTTCAATTTTTATATGTTTTCTAATAGTATTGAATCCCAAAGACTTAATAGCCTTTATGTCAAAGGACAGAGCTGCATCCGTAGGCGCTGTATATAACCCCTCTGGCCAGAAACCTTGGTCTAATGTGCCTAAGTTGAACGTATATTTGTTATTAAGGAAGATACGATCGGCCCCTTTTTCGTCTTTTTGGATATCAATTTTCCGCATTCCGAAATAGCTTTTTACCTCATCAGTGACTTTTTTCCCCTTTTTCAATCTGACAGAGAGATCATACAAAAAAGGAGCATCTGGAGACCACAGTTGAACGTTTGGAATATAGATAGTGGAGTTTACCTGCTGCTGGGAAGCCGGTATTTGAAGAGTGTTAATTACTTTTCCATTGGTTGACACAATTATATCAAGACTACTGTTATTCTCCAGATGTCCAGCTATGAGGATAGCTATAGCTAATGTACCTTTTTCTATATCCGGTGTGGTCTTAAGGCGGCTAATATGCGTTGGCTGAACTTTTTCAAGCCATACAGTTTGCCAAATACCACTTGAAGCTGTGTAATACATAGTTTCCGGATACAATACCTGTTTACCATGTGGATTAGGGCCTTGATCGGTAGGGTCATATACTTTTACAATAATTTCGTTATTGCCTGGCTGTAGGAAATTGGTTACATCAAAAGAAAAATTTTGATACCCACCAGTATGCTGCCCCACTTGCCTTTTATTAATAAAGATGGTAGCTTGCCAGTCAACTGCACCGAAATTAAGAATTATGTGGTCGTTTGGGAGCAAGGCTGGGCGCTGGATAATCTTTCTATACCATAGCCTCTGATCTGGCATGAGCGCTTTCTTTACACCTGACAGCGCTGATTCAATAGGATAGGGCACTAGTATCTTGCCCTGGAATGAATTTGGTATTGCAGCAGTTGAATCAGTAATTGCATATTCCCATAGGCCATTTAGATTTTGCCAGTTATCTCGCTGTAGTTGAGGACGTGGGTATTCATTTAATACGTTTGTAGTGTCCATATTTTCCGCCCATCGAGATTGTATACGGACTGTTTGTATTTTGTAGGACGAATTATCAGTGGTTGGTGACGCCGGATTATTCTGAGCAAGGCAGTTTGCTGTAATTAGAATAAATAATGTGCTTAATTTAAATGGTGTATTCATTAGTAATGGTTTATTGAGATTGTCTCCAAGAGTCTTTCCCACTATAATATATATCTATAAAGAGGATAGTTAGTTGATTAATAACCCGGATTTTGTCTTATGTTTCCATCGGCAATAACCTCCGTTGAAGGAATTGGATATAATTGCCAATTTGAGCTCCATATGCCTCCTTTTTGTGGAGTCACCGTGCTCATTACAGTATCGATAGTTTTAGTTCGTTTCAGATCAAGCCATCTGTTCCCCCATTCTGTGAAGAGTTCTACCTGCCGTTCGTGAACTATAGCAGCGAGTAAAGCCGAATTTGTACTGTATTTGTGTTCTTCTAGTCCTGCCCTTTTACGAATGATATTTAAATCGTTTGTTGCGTTGGCTACATCGTTGAGATGTGCTCTCGACTCGGCACGGACAAGATATTGTTCAGCGAGGCGAAATATTGTATGGTATTCTGTTACCGGAGCTCCATATGTCGCTGATTGATATTTAAAAGGAAAGTAGTAGGTAGTACCATCAACATCTACGCTGTCTATCCACTTAGTCCTACGGAGATCTCCCGATTCAAAGTTTTGCAGGAGATGATTGTTTAGGTATACTGGAGTATATGCGGATGGGCCTGTAGACGGAATAATGTATATTTTTGCATCTAGTGTATTCATGCCATAGGTCACTGGTTGGAGTTGCCATATGGCTTCCTCATTGTTCATAAGGAAAACGTTATTTAACGAATCTTCAAGGTGGTATAGAGATGTGTTATCAATTAATTCACTGGACTCGATTTCAGCATTTTTCCAATCACCGGTGTATAAATAGCTTTTGGACAAAAGTGCGATAGCTGCCCATTTGGTCGGCCTTACCCGTTCGGACGTCTTTTTTAAAAGAGAAGCATCAAGATAATCGGGAGATAAAAGTACCTTCGCTTCTGTTAAATCTGCAATTATTTGTGTCCATACTTTTTCCTGAGATGAGCGAGCAAGTAAACTATTAACTTTATAATCGCTAGTTATAGCTAATGGTACGTCTCCGTATAAATTAACAAGGTAAAAGAAGAAGAATGCTCTGAGAAATTTGGCCTCTCCCAGCAGTTGTTGTTTCACGCTAGGATTAAGAAGTGTAGAATTCGTGATTCCTTCGATGGCTAAATTAACTATATAGATTTTGGAGTAAATATTACTCCAAATGTTGAAAGGATTGGGTGCAGCAAGGTTGTTTAAGTAGTATGTTTTCAACGTTGCGTTGTTGGATCCACTGTATAAGACAAGTTCATCAGCACTAAGACCTGTAACAAGACCAATAGAAATAAGATCTAATCCGGTCATACTGGCGGCGCTAATTTGGCTGTAAATTCCCGTTAGAACAGCTGTCGCAGTCTCATCGTTTGTATATACATTTTTCCCACTGATACTAGTTGTTGGGCTATTTACTTCAACTAATTTTTTGCAGCTAGACTGCGGAATGGTAATGAAGATCATGCCCAGGATGAGATAGAAAATATTTTTTTTTATTTTGATCGGTGATATCATAACTCACTTGTTAGACTTAGGAATTTGAATTAAAGTGCAATTTGAGCTCCGATTGTTATTAGCCTTAAAGGAGGTAGTGACAAACCAGGGCTTTCAGGGTCAAATCCTTTATATTTTGTAAATGTTAATACATTTTGCGCATTTGCAAATATTTTCGCATTTTGAAGATGGATTGTTTTTTTCCAACTAGAAGGTAATTCCCACGAAATGGAAACATTTCTCAACTTTATGAATGATAGGTCGGTCCAAACGGCGTTACTATTAGAGAGTGTTGATAAATCTTTACTACCATCGGAACTGAAAGGTTGACGGGTCACATTATCGCCAGGATTTTGCCAGCGTTTTAAAACGTCGGTGGTCTGATTACCTCGCCCAAAGTTAAATAGGCCCGGATAGATATTCGAGATGCCGTAAGTTAGGTTGTCAACGCCATACTTTTTAGTAAACTGAAAGAAGATATCTATTGAAATACCTTTGTAATTGAAGCTATTTTGAAAGCCGCCATAAAACTTAGGGTCTGGACTAACTGCAATGTATCTGTCAGTCGGATCAGAGGGATTTAGCGTCATATTTCCTTTTAAATCTCTATATTGATATTTGCCTGTAGTATCATTAATGCCTCCATAATTAAAGAATGTGGATAATGTGAGAGGTTTCCCTATTAAGAATGCGAGGCTTTTTTCAATGCCAAAGTATGAGTATAATTGATTTTTCGGAATGGTCAAGTTAATATTACTTGTCCAGCTGAAATGTGCTGTTTTAACATTCGTGGTTTGTAACGTGAATTCCCATCCGGTATTATGTATGACAGCTGGGAAATTTCTTGTGATTTCGCTAAACCCAGTAATGAATGGTAACCTGAACGTCGATAATTGATTTCCTGATGTGTTTTTATTGTAATTAACACTAAACAAAATTCTGTTGTCAATAAATCCTAAATCCAGACCAAATTGTAATTTCTTGGTTTCCTCCCATTCTAAGTATGGATTAGTTAATCTTTGTGGGACTAAACCTAATGTGTTTTGATATGGAGTTCCTGTTACAGTAACCGCTTGATATAAGTCAATAAACTGATAATCGCCAATCTGATCGTTTCCCGTGGTACCATAGCTTGCACGCAGTTTTCCGAAATTCAAAAAAGGGAGGACATGCTGACATCCGGGCTCCTCTGAGAAAATCCATGCACCGGCAATAGACCCGAAATTATGAAACTGGTTTTGTGGACCGAAGCGGGAGCTGCCATCTCTTCTAGTGTTAAGGTTGAGGATATATTTGTTCTGCCAATTATAGGTAATTCTCCCAAATAACGCATTGTATTTATAAATAGAGTTAATGGTTGATCCAATCATTAGCGTTGCTGCTGCCAGATCCTCCATGACTAGATCGTTGGTAAACCCACCTGCAGCGATGGATGTTTGGTCGCCATTTTGTTGTGTTATTGTACTTCCTACGATGGCATTCAATGTACCTTTTGAGATGTTATGAGTGAATTCAACTTGTGGCTCGACGATCCATGAGCTGCTGCGATTCGTTGTAAATTGAGATATCCTTATAGAGTATATCCGATCTTCAGGAGTATACATGGAGAGGGGAGATTTTACAATTTCATTTACATTCAGGTTGGTGTATCCAAGAGATGTTTTAAGAAAAAGACCAGGGTAAATCTCGTAACTTAATATCGAACTGGCAAGAAGATTTGTCGTTTTGTTGACGCTTTTTTGTGTTAGCGGGGCCATTGGGTTATTCAGGAAAGTTGTTGATCCCGAACTACTTGGCATCCAATCGATACTTCCATCTTTGTTATAAGGGAGTGGAGAAACCGGGGCCAATTGAAGTGCAAAAGACGTTAAGTCGGTCATTGGTAGTTTGTTATTATCTATAAGGTATGAACCTGAGAGTTGCACTCTGAATTTTTGGTTTTTAGAACTACCATTCATATTAAAATGTAGAGAGCCCTTGGTGTCAGAGAAGTCTCCTGGAAATACCGTCCCCTCTTTTCGATATGCTGCGCCGAGTAAAAACTGCATAGTATTGCTACCTCCTGAAATATTTGCTTCTATATCGGTAAATTTTGACGTGCGACCAATAAGCTCCTTTTGCCAGTCTACATTTCTGGTAGTGTCCCAGGTCCCGTTAAGGTCCCAGTCAAACGCTGATGGCGTGGATATACCATCATTTTTTAATGCTTCATGACGCATTTCCAGATATTCTTTCGTGTTTAGTACGTTTACTTTGTGCCCAACTGTTCCCCAGCCATTTTGAAATTTTACATTTGTTCTGATTTCTCCTGATTTACCTTTTTTGGTGGTTATTAGTACGGCGCCGTTTGCAGCTCTTGAGCCATAGATAGCTGTGGCATCTGCATCTTTAAGAACTTCAATACTTTCAATATCGGAGCTGTTGAGATAGTTTAACGGATTGCCGAAAGAAGTTGTAACGCCTGAGTTTCCGGTTATCATATTTGTTGTTGGGAGTAATTGAGAAATGTATGGAACGCCGTCAATAACATAGAAGGGATCATTGCCGCTATGTAGACTGTTTATTCCTTGAATGCGGACTGTTACACCTGTTCCCGGTAGACCAGTGGCCTGTTGTATATAAATGCCAGGTACGCGGCCTTCAACAGCCAGTAGTGGATTGCCAACGGGTTGTTTTTCTATATCAATTGCTTTTATACTGCTTATGTTTCCTGTACTAAGTCGCTTGGTGGTAATGCCATATGCTATCACTAGCTTTTCGTCAAGTGCATTGGTATGCGTGCTTAATTGGATAATTGAATTTTTTTCATCTGCAATTATTTCCTTAGATTCAAAGCCAATTGAACTTACAACTATTGTACTCCCTTTGCCTATATTTGAAAGTGAGAAGGTGCCGGCGGCATCTGAAATTGTACCACGTTTATCCTTTTTTTCTAATATAGTAGCGCCAGGAATTGGGTTCCCTGAATTGTCAACGATTTTGCCCGAGATCCGTACTATATTTCCTGTTGTATCTGTTTTTGAGATATGGCTTATATTATTATATGTTTTTAATTGGGGCTTCTTGAATATCTGAATTGTATGTTCATTTAGAAGAAAGGATAGTTCCTTTTTGTCATTTAGTAGGTAGGTCATTACCTCGCTTATTCCTGTTTTTATGAAATTCACCGTAATCTTGTTATCCTCATTCAATTGAGTGTCTGAGAGATTGTTTATTACTTCTAACCCAGTTTGTTGATATATTTTCTTGAACACCTCCCTGATGGGTATATTTGTACCAGATATGGTCACTTTGGGAACTTGCCGGACTGTGCTTGCTATTAAACTATGTGGGTTAGAAAAGTAGAATATTGACAGATATAATATTCGTAACAGTATGCGGTGTGATGTTGCTCTTGTCATCTGATTATAATTTAATTGAAGCATTCCTAGATCCAACTAGGTGGTGCTGTCCTTATGCTTATATTACACTTCATGTTTTAGATAGTACTATTTTTTTGTTAAATTTTCCCCCGTTTAGATTTATTAGTGTTGACTAGTACTCAAGACCAGTTATTGGGGTAATATGTCTATCGTGTTATACACTTCGCCCATTTTTATTGCTGATTGGGCCTATATTTTTCCTAATTGTTTGTAGTAGAATCTAGTGAATATTATTTATGGTATGGTTAGTTCTTACTGCTATATTACAACGGTCGCTTATTGTATCTTGATAGAAGAATCTATTAGGGAAATATTGATACTTCGGATATGTATTTATTTGATTAAATGCCGTAATGAATGAAAAGAGTTTTTTGGACGTTATGTTTTTTATTTTTTGCTATTTGTTGTTTTGCCCAGAGTGAGAAAAAGCGTCTCATTGATTCTACGACGTATGGTAGATGGCCGTCATTGGGGAGTCCTATAATTTCTAACGATGGGAGGTACACGGCTTACGAGATTCAGAATGAGCCCGTACAAAATTGTACCCTAGTACTGAAAGAGAATAGTGGTGATTGGGAAGAACGTTTTATAGGTGTGCGATATGCGGTTTTTTCGGCTGACAGCAAGAATGCGATTTTGATAGATACCACTAACGCGTTATGTATCGTTAAGCTGGGAGAGAGAGCTATTAATAAAATTGCTGATGTTAGCTATTTTAATCTACCCTCCAATGGAGATGGAGAGTGGATAGGCTATAGAAGTAATAAGAGTAATGATATTACAATAATGAACATACGTACAGAAAGGAAACGATCTTTATCTTCTGTTGGTAGTTTTTCATTTAGTAAAGATGGGAAGGTATTGTTATATGTGATCGATAGCATGAATCATCAACCAAACCAACAACTGAAACGACTGCATCTATCAAGTGGTGTTGAGGAGATAGTTTGGTCGGGAATAGGCCTTGAAGATATGATATTGAATCAGGATGCTTCGCGTGTTGCCCTCATGATTGAAGGAACGAATGGCAGTAAAGAGATTTGGTACTATCAAAAGAGGAAGGGGCGGGCCGAATTATTAGTTAGTGATGAATCATTCAGTGGATGGGAAGGTTTTGTTTTAAGTAGAATATCCAGAATGAGTGCTGATGGCAGATATTTGTTTCTTACTTTAGTGAAACTGCATAAGACTGATTTTAAAAGAAAAGGAAATTCAACTGTAAATGTATGGAGTTATCTGGATAACAAATTACAAAGTGCACAGTTGCAAGATGGAGATCCTGATCAGTTTTCCTCGGTAGCCGTTGACGTAGTGAGCCATCATATAACCTGCTTATCTAAGAGTAATGAGTTTGTTATTTCGAGTAGCGCGGCCGACAAAGTACATTTGGTGGAGTCTGTCTTGGGAGATGGAGACAGAACTGAGAGTAGCTGGAATAAGAAGGCACTTATAACCTATGCTGTTAAATCATCGGATGGAAAGATAGATATTCCACTCAAATTAGAAGGTGTACATATTGTTAGTGTTTCTCCTGGTGGAAGATATATTATTTATTTTGACAATACAAATAAAAGTTATTATAGTTTTGAAGTACCTTCTGGTATTTACCGTAAGATTACAGGCGATATAAATACATCTTGGATTGACTGCTATAGAGATGATGCCGGAGAGGTGCCTAGGGGAATTGCTGCATGGGTCGATAATGACTATGCAGTTCTGTTGTACGATAGGTTTGATATTTGGATGATTGATCCAGCTGGGAATAGAAAACCTATTAGTATTACTGGAGGATATGGTAAGCAACATGATATTATTTTCTTTCTCGCAATGCAGGAGAATAGTAAGGGCTTGTCAAGAGGTAAGACAGTATTGCTAAATGCTTTAGATATAAATACTAAGAAGAATGGATTCTATAAGGTAGTAATAGGCAGACCAGGCATGCCCGAGAAACTCACCATGGGGAATTATATTTATAAGTTAGTTGGAAACCCATATATCGATCAATCAGGTATATATCCGGTTAAAGCGGCTCTGCGGGATGTGTATATCGTCAGTAGAATGAGTGCAACGGAATATCCCAATTATTTTTATACTGCTAATTTTATTGATTTTAAACCAATCAGTTTTTTGAGCCCAGAAAAGTTATATAATTGGTATACGACGGAACTACACTCGTGGAGAACAGATGATGGTAAAATATTGCAAGGAATATTATATAAACCAGAAGACTTTGATTCTAATAAAGTCTATCCGGTTATTTTTCAGTATTATGAAAGGAAGTCATTTGGGTTGAATGAATATCTGACTCCATCCGATTTGACTGGTGGCTGCGATTTAAACATACCAACATATGTCAGCAATGGATATATTGTTTTTGCACCAGATATTGCATACGTTATTGGCAACCCAATGGCTGGTACACTTAGTGCACTTACATCCGCTGCAAGATACGTAAAATATTTTCCTTATGTAAACAAAAGAAAATTAGGAATAGGAGGGTGTAGCTTTGGTGGAATACAGACAAACTATTTGATCACCCATACGAATATCTTTACGGCGGCCTATTCATCGAGTGGAATGTCGGATCTGGTTAGTGCTTACGGCATAATTGTTGGCGGAAGGAGTAATCAATCTTTTTTTGAATATGGAGGACAAGGCAGAATGGGAGGGACATTATGGCAGGCACCGGAGCAGTATATTGGAAATTCCGCTATTTTCAATGCGGATAAGGTAGTTACGCCACTTTTGCTGATGCACACAACAAAGGATGCTATGAGTTCATTTTTACAAGCGACAGAGTTTTTTACAGCCTTGAGAAGATTGGGTAAAAGAGTATGGTTATTGGAATATACAGATGGAAATCATGGCATAAGTGGCAAGTCGGCTAGAGACTTCAATATTCGTTTAAAACAGTTTTTTGATCATTATTTAAGAGATTTACCCGCCCCTAAATGGATGACGCGTGGTGTACCGGCGGAGATGAAGGATATTGATAATGGTTTAGAGTTAGATTATCGCATTAAAACTCCAGCAGCTATAGAGACAGAATAGATGTCGAAAGTTGGCACATGGTGGATGGATATTAATAGTGGAAGGCTAAGGAGTTTATCGCATTGCCCATAGATTTTGACACAGCAGATATATATTATTTTGTGTGATGAGGTTAGAATGTATCCACAAGTTAAGAATAGAATGATGTAGGATGCTCTGAATAAACATATAAGGCATTAGGCGAGGCAGATTTTATTATTGTATATTTTATCTATCATGGAACCTATACATTAATTAATCTATACTTGGATGTTGGATAAACTGTTATCGCTGATTAGTGATAAAGGGAAACTACCCCTTTAAGAGGTAGCTTCCCAATTGTTATATTCTAAGAACAAATTTATATTAAATAGTTCTTATGAATCGAAGACCTGGATTGAATTAATCAACCTTCTGTACCCTGATAGTAGGACAAGCATTAACGTTGTCAACTGCAACAGAAGCAGTGATAACTGTTGCTCCCAGAGCGTTTGTAATATAAGACAGCTGAGCTGGAGAGTTACAAACTAATTTGGTAGTAGTTGCAGTTTGTCCTGGGGTGAAGAAATTGTTTAGAGATCTATTTGCTTTAAAAGCCAGAGCACCACCGATAACTGCCAGAACAGCAACAGCTGTTAATGCGAATTTTGCTTGTTTCATAATGATAGATGCTTTTTTGATTCAAAAAGCTAAACTTTATTTGGTAAAATTGCCTACTCGATTATAATGGTTTTCGGCTTCCCCATTTTGAGTTGGTTTGCTTGCAAGTATTCCACCAACTCTTATTGCGCAATATTTTTATTTTTTACATTCAAGTTTTAATTGTTGATGTTTAACTTCCCCCAGAAAAGCGTTGTTAAGTCTTTTTTCTGAATTGTATATTGCCAAGTAGGGAATGCCCTGCGCTTTGAAATATTCTGAGAATTTTTGTTTATAGTCAATTCCTACAGTAATGTTTGTGAACTTTTTTAACTCATTTTTCTTGTAGAAAGCTTTCATTTCAGGGTATGAGTAAGGTGTTATTAGGAAGAAATCAATGGTTTTTAATTGTCTGATATTTTCCATTATTTCATGTATTTGTGATTGACAAAATGGACAATATGGGCTAAAGTAGAATAGTACAGTTGGTCTTCCCTTCAGTATGCTTGAAGTATTCAAATAAGTTACGCTATCAGATAATTGGATATCAATGGATGGCATTATTTCACCTTCATGCCCTGTATGTACTGGTTTGTTATAGGGGATTAGTTTTTGAGCGTCATCAGATAGTATGGAGTACCCCAATATTTTGCAAGCTCCGATATATAGGAGAATACCAGTAAGAATGATAATAGTAGTCGGCAAAATATCTTTTCTGGACATGATGTTTTGATATTAAGTACTATATTTTTTTATGTTACTTAAAAGAGTAGGTCTGTTAAGTTTCGATCGGTGCATCAATTTCTTTGTTGAATGCAGTAATTATAAGGTACTCCATTAATAGGGACGTAAACATTATTGAAATTATGATTGGAAATAGTTGAAATCTCAATGCAATAGGCGAGGCAAAGACACTAAATGCAAAGTTTAGTGTCCACAATGCTATAACTAATATCAATCCTCTTTTTAATAATTTGTATTTTTTGTAGCCCTTTAAGAATATAAAACTTAGTAGACTCAAGATAAACAGGACATTCATGCTTCCAGTTAGGATTGGGTAATAGTTTAATACGTTTACGTTGTAATCCTTTACACGGGTTTTTAGCTTCAAGCTTTTATAATCAAACCATACTTTTGCAATTTCAGTTACACTGTCAATACCTGTGCTATAGTGGTCTAGAAATTCTACTGGCGGAGCATAATATTTTACTGCATTAGGAATTAGATAAAATTTTACAAATTCCGTTGGGTATGTTTTAATTAGAAAAGATCCGTAGTCGCTCATTATTGGGCCAACTGTAGCCCACTTTTTTAAAGCTGATGCTGTGGAATCCTTTTTGAACTGTTCTTCCATATATAAGGATAGGGGTGAGTTTGGTGCCCACATATAAAACGTATTCGCCATCAATGCTTCTTGTGGATGTAGTGCGATATTTCTACTGCTGTCGAAGTAGTTTCGGACCATCTTGTCTAATTGTTTGAATTTCGGTGTAACTGGTTTTACATGGCGGCTATCTACATATCTATATGCATATAATGCATTGTTCGCCATTTGCCAGCCTGAGAACGGCGTGAATTGTTTATAGCCAGTAATATCTTTATATTTATTGCTTGTGACCTGCATAAATAAACCAATTAATGAAATACTTATCCCAAATCCTATTATGTTTGCTAATATTCTTCGCTTCCCAAGTAATAAAGCAACTATCCCAATAATTGGATAGAATAAGGCATTATATCGCACGGTAAATGCTATGAATAGAATTAATGCGCTTGAATAAATGAGGAGCGCGCTTGGTTTGTTTATAATCCAAAGTAGGAGTGTAAACCATATCAAACTGAGTGAGAGAAAGAACGCATCGCTGGAAATGTAATTCGATAAGTACAGGTATACTGGATTGAATAACATGAATCCGTATAAAATAATCTTAGTTGCTTTGAGAGGAGCATAGAAATAAAATGTTGTAAACATTAAAGATATCGTACTAAGCTGTAATAGTAAATACTGTAATGCTACGATAGCTATATCCGAGCGAGTGAAAACACTTATTAGTCTGAGGAATTTCGAGTAGCCAATGGGATACGTATTTACTGGGAAGTTATGGTAGGCAGTTTCGAGGTATACATATGAATCTCCATTTATGAAGCCTGCATATGGATAAAAAAATTTGAAAATTGAGAATTGAATTATTATGGCGAATATTCCTATTCCAACTAGCCACTTATTAAATGTAGAATTGAATAGATATTCTTTGAAACTTACTGGATCGGAAGCTACTATTTTAATGCGTTTTTTTAGGCCATCTCCTGGTTCTTCTTTGTCTGTATGTCCTTGATGTGTGTTGGTAGAATGTATCTCCTCCCTGTTTGATACTTCTGTATGCATATTGTCTGTTGAAGCCATAGTGTTACTTGTTGGATGATCGAAGCGCGGTATTTTTACTAGCTGCATCTGGTTTATTCTCAATGGACCGATATATTTCTGGTATTTAGATTTTAGCTAGATCTATAAAAGAACTGCTTCATTGCCTAGGAATTATCGTTGATATCTTGTTTACTATCCAAATGGCTCTATTGTAATAACTTAGAATGTATAATGTTTAGTTTTTCTAGCTCTTGTGACTTGTAAAATTTGGATAGCCACTCATTGTATAATTTATTATTGTTTGAGTTATTTTGGAGATGCGCCACTTGCCATTGATGTTCTTGGTAATTAATATTACTAATTGACATGGTTTTTGGTGTTTGAGGGTTTGTTAAAGATCTATTCGGGGTAAATAACAGAATAACTTTATGTAATGGGTAGGAAATTCTGGTTAATTTTACTCTTCCTATCTCTTTTATTATTGCTGTTCGCCTATTACTACAAAAGTATATGCTGTCACTGCATTGTGCACACAGTTCTATTTTTTTATGCATTTCTAAGTCATCTCATATCTACTGCTATCTGATTTCATTTATAATGTTCAACTTAGAGAACGGTAATATTATCTATGAGAAAATTAGTTGTGCTAGCCCTGTTTGTTTTTTTGTTTATTGATCATGCATGGTCCCAGTCTCTTAAGAACATAAAGATTAAAGGACGGGTTTATGATAATGAACTGAAAGAGTGGCTTCCTTCCGCTACGGTAACCTGTTTGCGTTCAAAAGACTCATCAAAAGCTGCGATTTGTTTTACAGATAGTAATGGCGCTTTCGTTTTTGATAGTTTACCAGCTGGAAAATTCAGTTTACTAGTAACATTTGTTGGTTACCAGAGTTCATTGAGTTCGGTGAAGGAAATAGTGGGTGGCGAAGTCGTGGACGTAGGAAATATAATGCTAACAAGAACCGGTATGACGCTTTCTCAGATTGAAATTGTTAGGAAAAAGGAATTGTTCCGTCTATCTAAAGATACATTGGAGTTTAATGCGGGATCTTTTTCTACCCGTGAGAATGCTTCTCTTGAAGACTTACTCAAACGATTACCTGGTGTGCAAGTAGATGAGAACGGTGATATAAAAGTCAATGGAGAGGTTGTGAAGGCTGTTACTGTCAACGGGAAGTCTTTATTTAATATTAACGGATCTAGAGTAATTGGAAAGAATTTGCAAGCGGATTTGGTTGACAAGATACAGGTGATTGATAGGGATAGGGAGCACCTAGTAACAGATGGTGTGTTAGCAGGAGGTAGAGAGAAAGTGATTAATATTACCATAAAAGAAAAGAAAAAGAAGACTTTGAATGGAGAATTTACTGGTGGGTATGGAACACAGGGTCGCTTCTTTATAAAGAATAACTTAAGCCGATTTGATAGTCAGCAGCAGTTTGTGTTGTTAGGGAACGGTGATAATATAAATGACGGGCATGTTGGCTCCGGCGGTGTTGAACGAAGATGGATGTCTGGAGTTAACTATAGCAATGATTTTAGGGGGAAAATAGGTATGAATATTAGCTATCTAATGAATAGCAATAAGAACGATGATCGAAAAAGCAGCGTTAGGAAGAATTTTGTGGGAGATTCCTCTTTTTTTTATACTGAACAATCGCGATCTCTGAACGAAAGCATTGACCATGGGATTAGTGGTCAATTAGAGTTTAGAATTGATTCTTTACAAAAGATATTCTTTGTTAGCCAAATAAGCTTCTCAAAAAGTCACCAAGATATAAGAAGTGATTTTAGGTCGGAAGGCTCCTTACAACGAGAGCTTAATAGCGGATCTCTTATGAATTTAAATAGAAGAAAGTTGTTCGCTACGGCTAATATGATTAGTTATAGCAGAAAGTTCAGGAAAGAAAGACGCTCACTTGATGTTTCAGTAAGTTATAGTTATGGGAAGGATAGTCAGGAGCCTTATAACGTTTCAAATAGTGTGTATCAACTGGGGAATGGCCATATTTCGGTTGACTCTATTAATCAGACAGGTGATTATGAGGGGGTCAATAGACAATTTTTTTTTATGGCTAGTTATAGGGAACCAATAGCAAAGAACGGATATTTTTTATTTACATTGGCAGAGGATAAAACGGAAAGTGGATCGGATCGTATGGTGTTTGACTATGATTTCTCCACAAGGAAGTATGATCATTTTAATGACAGCATGAGTAATAGCTTTCAAAGTATAAATCAGCATTACTTGGGGAAGATTGGATGGGGGGTGAAAAGGAATAGGTTTGACTACGAGGTTTCCGTCGCCACTTTCCTATTTAAGTTAGATAACGCAAATAACACATTTGGGAACAATATACTGGTGAAAAAGAGCATGCTGCTGCCGGAGGCAAGGATGGGTTACGTGTTTAGCGATAAAGAAGAGATTCGATTGTATTATCAAAAGGGAATCCAGTTGCCAGGTTTGGATCAGTTACAGCCTGTCATTGACAATAGTAGCCCTTTGTATGTTAGACGGGGTAATGTGAAATTGCAACCTGCAGAGGCGAATAATTTATTTTTGAATTACAAGGTGTTTGACCCTGTTTCGATGCATTCTCTTTCAGTTAGTTTCACTGGGGTTATCACGAAGAATCAGTTCGTGAATAATGTTTTAACTGATTCAAGTGGACGGCAAATAATTCAACCAGAGAACGTCGACAAAGCATACAGTTTTAGTATTAGTATTGACAAAGGAATTCTGGTAAATAATAAAAAGAATATGTTGAATTTTGGGTTGGTTTCTAGACTCCGGTATACTCCGGGATATGTTGACGGAATAGAACAAAATACTCGTAACATTTCGTTTACTCAGACAACCAGATATAGCTATACGCATGGTAGATTTTTTGATTGTGTAGCCTCCGCTGTTTTAAATTATGATAATGTGAAATATCAACGCCAATTAGGGCCAAATAATAGATACTTTGTTGCAGGATTATCTTTTAATGGTGAGCTAAACCTTCCTCTAGGTATTACATTTGGTAGCGATTTTAATTATCGTTTTGTAACGGGGGGAATGATGGATCAGAATATTAATGTTTTTATGCTCAATGTTTCACTGTCTAAGTTTTGGGGTTTGCATAGGCAGTTTCTTTTGAAAGCAGAAGGACATGATCTTCTACGACAGAATACAAGTGTAAGTAGAAATACGGGTGTCAACTATATTGAAGATGTAAGGTCCAGTATATTAGAGCAGTTCTTTATGTTGAGGGTTTCTTATTTTTTAGGGAAGAGGTAGGTAATAAATTCGCAACCTTCATTTTAAATTCTTTGGAGAAAACATTGATAAACTCTATTTTAGGGCTAATTAGATAGGGAAACTGTCTTTCCCCCAAAAGACAGTTTCCTAAATGCTTCGGACCCTGACTAGAGACTTTGCTTCTATTCGGCAATCATCCTTACCCGTATTACTCCGCATGGGTGGGTGTTATCCACTGATGTTGAAGCCTGTATTGTGAATGGACCGAATGGATCTATTGTATACGATAGTGATACTGGAGAGTTGCATACTATTAAAATAGTCGTATTGGTTGTTCCAGGGGTATAGAAGGTGGATATTGTTTTGTGTGCCTTGAATGCTATCGCCGAACCGGCGATGCCTACAGAAATCACAACTGCTAGTGCGAATTTTGCTTTTTTCATAGTTGTATTTTTTTAGTTAAAAAGGGACTATAGTTCGGATAGCTAGTATCTTTGGTAATATGTTTTTTAAGTAGATTTAGTCAGTTATGTTAGTAAAAGCCTTTGTATATTTTTTGAAGAATCCCAAATTTTTAATGTAAAATGTTTATGAGTAGCGAAGATCCTGAAATATATGATACTGTTATGGGTTTTAACTCCTGATGGTAGATTGGCCAGTTGGGAATATCTCTTGAAGTTTTTCTTACTTGTTATCGTTTGCTGATCCAAATGTATGTTTATCTACTGCAATACGAATGCTATCGATGGCACTCGATGTTTATTTTTAAGTACCTATTTGACACACATCTTCTTAGGTTATATTTTCTGCTGACATTCAGTTGCAACGGATAAATGTAGATTGGATGTAAATTATGATGCCAGTGACTCTAATAAAGACGATAGTTTTTACAATTTTTTTTGGATTGTTTTTTATTGGTTGCTATTCTCAGGAGATTGCAAAGCCGGCTATCAATGATACTGCTTACGATAAATGGCCGTATTTGAAAGATCCGGCTATAACGCCTGATGGGAAGTACATAACTTATACTGTTTATAATGCATCGAAGAAGTCGGATACAGTTGTGCTAAAAAAGAGTAAAGGAGGCTGGGAGGTTAAATTTGCTGATATATATTATTCTCAATTTACTTCAGATAGTCGAAGGGCGGTTTTAATTGATACCGCGAATACGTTGTATACTATTTTATTAGGCAGTGCATATTTTGATAAGACACTTGGCGTCCACTATTTTAAAATTCCTGCTAATGGAAATGGAGAGTGGTTGGCATTTAAACATGTAAAAAAGGAAGATATGGTGTTAGTGAACTTTATTACTAAAAAGGAAATGATTTACTCTTCGGTGAGTGATTTTTGTTTTAGTGATGATGGGAGAATTTTGCTATATGTTATAGATGATCCTAATTGTCCAGGTGAACAAAAAATAGTCTGGCGTAACCTCGAAAAAAGAAAGGATGTAATAGTGTGGTGTGGTCGGAGAGTAGAAAGTATATTTATTAACGGCTTCCCATCAGTAGCAGTATTTATAACTACTGATGAAGCAAAGAATAGTAAGAAAATTTGGTATTATAAAGAAAGCTCGGATATGCCAGTTTTACTTGTCGATCAGAATATTTTTGGCAGTAACCGAGAGTTTGCACTGGATAATATTTTGAAGATAAGTGCAGATGGGAAGTATGTATTCTTCACGGTGACGAAGGAGGAGAAGATAAATGACAGGAAGAGTGAATCATCAATAGTGAAGATCTGGAGCTCTCAAGATCCAAAACTACAATTAACGGAGGTATCCGATCTACATAAGGATCGATTTGGTACTATGGTTATCGATGTTGATAGTCGACGAGTAACTATCCTTAGGGAAGATAATGAACTGATATTGGGAAGTAGTGTAGATGACGCTATGCATCTAGTGGAGCGTATTCCTGAGGAGGTAGATCTGGAGGAGAGTATTAGAAACGAAAATTTTTTTTCAAATTTTTATATTCGGTCCGCTGACGGCCAACTTGACATGTTATTAAAATTTAAGGGGCCACATATTGCAGCTATTTCTCCTAATGGGAAATATATTGTTTATTTTGATAACGAAAAGTCGGAGTATGTAAGTTATGAGATTGCTTCAGGTAAATACCGGAATATTACTGAGAGAATAAATACTTCTTGGTATGGATATTATTTTAAAGATATAAGAGACAGGCCTCGGGGAATTGCTACATGGACTAAAGATGATGAGAGTGTGTTAATATATGATCGTTTTGATATTTGGATGGTCGATCCCAACGGAATAAAGGATCCGGTGAACATTACTAGTGGATTCGGCAGACAGAATAATATCATATTTTATCTTGGACTAGCAACGTATTCGAATCGAATAGTATTGAAGGGTCAGCCACTTCTACTGAATGCAGTGAGCATAGATACCAAAGAAAACGGATATTATGAAAAAGCATTAGGGAAGGATGTGGCGCCGAAGAAATTAACTATGGGAAATTATATATATCAGTTGATCGACAATCCATATGTTATGCGAAATGGAATATACCCATTAAAAGCAAGAGATAAGGATGCTTTTATCGTGGTGAGGATGAATGCAACGGAGTACCCAAATTTTTTCTATACGGGAGATTTCATAAATTTTTATCCGATTAGCACGTTTCAACCAGAAAAATCGTTTAACTGGTATACGACCGAGCTCCATTCATGGAAAACAGAAGAAGGAGAAGCTTTGCAAGGGGTGTTATATAAACCGGATGATTTTGATCCCAAGAAGAAGTATCCAGTTATATTTCACTATTATGAGAAGAAATCATTTGAATTAAACGATTACCTGATTCCATCCTATCTTAATAACGGCTGTAATATAGACATTCCGACATACGTCAGCAATGGATATTTGATTTTTTTACCTGATATTAATTATGTTGTTGGAGATCCAATGACGAGTACATTGAGTGCACTTACTTCAGCTGCCAGATATGTCGAAAGACTTCCTTATGTTAATAAAGGTAGAATCGGTATCGGAGGGTGTAGTTTTGGAGGAATTCAAACCAATTATTTAGTTACTCATACAAATATTTTTTCAGCGGCATACTCATCAAGTAGCATGTCTGATTTTGTGAGTGCATATGGAAGTATAACGCGGGGAGGGAAAAGTCTGCAGGCATATTTTGAACCTGGAGGACAAGGACGGATGGCAGGGACTTTGTGGCAGGCACCAGATATGTATATTAAGAACTCAGCGGTTTTCAACGCTGACAAGGCAATCACGCCATTATTATTAATGCATACGACAAATGATGGATTATGTCCATTCTCGCAAGCGCTAGAATTATTCATGGCATTACGAAGGCTGGGCAAGAGAGTTTGGTTATTGGAGTATACAGAAGGGAACCATCATATAGAAGGGAAATCAGCAGTAGATTTTAGTATTCGATTAAAACAATTTTTTGATTACTATTTAAAGGGATTACCTGCTCCTGCGTGGATGGGAAATCTAAAGTTATAGAGAAACTGGATTGCTACACTTTTGGACAAAAATAATGGAAGTAAATTAGAAATAATGAGTATAGTATGTCAATACAAATAGTATGTGGTTTTCGTGAGCGTAGTAGAAAATTGAATTTCTCTTATGCTTAAAGAGTCGCAATTCAGTATTCTAGAGAGGAAAGGGCATTGTAAAGGATATCTATCTCATTGTATAGAGTAATATATTAAAGAGTTGGTCTAACATGCAGAATTGGACATGGATTTGTATTCTCCACTGTTGTTGACGCTTTGATAGTGTATGTGACCTTGTCCCCAATCCTGGACACGATAAACTAGAGATTTTGGGCGTTTTTATGTCTTTCAACGACCTCGTTCGGCGTTAGGTTATTAAGCGAACTGTGAGGACGAAAATTATTGTATTCCCAGCGCCAATGTTCTATTTTTTCCTGGGCATCCTCAAGAGATAAGAACCAGTTCACATTCAGGCATTCATCCCGAAAGCTGCCATTGAACGATTCGATAAAGGCGTTGTCAGTGGGCTTCCCAGGGCGGGAGAAATCTAAAGTTACCTTATTTTCATAAGCCCATTTGTTAAAATCCTTGCTGATAAATTCACTCCCGTTATCAACTTGGATTCGCCGGGGAACGATATTTTTTTGACCTTTTAAATCTTCCAGAATTTTCACCACATCGATACCTTTTATCGATTGCCCAACCCCGATTGTCAGGCATTCGCGACTAAAATTATCCACTAAAAAGATGGCAGCAGATGGAACAGTGAGCATCTTTGCCGGCCGGGCTGATGGTAGTGCCGGTAATGTAAATGGGAACGGTACCAATGCAGCATTTAGCTATGTAACTAGCCTGGTGGTTGATACAAAGGATAGCCTCTATGCCATCGACCAGTTTAATAGCCAGGTGCGTAAAATAACTCCTGCAGGCGATGTAACCACTTTTACCAAAATAGCGTTTACCCCTACAGGTATAGGTATCAGCAAATCAGGTACTATTTACCTGGGTGCGCAATATGGTGGGGTGAAAATGGTAGATAGTTTCGGTAATATCACCCCGTTAGGCGGATATGAATCACCCGGAATGGCTATCGCGGTAAATGATGCTGGTACCGCATTCTTTGCCGGTGGTTGGGATTACCCGGTAGTATTCAGTATTGTGGGGGGTGAAAACAACCTATGCCAATTCGGTACTGCCGATGGACCGCTGCGCAGTGCTGCTTTCGCTAACCCTATCGGTATCGTGAGGGACGCCAATACAGGACTCATGTATGTGGCCGATAACTATGCGATACGCATGCTGACCGACGACCAGGTGATCCGGGTGGCTGGCTGGAAAGGAGGCCCCCAGTTAGTAGCAGGATTCGATGATGCACCGCTGGGGGCATCTACTTTCTCTGATATCACGGCTATCTGCACCGATGCGGCAGGTAATGTGTATGTAGCAGAACGGGGAAATAAATGTGTGAGGAAGATATTCTTTAGATAGACAGAGCTCTATTAAAATAAAGAATGGCAGGCGTAGAAACGTCTGCCATTGTCTTTTATGAGGATGTTAAGGAAAACTACTAGTATCCTTCGTTTTGTTTCATATTTGGATTACGATCCACTTCTGCGAAAGGCAGCGGGAAGATAGTATACTTACCATTCCAGGCCTGGGCAGCCAAACCTGCGTGTGCAGGAATGTCGCGGTGTGTTCGCTGGAAGTCGAATACACCTTGTCCTTCAAAGGCCAGTTCAATACGGCGTTCGGTGAGGATGTTGGTGATCAGGTCAGCCGCGGTAGCCGGCGCCAGCGGGGTAGCAGACGCTCTTACCCGCACCTGGTTCAGCAGCTTGATCGCTTCCGGGTCGGCCGTAGCAGTATTGAGACGTGCTAATGCTTCTGCTTTGATTAGCATCACTTCCGCCAGGCGCAGTACGGGTACCCATGCATCGAACGCGGAGGTACCGAAGAACTTCGCCGTATAGAAGGTGGTATCCTTTTTATCTGAGCTCAGCACGATATTGTAGAGCGATTTACCTCTCAGGTCTGTCTTTACATCGAAGTTAGGCAGGCTCAGGTAATCTTTACTGATAGAGATGTCTGCTCTTCCCTTAGCGCCGTAGTGTTGTCCCAGGGCGTTGTTGGTGTTAGGGTTGTCGGCGCTGTTCATCGCCACAGAGAAGATCCTTTCTTTGGAGGTCTGGTAGTTGGCGGAAGCAAATACCGTCACCGGGTTTTCCAAGGCATAACCCGCAGAGGACAGCAATACGCTGTCTGCCAGGTCTCTTGCTTTGGCCCAGTTGCCCTGGTATAAATAGATACGCGCCAGCAGGGCTTGTGCTGCGCCTTTGGTAGCCCTGGCATGATCATAGAATCCGTCGCCGGTTTTAACAGGAAGTACGTTAGCGGCTTCTGTTAGTTCTTTGATCATGTTATCATATATTTCCTTCACGGAATTACGGGGCACTTTATTTTTAGGATCGAGAGCTTCTGCACCATCCTTCGGAGCGGTGAGTATCAAAGGTACACCTGGTTGAGAGGCATCGCTGGAGAAGGTATAGGTTTGTGCATAGATATTCACCAGGTAGAAGTAAGCCAGTGAACGGATAAACTTGGATTCAGCATAGTATTGTGCGGCGTTTTCTGCGCTTACCTTGCTTTCATTTTCTTTTAACTTCTGTGAGAAGAAATTGGTTTCATTGATGGTTCTGTATCCACCGGACCAGCAGTTGAAAGCAGTGGTGCTGTTAGACAGCATGTCGAAGGTAGCCACGTTAGGGAAATAGGCCGCTTTGTTAGCATCCAGCCCGCGTTGATCTACATAGATCAATACACGGCCTCCGAAAAACTCCAGGTTTTGCAGGGCATCATACATCCCCACAGCCGATTTGGCAATTCTTTCCGGGGTGCTGAAAGCTGCATTCGGATCCAGTTTGGCGTAAGGCGACTGGTCATTTACTTTGGAACAGGAAAAAACTACCGTGGAGGCCAGTGCTACGGCTCCGATAGACAGCTTTTTTGTAAGGTTTGATTTATTCTTATGAGTCATAACAATTTTTTTAATCACTAACAATTAGAAGCCAACATTTAAACCAAGGGTAAATATCCTGGGCAATGGTACCGCTCTTGCATCCACGCCATAGTTGATGTTGCTATCGCGGTTGGTATTTACTTCGGGATCGTTTCCTTTATATTTTGTGATCACGAACGCATTTTGTACCAGTCCATATACACGGAGACTGTTAACACCCAGTTTTTGTTTGATGCCAGGGAAAGTATATCCCAGGCTTATTTCACGGGCTCTCAGGAAATCGCCTTTTTCCAGCCACCGGGTAGATGCTTGTGTGATAACGGTGTTGCCCAGGAACAGTTTAGGTACATCTGTGTTTTTGTTGTCGGGCGTCCATCTGTCTTTGATCTCTTCCATGTTGTTGGTAAAGAGGTTACTCATGCCACTCGCCCTGGCCGCATTGTACAGGTAGTTGCCACCGCTGTATTGCAGGAAGATGCTCAGGTCTATACCTTTATAGGTAAAGGTATTGTTCAACCCGCCGTAGAAAGTAGGATAACCGGATTTGTCCATGTACTGGGCATCATTGGAAGTGATGGGATTCATTGGTTTGGTGCCATCAGGAGTGGTCCACCGGTTAGCTACGCCAGGACCAGGATTGTACATCACCAGCTCATTATTGGCGTTGTAGTACATAGGGAACCCGTTTTCAGGATTTACACCACCCCATTTAATCAGGCGGAATACGCCCAATGGTCTGCCCACGCTGGCCCTGTTATTACCACGGGTAATGTCAGTGCCATCTGCAGTGTGTGTAACAACGTTCTTGATAAACGTAATGTTGAAGCTGGTATTCCAGCTGAAATCTTTGGTGTGAATGTTACTGGTGTTGATGGTTAACTCCTGGCCGGTATTTCTCATCGAACCAACGTTGGTGGTCAGGATCGATCCTGGTGTATTGTTAATGTGATCCCATGGTGTACCTACGGTAGCCAGGATAGGCGCATCCAGGATCAGGTTATCAATATTATTCCGGAAGTAGTCAAAAGTAACGGTGATCCTGTTTTTCAGGAAAGTAGCGTCCAGACCCAAGTCCAGGTTTTTAGAAGTTTCCCATTTTAGGTTGGGGTCACCCACCTGGTACAGGGAGAAACCGTTGGCGTCGGCGTAGTTACCGCCGCCATACAGGGTCCTGTAAGCATAGGCCTTGATGTTGGAGTTACCTACCATACCATAGCTGGCACGGATCTTCAGGTCGTTTACAAAGCTGATATTACCCTTGAAGAAATTTTCTTCAGATATTCTCCATCCGGCAGATACGCCCGGGAAATAACCCCTGCGGTTGTTGATACCAAAATCTGAGTAAGCATCTGCTCTCAGGGTCGCATCAATGTAGTATTTAGAACCGTAGTTATAGCCGATTTTACCGAAGTAAGAGTCGAATGCATTTGATTTATTATCACCACCGGTATAGCTGTTGTCGGTACCGGCATACAGGCCATCGTATATTTCCTTGAAGTAGGAATCTGCCAGGTTAGCTTGTCCGGTATATAATTGCCGGGTTTGTGCATATTGTGATTCTATACCTACGGTAGCATTGATAAAATGCACTTTATTAAAGGTCTTCGTATAGGTGGCGTAGTTAGTCCAGCTCCATTGGTTTTGTCTCAGCAGGTTTTCCTGTACGAGGCCATTCAGGTTAAAACCATTACCAGACAGCAAAGGACCACTGTATTGGTCTTCAAAGTTCTGGATGAAGTCAACCCCAAAGCGGGAAGTGATTTTTAATCCGGCAATGGGTTCTACTTCTACATAGGCGGAAGATAAAACGCGGGTGGAAGTATTATCATTTCTACCCATGGTTAATCCCGCAAGTGGATGGAAGAAGCGGTTGGCGCGGGTAGCGGCGCTGATCACGTTATTACCGTCCCCGAGGTCGCCGTTAACCGTCGTTTTGATATACAGGTCGCCGTTTTTATCATAAACCGGTACGTTAGGCATAGCGCCATAAGCAGAAACGGTAGCACCGGCCAGGTAAGTATCGGACAGTACCCCGTTGTTCAGTGCTTTGGAAGCATAGAGGGATACACCTGATTTCAGCCACGTTTTAGGCGTAACATCGAGGTTTACACGCATACCGCCCCTGCGCATACGGTTGCTGAGGATGATACCCTGCTGGTCAGAATATTCACCGGAAGCATAGAATTTCGCTTTTTCCGTACCACCGCTTAGGGATAACTGGTGGCTATGTATAATGCCGGTGCGGAATACTTCTTTCAACCAGTCAGTGCGGTCTGGTTTACCGTCGCCATTTACATCAATATCTTTGGCGATAATGGGCGCTGTTTGTCCGGCAGGAGTGGCGTTGGCCGCTTTCTCATTTTGTATCACGTTGAAATCATCGCCATTCAGCAATTTGGGCAGCTTACCTGCTTTGCTCCAGCCTACATAACCGTTGTAGTTCACGGAAACAACGCCTGCTTTACCTCTTTTGGTGGTGATGACGATTACACCGGCGGCTGCGCGGGAACCATATAAAGCGCTGGCAGCCGCATCTTTCAGTACATCTACCGATGCAATGTCATTCGGGTTGATGTCGGCCAGTGGATTGTAACGGGTACCATTGCCACCGTTGAAGGTGTTTAAGTTAGTGTTGATGTTCATCGGGATACCATCTACTACGATCAATGGCTGGCTGCTGTTACTGATAGAGCTCACACCCCGGATACGGATGTTAACCACATCGCCCAGTACGCCGGAACCAGTGCTGATGCTCACGCCGGCGGCACGGCCGGTTAAAGCCTGGTCGAAGCTGGTGGCAGGACGTTCGTTAATGAGTGCGCCCGATACAGCAGTTACAGAAGAAGTAACATCCTTTCTTTTTTGTTCACCATAACCGGTAACCAGTACCTCATTCAATATTTTGTTGCTGCCGGTCAGAATTACATTCACCGTGGAGCGACTGCCAATTTTTTCTTCCTTTGTTTCATAGCCTACAAAGGAAAATACCAGGCTGCCGGCGCCATCTGCCTGGATAGAGAACTTACCATCAGGGCCTGATACCACACCCGTTTTAGATCCTTTGATTAATACAGATACGCCGGGAAGTACCTGTCCATCTGTGGCATCGGTTATCCTGCCTGTAATCGTTCGAGTTTGGGCAAAAGCATGCACCATACCGATGGCTAGTAAGAGCCATAGTAGTAAACCTTTTTTCATACGGTTTAGATTGGGTTTATATGATTGAAAAAAATTCTTCCGGCTTATCAGACGTAAGAATAGGATTCCTTACAGTATGATAAGAACATGATCATAAAGCAAATATTTAACGTGAATGCCGGCGCGAAAACGTATGAGGAAGACTAAGTCACCAGGGTGACAACATGAATAATGTTGTTGCTACAATACACCATATGCATAGGCTTTCCTGTTGCGGGTTGGGCCGGTTGAAAACAATAGTAAAAACACACTACAGCTAGTAGTAATAGATTTTGTTATGCCATTTCTTTTTTTAAGATTTCAGAATTCAGATTTCGGATATTCTCTAAGCAAAAACTAATTAACAGTACGTTGTTGATAGGTTCTCCCGACTTTGTTAAAGGTTTCCATTCAATAACAATGCAAGGATTGATTTCATTAGCGTGTTAAAAATATGTTGTTTTTTTAATAAAAAAAATTTCTGGCGCTTGTTTTATTACAGTATATAGTTACTTACTTCCAACAGGTTTCCATCCGGATCGCGGAAATAAACAGAACGGATTTTTCCGTTAGCGCCCGTACGTTCTACTATTCCTCCCTCGAGCACCGGTATATTATTATCTTGTAGCTCCTGTAATATATTTTCTACCGGCGTAGCCGAGATAAAACAAAGGTCAGCGGATCCCATAGTAGGTAAAGCGGCCATGGGCGTAATCTCCCGGCCCTTTTCATGAAGATTTATTTTTTGCTGGCCAAAGCGCAATGCTTTACGGTCATCACCAAAGGTGATGATTTCCATACCTAATATCTTTGCATAAAAATCACAGGTAACAGCTAAACTTTTTACTGTGATGACCAGGTGATCCAGGTGTGTAATTATCATGTGCGCAAATTTGGAAAGTGGATATTATCTTTGAAGTAGACCCTTCCTGCAAATATAAATTGGTTTTCCTGGAAAAGGGATTGGTTAAAAAGCGCCTAGGGCGCCTGCAGTGAATAAATGAAAAAAACGTTATGAAGAAAGTTTTTTTATTAACAGCGTGCCTGTTTAGTGGCTGCCTCCTGGCCGCCCGGGGCCAGGTGAAAAAATTACCTAACATCATCTTTTTCCTGGTAGATGATATGGGATGGCAGGATACCTCCGTCCCTTTCTGGGACAGTATTACCCCCGCCAACCGTAAATTTCGTACGCCTAATATGGAACGGCTTTGCCGGGCGGGCACTAAGTTTACCAATGCCTACGCGCATTCGGTTTGTACGCCTTCCCGGGTAAGCCTGATGACGGGCATGAACGTAGCGCGTCACCGCGTGAGCAACTGGACTTCCATGAAGAATAAAGCCGTAGATGGAGCCGACAGCCTGCTCACCATTCCCGATTGGAATGTAAATGGTATATCACCCATACCAGGGCAGGAAAGAAGCGTATATGCCACCCCGTTGCCCGCCCTGCTGCAACAACAGGGATATTATACCATTCAATGCGGTAAAGCGCATTTCGGCGCGTACCAGACGGTGGGCGCAGATCCACTCAACCTGGGATTTGTGAAGAATATAGGCGGCAGCGCCGGCGGGCATCCCGCATCTTACCTGGCGGAAGACGATTTTGGCCGGGTGCCTGGAAAATTCATTCTCCAGGCCGAGATGCCCGGGCTCGACAAATACCGTAAGCATCATTCCTTCCTCACGGAAGATTTGACCCAGGAAGCCATGCTGGCCATGGATACGGCACAAATGAAGCAACAGCCCTTCTTCCTGTATATGGCGCATTACGCCGTACACCTGCCTTACAACGCCGATGATCGCTTTATTCAGCGCTACCTGGATCTGGGATTGCCCAAGCCGGAAGCCGCCTATGCAGCCCTGGTAGAGGGGATGGACCAGAGTTTAGGAGAGCTTATGGATTACCTGGAACAACATCATCTCACAGACAATACCATCATTGTATTCATGTCAGACAATGGAGGCTTTTCCCATCCACCCCGCCAGGGCGCGCCTAACTCACAAAACTACCCGCTGCGGGGTGGTAAAGGCTCCCTCTACGAAGGGGGTGTAAGGGAACCGATGATCGTTCGCTGGAATGGTATTACCACGCCAGGTTCCGTGAATACCCAATATATGATCATGGAAGATTTCTATCCTACTATCCTGGAATGGGCCGGCCTTAAATCGTACAAAACGGTGCAAACCATCGATGGGCGCAGTATCGTGCCATTCCTCAGGAATCCTGCCCTGCGTGATACCACCCGCGCACTGGTATGGAACTTTCCCAACGACTGGACCGGCGGCGCGCTCGGCGATGATAATGCCTGGTTAACGGCCATCCGGCAGGGCAAATGGAAACTGGTATATTGCGAAAAGCAGCAGCGCCTGGAACTATATAACCTGGAAGAAGATATCCATGAAGCGCATAATGTAGCTTCGGATTATCCTCATAAAACCCGGGAACTGGCAAAGCTGCTTACGCAGCAGCTGAAACAGCGCAAAGCGCAAATGCCGCTGTATAAGGCGACGGGGAAGCCCGTACCTTACCCGGATGCGCTGGTGTCATTCCGTTAACCGGTTGTTATGATCCGCGGTTTTATGGCCGGCAATAGCCCTGGCTCCCTGGCTGAAACGCCAGGCAACAGCCAGCGTAACACTCTGGGTGTCCCAGGTACGGCTATTATATCCTGTGAGTCCGGCGACGGCGGTATAATACATACGGTCTATCCGCGTGTGAAACACATCACGGATATTTAATTTGATATCTCCTTTGCCCTTTAATATTTTCTTACCGCCCCCGGCATGCATATACCAGCAGGGGGCGGCATTGTATGGGGGCGATAATTCGCCACTGCTATAGGAGGAAAATATTTCCATGCTCCAGCCTTTATTAAAGTGGTATTGCTGCAGCACAGAGAGGGTACACATATTTCCGCTCATAGCCAGCGGGTTATCCCATAAAATACCTTGGGCACGTATATGCGTGAGCGCGGCCGCAGGTAGGATGCTCCACCAGGCGGCGGGGCGCCATGTACCCTCAGCGGTAATACCGATAACATCTTTCCTGTCCAGGTTTTCATCCTGTTGATATAACATCGCATTCATCACCCGGATGCCGGATATAATATCGTGTTGTACCCGGCTGTAAAACCCACTTACACTGAAGTTATTCCCCGACTGATACGTCAGCTCAATATTATCTGAAAGGGCTGGCAGCAAATTGGGGTTGCCCGCGCTATACGTATATTTATCTACCGGTACGATAGAAGGATTCAGCCGCTGGTACCCGGGCCGCTCTATTCTTTTGGCATAGGAGAGGTTTACCTGGTGTTGATTTTTTTTGTAGGAGATCAGTGTAGATGGAAACAGTTGTGTATTGGTGCGTACAAGGTCCGGAGCACGGGTATACGTTTGTTCCGCCCTCAATCCAAGCTGATAGGAAATGGCGCCTGCTGTTTGTGTATAGTTGGCATAAATGGCGTGTATGCGTTCCTGGTAGTTGAAGCTATCGCGTGTTGTGTAGGTATTGGCAGTGGTGAATTTATATCCTGCCATGAGTTTGATAACAGGGTTAAATGGATGGATATAATCTGTTTGGGCGGTATAAACGTTGACAGTAGCGGGCATACGGAAAATTTGCTGACCAGGTGTTTTTTCATTGGCAACATATGTATTGTATATAGACTGGAGGCGGGTATAATGTTGGCCGTCTGTAGCAACAGACAACTCCCGGCCGCTGCTATCGTATATATGACGAAAGTAGGCATGTAAAGTACTTTGATGATAATAACGCCGGGAAATATTGCGGATATGTAGCTGGCTATCAGGTGTTGGCGGGGCATAATGTTCTGTTCCGCTACCAGCGCTGGTTACAGCTGCATCGCCATACAGGTAATTGATTTCCATACCTGTTGTAGTTTTTGGAGAAAGAAGTATATCGATCCCCGCTTTGCCCAGGATACGGCCATTGGTAGATTTGTCACTGCTGGTTTGTGCGGCATACAGGAGGGTAGTGCTGTTGATAAAGTCTTTCGTATTGTTACGGTCACTAACGCCATTTCCATTGAAGTTATCCACACTGCCATATATATTTACCTGCCGGTACCGGAAGTTGAACTGGCCATTTTGCAAAAGGCGGGCATATCTGCCCTGTATATTTTCGGATAGCAGGCTACCGTTAAAGCCTTTGGCTTTTCCTTTTTTGAGGATAATATGAATAATGCCGCCATTGCCGGCTGCTTCATAATTAGCCGGTGGCTGCGGCATCAGTTCAATTTTTTCGATGGCATGCCCTGGTAACGATTGTAGGTAGGCTGCCAACTCATCGCCATCCAGGTAGATGGGCTTATTATCTATGTAGATGGTGACCTTGCTTTTCCCCCTCAGGTTGATTTGTCCGTTATTGACCTGTACGCCGGGCAGCTGCTCAAGTACTTCCAGGGTATTGCTGCCTGTGGAGGTCAGGAGGGCATCTATACGAATCGTTGTGATGCCTGCCTTTCTTTCCATCAATGGTTTTTTAGCGGTGACGGTTACTGCTTCCAGATTTTTGCTCACCTGTGCCCAGGCGGGCCGGCCTGAAATTAACAATACAGTCACCAGTATTTTAGCTAAATTGTTGTAGCGCCGGGAAGTACGGGTACATGAAAAGATAAATAACATGTGTTATGCTTTATAGTATCCAAAGGAAGTTACCCTGGCATAGTTATCCCGTGAATTTCGCCCAACAACCAACTGTAACCGGGATATAACCGCAGCATACGGAAGATGTCGTATCCGGTGCACAAATGGCTGTTGGTCGAAATAAACAGACAGGTACAGGGGAATAACTACTTTTATATGGTTGGTTGACAAATGAGTATAGATAATTTTAATATAGGCCGTCACCGGTGGTTAACACATCTGCTCTTTTGGAGCATGTATATACTGGTGTTTACCGGTGTACATTCCGATGGAGACGATGGATGGCGGTACTATTTCACCATAGAATTAATGGGGCTGCCCGGCGCAGTATTGGTGGCCTATATGAATATGTACGTATTGTTTCCCTGGTTATTTGTCCGTAAGCGATATGGGTGGTATATTATAAGTGCCATTGTATTACTCTTTGCAGCTTCATTGATGAACCGGGTACTGTCGGAATGTGTATTTGAACCTGTTTTTCTAAGTGAAACCACTCATCGGGACGATATTTTTGTGTGGTACTTTTTGTTGAAGGCCATGTTGTGGTTTTTAAGCCCGGTATTAATGTTCACCCTGGTGTTGCGTATCTTTAAACAATCTTATTACCAGGAACAGCACCAGCAGGAACTGGCAAGAGAAAAGCTGGGAGCGGAATTGAATTTTCTGAAGGCACAGGTACATCCCCATTTTCTTTTTAATACTTTGAATAACCTGTACTCGCTAACTCTCCAGGCATCACCGGTAGCGCCGGTCGTAGTATTGAAGTTGTCGGAACTAATGAGCTATATGTTGTATGATGCACAACTGGCCGGTATTGCATTGGACAAGGAAATCAGCCATATCCAGAATTATATACAGCTGGAGCAGCTGCGCTATGGCAATCGCCTCGATGTATCGCTGAACGTATCGGGCGATACCGGGCTGCGACAGGTAGCGCCGTTGCTGCTGATCCCGTTTGTGGAAAATGCATTCAAGCATGGAGTAAGTAATGAAACTGACGCAGTGTGGGTGACCATTGATATTAAGGTGAAAGGGGATTGGTTGCAGGTGAAAGTAGAAAATAGCCATACCGACCTGGTAGAAGATACGCCTGCGCCTGCGAACCTGTGCAACGGCATCGGTTTACAAAATGTAGTACGTCGTCTGATGCTGTTATATCCGCAGGCGCATGAACTGCAGCAGAAAAAAGAACCTGGCCGCTATACCGTTGACCTGAAAATTAAATTACCCGGATGAGTATCAGCAAAATAAAATGCCTGGTGGTAGATGATGAGCCGTTGGCAGCCGATGTCATTGCTACATTTATCGGGCAATTGGATAACCTCACTATGTTAGGAAAATGTGATAACGCCATTGCCGCTATGTTGTTTTTGCAACAGCATAAAGTAGACTTGTTGTTTCTCGATATTCAGATGCCCAAATTATCGGGATTAGATTTCTTAAAGACGCTATCCAGCCGTCCGGCTGTTATCCTTACCACCGCTTACCGCGATTATGCGGTAGATGGTTTTGAGTTAAATGTACTTGACTATTTGTTAAAGCCAGTGTCTTTTGAGCGTTTCCTGGCGGCGATTAATAAGTACCAGGCCTTACGGGATACCGTGACCGTGCATCCCGGCTTTCTGCCGTTGTTGCATGGCGTGTCGGCAGAGAGTTTTATTTACCTGAAGGTAGATAAGAAGATGATCAAGGTATTGTTGAAAGATATTATCTGTATTGAGAGTTTGAATGATTATGTAAAAGTGAGAACTGTTTCACAGGATATTATTACGTATCAACGGATTACTTACCTGGAAGAGAAGTTACCCGATGAGCAGTTTCTGCGTATTCACCGTTCCTATATTATTGTGATTGATAAAATAAAATCGTTCAGCGCTACCCTGATAGACGTTGGAGGACTGGAGTTGCCTATTGGGCGCCAGTACAAGGCAGAGGTGATGAAAGCGCTGGGGCATACCGAAAGATAACAAAAACGAAAAAGGTGCGGTCATAAACAACTGCACCTTTTGCGTATATAGTAATGGCGGAAGGATTATTTCAGATCAACCGGCACCAACACCAGCGGTGTTGGTAAACAGGAGGCTCCGGGGGGCGAGTAGGTGAAATGTACTTTCTGAACGCCGCCGCCGGCAGGAGGCGTAAATACCTGGATGAGGATAGCTTCCGGTGCTTTGGTCGTTACCAGTTGGTTGCTGGGCAATTGTATTACGCCTTCTTTAAATTTACCGCTGCTTACTACCATGGTGTTGGCCATACCGCCGCACCATTGACCGTTGTCGCCCCGGGGGTTCCATGTCATGAGTGCCAGTGCCTTGCCATCAGAGCTTTTCCACGACAGCTCTATGTTGTAGAGGATACCGTAATTGCCGTCCAGGCTTTTCAGTTCGCCGGTAGTGGCTTCTTTCCCGATTACCCAGGGATCTTTTTCGCCGTCGGCTACCAATACCTGTGTCAGGCCATTTTTGGTGTCGAGTGTATCTTTTACGATGATGCGATAGTTGCTGATGCCGTAGGTGCCGCGGCCGGCGCCTGCATACTGCTTGGTGGCGAGAGCGTTTTTGACACGGCTGGCAGCTACGGTAGCCGGCGTTTTCAGGTCGGTTTGCACGATGCTGACTTCGCCGGGTTGGTCAATCACAAATTCATAGAAGCCGTGCACCAGTTCATCATACTTTACCACTGCCTTATCCTGTTTAGGGTCCAGGCAGATGGAGGCGCCGGGCTTTACTTCACGGGCTACGGTTTCGGGCTGCGATTGGAAGAAGTCGGCCAGTCCCTGTTTGCCTGCAAAGAAATAATTGGTGGTAGGTTGTTGGGAAGAGTATTTCAGCATGCGGATATGCATAGGCTGATTACCAGTATTTTTGATTACCGCGGCTATTTTACGGTCCATTTTTTCCGGTTCCTGTACGCCGTTTACGTTATACAGGTATAATCTTACTGAACCGGGTTGTACAGGCTCTCTAAGGGCTACGCCTTCGGGTACACGAATATATTCCGGGTCATCTGAGATCAGGAACTGGGGACCAGGTAATACAATTTTCTGGTAGGGAAGTGCCGGTATCTGTTCACTAAGTAGGCCGGGCACCTGCATGGTATGCCCCTGCGGCGTATTTTTAATGACGTTGTTCAAGGCGGCGGTCATCTGTTGTGCGTGTGCCAGGTAGCCGGTTACCAGGGCACAACTGAATAACAAAGTTTTTTTTCCGGTGGTTGATATACTCGTCTTTAACATGCGGGAATTTGTTGCGATGAATAGTTAATATTATTATTAATCGAAACAAACTTAATAAAATAATTTAAAAAATAATGACCGTTGATGTAATTATTTATTAAAAGACAGGAGATTGTGTCGTGCAATCAGGCAACCACCAATAATACCGGCTTTTTCATGCAGTTTGGACATACGCAGCTGGGTATCGTTATTTACCAGGCTAAGGGAATATTTATTGAGGGCACTTCGGATGGGGAGGCGGATATAGTCGCCCGTTTCAGCCAGGGTACCGCCGATGATCACCAGTTCCGGGTTAAAGAGATTGATTAGCACGGAAATACCGCGGCCTATTTTTTCGCCCAGTTCGGCAATCAGTTCTATGCAGAGCACATCTTCACTCATGGTAGCCTGTATAATGTCGGATACGCGCAGGTTTTCCGGCATTTTCTTTTGCTGCAGCAGGCTGGAGGTATGGCCTTGTTCTATTCTTTCCTTGAACATGCGGATCAGCGCCTGCCCGGAGGCTTCCGTTTCCAGGCAACCCTTTTTGCCACAGTGACAAATGAGTTCATTGGAGAAAATAGGGATATGGCCAAACTCGCCACTGAAACCGGATTTACCCCGGTATATCTTTCCGTCTATCATAATACCCAACCCGATACCATAGTCCAGGTTGAGAAACAATACATTCTTTTCGTCGTGTACGGTGCCATTGTAAAATTCCCCATAGGCCATCGCCCTGGAGTCGTTTTCCACAAAGGTTTTGATGCCGATGGCATTTTCTACGATCTGGCTCAGGGGCTCTTCATTGAAGTGGAAATAGCTATAGCTATAACCTTTTTCACTGTTGATACGCCCGGAGAGATTCAGGCAGGCCGCAAAGATCTTCTTCTTATCTACTGTTACATTATTAATGAACTGCAGGATAATCTGGATCAGGTCATGAAACGATTCGGGGGTGTTGGCCAGGGTAAAGGGTACCCGCATTTCCGACGTTACCAGTTCCTTTTTAAAGTCGAGCAACCCGAGGTTGACGTAAAAGTTCTTAATATCTACGCCGATAAAAAATCCGGATTCCGCTACCAGGCCGTACATGCTGGCCCTGCGCCCACCTTTGGAGTCGTCTTTCCCGTAATCTTTTACAATACCGTCGCTGATCAGTTCATTAATGAGACTGGTGGTTTTGGGTACACTGATGTTTAAGGCAAGGGTTAAGTCAGTAATGGTGCTGTTGCCTGCCTGGTCCAGATGGTCGATGATGGCTCTCTTCAGGGATTTGTTCTTGTAGGCCACTCCGGCCAGGGTTTCTTCTGAAAAAATTTCAAATATGCTTTCCTGGGTTGTCATGCAATAAGTGTGATATTTTTCTTTAAAAGTACTATTTAATTAATAAAGTTAACAAAGTTGTCTTGAAACATCATTAATTAATAAAAATATTTAGTAATGATTGTTTGGTAATTAAATTAATTATAAATTGTCCTCTGTAAATAAAATAATTTAAAAAGGATGCAACCAAAAGTAGCCGATCAGCCACAACCAGGAGGACAAACACCAGCCGCGTTAGATAAAGACTATTATGCCGCACTGTATAAAGATGAATTACTCGACAATATTTTACCGTTTTGGGTGCAGCATAGCAAAGATGAAAAATACGGTGGCTACTTTACCTGTCTGAATCGCGATGGCAGCGTATTCGATACCGATAAATTTATGTGGCTGCAAGGCCGCGAGGTATGGTGCTTCAGCCATATGTTCAATAAAATAGCACCCCGCCAGGAATGGCTCGACATGGCTCTTCACGGCGCCGCGTTTATGGAAAAATATGGCCGCGATGAAAACGGTAACTGGTACTTCTCCCTCAACCAACAAGGCAAACCCCTGGTACAGGCGTATAACATCTTTAGCGACTGCTTCGCTGCCATGGGATTTGCCTCGCTCGACAAAGCAGCGCCCAGCGACCGCTTTAAGGAAATAGCCCTCACTACTTTTGACAACATCCTCCACCGCCAGGAAAATTCCAAAGGCAACTATAATAAGGCCTACCCGGGAACCAGGCCCCTCAAGAGCTTCAGCTTACCCATGATCCTGTGTAACCTGTCGCTCGAAATGGAACACCTCCTCGGGGCTGACAAAGTATCCGCTTTTATCCCTACCGTACTCCATGAAGTAATGGACGTTTTTTATCAACCAGACAAAAAACTTATCGTAGAAAATGTATTCGCCAACGGCCATTTCTCAGATAGTTTCGATGGCCGCCTCGTCAATCCCGGTCACGGTATTGAAGCCATGTGGTTTATCATGGACCTGGCCCGCCGCCTGCAGGATCCTACACTCCTGCGCAAAGCATGCGATATAATGCTCGATACCCTGGAATATGGATGGGATCAGCAATACGGCGGCATCCTCTATTTTAAAGACATCCTCGGCCACCCGCCCCAGCAACTGGAATGGGACCAGAAACTGTGGTGGGTACATGTAGAAGCACTCATCGCACTGGCCAAAGGATACGTGTTTACCGGCGACAAACGCTGCGCCGAATGGTTCCTTAAAGTACACGACTATACCTGGCAACATTTCCGCGATGCGGCATATGGTGAATGGTTCGGCTACCTGAACCGCCAGGGACAAGTATTACTTCCGCTGAAAGGTGGTAAATGGAAAGGCGCCTTCCACGTTCCACGCGCCCTCTACCAGGTATATTCCACCTTCGAAAACAGTAACAGACAATAATGCTTTTATCCTTCCTGTAAATTAAAAGTTATGAGTAAACCAAATCTAAATGTGCTTATGTGGCGCACACTAATGCTGATGATAGCCTTTATCATGCAGCATACACTGGCGATAGCACAAAACAAAAATGTGACAGGTACCGTCAGAGACGAAAAAGGCAACGCTCTGCCGGGCGCCACCATTCTGGTAAAAGGCACTAAGAAAGGAATCGTGTCCGGCATCGATGGAACCTTCAGCCTCAACGCCGGCGATGCCCCGGTAACGGTAGTAATTTCTATGACCGGCTTTTCCCCACTCACGGTAACGGCTACACCGGGAATTGCCTTTAATGCCGTACTGAAAGAAAATGCAAAAGAACTGAATGAAGTAATGGTAGTGGGCTATGGCACCCAGAAGAAATCATCCCTCACCGGTAGTGTGGCACAGATTTCTTCCGCCGAGCTAAAGAAAACACCCGCCATGAACCTCACCAACATGCTGGCAGGCCGCCTGCCCGGATTGGTAGCTACCCAAACTTCCGGCCGCCCGGGATTTGATGACGCCTCCCTCCTCATTCGTGGACAAGGCACCTATAACAACAACAGCCCGGTGGTGATTGTAGATGGGGTACAACGCTCTTTCGCCAACCTCGATCCATCTGAAGTGGAAAGCATTTCTATCCTGAAAGATGCGGCTGCTGCCGCTACCTATGGTGTACAGGGCGCCAACGGCGTAATCCTCGTCACCACCAAAAGAGGTAACTCCGGCAAGCCCGTGGTATCTTACGACGGAGAAGTGACCCGCACCGCCTTCACCCGCTTTCCCAAATTCCTCGACGGACCAGATTATATGTACTGGTTCAAAAAAGGAGAGCAAATGGACAACGATTACCTCACCGCTACCGGCGGCGATCCTATCCCTTATACCTATTCTGATGCACAGATAGCCGCCCTACGCAACGGTACCAACAAAGATCCTTTCCTTGGCAACACCGACTGGACCGGTATGCTCACCGGGCGCAAAACAATGGCGCAACACCATAGCGTAAGCGTGAGAGGAGGGACCGATAAAATAAGATATTTCTCCAACGCCAGTTACCTGAACCAGGAAGGCGTAGTAAAAGGGTCTGACTACAAACGATACAATGTGCGCACCAACCTCGATGCAAATATCAGCAAGGTGTTTTCCGTAGCGCTGGATCTGGGAGCCCGCCAGGAAACCCGCAACAGTACCGGTATCCCGGCCGATGATGGTGAATACATGAACCCTTTTTATCAGGCGGTAAGAACGCTGCCCAATATCCCGGCTACGTACAACGGCGTGCCCACCGCCACCCGCTCCAACTCCGGTATTGTGAATCCCATCGCCGCCATCGACAACTCCGGTTGGCAACGGTATGTTACCAGCACCTTCCAGGGCGCTATGACCTTTACCGCGCATATACCTTATGTAAAAGGACTGGACCTGAAACTGATGACCGCCTACGATAAATCCTTCCAGGAATTCCGGGGATGGACCGAACCCTATAACCTCATGGTAAGAGAACAAGGCAGCTCCGGCTGGTACTGGAATCCATCTACTCCTCCGGGTATCAATATCAACACTATTCGCCAATCGCAGGCTAACAACTCCCGGCAAACTTTCCAGCCAAGTATCAACTATAGCACGGAAATAGGCAGCCATAGCATCAAAGCGCTGGCACTGTATGAATATTCCCAGACAGATAGAAATAGCTTCTCTGCCGGTGGCGCCAACCTGCCACTCACAGAGCTGAAGGAAATTGATTTCCGCGACAAGGATAATAAATACATTGTACAACCTACCGGCAATAGCGGCACCAATGCCCGCGCCGGCCTGGTAACAAGAATCAACTACGCCTATAAAAATAAATACCTGCTGGAACTGGTATCCCGCTACGATGGATCGCTCTACTTCCCTACGTATAACCGTTGGGGTTTCTTTCCCGCAGCTTCTGCCGCCTGGGTGCTCAGTGAAGAAAATTTCTTCAACCAGCTGAAAGATAAAGTAGACTTCCTGAAACTGAGAGCCTCTTACGGAAAGCTGGGTAACGACCAGGGTTACAGCGATTACCAATATCTCCAGACATTTTCCCTGTCGGCCAACCCGGTATCAGTCATAGGCGATAAATCCGTTTCTGGCATCTACTCAGGCGCTATTCCCAGCACCAGTCTTACCTGGGAAAAAGCCTACAATACTAACGTAGGTATAGATGCTACGCTCTTCCATGGAGGATTGAGCGTGTCGGCCGATTATTTCTACAAACTCACCAAAGACATTCTCGACGTTCAAGGCAACTTATTCCCGCCTTCCATGGGAGGTTATTATCCAACCGTGGTAAACCGCGGTATGGCCGATGTAAGAGGATTTGACCTGCAGTTGACGCATCGTCATAAAGTAAATAACAAGTTTGACTATGCGATAACCGGTAACCTCAACTGGTCGCGCAATAAAATACTCGTGAAGAATGACCCCGATGGGTTGCCTGCCTGGCAGAGAAGCCCGGGCAGAAGCATCGGTGAAAAGAAAGGCTTTATTTCCGAAGGCCTGTTCCAAACCTGGGAGGAAGTAAATAACTGGGCCTCTTCTCCCAGTGGTGGCGCTGCGCCGGGATTCATCAAATACCGCGATATCAACGGCGATGGCAAGATTACCACCGATGATATTACGTATATGGGTCGCAGTAATATACCGCAGCTCATGTATGGCTTAAACCTGGAACTGCGTTATGGCATCTTTGATTTCTCTGCCCTGATCCAGGGTGCTGGTTTGAGAGATGTATCACTGGGTGGGGAATATGAAGGTTCGTCCGGCACCTGGGGCGTGAATGATAACACACCATTTACCCGTCCGTTTTATGGTGGTGGTAACAGCCCTTACTACCTCGTAGAACAAGCCTGGACCCCCGATAACCCGAATGCACGTTATCCACGCTTAACAGCCGACAGGGCAGGTTTCCCAAACCACAACGGCTGGGCCAACTCGCAGTGGGTGAGAAATGGCGCTTATGTGCGGCTCAAGTCTGCCCAGCTGGGAGTAACCTTACCGGCTTCCGTACTGAGAGCCCTGAATGTGGAAAAATGCCGCTTTTACCTGGCAGGCTTCAACCTCCTCACCTTCGATCACCTGAAGTACATGGATCCTGAAATGCCTAATGCCAACAACGGCTTCTATCCTCAGCAACAAATGATGTCTTTCGGTGCTAACCTTACTTTCTAAACGGAAAAGCGATTACTTATGACCACATTACGCACTCATATAAAAACGGCCTTACTGCTGCTCACGCTGGCAGGCAGCGTACAGTCCTGCAAGCTGGATGGTATGCCCGGCGACCGTTACTCCGACGCGGCTATCTGGAAAGATGCCGCCAACGTAGACCTGTACATGTACGGTTTATACGATCAATTTAAGACCTATGCTTTCGGTCAGTTTCCCATCGGCTATAGCAACGCTACCGATGCCTTTACTGATATCGAAAAATATACTTCCAATTCCATGGGGAATGGAACAGTGAACAGGCTGGCTTATAATCCCGGACAGGTGAATGCTGCTTCGCCCAGCATCTCTGTCTGGGACGACGCCTATGGCAACATCCGCCGTATCAACGAGTTCCTGAATGGCATGCAGCTGTATAGCAAACTCACCGACCAGCAAAAAGTGCAGTTTGAAGCAGAAGCCCGCTATCTGCGCGCTTATAACTACTTCTGGCTGGCGCGTATCAACGGTAGCGTAATCATTATGGATAAACTCCCTGCCGATAAAAATCACGCCCGCTCCAGCGAAGATGACGTCTGGAATTTTATTGCTGCCGATCTTAATTTCGCAGCACAGCATTTACCAAAAGAATGGCCTGCAGCACAGAAAGGAAGAGTTACCCAGGGCGCCGCCTATGGATTGCTATCACGGTCATGGCTATACGCTGCATCGGTAGCGGAGTACGACAACAAACAATTTAATAAAGATCCACTCACCGGTGTTCCTGCTTCTAAGAAAACGGAGTACTATCAACACGCAGCAGATGCTGCTGCTGCGGTGATCGCGCTGGGTATCTACGACCTGGAAACAGATTATGCCAAAGCATTTCTGAACGGCAACAGCAAGGAGGCTATCTTTGCTGTGTATTACCAGCGTCCGGGCGTTACACACCAGCTGGACTTCTTCTTCTCTCCCCCGGCAGATGTAGCGGGCGGCGGCGCTACCGGCGTACCTACTGCCGAACTGGTGAATGAATATGAAATGGCAGATGGCCGTAAATTTTCCTGGTCAGAAGCCGATATGAAAGCAGATCCGTATGCCGGCAGAGAACCAAGGTTCTATGCCTCCGTTATTTATAACGGCGCCTCGTGGAAAGGCAGAACCGTAAACACTACACCCGAGGACGATAAGGAAGGCTACATCGATTTTAAAGTAAACAGCGATCCGCGCAAAACAGTGACCGGCTACTACCAGCGTAAAATGCTGGACGAAACCAACACGGATATCCTGGTGCTCAACAGCAACCAGCCCTGGGTAGAAATGCGCTATGCAGAAATACTACTGATACATGCAGAAGCATTGACCAAACTGGGCAAAATAACAGAAGCCAAGACCTCCCTGAATAAGGTAAGATCCCGGGTAGGCCTGCCCGGAGTGCCCGCAGCCACGCCAGAAGCGATGATGGCCGCTATTGAGCATGAACGCAAAGTGGAACTGGCCTTCGAAGGCCATCGTTATTGGGACCTGCGCCGCTGGCGCAAAGCGCATATCGTATTAAACAACGTGCGCTTCCACGGACATAAGGTAACGGCCAACGGTAGCGGTTTCGATTATACGGAAGTAGACTGCGATAAGGAAAACCGTTATTTCCCAACATCTTTCTACTACATGCCGATCACACAAACCGAAATTGTGAACAATCCGGCAATGAAACAAATTCAGGGCTGGTAACCAGCTATGCGTAACAATAAATGATTTGTACATGCGAAATATATATCAAGTACCTGCAATCATCATGGGGTTAGGCATGGCGTTTACTGCCTGCCACAAGCCGGAACCCATCTTTCCAAAAGAAGACAGCAAACCGCAGTCGATTTGGCTGGAGTTGCCCGGCGTAAAAGATGCCACCTTTGAACCGGTATACAATACGGCCAAAGACAGCGCTTTTATCGAAGTACCTTATTTCTACCCGGTAGAATCAGATAACGAAACAGATATCCATAAATTAATATTACGTGCCAACCTGCCACTGGACGCCGTAATGCGCCCCGCTATCGGTACGTTGATGGATATGTCTAAACCCATTAGCCTGGAAATTACCGGCGGCACCGGCCAGAAAAGCAAGCTGGTGGTAGTAGCAAAAAAAGTAGGAGATGTGACTGTGAAAAAAGCTACCATGCACTACCTGCTCGATGGCGCCGACACAGAAGTGGAAGCCGTAATGAAAGATAATGACGTGATCTTTTACGTACTGCCAGGTGTAGATGTATCGAAGGCACAGGTGAGTGTAACGGTCAACAGTCACTCTACGGTATCCATCGCCGATGGCGCCACCGTAAACCTTTCCAACCCGGTACCCTTTACCGTAAAAAGTATCGACGGCATCGTAAAACCATATACGCTAAAAGTACTGCCACCGGTGAAGAAACCTTATGGCATTGGTATTACCCGTAAGCTGTTTGTAAAGCTGGGCGCAGCTTCCGGCGGCGGAGGTATCAGCACCAACTACACCGAAACCAGTATGGCCGTGAGCGGCGATTACCTGGTGGTGGTGAGCAATACCAACCCGTCGAAATTGCGTCTGTTTAATCGTACTACTGGCAACTACGTACAGGATATGCCATTGCCAGTCAGCAATTTCTATTCCTTCCAAATGCAGAACGATTCTATGGGAGCTTTAGTAGGCGCCAGCTTTGCAGCCCTGAATGATAAATTCACTTTATATCGCTGGAAGAGTGCTACCGATCCCGCACCGGAAAAGATCCTGGAATGGAGCAATACTACCGCTTGGGCAGGCGTAGGCCGGCGGGTACGCATATACGGAGATCTGTATAAAGATGCTGTGATCTATGCAACGGCCTCTCAAACCGCGGACATCTACAAATGGCGTATCCACAATGGTAAAATTGTGAATGCCACTAACACACCAGATGTTAACGCAGCGCCGGTGGTAGCTACCTATAAAGGCACTGATAACATAGGTTACCTGGCAGATGCATTACCTACAGCGGCTTCTTTCTCCAGTACTTACTTCATAAATTATGGCAGTGAAATAGCGATGGTAAATGGAGGCAGCAACGCCCGTATTGCGGCTTTCAATACCGATGCTGCCGGTTATATTTTCCATGCGCCTTCTGTGTACTTCAATTTCAACGGCGCCAGCTACCTGGCCTTTTTGAAATACAACTCCTGGAGTCTTAATAATGGCAATATCGCCCTGTTCGATGTTACCGATCCGGCGGCGGTGAGCATGTCGCCTGCCAACCCGGCCTACGGTGCGTTTAATGTATTCAACGCTGAGTCTATCGCCGGCCCAGCCGACAATGGCAACGGTACCGGTGACGTGTGCGTGTCTTTTGCGCCCGACAGGTCCAGCGCCTACATTTATATGCTGCTGACCAACGTGGGGATCATTGGATATGAACTGACCACCTATTAATCACTCCGTCCGGAGCATAGCGCATCCTATGCTCCGGTTTTTTAAAGCACTGCCTCATGAAAAAAATACATATCATTCCTGCGCTGTTGCTGCTATTGATAGTGGTAGCCGGATGTAAAAAGAATAATAACTCTATTCCCGTCGTGGATCCCGATGAGGGCACCGATACCCTGGTAACACCCGGAGGTAAAAAGGAAGCGATTGTCTGGATAGATTTGAACGCCAACGTATTTGGCACCTATGGCCGTTTTAATGACACGGCGGCTATCCGTAAAACGCTGGATACATTGCAACAAATCGGTATCACCGCATTGGTGGTAGATGTAAAAGAATCTTCCGGGCATACCGTTTTTCCCAGCGCCTATACCAGCAAAGTGGCCAGCCATAATGGAAAATCGCTGCCGGCAGGGGTAGACTATCTCGACTTTATGGTGAAAACCGCCAAAGAAAGGAAGATGAAAGTGTATGCCTCCGTGATGACTTTTGTAGAAGGAGATAATGATGCGAAGACCGGCGCCGTTTTCGAAGATGCCACCTTTAAAAATAAATACCAGGCCATCGTATGTGACGCCAGTGGTAAACGGGTACCCGTTACCGAAACAGGCCGTCCCGGATTTGTGAACCCCGCTTATCCGGAAGTGCAGGACCGCATCATCAACATCCTGAAAGAGATCGTGACCAAATACGCAGTGGATGGTGTTATCCTCGACTATGCCCGCTACGCCAATATCGATGCGGACTTTTCTGACTATAGCAAAACGCAGTTTGTACAATACCTGAAAGACGTGTTCAACGACCAGAACGCCAATTTCATGAACTTCCCGACAGATATTGTTTCTTCCTGGAAACAGGAAAACGGGCAAACCACACCTGCAGCTACCGGCAAGTATTACAAACGCTGGCTGGCCTATCGGATGAGTGTGATCTACAACTTTGTAAAGAAAGCACATGCCGCTATCAAGGCCACCCGTGCAGATGCGCTGTTTGGCGCCTATGTAGGCGGCTGGTACGGCGACTACTACCCGGTGGGTGTTAACTGGGCTAGTCAAAAGTACGATCCGTTTAATGACCCTGTGCTTCGCATGGACTGGGCCTATCCGCAAACCAAAGATTACGGTTATGCCGATGAGCTGGGGCTGCTGATGACGGGTAACTATTATGCACAGATCATGCTGGCAGATAATCCTGCTACTGCAGGATTGACCTATAACTGGTGGAGCCTCGAAGGCTCTCTGAATGGAGGCCGGTATGTAACCAAAGGTAAAGTACCGCTGGTAGGCAGTATCGACGCCGGTAACACGGTGTGGAACAATAAATCCGATATCCGTAAAGCCATTAAACTGATCCTGTCTAAAACAGCCGGCGTCATGATCTTTGACCTGGTACACTTATATGCGCCGCAGTACAATCATATGGGCGTGCCATTGTGGGATGAAGTAAAGGCGGGCTTACAGCCATAAATTTATGAAACAGCGTAATCAGAGCCTGGATGCTTTAAGAGGGTTGGCCATTTTCGGAATGGTGCTGGCAGGCAGTATTGCCTTCGGGATACTGCCTGCCTGGATGTACCATGCGCAGGAACCGCCGCCTGCACATCAGTTTAATCCGCAGCTGCCCGGTATCAGTTGGGTAGACCTCGTATTTCCGTTCTTCCTGTTCAGCATGGGCGCTGCCATTCCCTTATCTCTCAAAAAAAGAATACAGGAGAAAGCGGGCTTTTGGGCTATAGGCTGGCTGGCGGTGAAACGTTACCTGCTGTTAGTATTCTTTGCGCTCTTCTCCCGGCAAATGGCCCATGCGATGCCCGGAGCCATGGGATATGGAGTTGCCATCCTGGCTTTCGGGCTGCTATTTATTTTGTTCTTCCAGTCGCCTGCCGGTAGCCGCTTGTGGCGTATCCTTAAAGGTATGGCCGTAGTGATTACAGCGGTGTTGATATATGTGTTGCCTTTTGAGGATAACAAAGGGTTTTCGCTATACAACAGTGATATCATTATCCTGATATTGGCTAATGTATCTTTTGCGGGCATTTGCTGGTGGTATATTACCCGGAATCATCCGTTATGGCGACTGGCACTATTGCCTTTGCTGGCCGGTATTTACCTGGGCGGAACGCAGCCGGGTAATTGGTGTTATACCTGGCTCCACTGGTCGCCGCTGCCCTGGATGTACCAGGCGGATTTCCTGAAATACCTGTTTATCCTCTTGCCCGGTACGCTGGCTGGCGACTGGCTGCTGCAATATAGTGCAGCCACCAAGGCACCGGATGCCGGAGAGATTGTCCGGATACGGCTGGCAGGTAATTTCGCGGCGGCTGTACTGATCTGCAACGTATGCCTGTTATTTGGCCGGTATACCACCATTAACCTGGTGGCTACCTTGGCGGGGTTGCTGCTCTGCTACCTGGCGGTGGCTACCCTGCGCCGGGAACATTTTCGGTTATTGTATCTTTTTTTGCAAACGGGTGCTTATCTTGTTGTACTGGGGCTATGCTTTGAATCATTTGAGGGCGGCATAAAGAAAGATCCCGCCACGTTTAGCTATTACTTTGTTACTACCGGCCTTGCCTTCCTGGTATTAATTACCCTGTACTCGCTGCAATACAGCCGGGTAGGGCAAATCATCATCCATTATCTGTCAGTTACCGGCCGTAATCCAATGGTGGCCTATGTTGCGGGCAACCTGTTGTTATTACCGCTTTTGCAGCTCACCGGCGTTATCCATTTTTTTGATGCCATGGAGCAGCAGGCAGTTACCGGTGTGTTAAGAGGATTTTTGTTTACTGGGTTAGTTACCGCCCTTGCCGCCTGGTTTACCAACCGGCAATGGTATTGGAAAACATAAAATGATATGACATTAAAAAGTATTCCTTTGTTGCTACTGGGATGTATAGGCGGTATACTACCGCTGCTGGCGCAGGATTCCAGCTATCATAATTATTTGTACGACAGCCGTACGGCGTACTTCCGGCAATTACCGGTGGCTAAAAAGCCGGTAATATTTTTTGGAGATAGCATTACGCAGTGGGGCGACTGGTGCGAGTTCCTGGGAAAGGCCAACATCCTGAACAGGGGGATTGCGGGCGATAATACCAATGGTTTACTGGCCCGGGTAGATGAGGTAGTACGGCATCGTCCGGTGAAGCTCTTTATCCTCGTGGGTACCAATGATCTCAACAAGCATATGCCGGCAGCATCTGTGGTTGCTACCTATCGCCGCATTATCAGCACCGTGCAGGCGGCTTCTCCAGGTACCCGTATTTTTGTACAAAGTGTATTGCCCATTAATAATCAGCTGATAGGGCGCCAGTATTATACCGGCACCAACGAACAGGTTATTGACCTCAATGCAGGGCTCAAAGAGATGGCGACTAGTTTGAAGGTAACTTTTGTGAATATATACGATGCACTGCTCGACCGCAGCGGTCAAATGGATGCCCGCTATACCTACGACGGGCTGCATCTTTCCGGGGAAGGCTACCTGAAATGGGTACAGGTGCTGAAACAACAACGATTAATTTAATTCATTTATCAATAGCAGAACATGAATCTCTCGTCAATAGACATTGTGATCATCTTTCTTTATCTGGCCGTTATTGTGGGGCTTGGATTCTGGATATCAAAGAAAGCTTCCAAAAATATCCAATCTTATTTTTTGGGAGATAATAATATCAAATGGTACTGGCTGGGATTCAGCAATAGCAGCGGGATGTTTGATGTAAGCGGCACCGCCTTTTATGTGGCGTTGCTCTTTGTGTACGGTTTCAAAGCGGCCTGGCTGCCCTGGCTATGGCCAATCTGGAACCAGATTTTTGTAATGGTGTTTTTGGCCATCTGGATCAGGCGAAGTAATGCGATGACCGGGGCCGATTGGATCATCAAACGATTTGGCGACGACCGGGGAGGCCGGCTGGCACATATTATCGTAGTGCTTTTTGCCATTGTAAGCGTCATTGGGTTTATAGGATACGTATTTGTAGGTATTGGTAAATTCAGTGCCACCATTTTACCCTGGGACCTGTCTAATCCCTTGCTGAGCAGTCAGCAAACATACGCAGTGATTATTGTGGCGCTGACTACCTTGTACACCGTAAAAGGAGGGATGTATAGTGTAGTGGCCACAGAAGTGCTGCAATATGGCATTTTGCTGGTGAGCTGTGTGCTGGTGGTAACTTACGCGGTACACGATGTGAACTACACCGAGTTGCATCATCGCTTACCGGAGGGGTGGAATAATTTCTGGCCAACCTGGAAGCTGGATGTCAACTGGAGCAATTCTTTTCCACAGGCCAACCAGAAAGTGGCGGAAGATGGATTTACCTGGTTTGGCGCACTGGTGATGATGATGATTGCCAAAGGCGTATTTTCGAGTCTCGCAGGCCCTGTGCCTGGCTTTGATATGCAGCGTATTCTCAGTGCCAAGAAGCCCAAAGAGGCGGCTATGCTTACTGGCTTTACCAACCTGGTATTGTATATCCCTTTGTTTATGATGGTGAGCGCATTAACGCTGATCGGTATTAATTATTTCATGCCTGTATTGCAGGCGCAGCAAAAGCCTGACTTTGAAGTGATACTGAGTAAAGTGGTGGGCGGTTACCTGCCTGCCGGTGTGAGAGGCGTGGTGCTGGCCGGCTTGCTGGCTTCCTTTATGAGTACATTTTCCGCTTTCGTGAATGCGGCTCCTGCTTATTTAGTAAATGATTTCTATAAAAAGTATTTTAAGCCCAATGAGGCGCCTTCACATTACGTGAAGTGGAGTTATGTTACTTCTATCGCGGTAATCATTACGGGCTGCATCTTTGGCCTATTTGCCGACTCGCTTAGCTCTCTCACCTTGTGGATTTCTTCGGCGCTTTATGGCGGCTATGCTGCGGCCAATGTGCTGAAATGGATATGGTGGCGATTCAATGGCTATGGTTATTTTGCGGGCATGCTCACCGGGCTTATTTCCGCCACGTTTGTACCTAAACTCATGGGATTGCTGGCCACGGCCTATTTTCCGCAGTACGCCGATTTATTTGGCAGCGGTATCGGCACGTTGATTTCCTTCTTCATTATCCTGGCATTTTCTATGACCGGCAGTGTGCTGGGGTGTTTACTCACACCCGCTCCCAGTCAGCAGGTGCTTACCAGTTTCTATGCCAACACCCGGCCCTGGGGCTGGTGGAAGCCGGTAGCCCGTTGGGCCAGGGCTGCAGATCCTGACTTTATACCTAACCGGCAGCTCAAATGGGATATCCTAAATATCCTGATAGGCATTTGCTGGCAAATGAGTATGGTAATTATGCCGGTCTGTTTTGTTTTTGGTTATTTTGAGAAAGGCTTCCTGGCCATGGGTACATGGTTGGCTTGTATGGTGGTACTGAAGTTTACCTGGTACGACCGCCTCTATATCACCGCCGCGGAAAATACAAATATTGTTCATCGGGAAGCTGCCACCGCAGCTATTGAAACGGAATAATATGATAACACGCATGATATTGGCAGCGGCGCTGCTGCTGCCGCTTAGTGCTGCCGCCCAGTACGACAGTACTTATGGCAGCACTTATTACCGGCAAAAGGTAACACAGTTTAATGAGATCCCTGATACAGAGTCTGGCGAAATTATTTTCCTGGGAGATAGTATTACGGATATCGCAGAATGGGCAGATCTGTTTAAAAACTGTAAGATTAAGAACCGCGGTATCAGCGGCGACATGACTGCCGGTATTTTAAACCGCCTGTCGGAAGTTACCCGCCGTAAGCCTTCCAGCATCTTCCTCATGGTTGGTATCAATGACCTGGCCAATGGCGTACCCGACAGTGTGATTATCAGCAACTATGCAAAGATCATGGACCGCATCCGCCTGGAGTCGCCTGGTGCCAAATTGTACGTCCAGAGCATCCTGCCTACCAACGATCAGTTTACGGAGTTTGCCCGGCATCAGCACAAGGAGGCGCAAATTGCCGCTATTAACCTGCAGCTGGAACGCATGGCGGTGCAACGGGGATGTATCTACGTAAATTTGCACGATGCCCTGTGCGATAGTGAAGGAAAGCTGAGTACCGACTATACCAACGACGGGCTGCATTTAAAAGGCGCCGGGTACCTGGCCTGGAAAAATATACTGCAACGGAAAAAATACTTATAATGAAAATTACCGGCACTTTCTTAGATGAGATCAGCCACGATATCCCGCATCAGAACTGGGGCAGGGCAGAATGGCGGAAAGATTTTGAGCACATGAAAGCCATCGGCATCGACACTGTTATCCTGATTCGTAGCGGTTATCGTAAATTTCTGACTTATCCCTCCCGCTACCTGGTAAAGGAATTCGGCGCCTATGAGCCACCGGTCGACCTGGTAAAGATGTACCTGGAACTGGCTGATGAAATGGATATGCAGTTTTATTTCGGACTGTATGATAGTGGCAAATATTGGGATACCGGCGACATGTATCATGAAATAGACAGCAATCGCTTTGTGATAGACGAAGTGTGGAAAACATATGGTCATCATAAAAGTTTTAAAGGTTGGTATCTAAGTATGGAGATCAGCCGCAAAACTAAAGGCGCCGCAAACGCATTTCGTACACTGGGCCTGCAATGCAAGGAGGTAAGTAACGGGCTGCCTACGCTGATATCGCCCTGGATAGATGGGAAAAAAGCCGTGATGGCGGCCTCTGCTGGTCTTACCAAGGCCGATGCCGTGTCGCTGCTGGAACACGAAAAAGAGTGGAGCGAAATCTTCGACGGTATCCGTGGCGCAGTGGATGCAGTTGCTTTCCAGGATGGACATATCGATTACCATGAACTGGAGGATTTTTTCCGGGTAAATAAAATGATGGCAGACCGCTATGGGCTGCAATGCTGGACCAATGCCGAAAGTTTTGACCGGGACATGCCCATTAAATTTTTTCCCATCAAGTTTGAAAAACTGCGGCTTAAGCTGGAAGCAGCCAGGAAAGCCGGTTATGATAAGGCGATTACTTTTGAATTTTCACACTTTATGAGTCCCCAGTCGGCCTACCTGCAGGCGGGACACTTGTACAACCGGTACAAGGAATATATGCACACGTTCTGAGGGGAACGGTTGTTAAAACGGGGCTGATCCACATGGGTCGGCCTTTGTTTTTTATACCCGGTGTGAATGCGCTGTTTTATGTTTAACTTGGGGAAACTTTCGTGAAAACTTATTTGACTGGTACATGCGCAAAAAAATTGCCGATACAGGCATAGGCAGATTCCTGAAAAAACTGGGTCCGGGGCTGATTACCGGCGCCAGTGACGACGACCCTTCCGGCATAGCCACTTACTCACAGGCAGGCGCACAATTTGGATTGGCTACCCTGTGGACGGCGCTGCTCAGCTTTCCCCTCATGGCCGCAGTACAGGGCATGTGTGCCCGTATTGGCATTGTCACCTCCCAGGGCTTAACGGTTACCTTAAAGCAGTATTATCCCCGCCCGGTATTATACCTCATGCTCCTGTTCAGTTTTCCGGCTATTACGCTCAATGTAGGCGCCGATATACAGGGGATGGGTGCAGTATGTCATATGATGGTACCCTCCGTGCCGGTATGGGTATTTTGTGTGGCTATTACGGCATTGATGATGTTCACCATCATCCGGTATTCCTATCAGAAAATTGCCATGATCCTGAAATGGCTCTGTGTATTGTTATTCCTGTACCTGATAGTGCCTTTCATGCTGCACCTCAACTGGATGGACATTTTAAAACATACCTTTGTTCCGGATATACAATGGAACAATGATTATCTCTCCATTATTGTAGCTATTTTAGGCACCACCATTTCCCCCTACCTTTTTTTCTGGCAAACTACCATGGAAGCGGAGGAGCAGGAACATAGCGGTCATGGGAAGAAAGGAGCGCACGGTATCTGGGTAGATAAGCAGATATTGAAAGACATGAGAACAGATGTGAATGCCGGTATGTTGTTTTCCAACATCGTGATGTTCTTCATTATCCTTACTACTGGCAGTGTGTTATTTTCCGCAGGGATTAACCAGGTGGAAACCGTAGATCAGGCTGCCAAAGCGTTGGAACCGCTCGTCGGCAAACTGGCCTCCCTGATGTTTACCCTGGGGGTACTGGGCACCGGGTTACTGGCCATACCAGTACTTACGGGTTCACAGTCTTACATGCTGGCAGAAACCCTGGGCTGGGAAGAAGGCCTGGATAAAACTTTCGCGGAAGCCAAGTCGTTTTATGTTTCTATCATTATCTCCCTGCTGGTGGGATTGTCGCTCGATTTCCTGGGTGTTAATCCCATAAAAGCTTTGCTCTATACCGCTATCGTTTACGGGCTAACGGCGCCTGTAATGATTGCCATGATTATGCATATCGGCAACAATAAAAAAATCATGAAGGAATATACCAACTCCTGGTTTTCCAACCTGCTGGGGGCGCTCACGCTCATCCTGATGACGGCAGCCGCCGCGGCTTTGATTTATTCTCTCTTTTAAGAGAGGAAAGAAAATTTTGTTGGATAATAAATAGATTTAGTAGCTTTCGTGCTGTGCCCCTATATTTTTATAAGGGCTTGAAAATAGTATTTGTTTGAGAGAAAAAAGAATCATTGGTGTTTTATCTTATCTGGTTTTAATTCCTTATCACCATCCCTTGTTTGTTTTTTTGATATGATAGTTAATTGTGGGGAAGTATCTCTGAGATGCTGTTAATATCAGTGTACGCGAGTCTTTGTCAATTAAATATTTGTATGTCTTTTTATTCTTTTTTTTGTCGCGTTGGCATTGCGTTATGGTGTATTCTGGTGTTGCCATTCCGTACGATTGGGGGTATACCTTATACTTCACCATTTACACCCTGGGCCGATTCGCTGGGTAATCACCGTGCGGTGATACAAGTTGATCAACCCGTACCTGCTGTTTTCGTACATATTCCCTGGCGCCGTCATGGTGCTGATCCGGCAAAATTCCGCCTCTTAATCACCGACGAAAACGGCCGGGAAATGAAGAACATCTTTCGTATTCAAATCAATCACGAAGCAGGAGATATGGTCTTTGAGCCACGCAGTGGCGCCGGCAAATATTATGTGTATTATATGCCTTTCCGCGGAAAGAAAAATAATGGTTGGTTTGATGGCGACTATCTCCCGCCGGAAACCGCACCCGAGGCGGATTGGACACAAACGCAACACTTGTCGCTGCCATACGGCGGTCATCATCCTGTTGCAAAAGTGCTGGAAATACAGTCCCGTACGCCCTTCGATAGTTTCTATCCAATGGAGGTGTGTGCTACCGCTGAAGAAACTCAACAGCTAATCAAACAAAGTAAAAATAGCTACCTTGTTTTTTCAGAGGACAGAAAATTCCCGATACGCATGCCAGACCAGTTACCATATCGGTGGATCGAGACTCCCCATCAGCAGGGGTTTTCGGGAAAGGCTGCCCGCAATGAGTACTATGCTTTTCAATTGGCAATATATGCAGCTGCCGCTGATCTGGAAGATGTACAAATAAAGTATAGCGGTTTCAGTGATCAGCTGAAGTGTTTCAATAGCCAGGGGGTTCATCCCGACGGTACCGCTTTTACCAAATCAATTAATGTAGCCAAAGGCAAGGTGCAACCTTTGTGGTTTGGACTCGACATTCCTGAGCACCCGACACAACACACCTATCGCTTCACCATTACCATTCAGCCTAAGAATAAAAAGGCAATCGTGGTACCGGTAAATATAGCGGTAGGTGACACACTCCTGGCCGATCGGGGCGATGGTCAACCCTGGCGGCATTCCCGCTTGCGTTGGCTCAATTCTACGCTGGGCGATGCACCAGTAGTGACTTCCCCCTATCACCCGCTGGAACGTAACGGCAGCCGCATTATCTCTCTCTTACACCAACTGGAAATCGGCAGCGATGGCTTCCCTGCCAGCATCACTGCTCTCAGTGGTGAACAACTCCTGGCTAAGCCCATGCAGTTGCTGCTCTATACCAAGGAAGGCATAATGCCCCTGCGCCAGGAACCCATTCAGTGGACAACCGCTACCCCAGCGGCTCTCAGCTGGGAAACAAGGGAAGCTAATAACCAGGTATCGCTCACCACAAAAGCGACCATGGAATTCGACGGGCATATTGTCTATCACACCACTATCACTGCCTTGGGTGATGTAACGCTAACGGATGTACGCCTGGAGATACCGTTTAACAAACTACAAGCCCCCTATTTTATGGGAATGGGTTTGTCGGGACAACTAATTCCCGAACAATACGACTGGAAGTGGAAAGGGCCACAGGATAGCTATTGGGCCGGCAATTATAATATCGGCCTCCATTGTGAACTTCAGGGCGCCGCATACACGGGGCCTTTGCTTAATCTCTATCATCCTTCGCCGCCCCCCGCCTGGTACAACGATAACAAAGGCGGTTTCCAGCTAAGCAGGAAGGCAACTACCACCACCGCCACGCAATACACTGGTGAGCGGACGTTGCATAAAAATGAACACCTGCAACTGGATGTGGCATTTTTACTGACACCTGTAAAACAACTCTCTACAGCAGACCAGTTCACTAACCGCTATTATCACAATGCTGCTAATCCCACACCCACACTCAATGATCTGGCAGCCGGTGTTAAGATCATCAATGTGCACCATGCCAATAGCATCAATCCATATATTAACTATCCCTTTATTGCAACTGATACCATGAAACAATTTGTTGATGACTGGCACCGGGAAGGCATGAAGGTGAAAATCTATTATACTGTCCGGGAATTAAGTAACCAGGCGACGGAGTTATGGGCTTTAAAGAGCATGGGTAATGAAGTGTTGGCAGATGGCCCTGGAGGTGGATATCCCTGGTTGAGAGAACATCTCGTAGATCACTATAATGTACAGTGGTTTACTGCGATAAACGGATATGAACAGTGCGATGCAGCCATCCTGACGAGCGGAGAATCGCGCTGGTATAACTATTATGTGGAAGGATTACAATGGCTGGTTAAAAATGAAGGAATAGACGGATTGTACCTGGATGATGTATCCTACGGACGGGATATGCTGAAACGAATGCGCCGGGTAATGGATGCTGTGAAACCGGGATGCTTGCTGGATCTGCATTCTAACACTGGCTTTTCGAACGGACCTGCTAACCAATACACGGAATTTTTTCCCTATCTCAACAAAATCTGGTTCGGAGAGAGTTTTGATTACAATCATATGTCCCCCGCTAACTGGCTGGTAGAAGTGTCCGGTATCCCCTTTGGCTTAATGGGAGATATGCTGCAAGGTGGTGGCAATCCCTGGAGAGGAATGGTATATGGCATGGCGCTGCGATATCCCTGGCACACCGAAGGGGTTATATGTGATCCCCGGGAATTATGGAAAGTATGGGACAAATTCGGTATAGCTTCCGCTCATATGATAGGGTACTGGGATCCCACTATACCCGTTAATACAGGGGATTCAAACATCCTGGCTACTGTATACGTGAAACCGGATAAGCTGTTGATTGCTCTGGCCAGCTGGCAGGAACAATCAACTAAAGTGAAATTACAGATTGACTGGACAAAATTGGGATGGCCTGTAACAGACAGACTCCTGCAAATGCCCGTTATCCGCAATTTTCAGGAGGCCCGGCAATACCATTCAACAGATAGTATCAATATCATTCCAGGTAAAGGATATTTAATAGAGATAAATAAATGAATCGCTCTTCCGCTTTGATCACCATCCCGGCTCTGCTATTATCGCTTACAGCAGCCAGCCAGCAGCGCATATCCGTGAATATGCCTCCCAATACCTTTAAAGATGCTACGGTGAAAGTACAGGAGGCCATTGCCGCCTGTAGAAATATCCCGGGCGCCGTACTGGAATTTCAGCCCGGTCGCTATGATTTTTATCCCGATAGTGCCGTAAAGAAGGAGTATTTTATTTCCAATACTTCCGATGAAGAGGAAGCGCCCAGTAAAGTAAAAACTATTGGACTGTTTTTCGAAAACTTTAAAGGACTTACCATTGAAGGGCATGGCGCCTCATTGGTATTTCATGGAAAGATGATCACCTGGTTGTTCGATCATTGTGAAGATATTACGATGCGCAATATCAGCGTAAATGCAGAACGCCCTTCCATGTCGGAAATGACGTTGCAAACAGTTACACCAAAAGAGGTAATCGCTGTCATTCACCGCGATTCCAGGTTTGCCATTCTCAATGAGCGCCTGGAATGGTATGGGGAGAAATGGAAACTGCAACAGTTCCATGCGGTATTGGCAGACACGACTAAAGGTATGTATACTTACTCCTCCTGGAATCCGTTTTATAAAAGTAAAGCCACACAGCTGGCGCCAGGAACGGTGCAGTTTACCGGCGACTTTTCCTCGTTCAAAGGAGTGCCAGGTAATATCTTAACTGTCAGGGATGGCATCCGCGACCAGGTAGGGGCTTTCATGCAACACTGCCGTAATGTACAGCTGGAAAATATCAATATGCATTATATGCATGGCCTGGGCATTGTAGCGCAATTTTGTGAAAACCTCCATTATAGTGGTGTGCGGATTATGCCGGCTCCGAGCAGTGGGAGGGTAATGGCGTCCTTTGCTGATGGCATGCACTTCTCCGGTTGCAAAGGTGATATCATCATTACTGCGGCCCACTTCAAGGGCCTGCATGATGACCCGGTAAACGTGCACGGCACACACCTGCAAATCACCGAAAAAATGTCACCGCGGGTATTGAAGCTGCGTTTCATGCACCATCAAACCTATGGCTTCGCCGCCTTCTTTGCGGGCGACAGTGTAATGTTGGTACATAGCGCCGCCCTGCAGGGGTATGGTATGGCAAAAATAGTAGCTGCCAAAATGTTATCACCGCGTGAAATGGAAGTCACCCTCGATAAGGATGTACCAGCTGCCACCCGTACTGGCGACTGCCTTGAGAATATCACCTGGACACCGTCCGTGACGATACGCAATAGCATTTTTGAAGGTGTCAATACCCGTGGATTACTGGTAACTACCCGCAAGAAAGTGCTAATCGCCGATAACACCTTTTACCGCACCGGTATGCACGCCATCCTGATCGCCGACGATGCCAGCAGCTGGTACGAATCAGGACCGGTGGAGGATGTAACCATTACCGGTAATACATTTGAAGGAGTGGGGTATAACCAGGCGCCGGACAATTACGTGATTGCCATTGCACCGGAAAACCATGAACTGGTACCGGGATATATGGTACATCGGAACATCCGTATCACTGACAATACCTTTAAATTATACGACTACCCGGTGTTGACCGCCAGGAGTACCGTTAATCTTATCTTCCGTAACAACCGCCTTACCTGGATGAAGGATTACCTGCCGGCAGGAGCGGAGCGGGCAGCGTTTAAGCTCACCGCCTGTGAAAAAGTGACGATCAGCAACAATGAATCCAGCCTGCCTTTTAAGCCGGAAGTGCAGCTGGAACAAATGTCGCGTAGGGAATTGCGTACCGATCTAACGGTAAAGTAACTACGTAGTTAGCGGGCATCTTTCGCCACCCGGAAGCCCTGGTTGCTGAAAGATGCCCGTTTATTTACCCGCCCGATATCTACCGAGTTAAAGAACGAACAGGAAGCCGCACTGCACCACCAGGAGCCGCCACGGGCATGCGCCAGCGACGGTTTTTCATCGGGGCGAACTTTCCCGCTGCAAAACTCAAATACATTTCCATACACATCATACAAGCCCCAGGCGTTAGGTGCAAAACTACCCACCGGCGAGGTATACATAAATCCGTCTGAGCTGTCGGCCTGCAGGTGATTTTTATCCCGCCAGATATTGGCATAGCGGCTAATATCTGTTGGTCGTTTCCCGAAAAAATAATCGGTGGCAGCACCCGCACGGGAAGCTATTTCCCACTCTTCCAAGGTAGGAAGCCGCACGCCGGCCCATTCACAATAAGCCTGTGCATCATGGTAGCTGATACAGGTAACCGGGTGATTCATTTTGTGGTCGATACCACCGGCGCCCACGCCGTTAGGATAACGCCAGCAAGCGCTGCTATCGTTATGCCATTCAAATTCTGCCAGTCCCGGTATAAATATCAGCGCATCATGGCGTTGCTCTGCATCGGTAACATAACCCGTAGCCTTTACAAACGCCATAAACTCCTCATTAGTAGTTTCACAGCCGGCAATATAAAATGAATCAACGCTTGCCAGCCGCCGTGGATTCAGGGTATGTTGTTGCTTCCCTATCCAGTACCGGCCTTTGGGTACCAATATATATCCGCAGCGCCACTGTGCCGCGCAGGTATATACGCCGAGCAACAGTAACCCTATACTAATGTTTCTTAGGTAGCGTATCATAAAAGCTCTTTGCCCGCTGGATAATCAGTTCTTCGTTGGCGGTATTTAAAGTGAGCGCCGCCCGGTAACTGCTTTCATAATTGGTGCTGGCATATAATTTTTTAAAAGAAGGGGAGGTCATAAAAGGCCCGTATTCATTGTTTTTCATCAGTAACATCAATACGGTCAGTATATCATGATCTTTATGATCGCGGTTGTATACATTGATCAGCAAAGGAATCATCTCACGGGCATTAATATCTACAATGGCCATTTTATAGTTCAGGCCTATGCGGTTGGTTCTGCCGATCGATTCAGTCATCAAGGCTATCACTGAGTCGCGGTTGGCCTGGAAGAAATTACCCTGCCGTTCGCTCCAGCTGAAGTCGTCGAATGCATCCGGCAACTGCCCGAAAATCTTTTTCTGTAAATCGGGGTCCGTCGGTATGGCATCGCAGTTCTGGCTATAGGTTTCTGCGTGGATCATGTGATAGGTAAACTTTTCCCGCAGCGATAAGGCCAGGTAGTCTTTTTGGGCAATAGGCAGGTTTTCATTTTCGTCCGATGCAACATTTTTGACAAGGGCCAGCACTTTTTCCAGGCCGTAAGGGGGCCGGGTAATTTTATGGCGGTATTTTTCATAGGATTCATTGGAGTCTTCCTGGGCAAAGCTATGTTGGTACAAGGTTACCAGGACAAGGATGGCGATTACTTTTTTCATACAGTACTTAAAAATTTTGCGGGAAGTTAAAGCAGCGGAGAGGAATTGCCAAATAGCGGCTGCCAGCCCCGGCCATTTTGTGGAATAGCACCCCTATTTTTAACATATAATTTCGAACCTCCGCCGTTGGCTGTTGTTACTCCATATAGACCATTTACCCGCGACTGCACTGCCTATTGTGAATGTTTAAATTATCCTGGTATGAAAAAAGTAATCATGCTTCTCGCCTTCACAGCAGTCACCTGCTCCGTTTATGCACAGCCCAATACCTTTGCCATGGCCGGCTCCCGCAAAGAGGCCCGTAAAGAACGCCACGAACGCAAGATAACCCTGAGAGAGCTGAAGGGCTCCGAGGTCAGTTTTCAGTCAAAACAGGCATTCGACAGGGACTTTAGTAATACTTCCAACATGGTTTGGACCCACAATATGTACTTCGACAAGGTATCTTTTCTGAATGAAAAAGGCGTGTCCATGTCGGCTTATTACGACTACAATGCCAGGTTGGTAGGTACAACTGCCCCGGCAAAGTTTAGCGATTTACCGGTAGTGGCGCAGAAAGATATCGCAAAGCATTATTCGAATTACGAGAAAGCGCCAGTCGTTTTTTTTGATGATAATGAAGCCAATGAAACAGATATGATCCTTTATGGGATGCAGTTTGAAGACGCTGATAATTATTTCATAGAACTAAAAAATAAAAAGAATCAACCGGTTGTATTGAAGGTAGATATGCTTGGAAATGTAGGATTTTTCGCAGAAATGAGTGACATTAAATTTTGAAAGGTTATACCATGTTTAACAAAACGATGTGGATATTGCTGTTGATCGCTTTCCTGGCAAACAGCTGTGCTACTACACATAGTATGGATCAGCTCCAGGGGCCGGCCAACGGCAATATCACTTACCAGACTTTTTACGACGATTTATCGCCTTATGGTACCTGGATGGACTATCCTTCCTACGGGAATGTATGGAGCCCGAATGTAGATGATGATTTCAGGCCTTATGCCACTAATGGGTATTGGGACTATAGCGACGAAGGCTGGGCGTGGATGTCTGATTACAGCTGGGGTTGGGCGCCGTTTCACTATGGCCGCTGGTTATATGACAACGCCTATGGCTGGTTATGGGTGCCTGGTTATGTTTGGTCGCCCGCCTGGGTTACCTGGGGATCGCTGGATGGCAGTTATTGCTGGGCGCCCCTTATGCCGGATGTAAACGCCGGGGTACAATTTGGCGCCTGGCGTCCGCACGACTTCTATTGGAATGTTTGTCCCCGGGAACATATCTATGACCATAACCTGGGCAGCGTGCTTCAACGGCCGGGATCGGTAACTAATATCTCCGGCCGGGTTACTATCATCAACAACTTTGGTAGTACCAGCATGCATAATCAATATTATTCCAGGGGACCCGCTGCCAACGAAGTAGCGCAATATACCCATCGCACGGTAACGCCCGTGCCTATCAGGCCGGTCAATGCCGCCAACCTGGTAAAACACGAAGGCAACGAAATGCACATATATCGTCCGCAGGTGCAACGCCCGGGCGACGGCGGTACCGGCAGGGTAACAGCGCCACGGCCACGGGAATTCCGTCAGGCGCAGCAAAATGTAGCCAGGCCGGTACGAATCGACGATAACTGGCCCACTGCCCGCCCACCCGAACAAAGGATGAATGTGCAGCAACTGCCCGTAAACAGGGTAGGTGGTGGTAGCCGCGTAGGAGGAAGGCATTAGTGGAGCTAAAGGCGAAAAGCATAAAGCAAAAAGCTATTGAAGCGAATGACTAATCCGATTTAAATATTCGCTTCAATAGCTTTTTGCTTTATGCTTTTCGCTTTCAGCTTTCAGGGCTTTTTACTTAAATTTATAGACACAATCTTTTTTTATGAAGCGTACTATCCTCTCTTTATGTTTCTTACTGGCTGCCGCCATGGTATATGCCCAGCGCATTAAACCGGATGTAGTCAGCACTGCAGCGGGACCGTTAACCATTCAGCCTGTTGAACACGCCAGCCTGGTATTACAGGCTAACGGCAAAGCGATTTATATAGACCCGGTAGGCGGCGCCGGGAAATACCAGGGCCTGGCAGCACCAGACTTGATCCTGGTAACAGATATACATGGCGACCACTTCGATCCGGCTACCCTCGCCGCCATCCGTACACCCAATACCATCCTGGTAGTGCCGGCAGTAGTGGCAGCGAAATTACCGGACGCCGAAAAAAAGGGCGTGGTGATCATGAAAAATGGCGATCAGCAAACCGAAGCCGGTTTTGCCATTGCGGCCCTGCCAATGTATAACCTGCCTGAAAGTTCCACTGCCATGCATACCAAAGGCAGGGGAAATGGTTACGTACTTACCATTGGGAAAGAACAGGTATATATTTCCGGAGATACCCAGGGCATCCCAGAAATGCGTAGCCTGAAAAATATAGACGTAGCCTTTGTATGCATGAACCTGCCCTACACCATGGATGTGCCCGAGGCGGCAGATGCGGTATTGGCATTCAAACCCAAAATCGTATATCCATATCACTACCGCGGCAAAAACGGTTTAAGTGATGTGAACCAGTTTAAAAAACTCGTTGATGCGGGCAACAAGCATATCGACGTGCGGTTGCGCGACTGGTACGCGAAATAAAATCATTAATCCATGCAGCATGAGTAAAATCATTTGCCCCGGTTGCCGCCTGCAGCTTGCAGACGCCCAGCTGGCGCCGTCCGACAGGTACAATGCTTCCGGCGAATGCGAAGATCTTTTCAATGAACTGTCGTTTCGCACCTTTGCAATGAAGCATCCGGATTTCCGTCACCAGCTGGCGGTGGATACCTATGGCGCCCAACATGCAGGAGGCGTGTCTAAACCGATTACCACCGCTTACGCGCTGATAGGGCTATACCTGGCATTGGAGCATGGTTTCACCGGCCGGCAGGTACAACATGTACATAGCATTATCGTGAAACAAACCTGGGAGCCGCCACCACCTCCGGCTACGTCGGCAGGTATAACGGTGCAGGATGTACTGAAAGCGCCGGGAGCAGAAGAGCTGTATGCCGCGATGCAGAAATGGGCCCGGGCGGTATGGGATAGCTGGGCGCCTGATCACAACTGGGTAAAGGAAAAAGCAACTCCCTATATTTAAAAGAAACATTTGTATAGTTTTGCATCCCATGATGCAACTCACGTCTTTAACAGAACTGGCTATCGCGGCGATAATCATTATTATCGTCGCATTTCTTTGTGTAAAAAAAGGAAAACTCACCGGCCCCGCCGCTGTTACCGCCGCCATACTGGGTATGTGCGTGGCCCTCGGCATCGGCTACGGAGGGCTGTTACTGTTAGGCGCTTTCTTTATCACCGGCGTGGCGGCCACCGGGCATAAGAAAGGGTTGAAGACCGTTCCCGGAGAGCAACATGCAGAAAAGCGAACCGCCGGGCAAGTATTTGCCAATGGAGGCGTTGCCGGCATATCGGCCCTGCTGGCACTTTCATACCCCGACCACGAACGTTTATTTATACTGATGGCAGCAGGAAGTCTGGCGGCAGCTACTGCGGATACCGTATCGTCTGAACTGGGAACGGTATACGGCCGCAACTTCCGTAATATACTCACCTTCAAAAAAGAAGCAAAAGGATTAGATGGAGTAATTAGCCTGGAAGGCACGTTACTGGGGGCTGCGGGCGCATTGTTACTGGCCGTGCTCTACTGGTTTTTTTTCGGAGGATATCGCCGCGCGTTGTTGGTGCTGATTGGCGGCATACTGGGTAACGTAGTCGATTCCTTGCTGGGAGCCACGTTGGAACGTAAGCAGGTAATAGGAAATGATACGGTCAATTTTTTGAATACGCTATCAGGAGGACTGATAGCGGTAGCGCTATATCTGCTTTCATAGTAGCGTACTTTTTTCTTCGCTGCTTTGCCCCTCCGCGAGAAAAAAATTAGTTAATGAACCTTTCTATTTTTTCATTGTTGTATTGACTGACAAGATGCTGTTACTGTGAATGTTTGTTGATTGGCTACAGTATTCTCCTCATTCTACGGTGTTTTAAAAGGATGATGTAAACAAAGCTTAAACATGTATACGCTATATTAAGCGTACCGAGACCCGTTTGCCCGAATGTCATGTGAATTTTTAATCCAGGGATCGACCAAATCCGCTATAGTTCAGCAATGAAAGATAGCCTGGTGTTATTTTCTCCAAATATGAAAGCTTATGACCGATAAGTTTACTAGGCCTTTATTTACCAAAATAAACGGGACCCAGCAAATAGCTACCTATGTTAGAAAGTATAGCCGTAGTTTGTTATTTGGCAGCAGCCTGTTATTGTTTACCCTGTTGCTGGCGCATTCGGTAGCGGCGCAGCAATGTACTGGGTCCCTTGGAGATCCGGTGTTCAAGGAAACCTTCGGGACAGCGCCTACCGCTGCCAAACCTACTTTGGGAGGCCCCCTGCCTGCGGGCATTACTACCTATGCTTATTATACGCCGGTAGGCGCCAGCCGGCCCACAGGGCCTTATCCCGGACAGTATACGATCAGTAACACCACCCGTGGTTATAACAACACTTACTTCGTTGACCGGCCCGATCATACTTCTACAGATGGTACGGGGTATTGTATGGTGGTAGATGCAGAAGCTACCCCGGGAAAGTTTTATGAAAGAACCATCACCGGTTTATGTGCCGGTACTACTTTCGAATTCTCTGCCTGGATTATGAACATCAATCCCCAGACCGGTGCTAATGTATCCAGGCCCAGTTTACGTTTTGATATAGTAGATGCGAATAACCCCAACGGAACACCCATTACTTCTGTATCTACGGGCCAGGTAGCTTATCAGAGTCCTGGCACGTGGGTAAGACAAGCCGGCATTTTCCAGATGCCGTCTACCACCAACGCTGTAATATTAAGGATATTCAGTAACACGCCCAGCAGCAATGGTAATGACCTGGCATTGGATGATATTGCGTTTGCTGCCTGTGGTCCGCCAATTACATTTACGCAGGCAGCAGGTATTGTATGCGCCGGTAATAATACAGCACTAAGTGTAAGCCTGCCCGCAGGTAGCTATTCCAATTACTTTTTCCAATTACAAAAACGCGCGTTAGGTACCGCCGACTGGGCCAATGAAGGTGGTATTGTAAACAACCAGGCCAGTAACCAGCGGACGTTTCCGATCACCAACGCCCGGGCAGGATTTGAATATCGGGTGGTGGCGGCAGGAGGCATTAATGAAATCAGCAACCTTAATTGCCGTGTTACTTCCTCCCCGATTGAATTAAAAGTGATCGACTACACCACATCTATTGCAGACATAAACGCCATCTGTTATAATACATCCACTACACTTACTGCGTCGGTTACTCCTAAGCCAGGTACAGGCACACCGTCTACCGGCTTTGTGTATCAATGGGAAACCAGTGCCAATGGCAGTACGGGGTGGACGACTGTGTCCGGACAAGCCGGCGCCACCCTGAATACCGGCGCGCTCACCACTTCCCGTTATTATCGTGTAACCGCTACCGTAAATGGTTGCCAGGGTGATGGTACTTCCGTACCAGTATTAGTTACCGTTAACCCGGCTATTACCGCTACAGTAGGTCCGGTGAGTTCCGTTTGCGCAGGAGCCGCCTTGTTTTCCCTGCCTTATAGTATTGCCTCCGGCGCTCCAAATACTTATAGCATTACTGCCGGCGCCCGGGTCATGGCTGGATTTACACCTGTATCTTCGGCGCCGTTAACCGCATCGCCGGTAAGTGTGCCCATACCTTCTAATGCGCCCGCCGGTACGTACGACTTTTTAGTCACTTTCAGCAGTTCGGATGTGAACTGTAGTTCACCGCAATACCCGGTAACATTAACGATAGACGCCAAACCCACCATCGCGGTGGCAGGTGCTCCTCAGAACCTCTGCGAGGTAAGCCAGGCCACGTTGGGAGGTAACACTCCTGTGGCAGGTACGGGCACCTGGTCGCAGGTAAGCGGCCCCACAGAGGCCAGTTTCGATGACATTCATAAACCTGGTGCCGTGGCAGGCAACTTAACTACCGGCACCTATGAATTCAAATGGACAATCGCCAACGGTAACTGCCCGGCTACTTCCAGCAACACGCAGGTAACGGTATGGGCGCCATCTACTGCACCCAATGCTGGTCCCGACCAAACGGAATACAACTCCGGCGTATTCCAGATGGATGCCAATGCGGCTATCACCGGTACCGGCGCGTGGAGCGTGGCCAGCGGAAATGCAACGATTGCCAATACCGCCAACCCTAAAACACTGATTACGATCGGGGCAAATACCACCGCTACTTTGGTTTGGACTACTACCAACGGTGTTTGTCCGCCGCGTAAAGATACCGTAGTGCTTACCTATACCAGCCGGGCAGATATACGCATTGGTAAAAGTGTGCTTGAATCTGGACCATACCTAGCCGGGCAGGAAACTACCTACGAAATAGTGGTAGGAAACGTAGGCCCCAGCAACGCTTCCAATGTACATGTCACCGATGTCATACCGGCAGATTTTGTCGTGAGCAACATCGAAACTGCGGTCATTGGCGCGGCCCAAATCCTGCAAAATAATTCTACCAATACCAACATCGATATCAACGCCAGTATCCCCGTAGGATTGGCCAGCGTTACGGTTAAAATAACCGGGCAGATAAAATCTTCCTTCGAAGGAAATCTTACCAATACGGCCAACGCGGTTTCACTGGTAGAGCCAGACCCCGATGGCGCCACCAGTACTTCTGTGATAGCAGTAGCAAGACGGCCTTTCTTCGCGGCGGTAAAAGCTGCTCCCGCCGGCGCGGTGGCAGGGCAAGCGATCCATTTTTCACTGGTGGTAGATAACGCTGGCATGGGTGATGCACAAAATGCGATGATCACAGACGTAATCTCTTCCAAACTCACCAATGTAAGCTGGTCAGCTACGTCTACCGGTAAAGTGAATATTACTGCCGGCGCTACCGGCACGGGTAACCATCTCAGTATAACGGCCAATATGCCTGGCAATGATACCGGCAAGGTATATATCAGCATCAACGCTACCGTAAACGCCGCCGCCACCGGAAATATTGATAATACGGCTACGGTTACGCCTACTGAAACGACTGTGCCACCGGTAAATTCCAATACTACCAATACGCTGATCACCAGTACACCCGGACTGCTGATCGATAAATCCCGTACCAGTCCCGTGATCGCCATTGCCGGACAGGAAATCGATTACGTACTGACCCTGCTGAATAATGGACCCAGCAATGCCGTAGCTACCATAATCACGGACACGGTGCCTGCTACTGTTCAGAATGTAACCTGGACCACCGTGGCGCAGGGTAGCGCTACTGTTACCAATGGAGCTAGCGGCAACGGTAATATCATACGCGTAACCGGTAATGTGCCCGCAGGTAGTTCCAATCGTATACTCGTATACGTGAAAGGTACTGTCAGCGCCGATTATACAGGAACAATCCAGAATATGGTAACGGCTACACCATCTGAACCGGGTATACCACCATTAACAGATACGGACGTAGCCACCGTGCAGAAATCTGTAAAGCTGGATATCCAGAAAAGCGGACCCACTACGGCTGTAGCAGGAGAACAAATTTCCTATACTGTAGATGTAAGGAACGATGGTCCATCTAACACCAGCAATACCTTGATCCGCGATATTGTACCCACTGCGCTGGAAAATGTATCCTGGAGGGCATCGGTGTTAAGTGGTACGGCTTTTATCAGGAGCGGCGCCACCGGTAATGTAAACAAGATGGAAGTAACCGCCGATATGAATGCAGGCGCCACCATCAGGATCATTATTACCGGTACTATTGCGCCGCCTACTTTCAATCCCATAGAAAACACGGCCCAGGTAGTGCCTGTGGAGCCAGGTTTCCCTCCGGTTAATTCTAACGAAGTGGTGACGAATATTCAGCGGCAATCGGCGTTGGATATCACCAAAACAGGCCCGGATACGGCAAATGCAGGAAATAATATTATATATACCATCACCGCTGCCAATAATGGTCCAAGCAACAGCCGGGGCGTAACCATTACAGACCTGGTGCCAGCTACTATACAGCAGGTGACATGGATAGCCGTGGCAAATGGCAATGCAGCTGTTTCCGGTCCCACCACCGGCACTGGTAACAATATTGCTGTAACCGGCGATATCGCTACGGGTATAGGCAATGCTATTGTGGTGACTGTAAGAGGAAAAATCGATCCTTCGTTCTCCGGGAAAATCACCAATAAGGCCGTGATCATACCTGCGGCAGGAGAAGGTACCGGCGACTCATCTACAAAGGTCACCACCGTTAACAGGTTACCGCAGTTAACTATCTCCAAAGTGGCGCCAGCCCTGGTTCGTTCCGGCGATACAGTTACCTATAATATCCAGGTCGCTAACCCGGGTAATGCAGATGCGCAAAATCTCGTAATCACCGATGTGGTACCCGCCGCATTAACCAGTGTACAATGGACTGCTACTACCACGGGAGCCGCCACCATCGGCAGTGGCGCTAACGGAACCGGCAATAATGTACAGGTAACGGCGTCTATTCCTGCCGGTACAGCCAATGAGGTGAACATTGTGGTGAAGGGAAAAACATCGCCGGCTGTAGAAGGACTTATCACTAATACCGCTACTGTTACGCCATCCGAAGCAGTGCCACCGGTAAGCGCTACGGCAGATGTAAGAACCAGGAGAAGACCGGAATTCAATATTACCAAGTCCGGTCCTACCACCCTCAACGCAGGTGAAAAAATCATTTATACCATCCTGGTAAATAATATAGGGATTTCAGATGCACAAAATCTGTTGATTAAAGATACCGTTCCAGGCGCCATCACCCAGGTTACTTGGACAGCTACCACCAGCAACAGTGCTACGATCGTCAACGGTGGTACAGGTGCCGGCAATATCCTGGCCATTACTGCTAATCTGCCCGGAGGTAACAACAGCGGGGTCGCCATCACGGTAACAGGTACTGTAGATCCTACTTTCAACGGCACCTTCCAAAACGTGGCTAACTATCAGTCAACAGAAAATGTATCCCCAGGAATATCTAACCCGGTAGTCACTACCGTGCAACAAAAATCCGCTGTACATATCACTAAGTCAGGCCCTGTGGTGGCCAATGCCGGCGATAATATTACTTACACCCTGCAGGTCACCAACGCCGGCCCGTCTACGGCGGTGAATACGCTGATTACAGATCAGCTGCCGGCAATCTTGCAAAACGCGGCGTGGACAGCCACCGCCAGTGGTGGCGCTACTATCAGTACCGGCAATACCGGCAGCGGAAATAGTGTATCCGTTACCGGTACTATTCCTGCAAAGACTGGTGTGATTAATATTACGGTGAATGCCCTGGTACCTCCGGGCGCCGCTGCCGGAAGTATTCGGAACTTCGCGATCGCTACGCCTGATGAAGCAGGTATGCCACCGGCAAATTCGGATACCGTCGTTACCGTTATTAAGCAGAAATCCGGGTTGCTGATCACCAAAATAGCGCCTTCCACCGCCAATGCCGGTGAAAGTATTGTATACGGTGTGAAGGTGGTCAATGTAGGTCCCAGCGATGCGCATGGCGCCGTGATTACCGATGCCATTCCGGCTACTATATTGAATCCCACCTGGATGGCCACCCCATTTGGTAATGCATCGATTACCGGCAGTACCACCGGTACCGGTAACCAGCTGACAGTTACCGCAGATATACCCGCTGGAGATTCTAATTACATCGCTATTATCATTAACGGTACTATCAAAGACGACTTTGCCGGCCAGCTGATGAACACCGCTGTAGCTACACCCGCAGAGCCAGGATTGACGCCGGTGAATTCAACGATTACAACTACTGTTACACGGAAAGCGGTATTGAAAGTGCATAAATCCGGTCCGGCTAATATTACTGCGGGTAACCGTCTCCGTTATATCATCGATGTCACCAATACAGGCCCTGGAAGTGCTTCCAATGTGACCATTTCGGACGTTATACCAGCGGGTATTATTAATGCCACCTGGACCGCTGCCGGATTGAGCGGCGCTGTGATCAACAGTGGTAATACCGGTACCGGTAACATACAGCTGAAGGCAGATATCCCGGGCAACTCCCTGGCAGTAGTACATATTGAAATAGATGGGCAGGTAGATCCCGGCTATACATCACCTACTTTGCTCAACAAGGCCGTGGCGCTGAATGATCCATCGGTCACACCCGCCGGTGATTCTTCTTCCGTATTAACTACAGTAGCCCGGCTGGCAAACCTTAATATTGTAAAGAGCGGACCCGCCAACGCCGCTGCCGGTGAGCCAATGCAGTATATCCTGACGATCAGGAATGCCGGGCCTTCCAATGCTACCGGCGTACAAATTGGCGACGTGCTGCCATTCGGCTTGCTGAATGGTAGCTGGACAGCTACCGGCACCGGCAACATACAGCATATTTCGCCTGCAAAAGGTAATGGTAATGTAAGCCTCACAGCAGATATTCCCGCAGATACCAGCACACTGACAGTAACCATAAATGGCATTGTAAGTCCTGCGCTGGTTAACGGCACCATGATCAGCAATACCGCTGTTGTAACATTGCCCGCTGGCAGTCCCTTAGTGGATCCTAACCTCGGGGATAATACCAGTACAATTGCTACGGTAATAGACAATGATCCGATAGTGAGAATCGGTAAAACCGGTCCTGCTATTACGCACGTGGGCGATTCCATCTTCTACCGGATAGTGGTAAGTAACGGTGGCTCCGGCAATATCACCAATGCACTGATCCAGGATATGGTGCCATCTGCAGTAACCGTGGCTTATTGGACAGCTACCGGCACGGGTGATGCCATTGTAACCGGTGCTGCATCCGGTAACAGCAATACGCTGCAAACCACCGGCAGTATGCCGGTAGGCGGGCCCAATACCATTGTTATTATGGTCGCCGGTGTGGTGAATAATACCGCAGGTACCAGCATCACCAACACGGCTACCGTTACAGCAGGTGCAAATAAATCAAGTTCCGTGACGACCTCTGTAGATCACTCTACCGATGTGAGTATTGTGAAGAGTGCGCCACAACAGCTCAATGCGGGGGAAGCCATTACTTATACCATACAGGTATTTAATGCGGGACCCAATGACGTAGACGACCTGGTGATCAACGACCAGGTGCCGGCAGATATTACCAGCGTATCGTGGTATGCCATTGCTAGCGGTAATGCCACTGTATTGGGCCAGGGCCGTGTAGACAGTACCGGTAATGCCATCAGTCTACCGGCTAAGCTGGCTGCAGGTTCCGGCAATTATATTACAATTACGGTCAATGGTTTGATAAGCGGCGCAACCACTGCTAATAGCATCACTAATACCGCTACTGTAACCGTGAATGGCGTGGTGGATTATAACCCGGCAAACAATAGTAGCAGTGCTACTACCACCATAGGTAAACTTACTGGCGTACAGGTGCATAAGAGTGGGCCTAAACAGGCGGTAGGAGGCAATGCTATCACTTACAGTATTGTGGTCACCAACAGTGGGCCTTCTGATGCCATTGGCATAAATATCAATGACATGGTACCGGCGGTGATAAAGAACGTTAGCTGGATGGCGAGTGTAAATGGTGCGGCCGGCATTACAGGCGCTTTCTCCGGTACGGGCAGCAATATCAGTACCAGCGCCAATATTCCCGGCGGCACTGGTAATAACGTTACTATAACGGTTACGGGCATAGTAGATAATGATTTTGAAGGTACCATCGTTAACACCGCCAATGTAACTGGTACCGGCATTCCGCCCGTCAGCGATTCGGTAGTTACGCTGGTAAACCGCCAAACGCAGGTGAACCTCTACAAAGATGGCCCCGCCACTGTTACCGCCGGTGATAAGATGAGCTATATGATTACGCTCACCAACAACGGCCCGGGATATGCCCGCAACCTGCTTATTTCCGATAGCATTGATGCTCGTCTTCAGCAACCTACCTGGACTACCCAGGTAACAAATGGTGCTGTGATAAATACCGGTACAAGTGGCAGTGGCCAGTTTTTGCTCGTCAATGCAGACATACCTCCTGGTGTAAATGCCACGGTGGTGATTACGATCACAGGCACCATAGCACCAAATGCCAGCGGTACGCTTTCCAATTACGCCGGCGTAAGCAAGCCAACCGGTGAGTGGATTGCAACGCCGCCAGTGATCACGGAAATAGTACAACATCCGGCCCTGCATATTACAAAGAACGGCCCGGCATCGCTGAATGCCGGCCAGACCATCCATTATCTGCTGCAGGTAAATAACGATGGTATCAGCAATGCTACCAACGCTAAAATTACTGACCTGGTGCCAGCCGGTATCAGCCTGGTACAATGGAACGTACAAAGTGTGAGCGGGGGCGCTGTAGTGACTTCCGGAAATACAGGAACCGGCAATGATATACAGCTCACGGCCAACATGCCTGCCGGCGCAGGTATCGTGGTGTCGATTACAGGTAAAACAGATTCCACTTTTGCAGGTAGTATTGTCAACAGTGCTATTGTAATACCGTCTGAAGCAGGTAATACACCAGATACCGGCACGGTACAAACAGTGATAACACTTAAACCCGGATTAAATATCACCAAAACCGGCCCTGCTACGCTTACCGCTGGTGCAACGATTACCTACACCATCAGGGCTGCTAACGACGGGCCAAGCACAGCTACCAATGCTTTACTGACCGACCAGGTGCCTGCCGGTATCACCCACGTTACGTGGAGCGCCAGCGCTGCCGGCAAAGCAACTATCAACGGCGCAGCTACCGGCACCGGTAATGGGGTAAACCTCCTGGCGACTATTCCGCCAGGCGCCGGAAATAATATAGCCGTTACCGTTACCGGCGTAGTAGATCCGGCGTTTCGTGATACCCTCGACAATATAGCCATCATTACACCGGCGGAACCAGGTATCCCGGCAGATTCTTCCGACCTGGTGAAAACCGTCGTGACGGCTAATCCGCAGTTGCTGATCCAGAAAGATGGACCAGCCAATATCACCGCCGGTCAACCGATTACCTACACCATCACAGTAGGTAACCAGGGATTAAGTAACGCGGTAAATGCAAAAATTACAGACATCATACCTGCTACTATAACCGCCGTGCAATGGGAAGCCAGTGCTGATGGCCAGGCTACCATCAGCGGCCCTGCCAGTGGTACCGGTAATAATATCAGCATCACCGGCAATATACCGGCGGCAGATTCCAATGCCATCGTAATTACGGTGAACGGTATCGTGGCTAACAATGCGAGAGGCGCTATTATAAATACTGCTACGGTTACGCCGTCAGAAACAGGCGCGGTTGCGAGCCAATCTACCGTCACTACCAACGTAGATGTACAGGCCCTGGTGAGAATCACCAAATCAGGCCCCGCTACCATGATTCGTGGCACTGAAGCTACCTACATCATCAACGTAGTAAATCCAGGCCCGAGCAATGCAAACGATGTAGATATCACCGACGTTATTCCGGGCGTATTGACCAACGTTAGCTGGACGGCCACTGCCGTACACAGCGCTACTATTACCGCCGGCGCCACCGGTACCGGTAATACGATGAAAGTAACGGCTAACCTGCCCGCTACGGATACCAGCGGTTTAAGCATTGTGATAACCGGTACTGTATCGCAAACAGCGCCAACAGGCACGGTAACGAATACTGCCCACGCCATTCTCAATGAGCAGAACGGCGCCGACATTCCATCCAGGCCGGTAGTAAGTACTATCACTGGTTTGACTGACCTGGTGATTACCAAAACGGGTCCTGCTGAGGTATACGAAGGCGGCCAGGTAATTTACCAGCTTACTATCACCAACAATGGTCCTTCTGACGCCAACGGGGCTACCTTAAATGACGTACTCCCGGCAGGGTTATCGAAAGCGTCTGTTGCAGTATCGCAAAGTACTAACGGAACGGGAAATATACAGGCATCTGTTAATAACAGTATTGCTAGTGCAACGTTGGGCACCTTCCCGGTAGGGGCACAAACGGTTCTGCAAGTCAGCGGCATTGCAGTGGCTCCCGGGACATTAAGTAATACGGCGGTGGTAAATACTCCTGCCGGATTGCCGGATGCCGACAGCAGTAACAATACCAGCGAAACCGTGACCACTAATGTGTTGGCTAAATCTGCCCTGAAAGTGATGAAAACCATTGCCCCACCGCAAGGTCCTTATGTAGTAGGGCAACAGATCACTTATACCATTACAGCCACCAATACCGGTAAAGCTGCTGTAAACCCGGTGATAGTGAACGACCAGCTACCGGCGGCTACCCTGGTAAGCGATCCGGTGTTTACGGCACCAGTTAAAGGCACGGCAACTTTCAATACGGCACAGCGGCAACTGCAATGGAATATCGGTTTACTGGATGCCGGAGAAACAACTACCTGGAGTTATAATATAATATTGACGGGTCCGGGTAATACCCAGAACACCGCCGTGGTAAACGGTCCGCCGGATGTAAGTACACCGGATACTTCTACCGTGATTATTCCGGTACAGAAGAATACTGACTTGTCGATCACCAAAACCGGCCCTGCTAACGTGTTTGAACATGGTAAGGTAACGTATGTACTCACTATTAATAACGCAGGCCCCATGGCAGCAGATGGCGCCACAGTACAGGATGTGTTACCGGCAGGATTATCGCAAACGGCGATCAGTATTACACAAAACACCGGCGGAGCGGCTAATATTCAAACAGGCATTACAAGCAGCGCCGCTACTGCTACCATTGGTACATTCCCGGTAGGTGGACAGGTGGTGCTGCAAATCACCGGTGTAGCTTCCACTTCAGGTACGCTGCTCAATACCGCAGTAGTAAACACCCCTGCCGGTTTGCCGGATGCCGATAGCAGCAATAACACCAGTAAAACGGTAGCAACAGGCGTCATTAAGCAGGCAATACTCAAAGTGGTGAAATCCGTCAGTCCATCCACCGGCCCTTATAGTGTTGGTCAACGGATTACCTACACCATTACGGCTTCCAACACTGGCAATACTACGGTAGCGCCGGTCATTGTCAACGATGTACTGCCGCCGGCTACCCTGGTGAGCGATCCGTTGTACAATACGCCGCAAACGGGAACCATCAGCTTCAACAGCAATACCAGGGTATTACAATGGAACATCGGAACGCTCAGCGGTGGCGCCACCACTACCTGGAGTTATGATGTCACCATCACCGGTGCGGGAGAAGTGCTGAACACCGCCACTATCAGCGGTCCGCCAGATGAAAGTGTACCCGATTCTTCTACTGTTAGTATCACCACAGACAAATTCGCTAACCTGAAAGTGATGAAGAAGCTGGATACCGAGCCTCCGCTGAATGTAGGACAACTGTTACAGTTTACCATTACCGCTATCAACAACGGTCCCAACCAGGCAACAGGTGTTGTGATGAAGGATACATTGCAAAGCATGATCGATAAACCATTGACGATAAATACCAGCAAGGGAAATGCTACCTACGATCCAACTACCCGGACGATCAGCTGGCAATTAGCGGAGCTGGCAAACGGTGCGCAGGAAACGCTCACATTTACGGCTAAACTGGCCAGCGGCGGCAATATCAATAACACTGCCACCATCAGTGGTAATGAAACAGATGTAGACCTCACCGACAATACGGCCAGTATCACAGAAGCTATTACAGGAGCCGATATCTTCCTGCCGAATGTGATCACACCAAACGGCGACGGCAAGAACGATTTCTTTGTGGTGCCGGGACTGGACCGCTATCCGGGATCTACCCTGATCATCTACAATAGGTGGGGTAACCAGGTATACCAGAACAAGAACTATGATAACAAGTGGAATGGCCTGGGCCTGAACGAAGGAACCTATTTCTACATCCTGAAGTTGAATACGCCGCAAGGAGAAAGGGATCTGAAAGGTTGGGTGGAACTGTTGCGATAAAAATACTTACTGACATCTTAAAGAAAAATGGGTATGCGCATAAGTGCTAAATCAAAGTTAACACTGCTGATCACCTTATCGGGATTGCTGGTAGCACCGGCGGCCATCCGCGCGCAGCAAAACTTGCAGTTCAGCCAATATGTTTTTAATATGTTGAGTGTGAACCCTGCCTACGCAGGATACAAGGAAGATATATTTGCCAATGCCATTTACCGCAAACAGTGGGTGAATTTCCCCGGGGGGCCGCAAACCGGCGGCGTGTCGGTAGATGGAGCGCTGAATGCTTCTAAAGACAACCGGGTAGGACTGGGCATGCAGGTGATGTACGACAAGCTGGGCCCACAAGATGCTACCTCCATTTACGGTATGTATTCCTACCGGATACCCTTGAATGAAGATGGCGACAAACGCCTCTGCCTCGGGGTAGGCGCCGGTGTTACCCAATACGGTATCGATGGCACAGCGCTGCGGTATAATGACCAGGATGATCCCAGCATTCCACTGGGCCGCGCCTCCACCTGGGTGCCGGATGCACGCTTTGGGGTATATTATTTTACGCCTAAGTTTTATGTGGGCGCCTCCGTGATGGATCTCTTCTCGTTATATACAGACGCATCCCGGTACTATTGGAAAGGCTATCAGTATAAAACTATCCGGAAAACACAGCACCTGTATGTCAATGCCGGTACGGTATTCGACTTGTCGGATAACCTGAAGCTCAAACCATCGATATTGATCAAGGAAGATTTTAAAGGGCCAACCAACGTAGACCTTACCGCCTTGTTCTTTATCGCCGACAGGCTATGGGTAGGAGGATCTTACAGAACAGGCGTGAAGCTATGGAGTAAGCCTGCATTGGACAAAGACCTCGAACAGCTGGATGCGGCCAGTATCCTCGTACAGTTTAATATCAATGAACAATTCAGAATAGGTTATGCATATGATCTCACTATTAATAAAATGGCTTCCTTTCAAAGCGGGTCGCATGAAGTATCTATCGGGTTCTTATTCCCGGCTAAGAAAGGAAGGGTGACCAGTCCGCGTTACTTTTAGTAATGGAGAGGTATTCATTTAAATACGTACTATGAAAAGATATCCCGGAATTATTTTACTTGTTTTATGTGTGCAGCTGGCATGGGGGCAGGAACAGTTATCGCTGGAAAAACAGGCTGCTATTTACTATGCCAGGTACGACTATGCCCGGGCGGCGTCCATGTATGAGCGGATAGCGGCTAAACGAAAAGAAAAAACAAGCACCCAGGTATTGGAACGCCTGGCGGATAGCTACCGGATGTATAACCAGTACCAGCGGTCCGCCGACTGGTATAGTAAATTGCTGGCACGCCCCGATGCCCCGCCGGATGCCAGGTTGTATTATGGCGATATGCTGAAATGCCTGGGAAAATATGCTGAGGCCAAAGCGGCTTACACACAGTATGCGTCATCCGGAAATGCCGACCGCGTAAAAAATCGTATCGCCGGCTGCGATGCTGCAGTGGAATGGATGCAATCGCCAACGGCCGTGTATATACGTAATGTAGAAAGACTCAATACTGCTAAATCGGATTGGGGCGCTACTTCCTATCCAGGGGGAGTGGTGTTTATGTCGGATACTTTATATCGCCACCAGCTACGCAAAGGCAGCCGGTTTAACCGGAATAAATACGGGCGCAACAACCGGGAGTATTATAAATTGTACGAGGGAGATACAGCTAATTACGGTAACGTATATATCAACGATTTTTCACCTGCCTTTAACTGGTCGCGCTATCATGTGGGACCAGTAAGCTTTGATAAGCAGTACCAGGTAGCTTATGTTACCATGACTAACCCCAATCGCCATGTTCCAGGTGTAAAAGAGCACCGGGTAAAATATGGACTCCGCCGCCTCGAGCTGTATGCTGTTGAAAAAGATCGCAGCGGTAAATGGGCAAAGCCGGTTCCATTTGCCTATAACAAACCGGAAGCTTATTCCCTTGGACATGCGGTGCTTAGCAACGATGGCAACACACTTTATTTTGCCTCCGACATGCCCGGCGGCCAGGGAGGCACCGATATCTGGTACAGCGAACGGCAAACAGATGGTAAATGGGGAACACCCGTTAACTGTGGTCCCGCCATTAATACGCCTGATGAAGAGGAATTTCCATCCATAGCGCCCGACGGCAGTTTGTATTTTGCCAGCAAAGGCTGGCCAGGAATGGGCGGCTTCGATATCTTTCATGCCAGCGGCAGCAAAAATCAATGGAGTGCTCCGGAAAATCTTCGCTATCCTACCAATTCCCCGGGAGATGATTTTTACTTCGTCACCAATACCAACGGGAATACTTGGTTTGCCTCCAACCGCGATGGTGGAAAAGGCAGCGATGATATTTACAGTATCACTACTCCTGAAACGTTTACCATCACCAAAGTGCCGGTGGCGCTGGTGATTCCATTTATCGGCAAAGTATGTCCTTCGCTCGACGGTGCCTGTATCTATATTTATAACCGGCAGCGGGGCATAGGCTGGTGCTTTATTGGTACACCCGGCCGCGAAATCACCATGACCCTGGAAAAAGAAACAGACTATGTGATCAGGATGACCTATGCCGGCGAAAGAAGGGATTCTGTTGAATTGAATACCCGCGGCATGAAAGACGGAGAGTTGCTGAGGAAAGATATTTGCCCGCCGAAAAAAATGGAAAGTATAAAGCCGAAAGGAAATGGTCATTGAAGTGGATGCCCCTCGTAAATATTGGAGTGCCCCTAAAATGCCTGACTTTTAGAGGCGCTTTGCATTTCAGCATCATATTGTTAACACATCTGGGTGGCTTTGCTTTCAAATTCCTGCATCGTATATTTGACGCTATTAAACCCATTTTCATCTATGCAGGAACAACTGGCATTACTGGAGCAATTCCTGGCGGCGCAACGCCCGGGCCTCCTGGCCGATCTGAACCCAGCCCTGACACCGGAAGATATCAAAGCGCTCGAACAAAAATACAACCGCGTAATCCCCGCGCCGGTGGCCGCTTTATACCAGTGGAAAAATGGGCAGTCCTTTAAAAGCTTCGATGCATTTGTAAATAATTCCACTTTTATTCCATTGGAAGCTGCCCTGGATACCATGGAGGAACTAACGGGTATGATAGGATTCGACTTTGAAATAGAAAACTGGTGGCATGCTGACTGGTGGCCTTTATTTCACAATGGTGGCGGCGATTATATCTGCTATGATGCGCATGGATTATTTACCGGGCAGTCGGGGCAACTATTGGAGTTCTGGCATGCGGATAATGATCGCCCCGTGATAGCGCCCGACCTGTTGTCGCTGATCACTGCGCTGAATCAATATTACGCTGCGGCGCCTTCCGACAATGAAGATGAATTTTTTGAAGTAATGTCACCGCCAGGTTATCCTAAAAAGTTCCTGGTGAAGTAATGTTTAATCATTTTTGATGAGCCAGTTGCTGATCAGCACTATTGCACAACATGTATCATTAAACGTGGAAGAACAGCAACGTATTCCCACCTTTTTTGAATCGTTGTCCGTTCGCCGCCACCAGTTCCTGCTGCGGGAAGGGGAGATATGCCGGTATGAATTTTTTATAGAAAAAGGTTGTTGCCGCCAATATGAAACAGATGGTACCGGTAAAGAGAATGTACTGCAATTCAGCATAGAAGGGTGGTGGATAACAGACCTGGAAAGCCTGTTGGCCGAAACGCCTTCCCGGTTTAATATAGATGTATTGGAGCCGGGTACGGTGTGGCAGATCAGCAAGTCGCAGCTGGAATTATTATTTAATGAGATACCGGCGGTAGAGCGTTATTACCGCATCATTTCCCAGCGTGCTTATGCGGCCCTGCAAAGGCGAATATTGTGGTTACAGAAACCCGCCCTGGAAAGATACCAGGCATTTGTAGCAGCTTACCCTTTCTTTGAAACCCGGCTACCCCAGCACCAGGTGGCTGCTTACCTGGGAATTACCCGCGAATCGCTGAGCCGTTTGCGGAATAAAATAGCCAAAACTTCCAGGTAGCGCCAATTTATTATCATTTATCATTGTGGAACGAGCGGGCATCGCTCATATTTGCTAAAAAAAGCAAATATGACCACACATCCCATTTTAGCCGCATTTGATCATGCTTTGTTACAGGCAAAGAACAGAACGGTAGTAGCACCTATGAGCCGTGCCAGCGCTACCCTGCAGGGAGTACCTACAGCTGCTATGCAGGCCTATTACGAAAAATTCGCCGCTGGCGGTTTCGGGATCATTATCACGGAAGGATTATATACTGATACCTTGGCCAGCCAGGCATATCCGCACCAGCCGGGAATAGTAACACCAGCGCAGATAGCTGGCTGGCGGGCCATTGCGGGGGAAGTAAAAGCCCGGGGCAGTATCTTTATTGCGCAGCTGATGCATGCCGGCGCTTTGTCCCAGCATTTGACGCATACGCTGGCGCCTTCAGCTGTACAGCCTATGGGGAAAAAGCTGGCTTCCTATGGTGGCGGTGATGGCCCTTTTCCTTTGCCGGCGGCGATGACTGCCGCCGATATCCAGGCAGTGACAGCAGGGTACGTGCAATCGGCCGAAAATGCCCTGGCGGCGGGGTTTCATGGGGTGGAAATACATGCGGCCAACGGCTACCTGCTGGACCAGTTTTTAACAGATTATACCAATCTCCGGGAGGATGAATATGGCGGAAGTATCGCGAATCGTTTCCGGATCGTTGCCGCCATTATTGCCGGTATACGGGCGAAAGTGCCAGCAAGCTTTATTATCGGGTTGCGGTTGTCGGAAGGTAAGGTGAATAATGGCTGCTACCGCTGGCCGGGAGGCGTGGAAACGGCAACCAGCCTATTGATAGAAGTGAAACAGGCGCCGGTCGACTATGTACATATTTCAGGAGAGGGAAGTACCTGGGAAAAGCTGGTGTACGATGATCGGCAGTCACTCACCACTATCGCCAAACGAATGATGGACCGTCCGGTGGTGGCCAATGGTGGGCTGCACAACCTGGAGGTGGCGAGACGCGTACTGGAAGAAGGCCATGCCGATTTTATTTCCCTGGGACATGCAGCGCTGGCTAATCCTGACTGGCCTGCCCGTGTGCGGGAAGGTATAGCATTTATTGATTTTGAAAGAGACATGGCAGCGCCGTTTCCGCCGTTACAGTAATATACTGCTGTTGGGGTTACGGGGGATGTTTGGAGAAAAAGAATAGGGAAGAAAGAAGCCGCTAACGGCTTCCTTTCTTTTATTCGCCGTTAGCTAACATTTCCATTTCCAGTAATTTGCTGCCACCGGCAAAATCGGCCGCAGCGTCAGGGCATAAAATAGAACCCAGGGATGCCATCATACGTTGTGCTACGAGGTCGATATCTTCCGTAGTAGTGGCCAAAAAGGGAGCCTGGCTTTTTAGCCGCTGCAACAGCGTATTCTTTTGCTGTACAGAAATATCTACCAGCTGATTAATCCTTTCGACTGCCGCCTTGTATAACTCGTCGTAATAAAAAAGCATATTCATATAAAGGAATATTTTGTACTCCTCAAATGTAGGGCTATGACTATAATCTTAGCTATATGAAAATATTATGACCTATAATTAATAGTTATAAATGGATTTGGCGAGTTTGATGAAACGCCGGTTCAGATCACTGGTTTCACCTTTGCGTTGAATAAAGTAAAAGCTGCGCTCAATCCGCAGGCCCTCAAATGAAAGAATGGTAAGTTCCCCGTGCTGCAACTCTTTAGCGATGGAACGGGTAGATAAAAATCCTACGCAACCAGACTCGAGCAGGAAATTTTTCAACGCTTCGGTGCCACCCAGCCGTACTTTGATTTTTAAGTCAGTAAGCCGGATGCGGCTTTTCCACAGCCCGGTTTTAATAGCTTCCAGGGTGCCGCTGCCTCGTTCGCGTATGGCCACCGGCATTTGCAGTATATCTTTCAAGGCATAGGTCTTTTTCTTTGCCAGCGGATTTTGACGGCTGCAAACGGCTACGATCTGGTCTTTAAGAAAAGGTTGGTAGGTGATATTACTTAACTGTCCCTTTTCTTCAGTGACGCCGATATTAATTTCCTTATCCAGTAACGCCTGCAAAACAATTTCACTGTTGCGGTTCAACAGTGAAATATCTACCAGCGGATATTCCCGGTGAAACGCCGACATTACCTTGGGCAGGATATACAGCGCGGCAGTGGTACTGGCGCCCAGGTTCAGCATACCGGTGGCCTGCTGCTGATCGTGTATCACCGAAATATCAAACTCTGTTTCCTGTTGTATATGTTTTACGGTCAGCAAGCGGCTGTACAACAGCTGCCCCGCTTCCGTGAGCTCTATCTGCAACCCTTTCCGTTCAAACAGTTTGGTTTTATATTGTTCCTCCAATCCTTTGATATGCGTGCTCACCGCCGGTTGGGAAATAAATAATGCCTGGCTCGCTTTTGAAAAGCTTTTCTGATGGGCTACTTCCATAAATACCAGGTGTCGGTTGGATAGCATGATGGACTTATTTTATTATTCTAAAATAAGCATTTTCTCAGGGAGCATAAAGCATAAAGCTATTGTAGCGGATGACCGACGCGATTTATAAATATTCGCTAAGATCATCCGCTACAATAGCTTTATGCTTTCTAAAACCTCATTTTTTCAAACCGGTCTACCTGTGCTATAATGCCCCAACCGTAAAAATCATTGATCACGGCTATCATCACTTCGTTATCTCCTTCAGCGAGCGGGAGATCAAATGAGGTATTGTCTACTGAACAGCGCCCAGCCGGCTCTTTCATGATAGGAGAACCATAGGTATTCTTGCCTACATATACATATTTGCCGTTCAGGAACACCCATACATTGTCGCTGAAGCCCAGTTTTAGCTTGCGGGTTTGTGCTATGGCTGAATGAATATTGGTTTTCAGCCAGGCAATGCGGCGGTTCCGGTCCCGCTGCCCTCCCAGCTGCCGGGTTAGGTTAATTAACCCGTTCCTTTCCGCCCATATTGGTTTCCAGGTGGCATCTTTTCCTGGTGCATTGGTGTAATTATAATCTGTCGGCATAGTTACCACTTCCGGTGCAGTCACCTGCCAGCGGCGTATATAACGAGGATCATTGTCGGTAATATCAGCCAATGGTTCGGGGGCGAGCCCTCCTGTCTGCCCCGGCTGTACTACCAGGTTGGAAACAACGGCCTGGCCACTGAAAGCTAATGCGCCATGCCATACATTGCCTTCCAGTTTGGGAATATCGAGCACCGGCCGCGCAGTATCGTTTACAAATACCTGCATACGCTTACCCGATACCACCAGCTTTACATGATTCCATTGATCCCGCTGGAACCACGCGGCAGTTTGGTACTGGGGCAGCATATCCCAGAGGTTTATCCCGTCTATAAATGGTGCATATTGTACTGCCTCACCATTGCCTGATAAGGCGGTGCGGAAATAAAAACATTCGTTTTCCTGCTGGCTGCTCCGCCGGAAATAAAAGGAGGTGAAATTTGGATCCAACGGCTCGATGTCATAGGAGATGGTCCCGTCCTGGAAATCCAGGTTTTTTAATACGGCGGTATCCGGACTGTTTAATATCTTCATAGCCGGTACCGATTTGTACATAGAAAAATCGACGGTACCAGGCTTGAAATTCCAGTGATCCGGTTGTAACGCTACCTGGATGGTGGTAGGATGGGTTGCTTTCCCCTTACGCTGCGCGAACATACTTAATGGTAGTAACAGCAATAAAAACGAAATACTTGTCTTTGTCATGACCTGCGTTTTTGTGTTGAATGGTTAGGCTGGCAAGTTGAATAATCCGTTATTTAAACCCGGTTCAAGCACCTGGCAGGTTGGTGCAAGTTTGTGCAAGTAGATAATTGGCTATTATTAAATGAACAACAGTTTTGAAATAAAATACATATTAAAGTGCCTGGAGCTGGTGGAAGCCCGTTTAAACTGGGGGCCCAGCAGTGAATGGACAACCTATGATTTCGAAAAGTTGAGTAGTATCATTGCGGAAACTACCGGGGTAACCCTTAGCATTACCACCCTGAAACGCCTTTGGGGAAAGATCAGGTACAACAACATTCCCGCGGTGACTACGCTGAATACCCTGGCCAAATTTGCCGGCTACGATAGCTGGCGGGAGTTTAAACAACAGGTGTCCCTGCACCCGGTGGGGAATGCACAGCCGGATAGGAGGGAGACAACTGTATTACCGCCAGTCCGCAAAGTATTTCCGCGCCGTTGGATGCTGGGCCTAATGGGCTTCTTACCCCTACTCCTCATCGGGTACCTGTTACTGTCGTCCAACAAGAAGCCTGGAAAACCGCTTGACCCGGTAGCCTTCGCGTTTAGCAGCAATAAAATCATGTCGACCGGCGTGCCCAATTCGGTGATCTTTCATTATAACGCCCTGGCGGCAGGCGTTGCCGATTCAGTATTTATTTCCCAGTCCTGGGATACTTCCCGCAAAGTGGCCGTGCCACGCCAGGAAAATACCTGGTCTTCCATTTATTATGCACCGGGTTACTACCGGGCCAAGCTGATGGTGAACAAACAGATCGTAAAAGAGCATGACCTCATGATCGCCTCCGATGGCTGGCTGGCCCTGTTGGAAGCAGGGCCGGGGGCTCCCTACTATTTCAGGAAGACAGACATCGAAAAGGATAGTGGCATAGCAGTGAACAAAGCGCTGTTGGCCGCTTCCGGTATACAAACGCTGCCCACGCCACCAGCTCTGCGCTTTTTTAATGTACGGGATATGGGCGACCTCGACAACTACAACTTTACGTTTGAAACCACGCTGAAAAGTGATTTTAAAGAAGGTACCGCTGCCTGTCAACGCATACAGGTGCTCATTCTCTGTAAAAATGATGTGATCTTTATCCCGCTCTGTGCCAAAGGGTGTGTAGGAGACTTGTCGCTCTACGCGGCAGGTACTACAGTAAATAGCCAAGCGGCCGACTTGTCAGGGTTGGGCTGTACCCCTGAAGAGTGGACCACGCTCAAAGTAACGGCCGTGAATGGGAAAATGCAGGTGTGGGTAAACGGCAAGGCTGCCGCCAACCTTACCATGGTGCATGCACCCACCGGTATCGTGGGGCTCCAATACCGCTTTAACGGTACCGGCGCCATTAAAGACACCCGCTTCACACAGCATGGGAAAACGATAGTTTTTTAACTGGTATCTCTCTCCCTAAATACAGTTATCAAAAATAATCAACCAGTCCGGCCAGATTTTTTATCTTTGTGCCGTGGTGAAAAGAATAGCTGCATATATATTATTATTTATCTTCTTTTTACACAACACCGGTTTCGATCAGTTGTTGAAGATACCTATGCTGGTGGTACATTACAAGGAGCACCAGCAGCGCAATCATCAGCTCAGCATCACCGACTTCCTCTGTATTCACTACCTGCTGCCGGATGATGGAGATAATGATGCTGACAGGGACATGCAGCTACCTTACAAAACAATAGATGTCAACCTGCTCCATCATGCCTTTGTTCCCCTGGCAAAAGCAATTACGGTAAACAGGCAACCACAGCAGACCCCTATTGCAATGAATTATCCCATACTCAGGGACTATCACCTCCCGGAACCAGCACTATCTTCACTTTTCCGGCCTCCACGGACAGAAGCTTTTTCCAATTCATAGATAGTTTTTCTGCCTGTACAACAGGTAGGGATAAACGCTTTTATTTCCTTTTGAATTAACGAAGAAGACATGCTTAACAAGATCATTAGCTTTTCTGTAAAGAATAAGCTGATTGTAGGATTATTCGTATTGGCTTTAATTGGTTGGGGGACTTACGAGGTGACCCGTTTGCCGATTGATGCCGTACCGGATATTACAGACAACCAGGTACAGGTGATAACGGTATCACCTGCCTTAGGGGCGCCAGATGTAGAGCGTTTGATTACATTCCCCATAGAACAGGCCTGCAGCAATATTCCCGGGCTGAAACAAATCAGGAGTTTTTCCCGCTTCGGGCTGTCGCTGGTAACGATTGTATTCAATGAAGAAACAGATGTGTATTGGGCGCGTCAGCAAATCAGCGAGCGTTTGCAGCAGGTGCAGCAGGAGATTCCGGCAGGCGTAGGGACCCCGGCAATGGCGCCGGTAACGACCGGGTTGGGTGAAATATACCAATATGTAGTACGTCCCAAACCGGGCTATGAGGACAAATATGGACCAATGGAGCTGCGTACCCTGCAGGACTGGGTAGTACGCCGGCAGTTGCTGGGTACCCCCGGGGTAGCAGATGTGAGCAGTTTCGGTGGACAACTCAAACAATATGAAATTGCCGTAAAGCCTGCACAGCTGAAAGCCAATAACATTACGGTGGGTGACGTTTTCGATGCCCTGGAAAAAAATAATCAGAATACCGGTGGCGCCTACATTGAAAAAGGACCTACCGTATTATATATCCGGAGCGAAGGCCTCACACAAAGCATCGCCGATATTGAAAAAATTGTAGTGAAAACGCTGGGCAACGGCATGCCTCTCCTGATACGCGATGTAGCTACAGTACAACTGGGTGCAGCCACCCGCTACGGCGCCATGTGTTACAATGATAAAGGAGAAGTGGCCGGCGCAGTAGTAATGATGCTGAAGGGAGAAAATTCTTCCGCCGTTATCAAAAGGGTAAAGGAAAAGATAGCCGAAATTCAACATTCCCTGCCGGAAGGCGTCGTTATTGAACCTTTCCTGGACCGTACCAAAATGGTCAATCATGCCATCAGTACCGTGGAAACCAACTTGGTGGAAGGCGCGCTGATCGTAGTGTTTGTGCTGGTATTCTTCCTGGGCAACCTGCGGGCCGGTTTAATAGTATCATCAGTGATCCCGTTGTCTATGCTGTTTGCCGTTATCCTCATGAATAAATTCGGCGTGGGCGGTAACCTCATGAGCCTCGGAGCCATTGACTTCGGGCTGATCGTAGATGGTACGGTGATCGTGGTGGAAGCCATCCTGCACCGTTTTACGCACTCCAAACAATTCAAGGATATCGGCCTGGTAAACCAGGATACGATGGATACAGAAGTAAACGCAGCTACCGGTACCATGATTACATCGGCTGTGTTTAGCCAGATCATTATTCTCATCGTATATATTCCTATTTTATCCTTACAGGGTATAGAAGGAAAGATGTTTAAGCCCATGGCCTTTACCGTGGCTTTTGCTATCCTCGGGGCCTTCCTGTTGTCGGTTACCTATGTGCCGATGATGAGCGCCCTGTTTCTCAACAAAAAGATCAGCCATAAAGATACGCTGGCAGACCGGATGATGACCTGGCTCCAGAAACGATACCAGCCTTTGCTGACCCGCGTGATGAACTTTCCCAAAACGCTGATAGCAGGCACCCTGGCTTTGTTTGCCGTGGCTGTGGTAATCCTGGGACGAATGGGAGGGGAGTTTATCCCGCAACTGGAGGAAGGAGATTTCGCGGTAGACACCCGCCTGCTGACAGGTAGTAACCTGCATACCACAGTAAAGGAAACGCAGAAAGCCGCCAGCATCTTACTCAATAAATTCCCGGAAGTTGAAAAGGTGGTTACCAAAATAGGTAGTGCAGAAATCCCTACCGACCCTATGCCGCTGGAAGCTGCCGATATGATGGTGATATTGAAAGATAAGAAAAAATGGACCTCTGCCCATTCTTTCGATGAGCTGTCGGAAAAGATGAGCAAGGAACTTGCCGTACTTCCCGGCCTTAGCGTTGGTTTCCAGTTCCCGGTGCAGATGCGCTTCAATGAACTCATGACCGGCGCCCGCCAGGATGTGGTATGTAAAATTTTTGGAGAAGACCTCGATACATTGGCCCTTTATGCCAACAAACTGGGAGATGTGATCCGCACAGTAGACGGCGCCATCAACCTATACGTAGAAACGGTAACGGGTATGCCGCAGGTAGTTATCAACTACAACCGGGATGCCATGGCCCGCTACGGGCTAAATGTGAGTGACGTAAACCGCGTAGTCAATACCGCCTTCGCCGGTCAAAGTGCAGGGCTGGTATATGAAGGCGAAAAGCGCTTCGACATGGTAGTGCGGCTGGCAGACGAAGAACGTCAGCATTTATCGGACGTGCAACAGCTCTTGATCCCCGCGCGCAACGGGATACAAATTCCGCTGGAACAGGTAGCCACCGTAGAAGAAATAGAAGGCCCCAACCAGATACAGCGCGAAAATACCCGCAGGAGAATTATCGTAGGCTTCAACGTCACCGGCAGAGATGTGCAAACTATTGTAACAGAGTTACAACAAAAAGTGGCTGCAAAGCTGAAATTACCCCCTGCTTATCATATTGTTTATGGCGGCGCTTTTGAAAACCTTACCGCGGCCAAACAACGTTTATCCATCGTAGTACCTATTGCACTACTGATGATATTTATGCTCTTATATTTTGCATTTAATTCCGTGAAACAGGGACTATTGATCTACACCGCTATCCCGCTGTCGGCCATTGGAGGCATCCTGGCCTTGTGGATGAGAGGCATGCCTTTCAGTATTTCTGCCGGCGTAGGCTTTATCGCACTCTTCGGCGTAGCTGTGTTGAACGGTATCTTACTGGTTTCGGAGTTTAACCGCCTGAAAAAGGAAGGCGAAGCCGATGTAAGGAAAATAGTAGTACTCGGCACCAAATCAAAACTCCGTGCTGTATTGATGACCGCGCTGGTACCTTCGCTGGGCTTTATTCCCATGGCATTGAGCAAGGGCGCAGGCGCCGAAGTGCAGAAACCATTGGCCACCGTAGTAATTGGTGGATTAATTATTTCTACGATGTTAACATTATTTGTCTTGCCCGTATTTTATATCCTTTTTGAGAAGGGATTTAAATATTTCAAACCAGGTAAAGTTGCAGCAACGGTTGCCTTGCTTTGTTTGCTGGCTTCTCCGGCCTTCGTGCAAGCCCAGCAGAAGATAACCCTGCCGGAAGCCATTCAGCTGGCTGCTAAAAATAATCTCAGCGTACAGGCGTCGAGGTTAGGAGAACAGTACTATCGCTCGCTGAAGAAAACCAACCTCGACTTCGACAAAACCAACCTGGGGATAGAGTATGGTAAAATAAACAGCGTGGCTAACGACAACCGGTTCACGGTTTCACAAGGCATACAATTTCCTACGGTATATAAACATCAGCGCAATATTAATAATACCAATATTGCCCTGAGCCAAACACATACCCGTCAACAGGAAAATGAACTCGCCGCACAGGTGAAACAATCTTTTTATACCCTCTTGCTACTGCATGAGAAAGAGCTATTGTTGCGGGAAGCAGATAGTATTTACCAGGTTTTTTTACAGAAAACGGCACTGCGTTTTAAGACCGGCGATGTGGACATCCTGGAGAAATCGACCGCGGAGAACCAGCGGATACAGATCGCTAACCAACTGCTGTCGCTGAAAACAGATGAAGCAGTGGTGATGAACCAATTTAGGTTACTGTTAAATACGCCTGATGCGGTGATGCCCGTTAGCGATAGTTTAGTATACCGCCTGTCAGCGTTGCCTGATACCGGTGCGGTTACCAATACGCCCATATTAGCCCTGCGCCGGCAACTACTGGAGCGCAGCATCCAGGAAAATAAACTGGAAAAAAGCCGTTTGCTGCCTACACTCAACCTGGGCTATAACAACATGAGTATTATCGGCTATCAGCGGGTAGGAAATGAGGAGAAATATTTTGGCGGCGGCGACCGGTTCTCATCGGTAAGTGCAGGCATTGGCCTCCCCATATTCAACATTGGGCAGCGTTCCCGCATTAAGGCTTCCCAGGTATTTATTCAGCAGCAGCAACAAGAGTTGCAGGCTACCCGTCAACAGTTGGGGACGGAATTGCAAAACGCAGTACAGGTATATGTACGCAACCTGCAATTGTTGGACGTATATCGTACCACTTTATTGAATAATGCTAACCTGGTTATTACTAACGCAGGGAAACGCATGGTCAGTGGGGAAATAGGCTACCTCGAATGGGTGATGCTCATTAACCAGGCCCTGGAAATGCGCAGCAACTATTTCGCCGTGATAGAGCAGTTGAACAACGCCGCATTCACCGTAGAAAAATTGAGTGGTATTAATTAAAATTTTTTAATCCGGAGTCATGAAAAAAATAACGTTATTAGCATATAGTTTTGGGATCATATTGTTGTCCTGCAAGGAAAAGAAAGCACCGGATCAAACGGTGAACAACAAGGCTGAGACCCAGGCGGCGACCGTCGAAAGCAACGAGGTACAGCTTACACCGGAGCAGCTGAAAGCAGCCGGCCTCGAAACCCAGCCCGTTACCACCCGCGATATGCACACCATACTAAAGGTAAATGGTGTAATAGATGTACCTCCGCAAAATATAGTATCCGTGAGTATGCCAATGGGAGGTTACCTGAAAAGCATGCAGCTGCTTCCCGGAATGCAGGTAAGCAAAGGACAGGTAATGGCTGTATTGGAAGACCCGCAATATATACAGCTGCAACAGGATTACCTCGTCGCTAAGAGTAAATTACGTTACCTGGAAGCCGATTTCTTCCGGCAGAAAGAGCTGAATGAGTCGAAAGCTAATAGTGATAAGGTATTTCAGCAGGTAAAAAGCGAATACGAAGCACAGAAAGTGTTGCTGAGTGCACTGAGAGAAAAGCTGCAACTGATCAATATTCATCCGGATAAGTTAACAGATGGTAATATCACCCGGAGTGTGTCCCTCTACGCACCTATCAGCGGGTATGTATCCAAGGTGAATGCCAACCCCGGAAAATATGTGAGCCCTACCGATGTGTTGTTTGAACTGATTAATCCGGCAGATCTGCACCTGAACCTGACCGTATTTGAGAAGGACCTTGTCAACCTGGCGCCGGGGCAGAAAGTGGTTTGTTATACTAACGATAATGGGGAGAGATATGCGGCTACCATCCATCTGATTACCCGTAATATTGATGAAAACAGGGCCGGAGAAGTACATTGTCATTTTGAGAAGTATGATAAGCGTTTACTGCCAGGCATGTTCATGAATGCAGAGATAGCACTGAACAACGCAGCTGTAAGCGCTTTGCCCACCGATGCCGTGGTGAAGTGGAGAAATAAAACATATGTTTTTGTGGCCACCGGGGCAAATAGATTTACGATGACACCTGTAGAAACCGGCGCCAGCAATGACGGCTATACGGAAATTAAGACGGCGATGGCAGATAAGAAAATTGTTACCCGCAACGCTTATACGTTATTGATGAAGATGAAGAATAATGAGGAAGAATAGGAGCGTATCGTGTTTTTGTTCCTGAAAATAAAATACAGACATTTGTCATTTAAATCACTCATATGGTCAATGAGGTAGTATCGCGAGAGAATCCTGTTCAAAGCAAAAGTAAAATCACTACTATTTCTATCATCGCCAGCGGCGGGTTGGCGGCGCTCAAGTTTGTGGTGGGCGTACTTACCGGCAGTTTGGGATTAATAGCGGAAGGGGTACACTCGTTGCTGGATTTGCTATCTACCTTAGTCACCTTTGTGGCCGTTAGAGTGGCGGCCAAACCTCCGGATGCGAACCATCCATACGGACATGAAAGAGCGGAATCGCTGGGCGCCCTGGCGGGTATGACGCTGCTGGGCGCCACAGCTATCATTATCGGCTATCATGCTATCGTGAAAATCATATGGGAGCCGGGTGCACCGAAAGTAACGATCTGGTCATTTTCCATCATCATTATCAGTATTGTAGTCGACTTCATGCGGGTACAAACATTGAAACGCGCGGCCAGGCACTATCAAAGTCAGGCCCTGGCCTCAGATGCAGAGCACTTTAGTAATGATATGCTGGGATCTGCCTCCGTGTTGCTGGGCTTACTGTTTATCTATATGGCGAAATTCCTGCCACTGCCGGTTTGGCTGGTGGAACGCGCCGATGCGTTTGCTGCACTGGGTGTAGTAGCCATTGCCTTTAAGTCGGTATGGCATATAGGCGCAGAAGCTATCAAATCGCTTATGGACGACGTGCCGGAAGACCTGCTGCCCCGCCTGCAGGAAGCGGTGGAAAAGATACCAGGCGTAGTACCGGGAGCGGTTACCATCAAAACCCGTTTCGTGGGCAATAAGGCGTATGTGGAAGCCACCGTAGGCACCTTGAGAAGTCTCACTTTTGAAAAAGCGCACGAACTTACAGAAACGATAGAGCAGGCCATCCGCGAAGAATTGGATGGCGCCGCAGAAATTATTGTCCACGCGGAACCGATTCATACCACCGATGAGCCCTATAGTATTACTGTTCGCTCAGTGGCTGCCAGGTTGGACCTCCGTATTCACAACCTGAATCTTTATCTCGTGGCCAATGAAATGCGGATAGAACTGGACCTCGAAGTGCCGGATAACCTTACGTTACAGGAAGCCCATACCAAATCCGAACTCCTGGAAACAGCGCTGCGGCAGGAGTTTGCCCTGCCGGTGAAAGTGGCAGTACATATTGAACCCAGGAATGAAACGCCCCGCTCTTCCATCCGTCATATTCCATCCATGGAAAAGGTAAGACTGGCCCTGGCTGATCTCACAGAATATCAACATGTAGATATTGATGAAGTATTGCTTACAGATGAAGGCTTAGTAGTAACACTGATTATGACCCTGCCGGGAGATACTTCCCTCGCCAATACCCATACGATTATGTATGACCTGGAACGGGCACTGAAACTGCAGGTCCCTGATATTATCCGGGTGCATATCGACCCTGAGCCGGAGAAATAACTTTACGCTATAAAAAAGAGAAGAGAATGCCTTTCGGGCATTCTCTTCTCTTTTTTATATATTTTGATTTTGCTGTTAGGCGCGCTGCCGGGTTTCCCAGTCAATGCGGTACTGGTACACCCAATCCTGGCCTTTGATGCCAAACAAGCGAAGGAAAATGCTCATCATAAAGTTCCGGATTTTCGCCTGGAATGGGCTTACTGCTTGTTTCCCTGCGCCCCGTCTTCTTCCTTCTGCCACAATTTTTTCTACGCGGGGTTTACGGTCCTGTTCAAATTGGGTAAATACCTGTTCGTAATCACCGTTAGCATCGCGTAGTAGTTTAGCCAGGTACATGCTATCTTCCAGGGCCATAGATGCGCCCTGGCCGGAGTTGGGGCTTACCGCATGGGCTGCGTCGCCAATGAGCAATATCCTGCTTTTATGCCAGGTGGGCAAGGATTGTATATCGCTGATATTTTGCTTGATAGGTCTTTCTGTATGTTCGATAAGTGTAGAAATGGGCGCATGAAAGTCTTTGTAGATGGCCAGCATTTCGGCCTTTACATAATCCAGGGACAATTGCCTCAGGGCTTGCTCGCTCATTGGTTCGGTAGCATAGAGGTTAGACCACCACATGGCATATTCATTGCCGGCTGCACAATAGCCAAAGAACCCTTTGGCGCCAAAGGTAAAATTGAGGCTGCGTAGTTCCCGGCTGGTGATTTCTGGCAGGTTACTGATCTTCGCAAAGCCGCCTACGCCTACTACGTTTACAAATGCGGGTTGTGGCCCATCAGGTAAAATAATACTGCGGGTACGGGAACGGATACCATCTGCACCAATCAGTATATCGCCGCTATCACTGCTGCCATCTTCAAAGCACGCTTTTACACCGGTAGGATGCTCGTCTATGCCGGTGAGTCGCTTATTGTATTGTATGGAAATGCCGGCGGCTTTGGCGGCCTGTGCCAACACATCGTGCAGATCGGCTCTGGACAGGCTCACGCCGGGTTGTCCGTATTTAGTAATATTGCCATAAGGAATGGAAGCTAATACTTTTCCCTGTTCATCGCGAAAACAATGTTGCATAGTAACCGCGCCGCGGGAAATGATATCATGTGCCAGGCCCAGCGCCGCAAGTACATTCATGCCGTTGGGCGCAATGTTTAAACCGCCGCCCGCCGCTTCGCGGGGAGGATAGGCTTCATAAACGGTGCTGCCAATACCGGCTTTGTGAAGGAACAGCGCAAGGCTAAGTCCGCCGATACCGCCGCCAATGATAAGTACGTGAGGAAGATGATTGCTGGTCATTGTATTGGAATTTTGTACAGCAAAACTAGCCGCACCACATTCCCGGATCAACAACCGTTAGGTAAGATAACAGGGATCGCCGGTGAGTGAAATGTTTTTAGCGGTGAAAATTTTCACCGGTCATCACTCACCGGCGCTACATTTAATTAGCTATTGCCTTCTTCTGCGCCTGCTTTTTTACCAGCCAGTAACAGCCGTATAAAAATAGCAACCAGCCAGGAATCAGCTCTACCGGCAGCTTCATACCGGTAAGCCACATGAGGCATAAAATGCCTATCAGGAACAACAGGCAGATGTAATTAGATAAGGGGTAGATAAAAGAAGGAAATTTCGTACGAACCTGTTCCGCTTTCTTTCGCTGTTTGAATTTCAGGTGCACCACACTAATCATCAGCCAATTGATCATCAGCGAAGATACTACCAGCGACATCAGCACTTCCAGTGCCTGGTCAGGAATCAGTTTATTGATCACGATACAAATAGCGGCAAAAAGCCCTGATACAATAATAGCCACCACCGGTACATGGTTTTTATTTAGTTTGGAGAGAAAAGCAGGCGCATTGCCTTGCTTCGACAGTCCATATAACATCCTGCTGTTACTATATACACAGCTGTTATACACCGACAATGCTGCTGTTAATACAATCAGGTTCAGTACATTGGCAATCAGGCTGGTGAAGTAGATCGTATGCCCGAAAAGCTCGAATTGGAAGCCTTTAAGGCTTTCAAACACCATCACAAACGGACTACTTTTAGTAGTAATATTTTTCCAGGGCGATAATGCAAATAAAATAACCAGGGCGCCCACATAAAAAATCAGGATACGATAAATAACCTGGTTGGTAGCTTTGGGAATAGTCTTTTCAGGTTTGTCGGCTTCAGCAGCGGTAATACCAATTAATTCCAATCCCCCGAAAGAAAACATGATCAGCGTAATGGCTGCAAACAATCCCTGGAAACCGCCTTTGCCGTCAGACTCCAGCAACCCTTTCGGGAAAAAGCCGCCATCGTTCCAGAGGTTATTGATACTGGCCTGGGAGCCCCCGCTGCCGCTGATCAGCAGGTAAGTACCGAAACCGATCATGGCGATGATAGCTACCACCTTTACAATGGAAAACCAAAACTCCGCTTCTCCGTATACCTTTACCGAACTGAGGTTGAGGGCATTGATGGCCACAAAAAAGAACAGGCTGGAAGTCCATAAGGGGATTTCGGGCCACCAGAAATGTACGTATACACCGATGGCGGTTAGCTCCGACATGCTTACGAGAATATAAAGCATCCAGTAATTCCATCCGGAGGCGAAGCCTGCAAAGGTGCCCCAATATTTATAGGCAAAATGACTGAAACTTCCGGAAACGGGTTCTTCTACGACCATCTCGCCCAGCTGGCGCATAATAAAGAAAGCGATGATTCCTGCCAGGGCATAGCCCAGGATAACGGAAGGTCCTGCCAGTACGGCGGCCGGGCCTATCCCCAGGAACAAACCGGTGCCTATGGCGCCGCCCAGGGCAATCAGCTGAATATGTCTGTTTTCCAGGCCTCTTTTAAGCCCCTGTTCTGTTTTTTTCTCGGTTGTTGGTTCCAATGTTGTTGTGCTGGTAAAAGTTGCAAATTTGAGGTAATTTCAGCAAAAGTGGCGCTATATATTGTTTTGGCTGCATGACTACTGATGGTTGATATTCCCCGTTTACCGGAAAAATAAGAAAAATATATGAATCAGTCTTTAGGTCACCCTTAAAACACCCTATTATAGATTATTTTGACCCTTGTGCAAGAAAATATCAGAAAATCACTCCTTATCAGCCAATAGTACTCCTTTAGCCAGTTTTATCAATTTGTGAACTTTTCATGAGCCAGGAACAACCTTTATCTATCCATCTATTTTTGCACCCGTAAAACTACCATTCTTTATGAAGAAGTATGCACACTTATTCAATTACACTACATTACTCCTACTGTCCATTTTTTTATCCGCCATGCAAGCCATGGGCCAGTCGACCGGATCCGGTATCACCGGGTTTGTATATGACGATGCTAAAGCGCCAATTGAAGGAGCCAACATACAGGTTAGAAACACCGGTACCGGCTTCATGACCGCTACAGCATCCGACCGGAAAGGATATTTCTCATTTAGAGACTTGCCCGTAGGGACCTATGATATCACCGTTTCTTTCCTGGGATTACAAACCACCCTGCTGAAAAGCAATGTGCTTAACCTGGGCGACCGCCTGGTATTACATAGCATTGTGCTTGGCCGCAACGCCAAAACCCTGCAGGAAGTATCGGTAAAGTCCAACAGCTTTAACAATAGTGTGGACCGCCTCGGTACCGGAACTGCTATCACTGGTAAAGTGATACAGAAAATTCCGCTGGCATCCCGCAACTATACTGATCTGATGACGCTATCCCCTTTGTCTAACGGCACCTCCCTGGCCGGCGCCAAAGCAGGGGGCACAGGCTACATGCTCGACGGGGTGAGCAATCGCCGCGCTACTTTCGGTGGCGTTACAGATGCTGCGTTTTCTATTTCCTCGGAAACAATCCGCGAGTTTGAAGTATCCACCAACTCATACGATGTGGCCAATGGCCGAGGTTCCGGTGGTGTGGTAAAAGCTATCACCAAATCAGGAACAAACCAGTTTTCAGGTTCCGTATGGAGCTACTATGGCGCCAACGACCTGGCTGCCAAAAAAGATGTGAATGGCAACCGCCTCACCACTAAATATGAGATCTTCCAGGGTGGCGCCCTGTTCAGCGGCCCCATCATCAAAGACAAATTGCACTTCCTCGTATCCTACGATCAATACCAGAATACGATCCCATTCCGGGCTTACGACTTCGGCTTTTCTGCTCCCAACCAGGCACAGGCCGAAAAGAACCTGGGCATCACCAAAGCCAACCTCGACAGGATCGTGTCTATCATGGAAAAGAAATTCGGATTCCCGGTAGGACCTGAGTATGGCGCGATTAATATCACCCAGTCTACCAAAAATGCCTTCGCAAAGATCGACTGGAACATCAATCGCCGCAACCTGCTCACCCTGAAGTATAACTATCTCCACTTCACCGATCCCAATAAACTGAAGTCAAATGGGCTACTATCTACAGAATATACCGGCGTGGAAGAAGATCACGGCGTAATGCTGGGCCTCCGCACCGAGTTCTCCGAAAAATCATACAATGAGCTGAAAGTAAACTACAGCACCTACCGGAAATTCCTTCACTTCCTGTACAACCGTGTACCGGAAGGCTTTGTAAACGTTACCTCTACTTTCAGTGATGGCACTACAGGTACTACTACCGTGGCTTTCGGTAACCAAAACTGGGTACCGGAAACAGATGCCTCCAACGTGGTACAGCTGTTAGACTATTTCCATTATAAGAAAGGTAACCTGAACTTCCTGTTTGGTACCGATAATAACATCAACTTCATCGGCGACCGCCTTTCCCACGACCAACAGGGACAGTTTTACTACGCCAGCATCGACGATATGGATAATAACAACCCTTATCGCTTTAACCGGAAAATACCACTGAACGGTAACAACCCCGCAGTGAACGTACCGTTGATTCAACTGGGTGTATTTGCACAAATGGAAACCAACCTGCGGCCCAACCTCAACTTAACCGTTGGTCTCCGTTGGGATGGTAACATCATTGCCGGTAAGCCTACCTTCAATGAACTGCTGTATAAAGATCTTGGCGTGAGAACAGACGTAGTACCCTTTGATGCCAAAAACATCCAGCCACGGGTAAACCTCATCTGGGACGTAAACAACAATGGCCAGGATGTGGTGAAATGGGGCGCCGGATTGTTTGCATCTGAGCTTACCACCCAACCATTGACATTTGCGCATATCGATAATGGAGTAGACTTTCGCCAGGTAGATATCCGCAGCAATGTACCGGTACCTGACTGGCAGGCTTACCAGAAAGATTTCAGCAAGGTGCCGGGAGTAGATTATTACCATTCTTTGCCCACCACACAACCTGCTACCGTACTGGTATTAGACAAACACCTGAAAATACCGCTCACGTTTAAAACAAACCTGAGCTACTATCACTACTTCAACAGTTGGTTCCGCATGGGCGCCAATCTTTATTACAATACTACCTGGAATAACTTTTACCTGTACGACCTGAACTTGAAACGTAACCCGGAATTTACGACCAACGAAGGAAGGGCAGTATACGTACCTGCCAGCACGCTGAACAACAGTACTTCTACCAGCTATCTGCCGGTACTGGCCAATTCCAGGATATCATCCAACTTTAACCAGGTAAGGTATTTTACCAACACCAACTGGGCATCTAAATACTTCGGCGCTATGATCGAAGCAGCGGTGCAATTGCGTAAAGACGGTTATTTCAGCTTGTCCTATGCAAGAGGTAAAGCTACCGGCACCCCTCCGTACGACAATGGCGATCCTCGTAACGCCAACTTCGCAGTAGGTCCTAACTATTGGGATTATAGCAGCTACGGTAAGAACTGGTACAGCGACGGCGACCAGCCGCACAAAATAGTAGCGCTGTTGCTCAGCCCAAGTTTCTGGGGCTTTAGCGTGAGCTCTTCCTTCCAGGCTTATCAGAATGCCCGCTACTCTGTGTATGTGAATAAAGATGTGATCGGTGAAAGTAATGATGGTACTAACCTGGCGTATATTTTTGATCCGAATGATGCTAAAACTCCCGCCAACATACGCACAGATATGCAAACCTTATTGGATAAAACCAGTCCTGAGTATCGTAAATTCCTGACCGGCAACTTCGGAAAATTTGCGCCATACAACGGTGGTGTACAGCCCTGGCGCGCACAATGGAACTTAAGCGTGATGAAAGATGTAAAGCTGTATAAAACACATAAATTATCTTTCCGCGGAGATATCTTCAATGTGCTGAACCTGTTGAATTATAAATGGGGCGGCTATACGCAGATCATTAACACCAACCTCTATACCGTAACAGGTTTCGACCAGGCTACCAATTCATTTACCTACAAGGTAAATACCAATGCAGGTACCCGTCAGAAAACTGCATCCTATTTCCAGGTGCAGTTTGGTATGAAGTATTCGTTCTAAGAAGGCGGATAAAAAAGGATCAGCCCTTACACCACATGGTGTAAGGGCTGATCCTTTTTTATCGAAAGTTTATTTAACTCATTTTTCTCTTGCTGCTTAAATACTTCCTTACCGGGATATCATACAACTTCATGGCCGCGTAAGCAATCCCAATCAATGCCATGGTGGCCCCCGTTACAATAAACGTAAGCGTAAGTGTATCCGGTTTATGCGCAGTATAGTAATTGGCAAACATCCAGATCGCCGCATAATGTGTCATATACAGGGGGTACGAGATATTCCCGGAAAATACACAGATTTTTTTCCAGCCATTGTTAGCCACTGCGCCTGCACCCAATGCAATCAATAGCGGGAAATAAACCAGTACAACGGCCAGTTCCACCATCCAGTTGTGGGTAAAGTAAGGCATCAGTAAGGAGAGCAACAACAATACAGTAAGACCCGCAAATCCCAGTTTATTTTTGATAATAAGATTAAAACGAAACACCAGCATTCCGGCCAGGAAGGAATAAGCGACGCGGGCTCCACCATGCCAGAAATTATCTTTTCCCCATCCGCCCATCAGGTTGCCGGCACTATGGCCTGCATAACCCAGCGCCAGGGCGGCTGCTATCATGAGTGCTACCAGTATACCGCGACGGGCTTTTCGTAGTACCAGGGCATAGCAGATGTTGGCTACGTATTCCCAGAATAAGGACCAGGCAGGTGCGTTGAACCCAAATAAATTGAAGGTGCGCTCCGTCATCACGGGGTAAGGAATCAACAAGATGGAGCAGAGAAATAAAATAGCCAGCTGCATAAAGCTGTAAGTGTTTGGAAGTGTGGCAAACGGATCAAATAAAAAGGCGAGTAATCCCATGACGCTTCCTAATATTACCAGGGGATGTAGCCGGATAAGCCTCGATTTAAAAAATTCTTTTAATCCCATTTTGTCAATGCGGCCATCATAAGCATAGGCGATCACGAAGCCCGAGAGGCAAAAGAAGAAGTCGACTGCCAGGAACCCATGTCCCGCAAAATTCTTACTGTAATCGCTGTATACACATTCAAGGAAATGAAATATCACCACTACCAAAGCGGCTACTCCCCGCAGCCCGTCCAGCACCTGGTAGTGTTGCCTGGTTTTTAATAAATCCGGTTGGATGCTGATTTTAGTCACTGTTCCTGTTTCCATACGATGTCCCGCCCATTGGATATCATCAGGGCAACTGACAAGATAAGCAGTAGGAGGGGGATTTGCAAGGTGGAAGGTCAATTTTTTACGCAGCATGGCAATGGAATAACAATGGTGTGCATATCTTCACGTCTTTGTTACTTTGCTGCCTTACGTGATTACAATCGCTCTATAAACTCCTGTACAATATCCCGCTTACGATCAGATACCGGTACTTTATCGCCGGTCAACATCTCCAGGTAACCGTCTTTAAAGTACTTGCTGATATAATTGCCATTCACCAGGTAAGATTGATGGCAACGGATAAAAGTATCGGTGGGCAGCAAAGGTTCGTAATCCTTCAGGATTTTAGACACCAATACTGAAGTGCCATCCTTTAGCAGGAAGGTGGTGTAACCTTTGTCGCTCTTGCAATAAAGGATATCTTCTATGGGTACTATCTGGGTGAACTTGAAGTTTTTTAACGCAATTTTACGGGGCCTGGTATCTCCCTTGTAATAGTTGGAAGAAAGTTCCATCTGCTGCCGGTTAAATTTATGCTCTTCTGTTTTTTTGAAGCAGCGGTCGACCGTTTCGTTGAAAATATTGGTTTCAATGGGTTTGAGCAGGTAGGCAAATGCGCCCAGGTTCAGTGCCTGGATAGCGTATTGGTCGTAGGCGGTGATGAAAATAATCTGGCTCGCCTCCACGTTAATTTTGTTGAAAAGACTAAAGCTGTTCCCGTCTTTGAGTTGTATGTCGGCCAATATCAACTCGGGTTGCAGCTGGGGAATTTCCGTAGTCGCCTTTGCCACGTCGGCCGAATATCCCACCACCTGGAGATAAGGGATGTTACTCACCAAAGCCATGATATGTTTAAGAATATTCTTTTCGTCTTCGAGGATATATATAGTCATCTGATATCGTTTATGCTATTTGTATGGGAAGGTAAATGACGGTGAAAAAGCCGGTTCCTTCCATTTTGGGTCCTGATTCAAACCACGCCTGGCGACTTTGTTGGTTAAACAGTACATTCAACCGCTCCTGCGTAATGATACGGGAAAGCGATTTTTTGCCGGTAGGGTTTTGTACCACTGCTTTTGCACCGCTCCCATTGTCTTCGATGGTAATCACCAAACGGGTGGGTTCTTCCCGGAAGCGGATTACCAGCCTGCCTTTGTAGTCAATGGCTTTAAATCCATGTTCGATGGAGTTTTCTACGAAAGGCTGAATCAGCATGGGAGGGATCAGTAGTTCTGAGCTATCCAGGTCGCCGTCCTCAATTTCATACTCAAATGCATTTTCATAACGCATTTGCTGGAGTTCAATATAGTTTTTGAGGGAACGTGCTTCATCTTCCAGGGTAACGAGGTCATTCCGGTTCAATTCCAGGATGTCGCGCATGAGTTTGGAGAAGGCCACCAGGTAGGCGTTGGCTTCATATTTTTTGTCATCGCTGATCAGGCCCTGCAGATTGGCGATGGCGTTGTAGATAAAGTGCGGGTTTAACTGCATTTGCCTGGTTTTTTGTTCCAGGATCAGTCGTTTGTTTTCGGTGGCCAGCCTTTCGTTTTTTTCTTTGAGCAACTTCTGACGGTAGGCAACATAACCGTAGGAGGCTACAGCTATCAGTAAGCAACAGATGGTCACAAATATCCAGCGTTGCTGGTTAATAATTTTTCTGTTGAGATTATTGGTAGTTTGGAGGGAGGCAATGGCCTGGTCTTTTTTCTCGGTCTGATATTGTGTATGCAGCTCCTCTATTTTGGCGGCTTCAATGTTTTCTTTATTGGCGCCATAGATATTAAAAGCTTGGTGCAAGGCAGCCAGCGCCTCTTTATAGTCTCCCTTTTTCTTGTATGATTCATGTAATCCTTCGTAGACAGGTTGCAGGTTTACGTTGGAGGTTTGTTGATTAGCCCATTCGATACACAGCTGGTAGTAGTGAATCGCTGAATCGGGCTGGTTATTGCGGGTAAAGGCAGTAGCCAGGTTATTAAAAGCTATTTTATTCAACTGGCCATGTTGTGCCAGGTAGTTAAAATACTTCCGCTGGCTTTCCACGGCTTTATCGGACTCCTGTTCTATGGAATACACCTGGGATTCATAGTCATACGTGCGGGCCAGGGCCAGGCTGTCATTGATCAGGCGGGCAAAGGCGCGGGCGCTGTCGAGGTAGGCCTGCATTTTCCCTGGATTCGCCTGCTGGGCAGCCAGCAAGAAGCAGATATCAAAGTAACGCTGCCGGATGGCCGGATGATCTTTGAAGGGGTGATGCGCATAGTACTTTTGGGTATAGTCGATAGACTTGTTGATATTGGCGTTGTTGTAATAGGCTTTGGCCAGCAGGTCGTATAACCGGTATGCGAATACGCTGTTGTTTTTCTCTGCCCTTTCTACTGCAGTTATAATCTGGCTCACCAGCTCTGCTTTGGCAATGTTGAAATTACTGATGGCATTGTTAAATAGTACATAATCTTTCAGTGCCAACAAGTCCGTTTGCCCGGGGGAGGGGTTCATGAGATGGTAGAACTGCGCGCTGCTGTCCGCACTTTTACGGAGGTCGTACTGGTATGCTTTGAAATAGTTGTACCAGGGATTGCTATCCCGCTGCGGTGTTTGCGGGATACTGGCCAGCATCTGGTTTATTTTCTCCGCCCGCCTTTGCTGGGAAGAGGTATCGAAAGACAGCACCGTGGCTATATAGAGCGAATCATTACCGTATTGCGGGCTAACGGGCGCCGTTTTTTGCTGATCGTTTACCTGGCAGGAGGTAACAAAACAAAACAGGTAAAACAGCCCAAAGGCTTTGATGGTCTGACGGAAGATTGTGCTCACAGTAAGTTTAATTGCGCTTTAGATAACGAAAAATTGTTTCAATATATATTATTTCTGTTTAAATCCCCTTGCAGGTAAATAGAATGACTGCTTTTTCAAAATTAGGGGTACAACCAATATCCGGCTGTAAAGATTAATAACTGCCGGGAATAAACAGATGTCCGGGGAGAGTAGAGGAATATTCGCGGAGCACTTACATGTAGATTATGCTATATGTATGGGGAATTTTGGCGTCTTTCTTTATTTTAGCGGTAGAAATGTAGATAATTTGATGCCGGAAAGTTCCCATAGTGACCTGGAGTTGATAAGCATGCTGAAGAGAGGTGATGTGATAGCATTTGATATGCTATATTCCCGCCACTGGTCGCGTATGTACCAGGCTGCCTTTCATTTGCTACGGGACCAGGATGTATGTATGGACATTGTACAGGACATTTTTGCCTGGTTATGGGAAAAGCGTGAACAACTCGACATCCAGGCCGTTCCGGCCTACCTGCGCAGCGCGGTGCGGTTTAAAGTGGCCAACTATATCCGTTCCGGCAAGGTGCGGGCAGATTTCTATACAGAGCTGGCTGGCTTATCTTTCCCCCAAACGCCCGGCCCACAGGACTACCTGGAATTAAACGACCTGAAAGCTATTATCCAGCAGGTAATTAATCATCTTCCCGAAAAGTGCCGGGAAATATTTCTCCTGAGCAGGGATGGGCAGCTGACCAATCAACAGATAGCAGACTTATTGAATATATCTATCAAAACTGTGGAAGCGCAGAAAACAATTGCGCTAAAACGCATCCGGGCAGCGGTAGATCCTTACCTGCTCGCCATGTTACTCCTTCCTGTGCTAACCCAATACAAGTAAAACTATCATTTCAAAAAAAAATTGAAATGAGTTTAAGGGTATGTCCTTTTACAACTGCCTATGTATAAGAACGGCTACGTATGACAAAAGAGGAAGTAATACTATTGGCGGAAAAAGTGGTATCTGGTACAGCTACTGATGCAGAGCTGTTGCAGTATAACCAATTGTTCAATGCTTTTCAGCAGCAGGGCGATTGGAACGAACAACTGTTGGGTGATCAGCAGCAGCTGGAGGCCGCTATCCGTGAGCGCCTGCAGCCAGTATTACGTCGTCGTTCAGGAAAGATCATCCACTGGAGCCGTTGGGCGGCAGCCGCTGCAGTAGCGTTGGTGCTCGGTACCGGTTATTATTTCTACCAACGCCAGCCGGCGCCATTGGCGCCACAAGCCGAGCGTTTCCGCAACGATATTCCTGCACCAGCCGGCAACCATGCCGTGCTTACGTTGGGTAATGGACAACGTATCCTGCTTGACAGTGCCGGCAACGGTACCCTCGTGGTACAGGGACAGGTCAGCGTTTCAAAAAATGCCAACGGGCAAATCACTTATGCCGGCGCTGATACGGCCAGCAGCCTGAATACCATCCAGGTGCCCAATGGTAGTAAGCCATTGGCCATTGTGCTGGGCGATGGTACCAAAGTATGGATAGATGCAGGTTCTACCCTCACATATCCTGCCTCCTTCCATGGTAACCAAAGAGAAGTGGCGGCTACGGGTCAGGCCTATTTTGAAGTGAAACCAAACGCCCACCAACCCTTCCTGGTTACGTCTGCCAGCCCAAAAACTACTATTGAAGTACTAGGAACCGCTTTCAATTTCCGGGCCTTCGGCGATGAAAGAAAAATGCAGGTAACCCTGGTCAATGGCGCAGTGAAGGTGAATGCACCAAATGCGTCACAGGTGCTGCACCCGGGCGAAGCGGCGGCTACTGCTTCAGGCGGCGCATTGCAGCTGATAAAAAATGTGGATCTGCAACAGGCAACAGCCTGGAAAGACGGACTGTTTTACTTCGATGGCGCTGATATTACCACCATCATGTCAACATTACAACGATATTATAATATAGACGTCGTATATCAAACCGATGTTAAAGACCTTTTTGTCGCTAAAATTCCGAGGGACGTCCCCGTATCTCAATTATTAAATCTGTTGGAGATGACTAATCTCGTGCATTTCAAAATTGAAGGGCGGAAAATTACCGTGATAAAATAAAGCATACACCAGCCAATTTTTCAAATCTGTAAGGATGGCCACTTTACAGACGTGAGAAGGATTGTCACCATGCCGATTGACGTATTTATTCATCAAAAATCAACCAGAAGCTATGCTTGTAAGAAAGCTAACGAGTGCACTATGCCTACCAGGAAGGAAAAATAGTAAATGGAGCGCTAACTACTTCGGGACTTTACTGTTGCTAAGCTGCCTGTTAATAGCCGGTCAAACCTTTGCACAGAAAGTATCTATGAATATTAAATCCGGTTCGCTGGAAAAAGCATTTAAGGAAATAGAAAAACAAACCGGGTACAGTTTTATCTATGGAAAGAATCAAATGAGCCAGGCGGCGCCGGTCAACATTTCCGTAGAAAATGCTGAACTCGATGCCGTGTTAAAATTACTTTTCAATAACCAACCATTTACTTACCACCTGTCGGGCAAGTTTATTGCCATACGGCTGAAAATCACGGGGGGGAATAACCTGGCACCCACACGGGTATCTATTACTATCCAGGGACGAATCACCGATGTACAGGGATCTCCTATTCCCGCAGTATCGGTGGTGATCCCTGGCACCCCCTTTGGTGCTATGACCAACGATAATGGAGATTACGTGCTGAAGGATGTACCTTCCGATGCGGTACTGATCGTCTCTTATCTCTCCTATGAAACACAGCGGATAATGGCCAATGGCCGTACTACCATTAATGTAGTATTGGAGCAACAAACGAGGGCATTGGAAGAAGCGGTGATCATCGGTTATGGTACCACTACTAAAAGAATGAATACCGGCTCTGTAAGCAGTATTACGGCAAAGGAAATCAGCAAACAACCTATTTCCAACCCATTGGCCGCTCTGCCCGGCCGCATTCCCGGTGTGCAAATCACCCAGCAGAATGGCTTGCCAGGTAGTGCCGCCGTTGTACAGATCCGGGGACAAGGTTCTATGAACTCGGGCAATATACCGTTGTACGTGGTGGATGGCGTGCCCTTCACCAACTTCAACGGTTCTTATCCGCCTACAGATAACCTCAACGCGTTGGGTACCTCCGCTACCAATGGCGGTATCAGCCCTTTCAGCATGATTAATCCCGATGATATTGAACGGATGGACATCTTGAAAGATGCAGATGCCACTGCTATATACGGCGCCAGGGGTGCCAACGGCGTCATCCTCATCACCACTAAAAAAGGAAAGTCCGGTAAAACAAGAGTTAACGTAAACGCCTATACGGGATCAGGAAAGGTGGGCCACTTTATTCCAATGATGAATACAAAGGAATATCTCGATCTGAGAAGAGAAGCATTTAAGAACGACGGACTCACTCCTAATACCGCTAATGCCCCAGAGTTAACTGTTTGGGACCAAAATGCGTATACCAACTGGCAAAAACTCCTGGTAGGCGGAACAGCAAGGACCACTGATGCACAGGCATCTATCTCCGGCGGAGATACTAAAACACATTTTATGTTTAGCGGTGGCTATCATAAAGAAACTACCGTGTATCCCGGTAACTTTAACAGCCAGCGCTTCACCGGCCGCCTTTCTGCCGATCATACTTCCTCCAATAACAAGTTTTACGCTGCCTTCACCGCTAACTATTCTAACGATAAAACTGTTTTACCAGGATCAGATGTGATCTCGATGTACAACCTGCCACCTAATATGCCCCTATATGACAGTACCGGGAAATTGGCCTGGGTAAGTGGTTTCACCAACCCCTTGGCCGTGTTGCAACGCCGGAATACTAATTCCACCGGCAACCTGATGACCAACGCCAACCTGCGTTATACCATCATCAAAAACCTAGACTTTAAAGTGAATATGGGTTTTACCAACACTACGCTGGACCAGGCGAATCCAGTGCCGGCATCTACGCAGAACCCAATTAACAATCCGCAGTCATTTGCAACTTTCGCTAACACTAAATCACAGAACTACATTGTAGAACCTACCCTTAATTATACGATAGAAAGAAAACAGGACAGGCTGGGTCTCATGGTGGGCGGTACTTATCAGCGTAGCCTCTCTACAGGCCAGAATTTAAATGCGCAGAACTATAGCAGCGAGGCGTTGATGAGCTCCATTGTAGGGGCTGGTACTGTTACCGGTTCGGCTTCCTATTTCGATTATCGCTTTGCCTCTTTGTTTGGCCGGGTGAATTATGATTACAAACAAAAGTACCTGCTCAATCTCACCTTCCGTCGCGATGCATCTTCCAGGTTCGGTCCGGATAACATCTATGGTGACTTTGGCGCAGTAGGTGCGGCCTGGTTGTTTTCCCAGGAAGACTTTGTACAGGAAGCTATGCCATGGCTCAGCCTGGGTAAGCTGAGAGCCAGCTATGGATCAACAGGTAATGACCAGATCAGCAATTATATTTACCTGCCATTATTATCCTCTGCCGGAAGTTACCAGGGAGCTTCTTCCCTTATCCGGTCTACATTGCCCAACCCTGGTATCAAATGGGAAACTACCCGCAAGATGGAATTTGGCCTGGAGCTAGGTTTCCTGAACGACAGGATTTCATTTACCGGTAATTACTATCGCAACCGTTCTGCCGATCAGCTGCTTTCTGCCGCATTGGCTCTACAATCGGGATACAACAGTTATACGGTTAACATGTCGGCACTGGTGCAAAACAGCGGCGTGGAACTGGAACTGACAAGCCTCAATGTGAAGAGACATGATTTCGGATGGACTTCCTCGCTGAATGTGACTTTCTACCGGAATAAACTGGTAAGCTTCCCCGGTATAGAAAAATCTTTTTATGCCAGCAGCTACCTGGTGGGCCAGCCGATTGACCTGGTGCGGAGATTTATCTATACAGGATACGATCCTAACACAGGTATTCCTCAATACCAGGATCTGAATAAAGATGGGGCGATTGATTTTAACAACGACCGCCAAATCATTAAGCCCGGCCTTCCGTTCTTTGGGGGATTGAATAACACCGTTAATTACAGGAACTGGGATCTCAGCTTCTTCCTGCAATTCAATCACCGTAAAGGTGCTACGAATAATTTCAGCACCCCTATCGGTAGCAGTAGAAGTAACCAGAATACCTCTGTGCTCGACAGGTGGCGGCAACCGGGAGATAACGCTGCCTATCCGGCCGCGACCTCTACTTCCGGCACACCTATCTATCTCGGCTATACGCAGTACGGCAGCTCCACCGCCCTATGGGGAGATGCAAGCTACCTGAAACTGAGATCGGCAGCGATTTCCTACTCTTTCCCGCAGCGATGGCTGACAAACGCCAAAATCAGTGGCCTGAAAGTGTATGCAGAAGGACAAAACCTGTTTACCTGGACAAAGAACAAATACATCTATGATCCTGAAACCAGCGTGCCAGGAGGCCCTCCGGGATTGGGTACCGGCATGATCGCCATGCCGCCGCTGAGAACCATCGTATTGGGTGTTAATTGTTCATTCTAAAATCTAAATTCATGTTTCCTTTCACTATAAATAAAAAAGTAATCGCCTTGGTGTTGTTGGCTGGTACTACATTTTCTTCCTGTAGAAAACTGGTGGAAATAGGGCCGCCTACCACACAAGTGGGGCTCGACCAAGCCTTTGCCTCCGACGCCACTGCTACCAGTGCGGTATTGGGGATTTACAACGCATCAGCTACACGCGATGCCTTATTTCCACTCAGCGAAATGCCGGGACTTTCTGCCAATGAGCTGCAGAACAACGTTTCCAGTCCCGCGTTTGATGAGTTCAAAACCAATAGTATAACCATTACCAATAGTGTTGTGCAACAGGCGCTTTGGGGCTACCCTTATTCCACACTCAACCAGGCCAATACTATGTTGAACGGGATAACCCGGAGTACTACTTTATCATCTTCCGTAAAAAATCAGTTAACGGGAGAAATAAAAGTATGGAGAGCTTTTACGCTTTTCTACCTGGTAAACATGTTCGGGGATGTGCCATTACCTATTACCGACGATCCGATAAAAAATGCTACCCTGGCGCGTGCCCCTGCTACTGAAGTGTGGGTGCAGATCATCAAAGACCTCACAGAAGCACAAACGGTATTAACAGATGCTTACCCGGCGGCGTTGAGGACCCGGATCAACCGGCAAACTGCCAACGCTTTGCTGGCAAGGGTTTATCTCTATCAAAAGCAATGGGCCAATGCGGAAGCTGCGGCTAATGCGGTAATAAATTCAGGTCTTTATAGTTTGAATAAAAATCTAAATACCACCTTCAGCAATTCCAGCAATGAAGTAATATGGCAGCTGGCTACGCTCAACGGCATATCCACCTACATGAACAACCGGGATGCCAACGGAGGAAGTTATACCGCTACGCCTGGCTCTGTGCCGGCAGTAACGTTAACGGATACACTGTATAACTCAATGGAACCGGGCGATCTGCGTAAAGCCAACTGGGTAGCGGCCACCGATATCGGCGGTAAAAATTACAAGGTAATCACCAAGTATAAAATTACTTCGCTGCCAGCGGGGGCTTCTACCGGTAACGAGTTTAACGTCATGCTGCGCCTCGCGGAGCAATACCTCGTAAGGGCCGAGGCCAGGGCACAGCAGGGCAACCTCGCCGGAGCTATCGCCGATGTAGACACCATCCGCTCAAGAGCAGGATTGCCGATGCTCGATAATAGTGTTACCCAGCCTAACCTGCTGCTCGCCGTAGAACAGGAAAGAAAGGCTGAACTGTTTGGCGAGTGGGGCAACCGTTGGTTCGACCTGAAGCGTACACCCAGCACCAGCGGTGGCGGTAAAACACGTGCAGACGATGTAATAGGAGGCATGCGTCCCGCTACCTGGGCCAGCACCGACATTCTGTATCCGATTCCGGATGCACAGCGTGTAGCTAACCCGGCTTTAACACAAAATCAAGGATACTAATTAATCTTAAACCACCATCTGTTATATGAAAAAAGTACTCCCCATCCTGCTCAGTGGCAGCTTACTGGCGGTGGCCGCCAACTCCAACGGGCAGGCCAAAATCAGCCAGGACTCGCTGATGCGGTATTATAATCGCCTCGCCAAAGGCAGCGACGCAGAAAAAGACCTGCTGTCAGATAAAATGTATGCATTAACCAAAAGCAAAAAAGAAACAGACTGGCTTACCGCCGCCCAATACTTCTACCGGCTGAAGAAAAATAATGTGGGTGATTCTATCCAGGCTGCAGCAGAAAAGAAATTCCCTGCTGGTATTGTTGTCAGGAATAAATCGGTAGAGACTATCTATAACGAAAACGACCCGGCAAAGAAAGAAGCTTTATATAAAGCCTGGGTGAAAAAATTTCCCGAAGGAAAGCTGAACGTTGACCGGATTATTTACGACTACGCCCGCAACAGCGTAGGCACCGCCTATGCCATTGCCGACAACCTGCCTAAAGCGCTGGAGTATGCCAACAGCATCGTATCGCCCTTCTGGAAAGGCCAGGGATGGGTGGGAACAGCTGAGCGTATTGCTAAAAATGGGCACACTGCAGAGGCGAAAGTGCTGTTGAAAAAAGCGATCGACAATGCATGGGAGTTTAAGACCACCCGCAAAAATGAAGAAGGGGCCGGATTTGCAGCCATCGGCTATCCCGGCTACCTGAGTAGCTATGCCCAGTTACTGTACAACGATAAAGAATACGATTCCGCCCTGGTATACCTGAAACGCGCCGAGCAGGCCGAAACACCTGTCAGGCCGCAGGTAAACGAGATGTATGCAAAAGTGCTGATGGCAAAGGGTGAGTATCCCGAAGTATTTGCCCGCATGAGCGAGATCGCCGCCCAGGGTAAACTAAACAGCAATAACAAAGATTTACTGGCAGCTGCCTACGCCAAAGTGCGCAACGACAACAAGCTGGAAAGCTATATCGATTCCCTGAAAAGTGGCCTGAACAAAAAAATGCAGGAAGAATTTGCCAAACAGATCATCCAGGAACCGGCGCCCGGCTTTACGTTAAAGGATGTAGACGGCAATACCGTATCTCTTTCAGACTACAAAGGCAAAATCATTGTGCTCGACTTCTGGGCTACCTGGTGCGGCCCTTGCAAGGCCTCTTTTCCCGCGATGAAAAAAGCTATGGAAAAGTATAAGAACGATCCGAATGTAAAATTCCTCTTCGTACATACCTGGGAAAAAGAAGCTGATGCTCCAGCCAACGCCAAGAAATTTATTACCAGCAACAACTATCCGTTCGAAGTGCTGATGGACCTGAAAGATCCGGCTACCGGCGTTAACAAGGTAGTAGACAGCTATAAAGTGCAAGGCATTCCCACTAAGTTTGTGATCGATGGAAAAGGCAATATTCGTTTTCGTTTCACCGGTTTCAGTGGCGGAGATGATGCTGCCGTGGCAGAGGTGTCTGCTATGATTACGCTGGCAAATCAGCAATAGGTAAGCTGATAAGAGTAATGAATAACAGCAATAGCGGCGCGGAATGCGCCGCTATTGCCGCTTAAAGGAATAATACAGCATGTTATTCTTTGAAAAGTCTATATTTTTTATTAAATTAATTACGCCGCTGTTGTCATCAATGCCAGCCGGGATGCCAGCGGATATGGTAACAGTATAACTATCCTAAACGGAATGATGTTATTATCTTCATAAAAGATTAACATTGTTACTTCATAATCAAGATAAAAGCACCAAAGCCAACGGCTATATGAAAGATGACCTAATCCTGGAAAACATCGAACGTTATATTCATCTTGAAAAAGAAGAAGTCAACCTGTTATATTCGCTGTTAACACCCCGTGTCCTCAAAAAGAAATCATTCCTGCTCAGGCAGGGCGAAGTCTGTAAAACGGAGAACTTTATTACCAAAGGTTGCCTGAGAATGTACTCTATCGATGAAAGTGGTTTTGAACACATCGTTATGTTGGGCGTGGAAGGCTGGTGGGTAAGCGATCTTTTTAGCTTCTTTACGGGGGCTGCTTCAGAATATTATATAGATGCGCTGGAAGACACCGAACTATTACAGATTTCAAAGCCGGATCTTGAACGGTTATATGAGCAGGTGCCTAAGTTTGAGCGCTTTTTCAGGATACTGTTGCAGAACGCTTTTGTAGCGCAGCAGCGCCGTATTAATCAAAACCTTTCCTTTACAGCCGAACAGCGCTACCTGGATTTCATAAAAACATATCCCCAGCTGGAACAGCGTATCCCTCAAAAACAGGTGGCGGCTTATTTAGGCTTTACGCCTGTATTTCTCAGTATGCTCAGGAAAAAGCTAAGCCAGCAATAATTTCTTCAACCAGTTTAATTTTTTAGATTTTCCTGCGTCGTTTATTTGGGGTTCTAAATACATACTAATAGATGAAGCAGCAAATTTTTGGTACACGCAATGACTGGACAGGCCTGATCTTGCGTCTCACGCTTGGCCTGATATTATTTCCCCATGGCGCACAGAAAGTCCTCGGGTGGTTTGGCGGCCCCGGGTTCAGTAATGAAATGGCCTTTTTTACAGATACCCTGCATTTACCCTGGCTGATCGCGTTCCTCGTGATCATCATCGAGTTCTTCGGCGCACTTTCCCTGATCATTGGCTTTGCCTCCCGGACATGGTCGGTGGCTATTATTAGCCTGTTTATTGGTATCATTTTCACCGCGCATGTGGAGAACGGCTTTTTTATGAACTGGTTCGGCACACAAAAAGGAGAGGGGTATGAGTATCATCTGTTGATAATAGGCGTGTCGCTTGCCTTGCTGGTAAATGGCAGCGGCAAATATGCGGTCGATAATATTATGGTTAAGCCTGTGAAGGTACCGCTATCTGCCTTGGCAGTATCGGGCGCGTTGCTCCTTTTATTTACGGCTTGTAATCAGGCAGGGCCGGCAGTGGAGCAAAAAAATAAACAGTTGGTGGAACGATATTTCAATGAAGTCTGGAATAAAGGGCATGTGGAAGTACTGGATGAATTATTGAGCCAGGATTATATCAATCATACACCATCTATGCCTAATCCGCCAAAGGGTCCGGGTGGTTTGAAACCCATTGTAAATGCAATCCGGAAAGCTTTTCCGGATTTGCATTATACCCTTAAGGACGTTATTGCCACCAACAATAGGGTGGTGGCCCGGGTGATAATGACCGGTACACAAACGGATACTTTATTTGATATACCACCCACCGGCAAACAAGTGAGTGTTAACCAGATCAATATCGAAGAAATAGTGAATGGTAAAATAGCAGCACACTGGCGGGTTACCGATGAGCTAATGATGATGAAGCAGCTGGGAGTAATAGAATAATTGCTTTAGCCCAGCATCTTCCTCGAGTACTTGTTTTTGTATTCCACCGGAGTCATGCCCGTATTGCGCCTGAAAACATCCCGAAAGGTCTGTGTATCTGTATACCCAACATTGAGCATTACCTCTTGTATAGATTTTCTACCTATTTCCAGTTGTTTTTTAGCCCCTTCAATTTTAACCCGCTGTATATATTCGGCAACGGTGTTCCGGGTAGCTTTTTTAAAGCGTCGCTCAAAAGACCGCCGGCTCATGTTAAAGTGTTTCGCCAGTTCGTCAACGGTGAGTTTGTTTTTGTAATGCTTTTCGATATACAACTGCACATCTTTGATGTTGTCGTCGTGATGATCTTTCAAGCCATGGAACACGATGAAGGGGGATTGTATACTTTTATCGAGATCAATGACAAAGTATTTGGCTGCATAGATGGCAATTTCCCGGCCTGCATATTTTTCTACCAGGTGTAACAGTAAATTCCAATAAGCATTTCCTCCTCCGCAGGAATACAAACCATGCTGGTCGGTGATCATACGTTCATCTGCTACATCGATAGAAGGATGGTAGTACTTCAGCTCATTGGCATAGTTCCAATGGGTAGTGCATTGCCTGCCTTGAAGAAGACCGGAGAAGGCGAGCAGAAAAACGCCGGAACTTAAACAGGCGATTTCCACGCCCTCTTTGTATTGTTCAGCTGCCCATAGCGAATAGGGCGTATTGAGCATAACAGCAGTACTCATATCGCCGGTTAGGGCAGGAATAACAATAAGGTCTGCGGCTTGTATGTCTGCCAGCCGCACATCAGGGGTTACTTTAAAAAGACCGCCATTATATTTTACTTCGTCGGTAATGCCAGCCAGCCGTACATCAAACAATGGCTTTTTCCCCTTATCGGTTAGGAAGGTGTTTACCATGGTAAAAACATGCTGGCAGTCGGCAATCGAAGCCACCGCGGCATTTCTTACGGTGAGGATGAATATCTGGATCATAATCACCAAATATAGATCAAATGAATGACGCAAATACCCACCATAAGTTGCCGTATTTACCATTTATGATAACTGCTTTCTGTCTTTACCTTTGTTTCCATTAAATAAATCATCATGCAAGCAATCACCACCTATTTCAATTTCCTAGGCAATACCGAAGAGGCCATGAATTTCTATAAGTCTGTTTTTGGAGGAGAGTTTACTTCGTTTGCCCGTTTCAAAGACGCACCCGGCAGCGAAAATATGCCACCTCACGAGCGGGATAAGATTATGAATATTATACTGACCACAAAAAGCGGTGCCGTTCTTATGGCGACTGACTTTCTTGAATCCATGGAACAAAAAGTGGTATTAGGGAATAATATACATCTGGTAATTCATGCCGATTCAGAAGAGGAAGTAGATACCCTGTTTAAAACGCTTTCCGCTGGAGGAAAAGTAGAAATGCCGGTGAATAAAACTTTTTGGGGAGCCTATTTCGGCATGTGCGAAGATAAGTTTGGGATTAAGTGGATGCTGAGTTATACATATCCTGCCGCTAGTTAATGAGAGAAATTTCAAAGGATGACGGAGAGGCTGTGTCAACGCAGTCTCTCCATCATCTTACAAGCCTAACAACCTCTCCGCATTTCCGCCTGCTATCCTCGCTACATCTTCGGGAGGCAATGGAATACGCTCCAGCAACTGCTTTCCCACTTCATTTGTGCTAAAGGGGTAATCTACCGAAAACATAACATTATCAATCCCGAAAGTTCCCAATGCAGCCATCAGTGGCGGTAAGGTGAAAATCCCACTCGTGGTAATGTGTACCTGGTCGCGCAGGGTTTGGCTAACTGTACGCTGGTGATACCCTATACCGGAAACACTGAATTTTTCATCCAGCCGCGACATCATCATCGGTATCATTTCGCCCATATGCCCAATGATGATCTTTAATCGGGGATACCGGTCTAATGTTCCGGTAATGATCAAACGGAGTACGTGTAGGGCTGTTTCTGCATGCCAGCCCCAACCGCCGCAAGCCAACATTACACCCGTTGATCCAGGCAGATCGTTGTAATAGGCTTGGGCTACCGCCTCAGGCGGCAGGCCGGGATGCAGATAAAGGGGCATTTCTAATTGTTCTGCTTTTTGCAGTAGTGGCCTGAATTCCGGAAGATCCAGGAATTTACCATTGGTAAGGCCGTTGATCAGGGCTCCGCAAAAACGATGTTCTTCTTTTGCTCTTTCCAGCTCATTCGCCGCGGCCTCGGGAGAACACATAGGCAAATGTGCGAATGCCTTAAATCGGGTGGGATGTGCGGCAATTTTTGCAGCAAGCAGATCATTATATCTCATGGCAAATGACAGGGCTTCCCGGGGAGGTAAACTTTCTGCGCCCCTTCCCACTACAGATAATACCTGCACATCAATGCCATTATCGTCCATTGATTTTAAGCGGGTGTCACTGATATCAGCGAGTTTCTCAACTGCCTGCGGAGGCAAAGGCCATTGCTGTATCTCATGGCTAAATTCAGGTAGGGCAATGTGTTCTTCTAATGTTATAATACGCATAGCTGATTGAATTGGATAAGCTGCAAAAGTCCAGCTCTTCAATAGCTATATTATTGATCCGGATCAAATAATCAGGATCCGGATTTTATCCTGCTGAGTGCTTCCTGGGTGATATTAAGATAATTGGCTATTAACTTGTTAGGTAAACGGAGTACCATTTCCGGGTTTTCCTTCAGTAGCAGTTGATAACGCTCGCGTGGATTTAGCGTAATAAAATCTTCCAGCCTGCTGGTGTTAATAATATAGGCCTGTTCCAGAAAACCACGATAGAATTTTTCCCAACTGGGAATAGTGTTCAACAGGGAATAAAAATCCTCACGGTGGATATAAAGCAATTCCGATGACTCAACAGTCTGTGTATCTTCTTTGAGCAAGGTACCATCGATAAAAGATGTTAAAGACGTAGAAAAAGAATTTTCGAAAGCAAACCGGCGTGTAGCTTCTCTCCCATCTGGCTTTATGTAATATACCCGTAAACACCCTTTGTTGACGAAAAACATTCGTCTCGATAGTTCCCCCGTTCTGCCAATTATCTCATTCTTTTTTGCAATCAGGAGATGAAAACAAGAAAGCACTTGCTGTAAATCAGCTTCACTTAATTGAATCCTGTCTGTAATAAATTTAGTCAGCTGTTCATGCATGCTAATTGATTGTAGTAGCAATAATAAACAAAAGAAGCGGCATCTTAAACTTCGTATCTCGCAACGTTAAAGTCCGCATTTGCTTAGTTAGCGGGGCACAGTGAAAATTTCCTTAATTGGTGGAACCCTGCGGAAGGGTGAATAGAATAAGCGAAGATAGAGAATATCAGATCTATCTCCGGTTAAAGCAGAAGTTTGAAAGTTAGCGACTGAAGCGCTGGAATGAAATGGCATTAATTATAAACCAAAAAGACACCGCTCTCGCGATGCCTTTAAAGCCACTTCAGTCCGCCTGCACAAAGGTTGTTTTTTGATTTTCTAGGTACCAAGGTCAACCTCCAGGTATTGCGAAAAACCGAAGGACTTTTTATCATAAAATGTTTTCATCTCGTTGATTTCGTTTTTAAATTCTTGTAACATGCTATTTTGTTAGTAAGAGAGCTCCCTACCCAAATTTCGTCCCCAACGGCGATTGCCACTGTTCCCCATCCAAAGTCCCGGCTGCCTCCATCAATTAGATAATTAGCAGTAAACGTTACCGGATTAATTTCGGCCACTGAAAATTGATTGCCGCCTACTAAATGTTGAAGCGAATGTGCCTTAAAAAGAATAGCGGGATTTGCTTTTTGACCGGTTAGGAGTAGATTTCCTTTTTCCGTCCAGCGTAAATTGTCGGTGAGAAAATCCAACTGGATATAGGAATCAACAACGGCTTTATTCAGTGAAAACTTCCATAATCGGCGCTTTGCCCATTCGGAAACATACAGAATTTGCCCATCTCTGGATATTTCAATGCCATTGGACCCTGATAGCAATTTGTCATTAAGAGTTTGCCATCCCTGGGTAGAGGTCCATTTCCAAACCTGTCCGGTAGGCTCGCCTTTTTCGAACTCGTCAATGAATTTTTTATCTGCAGGGTCATACATACTGGTTACGAAAACCGTTTCGTCGGGAGATACTACAATTCCATTGGCCCATACAGTTGTTGGAAGCCCTATACTCTTGCTCCAGGTAATCTGTAGGTCCTGGGACCGTAAATCAATATCAAAAACCTCAATTGTCTCTTTGCTTCCATGGTTTATAACAAATAGCCGGTACTGATTGATGCCGGTTTGAAGACAATTTATTCCATGCGGTCTAAACAGTGTATTGAGATTATTGCTTTTTAAAGGTGCCTGGCCTGGGAAAATTACTAGTGGTGGGATACCCTGTTTCTCCAGATCAATAGCCATAAGCTTCCCGGATTTAGCCGTCGATGGACTGTAGCAGCTGACAATGATCCAATGAGATCCTGGTAACTGGAGCAGGTCCTCTGGTCTTTGTACGCCGGTTAGAAATCGCTCTGGTGGATCTTGTGCCATAAGTTTTTGCAAGGAATCCAGCGCTAACAAGAGGGCCGTCACTAGCAGCCCCCTTGTGATATATCTTTTTGTCATTAATTAATGTATTAATTTTCTGGTAGGTCGCCCTGTGCTTTTCAGAATTTAAGAACTGCAAGCCCCGGCTCATTTGCAAAACCAGCTTAGGTTATCAGTGATCAATCATGGCCATAGCACCTTCGCTGTAACGGGCGCCAATATTCGGATATTTCGCAACTATGGTATCAATCAATGCCAGTTCCTGATCGGTCAATTGAATCTCAACTGCACCGGCATTTTCTTCGAGATATTTTCTCCTTTTGGTTCCGGGGATAGGGATCACATCGTTGCCTTGGGCCAGTACCCAGGCTAACGCCAACTGGGCGGGAGTACAGTTCTTATCTTTTGCCAATAGGGCGAAATCGGCAACAAGCCTGGCATTATTTTCAGCATGCTCGCCATGAGAGCGTGGCAATGTTCGTCTGAAATCGTCTTCGGCGAGACTATTAAGATCGAGCCCATTGGAAAATAACCCTCTGGCCAGGGGAGCATAGGGAACCAGGCTGATTTGTAGCTCCCTGATAGTTTTCAGGACGTCGCCTTCCACATCACGGGCCATTAATGAATATTCGCTTTGCAAGGCGGTAATTGGATGGATCTTATTAGCCTTTATGATGGAAGCGGCTGATGCTTCGCTCAAGCCGATATAACGGACCTTGCCTTCTTTCACGAGATCGGCCATCGCGCCGACTGTTTCTTCAATTGGTACATTCGGATCAACCCGGTGAGCATAGTACAAATCTATGGTATCAATTTTCAGGCGTTTCAGGCTTTGCTCCACAGCAATTTTAATCCAGGCAGGGGAACCATCGAAAAAGGTATTTGCAGTTCCGCTAGGCCCTGCAATGCCATCTTTAAACCGGAAGCCAAACTTTGTCGCGATAAATATCTTCTCCCGGTTAGGAACCAACACCTTTGAAATAAGCTCCTCATTCGCTCCATTGCCGTACATGTCAGCCGTATCCCAAAAGTTAATGCCCAGATCTAATGCCTTTTCAAGTGTGGCTATATTTTCCTTCTCATCTGCCGGGCCATAGGCAAAGCTCATACCCATGCAGCCAAGGCCGATAGCTGATAGTCGTTCATTGGTTTTTCCCAGATTTCTATATTGCATAGTCATTAAATTTTATTCTATGCAAAGGTAGAAATGGGGAAAAACGCCTGTTTATAATAATCAAACGGATGCTTATACTATTCAAACAGCTATATTACGAAGCTGGTTGGGCGACATGCCGGTGTGTTTCTTGAAGAAATTGGTAAAATAGGAGGGGTACTCGAACCCAAGACTATATGCAATGTCCGCAATATTCCAGTCTGTATGTTGCAGGAGGGCGCTTGCCTCTTTGGCTATCCGGGCAGCGATCTGTTCAGAAGTCGTTTTTCCCGTGGTTTCCTTTACAGAACGGTTCAAATGATTAACATGCACCGACAGCGCATGAGCATAATCAGCAGGAGTTTTCAGTGACAGACTTGCTAATGGGGAGTCTATGGGAAACTGACGCTCCAGCAGCTCCAGGAATAGCCCCGAAACCCGCGCCGAGGCGTTGACATAAGTTCCAAAACTGTTAGCTGGATTGGATTTCATTGACTCATGGATCAGCAGGTGCAAATAACTACGCAGCACATCATATTTCTGAGCATAGGTGGAAGCCATTTCCACCATCATCTTTTGAAAGATGGCAGAAATTTCCTGCAGCTGTGCTTCTCTGGGAAAGAAAATGGGATTGCTCCCTATTTTAAAGAGTGGGGAATCTTTTAGGCTTTCTACGCGTTCAGTGTGCTGGATAAAGCCTTCAGTAAACAGGCAGTACCATCCGGATTGGTTTTCGGACTCCGGTTCCCAGGAATAAGGGACTACCGGATTGGAAAAAAGCATTGCAGGGCGGTCTATCTGTACCCACTTATCTGCATAATACAGCTTACCCGTCCCTATGATCAGAGATGCCTTATAAAAGTCCCTGCGGCTATAAGGTGAAACAACGGAATAAGACTCCCTGCTGAATACATTAAAATGACCTATCCCCGCATTATTTGTTGACTGCGGCGAAACAACGTCCTTGGGAAGTCGTTTGTAAAAATCCTCAACACTTTCTGTCGTTTTCATAATATGAAATTATAAAAATCAAACATGATTCCAAAGGAAGAAATAACGATACCTGGTAAAACGCATGGAATGGCCCGGAGGATCTTTATTTGCCAGGATTCAGCACGGCCCGACTTAACATCATTACAAAAGGCAATGCTGCACTATAATTTAGCTCATCATATTCTTGTCTAAGTAGTCTTATATTGTTATAATATTCGTGATGATGCAAATAATAATACTTTTCAGATTGTACAAACCATGCCTGGGGTCCTAAATGTTGTGCAAGAAACCATTTTTCCAGTAAAATCGTCAATTTTCTTTGTATAGTCCGGCTGGAATTCAATCCCGAATCTTTATGTTTTATGTAAGAATCCAGCTCAATAGGTTCTCCTTCAATTTTACTGGAATAAACGGATGCTACTGAAGTATAAAAACTGAAATTTTCATTGGATAATGCTGCATCTTCTAATGCAGCAAATTTAGTGGTCAGAACATTTGCATCAACTTTATCCTTGAATTGCCGTAGCAGATCATCTTTTACTATTTGAAGCGGATAAGTGCTCATGATGCAAAGAATGAAATAAATGGCGAAATGTAATGGTAGAAATATAACGATTCTCTTACAAAACAAAAAAGGCACCGTTCACGCGATGCCTTTTTAAAATCTTCAGAACGCCAGTTCTGATTATGTACCGGGAATGAAGACTTGTTAGAACCGCTTTTTCATGCAGCTGATTTTGTTTTACAGCTTTATGAAGAACAAGATATTTTATAGAAGCTTTATTCTAATAAATCCTATGTCTCCGTTACTCTTGCTAAAGACTTGCGAAAATTTCTATTTTCCTGTAAATAAATATTTTATACAAAAATATTTGCAATAATTTATAAATAACTGATCGATAGATAAATGCGGAAAACTTTGCTGTTGACCTGATAAAACATTGGGGGAATTTTTTAACTGGCACATATAGTTATTGTGATGAATAAGCACTCTTTTAATGCGATGAGAGATTATAGATAGCTATACTTCGATGGGCTTTTCGGTCGCTTTAGCAGTAATTTTCTCCGGTTGAATCTGATTTATCGCATCTTCTGGCAGATACCTGTTTACTTTTATGACAATAAACAATCTAAATAATCTAGAATATGACAGCTTATATTAAGCAGCTTAACAATGACCTGGGAATACTGCTTATTCGTATTGCCACAGGGGGACTCCTGGTATTCCATGGTATTGCAAAATTCCAACATGGACACGACTTTGTCCGGGAAATGCTGGCCGAAAGAGGTCTGCCAAAATTCCTGTGGCTTGGGGTACCGCTGGGGGAATGCATCGCACCTTTATTTCTCATTCTCGGTGTGTTTACCCGCCTTTCAGGAATGATGGTGGCCCTGGTCATGCTTTTCGCGCTTATCCTCGCACATGGCGGCTCTACGTTCAACATCGGTGAAACCGGAGGGCTCGAAGGAGAGCTGGCAATGCTGTTTATGCTCTCAGGTATAGCGTTGTTTTTTACTGGTGGGGGAAGTTATGCTCTGCTGAGACCTAAAAACGATTGGTTGAAATAACCCCTGGACTGGCAAGCACGAATTATCAATATTGGACGAGGTATTGCCCGCTTGCAACATAAAACTATTGTTATTCCATTTCTGCTGGTGCCTTTGGCTTATAAATTCTGACTGGCACACCTACTTTTACCTGGATATCTACAACGGCCTGCCTTCGGGATAGGCCGTTTTTGCTTGCCCTCCCCTTATTCCGGCTACCAGGATGCTTAGGAAGGAAATATAGGAGCGGGTTCCCCGTTCCTTACCATTTCAATATCAAATCACCACCCCTCTTGCTGGTGAAGGCTTCACAAAAGTTAATGGCGCTTTGTGAGCGCAGCTTTGCGGTGCCGTTCATGATGGAATTTAGTTTACTTCGTTTTCGTGTGGCCTGACTAATTTGATGGAATTTACTCGTTAGAGCAAACATGAGATAGATAACATAGGTGAATTTCTCTTAACTGAAGCAAAAAAATTATTGAACGATGATATATATTTGAGGGGCGACCAATTAACCAGGACTTTATTTAAAGTTCGGGAAGCACCTGATATCAGCAAGACTACTAAGAATGCATTTAAAATAAATTATATATTGAGTATTGATCCAATATACGAGGACAAGATTCTGCTGTTGAAAATTGCGGAAGGGGATGAAACTGCGTTTCGCCTTTTTTATGACCGCCATTGGAACAGGATTTATACAATGGCATTAATGTATCTCAAAGATGTTCTGGAAGCGCAGGATGCTGTCCAGGAAGTGTTTGGGAAGCTTTGGTCTGTTCGGTATTCTTTAGAAAAGGTTGATAATCCGGCAGCATACTTGTATGTATTAGGGAGAAACTATATTCTTTCCTCCCTACGGAAAAAAACGAATGTTGTAGTTTATGGAGATGCCTTAAATAGCATTGATTCTGAGAGCGACATGCCTGCCGATGGCTTGGTCAGCTTCAAAGAGGTCTCTATATTGTTAAACAGGGCGGTTGAGGAACTTTCTCCCCAACAGAAAAATGTTTACCGGCTGGCTAAAGAGGAGGCTATGCCGCTTAAAGAAGTGGCAGAAAGGCTTGGAATATCCTATTCTACGGCAAGAGAGTATATGAGTTTGGCCTTAAAGTCAATAAGAAAATTCCTGTCAGAACACTTAAAAGAGCTGCCTGTAGTGGTAGCGATTTTCTTTTTATAGAAAAAATTCCTGGAATTTTTTTTTGATCCCCCCACAACGATGATAATTCTGCGTCAATAGTTATATAAACAGGCTTTGATTTAAAATTAGCAGATGAACTCAGAGACTTTCAGCCATTTACAGCACAATTATAAAAATGGGACAGCTACAGATGCTGAGAGGGAGTTGTTTTTCAAATTGTTGAAAGACAATGAACAGAAATTTATTGCCAACCTGGATGCTGATTTTCTGGAACCTAACTCAATACAATTGGGAAGCCCGGAAGTAGGCGAGTTTATTTATCAATGTATTGCTGAAAAAATTGAAAGAGAACCTGTAATGCCGACTATGTCTGAAACTGCGGGTCAGGCCCCCCGGGAAATTTACGCAGCTGGTGAGCAGGTAGTACATCCGTTAGGGCCTGTAAGACATGATGATCAGGGAAAACACCCGACTTTTGTTGATCGCATTCGCGCTATGCGTCGCTGGGTCCAAGCTGCGGCCGTAACATTGATCATACTGGCAGCAGGTAGCTTTTTCTGGTTACAACGGTCTTCAAAGCAGGTCATGGTTCAGGAACATCCGATTACTGATATTGCGCCAGGCTACAACAAGGCTATACTAACCTTGTCAGATGGTTCTACAAAAACACTGGACGCTACCGGCAAACAGGTTATTCAACAAGGGCAAACGGCAGTAAGCCAGAATGGTAAAAGCCTGCAATACAATGTACAGGGTAATACGGCTCCTGTAAGTTATAACACACTAACAACTCCTCGTGGCGGTCAATTCCAGGTACAGCTGCCGGACGGGACTAAAGTCTGGCTGAACGCAGTCAGTTCCATCCGATTCCCTACTGTTTTTCATGGTGCTGAACGTTATGTAGAAATTACAGGCGAAGTTTATTTGGAAGTGGCAAGGAATAAGGACATGCCGTTTCGCGTAAAAGTAAATGGGCACACAGAGGTGTTGGTATTGGGAACCAGTTTTAATATCAACGCCTACCGGGATGAGCAAACCATTAAGACGACTTTGCTTGAAGGTTTGGTTCGGGTTAGAAGTGGCGTTGATTCGCTACAGCTGCGTCCGGGTCATCAAATACAGACACATTGGTCCGGTGGAATCAACAAAGCTTTGGCAATTCAGGATATGGACGATGTGATAGCCTGGAAGAATGGTTTTTTTAGTTTCAACAATGCAGGATTGGAAGAGGTGGCCAGGCAACTACAAAGATGGTATGGTATCGACATAAAATTCGAAGGACCTGTTCCTGAAAAAATATTTAGGGGACAATTGGACCGGGGAGTGAAGTTAAGCGCCGTATTAAGCTGGCTTACGGAGTTGGGGGTAAAGAATAGACTGGATGGTAACGTTTTGATAATTTCCAATAAGTAATTGAAAATATAAATAATGTAGAATCATAATAGGGACAAATAGCCTGCACTGCTTTCTGTAATAAAGAGAATCGATTTTAAATTAAGATTGTTATTTAATCATTAATCAACCAAATACTGCATAAGCATGAAAGAGAATGCTTTCTGCGGCCGGGATGTCATTGCCAACTGCCGCCGCACAGCGAAATCTATAGTTATAAGAAGACTAATTATCCTTATACTGTTTACATACTTGTCTCATGTAGCACAAACTGCATTTGCACAGACAGTCAGTGTAAGTTTATCAGGCAGAAATTTGCCGGCTGAGAAGATATTTTCAGAAGTCAGAAAACAAACTGGGTATGTTTTTACCTACACAGCTGATGTGATTGTACTCATGAAGCCTGTTACCATTGATGCTAAAGCGTTACCCTTATCTGAGTTTCTGAACCTGGTTTTTTCCGGCCAGCCGGTCGGGTACACGGTACAGAACAAGAGTATATTGCTGTCCAAACGGCCCGAGAACGTCCGAAAGAACGAAATGGGTACAAACTTGACAGACATTGTGGGGACCGTAATTGATTCCACAGGGATCTCATTACCCGGTGCTACTGTCTTCATAAAAGGAACGTCCCGGAAAGTAGTGGCAGATGGCAATGGAATATTTGAAATTGAGGCTTCAGAGGGAGAGGTTATTGTTGCTAGCTATGTAGGATATAAGTCCAGGGAACTGAGAATTACAGCTCAACATATTCAAAAGGAGAATATTGGCTTTCTCATGCTAAACCAGGCGCCCAATACAATGGGTGCAGTGGAGATTGTTGTTAATACAGGTTATCAATCTATGTCGAGAGCCAGAAGTGCTGGTTCGGTTGCAAATGTAAATATGAGTACTGTTGCCAACAGATCGAGTAGTACCAATTTGTTGCAAAGGCTTGACGGGTTGGTGCCAGGCCTGGTAGTTAATAATGCTCCATCAGGCGAGCCGTTGTTGATTCGTGGACTGACTTCTCTTAACTCTACAAGGTCGCCTTTGATTGTTGTGGATGGAGTAGAGTTGCCGAGTAACATTACTTCAACTGAGTCTCAGAATAATGTTTTTAATTCTTCTAATCCTATTGCCAATATCAACCCGCAGGATATCGCCGATATCAGCGTTTTAAAAGATGCTTCTGCCGCTTCCATCTGGGGAGCCAAGGCGGCTAATGGCGTAATTGTTATCACGACCAAAAAGGGCAAAAATGGAGAAAAGCTGCGTGTTGAGTATGACGGTTTTTATAATTTCCAGGGAAAGCCTGATAGAACCTATATTCAGAGAATGAATAGCAGCCAGTTTATTACTGCTGCTAAAGAACTCTTTCCTCAATATGTACCATACTACTCATGGGGGGCAGCGCAGACCCTGGCGCCGGTTCCTCCGCATCTTCAAATTCAGTATAATTTGTATCGGGGGTTAATTACGCAGGCGCAGGCTGATAAATCGCTGGATAGTCTTGCTGCAATTGATAATCGTGCCGAAATTCTGGATCTTTATTATAGGAATGCTGCTACTACCAACCATACTGTATCTCTTTCGGGAGGTAATCGTATTTATAGTTTTTACGGTTCCCTTAGTTACACTGGCATACAAAGTACAACGCCGGGCGAAAAGAACAATACTTACAAAGTAAATCTTCGCCAGGACTTCAATGCTAATGAAAGAGTCCAATTTTCCATCATCACAGATTTGACCAACACCGTTACGGGCGCTTCGAATCTCGGCAGCAGTATAACTGATCCCGGGGTGTCGTTTGTTCCCTATCAGCGGTTCCGGGATGCCAGTGGCAACGCTTTACCCGTAAACTTTCTCGGAGCGTACAGCGATTCATTAAGGTTGGACTATGCCGCAAGAAGCCGTGTTAACCTGGATTATGTACCACTGCAAGAGTTTGACCGGGGCTACTCAAAGGGTTCAAATATTGCAGGCCGCGTGGTTGGAAGCGCAAAAATAAAATTGGTGAAGGGACTTCGTTTTGAAGGTACCTATGGTTACCAGACTTTCTCCAGTAATAATAGAGTTGTGCTCGATGAACAAAGTTATATAGTGAGAAACCGTTTGGTTTCTTTTACTCAGGCTCCAATGACAAGCAGCATTCCCAGGTATTGGTTACCTGAAAGAGGTGGAACGTTAACTGTAAATAATGCTTCTCAGAAAAACTGGACAGTAAGAAATCAGTTATTTTTTGATCAGGCCTGGGGGAATCATCAGTTGACGGTCATGGCGGGACAGGAAGCGACCAGCATGACTCCTTTGTTGACTTCCTCGACTTACTACGGCTGGGACGATCAACTACAATTATCTAAGCCCGTTAATGTTGATACCCTTATGAAGGGAATAAATGGTACGGTTCCGGGAAGAACCATGGTATTGGATGTAAACAACGTTAGGGGTGGAGAGGGAGCCATAGCAAGAACGGTGTCTTATTATTCGACAATTGCTTACATGTTTAGGAATAAATATGCATTTAATGCAAGTTGGAGAATTGATCAGAGCAATTTATTTGGCCTAGCCAAATCGGCACAGAACAGGCCTGTATATAGTGTTGGTGGCAAATGGTTGCTGAAGGAGGAGAATTTTATGCAGCAGGTTAATTGGATCGATAGGCTGGATTTTCGTTTAACATATGGTATTGCGGGTAATGCGCCACGACCTGCCCAGGCTGCCTCTTTTGATATCTTAAAGGCGGATGCAAACGTAAATTACGTTACCGGTTCGGGCTTAATTGTTAGTACACCCGGAAATGATAAATTGACGTGGGAGGGAACTACCGTGTACAATACGGGCCTGGATTTTGACATCCTGGGAGGTCGGCTATCGGGAACAATTGATGGTTATCTCAAAAAAACTACCGATCTGATTGGACCACTGGCGACAGCGCCACTTACCGGATACGCAACGGTTACCGGCAACTACGGAGACCTTGAAAACAAGGGAGTAGAGCTGAGTCTGACCTCTTTCAACCTGAAAAATCGGAATTACTATTGGAGCACTACCTTAAACATTGCATACAATAGCAATAAAATTACCAGGTTGGCAACTGAAACTGCCATTACTACAGGAACAGGTATGATCGACGCTATGTTTGAACGACCATACTTTGAAGGTCATCCGGCTTTCGCCAACGTTGCCTTCCGTTATGGTGGACTTAATACCTCCGGAGATCCGCAAATAATACAGGCAGATGGAAAGCTGTTGTCTACCCGAAATGGTTCGAAACCGGAGGATATGCTGTTTATGGCTACTTCTCAGCCAGTATGGACGGGGGGGCTGTTTAATACATTCGAATACAAAGGTTTTCAATTGGGTATTAATATAAGTTTTAATCTGGGGTATAAATTATTCCGGGATGTAAATACATTTTGGACGGAACCATTATTTCAGAATGCGGCACACCCTGAATTTGCAAATCGATGGAAGCAGCCGGGAGATGAGAAACACACGAATATTCCGCGTTATGCTTATAACACCGATATCTCAGAAAGCCGTAACACCATTTACTATCAATATGCAGATATCAACGTGTTTAACGGGGCTTATGCGAAGATCAGGGAAATTACGTTGGCTTACAGCCTGCCCAAAAGTGTAGTGCATCTTATAAATGCCCAGGGACTGACCTTCCGGGCGCAGGTTTCAAATCTTATGCTGTGGAAAGCTAACCATCTGGGTATCGATCCGGAGTTTCATTCAGCTGGTGGCGCCAGATTTATGCGTACCGGACAAGGTTCTCTGACGATTGGCGCACACCTGATTCTTTAATTTAACTAGTATGAAAAGGATGAAAACAAAAAATATATTATTAGTTCCATTCCTGGTTATCTCCGTTATGTTGCAGCCGTCCTGCTCAAAGAGTTTCCTTGAAATTGAACCAAAGGGGGCTGTTATTGCGAAAACGACAGCGGACTATGAAGAGTTGCTCAATGCAATTAGTCTGGGAGGTAGTTATGCTGCTGGTATATACATGGGGGATGAAATGGCGGCGCAGGAGTCATATATAAACACAGCCGCGCTTCGCACGCAACGCCTCTTCAGATATGAGGACAGGGTGTACGATGAAGATGAACTACCGACTGAAACCTGGTACCTCAGCAGTGTCTATGTTTTTAATAAAGTTATTAGTGAAGTAATGGCATCCGCCAATGGTTCCGATCAGAAGAAAAAGACGCTTCTTGCTGAAGCCCGGGTTGGAAGAGCATTATGTCATTTTTATTTCCTGAATGATTATTCAAAACCTTATAATGCTGCAACCGCAAGTACCGACCTGGGCGTGCCCCTGTTAACAGCCGCTGATGTAACCAGGACGCAGTTTGTCCGGGCGACAGTTCAGGAAACTTACGATTTTATCATCAAAGATCTTACAGAAGCGCTTCCAGACCTCGGTCCGCTGAAACATCGCCGCAAATTCTCAAGAGCTGCGGCAGAATTTTTATTGGGGCGTGTGTATTTATTCATGGCCAGATTTGAAGATGCCAGAACTCACATCGATGCTGCCTTCGGAGAGATTGCTAAATCACAAATTCCATTGGCATTATACGATTACAATGTTGTATTGGACCCCGATGCCAGCGCTACCTGGCTTCCCGATTTGGGATATGGTTTGTCCAATTACCCGCTGGCAGCGGTTAATCAAGAGGTAATATATAATGTGAGCATGGGTAACTTTCAATTACAAGAGGCTAATACCTTTGTTTTCTCTCCACAGACTGCTGCGTTGTACAAACCTTCAGATAAGCGGTTGTACATGTTCACAGGATATGAGCTTTTTAATCCGGATGGCGTTTTTCCTCGTGGAATGAGACGCTACTCAGCAAACTTATTTTTTGGGATTGATATTGGTCCGGCGCTCCCCGATTTATACCTGATGAGAGCTGAACTTAAAGCCAGAGCAGGTGATTTGGCCGGAGCCGTACAAGATTTGGAAGCGCTGCGTAAGAAACGAATGCCTGCGGAAGCAGCGTCTGTTCCGTCAGATGTAGCCGGCAATAAAGAAGCCCTTGTCAGATTCATCCTGGAAGAAAGGATTCGTGAGTTCGCGACTTCCGGGAGCCGTTGGATGGATATGCGTCGGCTATCTGTTGATCCCGTTTACAATACTACAGTTAAATACACCCATGAGCTGTACGACGCTCAAGGAAATGTCGTCGCTACCTATAAGCTCAGACCAGAAAGGTTCGCGCTAAAATTCGGAGAAAGAATGTTGGCCCAAAACAAAGGGCTTGTTGAAAATCCATAAAATTGATTTATGCATAAAACAATGTTGGCTGCTGCTATCTTATGTGCTGCAGTTGTGAATGGCCAAACCAAATTTACGATTAATGCGAAGATCGCCGCTGGAAATCCGGTGACACGTGCAGTTTTAGAATATGATAATGGCAAGGTTTTCAAAAGTGATACAGTGAGTATTAAGCTTGGGAAGTTCTCCTTTAGTGATGTCGTTCCGCGGCCGCCACTATTACAGATTACCTTAATTGGCCCTGAATCTTCCAGGTTAGATCGAGACACTGCCGAAAACGACGATCAGGGATCTAAGAATATCGCTCTGTTCTACCCGGAGGGAGAAATGAATGTATCATTTGATTCCGTTGGTATTGCAACAGTAACGGGAGGAGGAAAGGAAAATAAGGCCCATGATGCCTTCCTAGAAATGCTAAAGGAAAACCAGAAGCTGGGGGATCAGGCATTACCTTTTGAACAGATAATCACAGCATTCATTAAGAAATATCCGGATGCTTATATGAGTTTTGATCTGATTGAAACGTTTGCTGGTGCCATTCAACCCTCCATCTTCGAACCGATGCTCACATCATTGAGTGCGCGACTTCGTAATACAGATAAAGCAAAAAAATGGAAAATTGCTTTAGATAGGGCAAAAAAGTTTGATGTTGGACAGCCATCAATCGATTTTGCCCTTAAAGATGTGGAGGGAACGCCTGTTTCGCTTTCTTCCTTTAGAGGACACTATGTACTGCTCGACTTTTGGGCGAGTTGGTGTGGTCCGTGCCGGGCAGCCAATCCCGAACTGCTTGCTGTTTATAATAAATTCAGAGATAGAAAATTCGAGATACTGGCAGTCTCCCTGGATAACAGAAAAGACGCATGGATAAAAGCAATAGCAGAAGACAAGTTACCGTGGAAACAAGTCCGTGATCTTGAAGGAGCCGCAGGTAGTGTTGCGAAAACTTACAATATTTCTCAAATTCCACAGAACCTGTTGATCGACCCCAATGGGATCATAGTCGGTCGTAATCTGGGAGGAAAGGCGCTGGAGGATAAACTTTCAGATCTACTACTTAAATAACAACAGTTTCTCTCCGGGGCATTATTTACTGCTCTCAATGAACCAAACTTTATAGTATGAAACAAATTACATTATTAATTTGCGGATTTGTCATGGCTATTTCCGCCTATAGCCAGGCTTTTAGCGTTAAAGGAAAGATATCCGGCGCAAATATACCCGTAACATTCGTGCTTGCGTACGCTGGCCAGGAGTTAAAGCAGATGTCCAACGATGGAACATTCAGTTTCAGTGGCACACAGTTTCCGGCAAATGCAACTTTAAAACTGATTCCGTATAATCCGCACCTTACATTGGAGGATACATCCTACTGGAGCTGGGTGAAGCCTTACTCGCATTTGCTGGGTGCAAGAACTTTTTTTCTTGAAGGCAATGTTACTATTAACGGCAAATCGATGAATGACGCAACTGTCAATGGAATGAATCAGAAATTGTATGAAACATTCAGACTCAAAGAAGAGGCGCTTACAAAATCTTTGGATTCAATTAGTTCATTGGGTAAAGCTACGGATGAACCTGAAGAAGATGAAAATGATGGACCGGAGCAGCCTGGAAGCGTTCCTTCCGAAGCCACGCAGAAATTATTTGCAAAACTAAGTGCTCTCAGACTCGGCTTTGTTAAAAAATATCCGGATAGTTATTTTAGTCTTAACCTGGCTGATGAGACGAGTTCTTCCGGGGACGTTGCAACGTTTAACAAAATGCTTGATGCATTAAGTGAAAGGATGCGGAAGACCGAGCGGTTTGCCAGTCTCAAAGTGATGGCAAAGGGATTTAACATGAACAAACTGGGAAACGTGGCAAAAGCATTTGAGTTGAATACTGCAACAGGTACGCCTGTGTCATTAACATCTTACAAAGGGAAATACGTTCTGATAGATTTTTGGGCAAGTTGGTGTGCCCCATGCAGAGCAGAAAATCCTAACGTAGTAAAAGCATATAACGAATTCAAGGATAAAAATTTTGACATATTAAGTATATCGCTGGATGCGAAGCGGGAGGAATGGCTGAAGGCGGTGAAGGAGGATCAATTGCCATGGACGCAGGTGATTGACAAAAAAGGTGCTGGTTCAGTAGCATTGGCATACGCGGTGACTGGTATCCCTGATAACGTTTTGTTGGATCCCAATGGCGTTATTATTGGTAAAGGGCTTCGTGGCGCTGCATTGCAGGCGGCTTTGTCGAAAGTATTGAAATAATAGTACTTATGTTTCAGCCGGCGGGATAATGGGAATCGTATATCCTGAACTCCTGTCTTCTGATCAATGAGAATAGCACCGTTGATGATAGAATTGCTGTTCTCCTTCACAGGTGCTACCAGGGTAATAGTAAAAATTTAATCCTAATCGGAGAGTAATGAGAAAAATAATCTTGCTTTTGTTGATTTGTAATTCAGCATGGGCGCAACAGACAACGCAAAAAGAATATAGCTTTGAGGATTTCAGTTTGAAAGTAGGCGTGGAAGAGCAGGAAAAATATTATAATGATATGCTTCAGCATCTATCCCCAGCCAAGGCCACTGATTCGGCTACAAACGATTATCGCGGCGAACTTGCGTTTAGTTGGTTGGCTAAAGGGAATATAGAACGCTACAAATATTACAAGTCCGGTAACCCGAAATTTACGGCCCGTCAGTTCCTTTATCTCTGTAACGCCCTTGAACATCTGTTTGATGATAAAAAACAATATGCAGCTGTTGAACAGATTACAAGTGATATTTTGAATGACATCGAAAAGCATATTCTTGTAGATCCTATTGGTAGAACAGGAGTTTTGATGGAGCTGAATGCAGCGGCAAATGCCAGGTTAGGAAATGTTAATCTGGCAAAAGAAATGATCATGAGACCGTCTGTGGCCAAAGATAATTCCCGGGAATTAAAGTATTTCAGGGACTCAAAATCTAATTATCTCAACCGGTATGCTATTGTGATGTCGGCTGCCGGACAGGATCAGGTCGCATTTGACATATTGACAAAGGCGTTCAAAGAGGCTGATTCAAATCCTAATATGGTTGCGACATTCCGGGAGGTATATACAAAGTTGAAAGGTGCTGATAATGGTTTTGAGGCATATATTAAATCTCTGCAGGATGAAGCATACCGGAAGTATTTCAAGGAGGTAGAGAAAATGTATATTGCATCTGCCAAAACGATGCTTGAAGGATCTCTGCCTGATCCAAACCGTAGTGGTAAAATGGTGACCTTCTTCCGTGCTAAAAAGCCAGTTAAAGATTTGTCGATGTTGAATCTGGATAATAATGCGGTTAATTTGGGCGATTATAAAGGGAAGATTTTGGTGTTAGACTTCTGGACGACACTGTGTACGCCTTGCGTAGCTGCATTTAGAGGATTCGAGCGCGTTGTTGCTGATTATAAGAAAGATTCGCTGCAATTGTTTGTTGTGAATTTATTTGAAGACCAGGCTACCGTGAAGTCTTATGTAGCGAAAAAAGGCATATCCCTGGATGTTTTGCGGGATGAAGACAACGTAGCATACGATGTTCAGGGAACTCCTACCAAAATTGTTTTTGACCCAATGGGTAATATCAGGTTCTACGGTGTCGGATACGCAGGTTCAACAGATAGGGAATATTATAAGCTGAAGTCTATGGTTGAAATCATCAAAGCGCGTGCAGTAATTGCGGCTAATGCGAGGAAGTAAGGCGCAATTGTCACCGTGAGAGTGCCGGATAAAGGAGTCCGGTGACTATTGACACATTGCCATAGACAGAAAATATCAAACATGTACATATGAAGCAAATGATTCTTTTAATATTGTTCAATACACTGACACTTTTGGGATTTGCACAAGATAATCATCCTGTTTCTTGGAAATGTTACAGTGAGAAGATCGCTCCTTTCACCTATAAAGTTCAGTTGCACGCTACTATAGAAGAACCATATCATATCTATCCTCAACAATCTTCCGGCGGTGGCCTGGGTATGCCCACTCAGATCAGGTTTACTGAAAACGCGCATTTAGAATTTGTCGGTGCAATAGAAGAGAAAAGTGATGAGGCTGGTGGAGGAAAAAGCGCCGCGCATTATGCGATAGGCGTAACCTTCTCACAGGTAGTGAGACTTAAGGATGACAGTCCTACCAAATTGTTCTGTACGATTAAATACATGGCCTGTAACGACCAGATGTGTCTTCCTCCATCAATAAGAAAATTCACAGTTGAGCTGAATGGTCAGGCAGGAGGAAATGCTGAAAGCCGTATATCGGAAGCTGCTTTAAAAGACGGGAATGTTTCTTTTGTCTATGAAGATTTCACGATGGCCAATACTGAAGGTAATTCAATCTTATCAAGGGATATTACTATGAAAAGCAAATATACCTTCATTGATTTTTGGGCAAGCTGGTGTGCGCCTTGCAGGGCGCAGGGGCGCGGACTTATCCCGTTGTATAATAAATATAAGTCAAGAGGATTGGATGTTATCGGCGTTTCACTTGATACAGATAGTACCGCCTGGAAAAAAGCTGTAAAGGCCGATGGATATAGCTGGGCTAACCTTAGTGATTTGAAGGGATTTGATTCCGATATAGTTAAGAAGTATAATATTACGGCGATTCCCTGGAATTTTCTGATTGACGATAAGGGTAATATCATTGCAATGGGGCTTCATGGTGAAGAGTTGGAAGCAAAATTATCCGAACTGTTTAAATGATAAGTGAACCACTAACCATTAAATAAAATAGTGTCATACTTGCAGAAGTGTAGTATGGCACTATATTTCAGCTATTGGAACATAGTGAAGACTAATTGCTTTTATAATTTCCACAAACTACTTAATTTTTTAAGTGCTCCCCAAAGTCCGGAAGGATTTTTATGAAATGGCCGGCCGTGGTCTCGCTCCGGCTATTATTTAATCTGAATACACCGCTGTACACTATTTTTATGGATAGAAATACGATTATTTTATGGCTTCTATTTCTTTTGGGAGGCATCACCGAAAATGGATTTGGTCAATTAAATCACAAAGCTAATCCAGTTGAAAAACTGATTAGTGACGTGATAGACAGCTCATTTAATGCTTGTGTATATATTATTGAGTATGATACCTTATCACGTAAAAAAGGAGAAGGAATGGGTTTTAGTGGTGTTGTAGTATCCAAAGATGGACATATTCTTACTGTATCTCATGCCGTCGAACCTCATCAGGTCTACCTGGTTACGTTTCCTGATGGAGACAGTTGTATTGCTTCCGGGCTTGGCCGGATCGGCATCCAAAAAAAAGGACAGGATTTTGATATGGCAATGATTAAAATTCTGCACACTGGAAAATGGCGATACGCGAAAATGGGACGCAGTGCAGATTTGGTCCCAGGACAGCCTGTTGTAAGTATATCGTACCCTGGCTCATTTTACAAGCCGTTACCAAACATCCGCTTGGGTAAAATAAATCATGTTGGTGGTCCAGGTGGCTATATTGAATCCACTTGCAAAATGGAGCCCGGTGATTCAGGCGGACCTCTATTCGATGCTGAAGGCCGTGTGGTCGGACTGCATAGTTGGATTAAAGCTAACGAAAATGAGAATTTTGATGTGCCGATAGACGCATATTTAAAATATTGGTCCGCACTTAGTGTTGCGAAGGACTATGCCTCGTTACCGGTGGCTGATATGTTGCCTTCCATAATGCCCCGTAATAATGGGGATTCCGGCTATATCTCTGTAATCGGTAAGACTAATGCAGCGTCCAATAGAAGTGTAGTACAGATCATAAGCGGCACAGGTGATAAAGGCTCGTTCATTAAGGGTGCTGTCATAAAATTTGGCGGCAAGATTTACATTGTTAGCAAAAGCTCTATGGTAAGGCAGAATCCGAAGCTTTTATATAGAAGTGGAAATATACCCGCTACAATTCTTATAAGGGATAGGGAAAACGACCTGATTCTTTTAACAGCTCGTGTAGATGATAAAGATGCTGTTGATATAGACGCTGCTGCCTCTAATGGGAAGAGTACCTCACTTGGGAGATTACTATTTACACCAGTCAATCATACGAGAACTAAAGTCGGTATATCGAGTAGTTCTTTTATTTCAATGGAACCAAATTACAGTATAGGATTTTTCGGGGCCGATGCAACTTACATAGACCGGAAAGTTACTATAACCAGCATTAGAACGGGTAGTGCGGCGTGTGGTTTTCTTAGAATCAAAGATCAGGTAATCAGTATCAATGATGTGAGCATTGACAAACCGGAATATTATGGACGTGAGTTAGCTAGATGTTATGCCAGTGAAAGTATTCAGGTATCGGTTAGGCGGAATGGTAAGCTGTTACAACTAAAGTTTCCGCTGCCGGCATATCCAACTGGTAAACATGTTTCTTACGATTTTCCTGGAGGAACGAGTATGCGTTCTGATGGTTTTGCAAAGGTGCTTATACAAGATGCCGCTATAAGAGCCGATGAATGTGGCACTCCTGTTTTTAATATTGCTAATGAATTTGTCGGGATTAATATAGCCCGGCATAGCAGAACGTCTACAGTAATCATGCCCGTTGATGTAATTGGAGGTTTTATTGTTAATTCATCGAAAGGCCAACATACTGTTAACAAGTAAACTTTAAATTAAGTTGGCAAATAGGATAACAGGTACCATTCACTGGTCCAAGCTGGAAAGGATTTGCCGTATGGCTGGGAGTATCGCCGGGGTAATGCATCGTGCCTTTATTTCTCATTCTTGGTGTGTTTACCCGCCTTTCAGGAATAATGGTGGCCCTGGTCATGCTTTTTGCGCTTATCCTCGCACATGGCGGCTCTGCGTTCACCATCGGTGAAACCGGAGCTCTCGAAGGAGAGCTGACAATGCTGTTTATGCTCTCAGGTATAACCTTGTTTTTTACTGGCGGGGGAAGGTATGTTCTGCTGAGACCTAAAAATATTGTTCCGCAAGGAAAGTTTTTAGTTTCTTCGCTCAGAAAAATTAATGATCAAGTGACCTGGATGACTTACGAACGCCGTTTATCCAGGTAGAAATCAGAAGAAGTAGCAACATTAATACCTGGCCGATGAATGACGCTATATGAAATTTAATATCAAATGCCATGGAATTTTTTAGAACCGAAAGACTCATTATCCGCAGATTCAAACCCGGCGATGCCGCGGCATTGTTTGACTATTTTGCTGCTCCAAGAGTAAACTGTTTTGTGCAGGAGAGGCTATCGACCATCGAAGACGCGCTGGCCGATGTTCGCAAAAAAAGCAAGGATGGTTCACAGTTTGCCGTCTGTCTGCAGGAAAATGATTCCCTGATAGGAAATCTTTTTGCAATGAAAGAAGAGGATACTTACAACGTTGGATGGAATTTTAATAGCAAGTTTGAAGGAAATGGATATGCCAGTGAAGCAGCAAGGGGATTGTTTAGCTATCTTTTTAAGGTGAAAAATGCAAGAAGGATATATTGCTATGTGGAGGAGGACAACATGCGTTCCCAGAAGCTTTGTCGGCGACTGGGAATGCGTCAGGAAGGTCTGTTTCTTGAATTTATTTCCTTTGTTAATAACCAGGATGGCACGCCCAGGTTTGAAAATACACTTCAATTTGCAATCTTAAAAAAAGAGTGGGACACCCTGGGATAAATTCAACCGGCAGGAGAAGAAAAGAGTGCTTCTGAGGAGTGTATTTAGCGCTCTTATCGAATTCCTTCAGTCTTAATTTTTAAGCATGTCAATAACATTCTTTCTATAGAATTTTCCGATTGGCAGTATAGTACCGTCTTTAAGGGAAAGTTCACCACCAGAAATTTTTGAAATTTCCCGGAGCGCTACCAAATAGGACTTATGTACCCTGATGAAAAGTTTGGGGTTCAGTTTGCTTTCAACCTCCTGGGTGGTGATTTGACTGAGAAGCATTTTTTCACGGGTGTAAAATTTGACATAGTTACCGTAACTCTGCGTATAAAGAATGGAATCGAAAGATAGTTTCACGATGTCATTCTCCACTTTTAAAACGATATGATCAGGCTCTTCCATAGGCTGATCTATATTCCTTTTTCCTGCGCTTAGGCGATTGATTACCTTGTCAATAGCAGAAAGAAAGCTTTTGAAGTCAAAGGGTTTTACCAGATAGTCAACAACATCATATTTGTAGGACTCTAATGCATGTTCTTTATAGGCAGTAGTAAGAATAACGAATGGTTTGTTTGACATCGCTTCCAGCATTTCCATGCCAGTTAGGCCAGGCATATTGATGTCAAGAAACAGAATATCTATTTTATGATGGTACAAATATTCCATGGCCTCAACAGCAGTAAAGAAGGCCCCGTTAAGTTTGAGATGCTTCAGTTGTCCTATAAAATGTTTCAGAACACGGTGTGCTCCTTCTTCATCGTCAATGATGATACAATTAAGTAAGGTCATATTATTTGTTTTTCAAGGGTCAGTATAAGTGTGGTCTGGTAACTGAGCTCCGATTGCTTTTCATTTAAGCTAAAGCCGCTTTTATAGATATAAGACAACCGTTGTTTAAGATTATTCAGGCCAATCTTTGTTGAAGGTTTTAGAAGATTTTTATCAGCCAGGGAATTTTCGATAGTCATATGCAGCTTGTCATTTTGGAGTTCAATGTGGATATGCACAAACCAAAGTTTGAGATTCTGACTATGTTTAAAGCTATTTTCAACCAGAACGATCAGCAGCAGCGGTGATATCTGGTACATTCTCATTTCTTCATCTGAAGGTTTGCATACAAATTGGATATCACATCTTTCACCGATCCGCTCTCTTTCCAAATCAATATAATTCCGGATAAACATCATCTCCTCGGGAAGGGAAATCTTGGAAACGTTGCCATTTTCAATCTGATAACGCATTAGTTTAGATAACTTCACGATAAGATCCGGCGTTCGCCCTGGATCTGTTAAACTCACCCCGTATAGATTATTAAGCATATTGAAAAAGAAGTGGGGATTGAGCTGGGAGTGCAGAGATTTCAGACGCATTTCATTCAGTAAGTTCTGATCGAGGTTACGGCGTTGTAATTCCATGGCGTAACTCTGCATTAAAGAGAGGGCCATGATGGTAACAGTACTGATGATGCAGATCACAAAATGGTACAAAAAGTTTAATGCCAGCTCATTAGGGTCCAAAAAATCAGGCTGGATCCAAAGAAAGTCTGCAAGGTATAGCAAAGATGCTCCCAAAAAAATGACGATTAAAGAATAGAGCGCATAGATGAAATATTTCTTCAATAAATAATATCTGAAAATATAAAACCGGTGAAGTTGGGCTTGCACATAGAGAATAACAAAAAAAACAAAACCTTTTAGAAAGTTTTCAAAAGAATTGATAAACATCCATTCATGGAGCATGGTCAGCACATACATTGCGCAAAATATCATAATCTCCTGGACCCACATTTTACGCATGCCAATTGTGATTTTATTCATTTGTATTTTAATTATAATTAATTAAATTATAATATGTAGTGTATTAGTTGGATGCTGCAAAATTGTCAAATCAAAATTAAAGCGGAAAGTTAAAATGACCAACGACTTTTAACCCTTAATTCAGCTATTTCATCCGTTTTCTTTTCTGAGCTGCTTTACTTGGCCTTGTTTTGTACCATTAAATTTTTACGGATGAAGGAATTATTAAAAAGAATACGGCAGCAGGTTGTTCTCTTCGCAATTACATTGATTTCGATGAATACCTTTGCTCAGACAACAGAAAAACAGGTGGAAGTAAAAGGAAGCGTGGTGAGTGGAACGGAAAATGTTTTGTTGGTGGGCAGTACAGTCATAGTGAAGGATGCTAATGGTAAAGTGGTGAATTCTATGATCACCGGTAACGATGGGTCATTTAAATTCAAGATAAAGCCATCGGTTTCTATAAGCATTGGAATTAATTATATTGGCTTTAATGAATATCAGTCGGGTATTATAGAAGTGAAGACGGACGACTTGGATTTGGGCAGACTGTACCTGGAAGAAAAAAGGACCCTCCTTCAAGGGGTAACCGTATCGGCAAGCAGAAAGAAGCCACTGATTCAAAGTGCGAAGGACCGGATCATTTACAATGCAGCTTCGGATATTAGTAACAAATCAGGGAATGCGGCTGATGTCCTGCGTAAAGCGCCGATGCTGACCGTAGGAGCCAGTGGAGAGCTGAAATTGCGTGGCAGCTCAAATATTAAGGTGCTTATTAACGGAATACCTTCACGTATAATGGCCAAAAACCTTAAGGAGGCATTAAAAATGATTCCTGCAAGCTCCATCGTTTCTGTAGAGGTAATGACCAACCCCTCTTCCAAATATGAGGCAGAAGGTGCGGCCGGAGTGGTCAATATAATTACTAAGAAAAAGCTGAAAGGTACCAGCGGAGCATTAGATCTCACCGGCGGAAATCTGGAGCATACAGGGAATCTTTCCCTGAATATGAGTGCTGGAAAATTCAATTTTACAGCCATGGGGAATTATAGTGAGGAACGTGAGAAAACTGGTTACACCCTCGACAGGATTAATCTCCATAATGGGCAACAGCTAGGTACTCTTTTACAGGAATCAGATATGAGGCAAACCACTAAAGGTGGTTCTGCCAATTTATCGGCACAGTATAAAATCGACTCATCACAAACCCTGGAAGGAAGTTTTTCCTATTGGAATGGGGTTTGGCCACAAAATGGAGGGCTATTTAACAGGTATAGCAACGCAAACCAGGTTCAGGAGTATCGGCAAAAAATTCAGCAAAGAGGGAAATTCAATTTCACTGAATGGGTCTTGAATTACCAGAAAAAATTCAAAAAGAAGGGGCAAGAACTACAGATTATTGGTCAGACATCTTTTTCGTCGGATGTTTCTAATTATATCACAGAGCAGTATAAGTCAGACGGCAATTTGGCCTTTCGCGAGCTGGGACCCAATAAAAGTAAGGAGAAGGAATGGAGTCTTCAGGCCGACTATTCCCATCCCTTCGGCCAGGCAGGGAAAACGACACTGGAAACCGGGGCTAAGTATTTGGTAAATAATTCTAACAGCACATACGAAGTTATAAATAGTTCTTTGCCTGTAGATCCTTCCCGTTCGGGAACGATGAGTTACAGACAGAATGTCTTTTCGGCTTATGCCACTTTGAATTTTGAACTTGGAAACGACTGGACTTTACGTCCAGGGGTCCGTTTCGAAAATACAGATATTAATGCATCATTTCAGAATAATTCCCCTTACTCCCGAAGGTTTTCTAATTTAATTCCCAACTTATTGGTGGTAAAGAAATTTGGAGAGCAGCAGGAAATAAAGCTGGACTATAACGAAAGGATACGACGCCCATGGATCATGGATCTAAACCCCTATAGCAATGCCGGAGATCCACTTAATATTACGCAAGGTAATCCATATCTGAAGCCTGAACTTACCAGGAAGCTGGAGCTTTCACATACTTATACGGGCGAAAAGGGAATGTTATTGATCAGCAGTCTTTACTACAGCGCTAATAAAAATGCAGTCGAACAGATCTCCAGGGTTGATCCAAAGGGAATATCGTATACCATGCCCGATAATATTGGTGAAAGTACGAGGATGGGGCTGAATTTAAATACTGTTTTTAATCCTTTGGAAAAATGGACTCTAAATGCGGGTGCTGAGCTGTTCCATTTAAAGTTTCGCAGTAAGTCTCTTGGGCTAGAAAACAATGGAACATTTTTCAATACGAGTATCAGCAATACCATTACCTTGACAAAGCAACTTCAGTTTAGTGCTTCTGCAGATTATGGAAATGGTTTTATCACCCTGCAGGGCAAAAATTCAGCTAATTACTCCTATCGGTTTGCAATAAAGAAAGACTTTATGAACGATAAAGCAAGCCTTACCCTGACAGCAATCAATCCATTCCAGAATCATTTCCGGGAAACGGTGTACGCTTTTGCTCCTACTTTTCAAAGCACCCAGATCAACAGATTCTATAATAGGGCTGCGACGTTAACGTTTAGCTGGCGGTTTGGTGGCCTGCGTGCAGCAAAGGGAGAAAATCATTTTTCCGATCAGTCGGACGACAAATCTCCGAGAAGGAGAAGAAGATAATGAATAGGATATTACATTCCTGGGATCAGAATTAAATAACATCCCGCGTTTCTTCTATTAAATGAACTATAGAAAAAAGCCTTTATGTGAAACGGTATCGTATTACAATGGTAGTATTTTTTATCTTATCTGCCGGGATTGTTCTAGGTCAAAATAGGATAAAATACTATGATGTTCTTTATAAGAATAAGGTTGTAGGAAGTACTGTGATCAGAAAAGCATGATGGAGTTCTCAGCAGATATCGATCTTTTTATTTAAAAAGTATCCATTATTGGAAAAGAAGAAGCTCGTTTTGAGAACAGTGTTTTGAAATCAGGGTCTGTGTTTAGAAAGGTCAATTAAAAAATACAAACTGACAATTGGATAAGACGTTCGGGCAATAATTATATTGTTTGCAATGGAGAAAGATCGAGTCAACTATCAATAGAGGAAGTGGAAGGCAATATGTTGAGCGTTTTTTTCAGTGAACCGTAGTGATACTTTCGACCGCCCCAACTGGAATGCTTTAGAGGAGTTTCTCCAAAAACGTAGAGATCTGGTCCAATATCTGGTTGTCTTAGAGTTAGACCGCTTCAGCAGGGAGCTGACCAAGGCATTACAGAAGATCGACGAACTATATCAGAAGTACAAAATCCGTGTGGTCAAGGTGAGCGAGCCAATATCACAGGATAGCTCTTCGCCCAGTAGTTTTCTAATGCGTGGAATAAAACTGCTCATTGCGAATCATGAATTAAACCTTATTCGAAGCCGGACTGCTCAGGCTATGCTGCAAGCTAAGTAATCAGGAAGGTTTACAGGGTTACCAGTATTGGAAATTGTACCTAAGGAAGCCGAAATAATCAGGTTTATTTTTCAGCAGTATATAGCTGGCGTTCCGTTTCCCTGATCTTTGAGGAGGCCAGGAGTCAGGGATTCAATCGATCAGGCAATAATAGTATCTAGCATGTCCTGGGTAATTCTTTGTATGCGGGATTTATTAAGATTGCGAAAAGTGCCAGTCAACCGGAAAGACTTGTGAATGGGCTACATCAACCAATTATATTTAATACAGTTGAGGATTTATTGAAGAGAAGGTATAAGCCAATTGCTAGTAAACTTAAGCAGGTTATTCCTTTACGTGGTATGTTAAGATGTCCGTGTGGTGCTGCTATCCCTGGGAGTTATTCTGGTGGCCGCAGCAGAAGGAAATACCTGTATTATTTCTGTGGAAAGGAGCGCTCACATAGCTTCCCAGGGGAAACATTACATCTAATGTTTGATAAAATTCTGAAACAGCTTTCTTTCACACCAGCGGACTCTGATCTGGTTCGGGATAAAGCTGTAATCTGGTTACAGGAATACAGGAAACAACAAAGCACAGAGATAAAAAACTGCGTTGATCAGATAAAGGCAATAAATCAAAAAATTCGCTACCTACAAGTTGCTCTATTAAATGGCGTGATTTCAACTAGTGTATACAATCGCACACATGCCGATTGCAGCCTGCATAAGGCACATTGGGAGGCTGTAGCAAGTATCCTGATGAAAGAACAATTGCCAGTACTGAATATCCTCAATAGGGTGGGAGAGATGTTGATGCATTTGAATGAGGTTTTTACGACATGTGGAGAGGTGGAAAAATTTAAACTAATGAAATTGATTTTTCCGGAGGCACTTGAGTTTGACGGTCCTGCGCAAAAAAGCTCGGATTGTGGCTTCGATAAGGAGGTATCACTGGAAAGCCTAAACGATGAATTGGTCGTTAGTCATTCATGCCATTGTTGTGATAAAAAAGTTGAAAACACCGTAAAGGTGGATTGGACGGACTTTTCACAGATTAAAGTTGAAGACAGAATGAAGTATTGTTATTCATTTGCAGGGCAAAATTTATTCTTTCTCAGTTTATTTCGGCTGGCAGAGGATTTGAGCCAGATGGGAGTTGAACACGTAAGTGGCTAAAAATGAAAATAATGTGTAAAAAATGAGAAGAAAACTCGAAAAGTTGGAGAATGAAAAAACCGCCATAAGATACTGTCTTTCAAGTATTTATGACGGTTTTATGTACCCCAGATGGGAGTTGAACCCACACTCGCATTGCTGCGAACGGGATTTTAAGTCCCGCGTGTCTACCAATTCCACCACCAGGGTCCGTGTTGAATTGAATTCAGAGCGGAAGACCGGGCTCGAACCGGCCACCCCGACCTTGGCAAGGTCGTGCTCTACCAAATGAGCTACTTCCGCTTTTCTAAAGAACTTTCCAACGATTATTGCAGTGGCTTTTTTTCGTTGGGATTGCAAAGATAGGAATCTTTTTGAAGTTGCAAAATTTTTCTCTCGCTGAATTAAAATATTTTATGAATTCTGTTTTTTTTACCTGTGTTTATGGATTCAGATCATAGTCATATTTCACCATACCTAGCAACTCCTTTCCTTTGCCATAGCACGTTTCCTTCAAAGGTAACCCATTTGGCTGATATTCGTATTGCCAGATGGTATAGGTCGACGTTTGGGCGTTCACGGTAGTCATCTTCAACAACTGACCCTGGTCATTATACTCGAAAATATAATCAGGAAGCATCCGTTTCTTGGAAGGCTGATAACGGTATACATCCGTTAACCGCCCCGCTTTATCGTAGTTATAAAACGTCCGCTTCGCCGGCGTACCGCGACGCTGCTCCAGCTCTTCTATCACATGACCACTACTGTCGGTTTTGAAAGATATCAATGCAGAATCCCCACCATTGCCCTTTTTCTGTATCATCTGCTGTAAACGCCCCAGGCTGTCGTAACTATAGCTGCGGGTTTCATCAAAACGCATCTTGCTATCCCTGGCAGTAGAAGTGCTGCTGACATATTGTAAATGCCCGTCGCCCGTGTAACGGTACAGCGTAACGGTGATGCTGGCGGCGGAACTGTCTACTGTTTTCGTCAGCTGCCCCTTGGCGGTAAACGACGATACGGTGGCAGAATAACCGGTAGAAATCGACTGCGTCTGGGAACGCATCTGGTGATAGGTAGGACTCAAACTACGCTCACAGCGGAAGTCCTTGTCCATTTCCATATTGGCATCCAGGGTCTGCACTTTCTGCACTTTTACCTTATTGGCCTTCAATAACGCCATGGTGGCTGTTGTTTGATCGGTATTGTAAATATCCTGGAAGTAATATTGGCTAAACCCCCTGCCTGCAATGGCCAGCATTCCCAATGCCAGTAGTATCGTTTTCTTCATGAACGTAAAAATCGCTGATTTTTAATTGTGACAAAAGTAAAACGCAAAATTCATATTAAAATTTTTTAACCGGAACAGGGACGCCCCGTAATTTTTGATATCTTGTGGCATTTTCAACCAACAACCGATCTAACCGCTTGAAAACGCAACCACTACGTAAGGAAAAGAACTGTCTTAACTGCGGTACGGAAGTGCCGGAACGCTATTGTACCCACTGCGGACAGGAAAATACGGTACAACATGAAACCTTTGGGCACCTGGTAGGCCATTTTGTAGCAGATATCTTTCATTACGACTCTCAGTTCCTGTCTACACTCAAAGCCTTGCTGGTCAAACCAGGATTTCTTACCAGGGAATATATGGCGGGTAGGAGAGTACGCTATGTAAATCCGATTAAACTATACGTATTCATTTCCTTTGTCTTCTTCTTTGGGGTACTGGCCCTGAATTCCAGCCATAAAGAGGAAAATGGGGAAGACGAAGTGACAGAAGAAACACTCATCAATACCGGTATCGGCAAAGATACCATCCGGCTTGCTGCCGGCACCGCCGGACTCAAAAAAGCATTTGAAAACGATAGCTCCGCTACCGGCCGTAGAATAACGGAACTGGCTACTACCATGAATAATGTAAAGTCAACCCGCGAGTTCGACTCCCTGCAACGGACACTGCCCGATTCCCAGCGGATGAACAGCGTAGCCAGAAAATTACTGCGGAGGATGGTAGAGGTGCAACATAAATACGGAAAAGATACGCAGGCAGTCATCGTGGAAATGTTCCAGCATAACCTGCCCAAGTTAATGTTTATACTGCTCCCGCTTTTTGCACTATTCATGAAATGGATGTACGACCGGAAAAAGTGGCTCTATGCAGATCATGCCATTTTCGCTATCCACCTGCATACCTTCGCTTTCATCATCGGATTGCTGGCATCCATACTCACCGCTATTTTTCATAAAGGTATATTTCTTACCATCTGTTATTGGTCTATTTTTATTTACCTGGTGCTGGCCCTCCGGAATAACTATCATCAGTCATTGGTGAAGTCCTTGTTTAAAAGCATTTTCTTGCTGGGCATTTACCTGGTATCCGCTGGTATTGTATTCCTTGGCTTCCTGGTGCTTATATTTGGAATATTTCTTTAAATTTAGAAATGCAACCAGAATATATCATCATACACCAACAAGTAGCGCCCTTTGTGGCTCATATCCAACTGAATCGCCCTAAAGAGCTGAACGCATTAAACCTCCAGTTGATGAGCGAATTGAGAGATGCGCTCAAAATGCTGGATGCCGACGACCAGGTAAGGGCTATTGTACTCAGTGGCAACGAGAAAGCCTTCGCCGCCGGCGCCGATATTAAACAAATGGCCAACAAATCCGCCATCGATATGTATAATATCGACCAGTTCAGTACCTGGGATACCATTAAAAAAATAAAGAAGCCCATCATTGCAGCGGTGAGCGGCTTCGCCCTGGGCGGCGGCTGCGAACTGATGATGCTCTGCGATATGATCGTAGCCAGCGAAACAGCCCGGTTTGGCCAGCCGGAAATAAAGCTGGGCATAATGCCCGGCGCCGGCGGTACCCAACGGCTCACCCGGGCTGTAGGAAAAGCCCTCGCCATGGAAATGGTGCTCACCGGGCGGTTTATTACGGCAACAGAAGCCCTCCAGGCGGGCTTGATAAATCGCGTTGTGCCCGTAGAACTCTTTTTGCAGGAAGCCATTAAACTGGCCGCCGAAACCGCTACAATGAGCCCTGTAGCCCTTAAAATGGCCAAAGAAGCGGTGCTAAAAGCATTTGATACCAGTCTCGAAGAAGGATTACATTTTGAACGTAAAAATTTTTATCTTCTCTTTGCATCCGAAGATCAGCAGGAAGGCATGCAGGCATTTGTAGAAAAAAGATCACCCGTATTCAAAGGGAAATAGCACTATTTATTGAAAACCATTAAACATTTCTATAATCTGACTTGTTAACCTTCCACTGACAAAAATATCGTATATACATTGCGGGAAAGTGGTGCCTGTCAGTGTTTTTGTAACCCCGTCAAAAATTAAAAATTTAACCATGAGTGCGAAACGGATTCCGGTGGCGTCACTGATATCATTTACGCTTTGTATTGTAGCCTGTAGTGGTCCTGCTCAACCTGTAAGAGCGGTTGTACTGGCAGATGAAACCACGTTACCCGCCACAGATACTATGATCGCCGCCGGCGATACTATCCAGACCGACCAGGTAGCTTCCTGGAATGCTTTCCTTTTCTATGATGGTAAATATGCTCTGGAATGCGGCGTATTCGAAAAAGAACCGCTGAAACGCCGCTTCGAAGCCCTGATCAGCAAAGCCAGGAAAACTTTCTTCGAACGGTTTAAAGTAACCCCTCCTATCGAAGTAGAAAGCCAGATCCTCTTCAACGAAGGATATATGCCGGGAAAGTCAGGCTACGATGAGGCCGCATTGGCAATAGATATCGATCGGGATATTATCTACGTAGGTATCACGGTCAATCGCAACCTCCTCCTTTTTAGTGAAAAAGGAGATACCGACTATCCCGAGAAATTCCTGCAATGGATGCAGAAGTTTGAACGTTGATAATAAGCAGGTGAGCTAATGAGCCTAATGCAAAAAGCTATTGTGGAGAAAACCAAAGCGATTTTAAGTATTCGCTAAGATCATTCTCCACAATAGCTTTTTGCTTTAAGCTTTCCGTTCTTTATTAATGGTCAAACTTATTCTTTAACGCGGCCAGCTTAGCCTGGAAATCGTTTAACGGCGCTTCCTTCGCGGCTGGTTTATCCCTGCGCGGCTCGCGGCGTGTATCGTTATTGCGGGCATCCTGGTTTTTACGCTGCCCCTGAGCTCCGCCGGCATTGCTGTCTTTCATCGACAAAGAAATACGCTTACGTGCTACGTCTATTTCCAATACCGTTACCTGCACCTTCTGATTCAGCTTCACTGCCTCATTAGGATTGCTGATAAATTTATTGGAGAGATGGGAAATATGCACCAGTCCATCCTGCTTCACACCTATATCTACGAACGCTCCAAACGCGGTAATGTTGGTTACTACACCCGGTAATACCATACCTGGTTTCACGTCCTCTATCTTATGGATACCCTCGGCATATTCAAAGATGGAGATCTCATCCCTCGGGTCGCGGCTGGGCTTAGCCAGCTCCTTAAGGATATCTTCCAATGTCAGCAAACCTACTTCTTCACTCACATAATCTTTCGGATTGATCTGCTTACGCAGGTCATCTTTACTCATCAGGTCGGGTACCGTGCAATGTTGCTTTTCCGCCATGTTCTTAATGAGATCGTAACGCTCCGGATGCACCGCTGAATTATCCAGTGGATTATCCCCGTTTTCAATACGGAGGAAGCCGGCGCATTGTTCAAATGCTTTATCTCCCAAACGATGTACTTTCTTCAACTGCATACGGTTGCTGAAAGCTCCGTTTTCTTTACGGTATTTTACGATGTTTTCCGCCAGGGAAGGACCCAGGCCGGAAATATAGGCCAGCAAATGCTTGGAAGCGGTATTCAGGTTTACGCCCACGTTATTTACACAGCTCACGACTACACGGTCCAGGCTCTGTTTCAGCGACGACTGGCTTACATCATGCTGGTACTGCCCCACGCCAATAGCTTTAGGATCTATCTTCACCAGCTCAGCCAGCGGATCTATCAAACGACGGCCAATGGAAACAGCCCCCCTCACCGTTACATCGTAGTCAGGGAACTCTTCCCGCGCTACTTCCGAAGCAGAATATACGGAAGCACCGCTTTCATTCACCATAAATACATTGATCTTCTTACCAAAGTCGATCTTCTTCACAAATTCCTCTGTTTCACGACCTGCAGTACCATTACCTACAGCAATGGCAGCGGTATCGTATTTATCAGCCCACTTCTTCAGCAAGGCTTCGGCATCATCCCGTTTGTAATTTTTTTCCAGCGGGAAAATAACGTCGTGCGCCTGCATATTACCCTGGTTGTCCAGCGCTACTATTTTACAACCAGTTCTGTAACCAGGGTCAATGGCAATAACGCCTTTAGGGCCCAACGGCGCTGCGAGCAGCAACTGGCGCAGGTTTTCCGCAAATACTTCTATTGCTTCGGCATCTGCTTTTTCCTTGGCCACCGCCCTGAACTCATTTTCCAGGGAAGGACGCAACAGACGTTTGTACGCGTCGGCAGCAGCTTTGGTTACCTGCTCTGCAGCAGCCCCTTTACCGGTTACAAATTGTTTGTTGATCAGCGCATTCGCATCTTCTTCAACCGGTGCTATAGAGCTAAAAAGGATACCCTCGTTTTCTGCCCGTAATATAGCCAGTACCCGGTGAGAAGGCATTTCCCGCAAATCCTCTGAAAACTCGAAATAGTCTTTATATTTATCACCTTCCGCTTCTTTACCTTCTACTACTTTAGAGGTAAGCTTGGCAGTATTGGCAAACAATTTACGCAGCTTATCGCGGCACTCGGCATTTTCATTGATCCATTCCGCAATAATATCACGGGCGCCTTTCAAAGCCTCTTCAGACGTAGCCACCTGCTCGTTGATAAAGGTTTCAGCAGCGGCAGTATCAGTGTCCTGCTGCTCAAATAACAGCTTGGCCAGCGGCTCCAATCCCTTTTCAATAGCCACCGTTGCACGCGTTTTACGCTTGGGTTTATAAGGCAGATAAATGTCTTCCAGCTCCGCCAATACCCAGGTTTCTTCCAGTTTGGCCAGCAGCTCAGGAGTCATTTTCTCTTGTTCCGTAATCGTTTTGATAATAAACTCACGACGATCATCCACTTCCTTGTAACGCTTCTGCAGGTCCTCTATACGGCCTATCTGTACTTCATCCAGGCTACCCGTTACCTCTTTACGGTAACGACTGATGAAAGGCACCGTAGAACCTTCAGATAACAGGGTCATGGTATTTTCTGCCTGCTTGCCGGAAATACCTAACTCCGATGAAATAAGCGCAATGTGTTTCGGATTCATAACTCAATACTTTTTTGGGATTTTTGATTGTCAGATCTTTCGATTCCATTACAGCAAAAAATCCTTTGCAGCAACAAAATACAGCCATCTCCCAACCATGAAATCACTACAATTTTATAGCTCGCAAATGTAAGTAAAATGGGCTTTTAACCAAGAAAAAGAAATCCCCATTTTTACAGGTTTCCTCCCGCCCGGAGCCTAAATATCAAAATCCCCGAAATGATCCCTATTTTTACAAAATATGGAAAAGACAGCTACTTTTGATCGCCTCCTGCAGATCATGGACGATTTAAGGGAAAAATGCCCCTGGGACCGCAAGCAAACCATCCAAACGCTCCGGCAGCTCACCATCGAGGAAACTTATGAGCTGGCAGACGCCATTACTGAAGAAAACTGGAAGGCTATCAGGGAAGAACTGGGCGATATCCTCCTGCATATCGTGTTTTATGCCAAAATAGGCTCGGAACAACAACAATTTGATATCAACGATGTCATCAACGGCGTATGCGATAAACTCATCCACCGCCACCCACATATCTACGGTGATGTTAAAGCCGAAACAGAAGACCAGGTCAAACAAAACTGGGAAAAACTGAAGCTCAAAGAAGGCAAAAAATCAGTGCTCAGCGGCGTACCACAATCACTGCCTGCACTGGTGAAAGCGATGCGCCTCCAGGAAAAAGCCAAACAAACTGGCTTCGAGTGGGATACCACCAGCCAGGTATGGGATAAAGTGAAGGAAGAAGTGGCAGAACTGGAAGAGGTGGTCCAATCCGGGAATAAAGAACAGATAGAAGATGAATTTGGCGACGTAATGTTCTCCCTCGTCAATTACTCCCGCTTCCTCGATATCGACGCGGAAAACGCATTGGAACGTACCAACAAAAAATTCCAGCGCCGCTTCCAGGCCATGGAAGCCCTGGCCCTGCAACAAGGCCGCACCCTCAATGACATGAACTTAACGGAAATGGATACACTCTGGAACCAGGTGAAAGCCACCGAAAAATTATAAACGCATTGATCGACGCTAAAGAAATAAGACTCTTTTTCCTCCGGCACGGATACCTGTTGATCGTGGCTGCCTGGCTCTTTACCTTCGCCTTCCTGTTCAGCAACTACTGGTCGTACTACTCCTCGCCACAGGGCGTGAAACGCAGCATGGAGAAAAGTATCCACCAGCGCGAAAAAGATTTTCAACGCCTGGTGGCAGATACTTCGCTCGCCAATGCCCTGCTGCATCGCAGCTATGATCAGAAAACACTGGACCAGCTTACCAACCAGCCGGAATACTATCTCTTCGCCTACGACTCCTCCAACTCCGGCGTATGGCTCACCTTCTGGAATACCAGCCAGGTACAGCCAGAGGAGCTGCAAACGATCCTGCAACCGGGCGACCGCTTCATGAAACTGAAAAACGGCTATTATGAAGTGCTTACCCGCCGGCTTAAATCTACTGCCAGCCACCAGCAATTTCTGGTAGGCGCAATACCGGTGCGCATGGAATATGCCATCAAAAACAGTTACCTCGTCAGCCACTTTTACCATAAGGAAGAACTGGGCGATGAATACAGCATCCTGCGGGAAATGCCAGCCCTGCAACTACCGGAACATATTATCCTGCCGGTGAATAACGGAAACGGACAAACGCTTTTTTATCTCGACTACAACGCCGGCATGCACGTGCATCCACCCAATAACCTGAGCGTACTGCTGCGGGTACTGGGCTGTATCTGTGTGCTGATATTCCTGAACCTCTTTGCCACCCTGCTGGCCAAAACCACGAACCCGCTGTATGGCTTCCTGTTCCTGTTTCTCATCGTATTCGGGCTCCGGGTGCTCAGCTATATGTACCCCTTCCCGTTCGACCTGAAAGAGCTCAATATCTTCGACCCCAGGATCTATGCGAAAGATGAGGTGTTTTACTCCCTTGGCGACCTGCTCATCAACGTGCTGCTCGCATTCTGGATGGTCCTCTTTTTCCGGGAACACGTGAAAACGATCAACCCGCCAGTGATCAGGAACCGCTGGCTGCAAAGCGGGGTGATCATCGTTGCCAGCCTCATTCTCTATATCGTAGAGCAATTCATGGCCGACCTGATCCAAAGCCTGGTAATCGATTCCAAGATATCATTTGATGTAACCAACTTTATCAGCCTGCCGGAATACAGTATTATGTACAGTGTCATCGGCTTTGTGGTCCTGGGATTCATCTCGTTCAGCTTTTTATTCTTCTCCCAGATTATTAATTACCTGCTCAATGAGCTCACCAATTTCCAGTACCGCACCAAATACATCTGGCTGGGGGCTGTAGGTATCATCTGGCTGCTGTTCCGGGTGCATAACCCTGAATTGCCCTTCTCCATATCCATGGTAGTCTGGCTGTTGCTGTATATCGTACTACTCGATTTTATTGCCGATCGTTTCGAAAGCAGCCTGGCTACCGTTCCTTTCCTGTTCTGGCTTTTCCTGTTGACTATCACCACTTCCGGCGCACTGGTACACTACAACAATCACAAAGAGTTATATGCCCGGGAGAAACTGGCGGAAGACCTGTCGAAACAGAAAGATCCTTACCTGGAAATGCTGCTGAACGATATCGGGAAAAAGATAGAACAAGATGAAGCCATCCAGTTTTTCTTCCAGGACCACGGCGCCAGGGACCACCGTAAGGCGGCTTTCGATGAACTCTTACAGAAATATTTCCAGGGATACCTGAGCCGGTTTAAGGTAAATATCTATGCCTATGATGAAAACGGCGCCTCCCTGTTTTCTTCGGATACCGTGAGCCTGATGACTTTTAACCGGTTGATGTTTACCAACCCGGAAGCTGCATCCTCTTTGGTTCCAGGCAACGATCTTTACTATTACGAACGCAGTTTCAACGACTATAGCTATATCGCCAAGAAGGAATTTCGTAAAGCCAATAACGACGTAGCCGGTTGGCTGGTATATACCTTATCGCCCAAACCGGTGAGCAGCGACCGCCTTTACCCAGAACTGCTGGTGGAAGGCGACCTCTCCGATCCCGGCCGCGAATACGCCGGCGCCTATTCCTTTGCGGTGTATGATAAAGGGATACTCGTGAGCAACAACAACGACTTTCCTTTCCCCATACGTCTCTATCCACACGATCTTCCCACTACTGATGTAGAGATAAGATCTGTTAAAGGCTATTCAGAACTGATCTACAGAGCGTCGGCTGAAAAAGTGGTAATGGTGGTAAAGGAAAACAGGATGTTCATTGAATTCATTACGCTCTTTGCTTACATGTTCTGCCTGTTTCTGCTCATCATTGTCATCTACAAGGCTTTCGACCTGCTCATTAAAGCCAGGATGCGCCTGGCTAACCTGCGGAGCCTCATCGATGTAAACATCCGTAAGAAAGTACACGGCACCATCATTTTCGTTATCATATTTTCCTTCCTCATCCTCGGCATCACTACTATCAAATTCTTCATCTATCGCTCGGAAGCTCAAAACCGCGAGCGACTGAGTAAAACCATGAGGGAGGTGGCGAAGGATGTGGAGAAAGTATTCGAAAATCAGCGCGATCTCGACCAGGTGGGAGATATATACGACTCTGAACTAATGAAGAAATTATCTGCCTCCCTTTCTGATATCGCCGACGAAAGGGCACTCGACATCAACATCTACGACCGGGATGGCAACCTGCAGCTCACCACGCAGCCACTGATGACCGACAAAGGACTGATTTCTTCAAAAATGGATCCACAGGCCTATTTCCGCCTGTTCCGCCAGGAGCAGATCCAGTTTATTCATACAGAATATATTGGTATCATGCCTTTCCTGTCGGGCTATATGCCCCTGCGCAATCATGATACCCACGAGGTGATCGCTTACCTGAACGTGCCATATTTTGCCACGCAAACAGAGCTGAACCAACAGATATCCAACTTCCTGGTAGCGCTGATTAATTTCAACGCTTTTATCTTCCTCATTGCCGGTATGCTGGCACTGCTGATCACCAACTCAATCACCCGTTCCTTCTCCCTGGTAACAGAAAAGCTCCGTCACGTGAACCTGGGGCAGCGTAACGATGAAATTGAGTGGGATAAAGATGATGAAATTGGCGCGCTGGTAAAAGAGTATAACAAAATGGTGCGTAAACTGGAAGTGAGTGCAGCAAGGCTGGCCAAGAGCGAGCGGGAGGGGGCCTGGCGAGAAATGGCCCGCCAGGTAGCGCACGAAATTAAGAATCCGCTTACCCCCATGAAGTTGAGCATCCAGTACCTGCAACGCGCTATTGCCGGCGATTCGCCTAATGTAAAGGAGCTGTCGCGCAACGTGGCAGGCACGCTGGTAGAGCAGATCGAACACCTGTCCAATATCGCATCCGACTTTTCAGCCTTTGCCCGCATCGGCGAACCAAATAACGAAACCGTGTTGCTGAATGAGGTGGTGCATTCGCTCACTTCCCTGTACCAGGGACATGAAGACTGTGAGGTTACTTATATCATGCCGGAGCAGGACTTTTATGTATTTGCCGATAAAACGCAGATGAACAGGCTCTTTACCAACCTGCTGCTCAACGCCATACAAGCCATTCCCGACGACAGGAAAGGGCAGATCAGGGTGCGTTTGCAGAAATCTGCCGACCAGTACGTGATCGTCAGCGTAGCGGATAATGGACAAGGTATTTCAACAGAGGTACAGTCGCGCATCTTTGTGCCTAATTTTACGACCAAGTCTTCCGGTACCGGCCTGGGGCTGGCCATGTGCAAAAACATTGCGGAACAGGCGCGGGGGGAAATATGGTTCGAAACCATCCTCAATGAAGGCACTACTTTTTACGTGAAACTGCCGCTTATTACCGAATAATAGCTTATCTGAATACCATAAAAAAACCGTTTCGATCATTCGAAACGGTTTTTTTAAATAACTTCTTCGGCAAGGATTATTGTACTTCTTTTGCTACAAAGCTCTCTTTAATTTTCTCCAACAGTTTGCTGTCGATAATTTGTTGTGCCAGTTGTATCATGTTTTTGAAGGCCATTCCTTTGGAAATACCGTGACCGATAATTACAGGTTTGGAAACGCCTAAAACAGGAGTACCGCCGTATGATTCAAAATCCAGTTTGTTAATGTATTCATCATGAATATTGCGTTTTACCGCGATTTCATGGAATGATTCTGCCATTTTCAGCACCACGTTACCAGTAAAACCTTCACAAACAATCACATCTGATTTTTCAGAGAAGATATCTCTACCTTCAATATTACCAACGAAATTGATTTGTTTGTTTTCTTTTAACAGGGGATAGGTGGCTTGTGCGAGCAGATTGCCTTTGCCTTCTTCTTCACCGATATTCAGCAAGCCTACCTTAGGATTGTTGACCTTCAGGATATGCTTGGAGTATAGGGAGCCAAGGAGGGCAAATTGCGCTAGGTTTTCAGGTTTGCAGTCGGCATTGATACCTACATCGAGTAACAGACCGTACGAACCGTTTTCACGGGGTACCAGAGTAGATATAGTAGGACGTTGCACTCCTTCTATGGCCTTAATAGAATAATAGGTGCCTACCATCATGGCGCCGGTGTTACCAGCACTGATGAAAGCATCTACTTTTCCTTCCTTCAATAAATGAAAACCGATTGAGATAGATGAATGTGGCTTCTCTTTCAGCGCCTTAGTAGGATGTTCATCCATCCCAATTACCTGGGATGAATGAACAACTGAATATTTTGATTGGTCCAGCTGTGCAGCTGTTAATAAAGGAGCTAACTGTTGCTCGTCTCCTATCAATACCAGATGCACATCAGATGCAACAGTGTCTAAATATACTTTTACTCCTTTTACTGCTTCTGCGGGGGCGAAGTCGCCTCCCATCATATCAAGCCCGATTCTCATGTAACTCAAGTTTGTTCTTGTTAGCTCGGGTAAAAATAAGTAAAATAATTATTTAGCTGCGCTCTGTTTTTCCAACACTACTTTACCTCTGTAGTACAGTTTGTTTTCCACCCAATGAGCACGGTGTCTCAGGTGCACTTCACCGGTTGCGCTGTCTGTGCTTAAAGTATCCGCTACCGCCTTATAATGCGTTCTTCTCTTTGCTGATCTTTGCTGAGAATGTCTGCGTTTAGGATTTGGCATTTTATTTAATTTTTAATTGTCCTTAAATTTATCCAATCCTTTCCAGATTGGGTTATCGTTTTCTTTTGCCTGCTGGTTCATTTGCTCCAGCATTTCAATCACCTTCGGATTACATCCACTCTTGCCATCGGCATTGTCGGGATGGATCCGCTGCATTGGAATGCTCAAATGGATGAATTCGTAAATATAGGCTGCCACGTTTAAATGGCTTTCCGTTTTCAATATATACGAAACTTCCGGATCCTCTTCATCGTTTGCCAGCTGTTCCGGATTCTCTACCAGTTTTACTACCTGGTTAAAATCATCCCAAAGCTGCATTTCAAAGGGCTCGCCACAACGGTCACATGTAACAGTCACCTTCCCGCCAATCTCAAATTTCAACAAAAAGAAATTGCTCTTTTTGTCCAATAAGAGGTTGACAGTCACCGCACAATTGCTGAAATCCTTCGGCTCTTCGAAATTATCAAAGAAACTATCTCCGATAGCATACTGAAATGAATGAACCCCCGGATTTAATCCGACAAAGGCAATATCAAATTCGCGGAGTGGTTTCATATCAATATCCTCACTTTTAGAGGGATGCAAAGGTAATTAAATATTTGCAATTGCAAAAATTTCATAAATTTGTTCACCAACGATATCTTATTTATATATATATTTATATCATAAAATATCAGCCATATTGATGTTGTGACATCGGGCGTGAGGCGCAAAGGTACGGAATTCACCTTTATCTTATACCTGTTTTTCGCAATTGAACAATTATTGAAAACCCGTAGTACCCTATTCCATCAATAGATGAAGGCCACTGGAAGAAAGAGTAAGAAAACAATTGCTTCTGAGCGCACCGGCATGCCAACAAATGGCGCCCCGGACATCTTTTCTCTGCCCATTACCGCCTGGCTCAACAGCACCAATGCCGGTATCCTGGTAACTAATGAAAAATTCCGCTGCATCTGGGTAAACGACATCTTTGCACAATATATGGGCAAAGAATCTCCCGTAAACCGGACTTATACCGACCTTATCCGGTTCTTTAAGCCCATGGTAGCCGAAAATGTCCCCCTGGAAGTCAAGATGAAATCCCTGCGCCAGGAGAAAAAACCCTGGTTCGGCTGGGAAGTACCCTTCCGGAATGGTCAGATATGGGAAATCACCTATCTCCCCGTTTTCAATGGCCAGGGCTTCAGCGGCAGCATCTGGCAAGCGATCGACGTTACCCGCCGCCATCACACCCAGGAAGCCATCCGGCGCAACGAGGAAAAATTCAGGATTATCCTCAATAACCTCAACGCCGCCATGTGCGAAACCGACGTAAAAGGCAATATCACCCGCGTATATGAAAGCTTTTGCCGCCTCTCCGGCTATCACGAAGAAGAATTAATCGGTAAAAATATCACCGACGTCTTCGTACCGGAACAAAACCGTGCCTTCGCCAGGGCCCTCCGCAGGAAACGCCAGGAGGAAAACGTTCCCCTCGTATACGACATGGAAATAAAGCTGAAAGATGGCTCCCATCGCTGGATATTAGCCAGCTCCACGAATATTTACGACCACAATGGCCGTATTACCGGTGGCGCCGGCATCCACATGGACATCACCGGGCAAAAGAAACTGCAAACCGACCTGGAGGAAGCCCGCAAACAGGCCGACGAAGCCCGCCATGCACAGAAAGACTTCCTTGCCAGTATGAGCCACGAAATAAGAACACCGCTCAACGCCATCATCGGCATGGCCCACCTCCTGGAAGAAACCCAGCTGGATCCGCAACAGAAAGAATATGTCAATATACTCAAACACTCCTCCGGCATACTGCTGGGCATCGTCAGTGATATTCTCGATATTTCAAGGATAGAAGCCGGGGAAATACAAGTCAACCAACGCGAATTCAACCTCCGCGAACTGATTCAATCCCTCCGCCATACTTTTGAACTAAAACTGGGACGCCGACCCGTGAAAATTACCGCCGAACTGGATGCCAGCCTCAATACCTGGCTCATCGGCGACAACGTACTACTGAACCAAATACTACTCAATTTGTTAGGAAATGCAGAGAAGTTTACCAATGAAGGTGAAATTGCTATCAAAGCCACCCAGGAAAGCTGGCTGGATAACAAACTCTGGATACGGTTCCGCGTGGCAGATACAGGCATCGGTATCCGGAAAGATAAACTGGAACTGATCTTTAAAAACTATAAACAGGCAGAAGGAGATATCCGCGAGAAATATGGCGGCACCGGCCTGGGCCTCGCCATCGCCAAACAACTGGTGGAATTCCAGGGAGGCGCCATCGCCGTGGAAGAACTGCCTGGTTTTAATACCTGCTTCAGTTTCAATATCCCCTTTATGGATAGCCGGCGTCCACTCACCACCACCAACGCCGGAAAACTAAGCAGAAAGCTCTTGCAAAGATCCTTCGAACACGCCCGGGTACTTGTCGTAGAGGATAATCAAATGAACCTCCGATATATCATGAGCCTGCTCGAAAAATATAAAATCAATTACCAGCTCGCTACCAACGGGCCAGATGCTACCTATTTTCTGGACTCCAGGCAATACGACCTTATCCTCATGGATATCCGTATCCCGGGAACGAACGGACTGGAACTGGCGCAAAAAATCAGACTGGACGAACAACAACCTAATGTGGCTACTCCCGTTATCGCCACCACTGCCGTAGCCATGGAAAGCACCGCTACAATGGCCAGAGAAGCGGGAATAACCGATATTCTCACAAAACCGTATACGCCAGACCAGCTATTACAGATTTTTAATAAATATCTCAACGAAGACGAAACAGAACTTATAATGGAAGAAGTGCAGCACCTAAGTGGGTTTGAGTTTAATAGCGATTTGGACGTAAAATATCTCACAGATCTCTATGAGGGTAACATTTCCTATGCAGCCGACTTGTTCGAAATCTTTATCAGAACTATCCGCGATGAAATCAGAAAAATTGATGTACTGGTCGACCACCGCGACTGGGAACAAATGAAATTCCAGGTGCATAAACTGAAGCCCAACTTTGCCATGGTAGGCCTCACCTGGATTAATGCCAAAATGCAGGAGCTGGAAAATCAACTCCGCTTCAACCAGGAAACATACAGGACCGAAATCACCCAGCTATTTACCGAAATCAAGGAAGACCTGGATAAATACTACCCGCTGGTGGAAGAAGAATATCATAAAATGCGCGACTTTATCGACACACTCCCCGGTGAAACATCAATATGATTGCAAAATCTCCCGGATACTGTTGTAGTAATTACCGCCAAACAATAACAAATGCACCATTAAAGGATATAACTGGCAAATGCCTATTCGTTGCTGCCATCCCGGCGATAATGGATAGGCCGCCTGATAAGCATAATAAAAACGGGTATCAAATCCACCGAAAAGCCGGGTCATCGCCAAATCCATCTCCCTATGCCCGTAATATACCGCCGGGTCAAATACACAAACTTTCCCCTTGCTGCCTACCATAAAATTGCCCGACCATAAATCCCCATGCAATAAAGCAGGCGCTTCTGCCGGAAATATATGCGGCAACTGCCGGCATAAGGTTTCCACCTGCTGTACCATCTGCTTATCTACGATCTGCTGGTCATATGCCATCCGGATAAGCGGCAACAGCCGGTTAAACGCGTAAAACACGGCCCAACTGCTGTAAGGCGTATTGTATTGCTTTAAACTTCCAATATAATTAGGCCCGTTATAACCAAAATGAGGCTGCGTTACCTTGTGCTGCCGGGCCAGCGATACCGCAAAATCATCCCAGAACCCGCTAAGCGCCTGCCCCTTTGTTAAAAATTCCAGCAACAGGTAAGCCTGTCCATTCACCCGCCCGTAACCCAGCGGTTTCGGTGTGTCCAGCGCCTGGGCCGACTGCAACTCCAGTAAACCTGCGTATTCCTGCGCAAACATATCCGGGAAACGCACGCCATCATTCATCTTCACAAAAAAATATCCCTCGTTGGTGGCTATACGAAAAGATTTATTAATATCACCTCCATGAACGCTTTTTGCCTCATTTATATGTATTTTTACCTTCAATTGCTCGGAGAGTGCCGTACTCAACTGCATTTGTAGAATTTCATCTATCATGTTCCGCCACATTATATGGAAACAAAAATCCGGATTAAAAAGAAAATCATCCGTATTGTACTAACACTTACGGCTATACTGTTGTTAAAAATATTATTTGCCTGGAGTAATCATTTTAACGATTTCTACTTCCATAGGTGGTATAAGTGGAGTAGCTTGGCTTTCAGACATGTAACAGGTATAGTTCCATTCAGCATTGGCGATGTAATATATACTGCCTGGATTATTGGAGGAATATTTTATTTGTTAAATCTATGTTATAAACTCGTTCGCCTCGCCTGGGAAGATACCGGTATGCTGGTACTGAAAGGCATTCATTTCCTGCTAAAGGCCTACCTTTTTTTCCTCGTGTTATGGGGAGGCAACTATGAACGGAACCCGCTCACTGCCGACACCGGCGTTGTGACCACCCGCTATAATACACAACAGCTTTACCAACTTTCAGATACACTGCTTCAATTGGTCAACCTCGAAAAAGCCAATACCGGCGACACGATGGGGGTAATGAAGGCAGATACTTCCGCTACCCCGGTTTTCCAGCGGGCAATAGCTGCCTATGCCGCAGCTGCCCATACCTGGCCCGCCCTGCAATACGAGGCGCCCAGCATTAAACCTTCCTTGTATGGTAAATGGCTGAACTATACAGGGGTAACCGGTTACCTGAACCCCTTTACGGGAGAAGCCCAGGTAAATACGACGGTGCCCGCTGTATTGGTGCCCTTTATTACCTGCCATGAAATAGCCCACCAGCTGGGATATGCACCGGAAGAAGATGCCAATTTTGTAGGATACCTGGCGGCCACCAGTATTCCGGATAGCCATTTCCGTTATGCCGCCCATTTCGATATGTTTATGTACAGCGTGCGGCAATTAGCCTATCACGATACCACCCTGGCCAAAAATATCTGGAGCCGGGTGGTGCCTGGTGTGAAAGCCGACCATAAGGCCATCATCCGCTTCTATGAAGCGTATACCGGCAAAACCGATGAATTCTTTACGGCGGCGTACGACCGCTATCTGAAAGCTAATAAGCAAGACAAGGGTATTCGCAGTTATAGTGAGGTAACGGGTTGGTTGATCGCCTACTTTAAAATAAAGCCCTAATTCATCATCAGTACGTTTACGCTACGTTGCAGGATATTAAAGGCTATCTCCGCCATCAGGTTTTCACGGTCGAGGGTAGGGTTTACTTCGGTAATTTCAAAACAACAGATCTTACGGTGCTGCATGAATTTCGCAATCAGGTCCTCTGCCTCCCGCTCTCTTAATCCATTACTTACCGGCGTGCCGGTACCTTTGGAAATGGATGCATCCAGGCTATCCACATCAAACGATACATATATATACTCGCAGTCGCTCAGGTAGCGGAATACCGATCGTGAAATGTTTTCCGGCCCTTTGCGGCGTACCTCGCTGGTGGTAATCACCTTCATCCCGTATTGTTTGATCAGGTGGTCTTCTTCCTTTTCAAAATCCCGGAGGGAAATGAATACAATATCTTCCGGCAGTACTTTGGGAGCTATTTTACCGATGTTTTTAAGCGCATTCCACATTTTGGCGGTATTCTCGTCGATATCATGCACTTTACAGTCCATATTATCTTCTGCAATAGCGGTGGCCAGCGGCATCCCATGCATATTGCCCGATGGGGTGGTATAAGGTGTATGCAGGTCGGCATGGGCATCTATCCAGATCACGCCCAGCTTAGCTTTGGGGTGGGCCATCTTCAAACCGGCAATAGTGGCGCCTGCGGTGCTGTGATCGCCCGATAACAAAACCGGGAACCAGTTGGCTTTTACCGTTTCACACACACTTTTGCTGATACGCTCATACATATTGAAAGTGCCCTTGATCCGCTTAGCATAAGGGGATTCGATGGGCTCAAATAATAGTTTATTCTCCGTTTCAATTGCTTCGGTGGGGAAGTGCACAAAAAAATTGCTCATGAAATCCAGCGCCGCAATCTTAATCGCATCTACTCCTAAACTGGCGCCCCTGGTTCCTGCTCCGATTTCTGATTTTACTTCTATTATTTTAATATTCTTCATAAAAAGATCATTATAGGCAAGCTACAGGATTTTATGTGAACGCCCAAAGCAGTGGACAGTGCAATGGTGAAAAAGTTGTATATAATATCTGAACCAAATCCAATACAGTAGAGGTATTGTAGCGATTTGTTCAATATTTCCCCGAATATGGTTGATAACATTGAATTTTAATCGCGTCATTTTTTTAGGTGCTGATTTATAAATAATTTGGACACTATTACCTATAAAATTATAACCATGGATTTTCAATTGACGGAAGAGCATCTGATGATACAGAAGGCTGCTCGCGATTTTGCCATCAACGAATTGTTGCCCGGTGTAATAGAAAGAGATGAACACCAGAAATTCCCGGCCGAACAGATAAAGAAACTGGGAGAACTGGGGTTCCTGGGAATGATGGTAAGCCCTAAATATGGGGGAGCGGGACTGGATGCAATCTCTTATGTATTGGCCATGGAAGAAATTTCCAAAGTTGATGCTTCCGCTTCTGTGGTTATGAGCGTAAATAACTCCCTTGTTTGCTGGGGGCTGGAAACTTTCGGCACCGAAGAACAAAAACAAAAATACCTGGTTCCCCTGGCCACTGGCCAGATTATCGGAGCCTTTATGCTGAGCGAGCCGGAAGCAGGTTCTGATGCCACCTCCCAACGCACTACCGCCGAAGATAAAGGAGATCATTACCTGCTCAATGGTACCAAGAACTGGATCACCAACGGTAACTCCGCCAGCGTATACCTGGTAATGGCGCAAACCCACCCGGAAAAAGGCAGCAAAGGGATCAACACATTGATTGTAGAAAAGAATATGCCCGGCGTTACTATCGGTGCCAAGGAAAATAAACTGGGTATCCGCGGTAGCGACACGCACAGCGTGATGTTCCAGGATGTAAAAGTGCCCAAGGAAAATAGAATAGGAGAGGATGGCTTTGGATTTAAGTTTGCCATGAAAACCCTTGCAGGCGGCCGTATCGGCATTGCTTCCCAGGCTCTGGGCATCGCCAGTGGCGCCTATGAACTGGCGCTCAAATACTCCAAAGAAAGAAAAGCATTTGGCAAGGAAATATCCCAGCACCAGGCCATCCAGTTTAAGCTGGCAGATATGGCCACCCGCATTGAAGCTTCCCGCTTGTTATGCCTGAAAGCTGCCTGGGAGAAAGACCATCACCTCGACTATACGCTTAGCAGCTCTATGGCTAAGGTATTCTCTTCCGAAACAGCCATGTGGGTAACCACTGAAGCCGTGCAGGTGCATGGAGGATACGGCTACGTAAAAGAATATCACGTAGAACGCCTCATGCGCGACGCCAAAATAACCCAGATCTATGAGGGAACATCAGAAGTACAACGGATCGTTATCAGCCGCGGTATACTCGCGTAGGAGAGCAGAAAGCAAAAAGCTATTGAAGCGAATTATATAAGCGAATATTTAAATATTTATCGCGCTGATCATTCGCTTCAATAGCTTTTTGCTTTCTGCTTTCAGCTTTCTGCTTACTTTTGCAAAATGGCTATTAACTTAAAAGCGTATCAGGAGGTTCTTTCCCAGCTATCATTATACCAGGCAAAACTGGTGGCCGTATCAAAAACAAAACCCGTAAGTGATATAACGGCTTTGTATGCAGCAGGGCAAAGGATCTTCGGAGAAAACTATGTACAGGAATTAACCGAAAAACAGGCAGTATTACCGGCAGATATTGAATGGCACTTTATTGGTCACCTGCAATCCAATAAAGTCAAATATATCGCCCCTTTTGTGCATACTATCCATGCGGTAGACAGCCTGAAACTGTTGCAGGAAATCAACAAACAGGCCGCTAAATACCAGCGGGTAATCCATTGCCTGTTACAGGTACATATCGCAGCAGAGGAAACCAAATTTGGTATGGATGAACAGGAGTTACAGCAACTGCTTCAAACCTATGCGGCCAACCCGGCAGCTTTTTCGCATGTACGTATTTCCGGTATGATGGGTATGGCTACCAATACTACCAATGAAATGCAGATCCATAAAGAGTTCCACCAGCTCCACCAATTATTCGGATCAGTTAAATCCACTTATTTTAACCACGAAACGTATTTTAAAGAACTGTCCATCGGCATGAGCGCCGACTACCCCATCGCCCTGCAGGAAGGGAGCACGATGGTACGTATTGGCAGCCTGCTCTTTGGAGAAAGGAACTATTCACAAAAGTAAACGTATGAAGAAATTATGGATCTACCTGGCGGGTATCGGACTGGCGGCCTGCAATGGAAATACCGCCAAACACCTGTCTAATGGCGTATGGCAGGCGAAATTGCACCGTAAAGACGGCGCAGATATCGTATTCAACTTTGATGTAAGAGATAGCATCGGTAAACCGGTGTTATTCGTGCTCAATGCCATGGATAAACTACTGGTAGACGATGTAAAGCAACAAGGTGATTCCGTGTTTATCAAAATGCCTTTCTTTGACTCGGAGTTTAAGGCAAGGCTCAGCTCCGACAGCGCATTGGAGGGTGTATGGATCAGGCACCTGGCCGACAAAGATGTGAGCATTCCCTTTACAGCAGCGGCAGGCAACGCCGACCGGTTCCCGGTAAATAAGCCGGCTGCAGCGAATGTCACCGGCCGTTGGGCAACACAGTTTGTATCTTCGAAAGAGAAAGACAAGGCACCGTCTACCGCCATCGGCGAATTTAAACAGGTAGGTAACCTGGTACAGGGTACTTTCCTGACAACTACCGGCGACTACCGCTTCCTGGAAGGCGTAGTGGATGGCGATACCCTTCGCCTCTCTACCTTCGATGGTTCCCATGCATATCTCTTTACGGCACAGGTAGGGAATGACAGCATCTCCAATGGCCGCTTCTATGCCGGAATTGGCGACGGCCTCGAATACTGGTCGGCTGTAAAAAACGACACCGCCCGCTTACCCGACGAAAAGACCATTGCTACCATGAAGCCCGGCCATGAACAGCTGGATTTCAGTTTCCCCGACCTCAACGGCAATAAGGTAAGTCTCAAAGACGACCGCTTCAAGGATAAGGTGGTAATCATTACCCTCATGGGTTCCTGGTGCCCCAATTGCATGGATGAAACCGGATTCCTGAGCAAATGGTATGAGAAGAATAAAGACCGCGGCGTAGAAGTGCTGGGCCTCGCCTACGAACGTACCCCCGATTTTGAAAAATCAAAGAAAAGCCTGGAAGGTTTCCTCAAACGCTTCGATGTAAAATACCCGGTGCTTGTTACCGGCGTTACACCGGCAGATCCTGAAAAAGGAGAGAAAACATTGCCACAGCTCACTGGTATCAAAGGATTTCCTACCACCATCTTCATCAACAAAAAAGGTAAGGTACAGGAAGTACATACCGGGTTTTCTGGCCCGGGTACCGGTGAACACTATGAGCAGTTTCAGGCCGACTTTAACCGTCTCACTACCGATATGCTCAACGCAAAATAGGTAGCGGGAATAACGGCAATTTCCCCCGTAAAAATGGATGAGGGAGAATATTTGATTAAAATATAATATAGACGCCGAAAAGCGTAAATCCTCTCTGGTAGTTGATCTCCAGAGAGGATTTACTTTTTAAGAAAATTTATTATTTCATTTCTTTCAAAAAGGTTTGAAAAATACCAGAATGTAATTATTTTACTGCTCCGTTTGACTTTTATAAATTCCATTATCTAATACGCTTATCTTATCCACCTGCCGGGACAATGTCAACTCTGAGATTGTCCTGGATAGCGTTTCCGACGATGTTTTACGTTATTAAAAACTTATTTTACACTTCTTTCGGCAGGTGGTTTCTTCTCTTTATACTTCTCATACTATAACATTTTCTTAAGAACAACGCACGCAAGGTGTGCCATTAATGGCCTGATATTTGGAAATTCCGTCTCACAGTTCGGGATGAACCATGCACGCATTTCATTTGTTTAACCATAAAAATCCAATACTATGTCTACAACAAAATTTTTAGCAGGTGCTATAGCGGGATTAACTACCGGAATCGTCATTGGTATGTTAACGGCCCCGGATAGCGGTGATAAAACCCGCAAGAAAATTAAGTCTACCGCAGACGATTGGCGGCATAAAATCAATGGTTTAATCGGGCAGGAGAAAGAAGACTTATCTGAATTAAAAGAAGTCTTTGAACATGAAATCACCGGACTGCAGGACGATGTACGTCAACGCGTGCTAAAACTGATTAATAAAAGCCAAGGTGCTTTTAACCGATTTAAGAAGGAAGCATTGTCATAAAGATTTTTGCGATAAACAGCAGCTGTTAAAAAAATGAAGCGGAGATAAACAGGTAAGTCCTTTTATCTCCGCTGCGTTTTTTTAGGAATCAACTCAGGTGAGTACTTCCCCGGTTTCCATATAATTTTTGAACCGTTTGATATCCCCGACAATCATATTTTCGAAAGCAGGATTGAGCAACCAGGCCAGGCCAGAACCTACATACCCGGCAGGAGGGCGGTAACTGATCATCACGTCTACTTCAGTACCACCATTATAGGTTTCATGGAAAGTAACCCTGCCCGCTGTGGCAATGGATGATCCGGGTAAGGAACGCCAACCCAGCAATTGACCCGGTACCTCTTTCACAATCTCTGCATCCCACTCCAGCGTGCCAATACCACCAGGGCCTTTTACGATCCAATGCGAATGGAACGGGTCTTTTTCTTCTACCGACTGCAAATGCCGCATAAATACCGGCAAATTATTCAGCTGACGCCAGAAATAATATACTTCTTCCTTGGGGTTGTCGATCGTAATGGTAGTCCGGATATTCACTGCGCCAATATGCTTATCAGCTTTCCGCTTACCCAGCAACCCATTTACCAGGTCGTTGCCGCTGATGCCCCTGTAAAGCAGGTAACCCGCGCCGAGCAACTTCAGCAAACTTTGCATGGGTTTCTTATCTACCCTGGCAATGGCATTTCCCAGCAACCAGGCTCCTGTAAAAATGGATACAATTCTGCCTTCCGGCGTTACGTTGATGATGTTGGAACCATCGTATAGGGTTCCCCCCTGAGGTGGTGCAATGTTGTGTGCTTGTTTTAAGGCATTCATATATACAGTTTGGGGAACTACCAGCGAAAACCCTGCACATTTGTTTAGCTGCTAATAAATAGTTGACTGTTAGGGAGATAAATATATACGAGCCCTGTTTCGACCTGTGGCACATCGGGTACGGTGCGTATTTTCTTACACACTCTTAACAGGTATTTTAACCGGCATTCCTATTCGCCTTGTATTTCTCTGGCCGATCGTTTATCTTAACTCATTAAATAAAAGAACATATGAAAAAAACATTGACCGCGTTATTGTTGTTAGCTGGTCTCCAAAGCGCCGCCCAGAAAGAAATAGCACCTAATAAGTGGCTGAAACTCTTTAATGGGAAAGACCTGAAAAACTGGGATGTCAAAATAACCGGGCATGACCTGAATGATAACTTTGGCAATACTTTCCGGGTAGACAGCGGTATGCTTAAAGTAAGCTATGATCACTACGATGATTTCAACGGACAATTTGGACATATCTTCTATAAAAAGAATTTCTCCGCCTACCTGTTGGTAGTAGAATACAAATTTACCGGCGACCAGGTGAAAGGCGGACCGGGATGGGCTTACCGCAATAGTGGCGTAATGTTACACGGACAAACAGCCGCTAGTATGACGAAGGACCAGGATTTCCCCATCTCCCTGGAAGAGCAACTGCTGGGTGGCAATGGCACCGATCCGCGCTCTACCTGTAACCTTTGTACACCAGGAACCAACGTGGTAATGAATGGTAAACTCATCAAAGAACACTGCATCAGCTCTACTTCCAAAACCTATCACGGCGATCAGTGGGTACATATTGAAGCCCTGGTACTGCGCGATTCTGTGATTAAACATATCGTAGAAGGAGATACGGTCATCGTATATAATAAACCCCAGGTAGGCGGTGGCTCAGTGTCACACGCGAAACCCGAGTTACTGCAGGAAGGCCGTTTACTGACAGAAGGATCTATCTCCCTGCAAAGTGAAAGCCACCCCGTTGCTTTCAGAAAGGTAGAACTCTTCGACCTTTCTCCCTATATGAACGATCCCGTTAAACTAAATAAAATACTTCACCAGCTGCAAAACCGTAACAAGACAAAGCAGGGAAAGTAATAATATTCATTTGAAGACGAGGCCTTGGTGGTCTTGGCGGTCTGGAACGCCGGGGCGGTACACATGCTGCTGCCAAAAGTAATAAACAGACAGTCACGACTGGCAAGGTTTTGTTTTTCATATGTCCTAAGTTTATGATGAAGAAAATAAAATCCGCCGTTGTTTTCCTATCTACCTTTATCAAATAAAGGCAAATCCAATACCATTTATGCCCGCTTATGGCTAACTTTGTGCCCTCGAAAAGAATAGCATGGAAAATTGTACCCTCTACACGCATGAAACAAACATGCAGCAAGTGTTAACCCACCTGCAAACACATTTCGGAGAAAAAGGAGTGAAGATAACCGGCCCCGCCCATCAATGGGAACAGTTAATGGTTACCACCGGGAAAACACTCTTCCGTAAAGGCAATAGCCTCACATTTACTTATCGTCAGCGGGCTATCCCAGGCTACCAGCTGGAACACAACGATGACCCGGTAGTCACTAACCTGCGCGGTATGTACGGATTTGTACAAGGACTGCCTGCCGATAATTCGAAATTGAAAGAATTGCTGTTGGCAAAAATAGCCACGCTGAATACTGAAATCGGTATTGTGGGTGACCCGGCTTTCACCGAAGAAAACAAAACCGTAATCCTGGAGCTGGCCCAGAAGCTGGATGGCATTTTCTTTAGTGGAGATACCACCATTTTTAAAACAGACGTACAAGGCTTTTGGGATAAAACCGGGGCATTGTTGCTCGATGTAAATGGCCGCTCTACTGCTACAGCGCTCCCGGTAAATATCGATGCTAAATATTTTGACGGCGAGCGAACGGCTTCAAACCAGGCATTGGCGCGGCGGGAGCGCAATATTGCGCAACTTAATGCCATGAACGTGCCGACCATTGCATGGCTACCAGCCATTGAAGACGAGTTGACCGTGCAACTGCGCACCACCCGCGAAGTAGCTATCCGCGCAGCCATATTGGCGGCTATTAATACAGTGGCTTTTGGTTATATAGAAGCGCCGGAAATTATCGGTTACCTGCAACGTTACCACCTCTGGGAACACACCACGGCTGGTGAAAAAGCCTTCCTGGCCGATCCGCAGGAAGAATTAAGAAAAAGAGAAACCTGGAAATGTGAAGATATCTGGGTGCTGCTATGGGCATTGAAGAAAATACCGGCACTGGGGGAAATGGATGCACTCTGTGATCTCAATATGGTGCCACAGGACGTATTCCCATTCCGCGGACCCGACGTAGATCCGGCGGCCTTTTTAGATGCAGCAACGGAACTACGTTCGGCAACTGAAATACTCGATGCCAACGATCTGTATTACCGCGCCGATTGGGCCTGTGTGAATGCCCGTGTAAAAAAAGAGCCCTCGCCGCTACCACCAGGCCTGATTTATGAAAGACATTATGCGCTAAACTGGTTGATTACCTACAGGAACCAGGAGTGGGACGATGTTAGCTGCGATACTTGATAGAGCGGAAAGCATAAAGCAAAAAGCTATTGTGAAGAATGACCAAAGCGAATTTTAAATACTCGCTAAGTTCACACGCTACAATAGCTTTTTGCTTTATGCTTTCCTCTCTACATTAGCTGGCGAATATATTTAACTGGTGCACTACCATAACTCAGGAATTTTTCATTAAATGTTTTCAGGTTGTAGTCCTTGCCCTGCAACTTTTTATAAGCATCCCGCAGGTCCATGATTTCCTTGTACCCGGTGAAGTAGCTGGTCAGCTGTACACTGGTAACACTCACCCTTTTCCATTTTCCTTCCGCTTCAGCTGCCTGTTGGAAAGCTTCTTTAGTCAACAGGTGAATGGCGTCTTCTTTACTCATATCTTTCACGTGAACGCTGTAATCCAGTATCGTATTACATACCGTGCGCAGGTTCCATTTGTACCACATCAGCCACATTTCCGGCTCATCGTGGCCATAGCCATTGTCGAGCATCATTTGCTCGGTATACACAGCCCATCCTTCAATCATAGCGCCATTGCCCATCAGTGATTTAATGAGACTGGGTGATTGGTTGGCATATACCAGCTGGGTATAATGCCCTGGTATGGCTTCATGGATATCCAGGATTTGCAGGATGTATTTGTTGTACTCGCGCAGGTAACTTTCTGCTCTTTCTTTAGGCCACCCTTCCAGGCTGCCTACATTGTAATAAGTATTGCCACCCTTGTCGTACGGGCCGGGGGCACTGATGGAAGCACCGGCTACACCGGCCATATATGCAGGCTCTTTACGCACCACCAGTGGTTTGGTGGAATCTAAATACAAGAGGTTTTTTTCCTTGATAAAGCTTATCAGCACGGGTATTTGCTTTTCAATGGCCGATTGAAATTCTTCCGGCTTCACGTGTTGTACGGAAAGCGTGTCTATCATACGTCCTACCAGTTCGAGCGAATCCGCCGGCATGGGCGCCCGTCCAAAATATTTCGGCCACAGCTGGCGGCTGATCTTTGTCATTTCGCCATGTACAAAAGCTTTCCGCTGTAGCGCTGCTTCATAGATGGCGGTGGCGCTGGAAGAAGATTGTATATCGAATTTAAATTTCTGTTCGTATAAAGCCTTGCCCAACCGGAAGCTCCGGGGATGTTCTGGTTTCAGCGCTTTCAGCCAGCCTGCATAATCATGGATGGCTTTGGAAGCTGCTTGGGCGCTGGCCAGCATAGTGGCCTGTTCTGCGGCGGGGATACTGGTTTTCTTCAGGGAATCGGCAAAGTCTTTCTCAAATACAGACGCTCCGCCATTGTTTTGATCGATGGCCAATGCGGTGAGTTCAGGTACCGGATCTTTCACTCTTTTCTTAGCTGCTTCGTAATAGGCCGGTACCTGCTGTAACCTGGCGGCAAAGCTGCGTAACCGCGATTCCAGTGGTGCATAGTTTTCGTTCAGTATAAATGCGAACGTGCTGCTTACATTGTAGCCAGCGGGGTCCCACTCGTTGCTCTTCAATTCATTCACGGACCATTGAACGGATTGCAGGTAATTTTGGATGAGCTGATAATCGATTTTGTTGGCATCGTTTAAAGTGGCCAGGTCAAAAGATTTCAGGGAATCCAGTTGTTGTTGTGCAAAGGCCAGTTGTGCCTGCGTAGCGGAGCTGTCAGGAACGATTAAAACGGAGTCGTACTTGTGGTAGCCTACACTGGTAGCCCAATCGGGATTGTGTTTCCACAAGGCGTCGATAAACCGTTGTTCATAACTGTTGAAGGCGATGTTGGCTATACTATCTATGCCATTTTTCTGGCTTCCGCCACCGCCGTTGTTACACGACGCCAGGGCTGCTGCTGCAGTAGCGTAAAGGAGGAGTTTTCTCATGGTGTTAGCTGGTTGTTGTGGGTGCCTGGTTGTTTCAAAGCTGACGTAATATACTATTTAATTATTTTCTTTATTTTTGCGGCTCATTGATTAAACACGATTAACACTTGAGCCATGTAATGTCACAGGCATATTAATTTATTCCTTTAGCCGTTCCGTTCCGGAACCGGCCTGTGATACGATTGTTTAATTCAAACCCTGATAACATGGCAATTTCTCAAAAATATGGCCGTACCTGGCATTATCCGTTTTCGCCCGGCACTACCAGCGATGACCGCATTCAACATGGCTACTGGCCGCTGTTGCAGCAAATCCCGGTGCTGATTCACACGGAAAAACTGGATGGTGAAAATAATTGTCTTTCCCGCCACGGTGTCTTTGCGCGCTCACACGCGGCGCCCACCACATCGGCATGGACGGAAAGCATACGCCGCTATTGGCAAAGTATTAAGAATGACCTGGGCGACCTGGAAATTTTCCTGGAGAACCTGTACGCAGTACATTCTATCGAATACCGTCACCTGGATCACCATTTCTATGTATTTGGTATCCGTGAGGGGCACCGTTGGCTCAGCTGGGAAGAAACCAGGTTTTATGCCGCTATGCTGAACTTACCGGTGGTACCGGAAATAAAGCGGGTAACCCCGCCGCCTGCACGAAAAGATTTCGAACAGGATATCATGGCGCTGGTGAACGGCCGTGGTACCTTCGAACCCTACGATGTGCATACCAGTCAGCCTACTACTATAGAAGGGATAGTATCACGCAATGCCGATGAATACGCGGTGAGCGATTTTGCAAATAATGTGTTTAAATACGTCCGGAAAGGGCATGTTAAAACCGACCAGCACTGGACCAGGCATTGGCGCCGTGCTAAATTAAATCATGAAGGAGGTAACTATGTGGCAATTAAGTGAACATAAAGACTGGACCCGGCTGGAGCAGGACTTCGAATGGGTAAGGGTAATGCAGGAGGTGCCACAGGATGCCCGGCATCATGCCGAGGGGAACGTGGCCGTACATACGCAGATGGTGCTGGCTGCCCTGGCGGAACTGCCCGGTTACCAAGCGTTGTTGCCTGCAACCCGGGAAATCATGTGGGCGGCCGCCCTGCTGCACGACGTGGAAAAATACAGCACTACGGTAGTGGAGCCCGATGGTAGTATCACCTCGGCAGGACATGCCCGCAAAGGAGAAGCACGTACCAGGCAAATCCTTTACCGGGAAGTGCCTGCACCGTTTGCCATACGCGAACAGATCGCCAAACTGGTACGCTATCACGGCCTGCCGCTATGGGTATTCGAAAATCCGGATCCCCGGAAAGCTGTTATCAGCGCCAGCCTTGAAGTAAATACCGCCTTGTTGGCATTATTGGCCAGGGCCGATGCCCTCGGGCGTTATTGCACCGACCAGGAGGCACTGCTGTATAAAGTAGATTGCTTTGAAGAGCTGTGCCGGGAAAACGATTGCTGGGGACAACCCCGCGCTTTTGCTACCAGCCAGGCGAAAATGCATTACCTGTATAAAACAGGCAGCTCGCCGGACTATGTACCGTTTGAACAGCCGCAAACATCGGTGATTATGATGAGCGGCCTCCCCGGTGCGGGAAAGGATACCTATGTACGGCAACATTTCCCGCACCTGCCGGTCATCTCCCTGGATGATATCCGGCAAGAGATGAAAATAAAGCCCACCGATAAAAGCGGCAATGGTACAGTGATCCAGGCCGCGAAGGAATCGGCCAGGATATATCTCCGTAACAAACAACCCTTTGTATGGAATGCGACCAACATTACCCGCCAGATGAGGGAACAGTTAATGGGATTGTTTAGTATTTACCAGGCAGAGGTAACGATTGTATATGTAGAGGTGCCCGCAGCAAAGCTGTTACAGCAAAATAAACAGCGGGAGGCAGTAGTGCCGTTGGCGGCCATGGAGCGGTTGATCAATAAGCTGGAAGTACCGGCCATTACAGAAGCGCACCACGTGAAGATCATAGCTGTGGAGTAATGCGCCCAAAGAAGCGGAAGGCAGAAAGCGTAAAGCTTTTTGCTTTACGCTTTCTGCCTTCCGCTTTACTTAAAATTCGTTGCGCCACATCATGCTTTCAACCGGCTTTACCGTGCGGCCATTATATTTGGCGTTGCCTTTCCGGTTGTAGAGTGTTTCTACTTCTCCTTCCACCACAAAATAAATCAGCTGGCCAATGGGCATACCGGCGTATATACGCACCGGTTGGGCGCAGGAAATTTCCAGGGTCCAGGTATTGCAGAAACCCACATCGCCTTTACCGGCGGTAGCGTGGATATCGATACCTAAACGGCCTGTGCTGGACTTACCTTCCAGGAAGGGAACATGTGCATGTGTTTCGGTATATTCTTCTGTTACGCCCAGGTACAGGGTGCCTGGTTGTAAAACATAGCCTTCTTCAGGTATTTCGAAATGCTCTATTTCATTGTGTTTCCGCGCATCCAGCACCCGGTCTTTATAGGTAGCCAGGTGCTTGCCCAGGTGTACATCATAGGAATTGGTACCCAGGTATTTCCGGTCATAAGGAGCAATAACGATAGTGCCTTTTTCAATTTCCTCCAGGATCCGTTTGTCTGACAAAATCATCTTAGTCGTTTGGTTTTAGTGAGCTGTAGTGTTAGCTTTTGATTTTCAGCTGTTAGGGTTTCGTTAAAGACGAAGCGCCAAAAACTGTTTTTTCTGCTTTTTTGCTTTAATTTGGCAAGATATGCCATTAATACGAACGATACAAATTGAACCGGAAACCAGGCTGGGAGTATGGAAGATCACAGAGACAGAAGACTTTTTCCGGCAGCAGGTAAATATCAGTCCCGCTATCCATCACCCGCATAAACGGCTGCAGCATTTTGCGGGAAGATACTTACTGGTAATGCTTTTTCCGGAATTTCCAGTGCACGGTATTATGGTTACAAACAGCCGAAAGCCAGTGCTGGCCTGCAATAGCTATCATTTTTCCATTTCCCACTGTGGCGACTATGCCGCGGCTATTGTGAGTACTAAAGCGGCGGTAGGCATAGATATTGAAGAAGTGAAGCCCAAAATTGAAAGGGTATCACATAAGTTCCTCGGCCAGGCAGAAAGATCGTTTATAGACCCGGCACATGACCTGGCCCACAAAACCATCTGCTGGAGCGCCAAAGAGGCCATGTTTAAATGGTATGGCCTGGGAAGTGTTGATTTTAAAGAAAATATGCGGCTGCATCCCTTTGTTTATCAACAGGCTGGTTTTATTACTGCCGATTTTAACAAAGAGGATACAAATACCCGGTTATATTTGCAATATATTATGGAAAATGACCTATGCCTGGCATGGACTAATCCTGCGTGAGGAAAGGATTTATTAAGCACTGTTGCGTTATTTATGAAGATATATTTACTAGGTTTTATGGGCGCCGGCAAATCCTACTGGGGGAAACAGCTGGCAGATCACTGGCAGCTTCCTTACTACGATTTGGATGAAGTAATTGTAGAGGCAGAAGAAATGGCCATTGCCGACATCTTTGCCACTAAAGGGGAAGATTATTTCCGGGAGCGCGAAAGTGCACTGCTCCGGGAATTGTCTGAACAGGAAAATTTCCTAATCTCTTGCGGAGGTGGTACTCCCTGTTTCCAGGAAAACATGGACTTTATGAATGCACATGGGACTACCATCTGGATCAATCCTTCCCTGGAAACCATGGTAGAACGGCTGGAGCGCAAAAAATCCAAACGCCCGCTGATTGCCGACCTGGAAGGTGAAGACCTGGTTGGATTCGTGGAAAAGAAACTGGCAGAGCGACTGCCCTTCTATCAGCAATCACAGCACATCATTTCATCGGATAATATTTCATTGGATACCTTTACGCAAAATTTCTAGTATGCATAAGAGTTTTTTAGTTTGGGCGGCAGTATTAGGCGCATTGGCAGTTGTCTTAGGTGCATTTGGTGCACATAAGCTGAAAGAGCTGGTGCCTCCGGAAACTGTATCTACTTTTCAGACTGGCGTTACTTATCAGTTTTATCATGTTTTTGCGTTATTAGCTACAGGAATTCTTTTTGCACAACTCCCCGGCGGCCAGTTGGAATGGGCAGGAAGATGTTTTATTATTGGCATACTCCTGTTTTCTGGATCACTATACCTGCTTACAGTATTGAAAATGACAGGTAATGTTGGATTAAGAGGTATTGGTATTCTCACCCCCATTGGTGGTGTATTCTTTATAGCAGGTTGGATTTGCTTGCTGTCAGGCATTCTGAAATTAAAAGCATAAACAGGAGCTTTGTATGTTTAAAGGTTTTTGGGTGTTAATACTGGGTTGCCTGGTAGGTTCAACGACAATGGCACAGGATAACCCGGCGATGACCGGTAAGTGGTATGGGGTCTTTAAACTGTACTATGGCGAAAAGAAAAGGGTGATAGTCGATTTGCAGCCCGATGGCGCCGGGTACACTGGGCATCTACAGTTGCCCGACCTGCCTGAGTCAGAAACGCTGGATATCGAAACGGTCGTATACAGGAAAGACACGCTGCTATTGCGTATTAGTGAAGTTGGATTTGCCTACTCCGGCGTATGGGATGCCGTGAACCGACAATTTAAAGGCATCGCCAGTTTTGGAAATGATAAAGGCGCACTGGACCTGGGAAAGAAGGAAGTGACGAAGGAAGAGCTGTATCACCGGCCACAGGAGCCTAAACCACCGTTTCCTTACCTGACACAGGAAGTCAGGTTTAATAATATCAAGGATAAAGTATCTTTATCAGGAACCTTTACCCGTCCGGCAGCTCCCGGGAAATACCCGGTAGTGGTGATGTTAAGTGGCTCCGGGCCGCAGAACCGGGATGAAGAAATTGCCGGGCATAAACTTTTCCTGGTATTGGCCGATTATTTTGCCCGTAATGGCATAGCTTCACTGCGGTACGACGACAGAGGCGTGGGTAATTCCACCGGTGTGTATGATTCCTCGTCCATTTACGACTTCGCTCACGATGCTATTACAGCAATGGGGTATCTGAAAACGAGGACGGATGTGGATGTAGCTAATATAGGACTGCTGGGACACAGTGAAGGCGCCATGATTGCGGAAATTGCAGCGGCCAACAACCCACTGGTGGCATTTGTGATATCTATGGCCGGTCCGGGCCTACCCGGACGCGAACTGGTAGACCGGCAGCTGGCCATTAAAAGTAAACTGGCGGGGGATAGCGACAGTGCCATTATTGCCAGTCAGAAACGGCTGAAGCCCTATTGGGACCTGCTGGCCAGCGATCGTGACCTGGCTTCCCTGAAACCAGCAGCTGAAGCCATGCTCAGGAAATTATACCAGAGCTCCAGCGAAGAAGAGAAAAAACAGCTTACGGAAGACGAAATGGTACAATCTACCGCTATGACGCTAACACCGGAAGCTATTTCTATATTGCGCTTTAAACCGGCCGAATACCTGAGGCAGATCAAATGCCCGGTTATGGCCATTAATGGTACAGAAGACATACAGGTAGATGCCACGGCTAATCTGAATGCTATCAGCCGCTCTTTAAATGAATATGGTAATCTGCTGACGACAATACGTAAATTTGATGGACTAAACCATCTGTTCCAACGTTGTAAAACCTGTAGAGAAAGTGAATATGGAGAACTGGAACAAACCATTGATCCCCTGGTGCCGGCATTTATTACACACTGGATCTTACAGTTGTAATTGACCACCCAGGTAATCCCAAATTGAAGTTACACTGCTGTCACCGTTTAGTATCAGTCATTATACTGAAGGCTCGCAGCTGGCAGTAACAGCTAAAAGCTAATTATGTCCAGGAATAAACTGAAAACCGAAAAACCGGAAAACAAGAAACCGAAAGGCGCCGCACCTAGTCCCGATGTGTTGAAGAAAGACAAGGAGCCTGAGGTAAAAGTAAAAGAGCTCGTAAAAGATGAACGTACCCACAAAGTCATGGGGGTATTCTTCCTCTTACTGTCTGTTTACTGCTTTATTGCATTCACTTCTTACCTGTTTACCTGGGAAGACGACCAGGATAAGATATTTCATTATTCTACCCGGGAATTATTTTTCGGAGATGTAAAAGTCGATAACCTGCTGGGCCGCCTCGGCGCTTATGTATCGCACAACTTTTTCTTTTATGGGGTGGGTATTGCAGCCTACCTGTTTTGCTATTTCTTCTTTATCATTGGCATCAACTTTATCGTAGGCCGGCGCGTATTCCGCGTTTGGCGCAATGTAAAGTATATTCTCTTCGGCCTGCTCTTTATCAGTATGGCAATGGCGTTTGTTGCCGGTGGTAATAACTTCCCCTGGGGAGGCGCCCTGGGCGATGCCCTGAATAAATGGACTACCGGTTTTGTAGGCAAAACCGGTACAGCGCTGTTACTCCTGGTAGTGGGCTTTTCCTGGTTGATCTGGAAATTTAATTTCAGCTTCAAATGGCCAGAGAAGAAAATCAAACCACCGAAACCCATGCCGGCAGCTACTCCTGTTGCGCCCGTACCACAGGCAGCCACTACTGCTACGCCGGTAGCCGCGAAAGAAGATCCGCGAAAAAATGGACTCAAAGATAATGGGGTGATGGTGATCCCGCCACACCTGGAAGATGAAGAAGATGAAGAAGGACTGCCACCATTGCAACTGGTAGAAAAAGAAGACATCACCGTTATCCCTTCCCATGCGCCCTACATGCCGCCAGCAGCGGCTCCTGTAGCAATGCCCGAATCGGAAGAAGCATTTGACGATGAATTATCTCTCGAAGAGGAAGAAGAAGAGGAGGAAGAAGACCCCGGACCACTACTGTATATAGAAGAAAAAGTAGAACCACCGCTTCCACCGCTGAAGAAAAAGAATGAGCCGGGTGAAGTAGCCTTCGAAATAAAACCCACCTACCAGGACGAAGAAGATGAGGTAGAAGAAGTAGTACCTTCCCGCCCCGTGGAACCTGTTGATCCTTTTGATCCTTCGCTGGACCTGAGAGACTATAAATTCCCTACGCTGGACCTGCTGGAGAATCATAATGCCGATAAGGTAATTGTTCAGGACACTACAGAACTGGAGAAGAATAAGAACCAGATCATCGACACGCTCAAGAACTATGACATCTCCATACAGAAAATCAGTGCTACCGTAGGCCCTACAGTTACCCTGTATGAAATAGTACCGGCTGCCGGTGTACGTATTTCCCGGATTAAAAACCTGGAAGACGATATCGCGCTGAGCTTATCGGCATTGGGTATCCGTATCATTGCGCCTATTCCGGGCAAAGGTACCATCGGTATAGAAGTGCCTAATGTGAAGAAGTCGATCGTATCGCTGAAGAATATGCTGGCCTCGGAAAAATTCCAAACCAGTACTATGGACCTGCCTATTGCCATTGGTAAGAAAATCGACAATGAAAACTTTATTGCCGACCTGGCTAAAATGCCTCACTTGCTGATGGCAGGTGCCACCGGTCAGGGTAAATCGGTAGGTATCAATACGCTGCTGGTATCGCTGCTTTATAAAAAACATCCTTCCCAGTTAAAGTTTGTATTGGTAGATCCGAAAAAGGTAGAACTTTCCCTTTATAAACTTATCGAGAAGCATTTCCTGGCGAAACTGCCAGGTGAGGATGATGCCATCATTACCGATACCAAAAAAGTAATCCATACCCTCAATGCGCTTTGTATTGAGATGGACCTGCGCTACGACCTGCTGAAAGAAGCAGGCACCCGTAATATCCGGGAGTATAACGGTAAATTCACCCAACGGCGCCTGAACCCGCTGAAGGGGCATCGTTACCTGCCATTTATCGTCCTGGTAGTGGATGAGTTCGCTGACTTGATTATGACGGCCGGTAAAGAGGTGGAAATGCCGATTGCCCGTTTGGCGCAGCTGGCCCGCGCAGTGGGTATCCACCTGATCATTGCCACCCAGCGCCCGTCGGTTAACATTATTACCGGTACCATCAAGGCTAACTTTCCGGCCCGCGTGGCTTTCAAGGTGTCGTCTAAAATCGACTCCCGCACCATCCTCGATATCGGCGGCGCCGAGCAGCTGATAGGACAGGGAGATATGCTCGTGTCGTTCAATGGCGAGCTGGTGCGCCTGCAATGTGCATTCGTAGATACGCCAGAGGTAGAGAGCGTGGCAGAATTTATCGGCAACCAAAAAGGCTACCCCGATGCCTTCCTGTTACCGGAATATGTAGATGACAAGGATCCCGACGGCAAGGAGCTCAGCATCGCCGACCGCGATCCGCTGTTTGAAGAAGCTGCCCAGGTAATCGTTACCACCCAGCAGGGATCTACGTCTTTGTTGCAGCGCCGCATGAAACTGGGCTACAATCGGGCAGGCCGCCTCATGGACCAGCTGGAAGCTGCTAATATCGTAGGCCCCAATATGGGAAGCAAGGCAAGGGAAGTGCTGGTAAGGACCGAAAGTGAACTTCAGGAAATCCTTAATAATTTGTTATAATATATTAAGGCATTCGGAATTTATTACCCATTTTCAGGAAATATATAGACTTTTGCACCCTGTAAAAGAACCAACAAGGTTATACCGGCATGGCATTTGCCTAGCCAGGGTAGCACAAACTAAAAAAAATTACGATGAAGAAATTTGTATTAACAGGAATGTTGTTGAGTGGTATCATTTTCAGCGGCATGGCACAATCTAAAGGAGCTTCAGACCCCAAGGCAAAGACTGTTTTAGATGGTGTTAGTAATAAATTCAAGTCATTAAAAACAGTAGTAGCCAATTTTATATTAAAAGTAGAAGGCGCCAATAACAGCGTAACCGATTCAAAAAAAGGAACCGTATACCTGAAAGGAGCTAAATACAAAGTAACCTTACCGGGACAGGAAATTATCAGTGATAACAAAACTTCCTGGACTTACGCTAAAGATGTAAACGAGGTAACTGTCAACAACGTAGATCAAAGCAGTAGCGCCATGACGCCCGCCAAGCTGTTTACCAACTTTTACGACAAAGATTATCTGTACAAGCTGAACGGTGAAACTACCGAAAAAGGTAAAGTGCTGCAGAATATTGAGCTGACGCCCACCGACAAATCCAAGAACGTTTTCAAAGTGATTGTGTCTATCGACAAGAAAAACCAAAGCATTGCCAAAATGAAGGTTTTTGAAAAGAATGGCAACCACTACACTTATGAAATCACCAATTTCACGCCTAACACCAATTTGAGTGACGCATTGTTTAGCTTCGATGCTAAAAAATATCCTGGCGTTGAAGTAGTAGATCTCCGATAACATAACGCATAAAGCAGAAAGCAAAAAGCTATTGTGGAGGATGACCTTAGCGGGTGTTAAAAATCGCTTTGATCATCCTCCACAATAGCTTTTTGCTTTTTGCTTTCTGCTTTCCGCTTATTTCTTTACCTTTGGCCAGTTCAATTTAAAATTAAACAATATGGCATACGACGTAATCGTAATTGGTAGTGGGCCCGGCGGATATGTGGCTGCTATCCGTGCTTCTCAGCTGGGATTTAAAACTGCAGTAGTGGAAAGAGAGAACCTGGGTGGTATCTGTTTAAACTGGGGCTGTATTCCAACCAAAGCTTTATTAAAAACTGCACAGGTATTCGAATATACCCAGCATTCAAAAGACTATGGTATCACAGTAAGTGATGCAAAAGTAGAATTTGATGCGGTCATCAAACGTAGTCGCGGTGTTGCCGATAAAATGAGCAGGGGCGTTCAGTTCCTGATGAAAAAGAATAAGATTGATGTGTTAATGGGCAATGGTAAATTAAAAGCCAAAGGCCAGGTAGAAGTTACCGACAAAGACGGTAAAGCTACTGTATACGATGCTAAACACATCATCCTGGCTACCGGTGCACGTGCACGTGAACTGCCAAACCTGAAAATTGACGGTAAAAATGTAATTGGTTACCGCGAAGCCATGGTACTGCCTCAGCAGCCTAAATCCATGATCGTGGTTGGCTCCGGCGCTATCGGCGTTGAATTCGCTTACTTCTATGCTACCCTCGGTACCAAAGTAACCATCGTTGAATTCCTCCCCCGCATTGTACCAGTGGAAGATGAAGATATCTCCAAAGAACTGGAAAAAATATATAAAAAGAAAGGTATCGATATCATGACTAACGCCTCTGTTGAAGCGGTGGAAGCCACTGGTAACGGTGTAAAAGCAAAAGTAAAAACCCAGACCGGCGAAATTACCCTGGAAGCAGACGTGGTACTGAGCGCGGTAGGTATCGCTGCCAATATCGAAAATATCGGTCTGGAAGGACTGGGTATCAAAACCGATAAAGGCCGTGTACTGGTAGATAAATACTACCAGACCAATGTTCCGGGCGTTTACGCTATCGGCGATATGGTTCCTGGTCAGGCACTGGCACACGTAGCTTCTAAGGAAGGTATCGTTTGCGTAGAAGCCATCGCATACAACGAAAAGAAATATGCGCACAAACCAGAAACGATCGATTACATGAACATCCCAGGCTGTACTTATTGCGCGCCTGAAATTGCTTCTGTAGGTTATACTGAAAAAGCGGCTAAAGAAGCTGGTTACGAAGTGAAAGTGGGTAAATTCCCATTCTCCGCTTCCGGTAAGGCTTCTGCTGCCGGCGCTACTGAAGGCTTCGTAAAAGTAATTTTCGATGCTAAATACGGCGAATGGTTAGGTACCCACATGATTGGCGCCAACGTAACTGAAATCATCGCTGAAACAGTAGTAGCTCGCAAACTGGAAACTACTTACCAGGAAGTGCTGGATTCTATCCACCCGCACCCAACTATGAGCGAATCTGTAAAAGACGCCATAGAAGTAGCTTACGGCGAAGCCATTCACCTGTAATAATACATTGTAAATACAGCAACAGCCGTTCTGATCTGATCAGAGCGGCTGTTTTGCTTTATCGGTTGCCGTTATTCAGCTACGACCAGCTTCTCTATGGCTGTTTTATTGCCTCCTGTGGCCCGCAGATAATATACGCCACTGGCCTTGCTCCAGTCTTTCACCCGCAAGGTAGCGGTTCTGCTACGCTGCAGGTCTTTTACATGTACCGGCGCACCCTGGTTGTTGTAAATAATCAATTGCACATTACTGTTGGCAGCAAATCCCTGTAGGGTAATGGTAAACTGGTTGCTCACCGGGTTAGGGAAAATATGTATGCGGGTATCGCCGGTACTGCTGCCCGTTTTAGCGAATGCCGGCATTAAAACGCTGCTATCCAGACTAGTATTGAGGGTACCATTACAAGACGGGGTGCTGCTCCAGGCCATCTGTGCATTAGTAAACTGGGTCCAGGTGCTGTTGATGTCCACGTTAGAAGTATCGCCGGCGCCTTTGCCGTCGCAATCATTACGTCCATTATTCGGATGAGGTACCTGCAGGTAGGTACCGTTGGTAGCACAGCTGCCGATTTCTGCGTCGCCGCCCGTTACCACGGAATTGCTGAAGGTAACACCCCATTCCAGCGCATCGCCTTTCACGTTAACATTACCGGAAACGGTACAGTTGGTGAGCACGGCATTGTCGGTAATTACTGCACTGCCAGTATAGGAACCTCCGTAAATGCTGGCATTGCCGCTGATGGCAACGGTATTGCCTACGATGGCATTTTCTACCCAGGCGTTGCCGGTAATCTGGGCTGAACCGGTGATGTTGGAGGTACCCAACACTATGGCTTTGGGGCCCACATAAGCCGTAGATGCCACGCTGGCGCTGTTGGCAACCCATCCACCTCCGTTCGCATGTGTGTGCCCGTTGGTTTTGTAGGCAGCGCGGAAGGTGCTCTGGTAACCTTCAGGTACGGCGTTGGCTATACGGAGCTCATAAGGATAACGCCTGATCTTGGGCCATCCGGGTTCCCATACGTAACTGGTGTGGGTAGTAGGCGCCCCCATCACCACCAGGTACAGCTGACTCTCATTACTGTTCATCGTGAAACTGATCTCGCTTTCGTTGGCCGTAGCAGTGGCGCCATACCGGGAAATGGTGCCGTCGGCCAGGGTGGCTACAAAGCCGTATCGCCAGCCAGCTGTGCTGTTGACCTCCGTATGCCCTTTGAATTTCACAGTTACGTTACGGCCACTACAGGTCGTATACAGGGGAATGATATTATAACCATAGTCTTGCGGAGCACTGGCATCATCAATCTTATATCTCCCGGTGCTGGCGCTTATTTGTTGCAGCATGGTGTATAAGCGCCAGATATAATGCGGTTCCTGTGTTTTGAGGCGATCGCGCTCCGCTTTATAGATAGCCCCGAAGTTATTGACAGTGTAATCGCACGCCACTTCTCTTTTGGCGTAATCAAACATAAAATTGTTGAGCTGCGCCTGTGTCCAGCTTTTTAACCGCCGGTAGGTCATCAGCGGGTGTTCGCCGGCGGATGAACTGGTACGGATAGATTCTTTCCATAGCCGGTTTACCATGGTAATACCATCTACCTGTTGCATATACCACAACATTTTAAAGGCATCGTAATGATGGCGTGTAGAGCTGTAATGGAACATGCTGGTAGCCATCCACCGGGGAAGATCGTCGTTCGCAAAACGGGGATACATTTGTGTGCGCATAAAGTTGGCATGGGTTTCCCAGAAGAAGCCGGCCGGCTCATAATCATTGAAACCGCAGTTGGGGTTTTCCTGGATCGCAATCATGGCCTGCAAACTGTGTGTGAGTTCGTGACTGGTAACCCCGCCATCGCGGGTGGCATTCGGATGCACCCACATAGCGCCAATGGTATTGCCATAGGCACCGCCAAATGCCCAGCCACTGGGCCCTCCACTGCCCCAGGTATCATTCATTACAATAATGAGTTTATACTTTCCCAGGTTCTTGGTAGCGGTATCAGAACAAAAGCCGATTTGCGCAATGTATTTGGTGTAAATTTTTTCCAGCGTATCGCAGACTGCTACGGGATTAAAAGCCAGGTTGGGATCACTGTAGGATGCGGGATCTGTGCCTACTACATTTCCCCAGAATACAACAAAGTTGGCCGACTGGTAACTTCGAGACCAGGACCAGGTGGAGAGATAAGGATCAGTGCTGAATTCTGGTGGAATATAGACCGTTTTTTGAGCGGATAGCATCGTAGTCATGAACAAACAGGCAAGAAAGGATAGAACTTTTTTCATACGTTAATTGGTTTGTGTGGTTTGGAATTATAATTCAGAAAATTGGTTGATATAAAAGGGGATACCTGCCACAGTAAGGGAGTCGGGTGCACGGGTCTTTGCCGGATAATTTACAGGGCTATTGATTCTTTGACACGCGGTTTTTCGGATCTTTCCCGGTGAAATTGTTTAAATAATTTTAACTGTCTTATTGACAATTAAAATTAAAGATTCAGCATAATTATTTTCTCTCTGATCTTAACTTGTTATTGACGGATTTTATCCTGCGGCGATAAGGTTGCTCATGGCTGTTACAGGAGGCGGGACGACACAAATAAGGCTACTACGGCTCATTGCCGGAGACGGAGGATGCCAGAGATGTTTGTTAGGGTTGCTTTACAAACTGCCTGGAGAAAATCCGTTTGTTGTCAAGGTAGATACTGCAGTTATAAACACCATTAGCCAGTTGCTGTAAAGGCACTATCTCCTGGGTGTCTTCCAGGTTACGCTGCAGTACAATACGCCCGCTCATATCTGTGATAACCATTTTTCGGCTACGGGTTTCTTTATCGAGGATGTATAGCTGAGCGGCAGCGGGATTGGGAAACAGCAGTATATTATTGTTGATCAGCATTTCCACGGCAACAGGATCTGAGTAAATAAATTGGCCGCCAGTGGTTTCCAGTTTTACGCGGTAGCGCTGTAATCCTTCTGTGACGCTGTTGTCGAGATAATTGAAATTGAGTGCGCCCCCCATGGATTGCTCTCCCAGCGGAAGCCAGCCCCTGGCCGATAGCCGTTCCCAGTAAATTTTTTTGAGATGATAATCACTACCCAGTGTGAGCGACAACAACACTTTGTTATCGGTAGTTTTATCTGCCAGCAGGGTTTCTATATAGCAGCCTACACCTTGCTGACTGTAATTAAGGGCATAGCTGCGCATGCCCGTCCACCCGGCCGCAGCAACGGGACTTACAGCAAAGTATAAGGACTTCACCGCCGATTTGGTGATGAACGCAAAGGTATCACGTGTTTGGCTATACGGGATTAATTGTTCATTGCCCAATGTGTATAACTGGTAGCCCACTGCATTCGGTTGTGCATTCCAGTACAGCAGTACACTGTCGTTGCAGTTGAAACCAGTATGTATAGTGAGAGTGGGTGATATATAACAAGGCGCACTGACAAACGATGTATCCGTTAACGTTAATTTCAGCCATACCTTGCTGAATAGTTCCGGTACGGGCCAGTTGTATAGTCCTTGTTGTACCGGTACCTGTTGAGCAATAGGAAGCCAGCTGCGGCCGCTGTCGGTACTAAAGGCAATATCACTGTTACCACTATACGTAGTTTGCCATTGCAGCGGCAACGTTTGCCCGGCGCCTAATATAGTTCCGGGAGCTGGGTTTTGCCACTGGAAAGTTTTTACAGGCGTAAATTCATACGCCAGGTAAAAAGGTTGTGTACCGGTAGGTATCCGCATGCCTTTTACAGTGAGCTGCATGACGCCGCTGGCTGGTTGCAGGATGCTGATTTGTTCTGTGTTATTGATACTGTCGCGGCCCCGTTTTGCCGGCAATGCGAGGGAGTCGGCCAGGGGATAACTATTGAGCACCCATGGTTGCCAGGTTCGCCGGTCGGCGGTTACCGCTGTCAGATCCAGGTCGTTTATAAGCGCTTGCGGCGCATTTACGGCGGCGGGTGGATCATTCCAGCAAAGGGTTACTTTTAGCTCCTGTATGCCCTCCGGAACGGTGATCTGGAAGGTGCTTTCCTGTTGGTTGCCTGCTTTCCCCTGGAGTACCCGGTGATCGCGGATTGTTTGTAAGGCGGCCAGCGCATGCAGGTTGCCATAACCGCGATCATAGGCTGGGAGCAGCCCGGCAGCCCGTTGGGCACTATTAATGATCACGGCTTTCACGAGGGCGGATGACAGGGGAGTATTGTATTGTTGACGCCAGGCATCCTGTAACAATGCCACAACACCCGAGGTAAGGGCTGCAGCGCCGGAGGTCCCATCCTGGCCATAAGCAGTAATGTCGGGTTTGATACGTCCGTCGTAGGCCGGGCCCCGGGAGCTGAGCGACATCATATTTAATGCATCGTCTGTACCGCCTGCTACAATTACATTTTTGGCCTGCTTGAAATTGCCGGACAGGTTAGCATAATTCGCCAACCCCTGGTACCGGCCGGAAGTAGCGGCCTGGGTGCCTATATTACCGGAAGAGTACACATGTACAATCGTATCCGCTTCGTGGATCTGTTGATCATATGCTACGGCTTCTGTCCCATAATAGTTTTCGATGGCAGTACCATAAGAGTGATTTTGTACGGTGATATTTCCTTGTGTATAATAGTTGTTGTCATCCGGGAGCAGGCTGCTGTTAAAATCTGCGCTGCTAAGTTTTACTTCCGGCGCTACGCCCAGACCTTTATCGCCGCTATTGCCGGCGCCGCCGATCAGCGTAGCCATAATCAAAGCATGAGAGCTGTTTTGTGACGATGCATAAGAAGAGGAAAGATACCTGCCGAGTAAATCAATATCTGTTGTGTCGAAACGGTCTTCTTTAACGGAAACGGCTACACGCTGTCCGCGTATTAGGGGAAATTGTTGCTGCGCGATGTTAATGCGGTTAGCGGTAAGATTACCGGTGTTAATGATAATTTCTGTGGCAGGACGCCTGATGATATCGGCAAAGGATATAGCAGGTTGACTGATAAATACGGGCCAGTCTTGCTTCTTTACTTTCACTACGGCGGTGCTGTATTGTGCAGCATAATGTTGTATGCTGGCATAAGGCAAATGACTGTCCGAAATAATACAGCGTACCTGCATCATAACGCTGTCCTGTGGCCTGGCCTTTTCTACTTGCACCAGTAATGCAGCGCTGGCCTTATAGGCATGGCTGGCCCGGTAACAATACACTACCATGCTGTCGGCCGGCAGTTGTTGTAAAATGTAATGTACACGCGTAATCGATTGCAGGACCCCCAATTGCTGCAGCGTAGAGACTTTGGGCGTTATTTTGAATTTTACGAGAAAGGGTCCGTTTAGGTGTGATACGGTAACAGTATCGCCGGCATATCTTGCAGGTATTGTATCTGCCATCATTTGTTGCTGTGCAGCAACGGGGTAACAGGCGTACAGCAGCAAAGCCAGTAAGGGCCATATTTTCACGGTTATTAACTTCATGCGGGGGAGGGCAACAGGTACTTGATTTTGGTTTATTGTTGCCGCTTAAAGCTAGTGCATTTTACTTGTGCAACACAATTTTTTAGACGGTTCCCTGCAAAATATTTTTTTTAAATTGAACGAAAGTTGTAATATTGAAAGAGGAAATCCTAAGTAATAAATTCAACAAAATCTGAGCAACGATTGGTAAAAACCATTTCACATTTTAATCAATCTGTAGAGCAAATTTGAGCAAGTCTGGATGGCCGGAAACACCCGGTGACAATGAATCATAACCCAATCATTAAAATCTAAGGTAATGCCCTTAAAGGCATGTAGCTATTGTATGCATCCAAAAAGAGAGCACAGTCTTACTGAAGTTTTTTTGGAGAAATAAATATAGCTGAAGCAATTGCATTTGCGGCAAGGGGAACGCTATTTTTAATAGTTAGCACCCCTGATGTTAACTCGCTGTAGATCATTGCTGATATTTAGTTCGGTAGTAATTGCCCGTTTGCAGAAACAGGCAAAACGGATATTTTTTTCTTAACCAAAAATCCAAAAATCTGAATTTATGAGAAAACAATCAATTCCTGCTCTCTGCTGCATGGCAGCAGCATTTGTATTTGCGTCCTGCCAGAAGAATGGCGCAAAGCAGGAGGTGCAGCCAAACCCCGTGTCTGCAGAAGTGTTGGCCCAAATTAAAGCAAATGGCTTCAGCACTGATAACGTGCAGAAAACAGAAGATGGTTACCTCGTGGAAGGCGACATCCTGCTCACTGCCGATCAGCTGAAGGAAAAAGTTATTAGTCCTGTTCTCAGGGTAGCTAATACGGAACAGTATCGTACAAATTACCTGGTAACCGCGCTGCCCCGCGTGATTACAGTAAAAGTTGTCAACCTGGGAACAGCCTTTGTTGCCGGAACAGATACCGCTATTGCCCGCTACAACAGGTTAAATCTGCGCGTTAAGTTCCAACGTATTACCAGCGGTACACCAACTATCACCATTAAAGGATTTAACCAGGGCCCCAGTGGTGGCTATATCACCCTCGGATCTTCCGGCTTCCCTACCAGCAGTGGGAATCCTTATGGTACTATCAAGATGAACACTAACCAGTATGCTTATGGATCCAATCCTAATGTACTGTATGTGGGTTCTGTCATCCAGCACGAAATAGGCCACTGTATCGGTATGCGTCATACCGACTATATGGACCGCTCTTACAGCTGTGGTGGCAGCGCAGTAAATGAAGGAGATGGTGGCGTAGGTGCTATCAATATTCCTGGCACACCTACCGGACCAGATGCTAACTCCTGGATGCTCGCCTGCTCCAATGGTGGCAATCGTACCTTCAACGCCAATGATGTTATTGCCCTAAATTATCTGTATCACTAAGCACCGCATTGATCCGTGAGCTAACCTGTCAACAGGTATGCCGGTTCTTCGGATGGCGTGTAAAGAAAGTCTAATAAGGGGAAGCATTTCCCAAATTACTTTCTATATGCGCTTACTGGAACCGGCATATCTATATTCCGATACATTCTGCCGGTTTAACGGCGTGCAATTCAAATCCATCGACAGCTGTTGTTTATAGACGGTTGCAAAAACAATCAGGGGATTGAAGGTTAACCCTCTGGCCAGTTCCAGCCCGTTGATATCTGGCATGTAAATGTTTTGTTATACCTGTAACTGTAAAGAAATGGCGTAGGCGCCGTTGTCTTCCCGGATGTCCAATTCATACCTGTCGGGATACAGGTGGTCGAGGCGCTGCCGGGTATTGGCAATACCGATACCGGTGCGTTGCATATCATCGGTTATCCTGAACAATTTATTACTGCAGAAGAAATGAATATGTTTTTCCGAAGTATTCAACAGGATATTGATTTCTGAAGCTTCGTGGTTGCTTACGCCGTATCTGAAAGCGTTTTCCAGGAAAGGAAGCAATACCAGCGGTGCAATACACTTAATGCCCGGGGAGCCGGTAACGGCAAAGTTGACTTTTGTTTTACTGGTAAGGCGAAGCTTTTGTAAATCGATATAGTCCCGCAAACAATCAATCTCATTTTCCAGCAATACATACTCGTGCCGGGTATCTTCTGTTACATACCGCAGCATGTTGGATAACTTCATGATACTTGTGGCGGTATGATCGCTGCGTGTTATGGCCAACGAATAAATATTGTTGAGGGTATTAAACAGAAAATGAGGATTGATCTGGGCTTTAAGAAAAGATAGTTCTGCCTGCGTTTTACGGGTTTCCGCGTACAGCGCACGTTGTTCGGTTTGCCGCCATCGCTGCGTAGTTTCTATGGCAATGCTCAGGGCAATGGTGAGCAGGAACAGGAAGTCGCTGACAATATCTATCCGCACCGGCGGATGCCCTTCCTGTTCCATGGGAGCCGGTGGATGCCAACCGGCTTCCATGGAAAGATGATGTGGAAACCGGCTGAACAAATGATCGAAAGGCTGCATGTAATTGACCATGATCAGCATCAATCCCACCGCGAGGAAATATAGTACATATAACTTCCTGAAATACAAGCGCGGAAACAGGAAAGTAGTATGGAAATAAAACAACGCTACGTAGGTTACCAGGAATACCAGGTAATCAGCTGAAAATAAGATAGAAAGTGCCTTACGGTCGCCCGTTTGCCCACTGATAAACAGCAGGGGTAAACTCAGACATATAAGCCACCCTGTAATGTGAGCTATTACTACCGAGAATTTTAACCGGAACATTTACGACAGATAGATATCTGATGAAATTGGGGCAATCCGCTGAGATAAGAAACCGTATCTCTGTCAACAGCAGGTTTATATCGATGAATACGGGAAACATCGGGTTATCTTTTCCTGCCTCCCCGAATTATAGTAAATTGCCTCTTTTATAAAAAGAATATCAGATATGTTGCAACGAATCGTGAAACCGGTGCTGTTGTTAGTACTCCTTGTACTCACAAAATGCACCTATGCTACAGAAGGGATGTGGCTGCCGCAGCTGCTCTCCGGCCTTAATGAAAAGGAGATGAAAGGAATGGGAATGAAAATTACGGCCGCAGATATTTATAATATCAACAAAGGCAGCCTGAAAGATGCCATTGTAAGCTTTGGCGGATTTTGTACAGCAGAAGTGATTTCAGAACAGGGATTGCTGCTCACCAATCACCACTGCGGTTATGATGCTATTCAAAAGCACTCTTCCCTCCAGAATAATTTCCTGGAAAATGGTTTCTGGGCTAAGTCGGCGGTAGAGGAATTGCCTAACCCCGGTTTGTTTGCCACCTTCATTGTACGTATCGACGACGTTACCAAAGCTGCCCTCCAGGATGTAAAGCCCGGAATGAGCGAAAGAGAGCGCCAGTCAGCGATAGATAAACGTTTAAACGAAATTAAACAAGCTGCCCGCCGAGAGAGTTGGCAGGAAGTGATGGTAAAGCCTTTTTACGAAGGCAACCAGTATTTCCTGTTTGTAACCGAAACCTACCGTGATGTAAGGTTGGTAGGAGCTCCTCCGTCTGCGATCGGGAAGTTCGGTTCCGATACCGACAACTGGGTATGGCCGCGTCATACAGGCGATTTTTCGATGTTTCGCATTTATGCCGGGAAGGATGGTCGCCCAGCTCCTTATTCAAAGGATAATGTGCCTTTAAAGCCGAAATACGCCCTCACCATTTCCCTGAAAGGTTTAAAACAAAATGATTTTACCATGGTGCTGGGTTTCCCCGGCCGTACCACGGAATATCTCCCTTCGGAAGGGGTTAAACAAACCGTGGAAGTGCTGGATGCCGCCAAAGTGCAGATGCGTGATGCCGCCCTCAAAATAATGGATGGATATATGCGCAAAGACGAACAGATCAAAATTCAGTATGCTGCCAAATACGCCGGTACTGCTAACTACTGGAAAAAATGGATGGGAGAGATGCAGGGCGTAAAACAAACCAGGGGGATTGCTAAGAAACTGCAATATGAAGACACCTACCGCCGGATGATGGAAGCGAATCCAAAATGGAAACAATCCTACAGCGGCATACTCGACTCACTGAACGAATACTATCGCCAGATTCAGCCTTATGCACAAACGCGCGACTACTACAGCGAGCTGGTAAAAAACGTGGAAATATTTACGGTAGGAGACCGCCTGATCAATTTCCTGAATGATGTACACGAAAGGGGAGAAGGACAGTATGAAAGCATGCGCCAGCAATTCCTGGAATCGATGCAGTCTTTTTATCAGAACTATAATGCCAGTGTGGACCATGATATTTGCGCCAGCCTGATCGACCTGTATGCGAAAGGTGTACCGGCTCCATACGCCGGCAATGATTTTGCCCGTATCTGGCAGGAAAATAATAAAGACGGCCGCGCACTGGCGGATAAGCTGTATGCGGCTACCAGCCTCACTTCTCCCGAAAAATTAAAAGCCTTTATACAGCAGCCCTATAACACCGTGATCGCTCAAATGTGGTCCGACCCGGCTACTCGCCTGGTAATGGCTACCCGTAAAGGTTTTGTGGATAATGTGAGCAAACCGCTGGCCGATATCCAGGCCTACATCAATAACCTCCAGCGTACTTATATGCAGGCGCAAATGGACGTGATGGGCAGCAAGAAGAATTTTTACCCCGATGCCAACAGTACCCTGCGTGTTACCTATGGTAAGGTAGATGGCTATAACCCCCGCGATGCCGTACACTATGATTTTTATACCTATCTCGATGGAGTAATGGAAAAGTACATTCCCGGTGACTACGAATTTGATGTGCCGGCACGCCTCATTGAATTGTATAAGAAAAAAGATTACGGGCGCTATGGTGTAAACGGCCGCATGCCGGTGTGTTTTATAGCGTCTAATCATACTACCGGCGGTAACTCCGGCAGCCCCGCGCTGGACGCGCATGGGCGCCTGGTAGGCCTTAATTTCGACCGTACCTGGGAAGGCACCATGAGCGATATTAACTTTGATCCTTCTATCTGTCGCAATATCATGGTGGATATCCGCTATGTATTATTTGTGATTGATAAATATGCAGGATGTAACCGGTTAATACAGGAAATGAAAATTATTTAGAAAAGCATGAAGCATAAAGCTATTAAGGCGAATGAACCTGGCGAACATCTAAAAATCGCATTGGTCATTCGCCTTAATAGCTTTATGCTTTTAGCATTTACACTCGTATACAATAGAGCTGCAGCGATCTACTGTTTTCAATCCTTTTCGGTAGGAGCGGAAGCCGTGGAAGAAACCCTGGAACAGGCGGCTTTTACCGGTTTTATATTTTTCACTCAGCAGGCTTACATAAAAACCATCAAATACCATGGGATGTTTCTTTACCAGCCTGATCTGGTGTTGTGCCAGTAAACTTTCCATCGAAGCAGGAGAGAAATGATACAGGTGACGGGGTACATCATAGGCCGCCCAGTATGCTTTGTAATAATCTGCGTCAACGGAAGTATAGTTGGGAACGGCTATCAGTAAAGATCCGCCGGGTTTCAGCAGGGTACGGATATGGTCGAGGTAACGATGCAGTTCGTGTACATGTTCCAGTACATGCCACATCGTAATGGCATCGTATTGCCCCGCCGGCAAGGTGTATAGTGATTCGATGGGTAGTGCGGTGATATTATAGATATCTTTGGCATTACGGCGGGCATTTTCGTCGGGCTCCAGGCCGGTGACGGTCCAGCCGCCCTGTTGCATATAATGCAGGAACGCGCCGGTACCACTGCCTATATCCAGCAGGGAGCCGGTTTTAATGCCGGCGGCACTGCGCACCCAATTTTGTTTGGAGCGCAGGGTAATTTTCCTGACGCTGTGATACAGCCGGTTAATCAATCCCGTTTTGGTTTCGGAATGGGAAATATATTCCTGCGATTGGTAATAGCGGCCAATGTGGGCGCTGTCGGGCACATTTTGCGTAAAACGGCCGCCACAGCCTCCGCAATGGAAGATGTTAAAGGATTCGTTGGATACAGTGTAGTCTTTGGCAGTAAGCGCTTCGTGTATCTGTGAAGAGCCACAAAGCGGACAGTTGTTGTGATAGATTAAACTCATTTGAATGTTGAATACGCTGATATAATTATTTATACTCTCCCCATACTTCTCTCAGTACATCTGATATTTCACCCAGTGTACACAGGTGTTCTACGGCTTCGACTACCAGCGGCATCAGGTTTTCGCTGGTGCCGGCAGCCTGGCGTATGCGTTGCAGGACATTTTGCACCGCTGTGTTATCCCTCCGTTCGCGCAGTGATTGCAGGCGTGCTGACTGTATCACGCGGATACTATCGTCGATACGGAATACTTCCGGAGTCACATGATCAGCCGCTGTAAATTTATTAACCCCGATGATTATTTTCTCATTATTTTCAATTTCCTGTTGATATTTATAGGCGCTGCGGGCTATTTCATCCTGGATAAAACCTTGTTCTATAGCGCTGACAGCGCCTCCCATAGCGTCAATTTTCTGAATCAGCTCCCAGGCTTTGCCTTCCACTTCGTTGGTAAGCGCTTCTACGTAATAGGAGCCGGCCAGCGGATCAACTGTATCGGCCACGCCGCTTTCATAGCCAATGATTTGTTGGGTACGGAGCGCGATACGGGCGGCTTCTTCCGTGGGTAACGATAACGCCTCATCGTAGCCGTTGGTATGCAGCGATTGGGTGCCTCCCAGCGTAGCTGCCAGGGTTTGCACTGCCACTCTTACAATATTATTCTGTGGTTGCTGAGCGGTGAGCGTACTGCCCCCGGTTTGCGTATGAAAGCGCAGCATTTGTGCCTTGGGATCGGTAGCGCCCAGTTCCCGGGTGATATGTGCCCACATGCGGCGGGCTGCCCTAAATTTGGCTATCTCTTCAAACAGGTGGTTGTGCGCGTTAAAGAAAAAGGAGAGCCGTTTAGCAAAAACGTTAATGTCCAGTCCCTTTTCCTGCGCAGCTTTTAGATAGGCTTTCCCGTTAGCCAGTGTAAAGGCAAGCTCCTGTACCGCATTAGCACCTGCTTCGCGGATATGATAGCCGGAAATGGAGATCGTATTCCATTTAGGCACTTCCTTGCTGCACCAGGCAAAGATATCCGTAATCAGCCGCATAGAAGGCTGGGGTGGATAAATGAAGGTGCCTCTTGCAGCATATTCTTTCAGGATATCATTTTGTATGGTGCCGGAAATTTTCTTCAGATCGGCGCCCTGCTTTTTGGCAAGGGCAATATAAAGCGCCAGCAGTATAAACCCTGTGGCATTGATAGTCATCGAGGTGGAAATCTGTTCCAGGGAAATACCTTTAAACAATATCTCCATATCCTCCAGCGAATCTATGGCTACACCTACCTTGCCTACTTCTCCCTCTGCCATTGGATGATCCGAATCGTATCCTATCTGGGTAGGCAGGTCGAAGGCGACACTCAATCCCATTACGCCCTGGCTCAGCAGGTAGTGATAACGTTTATTGGATTCTTCCGCCGTGCTGAAACCTGCGTACTGCCGCATAGTCCATAACTTATCACGGTACATACTGGCATGTATACCCCGGGTAAAAGGAAAGCTGCCGGGTCGTTCTTCCATGGCTACCGGCTGTGTATACAGCGGCGCAATTACAATCCCCGAATCGGTTTGAATGGTCTTTTCCATAGTGTCTATAACTAGCGTTGCAATGTTACATAATTATTATGGTACTTCGCCGCTGAGAAAAATATTGATAATTTGTGTCAAAGTTTGGCTGGCCATTATGATCATTTATTGTTTATTAGGTATTACCCTTGCCCTGGCTTTATTTAGTTTATTCCTCGTTTGGAAAGCCGGCAACCGCCCGCTGCGTGGTACTTACAGCTACCTGCTGCTCGGCCTTTCCATGGGCTTATTTCTCTATTTATTTGGTACCTGGATATATTTTTCCATTTATACCAAATATGTCTTTGGCATCCTCTTATTATTATGTATAGCCGCCTATACACTTCGGAAACATGATCATTCGGCCCGGCCGCTGCCCCGGTGGAAACATTATAGCAACCTGTTGTTTACAGGGCTGTTTGTTTTACTCGATATCGGTTACTTTACCGGTACTACGGGGCGCCCTCACACGGTAGAGCTGTCGTTTCCTTTCAAACCAGGTAATTACTTTGTACTGCAGGGTGGCAAAGGTCTGCCTACTAATGTGTTTCACTTTAGTCTCCGTGGCGCTATCTATGCCATGGATATCGTAAAATTGAATCCACAGGGAGGACGCGCCACGAAGATCTTTTCCCGCCAGCTCGACGACTACGGTATTTTTGGGGATACAGTATATGCACCCTGTGATGGACTGGTGCTGCGGGCGGAGAGCAATAACCCCGATAATATTCCACCTAATATGAGCAGGGGACCCAAAAATACCAACCAGGTATTACTGGAAACCCCGGGTTATTATGTTTTCATGGGCCACCTTAAGATGGGAAGTGTATGTGTAACCGAAGGACAGTATGTGAGACAGGGAACCGCATTGGGTTGTGTGGGCAATTCGGGCTTCAGCACAGAGCCCCATCTGCATATACAGGTGCATGCAAAACAGGCCGGCATCCCCTGGTACCGGGGAAAGCCGCTGTATATCTTATTTAATGGGAAAGGCTATCTGCTGAATGAAGTAATTAACGCGAAATGACCGTTATCTCATTACTTTCTTAGCTTCTGCATTGATAATCTGCGACGTGAGTTCGGCAGGAGATTCGCCCGCCTGCATAAACACCTCCAATATCTGTTTGTTTAACTCTATGGCCGGCGCATCCTGTGGCAATTGCACCGCTACCTGGTTAATAACGGAGATCGTTTGTTCTTTCAATGTTTTTACCGCTTCCCAGGTCATCGCCGATACGTAAATCTGTTGGGTGATGTTATGCTCGTACTCAGCTTTGATATTCTGCACCATCGCTATCTGCATGTCTACAGCGCTGAGCCCCGGCTGATAAATACGTCCGATCAGGCTCTGCGGCGTAATCCGGTCTACATACAGTGCCATCCGTTCGTAGGCTTGCAGTTGTAATGGTAGCACCGCGGCATTTACCGGGGGCTGCTTTTCATCTGCGGCCGCACCGGCAGGCTTATTCTTTTTGAAAAGGTCTTTTATGGTCGGATATACAATGGCTATTGCTCCAGCGGCAATGGCTATGTATAGTAAATTATTCAACTCCATCGTTACACGTTATAAGAACAAATATATATAATATATTTATATATTGGAACCCCAACTCATTAATTTACAAAAGATAATCCTGATGTATATTCCTCTCAGTCAGAAAGGAAGCACATCAGGATTATCATAAAATAGTAGTTATTTTTTTTACGCCAGTTTGGCCAGCCAGGTTTTCATTCTTTCCACCCCCTTTTCCAGCTTATCCATGCTGGTAGCATAAGACAGGCGGATACAGTTAGGTTGCTGGAAAGCTACGCCGGTAACGGCAGATACATTGGCTTTATGCAGCAGGTACATACAAAGGTCATCAGCGCCTTTGATATGTGAATCTTCAAACGATTTATTAAAATACGCACTCACATCGGGAAACATATAAAAAGCGCCCTCGGGATCATTTACTTTTAATCCCGGAATGCTTTTCAGCGCCTCATGCATGAAGGCGCGGCGTTTTTTAAATTCCGCCACCATTGCTTCAGCGGTGCTGAGATCTCCCGTGAGGGCAGTTACAGCTGCCCGTTGGGTAATAGAGCAGGTAGCAGAGGTAAATTGACTCTGAATTTTATCGCATGCTTTGGCAATATCCAACGGTGCGGCCATAAAGCCCAAACGCCAGCCTGTCATGGCAAATCCTTTACTCAACCCATTGATGATTATGGTCCGGTTAATCAGATCGCCAAACTGGGCAATGCTTTCATGTTTGCCTACATAATTGATGTATTCATATATTTCGTCGGAAATGATAAATATCTGTGGGTGTTTGGCGAATACGGCTGCCAGTCCTTCCAGCTCCGCTTTGGAATATACGGACCCGGTGGGATTGCAGGGGGAGGAGAACATAAACAGCCTGGTTTTAGGCGTAATGGCTGCCTCGAGCTGCGCAGGCGTAATTTTATAATTGTTTTCAATGCTGCAAGGCACAAACACTACCTCTCCCTGGCAGAGGCTCACCTGCTCAGAATAGGTAACCCAGTATGGAGTAGGAATAATTACCTCATCGCCCGGGTTTACAATACTCAGCACCGCATTTGCCAGGCATTGCTTGGCGCCGGTGGATACTACAATCTGTTCTGGCGTATAGTCAAGACCGTTATCTCTCTTAAATTTATGAACAACTGCCTGCTTTAATTCCGCAATGCCTGCCACCGGGGTATAGTGAGTAAATCCTTCATCAATCGCCTTCTTGGCGGCTTCCCGGATATGCGCCGGCGTATCAAAGTCGGGTTCTCCGATGCTGAGGTCCACGATGTCTATACCCTGGGCTTTTAACTCACGGCTGAGTTTAGCCATTTTAATTGTCTGAGGCTCGGAAATCCGTGACAGCCTGTCTGCTAATTGATTCATATCTTAACATTGTACCGCGACAAACCTACTGAAAAAAAGTAGATAATACATGGAAAGATCGTGCGGGGCTGCCATACAAACGCAGAACGGGCCGTAATCACGGCCCGTTCTGCGTTTGTTGAAACTTAAAATATTTATATATGAATATCACGGAAAGGCTGCTCCGGCTTTTTTTCTCGTGGTACCCCTGCCGGCAGCTATTTCAGAAAACATCTAGAAATTGATGTCGAAAGTTTCTCCTTCTACATTTGCGGTAACTATGGTGAGCTGATTGGGGTTAGTAAATGGCCCATTCCCTGCAGTTACATGATTCCAGTGATAACCAGGACTTGATTGTAGATTACTGCCGTTATATTCATTGATATCGTTAAAGAAATAACTCGGTGCTGCCGGGTGTTTCCGCATGTCCACATAATAGGGGAGCTGAGGGGGGATGCCTGGAGGCCCAAGAATACTATAAGGGTCTGGATGGTTAACAAGCTTTTCAGAGATAGCCAAAATCTCGTGCCCTTCTATATCATCGTTGTAATAGGTTTCATACCATCTATCTGCCACGCCATAGTTAGTGTAGCGACATGTGAAGGTTGGGCTGAAACCATCCGAGCCTAACTTTATTACTATGGAACCATTAATAACGACGTCTGTTACTTTTGCCCGTTGCCAAAAAAGAAACTGTTTCCTCATACCACTATAGTGGAGCTCTGTAAATGCGTAAAGAACACCTCCTTTCCTTATATTTACCAGCCACACTGAATAAGTGAAGCGTCGGCCGCTTGATTGTAACTGATACTGATCTGTAATTCCATTGGTGACTGCGCCTTCCTGGGGATTAAAACCATTCAAAGAAAGCCATTTATACCCTGGCGTAGATTCTGTTGACGCTTTACTTTTGGGGTAGTAGTCTACTACATATTCAGGAGTAGAAGTCGTAGCTCTTATGCTCAGTGCATTTCTAAATGATTGAAGGTCAGTGTGTTTTAAGGTGATTTTTCTGTCCCGGTCAAACTTGATAATTTCTTCTCCAATTTTCACCAAGCCATTTTGATTAATAATTTTAGATGTTTCCCAGTCAGGGCTATTGACATAATACTCGTCGACAGCCTTCCAGTAGAGGGATTTTCCATATTTTTCTTTGACAAGATGGAAGCCGGTAGTATCTTTCATTGATTCAAACCGGGAAATTTCCTTGTCAAATTTTCGAAAGCTGGATGCCATCGAAATAAATGAATGATTAGCATCAAATTGCTGTTGATCTCCTTCGGTCAATGTACGGGAATTGGCGATAGCGTTTTTGAAGGAAGCTTCATCCGGAAATGTTAGATAATTTCCATACACTAATTTTATCTGATTTTCAGCTTCAGGACTTTGCGGTGATAATCTTTGTTCTGATTTCTTGCTACAACTGGTTAATAAAAAAAATGGAACCAATAAAATCGGGAACAAGGATCGATGCTTATGCCAAGCAGTGCTTGTGATTGTGGGTTTCATGTGGGTTACTTATTTAGTCAGAAAATGTGGGGTACTCCTTAAAGGTAGTTTTAATAATCGATGATTAGGATGACTATCTATTGCTTGATAAGGATTTAGGTGCCTAAGGATAATCAATATTAAGAAAAGCAATGTCCAAATGGAAAAACGGAAATAGTCAATATAAGTTGTTAGCTGGGAAAAGAAAAAGCCTTCCAATAGCATGACTGCTATTGGAAGGCCCCTTCTATATAGAAAATTTATTGATAAAGACTAAAGATAGCGTCTACCACAGGTTTATCAACACCCGTACTGCCGGAATTGCCTGCATAATAAATAGTGTACACTTGGCCAGCATTAAAAGAGCCCACTTTTAGTTGACTAGAGTTGGCAGTGGCCAGCGTTACATCTGTTCCTGCCTTCTTAATAGTAACCACATTATTGACACTGAAGTTGCTGAACTGTACGAATTTGGTGGCAGCGTAAAGGTCACTGATTCCCATTGGATTTCTATTACTGTCAATTTTCTCACCGCCAATATAAAAATCGATTTTATCAGTGCCATTTGATAGGTTCAGACAGCGGATGTTAATTTTACTGCCGTCTGCTGAGCTAAAATCTGAAAGTATGTTAACAGATTTTACAGGATTGTCAAAGGCAATATAGGTGTAATAGCTAGTAGAATCAAAGTTGGCTGATAGGCTGGTGATAATGCTATCGCCTTTTTTATTTTTTAATTCGAGTTTATGAACACCACCATAAACACCGTAACGATAGTTGGTATTGAAGCTAATGTTAGTATTGTCGTTGCTTACTCTTTGATCATTATCGTAAAATGAAGCAAAAACAGGGCTGTTGGAAACATTCAATATGTTAATCTGCGCCTGTGGCCTAGGAGGTGTAACATTATTATTACTTTTCAGACAGGACGAAAATCCGGCTATTCCGGTCAACAGGGCAACGGCGGCCCATACGCGATTTTTCTTGGTTAGCATTTTGCGCTCAGTTTTTAAAGTTGTGTGTTATTAGTCAGATATTTTTTCATCGTTTATAAACCGGAAGCGGGAAAGATCGGGCAATACAGCTTTTGGCCGCGCTTTTTCCGCTTCGTAAATAACTTCTCCCAGCGTACGGAGAAAGGGTTTACCCGTTTTTTCAAAAGCCTGTTGGTCATCTCCCAGGATACCCGTCGTATTAACAAAAATGCTGGCGGACAACAGAAACTCTGTGCCATTGGCAAAATCCACAATATAGGCAGTATCAGTTAAAAATCCGCACGCCCAACCAGGTTTGTTAAAGATCCGAATGTCAGTTGGTATCCTGGAGTGCCGGCTTCCTCCAAAAAGCAAAAACCGGGTATATGCCTGGTGGTATTGCTTTGGGTTGTAGCGTGGATCCGTTGATTCCTCCGGGTATTGCGACATACACCGATATAAAAAACTATAATCTTTGCTAGTTAAACGGAAACGTTGCCGTTTTGTTACAGCCTCCGGAAAAATTATGCTGCATAGTATATGATGCAGGTCGGCGAGGGGAAGTTTATTACGGTGAGAGAAGTTCATGGGATAGGGCTCCAGCTGGTCCAGGTGGTTGTAATGACTGTTGCCGGCAAAATCCGTTCTCGCGGAAAATGCCAGGGAGCTATGTTGGGCCGCCTGCCGGTAAAATACTTGTTCTCCTACCCGGAACAAGACGGCATTGGTATGCCTGTTGGCTTCTTCATAGAGGGGAAGGCCTACCCGGTGCCGGATCTGTACCCGGTCGTACCCCATTTCCCACAGGCGCCGGTTAAAGACTTCCTGCCCGATCAGTTCATATAGCCGGTTGAAGGCATCGTTGTCGCTGGTAAGGAAGATTTTTTTAATATAATGTCCCACGGAAGGCAGGCCTGTAGCCGCGGAAAGGTCGCTATCCACCCCCGTATTGATGTCCGGCAGCGGTTCGGTAAACATGGGCGTGGTCCTGTCAAGGCCGGGGACATGCAGATCACGGAGCTTTTCCAGGGCCAGGGCGGCAGCGGGTAACTTAACTGTGGAAGCAGGGTAGAAGTAGGTATCCGGGGAAACCCCATACCGGTACTCGGTAAAATGTGGTACCTGGGCTACATCCCTGTCTATCCGGGTAAAAATTACCTGTAAACGGTACTGCTCAGGATCGCTAAAAACCTCGCCCAGCCGCATTTTTTGACTTTTCAGCAAAGCTTCCAGAAAATTATCTGTTGTCGGATAATGTGGCGTTTGCATATATTTGTCGTTGTTATTGATTGTAAAGCAAAGGAATAATATTAAAAAGACCACAAACCAGGATCTGCAGATTTACAAAAAAGTATGCCAACCAGCCAGCAAACGCAGGCGCATACTGATTTTGCGCGTCTTTTAACAAGGGCTTTAATATATCGATTTAAATTCTATCTTTGCAACTCTTAAAATTTTTTTTTATAAACCCGAAACAAACAGTATGCAACTTAAAGGACTGGTAAGATTTTTTGCCATCGCACTGATCCTTATCTCTTTGTACCAATTGTCCTTCACGTTTTTAGTGCGGAACTATGAGAAGAAGATAGAGCAGCAGGCCGAAAACGATGTGGCCAAGCAATACCCTACACCTGAAAAGAAATATCCAGGCAGTCAGGAACTGCAGAGTTTCTACTCAGATACACTGAAAGGGTTTATTAAACAAAGGAGACAAGAGATTTTGGACAGTACCAGCAGCACGAAGATTGCAGGCTTCCCATGGAATGTCAACTACACCAAGGCTAAAGAAAAAGAACTGAATCTGGGGCTGGATCTCGTGGGTGGTATGAACGTGGTACTGGAAGTAAACGTGGAAGACGTGATCCGCGCTTTATCCGGTCAATCCAAGGATGCTGCATTTAACAAAGCGCTGGAAAGAGCCAATGAGCTGAAAAAATCTAACCAGGCCGATTTTGTTACGTTGTTCGGACAAGCATACGCCGAAGTAGCGCCTCAGGGTAAACTGGCTACCATCTTTGCCAATGCCTACCAGAAGGATATCAACTTCAACTCCTCCAATCAACAGGTGCTGGACATGATCCGCAAGGAATCACGGGTCGCTATCAAAAATACCTATATCGTACTGCAAAAACGTATTGATAAATTCGGGGTAGCACAACCAAACATCAGCCTGGACGAGAATAAAGGGCTGATCTCCGTGGAACTGGCTGGTGTTGATAATGCCGCCCGTGTTCACAAATACCTGCAGGCTACTGCTAACCTCGAGTTCAGGGAAGTGTATAAAAACAATCCGGAGTTTATCCAGAATGTACTCACCCCTATGAACGAGGCGATTAAAAATACCCTCAACACGCATGCTCCTGCAGCCACTGCCAGCACAGATACTACTGCAAAAACACCCGCTGCTACCGCTGCCAACGAAAAGGCCGATACCAGCGGAAGCCTGAATTCTTACCTGTCAAAAACCGACACCAGTAAGAATGCCAGCAAAGAACTGCAAATCAAAGAACAGCAGAAGCAAAATCCGCTGTTCATGGTACTGTTCCCGAACGTAGATATGCAAACCGGTTCCGTTTATCCGGGTCCATCTATCGGAAGAATCTTACCTAAAGACACTGCAACCTTTAACCGTTACCTGCAAATGCCTGCTGTAAAAGCAGTATTGCCTAAAGATGCGGTATTTGCATACGGTCCTGAAAATAAAGAAGATAAGCACGGCCCGATCGCGGTTTACGTACTGAAAGTAAACCCCGCTAATCCTGCTCCCCGTGTAGGTGGCGAAAGAATCGTGGATGCCCGCCAGGATATGGACCAGAACAACCAACCGGAAATCAGCATGACCATGGACAACGTAGGTGCCCATGAATGGAAAAAGCTGACCGGCGAACTGGCCCCTACCAATCCTAAAGATCCAACCACCCTCAACTATGTAGCCGTAGTATTGGATAATATCGTTTATTCCGCTCCGTCTATCCAGGGTGAAATCGCAGGTGGCCGCTCTTCTATCAGCGGTAGCTTTACCATTGAAGAAGCAAATGACCTGGCCAACATCCTGAAATCCGGTAAAATGCCGGCTCCTGCACAAATCGTACAGGAACAGGTGGTAGGACCTACCCTCGGCGCTGAATCTATCGCTGCCGGTGCTAAGTCTTTCATGATCTCCTTCGGAATCATTTTCGTACTCATGCTGGTGTATTACAACTCCGCCGGCTGGGTAGCTAATATCGCGCTGGTGCTCAACCTGCTGTTTACCTTCGGTATCCTGGCTTCTATGGGCGCTACGTTAACAATGGCCGGTATTGCCGGTATGGTACTCACCATCGGTATGGCCGTGGATACCAACGTAATCATCTTCGAAAGAATCAAGGATGAACTTACCCATGGTAAGTCCTACCATGATGCCGTGGCAGATGGTTACAAGCGTTCTTATGCGCCCGTACTGGATGGGCACGTTACGTCCCTGCTTACCGCCTTCATCCTGTTCTACTTCGGTTTAGGCCCGGTACTGGGCTTCGCCACTACCCAGATCATCGGTCTGTTCCTGTCCCTGTTCTGCGGTATCCTGGTATCCCGTATGGTAACCGACTTCTGGATGAAGAAGAAAAGACACTTCGAATACTTTACCCCTATTTCCCGTAAAGTATTTAAACACGCTGCTTTCGATTTCGTAGGCAAACGTAAATATGCTTATATCATCTCTGCTATTGTAATGGTAGCTGGTATTTCTTCCTTCTTCCATGGCTTCGACCACGGTATCGATTTCTCCGGTGGCCGTAGCTACACCGTTCGTTTCGAACACCCAATGAACAGACAGGAAGTGGCAGACGTACTGAAAAAGGAATTCGAATCTGAAGTATTCGTTAAAACCATCGGAAGTACTAACCAGTTAAGCATCACTACTTCTTATAAGATCGAACAGCAAAACCTTGCTGTAGATAAGGAAGTAGCAGATAAATTATACAATGGCCTGAAGAAATTCTACGATAACGGCGTTACACAGGATGTGTTCAACAATCGTTATGTAGTAGGATCTCAAACGGTATCGCCTACCATTTCGGACGACTTACGCGCTGGTGCTGTAAAAGCAACAATACTGTCTCTCGTGGTTATCTTCCTGTATATCCTGTTACGTTTCAGCAAATGGCAGTACTCTATCGGTACTATCTTCTCCCTGCTGCACGACGTACTGGTTACACTGGCAGTGTTCTCCTGGTGCCGTTCTTTTGTACCATTTACCCTGGAAATCGACCAGCACTTCATTGCGGCGATCCTGACAGTAATTGGTTTCTCCATGAACGATACCGTGATTGTGTTTGACCGTATCCGCGAGTACTTCAGAACCGGAAACCATGGACGTAACAGGGATGTAGTGATCAACAAAGCGATCAATGATACCCTGAGCCGTACCATTATGACTTCGCTGACAGTGTTCCTGACCATCCTGATATTGTTTATCTTCGGTGGTGAAGTAACCCGTGGTTTCGCCTTCGCTATGTTGATTGGTGTGATCACCGGTACTTACTCTTCTATCTTCGTAGCTGCTCCCGTACTGGTTGACTTCGACAAGAAGAACCAACTGGCTAACGAATCAGACGCTGTAGAAGTGACTGCTCAGAAAGCATCTCCTGCTACTAAATAAGTGAGATAACTGAAACAATGTTTGATAAATAAAAACCTCCTGGTCATCCAGGAGGTTTTTTTTATGTGTGTCAGGAAAATAAAAGATAGGATCAGCTGCCAGGTTGCCTGAATACGAAGCCTGTAGCCTCTTCGCCTTGCTGATAGTCTATTTCCATACCCATCAGGTACATGCCATGTGCTTTCTTCATAATAACCGGGATACCATCTACTTCGAAGAGGTCATCGTCTTCCATCCGGGCGTCAAATCCCAGCATATAAGCCATACCGGAACATCCGCCTCCCTTTACGCCCACACGTAGGAAAGGGGCTTCGGTAGCGCCCTTCAACAGGTCTTTTATGATGGCTGCAGCCTGTGCAGTTAGTTGTATGGGAGATATATTCGCCTTACTCATCTTTTCATCCATATTTTTATCAAAGTTAGGGAAACGGCCTGCGCGGGGTAGCACCCGGTATACCCAAGGTAACCGCTAATGGTTGGCAGCCAGTGCCAACAGCTGTTCATGCAGGGCCAGTACCTGGGGAATGACCATTCGTTGTTCATCGTTATAAATCACGTAGTCGCTCAGGCGCATTTTGATGGTTTCATCAATTTGCTTGTTGATACGCGCCAGTACTTCATCGCGGGTAACGTTATCACGCTTCATCACACGATGTATCCGCAGCGGCTGGGGAGCAAAAACGCCGATGATCTTATCAAGGTGATGGAAGGATTCTGTTTCAAATAACAGGGCCGCTTCCTTTAGTACATAAGGGGCATGTTGCTGCTGCGCCCATTGGTCGGAGTCGCGTATGGTGGCAGGGTGAACCAGCGAGTTGAGTAATGCCAGCTGCCGCTTATCGTTAAATACGATATTGCCCAGGTATTTCCGGTTTAATACGCCATTTTCATCGTATACTTCTGCCCCAAAATGGGCTTTCACGGCTGCTATCAGCTCGGAATCCCTGGTCAGGATATCTTTTGCCCTTTCATCGGCATAATAAACAGGAATGCCTAATAGTTCAAATATTCTACTAACGGTACTTTTCCCGGAGCCGATGCCGCCGGTGATGCCTATCTTTAACATGCCTCAATTTAAATAAAAATAGGAATTACCCCATATGAATTACGGAGTTGCGGGTAGATATTACTATCTACTGCAACTCCGTAATAATATGGATAAATCCGTAATGTCTTACTTGGTATCAGCCGCTTTTTGCTGAGCTGAAGTATATTCCATGCTGATGGCAGAACGTTCGATAACGAAATTGGTTCCTGGACTAACTTCCATTAATATGGTGTTGTTATCGTTAATTTTCTTCACTTTTCCGTGTATACCGGCAATAGTAACGATTTTATCTCCTTCCTTCAGATTATCAATAAATTGTTTCTGCAGTTTGGCTTTCTTAGTCTGTGGGCGAATCATGAAGAGCCACATAACGAGAATCATACCACCAAAAAACAGGAACGAAATCATGGAGCTACCTCCACCTTGGGCTCCTGCCTGAGGTGCCATTAAAGAAATGTTCAGGATGTTCATCTATAATTGATTTAATAGTTTAATCTGGGCTACTTGGTAATAATATTACACTGAATTTTAGGACCTAGTACATAGCCATCATTATTATTGATTTTAACAGAGATTTCTTTCTCCGTATAACCAGATTTACCGTGACTGTCGAAAATGACTTTCATATAGCCCGATTGGCCTGGTTTGATCGGTTCTTTGGGCCATTCCGGTACGGTGCATCCGCAGCTGGAAATAGCATCTTCAATGAGCAATGGGCTGGTGCCTGTATTCGTGAATTTAAAGGAATACTCTACTTTTTCACCTTGCACAATCTCTCCAAAGTTGTGTACCTTTTCTTCAAAAGATAGGGCAGCGGATTGACCAGCTTCATTTTTTTGCGCACTACCAGCGGTTCCGGTCGCGCTGGCATTGTTTTTTGCGCTGTTGTTGCAAGCCGCTATCAGCAGGCTTCCACAGGCGAGTAAACAGAACAGTCTTTTCATGGTGTTGCTATTTTTAGGTAAAAATAACTTTTCCCACTTACTTTTTGGGACGGTCCTGTTTCTGCACTAACTGCTCTTTTTCCAGGTCTTTCAGGATATTATCAAGAATACCGTTGATAAACTGGCCACTTTGCGGAGTGCTGTATGCTTTTGCCAGGTCAATGTATTCGTTGATAGTAACCTTGGTAGGAATAGTCGGGAAATAGAGAAATTCACATACACCCATTTCCATCAGCAACATATCTACCGCGGCAATACGCTCAGAATCCCAGTTTTGCAGTTTAGGCTTGATCAGCTCCAGGCAGTACTCTTTTTTGTCGATTACTGTCAGTAGCAATTCCCGGCCATAATCCAGTTTCTCTTTACTGATCAGTTGGAGGAAATTGAAAAGATGAGGCTTGTTGAAATAGTTATTTATCAGAATCCCCATCATTTCCTCGTCATCACCCCAGTGGAGGAAGGTATCTTCCATGTGCTGGGCAAATAATTCACTTTTTGCCAGTATTTCTTTATAAATGAACTCCAGTATTTCCTTTTCTCCGGCTTTAGTGCGACTGTTATCCGCGATATAAGCCTTGTAGGTATCGGTAGCCACTAACTGGTTGTATAGTTTTCTGAGCAGATCGTCATCCGTATGCAGCTTCATTTTCCACTGCTCCAGGTTGACCTGGAAACCCTTATCATTGACTATCTGGAAAATAAACTCATTTCCTGCTATTTTGGTATTTACCTGCAGGTCCTCGGCAGAGGGTAAGTGTTTGGAGGCACGGGCAGCCGCATCAATTTCTGCATATTGCGCTACCTGTACTACTGAATTAAGTATGTAGGTAAAGATCTGGCAGGTTTGATCCAGCTTCTCATTCAAAAGTCTGGTAGCCGTACCTGGCTTAATGCTGCTTTGCTCCATCGTTTCCAGGGCATAAAGTGTTTGCATCACCTTTACCCGGATGTTTCTTCTACTGATCATCGTATAAAAAAGAACTGGTATAAGGGCGCAAAATTAGAGAAAAAAATTCATATTTGACATCCGGAGGAATTTTGCCCGCAAAGGCGTTAAGCAGGTAAGCAACAACGGAGTTTGCCTGGTTTTTCTCACAGGAGATGACGCTGGCGATGTGCCTTATATGCTTCGTTTCTTTGCCACTTGGCGGCTTTGTAAGAGTAATACTGTCATTTTTTCGGGTAACCTGTCATGATTTGTCAGTATCCGCGCCAGTCCCGGTGCTACTAACCTGTAAATTTGACCCGAAATCCGCCTTGGCACAATTCTCGTGGACGGGAAGAGCATAAAAAATTAAACATCTTTTTTAAATAAAAACTACTATGGCTAAACAATTAAGTATTAAACCTTTAGCTGACAGGGTAATTGTGAAACCTGCAGCGGCAGAAGAGAAAACAGCTGGTGGTATCATTATCCCCGATACTGCAAAAGAAAAACCCGTAAGAGGCACTGTAGTGGCTGCCGGTCCTGGTAAAAAAGATGAGCCGATCACTGTGAAAGTTGGCGATACTGTTCTGTACGGTAAATACTCTGGTCAGGAGCTTCCTATCGAAGGCGAGGATTACTTAATCATGCGTGAATCCGATATCTTGGCTATCGTTTAAGATAAAGCCGGATAATGCATTAATTCCTAAAAGAAAAATCTACAAAAAAGTATTATGGCAAAACAAATTTTCTTCAATATAGACGCCCGCAACAAAATGAAGAAGGGCGTGGACGTACTGGCTGATGCCGTTAAAGTAACCCTGGGACCTAAAGGTCGTAACGTAGTTATCGAAAAGAAATTCGGTGCTCCCGGCGTAACTAAAGATGGTGTTACTGTTGCGAAAGAAATTGAACTGGAAGACGCTATCGAAAATATGGGTGCGCAAATGGTAAAAGAAGTAGCCTCCAAAACTGCTGATCTGGCAGGTGATGGTACTACCACTGCTACCGTATTGGCACAGGCTATCATCGGCGAAGGTTTGAAAAACGTAGCTGCCGGTGCTAACCCAATGGACCTGAAACGTGGTATCGACAAAGCTGTAAAAGCAATCGTGGATAACCTGAAAAAACAATCTGAAAGTGTTGGTAACGACACCCAGAAAATTGAACAGGTGGCTTCTATTTCCGCTAACAATGATAGCGAAATCGGTAAACTGATTGCCCAGGCAATGCAGAAAGTAACCAAAGATGGCGTAATCACCGTAGAAGAAGCAAAAGGTACCGACACTACTGTAGAAGTAGTAGAAGGTATGCAATTCGATCGCGGTTATCTGTCTCCTTACTTCATTACCAACAGCGAAAAAATGCAGGCTGAACTGGCTAACCCTTACATCCTGATCTACGACAAGAAGATCAGTACCATGAAGGATATCCTGCACATCCTGGAAAAAGTAGCTCAGCAAGGCGCTCCATTGGTAATCATCTCTGAAGACCTGGAAGGTGAAGCACTGGCTACCCTGGTGGTAAATAAACTGCGTGGTACCCTGAAAGTTGCTGCTGTTAAAGCTCCTGGCTTTGGCGACAGAAGAAAAGATATGCTGCAGGACATTGCTACCCTCACCGGTGGTATCGTTATCAGCGAAGAACAAGGTTACAAACTGGAAAATGCTGACCTGACTTATCTCGGTAAAGCAGAATCTATCACTATCGATAAAGATAACACTACTATCGTAGGCGGTAGAGGCGAAAAAGACGCTATCCAGGGCCGTATCGGACAAATTAAAGCACAGATCGAAGTAACTACTTCTGACTACGATCGCGAAAAATTACAGGAACGTCTCGCTAAATTAAGCGGTGGTGTGGCTGTACTGTACGTAGGTGCCGCTACTGAAGTAGAAATGAAAGAAAAGAAAGACCGCGTTGATGACGCATTACACGCTACCCGCGCTGCTGTTGAAGAAGGTATCGTACCTGGTGGTGGTGTTGCTTACATCCGCTCTATCGAAGCCCTGGAAAATCTGAAAGGCGACAACGAAGACGAGCAAACCGGTATCTCTATCGTTAAACGCGCTATCGAAGAACCATTACGTCAGATCACCGCTAACGCCGGTATCGAAGGTTCTATCGTAGTACAGAAAGTGAAAGAAGGTAAAGGGGACTACGGTTTCAACGCCCGTTCCGAGAAATACGAAAACTTACTGGCTGCAGGTGTAATCGATCCTACTAAAGTAAGCCGTATCGCACTGGAAAACGCTGCTTCTATCGCTGCTATGCTGCTGACTACCGAATGCGTAATCGCAGACAAACCAGAACCTAAAGCTGCTGCTCCTGCAATGGGTGGTGGTGGCCACGGTATGGGTATGGATTATTAATCTGTATTATTACTATACAAAAAACTCCTGCAGGTTTGCCCTGGCAGGAGTTTTTTTATTCCCGCCACAGCGATTGTAACATTTTCCGACAAATCGCCGTTTAATACACTGGATAGTAAATAGAAGCGGATGAATACAGCTGTAAAACTTATGATAGGTGCATGCCTCCTCCTAACAATGGGAAGCTGCCTGAAAAAAGATAATATGTCGCAAATGCCCCAGGCAGACGTCCGGGCCGAAAGTGTTATACAGGATTATCTAAGTTCACATAACCTCACCGCCCAGCGGGATGTATCCGGACTGTACTACCAGATTCTTCAACCCGGGGACAGTGTTCACTTTGTGAAGGCCACCTCCATAGCTACTGTCATCTATACCAACCAGCTACTTACCGGCGAAACAGTAGGTTCCTCTTTTGGTCCGACCGACTTCGATCACCGGGAACTGAAAAACCATATTCCCGGATGGCAGATAGGGCTTCAGAAAATTTCCCTTGGCGGTAAAATCAGGTTATATATCCCACCCGCCCTGGCCTATGGCTCCATCGGCATCCCTGGTATTATTCCCCCCAATGCGGTATTGATTTCAGACCTGGAATTAGTAAGTATCAGATAAAAAGCATTTATTGCAAACTTGTTATTTTGTCACCTTTATTTATTTATAATCGAAACCGAAATTGTATGAAGAAAGTTTTTCTGTTGGGAGGATTGTTCCTGCTTGCGCTGGTAGCCTGTTCAAAAAAAGATAATACGCCACCTTACGACTGGGGAGTACAGTATAACATCGATTCTGCCAAAATCGTTGCCTATATTGCTGCGAATAATATTCCCAATGTCCAACATGAACCAGGTGGTATTTTTTACCAGGTAATCACCCCGGGCACAGCCGACAAGCCCAATGCAGCGGCTTATGTAACAGTAGACTATGTAGGTACCCTGCTCAATAAAACTACTTTCGAAAGCAATCAGAACGTCAAGTTCGGTTTAAATGAGGTGATCCAGGGCTGGACCGTCGGTGTACCTAAAGTAGGAAAGGGCGGGGAAGTAAACCTCTTCCTGCCTTCCGGGTATGCTTACGGGCCAAGCGGCAAAGGGGCTATTCAGCCTAACACAGTATTGATCTTCAACATTAAGCTGAAAGATTTTACAAACAGATAAGGAAGAAGCAGAAAGCTTAAGGCAGAAAGCAAAAAGCAAAAAGCTATTATAGAGAAGAACTTAGCGAGTATTTAAATTCGCTTTAATCATTCTCCATAATAGCTTTTTGCTTTCTGCCTTAAGCTTTCTGCTTCTTTTTCCGTTAATTTTACAGATAAATCAATTAACTAGTGGCACACGAATGTATTTCCGTATTCGATATTTTTAAGATAGGTGTTGGCCCATCAAGTTCACATACCCTGGGCCCCTGGAGAGCAGCGCTTCGCTTCCTGGCAGAACTGGAAAAAGATCATAAATTACCAACTGTCAGTAAAGTACAGGTATTATTATATGGCTCGCTCGCTAAAACTGGCCATGGACATGGTACCGACATCGCCGTACAACTGGGGCTCTCCGGAGATGACCCCGTAACGTTTGATGTTAACCAGATCAACCCTAAAATGGACGATATCCGCCGCCACCGCAAAATGTTGCTGGGCGGTAAATATGAAATAGACTTTGATCCTGTAGAAGATATCGACTTCCTTTTTGAAGAATCATTACCCTTCCACCCAAATGCCATGACCTTCCTGGTTACTTTCCGGGACGGGGAACAAATTGCTTCTACCTGGTACTCCATTGGTGGTGGCTTCGTGGTACAGGAAGGCGAATCCGGCAGCAGCGCCGAACAGGTAGACCTACCATTTCCAATTGATACGGCCCGCCAATTACTGCAATGGTGTATCAAAACAGGTTACAGCATTTCCGAACTGGTCATGGAAAATGAACAGGCCTGGCGCTCAGAAGCAGCTACCCGCGAGGGGTTGCTCAAGATCTGGCGCGTCATGCAGGAATGTACTTTCCGCGGATGTCATACTGGAGGCGACTTACCAGGTGGCCTCAAAGTAGCCCGCCGCGCTGCTTTGCTCAATAAAAAACTGTTACAGGGACGTACCTACAGCGACTATAGCTCCTGGATCACCGCCATCCGCGCAGGTGGAGAGCATTTCAGCTATACGCTCGACTGGGTAAGCTGCTTTGCGCTGGCCGTAAATGAAGAAAATGCCTCTTTTGGCCGGGTTGTAACGGCTCCCACCAACGGCGCTGCAGGCGTAATTCCAGCAGTACTCCAATATTTCATCGCTTTCTGCGACGGTTTCCACGAAGAGAAAATCCAGCAATTCCTGCTTACCGCCTCTGAAATAGGCAGCATCTTTAAAAAACGCTCTACTATTTCGGCCGCCATGGGCGGATGCCAGGCGGAAATCGGCGTTTCATCTGCCATGGCCGCCGCCGCCCTCACTGAATGCATGGGAGGCTCCCAACGCCAGGTGTTGATGGCCGCAGAAATAGCCATGGAACACCATCTCGGACTTACCTGTGACCCAATCGGTGGATTAGTGCAGGTGCCCTGCATCGAGAGAAACACCATGGGCGCTATTAAAGCGATCACCGCTTCCCAGCTGGCCCTCCAAAGCAATCCCGAACTGGCAAAGGTATCCCTCGATGCCGTAGTAAAAACAATGTGGGAAACCGCACAGGATATGAACTCCAAATACAAGGAAACCTCCGATGGAGGCCTGGCTGTTAATATTCCTATCAGTTTACCAGAGTGCTAACCCAGTACAACCAACGATGATAAATTACGAATGGCAGATATAAGCAGAGATATAAACGAATGCTTGTGGTTATATAAGGAAAGAACTATATTTTCGTTTATACATTATTACAACTGTTTAGATCCGTTATTCGTAATTTAATTTATCACTTTTTATGCGTGCTATCCTTGCCATTACGCTGATTTTCCTCTCCTTTTCTCTATCAGCACAACAATTCGGAGGAAATCCGCCTTCGCTTAAATGGCAACAGATCAACAACGATACCGTCAGGGTGATCTTCCCCAAAGGCATGACTGCCCAGGGCGAGCGCGTAGCCAATATCGTACATTACCTCAACCGCTATACACGTAACTCTATCGGGCCGCTGGAAAGGAAAGTAAACATCGTTTTACAGAACCAAACCATGCAATCCAATGGGTATGTCCAACTCGGACCCTTCCGATCTGAGTTTTACCTGACGCCATCTCCTTCTTCCCTCGACCTGGGCTCCCTGAACTGGGAAGAACAACTGTCGGTACACGAGTACCGCCATGTACTACAGAACATGAATTTCCGCCAAGGCATATCTAAGGTGTTTTCTATTCTCGGTGGCCAGCTGGGACAAGCCGCTATTACCAACATTGCCGTACCCAACTGGTTCTGGGAAGGCGATGCCGTAGTGGTGGAAACTGCACTCACCCCACAGGGCAGGGGAAGGCTCCCGGGCTTCTTCGATGGCTTCCGCGGACTGTCGCTGGCAGGTAAACATTACGCCTATATGAAAATCCGTAATGGCTCGTACCGCGATTTTGTACCGGACCATTATCCATTGGGATACCTGATGACCAGCTATGGCCGCGAACATTATGGCACCACTTTTTGGAAAGAAACTACTACAGACGCTGTGCGCTTCCGGGGACTTTTTTACCCCCTGTCACATAGCCTGAAGAAACGTACCGGCTATAATATTACCGGCTTTTACCGGGCCATGCTCAAAGAATACCAGCCCCTGTGGAATAACTATGCCACCCGCCCCGATACCACGGCGGCTAACGGCATATTACCCGTGGCAAAACCAGTGACGAACTATAAATATGTATATGCCGCCGGCAACAACGAATGGATAGTACTTAAAGATGCCCGTAATAAAGTACCGGGATTTTACCGGATAAATGCGGCTGGCCAGGAGCGCCTGTTGGTAAGGCCAGGCATCGGGTACGATGATTTTTTCAGCTACCGCAATGGCCGCATTGTATGGGCCGCCGCCCGCTTCGATGCCCGCTGGGGATGGAAAGACTTCTCCGTTATCCGTATCTGGGATAACGTCAGTGGTCAAACGAAAACTATCTCCGGCAGGGGAAAGTTCTTCTCTCCGGATATCAGCGAAAACGGGCAGCTGGTGATAGCAGCGGCTACCTCGCCCAATATGCAATACAGCTTACAACTGATTAATGCCCAAACCGGTAAAGTAGAAAAGCAACTGCCCAATCCGCAAAACTGGTATTATACCTATCCGCGCTTCGCCGCTGGCGACCAGGCGGTGATCAGCGCAGTACGTAACAGCAAGGGGGAGATGGCGCTGGTACAGCAATCGCTTTCCACCGGGGAAAGTTCTGTACTGACACCTTTCAGCTACACCGCCCTGGGTATCCCGGTAGTGAAAGCCGATACCGTTTATTTTACGGCAGGATATAAAGATGTGAATAACGTATATGCCATCACGTTATCAGACCGGAAGATATATGAAGTAACCGACCGGGGAAATAGCGCCATGCACCTGGCTATTGACCATAACAGGGATAGCCTCGTTTTCAGTGAGTTTACCATTAAAGGATATAAATTATACCACGCTGCACTGAACGAAAACAACTGGAAACAGGTATCCGGTGAAAGCCGAAGCGTGTGGCTGCATCCTGAGTTCAAAGAAGGTGGCAACATCCTGGAGATCGTGCCACGGGATTCGCTGCCGGTAAAGAAATATGCACAGTTTACCCATCCGTTTAACTTCCACAGCTGGGTACCCTCTTTCAATGACCCGGATTATGGTATCTCCCTTATCGGCGAAAATATATTAAGCACCACGAATACCACGATTGGATATACCTACAACCGGAATGAAGAAAGCTCCAATATCGGCGCTGGATTTACCTTTGCCGGTTGGTTCCCGGTGCTGTACCTGGGCGCCGACTATACCATTAATCGTAACGGACTTGATCAGAACCGGCAGAGAGTATACTGGAATGAGGCCACCGCCTACATGGGTTTCAGCATACCACTCAATTTATCCGCCGGTATGTATAGCCGCAGCTTGTCTTTTGGCAGTAACTATAATATCCGTCACCGTTACCTGGACAGCAAATACAAGGGAAATGATTTACAGTTCCTCTCCAATTCAATTACCTTCAGTAATCAACGTATTAAGGGCGCCCAGAATATCTTTACTCATTTTGGCCAATACCTGGCCCTGCAGTACAACCATTCTGTGACCGGCTTATTTGCAGAACAACTGTATGGGCGGCTAGATCAGTACCTGCCGGGACTCTGGCATAACCATAACCTGGTATTACAGGGAGCGTTCCAGCAAAGGGACAAGTCGTTCAACTACACCTTCACCGACAATTTCGTATATGCAAGGGGATATAATACGCCTTTATATACCCGTATTTATAAGCTAGGTGCAAATTATCACCTGCCGCTGGCATATCCTGATTGGGGCTTTGCACAGTTACTTTACTTTAGCCGTGTCCGGGCCAACTTGTTTTATGATTATAGCGTAGCTAATTTTTACCAGCAGAATGTCAATACCCGCTTTACCTCTGCAGGTACGGAATTGTTTCTCGATACACGTTTAGGCAATGCACTGCCATTCACATTCGGGGTACGCTTCAGCCACCTGTTCGATAAAGACCCGGTAGACAATGCGCAGAACCGCGTGGATTTTATTATCCCGATCCAGCAATTATTTAACTATTGAGTTATTTAACGTTGATGCGGATGGAAGGCGCTTTGTAGTATTTTTCTTCCGCATATTTGATGATGATTTCATCGAAGTATAAGACATCGCCTGATTGTAAAGATTCCTTCAGGCCTTTGCTCCAGAGCGGAGTGAGGGATGGTGATTTAAAATTATCTCCCGTAAAATCTTTATAAATGGCCGGTTGGCCGGTAGTATCATTCAGATAAGGCTCATGCTTTTCGTAGGTAAAAGCAAAGGAAATGACCGGGTACTTGTTATTTTTTTCATCTCTTACTACCAATGCAGAATCGAGTAGTTTGGTTACTTCCGTTTTAGGCAGGGTATCGCTCAGGTAGATACCCCAACTGCTACGCAGTTTCATGGGTCTTTTGTTGCTGACAGCGGTAGTGGTAGCGGCAGGAACTTTTTTATGAGTTTGCGCAAATACCGGCATGGCAACAGCGGTGAGTAAGCAACTAAGTAACAGGTGTTTTTGCATGATAGTACCGGGATATAAAAAAATCGCCCGGTATAGTAACGACCGGGCGATAATAAAAATTATAAGGATTTTAAACTTTCCTCGATCACAGAAATTTTTGCTTCGGCGTCTGCTTTTTTCTTGCGTTCTGCTTCTACCGCTTCAGGTTTCGCTTTCTGTACAAAACCTTCGTTGGAAAGCTTCTTCTCCACAGATACCAGGAATCCTTTCAGGTATTCCAGGTCTTTCAGCAGCGTGGCTTTCTGTGTGGTGGTATCCAGCTCGGTTTCAGTGCCCAGGTAGAATTTATCTTTCCCGATAACCACTGTGATACAGCCAGGTACCGGTTCCTGTACGTAGTGGATGGCGGAGGCGTTCACCTGTTTCGCGAGCATACCTTCCAATTGTTTGAAAGTGTTGTCATGTTTGGTTTCTACGTGCAGTACGATCGGATCTTTCGGCTTAATCTGGTTTTTATTACGTGCATCACGGATGCCGGTGATAATTTCCTTAGCCAGTGTTCCTTCCAGCAGGGTAGCATGTACAGGAGCTTCTGGCGTAGTGAATTGTTTTATCATCAAAGAATCAACAGCGGCACGTTCCGTTAACAGCTGATAGATTTCTTCCGTAATAAACGGCATATATGGATGTAACAACTGCATGAGTTGCTCAAAGAAGTATACGGTTTTACGATATACAGATGCGGCAATGGGTTGCTCAAAACCAGGTTTCACCCATTCCAGGTACCAGCTGCAGAAATCATCCCAGATAAGGATGTAGAGTGCTTTCAGTCCTTCGCTGAGACGGAAATCTTTATGCAGCGCGGCTACTTCAGCCTGTACTTCATTCAGCCTGCTTTCAAACCATTTCACGGCGAAGTTATTGGCGGTAGCTTCGGCAGCGCCATCATCTTCCTGGCGTTGTTCCCACATTTTCACCAGCTTCAGGGCATTCCATATTTTATTACAGAAGTTACGTCCCTGTTCGCAGCTGGCGTCATCGTAGAGTAAGTCGTTGCCGGCAGGAGAGGAGATCATGATACCAAAACGTACGGCATCTGCGCCAAAGGAGTGGATCAGTTCCAGCAGATCGGGAGAGTTACCCAGCTGTTTACTCATCTTACGTCCTTGCTTGTCGCGTACCATACCTGTAAAGTACACATCGCTGAAAGGCTTCACGTCTTTATATTCCAGGCCGGCCATAATCATACGGGCCACCCAGAAGAAGATAATATCCTGACCGGTTACGAGTACGGAGGTAGGGTAGTAGTAGTTGATGTCTTCGTTGCCAGGTTGGGAAATACCATTAAATACTTCCATAGGCCATAACCAGGAGCTGAACCAGGTATCGAGGCAGTCCTCATCTTGTTTCAGTTCTGCTGCGCTGATGGTGATATTGCGGGTGGCAAATTGTGCGACTGCTTCCGCAGCGGTGGCAGCTACTTCGAAAGTGCCATCCGGTGCGTACCAGGCGGGTATTTGTTGTCCCCACCAGAGCTGGCGGGAAATACACCAGTCCTTTACATTTTCCATCCAGTATTTGTAGGTCGCCAGGAAGCGATCACCGGGATGTATTCTTACATCGCCATTTACCACTGCGTCCAGGGCTGGTTTGGCCATTTCAGCCATTTTCACAAACCATTGGGTGGAAATACGGGGCTCTACTACTGTGGTAGGGTTACGCTGACTGTAGCCAACGCGGGTAGTGTACTCCTGTTCCTTTACCAGCAGGCCAGCTTCGGCCAGGGCCGTTACAACTTTCTTGCGGGCCACGAAGCGGTCTTCTCCTACGAAAACAACAGCGGCAGCGCTGAGGGTACCGTCATCGTTCAGGGTATCTACAATTTCCAGGTGATGTTTAAGGCCCAGGTTATAGTCGTTGATATCGTGTGCTGGCGTTACTTTCAGCGCACCGGTGCCAAATTCTTTATCTACATAAGTATCAAATATTACCGGTATGCGACGGTTTACCAGCGGCACAATAGCAAAGTGACCTTTCAGGTGTGTATACCTTTCATCCTCTGGGTTTACGCAGATGGCGGTATCACCCATAATGGTTTCAGGGCGTTGGGTGGCGATGGTAATGTACTCACCGGTAGGCGTGCCTGTAGCGTCGGTGATGGCATACTTTACATGATATAGTTTACCCTGTATGTCTTTGTATTCGACTTCCTCATCGCTCAATGCTGTTTTGGCCTTTGGATCCCAGTTGATCATACGTGCACCACGATAAATTACTCCTTTCTTATAGAGATCAATAAAAACGGTGATCACCGCTTTATAATAATGATCGTCCATAGTAAAGGTAACGCGGTCCCAGTCGCAGCTGCAGCCAAGTTTTTTTATCTGGTGGTAGATGATATCACCATATTTATCTTTCCATTCAAAGGCATGTTTGAGAAACTCTTCGCGGGTGAGCTGGGATTTTTCAATTCCTTTTTCCTGCTTGAGCATATTTACCACTTTCGCTTCGGTAGCAATGGACGCGTGATCGGAGCCTGGTACCCAGCAGGCATTGAATCCGCTCATACGGGCACGGCGTACCAGGATGTCCTGTACGGTTTCATTGAGCGTATGGCCAAGATGCAATACCCCGGTCACATTGGGAGGGGGGATGACGACAGTAAAAGGTTGACGGCCATCCGGTTTAGAGCGGAAATAGCCTTTGTCCATCCATTGTTGGTACCATTTTTCCTCCACCGATGCCGGCAGGTAATTTTTCGAGAGTTCCATGCTATTCATAATATAAGGTTGCAAAAATAACGGAGATTAGGGAGAGATGAAAATTAAAAGAACGAGGATCTCCCCCGGTACTACGCCATTTCTGCGATTATTTCGCAGGTGCGCGCTACCATTTCCGGTGTGATATCGAGATGGGTGACTATTCTGACCTGTGTAGGAGAGATGGGCATCACTAGGATATCTTCGTTTTTAAGGTAGTCGGCAAAGTATTGCGGCGTCCAGTCGCCAGTAACTTCAAAGATGAGGATATTGGTTTCTACCGGCAGCATATGACCCACAAAGGATTTTTCCAGCAGGGCCTGGGCTATTTGTTTGGCGTGCAGGTGATCGTCGGCCAGCCGGGCAATATTGTTTTCCATGGCGTAGATGCCGGTGGCAGCCATGTAGCCGGCCTGCCGCAGGCCGCCGCCGAACTTTTTGCGGATACGGCGGGCAGATTTTATAAATGCTTCACTACCAAGTAATACAGAGCCCATCGGGCAGCCCATGCCTTTGTTGAGGCATACGGAGATGCTGTCAAATAATTGCCCGTATTGCACCGGATTCTGCCCCGTGGCTACCAATGCGTTAAATAGGCGGGCTCCATCGAGGTGGAGGGCCAGGCCATGCTCCTGGCAAACGGCTTTGATTTTTTCCATTTCTTCCCAATCGTAGCAACATCCGCCGCCTCGATTGGAGGTATTTTCCAGGCATACCAGGCTGGTGCGGGCTTTATGTACGTCGTCCGGGTTAATCGCAGCTTCCACCTGGGGGGCGCGGATCATGCCGCGGTCGCCGATAATGGCATGTACCTGGGCGCCTGAGTTGAAGGCAATGCCGCCTCCTTCATAAATATATACATGCGCAAGATTGCTGCAAACCACTTCATCCCCTGGCAACGTATGTACTTTAATAGCAATCTGGTTACTCATTGTGCCGGAAGGGCAGTACAAGGCTGCCGCTTTGCCAAAATAAGCTGCCATCATGGCTTCCAGTTTGTTGATACTAGGGTCTTCTCCGAAAACGTCATCACCGGTTTCTGCCTGTAACATAGCCTGCAACATGCCAGGGCCGGGACGTGTAAAAGTGTCGCTTCTAAAGTCAATCATTTTATTGAAAAATTTGCAACGCCTTAACCCATAAATTAGTTAAGATGTTAATTTGATAGTGATTCTTTATCAATTGTTAAAATTTGTATAAAGCAGCCTTTTACGGGGACTAAAGCACTATAAAATTCCGTTTTAAAACTGTATTTTGTTATAAGGCTGACAAATATAAGAAGGATTTGGTAGAGTGATTGGTTAGCACGATCTTTGCAGACTTATTTTTGAAGAAAACGATAAAAGCGCGGGAAACTTTGTAAGTTAATAATTTTTAAAAATTCGAACAAAAATTTTCTTTCGCTGTTATTTTATTTATAAACCAATACAATTTTTCATATGAGGCAACTTAAAATTGCCACCCAGATCACCAATCGTGATTCGCAGGCGGTAGAAAAATACCTGCAGGAAATCTCGAAGATCCCTTTGTTAACACCCGAAGAGGAGACCGTTTTGGCGCAGCGCATTAAAATGGGCGATCAAAAGGCTCTTGAAAGATTGACTACAGGAAACTTACGTTTCGTTGTATCTGTTGCAAAACAGTATCAGCACCAGGGGCTTAGCCTCAGTGACCTTATTAACGAAGGTAATCTTGGCTTGATCAAGGCAGCACAACGTTTCGATGAAACGAAAGGTTTCAAATTCATTTCTTATGCAGTATGGTGGATTCGCCAATCCATCCTGCAGGCGTTAGCCGAACAAGGTCGTCTTGTCAGGTTACCGCAAAACAAAATTGGCACCTATAATAAAGCTAACAAAGCTTACATGGCATTTGAGCAGGAAAACGAGCGTGAACCTTCTACCGAGGAACTCGCAGAAATCCTGGAAATGTCTGAATCAGAAATAAACAATATCTTCCAAAGCAACACCCGCCACATGTCACTGGATGCACCTGTGCACGAGGCCGAAGACGTTGCCATGGGCGATCTGCTGGAAGGTGGAGATATTACTGACGACGACGTTATGAGAGATTCACTCCGTGAGGAAATCCGCAGGGTCCTGAAATCCCTGAGCCCCCGCGAAGCTGAAATTGTGAATGCTTACTTTGGTCTGGATGGTGAAAACGGCGCAACAATCGAACAAATCGGTCAGAAATATGATCTGACAAAAGAAAGAATCAGGCAGATTAAAGAACGTGCTATCAAAAGGCTGCAAAAAGCCCGTTATAGCGGCGCGCTGAAATCGTATCTGGGATAATCCTTTTACTCCATTGGCCATACTGCTATATCGCGGCATGACCAGTTGAATAAATCTACTAATCCTCTTTATTCTATAAGAACACCGGCCTTGTAAATACATGGCCGGTGTTCTTATTTTAGTACACACCCCTTATTTTTGCAGTCTATGCGTAATTGGCTCTTCTTCCCGTTGCTTACACTGATCTTTTCCGCCTGTGAAAAAGATATCAGCGTTCACCTGCCTCAACAGGCGCCGCAACTGGTAGTGGAAGGCCGGATCGAAGATGGAACATATCCCCTGGTAATACTCACCAATAGCCTTGGCTATTTTTCCCGGATAGACCAGGCTACCCTGCAAAACTCCTTCGTGCACAATGCCACCGTCACCGTTTCCGACGGCAGCAAAACCATGAAGCTGGTAGAACAATCTGTAGATACCGGTAAGTTAAAGCTCTTTGCATATGTGCCGGATACCAACCAGCCGGCTGCCAACCTCTTTACAGGAAAAGTGTCAGGCACCTATACTTTAACAATCAGTGCTGACAATAAGACATACCAGGCAGTGACAACCATACCTACCGCCGGTATGAAACTGGACTCTTTGTGGTACAACTCCGTAATGGTAGACGGTTACGATAATAAGGTGCGCCTCTGGGTGAAAATCACCGATGCGCCGGCATTTGGTAACTATGCCCGCTACTTTACCAGCCGGAATAGCGAAACATTTCTTCCCGGACTCACTTCCGTGCTGGATGATAAGCTGGTGAACGGCACAACATTTGAAATTCCCCTGGACGCCGGCGTGAATAAAAATGAACGGCTGAATGCTGCTACTTATGCATTATTCAACACGGGCGATACTGTAACCGTCAAGTTTTGTAATATTGACAAAGCAACGTGGGACTTCTGGCGAACACTCGACTTTGCATTTAACAGTAATGGGAATCCATTTTCATCGCCCATAAAAATATTGGGAAATATTCCCGGCGCATTAGGCTACTGGGGCGGATACCAGGCAACCTATAAAACAATTATTATAAGCAAGTAATTATACAGCAAAAAAAGTATGGAAAACAAGCAACAAGAGCATGTACATTTATTGATCATCGGTTCCGGACCTGCCGGCTATACCGCTGCCATTTATGCTGCAAGAGCCAACCTTAAACCAGTATTATACCAGGGTATTCAACCTGGAGGACAATTAACCATCACCACAGAAGTAGAAAACTATCCCGGCTATCCCGAAGGTATCCAGGGCCCTGAAATGATGGTTGATTTCGAAAAACAGGCTACCCGTATGGGGGCTGATATCCGCTATGGTTTAGCTACCTCCGTGGACTTCAGCAAACAGCCTTATAAAGTAATCATCGACGAGGAGAAAGAAATTACCGCAGACGCGATCATTATCGCTACCGGCGCCTCCGCTAAATGGCTAGGACTCCCGTCAGAACAGCGCCTCAATGGCAGCGGTGTTTCTGCCTGCGCCGTATGTGATGGTTTCTTCTTCCGTGGTAAAGAAGTAGCCATCGTTGGAGCTGGCGACACCGCAGCAGAAGAAGCGCTGTACCTTTCTAAAATGTGCAGTACAGTACATATGCTGGTACGCCGCCATGAAATGCGCGCCTCTAAAGTAATGCAGGACCGCGTACTGAAAACATCCAATATCATCGTTTACTGGAATTCAGAAACAGATGAAGTATTGGGTGATAATAAAGTAGAAGCCATCAGGATCCTCAATAATAAAACAAAGGAAAAGAAAGAAATTCCGGTAAGCGCGTTCTTTGTGGCTATCGGTCACCAGCCTAATTCTGCCATCTTCAAAGATTACCTGGAGCTGGACGAACAGGATTACATCGTAACAGTGCCCGGCTCCAGCCGTACTACTGTAGAAGGTGTATTTGCCTGCGGCGATGTACAGGATAAGATCTACCGCCAGGCGGTAACAGCAGCTGGTAGCGGATGTATGGCAGCCCTGGATGCTGAAAGATACCTGTCAGCGAAAGAACATCACGCCTGACTTTAACTTTAGAATGTTATCCGGATAACCGGTTACTCTGGTAACCAGTTGTCCGGATAATCCGTTAATAACAGCACTAATTTTTTTGAATGCTCACCATTGCACTCGAACAGGCAAGCTTTTATGCCTACCACGGCTTATATCCGGAAGAAACCATTCTTGGCAATTACTTCATGCTGGATGTTGCCGTTCGTATACCCGGCACCGTGCCGGTAGATGACTTGTCTGAAACGGTGAACTACCAGGGCATTTATGAAATCGCTCAAACCGTGATGGCGGTTCCCCGCCCTCTGCTGGAGGAAGTGGTATATGAGCTGTCGGCTGCACTCAAACAACGTTATCCCACTATACAACATAGTATCGTTACGCTGCGCAAAATGAATCCCCCTATGGGCGCCAGTATCCGTAACTCTCTCGTATCACTGGAGAAAGATTATTAGTTCCCGTTTTTGGGATATGAATGATGTTTCTCATTTGTAATTTTCGTAGATTTATAGCATTAAGTTATTCAACAACGAAAAAACCTGTCCTATGTTTAAGAGGATCATGGCAGTTTGCTTTTTGTTATCAGCAGCCTTATTTGTAAAGGCTCAGAGTGTTAGTGATATGGTGGAAGAAGCCAAACAGCTGGAGAAGCAAATGAAGGAAAGTGAAGCATTCGAGAAAGATAAAGATATCCTGAAAATACAGCCTGCTCAGCTGGATGCCCTGAACCAGGCCAGCCAGTTATGTTCCCGTATAGGCAACCGGCAGAAAAATAAGGAAGATAAAGTCAACTATTATAACCAGGCAAAAAGTTACGCACTACAGGCCCTGAAAGTAAATCCAAACAGCCCGGATGCCAATTTATCGATGGCTATCGCTATGGGGCGCATGGCCTTGATCTCCGGTGCCAAGGATAAGGTGGCTGCTTCCAAAGATGTAAAGAAATACGCCGAGCTGGCCATTAAATTCAACCCCTCCCTGGCACAAGGTTATCACGTATTAGGTAAATGGAATTTTGAAGTGGCCAATTTAAATGCCTTTGAAAGGGGCGCTGCCAAAATGCTATTTGGCGGGCTGCCGGATGGCTCGCTGCAAAATGCCATCACAAATTACGAGAAATGCCGGCAGCTGGACCCCGCATTTGTCCTCAATTATTACGAACTGGCCCGCGCTTATAAAGAAAATGATCAGCAGGATAAAGCTATAGATGTACTCAAAAAGGCATTAACGCTGCGCAATATCGCTCAGGACGATGCCGGTATCAAAGTGGATTGCCGGAAAATGCTGGACGACCTCCAGTAGACACCGGTTAGATCTCTTTCCCTTTCCACCTGCCGCTGCGCAGGTACCAGTAACTCAGCCCGAAAATGATAGTCCAGTAGATGAAATCGGCTCCCCAGGCCCATTGCAGCTCGCTGCGCATACGTTCTATCACAATATCGCAATAGAGCATATAGCCTATTACTGCCGTGATTTCTGTAACCAGGTTCATACGGGTATTACCGGTACCAATTACCCCACTCATCGTTACTGCCGATACCGCCATGAGAATGGTACTTAAGGTAATGATCCGTATGGATGGAATAGCCACTGTAATCAGGTCGGCATTATTCGTATAGATATGCAGCAACGTGTAGGGAAACAGGTTGACCAGGATACATACGGTAGTAGCGCAAATCACACTGATACCCACTATTTTCCGGATGGCTTTGAATACCAGTTCAGACTTCCCCTGCCCGATCACATTGCTGACCATCGTATTGCAGGCCGCGGCCAGCGACCACGTAAAAATCCCGAAGAACCCGAAAATACTACGGAGCATATTAGATACGGCCAGTGGTCTTTCACCCAGGTGTTCAATAAATATAAAAAACACAAACCAGCTGCCAATGCTAAAAAGGAATTGTACAATCAGGGGCGCCGAAACATCCAGGATATTCCGGACAATAGCCCAGTTAACCCTCAAATAGCCAAACAGGCTGTATTTCCGGTGGTAACCTTTGATAAACAGCATACTGCAAGCCACCAGGCAACCCGTAAATTCAGCAATGATGGATGCTATGGCTGCGCCATTCAGGCCTATTGCGGGTAATCCCAGCTTACCGAAAATAAGGGTGTAATCAAAAAAAATGTTCATCATTTCCTGGCAGAGGGAAATCACAATCAACATCTTAGGATGCCCGCTGCCAATATAAAAGGCATCGGCCATATTGAGCAACATCAGGAAGGGGAGTCCCCAGATACGGATGCGGATAAACGATACCGCTGCTGACAGGATATGTTGGTCGTGCAAACTTTTTGCAAAGAACCAGGGAGCAGCCAGCAGCGTAATCAGGATAGCAATCAGGGAGAAAACAAGGCCCACCTGTATCCCGTTGGAAAACAATTGCCCGATACCCGCATACTGACCCTGTCCTGCTCTGCGGGCAATCAACACCTGTAGTCCGTTGTTGAGGCCATACACAATCATATACATCACCAGGTAATAAATCCCGGCGATGCCGTTGGCCGCCAGCTCAAATTCGCCCAATCGCCCCAGGAATGCGGTATTTGTAATATGATTGATTTGTGGAATAATCAGGGCAAGGCATATAGGTCCTGCTATCTTTATAATCTGCCGGGTGGTTACTTCCAGTTGCATGTATCTTCTGCTGATTGTGGGTATAAAAACAAATATATGGGAATCTGGTGATCATCTCCCCTGATAAAACAACAAAACGCCCCCACCAATTAACTAAAAAGACTATTATTGTAATTCATTTGAAAGGTAAATTATGCCCGTGGCTTATAACATCCATCCTGCATTTACAGTAGACGATGAAACCCTGCTGGAAACTGACCTGACGGCCTGCTATTTATTTGTATTGGTAGGAAGCGGCACCTTTAGTTATGTGGTGTATGATCCGGCTGTAAGGAAATTCCTGGCATTGAAGTCCTATCATTTTACCCCACGGAAAATGGCCCTTGCCGACCTGGAGATGATAGAGAATGTATTTGATACAGACAAACTGTTGTTTACTGCTTTTAAATCTATACTGTTGGCCTTTAATACCGGTAGCGGCGTATTGGTGCCCCACCTGTATTACATGCCGTCCATGAAGAAAGAATACCTGCATCTGGCCATGCCGGAAAAGATGCAAGAAGCCATCTTGTCGGATCTTCTTCCCGAATTACCCATGGTCAACGTTTACAGCGTTGATAAAGACCTGTTGGGCTTCCTGAGAAAAGAGTTTTCAACAGACCTGGTAATTCATGCCAATTCTGCCCTGTTGCAAGCCTATCCGCTGGACCTGGATTTCCACGCCAGCGAAGGGGTGGCTTTTGTAGAAGTACAACAGCAATGCTTTACACTCACTGTCTACGAGAAAGGAAAGCTCCTTATCCAACAGGAGTCGGACTATGAAACAGGATTGGATGTGGTATACACCCTGGTAAGTACTTTGCGCCAGTTAGGATTGGATGAACAGCAGGTGAAGGTAAAGCTGGGAGGGGTACTGGCTACCGATACAGGCGTATACCAGGAAATGTACAAGTTCATCCCGCGCCTGGAATGGATGCAACGATTACCGGGTTTCCACTACATCACTAAAATGCAGGAGATACCTGGTTATTATTTTCATAATCTATATGCGTTAGCGTTATGCGTATAATTGGAGGAGCGAGTGGAGGAAGAAGGATACAACCACCGGCAAAAATGCCGCATACCCGTCCTACTACAGATATTGCCAAGGGCGGTTTATTTAATATTCTTGAAAACAACCTGGATATTTCGGCGCTGAAAGCACTGGACCTGTTTGGCGGCACCGGGAGTATCAGCTATGAACTGGCTTCGAGGGGAGCTACCGATATTACCGTTGTTGAAAAAGATCCGGCCATGGCGGCCTTTATCGGCAAAACGGCGCAATCGCTGGGAATTACTACCCTGAAAACGGTAAAAATGGATGTTTTTAAATACCTCCAGCAGTGTACAGAGCAATTTGATCTGATTTTTGCAGACCCGCCTTATATGATGGAAACGCTGGATCAGTTGCCATTGCTGGTATTTGAAAGGGGATTACTGCATCCGGAAGGTTGGCTGGTGGTAGAACATACGCAGCATGAGAAATTCAAGGATTACTCCTATTACCGTTCTGAAAGAAATTATGGGGCTACGGTTTTCTCCATTTTTATCAACCGGGAGGCGCTCAAACGTTGACAGATATTATTTAAATCAATACCACTATCATGAGGATTTGTTTATTCCCAGGTACATTCGATCCCATTACACTGGGACATACGGATGTAATTAACCGCGGGCTCGATTTGTTTGACCGCCTGGTGGTCGGCATTGGTGTAAACAGCAACAAAACGCCGATGTTTGCACTGGAAGAGCGGATAGCGTGGATTAAAGAAATTTATAAAGATGATCCCCGGGTGGAAGTGGCTTCCTATTCGGGGTTAACGATTGACTTTTGTAAGCAGCTGGGCGCCCGTTTTATTCTCCGGGGTATCCGTTATGTCAGTGATTTCGAATATGAAAAGGCGATTGCCGATGTGAACCGGACGATAGCTCCGGGCATAGAAACCATTTTCCTGACCACTGTACCACAGTATTCCAGTATTGCCTCCACGCTGGTAAGGGATATTCACCGCTATGGCGGAGATGTGGCTCCTTTCCTGCCGGAAGTAGTGATGGAAGGCATCAGGCGTATTAAGCAATAACTTAAAGTAGTAGATATGAAAACGATCTGGCACAATACAAAAATTTCGCTGGATGATTTGAATGAGATGGGAGAAGCTACCATGGCCACTGTTTTGGGAATGGAGTTTACCGAGATAGGACCGGATTACCTGAAAATGATGATGCCGGTAGATCATAGAACCGTACAACCTTATGGATTGTTGCACGGCGGCGCCTCTGCTGCCTTGGCGGAAACCGTGGGCAGCATGGCATCAGGGCTCATTATCAACCCCGAAAAACAGATTTGCGTTGGAATGGAAGTTAATGCCAACCATGTGAGAGGGGTAAGAAGCGGGTATGTACATGCCTGCGCCCGTCCTTTGCATATAGGGGCCAACAGCCATGTATGGGATATTCGTATTACAGACGACCAGCACCGGCTGGTTTGCGTAAGCCGGCTCACCGTAGCCATCCTGGCCAAAAAGTAAACAGGCAGTACAGGTTCATCTGGAAAGATGATTCCAAATGAACCTGGTGCTTAAATATGTGCTGCCCTGAAAACTTCCCTGATATTTTCGTAGGAGTACTTCAAGTATTTATCCACGTTTTCAGGTCTGATCCATTGCAGGTCCTGGATGTCTTCTTCAATCTGAGGTACCGTCAGTTCTGTACCGGTAAAGTGCATACGGTACCAATAGGTATGTTTCAATACCTTCTTATTTTTCATCGGGTAATAGTGAAATGTTTCCGTAATTTTCTTTTCCAGGGAAACGGTATGTAAACCGGTTTCCTCCGCCACTTCCCGCAGGGCACAAATCTCCAGGTCTTCCCCGGGATCACGTTTACCTTTAGGCAAATCCCACTTTCCCCTGCGGAACATCATCAGCACTTCCCCGGCAGGATTGGTAATTAATCCACCTGCAGCCACCAAGGTAGTAAAATGCAGAGACACCTTTTTAAAGAGTTTTTTTACATCCGGCGCGATGAAAACCGCCGCATCTTTTTTCCCATTTTCCAGTTTCTGTAACACACTTTCCATTTTCTCTGGGTCGGGATTATTATACGCTTTAGCATGGGTAAAGTGTGCCGGCATCGCTGTATCCGCGGTTAGTAGAAGAGGTCGCTCGTTGAGATAGATCGTAATGTTTTCTTGCATGCCGCAAATTTAAGCAGAAAGCGGAAAGCAGAAAGCAAAAAGCTATTAAAGCGGATGACGACCTGCATAGATACTTCGCTTTAATAGCTTTTTGCTTTCTGCTTTCCGCTTTCTGCTCTTAAAAAAAACAAGTACTTTTGGCGATTGTATGAATAAAGTAAGCGAAAAACAAGTTGCAGAAAAATTACTGCAGGTGCAGGCCGTAAAATTAAGTCCTGCCCAACCCTTTACATGGGCTTCCGGCTGGAAATCGCCGATCTATTGCGATAACAGGAAGATTTTATCTTATCCTTACGTGCGTGACTATATTAAATCTGAGTTGTGCAACCTGGTATTTGAAACTTTTCCTGACGCGGCAGTAATTGCCGGTGTAGCTACGGCGGGTATTCCGCACGGAGCGCTGGTAGCTGATCAACTAAAACTTCCTTTTATTTATGTAAGATCCAAGCCTAAAGAACATGGCATGGGCAACCAAATTGAAGGCGTATTGCAACCTGGTCAGCCGGTAGTGGTGGTAGAGGACCTGATTTCTACCGGTAAAAGCAGCCTCGAAGCAGTACAGGCTATTCGTGCTGCCGGCGGCGAAGTTATTGGCATGGTGTCTATCTTCAATTACGGATTTGATGTAGCGGTAAAAGCGTTCGAAGCAGCCGGAGTTCCTTTCCATTCGCTCAGCAATTACAATGCAATGATTGCGCTGGCAGAAGAAAAAGGTATTGTTTCTACCGATGAAATCAGCACCCTGCAAGCCTGGAGAGCCGCTCCGGATCAGTGGGGCCGTTAGTTCAATGGTATATCACTTTTTTTGTATATTCGGGTATAATATTACAACTATGCGTATCCTAAAATTAGTCGTGTTATTCCTGTTTGCCAGTGTGGGCATGACCATGGCACAACAGAAACAGAAGTCCATCGAAACCGTAAAGATCAGCACACCTACCGTGCAATGCGAATCGTGCAAAAACCGTATTGAAAGGTATATGTCGCACGAAGAAGGCGTACAGGCCGTGAAGGTAGACTTCAAAAAGCATATTACCACGGTAAAATACTGGACCGACCGTACCAATATTGAGAATATCAAGACAGGTATTGCCAATGCGGGATACGATGCAGATAATGTAACTGCTAATCCTGAATCTTATGCCAAACTGCCTACCTGCTGTAAGAAGCCGGAAGACGGCGGTGGTATGGATCCCAAGAAAAAGCATTAATGAATAACAGCAACAGCCTTTAACCCAGTTAAAGGCTGTTGTGTTATATACTTTCCGCTTTTAAACCTACTCCTATTCCCATACTTTTTAACCCGCTGAAGCATCATCTCGCTGCGCTCCAGCATACGCTTTTACAATCGGAGCCATCCGAAATCCGCCAAAAATTACTGGCGCTGGGCAATTCCCAGATGGATATGTATGCCGGGGAGCTGGATACCACCACTATTTTCAATAAAGTCAGAAACTGGTTACAGGAACGAAGGATCTACGAAAAAACGGCTTATGCCGCTTTCCTGGTACGGCAACAGGGGTATGCCACGGTGGTATTGTCGGATACCTCCCGTTGGATATTACGGATAGCGGCTGACCAGCAGTTGTATATCCATCTTCATCCAGGGCGCTATAGTCCTCATACCTTCCGGGTAAAAGCTACAGCGCTTAAAACGGCCCTCGCTTACCGGGTAGCAGAACGGCACCGGTTATTGACAGGTAATTTGCTGCAGGATCTGAATGCATTGCGGAAAGAGCTTCAACTGTCGCCGTTAAGAAGCGCCACAGAAAGCAGTCATATTATGGAAATTATTGACTTATTAAAGCGAACGGGATCAGAAGAAATTTAAGGCTTGTTTGGTTTCGCATTTAATCGGGAAGGGGAGAAAGATGCCTCCTTTACCTACTTTACAGCGGCCGTTGGCCCGGATGGTTACTTCTTTATTGGAGAAGGCGGACATGGCATTTTTGAAAATGTTGCCCATATTTACTTCTAGTTTTACCGGGAAGTAAAAAGTATCCCTGGCAGGTATGGCGATGGTAGAATCCTGGATAGAATGACCTACCGGGGTGTCATCAAAAAAGAGATCGAAGTCGGCATCTTTTAACTGGAGCCGGTAACTATTGGGATTGTAATATGCCAACGTCAGCCGTACAATACTTTTAGACATACCGAACTCGTCCATACTCACACCAGCTACCCTTACAAACTGAATATCCTTGTTTTTTTCGCAAGAGCTTGCTAGTCCCCAAACAATAAAAATGGCCAATATTAATCTAAGCAGTTTCATCAGTAAGCCGGTAATTTAAATTTACCCAAACCTACTGCAAAGCTTTTAGTTCTCAAAACGGGATAGTTGAATTGGGAAACTTTTAACGATACCCCGTTTTCAATGGCAGAAGTGGCTTAAAAGAATGATGCATTAAATACATATAAATAAAAACTTTCTTTAGGAGAATATGTTATCTTAGCATTCCTTCCTGTGTTCGCTAAAAATGAACGAAAAAGCGACTAATTTCTTTAGTATTTTTGCATTCCGGAGACTTTTTGACTAAAGTAAAAGCTACTAATTTTATTAGCATATTATTATAAATGCTATGAATTCTTAACCAATTACTTAAAGTAAATTGTTAAGTAACTGACTTGAAGTAAACGCCAGGTAAAAAGGGGAATGTTCGGGTACCTGGTTTTAAAAATTTGACATTATGACAGCGACTGCAAAAATGAGAGTATTATTAATTGAATCTCAGTATTTTCCACCCATTGATTCATATAAAACTTTATTAAACCACGATATATTACAGATTGAGAAATATGAACACTATCAAAAGCTGAGTTACAGGAACCGTTGTTATGTAGCGGGCCCAAATGGACGAATGATTTTGAGTGTGCCCTTGACCCGGGGGAAGAACCAGCGGACCGTGATGAAGGATGTGAGGATCAGCAATGAGGAAAAATGGCAGAGTTTGCATTGGAAAACGCTGGTGTCTGCTTATCGTCGCTCTCCCTGGTTTGAATATTATGAAGCGGATTTGCAGGAGTTATATGAGCAGGAATTTAAATATTTGCTGGATTGGAACCTGGCTTGTTTTGAATGGATGAATAGCAAGCTCGGCATTGTCGTGCCGATTACCTTTACCGAAAGTTATCAAAAGGAAACCAGCGGAGTGACAGATGCCCGGGATACGATACTGCCGGGACCGGTAGTTACGGGAGGGCCTGCTTTGTACACCCAGGTATTCCAGGAACGTACCGGATTTCTCCCGGGATTAAGCTGCCTCGACCTGCTTTTTTGTGAAGGAAAACAGGCATTAAAAGTACTGCAGGAGGGCAGTGGAAAATAGTGTTTAATATTATTTAACTTATTGATTTGTAATTGTCTGTATATTTGCCAGGGTAATGAGGCCTGTAAAATCAATACCTCCCGAAAAAAATTAGGGTGGCAATCAACAAAATATTTAGATTTGCAACCTATTTTGCTGGGGTTCGAACTGACGTAGGTGTGTAAACCAGGAGTTTCCCAGTGAGGGAAAAATGGATTGTTATCCTGATATTTTTTTCTATTACTAATTCCTAAAATTCATTTGCAGTACTAAATGAACAACACCTACACAGACCTGGTTAAGCAGACTTTTGAATTTCCCCAGGAGGGCTTTGAAGTAAAAGACAACTACCTGGAATTTAATGGTCTGGATATTAAGGCATTGATTGACAAGTACGGAACTCCATTTAAGTTGACCTTCCTTCCTAAGATCGGAATGCAGATCAACAAGGCTAAGAAGATGTTCCAGGACGCCATTAAAAAGAACAGGTACGATGGAGAATACTTTTATTGCTACTGTACTAAAAGTTCACATTTCTCCTTTATTATGGAGGAAACGTTGAAGCATGGTGTTCATATTGAAACTTCCTTTGCCTACGATATCGACATTGTCAATAAGTTGTATGAGCGTAAGAAGATCAGTAAGGATACTTACATTATCTGCAACGGGTTTAAGACCAAGGCCTACACACGGGCTATCTCCAGGCTGATCAACAGTGGATTTAAGAATGTGCTGCCTATTCTGGATAACAAGGAAGAGCTGGAAGATTATAAGAGAAACGTTCGGATCAAGGATAAGGATAAAGTGAAACTGGGAATACGTGTGGCAGCAGAAGAAGAGCCTAGCTTTGACTTTTATACCTCCCGCCTGGGCATTCCTCCGCGTGATATCCTGGAATATTACGTGGATAAAATAAAAGGTAATGAGAAGTTTGAGCTCAAGATGCTGCACTTCTTTATGAATAAGGGGATTAAGGATGATATTTATTACTGGAGCCAGTTTAACCGTGTAATGAATCTCTACTGCCAGCTAAAAAAAATCTGTCCTGAACTGGATAGCATTAACATAGGCGGTGGGTTCCCTATCAAACACTCTCTTGGTTTCGATTATGACTATAATTATATCGTAAACGAGATTGTGGCCAATATCAAGAGCATGTGTAAAAAGAACAAGGTACCTGTACCGAATATTTACACAGAGTTTGGCTCATTTACTGTAGGTGAAAGCGGCGCCGTGATCTATAGCGTAGTAGGAGAGAAAATGCAGAATGATCGCGAGTCATGGTACATGATCGATAGCTCTTTCATTACTACCTTGCCTGATACCTGGGGGATCGGGGAAAAATTCCTGATGTTGCCGATTAATAAATGGGACCAGGAATACCAGGAAGTACATCTTGGCGGACTTACCTGTGACGGATACGATTTTTATACATCTGAAGAACATATTAACGCCGTATTCCTGCCTAAGCAACAGGCGTCTGGGGAGCCACTGTATATCGGATTTTTCCATACAGGCGCTTACCAGGATCAATTGAGCGGCTATGGAGGGATCAAGCACTGCCTGATTCCTTCCCCCAAGCATGTGATTGTGGGATACGATAAAAATGGCCAGTTGAAGGATTGGTTATATGCGAAAGAACAAACTTCTCAGAGTATGTTAAAGATTTTGGGTTATTAAAAAAATGGGTTAGTAATCCTACTGAAAGCCCCCCGATTATTCGGGGGGCTTATTTTTTTCATTTTTTTCTCTCAGTATAATAAAAAAAAGGCTTTCATTTTATTGAAAGCCCATCATGGCATAGGTTATAAATAATATTCATCGGCATAAGGAAAATAGGTGATGAATTTGATAGCGCGAAGATAGGGTTATCCTATAGCACTGATAAGCCCCGAAAGTTGTAATTTTTTCTAATCTCTTTTTGATCAAACAACCGGCTAAAGCAATAATTTATTATCATGTTGGTCCAAAATAGGACAAATGGTAATATTTACTCATCCATATCCATCGAAAGGTTTCAATAGCATTTAAGGTGGTATAACACAGATGTGTAAGATTACATTTCGCCGGGTTCATTCAGGAAATCAATAGCAGTACCACATTGTTTTTCGATTTCTGTAAAACAGGCTTCCAGGAATTCCGTCTCTCCTTTCAGGAAGGCAGATTTCCCTGAGCGGGAAAATCCTTTTACCAGCAGAAACTGTTTGGTTAAATGTTGATTAATCAGGGAAAGGTGCTGTTGTTGTTTTTCGGCTGTTCTTTTTTGCTCCAGGGAGATAATGTTCCGGTAATATTGTCCGAGCGCCCTGATAAGAAACAGCAGGTACATGCCCACAATCAGCGGATTAGCCAGGTATTGAAAAACGGGTGAATAGCCGGGGCTTACATACACCGCAATATTATTGAGTTTAACATAGGCTATCGTTACCAGGTAAGTGCAGAGGATAAGGCTCCATAACAGTGTGGCTGCGAGGTTGGCTGTAATGTAGCAGAGCAGGATGCTCATAATCCATATCAGTGTGTACTTGGGGCTTAGGTCCTGGTTGTTGAGAAAAGATGAAATGATAGGAATGATGAGCGTGGTCATAGAAGTGAGCAGCCCCACTTTCTTAGCCGCTACTCCCTTTCTGAGCAACATCAGGCAGCCTATAAGAATACCGATCATCACCGGGATGAGTATCATATTCACCCTGTTCATGCTAAGCATATTGATGAACAGTAAACTCATGAGCAGTACCGCATAGAAGAATGCATAATCAAAGATGAGTTTGATCTTTGCCTGTTCATAAGTGTTTGGGGTGTGAAGGATCACATGGCCAATTACCGCCTTTTCTGCGTTTAAGTAGATATTTTTTATGAATAACCAACCTTGTTGGAAGCGCTTTGCCATTAGTAGGTGCTTAGGCAGGCAAATTATTCTTTAATCAACTAGAAGAGATTCAACGTTTGTGTGAATTCTACACAATAGAAAAATGTAATATGAGCGTCTGGCAGACAATAAAAAAAGGCTGCTCTATACAGAGCAACCTTTTTAAACCCTACTGTTACCAAGTTCCCTTACGGGAACCTGCTTCCCTTATTCCACTACTATTTCTTTAGGGGTGTCCTGTTTGTTTTCCTTTTTGCCAAGGGTTACTTTCAGGATACCGTTATCGTATTTTGCGTTGATCTTGCCAGCGTCTACCAGTTCACTGATAGTGAAGGAGCGTTTGAAAGATTTGAAGTTGAATTCCCGGCGTACCTGCTTGTCGGTTTCATTCTTAGCTTCGGTTTTCTTTTCTGCGCTGATGGTAATCGCCTTATCGTCGGCGCTGATCTTAAAGTCTTCTTTAGAAAATCCGGGAGCTACTACATCAAGCAGGAACGCTTCTGGTGTTTCTACGATGTTTACCGGAGGATGAGTGGTAAAATAATCGTTGGTCAGAAAATCATCTTTTACATACTTATTCAATCCTCCATTGAGAATGTCTTCTACAAATCCACCAAATGTTTTGGGAAGCGGGCTGTGGTTAAATTTAATGTGTGTCATAGTTGCTATAAATTTTTTTTAGTGAAATCAATTTTTGTTTTGATACCCGGTACAAATCAAATGGGATACCATGCCAGTAAAACTGCTATTTTGTTAGTAAAAACGTTACAGATTGTGACATAATGTCGTTTGTATTGTATTTTTTATGTCAAAAAGTCTATGTGAGTATCCATTTTTTTACTTTTTCCGGGTATATATTTAACTTTGTAAAAAATATAAACAGAAAAAACTCTAATTATATGTATCCAGCGGAACTAGTAATGCCCATGAAGGCAGAATTGACAGATAACGGCTTTGAAGAATTGCTCACGCCGGAAAGTGTTGACACTACATTGCAGAAAGACGGAACTACCCTGGTGGTTATCAACTCTGTATGTGGCTGTTCGGCAGGTACTGCCCGTCCGGGTGTATTAATGGCGGTAGCACACAGCGAAAAGAAACCAGACAGACTGACGACCAGTTTTGCAGGTTTTGACGGTGAGGCGGTTAAACAAATCCGTACCCACCTGATGCCTTATCCCCCTTCTTCTCCAGCGATTGCTTTATTTAAGAATGGTGAATTGGTACACATGATTGAACGTCATATGATTGAAGGACGGTCTGCACAAATGATTGCAGCCAACCTGCTGGACGCATTCGAACAGTATTGCTAAATATTCACATTTCTAAAATCCAACTTAGAAATTCGAAATTGCATCGTACTTTGGTGGTTTGATTTTCCTTTTGATTAAATTCGGCTTTGTTCATAGGAAAACTCAGATCACCAATTTTTTTACGGCTATGTATCCTAATCTATATTACGCGTTCAGAGATCTGCTCGGCTTAGAATTACCATTTTTAAAGATTTTCCAGACGTTTGGTTTTTTTGTGGCCATCGCTTTCCTGGCGGGGGCTTATATTTTAACGCGTGAGTTAAAACGCCGTGAACAACTGGGGCTGCTGATCGGCATTCCCGAAAAGATAGTAACGGGGTTGCCCGCTTCCCAGGGGGAGATTATTGGCAATGCCGTGGTGGGTTTTCTGCTTGGATACAAAATTCTCGGTATATTCTTTAATTGGGACACGGCTTCCCAGGACTTACAAGGTTTTGTGTTTTCCGGCCAGGGTAGTCTGTTTGCCGGTATATTGCTGGCAGCTGCCATGGGAGGGTATAAATACTATTCCAAAAAGAAAACGGCGAAAGCCAAGCCTGAAGAGCATACGGTGTTGGTGATGCCTCATCAGCGGGTGCCGGATATTATCGTAATGGCTGCCATTGCCGGTTTGCTGGGCGCTAAAATTTTTCACAATCTCGAAAACTGGAACGACTTCGTACAAGACCCGGTAGGCGCCTTATTGTCGTTCAGCGGGCTCACCTTTTATGGAGGGTTAATTGTGGCCACCATCGTAATTCTCAGCTATGCTAAAAAAAGGAAGATAAATATCCGTGCTCTCATCGACAGTGCAGCGCCGGCATTGATGCTGGCGTATGCGATTGGAAGAATGGGTTGCCATTTTTCCGGAGATGGCGACTGGGGAATTTATAACAGCGCCTATACTATTGATACCAACACAGGGCATACCGTAAAGATGGCGACGGCCAACTTCAACGAGGCCGTACAGAAGAATGCCGCTTTCTTCCAGCAACAATATCCCAGTATTGATAAAATACCACATGCCGCTTTTGAGAAGCCAGCTGCCCTGGGCTTTTTACCGGACTGGTTTTTTGCCTACGGCTATCCCCATAACGTAATAAAAGAGGGCGTGCAACTGGCTGGTTGCGACGGACAGTACTGTAAGGTGCTACCCATTGCCGTATATCCCACGCCGTTATATGAAATATTGGGATGTCTGGTTTTATTCCTTGTGCTTTGGGCTATTCGTAAAAAAGTAAAAATACCAGGTGTGCTGTTTGGCATATACCTGATATTAAATGGCATTGAGCGGTTTTTTATCGAAAAGATTCGGGTAGATACCCGCTATGATATTTTCGGCTATCATCCCACACAGGCGGAGATTATTTCTACGCTCCTGGTTATTGGTGGTATCGTACTGATTACCATCTACCGTAAAAATAATGCTGGGTCCAATAAGCTTTCCTGATAATAATTTATGCAACGTCACTCGTCTCTATTACCTCTGTCGCACGAACACAAGCGTCTTTTATTCGTATGCCGCTACCTGAAAAAAGATGCGGCACCCTATGAAGGGTTTCCATTAGAAACCCAAGCCAGATTTGAATATATCGTTAAGGTATTCCAGGAACTAATGGTACCCCATATACAGAAAGAAGAATATCTTTTTGAAAAATGCATTGGGAAAAATGTGGCTATCGACGCCATGATAAAGGAATTACAGGAAGAACACCTGGTAATATCCCGGATGTACAGCACACTTACCGACAGTGTTGACCTGGACACCGCAATGGACGCGTTGGCCAGAAGCCTGGAAGCACATATACGGAAAGAAGAACGGGAGTTTTTCGAATTACTGCAACGCGAATTACCGCAACTCCTGGATGCATTACAACTGGAAAATCAATAAATGTATTGAACGTGTTATTGTACAACTTTTCGAGAAGTATTAATTTTTCATTAGAGTTATAATCGCACTGAGAATCCCTAATATTGGTCTGTCTACTATCCTGATATTTATTGTTTCTCCTTGTTTGTTGAGCTGGTAGTAACCTGTGGCTATTTAAATAGTTTTATGCGTACGTTATATTATAGCTTCATCATGTGTTGCTGCTTATCTGTAAGCCTCCAGGTGTTGGGATTATCGAGAGAAGACAGTCTTAGTAAATATGACAAGCTGGACTCATCGGAAATAATTGCAGCTTCTTTTACTTATAAGGTAGGTGAACAAGAGCTTGGTCAGGGAGCTATTTTGTGTGTCCCTGATGGATATCGTTTGCTGGATGCACGGCAAAGCCGGTTATTGGTGGAAAACATATGGGGCAATCCGGAGGATCCGAATATGCTGGGGGTATTGTTGCCTCCCAAGACCGCGCCTACAGACAAAGATTTCAGTGGATTTGTGATTTCGTTTGAGCCTTCCGGCCACCTGGACGAACAGGAGGCGGGAAAGATCAATTATAGCCGGTTGTTATATACTATGAAGGAGGAGTTGAAAAACTATAATGTATTGCGCACCCGGCATGGAGAAGGGACGATCAATAGTATGGACTGGGCTTTTCCTCCCTATTTCGATAAAAAAAATCATTCCCTTCACTGGGCCAGGGTATTGCATTTTGCCGACAAGCAACCTGCTATACTGAATTATGAGGTCCGGTTTCTGAGCAGAAATGGTGCATTATGTTTTACTGCTGTTGGTAAACCTACGGATATGGCTCGTTTGCGGAAACAGATGGAGTTGGTGACGGCCGCTGCCCGTTTTTCCGCTGGAAATAGCTACACCGATTTTAATCCCAGGACAGACGTCGCCGCCCAATGGACCCCTGAAATCACTATGGTGAGCAACAGCCTCCTGTCTGTCGACAAACTCTTGTCTGGATTACGGAGTATATTATTAACAGTATTGGTATCTCTATGTATGGTATTATTTGTATATGTTATGCAATATTATCATCACCACCGTCGTAAACCTACCTATCGTAAGATGATAGATGAGCGTTTGAATTAGGCGGAAGCGTAAAGCTGAAAGCAAAAAGCTATTATACAGTATAATCTTGGCGAATAATAAAAAAATCGCGCTGGTCATACTATATAATAGCTTTTTGCTTTCAGCTTTACGCTTTCTTGCCTTTTTTGTAACATAACCCTTCCTTAGTCGTCTTTTTATCGTCCCATCAAACTTTTTACCGTTCATACCTTTCTATAAACCGTTTGTGTAATGCTATGTACTGTGTAATGCATAATACCTACTTTTACATCGTAGTAGTTAATCTAATGTAGTAGTTTAACCACTGTAGTATATGAGCTAAGGTTCTAAAGAAATAAACTATCAAACCAAACAACATCTAAAACACTCTAAATCAACCTTATATGAAACCAGGTTTTAAAGCTTTCGCGTTATCAATGAGCATGTTAACCACAGCTTTAACGACAGTTGCCCAAAATGCCCCAGGGGTAGCGGGTCAAATCACCCAAAATGGAAACAATCCGGTAGAGTTTGCTACGGTGACATTATTGAAAGCAAAAGATTCATCGCTGGTAAAAGGAGCGATTGCAGATATAAACGGTAAGTATGAATTTGAGCAGGTGAAACAGGGCCGATATCTGATAGCCGCAGTATCAGTAGGTATGAACAAAGCCTACAGCCCTGCCTTTGAAGTAGGTAACAGCCGTGTAAATGTACCAGCTGTGGGCCTGGAAGCAGTTTCCAAAGCATTGAAAGGCATTGATGTTACCGCCCGCCGGCCTTTTGTAGAACAGAAAGCCGACAAAATGGTGGTGAACGTAGAAAACAGCATTACCGCTTCCGGTGGTTCGGCGATGGAAGTATTGGAAAAGTCGCCTACCATTACTGTCGATAAAGATGGTAACATTTCAATGAAAGGCAAGGCGGGCGTGGTAATTATGATAGATGGCAAACCAACCAATATGACCTCCCAGGACGTTGCCGAGCTGCTCAAAAGCATGCCAGCTGCTAATCTCGACCAGATTGAGCTGATTGCAAATCCTTCCGCCAGATATGATGCAGCCGGCAATGCGGGGATCATCAACATAAAACTAAAAAAGAATTCCAACTACGGAACCAATGGCAGTATAAATCTCGGAGGCATACAAGGGGAGCGGCCCCGCTACAATGGTGGCCTGAACCTGAATCACCGCAATGCTAAAGTGAACGTATTCGGTTCCTATAATTATAGCCATTGGGAAAACCATCAGGAACTTACTGTTTACCGTTCCTATATGGAAAATGGCCAACCGAAGGTATACGATCAGTCTAACAGCATGACACAAAAATCAAACTCCCAGGGCGGAAAAATAGGGGCAGATTACTTTATCAGTAAAGGACATACCATCGGGGTAATGGTAGACCTGTCTGCAAGGCACCGTTTTTTCCCAACCTATGCCAACACGCTTATTGGTAACGGACAACGGGTGGATTCTACCCTGAGCACAAATACTGATTATGATGGAAAATGGAAAAGGGGTGCCTATAATATTAACTACCGCGGCGTGCTGGATTCTACCGGCAGAGAGCTGAATGTTGACCTGGACTATGCCCGGAATACCAACCACCAGCTAACCAATTTATACGCCTTTTCACGGGGTGCCAATGAAAAAGCATTGCTGGGCAGCGATACTTCCCGTTCTAACCAGCCATCAACGATTGACATCAAAACAGCAAAAATAGATTATACCCAACCGCTGAAAAATCAGGCTAAGCTGGAAGTGGGCGCGAAAGTAAGTTTTGTGACCAGCGATAATAACGCCCGCTTCGATTCTCTCAGAATGGGTAACTGGATGTTGGATGAAAACCGTACCAATCACTTTATCTATAAGGAAAATATCAATGCCGCTTACATCAATTATAACAGGCAGTTTAAAAAGATTGGTGTACAGCTGGGGCTTCGCGGGGAACAGACGCATATTTCGGGTAGCTCTACATCACAGAAAGCGCAACAGCCGGTGCAAGTAAAAAATGATTCTACTTATTTTAACCTGTTTCCCAGCATGGCACTGACGTATAACATGAATAAGAATAATACGTTCGGTTTAACGTATAGCCGCCGCATTCAGCGTCCGAGTTACGACGATCTTAATCCGTTTGAGTTTTACCTCGACAGGTATACCAAAGAAGCCGGTAATCCTTATCTGAAACCACAATATTCCAACAACTTTGAAATCACTCATACATTCAAACAATTCCTGATCACGTCCCTTGGGTATTCACATACTAAAGACATGATGACCCGACTGCTGGAAGCAGATGTTGATAAATCTACCGGCGATAGTTCCATCCTGCGTTACAAGTACATGAACGTGGCGAAATCAGATAATTTCAACCTGAATGTATCTATGCCAATGCCTATCACAAAATGGTGGACGAGCTTTACCACATTATCTGTTTCTTATTCCAATTTCCAGACAGTTGTGAATAACAATACTGTGAAAACTGCTTCTGCTGCCTTCTTTGGCCGTACGCAGCACACCTTTACCATTACTAAAAAAGTTGCTGCAGAAGCTACCTTCTTCTATGTATCTCCCCAGGTAACCGAGGAAGGGTTATTTAAAATGAAGGCGATGAGTTCACTGGATCTGGGCGCCTCCATAAAAGTGTTGAAGAATAAAGGATCAGTGAAACTGAATGTGAGTGATATTTTCAGGACTAACTACTTCCGGGGTGATTTCAACAATGAGGGCAGATATACTGCGATTGCCAGCAGGTGGGATTCACGGCAGGTGCGTTTAAGCTTCAACTACCGCTTTGGTAACACTAATGTAAAGGCGGCCCGCACCCGTCAAACCGGGTTGGAAGCAGAGCAGAGCCGTGTAAAAGGTGGGAACTAAGATGGTTTTTTAGGTATATAAGGACGGAAAAACGTAGTCAGTTAGCTGGCTGCGTTTTCCTTTCGCTCTTTTCAACATGAAGATGTACGGGTTTCATCACAGGAAATGGCCGTTTGGTATAATTTGATGACGTTGGGTAGGTGATTCTGCTAATTTTGAAAAACTTTTTTACCCCGACCCCTTTCATCCTTTTTTTATAACTAGCTAATAATTAACTAGATAGGCACATTCGAATTTACTGAATGCCGGTATTATGTCACATTGAACGGGAAAAACTAATTGCCACCGTGCAACCTTTTTTACAATTACTGTCTTTATAATGAAAGCATCAGCCACTAACTTGAATCAAACGCAAATAGCAGAGAATGTAATAGACCGCTGCAAGAAGGGGGATGTACGTGCATTCCATGAATTGTACAACGCCTATGCAGCTGCTATGTATAACATCTGCCTGCGTATGACCAACAACGTGAGCGATGCGGAGGATACTTTGCAGGAAGCATTTATCCAGGTACACAAGCATATTGGGAAGCTGGAAAGGGACGCCAGCATCAGTGCCTGGATAAAACGGATTGTGGTGAACCACTGTTTAAATACCTTACGTAAAAAGAAAGTGTATTTTGAAGAAGTGGAAGAGGTTGATGTAATGGCGGAAGACGGCATTGATGAGGCTCAGTTCAGCTGGACCGTTGCCGCTGTGAAATCTGCCATCCATGGCTTACCACATGGGTACCGCACGGTGTTGAATCTTTATCTTTTTGAATCGTATTCACACCGGGAGATAGCAGAAATGCTGGGTATCACGGAGTCGACCGTTAAAACGCAGTACATGCGTGCAAAGGAGAAGGTAAGACAGATTGTAAAACAGCAAAATGTAACTCGTTGATGCCAGACAATTTTGAAAGTTTTATCCAGCAGCACCGGGATGAATTCGAGGGACCGGGGCCATCGCCACGGGTTTGGGCTGCATTGGAAAAAGACCTTACGGAACAGCGCCAGGGGAGGGTAATACAGCTTTTACGGAAAAACTGGTTTAAAGCCGCGGTGATAGCTGTTTTGATGATTAATGCTGCCGCTATATTTTATTTTACCGGGCATAAACGGCATCAACAGCAGGAGCTTTCAGCTATACCGCCGGATTTGCAGGAAGCCCGGGCCTACTATACCACGCGGATAAATGCCAAACTTCAATTAATAGATGCATACCCTGTCAATGAGCTGGGGCTGGACAGCGCCGCCCGGCAGGAACTGCAATTGCGCAATGATACCTATAAAGCACTGGAGAAAGAGCTGAAAAATAACCCGGGCAATGAAAGAATCCGTGCTGCACTCATACGTTATTACCAGCTAAAGCTGGATCTCCTGGACAAAATATTAGAAGAACTGCAGGATAGACATGCAGCTCCCGGTCATACAAAAAAACAATATGAAGTTGAGATTTAGATGCTTATTATTTCTGCTACTGCCGCTACTGGCGCAAGCTCACAACGGATCTACAGTGTACAAGAAAACAGTCGTGAAAAGTTTTTCCGTTGGTGATAATGCGGCGTTAAATCTTTCCAACAAATATGGCAAGATTATTTTTCACGCCTGGAATAAGAACGAAATCAAAGCTAACATTACCATTACCGGTTTTGGAAAGAACGAAGAACAGGCGCGTTCCATTGCAGAAATGGTAGATATTGATGCTGATCAGAGTAACAGCAGCGTATCAATGCGTACCGCCTACAGCCCTGGCAAAAGTAGTTCCGGCTGGTTTTCCTGGGGGGGTAAGATGGATTCCAAGGATTATGTGAATATTGACTACGATGTATATATCCCCGAGAGTTTAAGAAAGCTGATGGTCACCAACCAATTTGGCGATGTGATAGCAGATAAGTTTAGTTTCCCGGTGGTAATGGAATTGAACTATTGCACATTTGATATCCGGGAAGCGGAAGACCTGAGTTTACGGATCAATTACTGCGATAAAGGCAAAATTGGCAAAGCGGATAGAGTAGAGGTGAGAGGAAGCTATTCCAATGTGCGCGCCGACCAGCTAGGAAGCCTGAGCACCAGCTCTAACTATAGTGACTACGCTGTAGACCGGGTCGGCGAATTGAAAATTTCCGCCAACTATGATAATTATAAAATAGACCGCGTAGATCAGGCCAGCGGCAGATGCACCTATTCCGATGTGCGTATGCAGGAACTGCAACAAGCTATTAATATGAACATGACTTATGGAGATGTGAAAGTAGGTAAGGTGGGCACAGGTTTTAAATCCGCCGATTTCCAGCTTACCTATTCAGATATCAAGATAACTTTTTCCCGCCGCCAGCCACTGTCTATCGTTGCCAACCTCGTATATGGCGATATAAAAGTGGACGGATTTGAACTGAGGAATGTTGTTTCCAACAAGAAAAACGCGAACCATGATTACACTGCACTGGCAGGGGGAGCAAGTGAATCATCTCCCTATATAAAAATACGGGGCACCAACTCAGATGCTAAACTAGATACTTACTAACCTGTTATAACGCCATTCTAAAACCTGATAAATGAGTTACACTATGAAACGTTTTTTCAATTATTTCCTTTTTGCATTACCATTACTGTTGGCCGCTACTTTACTTGTTTCCTTTTCCTGTAACAGGCAGGAGCGGATCAGGGGGAATGGTGAAGTAAAGGAGGAATCCAGGAATGCAGCTCCTTTTAAAGATATCAGTACCTCCGGTGTATATAAAGTGATCATACAACAGGGCAACAGCCACAGTATTCGTATAGCTGCGGAAGAGAACCTGTTGCCATATATCCAGACAGAGATATCAGGTGAAGAGCTACAGGTTTATACCAAAAAGGGCTATAATATTCAGCCGACCAAAGATATTATTGTATATGTGACCCTGGAAAAGGTGGGCATTTTATCGGCCAGCGGGGCCAGCGGATTTATCAGCAAGGGTACGCTGAACAGCGATTTACTGGAGCTGAGATTCAGCGGGGCAGCAGATGCCAAACTGGAGATCAACGCCCGTAAGCTGAAGGTGGGAGTGTCCGGCGCCAGCAAAGTTAAGCTGAGCGGTACTTCTGACCGTGCTGAGTATGGAATATCCGGTGCTGCCGATATCAGGGCACTGGACCTGGCCACAGACGACGCACACGTTGATATTTCCGGTACCGGGAAAGCAGAAGTGTTTGTGCAGAAAAAGCTGGATGTGGGCATTTCGGGCATGGGTAAGGTACATTATAAAGGAGATCCTGCCGTTACCAAGTCGATATCCGGTATAGGTAATATCAGTAAGATTTAATAACAAGTTAGATTTAGAGTATATATCGGGCCGGTAGTTCTCTACCTGCCTTTTCTTTTTTATATTTGCTGTTCGAATATAAAATTTATAGTTATGCCGTCCTTTGATATTGTCAGCAAAGTAGATTTACAGACCCTGGATAACGCTATTAACACGGTGAAGAAAGAGATCACGAACCGGTATGATTTCAAGGGATCACATGTAGAGATAGCGTTAAATAAGAAAGAACTGACGCTCAATATAGAGGTAGAGAGTGATATGAAGCTGGGACAGTTACTGGACGTATTGGTGAGCCGTACCATGCGCCAGGGATTGGATGCCAGTATTTATGATCTGAGTAAGGAGCCATACCAGAGCGGGAAGGTATTTAAAAAAGATGTGACAGTACGTAATGGGATTAAACAGGATGACGCCAAGAAAATTGTGAAGCTGATTAAAGATTCCAATTTGAAGGTACAGGCTGCCATTATGGATGATATTGTGCGAGTAACAGGTAAGAAAATAGATGATTTACAGGATGTTATACAAAAGTGCCGGGAAGCCAACCTGGGTATTCCGTTGCAGTACATAAATATGAAATCCTGATTTTTTTAATAATAATCTTTGGGTGTTAAAGAAATTTAGTTAACTTTGCACCCTGTATTTACAATAATTTTGATATGAAACAGGGAATCCATCCAGAAAGTTACAGATTTGTGATATTTAAAGATATGTCAAACGGAGATAGCTTTTTAAGCCGTTCTACCGCGCCTTCCAAAGAAACTGCAAAGTGGGAAGATGGTAACGAGTATCCGTTGATTAAGTTGGAAATTTCCAATACTTCTCACCCTTTCTATACTGGTAAGAATGTATTGGTGGATACTGCAGGACGTATTGATAAGTTCAACAAACGCTACGCTAAGAAAGCTTAGTTGCTAAGTAAAATATTTTTTAGGGAAATCCCATCGGCTTATCGATGGGATTTTTTATTTTAGTTCCTTATGGAGCGTAATTACATTCTTATTGACACGCCCGTACGTGAACTGTTATTCCCCTTTACGCATACGAGACCCGTTGCCACCTGCAGAGTAGGAATACTTACCATACAGGAAAAATGGGAGCGTTGGCTGGGTACAGGAGTGAGCCATTTTACCGTACCGCATCTGCAGGATAAGTTTCCGTTGCAGCATAAGTTACCCGATACTATGAATATTTTAATCTGTGGCCATTTGCTGCCGGATGCAGATTTTTTAGCAGCAGTCCTGGCATTGGAGCCGGAGCAGGAGTTGTATAAAGACAATCATTTGCTGGCGAAAGCGGTATTAGGAGCGGAGGCGCCGGTATTAGCCAATGGGCAACGTAAAAATTATCCGGGGGAAGTACTGGGAATTTATAAGCCTTGGGATATCTTTGCGCTCAACGACAAAGCGATCAGGGCAGACTTTAAGCTGCTAACGGCGGGCAGAACCTCTGCTCCCATATCATCCACCAATCAGATCATACATCCTGCGGATATTTTCCTGGAGCCTGGGGCTACAGTAGAGTGTAGTGTATTAAATGCAGCTACAGGACCGATATATATTGGGAAAGACGCGCAGGTGATGGAGGGGTGTTTGATCAGGGGAGCTTTGGCGATGAATGAGGGCGCGGTGTTGAAGATGGGAACGAAGGCGTATGGGGCCACCACACTGGGGCCTTATTGTACAGGGGGGGGAGAGATAAAAAATAGTGTGTTCTTTGGTTATTCCAATAAAGGGCATGATGGTTACCTGGGAGATGCGGTGATTGGAGAGTGGTGTAACCTGGGCGCCAATACTTCCTGTTCCAACCTGAAGAATAATGTATCGGATGTGAATGTTTGGATGGAGGGCCTGGGACAGCCTATGGCGGCGGGTACCAAATGTGGGGTACTGATGGGAGATTATAGTCGCTGCGGCATCAACACCATGTTGAATACCGGTACTGTGATAGGGGTGTCCTGCAATGTATTTGGCGGGCATTTCCCGCCCAAATTTGTGCCTTCTTTCAGTTGGGGGGACGAAGGGCAGTATCGTTTGCCGGAGGCGCTTAAAGACGCAGGTAAATGGATGGCTTTGAAAGGACGGGAGCTAACAGTAAAAGACAGTAGTGTGCTGGAGACAGTATATGAATTAATTTATCAGAAAGACCTTAAAACTTAATATCACAGTATTTATGAGAAAGAAAATTGTTGCAGGTAACTGGAAAATGAATCTTACGCTGGCGCAGGGCGAGCAGTTGATTAACGACATTCTGCAGGCTGGGCTCCGGTTAAAAGAGGGGCAGGAAGTAGTGGTAGCTACGCCGTTTCCTTATCTGCAGAAGGCAAAGTCTTTGCTGAAGAATTATCCTGGTTTTTACGTAGCGGCGCAGAACTGTTACAGTGAAAAATCCGGCGCTTATACTGGTGAAGTATCTGCCGAGATGCTGCAATCAATTGGCGTGGATTATGTGATCCTGGGTCACTCTGAGAGAAGGGAATATTTCCAGGAGAGCAATGCAATGCTGGCAAAAAAGATTGACCAGGCGCTGGCGAATGGACTGAAGCCTATTTTCTGTTGTGGAGAGCCGCTGGAAATACGGCAGGCAGCAACACAGAATGCTTTTGTGGCGAAGCAGCTGGAGGAAAGTTTGTTTCACCTGACGGTAGAGCAGTTGAAGCAGGTAGTGATTGCGTACGAGCCTATCTGGGCGATAGGTACGGGTTTAACGGCCAGTGCAGCGCAGGCGCAGGATATGCATGCTTTTATCCGGTCGCAGATTGCTAATAAATTTGGCCGGGAGGCGGCGTTACATACAACGATTTTATACGGAGGCAGTGCCAAGCCAGGCAACGCCGCAGAGCTGTTTGCTGAAGCCGATGTAGATGGAGGGCTTATTGGTGGTGCTTCTTTGGTAGCAGCGGACTTTGTAGCTATTATAGAAAAGCTGTCATAAATAAATAATTGAGCAATACGCAGTTAGTGAAGCTGCGTATTTTTTTAGTAAAAAATGCTAAAAAAATTAGTATTTCCGAAAAAAGGTTGTATATTCGTATTGTCATTCTAACAGGAAGAATTAAAATATCAGGTTATGAATACGAATTATGAGATTTCGGAAGAGTTATTTGATTATTTGTTGGTGGTGAATCCGGATGCTTCAGTGGCTAAGGATGTGACCCGGGTTCGTCAGTTTGTAGCAGCGGAGTTGGGTGATCCGGGGATGTCTGGTGCGCCGGTTCATGTAGCGTTGTTCAGGTCTGCTTTTCCGGAGCGTTTCCAGGAAGACTTTGTGATGATGCTGGAAGGCGTAGCGCGTAAGCAATCGGGGTTTGCGGTGTATACGGCCAAGATGGATGCTTACCGTCATGCTGATGGCAACAATAGTGTTTTCATCAATGTGGCTAATCCCAAACCTTTGGTGGAGTTACACCGAAGCATTATGCAGGCTTTTGAGCTGAAGCCGCAATCTTTCCGTCCGCATATTATGCTGGCCAGGGGATTACATGATGCAGAGGTAAACATGATTATGCCATCACTGGCCCAGCAGGTATTTGTACGCAGTTTCAATTGCCATTGTTTCAGTTTGTTGAAACGTCCTGCAAGCGGCGGTAAATATGAACGTGTAAGAGATTTTGTATTTGGAGATATTGAACATATGGTTGGTTCATTGTTTAATTATGCTGCATAGTCAGCTCATGATTATCTGACCAGGGCATTAGCGGATAGCAGATCCGCAGCATGGATGAAATTAGACGGATATAGTAAGCGGATGTAATAATTTGTTTACCCCTATATTACCCCTATATCAATTTTCATCAGTGTTTGATTCCCTCAAGTTAGCCACCTTTCATACTGTTGCTGTTGCAGTCTTCAACTGCTGTCTGCTGATGGAAGCGAAGCATGCAACATGTTATTAGATCCGTTGTTCCCCCGGTTTCCTGTGGTGCTTCGTATCTGCTGTCTGGTAATGCCTGGTTCAGATATTTGGATCTGAAAAGATCCTGTATAGATCAATAAGCTATTTGTTCATTCGGATAAATTGTTCGTTAAATGCCTTGTTAATGTTCAATCCCCCTTCAGCTTTTGGAATAAACTTTGGGTTGTTTGTATCTTTGCCGGAAAATTGGCTTTTTGAATAGCTGTTTATGTAGCAGTTATTGTTATGTAACATATTCAGCATCAAGCCAATACTAGCTAATTTTATAAATATTTATGGCAACAGGAACAATGGTACACAAGGAAATTATTGTGAAAGGTCGTGTGCAGGGGGTGGGATTCAGGGCTAATGCTAAACGCGTAGCGGATTCGATGAATGTACAAGGGCAGGTAAAAAATCTGTTGGATGGAAACGTGTGGATCCTGGCAGAGGCGTCGGAAGATGCAATGGAGGCCTTTATAGACTGGTGCAAGTCAGGTCCGGCGATGGCGGCGGTGAAAGAATTAGACATTACCACAGGTGAAGTACAACATATCAAAGGGTTTACTATCCTTTATTCATAAATCCTCCCGGTACGGTAACAGCAGGTGTTCAGTTACCTATGCCATCATCAATTGTAGTGAAAAAGTTAACCGTGACGGGTTGACAAGAGGTGCAAAGAAATTTACGGAGCATCGCAACTGAATACCACCGTGTAAATTTCTTTGCACTTTTGTCATATGATAGCGTTAGTTGAGACTGGTATATTTCTTTTGTAAAGATTTGTCCAGAGCAGCTTTAGGCACTACAATGGTAATGGTGTTTACTGCAAAATAAGCCTCAGAAACATTCAGGTACCCACCAAATGGGCTGGCATTCTTACCCCAGGAATTTTTCACCAGGAAAAAAGTCTTGCCCTTAGGCGTTTTTTCAATACCGGTGATATGCATCAGGTGGTCATCCTGCGTAATCAATTCTTCGTATAGTTGTTGACGTGAATCCTGGGTATAGCTGGGCTCCTGCATTTCAGGGTCTATGCTATCCTTGGACAGGGGAACATTGGAAGAAGTAAGCAGTGCGTAACCCCGGCTGCCGGCAAACCCTTTGTTACTTACATCGGCATCCCATAATACAGTATAGCCTTTTTGCAGCGCAGTTTCAGTAATGCTGGTGAGCTCTTTCAGCGGTACGTTAAAGTACGCGCCATTAGAGAAATTATCAGGCACCTCTACAATAAAAGACTTATAAAAAGGGTGATGGGTGAAGGAAGTCAGGAAAACATAGTCGTCTTCGTTAAACTTTACCACTTCTTTGGCAAAGCTCTGCGGCGTATAGGTTTTTCCATTGTATTCGAAGGTAGCAGGGGGCTTACCCATGTAAGTATCGAGAATACCGGTAAATTCATTTACCCAGTTGTCGGGAACGGGTGATACCTTAATGATACTGTCCAGGTATTTTTTCATAGCGATCACCATTTGACCGTGGTCATGCATGGCGGCATTATTTTTTAAGCCGCTGTAAACGCTTTCAGGCTCTATGCCATAAGCTGCAACAGCGCGAATGACATCATGTGCCAGTCCGCCTTCGTCGAAGCGGGCAAAGCCCTGGCGCCGTACATAGTTCTTGGCTTTTTCTATATAAACGTTACGGGCCGTAAACATTTCAGACAGATCGAGCTCGGGTAATCCTTTACGTAAACTTTCCGATTCAATCATGGAAGTGGAGGAGAAGTCCCAGCAGGTGCCTGTCATGCCTTGGTTTTTCACCGGGGTGGCGGCGTTGATCCGGCCTTTTTCGAGGGTGTTAATTACCATGCCTTTTTCCTGTGCATTGACTGCGGTGGCGGCAAACATGGCAAGTGTAATACAAAACGCTTTCATAAACTATTTCATTAAGTTATATATCTAAAGGTAAGTGAACCCACTTGAAAAAAAATACCATTACCGTATGAACGGTAATGGTACCTGTGTTATCCGCAATAGAATGGCAGTGATCGGCTTTTTATTGGAGCACTATGATTTTTTTATAGTCACATGCCCGCCGCCCTGAAGATATTGTTCATATTTGGCGTAAACGCTTTCTGGTTGCTTAACTCCATTGATGAACAGACCTTCGCTGGTTTTTTCTATAGTATATTTTTTGGATGGGTCGATTAGCTTATCGGCCGCCATCTTTTCAATCATTTCCTGGTTTTTTTTAGCCCTTTCGGCTGCTTCAGCTGATCTTTTTTCAGCTTGTTTGGCTCTTTCTGCAGCTTCCTGGGAGCGTTTGTCTGCGTCTTTGGCGCGTTGTTCGGCCTCGGCGGTCCTTTTGCGGGCGTCTTGCTCATGTTGTGCCGCGTCTTTACTTCTTTTCTCTGCCTGTATTTCCCGGGTTCTAGCCTCTTTTTCCCTGATCCTGGCTTCTTTTTCCCTGATTCTTGCTTCTTTTTCTCTTTCGGCGGCTTCCGCGTTGCGTTGAGCGCCTTCCCTGGTGCGACCAATGCCTTCCCGTGTTCTGCGGGCAGCTTCCCTGGCTCTGGCAGCATTAGCCAGGCCTTCTTCGCGTTGTCTGCGAACGTCCTCCTTATCGATGGTGGTATCAAAGCTGAATCTGTCAGTCTGTATGCTTCTTAAGGCGTTGTTGACGTTCCTGTTAACATTGCGGTTAATGGCTTCGAAGTCGATATTTTTCAGGGCTTTGGCGGCTTCCTGTTGAGCATTGGTGAGCTTGTCCCAGTCAATGTTTTTCAGGGCAGCCATGCTTTCAGCCTGTGCCTTTTTTACTTCAGCAGACAGGTTGGCCATATTGATATTTTGGGTAGCGATGCGGATATCTTCCTGTACCTTTTTCATATCCACATTTTTCAGCTGCTTCATAGCGACGTCGATGCTTTTTTGGGCAGCTACAATCTGTCTGCGTATTTCTTCCCGGTCTACAGCGGTATCGTTGTAAAAGACCTGGTTACGGGTGAAGAGGTAGTTTTTGGTGTTGACTTTTACATTGGCAGTAACGTTTTGATTGATGAGGTTATCTAGTTTCACGTCTTGTATTTTCACGTTAGCTACGCTCAGGTCTTGTACGTCGTCAATCTGGGTGTTCATTGACTGATCCGGAGCCTGGGTGGCCACTGGACTGAGTGATGAAGAAGGTCCTGTTTGCAGGGGGGCCAGAGGGCTCATGGAACCTGCGGGTTCAGGCAACACTACATCTTTCATCTCCACGGCATTAGCGGCTGGTGCAGGACTGGCAACATCCAGTTGTTGACGGAAAGTATTGGCGGTACCTGAAGTAGATTTACCTGTTTCCCGGGCAGTATTGTTTTTGGGAGCGGTAGTATCGGCAGGGTGTTCAGCTGTTTTATGTTCTTTTCCTTTAGCGGGATTGAACCATGCAATGGATACGAGGCCAGTAGCAATGATTAAGACAGCAAGAAATTTTTGGCTATAATTGAGATTTTTTGTCTTCATTTCCATGATGCGTTTAATGCGGTGAAACAGATGTTGTTTGCTGTTTGCCGCAGCCATAGTAAGCCGGTTGGCGGTTAACCGGTACTCTTCCAGGGCTACGAGGGCATGAGCATATTGCAATGGTTGAACGGTGCTGGCAATAACGAGGTCGTCGCAGCAGTGTTCTCTTTCAATGCGGATGGCTTTGGAAATCAGCCATATAAAGGGATTGAAGAAGAGGATTGTTTCAACAATTGACTGGAAGATATTCAACAGATAATCATTACGTTTGATGTGAGCAAGCTCGTGCAGCAATACCGCTTCCAATTGTTCTTCGCTGAGGTTATTCACCATGGCTATGGGCAAGAGGATGAGTGGTTTTAGGAAGCCCAGCATCACCGGTACCTGTACATGCTGTGAGATCAGCACTTTCACCTTGCGGGGAATCTGTAACCTTGCGGTAAGTTTGTCCAGGTGTTTATCCCAGGCATTGCCCATCGATTCGATATGGGTGGTGCGGATGCGCTGTAAATGAAATAGGTCAGACAACAATTTGATGGTCATAATCGTCATTCCGGCAACATAGAGCGTAACCAGGAAAGGAAAATAACCTTCGAGGTTGGGAAGCAGCCATACCAGCGGTTCCTGGCTATGATACACCACCGGGTTCGGCGTTGTGATGTATACGGTATCCACCATTTGCGCAGCTGCTTCTCTTGCTTCCGTAATGCGTTGAATATGCATGAACAGGGTCGCCAGAAACCAGGTAAAAATGCCCGAGAGGGATAGGAGCGATAAGTTATACTTGATCTTTGCCCCTGCCTGAGGCCACAATTTAAACACTATCCGCAGGCAGGCATAGATAAAGCATGCCTGCCACATGGAATGAAGGATCGTCCATCCCAGGGCGCGTACAAAATCGCCCGTAATAGGTAGTAATTGCATGGTAATAGATTTACCTGTTTTTCTTTTGTTGTTTTTCCATCTCTGACAGATACTGACGAATTTTATCCAGTTCTTCTTCAGATGATTTATGCTGGCCCAGGGCCTGCATAACCAGCTGGGAGGCCGAACCGCCAAAAACAGTATCTATCATTTTATTCAATAGCTGTTGCTGCGTTGTTTGCTGTGAAATGGCGGCAGTGTATACATGAGTTTTACTGCTGGTATCGCGCTGCAGCAGTTCTTTCTCATGCATAATCTGCATCAGTTTCAGGGTAGTGGTATAACCGGCATCTTTCGTTTGAGATAAGATATCATGTACCTCACGAACGGTGCTGGGGCCTTTTTCCCAAAGTATACCCAGAATTTCCAATTCACTTTCTGTAGGCCGGATCTGTTTCAAAACGATGATAATTAAAAGATGATTATTGTTGTACGAATATCTTCGTAATCAAATGTACGATAGTTTTCGTAAATGCCAAATATTTCTGCATTTTTTCTTATTCTGCGGAAGGCGGTGGCTGTTGTCGCAGCTGCCGCGTGGTTTTGCGGCTACCATCGGCACTCCATCCTGGTGCATCAAAGATATAGTGCCAGGCTTCCCGGGGGGAATGGGCTTGTCGCAGGTCTTTCCAGATATCTATCCATTCGTGTGTAGCGATCCGGAAGGGGTTGTAAGTATGTATGTTTTTAGTGAGACCATAAACTGGCCGCTGTTTTTCAGCAGTAAACGTCCCAAACATCCTGTCCCAGATAATGAGGATGCCGGCATGGTTACGATCGAGGTAATCGAGGTCGGAGCCATGATGCACGCGATGGTGAGAGGGCGTATTAAAGATATACTCGATGGGTGCAGGTAGCTTGTTGATAACTTCCGTATGTATCCAGAACTGGTAAATAAGGCTAATGGCCTGCATGCTCATTACCATCACGGGGTGGAAGCCTACGAGCGGCATCCACAGCCAGAAAACGAAGGTGCCGGTGAGATTGCCTGTCCAGTTTTGCCGCAAAGCAGTAGCCAGGTTATACTTTTGGGAAGAATGGTGGATAACGTGAGAAGCCCAGAAGAAACGGATGGTATGGCTGGATCTATGGAACCAATAATAGCTGAAATCGTCCGCAAAAAAGCAGAGTACCCATGCCCACCAGGCAAACCCCAGGGTAAAAAGCCGTAACTGGTAAATGGCCAGGTAAATGCCGAAAATAACGGCCTTGGTGAACAACCCGATGAATACGTTGCCAAGTCCCATGGCAATGCTGCTCAGGGCATCTTTGGGCTCGTACAGGTGCTTTTTATCGATGGTGGTAAAGATAATCTCCAACAATATCAGGAGCACAAATCCAGGGATGGCATATGAAATCAGGTCGGGAGGCATACGTAGTTGGTTTATGCTACTGAAGTTAAGAAATAAAGCAGAAAGCCTGAAAAGCAAAAAGCTATTATAGCGATCAATTGCTATAATAGCTTTTTGCTTTCTGCTTTTTGCTTACTTACTTAATAATTGTTTTCTCTGCCCTGCTTACAGCTGAGGTACCGAAGCGCCCCAGTATCCTTATCTTACCATTAGCCGTCGTATTTTCTACATTGCTTTTCACATTTTCCAGCACCTTTGCAAACAAGCCACCAGCATTTACCTGGTCGTTTACCTGTTTGAGGAATTCGTAGCTGGTATAAGTGAGGGAAGACAACCGGACGATTACTTTTTCATTCAGCTGAAATGGTTTCTGGTAGTCTGTTATACCTTCCTGGAGCGGCAGGATAAAGGGGATACCATCTGCCACGCCATCATCAAAGGTGCCATCTACAGAGAAATTATCTTCCAGCCGTCTGAGCGTATCATTGCGGTAGGAGCGAATCCAGTAGTAGTCGGTGCCCCCTGCAATATCTTTGGCATAAAACTTTGCGTAGTAGCCTTCTTTTCCGCTGAGCGCTTCTTCTTTTTTCTTGAACTCGTAGGTGATAGAATCTATTGGTGGTACTCTTTTGATGCTGTCGTAAGCATCGAAGGTTTCATTTTTATATTGAATGTGCAGTTTATAGGTATGTCCAACTACGCCGATGGGCTTGCTGGTAGCGTCGTAGCTGTACATTTTATCTTTAAACACAAACGGGTAGGAGGTGCCGGTGGTGAGGTCTGTTAGCGTGATAGTAGCATCATTAATGATGGGAGCTGGATTATCATCTGTATAAGGAACAGACATTGTAAACCGGATGTTTTGCTGACCGGTTTCGGTGGTAATCCAGGCATCAAGCACGGGGTAAGACGTGCCTTTGGCGATGTTCAGATCGATTTTGTCTTCACAGGCAGTTAATCCTGCTACGACTGCCGATAATATAAACAACAATGATTTTTTCATCTGATTGAATTTTTGGACAATTAGAACTTAAAGTTGTACGTGATACCAGGAATGATAGATCCTATGATAGAGAGGCGGGTAGCTTCGCGTTTGGTAGGATCGTCTTCATTCTGTTTAAAGTAAATGGTATATGCATTTCTGCGGCCATATACGTTGTACAGGGAGAACACCCATTCACCTTTCCAGCGCTTGAGTTGTTTGCCTTTAAGCGTCATAGACAAGTCGAGGCGATGGTATGCCGGTAAGCGGTAATTGTTACGTTTTTCGGTGCTGTTGTAAGGTATGTCCCAGTCCTGGAATTCCAGCCTGTTATCGGCGAACGTGCCCGGGGTGCCGGAGGCAAATACCCAGTTGGCCGACAGGGAAGTCCGTTTGGTGAAAGTATGTGTTAGCACGAGGTTCAGGTTATGTGTGCGATCGTAGCGATTCAGGAACCATTCATTCATGCTGATACCGGGTGTTTTTCTTTCGGTGCGTGACAGCGTATAGCTTACCCATCCGGTGGTTTTACCGATATCTTTTTTTGCGTAAAGTTCCAGGCCGTAGGCGCGTCCCTGTGAAGGCAGCAGGTCGGCTTCAATCAGCGGGTTAAGCTGGAGGTTGGCGTTATCGATATAATCTACCTGGTTATCGGTGGTTTTATAGAATACTTCTGCCGACAGTTCGTAGGCGTCGTTAGGTGCATTGTAGAAGTAGCCGACTGTATACTGGTCTGCTACCATCGGTTTGATATTGTTGGTGCTGGGTGTCCAGATGTCCAACGGAGTAGGAGATGCGGTATTGGAGAGCTGGTGCATGAACTGGGTTGTTCTGCTATAGGCCACCTTTACGGCATGCTCATCGGAGAAGGCATACCTGGCGCTGATTCTGGGCTCGAAATAGTAGTAGCCTTTTATCAGTTCATTGGAGCCGTATTGTTTGATGTCGAGCAATCTTTTGCGGATACCGGGCGTAGTATCGGCATACATGTAGGCGTTGCCATTACCTATAAATTGATAGGCAGATAATCTTCCGCCGTACTGGATACCAAATTTCTTAGAAGGCTTGTATTCGTGATCGATGTATACGGCCGATTCCAGCGCATGTTGGTCTGTGATTTTCTTCACACGCACATCGCCATCGTTTACGCTGGTGCCTGTACCTGGCTTGAACGTGTAGTAAATACCCTGTACGCCAAAATGAAGGCTGTTAGAGGAATTGATATAGTAAGTAAAGGAAGGTTTCAGCCCGTAGTTGATGATGTTGGACGTCCAGTCATAAGCTTGTTCCACTTCTCCTGGTTTTTTCTTGGAGTCGTTGGTGAACTTCAGACTATAGTCGTATTTGCTATAGTAGGTGGTGAGGTTGAGGAACAGGCGGTTGGTGAAAACGTGGTTCCAACGCACAGTGGCAGTACTGTTACCCCAGTTCATATTTACATCTTTACCGAAGCCGAATACATCTCTCCCAAAATAACCACTTACGAAGAGGGCGTTATTTTTATCGAATTTATAGTTGGCTTTGGCGGTGAGGTCATAGAAATTGAGTTTGGTATCCTTCATATCTCCCTTTACAAAGGGTTTCATAAGCAGGTCGATGTAGGATCTTCTGCCAGCCACGATAAAGGAGCCTTTATCTTTTACAATGGGAGCTTCTACCGAAAGGCGACTAAAGATGTTACCGATACCGCCGTTGAGGGTGAGGTGCTGGTTATTACCGTCTTTCATACGGATATCGAGTACAGAAGAAGTCCGGCCGCCATACTCCGCGGGGAATCCGCCTTTGATAAGGTTGAGGCTTTTCACGGCATCGGGGTTGAATACGGAGAAGAACCCGAGCATGTGGGTGGAGTTATATACGGGGGCTTCATCCAGCAGGATGAGGTTTTCATCGCTGTTACCGCCGCGAACGTTGAATCCGGATGCCCCTTCCCCTACAGTATTTACGCCGGGGAGGGTTTGGATAGCCCTGAGTACGTCTACTTCTCCCATGAAGGTGGGCATCTTCTTCATTTGCTGAATATCCAGTTTGTTGATACTGGTATTGAGTGTATTCACCGTTCTTTCCTGCTTCTGGCCGTTTACCGTTACTACGTTGAGCTGGCTGCTGGTAGCTTCCATGCTTACGTCGATAGTCGTGTTTTTTGTCAGTTTAACGGTAGTTTTATAAGGAGCGTAGCCCATGTAGGAGAATTGTATTTCATGTTCTCCTGCAGGAAGCGTCAGTGAATAAAAGCCGTATTGGTTGGTAACAGTACCGATGGTGGTACCGCTTTTACCGATGGAGATGCCTACCAGGCTTTCTCCGTTTTGTTTGTCTTTAACATAGCCGCTTACGGTATATCGTTGCTGCTGAGCAGTCGTTGTTTGTCCCGCCAGCAATAGCAGTAGCAGTGACAGCAACAGGGTCGCCTTAGTTTTCATAAAAATTAAGTCCGGTTTGGTAAAGTATGCGTGCTGATTTTCCAACACGTAAATAAGACGTGGCAAAAATATTGTACCCCTACGGCAATAAATTATTTTTTTTATAATAGAAAAAAGCTGCCGGCGCGGATAAGATATTATCCAGTCGCCGGCAGTCTAACAAGGCAACTTGCCAGGTATGATCAGTCGAGTATATCGCAGTAAAATCCAAGCCTGGTAACAAAATCAATGATGGTTTGTTCAGCCATTGACTGAAGGCTTACCACCCGCAATACCCGGTCACAGTCTTCCAGGTCCAGTGTACAATCTTTAACCTTGAATTGTGAGGAAATGGCGCTAATCACATGGTTTCTATCCTGAACAGTTGTAATATTGGTACGGAATATTCCCAGCATAAAGTACTTATTTTAAATATTCGGAATATTTTTACGCAAATTTGCGCTAGTTATCCTATATGACTGTTACACGAAACGGATAAACACTTATACGAAACGGATTATTTTATGGGCATAGTTATTACAGATGATGCCAACCAGGTACTGTTATCAGAGAAAACGCCCTTTGATTTCAAGAAATACCGTAACCAGGCAATCGTAGAACAAACACAGGAAATGAGGCATCCTTTTGGGGCGGCCAATTTCCATGAGTTCTGTTTTGATGGTATTGCTATTGCCGCCTGTACTGCCGATGTGTATGAGAACATTCATATTTTGTCGGATTTCCAAGAGCCCAAAGTGATGATGTTGTTCATGGAGCGGGGAGACATTACTACCAGCCTGGATGGATTCTCCAATAATTTTAAGTTCCGGAGCCTGGAGCATAATCTGATGTATAGCCCTTGTGAGTCGGAATCGGCCGGGGTAAAAAAGCAGCGGGATATGTTATTTTTCGGGTTATCCTTTTTGCCGGAGAAGTTCCTGCAGCTGGCGGAGAATAATGGACGGGTGCTGGATGGGTTGGCAAATAATATTGCAGGCAATCGTACTACTACATTGACCGACAAATTTAATCCCCGTATTACGCCGCGTATGCAATTGATTATGGAGGAGGTGCGTCAATGCCGGTTTCAGGGTGGCTTGAAGAAGCTCTTTCTGCAGTCGAAAGCGCTGGAGCTGCTGGCCTTGCAATGTGAGCAGATAGAGTCGGCAGAGTTACGGTCTGTTCCGGTGCGTCCTAAAGTATCTGCGTCTGATGTTGAGAAATTACATTATGCGAAGGACTTGCTGGTGCAGCATTTACAGCAGCCATTAAGCCTGGGCGACCTGGCCCGTAAATCGGGGTTGAATGAATTTAAGCTGAAGTCGGGCTTTAAAGCCGTTTTTGATAATACCGTATTTGGCTACCTTAATGATTGCCGGTTGGAGCTGGCGCGGGAGCTGATACGGGAGGGCAGGTTGCCGTTATCGGCCATAGCCCTGGAAGCAGGGTATTCCTCTCCCCAGCATTTCAGTAATGCTTTCCGTAAGAAGTTTGGGATAAGTCCCAGTAAGGTTTATCAATAGCCCAACAGGAGTATGTCCTGTTGGGCCAGCCTGTTAATACGCTAAAGTAAAGCGTTGTTTGATATGTTGAGGTTGTTCCAGTTCGTTTATGAGGGCAACCGCGTAGTCAGCTGTAGAGATTTTGCTTTCTCCTTTTTCATCGAGTACCACCTGGTCTTTACCCAAACGGAATTTACCGGTACGTTCGCCGGGAGCGATCATCATAGCCGGACTTAAAACGGTCCAGTCGAGGTCATTTTGCTGCCTGATTACGTAAAACGCTTCACGGGTAGCGGTAGCGCCGGCTTTCCATTCGGCTGGAAATTGTGGGGTATCCAGCAACTGTACGCCGGGGGTAATTTCCAGGCTACCTGCTCCGCTAACGGCGATCAGGCGTTTGATACCTGCTTTTTTAGTGGCGCTGATGATAGCGTTGATGGCTTTCACATAAGTATCCGTATCGTGCGCGTTATAAGCTGAAATGACTGCCTGGTTGCCGGTTAACAGCGGAATCAGGGCTGTTTCATCAGTAACATCAGCGGCTTTAACGGTCAGATGTGCGTTTTTTACGGTTATTTTTTCCGGGTTACGAACGATGGCCGTTACTTCGTGTCCTCTGTTCAGGGCTTCGTTTAAGATAGCAGTGCCTATAAATCCGGATGCTCCGATAATCGCTACTTTCATGATTTTTTATTTTAGATGATTAGTTATTACAGCCTTTAACAGCTAATTGTTTGAATTGTTATAATAAATATTACAGTTATAGAGATAAAAAAACAGATGCTTAATCTGTAATAAAATTAATTACAGTACAAAGGTAAACGAATAATGTTAACTACCAAACGAATTTTTTGTTTTCGGAGAAAAGGGATATTCCGGCCGGCAAAGGGAGCTAAATAAAAAGCCCGTCAGCATCAGCTGACGGGCTTTTCTATACGTAATCACATATTATTTCTTCAGGAGGTAGGCAGTGGCTTTGGCATCGGGCGCCTTGGCAGCTGGTTTTACCGTTTCTGTTTTAGTGGTAACAGGTACCAGTGGTACCTTGGTATGGTATAATTCCGCCAGGGTAGGGGCAATCACCAGGGATACAATCGACATCAGTTTGATGAGGATGTTCATGGAGGGACCGGAGGTATCTTTAAACGGATCGCCTACAGTATCGCCGGTAACAGAGGCTTTATGTGGCTCAGATTTTTTGTAGTAGGTTTCGCCATTGATTTCCACGCCTTTTTCGAACGATTTTTTAGCATTGTCCCATGCGCCGCCGGCGTTATTTTGGAAAAGGCCCATCAGCACACCGCTTACGGTAGCGCCGGCCAGGAATCCGCCCAACACTTCGGGGCCGGCCAGGAAACCTACCAGCAGGGGAGCAATGAGAGCAATAGCGCCGGGCAGCATCATTTCGCGAATAGAGGCTTTAGTAGAAATGGCCACGCACTTGTCGTATTCCGGTTTACCGGTACCTTCCATAATGCCAGGAATTTCGCGGAACTGGCGGCGTACTTCTTCTACCATGGACATCGCCGCGCGACCTACGGCCGCAATGGCAAGGGAAGAGAAAATGAATGGAATCATACCACCTACAAATAGGCCGGCCAGTACATTAGCTTTATAGATATCGATACCGGGAATGCCGGCCACGCCGACAAAGGCAGCAAAGAGCGCGAGTGCAGTGAGGGCGGCTGAAGCAATGGCAAAACCTTTACCGGTAGCGGCGGTAGTGTTACCTACGGCGTCGAGGATATCTGTTTTTTCGCGTACATCTTTCGGTAATTCGCTCATTTCAGCAATACCGCCGGCATTATCGGCAATAGGGCCGAAAGCATCGATAGCCAGCTGCATAGCCGTGGTGGCCATCATACCGGCAGCTGCAATGGCTACACCATATAAGCCTGCCATTGAGAAGGAGCCGGCAATACCTGCGGCCAGTACCAGAATAGGAAGCATGGTAGATTCCATACCTACTGATAAGCCACCAATGATATTGGTAGCAGCACCAGTGGCGGATTGGCGGATAATAGATTTTACTGGGCGTTTACCCATCGCGGTATAATATTCGGTAATAATACTGATCAAAGTACCTACTGCGAGGCCTATCATAATGGCGCCAAATACCTGTCCGCGGGTAAATTCGTGATGACGCAGCGTCATGATGCTATCGGGCAGAATCCAGTTCACCAGGAAGTAGGAAACGATCGCCGTTAAGACAATAGAGCCCCAGTTACCCATATTCAGCGCTTTCTGTACCACGCCGGTATTGAGGCCGGCGCTATCGCCGATTCTTACAAACAGGGTACCGATAATAGAGAAGATGATACCGGCGCCGGCAATCATCATTGGAAGGAGTATGGGAGCGATGCCTCCGAAGGCGTCCTGTGATACGGTTTCAGAGCCAAGTACCATGGTAGCCAGCACGGTGGCCACATAGGAACCGAACAAATCGGCGCCCATACCAGCTACGTCTCCTACGTTGTCGCCCACGTTATCCGCAATGGTAGCGGGGTTGCGGGGATCATCTTCAGGAATGCCTGCTTCTACCTTACCTACCAGGTCGGCGCCCACATCGGCTGCTTTGGTGTAGATACCGCCGCCTACGCGGGCAAACAGGGCGATACTTTCTGCGCCCAGTGAAAACCCGGTGAGTACTTCAATGGTTTTAATCATTTCAGCGGTATTGGCAGCTGCGCCAAAGTATGATTTCAATATAATAAACAATGATCCGAGCCCCAGTACTGCCAGGCCGGCTACGCCCATTCCCATTACAGAACCGCCGGTAAAGGATACCTGCAGTGCTTTGGCGAGGCTGGTACGAGCTGCATGCGCGGTGCGCACATTGGCTTTGGTGGCGATCCTCATGCCTATAAAGCCGGCAGTAGCCGAAAATACGGCGCCTACCACAAAGGCGAGGGCAATAGACCAGTGTGAATTTTCATGTGTTGCGCCCATATAGCCTAACAGCAGGGCCGCGATGATAACAAAGTAAATAAGGACTTTATACTCAGCTTTCAGAAATGCCATAGCCCCTTCAGCAATATGCTGCGCTATCTCTTTCATTTTTTCATTGCCAGCCTCCTGTCGTGTAACCCAGGCGCTTTTAACAGCCGTAAATAGCAAAGCCAATAATCCAAAACAAGGAACGAGATAAACTATACTCATGTACGCGAAATTTATTAATACTGGTTGACAAAAAAGTTTAGTAATTAAAAAATTATAGGATTCTCAAAAAAATATTTCAAATGAATATAAAACATAAATTATTAATTGTGTAGAGCGTCCGGAAAAATATTAAACACCTTCGCCATGAGCAAGGATTTGGGCGTAAAAAATAACCTTGGAGTGGGAAAAATGATTATATGTTGGGGAGCAGCGTCACTTTATTGCCATGGCGACAGCAGGGAATGTGTCAAATGCCTTCCAGGAAAGCCTTTCCGAGCCATTGTATGATGTCGGCAGCAGTCATGGCTTCCTGCGACAGGTGGGCAGCGGCCAGGTCGCCTGCAAACCCATGCAGCCAGGCACCCAGGATAGCGGTGGCTTTAGAACTATAACCCTGTGCCAGCAAACCGGTCAGTATGCCGGTGAGCACATCGCCGCTGCCCCCGGTGGCCATACCGGGATTGCCTGTATTATTGAAATAGACAGCGCCATCCGGGCAGGCAATGGCAGAATACCGGCCTTTGAGCAGGATGTATATCTGCAATTTGATTGCCTGTTGAGATAATAATTCCAGGCGTGCCACTTCATTGGGAGTAGCGCCAAACAGCCGCTCAAATTCTTTGGGATGAGGCGTGAGTATAGAGCCTTTCGGTACCTTGTATAACAGGGACGGATATACGGAAAGTAGATTAAGTGCATCGGCATCAATGACCATTGGCCGCTGATAGCTGTCCAGCAAATGTTCCAGGGCCCTGGCCGTACCCGGTTGGGTATCCAGCCCGGGGCCTATACCGATCGCTTTGTAAGCAGTGTTGTTGATGCTGCTATGAAAATGGAGACTATAATGCGGATCTTCATCCGTGATACACATGGCACAGGGCTCGCTGAGCTGCATAATATTGTAGCCGCATTGCGGCACGTAACAGGTAAGCAGTCCCACACCGGCACGCAGGCACGCCCTGGCACTCAACACCGCGGCGCCCATTTTGCCATAGCTTCCGGCTATGAGCAGCGCATGTCCGTAAGTACCCTTATGGGCAAAGGGGGTGCGGGGCTGGTAAATGGTTTGGATAATGCCTGGATCGGTGAGCAAATAGCGTGTGGGCGTGTGCGTTATATAGTCCGGATGTAGTCCTATAGGAAGTATATGTACTTCTCCGGTATAGGGTGCATTTTCCGGGAGCAGGAATGCGAGTTTATAACATTCGAAACTTAAAGTGTGATGCGCTTGTATCACCGTTTGTTGCACGCTGCTTTCATCGGCCCGCAGCCCGGAAGGCATATCTACTGCAATGATGATATGTTTGCCGCGTTGTCCATTGAGATGATGCACTACGCCAGTCAGCCACCCTTCTATAGGCCTGCTCATACCAGTACCGAAAATGGCATCTATAATGATCGCATCCGGGGGCAGGGCAGGGATATCTGACACATCGCCTATCGGATACAGACTGGCGGGGTATTGCTGTTGCAGGGCTTCCAGGTTCAGCTGGTGATCGGGGCTAGCCTGGGCGCCATATTGTAATATTCCGGCGCTGACCTTATAGCCATGATCGAGTAGCAGGCGGGCTATTACCAATCCATCTCCCCCATTATTTCCTTTTCCGCAAAAAATATATACCGGGTAGCGAGGAGCATAATGTTCTTCCAGCCACGCCGCGCATTTGCCGGCGGCCCTTTCCATCAGTTGAGCGCTGCTGATGGGCTCATGGGCGATCGTGAAGGCATCGGCCTCGCGGATTTGGGGGGCGGAGAAGATTTTCATGTAATAAAATTACTTCAAAATAGGGAACATAAAAAAACGGACCATGCTTGCCTCATGATCCGTTTGTAATGAAGTGGTCAGCGGGTTTAGAAAGCAAACCGGGCAGACACACCGCCGATCTCCTCACCCATGTAGTTGGTGGGTCCAACAAACTGTACGTAAGGTTTCAGATCAGCACTGATGTTTAAAGGAAATTTCTTGAAGGTATACTCAATACCAATGATACCATCCAGTCCGGGTGATACGTAAGTGCCTTTACCTTTTTCTACATAACGATCCCAGTCATAATCGCGACGGTCGTAAAAGCCGATATGTGCACCGCCACCAGCATACATCACGAGTTGGGGTACGCCAATATTCCAGTTGTATTCGTATAACCCCGTAACGGTTACATTATTCCTGTGTTCGTGGTTGGTAGTTACCAGTCCTTCAATGGCATGAGGGCCCTGGATAAAATGTTTAACGGTAAATCCAACTATCCATGGATTCAGACGAATACCTAAAGCGGTATTATAGTTGGAAGGATCGCTGCTTTTGTAGCTTCTTTTTTGCGCGTTAGCCTGTATCGCGAGTACAGCGATCATGCTGAAAAGTAACACGACTTTTTTCATAGATGTGTTTTTTGAGTGGTCCGTAAAATACACGTTTAGAAACGTTGGCTTTTTTCCTAGAGTATGCACGACGAAAATTAAATCAAAGGTTGCTTTACAAGAACAGTGCCAACCGGTTTCATGAGGCGGAGAAAAACGAAGCCGGCTATGCCTGCCAGCAGGGAAGCGGCGATCACTGAAATGATCGCAATGATCTGTAAATCACGTTCCTCGTAAGCCAGGGAAGAGATAAAAATAGACATAGTAAAACCTATTCCGGCGATGAGTCCAACACCCAATAATTGTGGCCATCCGGCTCTGGAGGGCAGGGACGCCCATTTGCATTTAACAGCAATAAACGACAGGGTGAAAATTCCCAGTGGTTTGCCCAGCAACAAACCTGCCATGATGCCATAACTGACTTCATTGTGCAGCGCTGCGCCAATATCGGCCGGGAGCTGTATCGCGGTGTTGGCCAATGCAAAGATGGGCATAATAATAAAGTTGACCGGATCATGTAAACCATGTACCAGGTCGGATATCTTATCCAGTGGAATGCAGAATGCAAGTAATACTCCGGCGATAGTGGCATGTACACCTGAATTGAAGAGGCAATACCACAGCACGATGCCGGGGATAAAATATAAAATGAGCCGTTGTACTTTCAAAAAATTCAGTAGCAGTGGAATTAAGAATACACCGCCTCCAATCAACAGGTATTTTACATCCAGGTGGGGCGTATAAAATATGGCGATAGTGAGGATGGCACCCAGGTCGTCGATGATGGCCAGGGCCATCAGGAAGATTTTAAGCCCCACCGGAATCCTTCGGCCGAGCAGGGATAAGATACCCAGGGAGAAGGCGATATCAGTGGCCATGGGGATGCCCCAGCCATGGGTAAAGGAGGTATTTTTATTAATAACAGCGAAAATGACAGCAGGAAATAACATACCGCCAATAGCCGCCAGCACCGGCAGAATGGATTTACGGAGGGAAGACAGCTCGCCTACAGTTAGCTCCCGCTTGATCTCCATGCCTACAAGAAAAAAGAACAATACCATCATACCGTCGTTTATCCATAACAGGTAGGAGTTGGGCAGGTGGAGCGCGCGGTATTGATAGTGATGCCCGGTGCTGGGATCAAACAAATTGTTCCAGAACCCTACGTAATCCGTTTGTACACCTGAATTGGCCAGCACCATGGAAATGATGGTGCAGGCAATGAGTACAATGCCTACTGCGCGGCTGTCTTTAAAAAACACATAGAGTGGCGACAACAGCGTTTTACGGATTAATTTGATAGAGTTCTTTAGCACGGTGTATGGTTTAGGTGAGGTAATATTCCCGGGTATAACAGGCAGTATCGTGCTGCCTGTTATACCTGGAAGCTATTGCATTAGCTCGTATTTGCTCTTGGGCTGCCGTTTAATGTCCCATTTGAAATTTTCCAGTTGCAGCTGGTCTAACGGACGTTGGGTAAACGGATATACGACCCCTTCAGGGTCTTTGACGAGGACCACTTTATTCACTTCACTTTTCTTAAAGTAGATATTGATAATGGCGCATTGTGCTTTATTTACACTCATATAGGCGCCCGCCTGGTCTTTGATATAGTTAATGGTTTCGGCATTTCCTTCCACGTGCATCCAGTCGAGTGTTTCGCCAAGGATATAGCCGGTGATGATGCTGCCTTTAATCTGGTTATACATACCGGGGCCTGCTTCGTTGATAATGAAGCCGTTATTTTTCAACAGCATTTTATCGGCTGTCTGATTTTTGGTAAACATCAGGATGGTGTCGCCGCTTAGCTGGGTGGTGTTGTTAGACCAGAAAACGGGTTTGCCATAGAAGCGGAATATAGAGTCCCTGGAGGAGTAGAATACGCTGTCGGCTACGCCCTGTAGGGAGTCGGAAAATATTTTTACGTGATGATAAGCGAGAATATAGCGTTGTTCGCTGGTATCCTTTGGTGCGCTCAGCGCCATGCTGTCGGCGTGATGCTTAATACCTGGCAGGGAATCGTGCAAGACTACGTTAGCAGGGGGGGCTACTTTCACCGTTTTCATCTTCACTGAATCGAATGTCTGTTTGGTTTTAGCCATTGCGCTATCGGCCATGAACGCGGATACATTGGGTGCGATATTGTCGTTTTCCTGTTTCCGGGCAATGGCGTCGCCTTTTGTGAGCGGCGAGATGGTGGCAGTGAATCTATCGGGAGGCCTGATCGTTTGCAGGCTTCTCAGGTTTTTGGTGGGTGATTCGGGAATACGTTTTAAACCTGCTACAGATGGAATAGAGAGGCTGTCGTCTGGTTTGATGACGCCGGAGAACAGTGTATCGGCGGCCATGTACAGCGTATCTTTATTTTTTTCCATGATGAGCAATGGCTTCTGGGTGGCCAGTATGGTTTTTTCGCGTTGGTTTACCACGCCCTTGTTGGCCAGCAGGGACATTTTGCGGGCGGTATCCTTATACACCATATTACCGGTGGCATAGGCCATGCCGGTGAGCTTATCCATTTCTATATTATCGGCGGTAATGGTACCGGTACTATCTTCGATTGTGGGGCGGTTACCAAAATTGCCGTATCCTTTATCGGTATCATAATAGCCGCTGGTGGCGTACATGGTACTTTTATCATTGTTGTTGATCGTGGTGGGTGCAATGATGGTGGCTATTTTAGTACCGGTGTTATAGAGTAGTTCGCTGGTACTAAGGGTATACTCCGGGTCTACCAGCAACACATTCTGCATGAAATGCATCTCTTTTGTTTCTGTGTAATAGTAACCTTGTTCGCTGGTAAGTACACTTTTGCCGTTGACGAGGCGTCCGCCCTGTGTATACGAACCAATTTTGGCATTCATATCATATTGTAGTTCCGGGCCGGTGATGGTTACTTTACCATCTGTGAGCCTGGCGTTATCGCGGAGCAGTGCGATGCGGGTGTTGGCATCATAGTTCAGGTAATTACCATAGATATGGATGCTGTCTGCCTGGTTGATATGAATATTGCCATAGGCATCGATAATATTGGTTTTATTATTTTTTACGGCGCTGTCGCAGTTGAACAGGGTAGTTCCCTGTTTGAATACGGCGCTGCCTACGAAGCGGGTGAGGCTTACGGAGTCGCGTTCATACATGATGAGTGTATCCGCGTGAATAATTTCAATAACGGACCCTGTTTTCGGCGCTGGTTTGGCCGGAAACTGGGCACTGGCCGACATTGCGAAGAAACAGATGACAGCCAGGAAAATCCCTGATTTTATGTATCGATGCATTGATTCTTATTATTGTGCCGCTGCTGTATCTGAAGGAAGCGGTTTCGTTTTATCTTTTTTGCCAAACAGGGAGAAGTGAACATAGCGTTTTGGATTGACGCGGAGGTCTTCCAGTAGCTTATTCAGGTTGCCCAGTGAGTATTGGAGGTTGTTGTACACCTTTTTATCATTGAGCAACAGGCCGGCGGTACCGTCGGTGGTATTGAGTTTGCCGATAGTCTGGTTCAGGTTATTGACGGTTTGCTGCAGTTGTAGCAGTGTTTTATCGATATTACCTTTAGCCAGTGCGTCGGTCGCTTTCTGGGCATTATCGAGGATACCGGTAATTTTCGCGTTATTATCTTTCAGGTTACCGGAAATAGATGCCAGGTTATTGAAAGTTTTGGACACACTTCCTTTATCCGGGTCCAGCATATTGTTGAGGGAGGCGGAAGTATGTGAGAAGTTGCGCATGGTGATGTTAAGGCCACGGATAGCTTCCTGAAGATTTCCTTTAGCGGTAGTATCCAGGATACCATTTACGCTGAGCAGTACGGAGTCGATATTTGACAGGGTCCCTTGCAGTTTTTTAACCAGGGGGCTGAGCTGTTCTTTCACGGCGTCTGTAATGGAGCCGTCTACTGCGGCGTAGAGGGTATCCCCATTTTTCAGATATTCGCTGGCGTTACCCAGGTCGAGCTGCACTGTTTTCGTGCCCAGCAGGTCGCTGCTGATGCGGGCTACAGAATTGCGTGGGAGATCAATTTTTTTGGTGATGGTGATGGTCACCAATATCCTGGAGGCATCTTTGCCCATTACTTCGAGGTTGCTGACGCTACCTACTACCAGTCCATTTACCTGTACCGCGTTGGCTGGTTGCAGGCCATTCACCTGTTTATATACGGCATAAATGGTTTTATTATGTGAAAACAGGCTTTTTCCTTTCAATAAATTAAAGCCCAGCACAAGTAAGGTTATACCCAGCACCGTCAGTACACCTACTTTGGTTTCATTAGATAATTTGAGCATGAGATTCGTATACGTTCACGCAAAAATAATCAAAAAGCATGCACGGGGCGTAGTTGGGTAAAAATGTTGGTAATAAAAAAGAGGGGGAGGGGTAGATGATGGTGGGGGGATGGGGAAGAAGGGGGGAATTAGCAGTTGGTCACGAAAGCGCCTTTAAATCCCAGCTTGCGGGCTTTGCGGAGGGCGTTCGAGGCCTGCTGATCTGTTTTGAAGCGTCCCCACATATATTTGTTCATTTTTTTTTTATTCATGACAACCGGCTGCCGGTTGATATCACCAGGGAGCTTCCTGAAAATGGAAGCTCCTGGTTTATAAAGTTTGTCGGTGATCATGAGTTGTACGCAATAGCCATCGCCGGGATCCGGTTGGTTCTTTGCGGGTTTGCCTGGTTTCAGCATCGCGGCGTTGTTGTTGCTCCTGGAATTGCTCCGGGTGGTAGCGGGTGAGCTGTTCCGGTTGTTGGTAAACCTGTCGAGTTCCTCGCGGTAACGTTTAATGGCTTTGTAGATGCAGTTAGCCAGTTCCTGCTGGCCGCTGCCGGAGTTGAGGTAGTCTTCTTCTTCCGGGTTGCTGATAAAGCCGAGTTCTACGAGTACGCTGGGCATGGCGGTAGCGGAGAGTACCCAGATACCTTTTTCATTTCTCTGCCTGGCGCCGCGGCTGATGCGGCCTACCCGGGTGAATTCATCTTCGATGAGGGTAGAGAGGCGGAGGCTTTGGTCGAAGTAGGCGTTTCTCAGGGTATTTAAGAGAATAAAGGTTTCGGGATCGGTATCATCCATCAGCTGCTTTGTTTCTTCTGAGTTGGCATCCAGTACGATAACGGAATTCTGTTTAAGGGATTCCATTTTGGCGTTGTTTTTACTGGTAGCCCAGATATAAGTTTCAGTTCCTTTGGCATTACTGGGATAATAGGCGTAGATAGGTTGTTTGGACGCAATTTTCCTTTTCCCTTTTCTGTGGTATACGGTTTTATACCCGGTTACTTTACGGATTTTGCCGGTAGAGTTACAGTGGATAGATACGAATAGTTCACCTTTGTTGTCGTTGGCGATCTGGGCTTTTTTGCGGGGATCGTCAAAGCGGTCAGTTTTTCGTGTATACACCACCTTTACATCGGGCATATTTTCTTCCAGGATTTTGCCCAGTTTGAGGGCTACTTCGAGGGTGACTTGTTTTTCCGTAGAATAGCTACCTTTGGCGCCGGGATCTTCACCGCCGTGGCCGGCATCTATTATAATTGTTCGTATAGGCTTATCCTGTTTCCTGGTAACGGGATTATTTTTGGCCTGAATAAAAAAGGTACAGGTGAATAGTGTTCCCAGTCCTAAAATCCAAAATCGGTTCCAGCGCATGATTCTCATTTTAATGGGTGCTGTTTTTCACAAAAAATAAAAAAATAAGTTTATCTGTTAAATTAATCATCTTCTTTCTCCATGCGAGTTTCGACTACCTTTCAATATAAGTGTTTTCAAACATTACAAGTTACCTTTTGTAATAAATTGTATAAAATCTTGTAGGTTTGTGGCCGCCGTAACACATGAACGCTAGCTACAAAAATAATTATAAAAAGTTTTTCCGACAGACATACCTGGTTTTTGCCGGTATGTTGATTGCCATTCCTTTTATTATAGATGCAGTTGCAGGCTCCAGGCCACAAGCTTTTTCATTTTTTAACAAAAATTTGGCAGATACCGTCCAGCCGGTTGTCCGTAAGGACAGCTCCAAAGTAAAACGCCCTGTTCCGGTGGCAGCCCCGGTAGCAGATACCAACATCTTGTCGCCGGATGCGGATACCAGCAAAGGGACAACGGTAGATACGCTGTTTGTACCGAAGATTTCCAAGGATACCCTGGATGCCCCGGTACATTACAAGGCTAAGGACTCTATCATCCTGATGGTGCCGGATAAACGCTTTTATTTATATGGCAGCGCCAACACCAAGTATAAATCCATCGACCTGACGGCCGAAAAGATGAATTTCGACCAGGAGACCGGCATTCTCGAGGCTACCAACGCCAAAGACACCGCCGGTAAGCTGTTTGGCGGCCCTATCATGAATGACGGGGGACAGAGCTTCGAGTCGGACACCCTCAAATATAATTTTACTTCCCAAAAGGCAAAGATCTACAACACCCGTTCCCAATACGGGGAAGGCTATATCCACAGTGCACAAACCAAAAAAGCGGCTGATAATACCATTTTTGGGTTTAAAAACGGGTATACTACCTGTAACTTGGATACACCCCACTTTAGCTTTCGCGCACGTAAAATAAAGGTTATCCCTGATAAATTGGTAATTTCCGGGCCGGCAAACCTGGAAATTGAAGGGATCCCCACTCCATTATTCATCCCCTTTGCCATTTTCCCGATTACACAGGGGCAGCGCTCCGGTATCCTGCCTCCGCAATATGTGGTGAACCAGCAGAAAGGGATTGGCCTGGAAAACGGGGGATATTATATCGGCCTGGGAGAGCATTTTGACCTTACCATGCGGGGAGATGTATATTCCTACGGTAGCTGGAGCCTGACGGCCAGTCCCACGTAC